>CAVWLO010000003.1:0-1233890 GCA_963755985.1 uncultured Acidimicrobiaceae bacterium
TCGGATTGTCGTATGGATCCCCCGTTCGCCCGTTGTAGAGGATGGTCTTGCCGTCCGTACCCATCTGACGTCGCCGTTGGCCGAGTCTGAGTGGAGCGGGTCGAACACCTTCCGGATGGTCGGGTGCCTCCCGGCATCAGCATCCTCGTCCCAGTGCGCCCCGTCGAACACCGGCGTGGACACCCACACCGACGGGTCGGTCCTCGGCCGGGTCTTGGTCTCGGTGCCCCGCAGCGGCGGCGTCGACGCTAGCCGACGCCCTCCCACCCCCAGCGGGCGGCATAGCCCAGGTGCGACTCGAGCACCTGGCCGACGTTCATCCGGCTGGGCACGCCGAGCGGGTTCAAGATGATGTCCACCGGCGTGCCGTCGGCCTGGTAGGGCATGTCCTCGATCGGGAGGATCTTGGAGATGACGCCCTTGTTCCCGTGCCGGCCGGCCAGCTTGTCGCCCTCGGAGATCTTGCGCCGCTGGGCCACGTACACCCGGACCAGCTGGTTGACCCCGGGTGGGAGCTCGTGGCTGTCCTCCCGGGAGAACACCCGGACGTCGATGACCTTGCCCGACTCACCGTGGGGCACCTTCAACGAGGTGTCACGGACCTCTCTGGCCTTCTCGCCGAAGATGGCCCGCAGCAGGCGCTCTTCTGGCGTCTGCTCGGTCTCACCCTTGGGGGTGACCTTTCCGACCAGGACATCGCCGGCGTCGACCTCGGCGCCGATGCGGATGATCCCCCGCTCGTCCAGGTCGGCCAGGATCTCCTCGGACAGGTTGGGAATGTCCCTGGTGATCTCCTCGGCACCGAGCTTGGTGTCGCGGGCGTCCACCTCGTGCTCCTCGATGTGGATCGACGTGAGCACGTCGTCTTTCACCAGGCGCTCAGAGAGGATGATGGCGTCCTCGTAGTTGTAGCCCTCCCAGGGCATGAAGGCCACCAGCAGGTTCTTGCCCAGGGCCAGCTCGCCGTTGTGGGTGGACGGTCCGTCGGCCAGCACGTCGCCGCGGGTGACCTTCTGGCCCTCCTCGACGATGACCTTCTGGTTGATGGCGGTGTTCTGGTTCGAACGGCGGAACTTGGCCAGGCGGTAGACCTTGCGACCGAGGTCGGCGCCGTTGCGGTCCTTCGCACCGGCCCGGTACTCGACGGTGATGGCCTCTCCCGACACCTCGACCACGGTGCCCTCGGCCTCGGCCAGCACCACGTCGCCGGCGTCCCGGGCGGCGCGGGCCTCCACCCCGGTCCCGATGTAGGGCGCCTCGGGCACCACCAGCGGGACGGCCTGCTTTTGCATGTTGGCGCCCATCAGGGCGCGGTTGGCGTCGTCGTGCTCGACGAAGGGGATCAAGGCGGTGGAGACCGACACGATCTGCTTGGGCGAGACGTCCATCAGGTCGACCTCGGCCGGGGGCACGAAGTCGATCTCCGACGTGGTCCCGTAGGAGGTGGTGACGGCGCCCACTCGGACGCCGGTGCCCTGCGGGCCCCGGCGGACGAGGACCTTCTCCTCGGAGAAGCGGCTGTTGTCGTCCAGCGCAGCCGACGCCTGGGCGATGACGTGCTCTTCTTCCTCGTCGGCCGCCAGGTAGGTCACCTCTTTGGTCACCTGTCCGTCCACGACCTTGCGGTACGGCGTCTCGATGAAGCCGTACTCGTTCACCCGGGCGTAGGTGGCCAGCGAGCCGATCAGGCCGATGTTCGGGCCTTCGGGCGTCTCGATGGGGCACATCCGCCCGTAGTGGGAGGTGTGCACGTCGCGGACCTCGAACCCGGCCCGCTCGCGGGAGAGGCCGCCGGGTCCCAGCGCCGACAGGCGCCGCTTGTGGGCCAGGCCGGACAAGGGGTTGTTCTGGTCCATGAACTGGCTGAGCTGGCTGGTCCCGAAGAACTCCTTCACCGCGGCGACCACGGGACGGATGTTGATCAGGGTCTGGGGGGTGATGGCCTCCACGTCCTGGGTCGTCATGCGCTCGCGGACCACCCGCTCCATGCGGGACAGGCCCACCCGGACCTGGTTCTGGATCAGCTCGCCGACCGAACGGATGCGCCGGTTGGCGAAGTGGTCCTGGTCATCGATGCGGTAGCCCGACTCGCCGTCGGCCATGTGGAGGGCCAGGTGGAGCATGTAGGTGGCCGAGGCCAGGATCTCCGAGGGGCTGAGGACGCCCTGGGTGGGCGTGGGACGCTCCAGGTCGATCTGGAGGATGTCGGAGATCCGCTCGATCTCCGGCCCGAGCTTCCGGTTCAGCTTGTAGCGGCCGACCCGGGTCAGGTCGTAGCGCTTCGGATTGAAGAAGGCGTTCTCGAAATACTGGCGGGCGGACTCGACCGAAAGCGGCTCACCGGGGCGGGCGCGCTTGTAGATCTCGAGCAGAGCTTCCTCCCGGGTGGGGGCGATGCTCTGCTCCTTTTCCCACTGGCCCTCGAGGAAGTCGAAGTGGCGGACGAACCGCTCGAGGAAGCCCTGGTCCTCGTAGCCGAGGGCGCGGAGCAACACGAACAGGGACAGCCGGCGCTTGCGGGCGACCCGGCACCCGGCGGTGACGTCCTTTGACGGCTTGGCCTCGACGTCGAACTCGATCCACTCGCCCCGGTAGGGGTGGATCGTCCCGGTGAACACCGTCTTGGCGTCACGCCCGGGCTGGAAGATGACTCCCGGCGAGCGGACCAGCTGGCTGACCACCACGCGCTCGGTCCCGTTGACGATGAAGGTGCCCTTGTCCGTCATCACGGGGAAGTCCCCCATGAAGACGGTCTGCTCCTTGATCTCGCCGGTGCTGGCGTTCATGAACCGCGCCCGGACAAAGACCGGGGCGGCATAGGTCATGTCCTTTTCCTTGCACTCCTCCACCGAGAACTTCGGCGGTGGGCGCAGGTCGGGATCGGTCGGGTCGAACTCCAGCTCCAGGCTCAGCTGGCCGGTGAAGTCCTCGATCGGGCTGATGTCATTGAACGCCTCGGCGAGACCCTTGTCCAAAAACCACTGGAAGGAATCTCGCTGGATGGCGACCAGATCAGGTAGTGGCAGGGCCTCGTCAATGTTGGCGAAGGAAAAACGTTCCGGGCTCTTGGACCGTGCAGGCAACGGCCTACTCCTCCCAGTTGCATGTTGGACAGGGCGACGTGTGGGTACGGCGATGTGATCTTTGTGAACTAAGGGTCGACAACGACGGCCGGAGCAGTCGAAGGGGCGCCGAGGCGCGCGTCATTCAGCCAGAAAAAGCAGAGAAGGCGTCAGGAGCGGCACGGCAACTAGACATCCTATACGGATGGGCACGCGTCCACAACCCCGGGGACAGAAGTCCCCTGGATTAAGCATGCTCAGGGTAGGAGGCAGACCGCCCGCCGTCAAGGTTTGAGGCGAACTTCCTGGTCAAGAAGCTTTCGATTCCCTGGCGAGGCCCTGTTCGTGCCCCGGCCGCCGTCCACCGGCGACCGGGACCGAATCGGACTACTTGAGCTCGACGCTGGCGCCGGCCCCCTCGAGCTGGGCCTTGGCCTTCTCGGCGTCTTCCTTGCTCGCCTTCTCCAACACGGGCTTGGGGGCGCCGTCCACCAGGTCCTTGGCCTCTTTGAGGCCCAGGCTGGTCAGCGAACGCACCTCTTTGATGACCTGGATCTTCTTGTCGCCGGCTCCGGTCAGGATGACGTCGAACTCACTCTTCTCCTCCTCGCCTCCTGCCGCATCGCCGCCACCAGCCGCGGGTGCGGCGGCGGCCACGGCCACCGGGGCGGCCGCGGTGACGCCGAAGCGCTCCTCGAAGTCCTTGAGCAGCTCGCTCAGCTCGAGAACGGACAGCTCAGAGATGCCGTCCAGAATCTGGTCCTTGGTCAGGGTGCCTGCCATCGTTGTTGCTCCTTACTTGCTTGGTCTCTTACTTGCTTGGTCTCTTACTTGCTTGGTCTTGTCGCTTTTTGTGCTTGGTCTTGTTGTTGGCGTGCTTTGGTCTTGTGCGTGCTTGGTCTTGTGCTTGCTTGGTCTTGTGCGTGCTTGGTCTTGTGACTTGCCTGGTTGCGTGACGTGGTCGGTCGCCGTGACTGGTTTCGATCGGTGGTTCTGGCTCGCCCAGCCGGCTATGCGGACGCCTCGTCGCCGGCCGGCCCGGATGCGGGTTCGGCTGCAGTCTCGGGCGCCGAGGCCTCCGCGGCCTCGGCTGCAGGTGCGGTCTCGGTGGCTTCGGCCGCCGGGGCAGGGGCCTTGGCTGCAGGTGCGGTCTCGGTGGCTTCGGCCGCCGGGGCAGGGGCCTCGGCTGCAGGTGCGGTCTCGGTGGCTTCGGCCGCCGGGGCAGGGGCCTCGGCCGCCGGGGCTCCGGCCGGCCCCTCTTCGTCCTCGCGCTTGGCCACAAGGGCGGAAAGACCGAAGGCCAGGTTGCGGGGCAACGCCTCGATCAGCCCGGCCAGCTGCTGGATCGGCGCAGCGAGCGCCCCGGCAACTTGAGCCAGGAGCGCATCCCGAGGCGGCAGGTCGGCCAGAACGGTGATCTCGGAGGCAGACAGCAGCCCGTCCCCGACGATGCCGCCCTTCACCACCAGGCTGGGGTTGCTCCGGGCGAAGTCACGCAAGGCCTTGGCCACCGCACTGACGTCGCCATCGACAAATGCGATCGCCGTGGGCCCGGTCAACAGATCTTGGATGGGCGCCTGGGGGCCGTCGGCCACGGCCAGGCGAACCAGCGTGTTCTTGTAGATCTTGTACTCGCCACCTGCGTTGGCCAGCTCACGGCGCAGCTCGGCCAGCTCGGCCACGCTGAGACCGCGGTACTCGGTGAGGAGCGCGCCCTCGGACGCCTCGAGACGTCCCCGCACTTCGTTCACCACGGCCACTTTGTCGGCCCTCGGATTGTCCATGGTCCCTCCAGAGCTCACGCTCGGACACGGGCCGCAGACACCATCGAGTGGTGACGCACGAGCACGGCAGCTCGGTGCGGAACGCCTCATCGGGCGGACCCGGACGGGGTCCCTTCGGTACCAGGTACCTGGTACACCGGAGGTCTACGGCAGTTCGAACTTCAGTTGTAGCGGTAGGAGGCTAGCGCGTCCTCAGCCCTTCGGCCACGCGACTGGACCGACGGGCCGACAGGCGACGACGCCTACGCGGTCGCCGCCAACTCGTCGTCGGTGCGGCGGGCGCGCAGCGGGTCGACGGAGATCCCCGGCCCCATGGTCGACGAGAGCGTGATCGCCCGGACGTAGCGGCCCTTGGCCGAGGCCGGCTTGGCCCGATTCAACTCGTCCATGACCGCGTGGAGGTTCTCGAGGAGCTGGGCCCGGTCGAAGGACGCCTTGCCGATACGCAGGTGGATGTTGCCCACCTTGTCGGTCCGGTACTCGACCCGGCCACCCTTGAATTCGATGACGGCCTTCTCGACGTCGTCGGTCACCGTGCCCGTCTTGGGGTTGGGCATCAGGCCCCGCGGACCGAGCACTCGACCGAGCGTCCCGACCTGGCCCATGAGATCAGGCGTGGAGATGGCGATGTCGAAGTCCAAGAACCCCTCGTTGGCCACCCGGGACACGAGGTCGTCGGCACCGACCACGTCGGCTCCCGCCTTTCGGGCGTCGGCCGCCTTCTCCCCGGCCGCAAAGACGACCACCCGGGCGGTCCGTCCGGTGCCCGCGGGCAATGACAGCGTGCCCCGGACGATCTGATCGGCCTTGCGGGGATCGACGCCGAGCCGGACGGCCACTTCGACCGTCTCGTCGAATGACGCCTTGGCCGTGGCCTTGACCAGGTCGACCGCCTCGGCCGCGGAATAGAGCTGTTCGCGGTCGAATTGGGCGGTGCTCGCCTTGTACTTCTTGCCTCTGGACGCCATAGGGTTCTCCGTTTCCTGGATCTTGTGCAGCCCGGGGCTCAGCCGCTGACGGCGATGCCCATCGACCGTGCCGTTCCGGCAACCTGCCGCTTGGCCGCCTCCACGTCGTCGGTGTTGAGGTCGGGCAGCTTGATGGCGGCGATCTCGGCGATCTGGGTGTCGGTCACTGTTCCGACCTGTTCCCGGCCGGCGATGGCTGCGCCCTTGTCGAGCCCGGCGGCCTGGCGGAGCAGGGCGGGGGTCGGAGGGGTCTTGAGGACGAACGAGAAGCTCCGGTCCTCGTAGATGGTGATGTCGACCGGGATGATCGAGCCCCGCTGGTTCTCGGTGGCCGCGTTGTACTGCTTGCAGAACTCCATGGTTTGCACGCCGTGGGGCCCGAGGGCGGTACCGACCGGCGGTGCGGGCGTGGCTCCGCCCGCGGGTAGCTGGATCTTCACGACGGCGAGGACGCGCTTCTTCGGTGGCATTGGTGGTACTCCTTACGTGGTACTGCCGGGCTACAGCTTTGCGACCTGGCTGAATTCGAGCTCGACCGGGGTCTCCCGGCCGAAGATGTTGACGAGGACCTTGAGCTTCAGCTGGTCCTCGTTGATCTCGGCGATCTGGCCGGAGAAGTCGGCGAAGGGCCCTTCCTTGACCCGCACCGTCTCGCCGACCTCGTGCTCGAGGCGAGGGCGGCTGCGCTTGACCGGCGCCTCGGCGCCCTCCACCTTCACCTGGAGGATTCCCTCGACCTCCCGGCGGGACAGGGGGGTGGGCTTGGTGCCCGGGCCCACGAAGCCGGTGACGCCCGGCGTGTTGCGGATGACCGACCAGCTGTCGTCGTCCAGCTCGCACCGGCAGAGGAGGTAGCCGGGGAACACCTTCTTCTGGACCACCACCTTCTTCCCGTTCTTGAACTCGACGACGTCCTCCATGGGGATCACGACCTCGTAGATCCGGTCCTCCATGTTCATCGAGGCGGTCCGGCTGTGGAGGTTCGACTTCACTTTGTTCTCGTAGCCGGCATAGGTGTGTACGACGTACCAGCTTCCGGGTTGGTCGAACGGGCTCATGACGTAGGGCTCGTCCTCGACCTCCTCGAAGGCATCATTCTCGGTCTCGGCGGCGACTTCGTCGGTCTTGGCGCCCGAGGCCGCGACTTCGTCGGACTCGGAGGCGACTTCCTCGGCCTTCGCACCGGCGACCGCGACTTCGTCGGTCCGGGAGGCGACTTCCTCGGCCTCCGCGCCTGGGGCGGTCACGGGCGCGACGGTGGCCACCGTGGCCTCGGCCACAGCACCGGCATCTTCGCCCTCAGGGGGCAGGTTTGTCTCTTCTTGGGTCACAGTCACACCGATCACGTCTTGAACAGCCAGAAAATAAACTTGGCGAAGGCATAGTTGAGGACAAAGATCAGGCCGATCAACAGCACCAGGGTGAAAAACGTCACCACCGTGTAGTTGATGACCTCGGCCCGATTGGGCCATGCCACCTGGCGTAGCTCCGATCGTACCTCGCGGAAGAACTGGCCCAACCGGAACGGCTGACGCTTGCTCCCCGAGCGCGGCTCCACGACCGTTCCTCGCCGAACGCCTCCCTCATCCACCATCAATGCCTGATTTCTCGGTTCACGTGCCGCTCTTCCTCTGCCGGTGCCGCGGGTGGTGAGCAGGGCAGGAGGGACTCGAACCCCCAACCGCCGGTTTTGGAGACCGGTGCTCTACCAGTTGAGCTACTGCCCTCTGTCGATCGCGAGGCCGCGAACGGTCAGCCGACCACAGGGGCGGGAAGTGAGGTTACCACCCGAACCAGGGCCGTTCCCAAGCGGCACCGCTGTCCGGACGGGCCCTCAGCTGATCTTCGACCCGGTGGGCGGTCCGCCGGCCAGTCGGACCGGGTCGGCCCGTGTACCCACCCCCGTGCGCCGGGCCCGGTGGGGCTGAGCGGCTCTCGGCCCTCAGAAGGGATCCCTGATCAGCGGGTCTCCTTGTGCAGCGTGTGCTGACGGTCCCAGTTGCAGAACTTCTTCATCTCGATCCGCTCGCGGTCGTTCAGCTTGTTCTTCGTCGTGATGTAGTTACGGCGCTTGCATACCTCGCAGGCCAGGGTGACCTGGACCCGCTTCTCGTTCTTCGCCACCGTGGCGCTCCTCTACTCGAGGGAGCCGGCCGCTCTGGCCGCCTTCCCTTAGTTCCTTTGATTCTGTTGTGATCGGTTCTTCTCTGTCCCGAAGTGGTAGCGGCGGCCGGACTCGAACCGGCGACCCCACGATTATGAGCCGTGTGCTCTGACCAACTGAGCTACGCCGCCATGGGCGAGCCCCCTGTCGGAATCGAACCGACGACACCAGCCTTACCATGGCTGTGCTCTGCCGACTGAGCTAAGGGGGCAGTGCGGCTCGACGAGCTGCGACGGGACATCATAGCCACGGAACCAGAGTACCGGCAGTGCCGGCGGCGTCATCGCTACCATCGAGCGGATGCATGTCCGACTGGCCGGTCTCGCCGACGCCGACGCAATTCGCACGATCTACAACGCCGAGGTGAGCGGTGCGACCTCCACGTTCGACCTGGTGCCTCGCACCCCGGCCGACCAGGCCGCATGGCTGCGGCGACACGGAGGGGCCCACCCGGCCGTTGTGGCCGTCGACACGGACGGCACCGTCGTCGGGTTCGGTTCCCTGTCCGCCTTCCGGGCCCGGCCCGCCTATTCGACCACGGTCGAGAATTCGGTCTACGTGGACACGGCCAGGCGGACGTCGGGCGTGGGACGAGCCCTGCTCGAGGAGCTGATCGTGCAGGCCACCCAGCTCGGCTTCCACACCATGATCGCCCGTGTGGTCGGGGGCAACGAGGCGTCGCTCGGCCTCCACAAGGCCTGCGGGTTCGAGCTGGTCGGCGTCGAGCGGGAGATCGGCCGGAAATTCGGGCGCTGGCTCGACGTGTGGGTCCTCCAGCGCATGCTCTGACCTCGGTCCGGCAATGTCGGCTGGGCCAGACCTCGGTCCGGCAAAGTCGGCTGGGCCAGACCTCGGTCCGGCAAAGTCGCCTGGGCTACATCGCTCCACAAAGGCGACCGGGGCCTCAGAGCTCCGCCGAAGGCTGCGCTCCGACAAAGGCTGCCGGGCTACCCCGGCCGACGGAGTCTGGCCGGAGCTATCCCCCTGCGACCGGGGCCACGAGCAAGTCCGACGATGCCGGCACCTCCGGAACGCGGCGCTCCCAGGTGGCCAGGGGAATGGTCAGGACCACCAGCAGCCACAAGATGGTCAGCACGATCGAGAGCGGGTCGCCGTGGGTCAGGTTGTTGAACAGCTGGGCCGCACCGGGCAGCTCGAGGAAGGCGGTGACCATCGACAGGCCGATGACCAGAGAGCGCAGGCGGCCGACGGCCACGGGCACCAACAGGATCAATCCCCACGACAGATACCAGGGCTGGTCCACGGGCCCGAGGAGGACGAAGAGGAGCAGGGTGAGGCCCAACGCCTTCAGGTGCCCGATCCGGTCGCTGTTCCACAGCAGCCAGACCCCGGCCACCAACGCGACGAGGAGCCCGAGGAACCGGGTGACCGTGAGAACCCCTCCCAAACCCACCCCCACGTGGACGAGATGGGCGAGGTCGGTGCCCACGAAGGCCACCGCGGTGGACGGGGCCATCCAGGAACGGACGGCACCGGGGGTGGCCAGGTTCTGCACCCATCCCCACCCGAGACCGCTGGTGTACGAGAAGAAGGCCAGGACGCCCAGCCCAATGAGGCCCGAGGTGATGATCGGCCGGATCCGGTCGCGTTCGGCGCCGAGGGACCCAACCAACCCCAGCCGATGTAGATGATGCCGATCGCCGCCGGTGCCTTGATCGCCGTGGCCAGTGCACACAGGATCACCCCGAGCACGGGCCGCTTCTCCTTGGCCAGGGTGATCCCGGCGAGCAGGAGGCCGAGCATCAGGGCATCGTTGTGGGCCCCGCCGATCAGGTGGAGGATGACCACCGGGTTGAGGACGGCCAAGGTGAAGAGCTCGGCGCCGTCCCGATGGTAGAGCCGGGCCAGCCTGGGGATGCAAAAGGCGATCAGCAGGACGCCGGCATAGGCCAGCAGCCGGAGCAACACGATGGTGGCCAACTCGTTGTGGAAGGTGATCCGGGCGAAGAACCCGTCGATCTGGAGGAAGAGCGGGCCGTAGGGGGCCGGCGTGTTCCCCCACAGGGGATCGACCGGCGCGGTGAACGAGTTGTTCCCCAGCTGGTAGGGACCGTAGAGATACGGGTTCATGTGATGGCTGACCATCTCGCCCTGGGCCGCGTAGGAGTACACGTCCCGGCTGAACAGCGGGGCGATGACCAACATGGGCAGCGACCACAGCCCGAACACCCACATCAGTTGGCGCACTGGTATCCCCGGGCGCCGGGCGTAGAGGCGGGTCATCCCCCACCAGACCCGCATGAGCAGCAAGAGCCCGCCGTAGACGGCGGCCAGGACGAAGTAGACGCCCCACGTGCTCGCGCCACCAGACTGGGGGACTCCGAAGAACCAGGTCCCGGGCATCTCGAGCTTGAAGGGCGAACTGGGCATCGACGCCCCGATGCTGATGGCCAAGAGGGCCACGAACCCCAACAATGCCGGGCGCAACACCAGGCCACGGGGTTGCGCGTGTTCCTCCGAGTTGGCGTCCTGGCTGGCCGGTGTGGCCAATCGGTCCGGGATGCGGATCATCTCGATCAGGCGGTCCAGCCCAGCCGTCAGGGTCGGCCTGGCCCATCCCTCCGCCGGTTCGGCCACCGATTCAGCCACCGATACCGTCGAGCGGGTCGAGGCGCGGCTCTGCAGCTCGTTCTCCGCTTCCGGCTTGTCCGGGTGGAACTCGGACGACATGGGGGTGAATCTCCTCACTCGAATGTTCAGCCCTGCTCCGGCCATTGTCTACCAGTCCGGGCATCCTGGCGCCCTGTATGCGGGCCACCCTGTCCGAACCACCGACCGAGCCACTGCGGTTACTCCGGAGCACTTTGGTTCCGTAACGCTATTGTAACTATGGTCGCCTCCCTGGCAACGGCATCGGCGGGCCGCGGCCAAGTTCCCTGGACAGAGGGCATCTCCACTTCCCCGGCGGCGCCCAACGGGGGCCGGGCTACGGGGATTCCGCTCCGGGCGCGAAGCCGCCCACGGGATCCGGGCCGGGATAGGAGTCGGGGTCGAACCACCGACCGGACGGGCCATTCGGAGGCCGTCCACACCACGAGGATCGCCGCACCCATGAGCACCAGGGCGTTGCCGGCCACGTAGGAGACCGGTCCACTTTGGAGCCACATGTAGGGGGCGAGGACGGCCAGCGTCACCAGGATCAACAACATCCAGGCCACGGCCCGGTGCACCGGCCACAGGGACACGATGGCGATGGGGGCGATGATGAGCCAGGACCAGTGATGGGTCCACGACACCGGGCTGACCAACAGCTCGGTGAGCGACAGGGCCACGATCGTCTCGGCCGTCCGGTTCGCCGCCGTCAGCCGGGCGGCGAGGAGCACACCACACGCCAGCGTCGCGACCACCAGGGCGACCCAGATCACCGCGGACAGGTGGCCCCAGTGGAAGGGCGGACGACGCAACAGACCGTTCCACGACTGGTTCGACACGATGTCGATGGGCCCGGTGCGCTGGGCGTCGGTGACCTCATGGAACCAGTAGAGGGAGGAGTCGGACGAGAGTAGGAGCCAGCTGAGGGCGGTGGCCCCAGCGAAGGTGGCCACGCCGCGGGCCAGTGACCGCCAGTCCCGACGCACCAAAAAGGCAGCCAGGTACACGAGGGGAGTCAGCTTGATGGCGGCAGCCAGGCCGACCAGACAGCCCCGCCACCACGTCTTCTTCGTCTGCTTGGCCGTGAGGTCGACCACGACCAGGAGCATTAGGAACAAGTTGATCTGGGCGTAGGTCATGTTGGAGCGGACGGGCTCGAGCACCAGGGTCGCCGCCGCGGCCATGAGGGCGGCCACGGCCAACGCCCGTTGCTTGGGCATGGCCAGCCCCGTCGGCGGCGCGCCGGTCTCGTCGGGGGTAGCGCCGGTGTTGACCGTCAACAGTCGGTAGAGGGTGAACACCAGGGCGGCCCCGCTGGCCAGCCACCAGAGGGACTCGACCAGGCCGAGCGTCCCGAACGAGAGGGGGCTGAGGACGAGCAGGGCGAAGGGGGGGTAGGTGAACGGCAGATGGCTCTCGGTGTAGAGCTCGTTGAACGGCTGGCCACCGTGGTAGAGCGCATCGCCGGCCGCCCGGTAGATCCGGAGGTCGAGATGCCACTGGGCGCCGAAATAGGAGATGAAGAAGGCGGACAGCACCCAGAGGAAAGCGGCCGCCGCGACCACGACCCAGGTCGGTGTGGCTCGGATCCGTGCGAGTGACATGGATGAAGGCTCCCGGTTTCTGGCCGTCGGGTGTCCCCGAACCTGGGCCGGGGACGCCCTCGCTGACCCACCTCCCGGTGGACCCTCCGCCAACCGGCTGGTGAGAGCCGGCCGGCGGAGCCTGTTGCGGTGGGCCGGGAAGGATTCGAACCTTCGAAGGCAGAACCGGCAGATTTACAGTCTGCTCCCTTTGGCCACTTGGGTACCGACCCGCAGACGGGGAAGGATACTGCCAAGCGCGGCGCTACTGTTTCCTCATGCCTACCTTCGACATCGTCTCCGAGGTCGACATGCAGGAAGTCCGCAACGCGGTGGACCAGGCCAATCGCGAGGCGACGACCCGGTTCGACTTCAAGGGCACCGATTCGACCATCGAGCTGAACGACAAGGAGCTGATCCTCAACTCCAACACCGAGGACAGGCTCCGGGCGCTGTACCAGGTGCTCCAAGAGAAGCTGGTCAAGCGATCGGTGTCGCTGAAGGCGCTCGACGCCGGGAAGATCGAGGAGGCCTCACGCGGCGCGGCCCGGCAACGCATCGGGATCCAGGCGGGCATCTCCTCCGACCACGCCAGGAAGCTGAACAAGTTCATCAAGGACCTGGGGCTGAAGGGCGTGAGCTCCCAGACCCAGGGCGATCAGCTGCGGGTCACCGGCAAGAAGCGCGACGTGCTCCAATCGGTCATCGCCGCTTGCAAGGACGAGGACTTCGGCATCCCCCTCCAGTTCAACAACTTCCGGGACTGACCGGAGCTGGGGCGGCCCCGGGCCGGCTGGGCTGACGCCGACCGGGTTGCTCGGGTCCGGTCCGGCCGGGTTGCCCGGGCCGACAGGTCAGTCCCGGGCTACTCGGAATCGGACACGCCCGCCGATGCGAAGGTGGCCATCTCACCGAGGAGCTTGGCCGCGGCCTGCAGGATGGGGAGGGCCAGGCAGGCGCCGGTACCCTCCCCCAGCCGGAGCCCCAGGTCGAGGAGAGGCGACAGGCCGAGGTGGTCGAGGGCGATGCTCGCCCCCGGCTCGGAGGAGCGGTGCCCGGCCACCAGGTAGCCCACCACATCGGGTACCAGCGCGGCGGCAACCACGGCGGCCGATGCCGCGATCACGCCGTCGAGGACCACGGGGACACCGAGCGCGGCCCCGGTCACCAGGTAACCGACCAGGGCGGCGATCTCGAGCCCACCCAGCGAGGCCAGCACGGTCAGCGGGTCGCCCGAGTCGCCCGATCCACCCGGGTCGGCCAGGTGGCGGGCCAGGGCCCGTTCCACCACCGAGACCTTGGCCTCCCACCGGGCGTCGTCGATGCCGGTTCCCCGCCCGGTCACGGCCCGGGGCGGCTGGCCGGTCAGGCAGGCGATCAACGCGGCCGAAGGGGTGGTGTTCCCGATCCCCATGTCCCCGGTCAAGAGACAGCGGGCCCCCGACGCCACTTCGTCGGTGGCCACGGTGGCCCCGACCTCGAGGGCGCGGCGGGCGTCGTCGAGGCTCATGGCCGCGGTGACCGAGAGGTCGGCGGTGCCCCGTCGGACCTTCCGGTGCAAGAGGCCCGGCGCGTCGGCCGTCTCGGCCCGCACGCCCACGTCGACCACGACGACGTCGGCACCGACATGGGCGGCCAACACGTTCACCGCCGCGCCGCCGGCGCAGAAGTTGGCCACCATCTGGGCGGTGACCTCCGCCGGCCAGGGGGACACACCCTGGGCCAGGACACCGTGGTCGCCGGCGAAGACCGTGACCACAGCGGGTTCGGGCACCGGGGGCGGCACATGACGGGCGATGGCAGCCAACTGGGCCCCGGCTGCTTCGAGCCGGCCGAGGGATCCCGGCGGCTTGGTCAGCTGGTCCTGATGGGCCTGGGCCCGTGTGGCCGCCCCGGCGTCGACCGGGCGCACGCGGGTGACTGCGTCGTCGAAGACGGAGGCCGGCCCGGACATGCGGCGGTGCTCGTGCTCAGAGAGATTCGACGAGGTCGTCGAGTTCCTCGACCGGGTGAACGTGGAACAGCCGGTTGAACACCATGAACTTCAGGACCCAGAAGATGGCGAAGGACAAGACGTTGGCCGCCAGGACCAGGACGGTCTGCTCCAGGTGGTCGAGGTGGTAGGTCTTGCCGATGTGGGTGGCCAATGCCGCGCCGAAGATGGAGACCACGATGCCGATGGCCGACATCGTCCAGAAGGGAAGGATCTCCTTGGTCAGATGGGACCGTCCGCCCTTCCCCCAGACCCAGCTGCGGTTGAGGTAATAGGACGGAACCGTGGCGACGGCGTTGGCGAACACCGTGCTCCAAACCTCGGAGAAGGCGCGGAAGACGCCGTAGACGATCAGCAGCACACCGAAGGACACTGCGGTGGAAATCACCGACACCATGGTGTACCGGAAGAGCTGCTTGGCCTCCGGGGTGTCCCGTCGCTCCCACAAGTGGACGAGCCGGAGCGAAAGATTGTGCACCGGGGCAACCTTACTCGTGACGTTTCTGTTGCGACCGACGCCCGGCAATTCGTCGGTCATGCCACCTCGAGACGGTTGTGCCGGGCGACCTCACCGAGCCAGGCCGCACTGGGTTTGGGCCGTCGCTCGAACGTCAACCGGTCCACCTCCACCAGGCCAAACGTCGGGTCGTAGCCCAGGACCCACTCGAAGTTGTCGAGCAGGCTCCAGTACATGTAGCCCCGCACGTCGATGCCGTCGTCGAGACAGCGTCGGACGCCGGCCAGGGCCTGGGTGACGTAGTCGACCCGGGTCCCATCGTCGCCGGTGCCGATCCCGTTCTCGGTGACCATCACCGGGAGCCCGCCGGTCATCGCCGTCGCCCGGCGGATGGTGGCCTCGAGGGCCTGGGGCCAGAATTCGTACCCCATCTGGGTGGTGGGAACGCCGTCGGCCGGACGGAGCGACCCGTCGGGCCCGATCCGGTCCCGGGTGTAGGTCTGCACCCCGATGAAGTCGTCCCCTCCGGTGGCTTCCAAGAAGACGTCCTCGACCGGCCGACGGATCCGCTCCAGCCGTTCGTCTCCGCCCGGGACGGCCTGGTAGTCGGTCATGGACAGCGTGAGGCCGACGGGGAAGTCGCCCGGACCCGAGCGGATGGCCTCGACCGACTTGCGGTGAGCGGCGATCAGCACCTCGTTGACCTTCTGGCGGCGATCGCGGTCGCGGACCCCGGGCGGGAAGATGCCCATGCGGTAGCCCATGGTGGCGACCACATTGGGCTCGTTGAACGTTCCGGCCAACCCGATCAGGTCGCCGAGGTGCTCGGTGGCCCGCTCGCAGTAGCGGGCGAAGCGATCCACGGCCTGGGGGGCCTCCCAGGTTCCCGCGTCGGCCAGCCACCGGGGATGGGTGAAATGGTGATAGGTGATCATGGGCGTGACCCCGTGCTCGCGGCAGGTGGCGACCACCCGCCGGTAGTGCTCGAGAGCGGAGCGGGAGAACTCACCCTCCTCGGGCTCGATCCGGCTCCACTCGAGTGAGAACCGGTACACGGCGAACCCCAGCCCGGCCAGGAGGGCGATGTCCTCGGGGTACCGGTGGAACGAGTCGCAGGCATCGCCGCTCGGGGCCATGCAGCCCGACGTCGGATCGTGCTCGAAGGCCCACCAGTCGTTGTTGACGTTGCCCCCCTCGATCTGGTGCGCGGCGGTGGCTGCCCCCCAGAGGAAGCCATCGGGAAAGGTCAGCGTGGGCACGAGCAGTAACCGTAGTGCCGCCGGAGCCGCCTTCTGTGGTGCCCTCGGTCGTGGCTCGCCGTCGCGGCCACCTGACAGGATGGGGCAGTGAGCGCCGCCCTGGACTTCCTGGTCAACCTGCTCGATCTCGAACCGATCGAGGTCAACATCTTTCGGGGCGTGAGCCCCAACGAGGACCGCCAACGCGTGTTCGGGGGCCAGGTGGCGGCCCAGGCCCTGATGGCTGCGGGCCGCACGGTCGAGATCGGTCGCCCCCACTCATTGCACGCCTATTTCCTCCGACCCGGGGATCCGACCGTCCCGATCCTCTACGACGTCGACCGGATCCGCGACGGCCGGTCGTTCACCACCCGTCGGGTGGTGGCCATCCAGCACGGGCGGGCCATCTTCAACCTGTCGGCCTCGTTCCATGTCGACGAGGAGGGCCTGTCCCACCAGTTCCCCATGCCCGACGTGCCGCCCCCCGAGGAGCTCGAGTCGCTGGCCACCCGGCTGGAGCCCTACCGCGAGATCCTGGAGGACTGGTTCTCCCGCCCCCACCCCATCGAGCAGCGCCATGTCGGCGACCTGCCCTTCATGCCCCGCACCAGCAAGGATCCCTATCAGCAGCTGTGGATCCGGGCCAACGGCAAGTTACCCGACGACCCGCTGCTGCACGCCTGCATCGCCGCCTACGCCTCGGACATGTCGCTCTTCGACACCATGCTGGCACCGCATGATGTCCGCTGGGACGACCCCGATTTCATGGGTGCCAGCCTGGACCACTGCATGTGGTTCCACCGCCCCTTTCGGGCCGACGAGTGGTTGCTCTACGACATGGACAGTCCGTCGGCCTACGGGGCGAGAGGGCTGGCCCGGGGCTTCATGTTCACCCGCGGGGGCGAACTGGTGGTGTCCATGGCCCAAGAGGGGTTGATGCGGGCCCGCACCACGACCTCAACCGTCTGAGCTGTCCGGGCGAGTCTGAGCTGTCGGAGCTGTCCGGCCAAACAAGGTGGGCGCGAGCACGACGGGACCGACCGCGCGGTCGGCCCCTGGTGCTCAGCGATCGGTGATGGGCACGTACGGCCGGCTGTCGGCGCCGATGTAGAGCTGGCGGGGACGGGCGATCTTCGAGTCCTGGTCGAGCATCTCCTGCCAGTGGGCCAGCCAACCGGCGGTCCGCGGAATGGCGAACAGCACGGGGAACATCTCGAGCGGGAAGCCCATGGCCTGGTAGATGAGACCCGAGTAGAAGTCGACGTTCGGGTACAGCTTGCGGGAGATGAAATAGTCGTCGGAGAGGGCGATCTCCTCGAGCTTGAGGGCGATGTCGAGGAGGGGGTTCTTCCCGGTGATCTCGAACACCTGGTCGGCCTGCTTCTTGATGATGGTGGCCCGCGGGTCGTAGCTCTTGTACACCCGGTGGCCGAAACCCTGGAGACGCCCGCCCGTTCCTGATTTAACCGACGTGACGAAGTCCTGCACGTTGTCGACGGAGCCGATCTCGGTGAGCATGCGAATGACCGCTTCGTTGGCCCCACCGTGACGCGGGCCGTAGAGACCGGCGGCTGCCGCCGCGGTGGCCGAGTAGGGATCGGCGTGCGACGAACCGACCACCCGCATGGCGGTGGTCGAGCAGTTCTGCTCATGGTCGGCATGCAGGATGAACAGCACGTCGAGTGCGCGAGCCAGGACCGGATCGGCCTCGAAACGGGGCTCGGCCGTCTTCCACATCATGGACAGGAAGTTCGAGGCGAACTCGAGGGAGTTGTCCGGGTAGACGAACGGCATGCCCACGCTGAAGCGGTGGGCGGCCGCGGCCAGCGTGGGCATCTTGGCGATGAGCCGGATGATCTGCTTGTCGCGGGACTCGGCGTTGAAGATGTCCTTGGCGTCGAGATAGAAGGTGGACAGGGCGGCCACGGCTGATACCAGCATGCCCATCGGATGGGCGTCGTAGTGGAAGCCGTCCAGGAAGCGCTTCCGTACGTTCTCGTGGATGAAGGTGTGGTGGGTGATCTCGTGGCGCCATGTCTCGTACTGGTCCGGCGTCGGGAGCTCACCGTTCAACAGGAGGTACGCCACTTCGAGGTACGTGGACTGCTCGGCCAGCTGCTCGATGGGATAGCCCCGGTAACGGAGGATCCCGGCTTCACCGTCCAGATAGGTGATGGCGCTCTCGCAAGCCGCCGTCGAGACAAAACCCGGGTCATAGAACCAGGTGCCGGGCAGCAGTTTGGACCAGGCCGCCGCCGAGATCCCACCGTTTTCAAACGGGATCTCGAGTGACGCGCCGGTGCGGTTGTCCGTGATCGTGATGCTCTCGGCCACTGACCTCAAACCCTTCTGTCGTCTCAATTGCAGATCCTAGATGCTCGCGCCGGGGTTCAGACCAGCGCGAGGCCGGTCAGCCCGGGCGACAGGCCGGGGTCGGGGCCGCAGGTCAGGGCCCGGGCCGCGCACCGCCGAGGGGGGTCGGGGTCCGGGTCGGCCTGCAGTCGATCACGTCGAGACCTGGACCAGGAACGCCTGGGTGGTCCCGGCCGGATCGGTCTGGCCAGGCGGGACGGACACGGCCAGCGTGACCACGTACTCGTGGCCGGCTTCGACCCGGAGCGGGCCCATGGCCAAGCTCATCGAGGATCCGGAGGTGAGCGAGATGGTTTGTCGGAGAGAGGTGGGAGTGGTGGTCGAGGGAGCCGATGACTGGTGCGTCCCCTGGATGGGTGCGCCGGGGACGGCCTGGACGGTGGTCGTGACGGTGACGCCGCTCTCGTTCACGTTGCCGCAATTTGTCACCGTCACCTGGGCCGAGATCCGCGTCGTCGGGGGCAATATGGTGGCGGGCGGCGAGGCGGGCCGGGTACTGGGATTGGAGCAGCCTTCGCCCACCGTGCTCGACCCACCCGTGGTGGTAATGGCCGGAGGCGACAGCCCGGCGGCCGAGATGAGCAGCTGATGGAGGATGGCCAGGGCCGGTGCTGCGGCCAACGACGCTGGCACGGCAGCCAGCTGGGTGGGTCCGAGGGGCGCCGTCGACGGAGGACCGGTCACCCAAGACGAGCGCGGCAGGCGAACGGGTCCTGTGGCCCGGGCCAGGGCCTTCCGTACCGAGGCGTAATTGGCGTCGGCCTTGCTGATCTGCGCTCCCGCGGTGCTCAACAGGGTTGTCGCCTGGGCGGCGGTGACGGGTGGCGCGGTGGTCGGGGTGGTCGAGACCGACCCGCCAGCCACCGGCAGCGGGGTCATCCCGAGCAGCCCGTCGACTGCGCTGCGCACCGCGGTGGTGGCCGAGGCCCGGTCGGCGAACACGGCCACCAGCTGCTGGTCGAGGGCACCGACCGCGGCCGGCGCTATGAGGCTGGCCGCGTCGCGGGACTGGGAGGTGGCGTCGGCGACGGCCTGATCGAGCTTCTGTTGCAGCCCGTTCCGGGTGCTCGAGGCCCCCGCCGCCTGTGTCATCGTGGTGGCCAGGTCGCGTCCGGTCTGGGTCGAGGCGTTGACCAGCGGGGAGGCGAGGGCCCCGAACGACCGATTCACCATCTGTCGATACGGTGCCGATTGGGCGTTGATCTCGGCGATCGAGGCGACGACGATCACGCCGACGATCACCACGATGACAACTGCGGCCACCACACGTCCAGTGGATCGCCGGGCTGCCCTCCGACGGGCTGCTCTCCGACGGCGAGCTCTCGGCATCCCGACGACGATAGTGCCCGGCGGATGGCTCCTCTGGGCCTCGTGGATGGGTGAGGGCCCGATAACTGGAGGCTAAGGGCCCGATAATGCCCCGCGTAGGAGCGGATCAACGAGCGAGTCGGAACCAGGTCCGCGCTGCTTGGGCTGCGTGGGGACGGGTCACCACTGCGCCGGATCCCGTTCCACGGCCAAGAGGGCCGACGAACGGCCATGGCGGGATGGAGGTCGCCACCGGGGCGCCCGCCTCAACGGGTTCCTTGCCGTTCGTCCTGGCGCGGCCTCGCTCTTACGCCCGGGTGGATCTCGGCTACGCCCGGTGGATCTCGGCTACGCCCGGTGGATCTCGGCGCCCGAGGCGGCCCGAACGGGTGTCAGTCCTTCATCGAACAAGTTGGGCGCCGAGGACCCGCTGGCCGGTACGCCCGAGGTCGAAAGCTTGCTCGAGGTCTTCCGCCACTCCACCGTCGGGCGGATGGCTTCGGGATCGACCTGGTCCTTGTGGCGCTCGGCCACGTCGAGGATCGAACGCAGGACCCCCGAGTTGAGAAGGTGAGGCACGAGGCCCAGGTCGAGCAGCTTCGTGTGGGCGGCCCGGTAGTAGTGGCTCTCGCGCTCGACGCGGGGGGTGGGGATGTTCTCGATGGTGGCGTGCCCCGAGTACTCGTCGACCACCAGCTGCGCCATCTCGGCTACCGAGAACGACTCGGTGAACTGATTGAAGACCCGATATTCGCCGGGGTCGGCGGGGTTGTCGAGGGCCAGCTCCACACAGGCGAGTGTGTCGAGGATGTTGAGCATGCCCCGGGTCTGCCCGCCGGTGCCGTACACGGTGAGGGGGTGGCCGGCCACGGCCTGGACGCAGAACCGGTTGAGCACCGTTCCGAACACGCTGTCGTAGTCGAACCGGGTCACCAGGTCTGGGTGGAGCACCGTCTCTTCGGTCTCCTGGCCGTAGACGATGCCCTGGTTGAGGTCGGTGGCCCGGATCCCCCAGATGCGACAGGCGAACATGATGTTGTGGCTGTCATGGACCTTGGACAGGTGGTAGAACGAGCCCGGCTGCTTGGGGAACGGGAGGGTGTCGGTCCGCCCGCGGTGGGTGATCTCGATGAAGCCCTCTTCGATGTCGATGTTCGGCGTGCCGTACTCGCCCATCGTTCCCAGCTTCACCAGGTGGATGTCGGGGTTGAGCTCGGCAATGGCGTAGAGCAGGTTGAGCGTGCCGACCACGTTGTTGACCTGGGTGTAGGTGGCGTGTTCCCGGTCGATCATCGAGTACGGCGCCGAGCGTTGCTCGGCGAAGTGGACGACGGCGTCGGGCGCGAACGAGGCCAGCGTCTCGGAGACGAAGTGGGCATTGGTCAGGTCGCCGATGTAGGTGTCGACCGTGAGTCCGGACAATTCCTTCCAGCGGCGTACACGGTGCTGGAGGTTGGGCACGGGGACGAGGCTGTCCACGCCCATCTCGAAGTCGTATTGCCGCCGGGCGAAGTTGTCGACGATCCCGACGCTGTGGCCACGCCGCGAGAGGTAGAGCGCCGTCGGCCAACCCAGGTATCCATCTCCGCCGAGCACCAGGATCCTCACCATTACCTCCTCATTCGGGCGTATCGCGCCGCGTCACGCCAACCAGACTGCAATGAGAGGATTCCCCATCAAGCTGGGAAAGGCCTGAGAATCAACCCTCAAATACCTGGGATTTGGTAAAAGGTTCATGAACAACCAGGTAAATCGTCGCCTGAGCAGGCTAATGGCACCTGAAAGCCCCTTTTCGCCGGGTCCGGAAACTTGGCTCAGGCGTGGGCCACGAGGGCCTCGACCTCGGCCATGGCCCCGTCGAGGTCATGGACCTCTCGGGCTACGGCTCCATCGGCCCGGAGGAAGAGGAACACGCACCGGGCCACGCGGACACCGAGGGCCCGGTGCACGGCTAGTGCGTACGTGGCTCCCTGGAGCCGATAGCGCGCCACAGCGCCATCGAGGTCGGCATCGGTCACGACGGCATCGGTCTTGTAGTCCACGACCACGTAGCCGTCCGGGCCGGCGATGAGCAGGTCGATGAACCCCTCGAGCGTCCGGTCCCCCACGGGGGCGCCCACGTACAGCTCGCGCCAGTAGCGACCGCTGGAGAGCGCCTCGCCCACCGTGCCCGAATCGAGGGCGGCCCGCACCCGGCGGGCGATCTCGCGCCTGCGGTTGGGCACGCCCTCGGCCACCGCTTGGAAACCGACCAGTTCGTTGAGCTGTGCATCGGTGTAGTCGGCACTGAAGTCGATGGTCTGCAACACGCCGTGGACCGCTCGTCCAACCGCCGTCCCCGCCCGCCCTCGTCGCCACGGCGGAAGGTCCACGTCCGTACCGTCTTTGTCGAGACCGGGATCGGGTCCACCGGCCACCGCGTCCAGGATGCCGAGCTCGCCGGCGTGGTCGTCTGCCTGCTCGGCTGCCTGCTCCTTGGCCTGCTCCTTGGCCAGGGCAGCAATCGTCGTCGCCGCCAACGTCCGGGGTCGGCCGCCCGGTCCCACCAACTCGGCCCGCTGAGCCTCCCATGCCGTCCGGGCATCCCGTGCGGCATCAGGACGGAGGTGAGCCGCGCCCTGAGTCCCCCCCTCGGCGTAGGTCCCCACCTCGCCCTGGTTTCCGCCCTCGCTGCGGACCGCATCGCCGGCGTCCTGGATCTCATCATCGAGCGGGTGACAGAGGTCGGGCTCTGCCCCGCACAGCGGAGCGACGAGGGCGGCCTGGCACGACTTGGCGCTTGCCTGGTGGTGCAGGCTGATCACGAGGTGGTCCCGGGCCCGGGTCGCCGCCACATACAGGAGACGGAGATCCTGAGCCTGGTTCATCGAGTCCTCGCGGGCAGCCAGGTCGTCGAATCCCGGAGTCTTGACCCGCTTGTTCAGCTTCACCTCGGGTCCGCCGGCCCCCCAGAGCACCTGGGTGCCGTTCTCGTACGAGGTGGCTCGACCCAGGCCGGTCAAGAAGACGATGGGGAACTCGAGTCCCTTGGCCCCGTGCACGGTGAGGATGCGGACGGCATCGTCATCTGACTCGGGCAGCACGACCTCGACTGCTCGGACGTCATCGCGTTGCTGGAGCTCGACCCAGGCCAGGTAGCGGCGAAGGTCCCCGCCGTAGGCGTCGGTGAACTGACGGGCCTGATCGGCGACGAAGCGGAGGCGCCGCCACACGTCTCGGGGGCGCCCCTCGTCCAGGCCGAGCTCGAGCAACTTCCGCTCCTGGACGACCAGCCCGATGAGCCCGCTGACGTCCTGCCACCAGCGCTGGGCATGGAGCTCCCGCAACCCGGCCATGCCGATGACCACCGGGTGCGAGGGAGCCAACTCATCAGGAGTCACGTTGCGGTAGTCCCACGATCCGTGGGCTTGCCGGTACTCGAGGAGGTCGTCGTCCCCACAGCCGAAGGACGACGACCGAAGGGCGGCCACGATGGACACCTGGTCGGTCGGGTCGTCGATCGCCCTGAGCACGGTCAACAGCTCATGGACCTCGATGGTGTCGTAGATCAGCGAGCTCGACTCGAGACGGTAGGGAAGGCCGGCCGACTCGAAGGCATCCTGAAGGTTGGCGAGACCGGTCCGGGTCGGGATGAGGATGGCGATGTCCTCCAGGGTGGCCGGCCGGCCCTCGGCCCCGACCGGCCACTGCTCACGCTGGATGAGCTGGATGCATCGGACGATGTCACCAGCCTCGATGTCCCTGACCTCGTTGATGGTGGGGACCGCCCCCCCGGCCGGTGCCTCGTGCGCCCCGCCCAGCAGCGATACCGGCGGCAATGCGCCGACCGGGCCCGATTGCGGCGGCCGGCGGGCCACCAATGCTCCGTAGGCAGGCTGGGTGCCCTCGGTGCCCGGGCCAATGAGTGCCGAAAAGGTGCTGTTGACCCACTCGATGATCCCGGGGACCGAGCGGTAGTTGTCGGTCAGGGCCAGCCGGTCATCGCCATGCCGATCGGCCACTTCCAAGAACAGGGCGACGTCCGCCCGCCGGAATCGGTAGATCGACTGCTTCGGATCACCGACGAAGAACAACCGGCCCGCCTCAACGTCCAGCTCGCTCCACGGCACCATGCCGGCAGCGGGATCCGGCGAGCCATTGGCAATTCGCACCGCCAGCTCGGCCTGAATCGGATCGGTGTCCTGGAACTCGTCGATCAACAAGCGCTGGAACTCGCCGTGCAACGCGACCCGGACACCGACGTCCTGCCTGACCAGCTGGCGGGCCTGGACCAGCAGGTCGTGGAACTCGAGGCGTCCGCCATGGCGACGCTCCTCTGCGCCGCGAAGGGTGAGGGAGCGGAGCACCGGAACGAGATAGGACAGGGCCGAGAACGAGGAGGCATCGATCGCCGCCATCCGGGCTGCCTCGGCCGATTGCAGCAGGGCGCGCACGTCGTCAACCGGGCACGACCAGTTGCCCCGTTGGCCAAACCGGGACGTCAGTGGAGCTGAGTTGACCAGGAGCTGCAATGTCTCGAGCTCCGAGGAGGCCGAACCAAGGGCCTGGCGGAACTGGGCCAACCGCTCGATGTGCATGGCCAGCTTGTCGTCGGCCACCGAGCAGTACTCGTTGGCCCGGTGCTGCGCAGTGTCGAGCAACTCGATGACCGGGGCAGCGTCGATGACGTTCAGGGACCCCTCGTAGCTCTGGTCGTCGACCAGCAGGTCCCAGTTCTGGTTGAACTGCTCGGCCACTGAGCGGAGATGGTTCAGGGTGATCCCGCACACGAGGCCCCGGGTGAGTGCGGGCGCCAACGAGGCATCGTCGAGGAGCTGGTCGACGAAGGCGGTCCAGCGGTCGTCGAAGGCCACGGCCGAACGGCCCTCGTCGAGCACGTCGAACGTGGGCGGGAGTCCGGCTTCGAAGGGGTGGGCCGTCAGGATCCGCTGGGCAAAGCCGTGGAGTGTGCTGATCGGGGCGCTGTCGATCTCGTCGAGCGCGGTCCGGGCCCGGGCCCGCCGTTGCTCGAGCTCGCTCGGGTCGAGGGTCCCCGGCTCGAAACCTGCGACCAGACCGTCAGCCCGGAGGGCGTCCTCGTTCCCGGCGGCGGCCTGCTCGAGTGCCTCGTAGACCCGGTCCCGGAGCTCGGCCGCGGCCGCCTCGGTGAACGTGATGGCGGCAATCCGGCTCAGCCGGACGCCGGCCGAGGTGACCAACGCGAGAACCCGTCCGACCAGTGCCGTCGTTTTCCCGGTCCCGGCGCCGGCCTCGACGAACAGCGACCGGTCCAAACTGGTGAGGACGTCGGCCCGGGCGCCCCCGTCACCCGAACCTCGCCACTCGTCACCGGCCGGAGTGCCAGGTTGGCTGGGCGGAGCGGCAGCGTCACCGGCCGGAGCGGCAGCGTCACCGGCCGGAGCGGCAGGTTGGCTGGTCGGCGCGGCATGTTCGGTCGGCGTAACGGGGCCCGAACCGGCTGGCTCATCGCCGATTTCCTCGGCCACGCCACTCCCGTCGCTCCCGTCTGGTGGCGGGCCAAGCAAGTCAAAGGCGAGCTGGGTCACGACGCACCTCCCGCCGACCCGTTGGGTCCCTCGGTCAGGGCCACGTAGCTGGCCAGTTCCGTTGCGTCGCGCACCTTGTTCCACGAGACCTCCCGGTCACCCGGGCACATCGCTTGGAAGTCGCAGAACTTGCAGTTCTTGTCCTTCTCGCCGGGACGGGCCGGGAACAGCCCGCGCTCTACGCCGTCGACCAGAACGGTGACCACCTCCGAGAAGCGGTCCAGGGCGCCACTGTCGAGGACATAGCTGATCTGCTTGAAGTTCCCCTTCTCGCTAACGAACCAGTAGGCCACGCGGACGGGGACATCACCCAGCCGACTCCGAGCGGCGAGCCCGTAGACGGGTAGCTGCAGCTTGTGGCCCCGAGCCAGGGGGTCGCTGTCGTTCTCCTCGAAGCCCCAGGCACCGCCGGTCTTGTAGTCGATGACCGAAGCCGAGCCGTCTGACGCCACGTCCACCCGGTCGGCGTAGCCCTTGAAGGTGATGGTCCTGCCCCCGGGAAGCTCGAGGGCGACGGGCTCCCCGTGCCCCGGTCCGAACTGGAGCTCGACCCGCTCGGGCACCAGGCCGCCACGAGCGCGGTACCGATCGTCCTCGACCAAGAAGCGATGGAGCTCCCGCACAATCGTGGCTCTGGCCAACCCCCACAGGAGCGTGCGGCCGGTCAGGCCCTGGTCCTCGTACTCGGCGAATACCTGCTCGGCGATGGCATCGAGCCGGGCGTGGTCGGCGGGCGACCACGGACTGGTCGGCGCGATCCGCTCGCCCCGGGGCAACCGCAGCTGGGTGGTCAGGAACTCCTCCAAGATGGCGTGGACCAGCGTGCCCTTGGTGCTGGGCTCGATCGTCAGGATGGCCTCGGGTCGTTCCCGCACCTCGATGCGGAGGACCCGCTCCATCAGGTACCGCCGCGGGCATTCCGCGTAGGTCTCGAGGCTGGTGGGCGAGAGGGCCCCGGCGTCGACCGGGGAGGGGACATCACCGCGGATCCTGCCGTCGAACCGGGTGAACCGGCTCAGTCTGTGGGCCCGCCGGACCTCGAGTCCGGAACCGAACACCGGCTCGAGCTCGGCCAGGTAGTGACCGGCGATCCGGTTCCCGGTGTCGCCCCAGGCCAGAAGCTCACGAAGGTCCCTGTCGGCTAGGGACATGGGCTCGCCGCCGGTCCGGATCGCCGCGGTGAACGAGGGGACCACCTCGTAGCCGTCGAAGGGTGCCAGTTGTTCCACGTCTCGGCTGAACAGACGACGATGGCCGCCCTCCAGGTCAGCGAGCGCATCGAGCAGCCACCGTGCTGGCCGTTGTTGGCGGCCCCGGCGCTGGTCCCCGCGGGCGTAGGACAGGACCTGGACGGGAGCGCTGGCCAGCGCGGCGAGGTAGTCGCGTCGGTCGTCATGGGCGCGGCGGCCCCGCAACGGGATATCCGGTCCGGCCACGCTCCGCTCGGCGTCGGGGAGCAAGGGATCGTCGCTGACCCGGGAGGGGAACGCACCGTCAACCATGCCCAGGACGAAGACGGCGTCGAAGTCGAGCCCGGTGAGCAGCCGCACGGGTCCGACGAAGACGCCGGTTCCAAAACGCGAGGTCTGGGGAGCCAACGACTCGAGCTCCACCTCCACGGCCTGGCGGAAGGCAGCGCGGTCGGGCCTCGACCCCAACCGGTCCAGGACGGCCAGACGATCAGCGGCGGCGCGAATGGCAGAGAGTGCCTCCTCTTCCTCGGTGGGCCACGGATCCCGGTCGGAGGGACGTCCGAGATAGAGGTCGCAGAACGTGGCCAGCCAGCTCGACCACTCGGCCCATGTTCCGGCGGCGAAGCTCATCTGGGCCGACAGGCCCTCCACGAAGTCGAGCAGTGTGCGGGCCCGGTCCTGGTCGTGTTGCCATCCACGCCGTCGCGCCGGTGGGGCCTCCACGCCGTCCCGGCCTTCGAGATCGTCGATCCGACCTTGGCGCTCGACGACGAGAGCACCGAGATGGTGCCTCCAGTTGTCGAGTCCGGCCGTGACCCCGGCTTCGCGGGACAACAGGTCCCACGCCGTCGCTTCGACCGGGCGCCCACGGTGGAGAACCGGCCCTCCGGCCAGCCAGGCCATGATCTCGTCCCGCCGCCATCCTCGTTCCTCGAACTCGAAGGCGCCGAGCACGGTGCGCCCGGCAAACGTGGCCGCCAGCGTGCGGCTGCTCACACCGTTGAACGGGATCTTCGCCGACGCCAGGGTCTCTCGGACCAGGCGGTCGTACGGGCCGACCCCGCTGTAGGTCATGGCCATGCGCTCGAAGCGGACTCCCGCGCGTCGCCGCTGCATCACCTCCCGCACGGCCATGCGGACCTCCACATCGGCCGTGGGCGCACTGACCACGCGCGTCGCCGCGGCTGGCTGTTCGGCCGGCGCCAAGGTCGGGGCGGCACCCAGGCGAGCCAACAGGTCACGGGACGACTCGTCCGCGGGGTCGTCGCCGGTCATACCGACCAGTGCCGTCACCGGCACCCGGTTGGCCAGTGCCTTGATGAACCGCTCCTCGTGGGGAGTGACCTGGAGCGGGAGGTAGAACACGACCGGTCCGGTTCGAGCGACGACCGCGCCCGTCCCCGGGCTGGTCGACGACCGCTGGAGGACGGCGGACGCCGCGTCAACAAGCTGCCCCTCGTCGAACCAACCGTCGCCCAGGTTGGCCCGGACCTCTTCGACCAGACCGACCACGGCCGAAGCCCGGGGACCGGTGCCGGACAGGCGGCGGAGCGATGCCGACGACGCCCCGGCGAGGTCGCGATAGGCGCCGGCCAAGGCTCGGGTCGTGGCCGGGTGGTCCCTCACCCCGCGGAACAGGGGCTGTGACGTGGCCGACAGCGTCGAGTGGACGGCCGCTCGCAACACAGCGGCCGTGGCCGGCAGCTTCATGGATGCGGCGATCTCCTCGGAGGCGACCTGTTCGGCCAGACGGGCCAGGGTGGTGAATCGGACGTTGACCACGCCCGGGCGCCTGTCCGGACCCGATGGGCCCAAGTCACCCGATGCCAGCAGGCGGCGGGTGGCCAACCCGATGCTGTTCCGAGCCACGACCACGGTCACCGGGGCCAGGGGGTCCTCCTGCTGGGCCACGGCGATCTCGTCGCGCAGGGCCTCGCTCGTTCCCCTTCCGTACCGAACAATTCTCGTGGCCACCATCAGGGTCGCATCCTAGGGATCGGGTGTGACGCCGATCCGAGGGAGGGTGTCAGACTGCCCGCCGACGGTCGGATTCGCCCTCGCCGGACAGGAGCTCCATCGGGTCGATCGGGGGGAGCTGGCGGAGCGCCTGGCCCCCGAGCTCGGGGGACTGAAGATCACGGCTCGACACATCCACAGTGACCGGCGGTGCGATGTCCTTCTCGCCCGTACCGATCACGCCCATATCAGCGAAGCGCCGAGCCGTGACCAGGACGCGTCCCTCCAGTGAGCCCACTGCCCTGTTGTAGGCAGACACGGCGCTGTTCAGGCCCTTGCCCACACCGGCAAAATGGTCCCCGAGCACGGAGAGGCGTCGGTAGAGCTCGGCCCCGAGCAGTTGGACCTCCCGAGCGCTCTCAGCCATGGCGTCCTGTTGCCACCCGTAGGCCACGGCTCGGAGCAGGGCAATGAGCGAGGTGGGTGTGGCCAACAGGACGTGGTTGGCCACGGCGTGCTCCATCAGGCCAGGTTCGTGCTCGAGGGCGGCAGTCAACAGGGGATCTCCGGGCACGAACGCCACCACGAACTCGGGCGACGGATCGATCTGCTTCCAGTACTCCTTCTTGGCCAGCGCATCCACGTGGGCCTTCAACTGTCGCCCGTGACTGGCCAGGTGCATCCGGCGCTCTGTCTCGTCCTCTGCCTCGTTGGCGTCGAGGAACGCCTGCATGGGCACCTTGGCGTCGACGGCCACATTCCTGCCCCCGGGGAGGTGGACGACCATGTCGGGTCGGAACCGGCCCTGGTCGGTGCTCGACGTCACCTGCTCGTCGAAGTCGCATCGCTCCAACATGCCGGCCATCTGGACGACGCGCCGGAGCTGCAGCTCGCCCCACCGTCCTCGGGTCTGTGGGGCCCGCAGCGCGGTCACCAGGTTGCGGGTCTCCTTTTGGAGGTGGTCGTGCGACGTCGACAGCTGCTGCATCTGTTCGGTCAGCGTCGTATAGGCGCGCTGGCGCTCGACCTCCAGGCGGCGCATCCCGTCGTCGTACTTGCCCAGCTGCTCACCAATCGGCTTGAGCAGCTGCTCGATGGCTTCCTGGCGCTTCCCAAGCTCCCCCTCGGCCGCCTGACGAGTTTCGTTGAGCTTGCTGTCGGCGAGCTGGAGGAACTGCTCGTTGTTCTTTCGCAGAGCCTCGCCCGACAACCGGGCGAACTCCCCGGTCAGTTGCTGTCGGGTCTCCTCGAATCCGGCCGCTCGCTCCTGGTTGATCGTGCGCTCGTGCTCGAGTTGGGCACTCAGCCGAGCCGTCTCCGACCGGGCCGTCGCCGCCTGCTGTTGCAGCCCAGCATTCTCGTCGGTGAGCCGTCGACCGGCAGCCAGGGCATCGGCCAACCGGGCCTCGGCCGTGCGCGTCCGGGCCACGTGCCCCGAACGGGCCAACAGGCCAATGACCACACCGGCGATGAGGCCGGCGAGGAGTCCGGCGATGAGGCCGGGGGTCATGCCGGCACCGCCGTCCGATGGGCTGTGTCACGCCTGGTATGCATCGTGACCTGGTGTTCCATGGGTAGTCGCCCTTGTCTGGTTGCCGGGTGGGTGTGCCGCGTTCAGACCGTCGCTCCGGTGCGGGGCACGGACCGTCGGCTGACCGCGAATGACCTGCAAGACCAGGGTAACGGGGGGGTGTAACAAATTCGCGGTTCCTCGTCCTCGGCGGTCGCGGTTCCTCGTCGTCGGCGGTGCGGCTCCCCGCCGTTGGCCGACCGGGACATGCCATCCTGGACCTATGCATCGTGTCGTGATCATCGGTGGCGGGTTCGGTGGGCTGTCAGCGGCAAGAAGCCTGGCCGGGCGCCCCGTCGATGTCACCCTCATCGACCAACGGAACTTCCACACGTTCCAGCCACTGCTGTACGAGGTGTCGACGGCCGGCCTCGACCCCGCCGATGTGGCCTACCCCATCCGCGCCATCTTCGGTCGGGTTCCCAACGTGACCTTCCGCTATGGAGGGGTGACCGGTATCGATTGGACCGACCGCACGGTGGGCCTCGACGAGGGCGAACCGATTCCCTTCGACTCGGTCATCGTGGCCAGCGGTGCGACAGTCAAGTACTTCGGGATCCCCGGAGCCGCCCAGTACGCGCACGCCCTCTACACGCTGGCCGACGCCAGGTACCTCCGCGATCACATCCTTCGCCGGCTCGAAGAGGTCGATGCCGACCCCCAGGTCGCCGACGAGGGAGCGCTGACCTTCGTCGTCATCGGCGGGGGCCCGACGGGGGTGGAGGTTGCCGGTGCCCTGGCCGAGCTGCTGGATGTGTCTGTCCGCCACGACGGCTTCCGGTTCGACCGGGCCCGCGCCCGCATCATCCTGATCGATGGCCTCGATCGGCTGTTGGCGCCGTTCATCGCTCCCGCCGGCGACTACGCCGCGGCCACGCTCAAGAGCCGGGGAGTCGAGCTCAGGCTGGGCCGGATGGTGAAAGAGGTCACTGACGACTGCGTTGCCCTCGACGACGGCACAACCATTCCGTGTCGGACCGTCGTCTGGGCCGGTGGCGTGACCGTCGAAGGCAGCATCGCCTCGCAGATCGATGCGGCTAGTGGGCCGAACGGGCGTCTCGCCGTTCAGGCGGATCTGTCGCTTCCCGGCCATCCGGGCGCCTACGCAATCGGGGATGCCGCCGCTGTCCCCTGGGGACCCGGTTCAGTCGACCCGAAGTCGGGCGACCAGAGGATCTGCCCCCAACTGGCCCAGGTGGCCATCCAGTCGGGCAAGCACGCCGCCGCTCAAATCGTCAACCAGGTCGAAGGCCGCCCCACCCAGCCCTTTCGCTACCGCGACAAGGGCATCATGGCCACCATCGGTCGGCGAGCAGCCGTGACCCAGTTCCCCAACGGAAGAGTCATCCGGGGCACCCTCGGCTGGCTGGCGTGGCTCGGCCTCCACATCCTCTATCTGATCGGGTTCCGCAACAAGGTGACGGTCCTAGTCAACTGGTCGTGGCGGTACCTGAGCTGGACGTCCGGGCCCCGCATCATCGTGGGCGGCGACCTCCACCGCGACGAAGCACACCCGCCGACCTGAGGCCTAGTTCACGGCGGAGTTGGGGGCGAGTACGGTTGTCCCGTGGACGAAGGACTTGCCCAGATCGACCGTCTGGTGCTTCAACTGTTCGCCATCATCGGCGAGAACGTGGCAGGGGCAACCCATGCCTTTCTTTCCGGGGACAGGGAGGCGGGCAAGCTCCTGGCTGACCAGGACGAAGTAGTCGACCGCATCTACCGGGAGGCCGAGACCCTCACCCTCGAGCAGATGCACGATCGCTCCCGCGGGGATGACGACCTCAGCTATCTGATCACCGTGCTCCGCATGCTCCCCGATCTTGAACGGAATGGCGACCTGGCCGAGCATGTAGCCCGCCGGGCCGCCCGCGGGCTCGGCATGGAGCTCTCGGCCCGAAGCCGCGGCCTGGTGGAGCGCATGGGCGAGGTAGCCAGCCACATGTGGCGCAGCACCACCGATGCCTATGCGGAACGTCTCCCCACCGCCGCCGCCGTGGTCGACGACCTGGACGACGAGATGGACGATCTCCACGTCAGCCTGACCGTCGAGGTGGTGGCCGGGACCATGCCGCTGCCCGTGGCCGTGGAACTGGCCATGGTGGCCAGGTTCTACGAGCGCTTCGGCGATCACGCCGTCAACCTGGCCAGGCGAGTGGCCACATTGGCCGCCGGCGCAGCCGTTCCCTGAGCGATCCGGTTCCCTGAGGACCGGTTTCCTGGGGGATCCGGATGCTCACCCCAAACGATCAGGAGCGGCTCCTGACGGATGGGTGACCCTGAATCGATGGGTGGGTCCTGAATCGATGGGTGGGTGACTCTTGAACCCCGTCGGTCAGGAGACGAGGCCGAGTGCAAGCAGGGACTCGGCGATCTGTACGGCGTTGAGCGCCGCCCCCTTGCGCAGGTTGTCACCGCATACGAACAGAGCCAGGCCGTTCGGGGCCCCGGGGTCGCGTCGGATCCGTCCCACCAGCGAGGGGTCGGTGCCCGCTGCCCGCAGCGGCATGGGCATGTCGGAGAGCCTGACCCCTGGTGCGCTCCGGAGCAGTTCCGTCGCCCGTTCCGGAGTGAGCTCCGACTCGAATTCGGCTGTGATGGCGAGCGCGTGCCCGGTGAACACCGGCACCCGCACACAGGTACAGGTCACGGCCAGATCGCCGATGCCGAGGATCTTCCTGCTCTCGTTGCGGAACTTCTGTTCCTCGTCGGACTCACCCGAGCCGTCGTCGACCAGCCGTCCGGCCACCGGGACGACGTTGTGGGCAATGGTCGCCGGGAAGGTCGAAGCGGGCGGGAACTCCACCGCGGCCCCGTCGAAGGTCAGCTCAGCAGCGTGGTCGGCCGACTTGGCCAACTGCTCGCTCAACTCGGACACGCCGGCCAGTCCCGCTCCCGACACCGCCTGATAGGTCGAGACCACCAGCCGATGGAGGCCGGCCGCATCATGGAGTGGCTTCAGCACCGGCATGGCCACCATCGTCGTACAGTTGGGGTTGGCCACGATCCCCTTGGCGATGGTGCCGAGGGCGGCGCCGTTCACCTCGGGGACGACGAGGGGCACATCGGGATCCATGCGCCAGGCCGACGAGTTGTCGATGACCACTGCGCCGGCCGCCGCCACCCGCGGGGCCAGCGCACGCGAGGCGGTGGCGCCGCTCGAGAACAGCGCGATGTCGACGCCGGCGAAGTCAGCGGTGGCCGCGTCCTCCACCGGGATGTCACGGCCCTGGAACGGGAGGAGCCGGCCGGCCGAACGGGAAGAGGCGAAGAAGCGCACGGCGTCTGCCGGGAACCGGCGCTCTTGGAGGACAGACCGCATCACCGTTCCCACCTGCCCGGTTGCACCGACGACTGCCACTCGCATCCCGTCATCCTACGAGATGGGCCCTCCGGCCGGGCCGTCAGCGGGTGCGGGGCTCCTCTCCGAGCTCGAAGGCGCCGTGCAGGGCACGAACCGCCTCCTCGACCACCTCGGATCGGACCATGCACGAGATCCTGATCGACGAGGTGGAGATCATCTCGATGTTGATGTCGTGGGCCGCGAGCGTCTCGAAGGTCAGGGCGGTCACGCCGGGATGGGTCTTCATGCCGGCGCCGATGAGCGACACGCGGGCCACGTCGGCGTCGGTCACCACCCCGGTGGCACCCAGTTCGGGAACCATGCTCTCGGCGACCTGGGTGCTCACGGCCAGGTCGTAGCTGGGGACGGTGAAGGAGATGTCGGTGGTGCCGTGCAACGAGGTGTTCTGCACGATCATGTCCACGTTCACCGAGCGATCGGCCAGGCCGCGGAACAGGCGAGCGGCCGATCCCGGTCGGTCGGGAACGCCGGTCACCGTGACCTTGGCTTCGGCCAACTCGTGGCTGACGGCAGTAACAAGAGCCTGTTCCATGGACGGATCCTCCTCATCGACCCAGGTGCCCGGCTCCCAGGTGAAGCTGGAGCGCACATGCAGGGGCACATGGTGGTTTCGGGCGAACTCGACCGAGCGCAGGGCGAGGACCCGGCCGCCGGTGGCGGCGATCTCGAGCATCTCCTCGTAGCTGACCCGGGACAACTTGCGGGCTTCGGGCACGATGCGGGGGTCGGCGCTGAACACGCCGGACACATCGGTGTAGATCTCGCACACGTCGGCCCCCAACGCCGCGGCCAGGGCGGCGGCGGTGGTATCCGACCCGCCGCGTCCGAGCGTGGTCACGTCCCGGTCAGTCGACACACCCTGGAACCCGGCAACCACGGGAACGGCCCCCTGGTCCAGGGCGGCCCGGAGGCGATCACCCCTCACCTCCACGATCTTGGCCCGGGTGTGAGAGTTGTCGGTGATGATGCCGGCCTGGCTCCCGGTGTAGGAGAAGGCGGAGACACCCAGGTCCGACAGGGCCATGCACAATAGGGACATCGAGATGCGCTCGCCCGAGCTGAGCAGCATGTCGAGCTCCCGGGGGGGCCTCGAGTCGCTGACGTCGTTGGCCAGGCGGATCAGGTCGTCGGTCGTCTTGCCCATGGCGCTGACCACCACTGCGACATCATGACCAGACCGGCGGGTCCGGGCCACGTGATCGGCGACAGCACGGATCCGATCGGCGTCGCCGACCGAGCTCCCACCGAATTTCTGCACGACCAATGGCATGGCCCGACAGGCTACTGCGGCCGCTTCAGGTCCCGTCCCGCTCCGTGCCCAGCACCCGCGCCTGACCCTCGCTGGTCTCGTACCGTGCACGCCCTCTGTGAGCTCCGCCCGTACTCACCCGAGGGCCGTGATCTGTTGAGGTCAGGACCCGGCCAGGGTGGTGGACGGCACGGTTGTGGTCAAGGGGAAGTCGGCCGCCTGGGCCCAGGTCGGATCGACGACATAGTTGCCGGCCGCATCGATATCGAGCATCACCACCGGGGTATTGGCCCGGTTCCCGGTCTTCGGCTCGATGGTGATCGTCCCGGTGATTCCCGGGTAGGCCGAGGTGTTGGCGAGCTTGGACTGCACGGCGGCCTCCTTCCAGCCGCCGGCGTCCCTGACCGCCTGGGCCAGGATCTCCACCGAGTCGTAGGTGAACGTCCCCCACGTCCCCGGGTCGGAGTGGTAGGCGCTCTCGTAGTTGGCGACGTACTCGGTGGCCCCGGCGAATTCCTGCGCCGAGGGCACGCCGCTGTTCAAGCACTTCTGGGCCACCGGCAGGGTCGCGTTGGTCACGAAGTCGGGTCCCTGGGCAGCCAGGTCGACAAAGCAGGTGCCCCCGACGTTCTGCTGGGAGGCCTGTTGGGCGATCAGCCCGGCCTCTTTCCCATAAGCGGCGATGTAGAGCAGGTCGGGCTTGGCTGCGGCCGCGGCCGACACCGCTTTGGAGAAGTTGGTCTGCCCCTCCTTGATCGATTGGACGGTGACCGGCGGATGGCCTTCGGCGGTGAGCAGCCGGCGCAGCGACTTGGTGATCCCGGTCGTGTAGGTCGAGGTGTCGTAGATGATGGCCACCCGTGTGGCGTGGAGGACCTGGGTGATCTCCTTGGCCTCGACCGGTGCCACCTGGACGTCCATCGGCTGGGTGGTGGCCCCGAATCCCTGGGTGGCCGCTGCGCTGGTCAGGCGCACAATGGAGACCCCGGCCGATTTGTAGATGGGCAGGTTGGCCACGCCGACCGAAGAGTTGAAGGGCCCGACCACCCCGAAGATGTGCTGGCCGACGACCTTCTTGGCCACGGTCACGCCGACGGAGGCGGTGGCCTTGTCGTCCGCCTTGACCAATGTGAGCTGCACCCCGTCCACGCCGCCGGCCGCGTTGATCTGGTTTGCGGCCAGCTGGGCACCGCGATACATGTCGATCCCAGTGGACGACTGCGACCCGGTCAACGGGGCATCGATGGCGATGAGCCCCGGGGTGAACGTTGCCTTGTCGAGCGTCGCTCGTGGGGGTGCTGCCCCTGCCGACGTCGTCCCGACGGCACTTGCCATCAGCGCGCTCAACAACACGATCGGTAGCGATATAACACGAAGCGGCCGGCGCATCCAGGGGACACTAGCTGACGGCTACCCTGGCAGACCGTGCCTACCGAGAAGCGACAACGTCAAAAAGCCGGCCGCGACGCCAGGAGGGCGGCGGCAGCCAAGGCCAAGAAGCGCAAGCAGCTGCTCCGGCGCAGCATCATCGTGGTCGTCGCCCTGGGCGTGATCATCGGGATATCGGTGCTGGTGACCAGCGGCGGCTCGTCGAAGTCCTCGACCACCACGACCACGGCACCGTCGGCCGCCGCCCAGTTGACCGCGGACAAGGTCGCCGCGGCGGCCGGGTGCCCGAGCAGCCCCAAGGCCAAGTTGAGCAAGCCGTCATGGAAAACCGCTCCCGCCATGACTATCGACACGTCCAAGACCTACACGGCCACCATAAAGACCGACGTGGGCAGCTTCGTGGTCGCCCTCGACGCCACCACGACTCCGGTGACCGTCAACAATTTCGTGTTCCTGGCCCAGCACAATTTCTATGACTGCGTGACCTTCCACAGGGTCATCCCCCAGTTCATGGACCAGACCGGTGACCCAACCGGGACGGGCAATGGTGGTCCCGGCTATACGTTCGCCGACGAGCTGCCCAAGTCAGCCAGCCCGCAGTACCCGATCGGATCGGTAGCCATGGCCAACTCGGGGGCGAATACCAACGGCAGCCAGTTCTTCATCGTGGCCGGGCCGCAGGGTGAGTCCCTACCCGCCAATTATTCGCTCTTCGGGCACGTCACCTCGGGAATGAGCGTGGTCGACACCATCAACGCCGACGGCAACTCGAGCACGACGGCCAACGGAGTCCCGCCCAAGGTCACCCACCGGATCCTCTCGGTGTCCATAGCCACGTCGTGACCGTCGCCGCGCCATAGCCATAGCTATCGCCACGCCATAGCCATAGCGATAGGCCCAACAGGACCAGAGAAACCCCGACAGAAAGCGAGTCCACCATGGCCCCCGAGATTCCAGCAGCGGACGGCTCAAGCCCCAAGACCCAGCGGTTCGATGGACCGCCACCCATGGTCATCGACCCGGCCAAGCGCTACACGGCCGAGATGGTGACCACCAAGGGCGCCATGACCATCTCCCTCGACCCGGTCGCCGCCCCGAAGACGGTCAACAACTTCGTCTTTCTGGCCCGCTACCACTACTTCGAGGGCGTGACCTTCCACCGTGTCATCCCCGGCTTCGTGCTCCAGGGCGGCGACCCCGAGGGCACCGGCCGCGGTGGTCCGGGCTACCGATTCGAGGACGAGCTGCCCAAGCCGGGGCGCTACGAGATCGGCTCGCTGGCCATGGCCAACGCCGGGCCGGACACGAACGGAAGCCAGTTCTTCGTGATCAGCGGCCCCGACGGCGCCGCCCTGCCACCGAGCTATTCGCTGTTCGGCAAGGTCATCAAGGGCCTCGAGGTGATCTCGGCGATCGAGGCGATCGGTAGCCGGTCGGGAACGCCGTCGGAGAAGGTGACCATCGAGTCGGTCACCATCACCGAGGCCGACTGACACGGGCGGCCGGCCGCACGCCGGCTGTCGCATCCTCCGCAGTCGCTACCGGGGAAGTGCGTCCAACCCGGCCGCCGAGCGGGCCCCGTCGACGTAGACGATCACCGATCCCTCGCCGGCGCTCCGCCACGAGCCGTCCGGTTCCCGAAGGAGCGCGGTCCGCTCCTGGATGCCGGCCACCGGGAGGCCGGGTGGTGCGAGGGTCACCGACCGGTGCAACTTCTCGCCATGGGCATCCTCGTGGGTGTCCCCAAAGTGGGGGACGACAGCCAGCCGGGTCAAGAGACCCAGCCCCAACGTCAGGCCTCCGCCCCGGGCGTCGACCATGGGATCGGTCAGGGCCATGGCCGCCTCGGCTGTGCCGGCGATGACGGCGCCGTCGTTCCAGGCATCGAGCAAGGCGGCCCACACGGCCGAGCCTTTCAGCACGGATCGCAGGTGCATCGGGGACCCCCCACTCAGGTAGACGAACCGGGCCTTGCGCATCACCGCGGCCATGCCTGAGTCTTCGGCATCGGGGCGGGACAGCACCATGAGCCCCTCAACGTGGGCGTCCATCCCCTCGAACCACTCGCCGGCCCGAGCCACCGAGCGTTCGGGGTGCTCGTAGGCCGCAGCCGTGGGGAGGACCAGGACGTGGTCCCCCTCCGAGCGGGCGAGCAGGTCGCGGTCGAACGAACAGCCGGCCTGCCATTCTCCGCCGCCGACCAGTGCCACCAGTCCAGGGGTTCCACACATGCGATGTCACTGTAGGTGGACACCGAAGCTCGATCGTCACGATCGGCTCCACCACCACGTACGCCGCAGAACGCCGGCCCCGTGCCCCTCGGAACAACAGCCACCTGCGCCTCGGACGGCCACTCCATGCGCCTCGGTGCGCCGGCCCCATGCCCCTCGGAAAAATGGGCCCCTTGAACAGGCCGGATCGGCAGGTCCGCCCGACAAGTGCGGGCCCAAGGGCAAAGAACGCTACTGACCAGTAACATGCAGGCCATGTCCATCGCGCGCGTCGGAATCGTCGGATCGGGGATCATGGGATCGGGGATCGCCGAGACCGCGGCGAGCAACGGCTTCGAGGTCGTCCTCCGGTCCCGCAGCCAGAACACCGCGGACGCCACGGTGGCGGGGATGGAGAAGTCCCTCAACCGCCAAGTCGACAAGGGGAAGAGGACGGCCGAGGAGCGTGATGCCATCCTGGCCCGGGTCACCGCCACCTCCGACCTGGGGGCACTCAAAGGCATGGACCTGGTCATCGAGTCGGTGGTTGAGGACCTTGCGGTCAAGAAAGTGCTGTTCAACGAGCTGGACAGGATCTGTGGCGAGGACGCCATCCTGGCCACCAACACGTCGACGCTGCCCGTGGTCGAGCTGGCCATGGAGACCGGCCGCCCGGACAAGGTCTGTGGCGTGCACTTCTTCAACCCGGCCCCGGTCATGTCCCTCGTCGAGGTGGTCCGCCCACTGACTGCCTCCGACGAGACGATCGCCGCGGTCCGGGGATTCGCCGAGGCGTGCGGGAAGTCCCCCGTGGAGGTGAAGGACCAGGCCGGGTTCATCGTCAACGCTCTCCTGTTCCCGTATCTGAACAACGCCGTTCGGCTCTACGAGCAGGGCGTGGCCTCGGTGGCCGACATCGACACGGCCATGAAGGGCGGTTGCGGGTTCCCGATGGGCCCGTTCGCCCTGCTCGACCTGGTCGGCCTGGACACCTCGTTGGCCATTCTGGACGCCCTCTACGATGAGTTCCGGGACCCGAACTACGCAGCCGTGCCCCTGCTTCGGCGCATGGTGGCGGCCGAGCTCCTGGGCCGGAAGTCTGGCCAGGGCTTTCACGACTACCGGAAGTAGCCGTGCCGGAGGAGGTAGCCGTGCCGGAGGAGGTAGCCGTGCCGGAGGAGGTAGCCGTGCCGGAGGAGGTAGCCGCGCCGGAGGAGGTAGCCGCGCCGGAGGAGGTAGCCGCGCGGCATAAGTAGCCGTGCACCCGGGGGCCACGGCAGCGAGCAGAACGTGTCTGAGCGCCCGGATGGTTGGATGGGCCTTCGCAGGCGCCACAATGGAGGAATGAGCCACGTGGAACAGGCCAGCAAGCCGAAGCGGGACAAGCCCTGGGTGATGCGGACCTACTCCGGCCACTCGACGGCCACCGCGTCCAACGCCCTCTACCGGACCAACCTGGCCCGAGGCCAGACCGGCCTGTCGATCGCTTTCGACCTCCCCACCCAGATCGGCTACGACCCGGACTCCCCCGAGGCGGCCGGGGAGGTGGGGAAGGTCGGCGTGCCCGTCGCCCACCTGGGCCACATGGCCCAGTTGCTCGACCAGATACCGGTCGAGACCATGAACACGTCGATGACCATCAACGCCACGGCGGCCTGGCTACTCGGCCTCTACGTCGCCAACGCCGAGGACCAGGGGGCCGATCCGAGGAAGCTCTCGGGCACGACCCAGAACGACATCATGAAGGAGTACCTGTCGCGGGGCACGTTCATCTTCCCCCCGCTTCCCAGCCGCCGGCTGACCGTGGACACCATCGCCTACACGGTGCGCAATGTGCCCAAGTGGAACCCCATCAACGTGTGCAGCTACCACCTACAGGAGGCCGGGGCCGTCCCCCACCAGGAAGTGGCCTACGCCCTGGCCACGGCCATCGGCGTGCTCGACGCCGTGCGCCTCTCCGGCCAGGTCCCCGAAGCCGAGTTCCCCTCAGTGGTCGGCCGGATCTCCTTTTTCGTCAACGCCGGCGTCCGGTTCGTGGAAGAGACGTGCAAGATGCGCGCCTTCACCGCCCTCTGGGAGCGGATCTGCACCGAGCGGTACGGGGTCGACGACGAGAAGCTGCGGCGCTTCCGCTACGGGGTCCAGGTCAACTCGCTCGGCCTCACCGAGGCCCAGCCGGAGAACAACGTGCCCCGGATCGTGCTCGAGGCCCTGGGCGTCACCTTGTCCAAGCGGGCCCGGGCCAGGGCCCTCCAGCTGCCGGCCTGGAACGAGGCGCTCGGGCTCCCCCGGCCGTGGGACCAGCAGTGGTCGCTGCGGATCCAGCAGATCCTGGCCTTCGAGTCCGACCTGCTCGAGTACGACGACATCTTCGACGGCTCGAAGGTGATCGAGGCCAAGACGGCCGAGATCGCCGAGGCGTCGTGGGACGAGCTCCAAGACGTGCTCGCCCTCGGTGGGGCCTTCGAGGCCATCGACGAGCTCAAGTCCCGCCTGGTCGCCAGCCAGTCCGAGCGGGTCCACCGCATCGAGACGGGCGAGCAGCAGGTGGTGGGGGTGAACTCCTTCACCGAGACGGCGGAGTCCCCGTTGGCGCCGGCGGTCGACGAGGAGGGCGGGGGCATCGGCTCGGCCGGGGCGTCCATCCTGCGGGTCGACCCGGCCGTCGAGGCCGAGCTGGTGGAGGACGTGGAGCGCTGGCGGGCCGCTCGGGACAACAGTGCCGTCCAGCGCGCCCTCGATGATCTCCGCCGGGCAGCCGAGGGCGACGACAACGTCATGGCAGCCACCATCGCGCTGGCCCATGCCGGCGGGACGACGGGCGAGTGGGCCGGGGCGTTGCGCGAGGTGTTCGGCGAGTATCGGGCGCCGACCGGGGTCGGCGGCGGCGTGGGCCACCGGGGCACCGAGCTGTCCGGCGCGCTGGCCCGGGCCAAGGCCATGGCCAAGCACGCCGGAGGCCCTCCCAAGCTCCTCGTGGCCAAGCCTGGGCTGGACGGCCACTCCAACGGCGCCGAGCAGATCGCCGTGGCTGCCCGTGACGCCGGCTTCGAGGTGATCTACCAGGGGATCCGGTTGACCCCGGCCCAGATCGTGGCTGCGGCCCGGGACGAGGACGTGGACGTGGTCGGTATCTCCATCCTCTCAGGCAGCCATCTGGACCTGGTCCCCGAGATTGTCGACCGGCTGCACGCCGCCGGACTCGACATCCCGGTGACCGTCGGCGGGATCATCCCCCCCGAGGATGCCGAGGTCCTGAAGGGGAAGGGCGTGGCCAGCGTCTACACGCCGAAGGACTTCGAGCTGGGTCAGATCATGGACGACCTGTTGGACCTGGCCGAGTCGCATCGGGCTGCGCTCTCGCGCTGACCTGGCCGCTGTGCTTTCCTGCTGACCTGGGCGCTGTGCCGCTTTCCTGCTGACCTGGGCGCTGTGCCTTCCTGCTGACACTGGCAGCGCGGCGCTTTCCAGCTGACACTGACGGGCTGCAGTCGAGCGCTGGCGTAGCCCGCCAGTGGGGCTGGCCGGGACGGGAAAGGCCGGGCGGAGGCTCAGCCCCGGGCCCAGGGGCGGTCGCGACGAGCCGCAGCGCGCTGGGTCCACCACCGCCCGCTGAACCGCCAGGCCGGGCCGGTCGGCGGCTCGGCCGGTGCTTCGGCCACGGGTCGGGGCCAGGCCTGATCCACGGCGGCGGCCAGCACGGCGAGCACGGCAGGGTCGACCGGGGGCCGCGGGGCGAGGCCCCGCTGCTCGACCCCCCCGTTGGTGGGAGCGCTCACAGCGGCATGTTCCCGTGCTTGCGCTTGGGCAGCTCCTCGCGCTTGGAGGCCAGGAGGGCCAGGCCCTTGACCAGCACCCGGCGGGTCTCGGCCGGGTCGATCACGTCGTCGACGTAGCCGCGCTCGGCTGCGGCATACGGGTTGGCGTAACGCTCGGTGTACTCCTCGACCAGCTCCTTTCGACGAGATACCGGGTCGCTGGCCTCGGCCAGGTCCCTCCGGTAGACGATCTCGACAGCGCCCTCGGGACCCATGACGGCCAGCTCGGCCGAAGGCCAGGCGTAGGCCAGGTCGGCGCCGATGGACTTCGAGTTCATGACCACATAAGCGCCGCCGTAGGCCTTGCGGGTGATGATCTGGACCCGGGGCACCGTCGACTCGCAGTAGGCATAGAGGAGCTTGGCCCCGTGGCGGATGATGCCGCCGTACTCCTGGTCGGTCCCGGGCATGAACCCGGGCACGTCGACGAAGGTGACGAGGGGGATGTTGAAGGCGTCACAGGTCCGGACGAATCGCGCCCCCTTCTCGGCCGCGTCGATATCGAGCACGCCGGCCAGCATCTGGGGCTGGTTACCCACGATGCCCACGACCTTCCCATCGACCCGGGAGTACCCGCACACCAGATTCATGGCCCAGTGGTGGTTGACCTCGAAGAACTCACCGTCGTCGACAACCGCCTCGATGACCTTTTTCATGTCGTAGGGCTGGTTGGGCGATGCCGGCATCAGCGCGGTCAGCTCGGGCGTGGCCCGCTCGGGGTCGTCGCCCGTGTCGACGACCGGCGGCTCCTCCAGGTTGTTGGACGGGAGGAACGAGAGCAGGTAGCGCACGTCATCGAGGCACGACTTCTCGTCGGGGGACACAAAGGCCGCCACACCCGACTTGGTGGCGTGGCTCATGGCCCCGCCCAGCTCCTCCAGCGTCACGTCCTCGCCGGTCACCGTCTTCACCACATCCGGGCCGGTGATGAACATGTGGCTGGTCCCCTCGACCATGAAGATGAAGTCGGTCATGGCCGGGCTGTAGACCGCCCCGCCGGCGCAGGGGCCCAGGATCACGCTGATCTGGGGGATCACCCCGGACGCCTGGGCGTTGCGGTGGAAGATCCCCCCGTAGGAGTGGAGGGAGACGACGCCCTCTTGGATGCGTGCTCCGGCGCCGTCGTTCAGCCCGATCATGGGGACACCGATCGACGAGGCCAGGTCCATCACCTTGTGGATCTTCTCGGCGAAGACCTCGCCCAGGGCCCCGCCGAAGACAGTGAAGTCCTGGCTGAACACGCACACCCGCCGCCCTTCGATCTCGCCGAACCCGGTGATCACCCCGTCGGTGAAGGGACGATTGTCCTCCAGGCCCATGCCGTGGGCCCGGTGGCGGGCCAACATGTCGAGCTCCTGGAACGAGCCGTCGTCGAGCAGGTAGTCGAGGCGCTCCCGGGCGGTCATCTTGCCCTTGGCGTGATGCTTCTCGATCGCTCTCGGTGAGCCGGCGTTCTTCGCCTGCTCTCGCCGCTCGGCGAGCTCCTCCAGCCGTTGGGTCATCGGGTGATCCATGAGGCCCGAGGCTACCGGACCGGCTCACCTGGTCCCATCCGGCCTGCTCCGGGGATCGAGAGGAGGGGCTTTCGGGCTCCGATCGGTTGGCTCAGATCGGTTGGCTCAGATCGGTTGGCTCAGATCGGTCGGCTCAGATCGGTCGGCTCAGATCGGTCGGTTCACCCAATGGGGCCCACACCACACGTAGGTCACGGGATTCTGGGAGCCCGGGCCCAAGTAGGCGCCGACGTTGCGGCCGCGGTACCTCCGCTCCAGCTCGGGGTCTCGCTCACCGGTGAGAGCCCAACGGGGCGGGGCCCCCGGCTCGGGCCGGGTCAGTTGGCCCGGCTCTGGACGGGTCGGTTGGCCCGGCTCGGTCGGTTGGCTCTGCCGGGTCAGAGGGTCCGGCTCGGCCGGCTTCCAACCGTCGATCCGGAATACGGCCCGTACGACGTCGTCGACCACGGCGAACGCCCACTGGGGCGAGCGGCGGGACCGGGGGTCGGTCCAGCGACGCCCTAGCTTCCATCCCGTCCGGACGGCCTCCTCGAGCTGAGCGTCAGATGGTGCCGGACCGAGCGACTTGCCCAGGCGGAGGAGCACGACCCGGTGGCCACGCTTGATCTTGGCCGGCTTGGCCAACTGAGCGTTGAGCGTCGAGGCCTCGGTCCGCTGCGTCGGGAGGGCCCGTCGGGTGCCCGCCGCCCCAGCCACCCCGGCATCCGAGACCGACCGAAGTCCGAGGGCGTCACGCGCCACCGCCTCGACCAGGCGCGCCTCGTCTGCGCTCAGCCCGTACCGCAAGATATCGATTCGTACGGACCGGTCGCTCGACTCGATGTCTCGGATCCGCTCGAGGGCCGGGAAGCCCCGATCGCCCCTCTGGCTCGAACCCGAACCCGAACCCGAACCCGAACCGGAACCCGAGCCCGACCGACCTGACCCCGGCCCGTCCTCCGGCGCTTCGGCGGACCGCCGGGCGGCCTGCACGTGGCGGAAGCACCGATCGTTCCGTCCCCGACCGGCGAAGAACGCCCGCCCGGTCCGGGGGTCGACCAGGAGGTACACGTACGAGCGAAGCTTCTCCCCGATTCCTGGTGCGAAACCCTCGTTCATCGTCTTGCCTCGGGCGTAGGGGTGGCCCTACTCCTGGACGAGCTCGATCAGAGTGCCGAACGCCGCCTTGGGGTGGACGAAGGCCACGGTGGTGCCCCTCGAGCCCGGTCGGGGGGCCTGGTCGATGGTCTGGCCGCCATGGTCCTTCACCGCCTGGAGGGCCATCCCGCAGTCATCGACCCGGTAGCCGACGTGGTGGATGCCCTCCCCCTTCTTCTCCAGGTACTTGGCCACAGGGGAGGAATCACTGGTCGGGGTCAGCAGCTGGATGTACGAGTCGGCCACCTTGATGAGCGCCTCTTCCACCCCGTCGGAGTCGATGCGCTCTCGGTGGGCCACGATCGCTCCGAAGGTCTCGGCGTAGTAGGCGATGGCGGCCTCGAGGTCCCGGACCGCGATGGCCACGTGATCGATCTCGGTCAGGAGCCCGGCCGGCCCGGCCGGCCCGGCGGACCCTGCTCTTCCAGTGCGGGCCGGAACCGCCGGGCCGGTAGCCGTCGTACTGCGATCGTTGCTGCTCACCTTCCGTGCCTCCCGAATTTGCTGCTCACGCTCCCAGCGTCCTGAACTTGCCGCTCACGCTCCGAGCCTCCTGAACAAAGTGATGCGGTCTTCACCGACTTTGTCCCGGAATGCCGGGTCGTCGATGCCCAGGCCCTCCTCCGGGGCCAGGCACAGCACACCAATCTTGCCCTCGTGCAGGTTCCGGTGCACCTGATAGGCGGCCTCGCCCACGTTCTCCAGCGGGTGCACGGCGGACAGGGGGGGCAGGATCTTGCCCTCGCACACCAGCTGATTGGCGTCCCACGCTTCCCGGTAGTTGGCGAAGTGCGATCCCTTGATCGTCTTCAACTTCATCCACAGATGGCGATTGTCGTACTCGATCATGAAGCCCGAGGTGGCCGCGCAGGTCACGATCATGCCGCCCCGCTTGCAGACGAACACCGACGCGCCCATGGTCTGGCGCCCGGGGTGCTCGAAGACGATGTCGACGTCCTCGTCCACCAGCGCCCGGATGTCCTTGCCCAGTCGGCGCCACTCTCCCTCGTCCTGGTTGTGCTCGTCCTTCCAGAATGTGTAGCCCGCCGCTCGACGGTCGATCACCGCCTCCACCCCCAGCTCGTGGAGCAATCTCACCTTTTCCTCAGAGGACACCACGCCCACCGGCGTACCGCCACCGTTCAGGACGTACTGGACAGCGAACGCACCCAGGCCGCCCGAGGCGCCCCAGACGAGGACCTTGTCGCCCTGCTGCATGTCGGCACCGTTCCGGGAGACGAGCATCCGGTAGGAGGTGGAGTTGCACAGGGCGTTGACCGCCGCCTCCTCCCAGGTGAGGTGCTTGGGCTTGGGCATCAGCTGATTGGCCTTGACCACGGCCAGGTCGGCCAGGCCGCCGAAGTTGGTCTCGAAGCCCCAGATCCGCTGGTTGGCACCGAGGATCGAGTCGTCGTGGGAGGACGGGTCCTGGTCGTCGACGTAGTTGCAGTGAACGGTGACCTTGTCGCCCGGCCTCCAGCTGCGGACGGCCGAGCCGACCCGGAGGACCACGCCCGAGGCATCGGACCCGACCACGTGGTACGGCAGGGCGTGGCGCGAACCCCAGGTGCCCTCCTTCCCCAGACGGTCGAGGAACCCGAAGGTGGGCAGCGGCTCGAAGATCGAGGTCCAGACGGTGTTGAAGTTGATCGAGCTGGCCATCACCGCGATGTAGGCCTCGTCGGGGGCGAGCTCGGGCACGGCGACGTCGCTGACGTGGAGGGACTTGCGCGGGTCCTTGTCCTCGGATGCGACGCCGTCGAACATATCCACCTCCTCCCGCAGGACGTGAGCGGCGCGATATGTATCGGGGAGCGCGATCTCGGCGATCTCGTCGCCTGACGCTCCTGCCTCAATTGCTTGAAGGAACGACTGCATGGCGAATCAGGTTACTCGTCCGGGTTCCTCGACCTCGGGGCCGGGTTGCGGCTACCTCCTCGCCGTCCACATGGGCCAGGAGGGAGACGATGGGACCAGGGTTACTTGGCGGTCAGGATCCCCTACAATAGGAAGCCGACGTCGTCAGTTGCGGACGTCTGTTCCAGTCAGTTGTAGTTGTCGGATGAAGTAGTCAGTGGCTGATGAGGTAGCCGCTGATGTAGAAGAAGTGGCCGCTGATGCATGTAGGTACTCGCCGAAGCGGCCTCTGATGTTGAAGTAGCCACTGGTGGAGCAGTAGCCACTGGTGTGGCAGTAGCCGCTGATGGAGTAGTCAGTGGCCAGTTGTCGCCGGCCCGAGGGGGTCGCCGGCTGATCAGGCCTCGGAGGTCTCAATGTCCGGTTCCGTCATCGTCGCAGGTGCTCGTACTCCGATCGGCAAGCTTTCGGGCGCGCTGGGGAGCTTTGCCGCCACCGAGCTCGGTGGGTTTGCCATTGCCGCTGCCCTCGAGCGTTCGGGAGTGAAGCCCGAGCAGGTCGACTACGTGTTCATGGGCCAAGTCATCCTGGCCGGTACCGGCCAGATCACCGCGCGACAGGCGGCGGCCAAGGCCGGCATTCCGATGACGGTGCCGGCCACGACGGTCAACAAGGTCTGCCTGTCCGGGCTCAACGCCATCTACCTGGCCGATCTGCTGATCAATGCCGGTGACGCCGAGATCGTCGTGGCCGGGGGCATGGAGTCGATGACCCAGGCGCCCTACCTGCTCCCCGGGGCCCGGGCCGGGTACCGGATCGGGGACGGCACCCTGGTCGACTCCATGATGTACGACGGCCTCTTCTGTGCCTTTGACCAGTGCGCCATGGGCCTTGGCACCGAGCGCTACAACGGCGCCGACGGCGTTTCCCGGGAACGGCAGGACGCCTTCAGTGCCGCCTCCCACGAGAAGGCCGCCGCCGCCATCAAGGACGGGCGGTTCGCCGATGAGATCGTGGCCGTCAGCGTGCCCCAACGCAAGGGCGACCCCATCGTGGTCGACACTGACGAGGGTGTCCGGCCCGAGACCACCGCCGAGTCGTTGGGCAAGCTGCGCCCGGCCTTCTCCAAGGACGGCACCATCACCGCCGGCAACGCCTCCCAGATCTCCGACGGCGCCGCGGCGGTGATCGTGATGTCCAAGGCCAAGGCCGAAGAGCTGGGCGTTACACCGCTGGGCGAGCTCGTCGGCTATGGACAGGTTGCCGGTCCGGACCCCTCGCTGCTCACCCAGCCATCGCGGGCCATCGCCCAAGCTCTCTCCAAGACGGGCACGTCGCTCGATGACGTCGACCTGTTCGAGATCAACGAGGCTTTCGCCGCCGTGGGTCTTTCCTCGGTCGACGACCTGGGCATCCCCGAGGAGAAGGTCAATGTCAACGGGGGCGCGATCGCCCTCGGCCACCCGGTCGGCATGTCCGGCACCCGCGTCGCCCTCACAGCGCTCCACGAGCTGAAGCGCCGCGGCGGCGGATTGGCCGCTGTCAGCCTCTGCGGTGGCGGCGGCCAGGGGGATGCAGCACTGCTGCGCTCGCTCGCCTAATCGCGCCGCGCTGCGCTGCGTTGGCAACGCTGATCAAACGCAGTAGGCGCCCAGATCGACGACTCTGCTTCAGAACTCCTTCGGAACAGCCGCTCAGATTCCCTCGGATCGAAGAGCCGCCCAGAACTCCTTCGGAACAGCCGCTCAGATTCCCTCGGATCGAAGAGCGGCTCCAGAACGCCTCCGGATCGGAGAGCCGCTACAGATCGAACAAGGGCGGCGACTTACCCGATTCGGGATTGTCGCTTGATCGTGCCCGCGAGGGTCCCGCCCGAGAACCGGTCACGCGTTGGTTGTCATCGCGCCCGCGTTTGACATTGCCCATGCGCCTGCTGACGCGGTCCTCGTCGCGTCGCTCATCGTCGTAGAGACGATGGTCCGGGAGTCTCCCGCCCGGCTCGCCACCCGGGTCGGGTTCTCGGCCGGGGGGTGCGGGCGGGTCGAAGTGCCAGTCGCCGTTGTCGTCTTTGTAGACGACATAGCCCTCGTAGGTCTTCTTGTCATGGTGCCAAGAGCACAGCCGGACCAGATTGGACAGCGTGACCGGCCCGTTCTCGTGCACCGGCTGGATGTGGTCGGTCTCCAAGAACTTGGTCGAGCCACAGCCGGGGACGGCACAGGTGGGATGGTCGTTGGCCAGCGCGGTGCGGATCGGGGCGTCGAGGTAGCGCCCGGGATGGGAGATGACGGTGACGTCTCTCCCCTGGTAGAAGAGGACCTTCAGATACGAGTCGGACAGGAGGGACGAGACGACGGGGACGGGGACGGCCCCGATCCCGTCGATGGCCGAGACCTCGTCCCCTCTCGCCTCCCGGTTGAAGAGGGCCTCTTGGTCCACCCGCACGTTCACGACGGTCTTCGGTCGTCCGGCCGGAGCGGAGTCCCCACAGAGCAGCGCAGAGAGGGCGTCGGCCGCGTAGGCGTCCATGGGCTCTCGGTCGCCGTGCGTGCGGGCCTGCTCGAAGCGCTCCTTCGTGGCCGCCTCGAGCACCGAGACGAGCTGGGCCCCCCGGTCGGGGGTGAACCGGCCCCGGAGGCAGAGGGCCCCCTCCTCGTCGGTCCAGTGGCGGAGGTGGCGGCCCTTGTGGATGGCGGCCATGGTCTTGGCCGGGTCGGCCGAGGCCGCCCGGGCCTTCGTCCTGCGGCACCGGTCCCGCAGCTGGGCCAGGGGCTCGGCCTGGGCCGCGTCGACCAGCTCGGGCTCGTGGTCCGGGTCGACGGCCACGGCCAAGGCCAGCTCTTTCACCTGGGGCTCGGACAGCTTCCCGTCCCGGAGGGCCTCGGCCGTGCCCGGGGCCTCGGTCAGGGCCTTCCCCGTCTCCAAGGTGGACTGGGCCTGTCCCACCCCCACGCCCTCGGTCTCGGCGATCAGCCCGGCTGCGTTCCGGTGCCCGGCCTCCCGCCAGACGTTGGAGGACTCGATCCGGGTGGCGAGGGAGAACTTGGCCGCCGTGGCCAGCCGGAGGACCTCGACCACCGAGGCATAGAGCCGCTGGGCATCAGGACCGGACAGGCGATCGGGCTCCAAGAGCTCGACGGCCCGGTGGAGGGAGGAGCTGGCCTGGTCGAACAGGCCAGAGAGGCGGACGTCCTCGTCGCCGGCACTCGAATCGTGCCTCGAACCGTCTTTCGAACCCTGCCTCGACCGCTGCTTCGAACCCACCGAACTCATGTGTCCCATCGTGACAGGAGGGTGTGACAGAGGGAGAGAGGGCGGAACCTGTCAACCCGAATGAGACACCGGAAGGTCAGATCGCTTCTGCGGCCAGAGGCACCTCCTCGGGTCGGTTGATCCAAAAGGCGTCTGGGATCCGTGGTGCCTGCGGCGGGGTCCGGAACCGGTGGGGCATGGAGTCGTGGCGGCGTCGAGGACCCCTTGGCGCTTCTCCCGGACAACGTCTGCCAGGCCGAAATGGACGTCGGCCGGTGTATGCAGCCCGATCCCCGAGTGCCGGTGCTCGGTGTTGTAGTGGGCAAAGAAGCCGTCACAGAAGGTGCGGGCCGCGGCGATGTTGGCGAAGCGCTTGGGGAAGGTGGGCGAGTACTTGAGCGTCTTGAACGAGGACTCCGAGTAGGGGTTGTCGTTGGACTGGTGGGGTCGTGAATGGCTCTGGAGAACACCCAGATCAGCCAGGAGCTGGCTGACGGTCCGGGAGGTCATGGAGGATCCCCGGTCGGCGTGCAGGGTGAGCTGGCCCTCGGCGACGTTGTGTCGATAAATGGCATCGGCGATGAGCTGCTCGGCCAAGGTGGCCGATTCCCGAGGGGCCACCAGCCACCCCACCACGTAGCGGCTGTAGATGTCGAGGATGCTGTAGAGCTGGAACCAGGTCCATTTGTAGGGACCGGCCAGCTTGGTGATGTCCCAGCTCCAGACCTCGTTGGGCCGCGTCGCCACCAGCTCGGGCTTGACCGAGGCCGGCCTGCGGGCCTGGGCTCGGCGTTCTCGCACCTGAGCCCGCTCACGAAGCAGTCGGTACATGGTGGACACCGAGGCCAGGTAGGTCCCCTCGTCCAAAAGGGTGGCCCAGACCTGGGCCGGGGCTTTCACAAAAGCGCTCCTCGTGGAGGGTCGCAACGATGGTGTCGGCTTCCGCTTCTGCCAGGGCACGATGCGAACGTCGGGGGGCCGGCGGCCCACAGACCCGAGGACGTTTGACCCGGTAGTGAGTGGCCCGACTTCGCCCCAGGACCTCGCAAGCCCTCTTTCGTCCAATGGTCGGGGCCAACTCCTCGACCCCGGCGTCGAGCACGTCGTCAACTACTCGTCTGAGTCCGCGCTCTTGGAGATCTCTTCCAAGAGCGCGTGTACTGTTCCCTGGACGTTGATGACCGCCTCGGCCTGGGCCAACTTGGAGCGCAGCCGCTCGTTCTCGGTCCGTAGCCGGGCCACCTCGGAGAGCGAAAGGCCACCCCGACCACCGTCATTTCGCCCGAGGGAGGCCTTGATCAGCCCCTGGCGGTGCTGGCGTCTCCAGTCGGTGATCAGGCTGGAGTAGAGACCTTCCCGCCGGAGCAGCGCTCCTCGTTCGCCGGTCTCCGAGCACCCGTCATATTCGGCCAGGATGGCCAGCTTGTACTCAGGCGTGAAGACCCGGCGTATCCCGCTCTTGTGATAGCGGGGACCTCCATCAGCTCCGGTGCCGTCGTCGATGTGCCAAGTCTTGCCGTGCTCAGACTTGACCGGCGGCACCTTCCTCGTCGTGGTGTTCTCCATGAGAAATCCTCCAACGCCCCCATGCTCAGTACGTGGATGCTGAAGGTGTCTCACTCATTGTGGACAGAGAGGGCCGAAAAGCGACGATGGAAGAGGATGGAAGAGGAATCAGTACGGCGGGCTGAACACCCCTGCCAGCGACGAGCTCTCCTCGTTGGTTTCCGACCACGAGGAGATGGGCAGGACCATGACGGCCACAGTGCACGTTGGGAAGCCGTGCTCCTCCAGCCTGTGGCGTCCATCGAGCTCGCCACCAGCGTCGGAACCAGACTCGCCGTCGGATCCAGACTCGGCGTCGGAACCAGACTCGCCGTTAGAAGCGGACCCCAACCCAGATCCGACGGCACCGTCAGTGGCGAGCAGTCCCCAGGTCAGCCGGTAGATGGTCGGGTTATGACCGACGACCATCGCCGAGATGACGCCGTCGTCAAGCTCCCGGACGTACTGCAAGATGGTCTCCGTGCCTCCCTCGTACATCGAGCGATAGCTTTCGATGAGCAGCGGCGCAGCCATACCGTCGGCCACCAGTTCGGCGGTCTCACTGGTCCGGGCGGCCGCCGACGTCAGCGCGACCTGGGGTAGGGCCACACCTTCCAGCCCGAACACTCCCACCCCTTCCCCCAGGCGTGCGCCCAGCGCCCTGGCGTCCCTGCGCCCCCGGTTTGTGAGGGGCCGGTCATAGTCTCTGCCCCCCCGATGACCGTGCTGGGTGGCCTTGGCGTGGCGCAGCAACCAGAGGAACTTGACCGAATGCGCGACCGGTTCGGGCATCGCTCAGGCGTCCACTTCGCGACGTCCCTCGAGGGCGCGCCCGAGGGTCAGCTCGTCCGCATACTCCAGGTCACCGCCAACCGGCAGTCCGCTGGCGATTCGGGTCACCTTGAGACCCATGGGCTTCAACAGCCGGGCCAGGTACATGGCTGTGGTCTCGCCCTCCAGGTTGGGATTGGTGCACAGGATCACCTCGGTGATCCCCTCCTCCTCCAGCCGGGCGAGCAGCTCGCGGACCCGGAGCTGTTCCGGGCCGATCCCCTCGATCGGGTTCAACGCTCCTTGTAAGACGTGGTACCGGCCGGTGAACTCGCCCGTCCTCTCCACCGACACGATGTCCCTCGGGTCTTCCACCACGCACACCGATGTGGTGTCCCGCCGGTCGTCGGTGCAGATCGAGCAGAGGCCACCCTCGGCCACGTTGAAGCACCGCGTGCACAGGGTGATCTTCTCCTTGACGGCGATGATGGACGAGGCAAGCCGGTTGGCGTCCTCGGGAGCCACCTTCAACAGGTGGAAGGCGATCCGTTGCGCCGACTTGGGCCCCACTCCGGGCAACCGGCCGAGCTCGTCGATCAGTGACTGCAGAGGCCCCGAGTAGATGGCCACTCAGTTCACCTCTTCGGCGCCCGGAAATGCCTGGAGCACCCGCGCCGTCGGCGAGGTGTCGACGTCAGCCGCCTCTCCCAGCTCGGCCTCGTCGAAGGCCGAGAAGTCCTCCACACCCGACGCCGCATCGGACACACCCGGGCCCGAGCCGCCTGAGGCCGACGCCACACCCGACCCCGACATGGACGCCCCCAACCCCGGTCCACCCGGCGGTCCCAGGCCGCCCGACGCCTCCGACGGGCCCGGCCCACCCGACGGGCCCGGCCCACCCGACGGTCCCAGGCCACCCGACGCCTCCGGGCCGCCCGACGCCTCCGACGGTCCACCCTGTAGCCCGCCCGACGCTCCCGCTCCGGTGAACGCGTCCGGCCCTGCCACCCCCGTCCGCCCTGCCGGCCCGTCCTGTCCGCCAGGACCGTCGTCGACGATCAGCACCAGCCCGACCCTCCGTCCGAAATGCTCGGACAGCACCGCCTCCACGTCGGCCCGGACCTCCTCGCACCGCATCCGGTGGGTCTCGTTGGGCAACCCGAATTGGGCCTTCTCGCCCTCCACGCCGACGAAGCGACCGGCTTGGAACAGCGCCTTGGCCTTGGGTCGTAACCGGCCGAGCACATGGTCGCCCCACGCCTCCACCAACTCGTCCCGGGTCGGCATCGGAGCCGATCCCTGAGCTCGCCCCTCGGGAGCTCCGCCGGTTGCCGGTGACGACATTGCGGCGGCGCCACCTCGGTTCGGCCTAGTCGGAGGGGCGGGCTCCGCCGAGCTTGGCCCTCCTGACTCGGTTCCTCGGGGACCCGGCGCGGCGACAGGCCCCCGCTGAGACGTCGCCCCGGTCTGGCGACGGACGGCGCCCAACGTCTTGCGTGCGCCGGCCGGCGAGGGAGGAGCCGTCGGGTCCACCGCCAACTCTGACACCGGCTCTGACACCGGCTCCGGCACCAAGGCCGGCGACGAGGCCGATGAGGGCCCTGCTTCCGGCGACGAGGGCGCTGCTTCCGCCGCGGCTGGAGGCGCGGTCGATCGGCGCGCCGAGGGGGACGATCCCCCGATCGATGGGTCCTCGGCCGCTCCGGCGATCGGTACACGAGGCGTCGCCGCGGGGACAGCCAAAGGAACAGCGACGGTCTCACCCCCCGGCCTCGTGGGCACCGGTGCCGCTCGCTCCAGCCGCTCGATCCGCGCCACCAACGCGTCGGGTGACACGTCGACGTCGGGATGGGCCAACCGCACCAGGGCAACCTCCAGGTTCACCCGGGGATCGGGAGCTTCCCGCATGGCCACCTGGGCCAGCCCGAGCACCTCCATGCCCCGCACGACGGCGGCCAGGCCCAGCCGCTCGGCCAAGCCGGCGATCTCGTCGCGCTCGGTGTCCCCCACCGACACCAGCTCGGGGGCGACCATGGTCAAGAAGGCCTGGCGGAGGTGCTCGATGAAGTCCCCGGCCAGCTGCTGTGGGCTCCAGCCGCCCGAGGTCAGGTGGGCCACGGCCACCAGGGCCCGTGAGGAGTCCCGCTCGGCCAGGGCTTCGGCGATCTCGCTGAGCTCAGGAAGGTCGTCGTCCACCGTGTCCGAAGCAGCCACCTGGTCGAGGACGGAGAGGGCGTCACGGGCCGACCCCTTGCCGCGGCGGATGGCGACGTCGAGCGCTTCGTCGGTCACGTCGAGATGGGCGTCGTCCCGTACCTGGGTCAGCAGGCCGCCGAGGGTCTCTGCGTCGAGTAGCCGGAACTCGAAGTGCTGGGTGCGGCTGCGGATGGTGGGCAGCACCTTTTGGGGGTCGGTGGTGGCCAGGACGAATACGACATGGGCCGGGGGCTCCTCCAGCGTCTTCAACAGGGCGTTGGAGGCGGCGGTCGAGAGCATGTGGACCTCGTCGACGATGTAGACCTTCTGCCGGCCCGGGGTCCCGAGTGCGGCCCGGGACACCAGGTCGCGCATAGCCTCCACCCCGTTGTTGGAGGCGGCATCGAGCTCGTGGACATCGAGCGAGGTGCCCTTGGCGATCTCGACGCACGACGCGCAGACCCCGCAGGGTTCACCGTCCTCGAGGTTGGTGCAGTTCAGCGCCTTGGCCAGGATACGGGCCGTCGAGGTCTTTCCCGTCCCGCGCGGACCGCTGAACAGGTAGGCGTGGGCAACCCGGTCATCGCGGACTGCGTTGCGGAGGGCCAGGACCACGTGGTCTTGGCCTCGGACCTCGGCGAACCGACCGGGTCGGTAGCGCCGGTAGAGCGACCGGTAGGGGAGGTCGTCCTCGGGCGCGGCGGTCGGGGACGGGTCGGGCGAGGGTGCAGGGGGTACGTCGGACACTGTCTGGTGAGCCTACAAGCCGTTGACCGGGAACGGCCCCGACGCTTGGTGCGATGGCCAGGTTGGCTGCGGCACACAAACTGACCTGCTGAGAGCTGCTGCCTTCCGACCCTGACTCGATTCACAGGAGCCCGTTGCGCAGGACCCGGCCACCGCACCAAACGTCGGGGCGAACGACAGGATAGTGGGCTCGGTGGGGCTCGGGCCTCCAGGGTGGCGGACTAGCCTGTCGGGGCTGCACACGCCCCTCCAAGGGCGTCACGGCTCGGAGGAGTGCGAGAGCGGCCGAATCGGCACGATTGGAAATCGTGTGTGGGGAAACTCACCATGGGTTCAAATCCCATCTCCTCCGCCACATGGGCATCGACGCGCCAATCGGGTCAGCACCCGGTCCAGCACACCGTCCGGCCCCCGGGAAAGACGGTGGACCAGACGCGGTCGATCGCGCCGACGACGCGGCCATGGCCGCTGCACTGGCCGAGGCAGCCCGAGCGCCGGCCCACGGCGACGTGCCGGTCGGAGCGGTAGCGCTGGTCGATGGGAACATCATTGCCTCGCGTCACAACGAGCGCGAGCTGCGGGGAGACCCGACCGCCCACGCCGAGCTGTTGGCCGTGGCCGACGCGGCTGCGGCCACCGGGACGCGGCATCTCGACGCCGTGACCCTGGTAGCCACCTTGGAGCCGTGCCCCATGTGCGCCGGAGCCCTGGTCGCCGCCCACGTCGGTCGGTTGGTGTTCGGGGCCCCTGACCCGAAGGCCGGCGCCTGTGGATCCCTCTACAACCTGTGTGCCGATCCCCGCCTCAATCACGAGGTAGCTGTCACCGCCGGGATACGGGCCGATGAGGCGTCGGCACTGCTCACCCGGTTCTTTCGCGCCCGCCGGGGCGACTAGCCTCTCGTCTCGGAGGGATGCGAGAGTGGCCGAATCGGACGGTCTCGAAAACCGTTGTGTCGCAAGGCACCGTGGGTTCGAATCCCACTCCCTCCGCCAAATGGTCCTCACCGAACGTGGCCGCCGGATTCACCCTAGCTCGGTGACCGGCGCTGCTTCGGTGGTGTGATCCTTCCGCCATGTGATCCTTGCACCAGAGCTGCGGCGGGTCCGGTGACCCGCGGTGGGACGGTTATCCGGTGGCAGTGCCCCGGCGATGCGTCGGCCGTCCAACAGCTCGTCTGACCCCGGTCCGGCAGCCGGTCATGAGCAGCTGAGACCAAAGTAGGAGCGGGCGCATTTCACCTGGTTGGTGACGGAGGCCGTCAGCCTCTGGCTGTCGGTCACCGTGAGCTGAACGGAGAAGGTCCCCGCGGCCGTGAACGGGTGGGAGATCCTCGAGGCCGTCCCGGAGATCCCGTTACCACCGCTCCAGGCGTACTGGGTGATGGTGGCTCCCGTGTCCCTCGAGGTCGATGTGAAGGTGCACGTCGCCCGAGAACAGCTCTTGGTGAAGCTGGCCGTCAGCGTATGGGCGACTGTCGTGGTCGTGGTCGTTGTCGTGGTCGTTGTAGTCGTCGTCGGCGGAGGAGACGAAACCGAGATCGACGCCTCGTTGGAGAAGGGTCCAGTGCCCGCACCGTCCACCGCCTGGACCTCGTAGTAGTAGGTCGTGCCCGACGGAGGTGGAGCGGTGGTGAACGACGGGGTGCTGATTCCGGACGCGAGCAGCGTCTCGGCGCTGGAGGTCGTGCTCCGGTACACCGAGTAGCTCGTTGGCGGAGCTCCGGTCGGCGCCGTCCAGGTGAGGTCGACGTTGCCACTGGCCAGCGCGGCCGAGAGCGACGTGGACGGCCCCGGCGTGTACGCCCAACTCCCGCGGCCGGTGGCCAGGTCGTAGCCGGTCTGGGCCGGGTGGCCGTTGCTTCCCGAGATGACGTCCCGGAACGGGATGGTCGCCGAGTAGACGGTCGCCGAGTTGACAGCCGAACCGAGCACGGCCGATTCGGCGGCCCACATGGGTGTCGATGCGCTCGTGCCCCCGACCGTCCACCAGCCCGACGACCCTGAGTACGGCGTGCTGTCATAGACGGCCACACCCGAGTTCGGGTCGGCATCGAGGGACACGTCCGGTGTCGATCGGCGACCGTTGCAACCGGCCTGGGCGTACTGGCTGAAGCTCGACTGGGTCGACGGTGCTGGCTCGACTGTGCTGCACCCGCCTCCACCACTGCTCCATGCGTTCTCGGCCGAGAACGTGCCCGACGAGCTGAACAAGAGGCTGGTCCCGCCGACGGCGACCACGTCGGGGGACGTCGCCGGGTATTCGACGGCCCCCCCGGTGTCGCCGGTGGCGACGAAATAGCTGACGTTCCTGCCGGCCGGAGCGGTGAAGGAACTGTCGTACGCCGTCTCGCCCGAGAACTCCGAGCCTCCCCAGCTGTTGGAGACGTAGTCGGCATGGGCTCCTGCGTACTGCTCGGCGGTGGAAAGGTCGGCGAAGCTGTTGCTGTTGGCTTCGACCAGGAGGATCGTCGACGCTGGCGCGAGGGCGTGCGCCCACTCGATGTCGAGGCTGATCTCCAGGTCCCAACTGGAGTTGCCGGCGGGATAGCTCGTACCGCCGGACTGGTTCACCTTGGAGAAGCACGGATTCGAGGTCGTGCACTGCGGGAGCCCCCACTGTTGGCTGAACGCGTTGAGGTCACTGGCGGCAGCGGGATCGTCATAGGCATCAACGATGGCGATCGTCTTGCCCGCCCCGCCGTTCGTGGCCGCGGAGAACCCGTAGACCGAGTCGATGGTGCTCGGAGAGAGACCGGACGGAGTGGCTACCGACGGTCCGGCGCTCCCACCGGCCGTATTGGGTGAGGCGGCGGGAGGGGCCGCGCCGTTGGCCTGGGGCACCTGCTGGGTCGTGCTGCCCGGCTGGAGCACCTGGACGAAGCAACGGGCAAAGCCCGAACCGGCCGTCCCGCATACCGTTTGCTCGGGACCGGCAAAGGGCGTACGGAACGGACCTGCGCCGTTGCCCGGGCCTGGGCGGGCGAACTGGTTCCCGGGCGCGGCACCGGCGAGGGGCGTGGCCACCATCATCATGATGACGAGAACGACAGCACCGGCGCCGAGCATGGCTACGTTCCTACGCATCTTGCCCCCCCGATCGGCCGTTCCGGATCTGGCAACGATAGTCGAAACGGGGTGGAATTGCATGGCGCCACCTTGACCCACACCGTTCGAGGGCGGCGCGGACGGGCGAAATCAGCTACGGACCAGGGCTCCGGCTGGGCCTCCTTCGGCCCGACCGGCCGGTCCGGAGCCCGCCTCGGCGTCGGCGTCGGCCGCCGTCAGAGGCATGGCGATCTCCTCGAGCCCCTTGCGCTCGGCTCGCACGCCCAGGATCAACTCGACGATCCCGCCCGCGATCATCAGGGCGGCACCCAGAGCCAGGGCCCAGAAGACGTCGGTGGCGTTCTTGGTGGCCACCATCTTGGCGAAGAGGAGCGGGCCGATGATGCCCCCTGCGCCGGTGCCGATGGCGTAGAACACGGAGATGGAGATGGCCCGGGTCTCCATGGGGAAGACCTCGCTCACGGTGAGGTATGCGGCGCTGGTCCCGGCCGAGGCGAAGAAGAACACCACCATCCAGGCGACGGTCAGCGTTGTCGCGGTGAGCACGTGATGCTGGAAGAGGAGCCCGGTGATCAACAACAGGATCCCCGAGAGCAAGTAGGTCGTGGAGATCATCTGCTTGCGGCCGATCGAGTCGAAGAGCGGGCCGAGGACAAACGGGCCGACCAGGTTGCCGGCCGCGAAGGCCACCAGATAGTAGGGGGCGTCACCGGTGGAGACCCCGAAGAAGGTGGCCAGGACGGTGGTGTACCCGAAGAGGATCGAGTTGTAGAGGAATGCCTGCCCGACGAACAAGGAGAACCCCAGGATCGAGCGCTTCGGATAGAGCTTGGTCAACGTCCGGAACATCTCGGTGAGGGGAATGGAGCGGCGCTGGCGAATGGTGATCGCCCGGTCGTCGGGAACATCGCTCAGCTTCCCGCGCTCCGCGGTCACGCGTCGCTCGATGTCTCCGACGATGCGCTCGGCCTCGTCCTGGTGCCCGTGGATGAGCAGCCAGCGCGGACTCTCGGGCACGTTCCGACGGACGAACAGGATGATCATCCCGAGCACACCGCCCAGGCCGAAGGCCAAGCGCCAGCCCAGCCACACCGGGAAGATGGACTCGTTCAGCACCAGCACGGAGAGGAGGGCACCGCCGATCGCCCCCAGCCAGTAGCTCCCGTTGATGGCGATGTCGACCCGACCCCGATGTTCCTTTGGGATCAGCTCGTCGATGGCCGAGTTGATGGCGCTGTACTCACCGCCGATCCCCGCCCCGGTGATGAAGCGGAAGATGAAGAACCACCAGGGGGCGAACGAGAAGGCGGTGAGCACAGCCCCGGACAGGTAGACGCCCAGGGTGATCATGAACAGCCGCTTCCGGCCGAACCGATCGGTGAGCTGGCCGAAGAACAGCGCGCCCATGCAGGCCCCGAGCACGTAGACGGCGGCGCCAAATCCCGAGATCTGGGCGGAGGTGATCGACACCCCGCTGCCTGTCGTCGAGACGCGCCCGGTGATCGACGAGATCACCGTCACCTCGAGTCCGTCGAGAATCCATACCGTGCCCAGCCCGACGATGATCATCCAGTGCCACCGGCTCCAGGGCAGCCGATCGAGCCGCCCGGGTATCTTCGACGTGACCGTCCCCATCTGCACCCCGCCGCTCGCATCCCCGAGCGCCATCTCGACCCCCTTTGTCCCGTGGCCTATACCCTCAACCGCAGCGGCAATACACGTGGCCGACTGAGATGGCCCGTAGTGTGTGGTCGGAATTGTCCATGACAAACGGGGAGTGACGATGTTCGCGGAGTTCGGCGATGGCCAGCTGGTCTATGGGTTCTTGTGGTTCTTCTTGTTCTTCATCGAGATCTGGCTGATGATCTCGGTGTTCATCGACATCTTCCGGAGCCATGACATGAAGGGCTGGGTCAAGGCACTGTGGATCCTCTTCGTCCTCGTCATTCCCCTCATCGGCATCCTCGTGTACTTCATCGCCCGCGGCGACAAGATGCGCGCCCACTCGATCGATGCGGCCAAAGAGCAGCAGCAGGCCTTCCAGCAGTACGTGCAGCAGGCGGCGGGCACGACCGGCCGCGCCGACCAGTTGGCCAAGCTGGCCGATCTCAAGGACAAGGGCGCCATCACCGAAGAGGAGTACCTCAAGCTAAAGGACGAGGTCATCAACACGCCAGTCGGCTCGGCTCCGCGGTAGGCCTCGGGCGGCGAGCGGGTAGGCCTCGGGCGGGGAGCGGGTACGCCTCGGGCGGGGAGCGCCTATTGGCTCGAGGATGGAGACTGGCGCGTGGTCAGCCAGCGGTGGAACCCGGCGGCATTGGAGTGGACGCCGCTCAACACCTCATGCTTCTCACGGTGTTCGGGCGCCACGTCGACCATGGCCGGGTCGAAGGCAGCGGACAGCGCGTCGGCGATGTCCTCACCCCGGCCGAAGGCCGACTCGGCGATCTCGGCCCACAGCCGGAGGGTGCCCTGTGCCTCGTCGAGGAGGTTCTGGGGGTCGCCGAGCAATCCGTAGTGGGCCAGCGCGATCCCCGACGGCCGCCGTTCGGCGAACCGGACCAGTGAGTTCAGGGCCAGGTCCAGGTCGAAGTCCGGCGGCGGCGTGGCCGGCCGGAGCACGCCCACGTCGGGGAGCCGGACCCCCACGGCGTCCCCGGCAAACAGGATGCCGCTCGAGGTGTCGTGCAGGGCCACGTGGTGCTTAGCATGACCGGGGGAGTCGACAGCGATCAGCGAGCGGTCCGGACCAATGACTATGGCCTCCCCGTCCTCGAGCACGTGGATGCGCTCTTGGGGGGTGGGGTCGAGCCGGCCGTAGAGCGAATCGAGCAGCGGCCCGTAGACGCGGGAGGCCGAGTCGACCAGCCTGGCCGGGTCGACCAGATGGCGGGCGCCCTTTGGGTGGACGTACACCGTGGCCTTGGGGAAGGCCCGGGCCACGTCGCCCACCCCACCGGCGTGATCCAGGTGGATGTGGGTGACGACCACGCCGGCCAGGTCCTCGGCCCCGAGGCCGATCCGTGCCAGCTGGTCCAGGAGCACCGGGACTGAGCTCTGGCTGCCCGTCTCGACCAGGACGGGTGCGGGACCCTCGATGAGGTAGCCGGCCGTGACCCGCTCCCATCCACCCAGCAACGTGTCGAGCTCGACGACCCCGGGGGCGATCCGGGTCCCGATCCCGGTACCGCTCGGCGCGGCGGCGTCGGCCGAGCCGTCAGAGGAGCCGGGCTGATCATGAAAGTGGGGGTGGGGATGTGCGCCGCTCATGACGGACAGACCTCGTGACGGCGGTTGGCATTGACCGATCCGAGTTCCCTCATATGCATCCTCCTCTGTTGCATCCGCGGTGCACGCGAATCCCTCAGCCGCGCTCGCCTCGGTGCAGGCGCATCCCTCGTCCGCGCTCGCCTCGGTGTACCGGCAGCTCTGTCCAGGCGAGCGGGGGCACGCGGATCCGACGGAGCCTTAGCCGCGGCCGCGACCGGCGTCCTTGGCCGCCGAGCTTCCCCCGCCCCCATCGATTCACTGGCCGGGTCGGGGGTCGGGGACGGCTCGGACACGACTCCCCCAGTGCCCGTCGCGGCCCGTCGATCCTTGTGGCGGTGGGACTGCTGGCCCAGGCGATGGAGCCGGCCTGATCCGGTCTTGGACCGGATCATGCCCCGGCGCGTCTGGTTCATCAGCTCCGGCTCCATGATCGGCTTCGACTCGCCGGCCAACTTGGATCCCGTGTTCACCAACGAGACGTGCGAGAAGGCCTGCGGGAAGTTCCCGACCAGTCGCCCGGCGGCCGGGTCGTACTCCTCGGACAGCAGGCCGAGGTCGTTGCGCAACTCCAACAGGCGATCGAAGAGGGTGCGGGCGTCCTGATGCCGGCCGATCATGGACAGGCAGTCAGCGAACCAGAACGAGCAGGCAAGGAAGGCTCCCTCTCTACCGCTGAGACCGTCGACGTCGCCGGCCGTGGCCGTCTGGTAGCGCAGGACGAAGCCGCCGTCGAGCAGCTCGCGCTCGACTGCCTCGATGGTGCCCTTGACCCGTGGGTCGGTGGCGGGCAGGAATCCGACCAGGGGAATCATCAACAGGCTGGCGTCAAGCGCGTCGGACCCGTAGAACTGGGTGAACGAGCCCTTCTGGGCGTTGAAGCCCTGGGTGGTGACCTGGTTGTGGATCTCCTGGCGAAGGGCGCGCCACCTGTCGACCGGGCCGTCCGTTCTGCAGTTCTCCACCGTCTTGATGGCACGGTCGACCGCCACCCAGGCCATGACCTTGGAGTGGGTGAAGTGGCGCTGGGGGCCGCGGACCTCCCAGATGCCGTCGTCCGGCTTGCTCCAACCCGTCTCCAGGAAGTCCATCAGCGCGCACTGGAGGTCCCAGGCCGGGTCGCGGAAGTTGTCGCCGGCCAGCGTGGCCTCATACAGGGCCGACATCACTTCGCCGTAGACGTCCAGTTGGAACTGGCCCGACGCCGCATTGCCGATGCGGACCGGGGCCGAGCCCTCGTACCCGGGCAGCCAGTCGACCACCCACTCGTCGAGCCGGCGCTCGCCGCCGGCGCCGTACATGATCTGCAACTGCGAGGGGTCGCCGGCGACCGTCCGCAGCAGCCAGTCCCGCCAGGCCATGGCCTCCTCGTAGAAGCCACCCCGCATGAGCGACTCGAGGGTGAGGGTGGCGTCGCGCAGCCAGCAGAACCGGTAGTCCCAGTTGCGGCCGCCCCCCAGGGTCTCGGGGAGGGACGTGGTGGCGGCGGCTACGATGCCGCCCGTGGGTTGGTAGGTCAGCGCCTTCAAGGTGATGAGTGATCGCACCACCGCCTCCCGGTCGCGCCCGGTGTAGGTGCACTGGGCCACCCAGTCGTGCCACCAGGTCTCGGTGTCCTCGATGGTGTAGAGGGCGTCGACCGGGCGTGGGGGTTCCTCGTTGGCCGGGAACCAGGCCAGCGAGAAGGGGATCCGTTGCCCTTCGGACACGGTGAAGTCGGCGACGGTGGAGAAATCCTCGCCGCGGGTATGGACCGGCGTCCACAAGGACAGGCCGTCGGGGCCGGCGATGGCCACCAGCGTCCCGTCAAGCCTGCGGACCCACGGGACGATCTGCCCGTACCCGAACCGGATGGTCAGGTCCATCCTCATGGGCACCCGGCCCCGCACCCCTTCGACGAGGCGGACGACCTCGGGGTGCTCCTGACGGATGGGCATGCAGTCCACCACCCGGACCGTTCCCTCCGGCGTGGTGAACTCCGACTCGAGCACGAGCGAGTCGCCCCGGTAGCGGCGGTGGGTAGCCAGGTGGGCCCCGGCAGGGGCCAGCTTCCAGCGACCGTGCTCGTCGTCGCCCAGCAACCTGGAGAAGCACGCGGCCGAGTCGAACCGGGGCAGGCACAGCCAGTCGATCGAACCGTCGCGCCCGACCACCCCCGCCGTGTGCAGGTCGCCGATGATGCCGTAGTCCTCCAGCGGGAGCGTCACGTGGACATGTTTAGCCTGAGGAGGCCACGGTCGTGGTTCTACCTGGTGGTCTGCCCGATCGTCTGCCTCGTCGTCTGCGACTACCCGTTGGTGTGACTACCCGTTGGTGCACCCGCCCGTCCCGACCGACCCGGTGGCCACCTCGGCCTGGTGCACCCGCGTGATCACCCCGGGTGAGGTCAGGGCATATCCGATGGTGTCATTGGTGGTGGACCGCGAGAACACGATGCCGATCACCACGCCGCTGGGCAGAACCAGGGGACCGCCCGAATTCCCCGGCCGGACCGAGGCCTCGATCTCGTAGACGTCCCGGACGGTCAGGCCCTGACCGTAGATGTCACGTCCCTGGGCCTCGAACTCCGCCATGACGCCGGCAGGCCCATAGGCAAACTGGCCGCCACCGGGATAGCCCAGCACCGCCGCCTGGGTTTGCCGAGCGACGGTCTGCGTGTCGAGCGACAGGGCCGGCTCGGTGACATTGGTGCGCAGGACGGCCAGGTCGAACGACGGGTCGAAGTACACCACTGTTGTGTCGTGGGTGCCGCTGGAGTCCTCCACGGTCGGGTGGGGGATGCCCGCCACCACGTGGGCGTTGGTGACGACCAGGCCAGGGGCAACGACGAAGCCCGAGCCCTCCTGGATCTGCCCGCACCCCTCCCCGACGACCTTGACCGTGGACGCACCGGCCGCGGCCACCGCGGCATTGACGGTGGCTGCGTCGGGCAGGGTGACGGGGCCGGCCGAGGCCGGAGCCAGCTGGGCGAAGACGGGCGGGAAGCCCTCCTGGGAGAGAAAGACCTGCACCCGGGAGAACACCGAGGGGGGCGCAGGCAGGACATTGTCGAGCGACCGGATGATGGTGGAGTTGGCGATCACCGAGTTGAGGCTCGGATAGGAGCTGTTGACCAGGGTGCTGGCCACCAGCCAGACGGCCAGGAGAGAGGCCACCACGGCCACGACCACGCCCAGGACCGAGTCCACCGAGCCGAGCTTTCCCCGGTGGAGCGCTCGGAACGATCGGGCCCCGAGGACGCGCCCGGCCGTCCCCAGGACGACCGCACTGCCGATCATGGTGATGAGGGCAACGGCCGTGCGGGAGGGCTGGGAGTGCACCCAGTGGACGGTCTCGGAGGCAAGGATGGCGCCGAGGTACATGCCCAGCCAGAATCCGACGAAGGACAGGGTCAACAGCACGGCGCCGAGTCGCAGGCCCTCGATCGCCGCGACGGCGACGACCACGAGCAACAGCACGTCGAGGAGGTTCACGGCGACGGGACGCCCGCCGGTCGGGCTTCCTGTGGCGCGAGAAGTTGGTTCACCGCCGGGTAACGGTAGACGGGTCTTCCCCACGACATGGGCGAAATTCGCCAATATTCGCACTTGGCGTGTCAAGATCGTGAGTGGAGTAGGCGCGGGTCGGCCCGACCAATGCTGGTGGAGATCAATGAGAGAGCGCGGGGTTACGCGATGAGCGATCAAACACCACCCACACCGGGCGAGGAGCCGAAACCCGGCACCGAACCCGCACCGCCGCCGCCGACCAACGCTCCCCCACCAACGGCGCCGGGACCACCACCGACCGCACCTCCTCCCTCGGCAGCACCGCCCCCGCCGGGACCACCGCCTGCGGCGCCACCGGCAGCACCCGGACCACCCCCCGCACCGCCGGGACCACCGCCTTCGGCGCCACCGGCAGCACCCGGACCACCTCCGGGACCACGTCCTTCGGCCTCACCGGCAGCACCCACCGGGGCGCCCTCCTACGGCCAGGGCTCACCGCCGACAGCACCAACCCCACCCCCCGCATACGGCCAGAGACCGCCTCCGGCTGCCCCCCTTCCCAGCTACGGCCAGACCCCCTACGGCCAGCCTCCATCCGGAGGAGCTCCCTACGGCTATACGACCGGTCCGGTGGACAGCCTGGGCCGCCCGTTGGCCGAGTGGTGGCAGCGCCTCGTGGCCATCATCATCGACAGCGTGATCCTCGGGATCGTGACCGGCATCATCAGCGCCGTCATCATCGCCGCCGGCCACTATGTCGGCAACGGAAACGGGCTGTTCAGCACGCGATTGGACGCCCGGCACGTGATCGCCGGCCTCATCACCTTCGTGATCGACCTGGCCTACTTCGCACTGCTCAACGGCAGTGAGAAGGGTCAGACCGTGGGGATGATGGCACTCGGGATCACCGTGCGGGATAACCAGACGGGTGGACGAATCGATCCTCAACGAGCCGGCCTCCGGATCTTCGTCCTGTACCCGGGGATCCTGCTCCGGTGGATTCCCGTCCTGGGGGCGATCGCCGGTGTCTACACCATCATCGTCGGCCTCTCACCCCTGTGGGACAGCAAGCGCGAGGGGTGGCACGACAAGGTCGCCAAGACGACGGTGATCAAAGTCCGCTGAGCCTGGCCGTTACCTGGTCGGCATGTGGCCCACCGCCAACTTGGCGCTCAGTTTGATGGCCTTCACGGCGCTGGTAGCCCCGGTCTGCAGCACGACCGCCACGCTCAAGAGGATCACGGCCGGGATGAGGAGGCTATGCGATCCCAGCATCAAAATGGCGACCCGGCCCAGAAGGTACGGCGGCGTACACACTGCGGCACCGACCGCGCCGCCTATGGCCGAGGCCGTGAGCTTGTCCCGACGGGACCGGGTCGACGTAGTTCCGAGTAGTCGTGACGGAACGAACACATAGGTGAACATCAGCACGCCGACGACGATGCCGAGGGCCAATCCGAACCAGCGGAGCCCCCACCGTTGGACGACAACGGTGGAGAACCCCAGGGCCAGCCCAATGACGAATCCCCAGCCCAGCACCGCCTTCCTATGCACGCGTGCCTGGGCGAACGCAGGGCGGATCTCCGGCTTGCCTGGCCGGGCTATCGAGAAGGCGAAGACCGCATTGAGAAAGAAGGCGGTTGAGGTGATGGAGGCGATGACCAAAACGACGGGAATCACTAGCGGTCCCCTCAATACATGGAACTCGTGGCCACGAAATACGTGGGCTTTGAGGTCGAGCATGGCCGCCCAGATCCACATGGCTGGCAATATCTGCACCAGGGTCAGTCGCCAGTTGGTGAATAGCAGTTTCACCCCTTGGAAGAGCATGGTGAACGCCCCCACCATCATGGCCAGAGGTGCCAGCCAGCGGCTGCGACGACTCAGTGACAGAACCGCGTTCTCGACCGTCTTTTCGTCGCCGGTGCGAATGGCAGTTACTAGACGCTTGAACTGACCACCCACTGTCTCCCGTAGGGATTGACGGGGTGATTTGTCGGCCGCGCCGGCGAAGGACTCGGGTTCGTTGTCTGAGGTCATGTACTGACCCCTTCCGGTCAAGAGAGCCCTGGGACGGTCAAGGAGTACCACTGATCATTCAGACAGGCCAACCTGACAATGCTGAATGGGATGTATCGATGGTCAGGGTTTCATCCATGCGCTGAACCTCGGGTTAACATTTAGGGTGCGGCAATCGTTCTAGTGGAGCTGACGTGGCATTGAGGCGACGGTCCCAGCAGAGGGAAGACGAGTCATTCCCAGGCTTCACTGACGTCGTGAGAATCGGCGCCGGGGGCTTCTCCACCGTCTTCAGTGCCCTTGAGCTGGAGACCAACCGGCCGGTGGCGTTGAAGATCCTCAACGTCCACGACGTGTCGGAGCACGCCCTCGGTTCCTTCCAGCGGGAGACTTTCGCTCTCGGGACGCTCAGCGCCCATCCCAACATCGTGACCCTCTACCGGACGCTCACAACCGAGGATGAGCGACCGGTGCTGGTGCTCGAGCTGTGCCACGGCTCGATCCGGGAGCGCACCCGCGACCAGGGGCGGATGGCGCCCTGGGAGTCGGTGGCCGTCACAGTCAAGATCGCCGGGGCCCTGGAGACGGCTCACCGGGCGGGGATGCTGCACCGAGACATCAAGCCCGAGAACATACTGATCACCCAGTACGGAGAGCCCGCCCTGGCCGACTTCGGCGTCGCCCGTCTCCAGTCCACATCACAGGCCACAGCCGGCGTGTTCGGGTTCACCACCATTCACGCCGCACCCGAGCTGCTCGAGGGACGTGACCTCTCCGCCGCCACCGACGTCTACGGACTGGCGTCCACGCTCTACCAGCTGCTGGCGGGCAAGGCCGCCTTCCGCTCGTTCGAGGACGAGGGCCCGGCGTCGGTCATCCTGCGCATCCTGCGTGACCCCGTCCAGCCGCTGGTGGCCGAGGGCGTCCCTGTGGCCCTGTCCGACCTGCTGGTGAGCTCCATGTCGAAGAATCCCTACGATCGCCCGGCCACGGCCTTGGAGATGGCCGACGAGCTGCGGTCGATCGAGGCTGCCACCGGTTGGCCCGACACCGCGTACGCCATCGAAGAGGCAGACGTCCTCGAGCGCCGCACCCCGGCCCGACCGGGTCGCTTCCAGGTCCGCGGCATGGATGCACCGGTGCCCGACCTGGTGGATGCGGAGGCGAACCGCGCCGCCTCACCGGTGCTCGTCGAACCGGAAGATCCGGTCGGAGTTGGGACTGAACCGTCAGCAGCCGCGGCAGCCTGGACCGAACCGGCCCAACCCGTCGCCAGCCGCTTTGCGCCTGATCCGGCATCAGAGACCGTGTTCGTGCGGACGGGACCGGGACGGGTCGAAGTCCCACGCGGGAAGCGGCGCGTGCTCACCCCCCGGGGGCGGCCGGCAACGGCAACACCCGCGCCCATACGCCCGCTGTCCCCGTTGCCGGTCCCCTCGCCACCCGCGCCGGTTCCGCGACCAGTCACCCCTACCGTGCCGCCACCGCCGGCTGCGCCTACGCCTATTCCCGTTGCGCCCGCCCCGGCTGCGTCTGCTCCCGTTGCGCCCGCCCCGGCCGCGTCTGCTCCCGTTGCGCCCGCCCCGGCTGCGTCTGCTCCCGTTGCGCCCGCCCCGGCCGCGTCTGCTCCCGTTGCGCCCGCCCCGGCCGCGTCTGCTCCCGTTGCGCCGGCGCCGGCTGCGGCCGCCGCCGAGTCCTCAACGACTCCATTCGATGCAGAGTCCGCGACACCGCCTGTCGCTGCTGAATCCTCAACGACTCTGTTCGATGCAGAAGCTTCGCCAACTCTGGTCGGTCCGCCTCTTCCGGTGAGGCCCGCATCGCCGCCGGCGCCTGCCGCGGGACCGTCACCTTCCTCAGAACCATCTCCTCCGCGCCCGGTTCCGCCGCCGCCTCCTTCGCCGAGGTTTCCGCCACTCGTTCTGCCCCCACCGCCCCGACCTGAGCCGGAGCCGGTGCGGATGGAGGTGCTCCCAGACTCCAACCCCGTCGAAGTTGTGTTTCCCTTGGGCCCTTCCGATGCCCCAAGTACCTTCCCGTCAGAACCCGTCGGCTTCGAGCAAGAAGAGGAGCAGGAAAAGGGGCTGAACCGCGAGCTCGAGTTTGTCGAACCGGAGCCGGAGCCCATCGCAATGCAAGCACCGGAGGTGGCAACAACAGCCGAGCCGGATCGGACAACGCTGGCCCAAGCGGAGCCACTGGCCGAGGGCGTGGTCGAGCACGAGTCCGAGCCGCCGGAACGACGGGGGCCCGGTCCAGTGCCCGTCGAGCCGCTCGATCTTCCAGCGGTCACGCCGGTGCCGACGCCCCGGTTCGATCACATCTTCGACGAGAGCGAAGAGCGTTCCGCACCGACGATCCGTCCCCTGGCGCCTCCCATCGGCGCCACCACGGCCGCCATCCCGGCCAGCTGGGCCCGGCCGCGCTTTCTGTCCCAGACCTTCTCGCTGGAGGACGACCCCAACGACCGGCGGACCCGTCCTACGCCAGTCGTGAAGTGGACGGCGCCGTCGCCGCCGGTTCCACTGCGCGAGAACCCGAGAGCAAGGGAAGACTCGGAGCGCAGAAGCAATTCCGGCTGGGCCGGGGACTCCGCTTGGTCCGGCGATCCCGGCGCCGACGAGTACCAGGGCACAAGGAACGGCGACTTCCAGGGGACAGGGGGAACCGAGGACGCGCAGCCCAGAAAGGGCCGGCGCCGGCACAAGCGCCGTTAGATATCAGGGCCGGCGACCCCGTGGGGCCGTTCGGAGCATCATCCGCAGTCTCGACCGGAGCCCGAGACTGGCGTGGATGGATCGTCGTAACTCGTCATGTTCGTACCAGACATCGTCGGCCACGGCAGTGTCGATCCCCGATCCCGACGAGAAGAGAGCAACGTTGGCCACCGCTCCCACCCGATTGGCACAGGCGGCCACCGGGTCACCGAGTTGGCGTCGCACCGACTCGCCGACCTCGTCACTGGTGAGCGCGGTCAGGTCGGCGAGGTCGGCTTCGGTCAAGGTATCGAGCGTCTCGTGCCAGGCACCCACCACCCGGTCGATCGCCGTCTCACCCGTTCGGCGTCGTTGCCGGCGTCTCCGCTTGCGGACGATGATCCAGCTGAAGGCCAGGGCGGCAACGACGAGCACGCCGGCGACGACGACCACGGCGATGAGCAGGGCGGTGTGGGAGTGGGCGCCATGAACGGTCACCCGCGGCGCCAGGGCATGGCCGTTCTGTCCGGTGTTGGTTTGAGCGTTGGTCGGCGGGGGCGCGGTGGTCGAGGTGGTCGAGGAGGACAGGTTCTCGACCGGGGGCTGTCCGGTGGCCGTCGGCGTCGGGTCGACCACCACCCAGCCGACACCGGACACCGGCACTTCCACCCAGGTCCAGGCCTGCGCGTTGGTCAGGGCGGTCCGGACATGGGGTGCGAGATCAGCTGTCTTGAATCCGGTGACCAGGCGCGCAGGCACGCCGAGGCTGCGAGCCAGGAGGGCGAACATGGTGGCGAACTGCTCGGGGGTGGCCTGGCGCTGGGCCATGACCGCCTGGGCCACATCCTGGAACGAGGTCCCGCCCACGGTGGGCTGGTTGGCCGCGGTGGTCGTGCCCGTGGTGGTCGAGGCCCGGGCCGGGAGCTCGACCTGTCGATAGTCGTCGCGGAACACCTGCTCGACGGCCTTCAAGAACGCCAATGTGGGGGCAGCCGGCTGGTTGGCCGTGGCCCCCAGCTGGGTCAGGTACTTGGACAGGTCGTTCGTCTCGGAGAGGGGCACCGCGGCGTCGAGGGCGTCGGGTGAGGCGGCCAGCGGGTTGGCCAACTCATGGGCGTCCAGGGACAGCAGGGTGTGGGCGGCCGCATCCGACTGCACGGAGAACCGGGTCCCGGCGACGAGTGGCGAGGTGGGGAGCACCATCCCCGAAGTGGGCTCGAACTGGACGTCGACGCCGTCCACAGCCACCGGACGATCGATGAAGGGCATCCAAGGCACGGTTGGCGGCTTCACCGCCGTGTAGTGCTGGGTGACCAGTTGCCGCGCCGATGCCGGTGGTGTGCCTAGCGCCACCGGAATGCCGCCACCGGTCGGACGGAAGGTCCCGTTGAACGACCACACGTCTCCGTCGTAGGCGTCGAGATCGGTGAGGGAGACGTAGCCGGGCGCCGATCGGTCCACGGTGACGGTATAGAGAGTGGCCGGTCCCCGGATGGCCCCTGTGTCCCGGAGCTCTGCGGCCTCGGCCGTGGGCGTGATGGGCTGGACCGTGGTCACTGGCGGGGTCCGGGCCGGCGTCGTCGGAGCCCCCTTCAGGGCGGGAACGGCGGGTACGGCGAAGGCGCAGACCAACGCGGCCGCGACCAGGGTCCCGGTGGCGTAGAGCAGGGGTCGGACCGGGCTGGTCGCGCCGTCCGCGTCGAGTGGGGCCAGCGTGGGGCCCCGTTGCAGCCATTGCCGGCTGAACAGGACGACGCCGTCGACGGCAAAGAGGGCCACGGCCCACCCCACGTCGTTGCCGGTCCCCCCCGACGTGGCGGCAAAGGCGAGCCCGAACCCGACCAGGGGCGTCAACGACGGCCACCCGACCGACCAGCCCCGCTCCAACAACTCGCCGGTGACCGCGCCGACCAGCCAGCACAGGGCCACGGGCACGATCAACAAGAACCGCGGGTGGTCGACCGGGAGGGTCTCGGACAGCAGGCGGGCCGGCCCGAGGGCGAACCCCCGGCCGAGGTCGGCGAACCCGAGCGGTTGGCGGAGCACACCGAACAAGGCGAGGACGACGAACAACAGGGCCGAGGCCAGGATCGACCATGGGGCCGGGCGGTGGAAGGCCCGGACGACCAGCGCGGGGACGGCGATCGATACCACCGCGGCCACCGCCAACAGCGGGACGACAGTGGACGGGGCGAAGGCCCGCATCCATGGGGTCGAGGACAGGAACACCATCGCCGCAGCCAGCGGGAGGACGGCCGCGCCCACCAGTCGCCGAACGCTCACAGGGCCGCCTCCAGGTTCCATGCCGCACACAACTCGTCGTGGTCCTCCCCGGTCACCACGGTGACCCCGGGGAACCGGGGGACGGCCGTGCCCATCGGGGCCACCGAGACCACTACCACCCGTTGGAATCGCCGCCGTAACCCGGCGATGGCCGGAAGGTCGGTCGCGTCAAGCCGGCCGGTGACCACGATCAGGGCCGTGCCCCCACGCTCGCGGCGGAGCAAAGACAGGTCCGAGACGATCGAGCCCCGCTCGTCGGGCTCGATCGCGGTCAGCTGGTCGAGCAGGGACTGGGGCTCGCGCTGGCGGGGACCCCCCACCTGGGTGCCGTGGGTGGTGCGCAACTGCACCGGGGACTTGCCGACAGCCGCGCAGCTGACCGCGGAGGCGGCGACGTCGATGGCCATTTCGAACGTCTCCTCCGAGTAGCGGACCGGTCGGAGGTCGAGCTGGACGACGGTGTAGGGCTGGGAGGTGTCGACGTTGTGTCGGACCATCAAGCGGCCGGTGCGGGCCGTCGACTTCCAGTGGATCATCCGCAGGTCGTCACCGACCACGTACTCGCGCAGGCGATGGAAGGTGATGCTGCCCTCCGGCGCGGTGTCCGACGACGGGCCCTCCAAGTGGCGGGTCCTCCCCGACGGGAGCGGCCGGAAGGGCATGATGTGGGGGTAGACCCAGATCTGCTCCGATCCGCCGTGGCGCTGGGTGACCCGGGCGAACTCGAACGGGTCGGACCGGCTGATCTCGACCGGCCCGATGGTGAAGATGCCGCGCCGGGTGGTGGGGAGCCGGTAACTGCGCATGCCCGCCTGCCCACCGAGCAGCTTGGGCAGGACCGTCTCGACCCGGAGGGCGCCGTAGGGCTGTACGGCGACGCTGGTGGGCACGGTGCGGGCCCCGGTGTTGGTGAAGTGCAGGAAGGCGATGGCCGGGAGTCCCTTGGACACGCGGGGCGGATGGATCTGACGGTCGATGTGCAGGTGCGGGCGCCGGACGATGTAGGCCAGCGCCACCAGCACGAGCACGAGTGATCCGACGCCCACGACCACGAGCGCCGGCCACACGAGGGTCCAGCCCACCACCGCGAAGGCGACCCCGGCCAGAGCGGCCCCGAGACCGAGCCGGGTCACCGGCGGTGCCCTCCCGGCCCGCAGACCCGGTGCACGCCGTGAGGTGTGCTCACCCGGGCGGCCGTCTCCGGTGTCCTCACCCGGGCGGCTGTGCCCGGAGTGCTCACCCGGCGACGGTGCGGGGCACCGGCACCGTCTCGAGCGCCCGCTGTACCACTTCGGTGGCGCTCCGCCCCTGCAGTTCGGCCTCGGGGTGCAGGATGATCCGGTGGGCGAGCACGGCCGAGGCCAATGCCTTGATGTCCTCGGGGGTGACGAAGGGCCGGCCGTTGGCTGCCGAGCGGGCCCGGGAGGCGCGCAGCAGGGCCAGGCTCCCCCGGGGGGAGACGCCGAGACGCACCTCGGGCGCGCTCCGGGTGTGGTTGGCCAGAGCCACGATGTACTGCTCGATGGCCGGCGAGACCTCGGTGGAGCGGACCTGGTGGATCATGTCGGTGAGATCGGCGGCCGAGAGCACCGGGGTCAGGTAGTCGACCGGGGCGGTGTCCTTCTGGGTCCGGAGCACCAGGGCCTCGGCATCGGGGTCGGGGTAGCCGACCGAGAGGCACATGAGGAACCGGTCGAGCTGGGCCTCGGGCAGCTGATAGGTCCCCTCCATGTCGATGGGGTTCTGGGTGGCGACCACCATGAAGGGGTGGGGGACCGGATAGACGACGGCGTCGGTGCTCACCGTCCCCTCTTCCATCACCTCGAGCAGGGCCGACTGCGTCTTCGGGGAGGCCCGGTTGATCTCGTCGGCCACCACGATGTTGGCGAAGATGGGCCCGGCCCGGAACTCGAACTCGGTCGAGCCCTGGTTGAAGACGGACACCCCGGTCACGTCAGACGGCAGCAGGTCGGGCGTGAACTGGATGCGGTTCCAGGTGAGCTCGACGGTGGCGGCGATGGCCCGGGCCAGGGAGGTCTTGCCGGTGCCGGGGACATCCTCGATGAGTAGGTGGCCCTCGGCCAGGAGGCAGATGACCGCCTGCTTGATGACGTCGTCCTTGCCCTGGATGACCCGGCCTACGTTGGTGACCAGGCGCTCGAAGCGGCTGGCGAAGCTGGCCGAGGCCCGGTGGGTCTCGGTATCGAAATAGTCGGTCAACGGATCTCCTCGGTCATGGGCGGCCTCCCAGTTGGTTCCATGCTGCAACATGCACCCGGGGCGGAACGCGGATCATCCGGTGCAGTGACGGCCCGTGTCGGCGAACGGGGCATCACGAGTAGGTGAATTGCGAGGTCGGTCCGGCCGTGCTGGTACCGCCCGGGGCGGTCACGGTGACCGGGGCGGCGCCGGCCGGTCCGGCTGGGGTGGTCACGGTGAGCTGGGTGTCCGAGTCGACGACCAGTGCGATACCGGCCACTCCTCCGAACTGCACCGAGGTCGCCCCGGTGAAGCCGGTGCCGGTGATGGTCACGGGAGTCCCTCCGGCCACCGGTCCGGCCGCTGGGCTGACCGAGGTGACCGTGGGCGGGACGGGTACGGGGACGAGCGGGGCGCTGCCGAGGTCGATGGGCACGTTCTGGCCGCCATAGGTGAAGGTGACCTGCACGTCGATCGTCGGCCCGGTGGCGCACGAGGGCACCGTGACCGTTGTGCTCCAGGGGCCGCCCGTCCCACCCGGCGTATCGGAAATGGCCGTGCAGGTCGACGAGGCGACGAGGTCGACGGCCCAGCCGGTGCCGCCTCCACCCGAGTAGTTGCTCGTGACCTTCATGGCACCGGGTTGGGGGGTGACGCTGAAGTTGGCCTTGGACACGGGGAGGGGTGGCGGGTTCGCGGTCAGCGCTGCGCTGGGCACCTGGAAGGGAACGGCGCCGTAGGGCCCGCCGGGGCCGTCGGAGAGGGTGAAGACTACCGAGCAGGCCCCCGCCTCCTGGGTGAAGTCGAGCGAGATGCTGACCGAGCCGGCGGCGCCGGCCGCGGGTAAGACGGGCAACCCGCTCCCCCCCGACCCCTGAAAGTTCCCACAGGTCACGGAGGCCGACGCCGTGACCGTGGCCGAGGGCACGGCGAACACGTTGGCCAGGGAGAACTGGGCCGACCCCTGATGGGGGTTGCTACCCGGCGCCACCCCGCCCACCTGGGTGGCCGTGATCCCCGAGGGCCAGGGCACCGTGGTGCCGAAGGGCGCGCCGGTGACGACCGCCCCGGCCGTCGGCGAGATCAGGGGCGTCACGCTCACCTGGGGGACATAGGTGTGGCCCGGAGCCAGCCCGGCGAAAGAGGCGGAGGGTTGGGAGACGGACTGGGGCGGACTGGTCTGGCCCGTGGTCTGGTCGACCACCGAGAAGGAGTAACGGACGTTGTTCGACCCGAAGGCCTCCACGTTGGGAACCCCTGAGTTCGGCTGCACCTGGAGCGTGGCCGTCACCGACGTCCCCCCCGGGGAAGCGGCGGCGCTCCCGACCACGGTGAAGGCGGAGGGGTCAGCCGGCCGCCACCCCTCGGTGCAGGTGCCGTCCCCGGTGGCATCACCGGGCAGCCCGGTGGCGCTGGTGCCCTGGACCGAGAAGCTGAGCGAGTCGCCCACCAGGGTGGGGAACTGGGCGAAGGGCACGGTGGCACTCTGGACCGCGCCACCGGTGCCGGGGACGCTGACCACCGGCGGAGTACCGACGAACTGGGAGCCGCTGCCACAGCTCGACCCGGTGACCGTCCAGTTGGCGGCGGGGAGGTTGCTGTCACACGCGTCCCCCTGGCAGACCGTCCAGCTGACCGTCCAGCCGCTACCGCCGTTGGCCACGGTGGTCACCGACAGCGGTGCGTCGGGGCCCAGCGGGTTGGTGGTCGCCTCCCGGGGCAACGACGGCGTCGACTGGCTGTTGATGAGGGCGGTGACCACGAACGCGTAGGTGGTGTTGGGCCGGAGCCCGGGCACGGTGAACTGGGTCTGGCCGTTGACCGGGAACTGGGTGGTGGCCGGGGAGGGCCCGCCGCCGACCACGGCCACTGTCACCAGGTAGGACGTGGGCTCGCAGTCCTGATTGTCGAGGAGGGTGTAGGTCCACGACAGCGACACCGAGTGGGACGCCGGCACCGGCTGGTCGAGCACGGGGACACGGGGGGTCTGGGAGATGGTCTTGCACCGGAGTTGGGCGTCGACCGGCTGAGGTTGTGGGACGACGTCCTTCGGCGGCACGGCCGCGGGCGTGCCGGCGACCGGAGCGCCCCCGGCCGGTGCACCGGGTAGGGCCGACGGGTTGACGGCGACCGCGGTGCGCTTGTCGATCACCCGGGTGGGCCGGGATCCGTCGGTGAACACCACCACGGCCAGGACCCGGTTGGGATTGTTGATGATCACCCGTGACCCCACGGCGATGACCTGAGGGGGCAGGCCCGCGTCGGTGAAGGTGGTGGCCTCGGCCGGCCCGGCCACCGGGTAGGTGGCCGCTCCGGCCAGCGGGGTGGCCACGCCATTCCGCGGGTCGATGTTCACTAGCGGCGGCGTGGCCGAACCGTCGTCGGCAATGGCATAGATGGAACCATCGTTGATCACCGGCGACTCGAGGGTGGCCTTGGCCGGCAGGCCGGTCATGGCCTGCTCAGGGAGGGCCTGGCCGCTGGCCAGGTCGACGCCGACCAGTCGCCAACCGGCCTCAGAGTGGTAGGCGAAGAGGACCTGCCCGTCACCGTTGCCCACCGGCACGATCTGGTCCACCCGGGTCCCTGCCGCCACCGGGACCGTGGTCGATTGCGGGGTTCCGCCCCCCGGAGGGGGGGACACGATCCGGATGCCGGCCGGCTCGGCCAGGGCCACCGCCTCCCCACCGGTGGTGCGGGCCGCCGCCAGCGCGGCAATCGGGTCCACGGTGCCGAACGGGGAGGAGTCCAGCTGCTTGCCTGGCGCCCTGGGGGCGAAGCGCTCAAGGGTCCCCTGCCCGTTTGACCTGGTGATGGTCCACAGGTCGCCGTTGGCCACGACGGTGGACCCCGGGTCGCTCGGGATCTGCTCGGCCACCGTGGCGAACCCGAGCAATGGCACCGTCGCACCGGCGCCGGGGGTGCCCGCCCCCGACCGGGCGGCGGCCGCCACCGTGGCCTGGTCGACCAAGGAGACGGTGGCGGCAGCCGGCGCGTAGCGGACGATGTAGCCGCTGTCACCGGCGGCAAACCCGGCCGCACCGGTAGATCCGGGAAGGTCGCCGAGGGCGATGCCGCCACTCGTCTTCACGATGGAGTTGCCCAGGCCGAGCACGTTGAAGGTACCCGTCTGCCGGTTGACCAGGAGCGTCCCGTCGGTCAGGGGAACGGCATCGACCAGTGACGGATCGGTGGCCCCGACCTGGGACTCGATGCCCTGGAGGCGCAGGTTGGGCGAACCGGTGGCCACATCGACGACCACCGGGTCCTGCACGTCGTTGAGGATCAACGAGCCGCCGAACGGCTTGGGCTGGACAGCGATACTCGGTTGGCCGATCACGGCGAAGACGGTGGTGAGGATCACGATGGCGGCCACCACCGACAGCGACACGATCTTCTGGGTACCGGTGAACCGCCGAGATCCCTCGCCGCTCGACGACAACCCGAACCGGGAGTGTCGGCCCTTCATCACGTGTCAGTGTCTCCCATCGTCAATTCGCCGGCGCGGCGCCACCCTCAGGGGACAGTACGGGCCAGCCGACGTCGCGACGGTCCACAGGGTCGGTACTGTTCCGTGTCGGATCGGAACCGCACAGTCGTGTGGACAAGGATACGACGTCGGCCTCGAAATATGGCTCATACCCAGGGTCCACCCGGACTCCGGGCCGTCCCGAAGGCCCGGCTCAGACCCCCAGGCTGCCCCGAGCCGCCCTCTCGAAGAACCGGTAGGGCATCAGCCGCTTGGCCATGAGGCCGATCCGTTCGTCGAACTTGCCCACCGAGACCCGCCGTGGCGGCCGTGCCGACTCGAGCACCCGCTGGATGATCGCGGCCGCCGCCTCCGGGGCCACCCCGTTCGCCTCGTCGCGCTCCATCTTGTTGATCGCCTTGGTGGTGACGGCGGCATACGGGTCGTCGTCGGGTGCCCGCACATCTCTCCGGCTGGCCGTGAAGTCGGTGCGCACGTTGCCCGGCTGCACCAGGGTCACGTCGATCCCGAACGGAGCCACCTCGTAGGCCAAGGCCTCGGCGTATCCCTCCATGGCGAACTTGGATGCGGTGTAGAAGGCCTGGAAGGGGACGCCGATCACCCCGACGATGGAGCTGATCAGGACGAGGCGGCCGGTGCCCCTCGCCCGCATGGCCGGAAGGGCGGCCTGGACGAGGCGCACGGCTCCCCAGAAGTTGGTCTCGACCTGTGCCTTGGCTTCGGCGATCGGCGTCAGCTCCACCGGGCCGGCCAGTCCCCATCCGGCACAGGCAACGCCGGCATCGAGCCTGCCGTGGTCCCGGAGCACGGCAGCCACACCGTCGGCCACCGAGTCGTCCCGGTCCACGTCCATGGCCAGCGGCGTCCACCCGCCCGACGAGGTGCCCCGCCGGCTGGCCCCGACCACCGTCCAACCGGCGCGCTGGAGCCGGTCGGCACTCGCCCGCCCGATGCCGGACGAGGCCCCGGTGATGATCACCACCTTTTCCATGCCTCGCCTCCCTCCGTCGATGCCTCCCTCTGTTCGATCGAATGGTAGGTGGGCGTGGGGCCACGCGTCCTGGTCCTGCCTCCCCGCCGACGTAGGCTGATCAGATGGATGCGACCACCCGCTGGCGGGAGCTCCTGGAGCGGCGCGACGTCGACGTTCCCCTCGACGAGGCCGCGCTGCTCATTGCCGCCCATGCCAACCCGACCCTCGATGTGGCCGAGCAACGGGCACGCCTGGACGACATCGCCGCCAGTGTCGACGAGCCCAGTACCGACGGCGTGTGCCGGATGCTCTTCGAGACCCTGAGGCTGCGGGGCAACCGCAAGAGCTACGACGACCCGGGCAACTCGTACCTGGACCAGGTCCTCGACCGCCGTCTGGGCATCCCCATCTCTTTGTCCGTCCTCCTCATCGAGGTGGGACGGCGCTGCGGGCTGACCCTGGAGGGCGTCGGCATGCCCGGACATTTCCTGGTGCGCGACACAGCCTCGCCTGACCTCCTCATCGACGCCTTCGCCGGCGGACAGCGGCTCGACCATGCCGCCTGCGAGCGCCTGCTGCAGGCCATCGGCGGCCCGAGCGTGACCCTCGTTCCCACCATGCTGACGCCTACCGGTCGGCGGGCCACCCTGGCCCGGATGCTGGCCAACCTGGATCACAGCTACCGGGGGCGGGCCGAAGTCCGGTCCTTGTTGTGGGTGACACGGCTCCGCGTCGCCATTCCTGAGTTGTCAGTGGCCGAGCGGGCCAGCCTGGCCAACGGGCTGGCCGACCTCGGCTGCTACAGCGAGGCGGCCGATCTCCTCGACGAGCTGGCCGCCGACAGCGCCTTCGACGACGAGATCATCGAGCGGCTGGAGACCCGTTCCACCGCGGTGCGGGCCCGGCTCAACTGATCCCTCGCCCCTGTGCCGGGATCGGGAATGCAGGTTTTTTCGCCCCTAGGCCGGGGTCGGGAATGCAGCCAGATGGACGAGGGCATCGTCGTAAGTCAGGCCGATCCCGACCAGCTCGCTCCCGACCAGGCCGCCCCGCAGATGGAGTTCTTCGCCGAGACCGATGCCGGCATTGGATGTCCAAGCGCCGGAGTTGATGCCTTCCAAAAATGGCTCGATGGCCGATCCTGGATCGGCGCCCGCTCGTCCAGGGTCGGCATCCGACGCGGCCCCGACGTCGAGCACGTGCCCGGCCACGATCGCCTGCAGGTAGTCGTCGAGCGCGGCGGGCCGGTCGAAGAGGTCGACACCGACGACAGATGCCCCGATGGAGCAGACCACACCGACCTGGTCGGGGAGGGAACGGATCCTATTGAGCTGGACGGCGATCCGGCTCTCCATCTCGACCTGGACGTCATCGAGCGCCGAGGTCTCCGAGTCCACACCGTGGACCGTCGACAACCGGTCGACTTCCTCCCAGATTCGTCGCTGGTCGGAGTACCGCTCGGGCTCGTCGTCACACGTCAATTCGAGGTTCGCCGTCTTGGCAGCCCGGAGGGATCCAGGAGCGTGCCGTCGCGTGATGGTCACCACACGTCGGCCTTCTTCGCCCCAGCGTCCGGCTTCGACACAGGAGACGGGGACGATGGTGGTGGATTCGGCCGGACAGAGCACGGTCAGGTTCATCGTGCGGTTCTGGTCGGCGCCGATCAACATCTCCCCTTCGACGAGGAGAACGGGGACGTCGGCACCGTTCGTGATGGCGAGGAACTCGACCACGGGAGGGTCGAGCTCGCCCACCTGGATCAACCCCCCGTCCAGTGCCTCGGGCCCGGTCAGGAAGGCCAGCGTGCCTCTCTGCCTACTCGTGAGTGGGAAGACGGACAGGCCACCCACCTCGAACCTGGCGCCCACCTCAAGTTTGATATCCCGTACTTTCATCATCCGGCTCCTTCCGCCACTGCGTTGAGACAAGTGTGCGGAGAGGGTGTGACGATTACACAAGTGTGATTCGAGTTGGCCCCTCTTACACCTGATCCGCGAGAGGATCGAGGTTGATGACGACGCACTGGCCTCTCCTGGGACCTCCCTCGGCTCTTTGGGATGACAACTCGGCTTGGGATGACAACTGGGCGGGCCACAGCCGTGCCGGGTCGGTCACCGTCAGCCTGATCCGCCACCCCGGCCGCACCATCCTCGTGGTCTGCTCGGTGCACTGAGGTGCGACTGGCCGTGGTGGGAGCGAGCGGCTTTGTCGGACGGGCCCTCTCGCTGGCTCTGGCGCCGACTCACGACGTGGTCGCCATCTCGCGTCAGGCCCCAACGATCCCGGGCACCGATGGGCGTTCGGTCGATGTCGCCGACGCGGCCGAGCTGAAGGATGCCTTGGCCGGTTGCCAGGTCGGCTATTACCTCGTGCACTCACTGGGCACCGGGGACTTCCGCTCCCGGGACCGCCAACTGGCCGAGGGCTTCGGGCGGGCCGCAGCAGCTGCCGGGGTCGGCCGCATCGTGTACCTCGGTGGCCTCGGGCGCGACCCCGAGTCCGAGCACCTCGCCAGTCGCCAAGAGGTCGGTGCCGCCCTCACCAGTGGGGGAGTTCCCCTGGTGGAGCTGCGAGCTGCCGTTGTCCTGGGTGCCGGAGGTATCTCCTTCGAGATGCTGCGGTACCTCACCGAGCGGCTTCCCCTCATGGTCTGCCCGCGCTGGGTCAGGACGGCGATCCAGCCAGTCGCGCTGGCCGACATGATCCGGTACCTGGTCGGGGCCATCGACGTCGAACCCGGCATATACGAGATTGGAGGAGCAGACGTCACGTCCTACCGGGACATGATTGCTGCATACGCCGAGGCGCGGGGTCTCCGCCCACGGCACATTGTCGATGTGCCCTACCTGACGCCGCGGCTGTCCTCGTACTGGCTGGACCTTGTCACGCCCGTCGACCGCCGCGTCAGCCATGCCCTGATCGAGAGCCTCGTCACCGAGGTCATCGTGGAAGATCGCGCTCGCACCGACCGTGCCTTCGGCATCGAGCCGATGGGGCTTCGCGACGCGCTGGCGGCCACCCTGGATGACCAAGCCCGGTCTCTCGACCACGACCTCCTCGACAGGGTCAGTGGGCTCCAGGACGGGGTCTATACCGCCCGTGTCACCCTGGCCCTACCGCCCGATACCGCGGTCCGTCTCGACTCCGACCTCGGGCGAATTGGCGGGAGCTACGGCTGGTACGGCCTCGACCTCGCCTGGCGGGTCCGTGGCCTTCTCGGCCGGGTCGTCGGGGAGCGCTGGAACCTCGGCTCCCCGGGAGAGGTCGTCCAGGGCGCGACAGTCGACTGGTGGGTGGTGGCCCGACGCGAAGCCGGGACGCTCGTGCTTCGCAGCGTGCACTGGTTTCCCGGAGAGGGCTGGCTCGGCTACCGGTGCGACGATCACGAGCTCGTCCAGGTTGGTGCCCTTCGCCCGAAGGGCATTCCCGGGTTCCTCTATTGGAAGGCCGTGCAACCAGTGCACCGACCCGTCTTTCGGGCCTTGGCCCGGCACCGCGTCGAGCGAGCACGATTCGGGGGGCGCGTCGTGGAAGGTTCGCGGTCAGGTGGCGCTTCGGACAATCTCGCCGACTGGCCGAATGGCCGAGGTGCACCGACGGGCGTAGCCAGGCCAGGCGGCTAGCGTTCGAGATCGTCCGAGATCGTCCGAGATCGTCACAAACGCAGGAGAGCACGCCCCGACATGCCCAACAACGTGACCGCACCGGCCAGGCTGGACGACCTCCGCCGGCAGATCAAGGGGCGGGTCTTCACCGCCGATGATCCCGACTATGGGGACGTCGTCGCCTGTTGGAATCGTGCCAAGCGCCAGGCACCGGCCATGGCTGTCGTCGCCGAGGACGCGTCCGACATCGGGGCGGCCGTTCGCTTTGCCGCCGACGCCGATCTGGGCATCGGCGTCCAGGCGACAGGCCATGGATTCGTCCTCCCTGTCGATGGGATGTTGATCGTCACCAGCCGTATGGACGGGGTCACCGTCGACCCGGCAGCCCGTACAGCCACAATGGAGGCGGGGTGCACGGCCGGCCCGGTGCTCGCCGCTGCCCAGGCGCACGGTCTGGCCCCACTGCTGGGCGCCTCACCGACGGTCGGGGCCGTCGGCCTCACCCTCGGGGGCGGACTCGGCTGGCTGTCCCGCCAGTTCGGGCCGGCCTGCGATTCAGTGCGCTCCTTCGAGGTGGTCACGCCCAACGGGTGCCTGGTACACGCATCGGCGACCGAGGACGCCGAGCTGTTCCGGGCCCTGCGGGGGGGCGGGGGCGGGGTGCTCGGGGTGGTCACGTCGATGGTCGTCGACCTGTTCCCGGTCACCACCGTCTACGGCGGCAGCCTCGTGTACCCGGCGTCAGATGCGGTCGCAGTGACGGAGCACTTTGTCCGGTGGGTCGATGAGGCCCCCAACGATCTCACCTCATCGCTCGTCTTCATGAACTTCCCGCCGATGCCCCAGATTCCAGAACCGCTGCGCGGCCAGTCGTTCATGATCGTGCGCGGCTGCTGGAGTGGCAGCATCACCGAGGGCCGGCGCTTCGTCGATCGCCTCAGGAGCGCGATGGCGCCGGTGATGGACCAGTGGAACGAGATGTCCTTCGCCGACTCGGCGACCATCGGCAACGACCCAGTGGACCCGATGCCCGTCACCGGATCCAGCACGCTGTTGAACGGCCTCGACGGCGAGCTCGGGTCGACGATCGCCAGCCATACCTTTCCCGGCGGCGGCCCGCCTCCGGTCGTGTTCAGTGAGATCCGTCACCTCGGTGGCGCAGTGACCGCACAGGCCAACGGCGACTCGGTCATGGGCAACCGCGACCGACAATTCCTGTTCCAGTATTCCGCCCTGGCCGCTGAGGGTGGTCATGCCATGACCCCCGAACAAGGCCGCCTGTTGGATGCACTCGGCCAGTACCGGGACAGCGGGACGTCCCACAACTTCCTTTCCGGCGAGGCCCGCCGGGCCGCCACGCTTACCTCGACCGACCCGGCGCAGCATGACTTGCTCGCCTCCCTCCAGGCCCGGCTCGACCCCCAGGACCTGATGCGGTACGGCGTCACCCACCGCACTGGCTGAGGACGCGGGATGAGCCGCCTTCTGGGCCCTTGGGCGAAGCCGCCTCTGGACCGCCGGGCGTGCCGCCATCCGGACATTGTCGAGGAAGCCCGTTGGGCGTACCGTTGGGGATATGGACGCACTCCCCTATGAGGGGCCCGAGGCGCCGCACTGGCGAGGCATCAACCATCTGGCCCTGGTCACCAACGACATGGACGCCACCGTCCGCTTCTACCACGGGGTGCTGGGAGCCCGTCTCGTGGCCGACCTGGGCAACGAGTCGTTCCGCCACTACTTCTTCGAGTTCGGCCCGGGCAACACGGTGGCCTTCTTCGAGTACCAAGGCATCGAGCTCGAGCCCTTCGCCAAGCCAGCGGGCATACCCGACCCGCGGGCGGTCCAGTTCGACCACCTCTCCTTCAACGTGCCCGACGAGGAGGCCCTGATCGCCCTCCGAGACCGGCTGAAGACGGCAGGGTGCGAGGTGACCCATGTCGTCGATCACGGCTTCATCCGGTCCGTGTACTTCACCGACCCGAACGGGATCGCCCTCGAAGCCTCATGGTGGGTCGTCGACGCCACCGGCCGCCCCACCGACTACGCCGACGAGGGCTTGTTCGCTGATCCGAACCCGGTCCCGGCTGTGGTGGAGCTCCGCCGGGACGGTCGGCTGTCCTCGGTTCCCTCGACCAAGCTGACGTAAGTAGGCCTTCCGTGCGAGGCTCGGGGCATCCAGTCCTCCGGGCCATCCAGGTCGTCAGGTCAGCGGATCGGCGCCATCAACGCGGCACGTCGCTGTCGGGCGAGAAAGACGACTGCCAAACGGTCGGTTGACGACATACGGACCGAACGCTCAAGATAGGGGCAACAGTGGTCTCGCCCGAGGCCGAACGGGGGATGGTCATGGACTACAAGATCTTCGACGCTGACAACCATTACTACGAGGCCGACGACGCGTTCCTCCGGTTCGCTGACGAGAAGGTCCGAAAGCACGTCCGGTGGATGAGCGACGGCAGGCGAAAGCACCTCTTCTTCGGGGACCGCAAATCCACCGGAGTGCCGAACCCGACCTTCAACCCGATCTCGCGGCCAGGGGCGTTCCACGACCACCTCAAGCTGCTCGAAGAGGGTCGTCGCCCGGCCAGCAGCATGGCCCAGAAGTACGGCGAGCTCGAGCCTCTGACGCCGGTCTACCGGGAGCGCGAGCCGCGCCTTATGACCATGGACGAGCAGAACGTGGAGAGCATCCTCATGTTCCCCACCCTCGGCCAGTGCGTGGAGCACCTCATGTACGACGACGTGGACATGATGTATCGCGTCTTCCGGGCCTTCAACACCTGGCTCGACACCGACTGGGGGTTCAACTACGAAGACCGGATTTTCGCCATCCCGGTCATCCCCATGCTGGACGTCGACCGGGCCGTGACCGAGCTCGAATGGGTCCTGGACCGGGGAGCGAGGGCCGTGTGCCTCCGACCCGGCCCCCTCTACGGCCGCACCCCCGCCGATCCGTACTTCGACCCGTTCTACGCCCGGGTGAACGAGGCCGGGATCCTGCAGAGCTACCACGCCATCGGAGGCCAGTCCCCCTACGACGATGCCTTCGAGATGATGTACTGCCAGCCGCCCGTCCAGGACAAGGGCTACCTGGCCACGCTGCAACAGGCGCTCGTCCCCGGCGAGCGGCCGATCATGGACACCCTCATGTCGCTCATCCTCGGCAACTTCTTCGGCCGGTTCCCCAACATCAAGGTGGCCAGCATCGAGATGGGCTGCACATGGGTGCCGTACTTCCTGCACTCGCTGGACCACGCCGGCGGCATGCTCGAGCGGCACATCGAGGCCTTCGGCCAGAAGCTGGATGTCCGGCCTTCGGAAGTGTTCAAGCAGAACGTGTGGATCTCCCCCTTCCCCGAAGAGGACGTGATCGGCTTGGCCAACCTGATCGGCGTGGACCACGTGCTCATGGGATCGGACTGGCCCCATCCCGAGGGAAACCACGTGCCTGAGGAGTACGTCGAGTGCATCGCCAGCCTTGACCAGACCAGCATCAGGCGCATCATGCGGGACAACGCCCTCGAGCTGATCGCCTCGTAGGAGAAGGATCGATGGCAGCGCCCGAGAAGCTCACCGCGTTCCTCAAGGAGCGGCGCAACCTGATTGTGGCCGGAATCCGGAAGGACGGCCGGCCCCAGCTGACGCCCAACTGGTTTCACTTCGATGGGGAGCGCTTCTATGTCTCCACGATGAAGGACAGGGCCAAGTACGCCATCTTCCGCCGTGACCCGAGGGTGGAGCTGCTGGTCGACGACTCGACCGGTTTTCGGTCTGTGGTGGTGAGGGGAACGGTCGAGCTCTGGGAAGACCTCGACCGGGGGCTGCCCTACTTCCGTACCATCCGCGAGAAGTACGGACGCGCCGTTCCCGACGACGCCGAGCTGCGCAAGGGCCTCGAGGCCGAGAACCGGGTCCTCTTGGTGATCGTCCCCGACGGGCCGCCCTCCTCATGGACCAGCTGGGGCCTCGACTGACCGAACTGGTCCACCCGGTCGGGCGCCCCGCCCTCCTGTTCCGGGCTGCTGTGGCCGCCGCACCTCTTTCTTTTTTTGACGCACATTGTGTACTTGTAGATCATCTACATGTACACAATGCACGGTGAAACACAATGCGACAGCTCCGAAGGCGCTGGCGCATGCGGGCCCAACCGAGCGCCGACAAACGACCGGAGGACAAAGGGCCTTGACTTCAAGTGGACTTGAACAAATACAGTCCTTCCCCGAACGGGAGGACACCATGATCACGACATCAACCACATTGGACGAGGCCTTCGAGCGCATGAGCGCAGCCGGCTTCGAGCTACCCAACGGCTTCATCAACCACGGCCCGATGGCCTGTGAGGTGCTGGCCGCCGTGGGCTGCGATGAGGCGATCGAGGGGTGGGCCTACCGGTTCGCCCACACCGGCGGTACGGCCGTGGAACCGGTGGCGCCGGTCGACTTCGAATGGGAGGCCGAGCTGGGCAACTACCGGCGCCTACCCGAGTGGATCGGCTACTTCGAGCGGTCGATCGGCGAGTTCGGATGGCCGACCGTCGTCGAGGTGTGGGTACCGCGCCTGATGCCGTCACTGTCGGTCGCCCTGTTCCACGCGGCCATCAGGAGCGGTCACGCGGTACGGGCCATAGATGCGGTCGACACCGAGCCCCGTAAGGCGGAACTGGCCAGGGCCCTGGGCTATTGGGCCGCCCGGTTCGAACCCGGTGAGGCGGCCGGCGCCGAAGTCCAGGACCTCGCCGAGGGCGGCGACATCAGGTTGGCCGTGGTCGGAGTGGCGGCCGATGGCGCCCGACGCTACCTGACCCATCCCAACATCTTGAACCTCCACGGGGTGACCGGGGCCATGGCCGTCGAGATCTTCGTCGGGCACATACCCGAGCCGGCCGCCATCGCCGGGCTGGCCCAAGTCCGCGCCGAGCACCGCGCCCTCTACGCCCGCACCAGTCCGACCGAGGCTCCCGAGGCGCCGGGCCTCGACCCGGTCGACCTGATCAGCACAGCCGAGCACAGCGGCGACCCCCATCAGGTCAAGCTGGTCGAGGCCTGCATGCGGGGCAGCCGGGCCACCGGCGATCCAGTATTCGCTGCGGCCGCGGAGACCGTCACCCTGGGCCGGTAGCCCGCCCATGGACGGAGGCGGCCCGAAGTGGTCCGACGGCAGGTCAGTCGACCGCGATGGCGGCGGCCCGCTCGGCCAGGGCGGGGGCGCGCAGGTGCCGGCAGGTCTCCTCGAAGGCGGGAGTGGGTCCGCGCCAGCGCAGTGCGTCCACCTCGAGCAGCAGGTCCCGGTCGACCCGGAGAGTGGCGAGGGAGAGGAACAGCTCGGCGTGCTCTCGGTCGGCCGACAGGGTCGCGGCCAGCTTCGGTGCCCCCCGCACGGCCTGGCAGACGGCCGGGTCCCAGTCGGCGGCGTCGTCCGGTATGGCAGCCAGGTGCCCATAGTGGGCAAGCACGAGGGCGGCCGACCGCTTGCCCCAGCCGGCGAGGCCGGGGAACCCGTCAGCCGAATCCCCCACCAGGGCCAGCCAGTCGGGGATGGAGCGGGGCGCCACCCCGAACTTGGCCCACACGCCGTCCTCGTCGGTGACCACGTCCTTGCGCCGATCGAGCTGAACGACGCTCGTGCCGACGACGCACTGGGCCAGGTCCTTGTCCGGCGTACAGATGACCACCTGATCGACGCCGGGGTCGTCGGCCGCGACCGCGGCGGCTGAAGCCAACGCGTCGTCGGCCTCGACCTCGACCATAGGCCAGACGACGACGCCGAGCGCGTCGAGAGCAGCCTCAAGCGGTTCGAACTGTTCCTTCAGGGGTTCCGGTACCCCAGAGCCGTCCTTGTAGCCGGGCCACATGTCGTTGCGGAACGACTCGATGACGTGGTCGGTGGCCACGCCCAGATGGGTGGAACCGCCGGAAAGCATGGCCAGGACCGACGTGACCACCCCGTAGACGGCCCCGATCTCGGTGCCGTCGTCGGCCGCCCGTTCAGGCTGACCGAAGAACTGACGAAACAGCTCGTAGGTCCCGTCGACAAGTTCCACACGCATGACGTTCTGCCCTCCGGTCCGCCGATCAGAACAATCATCCCATCCCGAAGATCGGCCCGAACCCGACTCGGACCCCAGGGCCGGCGGCGGATCGACGCCAATGCTGACCTACGGGTGCTGACCTATGGGCCCGACAAGTACTACGGGCCCACCCACTACCAGGTGGTGGAGCTGCACAACAACACGCCCCCCTCGGCCGCCAGCAAGCTCAAGACCAACGGGCAGCCCCAAGGGACGTGCTAGGTGGTCATTTATGCCTGGCAGCCGTTGCCGACCCTGGCACGTCGGGTTAGCTACGTTCGGACCAACGACACGGCCAGCCCTATTTGACGATCTCCCCGGCGTTGATGAGGAGCGTCTGTCCGGTGATGCCGCTCGACCGGGGTGAGGCAAAGAACACCAGGGCCTCGGCCACCTCGCCGTCGGTAGCCATCCGCCGCAGGGGGAAGGGCGCGGTCATCTCGGCTAAGACGACGCTCGCTTCGACCCCGCGCTGGTCGGCCATCATCTTCACGTAGCCCTCGACCGGTGGCCCCCACATCCAACCCGGCGCCACCTCGTTCACCCGGATCCCATCGGGACCGATCTCCTGGGCCAGGTGACGCATGGCCCCGGTGAGCGCCGCCTTGGACGACGCGTAGGCCATCTGGAGGGCCAGCGGCGGCGGATGGTGCTGGGTCTGGGAGGAGACGAACACCACCGACCCGCCCGTCTCCTTCAGCGCGGGCAGGGCGAACCGGGTGAGGTCGAGCGTGGCGAAGAGGTTGATGTCGAAGACCTTGCGCCATTCGCCGAAGTCCCCGGCCGTCTGCAGCCCGCCGAAGGCAGCATCGAAGGCGGCGATGTTGATCAGCCCGTCCAGCCGCCCGGTACTCGAGGTGGCCAGGTCGATGAGGGCCTCGGCCGCGGCCGGGTCGGCGATGTCGGTGCGCAGGTAGGAGGCCTCCCCTCCGGCCGCCTCGACCTCCTTGGCGATCGACTCCAGCGTCGCCTCGGTTCGGGCGCCGAGCACGATGTTGCCGCCCTCCCGGGCCGCCACCAGGGCCGTCTCCCGGCCCAGGCCCGGGCCGACACCCGAGATGACCACCGTCTTTCCGTCCAGATCAGCCACGTTGCCCCCTTTGCCTCAGTGTGCCGGCGGAGTCCGCCACAGCGACGAGCCCTTACCTGTCTAGCCGCACGGGTTCAAAACCTACCGCCGTCCCCGGCGAGTTCACGAACCGGGAGCTGGCGTGCGGTCAACGGCGCCTCAGGCGGTACCGACCGCCGGCTAGGACGAGACAAAGACCGTCTTGCGGCGGACCATCTCCTCGATCCCGCTGCGACCCCCTTCTCGTCCGAACCCGCTCTGCTTGTACCCGCCGAACGGGGTGGCCGGCGAGATGCCCCCCATCCCGTTGACGACCACGGTGCCCGACTCGAGCTCGCGGACGAAGCGCTGGATGCGTCGATTGTCGCGGGTGTGCAGGTAGGCCCCGAGACCGAAGGGGCTGTCGTTGGCCTTGGCCAGGACCTCGTCCTCGGAGGCGAAGCGCACGATGGCCTGCACGGGGCCGAACACCTCGTTGCGGGCCAGGTCGCTGTCGTGGTCGACCTCACCGAAGACCGTCGGGGCGACGAACCAGCCGGCGGCCAGGTCCCCTCCCATGCGACCACCGCCGGCGAGGAGAGTGGCGCCATCCGCTTTGGCCCGGTCGATGACACCGAGGATGCGCTCCATCGCTGCCTCGGTCACGACCGGGCCGACGAACGAGGAGGGATCGAGCGGGTCGCCGACCTGAAGGGAGCCCAGGTTGGCCAGGACCCTCTGCACCACGTCGTCGTAGACGTCCTCGTGCACATAGAGCCGAGTGGGTAGGGCGCAACCCTGACCGGCCAGGAGGGCCGTCCCGACCTGGGCCGCCATGGTCGCCGCCGTGTCCAGGTCGGCATCGGGGAAGACGACATTGGGCGACTTGCCCCCCAGCTCGAGGGCGAGGGGGGTGAGATTGGCCGACGCCGATTCCATGAGCTTGCGGGCCGTGACCCCGCCGCCGGTGAAGCTGATCTTGTCCACTCCGGGGTGCCCGACCAGCGCAGAACCGGTGCTCGCTCCGCCGACGACCAGGTTGAGCACTCCGGGCGGCAGGCCGGCTTCGAGCGCCAATTCGGCGAACCGCAGCATCCCGAAGGGGGACACCTCGGGCGGCTTGGCCACGACCGCGTTCCCGGCGGCCAGCGCCGGGCCGCACTTCTGGCCCATGCCCATCATCGACCCGTTCCAGGGCGGGATGGCGGCAATCACGCCATAGGGCTCCAGGCGCACGTAGGCGAGCTCCGGTTCCGCCGACATCAGCTCGCCGCCGAGCTTGTCGCACCACCCGGCGTAGTAGCGGACCCACGCCGCCGTGTAGGAACCGGGATTCATCACGCTGACCGGGGTGCCGTTGTCGAGCGCGGCGAGCTCGGCCGCCTCGTGGGCGTGCTGTTCGAGCAGCTCGGCCAGCCGGAACAGCACGGCGGCGCGGCGAGCGGGTGGGAACGCGGCCCACTGCGGCTGGGCCGTCCGGGCCGCAGTCAACGCGGCGTCGACGTCGGCCGCGCCGGCCAGGCCCACGTCGGCCTGCACCTCACCGGTGGCCGCATAGCGATGGGCGTAGGCACCGCCAGCGTCGCTGGCCACCCACTCTTCCCCGATCAGGTGGCCCTGCTCGGCCAACCTGGTCACCGTGCCCGACGTCTTCGTCTCCCTCACGGGACCACGTACCCCCCGTCGACCGGTAGCGCCGCCCCGAGCACGAACGACGCCGCCGGTGTGCACAACCACACTGCCGCCTCGGCGATCTCCGACGGCTCGGCGATCCGGCCGATGGGGTGGAGGCCGGTGAGGTAGGCGTCGATCGAGGGGTCCTGGGCCCTGGCCTGGTCGACCATGGGCGTCGAGGCCGTGCCCGGGCACACGGCATTGACGCGCACACCCCGCGCCCCGTAGTCGAGGGCGGCCACCTTGGTCAGGCCGATCACGCCATGCTTGGACGCTGTGTAGGCGGCCTGGCCCGGGTAGCCCACCAGCCCGACCCCCGACGCGGTGTTGACGATGGCCCCGCCCCCCCGCTCGAGCATCGCCGGGATCTCGGCCTTCATGCACAGGTACACGCCGGTGAGCATCACCGCGATAGTGCGGTCCCATCCCTCGTCGGGGTACTGGGCCATGGGGGCCATGGGCGCGGCGATCCCTGCGTTGTTGTGGGCGCAGTCGAGGCCGCCGTAGGTGTCCACTGCATGGCGGACCATGGCCGGCACGTCCGATCGATCGCTGACGTCGGCGCGGAAGAAGCTCGCCTGGCCGCCGGCCGACTCGACCAAGGACACTGTTTCGCGACCCTGGTCCTCGTCGATGTCGGCCACGACGACGCTGGCGCCCTCCCGGGCGAAGATCAGAGCCGACGCCCGCCCGATGCCCATGGCTGCCCCGGTGACGACGGCGACCTTCCCTTCCAGGGACTGCATCGCGGTCATCGTACAGGCCCAAGATTTGACCGAGTACCTTGCACGCCATGGCGCGATTCGACCGAAGGGTGGCGCTGGTGTCGGGCGCAGCCGGGGGAATCGGGCTGGCCGTCTCGGACCGGCTCGAAGAAGAGGGGGCGGTCGTCGTCCGCAGCGACCTGCGGCCGGGACCCGGCGGCATCGTCTGCGACGTCCGGGATGCGACCTCGTGCGACCAGGCTGTCGCCTTCGTGCTCGACCAGCACGGCCGCCTCGACGTCCTGGCCAATGTGGCCGGGATCGGCGCGTCTCGTACGATCGCCGGCATGGACCCCGGGCTGTGGCGGGAGATCATCGATGTCAACCTGACCGGAACGTTCCTCTTGTCGCAGTCCGCCCTTCCCTCCCTCCTCGAGACGAAGGGGGTCATCGTCAACATGGGGTCGGTGGCCGGCCTGCGGGCCACCCCGTACAACGCCGCGTACTGTGCGTCCAAGGGTGGGGTGATCATGCTCACCAAGTCGATGGCCATCGAGCTGGCCGCGGCCGGCGTGCGGGTCAACGCCGTCTGCCCGGCATCGGTCGACACCCCGTTCCTGCGGGGCTTCGAGCTGCCCGAGGGCGCCGACATGGCCCTGCTGACCAGGGCCTCGTCGCCGATGGGCCGGGTGATCGAGCCGGCCGAAGTGGCCGCCGCCGTCGCCTACCTCGCCTCCGACGAGGCGGCCACCATCAGTGGCACGACCCTGGTCATCGACGGAGCGGCTACCGCCTGACATCGGCCAGCGACACCGTCTCGGTGTCGTGCCCCGAGCGCAGCACCCTCCCGGGCCGCTCTTCGGTCAGCGATCCGCCGGTGACGACCTCATGGCCGCCGACGAACACGTGCACGACGCCGTCCGACGCGGCGTAGAGGCGCTCCCCACCTCCGGGAAAATCGCGCCGGACCACCGCCGGCCGGCTCGCCACCGTGGCCGGGTCGAAGATGCACAGGTCGGCATGCCAGCCCTGGGCGATCCGACCACGGTGGTGCAGCCCGTAGTGGCGGGCCGGCCGGTCGGACATCATCTCGACCGCCTCCTCGATGGAGAGCAGGCTCCGGTCGCGGACGGCTTCGCCCAGCACCACCGTCGGGTAGTTGGCGTGGCACATCAGGTCGACGTGGGCACCAGCGTCCGAGCCCCCCAGCATGACCCGGTGGTCCTTCCACACCGATGACCGGACCCGCCAGCCCTCATCCGATCGACCCAGTGACGGTGTGAGGGACGGGAGGACGAGGTAGAGCACCAGACCGTCGACGAGGACGACGTCGACGAGCACGTCGATCACATCGGTCCCCCGCGCCGTGGCGATCTCGCCGAGCGACCGTCCCACCCACTCCGATTCGGGGTCGGAGACCTCCATGAGGGCGAAGTCGGCCAGCACGCCCATCGCCCGGTCAGCCACCTGCTCGGCGCCGGCCCGCAAGCGGGCCCTGGCGCCGGGGTCGGCCGCCGCCCGCCGACGCTCCTCGGTCGGGAGGGAGAGGATGTCGCCCCAGCCGGGCAGGGCGGCGAGCACGGTGGTGGCCCGCATTCGCATCAGGTCGGGCAGGGTCAGCGCGATGACGTGGGCGCCCCTTTCGGCCGCGACGTCGGAGGCGTGCAGCTGCTGCTCGTAGATCTCCTCGGAGGCGAGGCTGCCGAGGAGGTTCCAGTTGAGCGGCCGGTCGGCCGCGAGCGACATGTCAGCCATGAGCTCCATCCGCTCATAGGGGATGGGACCGACGGTGGGGATGAACTCGAGGGTGGTGCCGTCATGGGCCCGCAGGGCACCGGCAAGGGCGATGAACTCCTCGAAGGCGGCCGAGCGGGAGGGAACGGGGGCACCGTCCCCGTCGACGTGGCCCTCACCCAGTGAGGACGAGAAGCCCAGCGCCCCGCCGGCCAGGGACTCACCCACCAGGCGGACCATCTCGTTCAACTGTCCGGGAGTGGCCACCGCCGAGGTGGCGGCCTCGCCCATGACCGCCCGCCGGATGGTCGAGTGCCCGACCAGGAAGCCGGCGTTCACCGACAGGCCGACGTCGATGCGGGCCAGGTACTCGGCGAACGATCCCCACTCCCACGATCCTCCACCCTCGAGCGCGGCGAGCGGGATCCCCTCGACCACGGCCATCATGCGTCGGACGTAGTCGGCATCCCCGGGCCCGAGTGGTGCGATGGAGAACCCGCAGTTCCCCCCGAGCACCGTCGTCACCCCGTGGAGCACCGAGGGGCTGGCCGAGGTGTCCCACAGGAGCTGGGCGTCGTAGTGGGTGTGCAGATCGATGAAGCCGGGGCACACGATGGCGCCGGTCACGTCCAGGGTGCGGGAGGCGTCCTCCTCGATCTGGCCCAGGGCGGCGATCCGGCCGTCGCGGACGCCGAGGTCCGCCCTCGTGGCCGGGGCGCCCGTCCCGTCCACAATCGTCCCGCCCCGGAGCACGAGGTCGAGCACCTCAACCGCCCTCGGCCAGGAGCTGATCGACCGCCGCCTCGACCGCCGTCCCCTTGAAGAAGGCGGGATTGGTGCCGGTGTAGAAGCGCACCGGGTTGGTGAAGGTGAACTTCTTGAAGCCGTCCTCGTCGATCCAGTGGTGCTCGACCATCTCCCAGGCCTCCTCGAGCACCTCGGCCATGTCCGGTACGTCCCAGTGGGCGATGTCCGATCCCATCATGGCGTTCAGCTCGGCACCGAACGGGTTGACCGTGGTGTTGAAGGCCATCGAGGTCAGCGGATCGTCGGCCTCACAACCGAAGAAGAACCGGTCGACGAACAGGGCCTTGATGTCCTCGGCCCGCTCGATGGCGCAGGCCGCCCATTCGTCCAGCATCGCCTCGGGCTCGGGGGGGCGGCCGGCGAAGGGGTTGGGGATGGGGGGCGACGGCCGGGCATAGGTCGCCGACATCCGGCCGATCAGGGCACCATCGATCAGCGCCGGGTCGAGGTTGGCCCGGAGGGCCCCGATGTTTCGCTTCTCCCAGTGGCCGATGATGTCGCTGTAGAGGGCGGCCGCCCAGGAGACGCCCCCCTCCAAGAAGGCGAAGTTCATGTCCGGGAACCGACGGGTCACTCCCCCGAGGAACAGCGACTTGGCCAGCGACTGCTGCCCCTCGGCCAGCATGGAGAGGTGGTTGAAGACATAGCTGGACGGGGACCGGTAGGGCGTCATCCCGATGAAGCCCGAGTGGAAGGCGACGGACACACCCAGCTCTTGTGCCTTGGCCCACACCGGGTCGTAGTCGTGGACCGAGTCGATGCCGAACTGGTCGAGCCAGAACGCATACCTGGCCACCTCGGGATCCTTCCCCTCGAGGGAGGCGAACGGGCGCTGCACGTAGCCGGCGCAGAGCACGGCCTTGAACCCCAGCTCGGTCACGGCGAACTCGAGCTCGTCGACGGCCTCTTCGGGGGTGTGCATGGGAATGGCGGCGACCGGGGTCAGCCGGTCGGCCAACGGTTCGAACGTCGCCGCGTTGGCCCGGTTCAGAGCGCGACACGTGCCCCGGCGATAGCGTTCGTCGGGCGTGTGGAGGAACACCAGGCCGAGACTCGGGTAGACCACGCCGAAGTCGATACCCAGCTCGTCGAGGCGCTCGTACAACAGCTTCGGGAACAAGGCGGTGGCCAGGTCCAGGGACTGGCGGGCCGGCGAGCTCCACCACGGCCCTCTCGGGGTCCGGGTGGCCGACCGTTCGTCCGGGGTCTGCTCGTGCCATGGTCGGTCGGTGCCCCCGTAGGCCGGCAGGAGCCGTTGCAGCGAGGGATGGTCGAGGGAGAGCCCCTCGGCCTCGAGATAGGGAGCCAGGGTGGGAAAGTGCTCGGCCATGTGGCCGTCGATGTCGATCACCGGATGGCTCAAGCCACGACGGCGCCCGGACGATGTGCTCATCGTCCGTCTAATATAGACGCATTACTCGGGGGAGGGGGAGGGCGATATGGCCTATGACATGGTGATCCGGAACGGCACCGTCGTCGACGGCTCCGGCCTCGGGTCCTTCCGGGCTGACGTGGGCATCGTCGACGATCGGATCGCCTTCGTCGGGCGCATCACCGATCGGGGCAACCGCGAGATCGACGCGGACGGCCATGTCGTGTCACCCGGGTTCATCGACGGGCACACCCACATGGACGCCCAGGTCTTCTGGGACGCCACCGGCTCCAGCTCGTGCTGGCACGGCGTCACCTCGGCAGTCATGGGCAACTGCGGCTTCACGCTGGCCCCGGTCCGGTCGGACCAGCGCGCCCTCGTCGTGCGCAACCTGGAGCGGGCCGAGGACATGGACCCCACCGCGCTGGCCGAGGGCATCGAGTGGAGCTTCGAGACCTTCCCCGAGTACCTCGACGCCGTCGACCGTCTCCCCAAGGGCATCAACTTCGCCGCCAACATCGGACACTCGGCCCTCCGCACCTGGGCTATGGGCGAGCGGGCATTCGACTCCGAGGCCACCGACGACGACCTGGCCCTCATGAGAGGCGAGCTGGCCGACGCCATCCGGGCCGGAGCGATCGGTCTCTCCACGTCGCGCAGCGAGCACCACGAGACCTCGGACAATCGGCCGGTCGCCTCCCGGCTGGCCTCCTGGGACGAAGTGGTCCAGCTGGTGGGGGTGATGGGCGACCTCGGCAGTGGGATCTTCGAAGGCGCTGACGCGGCCATGTCCTCGCCCGACCCCGGCGAACGGGAACGGTCCCTCGCCCGCATGCGGGCGCTCGGGGCCGAGTCCCAGGTGCCGCTGACGTTCGGGCTGGTGGCCACCGAGAGCTCGGGCTACCTGCTCGACTTCTTAGACGACGCGGCCGCCGTCGGGGCGCGGGTGATCGCCCAGACCCACTGCCGGGGCATCTCCGTGCTCCTGTCGCTGAAGACCAAACTGCCGTTCGACCTCCTGCCGGCGTGGCACGACCTGCGACGCCTGTCGGTCGACGAGCAGCTCCGGGTCCTCGGCGACTCCGACCGACGGAAACCCTTCGTCGACGCAGCCGTCCATGCCGACTACGGGCGGTGGACCGGCGTCGGCGCCCAGGCCCGGCCCCCCGACTTCGACGGCACCCGGGTCTACCGGAGCGGTCTGCCGCCCAACCCGTCGGTCAGCGACGTCGCCGCCGAACGGGGCGTGCACCCGGCCGAGGCCCTGATCGACCTGTGCGTCGAGAGCGGCGGGGACCAGCTGTTCATCCAACCCAGCCGCTATCCCCAGGACGAAGCGGTGCTGCTCCGGGCGCTGCGTCATCCCCGGGCGGTGATGACCTTCTCCGACTCGGGGGCCCACCTCAGTCAGATCGCCGACTCGTCGATCCATACGCACCTACTGGGCCACTGGGTGCGGGACCGCCAGGAGTTCACCCTGGAAGAGGCGGTGCGCATGATCACCCTGGCGCCCGCCCTGGCCTGGGGATTCAACGACCGGGGGCTGGTGCGGGCGGGGATGGCCGCCGACCTCAACGTCTTCGACCCCGAGACGGTCGGGCCGGCCGTGCCCGTGCTGGTGGACGACCTGCCCGGTGGCGGGCGCCGACTGGAGCAGCGCTCCCATGGCTTTCTGGCCACGGTGGTCAACGGTCAGGTGACGATCCGGGACGGGGTGCCCACCGGCACGGCCCCGGGTCGCCTCATCCGAAGCCGGCCGTCAGGGCAGGGCGGGACCGGCTGAGCACCGAACCGGTCAGCGCATCCACACTGTCTCGGAGGTACGACGTCGGAACACCCAGCGACCATCGGTGCGCTCGGCGTCGTCGAGGTAGCGGATCCCAAGGGTGAGATCGCCCGACCCCTCGTCGCCCAGCTGGTAGACCAGGGCATAGGTGTCCAGGCTGGCCGCATCGGACCCCTCCTCGAGGGTGATGAGGGGCTCGCCCATCAGGTGCATGCTCGAGGGGAAGGCCCGGGGCGCCCGCATGGTGTCGAGCCATGCCTCGAGTGAGAGCTTCCCACTGCTGCCCGAGATCTCCGCGTCCGGGTGGAACAGCTCGGCCAGCGCACCGATGTCGCGTTGATCGACGGCGCGGGCGTAGCGCTGCAGCAACGCCCGCAACCCGTCATGGGCACTCACAGCACGGCCACCGGGTTGACCGGGCACCCGGTTCCCCCGGTGATGCGCAACGGGCCCATGGTGAACAGGAGCTCCCAACGCCCGACGGCCTGGCACCGTGCGCCGAGGGCGGCCAGCGCCATGTTGTCGATCAGGTGCAGGCCCATGGCGGTGATCCCGATCTGGTGAACGGGGAAAGGCCAGTCGGGGGTCCCGACAAACGGCATCGGGTCGGAGATCCCGTCGCTCCCGAGCACGGCCACCTCCCGCTCGTGCAACCAGGGCAGGCACTCGGCGTGCAGGCCGGAGAACCCGTCGAAGCTCTCCTTGGCCCGGCGCCGGGCCTCACGGCCCCAGGCCACCATCAACACGTCGCCCGGGCTCACCTCGACACCCTCGGCCTCCTCGGCCGCCTCGAGATCGCTGACCGTGACCACCTGGTCGGTGTCGTAGAAGTCACGACCGCGGACACGGGCGACGTCGAGCAGGACGCCCCGCCCGACCACCCCGTCGGCCATGGACAGGATCGTGTTGGACCGCGCCCCATCGCTGCGGACATCGCTGGCCGGTCGGCCGCCGAACATCTCGCCTCGGACGAACATGTGGGACAGGGCATCGACGTGGGTGGTGCTCAGCCCGTGCACGTCGAGGGCGATGTGGTCGCGAGCGGCCTCGTAGCCAGGGATGCCGGTGGCATCGCGGGCATCGCCCGAGGCCAACATGTGGTGCTGCACCGGGTTGGGGTTCTCGGGCCGGGCCTCGGTCGCCAGGTCGTGCGAGAGGCTGATCGACTCCCCCGAACGGACCAGGCCGGCGGCCGCCGCCCGCCGCTCGTTGGTCAAGTAGTTCAGGGCGCCGCGTTGGTCGTCTGGCCCCCATCGACCCCAATTCTTGAGCGCCTCGTACATCGCATCAAGGTCTCCGGTGGTCGGAACCTCGTAGTCGGTCACCATCGATGCAGCTTGTCAGCCCTGGCCGCTCGGTGCCGTCATCGCCCCGATGACCATGTCGACGAGGTTGCCGACGAAGCGGTCGTCGGACAGGACGCGGCCTTTCCCGCCCTGGTCGAGGAGGCGGGCCCGGTCGGCTGCGGCCCGCCCGACGAACACGATGCAGATCTCCCGGCGGACGCGCCAGAGATCGGCGGGCACGCCCGGGCACCGCTCTTCCAGCAGGTCCCACGCCGCATAGCCGTCCGTCTGTTTCATCAGCTCCTGGAGGTCGGCCGACTCCCGGTCCATGGCCCCGCTCAACTCCGACCCGATCTGCAGGTAGGCCCGCTCCCGCCAGCCGCGCTGGGCGAACTCGGTCACCGGGCGGACGATGGCCTCGGCCGCCGGCCGCACCTCGGTGGCCGGCGTGGCCCGGGCCCGCTCCAGGAGCTCGTGACGCCGGGCCGCAATGACGGGAACGTGGCGAGCCATCACTGCGAACAGCACATCGTCACGCGTGCCGATGTGGTACTGGACGGCCGACGCGTTGCGCTGGCGTGCCGTCCGTACGATCTCGGCCACGGGGACGTTGTCGATGCCACGCTCGGCGTAGAGGCGCGCCGCCGCATCGAGCAGGAGGTCACGGGTGGAGGGTCCGGTCATGACGGTCACGAGAGTAGCGGTGGGCCGAGTGGCGTCAGGGTGCCATGCTCGTCAACCGTCGAGGCCGTCCACGCGATGACCGCCGGGTCCACGTGGCCCCACGGGAACGTCCCGGCCCACGAGGCAGCGACGCACCAGTCGGTGGCCGGGAGCGTGGTCCGAGTTCGCCCGGTGGTTGGTGCACCGCTCATCCCACATGGCCACGTCGTGCCGGCGCCAGCGCCACCGGACCTGCAAGTTGGGATCGCCCAGCCTCCCGCGCAGCAGGTCGAGGATGACGGCCGACTCCACCGGGTCCATGCCGCTGATGCCCCGCATGAACGCGCCGCACAGATACAGGGCCCGACGCCCGGTCTCCGGATGGATCCGAACCAGGGGATGGCGCATGACCGGAGTGCTCGCGGCCATGCGCTCGTACTCCTGCTCGCCGCTCATGTTGACGACGGCCGTGCGCAAGGGCGCCCCGAGGTCGAGCTCGAGATCGAGCAGCGAGACCATCTCCTGCATGGGCGTCGACAGCCCCTCGTAAAGGTCGTAGAGGTTGAGCCACAGCGTGTCGCCGCCGAGTGGGGGCGTCTCCAGCATGGCCAACACGGCGATGTCCGGCGGCGTCCGGGCAAAGGCGACGTCGGTGTGCCAGAAGTCGGCCTTGGGCGGGCTGTCGGGCGTGTCCTCCAGTATGGCGAAGTAGGGGTCGATCCCCGCCTCCGGCGGCGGCACCTCGCCCGAGGGGATCATCGGCTCGCCGAAGTTGGACCCGAAGGCCAGCTGCTGCTCGGCCGTGATGTCCTGGTCCCGGAAGAAGACGACCAGGTGCTCGAGGAGGGCGCGGCGGATGGCCGCCACCGTCCCGGGGTCGAGCTCCTGGCCGAGATCGACGCCGCGGATCTCGGCGCCGATGGACCGGGTCAGGGGCACGACCTCGATCTCGGCCGGCCGCTCAGCGCGATGAGCCATGAGCGATCTCCTCCGGTCGTCCGGCGCGCTCCCGGGCAGGATCCTTGGTGGAACCGAAGCAGGCAATGGCGGGCTGACTGGCATCGAGCACGCGCAGCACCTTGCCCAGGGGCTGGGACGGGACTGCGATCAGGACCTGGTCCACACCGAGCTCGGCCCACGGCTCGATGATGGCGGGATCGGCCGACAGCCCGTCAACGACGATCGAGAGCGTCGACGGGTCGCGGCCCCGCTCCTCGGCCAGCCGACGCAGGCGGACCACGTCATCGGTCGTGTGACCCAGCGCAGGCACGATGAGCCAGCCGTCGGCCCAGGCGACGATCTCCTCGAAGACCGCGGCCGTGGCTCCGGCCCCGAGGAGGACCGGTGGCGATGGCTTCGTCACCGGTTTGGGCCACATCCACGCCTCGTCGAAATCGACAAAGCGGCCGTGAAAGGAGGCTTTCTCCTCGGTCCACAGCGCCCGCATGGCAGCCACGTACTCGCGGGTCCGGCTGCGCCTGGTCGACCATTCGATTCGGTGGTCGGCCGCCTCTTCCACATTCCACCCGTACCCGATGCCGAACACGAAGCGCCCGTTCGACACGTGATCGAGCGATGCCACCTGCTTGGCCGTCGAGATCGGGTCCCGCTGGGCGACGAGGAAGATACAGGTTCCGAGCTTGATGGTGGTCGTACGGGCCGCGGCGGTGGCCAAGCCGACAAAGGGGTCGACCAGGCGCGAATACTCGTCGGGCAGGTCCCCGCCGGCCAGGAACGGGGTCGTTCGTCTCGATGGTATGTGGGTGTGGTCGCCTTGGAAGAGAGCGGAGAAGCCGCGTTCCTCGGCGGCCACGGCCACGTCGGCGATCGGGGCCGACCGGTCCGTCGGCAGGCAGATGAGGCCCAGGTTCATGTGCGGTGTCACCCCCTAGGCCGCCACGACGCCGACCGTCGGTCGTTTAATGTATTCCCATTAGCCCGGGGAGTCAACGGTGGCCCCGAGTCGAACGGGCGCGTTTCGGATCGGATTATCCGATGTGGCCCTCGAGGGGATGGGCCTGGAAGAAACTCCAGATGATCTGGTTGGCGCTGATCGACATCGTCGTCCGCCCGACCAAGTTGGGCGGGTAGATGCCCGAGGTTCCCCCGGGCCAGGTGTGGCCGCCGTCCCTGATCACGTAGAACTCGACCGCACTGCTGGCGGCGCAGGGGTAGGACACCAGGGTCACGTCGGAGGCGACACTGGTCCTCGTGGCGGTGGAGCCACATCCGTTGCGCTTGGCCCAGGTGGCCACCTGGGTCGGGATGCTCTGGGGCAGGGGGTTGCCGCGGGCATGGGGGTGGACCTTGAGCTCCTGTCCGATGGTCTGGCCCGAACCGTCCGGTGCCGGCAGCTTCAACGCGTTCGGACCGGGTCCCCCGGTGTAGGAGACGAACGGGTCCGCCGTGCCCTGGAAGGCGACGACCGGGACGGGACGGGACGGTCGGCACCAGGAGAAGGCCTGCAGTCCGGCGACGGGGGCAACGGCCGCGACCCGGCCCGACAGCTGGCAGGCGATCGCCGAACTGGTGAAGGCACCCATGGACAGGCCGGTCACGAACACGCGTCGTTGGTCGATACAGAGGGAGTCCTCGACGTGGGAAAGCAGATTCCCTATGTAGGCGATGTCGGCGCTGTGCGGTCCGACGTCCCACCGGGGAACACCGCTCTCATCGATTTGTGGGGTGATGGTCACGAACCGGTTCGTGTTCCCATAGGCGCTGAGCCCCGTGCCCGTGTGCTCGAGCGACGCGGCCTCGAGGTAGCCGTGGAGGTCGAAGACGACGGGCATCGGAGTGCTCCCGACGGTGGTGGGCACGTCCTGGATGTAGGTACCGGACTTGCCGTCGGCCGAGTACGTCAGATTCGACTCGCCGGGGCTCGGGGCGGGAGCCGCCTGACAGCCCGACGAGGGAACGGGAGCCACCGCGGTTGCGGTGAGGCGGGCCGAAGCAGCGGCCGCCGGACCCGCCGGTCCGCTCGACACCAACACGGCACCGCCAAAGGTGAGTGCCGCCACCACGCCGCCGACAAGCCCGCTAACCGTTGACCTCATCCGCGCTCCCCCCTCAACTGCCGGACAACCGAGCAGGCGACCCCGACGCCCGCACATCCGCCCGCCCCAGGCTCCCACAATTGCCGCCCCGCACGTCGGCCGTGGGCCCTCTGGGAGGTCCGGACAACATGGTTGGTAAAGTCGGGTGGATGCCCGATGACCAGGAGCGGATCGTGGAGGTCGCCGGCCGAGAGGTGAGGATCTCGAGCCCGGACAAGATCTACTTCCCCGCGCTGGATGCCACCAAGTCGGACCTGGTCGACTACTACCTCGAGGTGGGCGACGCCCTCCTCAACACGGCCGGCGGCCGCCCGGCCATGCTCCAGCGGTTCCCCCACGGGGCGACGGGCAAGTCGTTCTTCCAAAAACGGGTGCCCACCGGCGCCCCCGATTGGCTCGAGACGACCATCGTCGCCACCCCGAACGGCACCACTTCCAACGCACTGGTGGTGGCCGACGTGGCCCACGTCGCCTGGGCCGTCAACCTGGGGTGCCTCGGCCTCCATCTCTGGCCCTACCGGGCCGTCGACGCCGACCACGCCGACGAGCTGCGCATCGACCTCGATCCCCAGCCCGGCGTCGGCTTCGACGAGGTGCGGACGACTGCGTACCACTGCCGCGACCTGTTCAAAGAGGTCGGGCTGGTCGCCTACGCCAAGACGACCGGCAACCGGGGCATCCACATCTACATGCGACTGGAGCCCCGCTGGGACTCGACCGAGGTGCGGTCCTGCGCGGTGGCCGTGGCCCGGGAGCTCGAGCGCCGCTTCCCCGACCTGGTCACGGCCAACTGGTGGAAGGAAGAGCGGGGAAAGCAGGTCTTCGTCGACTTCAACCAGAACGCTCCGCACAAGACCGTCTTCGGGGCGTGGTTCGCCCGGCCCCGAACCGGAGGCCAGGTCTCGACCCCGCTCTCGTGGGAAGAAGTGGGGACGGTCGTGCCGGACGACCTGACTATCCGGACCGTCCCGGACCTCCTGAAGAAGCGGGGCGATCCCTGGGCCGAGATCGCCAAGGAGCCCCAGTCGCTCGAGCCGTTGCTCGAGCTGGTCGAGCGGGACAAGGCGGCCGGGCTTCACGACGCGCCCTGGCCGCCCGAGTACCCCAAGGCCCCGGACGAGCCGCCGCGGGTGGCCCCCAGCCGGGCCAAGAAGGCCTAGACCCAAGGAGACATGGCTATGGACCCGGTCGAAGCCCTCAAGCGCATCTCGTTCCTGTTGGAGCGAAACGGTGCCGACACCTACAAGGTCCGCGCCTTCCGGCACACGGCCACCGCGGTGGAGCCGATGCCCGCCGACGAGCTGGCCAAGCTGGCCAAGGCCGGTCGCCTCCAGTCCATCTCCGGGGTGGGCAAGTCGACGGCCCAGGCCATCGAAGAGGCGCTGGCCGGCGAGGTCCCCGCCTACCTGGCCAAGCTCGAATCGGATCCGCCCACCATCGAGCTCGATGCCGCGGCGAAGAAGCTACTGAAGCAGCTGAAGGGCGACTGCCACTCCCACTCCGACTGGTCCGACGGTGGCAGTCCCATCGCGGAGATGGCCCAGACGGCCAGAGCCCTCGGCCGCGACTACCTCGTCCTTACCGACCACAGTGCCCGGTTGACCGTGGCCCACGGGCTCGACGCCGAACGGCTCCGCAAGCAGTCGAAGGTGGTGGCCGAGCTCAACGAGGAGCTGGCCCCGTTCCGGATCCTCACCGGGATCGAGGTGGACATCCTGGAGGATGGCGGACTCGACCAGGACGAGGACCTGCTGGCCGAACTGGACGTGGTGGTGGCGAGCGTCCACTCCAAGCTGCGGATGGACGGGCCCACCATGACCAAGCGCATGCTTGCCGCTATCGAGAGCCCGCACACCGACATCCTGGGCCACTGCACCGGACGGCTCATCACCGGCAAGGGCCGCCCGCAGTCGACCTTCGACGCCGAAGCTGTCTTCGCGGCCTGCGCCGAGACCGGCACGGCGGTCGAGATCAATTCCCGGCCCGAGCGACAGGACCCGCCCGAGGACCTGTTGCGTCTGGCCATCGAGCTCGGGTGCAACGTCTCCATCGACACCGACGCCCACGCTCCCGGGCAGCTCGAGTGGCTCGGTCGGGGATGCGCCAATGCGGTCAAGGCCGAGGTGCCCACGGAGCGAATCGTCAACCGGAAGTCGGCCGATGACCTGATCGCCTGGGCGGCAACCCACGCGGCCTGAGAGCACAGCGCAGCACGCGGCCTAAGGGCACGGCGCAGATCATGGATACGATCAGCAGGTGACCCTCCCCGTGCAACCCCCGGTGGCCCCGATGCTGGCCAAGCTCACCCGGGACCTGCCCCGGGCCGAGGGTATGTTCTACGAGCCCAAGTGGGACGGGTTCCGGTGCATCGTGTTCCGGGACGGCGACGACGTGGAGCTGGGCAGCCGGAACGAGAAGCCGCTCACCCGGTACTTTCCCGAGCTGGTCGACTCGCTCAAGCGAGAGCTCCCCGACCGCTGCGTGCTCGACGGCGAGATCGTGATCGCCGGGCCCAACGGACTGGACTTCGATGCCCTGTCCCAGCGGATCCATCCGGCCGAGTCGCGGATCAAGCTGCTGGCCGAGACCACCCCGGCGTCGTTCGTGGCCTTCGACATCCTGGCCTTAGGCGATCGCGACCTGTGCGACACCCCGTACGCCGAGCGGCGGAAGGTGCTGGAGAAGACGCTGAAGAAGGCAAAGGCTCCGGTCCACGTGACACCGGCGACGAATGACCCCGAGGTGGCCACCGACTGGTTCGACCGGTTCGAGGGGGCCGGCCTCGACGGTGTGGTGGCCAAACCGGGCGAGCTGAAGTATCTCCAGGACAAGCGGGCGATGATGAAGGTCAAGCACGAGCGGACGGCCGACTGCGTGGTGGCCGGATTCCGCTGGCACAAAGACGGCGGGGTGGTGGGATCGCTGCAGCTCGGGCTCTACGACGACCACGGTGTCCTCCATCACGTCGGGGTGGCGTCGGGATTCACCAAGGCCCGCCGGGGGGAGCTGGTGGACGAGCTCGAGCCCTACCGAGCGAACGCAACCGAGCACCATCCCTGGCTCGAATGGGCCACCGAGACCAGCCGCAGACCGGGCGGCGTCAGCCGCTGGAACGCGGGCAAGGACCTGGCCTGGGAGCCGCTGCGGCCCGAGCTGGTGTGCGAGGTGTCGTACGACCACCTCCAAGACGACCGCTTCCGTCACGGAACCCACTTTCAGCGGTGGCGTCCCGATCGGGAGCCGACATCGTGCACGTACGACCAGCTCGACACGCCGGTGCCGACCGAGCTCTTCCGGGTATTCGACGCCTGAGGTCAGTGCGCAGGAAGACGGTAGCCATGACAGATGAGATTCAGTTCACGATCGGGGCCGAAGCAACCTGTTCCGATGGTCCGTGTGGCGAGATCAGCCGTGTCGTGATCGATCCCATCGCCCGATCCGTCACCCATCTGGTGGTGGAGCCCAAGCACCGTCAGGGTCTCGGTCGCCTCGTGCCATTGGATCTCGTCGATGTCTCTACCGGCGAGGTCCTTGTTCGCTGCTCCCTGGCTGAGTTCGCCCAACTCGATCATGCCGAAGAGACCCAGTTCTTGCCGGCCAGCGGCGGTCACGCCGACTACCCCGCCGGGCAGGTGCTGACTCAGCCCTACTACGGCCTCCGAGACACCATTGGCGAGGTTCCTCAGCCCGTCACCTACGACACGGTTCCACTGGACGAGGTAGGGGTGCGACGAGGAGAGCAGGTCCACGCGACGGACGGCCCGATCGGGAGCGTTCAGGGACTGGTGATCGATCGTCAGACTCACCATGTGACCCATGTGCTCCTCCAGGAGGGTCATGTGTGGGGTCGCAAGGAAGTCGCCATACCCATCGGAGCGGTGACCGGGGTCGACAACGGCATTCGCCTCAGCCTGGCCAAGCAGGAAGTACAGGACCTGCCGCCCGTCGGCGTCGATCATCCGACCGGGTAGACACCCACCATGGTGAGGGTTTCAGACGGGGGCTGATAGCCATTCCAATCATCTGGACGCGAGCCCGGGAACGCGTCGCGGTCGGAATGGCTTCGTCCTTATCCCGCCAGACCGGCCATGACTTCCTCGACGAATCGGCCGTTGGCGGCATCGGCGTCGTGTTCCTCTTGCCCCCGACTGGCGCCGGTGATGTGAAAGCGGTCGATCCCGAGCGCAGCCAGCTCCTCCAGACGCTCAGTACAGAACCCCGCGGGGCCGATGATGGCAAATCGCTCGGCGAACTCGCGGGTGATCACCTCTGCCTGGGGTCCGGTACGGGCGTGTTGATACATGTCGTAGCGACGCGGGACCTCCAGCATGATCTGACGGTCTGCCTCGCTCACCGATCCGTGGACCTGCCCGTGCATGCCGGAGAAGCGGACGAACGTGGCGATGCCGCCCTTGCTCAGGGCCAGGGCCCGGTCGGGGTCGTCATCGACCACGACGGTGACGTAGGCGCCGATGGCAATGTCGGGATTGATCGCCCGGGCCATCTCGATGGCCCAGCGCACCCGCTCGGGGTTTGCGCCAACCGCGAGCGTCACCCGATCGCCGAGGCGGCCCGCCAGCTGTATCGTGCGTGGGCCGCTGGCCACGACCCAAATGGGAACCGACGGACGACCTTGGATCACGCCCACCTCGGCCAGCTCGTCGAGCCACATGAGCCTGCTCTCCTCGGGAACAGTCCCCAGAGGAAGGCCGTCGCCAATCCGGCGGGCACTCCCCTGTGTGGCACGTTCGATAGGCACGGCCGCGCCCTGAAGGTACAGCCGGGTCACTTCGAGGAACTCCTGCAGCGTCTCCACCGAGACCGGAGGGACGCCGATGTGAGCCAGGGCCGAATCTCCCCGACCGACTCCCAACTCGACCCGACCGCCAGACTCGATGTTGGCCGACATGATGGCCGACGCGGTGACCACCGGGTGACGGGTCAACGGGTTCGTGACGCCGGTGCTCATCCTGATCGTGCTCGTGGTGGCGATCGCCGTCCCCAACGCTACGTACGGGTCCCCTGACATGTTCTGAGAGTCTCCGAGGGTCACACCCGTCCAGCCCTCCGATTCGGCACGGCGAACGGCCGGACCGACCAGCCGGGGCAGGGTGCGGGCATGGGTCCAAAACTCGAGGCTCACAGGTTTGTCACTCCTCCACGTTGATCGTCGCAACCAGATTGGATGGTACCGACTCAGGGTCGAGCCCTGGCCTTGACCAATGACCGGCACCCTCGTTCTGACGGCGGCAAAAGGGCGACAACCTGGGCGAGAGATGGTGGCACAGGCCCGCGGTAGGGTCCCGTTTCATAGGATCCCGACATCGGCGATCCACTGACCGCTCGCTCCGGCCCTCCAAAGCGTCCGTGCGGTCCCTCGCCCCGATCCGGGGCCCTGCCCGTGATGTGCACCCGGCCAGAGAACCGTCCGACGAGCCGTGAGCCCGGAAGTGGCCTCCGCTTCCCTCAGGCCACTTGGTCTTCGTGTCCCGGCGGATGCACCGTCAGTACCATCGAAGGGACTGAAGATGACCAGCAAGAACAACCACCCGGAACTCATCGCCGCGCTGACTAAGGGGATCAGCAACCTCACGACGTCGGAGAATTGGCAGCGTTACCTGAGCTTCCAGAGCCGCTTTCACCGTTACTCCTACGGGAACGCGGTCCTCATCGCCGCCCAGCGGGCCACGGCGACGCGGGTTGCCGGATTCAACGCCTGGCGGACCATGAACCGCTTCGTCCGGAAGGGAGAGAAGGCCATCTGGATTCTCGCCCCGATGATGTACAAGAACGCTACCGCCGAAAGCGGTGAGGATGATCGGGTTATCCGAGGCTTCAAGTTCGTCTCCGTGTTTGACGTTGCCCAGACCGACGGCGAGGAGCCTCCGACCGTCTGTAACCGGCTTGATGGCGATGACCCCGAAGGCGCCTACGACATCCTCTTCGAGGTGGCGCGGAGCATCGGGTTCACGGTCGTCCAACACAAGTTCGAGGGCACGACCAATGGCGACTGCTCACACCGTGAGCACCGCATCCGGGTGGAAGGGCGGAACAGTCCCGCTCAGCAAGTCAAGACTTTGGCCCACGAGATTGCCCATGCCCTCCTCCACGAGCATGTCGAGAGCCGGGCACTCGCCGAACTGGAGGCTGAGTCGGTGGCATACGTCGTCTGCCGGGGGATCGGGTTCGACAGCTGCGCCTACTCATTCGGATACGTCACAACCTGGGCCGGTGGCGGCGAACAAGCCATCGCAGGGATCAAGGCGTCCTGCGAGCGAATCCAGAAGACTGCCGCGACGATCCTGCAGGCCTTCGAGTCTGAATCCCTGGATGAGGAGGCGGCGTAGGCGACCCAGAACGGGCATGCCCAGTTACCATTGAGATAACCGACAACATCGTCCGCGAGTTAGCCCTGGCTCTCGGTGTAGTCGACGTCAAGGTCGCGGCCATCGGTGCCAACTGGTCAGGCCAACGCTACGTCCGGCACGTCGCCCACCGCGGCCGCACATGATCGCCAGAGCAGCTGAGGATAGGCGGCCCGTGTGTTGGTCCATGGGCCAGCTTGGCGGCCTCTTGAAGCTGATCGAGAGTGACCCAGTCGGTCGGAATGGCCGGGGTTGTGGTCCGGCCGCCAAGTTCATAGATTGTCGGTGTCTCGATGGTTGATGGGACAGCCATCTGACGCTTCCATCCGAGCGGAACGGGGCGAGCCGCCTCACGAAGAGGGGACGACATGGAGCCAACAGGTCACAGAGGCTCCGATCGGGAAGACGGGGTCTCCTCACCGGTCAGCCGGCGAGCGTTTCTGGGTTCCGCTGTTGTGGCCGCCGCCGGGGTGGCACTGTCTGTAACCGGTATCCGCTCGTCGCCAGCCTCAGCCGCGAGCCCACGCAAGCTCACGGCGAAGAGGGTGAGCGGCGTCGGGTCGCGGCCAAATCCCCGGGCTGCTGCAGGCTCCGATCAACTTCCAGAATTCGACCACATCGTGGTCGTCATGCTCGAGAATCATTCGTTCGACAACATCCTGGGCACCCTCGGCAGGGGGGACGGGTTCACGTTGAACAAGGGAGGTGTGCCAAAGGCAACCAATCCGGACGGCCAGGGCAACCTGGTCCATGCCTTCCACATGCCCACCCCCTGCCAATTGAACGCGAAGCCGGTCCAGAGTTGGGATGCCTCCCATATACAATACGACAACGGGACGAACCAGGGGTTCGTGACCAGTCCCTCGGGCCCGGTGGCCATGGGCTATTGGACCAAGGCCGATATGCCTTTCACCAACGGTCTGGCCCAGACCTATCCCATCGCCGATCGCTACTTCAGCTCGGTGTTGGCCCAGACCTATCCCAATAGGCGGTATCTGATGTCCGGAACCTCGTTGGGGCTGATCAACGACACACTCCCGAGAGGGCTGCCTCCCAACGGTACGATCTTCGACTCGCTCAACAGGTACAACATCTCGTGGAAGAACTACTACAGTTCGCTGCCCACCGCATACATCTACATCGATCAGGCGAGCGACCCGGCCATCACCAAGAACATCACCAAGATCGACCAGTTCTTCACCGACTGCAACTCCGGAACCCTGCCTGGATTCAGCCTGGTTGACCCCGACTTCGGCAAGAGCTCTGAGGAGGACCCTCAGGACATCCAATACGGGGACGAGTTCCTGGCGTCGGTGGTCAATGCGGTGACCTCGGGACCGCAGTGGTCGAAGACGATGTTGGTGTGGACCTACGACGAACACGGTGGCTACTACGACCACGTGGCCCCACCCCGAGCGGTGACCCCCGATGATGTCCCGCCGAACATCACGGTCGCCACCGGCGGACTGGGCGCTCTTCAACCGGGAGGCTTCAACCGGTACGGATTCCGGGTCCCCGCCGGTGTGGTCAGCCCCTACGCCAAGGCCGACTACGTCTCGCATGTCACCTATGACCACACGTCGATCCTGAAGCTGGTGGAGACGAAGTGGAACCTCCCAGCCATGACCAGGCGGGACGCAGCTGCCGCCAACCTCTTGGACATGGTCGACTTCTCATCGAAGCCCCACTTCCTCCATCCGCCCACCCTTCCTGCTCCTGCCGATGCTGCCGCGTTGGCCGGGTGCCTGACGACGGGCCCAGGCGTCATTCCACCTTCCTCGGCGCTCACACCGGCCAAGTAGCTTCACCACCGAATCTCGTCCGCCGCCGCCTCGGTCAGCGGCTATCTCTCCGCCACCGGACTCGTGGTCGCCCAGCCCCAGAAGCGTCCACGTTCGTCCTCCATCCCTGTCGAAGCCGACCGGCCTTGGCTACCACTTTGGCTGCCGCCCAGGTGGTCGCGTCCGGACCCGACTGATCCAATGACTGGACAGATGCTTCGGCTGGTGGGGGCGTCGATGGGCGGTAGAAGCCGTTCAGGTGGGGCTAGACAGATGCCAACGGCGGAACCCCGAACTCGAGACGCACGTCTTCCAGTTCCCACTCCGCCATGCTCAAGAGGTCGACTTCGTACATGTCGGCACTGCATTTCGATCCGCGCCGCAGCGCCTCGGCCATCATCGAGCGGCCGAGCTCGTGGTCGAGCAACGCCGAGCGGGCTTGTTCGTACCCCGGAAAAATATGACCCACCTCGTGCACTAGCAAATTCCCCAAGAATCCCAACCAGTTGCGGTCTGTGTCGGCCGCCGAAAGCATCATCGCACCCAGGGCGATCTCACCTTCTCCGGTCGGTTCGTACCCGGCGATCACATGCGTCGCATCGTGGCGCATGAAGGTCTCTCCTGTGGGAGACGATGACTCCGGCAACTCGAAGCCATTGCGAAGATGGAAGTCGAGGAACGCCCAACCCAACGTGGTAGGTGGGAGGTCCTTGTATGCCTCGAGCTTCTCTCGGAGTGGGTCGTGTCCCGGCGAAGGATCCTCGGTCGGGCCGCCGAAATCGGATGGTAGGACGAAATCGGACGGTAGGCCGTAGAGGCGGAGGTAGTCCTGATAGGTCCGGTCCGCACTCGATCGAACGAGGTCTCGGGCGAGGATCAGGCCCGGGCCACTCTGGTCCACAGCTCGTGCGTACGCTTCGGTCGAAGCAAGCCTGCCTTCAGTAGCGGGGTGGCCACAGAACTCAACCATGACGAGAAGCTCCCTCAGCCTTCGTCGGTCGGCTTCGCTCGTGACGCGCTCGGCGACCTCAGTCGGTGAGATGACCCCCTGGTCAACGAGGTCCCGCTCCCGTCCCCAGCAACCGACCACCAGCGTTTCGATAACCGAGCGCTGCTCGCTGGTCGGACCGCCGTCCACGCTGGCCGCACCCATCAGGGCGCCGACGATCGGTTCTACTGCAGCATCGCTGATCAATGGCGCCACGTTGTTCTCCTCGTAAGTAGAAGCACTACACGGAACTCCGTAGGCGGTCACTCATTGTATCGCCCCCTTCACTGAACGTGAGGATACCATACACCGTCCAATGAGGATTTCCCTGGTGGAACGCACGGGGTAGGGCTGAGCAGGTCGCCGCGAAGGCAGCGGCCACAAAGGCGGACGTACCGATAGGAAGAGTCCCTCTGACCGAAGCCGAAGCAGCGGTCACGGTCTAGCCCGTAGAGAGGCCTCCCCGTCTCAGTTTGCGTGCTGCTTGCCCGACAGATGTCACGTCGTCGGTGATCAACCAAAAAAAGTCGGCACGCAACACGCCGGGCCACGCCGGGAGCCTGCTTCAGTATCAGAGGGTTGGAGATACGAACGGGACCACGTTGAACTGTTGGCGAAGCTCTTCAAGTGGCCGATCTACAAGTGCCAGATGGTCAACTTGGCTCAAGTCGACGGTGCACTGAGAGCCGCGTTCGAGACCCTCCCCGAACAGTTCGGAAGCTCCTTCTCTGTTCAAGGTGGAGACCTTCGCCCGGATGGACCCGTGGTTGAGGACGCCCGTCTCGTGAATCGACAGGGTGAGTAGGAGCTCGAGCCAGTTGTGACGGCTGTCGTTGGCCGCCCACAGGAAGCCAGAACGGGCGATCTCTCCCGGGGCCGTGGGCTCGTACCCAGTGATCACGTGGTTCATATCGTGATTCACATAGTGCGCCGGTAGGGCAACGTCGTCACCGGGCAGGGTGATGTTGTTCCGGCTGTAGAACTCCAAGTAAGCGTGGCCGAGCGTTGCCACGGGCAGATCGCAAAAGGACCGCAGGCGTCTTGCCAGCTCGTGGTCCGGCTCGTTCAACCGGAGGTAGTGGTCCCGAAGGGAGAGTTCAGAGATCTCCGGCAGGATCCCATCGTAGAAGCGCTCCAGGTCCTTCGAGGCTTTGTCTGCACCTTGTTCGAGCGCCTCTCGTGTGGTCTCGAGCTCGATGTCAGTAACCTCCATCGCCGAAACGTACTGTTCGACGCTTTCAACCTGCCTCTCAGACTGAGGATGACGACAGAGTTCGAGTGTCATCAGAATCTCGCAAAAGCGAAGTCGTGTGTCAGTACGGAGGAGCGCGGCGGCGGCATCGCGTGGACCAAGGGGTGTCACATTGGTCAGCTCGACATCTGATCGCTCCCACAACTCCGAGACGAGTGAGCGGAGAACGACCAACTGTTCACTCGTTGGACCGCCGCCGACGTCGATCCCCCCGACCAGTCCGGCCACGAGTGGATCGACCTCTTCTGGTTCCACTAACGAGCCCATGAGTTCTCCCTCGATGACCGCGGACCCGGCCATGCCGTTGTGTTGCCGGGCTACAGCGAGTCTAGGTACGCCGGCCAGGGTGCCCGAGGACGAACACGGTCGGTCGGTTATCGGCCCTCGGCCAGGTTGTAAACACGGCGGGCGGTTCCGGCCCCGATCATGGCCGCTGTGGCATCAACTTCCTCCTTGGTGCGGGCCTGTCGGGTCGCCAGTGGCTCCAACACCGATACGAGCGCCTCCCGGAAGGTCACGGCTCCGAGAAGGTGCAGTTCGGCCAGCCCAAGAGCATCAGAGGAGTAAAGCATCTTGTGAAATGGGGCGGACTCGAGGGCCTCGGCCAGAACGGCCGCGGCCCGGTGGCCGACATAGTTGAGCGCAAGCCCGACGTCGAAGAACACGTGGGGGTAGACCCCGGCGAGGTAGGCGGCTTCTCGGTGGTAGGGATAGCAGTGCAGCAACATGATCGGTGTGCCGAGTGGGGCCGCACGCCGGATCAGGCCGGTGAGCAGTGCCGGGTTGGACCGGTGGAGCTCCAAGTCGGTGTCGCCGTAGCCGGTGTGTAACTGCAGGGGGACTCCCGCCCTGAGGCCAGCCCAGATCAAGTGGCGCAAGAGCACCGGGTGAGACATCCGCCACTGCCCAGAGTCTGCGGCCCCCTTGATCCACTCCGCTGCGGCTTCGCGCACCTCGCTCGGGCGGGGCTCGGCTGGGTCGACGTCGAGTCCGTATCGGTAGGCCAGCACCGACTTGGACCCAACGGCCGGGTCGGAACCCGAGAGGTTGGCCGCCAGCCGCTCCGCGAGCTTGTCGGCGAAACGCGACGGCCCGACGCCGTCCGCCGCTACGGCCTCGGCAAGCTGCTCCAACCGGACGATCCGTCGCACCCGGGTCGCGGCCAGTTCGGCGAGATCGGGCACATCGACGAAGTCATCCGGTCGGAACCCGTCGTCGACCAGCAACTCGGCCACCCCGGCACGACGCAGGAGGCGCCGATTGGCCTCCTCCCCTCCGAGCTCCTTGCGCCGGGCCAGGTAGTCGTCAGCGGTGGCGGCGGGAGGGAGGTCGAGAACCGGGGCGCAGGTTCGCAACAGAGCAGCCCCGAGGAAGGAATCGAAGTAGCTGCAGCCCGGGGCAGCTGGTTGGCCCGACTCGGTGAGGAAGCGCTCGAAGGAGTTCCGGTCAGCGACATCCCTGACCACGCTGTGCACGTGATGGTCGACGAGGGGAACGTCGTCCCCCAGCCGGGAGGCCGTGTCGCGGGCCGGCGGGCCGGACATCAGTGCCGCCAGCGTGTCGCTGTGGCCACCTGGTCCGGCGTGCACTCGGCGAACAACGCGACCTCGGCCCGTCGGACGGCGGCGATCGTCTCGTAGAGTGGATCACCCAACCCCTCGGCCAACACTGTGCTGGTCGAGTAGTGCTCCAGCGCTTGGGGAAGGCTCTGTGGCAACCGCGTGGCTTGGGCCTGCGCCAGTTCGGCTTGGGACAAGCTGGCTGGATCGACCGGCACCTCCGGTGGCAGTCGCAGGCCGTCCTTGACACCGGCAAGTCCGGCCGCCAATACCGCTCCGGCCACCAGGTAGGGGTTGGCACTCAAGTCGAAGCACTTCACCTCGAGGTTGGCGCTTCGAGCCTCGTCGCCGGCCGTACCAGTCACCAATCGCAGCGCCGCCTCCCGGTTTTCGAGCCCCCAGGTCTGGAACGCCCCGGCCCAGTGCCGGGGGACCAGGCGCAGATAGCTGGCCACGCTCGGACACCCGATGACGAGCAGTGCCGGCAGCTCGCGGAGGACTCCGGCGGCGAAAGCCTCGCCCTCAGAGGTGATCCCGTGGGGACCATCTCCGCCGGCAAAAAGGTTGTGCCCGTCGCGCCAAACGCTCAGGTGAACGTGGCCGCCATTGCCCACCTGCCCGGCGACCACACTGGGCGAGAAGCTGGTCCTCAGCCCGTGGTTAAGCCCCACCGCACGCAGAGTCTGGCGCACCAGCACGCTGTCGTCGGCGGCGCCAACAGGATCGGTAGGTGCCACGGACACCTCGAACTGGCCGGCGGCGTACTCCGGGTGAACCTGTTCGACCGAGATCGCCTCCGCGGCCAGGGCGCCCAGCAGGTCGCGCAGGTAGCCAGAGCGCTCGATGACCCGCGTCATCCCATAGGCGGGGCCGAGGGCCGCCGGGATGAACTCGTCACCGCTGCCCGCGTCGAGGACCCACTCGAGCTCGAAGCTCATGACAGCGGACATCCCGGCATCGGCGGCCCGCTCGACCATACGGGCGGCAACGCTGCGCTGGCACAGCGGATGCACCTCGCCCGATTGGCTACGCCGGTCGACGGGCGCCCAGGCCCAGCCGGGCTGAGCGGCCAGCGTCACCAGACGGCCCAGGTCCGGGTAGAGGCGTAAGTCGCCGACGGGACCGGTCGACGTTCGGCTGGCAGTGATCGAATCGTCCAGGACGAACACGTCGAACACCGGCGACATCCCGACTCCGGAGGTCATCACGGCACCCAGGCGAGCGGTTGGAACGGCCTTGACCCGGGTGATCCCGGAGTTGTCGACATACGTCAGGGCGATGGCCTCCACCCCCCTTGCCGCCAGCTCCTCGGCCAGCACGGCTGGGTCGGGCATCCCGAACCGGTCCCCGCCTCGCACCACACCCCCTGTTTCGGCCACGACCCGCCCTCCAGGCTCGTGCGCTGGGCCGGGCGGACCAAGTGCCAGGCCAGCGGCGACTTTGAGGCGCCAACATAGCGTGGATGGCCACGGTGATCCGACCAGCGGCGCTCTACACAATTTCCTTTCCTGCCGAGGTCCATGTCGGCCCTCAGCTTGTCCTGTGGCTCGGCTGGCAAGCCGCCGTTTGCCGTGTTGTGCGCCGTCCGTAGCTCAGACAGGGCCCCCGGGTTGCATCGGTACACGATCGAGTGCGCGCCCGAGGGCGTCGGCGGCCACGATGGCGTCAACCATCATGACGGGGGTCACTTCGAACGGCTCGTTGTGCGCCGTCTCGCCGACGGCCAGGCTTCGTTCGGCGATGCGCCGCAGGAGGAACTCGTCCCAGACTTCGAGACCCAGCTGAGAGAGAGTGGTTGGCAGCCCGACCTCTCGGGCAAAGTTCATGACCGTTCGCCGCTCTTCGGAGGGTCTGCCCTCGAGGACCAGCTGGACGAGCAAGCCGAACGCCACCTTCTCGCCGTGGAGGTAGCGGTGGGTGCCCGGTGCCACGGTCAGGCCATTGTGGACCGAGTGAGCGACCGCCAGGCCCCCTGACTCGAAACCGAGCCCGGAGAGGAGCGTGTTGGCCTCCACCAATCGCTCCAGGGCCGGCGTGACCACCCCTTGGCGCACGGCCTCACATGCCGCCGGCCCCTCAGCCATCAAGGTGTCGAAGCACAGTCGAGCAAGGGCTCCCGCAGCCATTGTTGTCGCCCCATGGAGCTGGTTCGCCCGGTGCGCCTCGATCACGGTGCGCGCCTCGAACCAGGTGGCAAGGGCGTCGCCCATGCCTGCAACCAGGAGCCGCAGAGGTGCGCTGGCCACGACCGAGGTGTCCACGAGGATCAAGTCAGGATTACGCCGATAGAACAAGTACCGATCGAACTCCCCGTCGTCGGTGTAGAGGACGGACAGGGCGCTGCAGGGTGCGTCGCTCGACGCTGTGGTGGGGCAGTTCACGACCGGGAGGTCGAGCTCTGCTGCCGCGGCACGAGCGGCGTCGAGAACCTTGCCGCCCCCCGCGCCCACGATGACTCGGGCGTCGAGCGTCTGGGCCGCGTCCACGATCGTCGCAACCTCGCCCGTCGTGCACTCGCCGCCGAATGGGCGCACGCCGTACTCCATTGCGGCTCCGCGGAGACTTCTCTCCCAAGTCGATTCGAGGAGCCGCCGAGGTGATGGGCTTGCCACGATCAGAGCTGGCCCAACAAGACCCATCTTGGACATCTCGGGACCGAGCTGCTCCGTAGCATCACGTCCCTGCACGTAGCGACTGGGCGAACAAAACACACTGAGCACGAAGAACAGGATAGGAAGCGGCCGACCGGCGCGCCTGCCAGCGCATCCGGTTCAACTGAGCCCGGTCAGTCAAGCGCCTCCCGAGGGGCTACTGGCCGTTCCAAGGCCGAGCAGCGCCGGGCCGGACTGCGACGCGCCCGTCAAGTCCAGGCGTCAGGCCGAAAGGGTTGGGCCGACTCGACAAACGCCCCCAGCGTGCCGATGAGGCGCATGTCGTCGACGCTCCGAGCTCGACTGTCCAGCAGATCCTCGTTGCAAATCAGAACGGCCAGGTACTGAGCCCGGCTGATGGCAACGTTCAACCTGTTCCGCGAGAAGAGGAACTCAGGCCCCCTCGGCATATCCTCACCGGTCGAGGTGGCCATGGTGAAGAAGACGACCGGGGCCTCTCCCCCTTGGAACTTGTCCACTGTTCCCACCTCGACACCCACCGTCCGGTCGTCCCGGTGAAGCACCTCACGGACCAGGTTGACCTGATCGTTGTAGGGAGCCACTACCATGAAGTCGGCGACACCGAGGGGATGGTGTTTGCCCTCGGAATCGGTCCAGGACTGTCCGAGAAGGCTGAGGATTGCTTTGGCCACCAGATCAGCTTCCTCGGGAGAGTCGGTGGAGCGTCCCTCATGGTGTGCCTCGATCCACGCGAGCCCTGGACCCACACCCTCGACGTGTTGGCGAGCGCAATCAGTGTGGCTGGCGAGGCGTCCCTCATAGAACTGAGTGGAGATGAAGTCGCAGACCGCCGGGTGGAGCCGGCGCGTTTCGGCCAGGAACACTCCCCGATCGGCAGTGATCGTGGTCTGGTCGCCGAGGACGTGCTCGAGCACACTGGCTCCTGCACCATCCGGGTGCGTGGCCTTGGAGACCTGAGCCAACTGCAGGGGATCACCGAGCACGATGACGTTGTAGGCCGATGTCGACGAGACCAGGGCATCGGCTAGAGCGAGCTGTCCGGCTTCGTCGATCACCAGTACGTCGACGGGAGCGTCGCGCATCTCCGGGGAGGCGAAGAACCACGATGTGCCGGCCACCAAGTTGTACTTGGCATTGGCCGCGGTCCTGTTTGCCGCCGTGTACTTCACGCCGTCCAGCGAGCCTGCCTGCGACTTATTCGAGATCTTCCTGCAGGCGACCAACTGCGCCAGCTGTCCCTTCTCCTCGAAGACCGAGTGGACCTCAGCAAGAAGGTTGTCGATGGCGGCATGGCCGACGGCGGCGATCCCCACCCGCTTGCCCGAGGCGATGAGGGCCCGGACGATGTGGGCGCCGCGATAGGTCTTGCCCGTGCCCGGTGGCCCCTGGATGGCCACGAAGCTCGAGTCGAGATCCCCCACCCAGCTGAGGATGGACTCGACATCGTCGCGGAAGAGGCCGTCGGGCGGGCCGGTCCCCGGCAGGAACCGCGGCAGTGAGCGCTCCAACAACGCGACGGTCACCGGGTTCGCCGATCCCACCCCGGGCACCCCCAGGACCTGGCGGGCGAGCCCACCCAGCACCTTGGGCTTCGGAGCCGGATTGACCCAGTCGTTCGGGATCAGGGCCCGGGGGAAGAACCCGTCTTCCACCCGTTTGGCATCCCACCGGAGCGTGAGCGTGTGCTGGTCCGGGTCGACGTTGACCAGGCTGGCAAAACCGCTCTCACCGGGACCCCCGGCGATCAGCACGCCTCCGCCCCGAAGGCCATCGGCCACCGGCTGGTCGGGCCACGAGAAGACGGCGTCGATGAGGCCCGGCGTCTTAGCCTGGTGGTCCACGTACTCGACGAATTGGAGGTCGGCCACGACATCACAGGCATCGAGGAGCTCATGGGTATCGGCCTCGAGCTTGGCGAACTTCGGTCCCAGGTCCGCTATCACCTCCCGCCGCCAGTAGCCGAGGAGATCCCCGAGCAGGTGCTCGGGCGTCCCGGGATCCGAGGTCAACAGCTGTTCGGCGAGAAGGTCGAGGTCGGGATCGTCTTCGTATCCGTCGAGCACCGCTACCCGCCACTCGGCATCTGCGGGGCGCTGATCGAGGAGCCATCGGTGGAGGGCCCGGGTTGCCCGGACGTCATCCTCGTTGTACTGGGCGATCTCCTCGAGAAGGGCAGCGTCGCCGGTCTCCATGTACCGGTCGTAATCGACGACGGCGCCCGCCCCCCCTTCGATGGCACCCTGGCGCTGATAGCCGGCCAGCACTTCCAGGGCCTTCAGACCATAGGATTCGACACCCACCTGGAATGAGTTGGTGACCACAGCCATGAGGTCCACGAAGAGGCCGGTATCGCGAAGATGGGTGAACAGCGCCTCGCTTTGGCGTCCCAACGTCATAGCCGTCAGGGCCGACCGTTCGGTGTGGTTGTAGTGGTACACGTGCATTCCGGGATGAACCTGGCGTCTCTGGTCGAAGAAGCTCACGAGGCCGGCAGCGGTCTCGCTCTCCTCGCCCAGATCATGGGCCCAACGGGCGTCGTAGACCCACACCTCGTTCACGTCATACCAGAGGCCGAAGAGGAAGAAGAGGCCCGAACTGGGCGTCCAGAACGGATGACCCTCTAGGTCGAAGTAGACGTCACCGGGATCGGGTCTGGGAAGGTTGGCGTAGCCGTACCCCCAGATGGGGTCCTCCCCGGGAGGGACCGGCCGGAAGGCCGGTGGGGCCTCCGGCTCGGCACGGGAGACCATTTGGAGCTCGGCCTGCCGGCGAAGCCGGTCCCGCCTTGTGGCCGGTACGCCGGGCGCCTGAAGTTGGGACTCCGCCAGTTCGGCGACCGTGGCGACATCGACAGACTCGAAGGCCTCCTTCTCCTTCTTCCGCATGTTGGCCACATAGACCAGCGAGTCGGCCGTCCGCCAGATTTCCTGACACTGTTGGGAGTACTCACAGAACTCGCAGTGGGGGCACCTCTCGGGCCGAACGCCGTCGACTCCCGGGTCGGCGACCGCCGCAGCCAGTCGGCGACGGAGCCTCCGCCAATAGGGACCGAACTGCTCAACCTCGAGCGACTCGATCTTCCCTGATCCGAGCCATAGGTGCATCTGCTTCGGAGCCGACCCGGTCAGTGCCTCGATGGCATCGGCGTAGAAACAGAGTTGGAGGACATGTCCCGGCTTGGCTTCCAGGCGGCTTAGCTTGGCGTCGTAGGGCTCATAGGAAGCAAAACCGTCGACCGGGTCCGGAACTCTAAGCAGGAAGTCAGCAATACCCCGAAGGCCGTCGTGGACCATCGGGAGCTGGTAGATCACGTCCCAGTCGTCTTCCATCGGATTGCCCACCCGGCTGACCCACTGGGCGAAGGTTTCATCGGCTTTCCGTTCGGGCGTGTGGAAGACGGTGCGCCCCTGCGCCTCGAACTCAGCCAGGCAGGCGTTCTCGTGTTCCAGGCCCTTCTTCATCAGCAGGTCGGCGAACGGACCTGGATTGTTTCTCTGTCCCTGGTTGTCGCCGAGCTTGACCGTCAGGTACCAGTCGCAGTCCAGCCACGCCGTGATTGTCGATGGGGAAAGCAAAGGGTCAGCCATGGGTCCGGTCCCGAACCGTAACTGGTCCGGCAATAGCGGTGCTCACCCGGATGTGACTGGAGCATCCGGCTCCTCCTGACCATGTCCTCAGTGGTGCGATTCACCTTCGGACGGCCTTTCGCGACGGGTCGATAGCGCCGAGAGACCTCCAAGCCGCTTGCGTCGAAATCGATCACGACCACGTCCGTAGCGTCCTCCGGAGTGGAGAGACGCCCAAAGTCTCAACTGAAACCCAGAACGCATTCTCATGAGCTGCTGACCCAAAAGGGTCAATCGTGCCGGAAGCTCAGCCGCACATCCAGCTCCTCGGTCCACCACGCCGCAAAAGGTGTTGGTTGCTCGACGTTGCGTATGCTCCATCGGAACCTAACTGCTTCATCAGGGGACCCATCGTGCCGAGGGTCCATCCACGCCAAGAAGACACCGGAGGGCCGCATGCTTCTAGTTCGTCCACCCGGGGCAACAGGCCCCCGAGGACACGTCCATCTCGAGATACGCCAGGGTTTCGACTTAGCCAACGACGGCGTCTCGTCGTGTTCTTGGCCGTGGTGAGCGCCGCCGCGGCAATGTTCATCTTGTCGCCCTTGTCATCGGCAGAGGCCAGCGCATCCGGAGAGTCGGCCGCGACCGGTCCCCAGGACCTCACAACGGCAATAGCCGCGATCGAGAACCAGCCCCGCTACGACCACGCGACGTGGGGATACCAGGTGCTAGATCAAAAGACAGGCCAGGTCCTGGCGTCCCAGAACGCACAGAGCATGTTCGATCCGGGATCGACGATGAAGATCTATTCGACCACGACCGCCCTACGGCTATACGGCCCGAACTACCGATTCACCACACCTGCCTACCGCGAGGGGACCATGAGCGGGAGCACACTGGACGGAAGCCTGGTGCTGGTGGGCTCCGGCGACCTCAGCCTCGGCCTTCGCGACGAGCCAAACGGGACCCTGTACTACGAGAATCTGCCACACCTGGACGAGAGCTACGCCAACATCGGCCTCCCTGGGGCGGTTGAGCCCCCTGGAAACCCCTTAACCGGGCTAGACCAGATCGCCAACGGGGTCCGCGCATCGGGTATCACCCAGGTAAATGGCAATGTCGTCGTCGACGATCGCCTCTTCACTCCGTACAACGGCTTCCCGGACGGGCTGATCACACCGATATGGGTGAACGAGAACCTCATCGATGCCGAGGTCACCCCGGGCTCCGTCGGCCAGGCCGCATCGGTGAGCTGGAGACCGATGACCGCGGCATACGCGTTTGCCGACCAAGTGATGACCGTAGGCGCAAATGAATCCACCTCACTGCAGATCATTGAACCCACAGCGGGCAACCTCATCGTGACGGGACAAATCGCCGCCGGCACTGCTCCGACCCTGGTCGTGCACCAGGTCGACGACCCAGCCTCGTTCGCCCGGACAGCGTTCATCCAAGCGCTGCAGCAAGCCGGCGTGACGGTGACCGCGTCGTCGACGGGTCCGAATCCGGAGGTCCTGCTCCCGCCGAAGGCCAGCTACCAGGCAAGCGCCATGGTCGGAAAGTACGTATCCCCGCCCTTGTCGCAGTTCATCAATCTCATTTTGAAGGTGAGCTACAACCGAGGTGGGGACCTCATGACCTGCCTTGCCGCGGTCAAGGCGGGGAGCACCAACTGCCAGCAGGGATTGACCGCCGAGTTGGCCACGATCACGAAGCTCGGGATTCCATCCGAAAGCGTCTTTCCCCTCGACGGAGCAGGTTCCAACGACCAAGGGCGGACCACGGCCGCGGCGCTGGCAACCTTCCTCCGGCGCGCCAAGACGACCGGCTACGGCCGGATCCTGTATGACGCCGTCCCCGTCCTAGGCCGTAATGGCACCCTGGCGAACGTCCTCACGAAGTCGCCTGTGGCCGGACACGCGCAGCTCAAGACGGGCAACCGCGGCGTCGGCTCACCCACAAACCAGCTGATGCTGCTCGGCAACAGCCTGGCGGGATACGTCGAGACCAAGAGTGGGCGTCACGTGACGGTGGTGGTCGTCGTGAGCAACGTGCCAATCAAATCGTCCGAGACGGTCCTGTCGGTCACCGATCAGCAGGCTGAGATGGTCGCGGCCATCTATAACGATCTCTGACCTTTCCTCGGGCCTAAAGCCTGGGCCTCTCTGGCGTGCGCCGCGCCCTTGCATGCGGTTGGGACCCGGGCGGGCGCGCTCGGAGGGATTCGAACCCAACCTTCTGATCCGTAAGCCCATTTGTCGTGTCGATCAGCGTCGATGCAATCCTCTGACTAGGGAGTTTGTTCGACGGGTGTCGGCTGGGGTCGGTCTGTGACGAGGGGCTTGGCTGCCACTTTGGCTGCCGCTCAGGTGGATGCTCTCCGCACATCACTGAGCATTTGACTATTGAAAGACGCTTCCTACTCATCACGACCGTGTCCCGTATCCCGCACGACGGTCTCTGGATTGTGGTCGTGATGCGGAGGAAGGATGTGGACCCCCGCAGATCTGGTCGATCGCCAATTTCCATTGAATGTCTTCAGTATTCGAGGTGGCGAGACTCCGCCAATCTTGCCTGGGGGGAGTTGCGCATTTCCAGACTGAGCGGAACATCCTCAACGCGTAGTTGAACATGAATGTCGAGGTCAACGACGCAGATTGAAGTTGACGAAGCGATGGCCGCTCGCCGATGCCCAGGAACTCAACTCCCCCGACCGTATCCAGAGAAGACGATCTCCATTCAAACTTCCCTGAGCTGCGGGAACGGATATTGGGCTCACGCCTGGCTACGGGATCCGCTAGTCAGCAGTAGACCACAGTGCCTGCAGGTCACGCGGTTTACCGGCCCGAGGAGTCGAGGTTCACCCCGACGTCGAGTCCGCCTTCGGATCGAGGGCGTGCGGTGATCTTGGCGTCGTGGGCGTAGGCGATGGCTTGGACGATGGCGAGGCCGAGGCCGTGACCGTCGGTGTGTGCGACGCGATGAGTGCCTGCCCGTTGGAACGGCTCAAAGAGTCGGTCGATCTCGCTGGGCGGGATAATCGAGCCGGTGTTGCTTACGGTGATGGTGGCTTGTCCTGCGGCCGAGATGGTGGCGACCTCGATCTTCCCGCCGGCGGTGTTGTGGCGCAGCGCATTGTCGACGAGGTTTGCCACCAGGAGTTCGATGAGCTCGGGGTCACCGGTGGCGGGTGCGGCGGCGAGGGTGGATTCGATATGGATCCCCCTGCGTACGGCTTCAAATCTACGTCCGGACAGAACGGTCTCAGTGACGTGAGCAAGATCGAATGGCCCCCACTGTTCGACGCCGCGCTCACTGGTGGCCAGGGTAAGGAGGGCCTGGATGAGTCGTTGTTGGTGTTCGCCGAGCGCAAGGGCCTCTTGGCAGACCGACCGCAGGGTGTCGGTGTCGGGGTCCGGGTCGGCGAGGGCGACTTCGAGGAGAGTCTGGAGGCCAGCGAGCGGGGTGCGCAGTTCGTGGGAGGCGTTGGCCACGAAGTGACGCTGCGCCTCAAACGAGGCTTCGAGCCGCCCGAAGAGGTCATCGAGGGTCTGGCCAAGCTCGGTGAGCTCGTCTTGTGGGCCCTCCAGGCCGAGACGGCGGTGGAGGTTGGTGGCAGAGATCTCGCGTGCGGCAGCGTTCATAGTGCGGAGCGGGCGAAGGAATCGGCCGGCGATCCACCACGCCATTCCCATCGCGATCGCCACGGCGATCACACCCACGATCGCCGGTCCGACATCGAAAGGGTGACCGAATAGGCCGTTGTGCGAGGTCGCAACACCGTTGCCGTTGGTCGATCCTTGCCTGACCAGCAAGCCGCTGATGGCGAGAACGGCGACGACCAGCAGGCCGAGCAGTCCTGCGTAAAGCACGGTGAGCTGGACGCGGAGCGGGGGTCTGCGCAGGCGGGGCCTGGCTGGGGTCAAGTTGATGGCGGTCATCGTGTATCTCCTATCCGGTAGCCGCCCTCGCGGACGGTATGGATGACTGGGGGGTTGCCGAGCTTGGTTCGCAGCCGGTGCATGGTGTGTTTTACGGCGCTAGTGAAGGGATCGGCGGCCTCGTCCCATACCCGTTCGAGCAGCTCCTCGGCCGAGAGGACCAGGCCAGGCGAGGCGAGGAGGCATTCGAGTAGGGCGAATTCCTTGGGACTGAGGTCGAGGCGGTGCCCGGCTCGGGACGACACTCGGCGGGCTGGGTCGAGGGTGATGCCCTCGTAGGCGAGGGTGGGGGGTACTGGCGGGGTAGCTCGGCGGGCGAGGGCCCGGACTCGGGCGACCAGCTCGGCGAACGCGAACGGCTTGGGGAGGTAATCGTCCGCGCCCAATCCGAGACCGTCGACGCGGTCTTTGACCGTATCGGCGGCGGTGAGCATCAGGATCCGAACATCTGAGCGGTCAGCGACGATCTGCCGGCAGATGTCGTCGCCGTGGACGCCGGGCAGATCCCGGTCCAACACGACGACGTCATAGCGGGTGATGGCGAGGTGGCCGAGGGCATCGGTTCCGTCAAGGACGACTTCGACGGCCATGCCCTCGCGGCGCAGCCCGGTCCCGATCGAGCGGGCCAGGACCTCGAAGTCCTCGACCACCAGGACTCTCACTGGCTGCCCCCGTTCATGGTGTGGGTAGTGCAGCGTTGCGGGCTGCCGGTTCGACGTGTCATGGGCTCAAGCATGCCGGGTGGTCGGTCGCAACCAGGTATCAACGGCTGCGACCTAGTTGGAACCGGCCATGTCGTACAACGATCTCCGACCCGTCCCAGAGACCAAGAACGGACGACTACATGATCGAACAGACCATCGAAGTTACCGACCTGCGCAAGCGGTTCGGCCCTACCCAGGCCCTCGACGGCATGACCTTCACCGTCGCACCCGGAACGGTGACCGGCTTCGTCGGCCCCAACGGAGCCGGCAAGTCCACCACCATCCGTGTGATCCTCGGCCTCGACGCCCCCGACCAGGGTCGGGCGCTGGTCGGAGGGCAGGTCTATCACCGCCTGCAGTATCCACTGCGCCACGTCGGCGCGCTGGTCGACGCCGCAGCCCTCCAACCCAGTCGCACCGGACGCAACCACCTGCTCTGGATGGCCCGCTCCCAGAAGATGACCGCCAGCCGGGTCGATGAGGTGATCGAGCTGGTCGGCCTCACCAGCGCGGCGCGGCGTAAGGCAGGTGGGTACTCGCTGGGGATGCGTCAACGTCTCGGAATCGCAGCCGCGATGCTCGGAGACCCGCCGGTGTTGATCCTGGACGAGCCGTTCAACGGCATGGACCCCGAAGGGATCATCTGGATCCGCTGGTTCCTTCGCTCGCTCGCCGCCGAAGGACGGTCGGTGCTCGTGTCCAGCCATCTGATGGGCGAGTTGGAGGACATGGCCGACCAGGTGGTGGTAGTCGGTCGCGGCAAGGTCCTCGCCGACGCCACCGTCGCGGAGTTGGTTGCCCGCGCCTCGGGCGACCAAGTCCTGCTCCGCACGCCAGCGCCAGACGACGCGGTCAAGGCGCTCCAACGCGCCCGCGCCGCCGCGATGGTCATCGACCGCAACACCCTCAGCGTGACCGGGATCGAAGCGCCACGCGTCGTGGAGATCCTCGGTCAGGCGGGCGTCGCCTTCTCCGAGGTCACCGCCCAGCGGGCGAGCCTGGAGGACGTCTACCTCCAGCAAACCGGCGGCGAGGCAGAGTTTCGCGCGACCACAGATGGACAGGCGGGGCGATGAGCGTCACCAGTGCACCGCCGCGCCCGACTGACAAGCCTGCGAGCAACAGCTTCGCTTCGGTTCTGTGGGCGGAGTGGATCAAGCTTCGCACCGTCCGCGGCTGGATCATCGCGCTCGTCCTCGCCGCCGCGGCCACCTTCTTCCTGTGCTACGAGACGGCTGCCGGCCCCAACACCGGGGGCTGCTCCGGCCTCCCCGCTGGAGCCGTATGCACGAGTGCACCACGGACCGTCGTACCGACCGGTCCCGGCGGCGAAGGGGTCGCTGACACCTACGAGTTCGTCCATCGCGCGCTCACCCGTGACGGTACAGTCACGGCCGAGATCACCTCGCTTGCTGGAGTGACCGCCACCAACGCCTCCAACGTCCAGGAATCGCCGTCGGCCAGCCACCCCGGACTGGCGTCATGGGCCAAAGCTGGGCTCCTGCTCACCCCGAGCACCACGCAAGGATCAGCCTACGCCGCGGTGATGGCCACCGGCAGCCACGGCATCCGCTTCCAGTACGACTTCACCCACGACACCCCCGGCGTCGCGGGTACGGTTACGACGTCAACGCCGCGCTGGCTGCGCCTGGTTCGATCCGGCGACACGATCACCGGCTACGCCTCCACCAACGGACAGCATTGGACCGAAGTTGGCTCAGCCGATCTGACGGGACTGCCGGCCACGGTACAGGTCGGGCTCTTCGCCACCTCGCCCCTCACGTTCCACGGCGACACCGGGTATCCAACCCTGGCTACCGGCACGTTCGATCATCTCAACGTCGACGGCAGCTCAGCCTCGAACTCGTGGCTCGGACAAGAGATCGGTACCGGTCGCACCTCTTTCTACCCGACGCTCGCCTCCGGGAGCTATCACCGGTCCGGCACGTCAGATGTCGTCAGCGGCTCCGGCGATGTCGCCCCTGCCGTCGTCCAAGGTCTGATGGGCACGCATACCGCGTCGAGCAGCCTCCTGCTCGGACTGATCGTCGGGCTGCTCGTGGTGATTGTGGTCGCCGCTATGTTCGTCACCACCGAGTACCGCCGGGGCTTGATCCGCACTACCTTCACCGCTACCCCGGCCCGAGGACGAGTCCTCGCCGCCAAGGGTGCCGTCGTCGGCACAATCGCCTTCGTACTGTCGCTGGTGGTGATGACGGCGATCGTTCCCCTCAGCCAGCACCTACTCCGAGCCCACGACAACTACGTCTTTCCTGCCAGCACCTTCACCCAGGTACGCATCGCGATCGGTGCCAGCGCGTTAGTTGCGATGGCGGCGATCACTGCCATCGCGCTGTCCGCGATGGTGCGACGCGCCGCCGCAGCGATCACGGCCGGTGCAGCCGTCTTCCTGCTGCCGTTCATCCTCGCTGCGGCCGCAGGTGGAGGGGCGTCCGAGTGGTTGCTACGTCTCACCCCCGCTGCCGGGCTATCGATGCTGCAAGCCCTGCCCCACTACAGCCAGGTCAGCTACGCCTACACCCTTAGCAATGGCTACTACCCCCTCACCCCGCTGGCCGGCTTCGCCGTCTTGTGCGGCTATACCGTGATCGCGCTCGCCGCAGCGACTGTGCTGCTCAATAGGAGGGACGCGTGACCGCCGCGGTGCGGGCCGAGTGGACCAAGCTCCACACCCTGCCTTCCACCGGTTGGCTGTTCGTCGCCGCTGTCGGCATCACCGTGGCGGTCAGCGCCGTCGTCGCAGCCGTCTTGCACGTCAATCCCGGCAGCCCGCAGGACCCTACCAAGCTGAGCCTCGCCGGCGTCCAGATCGGTCAGGCATTGATCGCCGTTCTTGCCGTCCTCGCTGTCTCCGAGGAATACGGCACCGGCATGATCCGCGTGACCTTCATCGCGATACCGCGCCGCCTCACCCTCCTCGCCGCCAAGGCCGCCAACCTGGCCGGGCTCACCCTCCTGGTCGGCCTCATAGCGGTGGCCGGCTGTCTCCTCGCCGGACGCCTCATACTCCCGGGCGCCGGGATCGACCCCGCCCACGGGTACGCACTCGTGTCCCTCAGCCACGCCCCGACGCTGCGCGCCGCTGCCGGCAGCGTGCTCTACCTCGTCTTCATCGGACTACTCAGCCTCGGCGTCGCCACCGCCATCCGCGACACCGCCGCATCAGTCGGAGCTGTGTTCGGCCTGCTCTACCTACCCCCAATCGCGGTACAACTCGTCAACAACCCAACCTGGCGGCGACACCTCGAGCAGATCGCCCCGATGACCGCCGGCCTCGCCATCCAAGCCACCACGAACGTCCGCTCCCAGCCCATCGCGCCGTGGGCGGGTCTCGGGGTACTCGCCATGTGGGCAGCATCAGCTCTCCTCATCGGCGGACTCCTGCTGCGGATGCGGGACGCGTGACCCCCACCAGCCCGAGCCGCGACCAGCCCAAGCAACCGTCCCGCCTGCTGATCGAGCTGGCTCAAGGCCACGTTTTCGGTCTTAGCTGAAATCGCAAGGGGTGGTCGCCGCTACCAAGACATCCACGACGCGCTCGACTGCATCGCCCACAAGGTGTTTACCGACACGGTGCCACGGGCGGATCGGTGAGTCTTACTAATGATGCTGGCCCGTTTGAATCGAAGACTCAGTCACACGTTGGCGCTGGAGTTATTTGGCGCGCTCGGAGGGATTCGAACCCCCAACCTTCTGATCCGTAGTCAGATGCTCTAGTCCGTTGAGCTACGAGCGCTGGTACTGGTCGGATCGTGCCGGGCACACCGCCGACAGCCTCGCCGGTGATGCATTCAGCACGAACCGATAGCCGGAAGATCCTATCGTCTCGATCCAGCCCCGGAAGTAGGCTCCTGCCATGACCTCGGCAAAGACCCGGGTGCCGGCCATCGAAGGCTGGTTCACCCTCGACAACGACCAACCGGCCCTCCTGGGCAGCAGGTGCACCTCGTGCGGCACCTTTGCCTTCCCCCAGGAGACCTATTTCTGCCGCAACCCCGAGTGCAAGGGCACCGAATTCGCCGAGACCCCCCTCAGCCGCCGGGGCAAGGTCTGGTCCTACACCGACGCCTGCTACCAGCCCCCCAAGCCCTACATGGCCGCCGACCCCTACGTCCCCTTCTCCATCGCCGCGGTGGAGCTGGCCGACGAGAAGATGGTGGTCATGGGCCAGGTCGTCCCGGGCGTCACCGTCGACGACCTCGCCGTCGGGGCCGAGGTCGAGGTCGTGCTCGACACCCTGTACGAGGACGACGAGCACGAGTACATGGTGTGGAAGTGGCAGCCGGTTGAGGCTCAACCGGCCGATGCTCAATCGGTCAACAGCAAGGAGGGGGCACATGCCTGACGACAAGCGGATCGCCGTCCTGGGTGCGGGCATGCACCCCTGGGGCAAGTGGGGGCGCAACTTCGTCGAGTACGGTCTGGCCGCCGCCGGCGACGCCCTCACCGACGCTGGTCTGCAGTGGACCGACATCCAGTACGTGGCCGGCGCCGACACCATCCGCAACGGCTACCCCGGGTTCGTGTCCGGAGCCACCTTCGCCCAGGCCCTAGGCTGGACGGGCGCTCGCGTCTCCAGTGCCTATGCCGCCTGCGCCTCCGGTGCCCATGCCGTCGACAATGCCCGGGCCCAGATCCTGGCCGGGTTCTGCGACGTGGCCCTGGTGGTCGGGGCCGACACCACGCCCAAGGGCTTCTTCGCCCCGGTGGGCGGCGACCGCAAGGATGACCCGGACTGGCTGCGCTTCCATCTCATGGGCGCGACCAACCCCACCTACTTCGCCCTCTACGCCCGCCGGCGCATGGAGCTCTTCGGCGCGACCGAGGAGGACTTCGCTGCGGTCAAGGTGAAGAACTCCAGGCATGGTCTGGAAAACCCGAACGCCCGGTATAGGAAGGAGGTCACGGCCGAGGAGGTCTTGGCCTCGCCCATGGTGGCCGACCCGTTGCGGCTCCTCGAGATCTGCGCCACCTCCGACGGCGGGGCCGCGCTGGTGCTGACCAGCATGGAGTTCGCCAAGCGCCACCTGTCCTCCGAGGACCTGGTCACCATCGACGCCGTCTCCACCGTCACGCCCCGGTTCCCCCAATCGATCATCGAGATGCCCAACTTCGCCACCGACTCGGGCGTCTCGGCCTCGACCACGGGGCCGACCTTCAAGCAGTCGGTGGCCCTGGCCGCCTACGAGGAGGCCGGCATCGGGCCCGACGACCTCGACCTGGCCGAGGTCTACGACCTGTCCTCGGCCCTCGAGCTCGACTGGTACGAGGACATCGGCATCTGCAAGGAAGGCGAGGCCGAGCACCTGCTCCGCGACGGCGACACCACCATCGGGGGCCGGATACCGGTCAACCCCAGCGGCGGCCTGTCCTGTTTCGGCGAGGCCATCCCGGCCCAGGCCATCTCCCAGGTGTGCGAGCTGGTGTGGCAGCTCCGGGGCCAGGCCACCGGCCGCCAGGTGGAGGGGGCCAAGGTGGGCATCACCGCCAACCAGGGCCTGTTCGGCCACGGGTCGTCGATCATCGTCTCCCGGTAGCGCCCGCGCCGCCTGGGACCTGCTGGGTCTGGCTTTGGCGCCCGTTATCGGTGGCTGAGGGCGGTCAGTTGGTGACGAGGGCCACCTTGCCGAGCTTGGCCCCCTGAGTGAACCGGTCGTAGCCGGCCGTCGGGTCGCGCATCGGGTAGATGGCGGCCAGCGGCACCCGGATCCGCTCCTCGGCCAGCAACGGGAGCACGTCCCGCTCCATGGTCCGGGCCACCTCGGCCTTGTGCTCGAGCGACCGGCCCCGCATGGTCGATCCGCTGATCCTGGCCTGCTTGTACATGAGGGCGGACAGGTCCACCTCGGCGCTGCGCCCGGCCCCGATCCCGATCACCGCGATCCGGCCGCCGGTGGCCAGTGCGCCCAGGGCGTCGGGCACGCTGGGGCCGCCCACCAGCTCGAGCACCACGTTGTAGGGCCCGCTGTCACCGGTCTGGTCGGGGACGATGACCTCGTCGGCCCCCAGTTCCCGCAGCTGCTCGTGCAGTTCGGGCCGTCGGGCCGAGGCCACCACATAGGCCCCGGCGGCATGGGCCAACTGCACCCCGGCCGTGCCCACCCCTCCGGCCGCCCCGGTGACCAGCACCCGCTCGCCGGCGGTGAGCCCCACCTGGGTGAACAGCGCATCGTGGGCGGTGGTGAACACCTCGGGGAACCCGCCGGCCTCCTCCCAGGTGATGTTCTCGGGCACGTCGATGGCGCTTCCCTCGTCCACCACCACCAGTTCGGCCTGGGCCCCCCCTCCGGTCAGGGCCATGACCCGGTCGCCGATGCCCAGGCGCCGGACCTCGGACCCGGTCCCGACCACCTCGCCGGCGAACTCCATCCCCGGGATGTCCTGCGGGTACCCGGGCGGTGCCGGGTAGAGGCCACGCCGCTGCATCATGTCGGCACCGTTGAGCCCGGCCGAGCGCACCGCCACCAGGAGTTCGTGGGGGCCGGGCTCGGGATCGGGGTGGTGGTTCCACCGGAGGTCACCGTCGACGATCGTCACTGCGCGCATGGGCTCAGGGTAGACGGCACGCAGGCTCATGCTCCGGGTGGGCGGCGCGAAGTGTTTCCCCTTTTGTGGCCTCTGTATCGGCCGGCACGCACTGTTTCGCTGGAGGTCACGTCTCTGTGACCTTGCGGAAACCTTCCCTTTTTAGGCTACCAACGTGCTCGTCCCACTGGCTCCGACGCCACCCTGGCACGGTCGGAACGGAGCAGGGACGGCACGCCAAGGCTGGCGAACGAGGAGGACAGCGATGGCGAGTCGGATCGAGGGGTCGGTGCGCGGGCTGATGGCCTGGCTCGGCCTCGCCGTCGACGATTTCCTGCCTTCCGGCCCGGATTCCCCACCGGCGACGGCGGCCCGACCGGCGACGGCTGCCCGACCGGCAACGGCCTCGCCGGCCCCGTCGGTCACGTCGAGACCGACTTCCCCGCCGTCCAGGCCGCGCCTGCACCTGCTCCCGCCGTCCACCGAGTGCACCAGACCCCTGCGCCGAGCTGGGCAGACCACCGCCCCGCGGCCTCGACCGCCTTGGCCACCCCGGGCGGCGTGACGCCGCTGACACCCAAGAGTGGGAAGGTCCCCGTAGGCTAGGGGCCGGAGGTTGCCCACCGAGTGAGCGAAGTGGAAGATGACGGCCACGGGTCGTCCGGATCAGTAAGGACGTTCGTGCTGGACGGCGCGACGGACGAGCCGACCGCCGGCGCGGTGCTGGGACGGGCGCTGACCAAGTCGGCGGAGAAATTCCTGTTCAACGACGCCGCCGCCAGCCGCGAGGATGCCCCCGACGAGACCGAGCGGGTGCACGAGAGCCGGGTGGCCCTGCGGCGGATGCGCTCCAACCTCCGCACCTTCCGCCTGCTGGTCGACCCGGCATGGGGGACCTCGCTGCGGGCCGAGCTGGCCTGGTACGCCGACCGCCTGGGTGAGACCCGGGACCTCCACGTGCTCCGGGACCGGCTCAGCCTGGCCGGCGACGGCCTGCTCGACGACAACCAGCTCCAACCCATCCTCCGGGTCGTCGACCACTCCATCGAGTCGGCCGGGGCCGGGGTCGACGACGTCCGGACCGGCGAGCGCCACGCCCGCCTGACCAAGGAGATCCTCCGGGCCTGCGAGGACCCGCCCTTCACGGCCAAAGCCGACGAGCCGGCCGACGACGTGCTCGGTCCGATGCTGAAGCGCACCTGGCACGACGTGCGGGGGGCGGGACGACTGGCCCGCAAGAAGCCCACCGACGACCATCTGCACAAGCTCCGGATCCGGCTGAAGGGGCTGCGATACGGGGCCGAGACGGTCTCGATGGTCGACGGGTCCCCGGCCCGCAAGACGGCGCGGGCGGCCGAGACCCTGCAGAGCCGGCTGGGCGACCTGCACGATGTCAGCGTGTCACGGGCCTGGCTGGCCACCCTGGCCGATGACCGCCCCTCGCTGGCCGAGGCGGCCGACCAGCTGGCCGCCTTCGAGGAGGAGGCGGCGGCGGCCATCCGGAAGGGGTGGCGCAAGGAGCTCAAAGAGGTCGAGCGCCGCTGGAGGCGCTGGCAGGGCTGAGGACGGCGGCCTCGCTGGGGGAGCGGGCCTACGAGGCCGGGTCGGCCTCGGTCGTGTTCACCCCGATGTGGTCGGTCTCCCACAGCTTGATCCCGCCCAGGATCCCGGCGGTGTTGTCCACGATGGTGACGTCGTCATCGAGGTCGTCGCGGACCAACCGCCGGGAGTTCCCGCCACCGATGTAGAGGTGGTCGAAGTACATGAGCTCCCGCATGTTGCGGATGGCCCGGTGCACCCGCTTGGTCCACCGCTCCTCCCCGATCTCCTTCCTGGTCGCCTCGCCCAGCTGCTCGTCGTAGGTCTCGCCCTTACGGAAGGGATGGTGGGAGAACTCCATGTGGGGCATGAGCTTGCCCTCGTAGAAGTAGCTGGTCCCGAACCCGGTCCCGAGGGTGATCACCAGCTCGAGGCCCTGCCCGGTGGCCACGGCCGAGCCCTGGATGTCGGCGTCGTTGGCCACCTTGGTCGGGCGCCCCAGCGCAGTGGTCAGTGCACCGGCCAGGTCGAAGCCCCGCCAGGCCTCCACCAGGTCAGGATCGACGTTGCTCCCCGGCCCATGCTTGGTGCTGAGGTGCGACGGGGACAGCACGTAGCCGGCCCTGACCATGCCGGGAAAGCCGGCCGAGGCCCGTTCGGCGTCGGGCAGGGGGGCCACCAACCGGGACAGATCGTCGATCAGCTTCTGCGGGGACATCGGGTACGTGGTGGCGATCTTCACCCGGTCGGCCACCATGGCGCCATCGGCGTCGAGCACGGACGCCTTCAGGCCGGTGGCCCCGACGTCGATGGCCAGGGTGAAGGGGTGCCTGGGGTCGGCCCTGGGCGACGGGGTCGCCGTGGAGCTCGAGGTCTCTGCCTGGTCGGTCATGGCCATACGCTACGTCGCCCTACCAGGGGTCGTGATGGCCGGGCGGCATTTGGCTCTACCAGTGATCGTGATGGCCCCGACGGTCCCGGGCGTCGCTCTACCAGTGGTCGTGATGGCCCCGACGGGACCGGGCGTCGCTCTACCAGTGGTCGTGATGGAGGACCTGCTCGAGGGGCAGCCGGCTCCGCCACCCGTGGCGCTCGAGGTCGGGCACCGCCTCGACGTGGCTGACCGGGCCGATGCACAGCCAGGCCACCGGCCGGATGCCGGCGGGCACGCCCAACAGCTCGCTGAGGAAGTTCTCCCGGTAGAAGGAGACCCAACCCATGCCCAGGCCCTCGGCCGTGCAGGCCAGCCACAGGTTCTCGATGGCCAGGCAGACCGAATAGAGGCCGGCGTCGTCCACCGCGTGGCGGCCGAGCACGGCCGGCGCCCCCCGCTCGTGGTCGTAGGTCACGGCCACGGACAGGGCCGCCTCCAGGATCCCGTCGATCTTGATCCCGGCGAAGCGCTCGGCCTCGGCGCCCTCGAGCGTGGAGGCGAACGTGCGGCGCTCATCCTGCACGTGCTCCCAGAAGGCCCGGCGCACCAGGGGGTCCTCGACCAGGACGAAATCCCACGGCTGGGTCAGGCCCACGCTGGGGGCGGCGTGGGCGGCCTGGAGCACCCGGTCGAGTACCTCGGAGTCGATCTTCCCGCCCACGAACTCGGCGCGGACGTCCCGTCGCCGATGGATCACGTCGTAGAGGCCGGCCAGCTCGGGCTGAGGTGTGCTCACTGGGGCCGACACTACGTGCCGCCGGAGTGGGCGGGGGCACGGTCTGCCTCCTTCGGTACTCCTCCCGGGCCCGAGTGGGGATGGGTGGGGCCCGGCTGAGCCCGGCCTGGTGCGGGGGTGGCCAGGCCCATCCAATCCCGTTAGCGTCGACCGGCATGACCGCCCAGCCCTGGCCGGAAGACGCCTGCTCGCTCGTCGACGCCTTCCGGGCCGGCACCATCACCCCCACCGAGGCGCTCGAGCAGTCACTCGCCGCCATCGAGGCCTCCGCGCTGAACGCCTTCTCCCATGTGGACGTGGAACCGGCCCGGGCCGCGGCGGCGTCGGCCGACGTCTCGCTCCCCTTCGGCGGCCTGCCCGTCGGGGTGAAGGAGCTTGAGCCGGTGACCGGGTGGCCCTACACCGAGGCCTCGATCGTGTTCAAGGACCGTATCGCCGACCACGACACGACCCAGGTGACCCGGTTGCGGGGCGCCGGCGCCGTCCTGGTCGGGCAGACCACGGCCTCGGAGTTCGGGGGCATCAACTGCACCCACACCAAGTTGCACGGCACCACCCGGAACCCGTGGAACCCCGAGCGCACCCCGGGGGGCTCGTCGGGTGGCTCGGCCGCCGCCGTGTCCGGCGGCCTGGTGCCCATCGCCAGCGGCGGTGACGGGGGTGGCTCCATCCGCATCCCGGCCGGCTACACCGGTCTCTTCGGCCTCAAGTCGACCTTCGGCCGGATCCCCAAGGGGCCGGGCTCCCTCCAGAACCCGCTCACCGTGGTGCTGGGCTGCGTGTCCCGCTCGGTCCGCGACACGGCCCGGTGGTTCGACGTCTGCAACGGCTGGGACCCACGCGACACCCTCAGCCTGCCCCGGGTGGAGGGCTGGGAGGCGGGGCTCGGCTCCTTCGACCTGGCCGGGAAGCGGGCGGTGGTCAGCCTCGACCTGGGCAACGCCGTGGTCCGCCCCGAGGTCGTCGACCTGGTCACCGAGGCGGCCGAGGCGCTGATCGCCGACGCCGGGCTGAAGCGGGTGGACGTGGCGGTCAACCTGCCCCGCGGCGGCCTCGAGTGGGCCATGTCCAACCTGATCGGTCTGGCCGGGGACCTGGGCGATCGCTACCCCGCCTGCAACGACGACCTGACCCCGGAGATCCAGCTGGGGATGAACCTCGCCACCTACAACCTCAACGTGTCGACGGCGGGGGCGACCGAGATGTTCCGGATCAAGGTGAACGAGACGATGGCCGACATCTTCGACCAGGCCGACTTCATCTTCACCGCCTCCAACCCCGACGTGGCCTTCGCGGCCGAGGGCCCCATGCCCACCACGGTGGGCGACATCGACCTCATCGCGGAAGTGGGCTTCGAGGACGCCATCAGCAACAACGGGGCCCTGACCATCCCGGCCAACCTGACCGGCAACCCGGCCGTGGCCATCCCGGCCGGGACGGTCGACGGCCTGCCGGTCAGCGTGCAGGTCATCGGCCGCCACCACGAGGAACAGTTGCTGCTAGACCTGGCCCGCACGGCCGAACGTGAGCGGCCCTGGCCGCTCCTTGCACCGGGAGCACCGCACTGAGCCATGCGCATCGACCTGTGGGTACCAACGGCCAACCCCTTCGCCACCCCTGAGGTCCTGGCCGCCGTGGGCGCCGAGGCCGAAGAGCGCGGGGCCGGGTGCATCTGGGTCGGCGAGCACGTCGTCCTGTTCGACGAGTACGCGTCGTCCTACCCCTACGCCGACGACGGCAAGGTCCCCACGCCGCCGGGGTCCGGCCTGCTCGAGCCGTTCAACTCCCTCTCCTTCCTCGCCGCCCACACCACCACCGTGCGGCTGGGCACGGCCATGGTGCTGTTGCCCCAGCGCAACCCGGTCTACACGGCGAAGGAGGTGGCCACGGTCGACTGGCTGTCCAACGGCCGGGTCGACCTCGGGATCGGCGTCGGCTGGCTCAAGGAGGAGTTCGACGCGGTCAACGTCCCCTGGCCCCGGCGGGGGGCCCGGACCGACGAGTACCTCGAGGTGCTGCACACCCTGTGGTGTGACGAGACCTCCTCGTACCGGGGGGAGTTCTATTCGCTCGACCCCTGTGCCATGTTCCCCAAGCCGATCCAGCAACCGCAGCCGCCTATCCACATCGGCGGGGAGAGCGACGCCGCGTTGCGGCGCACGGCCCGGTTCGGCCAGGGATGGCACACCTTCAACCGGGAGCCGGACGAGCTGGCCGCGCCCCTGGCCCGTCTGGACGAGCTCTTGTCGGCCGAGGGGCGGACCCGGTCGGAGGTCCGGGTGACGGTGTGCCCGTACTTCAAGCCGCTGGATGCCGACGTCGCCGAGCGCTACGCCGCGGCCGGGGCCGACGCGGTGTCGGCCCTCATCGTCCCCCTCAGCGTCGACGACGTGCGCAGCCAGCTCGACGGGCTGCAGCCGGTGTTCGACCGGGCCGCGGCCCTGAGCGGCTGAGGCGCCTTCGGCGGCGGCTGGCCGGTGCTGGGCCGAGCCGGCGGCGGCTGGGTCAGCCTCGCATCGAGACGGGGAGCGCCTCCATGCCCCGCAGCACCACGTTCGTCTTGTAGGCGATCGTCCCGCCGGTCCCCTCCGTCCTGCCGGTCCCACCGGCCAGGACGAGTTGGGGGCGCGACGGGTCAAGGAGGTGAGGGCCACCTGGGCCTCCATCCGGGCCAACGGGGCGCCGAGGCAGTGGTGGATGCCGAATCCAAAACCGAGGTGGTTGTTGGGCGACCGGCCGACCTCGAAGGACTCGGGGTCCTCGAACTCGTCGGGGTCGTGGTTGGCCGAGGCCACCAACAACATGGCGAAGTCGCCCTTTTGCAGGGTGACCCCGCCCACGTCCATGTCCTCGAGGAAGGAACGCCCGGTGAGCTGGACGGGCGACACGAAGCGCAGCATCTCCTCGACCCCGGAGCGGACCACGTCGGGATCGGTGCGGAAGCGCTGGAACTGGTCGGGGTGCTCGAGGAGGGCCAGCGTCCCCCCGGCGATGAGGTTCACGGTGGTCTCGTGCCCGGCCACCAGCAACAGGATGCACGTGGACAAGAGCTCCGCCTCGTTCAGCACGCTGCCCTCCTCCTCGACTTGGACCAGCCGGCTCAACAGGTCGTCCCCGGGGCCCTTGCGCCGCTCGGCCAGCAGCTCGAAGAAGTAGGCAGCGAACTGGCCCACCGCGTCGATGCGCTGGTCGATGATCTCCTTGGTCAACAAGAAGTCGGGATCGAGGCCGCGGGCGAGCGCCGCCGACCATCCACGGAAGCGCTCCTGGTCCGCGATGGGGACGCCCAGCAGGTCGCAGATGATCCGCACCGGCAACGGGTGGGCGAACGACTCGAGCAGATCGACCTCTCCGGCCTCGAGGGCGGCGTCGAGCAACTCGTCGACCACCTCGTGGGTGCGGGCCCGCAGCGATTCGACCACCCGGGGCGTGAACGCCTTGGCCACCAGGCCGCGGAGCCGGGTGTGGTCGGGCGGGTCCCGGAAGAGGAACGGCCGCAGGGCCACCATGGCCGAGGCCATCGGGTCGTCGGCCAGCTGGGGCCGGAACCCGCCCGGCATCCGGTCGAGGTCGATGTTCGACCCGTCCGAGCTGACCCGGCGGTCCCGCAGGATGGCCAGGCAGTCGGCGTGGCGGGCGAAGACCCAAAAGCCCATCTCGTTGCGGTGGACGGGGGCCCGCTGGCGGAGCTCGGCATAGAGCGGGTAGGGATCACTCGACCACCGGGGGTCGAACGGGTCGAAGACCGGGCGCTCATCGGATATCCCGGCGGTCGCAGGCATCGTGGCCCACCGTATCCACTTGCCGGCCGGCGGGGAAGCGGTCGGCGGGGCGGCGGCCGGCGGGGAAGCGGTCGGCGGGGCGGCGGCCGGCGGGGCGGCGGCCGGCGGGGCAGCCCGCCCCGAGGCGCCCGTATCCACAGGCACCTTTCGACCGGTGGGCCACAATGGGTCATGCCCCCGGCCATGCCCTATCGCCGAGACCCGGGGCGTGGCCAGGACACGGGGCATCCTGCAGGCACGGCCAGGAGGCTGCGAGCGGGCCTCATTGGGTTCTTCCTGGTCATTGCCGGCGGCACGGTGGGCTACGTCGCATTCGGTTTTGGCGTGCTCGACGCGGTGTTCCAAACGGTCATCACCGTCACCACCGTCGGTTTTGGCGAGGTGCACATCTTCAGTCCGGGAGAGAAGGTGTTCACCATCGTGCTCATCCTCACCGGTGTTGGCACGGCCGCGTACACCTTCAGCGTGTTGATTGAGATATTCGTCGAGGGCTACCTCGGCGACACCTTCGGGAGGCGCAGGATGGAACGCCAGATCAAGGAGTTGGAGGGCCATGTGATCCTCTGCGGTTGGGGCCGGGTCGGGCGGTCGATCGCCAACTACCTCAGCGCCTCACGAGCGGACGTGGTGGTGATCGACACATCACCCGAACGCCTGGCCACGGTGGGCGGCCACTTCGTGTCCGGCGATGCCACCGACGAGGATGTCCTCCGTGCCGCCGGCATCGACCGGGCCCGTGTCCTGGTCACCGCCCTCAACACCGACGCCGACAACCTGTACGTGACCCTCACGAGCCGCTCCATGCGCCCGGACCTGTTCATCGTCTCGCGAGCCGCGTCCGAGGCAGCTGTCCCGAAACTGTTGCAGGCCGGCGCCGACCGGGCCGTCAACCCCCAGGATCTCGGCGGCGCCCGTATGGCCGCCCTCGCCGTGCAGCCCCATGTGGCCGAATTCCTCGACGTGGTCATGCACGACGGCAGCCTCGAGTTCCGGCTCGAGGAGATCGCCGTGCCCGCTGGCTCGCCCCTCATCGGTGAGAGCCTCCGGAGCGCCCGCGTCCACGCTCAAACCGGTTCCCTCGTCCTCGCCCTGCGACACCCGGGACAGGACTTTCGCACCAACCCGCCACCCGAGGCCGAGATCGGCCAAGGGGACATCCTGGTGGTGATCGGAAACGCCGACCAGATCGCCTCCCTTCGGTCACTCACCTCCGGCGGCGCCGACGCAGCCGTCGAGCGATAAGTGCTGTGGTGGCGCCCCGCTGTCGGCGTCGGTGCCGGCGTCGGCCACCATGCGCGCGACCGGCCCGGCCGTCATGGGGGGACGATCGTCCCCCGCTCGACGAGGAGCGGGTCCTCGAACCAGGATCGGAGCGTGAGCCGGGCCGGCGGGAGCCCGCCGTAGATGAGCACGCCCTGGCCGGGGGCGATCCGCCGCAGCGCGTCGGGCGGGGCCAGGCGCCGCGTGGAGGGCGTACGGGTCGTGGTCGGGCCACCGTCTCCCCCCGAGGTGGTGGCGGGCAGGTGCAGCTCCTCGTCACCGATGAGATGGCTGGCGTGGTCGAGCGTGGACGGGTCGGAGATGCCCGACAGGAAGACCTTGGCCCGGTGGTTGTTGACCACCGTCGCGGCCTTGGCGCCGTAGCGGGCGGTGACCTGGGCCAGGTCCTGCCAGATGGTCACCAGCTGGATACCGTGTCCGGCCGCGGTGGAGGCCAGCGTGTCCAGGTCTGCCAACGGGGCGATGTTGGCCACCTCGTCCAGCACGACGAGGAGCGGGGGATCGAGCGGACGCCCGGTGCGGGTGACGGTCTCGTAGGCCTCCTCGACCACCTGGCGCACGACCGCGGTGAACAGCGGGCTCAGCCGGCGCTGGTCGTGGGCGGGTGCGCACAGGTAGAGGGTGCCGCCCTCGGCAATGAGGCGATGCGGGTCGATGGTGGTCGGCGCGGCCGGAGCCATGGCCACCGGAGGGTCGGCAAAGGGCTCGAGAACGGTCTCGGCCGTCGTGTAGATCGAGCTCCGCTGACGGTCCTCTTTGCCGAAGCTCGACTGGGCGGCCTGGGCCGCCTCGGGCACGCCGGCCGCGTCGAGGAGGTCGAATACCTCGGACTCCTCCTGGGTGTCGACCCACCGCACCACGTCGGCCATGTCGCCACCGCCGGTGGCCGCGGCAAACAGCAACGGGGCGAGCAGCTTGGCCGCGGTGGCGTACCAGAAGTCCCCGTCAGTCATCGGCCCGTTGCCGCCCTTGGCCACCTCGGTCAGCGACGCTGCCGCCTTGCGGGCCCCCGACCAGGTCCGTGATCGGTCGAGCGGCGACCAGTTGGACGCCGGGAGGCCGGTCGACCCGCTCGGGTCGAAGCACGACACCTGGCCGCAGCGCTGTCGCCAGGCCAACGTCTCCCGTACCAGGTCGGTCTTCACGCTGGTGGCCACCACCGGGCCCTGCCAGCGCAGGATGGCCGGAACGGCGAACCCGGTCGTCTTCCTGCTCTGGGTCGGTCCGAAGACCACCACCGACTGCGACGCCTCGGCGGCCAGCGTCAGCCGGCCCGACCGTCCGAGGACGAGACGCCCTTTTCCCGGCGGCCGGTACCGGAGCGCCCGGAGGTCGGCCGGACGCGCCCATCGGGCCGGCGCTCGCCGCTCGAGGCGGCCCCGGACCGCCGGTAGGGCTGGGGGACGCCGGGAGGGCGCCTTCGGTGCGTCCCGTCCCGCCCCGAGGCCACCGCCGGCCCGGGACCGGCTCGGCCCGGGACGGGGCCGCGGGAGACCGTGGCCCATCAGCGAGGAGGCCATGAGCGCGGCCAGGCCGAGGCCGGTGACCACGGTGGTGTGCGGGATCATCCCGCCCTCGACCCGTCGGCGACATCGGCGACATCGGCGCCGGCCATGGCGTGATCGGTGTCGATGATCTCCTGTTCCTCCTCGGACAAACGGTGCTCCACCAGGAAGGAGCGCTGGCCCACCTTCCAGAGGGCCACGCCCCGTCGCAGTTGGGTGACCAGCCCCGCCTCGGTCTCGGTCAGGCCGAGGACGTCGCCGGTCCGTTCCACCTCTCCGGGGGACTGGGCGTAGACGACCCTGGTCTCCGAGTCAGCCAGCAGTCCTTCGGCCAGGCTCACCTGCTCGGAGTCGGAGGCTCCGACGGCGTGCAGGTCGGACAGCCGGTGGAGGACGGCCATGTTGGCCACCCCGAAGGCCCGGGACAGCTTCCATGACGCCTGCAACCACCGGGCCACCCCCAGGTTGGACAGGATGGCCCACGCCTCGTCGACCACGACCACCACCTGATGGCGGCGTCGGGCCATGAGCGCCCCCTGGAGCCAGGCGGTGGCACAGGCCATGAGGACGCCCAGGGCGGGCGAGTTGTACACGGCGGCCAGGTCGAGGACCACGAGCGGGGCGTCGAGCCGGAGCCCGGGCGTGGTGGGGCCGTCGAACATGCCGCGCAGGTCCCCGTGGACCAGGCGCCGGAGCTCCAGGGCGACGTCGCGGCCGTCCTCCATCAGGGTGAGACGCCCGGTGCGGAGATCGCGCGCCGCCTCGGCCGTCGGGTCCAACAGGGCGCTGACCACTTGGGGCAGGGTCGGCGCCGAGCTGGTTCGGGCCGTCGCCTCGGTCAAGGCTGCGTCGACCGCGGCGCGCTCGCGGGGCAGGAGCTCGCGACCGAGACAGGAGACGGCCAGCGAGGCGGTCAGCTCGATGCGACGCCTCCACGCCTCGTCGTCGGGACTGCTGGGCCCGCCGGCCGCTGAGCCGTGTTGCGGCCCGCCGGCCGCTGAGCCGTGTTGCGGCCCGCCGGCCGCTGAGCCGTGTTGCGGCCCGCCGGCCGCTGAGCCCCGTTGCGGCCCGGCGGCCGCGGTGTCCAGCGGGTTGAGCCGCACCGATCCGCCCGGGTACAGGGCGACGGGTCGCACGCCCCAGGCCCGGGCCAGCGGGCCGTACTCCCCCTTCGGGTCGACGACCCACGCCTGGCGTCCGAACACGGCCTGGCGCCACAGGTAGGACTTGACGAACGAGCTCTTGCCCCGTCCGATCTGGCCAAAGACCACCATGTTCGGGTTGGTCACCACCCCTTGGTGGTAGAGGGAGAACGGGTCGTAGACGAACGAGCCACCGAGGAGGTCACGTCCGATGAGCACGCCGTGGTGCCCGAGGCCGGCCTCGCTGACCAAGGGGTAGGCGGCGCCCAGGTGTCGCGTGGTGGCGACGTGGGCCGGCACCCGCGGCATGGGGGCCCTCACGAGAGCCCCCGGCCCAACGGGAGGGTGCAGGTGAAGGCCTTGTCCTGTTCGCCGTAGAGGAGGCGAAGGTCGATGCGGGCCTGCCCGGCGGCCTGCTCGATCTCGGCGGACGCCTCCCGCAGCTGGTCACGCGATGCACCGGTCACCGTCACATAGCCCGAGAACCGGTACTGGGCGTGACCGTCGGTCAGCTCCACGTCCCGTTGCTCCACCCCTTCCCGCTCACGCTTGTGCCTCGCGGTGACCAAGAAGCCCCCTCGGCGACGGAGCTCGCCGTCGGCCAGGTCCGACGTGCGGGCGTGGGCCACCTGCCGGGCCGCACGGGACGGGCTGACCGGCTCCATGGTGACCGCCATGGTGCGCCGAACGGGCGAGAAGAGCAGCGGGCCGAGGAAGTCCGGGGTGACCTCGACCCTCGGCCACTCAGCGATCCAGTAGGTCGTGTGCCAGGTCGCGTCGGTGCGGACGGCGTCCCACGTCGCCTCCATGGCCGTGGGCCAGGGCCAGGCCGTCGACGGCTCCACCGATGCGGCCCGGCCCCTTCCCGCCCGCTCGGGTCCGGCCACATACGACAGCGCCGATCCCGCCTCCCGGCACACCGAGGCCAGTGCCGCCGGACCGAGCACGCCGTCGACGGTGACGTCGGCCGCCTGGAGCTGCCGCTGGAGGGACACCAGCTCGCGCAGGAGCACGGCCGACGCGCCGGCATGGCCGCCGCCCGAGGCGCGGATGGCCCGAGCCGAATGGCTGGTGTGGACGGTGAGCGCGACCAGCACCCGATGGCGCCGGGTGACCGGCGTCGAGGTGTCGACCAGGCTGGCGTACGAGCGCCCGGGGCGGGTCTCGGGCCCGAGCACGGCGTGGTCGCGCACATGGTCCCGGACGGCATCACCGTCATCGGGCAGGCAAGACTCGACCCACTGGAGCCGATGGACGTCGGAGCCCTCGCGGGAGAGCGAGGCGAGGACCCGGGACCACGAGGCGATCCGCCGGTCCTGCTCGTCCTGGCCGAGCAGGGCGAAGTCGTGGCCCCGGAGGGCCAGGACACCGGTGATGGTGCGCACCCGCCGGTCGACCACCGCTCCGGCCGGCGCCCAACCGTGCTCGAGGTCGGCCGGGGTCGCGGTCAGCCGGACCCCGTCGAAGACGCGGGGCGGACGCCGGGCACCGCGGCCGCGTGCCGGCGGCGGGGCGGCGGTCACCCGCCCCGATCCGGGCCGGCCGGAGACGACATGGCCCAGACCCGGTGCCCCGGCCACCCGGCGACGGCCACCCCCGATCCCCTCGCCGAACCAGTGGAGGGCGACAGGGAGCCACTGCTCAGCCGTACGGCCGCGGATGGGCCAACATCCGACGGCCGTCCCGACCGACACGAAGGCGAGCGCCAGGATGGCGCCGCCCACCGTCGGGTGGGACCGGAGGGAGAGCATGGCGACGATCAGCCCTGCCGCCACCGCCATGATCTGCCCGCCGCGCCAGCCGGCGATCAGCCCCCGCTGCTCGAGCGGGCCGAACCGGTACCGGACCCGTTCGTCGCTGAGCTCACGGACCACGGTGGTCGCCCCCCTTGCCGTCTGGCCTCGGGCCGGGAGAGCCGCCGGGCCTGCCGCCACCAGTCCGGTCACCCACCCACCGCAACTGGGGCCCCATATCGTCGTGCCCGAGCACGTGGAGACGGGTAGAGCCCGATGAGGCCGGGAGGGGTCGGCTCGAGCCGTTCCCGCGCTCCCTCGAGACACCCGGTCGGGCCGTCGACGGCGGCGAGGATGACGGCGCCGACGGGGACGCCGAGGCGGACAGCGGGGACGCGGCCACCCCGGCCAGGCCGACGTCCATCTCGTCCCACGCCTTCCGGAAGGCATCCGAGCCCTCCTCCGAGATCGGATAGGAGGGCACGCTCGACCCCGGTTCGGTCTCCTCCCCCACGGCTCGGGCGGGGGCCGGGGCCGACCGCGACGGCGAAGCCCCCGGCGCCTGGCCGGCACCACCACCCGAGGCACCGCCGGGGCCACTGTCGCCTCCGCCGCCGCCGACCCCGGCCGCCATCGTCCCGGCTGCGCCGGCCGCCTGCCCTGCGGCCAGGGCCAACGCGCCCGCCGCACCGCCACCGCCGGCCCCGGCCGATTTCAGGGCCAGCTGGGCCAGGCGCCTGCTGGGCCCCGTCGCGGTCTGGACGCTCCGGTGGCCCACCCCCTCGAGGTGGCTGATCGCCGCGGCCTCGGCGAAAGGGAGCATCCGGAAGAGCGCCCAGGGCGCGGCGGCGGCGAGCAACAACAGGGCAGCACCGCCGAGGACGGACGAGAAGCCCCCGTCGCTGCCCTGGCCGTTGCTCGCTCCGGCCAGGGCGCTCACAGCCAGGCTGAGCACGGTGACGATGACGAACTTGGACAGGATGAGGCCGACCAGGGTGTCGACCAGGCGGCGGCACCAGTGGGCCACCGCCGGCCAGGCCAGGCTGGCCAGGGCCAACGGCAGGAAGAGGACGGCCACGTAGACGGCGGCCGCCCGCACCATGAGTTCGATCCACAAGAGGAACGACCCGAAGACGACGGCCAAGCCTCCCAGGAAGAGCACGAACGCCGGCGTGGCCGGGGCACCGGCCAGCGGACCGCTCAACGCCGAGACGGTGGCGGACAGGAAGTGGCCGGTGTCGAGGCCGGCGCCGTGGGCGACATCGGAGCTCATGGCGTCCACCAGGGCCAGTCCCAGCTGCACCAGCTTGACCGCCGCCCCGGTGAGCAGCAGGGCCACCGGGACGTTGATGAGGATCGACCGCAGCAGCATCGAGCTGGACTGGCGGTGGATGGCCTGGACGATCCCGAGCAACAACAGCGGCACGATGACCACCCCGGCTAGCGCAGCCATGGTCTCGAAATGGGTGGTGAACCAGGAGGCACCGAGATCGATCTGGGTCGAGGACTGCAGGGCGTTCCCGATCTGACCGAGCAGCCAGGTGGCACCGCTGGTGACCCAGTTGGCCGCGGCGTTCAAGACGCTGTCGGCGCCGAACCCGGCCACCTGGGACGGCAGCGACGTCACCGGTCCGGCCGCGGCCCCCACCGCGCTCTGGCACGCCGGACCCAGGCCCGACGCCCCCAGGGCGGCCGCGGCCGACGAGCACGAGAGCCCCGGGATGGCCGGTACGCCCACTGTCAGTGCACGCCCTGTCCGGCATTGAAGAAGAAGTTCACGATGGCCGGCCCGGCGCCGATCAGCAGCGCGGCCAGCCCGGATATCAGCACGGCCCGCCGACCCACGAACGACTGCTGGTAATTCTGGCCGTGGGACCCGAGCGCCCAGGCGGCCGCGCCGATCAGCAACCCGGCGAGGGAGAGGGCGAGGGCCCACCCGCCCAGACCGTTCATGAGGTGCTGGAGGACCTGGCCGCCGGGGAGCGATCCGGTGTCCGGGGTGAGGGTGACATCCGTGGGGAGGAAACGGGTGATGGGCATACGGTCCAGATTAGGGAGGACCGAACCCTCTTTCAATATGTTTTATGTATTTCTATGTTTCCCCATTCCAGAGAACCAGGTCGGCGCAGGCGCGGCGTCGACCTGACACACTGAGGTGGTGGAGCACCGTTATCTGTACTGGTACATCGGCGCGGGCGTGGTCGTGGTGCTCCTGATCGTCATCGCCGCCTGGTTGGGGCGGCGTTCCGGGCGGCGCAGCCTGCAACAACGGCTGACCTCACTGGCCTCCCGGCTGGGGGTGGACGTCACCCACGAAAAGGGCGTGGAAATGGTCCTCAGCCAGCTCGAACAGATCACCGGGGAGGCAGCCGAAGCGGTGGCCGAGTCGAGTGCCGGTGCCATCCGCCTCCGGCGCGCCCTCGATACCCTGCCCCAGGGGGTCATCGTCTGCGACGAGAACGGGGAGATGGTCTTCCGCAACGCCCGGGCCCTGGCCCTCATGGGCTCTCGGCACGGGGACGCCCTGGCCACCCAGGCGGTCACCGAGCTGCTCGAGAACGCCTGGCACGACGGCTCGGCCGAGCGCACCCTCGACCTCTACGGTCCGCCCCGCCAGACGCTCAACGTCAGCACCCGGCTGATCGACGACGGCCGACGCCCGCTGGGGGTGATCGCCATCATCGACGACATCTCCGAGCGCCGCCGGCTGGAGGAGATCCGCCGCGACTTCGTGGCCAACGTCAGCCACGAGCTGAAGACGCCCATGGGCGCCCTCGGCCTGCTGGCCGAGACGCTCACCGTCGAGCCCGATCCCGAGATCGGTCAACGGCTGGCGTCGCGGATCCACACCGAGGCCTTCCGGGTCAGCCGGATCATCGACGACCTGTTGGACCTCACCCGGATCGAGTCGGAGGAGGCCCCGCCCCGCGAGCCCATCTACATCAACCTGGTCATGGCCGAGGCGGTGGAGCGGGTGCAGTCGGCGGCCGAGCAGCGGAAGATCACCATCGAGCTCCACGAGCCCGACCCTCCCGTCTACGTGCTCGGCGACCGGCGCCAGCTGGTGTCGGCCATCCACAGCCTGCTCGAGAACGCGGTCACCTTCTCCTACGAGAACGGCATCATCCGGGTCACGGGCAGCCAGGCCGACGGCGAGGTCCGCCTGTCGGTGGCCGACGCCGGGGTCGGGATCCCGGCCCGTGACCTCGAGCGGATCTTCGAGCGGTTCTACCGGGTCGACCACGGGCGCAGCCGGGAGACCGGCGGGACCGGGCTGGGCCTGTCCATCGTGCGCCACGTGGCCAGCAACCACCAGGGCCGGGTGGAGGTAGCCTCCCGTGAGGGCGAGGGATCGACGTTCACCCTGATCCTTCCCAATCCTCCCGAGTACCTTTCTTAGACCACCATGGAACCGGACACCTCCCAGACGAAGGTACTGCTCGCCGAAGATGAGGAGTCGTTCGTCGACGCGCTGGTGGTGGGGCTGGCCCGGGAGGGGTTCGACGTGACGGTGGCCCGGGACGGACGCGAGGCGCTGCGGCTGTTCGACGCGGTCCAGCCCGACCTCATCCTGCTCGACCTGATGCTGCCCAAGATGTCGGGTATCGACGTGTGCCGGTCGATCCGGGCCCGCTCGTCGGTACCGATCATCATGGTCACGGCCAAGGGCACCGAGATCGATACCGTGGTCGGCCTCGAGGTCGGGGCGGACGACTACGTGGCCAAGCCCTACCGGCTCAGAGAGCTGGTGGCCCGGATGCGGGCCGTCCTGCGGCGCACGCCCGTTCCCGACCCGGTCTCGGGTGGGGGGTCGGACAACTCGGGCGATTACGGCGGCCGTTCCGTGCTCGAGGCCGGCGGCATCCAGGTCGACCCCGACCGGCACCTGGTCTTCGTCCGGGGCGACGACGTCCACCTTCGCCGCAAGGAGTTCGAGCTCCTGTCCCTCCTCATGGAGAACGCCGGGCGGGTCCTGACCCGCGATGTCCTCATCGACCGCATCTGGGGATCGGACTACTACGGGGACACGAAGACGCTCGACGTGCACATCAAGCGGTTACGCAGCCACGTCGAGGAGGATCCCTCCACACCGAAGCTGATCACGACCATCCGGGGCGTGGGCTACCGCTTCGACGCGGCCAAGGCGTAGCCCCGGCCAGGCGGTCGGGCGGTGCCGTCGGGCCGGCTGAGCCCATTTGGCCGGCTGGTGCCATCGCCCGGGCTGGTGCCATCGCCCGGACTGGTTCCATCGGCCGGCTGGGTGCCATCGGCTGCACCCGCCGAGCTGAGAGACCCGACACGCAATGTGTTTTTGAGAATCGCCCGCGTTTCGGCGAATTGCCGTTACCCGCGTTTCGGCGAAACCTGGTCCGATTCGCCCAAACGCGGGCGATTCCGAAATAGACATTGCGCCCGGGCGCTCCTGTCGTCCCCCAAAATGCCGTCGAGCCCGCCGGCCGAGGACCGACCAGGGCGCACCGCCGCCACAGACGCCGGGCGAGTGAGCCTCAGCCAGGCGCAGGCGCAGAGCCAGGCGCAGAGCCAGGCGCAGGCGCGGGGATGACCCCGTCGCCCCGCAGGTAGGGCCACAACACCGGGGGCAGGGCCACCGAGCCGTCGGCCCGTCGACCCGTCTCCACCACCGCGGCCCAGATCCGGGCCCAGGCCAGCGCCGAGCCGTTCAGGGTATGGACGAAGGCGGGTGCACCCCCGCCCACCGGCCGGTAGCGGATGTTCCCCCGCCGGGCCTGGTAGTCCCGGAACCAGCTGATGGAGGAGACCTCGAGCCACTGGTCACAGCCCGGGGAGTAGACCTCGAGGTCGAAGGTGCGGGCCGACGAGATCCCGAGGTCACCGGCGCACAGGTCGAGGACCCGGTACTGCAGCCCGAGCTCTCGTAGCAAGCTCTCGGCCCGCTCCAAGATGTCGGCGTGCACGGCCGACGACTGGTCGGGGGTGGCGTAGGCGAACAGCTCGACCTTCTCGAACTCGTGCACCCGGAGAAGGCCGCGGGTGTCCCGGCCGGCCGCCCCCGACTCGCGCCGGAAGCACGGGGTGGCCGCGGTCAGCCGCACGGGCAGGTCGTCCTCGTCCAGGATGTCGCCGCGGGACATCGAGGTGAGCGGGGCCTCGGCCGTGGGGATGGCCCACAGGTCGTCCCGCTCGAGGTGGTAGGCGTCGTCGGCGAACTTGGGCAGCTGGCCGGTCGACACCATGGTCTCGGTCCGGACCAGGGTGGGCGGCCGGACCTCCTCGTAGGCGTCGGCGTGGCGGTCGAGGGCGAACGCGGTCAGGGCCCGCAGCAACCGGGCACCGAAACCGCGATACAACGGGAACATCGAGCCGGACAGCTTGGCCCCGCGCTCCATGTCCAAGATGCCGAGGGTCGCACCCACTTCCCAGTGGGGAACCCGCTGGAAGGCCGCATAGCTCGGAGCGGCATCGGGCCACGAGCGTACGATCAGGTTGTCCTCGGGGCCGGCGCCGTCGGGGGCGTCCTCGGCGGGAAGGTTGGGCAGGATCAACAGGGCCTGGCGGACCGCCTCCTGGCTGGCCTCGGCCACCTCGGCCGCGTCGCGCTCTTCCGAGCCGATCTGCCGGCTCTCCACCGTCAGGGCCTCGGCCCGCTCGGTGTCCTCGGCCCGGCGGGCCTCGCCCACCTGCTTGGAGAGCGACTTCACCTGGGCCCGCAGCTCGTCACGATGCCCGATGGCTGCGCGAGCCCCGGCGTCGAGCGAGACCAGGCGGTCGACCTCGGCCGCGTCCACCCCCCGGCGGGCCAGCGCGGCCTTGACCGCGCCCACATCCTCCCTAACCAGCCGGATATCGATCATGTCAGCGACAACGGTAGCGTGAGCGCCCGTGGACCCCGCCACCGACCCGCCCGGATCACCCGTCTCACCTGGATCTCCCGCCGCCCGACCCGGCTCGCCCCCCCGGCCGCCCCAGCCCGCACCGGCGGCGGTCGTCTGCGAGGACCTGGTCGTCCGCTACGGCGACACCGTGGCCGTCGACCACCTGTCGTTCACCGCCCAGGCCGGCGAGATCGTGGCCCTGCTCGGCCCGAACGGGGCGGGCAAGACGAGCACCGTCGAAACGCTCGAGGGCTACCGGCGCCCGGCCGCCGGCAAGGTGTCGGTCCTCGGGCTCGATCCGCACAAGGACCACGCCGGCCTGGTGCGGCACATGGGCGTCATGCTCCAGCGCGGCGGTATCTACCCCATGCTCGGCTCGGCCCAGGTCCTGGACCTGTTCGCCCGCTACTACGACGACCCCGAGGACCCCGAGCAGCTCATCGACCTGGTGGGCCTGCGGGCGGTGGGCAAGACGCCGTGGCGGCGGCTGTCCGGGGGTGAGCAGCAACGGCTCTCGCTGGCCCTGGCCCTGGTGGGCAGGCCCTCGGTGGTGTTCTTGGACGAGCCGACCGCCGGGGTCGACCCCGAGGGCCGACTGGCCGTGCGGTCGGTGATCGCCGGGCTCAAAGAGCGCGGGATCTCGGTCATCCTCACCACCCACGAGCTGACCGAGGCCGAGCGGCTGGCCGACCGGGTGATCATCATCGACCACGGCCGGAAGCTGGCCGAGGACACCCCGGCCCAGCTGGCCGCCGGATCGGCCGACGGCTCCATCCGCTTCACCGCCGACCACGGCCTGGACGCTGGTGCCCTGGCCGCCGCGGTGGGCGGGGGCGCCACCGTCGACGAGGAACGGCCCGGGGCGTACCGGCTCCGCCTGGGTGACCACGCCAGCGCGCCCGACGCCGTCGCCACCGTCGCCCGGTGGTTGGCCGAGCGGGACCTGACCCTCACCGACCTGCACACCGGCTCTTCGTTGGAGGAGGCCTACCTGGCCATCACCGGCTCCCCTGGAACGGTTGAGCCCGCCCCCCGACCCGAGGCCGGTGCCCGCGATCGGCGCGGCCGGCGGACCGGGCGACGAGCGCGGGGGGCAACGCCATCCGAGGCTGCCGCGACAGAGGGAGCATCCGGCCGGCAGTCACCGGAGGCGGGCGGGCCAGAGGGGGGACCCGGCCGGTGAGGCCGTTGGCCGCCCAGCTCCGGGCCGAGGTCATCATGATCATGACCAACGGCGAGACCCTCTTCCTCACGCTGGGGATCCCGGTCTTGTTCCTGTTGTTCTTCTCGGGCGTCCACGTGCTCCCGACCGAGACCTCGCACCCGGTCGACTTTCTGGTCCCGGGGATCCTGGCCCTCGCCATCATGTCCACAGCCATGGTCGCCCTCGGCATCGGGACCGGCTTCGACCGGGGCTACGGCGTCCTGAAGCGCCTGGCCGCCACCCCCCTCGGCCGGCCCCGGCTGCTCGGGGCCAAGATCATCAGCGTGGTGGGGGTCGAGCTCATCCAGGTGGTGGTGCTCATCCTGGTGGGCTGGGCCCTGGGCTGGAGCCCCGGCGGCGGCCGGAACGACGCCGGCGTGGCCCTGGCCGTCATGGTGCTCGGGACGATGGCCTTCGCTGGGATCGGCCTCTTCCTGGCCGGGTTGTTGAGGGCCCTGGTGAACCTGGCCGTGGTCAACAGCCTCTTCGTCGTGCTGTTACTGCTCGGGGGCATGTTGATCCCGCTGGCCAAGCTGCCCGGCTGGCTGGCCGGCGTGGCCAAGGTCCTCCCCGCCGCGGCCCTGGCCGATGCGCTGCACAGCGCGCTCGGGGGCGGGCACGAGCGTGTCGGCCGAGGACTGGTTGGTGCTGGCCGTCTGGGCCGTGGGCGCCCCGGTGCTGGCGTCGCTCACCTTCCGCTGGGAATGACCCGGGGCTCGAGGCCGCTCGCCCGGCCGGAGCCGCGGCCGGCTCGGCGCCGCGCCGGTGCGTCAGGGCCGCCGGCTCAGGAGCCTCCGCCGACCAGCCGCCTGGTCCACTGCTGCAGCTCTTTGGGAGTGAGCGCGCCCAACTTCTGGCCGATGACGTGCCCGGTGGCGTCGATGAAGAACGTGTTGGGCTGTCCGTTCAGTGCGTAGTCGACCGAGGTCACCCGCAGGGTCTGGTCGGAGCCGACCGGATAGGTCACCCCGGTCTGGTGCACGAAGGCCAGGGCGGCAGCCGAGGGGTCGTTCACGTCGACGCCGACGAACTGGACGCGTGAGCCGGACGCCTCGGCCGCCTTGGCCAGCATTGGCGTCTCGGCCTGGCACGGGCCGCACCACGACGCGAAGAAGTTGAGGATGACCGGCTTGTGGCGATCGACCCCGAGGGCGTCGAGGTGCACCGGCGTCCCCCCGCCCAGGCGGGGAAGGGTGAAGTCGGGTGCGGTGTCGCCCACGCTGACCCCGGCGTTCGACCCCGATCCGACGTTGGAGCTCGAGGGGCGCAGGACCACGAAGAGCAGCACGGCGAGGAGGGCGGCGATCACCACGCCGATGGCGAACGACCGGAGGACCCGCGGGCCGGGCGGCCGCGGACCCGCCCCCGGAGCATCGTTGCCGCCCGGAGGGGGAGGCGCCTCGCCTGGCTGTGGGGTCGCCGCTTCTGGAGGGGAAGCGTCGATCACGTCGCTCATCGGTGCTGGATGAAGACGTCCACGGCCATCACCACGAAGAGCAGGGTGAGATAGGTGATGGAGTAGCTGAACAGCCGCATGGCCGCCTGGGGCGTGGCCCGGCGCCACAGGCCGGCCGACATGAGCAGGAACACCCCACCCAACCCGGCCGCGGCCACCACGTACAGCCAGCCCAGGTGGCCGACCGCAGCCAGGACCAGCGAGGTGGCCACCAACAGGACGGTGTAGAAGAAGATCTGCCGGGCCGTCCGGGTGAAGGTGGAGACGACAGGGAGCATGGGCACGTTGGCCGCCTTGTAGTCGTCCCTGTACTTCACGGCCAGGGCCCAGAAGTGCGGCGGCGTCCAGATGAAGATGATGGCGAACATGACCACCGGCGTCCACGTCAGGCTGTCGGTCACGGCCGACCAGCCCACCAGCACCGGGACCGCACCCGCGGCCCCGCCGATGACGATGTTCTGGCTCGAGGTCCGCTTCAGCCACAGGGTGTAGACGAACACATAGAACAAGGTGGCACTGATGGCCAGGACGGCCGAGAGCAGGTTGACGGCCAGCCACAGCTCGACGAAGGCGACCACTTCCAGCGTGATGGCGAAGGTCAGCGCGGCCCGAGGGGTCACGGCCCCGGTGACGAGCGGTCGCTTGCGGGTCCGATGCATGATGGCGTCGATATCCCGGTCGACGAACATGTTGATGGCGTTGGCTCCGCCCGCGGCCAGCGCCCCACCGACCAGGGTGGCGACTATCAGCTCGATCGACGGGAAGCCGCGCTTGGCCACGATCATGGTGGGCAGCGTGGTCACCAACAGCAGCTCGATGATGCGCGGCTTGGTGAGCGCGACGTAGTTGCCGATTCGAGATCCACGAGCCCCGCTGACCGAAAGGGCGACTTCGGGTGTTGACATCGGGCTAAACACTACGGCCCGGCGGTGTCCTCCACAATGCAAGGCTCGGAGCGCCGGGCAGGCGGGGCGACCGGCTGCGCCGATACCATCCATGGGCGGTGTCCCACCTCCGTGTCAGCCCCCGGGCCTTTCGCCGGCTCTGCCAGTTCACCCTGGTCATCGTCGTGTTGAACGTCGTGACCGGGGCGGCCGTCCGGCTCTCGGACTCCGGGCTCGGATGCCCCGACTGGCCCACCTGCTCCCAGCACCGGCTCACCCCGCCCCTCTCGCTCCACCCGGTGGTCGAGTTCGGGAACCGGGTCGTGGTCTTTGTGCTGGTGGTGGCCTGTGCCGCCACCCTGGTCGCCGCCCTCCGCCGGGCCCCGGTCCGCAAGGACCTGAGCTGGCTGGCCGGGGGCCTGATCCTGGGGGTGATCGGGGAGGCGGTCCTGGGCGGGATCGTCGTGTACTCGAAGCTCAACCCCTATGTGGTGATGACCCATTTCATGGTGGGCATGGCCCTGTTGGCCGTGGCCGTGATCCTCACCTTGCGGGCCGGGCACGCTCCCGGGCGAGGTCGTCTGGTGGTGTCGACCGCCTCGGTGCGGCTCACCCGGGCGTTCATGGCCATGATCGTGGTCGCCCTCGTGGCCGGGACGGCCACCACCGGGAGCGGGCCCCACGCCGGCGGCAAGGGGTCCAAGCGCATCCCGATCGGCCTGTCCGACATGACCCGCATCCACGCCGAGATCGTCCTGGCCACCGCGGCCCTCTTGTTGGTGGTCCTCTGGGTCCTCTGGCGTTCCAATGCTCCAGCCGCGGTCCAAGACCGGGGCCGTGTGCTCCTCGCGGTCATGGTCGCCCAGGGGATCGTGGGCTACAGCCAGTACTTCACCCATCTGCCCGCCCTGCTGGTGGGTATCCACGTGTTCGGGGCGTCGATGGTGTGGACGGCCACCCTGTGGTTCCACCACGGCCTGTCCAGTCACGAGGCCGAGCCGCCGGCCAGGACGCCCCCCGAGGACGCGGCCCGCCCGCTGGCCCCGGCCGAGGCAGCGCAGTGAGGGCCACCCGGACCCGGGGGGCGTGGTCGGCCGCGTAGGGACCGCACCCGTCGAGACCCGGGGGGGCGTGGTCGGCCGCGTAGGGACCGCACCCGTCGAGACGGCACCGGTCGAGATTGTGCGCCCCGAGGGCGACACCTCGACCATCGAGGACCGGCCGTGGCTGGTCATCGTGTGGAACGACCCCATCAACCTCATGTCCTTCGTCACCTTCGTGTTCCAGAAGCTGTTCGGCTACAGCAAGGAGAAGGCGACCAGGCTCATGCTCGACGTCCACCAGAAGGGCCGCGCCGTCGTCTCGTCCGGGACGAAGGAGCGGGCCGAGCTCGACGTGTTCCGCCTCCACGAGCACGGGCTCTGGGCCACCATGGAACGGTCAGGTTGACCATGTCGGTCTCCCCGATCTACCCGGTCTCCCCGATCTTGCCGATCTCCCCGGTCTCCCGGGTCCACCCCTGATGGGGCTCCTCTCCCCTATCCGTCGCCAGCGCGACGGCCGCTACCGGCTGCGCCTCGACCCCGCCGTCCGCGCCCTGCTCAAGTCCGTCCCTGAGCAGCTCTTGCCCGTCCTCGGCTCCGACGACCCGATGGTCCGGCGCCTCTACCCCCCGGCCTACGTCGGTGAGGACAACGCCGAGGCCGAGGCCGACTACCGGAAGCTGGTCGGCGGGGTGCTGGAGAACCACCATCGGGAGGCCCTCGAGACGCTGATCGCCACGGCCGACGCCGACACCCTGAGCGCCGAGGAGCTCAACGCGTGGCTGGCCGCGCTGGGATCGATCCGGTTGGTCCTGGGCACTCGGCTCGACGTCAGCGAGGACATGGCCGAGCCCGAGGGAGACGACCCCCGTCTTCCCGAATTCGCCCTCTACCAACTGTTGAGCTTCCTGCAGGAGACCGTCATCGAGGTCTTCGCGGCCGAGCTTCCCGTCGACGGCGCGCCGGATGGGCTGCCGTAATACCTCTGCTAATCTCCGAAGACCCTGAGTATGGGTTTGAGCCCCCATCGTCTAGCGGCCTAGGACGCCGCCCTTTCAAGGCGGTAACACGGGTTCGAATCCCGTTGGGGGTGCGGTAATCCCCAGTTATGTGCTGGTTGGGGACCTGTGGTGCAGCCTGGAGTGCACGCCGGCCTGTCAAGCCGGAGGTCGCGGGTTCAAATCCCGTCAGGTCCGCTTCCTCGGTCCGCCGAGGAGGGGGTCGGGTAGCTCAGTTGGTAGAGCGCGCGCCTGAAAAGCGTGAGGTCACCGGATCGACGCCGGTCCCGACCACCAGGAAGTCCCAAATCAGAGCGCCGCACGTGCTGGTCGGGCCAACGCGGTCCTTTGGTTCGTGCCCACGACGTGCCCAGAAAAGTAAGTCGAAGCCGGTGAGTTCGCCCTCGACCGTCGGAACTGGTCATCCCCAGAAGCTGACACCGACCCGGCGGTTGGGGACGGTCGCGAGTTCCTTGCGGCCAGGAACGCAGTGGTTCACTCGGTGCGGCATGTCCGCTGCGGACTTGGCCCTTACACGAGGGCGACCTGGTCATCGGGTGAACGTGAGGTGGGTGACGCCGCTGGGCGTCGAGACTGCCTCCACGTCGTACTGCTGGTCCAACGCCTCCAGGCCGTCCCACAGACGAACACCGCGGCCGAGCAGGATCGGCACCTGCACGACGTGCAGGTGGTCGACGAGACCGGCGGCGATGAACGCGCCGCATCATGGTCGGGCCCCCGCCGATGCGGACGTCCTGACCGGCGGCTGCGTCCCGCGCCACCTCGAGTGCATCCGCTGGCGCGGCGTCGAGGAAGTGGAACGTCGTACCACCCTCCATCTCCAGCGACGGGCGCGGACGGTGGGTCAGGACGTACGTCGGCGTGTGGAACGGCGGGTTGTCGCCCCACCACCCGCGCCACTCCGGGTCGTCCTGCCAGCCCGGAGGGCCGAACTTGCCCGCGCCCATGATCTCCGCACCGATCCCGGGTCCGTGCCGGTCGGCCATCGCGTGATCGACCCCCTCGGTGCCGCCCGACTCGCCGAGGAGTTCACGGCGGCCGAACCGGGTGGCGAACATCCACTCGTGGAGCCGATGCCCGGCGTGGCCGAACGGCGTGTCGAGGGCCTGCCCCTCGCCGGTGGCGAACCCGTCGAGCGAGATCGAGAAGTTGTGGATGCGGACGCGCGACATGGCGGCTCCTTCGGGTGGTGGTGGTGGTCGGTCAGACTGGTTGACCTGTCCCGCGGCGAGATTTCATCGGCCGTGGGATTCAGGCGACCCCGAGATGGTGAGCGAGCTTCTGCATCGTCTGCAGACCCAGCTCGACAGCGCCGAAGCCGATGGTTGCATCTCGCTGCTCGACGGTTGGGTGGAGCTGGCGCAGCGTCAACACCGTCTTTCCATCGGCTTGTTCATCGAGGACAATCGTCACTCGGAAGCGTGCCGGGTCATCGTCGGCGTCGGACCCGTGATCCAGCACCAACCTCTCGACTGGAACGACCTCGAGGTAGTCGAAGCGATTCGTGAACACGGTGCCGTCTCCGGAAGCCATGTCGAAGCACGCTCGACCTCCCGGGCGCACGTCCATCTCTCGGACAGTGCAGGTGAACCCATCGGGACCAAACCATTGGCAGAAGGCATCCGCATCGGTCCACGCGGCGAACACCGCTTCGCGTGTGGCGTCAAGAACTCGAACGAGGACGATCTCACGATCGAGAGCCCACGTCGTCGGATCGGTGATGGACGGGGTACGCTCATGGCTTCTCCAATGTCGGTGGGGATGCGGTTCGGTCAGATGTGCGCCGGAGGTGCGCATCGAGCCGGTCGAGACGGTGCTCCCACGCAGCTCGTGTGTGCTCGGCCCATGCGGCGATCTCGACCAGAGGCTCCGGCCGCAGCTGGCATGGCCGCCGTTGTCCATCTCGGCCGCGACTGATCAGACCCGCCCGCTCGAGGACCTTCAGATGACGGGAGATGGCCGGGAGAGCTGATCGGGAACGGCTCGGCCAACTCGAGCACGGTTGCCTCACCGTCGGCCAACCGACGCACGATCGAGCGCCGCGTCGGGTCCGACAAGGCGGCGAAGACGACGTCGAACCGATCGGGGGCCGTCACGGTCATCGTTGCCGTCGCTCCTGCAGATACTTCACAGATTAGTTATTTAACAGAGTGACTACATATAGTCAAGGACGCTCCGGAGTGTCGACGCGGCACATCGCTCCAAAGTGACATGGACCATCCCCAATGACGGCCGGCGTCCCACTCCGGGACGTCGGCGAACTAGAGGAGGGTCGTCATGGTTCACCACCAGCGGCCCCGGCCGAAGAATCGGCGCGCCGGGGCAGCGACGCACAGCTCTCGCTGCTTCCCTCTCGCCGCCAGGGGTCCGCCGCGGCAATCCCTTGGCCGCTGCGCCGGTTCGACGGATGAGCGCTCACCACAAGGTCCGCCGTTCACACTCGATGAACGGTTGTTCCCGACGGATTCCTCTGGCCCTCCAGTCGAGCACTGGGGCAAGGACAAGGCAGGTGATGCGGCTTGACAGAGCCGGAGCATGGATGAGGAACCGACAGATTCGCTTGAGCAGTGGAGCCAGTCACGGCGACCGGAGATCATGGAGGTGTTGCAGGCCACCGACAACGTGGTCGAAGAGGACGGCAATGAAGTGGACCTGGTCGTCCGCCTCGTCGCAGCACACGGGGAGGCGAAGGCGCTGAGGATGCTGGCTCTCATCCAGGTCACCGCCACACGGTTGCCCATCGCCCGAACCAAGACGGTTCGGGCGGTCGAAGGCCTGCCTGGATGGCAGCAGCGGAGCTGTCCGACCTGCGGGACGGTCTGCGATGCATGCCTGGCCAACACGGAAAAGGACCTCCGGGACGCGTTGGGGGGCCTCGGCGAATCCCCCTCATAACTGCTCACGCCTCGGCTGACCCGCCTTCCCCGGAAATCGGGCGCCCGGTCGGGTCATCGAGACCGGCCAGGTTGACCACGATCGCCTCCTGGGTGCTGCGGGCCAGCACCACGGTGGCGGGCTCGTCGGGATTGGGGTTCTCCTCGCGGTGGGGTACGAAGGGCGGGACGAAGACGTAGTCACCCGGCCCGGTCTCGACCCGCCGCTCGACACCATCCTCGGCGAACACGAAGACTGGATGCCCGGACACCACGTAGATGGCGGTCTCGGACTCACCGTGGTGGTGGTCGCCCGATCGGGCGCCGCCGGCCACCAGGCTTTCGCCCATCCAGATCTTGGCTGCGCCGCCCAGCCGCGCCGAGATGCCCTCCCGTCGTCGCATCCCCGGGGTCTGCACGGTGTCTTCGCTCATCTGGTCGGCCCGGGTGCGATGGAGCGGTCGGTGCCACGCCTCGGTTCCACTGGCCGTGGGCACCTCCGGCATGTCTTCAACCGGCATCTCCTCACCCACTGCCCGGACCAACCAGCCTCGATGCGCCCGGACCGCTGAGGTCGGCCGATCGGGCGGTCCGGCCCATGATGGCCAGGGCCAGCGAGGCGGCCGGGGCCCGCACCTCGTCCCCACGGCCGTGGGCCCAGTCGACGTCGCTGGCCACGAAGCGGAACCCGCCGAGTGACCGCGACACGAACCCCCGGCGGGCCTTGGGCATGACCACGAAATCGAGCACGGTGGTCCACTGCTCGACCGGGACCCGGTCGTCAAGGCCGAGCGGGATCCGGATGTCCCGGCCATGGATCAACACTTCGGTCAGGGGGGCCGCCGACCCGAAGCCTGGCGGCTTGGTGCGGCTGTCTGCGTACCGACGGATGTCACCAACCAGGTCCGCCGGCGCCCGGTTCGCCTCCTTGGCCGTCATGGTCACGTTGACCCGGCGAAAGCTCCCGCCAGCGGCAACCAAGGCCACGAGGAACGCCGGGATCGAGGTCTTGTGGGGCAGCACCAGGTGGGCGGCCACATCCCGGACCGTCCACGCCTCGCACAGGCTCTGTGTGCCCCACTGCTCCGGCGACAGCCCCTCGAGCTGGTCGGCCAGCGCGCCGCGCTCCGAAGCGATGGCTTCCCAGTGATCCACCGGCCGGAACCTAACAGCCGGCCGGGACACTGTCACAGCCCGAGGTATTCGCGGTGATGGAAAGATTCACTTCTGCACGGGCGAGGCACCGCCCTCATACGAACTCGCGACGGCGCATCCATACCAGCGTCATCCATCCCCAGATCGGCGGCAGGTAGGACGTGAAGAGGCGTTGGATGAACACGGCTGCGGTGGCGTCGGACTCGGAGATCCCCGCCGCGGTCAGACCCAGGATCAGGCCGGCCTCCACAACGCCCATGCCCCCCGGTACCGGTGACACGCCCCCGATCATGGAGGCCAGCGTGATCACCACGATCAACGTGGCCAAGCTGAGGTGATCGCCAAAGGCACGCAGCGAGGCGGCAAGGGCCAGTGCCACCAGCACCTGGCTGGCCGCCGCCCCCCCGAACAGCTGGATCAACTTCCGGGGTGACTTGGCTATCTGCCTGATGTTCGACCAAATATCGGTCAACTTCGGGCGCACTTTGTTGGCGACCAGGCGGCGTGCTCGCGGGATGAGCAGGATCAGCCCGACGACGAGGGCCACGCCGACCACCGCGGCCAGCAGGATCCACACGGTCTTGGCATTCCCCCCCGACTCGGGCGTGACCTCGAAATTGATGGAGCTCCAGGCCAAGGGGAGTGAGATGAGGAACAGCGCCCCCTTGACAGCCCAGCTCGCCGTGCTCACGACCGCGCTCGAGCTCAGGGCCACCGAGGCGTCGTAGCCCGCTTGTTGGAAGAAGCGCACGCGGGTGGCAAAGGTGGCGGGCGACCCTCCAGCCAGGGAACTGAAGCAGTTGGCCACCTCGAGGGCCAGCACTCGGCCAAAGGGGAGGATGCCGCCGACGCTGCCCAGGTCCTCGATGGCCGATCCCACGTAGGCCAACTGTGAGCAGGCGAAGGCGGCCACAACCCAGAGCCAGTTGGCCCCGACGATCGTGTCAAGCGACTGCGACACGTCCAAGAGGACTCCGATCAGCGCCCAGCCGCCGATCAACGTGCCGATCACGACGATGAGCGTGGCCCAGCTGACCCGACGAGGCTCGGCCAACTTCGGTACCTCGAGGGCGTGGACCGCTGCCGACTGCTGGCGCACCTCCTCGAGCAGTGCCTTCTTGCCCCGCAGCGAGCGGGCCAGCACCGGGTCGAGCCCGGCCCGGCGGAGGTGCTGGAGCATCCCGGTGACCTGCTCGGCCGAGAGGCACCGGCCGACCGCCGCGGCCGTGCGTTCGGCACCCACGGCCACGGCCATGGCCGCGACTGCCCCGGCCAGGTCCCGTTCGAGTCGCTCCGGCGACGCGTTGGAGGTGGCGTTGCGGAAGTCGACCAGGCCGGCCGACCGGCCAAGGGGGCCGATCAGCACCGTCTCGCCACTGATCGAACCGTGGGCGATGCCCACCGAGTGCAGCTGCAGCAATTGGTGGCACAGGTCGTCCAGGGCCTGGTCGCTGACGTCGTCGGCCCGGCAGTCGGCTAGGCGGGCGCCGTTGGGCAGCCGGCTGACCAGGATGGCGTCGCCGGCTGCACCGGCCTTGGCCGCGGCCATCACCTCGGGCACCCGAACACCGCCCCGACTGGCCAGCAACGTGAGATAGGCCTCGTGCTCGACCTGTTGGAGCCGGGTGAAACTGAGGGTCGGGCCCGAGTCCCGGTAGAAGAGGAACCGCCCCGCCTTGGCCAACAGCCGAGCGTCGGCCGCGTCCCGGCCGTAGACCGAGACACGGAGTTCGGCGCCGGGGACTTCCCCGACCGGATCGGACGCCGTGTAGTTGGCCACCCCCCAGGCCTGGGTGCGCAGCGGTTCGACGTTCTCGGCCTGTACCCCGACGTCACTCAGGAGCAGAGCGGCCTCCCCGGCCGACGGGAGGCCCAGCGGCGAGCCGAACCAGAGGCGGACCGCCGCGGTGACGCCCCAGCCAATGACCAGGCTGGCCAGCACATTCAGGGGAAGACCGTTTCCGGCCGACACGGTGGCAACGGCCAGCCCGACGATGATGACCTCGATGAACCGTTGCACGCCACGAGCGAGGTAGGGCAGCACTGCGGTGGCCACGGCCATGAACACCGCGATCTGGATGACCGGGAAGTGGAGGTAGATGCCGTCGATCGAGTTGCCGTACTGGCGGCCTCCGTCGCTACCGAGGGCCAGGATGAGCAGGCCACTCACGGCCACGGTGATCACCGCGCTGAGACCGAGATCCCGGGCGATGACCCAGCGGCGAGCGAGAAGGGCGGCCACCACGAGCAGGGCCGTCACACCGAACGAACCGGCGTCGTAGACGAAGGTGACCAGCCAGCTCAGGCTGTGGGGCACGGGGTAGAGGACGTGGACGATGGTGCGATCGACGTGGGAGCCATGCCTGATGGCGAGGACGCAGCACACGGTGATGACGACCGCGACCCCGAGTCGCATCCCGTCGGTCCCCCGCCGGCGACGCTGGCCGTCGCCGAAGGAAGCGAAGACGATCGAGCGCCACCGGTGCCGGCCAGTCGGCGGGACCGAAGGCGTCGCGCTCTCTCGTGGTCGTTCGGTCTGCGTCGCCATGCCAGCCCCCATGGTACGGAACGCGGGCAGTGGCGTCCTTTGCCACCTCGACCGGTGGCACTCGACCGGTGGCAAGAGCCTAGGGACGTGTCGTCAACGCCCCCGGGCCGACGCCGCCGACATCCCCAGCCGGCGGCGTCGATGCACCTGGCTCAGGTCACAGGTTGGACCGGCTGGATGTCACTGCCCGGGTTGGCCGAGTTGGGCAAAGAAGAACGAGGCGACCTCTGATCCCACCGTGGCCAGGTCCGGGCTTATCGCCGCTGATCCCGCCGGGGCGAGCCCGTGACCGGCTCCTTCCACCATGACCAACTTGACCTGGTCCTGGGCTGCCTTCAGCCGGCCGACGAGCTCGACCGACTGGGAGGGGGGAACGATTTGGTCCGCGGTTCCCTGGATGACCAGGAACGGCGGGGCGCCCGGGGCCACGTAGGTCACCGGGCTGGCGGCAACCAGCGGAGCGGGGTCACCCCCCGGTGGTACTCCGAAGACGGCCTGGTCGGTCTGGGACGCAATGGGCGACGACAGCCAGTCGGGGGCGGCCAGGTCGGTTGGCCCGTATTCGTCGACGACCGCCTCCACCTTGCTCGACCGGTCGGCATACTGCCCGACGTCGAAGCCGGCCGATGGACCGGCCAGCCCGGTCATGGCGGCCAACTGGCCACCGGCGCTGTCGCCGATGACCCCGATGCGCGACGGGTCGATGTGGAGGAAGCCAGCCGATGCTCGGAGATAGCGGATGGCACACTTGGCGTCGACGATCTGGGCCGGCCATGGCCACTCCGGTGCCAGCCGGTACTGCACAGTGGCGAAGTACCAGCCGTGATCGACGATGCTCGTTTCGACGTCACCGACGTGGGTCCCGGCCCCGATGAAGGGCACCCCCTGTTGCCACCCGCCACCGTGGAAGTAGACGACGACCGGAACCGGGTTCTTGGGCACGTCGGTCGGGTGATAAATCTGCACGGCGAGGTCGACTCCTCCGTTCGTGCAGTACGTCACCGTGGAGGATGTACCGGCCAACGATGGTGATCCCCCACAGGACGTGAGTACGACGCCGAGGGACAGCATGGACACCACGGCCACCAGTGCCCGGCACCCTCGCTTGCCTGCCCTCACGCCGGTCGACATCCCGGCGCCCTCATACCCCCCATTGCGGCAAACTACCCGACGCCACCCGGGGCCGGCCCTCGCCCGGACCATACTTATGGCCGTGCAAGCGGCCGAGAACGAGGAGCGCACGCCGACGGCAGGCTGGAGCGATCCGGGACAAGTCGAGTGGTACCTCGACCGCATCGGGCGCCTCCCCCCTCGCCTGGCCGGAGAGAGGGCGCTGGCCGGACTGGTCCCCTCGGCTCCCGAGACCGTGCTCGACCTCGGTTGTGGCGACGGGCGGCTCACCGCCCTCGTGCTCGAGGCGCGCCCCACCGTCAGGCAGGTGGTCGCCGTCGACGTCTCGGAGCCGATGCTCCGTAGGGCCGAGGCGCGTTTTGCCGCCGACCGGCGGATCACGGTGCGCCACTGGGACCTGGCCGATTCCATCGAGCCGCTCGGGAGCTTCGACCTCATCGTGTCCGGCTTCGCCATCCACCACCTGGAGGATGACCGCAAGCAGGGCCTCTTCGCCGAGATCGCCCGGCAGGTGCGGCCCGGGGGCCTCTTTGCCAACCTGGAGGTCGTGGCGTCAGCCACCCCGGAGCTGCATGCCGACTTCCTGGCCGCCATCGGGCGGAAGGCCGACGACCCCGCCGATCGACTGGTCGACGTGGAAACACAGGCGGCCTGGATGGGCGACGCCGGGCTGGAGGCCGTTGCCTGTGCCTGGCGCTGGCGGGGCTTCGCCCTCCTGGTCGGTCACTCGGCAGCCACTCGGCCATGAACATGGGGCTGACCGTGGTCGACGCCTTCACCGACCGGCCCTTTACCGGCAACCCCGCCGCCGTCGCCGTGGTGGAGGCATTCCCGGACGACGACCGGATGCAGGCCGTGGCCAGGGAGATGAACCTGGCCGAAACGGCCTTCGTGGTCCAGCGGCCGGACGGCGACCATGACCTCCGCTGGTTCACGCCCCTGACGGAGGTCCCGCTGTGCGGCCATGCCACCCTGGCCGCGGCCCACGTGCTCGGGGGTAGGGCGCGCTTCCATACCCGGAGCGGCGAACTGACCTGTCGCCACGGGGCCGAGGGACGCATCCAGATGGACTTCCCCGCCGACCCGCCCTCGGCTTCGGCCATCCCACCCGGGCTCGTCATCGCCGGCATCCAGTGGTACGGGCGGGGCCGGTTCAGTGCCCTCGTCGAGCTCGAGGATGCCGCCGCGGTGCGCACCCTCCAGCCTGACTTGGCCATGCTGGCCGCCCTCGGGACCCAGGCGGTCATCGTGACCGCCGCTGGGGACCGCGCCGGGATCGACTGTGTGAGCAGGGTGTTCGGCCCCAACGTCGGCATCTCCGAGGACCCGGTGACCGGCTCGGCCCATTGCGCCCTGGCCGTCTTCTGGGGTGAGCGCACCGGCCGTGACGACCTGGTCGGCGAACAGGCCTCAGCCCGGGGCGGCATCGTGCACATGCACCGGGACGGCGACCGGGTCGAGCTCGGCGGCCACGCCGTGACCGTGGCCGAGGTGCGGATGACCGTGTAGCCCGATGGGCAGTGACCGTGGCCGCGGACCGGATGACCGTGCCGCTCAATCGGACGCCCGAGGTGCTCGCCCGCGGCCGGCCGGGCATCACGGGCCAAGGCGGCGTTGAGGTCCTATCCTCACATCGTGCGAGATTCCGTGACCGTCCACATCGATGCTCCGGCCGAGGATATCTGGGCCCTGGTCAGCGACATCACCAACACGGGCACATTCAGCCCGGAGACCTTCGAGGCCGAGTGGCTCGGCGAATCGAAGGGGCCGGCGGTCGGCGCGCGCTTTCGCGGCCATGTCCGCCGCAACGGTCGAGGGCCGGTCTACTGGACGAACTGCACGGTGACGGCGTGCGTCCCCGGGCGCGAGTTCGCCTTCGCCGTGGACGGTCCGGGGGGCAAGGCCGTCAACACGTGGAGCTACCAGTTCGAGCCCGACGAACAGGGCACCGACGTGACCGAGTCCTTTCAGCTGACCAACACAGCGATCCTCCGGCTCTATTGGAAAGTGGCGGGGCGGGCCCGCGGGCGCACCAACGTCAACGGTATGCGCACCACGCTCGAGCGGATCAAGGCGGAGGCCGAATCTCCCGGGCAGAACGACTAGGCCTCCGGGCGGCACCATGAGCCTGGGCCGGCTGGAGGCGTTCAGTGACGGAGTGTTCGCCGTGGCCATCACCCTGCTGACCTTGAACCTGACGGTGGCGGGGCCCGGCCACGGCAAGCTCATCAACCTCTTGGGCCATGCCCGGTCGGCATTCGTTGCCTACGTGGTCAGCTTCTTCACCATCGGCGTCATCTGGGTCAACCATCGCTCGTTGTTCAGCGGACTGGCCCGAGTCGATCGTGTCCTTTTGTTCTTGAACCTGCTGTTGTTGCTGTTCGTGGTGGCCATCCCCGGAGAACCGGCCCCGGGCGAAACGGCATCCGGAGGACCGGCCATTGGGCCGCCGGGAGCCGGCGAACCGGCTTCCGGACCTCCAGCCCCGACATCGGACTGACGGCAACCATGGAGATCTCGAGCATCTGCGTGTACTGCGGCTCGTCGAGCGGTTCGCACCCCGCCTTCGCCGAGGCGGCCCGGGACCTCGGCACGATCCTCGCCCGCCACCGCATCACCCTGGTCTACGGCGGGGGGGCGGTGGGGCTCATGGGCGTGCTGGCCGACGCCGCTCTGGCCGCCGGGGGTGACGTCGTGGGGGTCATCCCGCGAGGCCTCTTCCGGCGGGACCTACCGCACCAGGGACTCACCCGGTTGATCGAGGTCGGCTCGATGCACGACCGCAAGCAGAAGATGTTCGAGCTGGCCGACGCCTTTGTCGCCCTTCCCGGCGGGCTGGGCACCCTCGAGGAGCTCACCGAGATCGCAACCTGGTCGCAGTTGGGTCTCCACCACAAGCCGATCGCAACGTTGGACGTCGGGGGGTACTGGCGCCACTATCACGCACTCTTGCACGAGGCGGTCGGCTCCGGGTTCATGAAACCCGCGCACCTGGCCCTCATCGTGGAGGTCGGCGATATCGCCGACCTGCTCTCCGCACTCCGCTCCTACTCGGCTCCCCGCGTCGAGAAACGGGTCGACCTCGAGGAGACGTGAAGACGGGCCATGTCGGCCTTTTGTGCGGCCACAACCTTGCCTCGGCGATCCCACTTGAAGTGCTGCACCGCACCCTCACTGATCCATCAGGCGGGCCGAGGTGATTCGACCGGGGGCCGGGCGGGTACACATCCTCAATCGCTACCGATGAGGAGGTTGTCCCTGATGGCGCTGTCGACACTGTTGGCTCCTCTGGACGAGGACCGTCGCCGGGTCGTTGCGAAACTTGATCTATTGGGAGACACCGCTGCCCGAGGTTCGTGCCGATCCGGTCGGTGAACTGGCCGGATCGGAAGACAAAAGGAGAGACATGACCACCGACGAGTTCATCGACTTGTTGAACGAGGACCTCAGCACCGAGTATCAGTCGATCGTCCAGTACAACCTGCACATCGCCACCATCACCGGCGCCGAGTACGTCAGCACGGTCGACGAGCTAACCAAGCACCTCGCTCAAGAGCTCAGCCACGCGCAGGTTCTGGCCACACAGGTGGCGTTCCTCAAGGGGACACCGACGACGACGGTCAGGTCGGTCACGGGCGTCGATGGGTCCCGCGCCGCTCTGCAGGCCGACCTCCAACTCGAAGAAGAGCAGCTCGGGCGCTACCGGGAGCGCTTTGCCCAAGCCAACGATCTCGGGCTGGTCGACGTGGGCGAGGCGCTCCGCCCGCTGCTGGAGCAGACCCAGGAGCACGTGCGGGACCTCCAGTCCGTCCTGGGCGACTAGGGGCCCGGTTCCCCGCCCAGCTCGGCCGCCAGTCGGTCGGCGACGGCTCGAGCGGCCGCCGGCTCGAGGCCTGCCTTGCCTGCCAGCCAGCACGACAGCGGAGCCGCCGTCCGCTCGGAGGCATGGGCCGCGGTCCCGGCCAGGGCGAGCAGGGGCTCGATCTCGGCGTCGGTCGGCTCGGGTAGGCCCAGCTCGGCGGCGAAGCGGCGCAACCACTCGGGCCCGGTGACAGTCATGTCCGTGATGCTAGTGAGGGGCGTGCCGCTGACTGGAAGCCCCGACGGGCGGCGGACGTGCGGCTCAACCGCCGGAGACCGGGGGCAGGACGGCCACCTCGTCCGACGGTGTGACGACGTCCTGAGGGGCGGCGGGCTCACCGTTGACCCAGACCTTGGAGCGCGACAGCACGTTGGCGAACCCGTCGCCGTAGCGGGTGCATGCGGCGGCCAGGACCTCTCCCACCGTCTGCCCACCGATCTCGCTCTCGCGGCTGCCCGCCGCATCCCGGGCCGGCCCGAAGAAGCGAACCGTGACCACGGTCACCCCCCGATCATCGACATCGAGCGGGCCGGCCGGAGGAACGTCGGGTCGTTGATGCCGTGACCGGGGAACTTCGACCAGACGGCCCGGCGGAATAGCCGGCCGATGTCCTCGTCGGAGCCACCACCGCGCAGGGTGTCGCGAACCGACAGTTCCTCGTGGGCAAAGAGACAGTTGCGCAGGGAGCCATCGGCGGTGAGGCGGAGGCGGTCGCAGGTACCGCAGAACGGCCGGGTCACGCTGGCGATGACGCCGATCTCACCGCCCCCGTCGGTGAACCGATAGCGCTCGGCCGGCGCCGACCGGTCGGCCCCGACGGCGGGTACCGCCTCGAGCGGCCAACGGACGTGTATCCGGGCCAGCACCGCGTCGGCCGGGACGACCAGGTCCCGCCGCCAAGCGCCCTCGCCGTCGAGCGGCATGAACTCGATGAAGCGGACGGTCCGGCCCGTGGCCCGGGCGAACCGGGCGAACGACTCGATCTCGTCGTCGTTCACTCCGGCGATCGGTACCACGTTCACCTTCACCGGACCGAGTCCGGCGGCCTCGGCCGCATCCATGGCCGCGAGGACCGGGGCCAGGCGGCCCCGCCGGCGGATCTGGATGAATCGCTCGGGCCGAAGCGAGTCACAGCTCACGTTGACCCGATGTAGCCCGGCCGCGGCCAGTGCCGGTGCCAGGCGGGCCAGCTCCGTCCCGTTGGTGGTGAGGGACAGGTCGTCGAACCCCAGAGCGGCCAGCCGGGCGACCAGGGCGGGAACGCCATGACGGACGAGCGGTTCCCCCCGGTGATCCGGACCGAGGTGATCCCCAGCCGGTGGGCGATGGCTGCCGTCCGGACGATCTCGTCGAAGCCGAGCACCGCCGACCGGGGAAGGAAGGTCACGCCGTCCTCGGGCAGGCAGTGCACACAGCGGAAATTGCACCGGTCGGTCACCGACAGCCGCATGTCGCGGTGCACCCGGCCGAAGCGATCGATCAGCGGCCCCTCGAGCGGCATGGCCTCGATCGCCGGCGTGGCCGCCGTGGCCGGCCGAGGGCGGATGGCCACCGGGACCGGCGTAGCCGTGGTCACGACGGCACCGTCGCACCGACGAGTGCGTCGGGATCGACGAGCAGGACGCGCACCCGTTCGCCGGCGTCGACGCTCTCGCCGTCGGGCAGGACGGCAAGGGCGTTGGCCCCCGCCAGGGAGCGCAACTGGTGGGAGCCCTGGCCGCCCGAGGGCCGCACCCACAGGTTCCCCTCGTCGTCGACGACGGGCGACGACACGGAGGAAATGGACCTTGCCGTCGCGGCGGCGCACGAGCCGCTCCTCGGCCGTGGCCGGTAACGCCGGGCGGTACAGCGTGCGGTGGCCCATCATGTTCCGCAGCGCGGGACGAGCCAGCAGCTCGAAGCTCACCATGGCCGAGACCGGATTACCGGGCATGCAGAGCACCGGCACGCCCGACGTCGACAGGACGGCGAACCCGAAGGGCTTGGCCGGCTTGATGGCCACCTCCATCCAGTGCACCGCCCCGCCCGAGAGCCGGCCCAGGATCGACTTCATGTGGTCGGCCACCCCGACGCTCACCCCGCCCGAGGTAAGCATGGACGTCGCAGGCGCCGGCGCCCGCCTCGACCGCGTCGGCAATGGCCCGCTCGTCGTCCCCCACCACGCCGAGGTCGACCGCATCGCACCCGATACTGCGGGCTGCGGCCAACAGGGCGTGGCGATTGGAGTCGTGGATCTGGCCGTACTCGAGCGGCCCAGGACCGGCGACGGAGCTCGTCACCAGTCGCCACCACGCCCACCCGCGCCCGAGGAACGACCAGGACCTCGGACACACCGATGCTGGCCAGCACGCCGATGTGGGATGGCCCGAGGACCGTGGACGGGCCGAAGACGCTCGAGCCCCGGGGGATGTCCTCACCCGGGTAGCGCACGTTCTCTCCCGCCTCGACGGCTGCCTCCAGAACGACCTCGATGCCCTCGACGCTGGTGCGTTCCACCATGCAGACAGCGTCGGACCCTTTGGGGAGCGGTGCTCCGGTGGCGATGGCAATGGCTTGGCCCGGCCCGAGCGGCCCGGCGGCCACGCCCCCGGCGGTGACCGCGCCGACCAGTTGCAGCCGGGCCGTTGGCTCCCGGGAATCCTCGGCCCGTACGGCGAATCCGTCCATGGCCGAGTTGGCAAAGGGCGGGACGTCCTCGGCCGCCTCCACCTCCTCGGCCAGCACGCAGCCGACGGCCTCGTCGAGCGGTACCCGGCACGGCTCGAGCGGCACCACGTCGGCCAGCAACTGGCGACGCGCCTCGGCCAGGGTGACCGTCGGGCCCGGTCGTTCGTGTCCGGCCACCCAGGTCAGCTCCCGGCAGCCAGGTCGTCGACCTCGACCAGATCGTGTGCGCACAGACCCCAGTCGGATCCGCCCTCCCAGACCTCCCGCTTCCAGATGGGAACGGTGGCCTTCACCGTATCGATGCACCAACTGGATGCGGCGAACGCCTCCTGCCGGTGCGGGGTGGAGACGGCGACGACCACGGAGACATCGCCGACGGCCAATGTGCCCACCCGGTGCAGCAGTGCCACCCGGCCCACCTCCGGCCAGCGCTGCCGCGCCGACTGGGCGATGGCGTCGAGCCGGGGCAAAACGTGTTCGGCGTAGGCGTCGTACTCGAGGCGGACCACACCGGGTCTTCCCTCGGAGTGGTCGCGCACCGTCCCACAGAAGAGGCTGAGGGCCCCACAGCTCGGCATCACCGTCCACGCGGCCACCTCGGCCGTGGGCAGCGGGTCGCCGGTCACCTCCACCCAGTCACCGGCCGGGGACAGTCTCGGCACAGAGCCATGGTAACGGCCCGAACCGACGGATTGACCCGTCGGGCCCTCAGGGCGTGATGCTCGATGCCGGCTCGGGCGACAGCCGCTCCCCGCCGGCGTAGACGACCATCGAGGGCCCTCGCAGGAACCCGACCAGGGTCATGCCCGATTCGGCCGCCAGGTCGGCGGCCAGCGAGGACGGGGCCGAGACAGCGGCCAGGAGTGGGATCCCGGCCATCAGCGCCTTTTGGACCAGCTCGAAGCTGGCCCGACCCGAGACCAGCAGCACGGCACGGCGGAGGGGTAGGCGCCCTTGGCGAAGGGCCCACCCCACCACCTTGTCCACCGCGTTGTGCCGGCCGACGTCCTCCCGCAGGACGAGGAGGTCCCCGGTTCCGCCGTCGAAGATGGCGGCGGCGTGGAGGCCACCCGTCTTGTCGAACACCTTCTGCTCGGCCCGCAACCGGTCGGGAAACGAGGCCAGCAGCGCCGGGTCGATCCGCAACCCGTCGGGCCCGACGTCGTAGCTCGAGCGGGAGCGCACGGCATCGATGCTTGCCTTGCCGCACAAGCCGCACGAGCTGGTGGTGAAGAAGGCCCGCTCCACGCTGGGGTCCGGTGGCGCTACCCCGGCGCCGAGCGAGATGTCCAGCACGTTGAAGCGGTTCGTCCCGTCGCCTTCGGCCCCCACGCAATAGCGCATGGCGGCCAAGTGGTCGCGGTGGCAGATCACCGCCTCGCTCACCAAGAAGCCGGCGGCGAGGTCGAAGTCGTCCCCCGGGGTGCGCATGGTGACGGCCAACGAGCGGCCACTGACCCGGAGCTCCAGCGGCTCCTCGGCGACCAGGTCGTCGGGTTGGCGGACCGCACCTTCCCCCACCGTGAGCCGCATGACCATCCGACGAGACGTCACCTCCTCATACTGCCATCGCCGATCGTCCAACTCCTGACGGTCACCGGGCGCGACGGGCGCGTCGCCACCGCGGCCAGGGCGACGGCCACGCCGTCCTCGGCCACGGCCACCACGGGGTCGGGCACCGTGCGCGCGGCCACGGCCCGGAGGTCATGGCCGACCTTGGCCGCCAGCCCTGCCGAGGCCAGGGCAACGACGGCGGCCGGAGCGACCGGTCGCCGCTCGGCAAGGGCGAGGAGGGCTCCGGCCAGACCGCCCAGGACGAGCCGGGCGGCCAGCGCCGGGGGCCGGAGCCGGTCCCCGGCCAGCGGCGTCTTGTCGACCACGAGCTCGGCGCCGGCCGCGACGGTCACCGATCGGGCCGCGGCCGACGTCCGGAGGAAGGGTGGCAATCGATCCGTGTCCGCCCGCAGCACGACGGCGGCCACACCCACCTGCGAGCGCAGGCCGGTGGCCGCCCCCACCAGGAGGGACGACGAGATGGTCCGGAACAGGACCGGGACGGATGTCGGCGCCCGGGTTGGCTTTCTCATGCCGGGGGTTCTTCCCATTCGGCGGTGTTCGACACGCCCGATGCCCTATATCGAACACCCGGTATCGCACACCGGGGCCGCAGCAGAAGTTTCCCGGTCCCCCTTGACGATAGGTCTATCGCGATATATCGTGACTTATTGAGAGCGATCATACCGATCCTCTCCTTAACGAGCACCACCCACGGAGCGAACCAGGCCGAGGAGGCACCACATGCACGCACGACACCCCTTCGAGGGGCACCCGTTCGAAGGACACCGGGGCCATCACGATCATCCCGGGCCGGGGATCCGACCCGAGCGGTTGCTCTTCGAGGCCGCCCTCCGAGGCCGGAGCCGAGGGCGCGGCAGGGGGCCACGAGCCGGGTTCGGGCCCGGGTTCGGGCGCCACGGCGGGATGGGCGGCTTCGGCGGACCGATGTTCGGGCGGGGTCCCAAGGTCGGCCGCGGCGACGTCCGGGCGGCGATCCTGGCCCTGCTGTCCGAGAAGCCCATGCACGGCTACCAGATCATCACCGAGCTGACCGAGCGGAGCGGCGGGGTCTGGCGCCCGAGTCCCGGCTCTGTCTACCCCACCCTCCAATCGCTCGAGGACGAGGGCCTCATCACGGCGGACAAGGCCGAGGGTCGTCGGGTGTTCGACCTGACCGTCGAGGGATTGAAGGTGGCCAAGGAGGCGGGCGACGGCCCGGCCCCCTGGGAGGATGCGGCCCAGGACGCCGACCGTTCGCTGGTCGACCTGCGCAATCTGACCTTCCAGGTCGGCGCGGCCATCATGCAGGTGGCCCAGGCCGGCAGCGCCAAACAGATCGAGACGGTGCACGGGATCCTCAACGAGACCAGGCGCAAGATCTACCAGGTGCTGGCCGAGGACGCCCCCGACGAGGCCGCCAACCAGGCCTGACCGGGAACGGCCTCTCCGGTCGGCGCCCGCCGTAGGGGTCGGCGCCGGTGTCAGCCGCTCCTCAGGCCCCCTCGTAGTCGAAGCCGAGGTCCGGTGCGGTGACCAGGCCCCGGAAGGGCAGCCCCTCGGCCGCGGCCATGGCCTCGACCGTCCCGCCCCGGTCGACCACGGCCACCAGCAACACGGGCTCGGCTCCGGCCTCTCGCACCGCGTGCGCCGCCTGGAGCAGCGACGTGCCCCGGGTGACGGTGTCCTCGGTGATGACCACCCGGTCGCCGGGATCGAGGGCACCGGCGATCCGGCCACCGCCGCCGTGGTCCTTGGCCTCCTTGCGCACGCTGAACGCCTTGAGCATCCTCCCCCGGGTCGCAGCCACGCCGGCGGACACGAACGCCACCGGATCTGCCCCCATGGTCAGCCCCCCGATGGCCGTGGCCTCGGCGGGCACCACCGACAACACGGCGTCGGCGACCAGGAGCATGGCCTCGGGACGACAGATTGTCTGCTTCGAGTCGATGAACCACGTGCTCCGCCGGCCGGACTTCAGCACGAAGTCACCCCGCTGCACCGAGTGGGCCAGCAGGTGGGCCCGGAGGCCGGCGAAGTCGGTTGCGGGCAGCGACGGCGCGCCGGCTCCGGGGTCAGTGCTCAATTGCCCTCCTCATTCGCTGCTCTCCTCATTCGCTGCGCTCCACAGCTCGGGCCCGGTCAGGTCCACGCCGCGGGGGCCTGGCTCCACGAGCCCGACGACGGTCGCCGGCCGGCCGGCCCCTTCCAGGGCGGCCAGGGCGGGCGCCACCGAGCCCGGCGCCACCACCAGGACCATCCCCAACCCGAGGTTGAACACCCGGGCCATCTCGTCGTCCTCCACCGTCCCCAGCTGCCGGATCTGGTCGAAGATGCGAGGCACGGGCCAGCTGCCCCGTTTGACCACGGCCCGGGCCCCATCGGGCAAGACCCGAGTGAGGTTCCCGGGGAGGCCACCGCCGGTGATGTGGGCCACGGCGTGCACCTCGGCCACCGAAAGCGCGGCCAGGACGGCCGGGGCATACAGCACCGACGGCACCAACAGCTCGTCGGCGACCGTGGTCGACGCGCCGTCCCAGGCCGGGGCGTCGAGGGCCAGGCCGGCCCGCTCGAAGAGCACGTGTCGGGCCAGCGAGTAGCCGTTGGAGCGGAGCCCGGGCGAGGCCAGACCGATCAGGACGTCGCCGGCGCGCACCCGGACCGAACCCAGGACGTCGTCGCGCTCCACCACGCCGACGGCGAACCCGGCCAGGTCGAACTGGCCGGGCCGCATGATCCCGGGGTGCTCGGCCATCTCCCCTCCGAGGAGGGCGGCACCGACCTGCCGGCAGCCCTCGGCCACCCCGGCCACCAACTCGGCCATGTGGGTCGGGTCCACCGCTCCGGTGGCGATGTAGTCCAAGAAAAAGAGTGGCTCCGCCCCCGAGCAGACCAGGTCGTCGACGCACATGGCCACCAGGTCGATCCCCACCGAGTCATACCGGCCCGTGGCCTGGGCCACCAGCGCCTTGGTCCCGATGCCATCGGTCGCGGCCACGAGGACCGGCTGATCGAAGCGTCCGGTATCGAGGGCGAAGAGACCGCCGAAGTCCCCGATGCCCCCGAGGACCTCGGGCCGAGCCGTGGAGCCGACCAAGGACCGGATGCGGTCGACGGCGCGCTCGCCGGCCTCGATGCTCACCCCGGCCGCGGCGTAGGTGGCGCCGGAGTCCGGCTGGGCGGTCCCGTCAGCCACGCGGGCTCAGGTGCCGGGAGTGACGGCGCCGGCCAGCGCCGGGCGAGCGGTGATCTCGACGGGCACCGGGACCGGGTAGTCGCCGGTCAGGCAGGCGTCGCAGAACCCGGCGCCGGGGGCGTCGATCGCCTCGACCAGGTTGTCGATGGTCAGGTACTCGATCGAGTCCACGTCCAGGTACTCGGCAATCTCGTCGACCGACTTGATGGCGGCGAGCAGCTCGGTGCGGTCCGGGGTGTCGATCCCGTAGTAGCAGGGCCACTGGAACGGCGGCGACGAGATGCGCAGGTGGATCTCGGTGGCGCCCGCCTCCCGCAACATCTGCACCATGGCCCGGGTCGTCGTCCCCCGGACGATGGAGTCGTCCACCACAACCAGGCGCTTGCCGGCGATGTTCTCCCGCAGGGGGTTCAGCTTGCGCCGCACGCCGTTGGCCCGCTCCTGCTGGGTGGGGGCGATGAAGGTGCGCCCGATGTACCGGTTCTTCACCAGGCCCTGGCCGTAGGGGATGCCACTGGTGAGGGCGTACCCCTCGGCCGCGGGCACGCCGGAGTCGGGCACACCCATGACCAGGTCGGCCGGGACGGGGGCCTGGGTGGCCAGCCGCTGTCCCATCCGGCGCCGGGCCCCGTGGACCTCGTTGCCGTAGAGCTTGCTGTCCGGTCGGGCGAAATAGACGAATTCGAAGATGCACAGTCGGGGATCGAAGCGCTCGGGGGCGAAGACGAACTCCGAGCGCAACTCCTTCCCGTCGATGACGACCATCTCGCCCGGCTCGAGCTCGCGGACGAAGGTGGCGCCGATCACGTCGAGGGCCGGGGTCTCCGAGGCCAGGACCCAGCCCTCTTCGAACTCCTCGGTGGCCTCTAGCCGACCCAGGCACAAGGGACGGAAGCCGTTGGGGTCGCGGATCCCGATCAGGCGGTCGGCATCCAAGAGGACGAAGGAGAAGGCGCCGCCCACCTCGGGAAGGACGGTGCGGAGGGCGGCCACCAGGTCACCCTCGCCTTCCGACTCGGCCGGGAAGGCCTCGGCCAGCAACTCGGCCACCAGGTCGCTGTCCGAGGCGACCACGCCAGGGAGCATGCCGGCGGCTTCGGTGAGAGTCGCCGTGTTGGTCAGGTTGCCGTTGTGGGCCAGCCCGAACCCGGCCTTCCCGACTCCTCGGTAGACCGGCTGGGCGTTCCGCCAGGATCGGGAGCCCGCCGTCGAGTAGCGGGTGTGGCCGATGCCGAGGTGCCCGCGGAGCCCGGACAGCTTCCGCTCGTCGAACACCGTGGTGACCAGGCCCATGTCCTTCATCACGGTGATGGCATCGCCATCGCTGAGGGCCATCCCGGCCGATTCCTGGCCCCGATGCTGCAGCGCGTAGAGCCCGTCGAAGATCAGGTGTGCGACCGAACGCCCCGGGGCATAGACCCCGAAGACACCACACGCTTCCTTGGCCTCCATCATCGGTTCGTCACCGTCGTCACCGGGGGTCGTCGGGCTCGTCGCTCAAGGGCTCCCAAGCCCAAGCGGGATCCCTCACCTGCAGACTAGTGCCGTGGCCAGGCCGGCGATCGGTTCAGGACGGACTCCCAGGTCGGAAAGCTCCTGCCCGTGGCGATTGCCGTGGGCGCGACGGTGCTCCGTCGGTGCCGGACGCCCGGGACGTGGCACCGGGCGGGCCGGCAGACGTGTTCACGGGGTCCTCGGGCGGCGCCGGAGGACCCGGCCGGTAGCCTCACCCAGGTGATCGACCTGCACACCCACTCGACCGTGTCGGACGGCAGCGACCCACCCGAGCGGATCCCGGAGCTGGCCGCGCTGGTCGGTTGTCGCGCCGTGGCCCTGACCGACCACGACTCGCTGGCCGGTCTCCCCGCCGCTCGCCGGCGAGCGGACGAGCTGGGTGTGGAACTGGTCCCCGGGTGCGAGATCTCGTGCCGGCCGGTCGGCACCGGGGGCATGCACGTCCTCGTGTACTTCGCCGAAGAGGAGGGGAGCCCCCTGGCCGAAGAGCTCGGGCGGCTGCGCGGGGACCGCCATCGCCGCAACGTGGCCCTGGCCGATCGCCTCGCCTCCCTCGGGCTCCCCGTCACCTACCAGGAGGTGGCCGACATCGCCGGCGGCGAGGAGGGCATGGGGCGCCCCCACTTCGCCACGGCCCTGGTGCGTCGGGGCGTGGTCGGGTCGGTCCAGGAGGCCTTCGACCGCTACCTGGCCAACGGGGGCCCGGCCTACGTGCCCAAGTCACGCCTCGACGCCGTCGACGTGGCCCGCCTCGCCTGGGCCTCGGGTGGGGTGGCCGTCCTGGCCCATCCGTACAGCCTCGAGCTGGAGCCCGACGAGCTGGCCCGGACGGTGGGCGAGCTGGCCGAGCACGGCTTCGCCGGCATCGAGGCGGTCTACGGTCGGTACTCGCCGAGACAACGTCAGGACCTGGTCAATCTGGCCGCCCGGTTCGACCTTGTGGCCACCGGTGGGTCGGACCACCATGGGACGATCAAGCCGGACCTCACCGTGGGGACGGGGACTGGCGACCTGAAGGTCCCCGACCGCGTGCTCGACCAATTGGCCGCCCGCCGCCCGGTGGCGGCCTGACGACGAGCTGCCGCACGGTGGGTGCCTGACCAGGAGCTGCCGTCCGGCGTCGACGGGCGCCTCGGCCGACAACTCGGCCCGACAACTCGGCCCGACAACTCGGCCCGACAACTCGGTCCTACAACTCGGCCCGACAAAGCGGTCCTACAACTCGGCCGGAGCCAGCTCGTCGAGGAGCGAAGGAAGCCGGTCCCGCCATGCCGCGGTGGCGACACTCAGGCTGACATCAACCAGGTCGCCGAGGACCAACCGGTCCCCGCCCACCGACCCGAGGACCCAGGCGCCGAACCCGCCGGCCTCGGCGCGGGCCACCAGCTCGTCGGGGCGGCTGGTGCAGACGACGACCCGCGATGGCGCCTCGGAGAACAGAGCGTGGTGGTCGGGGACGCCGTCCACCCGGAGCCCGATGCCCGCGCGGACCGCCACCTCGGCGAGGGCCACACCGAGCCCGCCGCCCGAGACGTCGTGGATCCCGTCGAGCAGGCACTGGTCGGGCCCAATGTCACCGGCCACGACCTCAGCGACCAGGGCGCCCACCCATTCGACCAGCCGGGCGTGGAACTCCAAGTCGAGTGACGGCAGGGCCCCGTTGCGGTGCCCCCGGCACTCGACCGCCCAGCGGGATCCGCCCAAGGACGGGTGTGGCCCAGGGTCCCGCCCCACGACCACCAGCGACGACCCGTCCCGGAGGGACATGGCCGGCGGCCGGCGGCCCAGGTGGTCGATGAGGCCGACCGTCCCGATCACCGGCGTGGGATCGATGTCGGTTCCCCCGCTCTCGTTGTACAGGCTGACGTTGCCCCCGACCACCGGGAGGCCGAGGGCCAGGCAGGCCTGGCCCATGCCGTCGATCGACTCGGAGAGCTGCCACATCACCTCGGGGTGCTCGGGGTTCCCGAAGTTGAGGCAATTGACCACGGCCACCGGGCGGGCCCCGGCGCAGGCCACGTTGAGGGCCGACTCGGCCACGGTCGCGGCCGTCCCCTCCCGGGGATCGAGCGAGCACCACCGGGGGTTCGAGTCGGTCGACAGGGCCAGCCCCCGCCTCGATGCCGGTAGGCCAGGCGCGGCCAAGCGCAGGACGGCGGCGTCGCCGCCCGGGGCCTCCACCGTGTTCAAGAACAACTGGTGGTCGTACTGCCGGTAGACCCACGACGGGTCGGTCAGCAGGGTCAAGAGGTCACCGGTGCAGTCGGGGGCGGCCAAGGCTCCGGGGTCGTCGGCCAATCGGGCGGCCCGGTCGGCCGGCTCAGCCATCGGTCGCCGGTAGAGGGGTGCGTCCTCGCTCAGTGACTCGGCCGGGAGGTCGCCCAGCACCTCGCCGTCGAACCCGTCGAGGATCCGCAGCCGCCCCGGCTCGCCAGGCGGCGCCTCGGTCACCTTGCCCACGACCTCGGCCCGGACCTCCCACCGCCGACACACCTCTTGGACCCGCTCCAGGTCGGCCGGCGTCACGATGGCGAGCATCCGCTCCTGGCTCTCCGAGGTCATGACCTCATAGGCGGCCATGCCCGCCTCCCGGCGCGGTACCCCCGACACATCGACATCCATGCCCACCCCGCCCCGTGCGGCCGTCTCGCTGGTGGCGCAGACGAGTCCCGCGCCCCCCAGATCCTGGATGCCGACGACCAGGTGGGCGTCGAGCAGCTCGAGACAGGCCTCGATCAGTCGCTTCTCCTCATAGGGGTCGCCCACCTGGACGCTGGGTCGCTTGGCCGCGCCGTCCTCGTCACTGCTGCCGCCGAATCCGGCCGAGGCCAGCACGCTCACGCCTCCGATCCCGTCCCGCCCGGTGGCTGATCCCAGGAGCACGGCCAGGTTGCCCACCCCGGACGCCTGGCCGAGCACCAGCCGGTCCACCGGGAGAACGCCCAGGCAGAGCACGTTGACCAACGGGTTCTGCGCGTAGCACCGGTCGAAGGTCAACTCGCCGCCGACGGTGGGTACGCCCACCGAGTTCCCGTAGCCCGAGATCCCAGCCACCACCCCCTCGATGAGCCAGCGCTGGCGGGCGGCCTCGGGGTCTCCGAAGAACAATGGATCCATCACCGCGATGGGGCGGGCCCCCATGGTGAAGATGTCCCGCAGGATGCCCCCGACCCCGGTGGCCGCGCCCTGGTAGGGCTCGATGGCCGAGGGGTGGTTGTGGCTCTCGATGCGGACGGCCACGGCGATCCCGTCACCGGCGTCGATCACCCCCGCGTTCTCGCCCGGTCCGACCAGGACCAGCGGGCCCTCGGTGGGGAGCCGCCGCAGGTGGATGCGCGACGACTTGTAGGAGCAGTGCTCGCTCCACATCACCGCGTACAGCGCCAGTTCCAGATGGTTGGGCTCGCGGCCGAGCAGCTCCTCGATGGCCACGAGCTCGTCATCGGTGAGCCCGAGGGCGCGGTGTAAGGGCATGGTTGTTTCGGGAGCTCCAGCGTCCATTGGTCACACGGTACCTGGCCGGCCTCTCGCGCCCATTCGGCCCGGTTCGACCCCGGGCCATAGGCCACGGTCAGAGGGTTGGGTATCGAGCGACACCGGCCTCGGCCCATAGAGCAAAACTGCAGGCGGTCGAGCCACGTCTAATCGAGGGGCGATAGAACGAACTGGTTCGCCGGCCGAATCACCGGCGAGACAGATCCGCCGGCCCTCGTTGCTATGCGATATATACGGCCATGCTGTCTCACTCCGGCCGCTGACCCGGCGCCCAACGGACCGGACGTTCTGACCTTTCCCCCTGAAACATGTAGGGCAAACCGGTAGGAGCTTCCCCCAACGATATTCGATCCTCCCAGGCCAGAGCCATGGGCCTGGAAATAATCGATATTCTGGCGGTGAGCGACCCCCTGTGAGCACCACATGGGTATGTCCGCCATTACATCCAAGGCCAGAGTCAGGATTGGCAGTTGCCGTTTAATGAAAGGTCTGAGAAACTAGGAGTCATGGCAAAGACTCCACGCAAGAAAACTGCTATGTCAGACGCCCACAAGGCTGCTTTGGCCAAGGGGCGTGAAGAAGGTCGCGTGGTACGTCGCTATCTCGAGGCCCTCGAATCGACCAAGCCCCGACGTGGCCGTAAGCGCACGCCGGAATCCATTACCAAGCGTCTCAACACGATCGACGACCGCCTGGTCGATGCCGATGCATTGAGCCGCCTTCACCTGGTCCAGGAGAAGCAACAACTGGAAGCCGAGCTGTCCCATACCGGCGACACCGTGGACCTGGGTGCCCTCGAGAAGGAATTCATCAAGGTGGCCCGGGCCTATGGCGACCGAAAGGGCATCACCTATTCGGCTTGGCGGGCCGTCGGCGTGTCAGCGCCGGTACTCCAACAGGCCAAGATCGCCCGGACCCGGAGCTGACGGACCCCGGAGCTGAAAGACCCCGGCGGAACCCGGGCCGAGCGACCGAAGGAATCGGTCACCCTCCCGGCAGAGGCCGCTAGGCCGCATCGGCGGACAACAGCGCACCAAGCAGTGCGGCCCCGTCGGTCGAGCCCAACAGCTCGTCACTGGCTCGCTCGGGATGGGGCATAAGCCCCACGACATTGCCGGCCTCGTTGCACACGCCGGCGATCCCATCGATCGAGCCGTTGGGATTGTCCACGTAGCGGAGGACGATCCGGCCCTCGCCCTGGAGCACGGCCAAGGTCTCGGCGTCGCAGATGTAGTTCCCCTCGAAATGGTTGATCGGGATACGCAACACGGTCCCGACGGCGACCCCGGCGGTGATGGCGGACTTCTCGCTCTCGACCCGCACCTCGGCGGTGGTGCACAAGAACCGGAGCCCCCGATTCTTCTGTAGGGCACCCGGGAGGAGGCCGGCTTCGGTCAGCACCTGGAACCCGTTGCAGATGCCGACCACCGGGCCGCCGCTCGCGGCGAAGCGGCTGACCGCGTCCATCACCGGCGAGAACCGGGCGATGGCCCCGGGGCGGAGATAGTCGCCGTGGGCAAATCCGCCGGGCAGCACCGAGCGCGTCGTAGCCGTCCACTGTGGCGTCACCGTGCCACACCAACTCGGCCGATCCCCCGAGCTGGCCCAGGGCCTTGATCACGTCGTGCTCGCAGTTGCTCCCGGGGAAGATCACCACCCCCACTCGAGCGGCCATCAGCGAGCCCCCGGCGAGGATGCACCGACGTCACCGGCCTCTCGAGCGGTCACCGAGACCGTCGAGTCCTCGATCACCGGGTTGCCCAAGAAGCGTTCGGCCACCACCTCGGCCTGGGCGACGGCGGTGTCGTGGTCGGCGGCCTCGATGTCGAAGCGGAAGGCCTTGCCCGCCCGTACCCGGCTCACGCCGCCGAAGCCCAGCGCACCCAGGGCCCGCTCGATGGTCGCCCCCTGGGGATCGGCGATACCCGGCCTCAGCGCCACCTCGACCAACACGGAATAGTTCACCGATTCGGCCCTCGGCTCGCCATGATCACGCACCGTACCAGTCGGCCAGACGACGGCCGCTGATCAGTTCGTAGGCGTCGGTGTAGCGCTGTGAGGTGGCGGTCACGATCTCGTCGGGGAGGGCCGGAGGCGGCGGTTGCTTGTCCCACGGTTGGCCTTCCAGCCAGTCCCGCAGGGGTTGCTTGTCGAAGGAGGGAGGGTTGGTCCCCGGCGCGCAGTCGGCCGCCGGCCAGAAGCGCGACGAGTCCGGGGTGAGGACCTCATCGCAGATGGCCAGCCGCCCGTCGATGTAGCCGAGCTCGAACTTGGTGTCGCAGATGACGATGCCGTGCTCCTCGGCCCGGGCCGCGGCCCGCAGGTACGCGGCCAGACACACCTCGCTGGCCGCCCGGGCCGCCTCGGCGCCGACCAGGTCGGCCGCCTCGGCCATGCCAATGTTCAGGTCGTGGCCCTCGGTGGCCTTGGTCGAGGGGGTGAAGATGGGCTCGGGCAGGCGGTCGGCGTGGCGGAGGCCCGAGGGCATCGGCATCCCGTGCACCGTTCCTTCGCGCTCGTATTCCTTGTAGGCCGAGCCGGCCAGGTAGCCGCGCACGATGCACTCGATGGCCAGCATGTCGGCCTTCCGCACCAGCATCGACCGGCCGGCCAGGTCGTCGAGACCGGGGTGTGGGGGGAAGTCGGCATCGTCGGCACTGATGAGGTGGTTGGGGGCCAGGTCAGCCAGCTCCTCGAGCCAGTACACGGTCATGGCCGTGAGCACCCTGCCCTTGTTGGCGATGGGCTCGGCCATGATCACGTCGAACGCAGAGATCCGGTCCGAGGCCACCATCAACAGTCGGTCGTCCCCGGCGTCGTAGAGCTCGCGCACCTTGCCCGATTGGATGAGGGGCAGCGCTTCGGTTGCCTCGGTCACTCTCTTGCTCCCTTCGGTGTCATCGTCTCAGTGTCGTCGTCGATCTCACCGGGCTTTGCCGCTCTGCCCCGGTTCGGCACCCCCAGGCGCCGGTTGCCCCGGTTCGGCACCCCCAGGCGCCGGTTGCCCCGGTTCGGCACCCCCAGGCGCCGGTTGCCCCGGTTCGGCACCCCCAGGCGCCGGTTGCCCCGGTTCGGCACGCCCAGGCGCCGGTTGCCCCGGTTCGGCCGGCCCCAGTCCGACCAGGGCGTCGGTGAACCGGTGAACGTGCCGGAGGGCCCGACGCAGGTCGAACGCCTCGTCCAGTTGCCCGGCCGACAGGGTGACCTCGGGGTCGGCGTCGAGGACCTCCCGGAAGGCCACACGCTCTTCCCAGGCCCGGCGGGCGTCGCGCTGCACGATGCGGTAGCCGGCATCCCGGCTGAGGCCCCCGGCCACCAGGGCCAACAAGACCGACTGCGAGAACACCAACCCGAAACTCCCCTGGGCCAGGTTGGCCAGGGCCCGCTCGGGATGGATGACCAGGCCGGAGACCAAGCCGGTGGCCTTGTTCAGCATGTAGAGGGTGAGCGCCGAGGCGTCGGGCAGGACGACCCGCTCCACCGAGCTGTGGGAGATGTCCCGCTCGTGCCACAGGGCCACGTCCTCGATGCCGGCCGTCAGGTAGCCGCGCAGCACGCGGGCCAATCCGCACAGCCGCTCGGACAGGATCGGGTTCCGCTTGTGGGGCATGGCCGAGCTGCCCTTTTGTCCTGGCTTGAATGGCTCCTCCACCTCCCCGACCTCGCTGCGGGCCAGGTGGCGGATCTCGGTGGCGATGGCTTCGATCGTCGCCCCGACCGAAGTGCAGGCCCACAGGTACTCAGCATGGCGGTCACGGGCGATGACCTGGGTGGCCGGGACCGGGGTCAGCCCGAGCGAGCTGCAGACGTACGTCTCGATCCGGGGATCGATGTTGGAGAAGGTGCCCACCGCGCCCGAGAGCTTGCCCACGGCGATCCGCTCCCGGGCCGCGACCAGGCGTTGCCGGTCGCGGTCGGCCTGGAGGGCCCATAGGGCGAACTTCGCCCCGTAAGTAGTGGGCTCGGCATGCATGCCGTGGGTCCGTCCGGTGACGGGCACGTCGATGAGCTCCTCGGCCCGGGCCCGGCACGCGGCGACCAGCTCACCCGAGGCGGCGATCAACAGGTCGGCGGCGCGGGTCAAGGTGGCGCAGAGGGCGGTGTCGACCACATCGGAGGAGGTCAGCCCGTAATGGATCCAGGACCCCTCGGGCTGGCCGATGGCCTGGGCCACCACGTCGACGAAGGCGGCCACGTCGTGATCGGTGACCCGCTCGCGCTCGGCCACGGCGGCCACGAACCCGTCGTCAACGATGGGCGCCCGCTCCCGACAGGCCTTGACCTCGTCAGCGGGGATGTCGCCGATGGCGGCCCAGCCCTCGGCGGCCAGGAGCTCGACCTCGAGCCACATGCGGAACCGGGCCTGGTCGGAGAACAGCTCGGTCATGGCCGCGGGGGCGTAGCGGGGTATCACCGAACAACCTCTTGGGTCGGGCGCGGGTCGGGAGTGGGCGGCCGGTGCCCGGACCGGCCGCGGGTCACAGCGATGTCGGTCCGGTGCTGCATGCCCGGCCAGCCGATGCGGGCCACCGACCCGTACGCCCTGGACCGGGCCTGCTCGACGGTCGGGCCGAGAGCGGTGACGCCCAGCACCCGGCCGCCTGAGGTCACCACCTCGCCCGCTTCCCCGGCCCGGGTCCCGGCGTGGAACACCGAGGCATGGGGGCCGACCTCGTCGAGGCCCTCGATGGTGTCACCAACCCGGGGAGCCTCCGGGTAGCCCTCCGAAGCCAGGACCACGCACACCGCGGCCTCGGGTACGAAGCGGGGGGTCGTCTGGAGCCGGCCGGCGGCCACCTCGGCCAGCAGGGCGGCCAGGTCACCGTCATAGCGGGGCAGGACCACCTGGGTCTCGGGATCGCCGAAGCGCACGTTGTACTCGAGGACCTTGGGCCCCTCGGGCGTGAGCATCAGCCCGGCGTAGAGGACGCCCCGGTAGTCGATCCCCCGGGCCCGAAGGACGTCCACCAGCGGGGCCACCGCCTCGTCGACCAGGTGGGCGACGAGGGCGTCGTCGACGAAGGGCACGGGCGAGTACGCCCCCATGCCCCCGGTGTTGGGCCCGGCGTCGCCGTCGGCCGCCCGCTTGAAGTCCTGGGACGGCGCCAGGGCGGCCAGGCGGGTGCCGTCGCAGAGGACCAGCAGCGAGCACTCCTCGCCGACCAGTCCCTCCTCGATGACCACCGACCGCCCGGCGTCTCCGAAGGCCGCCCCTGACAGCTTGGCCTCCACGTCGGCGTCCGCCTCAGCCAGCGAGTCGGTGACGAGCACGCCCTTGCCCGCGGCCAACCCGTCGGTCTTCACCACCCACGGACCGGGCAGGGAGCGGAGGAAGGCCCTGGCCTCGGCCACATCGTCGAAGGCGCCGAACCGGGCGGTGGGCACGCCTGCCTCGTCGAGCAGCCCCTTCATGAAGGCCTTGGATCCCTCGAGCCGGGCGCCGTCGGCGCCAGGGCCGAACACCAGCTTTCCCTGGGCCCGGAGCCGGTCGGCCAGGCCGTCGACCAGTGGCTGCTCGGGGCCGATGACGAACAGGCCGGCGTCAATCTGCTCGGCCGGGGTGGGCACGCTGGTCAAGGTGTGACCTTCAGCCGTGGTCCCGGCGATCCCCGGGTTGCCGGGGGTCACGACCACGTCGGCCGTGCGCCCCAGGACCTGGGCCAAGGCATGCTCCCGACCGCCGGAGCCGACGACGCAGACGATCATGGGGTGAGCGGGGTCATGCGGCGAAGCGTACGAACTGCTCGCGGCCGGGGCCGACCCCGACGAGGCGGACCGGGGCACCGATCTGTTCGGCCAGGAAGCTGACGTAGTCCCTGGCTGCCTGGGGCAGGTCGGACAGCTCGGTGGCTGCCGACAGGTCGGTCTTCCAGCCGGGCAGCTCCTCGTACACCGGCTTCACCTGGTGGAGGACCGACTGGTGATAGGGGGGGTGGGTGAAGCGCTCACCGTTGGCCTCGTAGGCCACACAGACCTTGACGGCGTCGAAGGTGTCGAGCACGTCGAGCTTGGTCAGGGCCACCTCGGACAACGAGTTGAGCCGCACCGACTGGCGCATCATGACCGCGTCGAACCAGCCGGGACGGCGCCGCCGGCCGGTGTTGACCCCGTACTCGTGGCCGCGGTCGACCAGCGTGTCGCCGATCTCATCGGTGAGCTCGGTCGGGAAGGGCCCACTGCCCACCCGGGTCACGTAGGCCTTGGCGATGCCGATGACCTCATCGATGTAGCGGGGCCCGACGCCGGCCCCCGTGCAGGCCCCGCCGGCCACCGGGTTGGACGAGGTCACGAAGGGATAGGTGCCGTGGTCGAGGTCGAGGAAGGTGGCCTGGGCCCCCTCGAGGAGCACGTGGGCCCCGCGCTCGAGCGCGTCGTGGACAACACCCACCGTGTCGGCCACCATGGGCGCCACCCGGGGCGCCAGCTCGTCCAAGTAGTGGGCGGTGATGTCGTCGGCCGACAGCGGCAGCCGGTTGTAGACCTTGGCCAGGATGGCGTTCTTCTCCTTCAGCACCACGTCGAGCTTCTGGCGGAAGATCTTCGGGTCGAGGAGGTCCTGGACCCGCAGCCCCACCCTCGAGGACTTGTCCGAGTAGGCCGGGCCGATCCCCCGCTTGGTCGTACCCAGGCTGTTCTTGCCGAGGTACCGCTCGGTGAGCCGGTCGAGCTCGTGGTGGTAGGGCATGATCAGGTGGGCGTTGCCGCTGACCAGGAGCTTGGAGGTGTCGACGCCCTTGGCCGTCAGGGTGTCGACCTCGGCCAGAAGGACGGTGGGGTCGACGACCACGCCGTTGCCGATCACCGGCGTGATGTGGTCGTAGAGGACGCCGCTCGGCACCAGCTGGAGGGCGAAGGTCTCGCCGTCGACCACGATGGTGTGCCCGGCGTTGTGGCCACCCTGGTAGCGGACAACCACCTCCATCTCCTTGGCAAGCAAGTCGGTGAGCTTGCCCTTCCCTTCGTCGCCCCATTGGGTCCCGACGACCACGGTTGCGGGCACGCGTCACACCTCCGTTGCGAAAAGCGGATTACGCACCAGTGTAACCCGCAGCCGGGTCCCTCACCTCCGTGATGGGGACCGACGATCCAGGCAGCCCGGCCGTTCTCGGCCCCGGACGGGCCCCAAAGGGCCCACCCGAACCGGGACGGATCTACATTGGAGCCATGTTTGGTCTCTTGTTCGTCCGGACAACGACCACCCTGGTCGTGTTCGGCGTCATCATCGCCGCCCTCAACTTCAGGAACACCGACGTATTCCGGCGGGCCACCGGGGTCAGCCCCTGGCACATCCCCCCGATCTACTGGGCACTGGCCAGCGTCTTCGTGTCGGTCGTGATCACCGTCCTGACGCTGATCGCCATGCGGACGACCAAGGTGCCGGGTCCGGGTGCCTCCATCACCCGGACGCGTTACGGCTTTCCCGGCTCGATGTTCGGGTCCGTGCCCCGGGCCCCCGACCGGTTCGAATCCCTGCCCAACCCGGCGCGGCTGGTCGGCCACGACGCCGGGGTCCGCCCCGGCGCACCCGCGGTCGCTCCCCCCGGCTGGCACACCGACCCCTCGGGCCGGCACCACTACCGGTTCTGGGACGGATTCAGGTGGACCGAGCACGTGGCCACCGACGGGGTCAGCACCACCGACGCACCCTGCTGATCCCCGGGGGTCACGTCAGGACGATCTCGCCGTCCTTGGCGTCGACGGTGACCGTCGACCCCTCGGGGTAGCGACCCTCCAACAGGGCCAGGGCCAACTGGTCCTCCACCTGCCGCTGGATCACCCGGCGCAACGGGCGGGCCCCGAAGTCGGGGTCGAACCCGGTATGGGCCAGCCAGGCGTCGGCCGCCGGGGTGACCTCCAGGGACAGCCGCCGCTCGTCCAGGCGCTCCCGCAGCCGCCCGAGCTGGATGGACACGATCCGCTCGAGGTCGGCCTCGGTCAGGGCATGGAACCGCACGATCTCGTCGATCCGGTTCACGAACTCGGGCTTGAAGTACTCCGAGGGCTCGCCGGGGAGGTTGGAGGTCATGATGAGCACGGCGTTGGTGAAGTCCACCGTCCGGCCCTGGCCGTCCGTCAACCGGCCGTCTTCTAAGACCTGGAGGAGGATGTTGAACACGTCGGCGTGGGCCTTCTCGATCTCGTCGAGCAGGACGACGGCGTAGGGCCGGCGGCGCACCGCCTCGGTCAGCTGGCCCCCCTCCTCGTAGCCCACGTACCCGGGCGGTGCGCCGACCAGCCGGGACACGCTGTGGCGCTCCATGTACTCGCTCATGTCGATGCGCACCATGGCCTTGGCGTCGTCGAAGAGGAAGTCGGCCAGGGCCCGGGCCAGCTCGGTCTTGCCCACGCCGGTAGGGCCGAGGAACAAGAAGGAGCCGATGGGTCGGTTCGGGTCGGACAGCCCGGCCCGGTTCCTGCGGATGGCGTTGGCCACGGCTGAGACGGCCTCGTCCTGGCCCACCACCCGGGCGTGGAGGGCGTCCTCCATGCGGATCAGCTTCTCGACCTCGCCCTCGAGCAGTCGGGTCACCGGGACACCGGTCGCCCGGCTGACCACCTCGGCCACGTCCTCCGCGTCGACCTCTTCTTTCAGGAAGCGCTGCTCGGCCTGGAGCCGGTCGAGGGCCTCGGTGGCCTCCTCCACCTGGCGCTCGAGATCGGGGATCTGCCCGTAGGTGATCTCGGAGGCGGCGGCCAGGTTCCCGTCCCGGGCCAGGCGCTCGGCCTCGCCCCGCTTGTTCTCGAGCTCGCCCTTGCGGTCCTGGATGGCGGTGATGGCCTCCTTCTCGGCCTGCCAATGGGCCGTCATGGCGTCCGAGGTCTCTTTGAGGTTGGCCAGTTCCTCGTCCAGGCGGGCCAGGCGCTCGGCCGACGCCGGGTCGGTCTCCTTGTCCAGGGCCATGCGCTCGATCTCCAACTGGCGCATCCGGCGGCTGACCACGTCGAGCTCGGTGGGCATGGAGTCGATCTCGATCCGCAACCGGCTGGCCGCCTCGTCCATCAAGTCGATGGCCTTGTCGGGCAGGAAGCGCCCGGTGACGTAGCGGTCAGAGAGGACGGCCGCGGCCACCAGCGCCGCGTCCTGGATGCGCACGCCGTGGTGCACCTCGTAGCGCTCCTTCAGGCCCCGCAGGATGGCGATGGTGTCGGCCACCGATGGCTCACCCACGAACACCTGCTGGAAGCGCCGCTCCAGGGCGGCATCCTTTTCGATGTACTGGCGGTACTCGTCGAGTGTCGTCGCCCCGATCAGCCGGAGCTCACCGCGGGCCAGCATCGGCTTGATCATGTTGCCGGCGTCCATGGCCCCCTCGGCACCACCGCCCGCCCCGACGATGGTGTGCAGCTCGTCGATGAAGGTGATGACCTCGCCCTCGGCGTCGGTGATCTCTTTCAGCACGGCCTTCAGCCGCTCCTCGAACTCGCCCCGGTACTTGGCCCCGGCCACCATGGCCGACAGGTCGAGCCCGATGACCCGCTTGCCCTTCAGGCCCTCAGGCACGTCCCCTTCGACGATGCGCTGGGCCAGCCCCTCCACGATGGCCGTCTTGCCCACGCCCGGCTCGCCGATCAGGACCGGGTTGTTCTTCGTCCTCCGGGACAGCACCTGGATGACCCGGCGGACTTCCTCGTCCCGGCCGATGACCGGGTCCATCTTCCCCTGGCGGGCCAGCTCGGTGAGGTCGCGCCCGTACTGCTCCAGCGCCTGGAAGGTGTCCTCGGGGTTCTGGGATGTGACCCGGTGGCTGCCCCGGACGTCCCGCAGGGCGCTGAGGAGGTCGTCCTTGGTCACCCCCAACCGGTCGGCCATGGCCAACAGGAGGTGTTCGACCGACAGGTACTCGTCCCCCATGTCGGTCCGGAGGCTGTCGGCCACGGCCAGCGTGTCGCGCACGGCTGCGTTCAGGCGCGGCTCCTCGCCGCCGTAGGACTTGGCCAGGCGGGACAGTTCACCCTCGAGGCGGTTGCCCAGCAGGGCCGGCTCGACCCCGACCCGGGCCAGGATCGGGCCGGCCATCCCATCGGCCTGGCCCAGCAGGGCGACCAGGATGTGGTCGGGCGTCACCTCGGCGTGGTGCTCTGTCCGGGCCCGTTCCAGGGCCGCGGCCAGCGCTTCTTGGGTCTTCAACGTCCACCGGTCAGGGCTGATGCTCATCGGGTGCTCCCTCCTCTGTTCTGTCGGCGCATGGGAACGGGGGCGTGGGACACGGGCACCAGGTCTCGTCGGTACAGCTGGTGGGTGCGGGCCACCGCCTCACGGGCCTCGGCCCGGAGGAGCTCGATCTCACCGTGGAGCCGGGCCACCTCGGTCTCCAGCTCCATGACCCGCTTGACCCCCTCCAGGTTGAGCCCGGACTCGGTCAGCTCGTGGATGTGGCGCAGACGGGCCAGATCCCGTTCGCTGAAGCGACGGCTTCCGCCCGCGGTCCGGCTCGGGTCGAGGAGGCCCTTGCGCTCGTAGACGCGCAGCGTCTGGGGATGCACCCCGGCCAGCTCGGCCGCCACCGAGATGACATAGACGGCGCGTGAGTGGGCATCATCGGTCACGTCACACCCCCAGGTAGTCGCGTGGCGAGCCGTCGGACGCGGCGGCCAGGGCCTCGACCGCGGCGCGCTGCTCGTCAGTCAGGGTCTTGGGCACGGTCACGTCCACGGTGACCAAGAGGTCGCCGGTGGCGCTCTTCCTCCCGGCCGCCACCCCGCGGCCCTTGACCCGGAAGGTCTGGCCCGACGAAGTCCCCGGTGGTACGCGCAGGGTCACCGAGTCGGTGAGCGTCGGGACGGTCACGGTGGTGCCGAGCGCCGCCTCCGGGTAGGTGATGGGCACGGTCAGGGTGAGGTTGCGCCCCCGGCGGCCGAACAGGGGGTGCTGGCCCACCCGCACGACCACATAGAGGTCGCCGCTCGGCGCGTTGCCGCGACCGGCCGCCCCCTTGCCCTTCACCCGGATGCGCTGGCCGTCGGCCACCCCGGCCGGGATCCGGACCTTCACCTCACGGTCGCGATGCTCGACTCCGGTGCCCCGGCAGGTCGGGCAGGCCGTGGTCACCACGGTCCCCCGGCCCCCGCACTGCGGGCAGATCTGGCTCAGGGAGAAGAGGCCCTGGTCGTCTTGGAGCGGCGCCGGTGCCACCGCAACGCGGGCAGGTCTCGGGATGGGTGCCCGGGGCCGCGCCCGAACCCGCCACAGGTGTGGCACCGGGCGTCGGTGGTCAGGTGGACGCCGGTGGTCACACCGTTGACCGCATCCTCGAAGGACAGATGCAGCTCGGTCTCGACGTCGGCACCCCGTTGGGGCGCGGTGGCCGCTCCCCGGCCGCGCCGGTTGCGCCCGCCGAACAACCCGCCGAACAAGTCGCCGAGGTCGCCCATGTCCTCGACCCGGTACGTACTCCCGCCGGTACCGCCGAAGCCGCCCGGGAACCCGCCAGCACCGGCCATCGGGCCCATGGCCCGGACCTCGTCGTACTCCTTGCGCCGGGCGGCGTCACCAAGGACGTCGTAGGCCGCGGTGATCTCCTTGAACTGTTCTTCGTGCCCCGGATTGGTGTCGGGATGGTGCTGCTTGGCCAGTTTCCGGTACGCGCTGGTGATCTCCTTGGCCGTCGCCGAGTCGGAGACGCCCAGGGTCTTGTAGTAGTCGTTCTCGAACCATTCGCGTTGCGGAGCCACCGTGGTCTGCCCTCAGTCCCTCTCTGTCAGATACAAGTCCAGATACAAGTCGACCGGCGCGTCAGCTACGCACCAGCACCATGGCGGGCCGGACCACCGTCCCGCGCCAGCGGTACCCGGGCCGCATCACCTGGGCCACGGTCGGCCCTTCATCCTCAGATCCGCCCTCGTCGGCCGGCACCTTGCCCACCGCTTCATGGGCGTTGGGGTCGAAGGGATCGCCAACCGGGTCGACCCGCTCCAGCCCCTCCTTGGCCAGGACGTCAGTGAGCAGCGCCGAGGCCTGGACCAGGGCCTTGCCCTCGTCCGAGTCCCCGTCGCCGAGGTGCTCGGCGGCGAGGTCGAGGACGTCGAGGACGGGCAGCAGCTTGTCCACCAATGACACCGCCGCCCGCTCGACCTGTTCCACCTGCTGCTTGGTCACCCGTTTGCGGTAGTTCTCGAACTCGGCCTGGAGGCGGCGGAGGGCGTCGAGATACTCGTCGCGCTCTGCCCTGGCCGCGGCGATCGGGTCGTCATCGACCACGATCACTTCGGCCACCTCCCCGCCATCGGGCCAGATCGCCAGCAGACCCAGTGCCAGCAGACCGGACCCAGTGCCACCAGGCCCAGTGGGCCCGGCCGAGCCGCCGGAGCCGTCGGCCGGATCGTCCACGATCTCGGCCTCGACGACTTCGGCGTCTTCGGCATCGACGACCCCGTCATCAGGGGACTGGTCAGGACCGTTCATCAGTCCTTCTCGTCCACGATCTCGGCGTCGACCACCTCGTCGTCCGACGGCTCGTCGGCCGGGGCGCCGGTGGCCCCACCGGGCGCGTTGCCATCAGCCTTGGAGGCCTCCTCGTAGAGACGCTGACTGAACGACTGGCTGGCGGTGAGCAGGGACTCGGTCGAGCTCTTGATCGACTCCAGATCGGAACCGGCCAAGGACTCCTTCAGCGCCTGCAGGGCTGACTCGACCTTCTCCTTCTCGTCGCCCTCGAACTTGTCGCCCTGGTCCTTCAGGAGCTTCTCCGTCTGGTACACCAGCGTGTCGGCGTTGTTGCGGACCTCGGCCTCCTCCCGGCGGCGGCGGTCGTCCTCGGCGTGGGCCTCGGCATCCTTGACCATGCGGTCGATGTCGTCCTTGGCCAGCGACGACTGACCCGTGATGGTCATCGACTGCTCCTTGCCCGTGGCCCGGTCCTTGGCCGAGACGTGCACAATGCCGTTGGCGTCGATGTCGAAGGTGACCTCGATCTGGGGCACGCCACGGGGGGCCGGCGGTAGGTCCACGAGCTGGAACTTGCCCAGTGTCTTGTTGTACATGGCCATCTCGCGCTCGCCCTGGAGGACGTGGACCTCCACCGACGGCTGGTTGTCCTCGGCCGTGGTGAACACCTCGCTCCGCTTGGTCGGGATGGTGGTGTTGCGCTCGATGAGGCGGTGCATGACACTGCCCTTGGTCTCGATGCCGAGCGACAGCGGGCGTGACATCGAGGAGGAGTACGTCCTTGACATCACCTTTGAGGACGCCGGCCTGCACGGCTGCACCGATGGCCACGACCTCGTCGGGGTTCACACCCTTGTGGGCCTCCTTGCCGGTCAGCGACTGCACCAGCTCCTGGACGGCCGGGATGCGGGTCGAGCCACCCACCAGCACCACGTGGTCGATGTCGGTGGTGCTCAGTCCGGCATCGGAGATCGCCTGATCGAAGGGCCCCTTGCACGAGTCGACCAGGTCGGAGGTCAACTCGTTGAACTTGGCCCGGCGTCAGCTTCAGGTCGAGGTGCTTCGGGCCCTCGGAGGTGGCGGTGATGAAGGGCAGGTTGATCTGCGTCTCTTGGAGCGAGGACAGCTCGATCTTGGCCTTCTCGGCCGCTTCCTGAAGCCGCTGGGTGGCCATCTTGTCGGCGGACAGGTCGACGCCCTCGGTGTCCTTGAACGTCTTCACCAGCCAGTCGATGATCCGCTGGTCCCAGTCGTCGCCACCGAGGTGGGTGTTCCCCGAGGTCGACTTGACCTCGAACACGCCGTCACCGATCTCGAGGACCGAGACGTCGAACGTGCCGCCGCCCAGGTCGAACACGAGGACGGTCTGGTCGGCGCCCTCCTTGTCCAGCCCGTAGGCCAGCGCCGCCGCGGTGGGCTCGTTGATGATGCGCAGCACTTCGAGGCCGGCGATGTCCCCGCCTCTTTGGTCGCGGTGCGCTGGGCGTCGTCGAAGTAGGCCGGGACGGTGATCACGGCCTGGTTGACCGTGTCGCCGAGGTACGCCTCGGCGTCCCGCTTCAGCTTGCAGAGGATCCGGGCCGAGATCTCCTGGGCCGTGTAGGCCTTGCCGTCGATGTCGACGGTCCAGGACGTGCCCATGTGGCGCTTCACCGAGCGGATGGTCCGGTCCGGGTTGGTGATGGCCTGGCGCTTGGCCACCTCACCGACCAGCACCTCGCCGGACTTGGCGAACCCCACGACTGACGGCGTCGTGCGTCCACCCTCTGCGTTGGGGATGACGACCGGTTCGCCGGCCTCGAGCACGCTCACGACCGAGTTGGTCGTCCCCAGGTCGATTCCTACGGCCTTGGCCATCGTTGCCTCCTGCTCATCTGCCTGGGTCCCAGGCTCTCTGTCTGTCTCGAACTTCTGTCTTGCACTGCTGTGTCTGTCTCGGATATGTCTGTCTTCGGATGCATCCGGCCCGGACTCCCGACCCGACTGCCTGCAGCTCGTCCGGACCGCTCGGCTGAAACCCCTGGTGGGCTCCATACGATCCCTCTCCTCAGCTGTTTCGATACATCAGTATAGCAAACTTAAGTGCCAATACAATAAGTTTTCCGATGGCTATCGACTCACCCATGGGGATTGTAGGCGGGAGTACGCTCATTCCATGCTCGACCTGGTCCTCCTCCGTCACGGTCAATCGACCTGGAACGCCGAGAACCGCTTCACCGGATGGCACGACGTGCCCCTGACCGAGCTCGGCGAGGCCGAGGCAAAGAAGGCGGGGCAACTGCTCGAGGCCGAATCCGACCTGGACCTTCGGGTGGTCCATACCTCGCTGTTGACCCGGGCGATCCGGACCGCCGACCTGGTCCTCGACGAGGCCGGACGGTCCTGGCTTCCGGTCCGGCGCCATTGGCGACTGAACGAGCGTCACTACGGGGCCCTCCAGGGGAAGAACAAGAAGGAGACGGCCGAGCTACACGGGGCCGAGCAAGTCAAGGCCTGGCGTCGGAGCTACGCGACCCCGCCACCGCCCGTGGAGCTCGGTGACGAACGGCACCCGGCCGGCGACCCCCGCTATCGGGACATCCCGGTGGACGCCCTACCTCGAACCGAGTGCCTGGCCGACGTGGTCGCCCGCACCGTCCCCTACTGGGAGGACAGCATCGTGCCCGACCTCTTGGAGACGGGCAGCCGGGGCGGGGCCGTCCTGGTCGTGGCCCATGGCAACAGCCTCCGGGCCCTCCGCAAGCACATCGACGCCATCGAGGACGACGACATCGTCGGGCTCGACGATCCCGACCGGCATCCCCTTCCGCTACCGCCTGCACGACGACCTCACGGTGGCCGACGGCAGGTACCTGGGCGATCCCGAGGCGGCCGAAGAGGCGGCTGCGGCCGTCGCCCGCCAGGCCGGTTGAGCGCCTGACGCCGCCCGCGACCTCGGCTGCGCCCGACCGGCCCGGTGGCTGACTGTCGGGACGCGGCGAACGACCGGTCGAGGCGGACCGGCCGTTCACCGAAGGGTTGGGGCGAGGTCTCCCCGGATTGAGCGCCTACAGGGCGTCCGTGCCTCGCTCGCCGGTACGTACCCTGACGACCTCCTCGACCGGGAGGACCCACACCTTGCCGTCACCGATCTTGCCGGTGTTGGCGGACTCCACCATCGCGTCGAGGACGTCTGCCGTCCGTTCGTCGTCGATGAGGATCTCGAGCCGAACCTTCGGAACGAACTCGACCTCGTACTCGGCTCCTCGGTACACCTCGGTGTGACCACGCTGGCGGCCGAACCCTTGGACCTCGGTCAGGGTCAGGCCCTGGATCCCCAACACCTTCAGGGCCTCCTTCACCTCGTCGAGCTTGAATGGCTTCACACCGCTACGACAAGCTTCATGTTCTACTTCCTTTCGTCGAACTAGTAGTGGATCGAAGGTCATGCTGACCGGCCCGCCGAGCGCGAGCGCTCGGAGCGGGTGCGATCCACCATACGGGTGTGCGTCGGCTCCCAGTCCCTCGGAGGGAGCACCGACACCGGCGCCCACCCTCTCGGCGAAGGTCTCCTCGGGAAAGGCCTCTTCGTCGTGGATGGCGACGTCACCGACCTCCAGCATCTCGTCCTTGTACCGGAGCCCGCGCAGCACCCACCCGATCAGCTTCATCAGGATGAAGGTGACGAGCGCCGACCAGAAGATGACCCAGACCGCCGCTCGGAACTGTTCCCATAGCTGGTGGGCCGAGCCGGTGTACATCAAGCCGTCCACCGAGAACGGCGTACAGCACTGTGGCCGTCTGGTAAGCGGCCTGCGACGTATTGATCACCTGCCCGACCGAGTTCAGGTGGCCGCAGCCGTACTCGATCATGTTCGGGTCGGCGAAGATGCCGAGCAGCAGGCCGCCGAAGAGCCCGGCGATGCCGTGGGTGTAGATGACGCCGAGGGCGTCGTCCACCTTGCGAGAACGGCCGGACCTTGGACAGGTAGTTCCAGGCGACCCACACGACGGCCGAGCAGATGGCCCCGACGGCGATGGCGCCCCAGCCGTTGACCCAGCCGGCGCACGGCGTGATGCCGACCAGGCCGCAGATCATGCCGTTCACCCCACCCAGGAACGTGGGCTTCTTCTCCTTGGTCAGCCAGGCGTCCATGGCCATCCAGACGAGGACGCCGACGGCGGTGGCCAGGTTGGTGTTGACCACGGCGGCGGCGGCGTCGGCACCGGCGTAGTACGGGTCACCACCGTTGAAGCCGTTCCAGCCGAGCCACAGGATGCCGGCACCGACCGCCGCCATGACCAGGTTGTTGGGTATGGCGTGTTGTCGATCTCGGAACAGCCGGGGTCCGAGGACCCAGGCGGCCACGAAGCCGGACACGCCGGCCGACATGTGGATGACGAACCCACCGGAGAAGTCGAGCGCACCCTCCTGGGCGAAGTAGCCGCCGCCCCACAGCAGGAAGGCGTCGACGCCGTAGACGAAGGTCGACCACAGCGGCACCAGCAGGCACCAGGCGCTGAACTTGATCCGGCCGAGCACGCTGCCCAGGAACAGCAGCGGCGTGATGGCGGCGAACACGAACTGGAAGTAGGCCAGCGTCGCCGTCGGGAAGTGGAACGGGATGGCGGTGTTGGCCGCCGACACCGCCTGGCCCTGTTCACCGACGCGTTGGTGATCTGGCCCGGTTTGCCGACGAAGTTCTCGAAGAAGTGTTTCGACCCATCCGACCCGGTGAGCTGGGTCTGGAACCCGTTGTGCACGCCGCCACCGATCGAGGTGGCGCCGAAGCCCATCTTGTAGCGCCCACAGCACCCAGGCGACGAGCACGAGCGAGAACCCGGCGAACATCATGGCCAGGACGTTGACCGCCCACTTCTTCTGGACGATCGACGCATAGAGGACGGCCAGAGCCGGGAAGGCTCATCAGGCCGACGAACGTGGCGGCCACGATCTGCCACGTGTTGTCGCCTGTATTGAGCCAGCTCGGGTACGGAACTGAGACTGCTGCGGCTAGCACGGCTTGGGTGCTCCTCTCGTGAGATGACTACGTCCCGGCGAGCCGTACCAACGATTGGGACATCAAGTACACCAACGCAAGACAGCGGTTTGTTCCGCCGCCGAAAGAATGATTGCTGATGGTTTCACCACGGTCACGCCCGTGTTACCAACGTGTTAACTACCTCGTTCTGTGGTTAGAACACCTCGCTGGGGCCGATTTCAGGCATGTCCGGGCAAGGCGACCATCGCATCAACCGCGTTGATGCGATGGCTCAGCTGCCTGGAATTCAGCGGCCGTCACCCCCGGCTCCCGGCGACGCTGACAGCAACGTGGAAGCAACGGGGTTTTCAAAGAACACTGGCGATTTCCAACCCATCAAGGGGATCTGAGTTGGCAAGGTCAGACTGGAGATCCGCCGCTCGCATTGCCGAGGGCGGCGCTGCGGGTAGAACGGGAGATGCCCCCGGGTCCTTCTAAAGAGCCTCGCCTAATACCCCGCTTGCGCTCCATGAAGTGGAATAATTGATGCATGCCCATAACCACTCCTTCATCTACCGGATCTCATACCGACAAAGCGCCACCTCGAGTCCGTCCACGCCGTGACTTCGCGGCCATGGAGGCCACCCGCATGCGAGCGGCCGACCTGTTCGCCACGAAGATGACCCAGGCCGACATCGGCCGGGAGCTTGGGATCTCGCACCAGACGGTCTCCGACTGGCACAAACTGTGGAAGGTCGGCGGGAAGAAGGCGCTGAAACGCACCGGTCCGCCCGGCCGTCCTCGCAAGGTGACCGACGCCGACCTGGTCAGGGTGGAACGGGCCCTCCAGAAGGGTGCGGCGGCGAACGGGTATCCGACCGATCTGTGGACGCTCACACGGGTCGCCGAGGTGATCGAGAAGACCACCGGAGTGGAGTATCACCCCGGCCACGTCTGGAAGGTGCTCCGCTCGATGGGGTGGAGCCGGCAACGTCCAGCCCGCCAAGCCGTGGAGCGGGACGACGAGGCTATCGAGCAGTGGGTCAATGAGCGCTGGCCCAAAGTAAAAAAAACGCTCGGGCCAGGGACGCCTGGATCGTATTTCAGGACGAGAGCGTGCGCCATGAGGCGCCATGAGCCGGGTGGGGTGAAAGGACCCACCTTTGGGCTGTCGCAGCAGCCCGAGTGAAGCAGGGGGCAGCCTGAACCTGGAGACGCAGGGGAGGGTGGGAGCAGCCCTGACAACGACGGGACGGGTCGGCACTGCCAGACGACCCGGGTCCGGCAAGCAAGGCGGAAAGGTGTAACGCAAGTGAACCAGTGGTTGAACCCCCGTAAGCATGGAAACCGGCTCCAACCTGGTGGATATGGGCCGGGCAGCAGTGCACGTCGAGCCTTCTATTCGGGCAAGACGACACCGACGTCGATGCTTTCGTCGACCAGGTGGCCACGAGGAATGCCTGCGGCGTACTCGTGGCGAGGCTGCCGGGGAACAGCTGGGCACCGACCCCGCCAACCGGTGCATGGTGAACATGGGAACTGTCATCGGGCGCCTACCCGCCTCCCCGCCAGGGCGGCGGCGGCAAGGCCCGTCGTCGGCTGATGACCCGATGTCAGGACGGAGTCCTCGTAGTAGTCCGAGCGTGGGAAAGCCACGTACATGGCGAAGGGGGACAGCGAGTTCGCAGAGTTGAGCCTGGAAGGTCAGGAGTCCGTCGGTGAATACTGACGAGCCGTGGCCGGACCACGATGTGGCCTGGTGGCGGGTACTGAGGATCCAGACCAAGCTGCACCAATGGTCTACCGACGATCCCCGTCGTCGGTTCTGTGACCTCTACAACCTTGTCTGTGATCCCGCTGTCCTGGCTGAAGCCTGGCACCGGGTCAAGGGGAACCGGGGTGCCCGATCGGCAGGGGTGGACAGCCAGACGGCTCACTACATCTCTGTCGTGCGGGGCGAGGAAGACTTCCTCGCCGAGCTCCGGGCTGATTTGAAGGCCCGGACGTTCGTGCCCCAGCCCGTGCGGGAGCGCATGATTCCCAAAGCCAGTGGAAAACTACGTCGGCTCGGGATCGCAACCGTCCGGGACCGGGTGGCCCAGGCCGCCCTCAAGCTGGTGCTCGAGCCGATCTTCGAGGCGGATTTTCATCCGTGCAGTTACGGATTCCGCCCCAAGCGCCGAGCCCAGGACGCCATTGCCGAGATCCACTTCTTCACGTCCAGTTCCTATAGCTGGATCCTGGAGGGGGACATCACGGCATGCTTCGACGAGATTTCGCACTCGGCCTTGTTAGAACGAGTGCAGAACCGAATCGGGGACAAGCGTGTCCTGGCTTTGGTGAAGGCGTTCCTCAAGGCCGGCATCCTCTCTGAGGATGGCGTCGAGAGGGACACGGTCACCGGCACCCCACAAGGGGGGATTCTCTCCCCGCTGCTCAGCAACATCGCCCTGTCGGTCCTCGACGATCATCTTGTCGGGGCCTGGCAGGAGACAATGGGCGACTTCAACTCCCGCAGGAAGCGGCGACGCCACGGGCTGCCCAACTATCGCCTGGTGCGATATGCCGATGACTTTGTCGTCTTGGTGGACGGCACCGAGGCCGACGCCGAAGGACTGCGGGACGAAGTAGCAGCGGTGCTCCAACCAATGGGCCTGCGCCTGTCGGAGGAGAAGACGAGGATCGTCCACATCGATGAGGGCTTCGACTTTCTTGGGTTCCGCATCCAGCGGCACCAAAAGCGAGGCACGGCGAAGCAGTACGTCTACACCTATCCCTCCAAGGCCGCATTGGCCTCGGTGAAGGCCAAGGTGAAACGGGCGACGCAAGGGGCGACGGACCAGCCGCTCGCCATCCTCATCCATCGGCTCAACCCGATGGTGCGAGGGTGGACCAACTACTTCCGCCATGGGGTCTCCAAGGAAACCTTCAGTTACCTGCGTGCCTATCTCTGGCGTCGGGTCATCTGTTGGCTCCGCCACAAGGAGCCTCGTGCATCATGGAAGCAGATCCGGCGACGCCACCTGAACGGGTGGTGGCCGGCGGACGGTGAGGTGGTGCTGTTCAATCCCGGAGCAGTGGCGGTCACCCGCTATCGCTATCGGGCGAACCGCATCCCTTCGCCGTGGGCGACGAGCACGACGGAGGACGCCGCATAGGCCGGCGGCATGGACTCGTGGAGAGCCGGATGCGTGGAGACACGCACGTCCGGTTCGGAAGAGCGGGCCGGGGAGCCGACCGTCCGAGAGGACGGCACCGCGCCTCGGTCCGACTCTTCGGGTTCAGCCTCCTCCCCTCGGTGAGGTCGACGTGGGCACCCAAGGGCCAGACCCCGGTCCTCTGCCACCACTTCAACTGGAAGCGCCTGTCGATGTCGGCCGCCCTGTGCTTCCGGCCCGACGGCACCGAGGCATCGCTGGTGTTCGGGATGCAGCCGGGCGCCTACAACGACGAATCGCTCATGGAGTTCCTGGCCGAACTCCATCGTCACCTCGACGGCGACAAGGTCACATTGATCTGGGACGGACTCCCGTCTCATCGCAGCCGGGCCATGCAGGCCTTCATCAAAAAGCAACGGAAGTGGCTGGTGGTCGAACGTCTCCCGGCCTATGCCCCCGACCTCAACCCGGTCGAGCAGATCTGGGGCAACCTGAAGGGCACCGAGCTGGCCAATCTCTGCCTGGACACCATCCAAGAGGCCGAGGACATCGTCGACCAGGGACTCTGCCGCATCGGGAACGAGACCAGACTCGCCTTCGCATTCCTGCGCCACTGCGGCCTACAGCTATGACCCCAGTCTGCGCGGTAATACGCGAAGGTCTTTAGATCACTGATTCCAAGGGGTCCCCAGGATGTGGGGTCCACGACTTACGCGACGAAGGCGTCCATGATCGGCGTTGCTCAATAGCCACGCCAACCTTGGAGGTCTTGTGGACGCCGATATGGACACCTTCGTTACCGCACTGTACGTGAAGATCGACGACGAGCTGGCGACCAACCCGTCGCTTGGGATCTGGCGGCCCGAAGTTGGCATCGCCCCCGAGTTGAGTGACGCGGAGCTGATCACCATGGCCGTGATCCAAGCGTTGCTCGGGTTCACCTCCGAGACGCGATTCCTCCGACATGCCCGGAAGCATCTGCGTTCCCTTTTCCCCTACGTGCCCCACCAGCCCGGCTACAACAAACGGCTCCGGAAAGCGCAATCCCTGCTCAACAGCATGATCCGGGTACTGGCCACCGATACCGACCTCTTTGACGATGACACCTGGGTCATCGACTCGACGCCGGTGGAGGGTGGGCGGTCGCGCCCGACAGCGAAGCGGAGCGATCTGGTCGGGTTCGCCGGCTATGGCTACTGCGCCAGCCACTCCCGCTACTTCTGGGGCCTTCGGCTCCACCTGGTGTGCACGCCGGCTGGGCTCCCCATCACGTTCGCTCTGGCCAACGCCAAGATGGACGAACGCGAGGTCGCTCGGGACCTCTTCGAGATCGAGCCCGGGCTGATCCATCCCGGGCAGGTGATCGTGGCCGACAAGGGCTACGCCTCGGCTGAGTTCGAGTCGTTCCTGGCCGGCCACGACGCACGATTGATTCGGCCGGCACGAGCCGGGGAGCCGCCACGCCCCGGCGCACGCTTCTTGAAGCCCCTGCGCCAGCTCATCGAATCGGTCAACGACACCCTGAAAGGCCAGCTCGACCTGGAACGACATGGTGGACGCACGCCTGGCGGCGTCGTCACCAGAGTGCTCCAACGACTCCTCGCCCTCACCGCTGCTATCTGGCACAACCACCACTCTGGTGTGGCTCCATTGCGATCCCTCGTCGCATATGACCATTGAGGATCCCTTGGAATTAGTCATCTAGAGGCCGGGGACGTCCCGCAGGACCCGGCGTCGGGTCATCCGGCCTTCCGCTCCTTACCCGTTCTCGACTTCGAGGATCGCCTGGAAGACGTGGTCGGCGGGGTATAACGCTTATTGAGCTGGGGCCGGCCCGCCGACGTATCGATGTCGGTCCCTCTAGCCTCTTTCAGTTTCGACTGGAGCCGGTAGGCACGGACAAGCAACCACGCGCCGCCCAGGATGTATGGGATGCCGAAGCCCCAGAAGTGGAGGTTGAAGATGGACAGTCCGTACAGGGCCATGGTGATGCCGAGATACAGGCGCTTGCGGAGCCACGCCAACACCAGCATCAACACAGCCAGAGCGATGGCCACGCCACCTAGCTCGACGTAGAGCGACGGATTCACATGCGCGGGGTTGATGGCTCCATTGCTGAGCAGGGCCTTAGGATCATTGGCGATCAGGCTCCCCACCACCAACAATCCGATCGCAGTGGCTAACGGAGCCGCGATGAGGCCGACCAGGCGTTCTTTGTCGTCAGCCTGTTTGACCGCTGCCTCCAGCTCGGCAACGGTGGTGGGCTCGGCGTGGCCGCCCTTCGTCCCTCCGAGCGAGCCATCGCCGGCGGTCGGTTTCAGCATGGCGTTCCGCAGCCGACTGCCGAGCGATCCTTTGTCCTCGGGCGTGAGGCCGTCGCCTGCCTCGTGATCGCTTTTGGGCATGGTGCAGGCTAGCGCGCTCCGTAGACCAGTAGCGAAGGCAATGGGCCGCGAACCATACGCCATGTTGAGGTGGTCACAGTGTGATCGCCCCGTCGAAGGCGCTGGCCCGACTGTGGCCTGGCATCCTCCTTCGAGAAATCGCTGTTCAGAGCCTGCTCGCACGAGCACGTCACGGTCACATGGTTCATCATCGGACTGCTCGGGTGTGACGCCACCTGAGAACTATGGCTCCGGTGAGAAGCACCAGAATCGAGAGCAGGATCACTGGCAGAATGAACACCCTCCACGAGGGCTGCTCGCTCTTTACGGCGGCGACGGTGGAAATGAGAGACGGGTCGCCCGGAACGGTGATGCCACGGACCGTCGCACCAGGGCGGTGAAGCGTGTTTCCCGGAATGGCCTCGTCATACAGACGACCGCCGACCCTGTACGTTCCTCTGCACTCGTAGCCGACCAGATTGCTGCCGCTACCCCCTATGTCAGCGAGGCACCCGGTAACGGTGACTTCGACCGGGACCCCATGTTGGCGCAGACTGCTGATTTGGTCGTTCTTGTTGATCCCGGCCACGAAGAGAACGATGACTAGAGCGGCGAGAGCGGCAAGGCAGATAGCAACGACGGCGCGACCAATACGTCGGGCGTCGACGTTCACCCCAGCCCCACGCAGGGTCATGACGGGACGGTCCGGTCCGTCGGTCGCCTGCGCCGTCACCACGGCGTCCCGAATGGCGGGTGCATTGCGAGCCTCTGGCTTCGGCGCGGTCATTGGCCCGTCCATCCCTCGCTACTGGTCCGCTCGTCATCCGGCGAGTGCCTCAAGCGCCGAGATCGTAGCAGCGACGTAGAGGGGATCTCAGTCCTGAGAAGGTGAGCATCTGCTCTATCGGCGCGGAGCCGCCGGGCCGCTGGCCCAATTTCCGGCACCGAGCCGACCGTCCGGATAGCCTTTTGCCATGCCCGCACGCGCAAAAGAACTCGACCTCAGGACCATCTGGCTCTTCTCGAGCTGCTCGAACAGCGAGCTCAAGAAGATCCGGAGCTCGCTGGACGAAGTGACCGTCCCGGCCGGCAAGGTCCTGACCCAGGAAGGCACCATCGGGCGAGAGTTCTTCATCATCGTGGACGGCTCGGCCACGGTGAGCCGCAACGGCCGCAAGGTGGCCAAGCTCGGACCGGGCAGCTACTTCGGCGAGCTCGCCCTCCTCGACCGCAAGCCCCGTTCGGCCACCGTGACCTCCGATACCGAGTCGTTGCTCTTGGTGCTCGGGCAACGCCAGTTCAACGGCATCATCACCCTAGTCCCGTCACTGGCTCGCAAGCTTCTGGCCGCCATGGCCGATCGGCTGCGTGAGGCAGACGCCAAGGCGTTTCACTGAGCCCATCCGGGGACGTCGAATTCGACTCCCCGGTGGAAAGACAGCGCACGCCCTACTCGGAGGCTTCCCCTGATTCAATGGGCGACTCGGTCGACGACGCCGATGCGCCAACACCCGCCGGTTCGCCCAGGGACTCCTCGACCAGTTGCGAGAGGTCGAGGACCCTGACGTCGTCCTCTTTCTGGTGGGCCCTGACCGCATCGTCGAGCATGATCATGCAATAGGGGCAGGCGGTCGATACGACGTCGGCCCCCGTTCCCAGCGCCTCCTCGGTGCGCTCCATGTTGATCCGCTTGCCGATGTTCTCCTCGAGCCACATGCGCGCCCCACCGGCCCCACAGCAGAAACCCTTCTCCCGGCAGCGCTTCATCTCGACATTCTTCGCCCCCGGTATGGCGTCGATCACCGTGCGGGGTTCGTCGAAGACCCGGTTGTGGCGGCCGAGGTAGCACGGGTCGTGGTAGGTGACCGTGCCGGTGTAGCCGTTCCCAGGGGTGAGCTTGCCCACGGTGACCAGGTGCTCCAACAGTTGCGAGTGGTGGATGACCTCGAAGTCCCCCCCCAACGCCGGGTACTCGTTGGACAAGGTGTTGAAGCAATGCGGACAGCTGGCGATGACCTTCTTGGCCCCGGCGTTCTGCAGCGTCTCGATGTTGAGCTTGGCCTGCTCTTGGAACAGGTACTCGTTACCGAGACGACGGGCCGGGTCACCGGTGCAGCTCTCCTTGGGCCCGAGGATGGCGAAGGAGACGCCCGCTCGTCGGAGCATGCGCGCCGTGGCCTGTGCCCCCTTGCGGGCCCGCTCGTCGAGGGCGCTGGCACACCCCACCCAGTACAGGTACTCGATCTCGTCCGGGATGGTGTCGGTGACCACCGGGACCTCGAAGTCCAGGCTCTGGGTCCAGTCGGTGCGCTTGGCCGCACCCAGCCCCCAGGGGTCGCCCTGGTTCTCGATGTTCCGGAGCATGAGCCCGGCCTCGGTCGGGAAGCGGGACTCCATCAGGACCTCGTAGCGACGCATGTCGAGGATGGTGTCGATGTGCTCGATGTCGACCGGGCACTCCTCCACGCACGCACCACAGGTGGTGCACGACCACAGCACGTCGGGGTCGATGACCGAGGGGACGAGGCTCTCCACCTCGACCCCGGCGGCCCGGTTCTGCTTCATGATCCGGTCGGCCGAGGCGAACAGATTGTCCCGCAGGTCCATGATCACGAGCTTGGGCGAGAGGGGCTTGTCGGTGTTCCAGGCCGGGCACTGGGACTGGCACCGACCGCACTCGGTGCAGGTGGCCATGTCCAGGAGTTGCTTCCAGGAGAAGTCCTCGATCCGCCCCGCGCCGAACACGACCTCATCTTCCTCACCGACGTCTTCCATGCTCATGTCCGGCGTCGAGGCCAGCGCCCCGAGGGCCCGGGGCCGGCGGGAGGTGGCCACGTTGATCGGGGCCAGGAAGATGTGCAGGTGCTTGGAATAGGCCACGAAGACCAGGAAGCCGGTGATGACCGCGACGTTGATGAGGAGAAACACCGTCTCGAGGACACTGTTGACCCCGGTGCCCAGCGGCCGCAGGAGGTTGGCGATGCCGTGGGAGGCGAACGCCCACCAGCCATAGGGGAAGTTGCCCGTGTTTACCTGGGCGGCCCGGTAGCCGAGCAGGGAGATCATGACCAGGGCGATCATGCCCAGTACCAGCCAGGCCGCGGTGGTGTGGGACCCGAAGAACCGGGACCGGCGGTTCTCCCGCTTGGGCGAGTTCTTGACGCGGATGGCGGTGAAGACGATCAGGGCCAGGAGGACCGACACCGTGAAGAAGTCCTCGAGGAAGCCCAGGACGGCAGTGTGGCCGATCAGGGGGACGTGGAAATCCCGCTGGAAGAGGGCACCGTAGGCCTCGAGGATGGTGAACATGAGGAGGGTGAAGCCCCAGAAGGTCATGGCGTGGGCGACACCGGGGACCGTCCATTGGAGGAGCTTCTTCTGACCGCCCACCTCCACCAGCTCGGCCTTGATCCGCTTGGGGATGTCCTTGAACCGGTCGGGCGCTGGCTGCCCGACCGAGATCAGCCGATAGAGCCAGAAGAGGCGCCTGCCCACGATGGCAAATGCGATCGCGGTCACGCCGAGGCCGATGGCAAGTCTGACGGGCACTGATTCCTCCTGGATGTTTACTTCAAGACGGCGATATGGCTCGGCAGGTTACGGGCGGAAGTTGTCCGCATACCTGCTCGGGGTCGGACCCCGTTGGCCCTGGTACTTGGAATTCAGACCAGCGGAACCATACGGGTTGTCGGCAGGGGTGCTCATCTGGAGGAAGCTAATCTGCCCAATTTTCATGCCCGGATAAACGGTAATGGGCAGGTTGGCCACATTGGAGAGCTCCAAGGTGAGATGGCCGTTCCAGCCTGCGTCGACGAACCCGGCCGTCGAGTGGATGAGCAGGCCCAGCCGGCCCAGGGACGATTTGCCCTCGAGCCGGGCGACCAGGTCATCGGGCAGCCTGACCTTCTCCCTGGTCGACCCGAGGACAAATTCGCCAGGATGAAGGATGAGAGGCAGGTCCTCGCCGATGTCGACCAGCTCGGTGAGGTCCTCCTGGTCCTCGCGGACGTCGATGACCCGACTGGTGTGGTTTCGGAACAGGCGAAAATAGCGGTCGACGTGCAGATCGACCGATGACGGCTGGATGCAACCGTCGTCCCGGGGGTCGATGACGATGCGCCCGGAGTCAAGGGCTTCACGAATGGAGTGGTCGGAGAGAACCATGTCGCGCTAGACGATAGTGTGACTGGGCACCTGCGGGCGTAGTTCAGAGGCAGAACATCAGCTTCCCAAGCTGAGAACGCGGGTTCGATTCCCGTCGCCCGCTCTCATCTCATCTCACGCAACATTCCAGCTTACAGAACCTCTAAGCTATCGGCAGTCGGGTGCGGTGGTCCGGAAGGGGTGGGCGGCTGCCGGCCATTTCGCCACGAGCCGACGTGTGCGCGCACCTCGTCAACAGTGAGATGAAGCAGCCGGCTTCCTACGGCGTTCGCGCTCCGAACACGCGCGTACGACCACAGCGACAACAACAAGGGCGAAAGCGCAGGACGCGAGGACAGTAATCAGGCTGGCACTGGAGCTCATGATTTCCTCCACTCAAACTGGGCGGTTACTTCCCAAAGCCGTAACGTCAATTGTGACTCTGGACCTGGCGACTTGCCATGTCAAGGCGCTTACCCTCCCCCATGTCCAAATTCCACCCCGCAGTGCGAGGATCTGCCTCAGCCTTCCCACCGGACTTCCCCAGCCGATCGATCTCGATCCGCTGGTAGGTGCGGTATGGAAAACTTTGTTTTACAATCGAGATCCGACCGGCGGGGAACCGCATGAGGCAGCACCAGGGGGCACGGATGAAGACACCGGGTGGTCAACGGCGACCGGGCCAACGGCTGCGCGGTCGAGGATTCGTCGCCGTTGGTGCGGCGGCCGCCGTCTTCGCCCCGGCCGTGCTCACCTGGCCGACGACCGGAGCGGCCAGCGCCGCTCCGTCCAACATCAACCCAAACGGGGTCCTCAAGTACGGGTACGACCTCAACAACGAGTTCTCCAACAGCTTTGATACGACCGGTTTGAACGACTGCTCGTACACCACCACCGCCAACATCTTTCAGTCGGTGACGGCGCCGGGGAACTTTGCCATCAGTGGCGGAGTGGCCCAGAGCTGGACCGTCAGCAACAACAGCTCCACCATTACCTTCCACATCCGCCCGGGCATGGTGTTCTCGAACGGCGCACCGGTGACGTCGCAAGACGTCGAGGCCAGCCTCACTCACACCAAGACCAGCGCCCTGCGCTCCTCCCTCTCGGCGATCGACACCATGTCCACTCCAGATGCCGAAACGCTGGTGGTCAACCTGAGCCGGCCGACCGCCGGGGACTTCCTCTGGGCCATGACCTACATCGATGGCATGGTGCTGCCCGCCGCCAACATCCCCACCGCGGCGAACCAGCCCGTCGGCGCGGGGCCCTACACCCTAAAGAGCTACCAGCAGAGTTCGTCGATCATTCTCGCCAAGAACCCCAAGTACTGGAACGCCGCGGCCTACCCACTCGGCGGGGTGGACTACACCCAGCTGACCCAGGGTCCGCAGGCGGCCACCGCCCTGACCTCGGGGGCGGTGGACATGATCCAGGTCGAGCCGGAGAACTACCCGCAACTGGCCGCTGACTCCAATATCGGGATCTCGATCACCAAGTCCTACGACAACATGGCCATCGAGCTCCGCCAGAACAGTGGGCCCTTCACCAACACAAACGTCAGGGTGGCTCTCGAGTACGCCGTCGACCGCAACGCCCTCAACAAGGTCGTCTTCAACGGCCTGGGTGAGCCGGCCTACCAGCCGGTCCCATCGTGGTCGCCGGGCTACAGCAAGTCGCTCGGCACCTCCGACTCCTACAACCCGGCCAAGTCCAGGGCCCTCCTCAAGGCGGCCGGCTACAAGAACGGCGTGACGTTCAACCTCGTAATTCCGGCTGGCGACGCCACCTTCCAGCGGGCCTCCGCCCTGTTGCAACAGGAGCTGTTGGTGTCCGGGTTCAAGGCCAACATCGAGCAGATCCCCGGTGCCGACTTCCTGACCGACGTCTACTTCAAGGGCCAGGGCGACGCCCTGCTGAGTGAGCTACTCACCAATGGGCCCGACCTCTCGAACAGCTTCGAGGCGCTGTTCGAGCCGTCCGGCTTCCCAGCACAGCACCTCGGCTCGATCAACCTCGGGCTGACTCCGCTCATCCAGGAGTCCAACTCGTCACTCAGCCCGACGGTGCAGGGACCGCTGATGCAGCAGATCGACAAGACCGTCCTCTCCCAGGGTCTGGTCGTGCCGCTGGTCTTCATGCCGTCGATCATCGCCTACAACAAGCAGAAGGTCGGGGGGAAAGTCGTCGCACCGATCGGGCAGTGCCGCTCCAACCTGGCCGGCATCTATATGAAGCGGTGAACCGGCGAAACCCTGGTTTTTGCGTTCACTCTTTGCAAAAAGTGAGCTAGACAGCGCAGATGGCGTCTGGCAGCGGGGGCTCGCTCCCTTCCTTCATTGCGCGCCGACTGCTGATCTCGATTCTGCTGTTGTTCCTGATCTCGCTCGGGATCTTCTCGCTCATCCTGATCCTGCCCGGGAATCCGGCCATCGCGCTGGCCGGTGGGACCAAGGCGACACCGGCCGAGATCGCCAAGATCACCGCACAGCTGCACCTCAACCAGGGCTTCTTCGCCCAGTACTGGCGGTGGCTGAGCGGCGTGGTGCACGGCAATCTGGGCCAATCACTGTTCCAGAACGGGAGCGTGGCCTCTAGCATCGCGGCCAGGTTCCCGGTGACCTTCGCCGTGGCCGCCGGGGGGATGGTCATCGCCATCCTGCTCGGGCTGCCGGCGGGCATCATCTCGGGTATCCGGCAGGGGACGGCCAGGGACCGGGCCGTGACCGTCGGCTCGAGCATCGCCGTTGCCATGCCAGACTTCTGGTTGGCAATCCTGTTGGTGATCATCTTCGCGGTGAAGTTGGAGTGGCTCCCGGCCTTGGGCTACACGCCCTTCACCCAGTCGCCCGTCGAGTGGTTCAAAGACCTGCTGCTTCCCTGGGTGGCCCTGGGCATCGGCGGTTCGGCCGTCATCGCCCGGCAAGTACGGGGTGCCCTGATCGACACCCTCGACCAGGACTACATGCGTACGGCGCTGGCCAAGGGGCTCACCCCCCGGATGGTGATCGGGAAGCACGCCCTGAAGAACGCACTCAGCCCGGCGGTGACGGTGATTGGTATCCAGTTCGGTTACCTGCTCGGTGGCACGCTGATCATCGAGCAGATCTTCTCGCTCCCGGGCCTGGGCACGTACATCATCCAGGCCATCAACGACAAGGACATCCCTGAGATCCAGGGAGTCGTCTTGGTGGTGGCGGTCTCCTTCATCATCATCAACCTCATCGTCGACGTCATCTACGGCTATTTGAACCCCAAGGTAAGGCTGGCATGACGACCTGGAGCCCTCCCGGAGCCGAGGATCCCTTCGTCGGGCTGAACCCGGTGTCGCCGATCGCCGATCGGCCTGACGAGTTGCCCCAGCGTCGACCGGGCTTCTGGGCCCGCTTCCTCCGCCAGCGATGGGCGCTGGTCGGCTTGACCTTCTTGGTGCTGCTCATCCTGGCCGCCATCTTCGCCCCTGTCGTCGCCCCTCACCCTCCCAACGCCCAGGACATCAACGCCATCAACAACGGGCCATCGGCTTCGCACTGGCTCGGTACCGACGACCTCGGCCGTGACATCCTCAGCCGGCTCATCTGGGGCGCCCGCATCTCCTTGCGAGCCGCCTTCGAGATCGTTGCCCTGGCCGCGGTGGTGGCCGTGCCCCTCGGCCTGATCGCCGGCTTCTTCCGCGGCGCCGTCGACTCCGTGATCATGCGGATCATGGATGCGCTGTTCTCGTTCCCGCCGCTGATCCTGGCCCTGACCGTCGCGGCCTTGCTCGGCGCAGACATCAACGACGCCGCCATCGCCATCGCCATCGTGTTCGTGCCGAGCTTCGTCCGGTTGCTCCGTGGCGAGGTCATCGCGGTCAGGGAGGAAGCATTCATCGAGTCGGCCCGGAGCCTGGGGGCCACCTCCAAGCGCCTGATGGGCCGCCACGTCGTCCCGAACGTGGCCTCGCCGATCATCATCCAGCTGGCCCTGGCCCTGGGGTTCGCCCTCCTGGCCGAGGCCGGACTGAGCTTCCTGGGCATCGGTGAACAGCCGCCTACGCCGAGCTGGGGTGGCATGCTCCAAGAGGGGTTCAACTTCATCAATTCATCGCCGTGGGCCCTGGTCTTCCCCGGGGTGGCCATCATGCTGACGGTGCTGTCGTTCAACCTGGTGGCTGACGGGCTGCGGGACTCCCTGGGCCGGGACCGGCCTCCGGGCAGCACCCTGGTCCAGAGCGACAAGGAGGAGGGACGGAGCCGGATGGCCCGGCTGCGTTCCATGGGCCGGCCCGAAGGGCCGCCGCCGGCACCGCGGCCTGGCGCCGCCCTGTTGACCGTGGAAGGCCTGAAGGTCGAGTTCGGCACCGGCGGTCAATGGTTGCCGGTCGTGGAGGACGGGGCATTCTCTCTGCAACGGGGCAAGACGCTCGGTCTGGTGGGCGAGAGCGGTTCGGGCAAGACCGTCTCCGCCCTGGCCGTGATGGGCCTGCTGCCGCCCCGAGTGTCCCGGGTGTCCGGCTCGATCCGGTTCGAGGGTCGCGAGCTCACCACCCTCAGCCCATCGGGGCTCCGTCAGCTTCGGGGTAGCGAGATGGCCATGATCTTCCAGGAACCGATGACCAGTCTCAACCCCGCCTACACGGTCGGCAACCAGATCGCCGAACAGGTCCGGGCCCACCGGGAGATCACCCGCACGGAGGCCTGGAACATCGCCGTCGATATGCTCGAGCGAGTCGAGATCCCCCAGGCGGCGGGGCGAGCCCACGACTATCCACACGCCTTCTCCGGCGGCATGCGCCAGCGGGTGATGATCGCCATGGCGCTGTCCTGCTCGCCCAAGCTGCTGATCGCCGATGAGCCGACCACCGCCCTCGACGTCACCACCCAGGCGCAGATCATCGACCTGCTCCACGCCCTCCAGCGCGAGGAGGACATGGCCATGATCTTCGTCACCCACGACCTCGGCGTCATCGCTGATGTGGCTGACGACGTCGTAGTCATGTACGCCGGGCAGATCGTCGAGCAGTCGATCGCGGCCGACATCTTCGTCCATCCCCGGCACCCCTACACCGAGGCGCTGTTGGATTCGGTGCCGCAGCTCACCCCGCGTGGCGAGCCACTGCACGCCATTCCCGGCATGGTGCCCCGGCCCGACCAGTTCCTCACCGGGTGCCGGTTTGCTCCCCGTTGCCCCTACGCCGAGGACCGCTGCCTGTCCGCTCCGGTTGCCCTCCGTCGCCCTCAACCGGTCGGAAGGCCGGCCGGCAATGGCGCCATCGGTGAGGTGGGCCCGTCAGCGAGCTCGGCGGTGATCCTGTCCCGCTGTGCCCGACGGGACGACCTCACACTGTCCGGCGCCCGGCTCGAAGTGGCGGCGACGCCCTTCGTGAGCGCGGCGGCGATGACCAGCGTCGAGCCGGTGATGACGGTGACCAATCTGGTCAAGGAGTTCCCCATTCGCAGCGGAGTGCTGCGACGCAAGACGGGTGCTGTCCGAGCGGTCGACGGTGTCGACCTGCAAGTGATGGCCGGGACCACCCTCGGGCTGGTCGGTGAGAGCGGATCGGGCAAGTCCACCCTGGCCCGGCTGGTGCTGCGCCTCATCGACCCGACCGGCGGCGACGTGGTCGTGGACGGCAGGGACATCACCGACCTCGGGGGAACGGCCCTGCGCCGACAGCGCGAAGCCATGCAGATGGTCTTCCAGGATCCCTACTCCTCACTCGACCCTCGCCAGAGCATCGCCGACATCGTCGGAGAGCCGTTGGCCATCCACACATCGATGTCGAGGTCCCAGCGGGAGAAGAGGGTCGCCGAGCTGCTCAGCCAGGTGGGGCTGGGCTCGCACGTCATGCAGCGCCAGCCCCACGAGTTCTCCGGCGGCCAACGCCAGCGGATCGCCATCGCCCGAGCGCTGGCCCTCCAACCCAAGCTGTTGGTCTGCGACGAGCCGGTCAGCGCACTGGACGTCTCCACCCAGTCACAGGTCATCAACCTCTTCAGCCAGCTCCAACATGAGTTGGGGCTGGCCTACCTGTTCATCGCTCACGATCTCTCGGTCGTTCGCCACATCAGCGACCGGATCGCGGTGATGTACCTCGGGAAGATCGTCGAGGAGGGGGAGGCGGACGAGGTCTATCTGCGCCCGACCCACCCGTACACGGCGGCGCTCCTGTCCGCCATCCCGGTACCCGACCCGACCCGCCGGCGCGAAGGGTCCCGCATCATCCTCTCCGGCGAGGTCGGTGAACCGGTCGGTGGGACGGGAGGTTGCCGCTTCCGGGCCCGGTGCCCCTTCGCCATGGAGATCTGTGCCCGCGTCGACCCCGACGCGTTTGTCACTCCGAGCGGATCGACGGTCCGGTGCCACCTTCACACCGCCGGGCCAGCGCTCGGCGGTGCATCGGTCCAGCTACTGCCGACCCCGACGTCGGCCACGAAGGGTGCGGCAGTTGGAGCGGTGGGCGAGACGCCGACGCCATAGCCATGGCGCCGGGCCTCGAGCTCAGGCTCAGCGCATATCGGCGAGCCTGGGTCCCGAGGTCGCGTACGACCTACGATTCGTAGCATCCACTCCCCAAGGAGAGATGTGACGAGGCCTGAGCCGAGGGAGGTAGGGACGGGAGCACGCCCCGGGCAACACCACCAGGACGGCAGCGCCGGTGCCGTTGGCTTGGACGGGACCACCGTCGAGTCCGAGTCGACGAAGACCGGGCCGACCCGGGTACTCGTCATCGAGGACGATCAGGACGTCGCCGACGGCATCGAGCGGATCCTGACCACCCTCGGGTTCCAGGTTCACCTGGCCTTCGATGGAAGAGATGGCCTGAACAAGGCGCTTGCCGATTCCTACGGCTTGATCATCGTGGACCTCTTGTTGCCCTCCATGAACGGATTCAAGCTCTGCGCTCAGATCCGTGAGGCCGAGTCATGGGTCCCCATCATGGTCCTCACCGCCAAGACCGGGGATCTGGACCAGGCTGAATCCCTCGACGCCGGGGCCGACGACTTTCTGACGAAGCCATTCGCCCTGTCCGTGTTCGTCGCACACGTCCGCGCCCTGCTTCGCCGGACATCCCACATTCAGGTCCGTCGCCTCACGGTAGGAGGCCTCATCCTCGACCCGGTTCGGCATCGGTGCTCGGATTCGATCGTCGAGGTTCAGCTTTCCGCCCGAGAAGTCGAGGTTCTCGCCTGCCTCATGACCAACAGCCGAAGGGCGATGTCGAAGGCCGAGCTCCTGACGCGCATATGGGGCCCGGACTTCGAAGGAGATCCGAACATCGTCGAGGTCTACGTCGGTCACCTGCGCAAGAAGCTGGAGTCGCCGTTCGGACGGCGAGTGATCGACACGAAACGGGGGTACGGATACCAGCTACACGGAGCCGATGACCCGGCATGATCAAGAGGCCGCAGTTCACCCGGTCCATTCGGTTCAGGATGACCGCGTTCTACGCGTTGCTCACGTCGGCCATCCTCGCCGCCGGCGCTGTTCTGCTCGTGTTCTCCGTCCACAGTCACCTCGTAGACCAGGTCGACCGGACCCTGGTGAGCGACGCACACTATGTCCGAACTCAGATCGCCCAACACAACTACATTCCCCCAACCGGGCCGGCTGGGCAGTACGGCGAGCTACTCGAAGCAAACGGCAAGCCGTTGGGCATTGGAGACAGCTTGCACGGGGTGCCACTACCGGTCACGGTGACGACCGGGGGACCAGTGCCGCGTCTGACCACCATTCAGACTGGGCGATTCGGGCCGCTGCGTGTGCTCGAGGTCCAACTCGGGCGGGGATCGGCTCCCGTCCTGGTCGAAGCGGTGCAGATCAACCAGATCGCGCAGGCCACCCATTCTCTGACCGTTGGCGTTGCCATCGGTGCGCCTCTCCTCGCGCTCGTCCTCTCTGTTCTCGTATGGGTGATAACCGGGCGCGCCCTCCGGCCGGTAGAAACGGCTCGAGCAGCTGTGGCCTCGATCTCCGACGCGAACCTGTCAACCCGGATCCCCAGTCCTCGCACAGGCGATGAGGTGGAGCGACTGGTCGGAACCATGAACGCCATGCTGGACCGCCAGGGAGCCGCGATCGAGCGGGAGCTCCGCTTCATCGCCGACGCCAGTCACGAGCTCAGAAGCCCGATCACCGCGGCTCGAGCGGCACTGGAGTCAGAGGCGGCCGGCAGCGATGCCGACGCCTCCCGGGAGGTCGCCCTACGCGCCCTTGGACGACTCCATGACCTCGCCGATCAGCTGCTCGTGCTCGATTCTGTCACCCGCGGGACATCGGAGGTGATCCCGGTCGACCTCGACGACCTCATCTTCTCCTATGCCGAGCCAGCTCCGCCCGGGCACGGCTCTCCACATCGACACCTCGGCCGTTTCCGGTGGTCAGGTGTACGCCAAAGAGGTGGACATCATTCGCATCATCGAGAACCTCGGTTCGAACGCCGTCCGCCACGCGCGGAGTCAGGTCGTGCTCTCGCTGAGTGAGTCGGCTGATCAGGTTGAGTTGAGCGTTGCCGACGACGGGCCGGGTGTGCCGGACGCCAGCAAGACCATCATCTTCGAGAGGTTCTACCGACTCGACTCGGATCGCAGTAGGGCCGTCGGAGGCGCCGGGCTGGGGCTGGCCATCGTCCGCGAGCTGACGTTGAAATACGGCGGCTCGGTCCGCGTCGAGGATGCGTCTCCGTGTGGTGCCCGCTTCGTGGTCCGGCTCCCCACAAGCCCAACAGAGCCGGCGATCAACGACACGGGCCTTCGGCGCCTCGGGGACGAGGGGGTTCTGCGGCAAGACGGCCGGAATGGCCCCATTTCTGAAAGAACCGTCAGCAACAGCGCCGGATCTGAACTTTCGTTCAGGAGTAAGGAGCAGACACCGCCGTAGCCACTCCTACGTTCCTGCTACGTGGCCGGCGTAGGTGTGGACAGGACGACGACACACCTCCGGCGATCCCGCCGCAGCACGGGGGCCGCCAGTAGACGGCGGGCGACGGTCATGGCGTTGGCCATGGCCATGGCGGTGGCGGTGGCGGTGGCGAGCGTCTGTACCTTGGTCGCCACCGGGGCCGGCGGAGCTCCTTCGGCAGGTGGACTTCTCACGGCGCGTTGCCAGGAGCCCAGTGCGGCGGGACCCATACGTTGGGACGCTCGGTACGAGCCGGTGCGGCTGGCCGACGGAGCGGCGGCGATCCGCATCCTGGAGGCTGGCCGGGCGACCGCGCGAGACGCGATAACAACGGTCGCAGGAGCGTGGGACATAGCTTGGTCGACAGGCGGGACGGGGCCGCTGGCCACTGCCCGTGCGACCCTGAGCGCGGGCTCGGGCCGCACCATCGACGCGAGCGCGGCAAACCTGCTCTCGCCGGACGGAAACTGCTCGCTGTACCTCTCGATCCGTGGCCCCACGAATCGAGTGATCGGCGTGATTGGCGACAGCGTCTTCGCCTCGATCGGCCATCAATTACAGCCTGAATCGTTGCTCTTGAGCACTCTTCCCGCTGCGACGTGGGAGATCCGGGCGACGAGTGGTTTCGGGTGGGGGGCCTCGGCACCGATCTGGCCGCTGCAGACAGTGACGGGGACGTGGGCGATCGGGCTGGCACGAGGAATCCTCGCCCAGAACCCATCTGCCCTCGTGGTCGAATTGGGCGCAAATGATGCGATGCGAGCGACATTCGCGGACGGCGAGGAGAACCCTGGGCTGGCCGCCGCGGTCAGAGACGGCGTGTCGAGCGATGTTGATCAGCTTCTCCAAGAATCGGCCGGCGCCGGAGTTTCCTGTGTCGTCCTCGTAACTGCTCCTGAGCACTTGACCACGCTCTTTGGGGCCGGCGCCCGGTACGCACTCGAGGCCGAGAGGGTGAACCAGGTCATCAGGTCCGACGCCGCCGCCGCCGGGGGAACCGTGAAGATCGCCGATTGGGCCACGTTGTCCCAGACGCATCACGAGGGACCAGACGATTGGTTCCTTCCCGACGACATCCACCCGAACCGGACCGGAGAGTCTGCGCTGGTCGGCATCGTCCAAACATCGATCCGGTCCTGTCCCAGCCTTCATACGGACTCGGTTCGCTCGTAACGCTCGACGATGGTCACAAGTCGGACGTTGGCCTGCGCTCCGCCTTCGGCGCAGAGCAGCTGCCCGGCGGGCTCGGAGCGCTGGTGGGCCATCGGCGACATGAGCCCGGCAGACGCCCGGCGGTGTGTCGCCGCTTCCTCTGGTAAGAACTGCGCCATGCGAAGTCCCGAGTCGAACCAGTGAGGCGTGGCCGGGTCGCCGTCGCCGTGCGGTGCCTGCAGCCCCGCTGAGCGCCGAGCAGCGCCAGCAGATCCACGAGACCGTCATCGCCCTCACGACGGGGCATGGACTCGACGGTTGGCGCATCAGTGACCTGGTCGCCGCGACCGGGGTGTCCTCCCGCACCATCTACAAGTACTTTCCCTCGAAGGAGCACCTGCTGCTCACCTCGCTCATCGAGACCTCGGCGATCGAGTTCGCCCAGATCCGCGAGGCAACCATGCGGCACGCCCGCACGCCGAAGACCCGGGTGCTCGGGGCGCTCCGGGAGTGCACCGCTGGTGTCATGGACTCGCCCGAGCTGGCCAAGGCACTGGTGCGCGCCTGGACCTCGGGACAGTCCTCGATCCCCCCCTTGCTGTCCGGGTTCGAGGACGGCCTGAAGGCGACCCTGGCCTACGCCATTGCCGGGGGCCCGCCCTCGCCGACCCAGGACAAGGTGGCGGAGGTGATCGAGATGGTCTGGGTGACCAGCATGATCGCCTGGACCTCGGGACTGCGCGGGCCCGAGTTCGTCGATCAGTCGGTGCGGCGCGCCCTCAGCGTCATCGAGCTCCCGGACTGATGGGACCGGTCGGGTCGACCACGGGCACCGGCCGTCCGCCGCTCCTGATCGTCACCGACGTGGCCCCGTACCGGGAGGGGCCGGCGGGCGTCCACGGGGTGCTCGGCCAGGCCGCGAGCGCCCTGGCCGAGCTGGGGGCGCTGGCCGGGCTGGAGCCGGTGACGGTGACCGGGGTCGGCGAACTGACCGTCGGCCAGCTCGAGGCCGGCGGCGTCCTGGCCCTGTTCACCATCGGCGAGACGCCGTTCACCCCGGCCCAGCGGACGACCATCTCCGACTCGTGGCGCCGCGGCGACCTCGGCGTCCTCGGCGTCCACGCCGCCACCGACGCCTGCTACGGCTGGGAGGACTACGGGGCCATCCTCGGGGCCCGGTTCGCCGGTCACCCCTGGACCCAGTCATTCGCCATCGACGTGGTCGACCCGGCCCATCCGGCCACGGCCCACCTTCCCGACCCGTGGCCGTGGTACGACGAGATCTATCTCTTCGAGCGGTGCCGCCCCGATGCCCGGGTCCTCCTACGCGTCGACCCCACCCAGCTCGACATGACGGTGCCCGGCGGCCGAGTGCCCGCCACGGGACTGCCGATGGCCTGGTGCCATGCCGAGGGAGGGGGCAGGACGTTCTACAGCGCTCTCGGGCACTTCCCGGCGGCGTGGGAAAGCCAGGTCTACCTGACCCATCTGCTCGGGGGTCTGCGCTGGGTCCGGGCCGGGGATGGCTGACGCCGAATGGCCGCCACCTGGCATCCGGCATCGGCTATGGGACTATGAGTTTTATCTTGCTCCCGGCCCCAGGTTAGTGTCGCCCGATGGCCCGCTTCTTCACCGAGTCGGAGTACGAGGTCGCCGACGCAGCCTGCGCCCGGCTGATCCCCACCGACGAGCAGCCCGGCGCCCGGGAGGCCCGGGTGGTCGACTACATCGATGGCTTCCTGGGTGCCTTCGCCACCGATCCCCCGTTGATCTGGGCCGGCGGCCCCTTCTCCGGGCGATTCGGCGGGGCGAGCGGTTTTGCCTCGTTCCACCGGCTCACCCCGCTCGAGGAGCTCGCCTGGCGGACCCGCATCGAGGGATCGCTCGGGATACCCGAGCGTGAGCGGCTCGGGACCGTCCGGGGGCTCCAGGAGATCTACCGCGACGGGCTCGCCGCCCTCGGGGCCGACTTCGGGTCGCTGTCGCCCGATGAACAGGACGAGCGCCTCCGGTCGGCCAAGCCCTTCACCGCCGTGCTCTACGGGCACGCCTGCCAGGGCATGTACGGCGCCCCCGAATACGGCGGAAACCAGGGCCTGGTCGGGTGGGAGAACATCGGCTTCGCCGGTGACGTGCAGCCTCGCGGGTACAGCGACGAGGAAGTGAGCCAGCCGTGAGCCGGGACTTCGATGTCATCATCGTCGGCTCGGGACCGGGAGGGTCGACCGCGGCCGACGTGCTCACGGCCGGTGGTCGCTCGGTGGTGGTCTTCGAGCGGGGGCGGAACCGCCTGATCGAGCTCGAGCCCCCGTACAACCTGATCACCGACTACTCCAACGACGAGATCAAGTTCATGAACCGCCATTTCCTCGGGCCCGACCCCTGGCTCGACCCCCGCACCTTCCGACCCAGTGCGGCGGTGGCTGACCCGGTCCACGTGGGCGACGTGAACAACCTCCCGGCCACCGTCGGCGGCGGCGGGGTGCACGCCGACGGCAAGCTGCCGCGGTTCCGGGAGGATGATTTCCGCCTCCGTTCCCTGCTCGGACCGGTGGAGGGCGCCGACATCGTCGACTGGCCCATCGCCTATGAGGATCTGGAGCCCTTCTACGCCGAGGCCGAGCGGCTGGTGGGTGTAGCCGGCGAGGCCGGGGCGAACCCGTTTGCCGCCGCCCGCTCGGGGCCGTACCCCATGCCACCGGGCGCGCCGATGTACGGGTCGCTCCTCACGGTGGCCGCCGCCGAACGGCTCGGGTACCACCCGTACCCGGGCCCGACCGGCGCCAACTCGGTTCCCTACGACGGACGGCCGGCTTGCAACAATTGCGGCTTCTGCGCCTTCTTCGGGTGCCCCATCCACGCCAAGGGCGACCCGGTGGCCCCGCTGCGCCGGGCCCTCCTCACCCGCCGGGCGGAGGTCCGGCCCGATTCGTTCGTCACCCGGCTCCTCTTGCGCAACGGCCGAGCCATCGGGGTCGAATGGCAGGACGCACAGGGGAATTCCACGAGGAACTGGCCGACCAGGTCGTGGTGGCCTGCGGGGCCATGGAGACACCGCGGCTCCTGCTGTTGTCGGGCCTCGAGCATCCCCAGATCGGCCGGAACCTCATGTTCCACTTCCAGACGATCAGCCTGGGCCGCCTGGCTCAACGGGCCCACTACCACAAGGGCCGCTCGGTCTCCCACCTCCACGACGACCACATCGTCCCCGATCCCGAGTCGTTCAAGGTGGCGGCGGACTCCGACCTGCCCTGGATCAAGGGAGGCATGGTCGAGCACTGCGGTCCGGGCCACCCGATCCTGGAGGCCAGCACCTACCCGTGGGGCGCCGAGCACAAGGTGAAGATGCGCGAGTCACCGTTCCGGGACCACCTCGTCGCCTTCACCATGCAGGGGGAGGACCTCCCCCAGCCGACCAACCGGATCGACCTCGACCCCGCCGTCCGTGACGTGCGGGGCCACGCCGTGGCCCGGACCACCTATCAGCCGCACCCCCACGAGATCGTCGCCTCGGGGTACCACGGGGCCAAGCTCGAGGCGATCCTGGCCGAGGCCGGCGCCGAGTGGACGACCACAGTGACCTCGCCGATGCTCGATGGCAACCCCTTCGGCATCACCAGCCCGGCGGCAAAGATCCCGGCCTCCAAGCACGTCATGGGCACGGCCCGGATGGGCGACGACCCGGCCACCTCGGTCTGCGACCGTTGGGGGCGGCTCCACGACGTACCCAACGTCCTGGTCGCCGATTCGTCGCTCTTCCCGACCAGCACCGGCTACGGCCCGACCCTCACCCTGGTGGCCATGGCCATCCGGAATGCCCGTGCCCTGCTCGGCTGACCGGCGCCGACGACCGGGTGCCCGCTCCGCGCCGCCGGCCTGAGCCGATGCCGAGCCGGCCCCAGGCTCGGGCACAGCACCCACTGAGCCGGACGGCTCAGCGGACGGCGACGGCGAGCTCGAGCTCCACCGTGCCACCGCGGGGCAGAGAGGCGACGCCGATGGCCGAGCGGGTGTGCCGGCCTGCCTCGCCGAACACCTGAAAAAGGAGCTTGCTCGCCCCGTCGAGGGCCGCCGGCTGCATCTCGGTGCCGGGGGCCACGGCGGCGAAGCCGAGCACGGTCAGGACGCGATCGATCCGGTCCAGGCTTCCCAGCTCCTCTTGGAGCACAGCCAGGGCGTTGAGCACGCAGACCTCCGAGGCGCGGCTCGCCTGTTCCACTGTGACGCTGTCGCCGAGCAGCCCGGTGCAGGTGAGCTTGCCGTCGATCCGGGGGAGCTGGCCGGAGGTCCGGGCCACCCCGCCGTGGACTACCACAGGGACGAGAGGGTCATGGGGAGGATGCGGGCCGTAGAGGGTGTAGCCCAGCTCGGCGATGCGCTTCTCGATCACGTCCGTCATCAGGCTGCGAACTCCCACCACTGCACCTCGCACATCATCGGCAACAGGTAGCGAACATAGACCGAGTGGATCTTCACGACGCCCTGGTCGTCCACATGCAGGTCGATGAGGTCGACCCGGTCGTCATGGGCGCGGAAGGAAACGGCTCGGTCCTGCACGCCCTGGAGCTCCTCCAGGGATCCCACCGAGAAACCGAAATGGTCCAGACGCGGGCAGCGCATCGGGTCGCCCTCGGCGACGAGGAAGATGAACTGGTCCCAGTGCACGCACGACAGGATGAGGCGGCGCCGGTCCTCGGTCATGACCTCGATCTCGTCGAACCCGAAGACGTCGCTCCAGAAACGACAGATGTCACCTCGGTTCTTCTCATCGAGCAGGTCGGCGGGCAGGCTCATGGCCACGTGGTTGAACCGGGGGTTGCCGGTCGGGTAGTAGGGATGGGCCATCACGGGTCCCGACGGGAGCCCGGCGCGGTGACCGCCCCGGGGGAGAGCCGGGGAACGACCATGACCTTGCCGGCGTAGCGGCCCTCGGCCAGGCCGACCAATGTGTCCGACAGCCGGTCCAGGGGCACATCGTCGGCTTCGATGAGCAGATCGGACGGGAACCGGTCCGAGGCCAGCAGGTCGAGGGCCCGTTCGAAGCCGTCCTGGTCGTAGATGAACGACCCCACCACGTGCAGCTCGTTCAAGACGAAACGGTTGGGATCGAAGGTCGGGGGCTCCAGGCCCGCCCCCACCAGCGCGAGGGTCCCCCCTCGGCGAAGCTGGTGGAACCCGGCCTCCATGGCCGCCTTCTTTCCGGAACACTCGAGGACCACATGGACGGCCCGGTCGGAGATCCGCTCCGGCTCCCAGAGCGCGAACGTCTCGAGGTCGGCCGGGTCCAGCACTGTGGTCGCGCCGAGGTTGCGGGCCAGGCGCCTGCGCCGCTCCCCGGGTTCCACCGCCGTGATCGGCCCGATGCCCATGGCCAACAGGGCAGCGATCGAAAGCGCACCGATGGGACCGGCCCCGATCACCATCACGCTGTCTCCGCGGCTTACCCCCGACCGGGTGATCCCGTGCAGGGCCACGGCCAGTGGCTCGGCCAACGCGGCCTGGCGGGCAGTCACACCGGGCGGCAGTCGCAAGAGGGACGCCGCCCGCACCAGCACGTAGCGGGCAAAGGCGCCGTCGTGCCCGTCTACGATCGAGCCCTGACGGTTCTCGCACTGCGAGGGCTTTCCCTCCAGACAGCGTCGGCAACGACCGCACTTGGGTGACGGGCCCGCGACCACGGTCTCGCCGACCGCCCAGTCCTCCACCCCCTCGCCCAACGAGGCGATGGCGCCGGTGAACTCGTGGCCCGCCACCAGGCCCGGCTTCTCGGCCCAGCCGTCGAGCAGCATGTGGATGTCCGACCCACAGATGCCGCAGTGGTCGACCTCGACCAGCACCTCGCCCGGCCCGGGCCTCGGCACGGGTCGATCCTCGACCACGACTTCGCCCGGCCGGCGATAGACCGCCGCCGGCATGACCCCGGGTAGATCGCTCACCATGCCCTCCCCCGGCCGAGCCATGCTGGTGCTCTGTCGCCCAGCGGAACTGCGACCGGGGGTCAATCTAGGCCGCAAACCGACGGCGAGCACCCGGGTCGTCACCGCCGGGTGCCGATCCTCGGAACCGGGTCGCCCCGGTACCCGGCGGGAGGCTGGTCGTCGGGGCAGGCTCCGGGCGGATCGTTGTACCGGGGGTCGCGGGTCCAGGTGCCGTACTCCCAACCGGGCTTCATCGAAGGGAGATGGAGCACGGGGGTGAAGTCCTCGGTGAGGAGTGCCCCGAACGCCGCGGCCCCATACGGGCACATGTGGTCGTTGTCGAGCTTGCGGGCGCGTACCCACGTGCCATTCGACGTGCGCATCCAGGCGAGAAAACGCCCGTCGGGCGCAAAGAGCTGCTCGGTGGTGAGGTAGATGGCGTGACCCGGAAACGCATCGACCGCCTCGCGTGCTGCCGTATTCCAGGCGACCTGCCAGGCTTCGCCGCGAGCCCAGTCCACCTCTTGCTGAGCGGGATCGGTGATCGAAGGGTTCGGGCCGGTCTGGGGATATTGCAGCAACGCGATCAGCTCCACCCCATCGCGCGGGGCGAGCAACGCCCGCATGGCACGCTCCAGGCGCGCCCGGTAGGCGGCCGGATCGGCGTGGGCCACCTTGTCGTCCCAATACCACATGCCGATCATGATCTGCGGGTGGGAGACCGCGACCGTCGGGAGGATGTCGGTGGGCCAGGTCGGGTCCCTGGTCAGGCCCCAGCCCGGGAATGCCGTGTTCATCACGACCGACACCTCCCCGGTGGACTGCAGCGCCGCGGTGATGCCCGGCGAGCTGTCGACCATGACGCTGTCCCCGAAGATCCCGACCCGAACGGGATCCTCCCGGGTGGCCGCCGGGACGTCCACGTGCCCGATCTGAGCCGTGCTTGCTGCTTTGTGGACCGCGGCCTTCGACACCGTGGCCTGGGCCACCTCTGGGGGGCCGACCGTTCCCACCACGATTACCGCCGCCGTGGCCAGGACGCCGGCCGTGGCCATGCTGGCCGCCGGCACTCGGAGCCTCCGGGCCAGTGCTCCCCAGTCGGCCCGGCGGAGCGGCCGTTCGACCAGGTAGAAGCTGGCGCACGACGCGGCCAACATGGCGGCCAGGCGGGCGACCAGGAGCTGCCACCCGGTCAGCCCGGTGGTGTCGGGGGTCATGAGCACGATGGCCGGCCAGTGCCACAGGTAGAGGCTGTAGGAGATGAGGCCCAACCACTGCACGGGGCGCAGGGCGAGGGCCCGGGCCACTGGGCCACCGGGCGCCCTGACGCTGCCGACGATCAGCAGCGTCGAGCAGAAGGCGATTGCCCCGAGGCCCCCGTCCCAGATCCACCAGGGAGGCCCGTTGGCCGTCGACGCCCCGACGGCCACCCCGACCAGACCGAGCACGGTGGCCACCGACCAGGCCCGCCGCCGGGCCCGGACCGGTTCCCCCGGCGGCCAGATCATGGCCGCCGCCCCGCCGAGCAAGAGCTCCCAGGCCCGGGTGTCGGTGCCGAGGTAGGCCCGGTTCGGGCCGAGCAGGTGGGCCGCCACCCCCATCCAGATCAGCGAGGCCAGGGCGAGCACCAGCGTGGCGCTGATCACCGTCTGCCGCGGCCACCGGGGCCGCGCCGAGCGGGCCGCCAGCATGATACCGAGCACCAGCGGCCAACAGAGGTAGTACTGCTCCTCGATGGCCAGCGACCAGGTGTGCTGCAGGGGGCTCGGCGCGGTGAACTGGGCAAAATAGCCATGCCCGGCGATGATCTGCTGCCAGTTGGCCACGTAGAACAACGTGGCCAGGGCCGGATTCCGGAGCTGGGCCGGAACGAGACCCGGTCCCCCGATCCAGGCGTACAGCGAGAGAACAATAAGCAAGAGGAGCACGGCGGGAAGGAGGCGACGAGCCCGTCGGCCCCAAAAAGCGACCACGGTGGCTATGGGCCGGCCGTCGGCCACCAGGATGCTGGTGATGAGGTACCCGGACAAGACGAAGAAGACGTCGACACCGACCCACCCGCCCCGGAGAAAGCCGAGGTGAAAGGCGACCACGGCCGCGATGGCGAGGGCCCGGATGCCGTCGAGCTGAGGCAGGTGCTGCCGTGCGGCCACGGCGGCTCAGTCTCGCGCCGCTCATTGCCCGTCGCGCATCGCTACCAGACGATCAGTCGTTGGGACGCTGCGTCACGCCCTTGCGCCGCGGTCAACCCCGGCGGAGGATGCCTCCAGATCAGGGGCGGTGCCGGTCCGACCCGGCCTTCAAGGCGACGATCGGGGCCAGCCGAGGCCGCAACCACGCCCGGAGGAGTTCTCCGACATCTCGGCCTCGCGAGTGGGCGCTCGGCGCCGGTGCCTCCGATGTCGGCCAGGTGGTCGCGTCGACGAGCGCCTGAGCCAGGACATTGAAGATGGCGGGAACTTCGGCCAGCTCGACCGGAGTGGAAGCTTGTCGACGGCGAACGGCCGTCACCCCACGCCGGCGACGAGACGGAGTGGTCCCGTGATCCCACCCCCTCTGCTGCCTGTCAGTATTGGGCCGTGCAGGCAGAACCCCCCGGTGACCAGGCCGAGCACACCCGTCGTACGCGGGACGCCTTTGACCGGCTTGCGGGTGTGTGGGCACCCACGACCGATGATGGCCCCTTCAACGGTCACCTGGAGCGGCCCGCTCTGCGCTCGCTCGTACCTCGACCTCTGGCCGGCACCACCGTGCTGGATGCCGGATGCGGCTCGGGGGCCCAGTGCGAGTGGTTGCTCGACGAGGGCGCCGACGTGGTGGGGATCGACCTCAGCCCGTTGATGGTGGATGAGACAAGCCGCCGATGCGCCGGACGGGGGCGATTCTTCGTGGCCGACCTGGCTGAGCCGCTACCACTCGAACCCGGGACCATCGACGGGATCACCTGCTCGCTGGCGCTGCACTACCTCGAGCACTGGGAGGTCCCGCTCCGCTCGTTCGCCACCCTGCTCCGTCCGGGGGGCTGGGCGGTGATCTCCCTCGATCATCCCTTCGCACCGCCGCTACCTTCGCAGCGAGGCGGGTACTTCGAGACCGAGCTCGTCTCCGATACCTGGAACAAGGGCGACGTCGAGGTGACCCAGTACTTCTGGCGGCGGCCGCTGTCCTCGGTCGCCGACGCGTTCGCCGAGGCCGGCTTCTCGGTCGAACGCATCGTCGAACCGCAGCCCGGCCCGGACGCCCTGGAACGGTTCCCCGAAGCGCTTGTCGGGCTGGCCGGTGTCCCATCGTTCATCGTCTACCGGATCGTCCTGAACGCCTGAGCGGCCATCTACTGTGCCCCTGGTTGAGGGTCGGGTCTCGTCCTCGGGCAACGATCCCCGGGGATCGGAGATGTCGGCCCCGCCTCTCTAGCTGAAGGTCACATCGCCGAACGCAATGGCGATCGACGTTGACTCGAGCTGCGGGGAGCCGTCGGGATTGCGCACGTAGACCCGCCTCTGGGTCGGCACCATGATGCCACCAAACTCGCGGTACTCCGAGGGGTAGTGCACGGCCGGCCCACCCCCCAATATGTCCACGGAGTAATCGAGGCGCCGAAGCAGTCCGGCGTCATCGAAGTAGTAGGTCTGCTGTCGACAGTGCGCAACAATCGAGTCGGGATAGGTGACCAGCAGCCTCCGCCATTCTTGACCATCCTCCTGCCACGGCTCGACCTCCTCAGTGTGGAAGTCGGAGCGCATGACGATGAATGGCGCAACGAAATAATTCCAGTTCGCCTCACCGGCGAAATATGCCGCATGGAAGTCATCCCACGGGGTCTCTCGTGCCTGACCCACAAACGACGCGGCCGGATCCAGGCGCTCGTCGAGGACGACCCCATCCGACGTCTCGATGGTCTGTCACCACGGCTCCCAAATGGTGTATTCGCCCAGCTTGGGATACGGGGCGATGGTCAGGCGTTGATCCTTGGTCTCGCCTTGGCGCACCACGTTGTCGAGCAGGCCGTCCTTGCCCTTGCGGTCAGCCCTGACTCATCGCCTCTGTGGCCCGCCGCATCAACTCGTCCTCGGGCACGTCCTCGACGTGGGTGGCCACACTCCATCGGTGACCGAACGGATCCTCGAACTGGCCTGAACGATCCCCGTAGAACTGATTCTCGACCGGTCGCAGTTCGGTCGCACCGGCGCCGAGCGCCTTTTGGAAGACACGGTCGACGTCGTCGACGTAGACCGAGAGGGTGACCGGAGTGCCGCCCACCGACTTCGGTCCGAGAATTCCCATCTCGGGGTATTCGTCGGCCAGCATGACCACGGAGTCGCCGAGCTGCAGTTCGGCGTGTCCGACCCTCTTGTCGGGACCGTCCATGCGCAACCGCACAGTCGTGCCCAGCACGTCGGCGTAGAAGTCGATCGCCGCTCCGGCCCCGTCGACGATCAACGACGGGGTGATGCGGGGATAGCCATCGGGAATGGTCTTGACATCGGCCATGGGTGCCTCCTCGTTCCAGGTTCGGTCCCACGTGTTCGTCCTCTACGAACACGTGTTCGATACCGTAACCCGGTGGACTGGCCCAATCAACCCCCTCGTGTAGATGCCCTTGCCCACCCCATGTGGCCCCAGCGCCGAGCCAGAACTTGTCTCACCTGGGGCGCCCGGCGGCGCTCGGGAGGCATCACCCTGAGCGTGGGCCCGGTTGCCAATCCGATGTGAAACGCGTCCGGCGGAGCGATAGATTTGGGAGGCGGAAGGGTAAGTTCCGCCTTCGTGAATGAAAGGGGGTCGGCGATGACGTCGAACGCTTCGCACGAGGAGGATGGTCCACCCGTTTAGGCCGGCTCTGACTGTGGCCTTCGGGGCGACAGTGGAGCGACCAACACCTGATCGACCGAGGTCCTCTCCACCCTGAGGCCGGATCGCGATCAGCTCCGGAGCTGACCTGCCGACAGACGGTCCCCAATCACAGGACACGGGCCGGGCGCCGATCGGGAACAGAGAACGAAGGTGAGAGCCGGCTCATGGGCCGGCTCTCATCATGCCCGGGCCGTCGATCCGGCTGTGATCGCACCGGTGCGCCTCACTGCTCTCCTCCGGATGCCACAATGGCCGCCATGGCCAAGGTTGCCGGTGGCTGAAGGACCCTCACTGATCAGGTCACTCGGCAAGGCGGGACTGGGAACGCTGCCAGAGCCGCTCCGGCGCCGCGTCCAGGCCATCCGGGGAAAGCCGCTCCCCCGCCTGGTCGCGCTCGACCAACTGGACGAGGAGCTCGACGAGGCCCGACGGATCTTCGGGGAATCGGAGGATGCGGCGCGGCGGTTCCTCCGGGGATTCGAGATCGCTCCACCCGCCGATCGCCCCGGCGACCCCTTCTCGGACGAGTACCGGGGGTGGGTGTGGGATCTCTACGAGCGGGTCTCGGGACGCCAGGGCTACTCGATCGCCAATGAGAGCTCCCCGTTCGACTTCGATCACGCCCTCCGCCAGCCCTACCCGCACGCCACCGAGTCGCCCCAGGTCATCGGCGAAGAGCTCATCGCCCGGGGCTACATCATCAAGACCATCGGGCTCCACCCGCCCGGGCGGGTCGTCGAGTTCGGGCCCGGGTGGGGGAACCTCACGATCGATCTGGCCACCATGGGGTTCGACGTCACCGGGGTCGAGGTGGAGCCTCAGTTCTGCGCCCTGGTCCGAGAGCGGTGCCCTCGGCCCGAGCACCTGACGATGACCTGCGGGGACATGTTGTCCTTCGAACCTCGCGCCCGGTTCGACGCGGCCATCTTCTACGAGAGCTTCCACCACTGTGCCGACCACCTGTCCATGCTCGACCACCTCCATGACGTGGTGCGCCCCGACGGTGTGGTCGCCTTCGCCGCCGAACCGATCGCCGACATGCGGTACCCCTGGGGGCCCCGTCTGGACGGGTACTCGCTGTGGTCCACCCGCGTCTACGGCTGGCTCGAGCTCGGGTTCGACACTGCCTACTTCGGCGACGCGCTCGAGCGCACCGGCTGGACGGCGCGTCGGTTCCAAGCCCTCGACCAGTCCCCCCTGGCCGACGTGGTCATCGCCCGCCGGCGCTGAGCAACCTGGGCCGCCGGCCCATGCCGGGCCCCCGACGCTACGGGTCTGTCTTGCAGGCCGGGAGGTCCCTGAGGCAGTCGGTGTCCTTGCGTAGGACCTTCAGGGCGCTGTTCTTCTCGCCCCCGTAGGTGAAGCCCTGGGTGTACTCGTTGCCCGTGGGGCTGTTGTCCTTCGAGGTGGCGACCCCCGGCACCGGTTGGACCCCCGAGTCCTCGTTCCACTCGTTCCACGCGGTCACGAAGATGATGGGGGCCCGGGCGTCGAGGGTCGGCACCGCCACCTTCTTGAACAGGTTGTCGAGGGTGGAGGCGGTGCCTTCCCCCGGCAGCCACTCCCGAGGTTGCGCCGGGTGGTCGATCGACAGTCGCACCCCGCGGTCGTTGAAGCCCGGGGTGATATCGGGAATCACTGGCACCTTCCCCTTCGTGGCCTGACTGTAGGTCTTGAACAGGTTGCGCTCGTCGGCCGCGATGGTGGTCGTTCCCGGATAGCCCACGAAGTCGTGAGCCGGCCCGAGGGCTGGGGAGTTCCCGCCGAAGTAGAGCGAGTACGAGGTGATGGCGTCGAAGTTCTCGATCCGGGCCGGCTGCGGCGTCGTCGTGAGGGACGACCCGGTGGCCGGCAGTTGCGGGTCGGTGACCCGCCAGAAGATCTCGTCGCCGATGAAGTACGGGTGATAGCCATGGGCGGAGAGCAGGGCCCGGGCCCGGCCCATCATCTGGGCCACGTTGCCCGTGAGCGTACGGGTCAGGTAGAGCACCACGACCGGACGTCCGTGCAACCGGAGATAGCTGGGGTTGTGAAAGTAGGTCTTGGCGAAGAAGAGCATGTCCGCGTCGAACTGGTTCTCCATGGCCGGGGTGACCGCGGTGGACTCGTTGCCCGAGTTGAAGTCGAGCGCGTACGTCTCGTACAGCATGCAGAACTTGATCTTGGCGATGTTCCGGGCCTTCAAGAAGGCGGCCACGTTCTTGTCCTCGGCCTGGCGATCGGCCAAGGAGCGGCCGTCCCAGTTGGTCAAGGGCCACCAGTCGAGGGCGAAGAAGTTCACGCCGGCCTGGTTCGCCTGGGTGATGGCCTTGGCCGCGGTCGCCGGATTGGCCGACACATCGGTGGCCGGGTTGGGCCCCTGGGGCGGGACCAGGTGGGCCCGGAGCGTCCCTTCCTCCAGGTTCTGCGGGAACCAGAGGTAGTAGTAGCTCCCCACCAGCAGGGGGATGCCGTCGTGGGCGTTCCAGGGAACCGGGTGGCGCGAGGCACTGATCGCCGCGCTGCTGGTCGAGGTATTCGTGCTCGAGGAGCGTACGAGGGCCCAGGCCACACCCAGCCCGACGAGGATGGCGATCACGCCGAGCAAGCCGAACAGCCATCGTTTCGACCGACGCTGGCGGCGGTGTCGATGACGGTGGGCGGCGGGCGAGCTCAATGGTTCTGGTATCCGGTCTCCGTGCCCGTAGGATCACGGAGCACGGACACCCTAACAACGGCCCCCACCGCCGCACGTTCATCTCATGCGGTCGCCGACCCGCCGTCCATAGCCGTACAGTCATGCCCCCACCGTCACCTCGCCACGGTCACCCCCAGTGGAGGGAGGGCTACGGCGCCACGCTGAGCGCGACTTCGATGTTGCCCCGGGTGGCGTTGGAGTACGGGCAGACCTGGTGTGCCGCTTCCACCAGCTCTTTGGCCGTCTCGGCGTCCACACCGGGGAGGGCGACCTCGATGGCCACCTTCAGGCCGAAGGCCCCTCCGTCGATGGTCCCGATGGAGACCCGGGCCGTAACCGTCGACGCGGAAGCATCGACCTTCCGCCGCCGGGCCACAACGCCGAGCGCGCGCTCTGGAAGCAGGCGGCATACCCCGCGGCGAACAGCTGCTCGGGGTTGGTACCCCCGCCCTGTCCACCCATTTCCTCGGGAACCCGGACATCCACGTCCAGCACGCCGTCGCTGCTCGTGGCGTGCCCGTCGCGCCCGCCGGTCGTGGTCGCCTGTGCGGTGTAGAGGACCTTGTTCAAGGTGGTGACCATGGCGCTCGCTCCTTGTAGTTCGTGGCTGTAGTTCGTCGGCTGTAGTTCGTGGCTGTAGTTCGTGGCTGTAGTTCGTCAGTTCGTCGCTGTGGTTGGTCGCTCAGACTTTGCGGCCACGTCCTTCCCGGAAGTGGCGGACCAGTTCGGCAGTGGATGAGTCCTGACCGGACAGGTCGGGGGCGGCGGCGTCGATGAGTGCGGGTGCCAGCTGCCTGGCCATGACCTTGCCCAATTCGACACCCCACTGGTCAAACGAGTCGATGCCCCAGATCACCCCTTCGGTGAACACAGTGTGTTCGTAGAGCGCCACGAGCTGGCCGAGCACCGAGGGGTTCAGACGGGGGGCGAGGATCGTGGAGCTCGGTCGGTTACCCGGCATGACCTTGTGGGGAACCAGCGCCGCATCGGTCCCTTCGGCCGCCACCTCCTCGGCCGTACGCCCGAAGGCCAGCACCTTGGACTGGGCGAAGCAGTTGGCCATGAGCAGATCGTGCTGGTCGCCGATCTCGTGGGTGGAGTCGATGAATCCGATGAAGTCGGCCGGGATCAGCTTGGTGCCCTGATGGATCAGTTGATAGAAGGCGTGCTGCCCGTTGGTACCGGGCTCCCCCCAGAAGATCTCGCCGGTCTGACCCCATACCGGTGAACCGTCCCGTCGGACCGACTTCCCGTTGGACTCCATGGTCAGTTGCTGCAGGTAGGCGGGAAACCGGGCCAGCCGTTGGTTGTAGGGCAAAACGGCATGGGTCTCGGACCCGAAGAAATTGTCGTACCAGATGTTGAGCAAGCCCTGGAGAACGGGCATGTTGGCCCCGAGGGGTGCGGTGGCGAAGTGACGGTCCATGGCGTGGAACCCCGAGAGCATGTCAGCGAAGCCCTCGCGCCCGATGGCCACCATCAACGAGAACCCGACGGCCGAGTCGTAGGAGTACCGTCCGCCGACCCAGTCCCAGAAGCCCAGCATGTTGGCCGGGTCGATGCCGAACTCGGTGACCCCCTCCTCGTTGGTCGACACGGCGACGAAGTGCTTTGCCACCGCGTCGTCCCCCGCTCCCAGCCCTTCGAGCAGCCAGGCCCGGGCCGCCGCCGCATTGGTCAGGGTTTCTAGGGTGGTGAACGTCTTGGAGCACACCACGAAGAGCGTCTCGGCCGGGTCGAGGTCGTGGGTCTTGTTCCAGAGGTCGACGGGGTCGATGTTGGAGACGAACCGACACGTGATGTCCGGGTGGACATAGTCGAGTAGCGCCTCGTAGGCCATGGCCGGGCCGAGGTCGGACCCGCCGATCCCGATGTTGACCACCGACCGGATCGGGCGGCCGGTGTGGCCCGTCCACTCCCCGCTCCGGATCCGTTCGGACAGGTCGCCCATCCGGCCCAGCACCTCGTGCACGTCGGCCACGACGTCCTGGCCGTCGACCTCGAGGTGGGCGGTGGCCGGCATGCGCAGGGCGACGTGGAGGACGGCCCGGTCCTCGGTGGTGTTGATGTGACGGCCAGCGAACATGGCGTCCCGGTGCTCTTCCAGACGGGCGCGCCGGGCCACGTCGACCAGCCGGCTCAGTGTCTCCCCGGTCACGCGATGCTTGGAGTAGTCCAAATAGAGCTCGCCGGCCTCCACGGCCATCTGCGTAGCCCGATCCGGGTCGCCGGCAAACAGGTCCCTCAGGTGGACGTCCTTGATCGACTCGAAGTGATCGGCCAGTGAACGCCACTCTTCGGTCCCGGTGATGTCCACTACGTCAACCATCTACGCCTCCTGGTCGGTGGGCCCCTGCCTCTTCCCTGCACCGTACCGCCACGCCATCGGCCGGTCCGAGGCCTTCGGCGTCCCAGTCACCGACTATGAGACCGTCCCCAGGGCCGTCGGCACCGGCTCGGGCTTCGCCTTGGGCTGGCGGCGGACCATGGTGGCCGCCGCGTCGGCGTCATGGATGGTGAGGGCGACCGCCGCCCCGACCAGAGACACGCCCGCGGCGACCAGGAAGGCGGCGTGGTAGCCGGCGAGGTCGGCGGTCACGTGGCCGGCCACCTCGTGGGTCGTGCCCACCGCGGCCATCACCGTGGCCAGCAGGGCCACGCCCACTGCGCTCCCCAGCTGGCGCTGGCTGTTGAACAAGGACGAGGCGTAGCCGGTGTCGGCATTGGAGATAGTGGCGAACGAGGCAGCCTGGGTGGAGACGATCACCGGGGCCATGGACAGGCCCATGGCGAACATGAGGGCGCGCATCCACCACAAGTTGGTGTCGAAGCCCACCTGGGTCATGAGCACCATGGCGGCGGCGATGCCCACCAAGCCCGACGCGACCAGCCGGCGCGGACCCAACCGGGGATAGAAGAGCCGGCTGGCCAATTGGGCCCCGACCATGACCCCGATCGCCTCGGGGAAGGTGTTGAGCCCCGAGGCGAGCGCGGACAGGCCCAGTGCGATCTGGAAGAACAGCGGGACCACGAAGAGAACGCCGAGGAAGGCGGCCATGGCAAAGAAAATGACCAGGCTGGTCGACCGGAACAGCCGGTTGGTGAACAGGCGCAACTCCAAAAGGGGCTCTTTGGTCCGGAGCTCCACGCGCACCATCACGGCGATCATGGCCGCACCCACCACGATGCTGCCGTAGATCGCCGGATCGCCCCACCCGCGGCTCGGGCCGTCGCTGACCCCGAACATGAGGAGGGCGAATCCCACCCCGGACAAGATGAAGCCGGGGACGTCGAACCGACCGGGATGGGGCTGAAGGTGCTCGTCCAGGAAGATCAGACCGAACAAGAAGGCGACGATGCCGATGGGCAGGTTGACGAAGAACACCCACCGCCATGAGAGATCGGTGACCAACAGGCCGCCGAGCACGGGCCCGATGGCCGGGGCCACGGCGGTGGGGATGGTCAGGATGCTCGAGGCCCGGACCCGCTCCTCGGGCGGGAAGGTACGGAACAACATGGCCATGCCCACCGGGGTGAGCATGCCGCCCCCCACCCCTTGGACCACCCGGAAGGCCACCAGCTCGGGCAGGCTCTGGGCCAGACCGCACAGCGCCGAGGCGCCGGTGAAGACGGCGATGGCGAACAGCAGCACCCGTTTGGACCCGAACCGGTCGCCCAGCCACCCGGCGGCCGGGATGAAGACGGCCAAGCTGACCAGGTAACCCACGGCGATCGAGTCCAAGGCGGCGGTCGTCTCGTGGAACTGCCGCCCGATCGACGGCAGGGCCACATTGACGATGGTGATGTCCATGATGTTCATGAACATGGCCGCGACGAAGACGACGCTGACGCTCACCTTGGGATTGATGTGAATGCGGGGCACGAACTGGTCGGTTCCTGAGTGATGGGGCAAAACGACAGCTTGGTCCTACGGACCATCCAAGCCTGAGGACCGGGCTCGATGCACGTCGGGCCACTGTCGCTGACCGTGGGGAGACACCCGGGGCCGCTCGGCCATCGGGGCCGCTCGGCCATTCCTCAATCGGGTCCGGTATGGAACGGAGAGTCCGGTCGCAGAGGCAAGGACCGCGAAAGCTCAGCCGGCCAGGAAAGACGGCCGCGAAAGCTCAGCCGGCCAGGAAAGACGGCCAGGAAAGCTCAGCCGGCCAGGAAAGCCGGCCAGGAAAGCCGGCCAGGAAAGCTCAGCCGGCCACGAAGCTCAGCCGCACCTGGCGCCGGGGGTTGTCGCCATTGGTGTCCACGAGGACCAGGCTCTGCCAGGTGCCCAGGATGGGGCGGCCACCGAGGACCGGGATGCTGAGCGAGGGGCTGACCAGAGCCGGAAGGAGATGGTCGGCTCCGTGGCCGGGGGCCCCGTGGCGATGACGGTACCGGTCGTCACGAGGGAGCAGGCGGGCCAGGGCCGCCTCCAAGTCGGCCTCCGATCCCGACCCCACCTCCATGAGGGCGACACCGGCGGTGGCGTGGGGAACGAACACGTTGACCAACCCGTCGCCGTGGTCCCGGCAGTAGCGCACGAGCTCGGCGGTCAGGTCGACCACCGTCGATCCGGTGGTATCGACGGAGAGGAGCGCGGAGTCCATGCGACCATGATCGCGCTCGGCGTTGCCGGGCGGTCCCGCAGCGTAGGCCCGCGAAGCGGGAGATAACCGAGGATTCACCCACTGGTGACGCGATGGTGGCCTGTCGTTCACCACCGTTCCATACCGTCTTCAGTAGTGACCCCACCGGAACAGGCACTTCGCTCTCTCACGGCGCTTCCCCCCCTCGAGGATTGCCGACCGGTCCATCACGGGCCGGTAGGCGATCCCCGGGTCGCTGCAGTGCTCGTCTCCGGGACGTGATCATGGCTCTCCGGTCGTCCGAAACCGTGTCCGGTGCTCCCGACGCCGGTGTCCGGATCCTGGTCATCGACGGTGACGCCTCGAGCCGGGAGATGCTGGCCACCGGGCTCGAGGCCGAGGGGTTCGAGGTGGTGTTGGCCCGCGACGGGCACGAGGGCATCCGACTTTTGACCGTGACCAGACCGTCACTCGTGCTACTCGACATGTTCCTGCCCGACCAGTCGGGGATGGCGGTATTCCGCCGGATCGAGGCCATCTCGGCCCTGCCGGTCATCATGGTGGCGGCCAAGGACGACGAGATCGATGCCGTGCTCTCCCTCGAAGCCGGAGCGGCCGATCACGTCACCAAGCCGTTCCGGCTCCGGGAGCTCACCGCCCGGGTTCGGGCAGTGCTCCGGCGGGTGGAAACCCCGTCGGCGACCGGGTCGATGGACAACTTGTTCGAGTCCGGCCCGGTCAAGATCAACGTCGCCCTGCGGGAGGTCACCGTTCGGGGCGTTCCCGTGGACCTGTCGAGAAAGGAGCTCGACCTCCTGGTCCTCTTGGTCTCCGAGTCCGGGCACGTGGTCACCCGGACCCAGTGCATGGACCACCTGTGGCGCGATCGGAGACTGGCCGACAGCCGGACGCTCGACACCCACATCAAGCGGGTCCGCAAGAAGATCGAGCTCGATCCGGCCCATCCCCAGCACATCCTGACCATTCGAGGCATCGGCTACCGGTTCAGGGCGTAGGGGCTCGTCCGCTGCGGACTCGGCCTCCCTCCCCTCCCAGGCTGCGACGTCGCGGTCGGGCGGGCCCCTACCCCCTGAACCCTCGGTCGGGCCCTCGACGCGAGGCCCGGGGTCGCTCGGCCGGTCAGAGAGCGCCCAGGGCCAGCCCGGCCCCGGCCGCGGCGGCCCCCAGGACGACGCTCCCGGCGATGTTCCACGCGGCCAGCCGCGTCTCGCCCCGCTCGATCAGGCTGGCCGTCTCGAAGGTGAAGGTAGAAAAGGTGGTGTAGGCGCCCACCAGTCCGACGCCGACGATGAGCCGACCGTTGGCCGGGAAGGCGTGGTAGAGGACCAGCCCGGTGAGGAGCCCGAGCACGAACGAGCCCGAGATGTTCACCGCGAAGGTCCCGAACGGGAACGTCCTCTGTACCCGGCCACTGACCGCCCCGTCGATCACGTAGCGAAGGGGGGCACCGAGGGCGCCGGCCGCGGCGATCGCCACCCACAGCCACGCGCTCATGCCTGGGTCTGGCCCCGGTCATGACCGACGTAGCGCAGCACGGTCACGTCCTCCACGATGACCAGGCCGCCGTCGATCAGGTCGTCGAGCTGCTCGCCGAAGCGTTCGATGGCCGACGCGGAGTCGACGATGACAATGCAGATGGGTAGATCGTCGGAAAGCGACAGGATGTGGGCCGTGTGGAGGTGGCTCGATGCTCCGTAGCCCTCCACGCCCCGGAAGACGGTGACACCGGCGATGGCCGAGGCGTGGGCCCGGCGGACGATTTCGTGGCTCAGCGAGTGGCCACCGTGGCTGTCCTGTTCGCCGATGAAGATGGTCATTCGCTGCGCCGGTCCGGTGAGGTCCATCCCCGTCATCCTCTCTGTCTCATGACCTGGGGAGGCTCATGGTCGGGGGCCCCTCTCCGAGGCCGTCATACGGGCCAGGGCCATTCCCGCCCAGACGGCCGCCATCCCGGCGACCAGGGTGGCGGCCAGGTACCCGAGGGCCAGGGGCAGACGGCCGGCCTTCACCAGCAGGTCGATCTCGAGGACCAGGGTGGAGAAGGTCGTCAGGCCGCCACAGAAGCCGGTCCCGATGAGGGGCCGAACATAGCGGCTGGGGGGCAGCCGGTCGAGGACGAGGACGATGACCAGGCCGAGAACGAAGGCGCCGATCAGGTTGGCGGCAAACGTCGGCCACGGGAACCCATTGACCGTAGGCGGGATGAGCCGGGTCAGCTCGACCCGACTGAGCGTGCCGGCCGCGCCACCGAGGGCGATGACGACCAGAGTCATGGGATGGAGGAACGGCCGCCGGGACAGGATCGGATGGGCGTGCACCGACCCCGCGGGCCGAGGCGGTCCCCTTGTTTCGGCCGGCCCCGGTCGGTCCGGGTCGACGGGAAGGCGGCGACCGGAGGCTGGCTGCTCAGAGGCTGGCTGCTCGGTAGGTGGGAGCTCGGAAGGTGGCAACTCGGAAGGTCCGTGTCCGCTCGCTGCTCCCTTTTCGCCCACCCGCGGTCCTCCCTTGAACTCCGGGTAGGGACTGTCAGCCGGGCACACGGCGGTTCCATAGGCGAGCCCCATCGCCTCGACACTCCCAGGATAACCGCTTCCACCACCTGTCCACCTGCCCGGTGGACAAATCTGTCGAACCGACACCCCCTGCCACCAGCACATGTCGCGAAGTGTTCACACAATGATCACCATCGTGTTGCTTCTTTCGCGCGTTCCGTTCACCTCGTCTCCCTACGATCCCGTCGGGAGGTCGAAGGAACGCGATGTCTGGGCCCGGTGTGCCGCTGGATGACGAGCAGGTCCGTGTGCTTGTCGTCGAGGACGAGGAGTCCTACCGCGAGGCCATGTCGTCGGGCCTCCAACTCGAGGGATACCACGTCGAGCTGGCGGCCGACGGCGCCGAGGGCCTGGCCCGGTTCGCCGAGCGCCTCCCGGACATCGTCCTCCTCGACGTGCTCCTCCCGGGCATCAGCGGCATCGAGGTGTGCCGCCGGATGCGGGCCATCGCCCCGGTCCCCATCGTCATGGTCAGCGCGGTCGACACCGAGCTCGACGTGGTGCTGGGGCTCGAGCTCGGGGCGGCCGACTACGTGACCAAGCCGTTCCGCCTCCGAGAGCTGGTAGCCCGGATCCAAGCGGTGCTGCGGCGGGTGTCACCGCCCGGACCTGGACCGGAGCCAAGCACCGCCCCGGCGCTCATACCCCGAGAGGCGCCGGGGAGCGCGACCCGCGCCGACGTGCGGCTCGGGTCGATGGTGGTGGACTTCGCCAGCCGCAGCGTGACCCGGGACAACCAGCAGATCCACCTGTCCCGGCGTGAGTTCGACCTCTTGGACGTACTGTTGGCACCGCCGGGGCAGGTCCGCACCCGCGATGAGCTGATCGACCTGCTCTGGCCCCACCGCGAGCTGTCCGACAGCCGGACCCTCGACACCCACGTCCACCGGTTGCGGGCCAAGCTCGAGCCCGATCCTTCCAATCCCCGTTTCATCGTGACCGTGCGTGGCGTTGGCTTCCGCATCGACCTCGAGGACGCCCGGCCCGCACCGGCCAGACGAGAGGGTGCGGGAAACCGGCCGCAATGAAACGAACTGTTTGCCTGAATTCCACCTGGCCGTCACGTGTCGTTCCTACGTGGTTCATTTGCGATCGTTACGGTTCCGTTGCAGTAATCAGTTGAAAAGGAAGAGCCGCATGAACCAGGACCCGAGAAGAACATCGGCCGAATCTGGCACCGGCCTCCGGGCCGACCCTGCGGTCTCCACCGACCAGGCGCCGGTGCTCGACCCGGTTCTGGCTGCCCTGGACCCTGATCACGCCCGGCCCAACGACATCATGTGCACCGAGAGTCTGTATCTGCGGTTCGGCACCAAGCAGATCCTTTCCGACATCAACATGACCTTCCAACGAGGCACCATCACCGCCCTCATCGGGCCGACGGGTTCGGGGAAGTCGACCTTCATCCGCACCTTGAACCGGATGAACGACAAGGTGCCCGGGTTCGGCCGCCAAGGCGACGCGACCTTGGACGAGGTGTCCATCTGGGCTCCCCGGCAGGACCTGCTCACGCTGCGTCGCCGGGTGGGCATGCTCTTCCAGCGGCCCAACCCGTTCCCCATGTCCATCCGGGACAACGTGGTGGCCGGGGTGAAGGCCCACCGCATCGCCAAGGGGAAGCAGCTGAACGTCATCGCCGAGCGGCGGCTGCGAGAAGTCGGCCTTTGGGATGCGGTGAAGGACCGGCTGGGCGACTCACCCTTCCGGCTGTCCGGTGGCCAACAACAGCTCCTTTGCCTGGCCCGGGCCTTGGCCGTAGGGCCCGAGGTGCTCTTGCTCGACGAGCCCACATCCGCGCTCGACCCCATATCCACCGAGTACATCGAGGCTCTCTTGCGCGAGCTCACCCCGGCGTTGACCATCATCGTCGTGACCCACAACCTTCAGCAGGCCCGCCGGGTCTCGGACAACACCATGTTCTTCTACGACGGTGAGCTCGTCGAGCACGGACCGACCGTGGGTCTGTTCGAGCAGCCAGCCCAGGAGCGGACCCAGCACTACGTCAGCGGGCGCATGGGGTGAGCCGCCCGGCCAGCCTCGACCACACTCTCGGTCATCGGTCGACGTAGCCAATGGCCCGCTCGGCCGGGCAACCCATCGCAACAGACACCCACGCAATCGACGACACCCACGCAATCGACGACACCCACGCAATCGACGACAAACAAGGAGGAACAACTAGTGACTCGGATGCTCCGAGCTAGACGAGTGGTCCCAGCAGTCGTGGTGGCCACAGCCATAGCCCTCATGGGCGCAGTCACCGCGTCGGCGGCGACCGTGAAGATCCCCTCCAACGGGGTCGAGAAGCCGCCGACAGCGTCCCTCTCCGAGACGGGTAGCACCCTGCTGTACCCGCTCTGGAACCTTTGGGCACCCGGCTACAACCAGACCTACTCGAACGTCACCATCTCGACGGCGGGCACGGGTTCGGGTACCGGTATCACCGACGCCACCAACGGCACGGCCGACATCGGTGCGTCAGATGCGTACCTCTCGCCTTCGCAGGTCTCGGCCAGCCCGACCTTGTTGAACATCCCGCTGGCCATCTCGGCTCAGCTGGTCTCCTACAACATCCCCGGCGTCACGGCCCACCTGAAGCTGAACGGTAAGGTGCTGTCCCAGATCTACCAGGGCAAGGTCACGACCTGGAACGATCCGGCCATCACCGCGCTGAACTCCGGCGTGACCATCCCGGCCACGCCGATTGTGACATTGCACCGTTCGGACGGAAGCGGGGACACCTTCTTGTTCACGCAGTTCCTGTCGAAGACGGACGCGTCGGGTTGGGGCGCTTCGATCGCCTACGGCACCACCGTGCAGTGGCCGAACGCACCGGGAGCCCTCGGTGAGAACGGAAACTCGGGTATGGTCTCGGGCTGCAAGGCCACGGTGGGCTGCATCGCCTACATCGGGATCAGCTACGAGACGCAGGCCCTCCAGGCCGGGCTGGGCTACGCGCAGCTCCAGAACGCCAAGGGCACCTACGAGTTGCCAACCCAGGATGCCATCGCGGCCGAGGCGGCTGGCTTCGTGAAGAAGACACCTCCCAACGGCACCATCTCGCTGATCTACGGGCCGGCAGCGAATGGCTACCCGATCGTCAACTACGAGTACGCCATCGTGAACGCCCACCAGAGCGATGCAAACAAGGCCAAGGCCATCCGGTCGGTCCTGGAGTGGTCCATCAACCCGAAGTTCGGGAACAACGCCACCTACCTCAGCCAGGTGGCCTTCCAACCCCTTCCGGCCAAGGTTGTCGCCCAGTCGGTGAAGCAGATCACCACGATCCAATAGTCGGTGACCGCCTACGAGGGGAGCCCTCAGCTCCCGTCCGCCGCACCAACGCCACACAGCGCCAAGACGATCCGCCGGGCCCCAGTGGCTCGGCGGATCGCCGGCGCGCTCCGCGCCAATGAGGAGCACGCCTGGCGGGGGGGCGCACGTGTCGCATCGCTGATCCCACTGGCCGCATTGGCCTTCGCCGTGACCACCCTGGCCATCAAGGCCTGGCCGGCCATCATCGTCAACGGCACCGGGTTCATCACCGGCACGTCGTGGAACCCAGGGAGCACCTACGCGGCGATCACCCATACCCACGGCGTGGCCCACCCGGTCGGCGTCAGCTACGGGCTGTGGCCGATGATCGTGGGCACGCTCCAGACCTCGGCCATCGCCGTGGTCATAGCCCTCCCCATCTCCGTCGCTGGCGCCTTCGCCCTGACCGAGCGTCTCCCCCAGTGGGTCTCCCGTCCCCTGGGGTTCGCCATCGAACTGCTGGCCGGCGTGCCCAGCGTGCTCATCGGCCTGTGGGGCGTCCTCACGCTCGGCCCCATACTGGCCAGGGACGTCTACCCCCACATTGCCGCCGTCATGCCCGACGTCCCCATACTCCGGTACTTCCGCCCCCCGACCGGTCATGGACTGGGCCTCCTCACCGCCGGGATCGTGCTGGCCCTGATGATCGTGCCCATCATCGCCTCGACCACCCGGGACCTCTTCTTGGGGGTGCCGCCCCTGCCCAAGGAGGGGGCCCTGGCCCTGGGCATGACCGAGGAGGAGGTGGCCCGCAAGGTCACCCTGCCCTGGGTCCGCTCGGGGATCATCGGGGCCACCGTGCTCGGCCTCGGCCGGGCATTGGGCGAGACCATCGCCGTGTTCCTGATCACCGGGTCCATCCTCCACATCGCCCCCAACATCTACAGCCCGATGAGTACCATCGCCGCCCTCATCCTGGGGCAGCTCGACTCGGCCGGCACCGACGGAACCGGCTTCGCCGTGGCCACACTGGCCGAGGCCGGACTGGTCCTGGCCGTGATCTCGGTGGCTGTGAACCTGGTGGCCAGGATGATCGTCAACCGGACCGGACGGCTGATGGCCCCGGTCGGGGCGTGAGCAGAGGAGCCTCCATGACCGAGACCAACCTCTCCTATCCGAGGACTAGGGGGCGCCGGATCCGCGAGGTCCTCTTCCGGGGGACCAACTTGCTGGCCCTGGTCCTGATCCTCGGGCCCGCCATTTGGATCGTGGTGGGGATCGTGTCCCGGGCCCTCCCCCACTGGCACTGGAGCGTCATCACCACCCCCCTCCACCAGACCAGCGGCGGGCTGTCGGGACCGATCATCGGGTCCCTGCTCCTCATGCTCGGCGTGTTGGTCGTAGCCGGGTCCATCGGCGTCATGGCCGGCATCCATCTCGGTGAGTTGGCCAAGCCACGGCCGAACGGCAAGACCGGTAGCTCCATCCTGCGCACGGCGAGCGAGGTGCTGTCCGGATTCCCCTCGATCGTGCTTGGCTACGTGGGCTATGTCGCCCTGGTGCTCGGGCTGCACTGGGGATTCTCCTACCTCCCCGCCGTGCTGATCCTGTCGATGATGGTGATCCCCTACATCGCCAAGTCGACAGAGACGGCCATGCGCCAGGTCCCGACCACCTACCGTGAGGGGGCCGAGGCCCTGGGCATGTCCATGGGCTACGGCCTGCGCAAGGTGGTCCTCAAATCGGCCGCCCCCGGCATCGTCACCGGCCTGCTGCTGGCCCTGGCCATTGCCGGCGGGGAGACCGCTCCTCTCATCTACACGGCCGGGTTCTCCCCCACCGTCCCGCATTCGCTGACCCATGCCCAATTCCCCTACCTCACCTACCCCGTCTTCGCCTTCTTTCAGCTGCCCAACAAAGAGGCCAACGATCTGGCCTTCGACGCCGCCCTCATCCTCTTGGTCATCGTCCTGATCCTGTTGGTGGCCTCCCGGATCATCGTGGCCCGCACCCAGCGCTTCGCCGAAGGGCGGCGCTAGCCAGGGCCGAGGGCCGGTCGCTGGGCAGGGCCGGTCGCTGGGCAGGGCCGAGGGCCGCTCGCCGCGTCCCGGGCCGCAACTCACCAGGTAGAACAGCCCAGCGCCGGCGCCGGCCAGGCCGGCTATAGGAATACCGGAGCGGTGAAGTTGTTGACTAAGCAACGATTTATGCCTGGACCAATTGGAGGAACCATGGCAGAGCTGAACCAGAACTTGCCACTACTACCACTGACCTCAGGAGTGGTGCTCCCGGGGATGATGTTCACCATGGCCCTCGAGTCCGAGGAGGCCAGGGCGGCCGTCGAGGCCGCCGCGTCGGCTGATGGGCACTTCATCATCGTCCCCCATATCGACGGTCGTTACTCCGGCGTCGGGGTCGTGGCCGAAGTGGTCGAGACGGGCGAGCTGCCCGGCGGCATGCAGGCCGTGGTCGTTCGCGGCTTGGAGCGCGCCGCCATCGGGCCGGCCGTGCCCGGCACGGGCCAGGCCCTGTGGGTCCAGGTGGACACCATCGCCGAGCTACCGGCCTCCGCCGAAGCGACCGAATTGGCTCGGGAGTACCGGGCCGTCCTCGAGAACATCCTGCATTCCAGGGGCGCGGGTCGGATCGCCGAGCAGCTGGCTGGGATCACCGAGCCGGGTCGCATCGCCGACGTGGCCGGCTACTCCCCCGACCTGAACCTGGCCCAGAAGGTCCAGGTTCTCGAGACCGTCGAGGTGGAGGCCCGCCTCCGCCTGGTCCTGGGTTGGGCTCGTGAGACCCTGGCCGACCTGACCCTGCGCGAGCGCATCAAGACGGACGTGGAAGAGGGCATGGAGAAGACCCAGCGGGAGTTCCTGCTGCGGCGCCAGCTCGAGTCCATCCGCAAGGAGCTCGGGCAGATCAACCCGTCCGACGAGGACGCCCCCGACGACTACCGCACGGCCATCGAAGGCCGCGACCTGCCCGAAGACGTGCGCAAGGCGGTGGAGCGGGAGATCTCCAAATTGGAGCGGACCAATGAGCAGAGTCCCGAGCAGGGGTGGATCCGTACGTGGTTGGACACCGTGCTCGAGCTTCCCTGGGGCAAGCTGTCCGAGGACCGCCTCGACGTGTCCGCCGCCTCCCAGATCCTCGACGAGGACCACGACGGCCTGAGCGACGTGAAAGAGCGCATCCTGGAGCACCTGTCCGTTCGCAAGCTGCAAGCCGAGCGGGGCCTGGCCCCGGTCGGTGGTCGGGGGAACGGGGCCATCTTGGCCCTGGTCGGTCCCCCCGGCGTGGGCAAGACGTCGCTGGGCGAGTCGGTGGCGCGCGCCCTCAACCGTTCCTTCGTCCGCGTGGCCCTGGGAGGGGTCCGCGACGAGGCGGAGATCCGCGGCCACCGTCGCACCTACGTGGGTGCCCAGCCCGGGCGCCTGGTGCGGGCCCTGCGTGAGGCGGGGACCATGAACCCGGTGATCGTGCTGGACGAGGTGGACAAGCTCGGTGCCGACTACCGGGGTGACCCGTCCTCGGCCCTGCTCGAGGTGCTCGACCCGGCCCAGAACCATACCTTCCGGGACCATTACCTGGAAGTGGAGCTGGACCTGTCGCGGGTGCTGTTCATCGCCACCGCCAACATGATCGACACCATCCCCGCGCCGCTGCTCGACCGGATGGAGGTCATCCGGTTGGACGGCTACACCGAGGAGGAGAAGGTGGCCATCGCCCGCCATCACCTGGTCGGGCGCCAGCTCGAGCGGGCCGCGCTGCGGCCCGACGAGGTCACCATCACCGACGGGGCGTTGCACGCCGTGGTGGGCGATTACACCCGCGAGGCCGGCGTGCGCTCACTGGAACGCGAGCTCGGCCGGCTGCTCCGCAAGGTGGCCACCAAGCTGGCCTCGCAGAAGGCCACCGAGCCGGTCGTTGTCGATTCGGGCGACGTCCGGGAGTGGTTGGGGCGTCCGCGCTTCTTCTTCGAGACCGCCGACCGGACCGCGGTCCCCGGCGTGGCCACCGGACTGGCCGTCACCGGAGCGGGTGGCGACGTCCTCTACGTCGAGGCGTCGATGATGGACGGCCCCGAAGGGCTGACCCTGACCGGTCAGCTCGGGGACGTGATGAAGGAGTCGGCGGAGATCGCCCTCTCCTACGTCCGGTCCCACGCCGAAGCACTGGGCATCGACCCGGCGACCTTCGCGGGCAAGCGGTTCCACCTACACGTCCCGGCCGGGGCCATCCCCAAGGACGGTCCCTCGGCCGGCGTCACCATGACGACCGCGTTGGTCAGCCTGTTGCGTGACCGACCGGTCCGGTCGGTGGTGGGCATGACCGGCGAGGTCACGCTGCAGGGTCGGGTGTTGCCCATCGGTGGTGTCCGTCAGAAGGTGTTGGCCGCCCACCGGTCGGGGTTGACCACTGTGGTCCTGCCCGCCCGGAACGGCCCGGACCTGGAGGACGTCTCGGAGTCCGTCCGCGACGAGATGACCTTCCATCTGGCCAGCGACATCAACGAGGTGTTGGACGTCGCCCTGGCCGACGACACGGGACTGGCCGCGGAGGCCGGCCCGGGGCCGGACAAGGGAGCGCAGCCGCTGGCTGCCTGAGCCCGTCCCTCACCCCCTCAGGGGCTGGCCAGGAATTCCGTGAGGATCCTGGCCAGCTCCACCGGACGGTCCCCCTGGATGCTGTGGCCGGCGTTGTCGACCACGATGACCTCGGCGTCGGGCCGGCGCCGGATCAGCTCGCCGACGTCGTCGTCGTCCACCACCGGGCTCAGCCCCCCCCGCACGAGCAGGATGGGCATGGTCGAGGCCGAGACGACGTCCCACAAGGCCCCGAAGTCGAGGCCGGTGTCGGTGTGCAGGCCACCTGAGCCCGACGGGCGCCCCAACTGATGGCGCCACGTCCAAGAGCCGTCCTCCCGTTGCACGGCGTTGTGCAGGACACCCCGTCGAAGCGAGGACTCCGACCGGGTCGGGTTGAAGGCGATGGTCCGCTCCAGGATCTCGTCGAAGGTGGCAAAGCTCTCCGGTCCGGCCAGGAAGGCGGCGATGTCCGAGCCCTTCTTCTCGTTCACGCCCGGGGTCACGTCGACCAGCGCCAGCCGCGGGACCAATTCGGGGTGCCGGGCGGCGGCGGCGAGTGCGGTGATGCCGCCCAGTGACATGCCGACCAGCAGACGGGACTCGGGGGCCAGCGCGGCGATCACCGTTGCGATGTCGTCGGCCATGGCCGCCGGGTCGAGCGCCCGGTTGTCGCCCGGCCAATCGGAGTGGCCGTGCCCGGGCAGGTCGATAGTGACCAGCGGGCGCTGCATGGCCAGTGCCACGGTGTCCCAGGTGTGGGCGTTCTGCCCCCCACCGTGGACGAGGACGAGGTCGGCCGGGGCCTCCCCCCAGACGAGGGCGCTGACCTGGCGCCCCGGCTCCACCTCGACCGATCGGCGGACGACGGTGGGGGGACCGGACCAGTCCAGACCGGCCTCGGCCGCGTTCTCGCTGAACATCCCGAATTCGTCGTACTGGTCTGTGCGCTCGCTCATCCACCCATCCTGACTCGCCCATTAGCCCGGTGTCGCACCGGCGGACGGGCCGGTGCCCTCCCGGAGGGCTGCGACCAGGTCGCCCATCGTCTCGGGGCCGATGGCGTAGGGCGTGTAGAACCCGATCCTCTCCACGTATTCCCCGTACCGCTCCTGGACCTGGGCGGCCACCTCGGCCGGCGAGCCGACCGCGGCCAACTTCGACACCATGGCGTCGTCGACCAGCCCGGGCATCTCGGCCCAGCGCCCGCTTTTGGACATGGCGTTCAGCTCGGGCTGGAGGTCTTCCCAGCCCTCGGCTTCGAGGACCGGTCGGTAGGCCGGCGTGGACGCGTAGAACGACAGCAGGCCCCGGGCCCCGGTCACCGCTGCGGCCAGCTCCGGCTCGTCTCGGCCGCAGGCCACGATGACCTCGGCCATCACCGTGAGCTCGGTCCGGTCCCGTCCGGCCCGACTGAGGCCCTCGGCCACCGCGGGCAGCGTCCGCTGGTGGAAGTGGCGCCCGGTGTTGAAGGGCATTACCAACAGACCGTCGGCCACCTCGCCGGCCAACCGAACCATCTGGGGGCCGAGGCCACCGAGGAAGATGGGCGGTGTGCCGAAGGGATGAGGGCCCGGATCGAACATCGGGGGCATGAGGGTGTGGGTGTAGAACTCCCCTCGGACATCCAGCCGCTCGCCCGTCTCCCAGCGGGCGAAGATGGCCCGGAGCGCACCCACCAGTTCGCGCATCCGTGCGATGGGCCGCTCGAACTGGCTGCCGTACCGCCGCTCGATCTGGGCCCGGACCTGGGTGCCGAGGCCGAGCGTGAACCGCCCTTTCGAGATGGTCTGGAGGTCGTAGGCCTGGTGGGCCAGCTGGACGGGGTTACGGGGGAAGGCGATGGCCACATTGGTGAGCAGCTCGAGCGACGTGGTGGCCGTCGCGGCCAGCACCAACGGGGTGAACACGTCGTGGGGGCCCTCGAAGGTGAAGGCACCGTCGACGCCCAGCTCCTCGAGCCGGCGAGCCTGGTCGCCCACCCCGTCGAGGCCGGTGGGGCCCGACCGCACGGACAACATGGCGTCGATCTTCATGGCATCGGCTCGCGTCGCACGCCCAAGTGTAGAGAACCGGGGTCCGGGACCGACTCCAGGGCCCTCGTCGGCGCTGCCATACTCGAGAATGCCCGAGATGTCCCTGGCCAGCTTCAACGTGCACTCGGGCGTCGACACCCGGGGCCACGCCTTCGACGTCGTGGGGGCCTGCGCCTCGCTCGACGCCGACGTCCTGGTGCTCCAGGAGTCCTGGCACTCCGACGGCGACGACGAGAGCACGGCGGCCCGGGTGGCCAGCCAGCTGGGCTACCGGATGAGGGAGCAGCCCATGGCCCGCTCCAAGCTCCACGCTCCCATCGACGAGCTGGCCCCCCGGGTGGGATCCCGGCTGGGCCGGGTCTACGGCCCCCTGCTCTTCGAGGGGGAGGACACGCGTGGTGCCCGCCGGGCCCACCGGGACCGGTCCTACCGAACCGGCCGGTGGGGGGTGGCCGTACTGTCACGCCTGCCGGTGCTGTCCACGACCGTCCTGCCCCTCGGCAAGTTCCGCGGCGACTACGCCCGCCGGGTGGCCATCCGCTGCGACATCGAGGTCGACGGCCGGGCGCTGGCCGTCATCGGGACCCATATGTCCCATCTCACCCAGGGCTCACCGCTCCAGTACCGACGGCTCCGCACGCTGCTTCCCCCACCTACGCAGGCGGCGGCTCTCGCCGGGGACATGAACCTGTGGGGTCCTCCCGTCGCAGCCTCCTTCCCCGGGTGGCGCCGGGCCGTGCGGGGCCGGACATGGCCGGCCGGCCGACCCCACAGCCAGCTCGACCATGTGCTGGTGACTCCTCCGGTCACCACGCTCGAGGGGGTGGTCGCCCCCGACCTCGGTTCCGACCACCGAGCCGTCCGGGTCGTCCTGTCCCTCGCCTGAGGGCCCCGACGACCGAGCACCCCGAACCGAGCGCCGGAACACCGCTCCTGTGGGCCGGGCCCTTCAGCGCTGGGTGCCGCCCACTACGGTGTCGGGATGGCCGTCGAGCTCGAGGGTTTCACCCGCACCAGCTTCACGGCCGAGGGTCGGACCAAGGACGTCTACCGGACCGGCTCGGGCCCGGCCGTCCTGGTCATCAGCGAGATGCCCGGGATCACACCCGAGGTGGCCGACTTCGCCCGGAAGGCGGCGGCCATCGGGTGTACCGCCGTCCTGCCCCACCTCTTCGGCACCCCGGGCCGGCCGGTCTCGGCCGGCTATACCTTCGACTCGTTGGCCCGGGTGTGCATCTCCCGTGAGTTCTCGGTCATGGCCCTGGGCCGAACCAGCCCGGTCATCAGCTGGTTGCGCGCCCTGGCCGGCGAGGAGCACCGTCGGTGCGGTGGCCCCGGAGTGGGCGTCGTCGGCATGTGCCTGACCGGTGGCTTCGCCCTCGGGATGATGGTCGATGACACGGTGGTGGCCCCGGTGATCAGCCAGCCGTCACTCCCCTTCCCCGTGTCGGCCGCCCGCAAGCGGGACGTGGGCCTCTCCGAGGGCGACCTGCGGCGGGTTCAGGAACGGGCGGCGGCGGGCACCTGCGTGCTCGGCCTCCGCTTCACCGGCGACAAGCTCAGCCCCCCCGAGCGCTTCGACCACCTCCGGGAGGCGTTGGGCGACCAATTCATCGCCATCGAGCTCGACTCCTTGGCCGGCAACCCCCACGGGCACAAGGAGAAGGCCCACTCGGTGCTCACCGGCGACCTCGACGACCGGCCCGGGACCCCGACCCGGGAGGCACTCGACTCGGTGCTCACCTTCTTTGCCGACCGGTTGCTGCTGTGACCCTCGCCGACCGGTGTCGTCGTGACCCTTGCCGACCGTTGTCGTCGTGACCCTTGCCGACCGTTGTCGTCGTGACCCTTGCCGACCGGTTGCCTTCGTGACCCTCCCGGCCGAGTGGGAGCGGCGCGGCGGTCTCCGGGAGCTGGCCGGCCACGAGGTCTTCACCATCGAGGTGCCGGCCTACGGCGACGAGCGGGCGGAGCCCCTGTTGGTGCTGCACGGCTTCCCGACCTCGTCGTTGGACTTTCACCTGGTCCTCGATTCCCTGGCCCGGCACCGCCGCGTCCTCCTCATCGACCTGGTGGGCTACGGACTCTCGTCCAAACCGGACCGGGCCTACTCCATGGATCTCCAGGCCGACGTGGTGGCGGCCTACACGGGCGAACTGGGCGTGAACCGGCTGGCCCTGCTCACCCACGACATGGGGGACACGGTCGGGGGCGAGCTGCTGGCCCGTCAGCTCGAGGGTCGCTGGCCCGTCGAGGTGACCCGGCGGCTCATCACCAACGGCAGTATCTACATCCAGATGGCCCAGCTGAGCGTGGGCCAGGAGGTGCTCTTGGGCCTGCCCGACGAGCGACTGCCCGAAGGCTCGGGCCCGGACCGGCGAGGCCTCGAGGCCTCCCTGGCCGCCACCTTCAGCCCGGAGGCCTCGGTGCCCGACGACGAGCTGGCGGCCATGTCGGCCATGATCGCCCGGCGCGACGGCCAGCTCATCCTCCCTCGCCTCATCCGGTACATCGAAGAGCGCCGGGCGCACGAGTCGCGCTACACCGGCGCCATCGAGTCGCACCCCTCGCCGCTTTCGATCCTGTGGGGGCGGGACGACCCCATCGCCGTGGTGGCCATGGCCACCCGGCTGCACGAGGCCCGGCCCGATGCCGCCCTGGAGGTCCTGGACGGCGTCGGGCACTACCCGATGGTCGAGGCTCCCGGCCGGTTCGCCGCGTCGGCCACCCGAGCACTGGGCTGACGGTCGCTGGGTTCACCGTCGCTGGGTTCACCGTCGCTGGGCTGACCGCCGGTCACATCGTTGCTGGCAAGGAAGAAGGAAGTTGGTGGCAAGCGGGTCGGAGGGGAGGACCTGGACCCTCAGGCGGGCTTGTCGCCCCGGATGGTGACCCGTTGGATGACCCGGTGGGCATCGCCGTAGTCGTCGATGGCGTAGTGCATGGTCGTCCGGTTGTCCCAAAAGCCGAGATCCCCGGCCTCCCAGCAGTACCGGACCACGTACTCAGGCGTGACCATGTGGCTGTAGAGGAAGGCGAGGAGGGCGCCGCTCTCCTTGGGCGACAGCCCTTTGATCCCGGCCGTGAAACCGGGGTTCACGAAGAGGCTGCGCCGGCCGGTCTCCGGGTGGGTCCGCACCACCGGGTGCTCCACCGGCATGAGCTCGGTGAATCGCTCCCCTTCCCATTCCCCGTGCCCCAACAGGCCGAGGAGCCGGCCGAAGGCCGGGTTGCCGTCGTGGACGGCGGTGAGCCCGTCGACCAGCTCCCGGAACGGCCGGGAGAGGCCCTCGTAGGCGGCGTTGGTGTCGGCCCACAGCGTGTCGCCTCCGGCGGCCGGGATGACGATGGCGTTGAGGATCGAGCCCAGGGGGGGCGTGTCCATGAAGGTCACGTCGGTGTGCCACTTGTCGTGGTCCCCGTAGTCGGCCCGCTCGGACTCCACGATGTGGCGGGCCTTGGTGTAGTCGATCTCGAAGACCTCCCGATGGTCGTCCAGCCCGGGGACGACCGGGTGGGCGTTGGTGATCTCGCCGAAGTACGTGGCGAACTTCTTGTGCTCGGCCGCCGACAGGTGCTGGCCGGGGAGGAAGATTACCTTGTAGTCGAGGAGGGCCTGGCGGATGGCGGTGACCGTCTCGGGGTCCAGGGGGTGGTGGAGGTCCACGTTGCCGATCTCGGCCCCGATGGTGCCCGAGAGCGGCGCGATGTCGAGCTGGACGGTGTTGGCGGTGATCGTCATGGACGGGTCCTCCGGATCGGTCCGTCCCCCGGCCCCGGGGTCAGGATGGACGGTGGTTCAAATGCTGACCAACTCGATCGACGCTGTCAATCTTGGTCTGTCCACGACCCGGCGAAATGCCGGCGCGGCGACACCCGACCGCCGCCCCGGTCCGGTGGGACGGGGACATGCACGCTCACGCCCGGCAGACGACCTCCCCGTGGAGCACGGCGTACCAGCCGTCGGGTGCCTCCATCCATCGGCGCCAGGCGGCGGCGAAGTCTTCGAGGTCGGCCGGGGTGGCGAAGCCGTAGTCGACCAGCTGGGAGGCCAGCGCCGATTGGGTCAGCCGATCGGCCCACAGGCTCCCCCACCAGGTGCGGTCGGCCGGGGTGGCGAAGCACCAGGTGGACGCGGAGGAGACGACATCCTCGAAGCCGGCCTGGCCCGCCCAACTCAGCAGCCTGCGTCCGGCGTCGGGCTCTCCCCCGTTGGCCCGCGCCGTCCGGCGGTAGAGGTCGAGCGCCCGGATGAGGAGCGGATCCTCGGGGAACCAGGTCATCGCGGCGAAGTCGGCGTCGCGGGCGGCGACGATGCCGCCCGACCGGCACACCCTGCGCATCTCCCCGAGGGCGGCGACCGGATCGGGTAGGTGCTGGAGGACCTGGTGGGCGTGGACGATGTCGAACGAGTCGTCGTCGAAATCCAGCCCGGTGACGTCGCCCACCTTGAAGGTGACGTTGGCACAGGAGGCCTCCTCGGCGGTGAGGGCCGCACCCTCGAGGACCGACTCGGCCGCGTCGATACCGACGACCCGGCCGGGAGCAACCCGCTTGGCCAGGTCGACGGTGATCGTGCCGGGACCACAGCCCACATCGAGGAGGTCCATGCCGGCCACGACATGGCTGAGCAGGTAGGCCGCCGAATTCTCGGCTGTCCGCCAGGTGTGCGAGCGCAGGACGCTCTCGTGGTGCCCGTGGGTGTACACGTCCTTGCTCATCCACCCAGCATGGCTCTCCCGACGCGGTGCCGAGGGCGCTTTTGGGAGAATCGGCCCGGCCGGCATACAGTGGCAATGACAGTTCGTGCCGTATGACAGTTGCTGTCGAATGACAGAAACTGTCATCGGCCCGAACGCCCGACCCTTCAGCCCCGCACAAGGACGAAACGCCGTGGATACCGCGCTCATCCCCACCGAGCCACCCGCCGGGCTGGCCGAGAGAAAGAAGGAGCGGACCCGTCAGCAGTTGGCCGAAGCGGCCGCCCAGCTCTTCTACCAGCGCGGCTACGACGCCACCACCATCGACGACATCGTGGCTGCTGTGGACGTCTCGCCCCGCACGTTCTTCCGCTACTTCCCGACCAAAGAGGACCTGGTCGTGGCCCTGGGCCAGACGGGCATGGGCACATTCCTCGACGCCCTGTCCGCCCGCCCCGCCGCCGAGGCGCTGCTCACGTCGGTGCAGCGGGCCATCGAGAACTCGCTGGCCGTGTCCTGGCAGGACACCGCCCGAGTCCGCTCCTTCCTCGCCCTCCTCGAGGAGACGCCGGTCCTCCGGGCCCGGTGGCTGGGCGAGAGCGACCGCAATCGGGGTCTCCTGGCTGCAGTGATCGCCGACCGCACCGACGGCGACCCGTCGGGCACCCGGAACCTCCTCATCGCCGGGGCCATCATCCTGGCCATGAATACCGCGCTGCAGGTCTGGGCCGAACAGGAGGACGAGGACGAGATCGCCGTCTTCGTCGACCGGGCCCTGGCCGAACTGACGACACCCCTGCTCACCCCCTAGTTCGAGACGCCGAGCCGCCCATCGGGGGGAGGCGGCACGCGATCGCACACCGATCCCGTAGTGCTGGAGAGACGTGACCCCGCCGCAAGCACAACTGACCACCCCGTCGCCGACCGTCGGCCTCGACGGCCAGGACCGTCGGCGGTGGCTGGCGCTCGGCGTCATGTCGTTCACGGTCCTGTTGATCAGCCTCGACCAGACCGTCCTCAACGTCGCCCTTCCCACCCTGGTGAAGGACCTCCATCCCTCGGCCAGCGGGCTCCAGTGGATCGCCGACGCCTACACCCTCACCAACGCGGTGCTACTGCTCTTCGGCGGAGCGCTGGGCGACCGCTACGGGCGGCGGCGCATCTTCCTCGTCGGTGTCGTCATCTTCGGCGGGGGCTCGCTGGCCTGCGCGATGGTCCACTCCACCGGGCCGCTCATCGGTGCCCGGGCCGTCATGGGCCTGGGCGCGGCGTTCCTCATGCCGGCCACCTTGTCCATCATCGCCTCGATGTTCACCGGTCAGGAGCGGGCCCGGGCCATCGGCATCTGGGCCGGTGTCGGCGGCATCGGCACGGCGGCGGGCCCCCTGCTCGGAGGCTGGCTGCTCCAGCACTTCTGGTGGGGCTCGGTGTTCCTGATCAACGTGCCCATCGCCGTGATGGCCTTCATCGGTGGGATCTTCTTCACCGTCGAGAGCCGCGCCCAGAACAGGCCCTCGCTCGACCCGGTCGGCGTGGTGCTTTCCTCGGCCGGATTGACCGCCCTCACCTACGGGCTGATCGTGGCCCCGACCAAGCACTGGGGATCGACCACGGTCATGGGTTGCTTTGCCATCGCCGCCGTCTTGTTGATGGCGTTCGTGTGGTGGGACCGACGGCGGGCGGACCCGCTGCTCGATCTCCACCTCTTCGCCGACCGGACGTTCTCCTCGGCCTTGGGCGCGGTGACCGCCGTCTTCTTCGCCCTGTTCGGCGTGAGCTACCTGCTCAGCCAGTACATCCAGTTCGTCCAGGGGGTCAGCGCGTTCGGGGTGGGGCTCCGCTTCCTACCGCTGGCCGCCGGCACCCTCCTCACCTCCAACACCGCGGCCCGGCTCACCTTGAAGTTCGGGCTCCGGCGGGTGCTGATCGTGGGGATGGTGCTGGTCACCGCCGGCCTGGCCTGCTTTGCCTCCGTGACCACCCAATCAGGGTTCACCATCGTGGGCATCGCCTTCGGGTGCATCGGCCTCGGCATGGGCCTGGTCATCGCCCCGGCGTCCAACGCCATCATGGGAACGTTGTCCCCCGACAAGGTCGGAGCCGGATCGGGGCTGCGAAGCACGGTCCAGCTGCTCGGTGGCTCGTTCGGCGTGGCCATCATCGGCAGCCTGGCCACCAGCCGGTACCGGGACGAGATCCAACATGCCTTCTCCGGCCCGCTACAACGGGTTCCCCCGGCCGCCCGGCCGGCCATCGGCAATCAGATCGGTGAGGCCATCGGCGCGGCCGGCAAGCTGCCCCCCGGCTTGGCCCGAGCCACCACCGCCGCGGCCAACCAGGCCTACGTCAGCGGCGTGCGGCTCTCCGCCCTGGTGGGGGTGGTGGTCATGGTGCTGGCCACCCTGGCCGCGGCCGTCTATGTCCCGAAGCACGTCCAGCCCCTGCCCGAGGACGACATCTTCGGCGCAGCCAGTCATTTCTGAGGGGCGCCGGCCCGGCCGTCAGGCGCTCAGGCGCTCAGCCGCTCAGGTGTCAGAGCCAGCTGATCGGGGCCCACGGGTCCGCACCTCTTCGACCTGCTCGAAGGCGATACGGATGTCGTTGATCCACTCCTCCTCGTTGCGTCCGACCAGTCGCACGCACCAGGACAACGCCTCGCTCCGGCTCCGGGCGACGCCCGCGTCGATGAGGGTGTCCAGGATCTGGCGCTCGGCGATCCGGAGCCGGGTCATGACCGGCGCGCTCACCGTCGTGAAGTGGGCGGTGCTCTCACCGCTGGTGGCGCCCCAGGACACGAAGCGTCCGAACGTGGATTGCGCCTCGTCGGCGATCCGCATCCGCTGCTCGCGGGTGTCCTCGCGGAACCCACTGACCCGGGCCGACTCGGCAACGGCCCGATCGTCCGCGCTGGCGTCCTTGTCGAGGGGCACTGGGTCGAGTGACACCACGACCAGGATCTCGTCATCGTCGACGGTGATCACCGGCGTTCTGTCCAGCCAGTCCTGGGGAAGTCGGCCGGCGAACCACGCCACCACCCTGGCTCGGTCGGCCGCGGTGGTGCGTTCGACGTTCCCCGAGGCCCGACCCCTTCCCCGGCCCCGGCCTGGCCGGCCACGACCCCTACGACCTGCATCTTCTGCTTGTTCATATCTCATAGTTACTAGATTACACCATTACGTCGGCCCGTCGAGCGGCCCCTGGCGCACGCCGCCTCGCCGGTGTGCCGAGCCACATCCCACCTGCTGCGACCTCGGGGGCCCCTCAGCCGTCGGCGAGCCGGGCCAACCCGGCGTCGGACAGGCGGAAGGTGGTCCACTCGTCCTGGGATGCTGCGCCGAGCGACCGATAGAAGCCGATGGACGCCTCGTTCCAATCGAGGACCGCCCATTCCAGCCGGGCGTAGCCGTGCCGTGCGCACTCCCGGGCCAGCTCGACGAGGAGGGCACGTCCGAGGCCCTTTCCGCGGTGAGCGGACCGGACGATCAGATCCTCCAGATAGATCCCGTGCACACCGCGCCAGGTGGAGAAGCTCAGGAACCACAACGAGCAGCCCACCACCCGGTGATCCACGACGGCGACGTGACCGAACAGAGACGGGGTCTCGCCGAACAGGGCTGCCTCGAGTTGCGGCTCGATCAGGGTGCACTCGGTCGCGGCCCGCTCGTAGGCGGCCAACTCGTGGACCAGGCCGACCACCGAACTGACGTCCGAAGGCTGAACACGGCGTACGCGCGGATCGGACTCGTCCATCGCGGCGCCATCACACCTTCGCCATGTTGGCGAACCGGGTGTGGTGGTCGAGGAAGGCCAGCCGGGTCACCCCCGTCGGGCCGTTTCGGTGCTTGGCCACGATGATCTCCGCCGTCCCCCGCTCGTTCGACTCCTGGTTGTAGATCTCGTCCCGATAGATGAACAGGACGACGTCGGCGTCCTGTTCGATCGAGCCGGACTCCCTGAGGTCGGCCAGCACCGGTCGCTTGTCCTGGCGCATCTCCAACCCACGGGACAGCTGTGACAAGGCAACCACGGGCACCTCGAGCTCACGGGCGAGGATCTTGAGGCCCCGGCTGATCTCCGACACCTCGACCTGACGGTTCTCCGCTCCGTGGCGACCGGTCATCAGCTGGAGGTAATCCACCACCACCAGGCCCAGCCCGACCCGGCTCTTCAGCCGGCGGGCCCGGGCGCGGATGTCCATGACGGTGAGGTTCGGGTTGTCATCGATGAACACCGGCGCCTCGCTCATCCGGCTGATGGCGTTGCCGATCTTGGGCCAGTCGGCCTCGTGCAGCTTCCCCGTGCGCATCCGGGTGGCGTCCACCCGCGCCTCGGAGCACAGCAGACGCTGGGTCAGCTCCAGGTGGCTCATCTCCAAGGAGAACAGCAGCACCGGCTTGTTCAACTCGATGCCGGCGTGGGCGACCATGCCGAGGGCGAAGCTGGTCTTGCCCATGGCCGGGCGGGCCCCCACCACCACCAGGTTCGACGGTTGCAGACCGGCCAGCTGCTCGTCGAGGTCGGCGTAGCCCGTGGCCAGCCCGGTGATGGTGTCGCCCCGGTCGAACAGCTGTTGGAGATGATCGAGGCTCTCCCCTAGGAGCTCCCGGAGCGGCGTCATCGAGTCCACCACCCGGCGCTGGGCCACGTCGAACACGAGGCTCTCCGCCCGGTCGAGCACCTCGGAGACATCCTCGGGGAGGCTGTAGCCCAACTCGGTGATCTCGCCGGCCACCGAGACCAGACGGCGTAGCAGCGCGTGCTCTTCGATGATCTTGGCGTAGTACTCGGCATTGCCGATCGACGGCGTGTTGGCCTGCAGCGACACGAACACCGACGGGTCGCCGATCATCTCGAGGAGGCCCCGGCGGCGCAGCTCCTCGGTCACCGTCACCCAGTCGGCCGGTTCCCCTTGGCTGAACAGCGAGGTGACTGCGGTGAAGATGTGGCCGTGCGACTGCTTGTAGAAGTCCTCGGCGTTGCAAATCTCCATGGCCGCGGCGATGGCGTCCCGCGACAAGAGCATGGCCCCGAGCAGCGATTCCTCCGCTTCGAGGTTGTGGGGCGGGATCCGCCCCCCTGGACCACCCGGAACGCCGACAGCGCGTCGGGAGCGCGAGTCGTCGAAAGCCTGAACCATGGTGCTTCTAACCCTCGCCCACGGAGCCTGTGGAGCGTAAGAGCGACTTCTTGGGGAAATGGGCAGGCAGCCGTGTGGACGGACCGTGCATAACCGCTGTCGAACTGGGGAGAAGCCGACTCATGCCAGCAGTGTCCCCGAAGGGTGTGTCACGGCGCCCTCGGGCGCTACCGAGCCGTCCCCGTGCCGGTGGGCGTCTCGCTCCACGTCTGTTGGGTCCACCGGCTCCCGTCCCACCATCGGAACTGCCCCTGACCGTGAGGATCCGGTTGCCAGCCGGCCGGCGCCACGGCGAACGGGCTCGGAACGGGCGGCCCGGGCGCCCATCCGGTGTAGGTCAGGTGCCCCGCTCCGTACTCTCCGCGGGCAGCCGCCTGCTCGACGGCCATCAACTTCGGGCGGACGTGGAACCAGTAGATGAGCGAGGGGATGGCGAGGACGTTGATCAGGATGACCAGCAGCAGCCAGAGGATCCTCTCTTGCCCCGCGAGCTTCCACTGCCATTCCGGCCGCCTGGCCATGTCCACGATGGCGACCACCATCATGGCCAGCGAGCCGAGGATCACCACCACGTAGACGATCACCACGGCGGCAATGGCCGCTCCCGCCACCGAGCCGGCCACGGCTCCCGCTCCCGCCGTCGTTGCCACCCCCGTTCCCACCATGGGCTCACGTTAGGGGCTGGTCGGCGGCGGCGCAGGCCGCGCCGCGGGCCAGGAGGCCCACGACCGGGATCAATCGGCGCTGACGACCTCGACGTTCAGCTCGAAGATGACCCCGCCGCTCAGCTCGACCCTGATGTTGTGGACACCGGTCTCTTTGATGGCCTCGTCGAGGACCAGGTCCTTCCGGTCCACGACCGCCCCGGTCTGGGCCTCGACGGCGCGGACGATGTCGGCACCCGAGACCGAGCCGAACAGCTTGCCGGCGGCGCCGGCACGGGCCGGGACGGTGATGGAGGTCCCGACCAGGGTCCGGGCCACCGTCTCCGAGGACTCCCGGTCACGGGCGTCCTTCAGGTCCCGGGACCGACGCATGGCCGCGGCCTGACCCTCCACACCCGGGGAGGCGATGATGGCCTTGCCCCCCGGGAGGAGGTGGTTGCGGGCGAAGCCGCCGGAGACGTCGATGATGTCGCCCCGCTTGCCCACGCCGGTGATGTCGCTGCGAAGGAGGACCTTCATGTCAGCCCTCACCGCCATCGGTCACCGGGGCCGCAGCCACCTCGGCCGGGGCGGCTTCGCCCCCAGGGCCGGCCTCGGTCGCGGCGGGTCCGGTGTCGCCCGGTGCCGGGCGGGGAGGTGCACCGCTCCCCGCCCCGGGACGGGGAGCGGGCCGCTCGGAGCGGTAGGAGCTGCCCCCCTCTTCGTCCGAGTCGCGGCGACGACCGCCCGGGCCACCGAATCCACCGCCATCCCGGCCGCGCCCACCGCGGCCCCCGGGGCGCTCGGTGGTCGTTCGCTGGGTATACGGCAACAGAGCCAGCTCCCGGGCTGTCTTGATGGCAATGGCCACGTCCCGCTGGTGCTGGGTGCAGTTGCCCGACACCCGCCTGGCCCGGATCTTGCCACGGTCGCTCATGTACTTGCGGAGCATGTTGACTTCCTTGTAGTCCACCCACTCCACCCGGTCCTTGCACAGCGCGCACGGCTTCTTCTTGATCCGGCGCCCGGTGTCCTTCGGGGACCGCCTACTGCTGTTTCCTCCACGATCGTTGTTGCGTGCCACTAGAAGGGCTCCTCGCTGTATCCGTACCCGCCGCCGTCTCCGCCACCTGACTGTCCGCCGCCCTGCTGCCTGCCGCCCTGCTGGCCGCCGCCCGACTGGCCGCCGCCTCGATTGCCGCCGCCGTCACCGGGTCCACGCCGCTCGTTCTTGGTCACCTGGGCGGTGGCCCAGCGGATGCTCGGGCCGATCTCGTCGGCCACCACTTCGATCTTGGACCGCTTGTCGCCGTCGGGGGTCTCCCAGCTGCGCTGCTCCAGTCGCCCGGTCACCAGCACGCGGGCCCCGCGGGTCAGGCTCTCCGCCGCGTTCTCGGCCATCTCCCGCCAGCACACCACGTCGATGAAGGACGTGGCCTCTTCCCATTCCTGGGTCTGGCGGTTCTGCCAACGACGGTTGACCGCCAGCCCGAAGCTGGCCGTGGCCTGCCCGGTATTGGTGAACCGGAGCTCGGGGTCACGGGTGATGTTGCCCACCAGCGTCACAGTGTTTCCGTTAGCCATGGATCAGCCCTCCGTTGAGCGAGCGGCAGCAGCACTGGCCGCGGTAGCGGCAACCTCGGCCCTACGACCGGCGACCTTGTCGGGCAGGCGCATCACCTTGTGGCGAAGGACCTCGTCGGCCAGCACGAAGATGCGCTCCATGTCGGCCACCGCGTCGGGCTCGGCCGTCAGCTCGATGACCACGTAGTAGCCCTCGCGCTTGTGGTGGAGCTCGTAGGCGAAGGTTCGCTTGCCCCACCGTTCCACGCGTCCCGGGTTTCCGCCCTTGGCCTTGAGCGCGCCCAGCGCCCGGTCGAGGACCCCGTTCACCGCTGCCTCGTCAGCACCGGTATCGAATATCACCATCGTCTCGTATGGCCGCACGGCCGGGTACCTCCCTCCGGATCGGACAGGTCATGTCCGAGCCCCACCTCTGTGGAGCAGGTTGGATCTGATGACCGACAGGCGTGCCGCGGTCAGAGCAACGCACCAGTGTAGCCGGGGCTAGGCATAGACCTCGCTCTCGGCTGGGAACGTTCCCGCCCGGACGTCGGCGGCGTACGCGGCGATCGCCGCCGTGGCCGCGCCGGCCAGGTCGGCGTAGCGCCGCACGAACTTGGGGACCTTGCCGGTGTTCAGCCCCAACAGGTCGTGGAAGACGAGGACCTGCCCATCGCATCCTGCTCCGGCTCCGATGCCGATCGTCGGGACGTCCTGGGCGTCGGATATGGACGCGCCCAGCGTGGCCGGGATGCCCTCGAGCACCAGTGCGAAGCACCCGGCGTCGGCCAGCGCCCCGGCATCGGCGCTGAGCCGCTCCCCCGCCTCCCCGCGTCCCTGGACACGGTAGCCGCCCATGGCGTTGACCGACTGCGGCGTGAGCCCCAGGTGCCCCATGACCGGGATCTGGGCGGCGACCAGGGCCTCGACCATTGGCACCCGGATGCGACCCCCCTCGAGCTTCACCGCGTGGGCCCCGGCCCGGATCAGGGCGGCGCCGTTGCGGACGGTATCGGCCGCGTCCAGGTGGTAGCTGAGCCAGGGAAGGTCGGCGACCACCAGCGCCTCGGGCTTGGCCCGGGCCACCGCGGCAGTGTGGTGGACCATGTCCTCGATGGTCACCTGCAGGGTGTCCTCGTAGCCGAGGACGTTGTTGGCCAGTGAGTCACCGACCAGGATGATGTCGACCCCGGCGGCGTCGGCGATGCGCGCCCCCGGGGTGTCGTAGGCAGTCACCATGACGATGGGATCGGCGCCGGCATTGCGTTTCCGGGCGCGGATGTTCGGGACGGTGACCGGCCCAGACCGGGCTTCGGGCATAGGTGTTCCTCCTGGTCGGCCGTCCAGCGCGCGGAGGCTGCCGGCGGCGTGTGGGACACCCGGAGGGGTGTCGTGAAGTACTGCCTGGGCTCAGGTTACCCGGGCCCGTGTGGGAGCACCGGGCCGAGCCGGCCCCATCCCGCTGACGCGGTGCTGGTCGGGTTGCTCATCCCCCGCGGCGTGTGCCGGCCCGGTCGCGCAGCGGCGTCCGGGCCACCGCATCGACCCCGGCCCCCGCCGGGTACATCCTGGTCAGGTGGTTCCAGGCGCACTCCGGGCACACCTCGATCACGTAGCAGACCACGGGCTCCTTCCGGCGCCACAGGCGGTTCAACTCGGTCGCCGAGCTCACGCACCTGCCCCCCGAGGGAAGCCGCGAGCCGAAGACGAAGGTCACGTCGACCAGGTCCGCCTCCTCGCAGATGGGGCACCGCTCGCCCGACAGCTTGCCCACGTTGCGTGCGGCGCGGAGGAGCTCAGGGTGGGCGTCGCAGACGTCCAGACGGGACAACCTCCCCTTCCGGAACTCGCTGACCACGGCATTGCGGGCAAGCCGGTACTCGACCCGTCCTCCCGTCGGGGACGTCTGCACACCATCGAGCGCTCCGGGACGGGAACTCACCTGCCCCAGGCTAATGCGCGTTGGCATCGCCGTCCTCCGCTCTCCCGCCCTTTTTTGAAGGGGTGGCGCCGGCCTTCTCACCATCCGGCCGCCTCGCCCGCTGGGCCGGAGTGGTTGCACCGATATATCGGATTGATATATCGTTTGTGTATGCAATGCACGTTCAGCAGTCCAGACGCGGCCGGACCTGACGGTCGGGCGCGGCACCGTGGGACTCGCTGACGTGCTCGACCTGGCCATCCTGGGCCTGCTCCAGGAACACGAGCTCCACGGCTACGAGATCAGGAAGCGCCTCCGGGACGAGCTCGGCCTCTTCTCCAACATCTCCTTCGGGTCCCTCTATCCGGCCCTCGCCAAACTCGAGGCGGCCGGCGCGGTGATCGGCACCGAGTCGGGAGGGTCGACGGCCACCTCGCCGATCCCGCTCACCGGATCGCTGGGGGGCGAGCGGGCGGCCCTGCGCTCCCGTCGGTCCGGCTCGCCCAGGGGCACCAAGCGATCACGCAAGGTCTACCGGATCACCGACATCGGGCACCGCCTGTTCGAGGAGCTCCTGGCCGCGGGAGAGTCGGCCGGGACCGACGACGCCCGGAGCTTCGGCTTGCGGCTCGCCTTCGCCAAGCACCTCGCGCCCCAAGCCCGGCTCGGACTCCTCGAGCGCAGGCGGGCACAGCTGGTCCAGCGCCTGGCCGCCGATCGGGCCCGGGCCGCTGCCGGGACCGGCCTCGACCGCTACACCCGCTCGCTGGTCGAGCACAGCACCGAGGCGACACAGCACGACATCTCCTGGCTCGATCAGCTGATCGAGACCGAGAAGCAAACCGAAGCACAAACGACCTGAGAGAGGCGGCGACCGGCCCGGCCGGGATGTCGCTCCGAAGACAACGAAGGGAATCCATCCATGGGCAACATTCGAGTGGCCATTGCCGGTGTCGGGAACTGCGCCAGCTCGCTCATCCAGGGCGTCGAGTACTACCGGGACGCCGACCCGTCGGAGACGGTCCCCGGCCTGATGCATGTCGTGCTCGGGGGCTACCACGTGCGCGACCTGGAATTCGTGGCCGCCTTCGACGCCGACGCGGCCAAGGTGGGGACGGACCTGGGCAAGGCCATCTTCGCCGGGCAGAACAACACCATCCGGTTCGCCGGGGTGGGCGATACGGGCGTCACCGTCCAGCGCGGCCCGACCCTCGACGGCTACGGCAAGTACTACCGGGAGACGGTCGAGGAGTCACCGGAGGAGCCCATCGACGTCGTCGCCGCCCTGCGGGACAGCCGGGCCGACGTCCTGGTCAGCTACCTGCCGGTCGGGTCGGAGGAGGCCCAGCGCTTCTACGCCGACGCCTGCCTCCAAGCCGGCGTCGGCTTCGTCAATGCCATCCCCGTGTTCATCGCCTCTGACCCCGAGTGGGCCCGGAGGTTCACTGAGGCCGGGTTGCCCATCGTGGGCGACGACATCAAGAGCCAGGTGGGCTCCACCATCGTCCACCGGATCCTCACCCGGCTGTTCGAGGACCGCGGCCTGGCCCTCGATCACACCTACCAGCTGAACGTGGGTGGGAACATGGACTTCAAGAACATGCTCGAGCGCGACCGCCTCGAGTCGAAGAAGGTGTCCAAGACCCAGGCCGTGACCAGCCAGATCGAGCATGGGACCCTGCCCTCGGACGACGTGCATATCGGACCGTCGGACCACGTCCCCTGGCTCCACGACCGGAAGTGGGCCTACATCCGGATGGAGGGCCGGAACTTCGGTGACGTGCCCTTGAATCTCGAACTGAAGCTCGAGGTATGGGACTCCCCCAACTCGGCCGGCGTGATCATCGACGCCGTGCGCTGCGCCAAGCTGGCCCTCGACCGGAGCATCGGCGGGCCACTGCTCGGGCCATCCGCCTACTTCATGAAGTCGCCTCCTGTGCAGTACCACGACGACGTCGCTCACGACATGGTCGAGGCCTTCGCCGACGGCGCCACCAACCCCGTCTGGCCCGAGGCCTGAGCGCCGAGCCCCTCAGCCAGACGGCGAGCGTTCCTCCCACCAGGCCTGCAGGCGACGCCGGGCCTCCTCTTCGCCCAGGGGGCCCTCCTCCAGTCGCAGCTCCAAGAGGAAGGAGAGGGCGGCCCCGACGTCACGGCCGGGCTCGATGCCCAGCTGATCCATGATCTGGGTGCCGTCGAGGTCGGGCCGGATGGCGTCGAGCTCCTCTTGCTCGCGCAGCGCGGCGATCCTCGCCTCGAGCTCGTCCATGCGCCGGCCGAGGGCCCGGGCCTTGGCCGCGTTGCGGGTGGTGCAGTCGCACCGGGTCAGCTCGTTCAGCCGGTCGAGCAACGGGCCGGCATCTCGGACGTACCGCCGGACGGCCCGATCGGTCCACCCCAGCCGGTAGGTGTGGAAGCGCAGATGCAACTCCACCAGCTCGGTGACCGTCTCCACCTCGTCCCTGGGATAGCGCAGGGCGGTCATCCGCTCGCGCGCTCATCCGGGCGCCGACCACCTCATGGTGGTGAAACGTCACCCCGCCCTCGCCGAAAGCGCGGGTCTTGGGCTTCCCCACGTCGTGGAAGAGGGCGGCCAACCGCAGCATCCGGTCGGTGCCGGTCTTGTCCATCACCGCCAGGGTGTGGGCCAGCACATCCTTGTGGCGGTGGATCGGGTCCTGTTCCAGGGCCAGCCCCGGCAACTCGGGAAGGAACTCGGCCGCCAGCCCCGTCCGGACCACGAACCAGAGGGCCACCGAAGGAACCGGCACCATCACCATCTTGTCCAGCTCGTCCCGGATCCGTTCGGCTGACACGATGGACAGCCGTCCGTGTCCTGCCTTGACCGCCTCGACCAGCTCCGGGTCTGGCTCCAGATCGAGACGGGCGATGAAACGGGCCGCCCGGAGCATCCGCAACGGATCGTCGGCAAATGAGACCTCGGGGTCCAACGGCGTCCGCAACCGCCGGGCGGCCAGGTCGGTCAGGCCGTCGAATGGGTCGATGAGCTCCATCTCGGGCAGGCGGAGGGCCATGGCGTTGATGGTGAAGTCCCGTCGGGAGAGATCGTCCTCCACCCGGTCGCCGAAGGCCACCGCCGGCTTCCGGGAGTCGGGATGGTAGGCCTCGGCCCGGTGGGTCGTGATCTCATAGACGCGGCCCCTGTAGGTACTGCCGATGGTTCCGAAGCGCTTGCCCTGGGTCCAGACGGCGTCGGCCCATCCGGCCAGCACCGATTCAATGTCGTCGGGACTTGCGTCGGTGGTGAAGTCGAGGTCGGGCGGCGGGTCGCCCGTCGGCCCGCCATCGCCGACGGGAGCGTCGCCGGCCACGATGGCGTCACGGACCGAGCCCCCGACCAGGTAGAGGGTATGGCCGGCGGCCCGGAACCGCTCGGACAGCCCGGCGGTGGCCTCGACCAGCGGCTGCAATCGCGCGGGTAGCACGCCGCCGAGGGTAGTTCGACTGGCGTAGGCTGCCGTGCGAGGTGAACTGGGAACGAGGCAGCCTTTTGCCGCACGGCAGCCAACCCCGCGGCCCTGTGCCTGGGAACGGCCCCGCCCCGTTCCCCGGGGCGGCTGCGAGCCGTGCCCCGAAGGCCGCTGCCCGTCGAGGCCCGCCGGGCCCGGTCGTCCGCCGCTGCTTCCGCTCTCCCGGGCTGGTGGGGCGCCCTCGGTGCTCGTTCCTCCGCCTGACGGCCATCGCCGCCGGTGCGGCCGTCGGCATTGTCGCCATGGTGTCCTCGGCGGCCGGCCCGGCGTCGGCCCTCCCGGCCGCCGGCGGGGGATCGGCCATCGGAGCCCCCAACGGGACGCTGCCCGACGCCGCGGCCCAGCCGGCCCTGAAACTGTTGTCCCAGACCAGTTGGGTCACCGCCGCCCACCCCACGTTCGACCTCGTGGTCGAGGCCGGTCCCGGGACGCCCGCCGCCAGTCACCTGGGTCTGAACATCGCCCTCTTCCCGTGCCTCGGGACGCCATCGGGATTCGACGAGACGCTGACCAAGTCGGGCCCGACCGGAAGAGCGCTGACCGCCACGTCCGACCCGGTGGCGTGGGAGTCGCTCGTCCCCGCCTTCGGCGGTGGCGTCGACGTACCCATTCCGGTCACGACCGCCGGCACGTCGCCGGGTTCGTCGTCGACCACCGCGCCGCTCGGGGGCTTCGTCGCCTCATTGCGCGACTGCAACGTGGCCAACGGTGGCGTGTACCCGGTCCGCCTCGAACTGGTGGACACCCGATCCGGGAACGTCATCGGCTCCCTCACCACCCACCTGGTGTACTCCACCGCTCCCGCCGACACGAAACGGCTCCGCTTCGCCTGGGAGCTCCCCATCCAGACCCCGGTCGGATCCACCCCGACCCCTCCGCCGAGCTCGGTGTTGGCCACCGATCCTCTCAAAGCGCTGGCCCAACCCTCGGCCGGGACGCTCGACGACCTGGCCGCGGCGATCGACGCCGTCACCAGTGCCCCGACAGTGCCGACGACGGTGGCGGCCTCGCCCCAGACCCTCCAGGCCCTGCAGAACTTCGGCCACCCAGCCAGTGTCAAAGCCTTGACGACCGCGGCCAACCTCGCCGACCGCCAGTTCCTGTGGACCTCCTACGTGCCCGTCGACGCGACGGCACTGGTCGACACCGGGCTGACCGGCGAGCTGACCCTCCAGCTCCAGGCCGGATGGTCGGCGACCGCCACCCAGCTCGAGCTCGGGACGAAACGCCAGCTACCGGCGGTGGGTGTGCCGGGGTCGGCCGGGGCCTGGGTGACCAACGACAGCATCGACGACACCACCCTCGGGCAGCTCCAGGCCCAGGGCTACAACCAGGTGGTGCTGCCCTCCTCCGACCTCACCTCGACACCGTCACCGTCGTCGGGCGGGTCCACGGCCGAGCCGTTCACCCTCACCGCCCCCAACGGCTCGCCCTTCACCGCCTTGGCCTCCGACTCCGACCTCTCCTCCCGGTTCACCGCCGATCCGGGCGACCCGGTGCTTGCCGCCCACCAGCTCCTGGCCGAGCTGGCCCAGGTCTACTTCGAGGGCGGGAACACCCAGGCCGTGCGGGGCGTCGTGGCCGTGCCCCCGAACGGCTGGGTGGCCGACCCCACCTTCGTCAGGACCGTCCTCGCCGGGCTCGCCCAGAGCCCGGTGGTCCAGGCGGTCACCGTGTCCGGCCTGTTCCAGTCCCTGCCCGCACCGGTGGCTTGCCGGTCCGAGGGCTGCAAGCTGAGCGCGCCCCCCGGACGGCCGGGGCCGGGCTGCCGGTGACCGCCATCAGCACCCAGCGCACCCGTCTGACCAACTTCGGCACCGCCGCCCCGTCGGCCCAGCAGGTCCGGTTCCAGATCAGCGAGCTCCTCCTCGCGGGTCAGTCCGAGATCCTCCGGCCGGGGCAACAGGCCAAGGTCGTGCAGCGGGCCGGGCTGTCCATCGGGGCCCAGCTCGACCAACTGAGCGTGGCCGGTGACAAGAGCTTCACCCTCACCGCCCGAAACGGCAGCATCCCGGTGACCATCGCCTCCAACGCCGGGTACCCGGTGGTGGGGACCTTAACGCTGACCAGCGACAAGCTGACCTTCTCCGGCGGGGCCACCCACCACTCGCTCGTGGTGTCCCTGGCCAAGAGCACCAACAACTATTACGTGCCCGTCCAGGCCCGGGCCTCGGGGGAGTTCAAGGTGGGGATCACCCTCACCTCGCCGACCGGGGGCCTGGTCCTGACCAGAGGGGCTGTCACCGTTCGCTCCACGGCCACCTCAGTCGTCGGGATCGCCCTGTCCCTCGGTGCCGTCGCCGTGCTGGTGGCCTGGTGGGTGCGGACGACGGTGCGCCGCCGGGCCCAGCGACGAGCCGCCCACTCCGACGGGATGCCCTTCCGATGACCGACTTCGCCCCGGGCGCCGCACCGGGCGACGAGCCCCTCGGGGCCGGGGGCCCTCCGGAGGGACCGTCGGGCCGACGGGGCTCCAGCCTCGTCGGGGCCACCGCGGGCATGGCCATCGGCACGACCCTGTCCCGCTTGACCGGGGTGATCAAGCTGATCGTCCTGGTCTACGCGGTGGGCGTCGGGTGGTTCGGCGACGGCTACAACCTGGCCAACAACACCCCCAACATGATCCACGACATCGTGCTGGGCGGGGTCCTGTCGGCCACCTTCGTCCCCGTCTTCGTCGACCGCCTGTCCACCCGCAAGGGCCCCGAAGCCTGGCGGGCCATCTCGGCCGTGACCACGATGACCATCACCGTGCTCGCTGTGGCCAGCGTGATCTTCTGGTTCGCCGTCCCGGCCATCATCAACGTCTACACGGTGGCCAACCACACGGCCCAGGCCCCCGAGCAACGGGCCCAGGCGATCACCCTGTTGAAGTGGTTCGTCCCCCAACTGGCCTTCTACGGGCTGATCAGCCTGTTCACCGCACTGCTGAACGCCCGGCGCAAATTCGCCATGCCCATGTTCGTGTCGGTGGCCAACAACTTGGTGGTGATCGGCGCGTTGTTGTGGTTCAAGGCCGTCGTGGGCAACATGTCGATGAGCGCCATCGCCCAGCACGCCACCTTCTTGGCCATTCTGGGGCTCGGTACCACCTTGGGCGTGGTCGTCCAGGCCCTCTTGCTGCTCCCGTCCCTCGCCCGAGCGGACCTCCACATCAGGTTCGTTTGGGAGCCCCGGCACGAAGCCATGCGCACGATCATGCGGCTGGCCGGTTGGACGTTCGCCCTGGTCCTGGCCAACCAGCTCGCCCTCACCATCATCTTGGCCCTGGCCGACGGGGACCCGGCCACCGGGGCTGTGTCGACCTATACCTACGCCTACACCTTCTTCCAGCTGCCCTACGGCATCGTGGCCGTCTCCATCATGAGCGCGGTGGCCCCGTCGTTGGCCGAGCGGTGGGCGCTCCACGACGGCCGCGGCTTCCGCCGCCGCATGGCCTCCGGGCTCCGGGCGATGCTGGCCATCATCATCCCGGCCACGGTCGGGATGCTGATCCTGTCCCACGTCCTCTCCGACCTGATCTTCGCCCATGGGACCACCGGGGTGGCCGGGGCGGACTCCATCGGCTCCACCCTGGCCATGTTCTCGCTCGGTCTGCCCGGGTTTTGCGTCTTCTTGTACATGACCCGCGTCCTGCAATCGATGCAGGACACCCGGACGGCCTTCTATCTCTACGTGGTCGAGAACCTGATCAACGTGGTGCTCGGCGTGGCCCTGGTCGGGCCGCTCGGCGTACGCGGCCTCGCCCTCTCCCTCTCGATCGCCTACAGCGTCACCGCCGTGTTGGCCATCGGGGTCCTGCGTGGGCGCCTGGGCGGTTTCGGCGGCGACCAGCTCACCCAGCCGCTGAAACGGGTGTTGGTCGCCTCGGCCGTCATGGGGGTGGTGACCCTCCTGGCCGTCAACGTGTCCAGCGCCCAGACCGGCTTCGGCGTGCTCTTCCGGGTCGTGCTGGCCGTGCTTGCCGCCATGATCGCCTACGCCGGGACGGCCGCCCTCCTCGCCGCCCGGGCGGCCAGGCACAGACCCACCACCCCGCTCCCCGGCGCGGCCGGCAGCCCGAACGGACGGGCCGGCCCGGCTCGGCCGAGACCTCCGGGCCGGGTCCGGACGGCGGTGACGACCCGGTCGTCCGGACGCGGCATGCCCCGGCCGACGCCGACGTTCCATGGCAGACTCGACCAGGAGACGGCTGTCCCGACGAACTGGCGGCTGCGGCCGGTCGGCCCGTCGGAGCAGGGCGAGGAGGATTCCAATGGCCCGGGTTCGGGTGGTGACCGATAGCGCCGGTGATCTGACACCGGCACTTGCCAAAGAACGGGGAATCGTTATCGTGCCCCTGTCGATCCGCTTCGGGTCGGAGGAATTCGTGGACGGGGCAACGCTCACCCCCGAAGAATTCTGGCGCCGGTGCAAGTCGAGCGACATACTCCCCGAGACCTCCGCACCCTCGCCCGGGGCCTTCCAGGAGGCCTTCACCCGCGCCGCGAGCGACGGCTACGACGGCGTCGTGTGCATCAACTTGTCTGGGGCCCTGTCAGCCACCTACCAATCGGCCCAGGCGGCGGCCGACGCCGTGTCCGATCAGGTGCCGGTGCGAGTCATCGACTCGCGCTCGGTCACCATGGGCCAGGGGCTGATAGCCCTCGCCGCCGCCGAGTCGGCCGCCGGCGGGGCGTCGCTCGACGAGGTGGCGGCCGTAGCCCTCGGGCGGATCGAGCGTACCCAGGTATTCGGAGCCATCGACACCCTCGAGCACCTGGAGAAGGGCGGCCGCATCGGGGGCGCACGGGCCTTGCTGGGCTCGTTGTTGTCCATCAAGCCGGTCGTGCAGGTTGTCGACGGGGTGGTGGAAGAGGAGTCGAAGCAGCGGACGCGGTCGCGTCAGCTCAAGTACCTGGCCGACAAGGTCAACGGGATGGGGAGCGTCGAGCGGGTGGCCCTCTGCAATGGAGCGGCCAACGACGTTGACGACCTGCTCGGGCTGCTCGACGAGGTCGACGCCAAGTATCCGCTCGAGGTGGTCAACCTGGGCCCAGTGGTCGGAACCCACACCGGCCCGGGCACGATCGGCGTCTGCGTCGTGACCTTGGCCTGACCTCGGGGCCCGTCGGTACGGCGGTCGGTCGCGACAGGGTCATCCAAGCAGGTCGAGCACGGCTTCCGGCTATCCTCACCATCATGGAAACGGAGCCCGACGGGTCAGGACATCTCCCCACCCCCACCCCACCTGGAGCCGGTGACTGGCCGGCCCGCGCCACCGACCTGGTCGACAACTTGGTCTCGCTGCTCCGGGACAAGACGGTGCGTCCATTGTCACTGGTCGCCCGGGCCATCGTCTTCGGCATCATCGTCTTGGCCGCCGCCTTGGTCACCGTGGTCCTCGCCTCGATCGCCCTCATCCGGTTGCTCACCGTCTATGTCTTCGACGGGCGGGTATGGGCAGCGGACCTCCTGGTGGGTGGGGTGTTCGTCCTGATCGGCCTGGTGGCATGGACCCAGCGGACCACCCGGGCACCCAAAGCTGGTGCCGCCGGGAGATGACCGAAGCACGGCAAGTCATCATCGTCGGCTCGGGCCCGGCCGGGTTGACCGCAGCCATCTACGCGGCGCGCGCCCAGCTCACTCCCCTGGTCATCGAGGGCGAGCCCTCGTCCACCAGCGACCAGCCCGGTGGTCAGTTGATGCTCACCACCGAGGTGGAGAACTTCCCCGGATTCGTCAACGGGATCATGGGGCCCGAGCTCATGCAGACCTTCCGGGAGCAGGCAGCTCGGTTCGGGGCGGAGTACGTGACGGCCAAGGTGTCCAGAGTCGACCTCTCCTCCCGTCCGTTCGGCCTGTGGACCGACGACCCCGATGCCTCGGAGCCGGCCTACACGGCCGAGGCGCTGATCGTGGCCACCGGGGCACGCTCGCTGATGCTCAACCTGCCCAACGAGGAGCGCCTGATCGGTTACGGGGTGTCCACCTGCGCCACCTGCGACGGGTTCTTCTTCCGCGACCGGGACATCGCCGTCGTCGGTGGCGGGGACTCCGCCCTGGAAGAGGCGCTCTTTCTGACCCGGTTTGCCCGGACAGTGACGATCATCCACCGACGGGGTGAGCTCCGGGCCTCCAAGTTCATGCAACAACGCGCCTTCGCCAACACCAAGATCAACTTCCGCTGGAATACGGTCGTGACTGATGTCATCGGGGACTCCACGGTGCAGTCCCTCGTCCTTCGCGATACCGACACCGACAAGGAATCGAGCCTCGAGGTCGCCGGACTGTTCGTGGCTATCGGGCACGAGCCCAACACCTCCCTGTTCAAGGGACAGCTCGAACTCGAGGAGAACGGCTACATCCGTACCTTCGGGGGCACACAGACCAACGTGGACGGGGTCTTCGCCTGCGGTGACGTCCAGGATCACGAGTACCGTCAAGCCATCACCGCGGCCGGGTCGGGATGCATGGCCGCGATCGACGTGGAGCGGTGGCTCGACGGGCTGGCCGGCCCGCGCTGAACGCTGCCCGACCGCCCTTCGGGAATGACGGCGATCGGACTGCGGTTACATACGTGTGCGCTGAGCTGGGCGCACGAAACGGCCACCAGGGCCAGGAGGACTTCAGATCATGAGCCAGACGATTACGACCTTGAGCGACGCTAGCTTTGATGAGCATGTCAAAGCGGCTGACGTTCCGGTCCTCGTGGACTTCTGGGCCGAATGGTGTGGCCCATGCAAGATGATCGCCCCCGTTTTGGAGGAGATCGCCAGCGAGCAAGAGGGCAAGCTGCAGGTCGCCAAGTTGAACATCGACGACAACTTGGATGTGACCAGGCGCTTCGATGTGATGAGCATCCCCACCCTCATCCTGTTCAAGGACGGGGAGCCCGCCGCCCGGATCGTCGGCGCCAAGGGCAAAGGGCAGCTGCTCCAAGAGCTCTCCGCCCACCTGTAAGCCGCCGACCACGCCGGCGGCGGCGCCGCGGAGGGCAGGGGTGACCGGCGATGTGCCCTCGCTCCCCCTCCGGTCCGGCGATTCGGGCGCGGCAGTTGCCGATGTCCAGTACCGGTTGGGCGCGCTCGGTTTCTCCTGTGCCATCGACCCAGAAGGCAAGTTCGGGGACGGTACCAGGGCGGCGGTGGAGGCCTTCCAGCACCGGCGGGGACTGCGGATCGACGGAGTCTGCGGTGCACAGACCTGGTCCGCACTGGTCGAAGCCGGCCGGCGGCTCGGCGACCGGTTCCTGTACCGGCGGAGGCCGATGCTGCGGGGCGACGACGTCGCTGAGCTGCAGCAACGCCTCAGCGCTCTCGGGTTCGACACCGGTCGGGTCGACGGGATATTCGGGGACCTGACCTCTGCCGCCCTCGGCGAGTTCCAGCGCAACGCCGGGGTGCCGGTCGACGGGATCGCCGGTGGGGCCACCGTCCGCGAGCTCATGCGGTTCGGGTCCCGTCACCTGGGGTCCGAGGAGCTGGTCACCGAGGTCCGAGATCGCGAGCGCCTCCGCCAAGCGCCGCGGACGCTGACCGGTCGTCGGGTGGCCATCGGTGAAGAGGGAGGACTCGACGCCGCGGTGGGAGCGCTCAGGCGCCTGTTGGTCACCAACGGGGCACACGTCAGCACCCACCATCACCCCGACGGCTCGGTCCAAGCGTCCGAGGCCAACGCGGGGGGGGCCGAGGTCTACCTCGGGCTCCGGCTGGCGGCCGGCGAACGATCCTGTTCATCGTCCTACTACGCAGGCTTCCGCTACCAGTCTCCCGGGGGACGACGGCTGGCCGAGCTCTTGCAGGAACGCCTCCCCTCCGAACTGGCCATCGCCGACGGCGGCTGCCGGGGGATGTCCGTCCCCTTGCTGCGCGAAACCCGGATGCCGGCGGTGATCTGTGAGATCGGCCCGGCCTCCGTGTTCGTGGTGCAGACGGCCGATCTCGCTCGGGCCGTGGTCGGCGCACTCACGGGATGGGCCGGTTCTGCCTGGGACTGAGCCAGGTCGGTCAGGGCCTCTACCTCCACGAGAGACCTTGTCCCATTTTGAAATCCACAACCTCATGCACAGGTTGTGGACGAAGCTCTAGTGACGCGTTAGATAAATGTGACTACGCAGCGTGATCAGTGAACAGGGGGTTTATGCGTTATGTCAAGAACTCCCACGCAACGCGACTTGTTGTCCTATTCGGTTGTGGACGCAAGTTCTCCAACCATCAACTTGTAGATGCGCTCGAGGTCCTCGAGGGTTGCGAAATCGACCACGACCCTCCCCCGTTTGCTGCTCATGTCCACTTTGACCCGGGTGTTGAGATGGCTGGAGAGCAATTCCTCCAGCTCGAGCAAGCCCGGCGGCGGGAGCCGGCGGGGCGGGGCGGGAGCCGGCCGGGCCGTACCGTTCGCCGGAGCCGGCTCATCGGACAGCTCGGGGTCCCCAACCACGGAGAGGTCCGGCGTCGGGTCGGGACCTTGGGGCCTCGACCGGGCCCGAACCGCCTCCTCGACCGCTCGAACCGTCAGCCCTTCCGCCACGATCGCCTTGGCCAGCGCCTCCTGATAGCCCCGGTCGGGCGTGCCCAGAAGAGCCCGGGCGTGCCCGGGACTGATCTGGCCCTCAGCTAACAGCCGCTGAGCGCCAGAGGGCAGTTGCAGCAATCGGAGGGTGTTGGTGACCGCGGTCCGGCTCTTTCCGATCCGGGTGGCGACTTCGTCGTGGGTGTAGTCGAATTCCTCGATCAGCTGTTGATAGGCCGACGCCTCCTCGAGGACGTTCAGGTCCTGACGGTGGAGGTTCTCGACCAGGGCCTGCTCCAGGCTGTGCGCCTCATCGGCAACCTGGATCAGGACGGGAATGGTCTGGAGCCCGGCCCGTCGGGCCGCCCGCCACCGCCGCTCGCCTGCGATGAGCTCGAACTCCTCGACGCCGCCATCCCCGCACTGTCGTACCAGCACTGGCTGGAGCACACCCAGTTCTTTGATCGAAGAGGCCAGCGAGGCCATGGTCTCCTCGTCGAAGTGAGACCGGGGCTGCAGTGGGTTCGGCTTGATGCTGCCGATGGGAACCTCGCGGAGAGCCGAGGATCGGTCGCCGACCACCTCAGTCGGTATCAGCGCGCCCAGTCCCTTGCCCAGTCCGCTACGACGCGCCACCGCTGACCTCCTTTGCTAGCTCCCGGTAGGCGATGGCCCCCCGGGAGGTGGGATCGAACACGGAGATCGGCTGCCCGAACGAGGGGGCTTCCGACAAGCGGACGGTCCTGGGTATGACGTTCCGGCACACTTTTGCCCCGAAGTGCTCCCGCACCTCCGACGCGACCTGATCGGAAAGCTTCGTCCGGGCGTCGTACATGGTCAGCACGATGGTCGACACATCGAGCCCGTCGTTGAGGTTGGAGGCGACGAGGTGCACGTTGCGAAGGAGCTGACTGAGCCCCTCGAGGGCGTAGTACTCGCATTGGATCGGGACCAGCACCTCGGCGGCCGCGGCCAACCCGTTGACGGTGATCAGCCCGAGGGACGGTGGGCAGTCGATCAGTACGTAGTCGAAGTCGTCGATCACAGTCTCGATCGCCCGCTTCAACTTGAGCTCGCGGCTGAAGGCGGGCACCAATTCGATCTCGGCTCCGGCCAGGTCGATCGTGGCCGGCGCGACAAAGAGGTTCTTCATGTTGGTGGGCTCGATACAGTCCTCGAGGGGGTCGTCCCGCATGATGACGTCGTACATCGACCGCTCGAAGTTCCTGGCATCCACCCCCAACCCCGTGGTGGCATTTCCCTGAGGATCGAGGTCGACGACCAACACTCGGAAGCCGAGCTCGGCTAGGGCGGCGCCCAGGTTGACCGACGTCGTGGTCTTGCCGACGCCACCCTTCTGATTGGCCACGGCGATGATCCGGGGGAGCGGGAGGTGCGAGGCGGACTGTGTATCTTCGCCGGGAGCCCCATCCTCGTGAGTCTGCCGTAGCGGAGCCTCACCGTCAGTCCCGACTGCGCCGGCCGTCTCCACAACCACGGTCGGCGTCGGGGAAGCGAACGCGGTTTCGGCCGATGCCGCGGACGTCGCCTCGTTGGGGGCTTCGGCCGGGGCCGCGGTTATGGTTTGGGGACGCGTGCCCGATTGGTTCTCGGCTCGGGCTGGCGTGACGCTCGCAGCGGGGGAGGGAGTCGGGTCGTTTTGTGGCTCAATGGGTTGAGGCTCGGGATCGGTCGGCCGCACCGCTGCCGGTTCCGCCGGGGCCACGGCACCCGATTCGGCGGGAGCCACCCATGCCGGTTCGCTCTCGGATCCGATCGCCGTGACGGTCTGAGCTTCCGGTTCACCCCCCACATCGGTCGAGTTCGTCAGCTCAGAGCGCCCACCATCAGCGCCTCGGTCGCTGGGCAACGGCTCAACCTCTACCGGAGAGTCTTGCTTCTCCTGGTTGGACGCCTTGTCTCGATCTCGGCGACGGCCGCGCATGATGGATCTCCTCGGCCTGGGGTTCAAGGTCTCCATCCTCGCCTCCGCCCGGTCGGAGGTCAAGGGTTTCCGATCGAATGTTTCACGTGAAACTCACCGCGGCGCGCGATCGACAGCCGAATGGATGCGATTGGGCTCAGGACCTGGACCGGCCACTGGGCCAATGCGGCGCCAATGCGGCGTTCGGCGCGGGCAGGCCGTCGGGGCGCTGATGCGGCCGACGTCGCCGGATCGTAACGCCGGATTGCCGGGCTGGGTCGCCGCGTCGCCGGGCCCACCTGGTCATTGCCCGGTTGCCGGGTAGCCGGGTTGCCGGCCCGGAGCCATCAAAGGGCACAGCTCAGAACGAGTGACTCGCACCGATCTTCACGTCAGGAGCGATGAATCCAAGGCAAATCGAGGGAGCGTTCGGAGCGTCCTGAGATCCGGACCGTTTCCGGAGCCACAGCCCCTCCCAACCATCAGAGCTCGGGCCTGCGTCACCCGGATCGACCAATGAGAACGGGCCGACGCCATCCTGCCACCCGCTTGCCCTTGTTTGACCAGAAAGAGTACATGTACATGAACCTGTTCTTTCCGAGTTTGGTGGGCGCAGCGCCCTTTGCTGACACACGAGGTAAAGCGGCGCCGCTGCTGCCAACTCCAGCCGAGTAGATCAACTCGGCTGGGCACGAACGCGAGCTTGCGAGACCTGTGGCACTTGGAGCCATCGCCCGCCGCACTCGGATCGCGATCCCCGCGTAGCTCGATCCAGCCGATCGGTACGGCTTGCCATCGAAGACCAATCCTCCTCGAACTTGTACCCTTCCCTCAAATGGCGCCGCCGCCTCTCGGCCCACGAGTACTACAGGTACATGAACCGTTCACGTGATCCCCACCCCGCGCCCGCGGTTTCGACTCGTCGAAGTAGCTGGTGACTCTTGGCCGCAGAAAGGGCTATTGAGACGATGGGTCAGGGTTGAGACTCACGAACTCTGCGGGGAACCCTGCGATCATCTCTAGACCGCTATCTCGTCGGAGTCCTTGTTCTCCGGATCAAGAATGGGAGCAAAGGGGCGCGATACGGCTGTGCTCTGGACCCGTCATGCTCATTGCCCCTGAACGAACGACCCGTCGGCCAAGTATCACCTGCCACAGATTCTACCTTCCAGCCTCGTGGTAATCAGTCGCAACCTTCATCGGGTGGCCAAGATTCAACCCTCACTCCTGGCCGACGCCCCGCTCTCGATGTTTCACGTGAAACACGCGAATGCTTGACGACATCAGTGAGGCACATGGGTCTGGGCGGCGGGACCAGCGTCAGAACAGAGGGCGCTTGGCCGGAACGCCCACCCTGCGGGGGTAACGCTCGTCGCAAGCTTTGGACTTGCCAAGCACCTGGTAGCCGAATCGGTTGAGGAAGCGGTACCGCCCGGCGCGCTCAAGTCCCAGTTGAGCAAGGCCATCGGCGACCCACCGCTCACCCGGTCCTTCGGCTGGAGGCTCTGAGACGACCACCCGTCCACCCACGGCCAGGAGGGGAGAGGCACACTCTGCCGTCGTTGCCGGTGCTCCAAAGGAACGGGCCACGATCACGTCGGCCCGCTCGCGGAACTGGTCGGCCCGGCCCGCCTCCTCAGCCCTGGCCCGCAGGACCGAGACACGGCCGGTCTCGCCGGATCTTTCAATCTCCTCAGCCAAGAACTCGGTACGACGTCGATTCGAGTCGATGAGCAAGAAGGCGGTCTCCGGCCAACAGGCAATGAGAACCAGGCCGGGCAACCCTCCGCCGGTCCCAAGATCGACGACCGATCCTGGAGGTCTGACCGACTCCGCTTCGACCGTCCACACGAACCCGAGGGCATGCTCGATCTGGGCATCGACCGGCATGGTTCCAAGAAAGTCCCGTTCAGCTGACCTTCGTAGCTGGTCATGCACCGAAGCGGGGACCCTGGCCCACAAGGAATCCTTGTTGCCCCCAGAGCGAAAGCCTTCCATCACGCCGCCCCATCTGGATGAGTTGCGAGAGCTACAGCGCCTGCTCCGACCCAACGACTGGGCAGGCTGCCCCGGCCTCGCCGTCGTTGCCAGCCCCAACGGGCCTCCTAGCTGGGAGCAATGACGATGTAGCGCCTGGGCTCTTCGCCTTCGGATCGTGTCTCGACACCCTCGAGCTCGTTCACCGCATCGTGCACGACCTTGCGGTCGGGAGCCGACATCGGCTCGAGCGCCCGCTCCTCGCCGGACTCCTTGACCTCGTCCACGATGCCCTCTGTGAACCGGCGCAGGGCCGCCGAGCGCTTCTCGCGGTATCCGCCCACATCGACGAGAATGCGATCAGTACGACTCACCGATTGCCGCTGTACGTAGGTCCGGGTCAGGTCTTGAAGTGCTGTCAAGGTTGCCCCCCGAGGGCCAACCAGGATCCCGAGGTCGCTCCCCGTCGCCGCCACCTCTACGGTCTCCTCGTCGATCTGTCGGAATCCAACGTCAGCAGAAAGTCCGAACTCACGGATCAGGCCGACAATGAACTCCTGCGCGGTCTCACCCTGTTGCTCCAGTGTCAGGGTCTCTTCCATGGCATCCTCACTCTCAGCCGGTATGCGACCGGCACCATTCGACGAGGCACCATGGCCGGGTCGCTGTTCTCCATCCCTGTCTCTCCGGCCGTTGGCCGCACCTTGTTTGCCAGAATCGACATCCGTTACCGAACGCGCGTCGCCTGAAGCACCGGCTCCGTCGTTCCGGTCTCGTTGGCCACGCCGGCCACGCGATGTACCCGAGCCCCCGGAGGACCCCCGTTGATCCGAACGGGAACCACCGTCGCCCATCGCCGACTGCTCCACCAAGGTGGTCTTCCGACCATTTGACTCGGCGCCACCGTTCCGTCCCGCTTGTTGGCGGCCCCGGTTGCCATTGGAAGGCCTATCGCTGCTCTCTCGCCGGCGTTCTGGGCGCTGTCTGCGTCCACGCTTGGGTGGGGGAGCGACAGGCCGTACCCGGGCTTGAACCCGAGCTTCACCCCGAACCCTGCCGAACAGCCCGGCCTTGGGCTCGCTGAGCACGACGAACTCCGCGTCGTCCTCGGCCACACCTAAGAGATCGAGAGCCGCCTCTTTCGCCTCGCCCAGTGATTTTCCGCTGGCTTCCACCCAATCCACTTGCTACCGAGCCTTTCTGTCACGTTTCGATTTTGACGGCGGTTGCGACGTCGGTGCTCCGGACTCGTCGCCGTTACTGCTGTCCCCATTACTGCCCGACGACCCGTTACCCGGGGACCGTTGCGCGCCCCTCGTATTCCCCGGTCGGCCCCCGCCCGTCCCGTTGGGCGTACCAGACCCGTTGCTCGTCCCTCCAGCGCCCGTTCCACCGCGGCCCGAGCCACTTCTCGAGCGGCCCGATGTTGGCCGCGACCCTGCCGGCTTGGCCGTCGTCCCCTTGGAACCGCTCGCCGTCCGCTTGGTGCCGGCCGGACGGCTACCGGGCTGGCGGGGAGCTCCGTTCTTGGTCGGAGCCGTCCCGCTCTTCGGACGCGGTCTGCTCCCTGCCGGTCTAGTACCTGCCGGGCGGTTCCCCGTTCCCCCGGTCCCCGTGGCCGAGCGCTGGCCGCTGGCCGACCCTGTTCTCGGCCGGGTCGCCGGTCGTTCCCGAGTGGCAGTCCCCGATTTTGGCCTCGCTGATCCCGGTTTCGGGGTCCGGGCCGGGTTCTCCTTCTCCTGGGCTCGTACGGGCGGGCCACCGACAATGCCACGGCGGAACAGAACCTCCTGAGTCCCAATACGGATGGCACTCGATACGATGAAATAGACGTTTACAGCCGCCGGGATATTTAGATAAATAAGGCCGAAAACAATTGGCATATACTTCTGCAGCATTGCTGCCTGTGGATTTGCCGATGCGGCAGGATTACGTGCATTGAGTCGGCTCATCTGCAGGTATTGCAACCCAATAGCGGCCAGCACCAAGAGTAGATACGGGATGAACATCGCGAAGGGGTGGTGACTCGAGAAGGGGAGTAGCTTCTTGGCCCAGTCCATACCGAACGAATAGAGTTGACCGTGTCCGGCGACGATGTCGTGGTACATCTTCGACGTGTGCGAGATGTATCGGGGTTCGGCGACGGTGTGACCGTTCACCTGCACGGTGTTGGTGATGCCCCTGATCACGTCGTAAAGAACCAGGAACGCCGGCATCTGCAACAACATGGGAAGGCAACCCGAGGCCGGGTTGACCTTGTGCTCTTTGTAGAGCTTCATCATTTCTTCGTTCAGCTGGGCGCGATTCTCCGCGCCCTTGTACTTCTGTTGCAGCTTCTTCATCTCGGGGCCGAGAGCCTGCATCGCCGCCATTGACTTGGTGCTCTTCACCGTCAAGGGCGTCAACACCGCCATGATGACGATGGTCAATAGTGCGATCGAGATTGGGTAGTTCGGGATGATCGAGTAGAAGAAGGCAAGAATTGCCGCGACGAAATCCAACAGCGGCTGGAATATCTTTCCAATTGGCTTGGTCAGACTGTCCAGGACTCCGAGGTTAAAGATCAGTGACTGCATACTGCGCTCCGATCAGGAACGGGGTCGACGCCATGACCGCCCCAGGGGTGGCATCGCATCAGGCGGCGGACCGCAAGAAGCGTGCCCCGACCGGCTCCGTGGATCCGGATGGCCTCATCGGCGTAGGCCGAACACGTCGGAATGAAGCGACACCCGGTCGGGCGTCCCACACGGTACTGCTGATAGACCCCGATGAGCGCGAGGGCCGCCCGAGCGGCGACTCCTGGTTCCCGTCCTCCTCCTTCGCCCTCCGACACGGCCGGGCTCAGCTCGCCCACCGGTGCCTGGGCGTGGCTCATCGCCGTGCCCCCGTGTCTGCCTGGGCGCGGCTCATCGCCGTGCCCCCGTGTCTGCCTGGGCGCGGCTCATCGCCGTGCCCCCGTCTCCTTTGACCGCCCCGGCTACCTCGTTGCCGGTCGCTGCCCGCAGGGCTTCGGTCATCGCCTTCCTCAATTCATCAAACGGGAGCCCAGCAGCGCCGGGACCTGTACTCACCAGGTAGGCGCCCAGCGGCACCTGCCGTCGTCCTTCCGTGAACAACGCGCGAAGTTGGCGCCGAAGGCGGTTCCTGACCACTGCGTTGCCCACCTTCCGGCTGACGGCGAAGGCCAATTGTGGCCGTGACCAGGCATCTTGCTCCAGGAACGTCACGGACACCGACCCCGACCGTCCTCGCCGACCTGACCGTCGAAGCGCTGAGAACGTGTCCCGCGACCGGATGCGATCGATCCGGGCCTTCGGCACCGGGTCCCACGTATCCGGACAGGTCACGCTGAAAGCCGATGACGCCCCTTCAGTCGGCGCGACTGAATGACGGCACGCCCGGCCCGCGTGGACATCCGTTTCCGGAAGCCATGGGTCTTGGCGCGCTTGCGCACGTTCGGTTGGTACGTTCGTTTCACAATTCACATCCTTCCTCGCCCTGAACCGGGGAGCGACACCGCTCACGACGGCAGGGGGCCTTGTCGCAACGACAAAGGCAGTCAGCCCCCCATGCTAGGCGCGATCAGGGCCATCTCTCTAGTCCCACGAGGCTCAGCGTCCCCGATGGGCACGGTGTACCGTTCCGAGCACGGTGAAGCGCACCAACGAGCCAGAGGAGCCAGGGATCCGTCGGTCGCCGCAGCCAACCCCAGAACGAACAGAACCCGAGGTACTCCTCACCATGATGGCGGGTCACACAGAGCCGGGACAACCTCATCCACAGCTGTGGATTTCGTTGTGGATGCACCCGGGTGCCAACAGGTGGAGGTCCATGTGAACGACACCGAACGCTTGTGGATTTTGTGCTCCGAGGCTCTGCGGGAACAGGTCTCCGACTCCATCTGGCAGGCCTACCTGTCCGGGATCACGCCCCTGTCGATCGACGCCGAGCAGCTCGTTCTCGGGGTCCCCAACACTTTGATCCGGGATCGGGTCGAGTCTCGTTTCCTGGGCCTCATCCAGGACACGGTGGTGGGCACGGTGGGTACGTCCCTGGCCGTCCGGCTGGAGGTGGTCGCTCCGATCGCCCACGACCCGACGACCGACGAGGACGACCGGGGCTACGGGATCGAGCCTTCGGGAGCCACCGGGGACACTGAGGGGTTCGGCCGCCGCGATAGCTCCTCGAGCTCCACCAGCTCCGCGAGGCCGGGCGACCGCAACAGCCGGTACGAGTCCCCGGTCCTCGACCCCCGGTACACGTTCGAGACCTTCGTCATCGCCTCATCCAACCGGTTCGCCCACGCCGCAGCCCAGTCGGTGGCCGAAGCGCCCGCTCGTTCCTACAACCCCCTCTTCATCTACGGTGACGCCGGTTTAGGGAAGACCCACCTGCTCCATGCCATCGGCAACTACGTGATGGAGAACTTCAACGGACGCCACGTTCGCTATGTCTCCACCGAGACGTTCATGAACGAGTTCGTGGACGCCATCCGGACCAACGCCACCACGGCCTTCAAGCGGCGTTACCGCGAATGTGACGTCCTCTTGATCGACGACGTGCAGTTCATGGAGGGGAAGGAGTCGCTCCAAGAGGAGTTCTTCCACACCTTCAACTCCCTCTACGGCGCCTCCAAGCAGATCGTATTGACGTCGGACCGGCCACCGAAGTCGATCGCCACTCTCGAGGACCGTCTCCGGAGTCGGTTCCTCTCCGGCCTGATCACCGAGGTCCAGCCCCCCGAGCTCGAGACCAGGCTGGCCATCCTCCAGTCGAAGGCGGAGCGTGAGCAGGTCGACGTCCCCTATGAGGTCCTGGAGTTCATCGCCACCTACGTCACCGACAACATCCGAGAGCTAGAGGGCGCCCTCATCCGGGTGACCGCCTATGCCAGCCTCAATCGCCACCCACTGAGCCGTGACCTGGCCGAACACGTGCTCTCCGACATCGTTTCCGCCGACCAGCCCCGGAGCATCACCCCCCAGATGATCCTGGAGGCCACGGCCGAGACCTTCGGATTCACCATTGACGAGATCAAGGGTCCGAACCGACGTCGGCCACTGGTCACGGCGCGTCAGATCGGCATGTACGTCTTCCGGGACCTGACCGACTTCAGCTACCCGGCCATCGCCCGTGAATTCGGGGGCCGAGACCACACCACGGTCATGCACGCCGTGGAGAAGATCACCAACCTGATGAAGGAACGCCACCAGATCTACAACCAGGTGACCGAGTTGATCCTCCGCATCAAGAATGCAGCTCGATGAACCGGTTCCGACCATGTCTATCCAGAGGCTGTGGGTCTCTTGTGGACAAGACGTCGATCCCTTGTGACAAGTCTGTGGACCTCAATGAACTTTTCCCTAACACATCACCTGCGGCACACCCCATACGTGCCTCGGCGGGGAAACGGGGGACAGAGCGGGGACAGCCGAACCTCCCCTACGCTGCACCGATTCGGCTTCATCCACAATCCACAGCCCTTATTACTGTCACTAGTCAATTTAAGAACATAGAAGAAGAGCAACCAGAAAGGACTCCGTGGTGAAGTTTCGCTGCGAACGCGACTCCCTCGTGGATGTGTTGACAACGGCGGGTCGAGCGATCAGCTCCCGCTCGGCGACAACGATGGCCCTCGGCGGCATCCGTTTGGAGTGTCAGGGCAACCGGCTGGCCGTGGTGGGCACCGACCTGGACCTGACCGTGCACGTGTCGACCGAGGCCATCGGTATCAGCGATGGTGTGTGCGTGGCCCCGGCCAAGTTGTTGGCCGACATCGTCCGTTCGCTCGAACCAGGTGCGGTCACCATCGAGTCGGTAGACGAGAAGGTCGATATTGCCGCCGCCCGCTCGCGGTTCAGCCTCCGCACCTTCCCGGTCGACGACTTCCCGATGTTGCCCGAGCCTCCGGCCCCTGTGACTTCCTTGCCGGCCGCCGGCCTGGTCGACGCACTCCGTCAGGTGGTCCGGGCCGCGTCCAATGATGACGCCCGGCCCCTCCTCACCGGTGTCCTGGTGGCGTCGGAGGGGTCGGGTATCCGATTGGTGGCCACCGACTCCTATCGACTGGCCCTGAGGGACCTGGCCGGAAACGACGCCAAGCTCGACGCGGCCCAGATCCTCGTGCCCGCTCGTGCATTGGCCGAGCTGCAACGGCTCTCCGCCCTCGGATCATTGGCCAAGGAGGCCCCACCCTCCGGTGAGGAGGCCGGCGGTCAGCCGGCCCAGGTAGGTCTGTCGGTCGGGGAGCACGACGTGACCTTCACCGTGGGGACGGTCCAGGTCAGTACGCGGCTCCTGGACGGGAGCTACCCCGACTACCGGCAGTTGATCCCGGCGGAGTACCCCAATCGGCTCCACGTGGGCAAGGACTCGCTCCTCGACGCTCTACGCCGGGTGCGTTTGTTGGTCCGGGACAACACGACCCCGGTGCGCCTGTCGATGCGGCAGGGCGGAGTGGACCTCACCGTCGTGTCCCAGGAGGTGGGCGATGCCAGCGAGACGGTGGACGCCGACTTTGACGGTACCGACCTGACCATCGCCTTCAACCCCAGCTACCTGATCGACGGGGTCGAGGCCGTGGCCGGCGACGAAGTCCTGTTGGAGACGGTCGACGCCACCAAACCGGCGACGGTGCGAGCGGCCGAACAGAGCGACTTCCGCTACTTGTTGATGCCCGTCCGGGTGTCCTAGCCGGCGGCATCGCCCGGCCCCCGACCGAAACCACGTGCATCTCGTCTCCCTCCGCCTCCAGGATTTCCGCTGCTTCACGCAAGCGGCACTCGACCCGGACCCGGAGGGGACGACGGTCATCACCGGCCGGAACGGCGCCGGCAAGACGAGCCTGCTGGAGGCCGTTGCCTACCTGGCCACCCTCCAGTCGTTTCGGGGATCGCCCAGAGAGGCGATGGTCCGGAACGGAGCCGGACAGGCCATCGTCCGGGCCGAGACGATCGTGGGCCAGCGTCCGCTGACCATCGAGGCGGAGCTGTCGCTCACCGGGCGCTCCCGGGCCATGGTCAACCGCCAGGCTGTCCGTCGCCGCCCCGACCTCCACGAGGCGCTGCGGGTGACCGTCTTCTCGCCCGAGGACATCGCCGTTGTTCGGGGACCACCGGCGGACCGCCGCCGGTTCCTCGACGGCGTGCTGGCCGTGGTCGATCAGCGGTCCGCCTCGCTGAGCGACGACGTCGACCGGATCCTCCGCCAGCGGGCCGCGCTCCTCCGCCAGTCCAACCGACGCCTGAGCCCGGAGGTGGCGGCCACCCTCGACGTCTGGGACTCCCGGCTCGCCGTCGCCGGGGCGGCCCTGGCCGATGCCCGGGAGGCACTGACCCACCGGCTGCAACCTCTGGTCATCGAGCATTACACCCGGCTGGCCGGCGAGGACGACCCGGTGGCGCTGGCCTACCGGCGTTCGTGGGACGGAGGCCTCGAGTCCGCCCTGGCCGCCTCGCGGACCGATGACCTCCGCCGGGGCGTGACCCTGGTCGGCCCCCATCGGGACGAACTGGACCTGCTCCTGTCCGGTCTCCCTACCCGAACGCACGCTTCTCAGGGCGAGCAGCGGTCGCTGGCCCTCGCCCTCCGGTTGGCCGCCCACCAGCTGTCCACCGAGCGCCTCGGCTCGGCCCCCGTGCTCCTCCTCGACGACGTGTTCTCCGAATTGGACCCCTTCCGGTCCCGGGCCCTCCTGGCCGGGCTCCCGCCCGGGCAGGCCCTGTTGACCACCGCACTCCCTCCGCCGCCGGAGGTGGACGCGGCCAAGACGTTCGTAGTGGGGGACAATGGCTCGGTGGCAGCCGCACTGATCGGGAACGCGGGATGAGCCGGTCGCGGCGCGACCGCGGCCCCCAGTCCCTCGACGCCTCGCTCGATGTGCTCTCGGGCCAGTTGGGCCTGGCCGAGTCCCGGGGCCTGGCCAGGCTGTTCGCTCACTGGGAGGAGATCGTGGGGCCGGCCGTAGCCGGCCACGTACGACCCCAACGGCTCGACCGCGATGTGCTGGTGGTGACCGTCGACCACCCGGCCTGGGCCACCCAGGTGCGGCACCTGGGCGACGATCTTCTCGACCGGGTGGCGGAGACCACCGCCGTGCCCAGACCGGCCCATCTCGAAGTCAAGGTCCGCCCGTAGGCACGGCGACCATCGGCCGGTGGAGGGGGTCCCCCTTGGTACACTGGAGCATCGGTACCGGGGGATTGAGCACCAGCGCCGGGAGCTTCCAGCGCCCCGAACGAAGGCTCGGTCCTTTCGGCTCCCCGTGATCAAATCAATGGTGGAAAGGGCGCGCCTGTGGCGCTGAAGACAGAGGACCAACGACCCGTGGCTGAGGCCAGCTACGACGCAAGCGACATCACCGTTCTGGAGGGTTTGGACCCGGTCAGGAAGCGACCGGGCATGTACATCGGTTCGACCGGTCCATCCGGGCTGCACCACCTGGTCTGGGAGGTCGTGGACAACGCCGTCGACGAGGCCATGGCCGGGTATTGCACGCAGATCGACGTGACCCTATTGGCCGACGGCGGCGTGCAGGTGGTCGACAACGGCCGTGGGATTCCCACCGGACCCAGTCCGCAATATCCGGACAAGTCGGCGGCGGAGCTGGTACTGACCACATTGCACGCCGGCGGGAAATTCGGCGGCGGGGCCTACAAGGTGTCCGGCGGACTCCATGGTGTCGGCGTCTCGGTGGTCAACGCCCTGTCCACCCGGCTAGTCCTCGAGATCGACAGCGACGGTCGGCACCACGCCATGGAGTTCCTCAACGGTGGCGAGCCGACCGGGAAGCTTCGGGACACCGGTCCTGCGCCCCAGAACCGGACCGGGACCTCGGTCACCTTCTGGCCCGACGCCTCCATCTTCGAGGAGATCGACTTCCGGGCCCAGACCGTCGTTGAGCGTCTCCAGATCATGGCCTTTCTCAACAAGGGCCTGGAGATCAATTTCACCGACAAACGTCCTGGGGCGAAGCCGCCCCAAACGTTCAAGTACAAAGACGGCATCATCGATTACGTCCGGCACCTGAATGCCTCCAAGGAGGCGCTCTTCCGCAAGGTCGGCTCGTTCGAGCAGATCGAGGAGACCATGGAGGTCGAGATCGCCCTCCAGTGGAACGCCGGCTTCTACGAGAGCATCCACTCCTTCGCCAATGGCATCTCGACCATCGAGGGCGGGATGCATGAAGAGGGGTTCAAGACCGCCCTGACCAGCGTGGCCAACAAGTACGCCCGGGCCCGGGGCTCGCTGAAGGAGAAGGACGAGAACCTCCTGGGCGAGGACATCCGGGAGGGCCTGACCGCCATCATCTCGGTGCGGCTGCAAGATCCCCAGTTCGAAGGCCAGACCAAGGGAAAGCTGGGCAACACGCCGGTTCGCTCGCTGGTGCAAAAGGCCACCAACGAGAAGCTGGCCGAGTGGTTCGAGGAGAACCCCAAAGAGGCCAACCAGGTCCTGCAAAAGGCCACGCTGGCCGCCAAGGCTCGCATGGCGGCACGGCAGGCCCGCGACCTCACCAGGCGCAAGTCGGCCCTGGACGGAGCCGGCCTCCCGGGCAAACTGGTCGACTGCTCGTCGCGGGACCCCCGCGAGAGCGAGCTGTTCATTGTGGAGGGCAACTCGGCCGGCGGCTCGGCCAAGGACGCACGCAGCCCGAGAACCCAGGCCATCCTGCCCATCCGGGGCAAGATCCTGAACGTCGAGCGCGCCCGCATCGACAAGATGTTGAAGAACACCGAGATCCAGGCGCTGATCTCGGCCATCGGCGCCGGGCTGGCCGACGACTTCGACGTCACCAAGACCAGGTACCACAAGGTGATCATCCTGGCCGACGCCGACGTCGACGGGTCCCACATCCGAACGCTGCTCCTGACCTTCTTCTTCCGGCAGATGAAGCCGTTGGTCGAGGGCGGTTTCGTCTACGTGGCCCAGCCGCCGCTGTACTCAACCCTGGTCGGCAAGGAGAAGATCTACCTCAAGGACGACGGGGCCAAGGACGCATACCTGGCCGAGAACCCGAACCACAAGGCCGACTTTCAGCGGCTGAAGGGTCTGGGGGAGATGGACTTCGACGAGCTGCGCGATACCACCATGGACCCGGCGAAGCGCTCCTTGCTCCAGATCGGCGTGGAGCAGGCCGCGCTGGCCGATGAGGTGTGCTCGGTACTCATGGGTGAGGACGTGGAGCTCCGGCGCCAGTTCATCCAGACCAACGCCAAGGACGTGCGCTTCCTCGACATCTGATCGGGACGGTCGTTGGTGACACACAGTTCGAAAAGACAGGGTTAGGACAGGCATGGCAGGACCAAATTCAAGCGACGGGTCGGGCGGGGACACGACGGACGACGTGGTCTCCGGCTTCATCGAGCCCATCGAGATCCAAGAGGAGATGGAGCGATCCTTTCTCGAGTACTCGATGTCGGTCATCGTCTCCCGCGCCCTACCTGACGTGCGGGACGGCCTGAAGCCGGTCCACCGGCGGATCCTGTATTCCATGTTCGACCAGCGGCTCACCCCCGATCGCCCCCACAGCAAGTGCGCCAAGGTGGTGGGCGACGTCATGGGCACCTACCACCCCCACGGCGACTCGTCCATCTACGAGGCGCTGGCCCGCATGGCCCAGGACTTCTCCATGCGCCACCCCCTCATCGACGGGCACGGGAACTTCGGAGGCACCGGCCCGGACGAGGGACCGGCCGCCATGCGCTACACCGAGTGCCGGCTGGCGCCGTTGGCCCTCGAGCTCATGGCCGGCATCGACCAGGAGACGGTCGACTTCGACCCCAACTACGACGCCACGGCCGAAGAGCCGACCGTGCTCCCATCCCGGTTCCCCAACATGATGGTCAACGGCTCCCAGGGCATCGCCGTGGGCATGGCCACCAACATCCCGCCCCACAACCTCGGCGAAGTCATCGACGCCACCACCCACCTGCTCGAGCACCCGGACGCCACCCCTGACGACCTGATGGCCTTCGTCAAGGGCCCCGATTTCCCGAGCGGCGCCCTCATCCTCGGGCGCCAGGGGATCCTTGACGCCTTCCGGACGGGGAAGGGGTCCATCAAGCTGCGCGCCGTGGCCGAGATCGAGGAGGGCCGGAGTGGCGAGACCCGGATCGTGGTCTCCGAGATGCCCTACCAGACCTCGATCGCCTCGGTCTCGAAGCGGATCGAGGAGTTGGTCCGAGGCGGCGAACTGGACGGGATCGCAGAGGTCCAGGACGACTCGTCGGGTGGGAAGACCCGGCTGATCATCCGCCTGAAGCGTGACGCCAACGCCAACGTGGTGCTGAACAACCTCTACAAGCAGACCCCGTTGCAGACCAGCTTCGCCGTGAACACCGTGGCCCTGGTGGACGGCGTGCCCCGCACGCTCGATCTGGCCCAGATGCTGACCTACTACGTGGCCCACCAGGTCGACGTGGTGACCCGGCGTTCCGAGTTCCTCTTGAAGAAGTACCGGGACCGCGCCCACATTGTGGAGGGCCTGCTGAAGGCCATCGACATGCTGGACGCGGTGATCGCGGCCATCCGCGCGTCGGACGACCGGCCCGAGGCCCGGGCCACCCTGATGGCCGAGCCCTTCTCGTTCACCGAGGTCCAGGCCACCCACATCCTGGACATGACCCTCGGTCGCCTGACCCGGCTGGGCCGGACCGAGCTCGAGAGCGAGCTGGCCGAGCTGCGCGAGAAGATCGCCGAACTGGAGGCGATCCTGGGCGATCCCTCCGTGCTCCGTGGGGTCATTGCCTCCGAACTGGGTGAGATCCGCGAGAAGTACGCCAACGAGCGCCGCTCAGTCATCACCCACGACCCCGGCGACATGGGCGTCGAGGACCTGGTGGAGGACGAGGAGATCGTCGTCACCATGACACGGGCCGGGTACATCAAAGCGGTCTCGGCCGACGCCTTCCGGACCCAGGGCCGGGGCGGCCGGGGTGTCCAGGGGGCGCGGCTCAAAGAGGAGGACCTCATTGACGACGTGGTCCACACGTCGTCACACGCCCATCTGCTCCTGTTCTCCAATAGGGGGCGGGTGTTCCGGCTCCGGGCGCTCGAGATTCCGATGAAGGAGCGGACGGCCCGGGGCACGGCGGCGGTGAACCTGCTGCCGTTGTCTCCCACCGAGAAGATCCAAGCCATCATCGGCACGCGCGACTTCTTGGCCGACCACTACCTGATCTTTGCCACCAAGTACGGCCAGGTGAAGAAGACAGCGTTCAGCGAGTACGACAAGTCACGGCGCGAGGGATTCATCGCCATCAACCTGCGCGACGGGGACGAGCTGGTCCGGGTGGTGGAGACCACCGGCGACGACGACGTGTTCATCGTCACCCAGTCGGGAATGACCATCCGCTTCTCCGAGAACGACGTCCGGCCCATGGGCCGCGATGCCGCCGGCGTCCGCGGGGTGCGGCTCAAGGCAGGCGACGAGGTGGTGTCCTGCGACGTGGCCAGGGACGACGCCGACATCCTGTTAGTCACCGACGCCGGCTATGGGAAGCGCACCAAGCTCGAGCGGTTCAATCGCCAGACGCGCGGCGGGCAGGGGGTGCGCGGCATCCGGCTCACGGCCAAGCGCGGCCGGGTGGTCGCCGCCTTCATGGCCGGTCTGGACGACGAGATTCTGCTGATATCGACCGGAGGCGTGGTCATCCGGACGGCGGTACGGGAGATCGCCTCGCAGGGCCGGGATGCGACCGGCGTCCGGGTCATGAGCGTGCCCGAAGGCCACGCCGTGGCTGCCGTCGCTCCCGTGGGCGGCGAGACCCTGGCGGTGACCTGACCGGTTCGCTCTGGCGCAGGCCGTACCCGTCCGCCGACCGAGGTCGCACGGCCAGTGGTGTAGCCTCGTTGGCCGGTCTGCGGGGCTATAGCTCAGTCGGTTAGAGCGCAGCACTGATAATGCTGAGGTCGCAAGTTCGATTCTTGCTAGCCCCACCCACAAAGTCCCTATTCCGATAGTTGTAGTTCGGTTTCCCAGGTGTTTGGTAGGAAATGGCCGTGCGCCCCACGTCGAGCACTGGGACCTGGCCAACGACAATCCAGGCGAGAAAAAATGACCAGCGGGCGTTACCACCTACGGGGGTCAGCATGAGGCCGGTGGATCGACTGGTGCAGGCCATCATTCTCGTCGAGGACCTGAAGGTGGCAGGAGATCACATGGCGAGCGAGGGCTTCGCCGTTGAGGTTGGGGGGCGACATCCCGGCCGGGGCACGGCGAACCTGATCGTGCCCTTCGGGGACCAGTACCTGGAGCTCCTTGCGGTCGTGGACGAGCCCGAGGCACGTTCCTCCCCTCAGGGCCGCGCCGTATTACAGACGCTGTCACGACGCGGGCCCGGCCTGGCCCGATGGTCGGTCGAACCATCGGATCTCGCTGCGACAGCCAGAAGGCTGGGACTTCCGGTCGAGCGGCGGCGACGGGTCCGGCCGGACGGCCGAACCCTCAACTGGCGCGCCGTCGGGATGGACGAAGCGTGGGAGCAGCCTTGGCGCTGCGCCTACATGGCCTGGGACGATCGGGACCTCCACCCCGGCCGTCGGGTGCGAGACCATCGGAATGGGGCAACCGGCTTTGCGCGGCTCGAGGTGGGCGTCCCGGACGAGGAAGGGTTGCTCGCCTGGCTCGGTGGGGCACTGCCGGCGACGGTCGCCCCCCGTCCTGACAGCACGATCGGCCCAACCGGGCTCTTCGTCTCCACTCCCAACGGTTCGCTGAAAGTCAGCTAGGGCGGGCGTGGTCCGCAACGAGTCCCCGCGCCTAGTCGGCCGCATCGCCCCGTTCGCTTCACCGACAGAAACCACAACCGATGACGCCACAATTCGTTCACCACCGCGAGACAGTGGTGGACAGTCGTGGGCCCGCCCCTACACAGCCGTCGAGCGCCTTCCCGGCTATATGCCGATCTTGGTCCGCAGCTCGCTGACCAGGGTGCCCATCGCCGACAGGGGGACGAATGCACGGGCCGCCTCGGTCAGGGCGGCGCGGGAGCCTGCATCAAGCTCGAGCTCCGACGCGGCCACGTTGAACTCGAGCTGTTCGACCGAGGAGGCACCAGGGATGACGACGACGGGCGGGAAGCTGAGCAACCAGGCCAGCGCCACCTGCGCCGGCTCAGCATCGTGGGCCGTCGCCACCTGGCGCAGGACGTCGAGCAAGGGGGCACCACGACGCAGATTCTCGGTGCCGAACAGCGGGTTCGTCCGACGGACGCCGCCTGGCCGATTCTCCACCGTGTACTTGCCGCTGAGCAGGCCCTGGGCCAGGGGGCTGTAGGCCATCACCATCCTGTCCTCCTGCTCGGCGAAGGGCACCATCCGCTCGAGCGGACCAGGTTGGGCCAAGGAGAACAGGACCTGGTTGCTAACCACACCCGACCCGAGTGCTTGGTCGGCTTTCCGCCACCGCTCAAGCGAGTAGTTCGAGACGCCCACCGCACCGATCCGCCCCTCCTCGAGCAGGGTGCGCATACCCGGCATGATCACCGAGTCGGGTACCACCGGGTTGGGCTGGTGCACCTGGTAGAGCGGGATGCGACTCAGTTGCAGCCGGCGGGCGCTCCCTCGTTCACGATTCCGCACGATCGGCGGAAAGGGTGCCACCGGGAAGACCTTGCTGGCCACGACCACTTGGGTGCGGTCGGTTCCCAGTGCTTCGCCCAGGATCCGCTCGCTCTTGCCGAATCCGTAGGCCTCGGCCGTGTCGAAGAGCGTCACACCCAGCTCGAGCGCCCGGCGCACGATGTCGCCGGCGGTGCTCGAGGCGTAGGCACTCCCATAGCCCCATTCCCGGGAGCCGAATTGCCACGTCCCCAACCCAACCCGGCTCACCTGGCCCAGGCCCGCGACCTCGATATATTTCACGATTCAGTCCCAGTCATCACGCCTCCAGCACCATCCTGGCACTTCTGGGCGCGGCTTCGCGGGCGGTCGGTACCGCCACGACCGGCCACTCGGCCACTCGGTCACTGGCTCACCGGCGGGCTGGGCGGCGCATCATTTGGAGCCAGGTACGAGCCGATCGCCCGAAAGATCGGATCGCTGTCGTTGCCCACGATTCCGTTCGCGTCGAACGAGTTCGGCCCGTAGGTGACGGCCACGGCGATGGCGATCTTTCCGGAGGAAAGGTACGCCTCGGTGGACCCGTAGCCGCCGAACAGCGGGTTCTGCAACAGCCACGAGCCGGAGCGTACGATGCCGAGCCCGTAGTTGTAGAAGTTGACCTGAGGCCCGCAGCTGCAACCCGCCTGGCTGGTCCCGAACCCCAGCAGGTTCGGGCCGGTCTGCGCCTGGTAGGCGGCCTTGGTGAGGAGGGCGCCGCTCCCGATGCCCTGGGCGGTCGCGGTCATGTCGTTGATGTCGGTCGTCTCGACGGCGCCGGGAGCCAGCGTCCACGACGGGTTCCAAAAGGTCGACTCCTCGTAGAACGGGGTCCCGGCGGGGACCGCGAGGGTCTCGCGTCGCTGCGATGTAAACGAGTGCAGCACGGGTACGGGTATGGCAGCCGTCTGCGAGGCCACGGTGTTGTTCAGACCCAGCGGCCCGAGCACCTTCTGGCGGAGGAGGGTCGCCAGTGGCTTGCCGCCTACCTTCTGGAGGATCTCACCAAGGATCACGTAGTTGGTGTGCGCATAGCCCCAGTTGGTGCCCGGCGCGAACGACATGGGCTGAGACAGCCCGTAGGAGAGAAGCTCAGGAGCAGTCCAGCTGCGGAACGGGTTCAGGTCGACGGCGGTTGAGAAGGCCGGCTCGGTCACATAGTCGGCATACCCCGACGTCATGTTGGCCAGCATCTTCAGGGTGACCTGGCTGGCATCGGGAAGGTCGGGTAACCACTTGCTGACCGTGTCGTCAAGGCTGAGCTTGTGCTCATCGACGTATTCCAGGAGCAACGTGGACATGTACGAGATTGCTACGGCGCCGTTTCGGAAGTGCATCGCTGTCGTCGCCGGCACCCCGGTCATGGAGTGACCGAGGGCGTAGGTCACGAGCGGTTTCCCGTCGATTGTGACCCGAACGATGACTGCGTTGAGTCCGTCGGCCGCCATGGCCTTCCGGGCGATGGCCACAATAGCTTGGGCCTGTTCGGCCCGGCTGGCGGCTGGCGCGCCCGCCGAGGCCGGGACGGCAAGGCCGGGTGTGCTCCCGAGGCACCCGATGGCAGCGGCGCACGAGGCGATGGAGGTGAGCCATACCCGACGCCAAGGCCCCGGTTGTGGGCTGATCCGATACCGCCTTGGTGGAGCGATACGTCCGGCCATGATCTCGTCGTTTCGGTCAGGCCGGCAGTATTCCCAGTTCAGGATGAGCCCCAGCGAGTTGTCCGAACAACATGGCACCCTCGCAGTGTCTGGTCAAACACGCCTGCGCCGCTCAGAGAGCGGCCGCCGGGGTTCCGAGGGCGTGGCCCGACCGCCGTTCTGGCTGGTGGTTTGACGCCGTGGCCCCGCTGCGGCCCCTCGACGTCGGAGCCGGCGAGCCCTTCAGCCCTCGATGACGTTGTGGACCTCTGCGACCATCGGCTCGTTCACCGTGACACCCAACTCCGAGAGGATGGGCAGAAGCGTCGATCCGAACGCGTCGAACGCTTCCTGCGACTCCCAGATGTCGAAGACCTGAATCTCGCCGTTGGATTCGAGCGCAACGTGGTACGAGCGTCCCTGGGGGGACCCTGCACCGGCAGCGCTGAGGCGCTTGATCGCCTCGTCGTACTTGTCTGGCGTGAAATTGCCGTTCACAAAATAGAATCCGATGGCCATGGCATGGACCTCTCTCTCCCAGCGATGCCGGCGGAGCGACTCCGTCGAAGGCACCACGAAAAGCTACCGCTCCGAGCATCTCCGTGCTCCTGTCGGAGTGGTTGTGTCCACAAGTACGACTGGCGGGCTTGTCTCGGATGCCGCGACCCGAGCGGCAGGCAGAGCGGCCGACAAGGCGGGGACACCCTCTGACAAGGGAGCCCCCGTCCCGCGCCACCTAAGATCCGCCAGATGAGTGCGCTTCATGGCTATCAGCGGAGATCGTGGGGGAGTCGTATCGGCATCGCCATCGGGTGCCTGCTCGCTCTGGCTGTGGCGGGATATGTCGGATCCGTAGTCGGCCCCCACTTCAAGTCGGCGTCGACCTCCAGCGCGTCGACGACCTCCACACGCCCGCAGTCGACCACCACGTCGACTCTCGCCCATGCCAGCGTGAAGGTTCTCGTGGCCAACGGCACGCAGGAGGCCAACACGGCGGCACACTTCACCCAGCAGCTTCAGCAACAGGGTTGGAATGTCGGAACTCCGACCAACAGCACCTCGCCGGCGACGACGACCTCGGTCTATTACGGCGTGTTCTGGCAGCAGTCGGCGATCCAGATCGCCACGGAGATCGGCGCGCCGGCGACGGCGGTCAAGCCCCTCACCTCGGCCGTCCCGGTCCCGAACGCCACCGGGTACGACGTGGTCGTTGTCATCGGGTCCGACCTGGCCGGCACTGGCTTCCCGGCCACGACGGCCCCGGCCGTCGGAGCTTCGACCACGACCGCTGCGGGAACTGCTCCGACCACCTGAACTGACTCAATTGTCCAGGACCGCTCCTGGTCATGCGACGAGGATCTTTTGGAGGAGGACGAGGTCACGCCACTCGCCCCGCAGCCGCCCGACTTCGGGCATGCGCGCCACTTCGACGAAGCCGGCGCGCTGGTGGAAGCGCATGGACCCCTCGTTGGTCGCGTCGATTCCCGCCACCATGACGTGGACCTGTAGCCCTCGCGCCTGACCCTCCAGGGACGAGAGCAATCGGGCCCCGATCCCGCGCCCACGGGCATCGGCCCGTACGTGGATCGAGTGCTCGACGGTCCGGGCGTATCCCGGCCAGTCTCGAAACGGGCCACAAGAGGCGAAGCCGAGCACCCCCGATGCGTCCGTCGCGACCAGGGCAGGATGGCCTCTGGCCCGTGTCTCGGCGAGCCACGCTCGGCGCTCGGCTGGGGAGGTGGGTAGCTCCCGCCACATCGCCGACGTGGTGGCCAGGACCTGGTTGTAGATCGACACGATCTCCTCCAGGTCGCTCTCCTCTGCATCCCGGACGACGACAGCAGGGATCATCGCTCCGCCTCTGCCCGCCGGGCGTTATCCAACGGGATCGAACCCGTCGATGAACGCGAGGGTGGAGATGTCGACCATGCGGCGGTAGAAGCACGTCCGTCTGGACGTGCCGTCTTCGGTCACGGTGTGGCAAGCGCCGCCCGTGCGCGGGCGGACGAGATACAAGAGGGCATTCTGCTCGCAGTTGACCCGGATATCGTGGAGGTCGAGGACGTCTCCCGAGGTCGCACCCTTGACCCAGAGCTCATCTCGCGATGCCGACCACAAGACGGCCCGGCCCGATCGAAGCGCCTCCTCGAGGGCGAGGCCGTTCCCATAGCCGACGAAGAGAACCTCCCGAGTGTCGACATCCTGGATGACGACCGGGATGAGCCCCTGGACGCTCCGGGCCGCGTGACGGACCTTCTCGAAGTCGATCCGAGCCGCCGTTCCCTCTTCGAGTACGTTCATCGCCCCATCCTGGCAGCTCCGCTGCACACCCAGAGGGAGACCGCCGCGACCGCACTGCGCGTCGCCGCCCGACGGGCGGGCGAGGCTGGCCCCTCCCGCTGATCGGCATGAATAACCAGGTCAGAGCGGCGCCCCCCGTGACTAGGCCTGAGCCATCACTGTCATGTAGCGTCTCGACGTACATCCGACCTACTCGTACTGGGGGATTCCACATGGAGTTCGGACTATTCATTCAGGGGTACACGCCCAACTTCCGCCGGGAGTCGGATCCCGAGGCGGAGCACCACGCCCTCATGGACGAGCTCGAGGTCGTCCAGGCGGCCGACAAGGCCGGGTTCAAGTACGTCTGGGTCACCGAGCACCACTTCCTGGACGAGTACTCCCACCTGTCGGCCAACGACGTCGTCCTCGGCTACCTGGCCCACGCCACCGATCGCATCCACCTGGGCTCGGGCATCTTCAACCCGCTGCCCCAGGTGAACCACCCGGCCAAGGTGGCCGAGCGGGTGGCCATGCTCGACCACCTCACCGAGGGCCGCTTCGAGTTCGGCACCGGCCGGGGGGCGGGCAGCCACGAGATCCTCGGCTTCCTCCCCGACATGAAGGACCTGTCGGGCACCCGGGAGATCTGGGAGGACGTCATCGCCGAGTTCCCCAAGATGTGGCTCCAGGACACCTACGAGGGCTACAACGGCAAGTTCTGGTCGCTGCCCCCCCGCAAGATCCTGCCCAAGCCCTACGGCAAGCTCCACCCGGCCATGTGGTATGCGGCCGGTAACACCTCGAGCTACGCCATGGCAGCCCAGAAGGGCCTCGGCGTGCTCGGCTTCTCCGTCGGGTCGTTCGACGAGCTGGGGCCGGTGCTCGAGGCCTACAAGGCCACCATCGGCGACGCCGACCCGATCGGCGCCTTCGTCAACGACAACGTCATGGTGACCACCGCCGCCTTCCTGGCCGAGGAGGCCAAGGCGGCGGAGAAGTCGGTGCTCAACTCGCACATGACCTATCTCCAGAGCAACGTGTTCCGCTACCACGACACCTTCCCGCACCCGCCCGAGGTTCCGGTGTGGCCCGAGCTCATCCCCGACGTGACCGCCGAGCAGATCCCCTACCTGCAGGCCGCGGGCACGATCATCGGCGACCCCGACCACGCCCTCGAGCAGTGCAAGCGGTGGGAGGCGGCCGGTGCCGACCAGCTGTCCTTCGGGCTGGGGATGGCCAGCAAGGAGGAGTCCTTGGAGATGGTCCGCCTCATGGGCGAGCACGTCATCCCGAAGATCGACACCGACCCGGTCCATCGCACCACCCGGATGCGCGAGGCGGCCGCGGCAAAGCTGCCCCTCGCGAGCCTGACCGCACCCGGGCCAAAGCCAGCCCGGAGTCCCGTTGTGGCCGACGCAACACTTGGCCGCGTCCCTTTCGATTTTCGCCGAGACGTGGGCAGAACCAAAACGAAGGCTTTCCCTACCGGCTCCCGCTCCCGGCGCAGGACCCACGCCAGGCCCTGCGGCGAGGCGCCTCGTAGGCCGGCGACCGGCTACTGAGAGTGGTCAATCACCGATCGAGGAAGTCGAACAAGATCCTGTACGACTTGGAGGTGCGGCAACCTCGTGAACGAGGTGCTCGGCTCCCTAGTGGGTGGCCACCGTGTCGGTGTTGCGCCCGGAGCGGAGCACGGTGCCCGTGAGTGCGCCGGTCGGCTCGCCATCGGCGATGGATGGCGTCCCGTTCACAAAGACGCTGGTGACGCCGGATGAGGACGAAATCAAGCGGAGGCTGTTGCCGGGGAGGTCGTACACCCGCCGGGCCGGCCCGCTGTTGACCGTCTCAGGGTCGAAGATGACCACGTCGGCGTAGGCCCCCTCGCGGAGCTGGCCCCGGTCACGGAGGCCGAAGAGCCGGGCGGGCACGTCGGTGATGAGCTGGACGGCACGCTCGAGGGACACCAGTTTCCGGCCCCGGAGGGTGTCGGCCAAAAAGCGCGTGGGGTAGGGCGAACCCAGCATCCGGTCGAGGTGGGCCCCGGCGTCGGACCCACCGAGCAGCACGTCGTCCCGCTCCCATAGGTCACGGCGGGCCTCCCAGTCGACGTCGGTGTCGCCCACCGGTAAGGGCCAGAGCACGGTGGCGAAATCGTCCGCGGTGGTGATGGCGACCAGTACATCGGCCGGATCGGATCCCTGCTCCTTGGCGATGTCTGTGACCAGGCGCCCCTCGTACTGCTTGTTCTCGGGGGCGACGGTGTCGCCGATGCGGTAGTTCGAGAAGTCGGCCAGCCGCTCGAAGGCCGTTCCCTTGGCCGCCAGCTGCATCTCCTCGCGCACCGCCGGGTCGGTCAGCTTGGCCGCCTTCTCCTTGGGGGGCAGCGACAGGATGTCGTGCCAGCCGGGGATGAGCCACAGCGCGCAGAAGGTGGCCAGGCTCATGTTCTGATCGGCGAAGATGGGCATGGTCAGGGCCACGACCCGCCCACCGATCTCGCGGGCCCGCTTGGACGGCAACAGCTGGTGCTCGGTCCGCTCCGCCGACCGGGCCGAGGCGGTCAGGACGTTCCAGTTCAGCGGGCGGTTGGCCTGAGCGCTCATCTGGGCCAGCAGTTCGGTCTCGGCGTCGTTGAACCCCTTGAGGCAGCCCTCGACGATGGCCTCGAGCGTGGTGCCCGGATGCTCACTCACCTCGCGGCACAGGGAAAGCAGCTCCTCTTCGGACGCAGCGCGGCTTGGAACCTGCTTGGCGTCGCCGTCGATGTGAGTCGACGACCGGGTGGTGGACAGGCCGAGACCCCCGGCGTCGAGTGACTCGCGGAGCAAGCCGATCAGCGTGTCGACCTCTTCGGGAGTGGCCTCCCGCTCGCCGGCCTCGCCGCCCAAGACGTAGCGGCGCAGCGCGCAGTGGCCGACCAGAAAGCCGGCGTTCACCCCGATACGCCCCTCGAGCCCATCGAGGAACTGGCCGAAGCTCTCCCACCCCCACTCCACGCCCTCCTCGAGGGCCTTCAGTGGCATGCCCTCGACCTGGGCCATCATCCTGCGGGTGAAGTCGGCGTCGGCCTCTTTGAGAGGGGCCAGGGTGAACCCGCAGTTGCCGCCGATGACCGAGGTCACGCCGTGGTTGCTCGACGGCGTGGCATGGCCGTCCCAATACAGCTGGGCGTCGTAGTGGGTGTGCGGATCGACGAAGCCGGGTGTGACGATCTGGCCGGTCGGCGTCGATCGTCTCGGCGGCCGGTTCGTCCACCTGGCCGATGGACACGATCCGGTCACCGCGGATGCCGACGTCGGCCTGCCGGGGCGGGGCCCCGGTGCCGTCCACAACGGTTCCACCTTTGATCAGGTAGTCGAGGATGACGAGCCTCCAGTTCTGATGGCGCGGGCCCGGCTCGGCTCGCGCAAAGGGTCTGACTCGAACGCTACTGCCCGGGTCCGGAGGACCGCCACCGTGTGTAGGGTCGAATGCCATGACCATGTCCCCGCCCTCGTCCGTCGACTTCGGTATGCAGCTCCCCATTCAGGCCCGGTCGCGACTGCTGTTCGATCCCTGGGAGGACTCTGCCGGGGCCGTCGAACTGGCCAGGGTCGCCCAGGCCTGTGACGACGCCGGGTTCTCCTACGTGGGCGTGTGCGACCACGTAGCCGTCCCCCGTGACCAGGTGGAGAGGATGCAGACGGCCTGGTACGACACGGTGGCCACCCTGGGGTGGCTTGCCGCGCTGACCTCGAGCGTCCGCTTGTTGTCCCATGTGTTCATTGCCGCCTATCGGCACCCGCTGGTCACGGCCAAGTCGTTCATGACCCTCGACCACCTCTCCGGTGGACGGGCCATCCTCGGCGTGGGAGCCGGCCACGCGGCCGGCGAGTTCGCCGTCCTCGGCGTTCCCTTCGACCAACGGGGCGCCCTCACCGACGAGGCCATCGACGTGCTGCGGGCGGCCTTCGACGATGAGTGGCCCGACATCGACACCCCCCATTACTCGGTCCACGACGTGGGCCAGTCCCCCCGCCCGGTCCAAGCCCACCTTCCGATCTGGGTGGGCGGCAGCTCCAGGCCCGCCCTCCGACGCGCCGCCACCCGGGGGGACGGCTGGTTGCCGCAGGGGCCACCGGCCCAGGGGATGGCCTGGGCCATCGACATCCTCACCGAGGAGCGGGAGCGGGCCGGCCGCACGGGCCGGTTCGACATCGGTGGGGCGGCCACACCGCTCTACGTGGGCTCCCCGAGCTGGGACATCGGGGACCACGCCATTGCTGGCGATCCCGAGGAACTGGCGGCCACCGTCCGGGAGTGGGTCCTTCCCGGGGTCACCCACCTGCAGATCCGCTTCCGGTGCCGGAGCGCCGACGAGCTCGTCGACCAGATCGCTGTCTTCGGTGCAGAGGTGATCCCCCTGGTCAGGGGCTGAACTGCCCAACGCGGTCAGGCCGACCGGATGCCGGCGGCCGGGCCCGGCCAGGCCGCGCCTACCTGACGAAGGCGCCGCCTACCGACGAAGTCGCCGCCTACTTGACGAAGGCGCCGCCTACCTGACGAAGTCGCCGCCTACTTGACGAATGCGCCGCCGTCCACGGGCAGCTGGATCCCGGTGATGTAGCGGGCCTCGTCGGAGCAGAGGAAGACGATGGCGGCCGAGATGTCCTTGGCCTCGACCCACGAGATGGGCAGCGGACTGTGGCCGAACATCTGCTTCTCGAGGTCGTCGCGGCCGGGATCCTCCTGGTCAGGCATGAAGAGCTTGTAGGTGTTCGGGTTCTGCAGCATGGGGGTGTCAGCACTGGTCGGGTGGATGGTGTTCACTCGGATCCAGTGGGGGGCCAGCTCGTTGGTCAGCGACTGCATGAGCCCGACCACGCCGTGCTTCGCCGCCGAGTAGGGAGAGGTGTGGGAGAAGCCCCGCAGACCCGCCGTCGAACTGGTGATCACGATCGAGCCACCCTGGTTCCGCTCGATCATGGGGGGGATGGCAGCCCGCACCGTGTTCCACACACCGGTGAGGTTGACGTCGATGATGTCCCGCCAGGTCTGCTCGGGGTAGTCCCAGGACTGCATGAGGTTGATCACCCCGGCGTTGGCCAGCACGATGTCGACATGGCCGAACATGTCGATGCCCTCATTGAGGACGGCGCTCACGCCGGCGAAGTCGCGGACGTCGGCCTTGCGGGCCACGATCTTGCCGCCGGCCCCCTCCACCAGGCTCACCGTTTCCTCGAGGTCCTCCGGCGTGGCCAGCGGGTAGAGGGCGGCGATCGAGGGGATGTCCTCGCAGATGTCGAAGGCGATGATGTCGGCGCCCTCCTCGGCCAACCGCACGGCGTGGGATCGGCCCTGGCCCCGGGCCGCACCCGAGATGAACGCCACTTTCCCGTCGAGCTTGCCCATCTTTACCCCCAGTTCGCTCCGGCGCGCGCCGGTTGCGCGGCGACGATACTCGTTTGTCAGTATACGGCGCCGGGGCGCCGCGCCCAAAGGCGGCCCCTCCGATGTGTGCGGTTGATGGGGGCTGCCGCCGGGCCTTGCCGGAACTCGACGCCGTGCACCTCGACCGTCGCTATCGTCGGGACCGAGCGAGCCGGGGCAATGTTCGGGACCGAAGCGCCGAGGCAATCCGGGGAAGACGATCGAGCCGATGCGACCGGGAACGAGGGAAGAACAGGTGGACACCGACATGAACAGTGAGGACGTGCTGCAGCTGGTCCGGGACGAACAGGAGATCCGCAACCTGGTGGCCCGAGTGGCCCACCTGGCCGACATGGACCCCGATCTTGACGACTACCTCGATTGCTTCACCGACGGTGCCGTGTGGGAGTTCCCCGGCAATGCCAGCGAGAACCTGGCGCACAGCCGGACCGAGGGGAAGGACCAGATCGCCGCCGACCGCCGGGCCCGCCGCGCCGACGGGTTCCAGGGACCGGGCACCAACACCCGGCACGTGAACACCACCCTGGCCGTCCGGGTGGACGGCAGCGACACGGCCGAGGCCGAGTCCTACTGGCTGTTCGTGGGCGACACCCTCGGGTCACCGGTCTTGCGGGGCATCGGTCACTATCACGACCGTTTCACACGCACGCCAGCAGGCTGGAAGTTGGCCTCCCGCCAGATCACCACCGGCTGACCCAAGGCTGCGGTCGCGCCCGAGGCCGCGGTCGCGGCTGCTGATGGAGTCACGGCTGCTTGATGGGGACCTTGCCCACCCCGCCGGCATAGGGCGGCCCCATGGCGCAGACGGCCGGGCCGTACTGGCCGGTCAGGCCGAAGTGGTTCGTGGGGGAGTAGTCGTACTGGATGCCGATGAAGGACTGGTGGCCCATGGTCTCGATGGCCTTCTTGACGGCGTTCGGATCGGTGGAGTGGTACTTCTCTATGGCCGCAGCCATGATCTCGACCGGGACCGAGTCGGAGGCGATGTAGGTCAGGTAGTTGACGCTCGAGGCCCCGGTCACGGCGCTGTACTTGGCGAAGAGACCCTGCTGCTCGGGCGTGAAGGTCTGGGCCGGGGTGGCCGCGCAGTCGACGTAGGGCGCGTAGGCCTTGGACGCGAGTGCCCCCATGGCGTCGAACCCGTCGTACCAGGCCCCTGGGGCCGACATGATGGTCGGGGACCAGTTTGCCGCTTGTATCGCCTGCCACACCGGCCCGAAGCCGACCCCCAGGTAGACGACGAGGAGGTCGGGGTTGGACGCCTTGACCTTGGCGATGGCGGCCGAGTCGTCCACCGAACCGGAGGGGATCGTCACCGACTGGACCACCTTGGCCTTGGGGGCGAACTGCTTCATGCCCGCCTGGATCTGGTTCACGCCGTCGGTGTCCTGGGGGAGCCCGTCGGTCAACACCGCCACCCTGGTCACGCCCTTGGTGGCCATCCACTTGGCTGCCACCGCCCCCTCTTGTTGGACGGAACCACCCGGGCTGAACGCGTAGGGGTACCGGGTGGTGTCGGCGTACTGCGAGCCGGTCAGGGTGGACACCACCGGCACCTTGGCCTTGGTCAGCACGGCCAGCTGCTGGCTCTGGGCCGCCGGGCTCTGGGAGACGGTGACCACGCCGGCCGCCTTGTCCGCCACCATCTGGTTGGCAGCCTGGACAGCGCCGGTCACGTCGCTGTTGTCGTTCTGCAGCTTGATGATCAACCGGTGTCCGTCGATGCCGTTGGGGTGGGAGGCGTCGAACGCCTGGAGCGTGACGTTCTCGAAGGCGGCCTTGGTCGTGGCCCCGTAGGCGGCAGCCGCGCCGCTCAGGTCAGCCGAGAGCTCGAAGGTGATCGGGCCGCTCGGAATTGGTGGGTATCCCGAGCTGGCGCTGGCCCCCGGCACCTGGGTCGCCAGCGTGACGAGGGTGGTGCCCACTGCGATGAGCGCCACCGCCGCGAGCACCCGGACTGCTCCGAACCGAACGTTCGCACGCGTCATGCCTACCCCCCTGAGCGAGCCCGCACGCCGTGCACGGCGGGCCCATTGCGAGAATCCCGAAGCCATTACCTGCCATACGGAAGGTAGTCGGGGGCTCCGATCGAACGCAAACCGTGGTTGCGTGAGCGTCACGGAAACGCGCTCCGTACCCAAGTCAGCCAGGTAAAGCTCGGCCGAGGTGGGTCAGTCGGCCGGCACCCGCTCGGCCACCAGGGCCGAACGATTGACCTTGGTCGCCTCCGACCGGGGGATGCGATCGACGAACTCCACCGTCTTGGGCACCTTGTAGGGGCTGAGCCTCGATCGGGCGAACTCGATCACCTCGCGCTCCGTCACGACCGGACCCGAAGCCGAAGCCTGGGCGACGGCGTGGACGCGGTGCCCCCACTCCTCGTCGGGCAGCCCGATGACCACGACATCGGCCAGGCCGGGATGCTCGCTCAGCGCCGCCTCGACCTCGGCCGGGAACACGTTGGCCCCGCCCGACACGATCATGTCGACCCGGCGGTCGGCCATGTACAGCCAGCCGTCCTCGTCGAGCCAGCCCAGGTCGCCGATGGTGGTGAAGTTGTCGCCGGTCACCGGGGCGGGCGGCACGTCGCCCAGGTAGCCATGGGTGATGCCGTTGGCCTGCCGAAGGTAGATCTCGCCGATCTCGCCGGCGGGGAGCTCGTCGCCCTTGGGGCCCAGTATCTTGATCTCCGTCTCGGTCCAGGGCTGGCCCAAGGTGCCCGGGTGCTCGAGCCAGCCGTCTCCCCGGCAGGCCACGACCCCGGCCCCCTCGCTCGAGCCGTAGGTCATGTAGAAGCGCTCGGGCCCGATGAGATCGAACCAGAAGCGGGCCAGCCACTGGGGCAGGGCGGCGGCACCCTGCATGGTCCACTCGATGCTCGAGAGGTCACGCGAGGCGATATCGGGGAGCTGGGCCACCCGCTGGAACATCGGCGTGGCCCCGGTGAACCCGGTGACCCGGTGCCGCTCGATGAGCTCGACCATGTGGTCGGCCCGGAACCGCTCCATCAGCACCACCCGGTAGCCGGAGAGCAGATTGGACATGGTCAGAAAGCCGTTGTTGTGGTAGACGGGCCCCGGCGTCAGGACCAGCTGGTCGGCCGAGATGGGGCCCCAGGACTCCATGACGCCGAGCGCCCCCGGGGCCCCTTCGATGACCACTGCGGGGGACTTGCGCAAGATGACCTTGGGCGATCCGGTCGACCCCGAGCTGCAGATGCCCGAATGGTGGGGGGCGGTGACCTCGGGCAGCACCTCGGTCGACTCGGACAGGCTCTCCTCGAACAGCTCGAAGTTGGCCGCGTCGACGACCAGGGCGGCGTTGATGACGGCCCGCAGCCTGCTCAGCTCCCACTCGGGGAGGTCCCAGCGCACCGGGACCGGCACCGCCCCGATCTTCCAGGCGGCGAAGGTGGCGAAGACGAGCTCGGGGGAGTTCTTCAGCTGCATGGCGAACAGGTCCCCGACACCGAGGCCCCGCTTGGCCAGCGTCCGGGCCACCTGCGTCGTCCGGTCGTCGAGCTCGGCCCAGGTGAAGTGGCGCTCGGTCCTGTCCTCGGCCGCGAAGATCAAGGCGACCTGGTCCGGCGAGGCCAGGGCCAGCTCGTGGATCCGGGTCCCGAACGGGGTCGTCTCCGGCTCACCGGCGGCTGGGTCAACGACTGGCTCGCCGGGGGCTGTGCTGTCGGCTGCGTCGCTGCCCGTCGTCGCTCGGTCCACTGCTTCGGTGTCGGGTTTCACGGTCAGACACTCTTACCCGGTGGACACCCGTGTGCCAGCCGGGTGCCAGCCGGCTGGTCTGCGCTCAGGCGGTCCCGGTCCCCTGGCCGGCCCGCTGCACGAGCAGCTCGCGCACCGCTCGTTTGGACACCTTGGCCGTCGATCCCTTGGGCAGGTCTTCCACCACGGCCAGGATCCGGGGCTTCTTGTAGCCAGCCAGCCGCTCGCCGCACCACTCCGCGAGCTGGAGCCCGTCGAGGCCGGATCCGGCCCTGGTCACCACGGCGGCGGCCACCACCTCGCCCCAACGCTCGTCGGGCACCCCCACGACACAGACGTCGCTGACTCCCTCGTGCCCAGCGAGCACCCGCTCCACTTCGGCCGGGTACACGTTGAGGCCGCCCGAGATGATCATGTCCTTGATGCGGTCGACGATGGTGATGAGCCCGGTGGGGTCGACGGTGGCCACGTCGCCGGTCCGGTACCAGCCGTCGACGATCGCCTCGGTCGTGGCGGCCGGATTGTTCCAGTAGCCCAGCATCACCTGTGCGCCGGTGACCCAGAGCTCCCCCTGGTCCCTGTCGTCACCGCCGCCCCCGGCCCACTCCCTATTGGCCATTGGCGCCTGACCGTCGACCACCGGCCGTGCCCCGCTCGCCCCCGGCGCTCGACCGTCGACCTCTAGCTGACCGTCGACCAGGCGCATGGACGCGGCCGGCACCAGCCGTCCGGTGGGCACGGCCGGGCCGACGGCCACCCGAGGGTCGAGCTCGTCGCGGTGGCGCAGCACGGTGATCGGATGGGGCACCTCGGAGGTCCCGAACACCTGGGTGAGGATGGGACCGAACGTGTCGAGGGCCGCGTCCAAGGTGGCCCGGCTGATGCTCGCCCCGCCGTAGGTGATGTTGCGGAGGCCGCCCGACCCGCCGCCCCCGCGGCGGTGCTCCACCAGCATCTGGATCATGGTGGGGACGACGAACGTCGAGGTGCCCCCCTGCTCGGACACGGCGGCGAAGAAGGCGGCCGGGTCGAACTTGGCCAACAGGATGCTCCGCGCCCCCCGGGTGAAGAAGGTGAGCACCTTGGACCCGCTGCCGTGCGAGAGCGGACCGGCATGGATCATGCCGTCGCCCGGGCCGGCGCAGAACTCCTCGGAGGTGCTCATGAGCGTGGCCGTCACCCGGCACCGGTCGGCCAGCATGGCTCCTTTGGGGCGTCCGGTCGTCCCCGACGTGTACAGCAACTGGCTGAGGCGCTCGGGGTCGGGCACCAGGGGAAGGGGCTCGGGCCGGGCCGATGCCAACAGTGACTCGTAGTCCCCGAGGGCCCCGGCCCCGAGGGCCCCGGCCCCGTCGGGGCCGGCGTCGACGTCGATGATGGTGGGGGGCCGCTCCAGCTCGGCCACCAGCTCGGCGACCCGGGACCGCTCGGCCGCCTCGGTGATGAGCACGCCGGCCCCCGAGTCGTCGAGCAGGTACCGGCGCTCGTCGTCGCTGAGCCGTGGGTTGACCGGCACCTTCACCATGCCGGCCCGGGCGACAGCGAAGTCGGACTCCACGTACTCGAGCCGGTTGCGCATGAGGATGGCCACCCGGGCGCCCGGCTCGGCCGTCAGCCCGGCGAGGACGTTGGCCAGCCGCCCCGACCGGTCGCCGACCTCGGAGAAGGTCAGGCGGCGGTCGCCGTCGACCACCGCGGTGCGGGGCCCGTAGGCGCGGGCCGATCGCTCGACCAGCTCAGGGATGGTGGGCATCGAAGCGCCCCCACACGTCGGCCAGGGCCTGGCAGATCTCGCCCACGGTGGCGTTGGCCCGGACCGCGGTCACGATGGGAGGGATCGTGTTGGCCCGGGACCGGGCTGCGGCGCGCACCTGCTCGAGGGCCTCGGCCACGTCGCCGGCGTCACGGTCCCGGCGCAGCCGGGCCAGCGATTCGACCTGCGCCTGCTCGATGGCGGCCAGGTCCCGCCGGGTGGGCTCCCGGGTCAACGCGGTCGGCGGGGCCGCGCCCACGTGCTGGTTGACGCTGACCACCGGGTGCTCCCCCCGGTCGATGCGGTTCTGCAGCCGGAAGGCCTGCTCGTCGATCTCGGCCTCCAAGAACCCGGACTCGAGCGCGCCGATGGCCCCGCCCTCCCGCTCGATGCGGGCCATGTAGGCCCGGATCTCCTCTTCGAGCTGATCGGTCAGCGCCTCGACCAGGTAGGAGCCGCCCAGGGGGTCGGCCGACCGGGTCACCCCCGTCTCCAGGGCCAGGATCTGCTGGGTCCGCAGTCCCAGGTGGGCGGCCTCCTGGCTGGGGATGCCCAGCGCCTCGTCGAACGACGAGGAGGCCAGGGTCTGGACACCGCCCAGGACCGCGGCCAGGGCCTGGTACGAGATCCGGATGAGGTTGTTGAGCGGCTCGTTGGCCGTCTGGTAGCCACCCAACGTGTAGCAGAAGATGTTGAGGGCCCGGCTGGCGTCCTCGGTGGCCCCGAAACGTTGGACCATGACGTCGGACCACACCCGCCGGGCCGCCCGGAACTTGGCCACCTCCTCGAAGATGTCCAGCCCCGCCGACAAGAACATGTACACCGAGTGGGCGAACGACTCGAGGCTGAGTCCGCGCTCGAGGGCGCACTGGATGTACTCGATCCCGTTGCTGACGGCGATGGCCACCTCCTGGACGGCCGTCGACCCGGAGTCGCGGATGTGGTACCCGCAGAACTCGATCGGCTCCCAGTGGGGCAGCGAGCGGGCGCAGTACTCGATGACGTCGACGGAGAAGTCGCGTCCGGCCCGGTAGGGGAAGATGTGGGTGTGGCGGGCGACGTACTCCTTCAGGACGTCGTTCTGCAGCATCACCTTGAAGTCGGCCGGCGAGTACCCGTGGACCTCGGCTCCGGCCACGAACAGGGCCACGGCCAGTGGTCCGATCGAGTTGGCCGTGGTGCGGATCTGGGCCACCTTGTCCAGGGCCACGCCATCGAGCAGCTCGACCATGTCGGCCAGGCTGTCGATGGGCACACCCACCCGTCCCACCTCGCCGTGGGCCAGGGGGTGATCGGAGTCCAGGCCCAGCTGGGTGGGGAGGTCGAGCGCCACCGAGAACCCGGTCTGGCCGGCCGAGAGCAACGACCGGATCCGCTGGTTGGTCTCGGTCGGCGATCCCTGCCCCGAGTACATCCCCATGACCCAGTGGCCCTCCCGGTACATGCCCGGTCGGATGCCCCGGGTGAACGGGGGCTGTCCGGGGAGGCCCAGCTTGGTGTCGTAGCGGGCCAGCTCCTCTGGACCGGGGGTGCCCAGGTCGAGGGGGGTGTAGACCGGCTGCACCGGCAGCCCGGAGTGGGTCGCCGCCCCGCCGTCGCCCGGGGCCAGGCGGTCGGCGTGCTCCTTCCGCCAGCGGTCGAAGGCTTCCGAGTCCAGGGTCACCGGTCGACCTCGACGATGACCGCTTCGCCCTCGCCGATGCCGCCGCACAGGGCCACGACCGCCGTGCCCCCGCCGCGACGACCGAGCTCACCGATGGCGGTGATCACCATGCGGGCCGCGGTGGCCCCGGTCGGGTGGCCGATGGCCACCGAGCCGCCGTTGACGTTGGTCCGCTCCCGCAGTGCGTTTGCTGCCCGCTCGTCACCGTCGGCCAGGACGAGCGTGGTCACCAGGGGTACGGCGGCGAACGCCTCGTTGACCTCGATCAGGTCGATCTGATCGAGGGTGAGCCCGGCCCGGTCCAGCGCGGCAGAGATGGCGGTGGCCGGAATGGAGGCGATGCGACGGGGCTCCCCGGAGACGGCGGCGAAGGCTCGGAGCGTGGCCGGCACCTCCCAGCCGTGCCCGGCTGCCGCTCGAGGGTCGGCGAGCACCAACGCGGCCGACCCGCTCGACAGGTCGGGAGCGTTGCCGGGTGTCACCGTCTCGCTCCCGTAGATGGTGTCCAGCGCGGCCAGGGCGGTGGCGGTGGTGGCGGGACGGGGCACCTCGTCGTGGTCGACGACGATGGCCCGGCCTCGCCCGTCGGTGCCGGCCACCGGGACGATCTCCTCGGCCGGCCACCCGGCGGCCAGTGCCTTGGCGTAGCGCTCCTGGCTGCGGAGGGCCCAGTCGTCCTGTGCCTCCCGGCCGATCCCGTGCTCGAGCGCCTCCCGTGAGGCTTGGCGCGCCCGGGGCTCGTGGGTATGGGGGCAGGAGATGACCAGCTGGTCGCTCATCTCCAGGTTGCCCAGGCGATGGCCCCACCGGACCCCCTCGAGGAAGTAGGGCACCCGGCTCAGGTTCTCGGCCCCCCCGGCCACGGCCACCGACGCCTCGGCCAGGCGAATGGACCGCGACGCTGCGGCCAATGCGGTGAGCGAGCTGCAACAGGCCCGGTCCACCGTGTAGGCGTTCCGGTCGACCGGGATGTCCGAGCGCAGCAGGATCTGCCTGGCGATCGACCGGTCAGACCCGGGGAAGTTGACCCCGAACACCAGCTGGTCGACCAGGTCGGGCGCAACCCCGGCCCGACCCAGGGCGGCCACGACGACAGCCGACGCCAGCTCGGGGAGGGTCGCTTCCCGGAGCGAGCCGCCGAATTTCCCGAAGGGGCTCCGGGCGAACCCGAGGACGGCGACCCGGTCGGCCCCCTGGGGGCGAGTAGGGGCCGGCGTCCCGGACGCGGCGGCCTCGCTGCCCTGTGCAAGTAGATCGTCGATGGTCGCAGCTTATATTTCGTCGCAGCCTATATTTCGTCGCTGGAGAAGCCAGAGGGCGAACCGAAGGGGCAGATCATGGCCGGGTCCGAGGAGGACGACCGAAAGGCGGGGACGGCGCCGACCACCGTTTCCTTGGGGGGTCGGGTCATGTTCTCCTCCCACGGCCGTCCCTGGATGATCGTGTTGAAGCCGACCCGACGGGGCAAGGCGATCGACCGCGCCCTTGTTCGCTGGACGGGGTTCTCGCTCATGTCCTTCGAGTTCGCCAAGGCGGCTGGGCGGCCCTACCACCGCGACCATCTGCTCCTCACCTCCATCGGCTGGCGCACCGGCGCCCTGCGCACCTCGTGTCTCCCGTTCTACCGATACGGCGAGGAGCTGGTCGTCTGCGGCACCAAGGGAGGCGGCCCGGACGACCCCTACTGGGCCAGGAACCTCGCGACCGAACCCCGCTGCTGGGTCCGGGTCAACCGCCGCCAGGTTCCGGCCACGGCCCGCGTGAGCACCGGTGGCGAGCGAGCCTCCGTCTTCGAGGCAGTGGCCGACCAGCACCCTGACCTTCGCCGCTACCAGGAAAAGACGTCCCAGTTGGGACGGGATGTCCCCCTCGTGCTCATCGCCGTGAGCCAGCCCGGGGACCGGCCGCGGTTCCGTTGAGGTCCGGCCCCAATCTGGGCGTGCCCCCGCATCGCCTGTATGACCCTGCGTCGCCTGTGGACGCGGTGGGCTCAGCGACCCAGCCGGGGCGCCACCTCGCCGTCGAACCACTGCAGGTGGTCGATGTACTCCTCGACGGAGCCGGTCGGCGGTAAGGGCAACGTGGTCCGGGTCACGTGCTGCTCCCCGAGCCGGGTGCACCAGTCGACCACCCGGTCGCGGTAGGCCTCCAGCGCGGAGGGGGATGCCGAGCCGAACCCGCCCGCCTCCCACATCGGGGGCGAGCCCAGCCAGCAGATGTCGAAGGTCTCCGCCTTGCCGGCGAACTCGGGCTGGGCGAACAGGTACTCCACGAGGGGGGGCATGTCCTCGAGCGAGAAGTCGATGGGGTTGGGCTGCCAGCCGTCGTAGCGGGCGGCCCGGCGCAGGGCGGGCTTGGAGTTGCCCCCGATGAAGATGGGAGGCCGGGGTGATTGCACCGGCTTGGGCTCGAAGGCCAGGCCCTCGATGTCGAAGAACCGTCCGTGGTGCACGGGCTCGTCGGCCGTCCACAGCTCGACCATGGTCACCAACATCTCCTCGGCGATGGCCCCCCGGTCGGCGAAGCTCACCCCGAGCGCCGCGAACTCGGCCACCGCGTGTCCCACGCCGACCGAGAGGTTGACCCGGCCCCCCGACAGCGCGTCCATGGTGGTGACCGCCTTGGCCAACGAGAGCGGGTGGTGGTAGGGGAGGACCAGGATCGTGGCGTCGACCCGGACCCGGGAGGTGGCGCCGGCCAGGAAGGCCATGACCGAGAGGCCCTGCATCCAGTAGGGCCCGAGCCGGGGCACCTCCTCGTAGGGCATGGCGAAGTGCTCGGAGCTGGTGACGGCGTCATAGCCCAGGTCATCGATGGCCCGGGCGATGCGCTGGTAGTCGGGAGCCTGGAGCCGGCACACCCACTCCGGGGTGCCGGGCATGCGGCTGGTCCCCGGGAGGGCCACGGTGATCCTCATGGGCGGGCCCAGATGTCGATGAGCTCCTGGACGCTGCTGATCCGGGCCAGGATCGAGAGCGAGTTCTTGAGGACCATCTCGCCGTACTCGGGTGGCACGCCCACGGTGGCATCCCTCGGAACCACCACGTTGTACGACCGGCTGGCCGCCTCGATGACCAGGCCCATGACCCCGAGGTTGAGTGACACGCCGGTGGCGATCACCGTGGTCACCCCCAAGTTCCGCAGCACGATGTCGAGCCCGGTGTCGGTCATGGGGGCCATGGAGTGGAGCCGGCTCATCACCAGGTCGCCCGGCTCGACGCCGATCTCGGGGACGACCTCTCCGAACTCGGCCAGCTCGACCGGGTCCCGGGGGTTCTCCAGGGCCGCCTTCTTCGCCTTCGCTGCGAATACCGAGTTGCCCATCGAGCCCTTCATGTCCACCCGGGACTCGACCACGCAGTGCACGATCTCCACTCCGGCCGCCCGTCCGGCCCGCACCAGCCGGGCCACCTCGGCGACCGCGGGGGCCGCCGCCTCCACCAGCATGGGCAGTGTCGACCGGTCGCCCACCGTTCCCCGCTGGATCTCGTTCATCACGATGGCGGTATGTGAGGGGTCGACAAGGGCGGGGTCGAGCGGCATGCCGGCATCGTAGGCGCACCGGTTTCATCACGCCCACTGCCCACGGGCGCCCTCCACTGCCCACCGGCGCCCCCGGCGACCTTCGTGTGGCCGACCACCGGTCGCCGGCGCGATAGTCGAACCGGACAAGCCCGCCACCGGCGGGCCGGGGACGAAGCCCGGGCCCGTCGGCACGAGAGTGCCCGGCGCTGCCGGGCAGGGGGAAGGCCAGTGGTCATGAAGTTCGACGTGGGTGTGCCGAGCGGCGCCATCAAGCACTTCGAGACGTGGGTCGGGGAGGGGAAGCTGAACGAGTTCGCCGTGTCGGCCGAGAAAGCGGGGGTCGATGCCGTCAGCGTGACCGATCACCCGTTCCCCCAGGACGCGTGGCTGGCCAACGGCGGTCATCACGCCTTCGACCCGTTCGTGGCCCTCAGCTCCATGTCCGCCGTCACCTCGACCATCGGGCTGCGGACCAACCTGTTGGTGGCCGGCTACCGGAACCCATACCTGGCCGCCCGCGCCATAGCCAGCCTCGACGTCCTGTCCGGTGGCCGGGTCATTGTCGGGATGGGGGCCGGGTACCTCCGGGCCGAGTTCGAGGTGCTGGGGGCCGACTTCGCCACCCGGGGGAAGCGCTTCGACGAGGCCATCGAGGCCATGTCGGCCGCCTGGAGCGGGAAGTCGGTGGACCGCGACGGCACCAACTACCCGGCCCACGGCCACTCCATGGTGCCCGTGCCCGTCCAGCGGCCCCGGCCCCCCATCTGGGTGGGCGGCAACTCCAAGGCGGCCAGACGGCGCGCCGCCCTTCTGGCCGACGGATGGATGCCGTTCCCCCAACCCGAGGCCATGGCGGCCATCACCGGCAGCCCGACCCTCACGTCGCTCGACCAGCTGCGAGGCGGGATCGACGAAGTCCATGGCCTCCGGTCCGACGCCGGCCTGGAGGGGGGCTTCGACGTAGCCTTCGCCTCGTTCGACCACCCCGATCCCGAGGGGGACCCGAGTGGCGAGCGGTTCCGGGAGCGGCTCGCCGACTACGAGGAGGCCGGAGTCACCTGGCTCACCCTCGGGTGCCGGGGCCGCACCCTGGTGGCCTGTCAAGAGGAGCTGGCCTGGCTGTCCGAGGCGGTGGTCGGTCCGTACCGGGGAGCGCCCACCGGATGACCGAGTCGACGCCGTCCACATCACCGCCATCGGCGCGACCGACATCAAGGCCGCTATCGGCGCGACGGCCACCGAGTCGACCGCACCGAGTCGACCGCACCGAGTCGACCGCACCGAGTCGACCGCGCCGAGTCGACCGCACCGAGTCGACCGCACCGTGACAGGGGGACCATGCACGCAACCGGACTGATCTGCGCGGTGCTCGACTGTGACGCCGACAGCATCGAGGCGTTCAACCGTTGGTACGACCTGGAGCACGTGCCTCCCAACGTCTCGTTGGCCGGTGTGATGTCCGGTCGCCGCTACGCCGCTCCGCCTGAGCTCCACGCGCTGAGGATCGCCGACCCTTCCTCTCCGCTGGCCGGTGGGCGGGGGACCTTCGTGACCGTCTACACGCTGTGCCGGCCGCCCGCCGAAGTGGTGGCGTCCATGGCCGAGCTCCGTGAGGTCCTCTACGACACCGGACGGATGAGGTTTCCGGCCGAGAAGAAGGTGGTCCGTGACGGCGGTGCGTTCGAGCTGGTCTCGGCCGTCTCCTCGCCCGACCTGGCCCTGCCCCCCATCGACGTGCCCTTCGTCGGGCACCACGGGGTGCTCATGGTGCGCCGCCGGGGCAACGATGAGGTCGCGGCCTGGTACCACGATGAGTGGTCGAAGCAGGTGGCCGGGCTTGACGGCGTCCACGGGGTGGTGAGCCTGCGGCTGGCCGGCGGCGACGGGGACGAGCTCGACCTGGTGTTCCTGGAGGGCGATGTGGGCGAGCGCACGGTCGCTCTTCGAGCCGCCGCCCCCCACCACCCCGGCGTCACGCTGGTGGTCGATGCCCCCTTCGTGCACATCGACCCGCTTCGTTACCCGTGGGCCGAGGCCATCCGGGACTCGGACTTGCCGAAGACCGTCGGCTGACCCGGCCACCGCCTGACCCGGCCACCACCTGACCCGGCATCGACCTGACCTGACCGGCGGCCGAGCTGGCCCTGTCCCGCAGCGGACCGCGGACCGGCCCGGCTACGGCCCGGCGGTCGAGTTGAAGGTGTAGGTGAACGGCGCGACCTTGGGCACGGTGGTGAAGATGTTCGATCCCTTCACCGACACGCTGATCGACACGCCTGACGCCCCGATCTGGACGGTCAGCGACCCGCTGGCCGCGTATGACTTGGTGACGTTGGGCGGCTGGACGTCGGCCACGATCGCGTTGACCGATGCCGGGCTGTTGATCTGGACGTAGCAGGGAGCCGTCGTGGTCAGGATCACCTTGAAACTGCTGGCGCTGACCGTGTAAGTGGCTTCGGTCTGGTTGTCGGTGCTCACCTGCTTCACCGTGGCGTCCCGGGCGTGAGGCGTGGTCGGGGCGGTGGACGGCGGTGGAGAGGCCAGGTACAGCGCCCCGTTGGGTTGGGCGATGTGCCACTCGACCAGCAGCTGTGGGCGCCAGTGGCGCAGGACCACGCCGGCCAGCGCCACCACCAGTGCGGCGAGCACGATCCAGGTGGCCAGCCGGAGGACGGCGGGAGCACGTCGGGATCGTCTCGCTTTTCGCTGGGCCCTCCTGGTCTCTCTGATCTGCTCACGGGGGATCACCGACAGGGTTCCCGTGGGGGGCCCGACCCCTCCGAACCCCGTCCCGGTGAGCCCGTTGTTGTAGCCGACTCTCGGGACCGGACCGGTCTGGGTGAATGCCCGCAGGTGCTCGGGACCGGAGTCGACCGCCGTCACCATCCCGGTGGGAGTGGACGCGGCCCCGCGTCGACCGACGGGAGCCGGGCTCGGCGCTGCCGGTGGGCCGGCCGAGACGCTCTGCATGAACTGGAGGGCCAGCGCATCGCCGTCGAGGGCCAGAAAGCGCGCATACCGGCGTAGGGTCGAGAGGGCAAAGGCCTGATTGTGCAGCCGGCTCAGGTCGCCGCTCTCGAGCGCCTCGAGCTGGGTGATGGGCCGGCCGAGCCGGTCATGGACGGTCAGAAGGTCGAGCCCGATCGCCTCGCGTTTCTCCCGAAGCACCCGCCCGATGTCGGCAGGAGTGGGCGGCGGCGGCTGGTCGGCGTTCTCGTCGTCGGCCGGCGCGCCCGCACTGCGATGGCGCGTCACCCGGTCGACTCCTTGAGATCCTCGGTACGGCGCGTGGCTAGCAGGAAGTGCCTTCCTGGCCGCAGCCCCGAACCTTCGCCCCGTTCCACGCCCCCATCACTACCCGATGGACGTGCGGATGGCGTCGATGAGGACGGCCGTCCGCTCGTCGCCGGCCACGGCCAGCCGCATCTGGTTCATCACGTAGCCGAAGCTGATCCCCGATCCCGGATGGGCGAAGCCGAGGGAGCCGCCCGCTCCGAAGTGACCGAAACCGCCCGGGCCGAGCAAGGGAGTGAAGGCGGAGTCGCACATCATGCCCAGGCCGAATGCCGACTCGCCCCCGAGCACCAGGTCGGTCCCGGTGGTCCGCGACCGGGACATCTCGTCGACGGTCCCGGCCTCCAGGATCCGCACCCCGTCGACCTCGCCGATGAGTGCGGCGTACAAGCGGGCCAGGGAGCGAGCCGTGGTGATCCCGTTGGCCGCGGGGACCTCGGCTGCATGCACCTCGGTCAAGTTGAACGGCCCCCCCGCTCCCGCTCCCGCGAGGTCGCCAAAGGCCCCGTTGAGGAACAGCGCCCTCGTCCCGAGCCCGTCGGGCCCGAAGTTGGCCGCCATGGTGGCCAACTCCTCGGGTCCCATGTCGCCCATGTAGTCGAGGGTCATGGACAGGGGAGCCACGCGGTGCTCCTCGGCCGGCGGAAGGCCGATCCAAAAGTCCAAGCCGAGGGGGCCGGCCACCTCGCGGGCGAAGAACGTCCCGATGCTGGCACCGGTTACCCGCCGGACCAGCTCGCCCACCAACCATCCGAAGGTGAGGGCGTGATAGCCGTGGGCCGTCCCCGGCTCCCACAGCGGCTTCTGGGCGGCCAGCGCCTCGACGACGGGATCCCAGGCCAGCGCTTCGGACAGCGTCAGCGTGGCGTCGATGGCGGCCAGACCGCTCTTGTGGGTCAGCAACCACTCGACGGTGACGGCCTCCTTTCCCGCGGCTGCGAACTCCGGCCAGTACTCGGAGACCGGTGCCGACGGATCGAGCAAGCCCCGTTGGATCAACAGGTTGGCGCAGGCCGCCGTTGCCCCCTTCGTGGTCGAGAACACCAGCTGCAAGGTGTCCAAGGCGTAGGGCCGGTCGGTGGTGGGGTCGGCCACGCCACCCCAGAGGTCGACCACGCATGCCCCGTCGCGGTAGACGCACAAGGCGGCACCCTGGTCGCCGCGGTCGGCGAAGTTGGCGGCGAACGCCTCTTTGACCGCGCCGAATCCCGGGTCCGTCGCCCCCTCGATGGTCGCTCGCTCGGCGATGCTCATGGATCCCCCGTCGTCACATCGTGGATTGCGTCGTGGATTGCGTGCCACCGCAATTTAGGCCCGACGCTACCTGCTTGGATTGGCGGGCCACCCGAGTGGCCGGGCCGGTTCGGGCGGCCAACCCCCTGATCGTCCGGAACGATCGCCCAGGCGGCTCGTCGACGGCCGACGGGAATGTTGCGCGTGCAACTAATGTTACAAGGGGGGACGGGTGGATACCGCCACCGCGGCGGTGATCATCCCGACAGAGGAGGATGTCATGCCAGCCGTAACCGTTGCAGATGTCAGTTCGCTTCCGCGGATCGTAGTGCCCGAAGGCCCGGCGGCGACCAGTCGACCGGTGCTGGCCGTGACGACCGCGCCGCAGGGTTTCGAGGGGGAGGGCTTTCCCGTTCGGCGCGCATTCGCCGGGGTGGACCGTCGCTTCCTGGACCCGTTCGTGCACATGGACCAGATGGGCGAGGTCGAGTACGCGCCGGGTGAGCCAAAGGGTACGCCCTGGCACCCGCACCGGGGCTTCGAGACGGTCACCTACATGATCGACGGCACGTTCCGGCACCGCGACTCGATCGGCGGCGGGGGTCTCATCACCAACGGCGACACCCAGTGGATGACGGCAGGATCGGGGATCCTGCACATCGAGGCACCGCCGGAGGAGCTGGTGGCCAGCGGCGGCCTCTTCCACGGGATACAGCTGTGGGTCAACCTGCCCAGGGCCCAGAAGTGGGTCGACCCTCGCTACCAGGACATCGGAGCAGGGAACATCGCGTTGCTGTCGTCAGCCGACGGAGCGTCGCTGGTCCGCCTCATCGCCGGCGATGTCGGCGAGCACGCCGGGCCCGGGTCGACCCATTCGCCCATGGCCATGCTCCACGCCACCGTGGAGCCGGGATCCCGGCTGGTCCTCCCCTGGCGCCCGGACTTCAATGCCCTCGTGTACGTGTTGGCCGGGCAGGGCACGGTGGGCGAGGAGCGCCGGCCGGTTCACACCGGTCAGCTGGCCGTCCTCGGCGACGGCGCCACGGTCACGGTCACAGCCGATCAGGCCCAGGAGTCGCGTTCGCCGCAGCTCGACGTGCTGGTCCTCGGCGGTCAACCGATCGGGGAGCCGGTGTACGCCTACGGTCCCTTCGTGATGAACACCAAGGACGAAGTGGCCCAGGCCTTCGAGGACTACCAGGCCGGTCGGCTGGGAAGCGTCCCGGCCGAGCACGTCGCTCGCTGACCCTGTCCGCGGGTGGCCAGTCGTGGGACCGCACTCTGGGGCCAGCGCGCCCTGAGGTGTTGGTCACGAACAGGCCCTGACAAACGCCACGGCTCCGGCGGTCCAGGTCCGGCCGAGATCGCTGCCGGGAAGGAACCGGGCGTCGAGCTCCAGGATGACCATGCCGTGGGCGAAGGCCCACAGCGCCTGGGCCACGTGGGGCTCGCCGGTGGCCAGGTAGAACGGCTCCCCCGCCCAATCCTCGAGGCCGGTGGCCATGTCGTGGCGCGGGAGCGGCGCGCTGGTGGCCAACCGGTACAGGTTGGGGTGGGCCAGGGCATGGGCCCGATAGGTGGCCAGGAGCGGGGTTACCGCATCCCCGGTTCCCGCCGCCCGGGCCTCGGCCACGGCCTGGTGCAGGGCGTGGCCCAGCTCGGCCAAGGCGTCCTCGATCAGGGCCAGCTCCACGGCGGGCTTCCCGGGGAAGTGCTTGTAGATGGAAGGCGCCCGAATGCCGAGGGCGTCGCCCAACCGGCGCATGGTCAGCGCGTCGGGCCCCTCCGACTCGAGGAGCTGCCGTGCCGCCTCCACCACCTCGGTGGCCCGGGCCGATCGCATCGTCGCCGGTGGCGGGGCCGGATGGGTGGGAAGGCTCACGCGGCGGGAGCAAGCACGAAGACGGGATGCTTGGCCGCTATGGCCCCGATCTCCGCGTCGCTCGAGTTGGCGTTGATGCCGTCGAAGAAGACGCCGACCTCGGCCTTCCAGCGCCGGAGGTAGGCCCGCAGGATGTCGGCTTTGGCATCGTCGGGCACCTCGGTGGCGATCCAGGCCTGGCGGCGCCGGCCGACCAGGAGATCCAACCGGCCGTCGGCAGCCCGGACGTTGCGCACCCACTGCCCGTTGCCGCGAGCCGAGACCAGGTACTGCCGACCGTCCAGCTCGAGCAGATTGACCGGGATCCGGCGGGCCTCGCCAGTGGTGCGGCCCTTCACCTCGAGGACGCGGCTGCCCCAGACGCTGATGCCGACTCGGGTGAGGCCGGCCACCGCCTGGTTGGACACGTGTTGGGTGAACCAGCCGGGCTTACGGTAGTGCGGCGCCGGCCGCGGGGACGGCTGCTGCGGCGGGGTTGACGACATGGCGACCTCCTGTGTGGCTAACAACGTTAGCTGGCTCGTTGAGGTCATAGGATAGCTAACAGCGTTAGCCCCGTCAAGAGGCTCCTTCGCGGCCAGGGGCGACGGCCCGAGCCGGCTAGACGGGAAGAGCGGCGGTCTCGATGGTGGCGATATCCTCCCGGCCCGCCTTGACCAGGAAAAATGCCGCCAGAGCGCCAACCGCGAGGAGCACGCCTCCGACCAGGGCCCCAACCGAGTACCCGTGCACCTGTCCAGCTGCGACAGTGGCCGGGCCAGGCGCATGTGAGGCCACGTAGGCCACGGTGGCCGATGCGGCGAGGGTGTTCAAGAGGGCGGTGCCCAGGGACCCGCCCACCTGCTGGGTGGTGTTGACCAGTGCGCTCGCCACCCCGGCGTCGTGGTTGTTGACTCCGTGGAGCGCCGTGCTGCTCAACGGGACGAAGGCCAGTCCCATGCCCAAGCTGATGAGGAGCTCGGCCGGCAGGACGTGGGTGGTGAACGAGGTGTGCACGCCGATCTGGGTCAGCCAGAACATCCCCAGCGCTGCCGCGCTGAGGCCGGCGGTCATCACCGATCGCGGTCCGAGCCGGGGCAGGATCCTGCTGGCGACGCCGGCGGCGACGATGATCCCGGCCGAGAAGGGCAGAAAGGCGAAGCCGGACTTGAGGGCCGAATAGTGGAGGCTGCCCTGGAAGTAGTAGGTGAGGAACAGGAACATCCCCATCAAGCCGGCTCCGGCGAGGAACGAGGCCAGGTAGGAGCCGCCCCGGGTGCGCTCCAGGATCACCCGCATGGGCAGGAGGGGGTTCTTGCTCTTCAGCTCGATGACCACGAACGACGCCAACAGGGCCACGGCGACCAGCAGGAAGGCAATGGTGGCCGTCGAGGACCATCCGTCTTGCTCCGCCTTGGTGAAGCCGTAGACCAGGGACACGAGACCGAGGGTGATGGTGAATGCACCGGGAAGGTCATAGCTGGTGTTGCCATGTGCCTTGCTCTCCCGGACCACGGGGATGGCGGCCGCCGCGGTGATGACGGCAATCGGCACGTTGACCAAGAGGCACCAGCGCCAGGAGGCAAACTCGGTGAGCACGCCGCCCAGGATCAGCCCGATGGCGGCGCCGCCCCCGGCGATGGCCCCGTAGACGCCGAAGGCCGTGGCCCGTTCCTTCACCTCGGTGAAGGTCACGGTGATGAGCGAAAGGGCGGCCGGGGCCAACAGGGCGGCGAAGGCTCCCTGGAGGGCCCGGGCCCCGAACAACATGCCCGAGCTCACGGCCACCCCGCCCAGGGCCGAGGCCGCGGCAAAACCGAGCAGCCCGAAGATGAAGGCCCGCTTCCGGCCGATGTAGTCGGCGATGCGGCCGCCCAGGAGCAAGAGGCCCCCGAAGGCCAGGGTGTAGGCCGTGATCATCCACTGGCGGTTGCCGGTCGAGATGTGCAGCGCCTTTTGAGCCGAAGGGAGGGCGATGGTCACGATGGATGCGTCCAGGACGACCATGAGCTGGGCGATGGCCACGATGCCAAGGGCCAACCACCGTTTCGGGTCCGGCCCGTCAAGGTCGGAGGTGGAAGCCGGCGCGTCAAGCAGTGATGTCATCGGGGATCCTTGGGGGGTAGGGGTGGTCGGTTCAGTGCTGCAGTAGCGGGATGAGGATGTCGTCGACCAGATGGGCGGCGAACTCCTCGGTCAATTCCTCGCCGTTGATCACCAAACGGGTGATGACCATGGCGGGGAGTACCTCATAGAGGACATCGCCTGCTGCGCTCGATGGCAGCTCCCCCCTGGCGATGGCCCGGTCCACGAGTTGCAGACAGTTGGTGCGCTTGCTCTCGACAACCTGTGTCCGCATCAGGTTGGCCAGGACGGGATCCGTGCGCATGGCACAGAGCACGCCGGAGATCAGGGCGCCGTCCTCGGACGACACCGATGCATCGATGCTCTTGATGGTGGCGAGGAGATCGCCCCGGAGCGACCCGGTGTCGGCCACGGGCAGTTCCTCGCACTGGCGCTGGCGGACCGCCTCGGCCACCACCTCGGCCTTGCCCGACCAGTGCCGGTAGATCGTGGCCTTGCCGGCGTGGGCCCGCTCAGCCAGGGCGTCCATGCTCAGGCGGTCGTAGCCCACCTCCAAGACCAGCTCGAGTGCCGCGTCCAAGATGGCCTGCTCGCGCGCCTCGGCCCGGGCACCGGTGGGCCGGTGGTCCTGGTCGGACGTGTTGCTTGCGAGCGGTACGATCACCGGTGGTCCTGGGCCTTCAATGGATAAAACGGAACGGTTCCGTCTCGATCACTCTACGACAACTCCTATCGAAACGCAACCGTTCCGTTCTGTTCCTCGCCATCGTCCACGAATGGCCTGGTGGAGGGCCATCGAGCTCGCCGCGGTCTTCGGTGCCCGTTGTGGGATGCCGTCGAGATCAGGCTCAGATGCCCTTTGCCGCCGGGCGGTGAACCCGGCGCCGGTGGCCGGTGAAGAACCGATGTGGCCGGTGGGTGTGGGACGATCGGAGCCATGGCCGAGACCATCACCGCTGTCGGGTTGGACCACGTCGTGTTCAACGTGGCCGATGAGGAGCGCTCGCTCGCCTTCTACTGCGGCGAGCTCGGGCTCGACCCGGTCCGGGTCGACGAATGGCGCCGGAGCGAGGCGCCCTTCCCCTCGGTGCGGTTGGACGCGGGCACCATCATCGACTTGCTCCGTGCCCCCCGCACCGGGGAGAACGCCGATCACATATGCCTGGTGGTCGAGCCGGTGGACTTCGATGCCGTCAAGGCAAGCGGCCGGTTCGTGGTCGTCGACGGCCCTGCTCGGCGCTACGGCGCCCGAGGTGAGGGGACCTCCCTGTACATCCGGGATCCGGACCAGAACGTCGTCGAGCTGCGTTACTACTAAGCCCCGACCCGGACGGCGACCCGAGCCGCCCAGCCCCGATGGCCCAGCCGAGGGACTACTACGTCTTGCGTTGCTACGTTATACGTAGTAAGGTCGAGCCGTGATCCGCCGCATGCAATCGAAAAACGGGCTGGGCCGGCCTCATGACCCGCCCGTGCTCGATACTCACCAGCCTGGCGTCAGGCCCGAAGCACGGGCATGCGCTGGCCAAGGACATCGAGTCGTTCGCCGGTGTGGTGCTCGGGCCCGGGACCCTCTACGGCGCGATCACCCGTCTCGACCAGAGGGGGCTCATCGAGCCACTGGCCGCCGAGGACCGGCGCCGGCCCTACCGGATCACCGAGGAGGGCCGGAGTGCGTTGGCGTCGACCTTGCGCGCGATGAGGGCCCTGGCCGACGAGGGAGCAGCTCGCCTGGCCCGGACCGGAATCGAGGCGGCCCGGCCCGCGACAGCCTGGGGCCCGGCATGAGCCAGAAGCCGGCGCCCGAGCGCCTGCTGCGGTGGTACCCACCGGCCTGGCGTGAGCGGTTCGGCGACGAGCTCGTGGCCATGATCGAGGACACCGAGGGCGGCTCCCAGCTGAGCCTGTGGTTCCGCCTGTCCATCGTGCGGGCGGGCCTGGCCCAACGGTTGGCCACTGCCGGGTTGGTGGGAGACCAGGCGAGCCAGCCCGAGCGCCTCCGGGCCGGTTCGCTGCTCGTCCTCGGGGCATGGGCCGTCTTCATGGTCGCCGGGTGTGGCTTCGCCAAGTTCAGCGAGCACTGGCAGGGGATGACCCCGCCAGGCGCGCGCAAGGCGTGCCCGCCGCGTCCTTCGACCTCGTCCAGATTTCGGCGAGTGTGGTCGCCGGCATCATCGCCATCGGGGCCATGGCCGTTGTCCCGGTGTTCGCCCGGTTCATCCGCGCCGGCGGCTGGCCGGAGATCCGCGATCATGTGCGGCGGGCCACGATCGTGTCGGTCGTGACGGTGGCCGCCACCGTGGCCGTCGTCTGGTGGGCCAGGCATACCAGCCAACCCCAGCGCAACGACGGGCTGTGGCCCTACGCGCTGGTGGTGGCGTTGTGGGCCATCCTGATCGCGGCCACGGTGGGGACATGGGTGGTGACGGCCGCGGCCGTGATCGGGCGCCTGTCCCTGTCGGTGACGATCGCCCGCGTCGAGGGGGTGCTCGCCATGGCGGTCTGCGTCGCTATGGTGGCGATCACGGCGGCCACCGCGATCTGGTGGGGGACGGTGGCGTCGGCTGCACCCGCGTTCTTCAGGACGGGGCCGCTCTGGACGTCCGGGTCGCCATGGGCACCGCCCATGATCCTGGCCTCGGGCCTGATGCTCGTGGCCACGGCAGCCGCGGCGTTCGGATCGGCTCGGATCTACAACTCGTGGTCGGCACGCCCCACGCCCGGTGCGGGCCACCTGTAGTCGATCGGGCACCCGCACCTGCGCGTCACCCCATATGAGGAACGCCATCGGTCGGGCGGGCCACTGGTCGGGACTGCTACGTCGGCTGGTCGGGCCTCGACCCTCGGGAGGCGCGCCGGACGTGCAGCACGGAGCCGGCCACCGCGGCGACCACGGCCAGCGGGGCGAACCACCACAGGTTCACCCCGTGATGGGCGGCCAACCAGGTGATGGCGAGGATGACCACGGCGGCCGCGGCCATCCGCCAGTCGTCGCCGATGACGAAGTCGTACCAGAAGTGGCCGAAGGACCGGAGGTGGCGCATCCTCAACGCGCCCCGGAGAGGGCTTGGCTCCGACGGAGCAACAGGACCAAGCCGATCGACGATGCCGCCACCAGGGCGACAACCCCAAGGATGGCTCCGTCACCACCAGGCCAACGGATGCCGGCACCTTCTGCTCCCCAGAAGGTGCCGAAGCTGGTGAGCAAGATGCCGACGACGAACTTCATGGTGTTCTCGGGCACACGGGCCAGCGGGGTGCGGAGGATGACGCCGGCCGAGCCCACGATCACCACGGCGGCCGCCGCCCCCACCGCGGCCGGGCCCAGTTGGTGGGCGCTGGCGCCGAAGGTGACCACGATGAACGCCACCTCGAGCCCCTCGAGCAGGACGCCCTTGAAGGCCACGGTGAACGAGTACCAGTCCATCTCCTTGCCGCCCGAAGCCGTGCGGCGCGCCCCCTCGACCGCCTCCTGGTAGATGGCGTCCTCGTCGTGGAGGGCCTTCAGCCCTCCAGCGCGAAGGATGGCCTTTCGCAACCATTGCAGGCCGAAGACCAACAACAGGGCGCCGACGAAGAGCCGCAGGGAGGCCAGAGGGATGTGCCCGATCGCCGGACCGAGGACGGCCACCACGCCGGCCAGGACCACGAGCGCGGCCCCGGAGCCGATGAGGGGGGAACGCCACCCCCGGGTGAGGCCGACGGCCAGCACGATGGTGAGCGCTTCGACCATCTCCACCGAGGACGCCAAGAAGGTCGAGGCGACCAAGAGCCCTTCGTGCACGGCTCCGATCCTCCCACGGGGAACCGGTGGCCTGCGTCGGGCCCCTTAGAAGGCGCTGAGGGCCAGGAGCGAGGCGGTGACCGAGAGGGGTACGAGGACCAAGCCGACCTTCGAATAGGTCAGGGCCGAGGGCCGGGCCCGCTCGGCACGGGCCACCCGCATCCAGAAGATGGCCGACAACGATCCGGTGATCACCAGGTTGGGGCCGAGGTCGAGACCGATGAGCAAGGCCCGGGGATGGGCCGGTGGTCGGGCCGAGAGCAGGACGGCGGCGGGGAGGTTGTTGATGACCGACGCCGTGCCCACCCCGACCCAGGCCGTGGCCCAGGATCCGAGCGACGCCATGAGGCGGGCCGGCCCGTCCCACAGCCGGGCCACGGTTCCGAGCACGGTGGCCAGGACGAACAGCCCGGTGAGCAGGGGCACGTTCACCGCCCGAGCCGCCGAGAGTAGCGAGAGCCGGCCGATGAGGACTTGGGCGCCGGCCACGGACAGGCCGGCGGCGACGACCGGGACGGCCGGGCTCGGCACGAACAACACCAGTACGAGGGCGCCGGCCAGACCGACCAGGCCGAATCCACATCGGAAGGCCAGGGGCTCGGTGCGGTCCCGGATCCCGTCGTCCCCCCAGTCCCGATGGCGCCAGACCACGACGACAAGGGCGGTGACCACCACGGCGGCGATCCAGGCCGGGAGCATCCCTGCCGCGAACGCGCTCCCGCTGATGTGGGTGTCGGCCAAAACGATGAGGTTGGTGAGGTTGGACCCGGGGAGGAGCAGCGATGCCGAGTTGGACATGAACACGGCGCCGTAGACAAAGGCGGTCTCATCGATCCTCCGGTGGCGGGCGGCGTGGATGAGGATCGGCGTGAGGAACACCACCGACGTGTCGAGATTCAAGACGACGGTGACCGACGCCACCAACGCCATCATCGAGGCGAAGAGGACAAGGCCCCCTCCGGGCAGTCGAGCGATCGTCGCTCCCGCCGCCTCGAACAACCCGTCGGAGGCGGCGACCGCGCCGATGAGGAGCAAGCCGGCGATGAGGACGAAGGGCGGCCAGGTCTGGCTGAGGGAGTGCACGATGTCGGTGCCCACGGTGCCAATGGGCATAGCACGCCACCGGTCCTGAAGGGACGCCGGCTGACGGGCCTTGGCCTCGGCCTCGCTCAGGAAGGTCTAGGAATGCCGCACCCGCCCGGCGTCGGCCCCTGCGGGCGATCGGGCATCGGCGCGGTGCAGGACCAGATCGGCCCGGCGGACCCGCAGGGTGTCGAGCCAGTAGCGCACGGTCCAGCTCGGCCAGTTGTTGGTGATCCTGCCCGTTGCCGTCTTATACCAACTTCGGCAGCTGCCCGCCCAGGCCGTCGTGCTCATGAGCCGTTGGGTTCGTTGGCTATCGCGACGGAAGGCATCGGGCGAGACGTCGACTGACAGGCGCTCGGGCGAGACGTCGACTGACAGGCGCGAGGACGAGGACCGGGCGGTCGCGGCGGTGAGGGCCAGGAGCTGGAGGATGTAGCCGATCTGTCGCTCGACCATGAACAGGATCGAGTTGTGGCCCAAGTTGGTGTTGGGGCCATAGAGCAGGAAGCAGTTGGGGAACCCAGGGACGGTGATGCCGAGATAGGCCTCGGCCCCCGCCCGCCACTGGTCGGCCAGCTTGGCCCCCTTGACCCCGGTAATGGCGATGTGCGAGAGGAAATCGGTGGTGTGGAAGCCAGTGGCGTAGATCAGGACGTCGGCCGGGTAGCGCCGCCCGGTCGCAGTGACCACGGCGTCGGCCTCGATGTGGTCGATGGGATCGGTGACGACCTCGACGTTGGGCCGGTGCAGGGTCGGATACCAGTCGTTGGAGATGAGGATGCGCTTGCAACCCAGGGGATAGTCGGGGACGACCGCCGGTTCCGGCAGGCGGTCGGAGACCACCTCGGCCCGGATGCCCTTGTCGAAGGTTCCGGCCAACCGGCGGCCGGGCCAGCCGTCGCGACGGAAGAGCAGCCAACGGGCCTCGAACGACCAGTAGATCTTCCAGCGGTAAGCCAGTTCGTAGGGCCGGACATGCTCGAGGAGCCATCGCTCGACCGCGCCGTAGGCCCGATCCGGCTTGGGCCCGACGTAGTTGGTGCTGCGCTGGAAGATCGTGAGCGCCGAGGCTTGGCGGGCCAGTGGGGGGACGAACTGGATGGCGCTGGCGCCGTTACCGACCACGGCCACCCGGCGGCCGTCGAGCTCGCAGCCGTGGTCCCATCGGGCCGAGTGGAAGCGGGCCCCTTCGAAGGCCTGCGCGCCGGGTAGGTCGGGAGTGGCCGGTCGGTTGAGCTGCCCGCAGGCGAAGATGACGACATCGGTGACGACCTCGCGGGTCGAGGCCCCTCGAGCAGTCACCGACAGGTGCCACTGGCCCTGCTCCTCGTCGAAGTAGGCCTCGTCCACAGTGGTGTCGAACCGGATGTGGCGAGCGAGATCGTGCTCGGTCACGCACGCCTCGGCGTACTCGAGGATCTCCGGCTGTTCGGCGAAGCGCCGAGACCAGTCGGTCTTGGGGGCGAACGAGAACGAATACAGGTGGGAGGGGACATCGCACCCGCTGCCGGGATAGGTGTTGTCACGCCAGGTGCCGCCCACGCCGTCGGACTGCTCGTAGATGGTGATGTCGGTGACGCCCGAACGCCGCAGCTGTATGGCCATGGCCAATCCGGACAGCCCGGCTCCGACAATAGAGACCGACGGCGCCCGGGAGCGTGCGTCCCGGAGCGTCCGCTGCAGCAGGCGACGTCCTAGATCAAGTGCCATCCAGCTCCCAGAGTGCGATACCGGTCGTGGGGTCTTCGCGAACCTAGCTGAGCCGGCACGAGGTGTGCTCGCGTCGACTCGATGGCGACTACGTAGGCTTCGTTTCCCGCCACCGGCGAGGAAGGTGAGTCGAGCGTTCCGTCCTGCCTATGGTGTCTCCGGGTGGCGGCAGACATGAGTGGGAGCGTGCGATGACAGCGGCCAGCGAGGAACGAGGCTCTCGGGAAAATCCGTGGAGGCTGAAGACGCCACCGGGAACCTCGGAGTACCACATGTATCGCGAGACGGACACCGACCCACCGCGAACTGGCCTGTGTGGTGGGGTCAACCACATTGTTCTACGACGCCCGGTGCGTCGACGACCTCTCGGCCATGCTCCGGGCTCGCGGCGACTGGATGGCGTTGGGCAGCGCCGACGAGCAGAAGCCGGCAAAAGAAGACACGGTGGAGGCCTGGGCGCGCTCGGAGGACAACCCGATCGGTGGCTGGTACGGCTTGAAGAAGGGGCTGCGGGGCCGCTTCGGCATGTACGTGCCGCCGTTGATGGAAGCACTCGGACTGGCCGAGGTGGAGCACAACGCCCGGAACAATCGGATGCGAGCGGTTTGAGCCGCACGCCGGTGGGGAACTGATTGGGCGGGGCTCATACGATCCCTCTGAACGGGGAGGCGAAACTCGATGGTGATTCTGCTTGCGTTGCTACTGGTGGTGATCTTCTTTGGCCTGGGCTTCGCCCTCCATGCCTTGTGGATCGTGGCGGTTGTGCTCTTTGTGGCCTGGCTCATCGGTCTGGCCCTCGGCCGGGGCGAGAGCGCAGGGAGCCACCGGTTCTACCGCTGGTGAGGGTCCCGGAACTTCGTGACCAAACTGGACCAGCACCGGAGTGGGTCAGGTGGGCGGTTCCACCGGGCGAGGGGTGGCGCGGGGTCGGGTGATCTCGAAGAAGCCCGGGTGCGCCGAGAGCACCTGGATGGCGTCCCAGAGCCGCAGGGCGTCGTCCCCGCTCGGGGCGGGGGACATGACCGGTCCCTTGAACCCGTGCGGGGGGTCGGCCCGCACCACGATGGTTGGTGTCTGGGTCTTCTGCCCACCGAAGGCGTACGCCACCTCCATGGCGTCACGGATCGGGGAGTCCCACTTCTCGTCGTCCGCCGCCTCGACCAGTGAGGGATCGAGACCCGCCGCCGCGAGGCACGCGGTCAGCAGGTCCCCGGTCTCGGGGCGCGGGAAGAAGAACCGCCGGCCCCATTCTGTGTAGAGACGGCCTACCGCGTCCTCTCCTGCCTCAGCCCGCACCGCCTCGAAGACCCGAAGCATGCGGTGGGAAAGGGCATGGCCGTCGAGCGCCCGTTGCCGGAACTCGGCCGGAACGGTCGGAGCCACGCCGTAGTCGTCCCTGATCTCCAGGCAATAGGAGCGCCAGTGCACGGCCAGGCCTCGCGCCGGAGCCACCTCCAGTACCCAACGAGACGTGATCCAGGCCCACGGGCAACTGGGATCGATGAATACCTCGACGTCGGTCATAGCCGAAGGCTACTGCGACCAACCGTCAAGTCCGAGCCCGGGTAGAGCCGCCCCGGACGCGTTGCGGCGATGCCCACCAACTACGAGCCCAGCCCGGAGACCTCCACTCTGAGATGATGGTGCGACCTGCGGTCGCCGTTCGCCCGAGTGGAGCGACTGAGTGCCACCATGAGCAACCCATCCATGAACCCGGCCAAGGGCCGCCGGGCCGCGGTCATCTATCTCGTCGTCATCGTGGCCATAGGGCTCAGTTACCTCCTTTTTGGCTTGTCCCGAGGCGGAGACATCACGATCAGGCCGAGCGCCCAGCCACGGCCCCCGCTGTCGGCATCGCGGATCGAGCTCTACATCACGCCGTCGAGCATCGACGCTCAGCTCGGCCAAGGAACCGTGCAGGTCGTCCCCAGATTGGTTGGAGCGATTGGCTCGCCCTATGGGAACACCAGCCGGGCGCTCGTTCCGATCCGGCTCACGATCGATGGTGCGGACCCCCCAACTCAGGAGATACGAGCCGGCGACGTGCTCGGGGTGGCACAGACCACGGTGCTCCTCGAGAACGCGGGCTCGCTGAAGTCGTTCCCCTTTGACAGCTATACGAGTTACCTGACCGCGAGCGCCGAGCGAACTGATGGTGCAACACCGACGCCGATCCCCGTCGTCATATATCCGTCCGCACCGGGTGTTCCGGGGTTCGACATCACATTTACCGGGGTCCCTCCTGGCCAACCGCCCGGCCGGGCCCAGGGCTCGGAGGTTCTGATGCATGTGACGCGCGACGATGACGTCGAGGCGGTCACGATATTGGTCGCCGGGATGATGGTCCTGTCGGCCGTCGTCGTGCTGGGCATGTCATGGTTGGTGATGTTGGGAAGAAGACCCAACACCACCAGTGGCACCTTGGTCCTGTTCGCCGTCTTCCCCTTTGCCCTCATCCTTCTACGGCAAGTGGTGCCCAACGCTCCTCCGGTGGGCGTCGACTACGACGTCTACGTCTATTACTGGACCGTCATCGTCGCGTTCTTGAGCTTCGTTGGCTGTGCCGTCAAGTGGCTGACCACGCCAGGAGCGGAGTAGCTCTCAGTAGTAACAATCGAAGGCTGGCGGACCGCACAGATGCGCGACATCGACTTTGCGATTTGTTCGAAGTGCTTCGCGTAGTTCTTGCACCCGGCATGGCTCCCGGAACTCTGTGTCACTCGGCGCTTGCGTATTCAGGCGCTTGTTTGTTGAACCACCCAGAAGTCTGAAGCCAGGGAGCCCGACGTCACGTACAGGTATGGAATCTCGAAGTATCCCTTCTGCCCCCAACCGGCGCCCCAGGAGTTGCGGACTCGGAAGCGGTCCACCGCGTCGTTGTAGCCGACCAGCACGACCGCATGGCCGCCGACGACCTTCTCGCTGGGGCTGGGCATGGGCACGATACCGGTGCTGGCAACCGACGGTCCCTCAAACGAGGCGTAGACCGTGAACCCGAACACGATCGGCAAGCCGCCGGCCAGAACGCTCTTGAGTGCGAACAATTCTTGAGTGACCGCTTGGTAGCTCATGACTTTGTCCTTGAGCGCGTCGGTGTAGTCCTTTTGCGGAGGCGTCTGAGCGAAGGTGGCGATGTCGTATGGCCAGTCGCTCTCCGGACAGACGCCGAGCTGGGCCACCGACTTGATGCCATCACGAATCTGCCCACCCGCATCCTGTGCGACCGTACCCTCGATCACTCGCTCCTGGTAGTACACCCACAGCCGACTTGGGGTGGCAAAGGTGCCATCCAGCTTATGATTCTCGAAGTCCACCGCACCAGCTATTGCGTTCCCCGTGCAGCTGCCCAGTTGACCCTGGTCGTACACAGGGGGCATGTCCGCCGAAGTGCTCAGGTCGACCGAACTCGGCAGTGCGGTGACGGCTTCGATTTGAAGTTGGGCATCCCGTAGATCGGGGAGCTGTGGGATCCATCCGTACTTCTTGATCTTGCGCTCAGTAGGCATACATCAGAATGTACTCTCGGCCCGCCACTCTTGCGTGTGGAGTCGCAGGGCGGTCGGACGCCTGGGAAAAGCGAATGGACGGCGCATGAGAGGACCGCCGGCCCAGGCCGACCGGGGAATCACCGAACTGCGGAAAGTAAGAAGACGGTCGCTGCTCGGGGTGCGTACGCTTTCTGTGGCATTGCCGAGAATGACGTCTCGGAGCGTGGTAAGCCGAGACGACTCCGACAAACTCGGTGGGACTGAAGGAGATCATGCTCTCACCCGCAGATAGCGACGACGTGATCAGCGCGCTCCGCCTTGGGTGGTATGTGGCCGAAGTCAGAGGTCGCAACCGGCCTGACGCACCGCGCCCGGAAAGTGGGTTCACGGCGGCAAACAAGGTCCATGTCCTCCCGCTGCGCAATGAACGGGGGGAAGAAGAGCTTCGTATCGAAGCCCAGGTGGTCATGTCGGCGCTTGCGGCGCGATTCGCCGTAGACACCGATCAGTCCGGGGGTAGCTACTCCAGCGAGATCGCGTCACTGGCAGCAGCCCTGTTTCAGGTTGGGAGCGATCCCGAGGACAAACATTCGAAATGGGGCGATCTCGCAGCCAAGGTCTTCGAGTTCGACGCCCATATCCAGGACACGCTTACGGCTAAATCGGACAGCCAGGCGAACGGGTACCTTCTCGGCCGTGGCCTGTCGGAATGCTACTGGGCCCTGGATCCAAGGGCCGAGGACGCATCACCAACGAGTTGGTCGTTCATATTGGGTGACCAACGCTGCACCGAACTGTCTCGAGGGATCGGCCGACTATCGGCCTACTTCAAGACCTACACGGCACCGGCGATCGAAGGCTCTTTATCGGCGTGGCACGAGGTTGCATCCGACGCAGACTGGAGATCTCGGCCCGAGGCCTGCCCTGAGCTCTACCTGCAGATCCGACGTTGGTACGAGTTGTTGGTCCTAGGTGAGGATCCATCCACCCTCGTCAAGCCCTATGCCATCCTGAAAAGCAGACGCGGGATCCAACACGTCATCCGCACCTTCGGGGTCCAGATGGTCACGTTCGGATTGAGCGTGGCCGTGCTGGTCGGCCTGGTGTTCTTTGCGACCAACGGCACCAAGTCGAGCGCCGGGATAAACACCATTGTCGCGCTGGCAAGTGCAGCCGGGATCACCGCCGCCACACTTCAGGCCAAGTTGAAGAATTCGTCCCAGGCCACACTCGCCCGGTTCCGACAGGACCTCTATTCGGATCTGGTGGCGGGCCAGATCACCTACTTGCCAATCAAGCCAGGCATCGAGCCAAAGAAGATGCACGAGATCGTTGCCCTGGCGACACAGCAACGATCATTGACGACCGCGGTGTCGGTATAGGGGCATGCACGGCCGGACCGGGCTTATCCGAACGGGTGCAGCGAACTCCCGACTGCCCAGGTGCTGAAGTACTGATTGTTGGCGCCATAGGCCATCCCGATGGCCACTTTGGCCCCGTCCACCTGGTGCTCGCCGGCTGCACCCCGCACCTGGTTGGCCGCCTCGGCGAACCGAAGCAGGCCCGAGGCCCCGATGGGGTTGCTGGACAGGACGCCACCGGAGGCGTTGACGGGCAGTGAGCCCCCGAGCTCAGTGGTGCCGTCGTCGACCAGCTTCCAACCCTCACCCTCCTCGGCCAGGCCGAAGGCCTCGAGCCAGATGGGCTCCAGCCATGAGAAGGGGACGTACAGCTCGGCCGTGTCGATCTGACCGCGGGGATCGGTGATCCCGGCCGCTGTGTAGACGTCGGCCGCGCATTGGAGGGCGGCGGCGGGCCGCACCGGATCACGACCGGGAAAGCTCGGTGGCTCGGAGCGGGACGAGGAGGCCAGGATCCACGCCGGAGGCCGACCGTCGGCCGCCGCGGCGTTGGCTCCCGCCTCGTCGGTGATGACCACCGCACACGCCCCGTCGGACGACGGGCACGACTCGAGGAAGCGGGTGGGCTCCCACATCATGGGCGAGGCCTTGACCTTTTCGATGGAGATGTCCTCGATCTTGAGGTGGGCGTAGGGGTTCTTCAACGCGTTGAGGCGGTCCTTGACCGCCACCTTCCACCCGATGTGCTCGGGGGCCCCGCTCCGTTGGATGTACGCCCTGATGAATGGGGCGAAGGCACCTCCGGCACCCAGCGAGGCGCCCCTCCCGCTGCCCAGGGCAAACTGGGCGTTGCCCTCGGACTGCTTCTCGAAGGCGACGGCCAGCACCGTCTTGTGCTTGCCCGCTTGGACGTGGGAGGCGGCCACGATCGCGGTGGTGCCTCCGACCGAGCCGGCCGTGTGGACCCGGAACATGGGCTTGCCCACCGCACCGAGGGCGTCGGACAGGTAGAGCTCCGGCTTCATCACGCCCTCGAAGAGGTCGGGGGCCTTGCCCAGCACCACGGCGTCGATGTCGGCCAGCGTCATCTGGGCGTCGTCGAGGGCCCGGTAGACGGCCTCGCGCACCAGCCCGCCGAAGGACACGTCGAGCCGTCGGGACTTGTGGTGGGTCTGGCCGACGCCGACCACGGCTACCGGGGGAGCGCTCATGACTGTCCCTCCAGGATGCAGACGAGGTTCTGTTGGAGGCACGGTCCGGACGTCGCATGGGCCAGGGCCCGGCCTCCGCCCCCGAATATGTGGTCGGCGGCGTAGCCCACCCGGCAGAGTCCGGTGGCCATGATGGGATTGTCTCGCAATGCCCCTCCCGAGGGGTTCACGACCACGTCGTCGGCCAGGCCGAGCACCCTCCGCAAGAGCAGTTCTTCGTGGGTGAAAGCGGCCTGCAGCTCGGCCACCTCGACGGGGGCGTCGCCCAGCCCAGCAGCCTCGGCGGCGAGGCGGGTGGACGGCGAGTCGTCCAGGGCCCGAAACGACGGGTTGTGGCACTCGGTCCGGTGGTCGAACCCGGTGATGTAGGCCGGTCGCTTCACCAGCTGGCGGGCCCGATCACCGGTGGCCAGCACCATGGCCGCGGCCCCGTCGGTGATCGGGGGTACGTCGTGCCGTCGGAGTGGCTGGCGGACGAATTCCTCGGCCAACAGGGACTCAGCGTCGCCCTTGCCCCGGGCCCGCACTGCCACCTCGGCCATGGAGCGCTCGTCGGCGATGCCGGCGGCGATGAGAGCCCGAGCCTGCAGGGCGGCGAAAGTCAGCGGATCGGCCCCCAGGGGGGCGAGAAAGTACGGGTCCATCTCCATGGGGTAGATCAGGGCCGGATCGCCGGTCGACGAGCGGCCGGATCCGGTGACCACGGCGATCTCGATGTCGCCCTCCTGCAAGCGGAGCCACGCCTCGTAGAGGGCCCAGGCGCCGTCCATCTCCACGTGGGAGTCCCGCTTGGGGGGCCAGGCACCGATGGCGTCCAGGTTGGAGACGAAGGAGAAGGCCTGGCCGGTGATGTAGTCGCAGCTTCCCAGGCAGGTGAAGTCGATGTCGGCCCGGTTCAGCCCGAGCGGGTCGATCGCGTCGGTGATGGCCTCCATCAGCAGCTGGGTCTCCGACTTGTCGGTGTGCCGGACCATCGGGGTGTGGGCCCAGCCGATGACGGCGATGTCGGTCGAGGGTGCGCTCATGTTCAGAAGATCCGGTTCACGAGGTCGGGATCGTCGAGATCAGGTTCGCCGTTGGGGATCCAGCCGAGCAGGGAGCCCCAGCTCCCCCCCATGCCGCCTCCCTCTTCGGCCTCCTCGGCTGGCGACGCCCACACGGCGTCGACCCGCTGGCCGACCTTCACTTGGTCAGCGGGCAACTCGATGACCGCCGAGTAGGGGATGATGACGTCGGTCCCGTCGAGGAGAACGAAGGCCCGGACGAATGGCTCGGTCTCCGTCTGGCCGGGATACTGCACCGGGGTGACGATGGCGAAGTTGGTGATGGTGCCCGTGTGGGGCAGGTCCACCTCGCACTCCGGCCCGAGCTCGATGGCGTCGACGGGGCAGTAGCCCCGCCCGCCTGCGTACACCCGTTCACACGTCGGGCAGCGCAGGCCCAGTAGTCGGTGCTCCCGGGACGCCTCGGTGGCCCGGTCGGCGGCCTCGGGGACCGGGTTCCGGTAGGTAATCGAGGCCAGATAGTCCATTCGGGTCACCGGTTCGACGGCTCCACCGGTGTCCTCGCCCTCGGTCTCCGCCTGCTCGCCGGGGACAAAGCAGATGATGTCGCCGATACGCCCCTCCCGGCTGCCCCGCCATCTGGGGGCAACCCGCATTCCCTCGGACATGCGCTCCGGTGTGCCGCCGTCCACCGCATGTAACAGGGGCGTGGTGGCACCGTCCAGGCGGATAAGGGCAAAGGCGAAGGGATGGTCGAGCGGATGCTGGACCGACGGCGTGACCACCCACGTCCACGAGGCGACCGTTCCCGCCGGTCCCACCTCCACGAACTCGTGGGGAAGTTCGGCCCCGGTCGCCGGGTCCCACTCCATGGGCGGCACGAGCACGGCGTCCTGGCAACGGATGCCCAGGATCTGCTTCTCGGTGAGGGCGGTCATGAACGCCCCGACGACGGGTCCGAGGGACCGCTTGTACGGGAACGTGATGGTGCTTTCGACGAATCTGGTCAACGGTCCCCCTCGAGCCTTGCCTCTGGTCCGCGCTGCTTGGTCCGTGCAGCGTCAGAGCACGCTAGCCAAAACTGACGGAGGTTGTTGGTTGGTCCTGGTGGGCGGTCCGGTTCGGTGGCCTACCGAGATAAACCGCTGACCTGGTCGGACCGACGGTGAGCTCGGAGAGCCCCCGGCCCTGATAGGTCGTCAACGAGGCGTCACCGGGACAGCTTTGTGGCCGGAGGGACAACGTCGATCCGAGTCAAGGCCCGAGAACATGAAGCTAGTCTCGTCCCCTATGCTGGGCGAGGAACTCTGGGAGCAACATTCGGCCTGGTGGCAAGAGGGTTTCACCGGTGGAGCTGATCCGGAGTACGAGGAGCAAGTCCTGCCGTTGGTCGAGCGCTACCTGGGCGGGGCACGGCGGGTCTTGGACGTCGGGTGCGGCGAAGGACAAGTCAGCCGCAGGATCGTCCGACTTGGCGCGGACGTGGTCGGACTCGACCCCACGCCATCGCAGATTCGAGTGGCTCACGAACGTGGCAGCGAGGCTCGATTTGTGCGAGCACGGGCGGAGCAACTCCCATGCCCGGACGCGGCCTTCGACGCGGTGGTTCTATGTCTTGCCCTCGAGCATGTAGACCCGTTTGAGCCCGCTCTCCATGAAGTGGCGCGAGTGCTGGTGCCCGGGGGTCGGTTCCTCTTGTTCCTTGTCCACCCCATCCTCCAATCACCGGGTAGCGGCTGGGTGGACGATGTGACCTCGGGCCAGCAGTTCTGGAGAATCGGTTCTTACCTCCAAGATGAGGTTGCGATCGATCAGGTCGTACCTGGGGTCTACCTAGAGTTCGCCCACCGCCCGTTGAGCAGGTACGTCCACGTCATGGGCGAAGTCGGATTGTTCATCGAGGACATGGTGGAGCCTCCACCTCCCGAGATTGTCGTGAAAGAGACCGGCGACTTTACGAACGCGCACACGATCCCGCGAATGATGCTGCTGTTCGCTCGTCACTTCGGCTGATGCTCACCTGATTGGGGGCCCTGACTGGATGCATCGCTCGGCGAACAGACTCCTCCACACGGGACAGTGCGTCGGGCAAGCGCACGACGATCAGCATCACCTCAGGCGGGAACCGGAAGCCCGCCAGTGAGCAGGCAAGGTCGGGCTCAATGCAGATTGTGCTGTCAGGACCAACCCGACGGCGACGGCACCACGCTCGATCCTCTGGCCACATCTAGCGATCGTCGCGACTTCGCATAAAAGTGGCCAATCATGCCAATTTCGCACGTCGAGATTCGGCGGAGCGCAGGTGGCGGTGGGCAGCGATAGCAACAATGACGCAGCCCCAGTGCTACGACGGGCGTCCCTTTTGCGGTGCACGTGTTGGCCATCACTGCCATGGGGTTGCACCTCCTCGACAACCTTCGATTCGAGGATTTGGTCCCGGTCTGTGAGGCAGAGGGTTCATGGTCGTTTTCTGTGCGTGATCGCCCCCTTGCGACTGCCCGGTGCCACCGGTTCGCCTGTCAATCCGATCGCAATTCTATGAGCGGTGGACCGCTGCACCATTGGGAAGACGGCTGAACGCTGCCATGAGCCTTAGACCTAGAGGTTCTCGGCATGGACCTGGGCGATCCCCAACCCTGGTCGTGCGAACCCTGCCAGTGGTCGACGGACACACGTGGATGTCACGATGGCGGCGTCGTCGAGGCGACGCGTGGAGGGCGGACTGTGGTTATGTCTACCTGTGCGTTCGCTTCCCGTTCAGACGTCCGATCTCACCCCGGCCTGGTTGTCGGGGGTGTTGGGCGTCGAGGTCGAGGACGTGACCGTCCTCGACCATACCTCGGCCACGAACCAACGGGTGCGCATCGGCCTCACGTACGCGGCGAGCGCGGGTCCGTTGTCGCTGTTCGTGAAAATTGCTTCGCTGGACCCGGCCCACCGCGAGATGATCGGTGCCAGCGGTATGGGTGAGCGGGAGGCGAGGTTCTACGCCGATGTCGCCCCGTCGGTCGACTTGCGAGTGCCTCGCGCCTACTACGCGGCCTCGGCCGACGACGGCAGCTTTGCCCTGCTCCTCGAAGACCTCACCGCCGGGGGGTGCGCATTCTCGGACGGCGCGTGGGGGGTGACGGCCGACGCCGCCGCCGTTGCTCTGGAGGAGATGGCACGCTTCCACGCCCGTTTCGAGGATCCCGCCGTGCGTTCAGCAGTCGCCCCCTGGCTGGCCGCGCCCCAGCCACAGCGCAGCGACGTGGTCGCCCAGCTGATGCGCACTGTGCTCGACGAGCACGGTGATGCGCTTTCGTCGGCCTATGTGGCCGCGGGCGAGCTGTACATCGAGCACCACGCCCAGCTCGACGAGCTGTGGAACACCGGCCCTCAGACATACATTCACGGCGACACCCACATCGGCAACGTTTTCCTCGACCGCGGCCGGGTCGGCTTCCTCGACTGGGGTCTGTCGCGAGTGAGCACGCCCTTGCGCGATGTCAGCTACTTCTTGACGATGACGGTTGACCCCGAGGAGCGTCGACCGTCCGAGCGCGATCTGCTTCGCCTCTACCTCGACGCCCTCCGATCTGCCGGCGGTGCCGACATCGCTTTCGACGAGGCGTGGTCCATGCACCGGGTCCAGGCTGGCTACACCGTCGTTGCCACCTTCTTGGCCTTCATGCCATCGTACGCAACGAGCGATAGCCAGGGCCTCGGGATCGCCCTGCGGAGGCACTCGGAGCTGGCCCTAGACGACCTCCAAGTCGTCGACGCCATGCGGGGAGCCGTCGCCACCTGAGCGCGGCCACGGGTCGTCGAGCACCCCCAGCTGAATGAACAGGCCGAGCTTGTCGGCTCCGATCCATTCATTAACGACCTTGTCGCCCTCGAAGTGCATGATCGTTACCACCCTTTCCTCCACGGCTCGTCCCGTCGGGGGCCGGCCCACGTATCCCCCCGTGTCGGTACCGCGGAATGTGCTTCTCAGAACGACCGCGTCGCGGGTCACGATCAGCTCTTCGATGTCGAGGTGGAGATTGGGAAACGCCTCGTGGTATCGGCGGATCGGTTCGACTCTGGCCGAAGGCCCTGCACCAAACGCATTTCTGTACTTCTCGCTGTAGAGATCAGCGGCCGCTTCGTAGTTACGGCCATTCCAGACCTCGTCAAGGAACCTCCGCACTTGCGTCTCGCGCTCGGCAACTTCCATCGCCACTCCGTTCCCAGCAATAGATCGTTCAGTGGGCTGATTGCCCGGTACGGCCGATATCAATCGGCACGCTAGTACCGGAGCACTGACCCCATCGTGCCAGCGTGTCCCCCCGGCCCGGCGGTAGGTAACTCCGGCAACACTCCCACCATTCAGCTTTTGATCGACGGCACTGAAGTGGCTGCACCGATTCTCTACCTGCGCTCAACAGTCGTGGCGTGATGCGACGAACAAGGGTTCGAGAGGTCACCCACACGATGTCCGAGGAGACGGATGGACCTCGGGCTACCCGCCGGCTCAGGTCGGCCCGAGGGTACACTCCCCACAGAAGTGACCATCGGTGGAATCCCATGCAGAGGAGCCGACATGACCGAAGCACTGGCATTGTGGAGACAGGTTGCTGACGGCTTCAGCCTGCGACTGCGGGAGGTCGGGTCCGATGATTGGTCATTGCCAACGTGTTGTGACCGCTGGGATGTAACCAAGCTGGTCGATCATGCGATTGGGGCACAACGGATGGTGCCCAAGGCGCTTGGCGCGACCGGTGACATCGACATGACGGGAGACGATCTCGTACTGGTCTGGGACACGGTTCGTTCGGCCGCCGATGAGGCGCTGAGCGCACCGGGAGCGTTTGATGAGGTCGTCAAGCTCCCGTTCGGCGAGATGCCTGTCCAAGAGGGCTTGGGGCTTCCTCTCGGAGATCTGTTGGTCCATTCCTGGGACCTCGCCAGAGCCATCGGTGCAGATGATCGGTTGCTTCCGGAAGCATGTGCTGTGGTCTACGCCACTTTGGAGCCCATTGATGGCCTTATCCGCGCACCTACCTTTTTCGGGCCAAAGTTGGAACCTGCTGCTGATGCCGACACACAAGACACACTTCTCGCATTTGTGGGTCGCCAAGTCTGACCTTGCGACTGATCGGGCCACCTTCCCGACGCTACGACGACCTTCCTGCAATCATCGAGTGGAGATGGTGGGAATCGAGACTTAATCTAGGACCCTTCGGCAGCCTATTCGAGTCACCCTCCGCCGAGGGCGTCGTCGGCCAACTCGGTGCGGAAGCGCTGGTCGTCTCGGCGGCTGAAGTGCGGGGCGACGTAGCGGGCAAACAGTTCGAGGGACCGGTTCCACCGGTCGCTGGCGACCCACTCTCGGGAGTTGAAGAGGAGCGTCCCGAAGCCGCCGAGATCGTCGTGCATGTTGTGGATCTGGGCTCTGCACTCCGCCGGTGAGCCGATAATCCAGGGAATGTTCTCGACCATCCAGTCGAAGGTGACATCGGCGTCGGGCATGTCCGCGTCGCGCTTCATGAGGGGGGCCAGGCCTATCTTGAACAAGTAGTCGTAGGACTGGCGCAAGCTCTCCCTGATCTCGCTCATCGCCGCGTCCTTGGAGTCCGAGACATAGACCTCGCGACAGATGCGCCAATCCCGGCGGGCCCGCTCCGGGTCTCGCCCCGATCGCTCCGCCGCCTCGGCCAACGCCGCCCCCTGGCTGCGTAGGTCGGGCATGCCCGGATTGGACTCGATCTGGACGGGAGTGAAATAGATGCTCAGCGCGCCATACCCGCGGCTGCCGCACAGGTCGAAGTTGTGGACTCCGGACATACCGGCGATGGCGAATTGCGGGAACTCCTGGTAGGGGCGCACCTGGATGCGCTTGTGGTCGAGGTTCCAGAACTTGCCGTCGAAGTTGATGTAGTCAGTGGATGCGTAGAGGGCCTCGATGATGTCCAGGGCTTCGCGGAGGCGGGGGGTACCCTCGCTTGGGTCGAGGTGGAAGAAGCGTTTGTCGCTGACTAGACCACCGCCGCCGAAGCCGTATATGAGCCGGCCGTGAGTCAGGTGGTCGAGGAAGGCGAGCCGCTCGGCGACCATGAAGGGGTCGTGATAGGGCAGGTTGATAGTCCCCGTACCGAGGCCGATCCGATGAGTCACCGCTGACGCCTTGGCGATGAAGATATCGGGGGCGGGGATGTTCTCGTAGGCGCCAGTGTGGTGCTCGCCCACCCAAACCTCGTCGTAGCCGAGTCGATCGGCCAGCGCCATCTCCTCGAGCTTCAGGTCATACGACAGCGTCCAGTTGGACCACGGAAACGGTTCGGGCATCAAGAACAGACCAAATCGCACGATTACCCCCTCATCGCATCCATTTTGGTGGGCGCAGTCTAGCGAGCCGTATCTCGGGCCAATTGGCCATGTGGCCCGGACGACGCGCTGAACCTGACGGTCCACCGCTTCCTGGCCTCCCGAAATCGGACTTCGATCCGGTGCACTGGCGATGCAGGTTCGCGCTCGTCGAGGTCCGGGTGGCTTACGAAAACCCACTCCCGGCCGTATTGGGTGTCAGCGGTCGGAATCAATTCTGCGGGTGCCGAAAGGTCATCCGCAGCTGCAACCAGGACTTTCGGTGCAACAGTCCCGGCGAGGATGCCCGTATGGTGCACTCGTCCTCTACTTGGGGTTCGTTCGCGTGGTCCACCTTTTCCGCCTCGCGAGCCGCACTCAGTCGTCCTCTGCCGGTTCTGTACGTGTTCCCCCGGCAACTTCGAGCGTGAGCTCGGTCAGGTGACCGCAATGAAGAAATGCGACGAGTCGATTCCACCGCCGTTCGCCATCAGCCGTACGTCTGGTAGGCGGTGACCCAGTTGGAAGCAATGGCCTGCTGGGCCGCCCCGAGGGAGAGCTGCCCCGAACAGACCAGGTTGTTTAGCCTGCTCTCGAGTTGGTCCTTTGTGTTGGCGAACGAGGTGGCATTGGGGTTGTCCGGCGGCTCGACCCACAGATTCGCCGGGTCGTTCGGGTCGCCACCTAGCTCCAGTGAAATCAGGTGGTCATACTCGGCGACGTGGAGCGACCCGGCATAGCCGTAGGCGGCGGCCGAAGCCTCCTTTTCCGGCTCGGTGACACTCTCCGGGGGGCGGATGGTCGAGGTGAACCCACTGGTACAGATGGTCGAGCCGACGTCGGCCTGGGTGACCTGCGGATCGACGGCGCCCGGCGTGCAGTGCGGATCTGGGAGTGGGTCGGACCCGACATAGGTGTAGTGGCACGACCCCGGGGCGGGCTGCGGCTGGACGGAGTAGGTGACTTGGGCGCCCGGGCCGACCTGGATTGCGGTTGTCGGGGCCGGAACCGTGGTCGGGGGAGGCGGCGGAGCCGGGGCAGTTGTAGCGGTTGGTGCCGGGGTCGGCGGCGGAGCGGCCTTGGTGGTCACGGTCCCGCGCATGGCCGGGGTGGCAGTCCTGGCGGTGGAGGCTGAAGACCGAGTCGAGGACCGCTGGGTGCAGCTGGTGCTCGCGACGAGGGCAACGGTGGCGAATGCGAGTGCAGCCAAGGTCCGTCGCTTCATGAGTGCCACCTTGGCACAGGGGTGCGCGTGGGGATCGATGGCGTCCCGGGCCGGGCCCTTGGCGATCTCCGCCGACCGGAGCCGTCAAATCTTGCCGGGGTTGGCGCCGTGGTCGATGCCATGCCGTGGCGTCATCCTCGTGATCGGGTTCCCAGGAGGCCCGGCCTCGGTCCCGGGCTTCCCAGAAGCTCCTCGGGGCGCTTTATCTAAGCCCTGATCCACCGATTCTGACCCGGTGATCGGCTGTTCTGTGGCCGGGTTGAGCGGGTGTGATGGAGGGTGTTGCGAGTCGTCTTACACCGGTGCGAAGGCGCGCCGGGTTAGAGGTGGCATGAGGTGATCACCAGATGTTGGCGGACGGTGTCGTTCACGTCCGGGCCGTTGCCTCAGGTGACGAGCACGATGTTCCGGTAACGGTCGAGCGCGGTGACGAAGCGGTCCACCCAGGGCTGACCGGAGCGGCATGTGCACTGTGAAGCGTCGGGCTGAACGAGTGAGCCGACCCGGAGCGCTGAAGTAGCGCCGACGCAGTGTCTCGGTGGTGACGATGCCATCGCCGAGACCGAATCGGGAGCTCCAGCGGGCCAGGTTGTGGGCCATGACGTTCAAAGCAAGCCAGTCGGCGTTTGCTCCGAAGCGACCCGACGGCAGGTGGGTGAGACCGACGCCGTACTTCAAGTCCCTGATGACGTTCTCGATGTCGGCATGACGACGATGGTCGGCCTCGAGCTCGAGCATCTCGCCCTCGCGGTCGGTGATGAAGGCGTGGTAGGAGAACCCGGTGAACAACGCCAGCTGGCTGCCCGGCGTGGGCGGGACCCGCCGCACGATCAGGCGATACAGCCGTCCCTTGGCGCCGAAAGGCCGGAGCGCTATATGAGCGGGTCCATCCCAACCAGTGCTCGGAACTCATCGGTTGTATTCGTGACAGGGAATGGATCGCCCGGAACGTTCAGGCCTAGTCGATTACAGATTGGGTCCCACCCATCCTCTGGAGTCCATTCCAACAGTCTCGTTGAAGGAATTGCTTGTCGCACAGAGGAGTTGTGGCGCTCGTACGCATCCATCATTGCGGTGGCATCATCAAAGCGATCGCTGAAGCGATCATGGAGTAGCACCCGCACTGAGTCCATCCAAGGCTGCAGTTCAGGCGGCACCTTGTCGAACGCCTGGAAGATCGTGTTCGATGCGCTGCGATACCACGATTCTGGATCCCGCACCGACAACAGCACCAAGGCATCGGGGTTAGCCGCTGATAGTTCGGGCCAGAATGAACACCCTGGCCAGTCGACGAGCGAGACGTAGCCAGCAGGCATGACGGACCAATCGACGGTGCCACCTTCGATGGCGTTGATCCATCCCGGCGCTTGACCCGGATCGCCCATGATCTCAATCATGTGGTGACACGGTCCGCCTAACAGCTGTTCCAGCGCGATCTTCAACGAATGGGTGCCGGTCCGACCGACACCAGCACCGACAACCTTGAGCGACATGCTGTATCCCCCCCGTAGCAGACTGCCGACCCGGCGGCGGCTCGGCGCGGTACATAGTGACGTAGCTGAGCTAGGCCGTCCACTCGTTCTTCGGGAGGGGCATTCTTGGCGCCCTACCCCGCTGGGGTTGAAATGCCGTCAAAGTCCGCCACCAAGGCCTACGTGAAGATGATCTCACCACCCGCGGCCATGGCGTAGAACTCACCGACGGTGATGATGTCCATGACCTGTTCGATCAAGTCGTCCTTGGTCAACTCAAACAGATCCGTCGATGCCTTGCAGGCATAGATCCCTGCGCCCGTATCAGCGATCATCTCGACGAACTCGGGAATGGGGGGGATGTCGAGCTTCTCCATCTTCTTCTCGAGGTAGTGGGTCATGACCGACGACACGCCCGGCAGCCCGCCGGCGATGGTGGCCAGGTGCAGGCCGGGGTTTCCGACGGTGGCCACCTTGATGTGGTCGCTTGTCGACTGATGAACCACGTCGAGGCCGAAGAACGTGAAGAAGAGATTGGCCTCGATCCCCTCAGCACGGGCACCATTGGCCATGATCAGCGCCGGATAGACACCTTCCAATGAGCCTTTCGAGACAATGATCGACATCTTTTGGATCGGGTCACTCATGGTGCACCTCTCTGTGTGATCGGAGACCGGCTGAGCGGTTAGATGCAGCCGCGCGGCTTGGGGATGCCCGCGATCTTGGCGGCCATCTTGGCCGGACCCTTCGGAAACAGCTGATAGAGCTCCTTGATCGAGACGCCGGACGTCTTGCCGAGGACCCGGACGGTGGGTCCGGTTCCCTTCTCGGCGTACTCGGTCCGCATGAACTTGATCACCTGCCACTGAGGCTGGCTGAGGTCGTCGATGCCCTGCTCACTGGCGATCTCCGGCGCCATCGCTTCGGTCCACTGGCTCGGGTCCTCAAAGAAACCTTGATCGTTGACGGTAACAGTGGTACCGGCATAGGTGACTGTGGGCATGTCGGCTCCTTATCCTTTGATCTGACGAATTGCGGCTCGGGCGGTCATGGGGCGCTCTGGAAGTTCTTGCCCCGGGTGGGCATGGCCGTGCCGACACCGGGAAGGTCACGTCCGGGCAGCAGGCTGTGCCAGTAGAGCGGCTGGAACAACAGCTTCCCGAGGTGGTTGAGCCGTGATTCCTTCAAGAGCGGCAGACCCACCGAGGTGGGGAAGTGCCCGGGCAGGGGTTCGGTGTCATAGTTGAAGTCGATGAGCAGTGCCTTGCCGAAACCGGTCTCGATGAAGCAGTTGGTGTGTCCGTCAAAACTGTCGTCCAGGAGCTCGTCGGCCAGGAATCGCCGGACGTTCTCGACGAGGACCTCCCCCTCAAAGTGGGTCACCGAACCTGCCTTCGATGTGGGAATTCCAGCGGCGTCGCCGATTGCGAAGACATTTGGTTTGGCGGTCGACTGCAGCGTGTGCTCGTCCACCGGCACGAAGCCCAACTCGTCCCCGAGTCCCGGGGATCTCGTCACGTAGCTGGCGCCACCGTGGAGGGGAACGACCACGGCCAGGTCGAAACCGACCTCACGCCCGTCGTAGGAGACGAGCCGTCCCCCGGATCCGTCCACCTCGCCGGTATTGAACTCGGTCACCAGGGCGACGCCCTTCTCGTCGAGCAACCCGCCAAGAGTCTTCGACGCCACCGGCTTGGTGAAGGCGCCGTCGAGGGGGGTCACATACGTCAACTCGACCCGATCGCGAATGCCGGTCTGCTGAAAGAACCAGTCGGCTAAGAAACAGAATTCGAGGGGTGCGACCGGGCATTTAATAGGCATGTCGACCACGTTCACCACGAGACGGCCTCCATCGAATCCCTCGAGTGCATCGTGCAGCGCGGCGGCTCCCGCGAGGTCGTAGAAGGTGAAGACCTTCTTCATCCAGCCCGGCCCGGTGAGCCCCTCGGTCTCCTCTTCGACCAAGATGGAACCCGAGGCGACGACCAGAACGTCATATGTGAGTTCCGATCCGTCTCCCAGATGGACTGTGTCCGTATCGATGTCGACACACTCGACTGGAACCTGACGGAACTCGATGCCCCGATGCAATTGATGATGCCTAGAGCGGACGATCTGGTCGGTATGGCTCAACCCGAATGGGACGAAGAGCAATCCTGGCTGGTAGACGTGATCATCGTTCTGATCAACGACGACGATCTGGATGACTTCTGTGGGAAAGAGATGCCGCATGCGATTGGCGCTGAGTGTGCCCCCGGTTCCCCCGCCCAGGATCACGATCCGTTTGGTCATGATCCCATGTTGGGTCATTCATCATGCTTCGACTAGGGCAATTCGACCCTCCTTGAGCCCAAAAGCCGGAATGGTCCGTCCGTTCAGCAGCATCGAACAGCCCCTCGGGGGCGTTCGGCATCTCCCTGGGCCTCGACTCGGCAGTGCTCGATCTCTGCCGAATTGTCCAAGGTGCAAGGCTTGCCTCAGCGTCGGCGGCCATCGGAAACTGCCCACTGGCGGCCAACGTCCCCTCTGTACTCGTTAGTGGCAGTCGCTCTCAGACCAAATGCAGCTTGCATCTAGCCCTGAAGAGCTCGCTCCGTAAGTGCCGCCATGTCTTGATGGCCCAGGGGTGTCGGGTGATACAGAAAACCCACCGTCACCGTTTGGCCAGCTATCCAGCTCGCGTCGGGTGGAGCGCATGGACCCGTGCGTTTGGCCGATCACGTAGGGTCAGCCAGCAGCACGTGGGTTGTCTTCGCGACTTCAGCGAAGACCTGCTCTAGTCCCTGGCCCATCGAGCCCACCACTTGGTCGCCTCTCTGCGAACAGCTGTCGAACGGTGGAATAGGACGCTCCCACAGTGTTGTAGAGTACCCCCCAGGGTATAATGTACAAACAAAGGAAACAAAGATGACCTTGGTCAACTTCGCGAGCAGTCGTGTAGGTCGGGGGGCGCGTGTTGCCGTAGGACCGGTGATGGTTGGCATAGGGCTAGCACTTGGTGGGGGATGGTTGACATGGCCGCTCGCCGGCCTCGTGCCACTGGCAGCTGGAGCGTCCGGCTTGTGTCTGATCGCGCCGTTCCTCCATCAGCCGTTGCGTACAACCGGGTCGAGGGGAGCTTGACCAGTGGATCGCCACCAGTGGGATGGGCGTTACAGCGGAGATGATTTGGTCTGGACAAGTACCCCGAACCAGTTTCTGGTCTCCGAGGTAGTCGACCTCCCGCCGGGTCGAGCGGTCGACCTTGCCTGCGGCGAGGGCCGCAATGCAGTGTGGCTTGCTGAGCAGGGCTGGGAGGTAACAGGGGTGGACTTCTCTCCCGTGGGTCTCGCAAAGGCGCGGCGGTTCGCTGCACTCTGGAACGTAAAGGCCACCTGGCTTGAGTCTGCGGTGCAGGAGTGGAGACCTCCGCTGGAGGGATTCGATCTGGTGGCCATGCTGTATCTGCAGTTGCCGCAACCTGAGCGTTCGATCGCTGTCGACGTGGCCGCGTCCGCAGTGGCTCCGGGGGGCACGTTCCTGGTTGTGGCTCACGACCAGGAGAACTTGATCAGGGGTTTCGGTGGCCCACCGAACGCCGAAGTCCTCTACAAGGTTGCCGATGTCACCGAGGTTGCCGTTGAAGCCGGTCTGACTGTGGAGCGCGCCGAGCAGGTTGTCCGGGTCGTCGACACAGATACAGGGCCGAAGGAGGCAATTGACACCCTGGTCAGGGCCAAACGGCCAATGTGAGGCTAAGCCAGGGCCTTTAGATCCGAAGGGTAAGGAGCTCCAATGGATCTCCTCCAACCAGCCGATCCGTTGCCACGCCAGCCAGTCGGGCGGGTATCCCGTGCTCGGCTGGACCTTCAGGGCGCGGGACCGAGCGCCGCTCGGACGGGACTCAAAGCAATTATCGGGAATACCCCCGAGGGTATAAGCGTTTAGAGTGTGGGTATCCCGGAGAGGAGTGGGCCTTGGCAACCGTCGAACTGACAGAGCAGAATTTTGAGGGGGTCGTGAGCGAGAGGGGTATCGTCCTCGTCGACTTTGGGCGTCGTGGTGTGGACCTTGTCGGGCCTTCGCCCCAATCTTCGAAGCGGCATCCGAGCAGCACCCGGAGATCGTGTTTGGGAAGGTGGACACGGAGGCTGAGTTCGAATTGGCCGGCTCATTCGGGATTCGATCGATTCCCACGCTGATGGTCTTCTGCGACCAGATCATCGTCTTTTCGCAGCCCGGTGCGGTTCCAGCCGAAGCGCTCGAGAGCTTGATCACCCAGGTCGCGGAGCTAGACATGGACGAAGTGCGACGCTTGGCGGGGCAGCAGAAGTCCGAGCTAAGCCAGTCATGACCCGAGCGCCAATAGCGCGTGGCCACCGTGTCGGGCCCTAGGAGAGAGAGGATGAACTCATGCAATTGCCTGATGAGGTGCTTGAGGACCTGAAGAAGCGGCTCCGACGTGTCGCCGGACAGGTGCAGGGTGTTGAGCGCATGCTGGCTGAGGGTCGGGAGTGCCGGGACGTGGTCACTCAACTGTCTGCAGCCACGAAAGCGTTGGAACAGGCTGGCTTCAAGCTCATCTCCTCGGGCCTTGTCTACTGCCTGGAGAATCCTGAGGAGGCTGCGGCCGACGGGTACGCCATCGACGAGGTCCAGCGGATGTTTATGAAGCTGGCGTGAGGTGGAGAAGGTGACCTCATTCGAAACGGTCCTCCCCCATACTCTGAGTGAGTGCGAGGCGAACGTCCGGGGCGCCCTCGAGGAGAACGGTTTCGTGTCCTGACCGAGATCGATGTCGCCATCCCCGGCATGTGGGTGGGTGTCCGACAAAGGAGCGGCGGACTCGATGCGGTGGATTGTCTGGGCCCATGTGCCAGCCTGCCGCGCCTAGATGCACCCCATGGAGGACGAACCGCACTGTTCCATGTTCGGGGGATCGCATTGTCCGGATGGCCTCGACGCGGTCCGGGGCGCACTTCATTCTCCGAGGTCGAACTCGAATCCCACCCAGAGTCGCTGTGTCAGCTGGGGAGGTTGTTGAATCCGACCTTAGGGCGTCATGCGCGAGGAGCCTCCGCTGTCCGAACCGGGTTCTCCCCGGCGTGTCAACGGCCACCGGGTTCTCCCCCACTGGTGGCCATGTGATTTCCCCAAGATACGGCCATCGTGCTCCCCAGGTATGCCACGGATTCCCCCACCCTTTGCACTCGATTCATCGGGTCAGGGGCTTCACCCCCTTCCCGCTGGTGGCGTCTTGAAGTCGGATACGTCGACTCGTTGACCTGGTCAGTGCGAAAACTTCACCTTGGGCAGGATGCGGCCGAGCCACTTCGTCTGGCGCCATGCGCTGTGTCCTCCGAGCCGCAGTACCACCGGGAGCACGACCAGTCGCACCACCAGGGCGTCGAGGGCCACGGCGATCGCCAGGATCACGCCCATCTCCTTGGGGGCCAGGGGCCCGGACAAGGCGAACGTCAGAAACACGGCGACCATGACGGCGCCAGCAGACAGGACCACTCGTCCCGAGGTCCGCATCGAGCCGATCATGGCGTGCTCGGGGTCCGGGTGCGTCTCATAGCGCTCCTTGGCCGCCGACAGCATGAACAGCGTGTAGTCCATGGCCACGCCGAAGACCATGGCACCGAAGAAGAGCGGGGCCCAGGCGTCGATGAAGCCCTGGGGCTGGAAGCCCAGCGGACCGGCCAGGAAGCCGTTCTGGAAGATGAGCCGCCCGATGCCGAAGGCGCCGGCCACCGACAGTGCGGTGATCAGGACGCCCATCGCCGCGATCAACGGGGCCCCGAGGGCGATCAGCAGCAGCAGGAATCCGAGCACGCCCAGAATGCCGAGGACCCACGGAGTATGTGACGCCAGGGTCTGCTGGAGATCGTGGTTCTCGGCCGCAGCTCCGCCGATCAGTGTCCCGGCCGGAAGGACTTGCCGGAGGTGGTCGATGGTGGCAGCCGTCGTGGTGGTCGAAGGCCCGGTGGTCGGGACCACCTGGTTGAGGGTCCACCCGGCGTTGGTCTGCCCAGGGACAACACCGGCCACGCCAGTCGTGTGGGCGAGGACGGCCATGGCTTGTGTCTGCTCACCTGCGGGAACGACCACCTGCAGCGTGCCTGGTGAACCCGGACCGAAAGCGCTGGTGACCTGGTCGTAACCGACGCTGGCGTTGGCGCTGGGCGGGACGATGGTGATCGAAGGCATGTTGGTCCGCATGCCGATGACCGGCGCGCCGGCAAGCAGCAGAAAGATCAGGGCGGCAGCACCGATCGGGAAGGGGTGTCGCCAGATGAACTTCCCCCAGGAGTGCAGCATCCGGTCGAGCAGACCTTCGCCCTCGGGCCGAGGTCCTCGGCGCAGTCGGATCTTGCCCTTGTTGATGTTGGTCCCGAGCTTGCCGAGGACCGCCGGCAAGAGGGTGAGGGTCGCGGCCAGAACCGCCACGACGGACAACATGATCCCGAAGGCCATGGAGCGGAACGCCGGGCTCGGAACGATCAGGATTGCAGCCAGTGAGGCCAACACGGTGAGCGCGCTGAAAGCCACAGCCTTCCCGGCCGTGTCCATCGTCTCCGCCACCGACGCCACGATCGCCTGGCGGTCGCCCGGCGGGGCTCCCCGCCGCTTGAGGGCGGAACGGAACCGCATGACGAGGAAGAGGGCGTAGTCGATCCCCAGGGCCAGGGCGAACATGAGGGCGAAGTTGAGCGCCCAGATGGATACCGGGGTGACTTTGGTGGTGATGACCAGAGCACCGGCGGCGACCAGTAGACCGGCCATCGTGAGAAGTAGCGGAAGGCCGGCCGCCACCAGGCTGCCGAAAGCGATCACGAGAATGATGATCGTCACCGGCCAGGACAGCATCTCCGACCGCAGCATGGCCGACCGGTTCGCCGTGTTGAAGTCGGCCCACAGGGCGCTTCCCCCGGTGAGGGTCACGGTGACGCCCGACGAGGATAGAGCCGTCAGTTTCGGCTGCAAGGCATCGGCTGCCTGTACCATCTTGTTGGAATCCCCAGCTGATCCTGCGGTGATGATGGCGGTCCGGCCGTCACGGGAGATCGAGACCCCGGGCTGCGGCGGGACCACGGTGGAGACCCGGGGATCGCCGCGGAGCACGTTGGTCGCCTTGGCCACGATGGCCTGGGCCCGTGGGTCCGACACGATCGGACGGTGGCGGTCGACGATGACGACCTGCAGACCTGTCGCATCCAGCCCCGAGAAGTCTTTCTGGGCAATGGCCCGTGCCGCCACGGACTGGCTGTTGGAGGCTTGCCACCCGGCCCCAGCGAGCGCGCTCTCGACGTGGACCGCGAAGACACCGAAGACGATGACGACGAGGAGCCATGCGATGAGGACTCGGCGGAAGTGTGTGGCAGCCCATGTGCCAAGTCGGGCGAATGGGCTGGGACGCCCTGCCTGGGCCGTACGCCCGTCCCCCTGGGCTCCGTTCAAGGACGGGTCGTGGGTTTCATCGTCTGGAGCGGCAGGCGGTGCTTCGAGGCCGGTACTTGGGGAAACTGTCATGGGGAGCAGTCCTTTGGGTCAGGCTGTCTTCTTATACCTATAGGGGTATAGGAACAACCATACAAGATACCCCTATGGGTATCAACCGTCGCCCGGGCGAGCCTGATGCTCCGTTGCGGGAGGCGCCGGGTCCTGATACCCTGTGGGGTATGTGCAGAGTTGCCAAACGCAAGAAGTGCGGTCGTCCGACGTGGAAGGGCTGTGGAGCCCACGTCGGTCAAGTATTGGGTGACGTGCCGAGGGATGAGCGCTGTCAGTGTCGGACTACTCAGGCGCCAGCTGCCAAGAGAAGGTCGCGGTTCTCTCGATGACGAAGGGACTCGGTGATGAGAGCAGCCGGGTGGTGATCGTTGGCGGCGTGGCCGGAGGGATGTCCACCGCCACTCGGCTTCGCCGTCTGGACGCCGACGTCATGATCACCGTCCTCGAGCGGTCAGGCCATGTGTCGTTCGCCAACTGCGGGCTGCCGTACTTCGTCGGCGGCCTCATCGAGGAGGAGGAGGATCTGACGCTTCAGACCCCCGAACAGCTCTTCGATCGCTTTCGCCTCGATGTCAGAGTCAACCAGGAGGTGACAGCGATCAACAGGGCGGCTGGCACTGTCCGGACCCGGTCGACCGTCAGCGGCGAAGAAGGAGTCGTGGCCTACGACAAACTGGTCCTGAGCATGGGCGCGGCTCCGGTGAGGCCCCCGATCCCCGGCTACGACAGAGTGCGGACGCTGAGGACGGTCGAAGACGCCGCCCGGCTGGCCACGGAGGTCGACGTGGCGCCAACCACAGCGGTCGTGATCGGTGCCGGCTTCATCGGCCTGGAGATGGCGGAGAATCTCGTGGTACAGGGCATTGGGGTCACCATCGTCGAGGCCGCCCCACAAGTCCTGGCTCCACTGGACCCTGAGATGGCCATCCTTGTGCGTGACGAACTAGTGGCCCACGGTGTCGCGGTCGAAACGGGGGTGTCCGTCGCCTCCGTGGAGGAGCACTCGATCGCCCTGAGCGACGGGCGCGTTGTCTCAGCCGAGGTCGTCGTCGGGGCCATTGGAGTCAGGCCGGATGTCCGCCTGGCCGAACTGGCCGGGCTCGACCTCGGACCGAGTGGCGGTATCGCCGTGAACAAAGCAAATCAGACAAACGACCCGGACATCTATGCCGTGGGTGATGCCACGGAGAAGCCAGATGCGATCTCCCACGCCACCTCGCTCATCGCCTTGGCCAATGTGGCCAACCGCCAGGGTCGGAGGGTGGCGGACCACATCGCAGGGCGTCCGTCGCGGACTGTCCCATCCCTTGGTACGGCCATCGTGAAGGCCTTTGACGTCGTCGCTGCCACGGTTGGGTGGAACGAAGGACGACTTCGCGCCGCTGGCCGCCCTTTCCGGGCGATTCACTCGCACCCGTTCAACCACGCGACCTACTACCCGGGGGCGACCCGCATGGCTGCGAAGCTGATCTTCGACCCGAACGACGGCACGATCCTGGGGGCGCAGATCGTCGGCCGGAACGGCGTGGACAAACGAATCGATGTCATCGCCACGGCAATGGCCGGCGGGATCGCGGCTGATCAGCTCGCCGACCTCGAATTGGCCTACGCGCCGCCCTTCTCTTCAGCCAAAGATCCCGTCAACCTTCTCGGCTACATGGCAGAGAACGTTCTGAGCGGGGACTGCGACATCGTGAGTCCGATGGATTTAGGCCACCTTGTCGACAAGGGATGGCCACTTATCGATGTGCGGACTGCCGAGGAGCACGCTGCAGGCGCCATCGACGGTTCGATCAATCTCCCGATCGATTCGCTCCGGGACGGCCTGGCATCGCTGGGCCGTGGCCCAGTCGTGGTCTACTGCCAGGTGGGCCAGCGAGGACATACCGCCACCGCGCTGATGCAAGAGCTTGGAATCCGTGCACGAAATCTAGATGGGGGCTATCAGACCTGGTTGGCATGGACGAGAGCCCAGGAAGGGGTTCCGAATGCGTCAATCGGCTAGTACACATTGCCAGCTCTGCTGCGATGGCGGATTCTCAGGCAAGGACTGACGGTTCTGGTGGGACTGGCAGGTTAGAACGTGTCGATGACTCCCCGTATTGGATGAGGACTCGGTTGATCTACCGCCCGGAGCTGTAGACCCTCACATAAAGCAGACCGGGTTCCGCCTGCTATTGCGATTACCCCCGTTCGCCTACGGTAAGAGGCTGCGTCGGATAGGACCAGACGGTGCCCCGTAAAGCACACCAACCCCCCCTCGAATGGCAACGACGCGGGGCGCTCGGTCGGAGCAGGCGACATTGCGCCCATCGACCCGGCGAACTGGGCGACCCCCGAGGCACGGCTCCAGAGAGATGGCGGATGACACAATGGAAGCAAATAGGCGGACCGGCCGATTCGGCTGACACAGAAGCGAGACTGAAGATGTCGGCAACTCTCAAGCTGGCGCATAGAGCGATCGGAGTGGAGGTCCGTCGTGGCGCGTTCGATGTCGTAGTCGACGGTGAGCGTGTCGGGTCGCTCGAAATGAACGACACGATCGAGATACCAATCGAAGCTGGGCAACATACCCTGCAGGTCCGCAACGGCCGAAACTTGAGCCGCACTCTGACCTTTGACGCGGCCGAGAGCCAGGTCGTCGCCTTTCGATGCACCGGAAAGAGGTTCTTGCCGATCTTTCTGGTGTCGTTCGTCGTCCCACGGCTGGCGCTTTCGCTCCGCCCAGAGTAGTAGGGGTTCTCAGAATCGAAAGCTTCCTAAGCCACTCATCCCAAAGAGCACCTGTGCAAACCGACGCTACGCGCACGGCCAGCTCAGCGAATCGTGCGGCGGCAGGGGAGAGGGCACCGGCCCGATGCACCAGGGCCAGTTCCCGGAGGACTGGGGGGTCAGCTCGGGCGACAACGGCACCGGGCTGTTCGGCGACTAGGGCCATCGACTCAGGCACCAGCGCAGCATCGGCGCCGGCCAGAACGAGGGGAAGGATGGCGTCTCGCTGAGCCGATATGACCGCCAACTTCGGATCCAGACCAACCGAAGCCAGACGCTCATCGAAGAGACGTCGTGTCGAAGTCCCCTACGGGAGATACCACGAACAGCGTGTTCGCGAAGTCGATCAGTGCCGCCCATGCGGTGACGCTGCTCGTTGTGCCCGGGGGAAGAATGAAAACGAGCACCTGTGACCCAGGTCCGGTGGACTCGAGCGCGCTGGGGACGCGTAGGTATCAGTGAACCCCGGCTCGGAGGTTCCGGTCTCGACCGGTTCGAACAGCTCGCGAGAGTCCTCGGGAGCGGCGAGGCCGACGCCAATGCCCGGATATTGACTACGGAACCGGCCGATGAGGGTCGCCGTGGGGAGCGGCGAGGCCGACGCCAATGCCCGGATATTGACTACGGAACCGGCCGATGAGGGTCGCCGTGGGGAGCGGCGAGGGTCGGAAGGCACGCCAGGGACAGGACGCCTCACTCCAAGCCAGTGACGGCGGTCACCGCAGCAGGGTTGGAGGCGACGCGTATCCATTTGCAAAGCTTATCGGTATACCAAGGAATATCTATTATCATTCTGGAAAGAAGACCGGCACAATCGAAGGAGTGGATGCACTCGATGAGGTGAGGCCGGTGGGATGGCATCACCTAGTCGTCGAGCCCAGGCGCCCTGAGGTGATTAGGCGTCGACCCAACGCGTTCTGGCTGGCGGTGGCCGCGGTCTGCATCGGGGCCTTCATGGGCCAACTCGACGCCAGCATTGTGACGGTGGCCCTGCCCACCTTGCAGCGGACGTTCCACGCCAGTGTCGGTGCGGTGACATGGGTCGGTCTGAGCTACCTCTTGGTGCTGGTGGCCACGGTGGCCGCCGTCGGTCGGTTCGCTGACATGTGGGGACACAAGCTCCTCTACGTCTACGGCTTCGGGATCTTCATCGTCGGCTCTGCCCTGTGTGGGCTGGCCCCGAACCTGGGCATGCTGATTGGGTTCCGGGCGCTCCAGGCAGTGGGGGCAGCACTGCTGCAGGCCAACAGCGTTGCCATCATCGTGCTGGCGGTGCCCAAGACGTCGCTCGGCAAGGCCATCGGGATCCAAGGTGCAGCCCAAGCCACCGGCCTTGCCCTCGGTCCGACCGTCGGAGGGTTCCTGTTGGCGGCAGGGGGGTGGCGGCTGATCTTCTTTATCAACGTACCCTTTGGCCTGCTCGGGATGATCGCCGGGCTGCTCCTGGTTCCTCGGAGCCGCCACCTCCAGGCCCGTGTGCGGTTCGACTGGACCGGTCTCGCTCTCTTCTTTCCCGCCGTTGTGGCCGTCTTCTCCGCGGTCTCGTTCGGCAACTCGAAGGGATGGACCTCTCCAGCGATTCTCGGGCTGTTCGTGGTTGGGATCGTCCTGGCTATCGGATTCGTCCGTCGGGAAGCACGTTGCGGAGAGCCGATGCTCGATCTCGGACTGTTTCGACGGTCTCGGTTCAGCACTGGGATCGCCAGCGGCATGCTCTCCTACCTGGTCATGTTCGGCGTCCTCTTCCTCGTACCCTTCTACCTGGAGCGGGGTCTGCGGTTCGGCTCGGGACGGGCCGGCCTCGAGCTGATGGCTATGCCACTGGCTCTGGGGATTACTGCGCCGTTGGCCGGGCGCCTCGCTGACCGACTCGGAGCCCGGCCACTGACGATCGTGGGTATGGCTACAGCGGGCGGTGCGCTGACCCTTCTGGGTGCGCTCCGGCCGTCGACTCCGGTGTTCCTGATGCTCCTGGCCGTCGTGGGGATCGGACTGGGGCTGTTCACGCCTCCGAACAACGCCGCCATCATGGGTTCGGTGCCCCAGGGGCAGTCGGGTCTGGCCTCGGGCGTTCTTAACATGACAAGGGGCATGGGTACGGCCCTCGGTCTGGCACTCACCGGGCTCGTGTTCGACGCCGCAGGAGGGAGGTCCTCGGCATCGTCGTCAGCTGCTCACGCCTTTACCGTGACTGCACTTTTCCTATCGGCGCTGGCGCTAGTGGCAGGCATTATCGCCGGTCTGCGCGAAGGTGGCCGATTGGAGCAGTCGATCAGCGCCCTTGCGGAGTGAAGGACAAGGCATGGCCATGCCCAGATACCTGATCGTCCTCGGATCGCTCGCGCTCTTGATTGTCGCTATGGGATTGATCGGTGTGATCGGTGACAGTTGGGTCTGGTCGGCGGCGACAGAGAGTCCATCCTGCGTTGGCGTGCCTTCGCCGCGATCGTGCCGAAATGGGCCCATCGCCCAAAGACAGGCCGCAGCCCTGACTTGGTCGGCGCGACCATACCGATGACGCACCCGGCCATCGGAAGTCCCAAAGCGGTCGACCACGGCGAGAGTGCCACCGACCAGCTCCGGCGGGCCGGGGAGGTTGTTCGCCGAGTCTCGAGTGGGCCCGACTGGCCAACTTCACCGCGCTCGGGTCAGGCCGAGCAATTGAGGGGGCTCCCCCTGCGCACGGCCCCGTTCCACTGGGAGAGGGTCGACGACGGGATGACGGCAAAGCCGCCATCCCGGTGGTTGGGAGGCCATAGCTCGATACCGGAGGCATGGTGGTTGATGGCCACGCTAATAGCCCCACAGTCGACTTCAGCTCCCACCGTTTGGAAGTACACCCCAACGTGGCCGAGTGTCTGGTGCCACAGAGTGTCGATCTGCGCGTACACGGGTCCGGACCGGTCGAAGGCGGCAGTCGCCGACAGGCCGTTGTTGCCGAGTACACAGGTTGGTCCACCGTGAGACCGGGCGTCGGAGCAGGTCTGCATGACATGATCGGTGAACGACTGGTCCAACACGGCCTTTCCGGCTACGACGGTCCGGTAGGGGTTGAAGGCGAAATCGACCGGGGTGTGCACCCACCCGGAGTAGTCGGCTAAGGCACCCTGAAGGCAACTCTCCTGCGCGTGCGGTGTCCAGCCGGCCGTCTCCATCAGCTGGATTGCCGGGCCCGTGAGGTTCATCACGAACGGCTCACCGGTCAGGGTGGCGCACGAACCCACGCTGACCGCCCGCACCAAAGGATTCGAATCGTAACGGGCGGCCATGGCATGCTGGAACGACGACCAGGCCTGCCGGTAAGTGATGGTCCACCACGCCCCGTACGTCTTGGAGACCCCCTTGGTCGAGATGGTCACCGATGGTCCCCCGAGCGTCTTGGCCCACATCGGTGCAGTACTCCCGGCAAAGATACGGAGCTTCACGCCTACCGGTGTCGAGGGGTGAGCCGCGTTCCACTGGCCGACGGCTGCCAGCGATGCGTCAAGCGGGCTCCAGCTCTCGCTTCCCTGGGTGGGTTCCAGCTGGGCCCAGGTCTCATTGACCACGATCCCTGCGAACGAGCCCGCATACGGCGTGATGGCGCTGGTGTCCACGGTGGGGAACGGGAGATCGAGTTGATATGGCGTCTGCACCCCCATGTCGACTAGGCCGGCCACTGCCGGCTTCACCCCGGCCGACCCGGAGGTGGGTGTCAGGGATGGTGTTGTCGACGTCACCGTGGACGACGACTGTCCAGCCGATGAGGCGGGGCCCGTCGTTGCGCCGCAGGCGGATATCAGCAGGGCGCAGGCGGAAGTAGCGAGCATTCCGACGACTGGGTGAAGGGAGCATCTCACGAGTCCATAGTCGTTGTTTCTGATTACGAAAGCATGAGTAGTTTGAGAGGGATCCTCGAGCGCCCGACCAGAGCGGAGCGTCCGTCTGTCCTGGCCATAGCAGTTCCCATGGCCTGGGCCAATTGTGGGCTGGTGACTCCAGACCACGGCCAAGGCAACCAGAGGCGCTGGAATCTGGATCTCCCCCTGAACAGGGGATTCAGGCTGTTTATTGGTCAGACCCTGAAATGATTGAGTGCGTGTACATCTCTGCCAAGGTCGACTACTCCGTTCGAGCACTGTGCGGACTGGCCGACAGCGAGCGCGCCATGACTGCAGGTGCCTTGGCTGCCGGCCAGGATCTGCCGGAGAAGTTCCTAGAAGGCAATTCTGAGTGACCTTCGCCGGGCGAACCTTGTCGTCAGCAGGCGGACGGCCTGATGGAGGTTATCTTCTCAGTCGGCCGGCATCAGAGATCGGGCTGGCCGATATCGTCCGACCGCTGGAAGGTCCCTTGCCGAGTACGAGACCTCCACCCGGAAGCGGCAACCTACGACGGTGCGGCCGAGAGTCTTCAGACTGTTTGGGTGGCAGTCCGGGCGAGTCCGCGCTCTGTGCTCGAGAAGACCACGATCGCCGACATCGTGAGCGGCCACCTACCGAGGTCGATTCCTGCGCTCAATGCCGACCCCGACTCCTGGATATCCCGACCGGCTCGGTACTAAGGAGTTCACTCGATCCCGGCCGCCTCGGTCTGATCGCCCTCGGGGTGGACCGTGCCGCTGAACAGTGGAGCACCGCTCCGCCATGGACGCACATAAGTCAGCCAGATGACTGCAGTACCCAACAGGATCGCGCACAGCACCCAGCCCAGAGCCGTAGTGCCGAGGCCCACGTACTTCAGGCCGGAGCCTAAGATCACGAACGTAATGGCCGGTCGGATGTATCTGTCGGGTGCTCGCGAGGAGATAAATGAACCCGCGATGACCGCCGGAATGCTGCCGATGATGATCGACGTAGTGACCGAGAACTCGATATGACCGAAGGCAAGGGCTCCCAGCGCGGCGGCGGCGGTCAAGGGGACCGCCTGAGTCAGGTCTGTGCCAACTAGCTGATTGGCGCCCAGCATCGGGTAGAGGAACAGGAGCATCACGATCATCAGGGACCCCGACCCGACCGAGGTCATTCCCACGATGAGCCCTCCGATGGCGCCGATCAGTACGGTTGGGACCGGCCTGACGGCGAGGTCGTGCACTACCGCTTTGCGCTCGTGGTTACCCCTGCGGTCGAGGAAGTAGCGGACCACCATTGCTGTTGCTCCGATGAGGAGAGCGGCCCCGAGTGCCTGCTCAATGTTGGACTGTGATGTCTTGGCGTAACCCATCAGATGGAGCAGGTAGGTACCGAGGAGGGCCATGGGTACCGATCCAGTTACCATCCATCCGACCAGACGGAAGTTCACCGTCCTTTTGGTCATGTGCACGGCAGCCCCGAACGGACGCATGAAGACTGCGGCGACCAGATCACTCGAGATGGCCGTCGACGGTTTGACGCTGAACAACAGGATCAGCATCGGTGTCATCAACGCTCCGCCCCCGGCGCCCGTGAGCCCAACGAGAAAACCAACGACAGCGCTGCCCAAGACAATGTAGGGATTGATATCCACGAATGCCCCCACTACGGATCGGTACCGCGGTAATCAGGCCAAGCAGCCCAATATAGTAGGCAACGCGATGCCCCCAGAAGGCGGCCGCCAGCGGCCCCCCAGAAGGCGGCTACCGGCGCGTGCCCACTCGCTGTGGACTCACGCCCACTTGCGGGTAACGGGATGCGGCGGATAGCAATCGTCCCCGTCGAACGTCGCCAGCTAGCGCCTCCAGGGTCGCCCGACCCTATTCGTCGTGCAAAGCGCACTGGTATCAATATCGGCCGAAGGCGCAGCTACGCTCCGAGCACCTTGCTTATCGTCGCCAGCCGATCCGAGTCGATTCGCCACCACATCCATCGCCCGCGTTTCTCTCCGATAATCAGCCCTGCTTCGGCCAACACTCGTGTGTGATGAGAGATCGTCGGCTGGCTGCGATTGAGCGGACCCTCTAGGTCACACGAGCAGACCTCGTCTTGAGATGCCACCAAAGACAAAAGACGTAGTCGAACGGGATCAGCCAAGGCGCCGAACATACGTCCAAGCTCGGTGGCTTCGTCCTCGCTGAGTGGGGCCTCGGTCAACGACGAACAGCAAAGGTCGTCGCCACCGGCAACGGCAGCGGTGGTCCCGTTGGATTGTTGAGTCTTTGCCATAGCTCACCACTTACGCATTGACATGAGTCAATGTTTCTGTACACTGAAGATTAATCTTCATCAATCTATCAGGAGCGTGTGCCCGATGTCCCGAGTTCAGCTTGCCCTTAATGTCTCCGATCTCGATGAGGCCGTCGATTTCTACTCGAAGCTCTTCGCTACGGCGCCAGCCAAGCTTCGTCCCGGCTATGCCAACTTCGCCGTCGCCGACCCGCCGTTGAAGCTTGTCCTGATCGAAGACGCCACCAAAGCCCCTGGTTCGCTCAATCACCTGGGCGTCGAGGTGGCAACGACCGAAGAGGTGACTGCAGCGCAGGCCAGGCTCACGGCCGAGGACCTGCCCACTGCGACTGAGGAGCAGGTCAACTGTTGTTTCGCGCTACAGGACAAGGTGTGGGTGGACGGTCCTGGGGGTGAGCCTTGGGAGATCTACACTGTGCTCGCCGACGCCGATATGCCCGCTGGGGAGCTTCGGACAGCCGACCCGAGTGGGGCGGCGTGCTGTGGCACCCGGCGGGATCTGGCCGTCACCGAGTCCGCCTCGTCCTGCTGTTAGCGACGAGCGGACCTCGGGGACGTGGAAGCGAGTAGGGATCAATGCGGGAGCCGGCCCTCTGGCGTCGCCTGGTTGCTGAATTCCTAGGCAGCGCATTTCTTGCCGCCATCGTCATCGGCTCGGGTATCGCCGCTCAACAACTGTCGCCTGGGAATGTCGGGCTCCAGCTCTTTGAGAACGCGGCAGCAACGGCAGCAGGTCTGTTCGCCATCATATTGATGTTCGGTGGGGTCTCCGGTGCCCACTTCAACCCGGTGGTCTCGTTCGTCGACGCAACCTTTGGCGGCTTGGCCTGGAGGGATGCTGCTGCGTACCTCCCTGCCCAAGTAGCGGGCTGTGTCGGGGGTGCGGTTGTCGCCAACCTGATGTTCTCCAAGGCCGCCATCAGCATCTCCACGAAACACCGGGCCAGTGGTCCACACTTCCTATCCGAGATCGTGGCCACCTTGGGGTTGCTGCTCGTGATCTTCGCCCTCGCTCGCTCGGGCCGTAGTCGAAGCGCCCCAGCCGCGGTGGGTGCATACATCGGGGCCGCCTACTTCTTCACCAGCTCCACCAGCTTCGCCAATCCCGCCATCACCGTCGGTCGCATGTTCTCCAACACCTTCGCCGGGATCGCTCCCTCATCGGCCCCTGTCTTCATCGCCGCCCAGGTGGTGGGGGGTGTGGTAGCTGTCCTCGTCATCAAGACTCTCTATCCCGATGTCACGCCGGCCGAAGCTTCAGACATCGTCTTTCCCCACCATGAGTTGGCGACCAGTGACTATACGGCCGACGCAGAGCCGTTGGTCGACGGATCTGGCACGGTGAATCCCGTCCAGGGCGGCCCTCAGAAACTGCACTCTTCAACAGACAGCGATCAGCCCGGGGTCCCGTCCGGGGCCACCAAAAAAGGAGACGACTTCCCATGCAGCTCGTAGTCATCGGCGGCAGCGACGCAGGTATTAGTGCTGCGTTGCGGGCGAGGGAACTCGACCCAGGTGCAGACGTCACCGTCGTGGTGGCAGATTCGTATCCGAACTTCTCGATCTGCGGAATCCCCTACTACGTGTCCGGCGAAGTCACGCATTGGAGAGACCTGGCGCACCGAACCCTCGCCGATCTTGAGGCCACCGGCATGAACCTGAAGCTGGACACCATGGCCACGGCAATCGACGCCGATGCCCACAAGGTGCTCGTCACCGCTGCCGACGGAACCGAACAGCTCCTCGCCTATGACGCTCTGGTCGTCGGTACGGGTGCCGTGTCAGTCCGGCCTCGAATCGACGGGTTGGTTGGTCCGGAGGCACTCGGCCCAGACGACGGAGTCCACCTGCTTCATTCCATGGGAGACACCTTCGAACTCATGACCACGCTGGAGAAGGCAGAGCCAACCAGTGCGGTTATCGTCGGAGCCGGATATATCGGCTTGGAGATGGCCGAGGCCCTCGTTGTACGGGGACTATCGGTTACCCAGGTGGAGGCGCTGCCCGAGGTGCTGCCGACCGTGGATCCCCAACTAGGAGCGCTCGTACGGTCCCAGCTGGCCGAGCACGGCGTCGACGTGCACTCTGAGACCACGGTCCGTTCGGTTGCGACGGCGCCTGCAGGGTCCGCTGGACGACTCCAAGTCGACGGCGCAACCACCGTTGGAACAGCCGAGAGAATGTTCGCCGACCTTGTTCTCGTGGTCGTCGGGGTCAGGCCCGATACCGCTTTGGCCGAAACGGCAGGTGTCGCCCTCGGCCCGAAAAGAGCGATCGCCGTCGACCGGACCATGCGCACCGGCCGCCGAGACGTCTTTGCCGCTGGCGACTGCGTCGTCACCCATCATCGCCTGCTCGGCGAGACCTACTTGCCGTTGGGCACGACGGCACACAAGCAAGGCCGCATCGCTGCCGAGAATGCACTCGGTGGCACGAAGGAGTTCGCCGGCAGCCTCGGAACCCAGGTCGTCAAGATCTTCGACCACGCCGTAGCCCGGACCGGGCTGCGTGACGACGAGGCCCGTTCAGTGGGCTTCGATCCGGTCACCGTCGAGTTCGAAGCCGATGATCACAAGGCCTACTACCCAGAGAGCCACCGGATCGCTATGCGCTTCACAGGGGACACGGGCACGGGTCGACTGCTTGGCGTTCAGCTATTCGGCCACCGACATGCCGAAGTGGCCAAGCGCATCGACATAGCGGCCACGGCCATCTTCCACTCGATGACCGTGGACCAGATGAGCGACCTGGACCTGTCCTACACACCCCCACTGGGTAGCCCGTGGGATGCGATCCAGATGGGCGCGCAGTATTGGGTGAGGTCCACCACAACCAGGTGAAACAACAGGACGGGTGGATGGGGGAGGAGGGGGACAAATCATGACGGATAGAGGGTCAAGCCAACACTCGCAGGAACGGCGACCGTGGAAGCGGTGGGCGGCATGCCGGTGGATGCTTCTGCCAGCTTCGATCCTGGTCCTCACCATGACGTGGATGACGGGTGCCAGTACTTCGGGGGCTGCGGCAACGATCTCGCAGCCGATCACTTTGGCCGGCGCAGGGTCTACCTTCGACGCCCCGTTCTTCAAGGAAGCGTTTCCCGCATACCACCGGATGAACCCGGCGGTATCAATCAACTATTCGGCCGTAGGGAGCACCGCTGGTATCTCGACCTTCTCGGCCAACCAGGTTGCTTTCGGCGCCTCAGATGTCCCGATGACGGCTGCTGAGCAGATGAGCGCCCAAGGTGGTCCGTCCGTTCAGGTACCGGTGGATCTCGGTGCTGAGGTTCTCATCTACAACCTGCCAGGTGCGCCCAGTGGTATTCACCTGACTGGCACGGTCATTGCCGACATCTTCCGGGGACAGATCACGGGCTGGGATGCACCAGCGATCACAGCGCTCAACCGCGGAGTTGCGATCCCCGCCCTTCCGATCACGGTGGTTCATAGGTCAGATGGGAGTGGGACCACCTATATCTTCACCGACTACCTCTCACGAGTCGACAAGAATTGGGCGTCCAGCCTCGGAGTAGGCCGCAGCATCAACTGGCCAGTGGGTTACGGCGGCACTGGCAATGCCGGAGTGGCTGCGTTGGTCGGCCAGATTCCCGGTTCGATTGGCTACGTCGAACGGTCCTACAACCCCAACCAGCTCTTCGGCTTCGCTGCAATTCGGAACGCGGCGGGTCGATTCGTGACACCGACGCCGACCAACATTGCGGCGGCCGCGGCTCAGAAACCCGACGTCAGCGCATCGAATTTCTCGATCGTGAACCAACGGGGGTCGAACTCATACCCAATAGTCGGATACAGCTGGGCACTCGTCTATGAGCATCAGGAGAACGCCGCCTCTGGAAGCGCGCTGGTTCAGATGCTCAATTGGTTGACGAACAAGGGTCAGGCCTACGCCGCTAACGCCGGTTACGTGCCCTTGCCATCCAATATTCGTGCTCTGGCTCGAACGACTTTGCAACAGATCGTCGGGCCGATGGGGGACAAACTGTCGCTCCCTCCCTCGTAGGGGCTACCTTCGCCAGGGCATGTAGTGCCGTGGATAACGGGGTGCGCGGCACTTTCCCATCCCCCCAACCCCTTCCCGCTCTCGCCCCTCGGCGCCCCGCTCTCCGGCTCGGGTCGGTCCGGCCTGCAGAGTCGGTCCCCGGTCGCCGCCCCTGCGCGGCGATTCTGGCCCGTTTTCCTGCCTTTTCTCCCATTTTCCCCCGAATGGGCACCATTGGGATAAGTGATAAGGACGCCAAACGGGCTCTACGCGTCCAGCCGTGGGGCGGTGTCCGCTCGGTGATCCGCCCATAGGTATCCACCAGTAGGGCCCCGTGGCCCCCGATTCTTGCGGTTACCAGACCAGCGAGAACGGAGGACACGGGACATGGATGACCGTAGTGGTGGCGCGAGCGGCGCTGTTGGGCATGGACGGCTTCGTCGTGCTATCAACGACCGAGACCGACGGCGAACTGTGGTTGCTCGTCGAGACAATGGACACCGTGATGGGCTGCGCGAACTGTGGGGTCCGCGCCGTCGGGCACGGCCGGAGCGAGGTCCAGGTGCGGGACCTCGCCATCGGCGGGCGTCCGGTGCGGCTCGTGTGGCGGAAGCGCCGGTGGCTGTGTCAGGACGAGGACTGTCCGACCAAGTCCTTCACCGTGGGCAGCGAGCTCGTCGAGGGGTGCCTGACCCGGCGGGCGGCACGGGAGATCTGCCGGCTGGTGGGCGAAGTGGGACTGAGCGTTGCTTCGGTGGCCCGGAACTTCGGGGTGGGATGGCATACGGCATGGCAAGCCGTCGAACGCCATGGGCGGCCCTTGGTCGACGATCCCCGCCGGCTCCACGGCGTTCGGGCCCTCGGGGTCGACGAACACAAGATGCTCGCCGCCGGGCCCACCCACCACACCATCTATGCCACCCAGCTGGTGGACATCGACCGCCACGTGCTCCTCGACGTGGTGAAGGATCGCAGCGCAGCATCGGTGTCCGGCTGGCTCTCGACCCGCACCCGGTACTTCCGTGACCACATCTCGGTGGCCGCCATCGATCCTCATGCCGGGTACTTCAAGGCCCTTCGGTCACAGCTGCCGAAAGCGACGGTGACCGTCGACGTCTTCCACGCCGTCAAGCTGGCCAATGCCTGTGTCGACGACGGGCGTCGACGGGTCCAGCGGGAGACGACCAGTCACCGGGGACGGAACGAGGATCCCCTCTATGGGATCCGCAGGCTCCTCACCCGGGGCCGCCAAACGCCGCAAACCCGGTCGGTCAGGTTCGAGTCCCGCCGGGGTGCCTCTGACAATCGGCCGGCGACGGGTGATGGGGCACGTTGAAACGTCCGGCCGCCGGTTGAAGCCGAGGGCAACAAGGTCCGTAAGCATCCGTCCCGCCGGCGCACCACCTCTCTCAATACCTGGGCTCTGAAGACGGCCGCCGGCATCAGTTTCGTCGCCATGGGCCAGTTTCGTCGCCATCGGCCACGTTCGCGAAAACGCTGCTCAGGTGACCCGGATGACATTTTCGGCACCCACAAGCGCCCGATGCTTTGACAGGCGTTGACGCCTGGCCGCTACCCTGACCGCCCTTAAGTCCATCCAAATTGAGTTAAGCAGGGTGCTGGCCTGATCCCATTGCCATCATCCAGGGCGCAATAGGATTTTCTTTGGTCGGGCCCTCCAAACCAAGTTGGATCTGGTACAGCAGCGCGGTGTCGTAGAAGGCGTAGACCAACTTGATCTTTCGGTCGTCGATGTCGATTCGATCCAGGAACCGGAGCTTGATTTCGGAGCCGCTGGCTTCATCGGCGATCGTGCCGCCGAGCTTGTTGCCGCTGAAATATCCCTGAACGAAAGCGGTGTCTCCCGTGACCCACAGTTCGTCGATCGTCATCTTGAGGTCCAGGAAGTTGGCTTCGTCCTTCTCGAGTGTCTTTTCGAGGAAGGCCTTGCCGGCGCTGAGGTCCGCGTCGACGTAGCACATCTCCGGATAGACCACGACCGCGTCGGGGTGGATCAAAGCATTGTGCGTCTCGAAGTCCTTCTCCGAATACGAGCGAAACCATTCCCGCACAATGGTCTCGACCTCACCCGGTTCGTACACGCTCTCGATCGGGGCTGCTTGCGTCATAACTCCTCCTTTGTCATTAATCAGGATTCATCGGTTGGCTAGAACAAGTGTTCTGGGACTGCGATTCGTCGAGAGGCTCGGACCGCTCCGGCGTCGTCGTGCCCGAGGCTCCGGCTTGTTGAGTACATCAGACCCGCGGCTGCGCAGGCCCGGGTTCACCCGAGCCTCGCTAGAGGTCGGAGCCACGTCGCCCACTCGTCAGCCGCGCTTCTTGAGGTACCGCTCAGCGCGGGTTGCAGCGGTGCGGCCGGGGAGGCCGGTGACGCCGCCACCCGGATGCATCCCGGAACCACCGAGCACCAGTCCGTCGAGCGGCGTCTTACCGGACCCGAGCCCGATTGTTGGCCGCAGTGGCCCGGATCGCATCAGCCCCATGTCGATGTGGGTCACGCATCCGTTGCGGACGCGGAGCCGCGCACCGAGATCCTCAGGCGTCTCGACAAGGCGGCCGATCTCGGCTTCGTCCAGTGGGCCGATATATTTCCCCAGTTTGGCGAGAATGCTGTCGACCGCCTGCGCACGTAGCGCGTCCCATCCCTCGCGCGGATGCACCGGCGCGGCCAGCGAGTAAATGTAGAGCGACTCCTGACCCTCCGGCGCCTGGGCCGGATCCACGCCAGATGGGGCCACTACCCAGATGGCCGGGCCGTCGGGGAGCGCGCCACGCCCCGCCGCGGCATACGACTCGCGCACCGACTCCGCGGTACCGATGAGCATGGTCGGCATGCGCAAGTCGACGTCGTCGGAACGAGTGTGCTGCAGCGCCGCAATCTGAGCGCGCAGCGCAATGTCGACCTTGAACGGACCAGAGCCCGTTCCGTTGGCCGGCGCGAAGTCGAGGCGGGCCGCGGTCTTGCGGTCGACGACGCCGTCGCCAACGAGCTGGCGCAGCGTAACCCAGGGATCGCAGGTGGCCACGACCGAGCGGGCTACGACCGTCCGGCCGCCTTCGAGGCGGACCCCACGGACCCGTCAACCCGCGTGCAGGATCTCCTCGACCGGCGCTCCGGTCGTAAGCGTCCCATCGCTGGCCCGAAGGCTGGCCACAAGTGCGTTGGTGAGCGACTGCATGCCGCCGATCGGTCGACCCGCGCCGACCCGACCGAGGAGTGCGAGCAGGAGAAATCCAAGCCCGCTGCCCGGCTGGTCGACCGGACCGGCGCCAGCCGCGAGATTGAGCAACGCTCCCTTCGTGACCGGGTGCTCGAAGCGCTCCTCCGCAGCCACGGTGGCCGACCCCGTGAGCAGCGCGGCGATGTCGCCCAGACGAGTGCGGTTCTTCGCCGCGGCCTTGGCGCTCGCCCACACGGCCTTCGGGTCGGGACGGCCGAAGTCGACACCGAGGACGGGAAGGATCGCCCCGATCATCACGTCGAGCAGATCGATGAACTCGAGAAAGGCGCGCGCGTCGGCCCGCGAGTACCGCTCGATCTCGGCTGCGGTACGCGTCATGTCGCGCCAGAGAGCGAGCGACGACCCGTCGGGATGCAGCGACACATAGCTCGGGTCGGGCTTCACGATCCGGAGCCCGTGTTCACGCAAGTGGAGCTCCGAAGGGATCCGCGAGTGCAACATCGAGATGATATCGACCACACAAGAGTTGACGATGTGCCGGGAGGCATTGGGAATCAGCGGGCCCGAGGCAGTCATCCCGCCCGGGGCGTCAGCCGCTTCCACGACCGCAACCCGCAAGCCGGCCTTGGCTAGGTAGCCGGCAGCGACGAGGCCGTTGTGCCCGGCACCGATCACGACCACATCGACCGCGGACGGGAGCTGATCCGACGACGCGATAAGGCGATACAGATCTGCAATTGGATGCCCGTGGACGGTGTCCGGCTCAGATCGGCCGCCATGACGGCCGGGGAGCCCCGGTAGTAGGCGAAGGGCGACGCCATCATCCGGCCGTTCCGGACGCGAACCAGCTCGGGCAGCCGGTTGGAATTGGACCGGGCCAGGATCTCCAGCGGATCGAGACGGCCGGCGGACGACGTCCATTGGCCGTGAGCGCGGCGGGGAACTAGAGCGCGCAAGGCCCGCCCAGCTTCGAGCATCTCCGCTCGAGTCTTTGGCGCGCCGTTGGAGGGACTCATCGGGCGTGCATCACCAATGCTCGGTGGCCGGTAGCGGCAGCCGGGCCAGGCGTCTGGCCTTGGCGGCTGGAAGGCCGAGTAGGCGGAGGCAGGCCTCGGCGAGCTCGTCGACCGAGCTCGCCTCGACCCGTTCGGGATGCCGCTGATGCAGGCGCAGCAACCCGATGAGGCCGCCCGCCACGGCGCTGAGAGCGACCTCCGTGTCAGCCATACTGAACTGACCCGCGGCTTGCCCGGCCTGGATGTCTCGCATTGCGCGAGGGGCCAGGCCGCCCGGTGCGTCGAGGAGATCGAGGCCGGCGCCGGTGATGAATCGAGCCACTTCGGGGTGGGTCCAGCTGAGGCGAGCGGACAGCCGCAGCGATATGGAGAACACCTCGGCCGGGTTGGCGAGGCCAGCGGATGCCCGGTCGATCATGCGGCCCCAGCGCTCGAGGACCTCGCTCGACGCGGTCTCGAACAGCTGGTCCTTGTTCTCGAAGTGGTTGTAGAAGGACCCGAAGCCGATGTCGGCGGCCTCGGTGATCTCCTGGATGCTGGCCCGTTCGCCACGCCCTTCGGCGATCAATCGGATCGCCGCGTCGATCAGTGCCTGCCGGGTCCGGGCCTTGCGCCGGTCCAGTCGGGTCGGTCCTCCCGTGGTGATGGCGGATACCGAGCTCACATCAGCCTCCTTCACTCGATGTCGTATACGGGTTTCACCCCGGCGGTTCCGCCCGGCCGAAGCTCAACAGGTCCCGCCAGGGTCGGAACCCTGATCAGTACTGATGAACGACTACATGAATGACGTTAGCTCCTGGCGCTGCCGCGGCTGCTCGTCGACCTGCGAGTTCACTGTGCGGTAGGCCCGGCGCAGGTTGATGCCCTGCATAAACTCCCAGATTCCGTAGACCAGGTTGAACAGGTCGAACAACAACACAAGGGCCACTGCGCCCATGCCGGGACGGGCGAAGAGGACGATCCCGAAGGCGATCGAGATCAGCCCGCTCACGAAAAAGAGGGCGCGGGTTCCAGCTGGTTCGCCGGCTTCGAAGCCCGCGTAGATCTCTACCAGCCCGCCGATCGTCGCCCACGCGCCGACGAGCAATACCAGCATTAGCGCCGTTGGCCCCGGCCACGCCAGGGCGATCACCACGGCGCCGACGTCGACCAGACCGAGCAGGAGATGGCCCATCACGGGACCGGCCCTTTCCCTGCTGAAGGCCTTGGGCGGCCTCCATGCCGGCGGCGATGAACGCGTAGATGGCGAACAGGATGACTAGTGCCACGATGGTAATCCGGGCCACGCCAGCGCCACGATGCCGACGGAGACAGCAAGAATGCCCCGCACTATGAGGGATGTGCTCAATGGTTTGACCATGACAGCTCCTTTTCGGTGGTTGCGGTACCTGTGGCGACCGATGTTGTTACATCACCCCAGAACTGATGATAGATAACGAAAGCGATGAGATAGTGTCAAGGGGCCTGCGACACCGCGAGATGGAGAGGTGAGATGACGGATTCAACGAACACAGGGCCGGTACACACGCTCCTCTTCGTCAACCCGAGGTCCGGCGGCGGTAAGGCGCAGCGCTACGACCTCGTCGGTCGGTGCCGCGCCCGCGGGATCGAGCCGGTCGTGATGAAGGAGGGCGACGACCTGGCGTCACTGGCCGCCGCCGCCGTGTCGTCGGGAGCCGACGTCATCGGCATGGCTGGCGGCGACGGTTCCCAAGCGATCGTGGCCGCCGTCGCCTCCAGGCACGACATCCCGTACGTCTGCATACCGGCCGGCACGCGAAACCACTTCGCTCTGGACATCGGCGTGGACCGGGAGGATGTGATCGGCGCCCTCGACGCCTTCCACCACGGTTCCGAGCGCCGCATCGACTTGGCCCAGGTCAACGGTCGAGTCTTCGTGAACAACGCGTCGATCGGCTTCTACGGGAAGGTCGTTCAATCGCCGGATTACCGCGACGCCAAGCTGCGCACGGTCATCGAAATGCTCCCCGACCTGCTTGGCCCCGGCGCGGTGCCCTTCGACCTGCGCTTCACCGACCCGGACGGAGCGGAATACGAGGAGGCTCAGCTCGTCCTGGTGTCCAACAACCGCTACCAGCTCGACCCGCTCGGCGCACAGGGCACCCGGGGGACGATGGACGGAGGTACACTCGGGGTGGTGGTGGTGCCCAACGGACCGCCGTTGCGCCGCTGGCGGGAATGGACCACGTTTCGCTTCGAGATCGACTCCGGGGCCGCGATCGACGTCGGGTTGGACGGCGAGGCCATCAGGCTCAAGCCGCCGCTCAGATTCGAGTCGCTCCCTGCGGCCCTGCGCATCCGGACTCCAGCCGGCCGGCGCCATCCCGGGCCGCCGCCGCTCAGGCGGCTGCCTGCTTCGTAGCCATATTCACTCGTCCGCTTCCAAGCCCTTCCCGCCCCCAACCTGCACTCCCCGTACGGGTGGCGCCGTCGTGGCACCGTGGTGCCGTGTCCGTCGTGCCTGTCTGGTCCCGCGCGTCGCTTCGTCGCCTCGCACGGCCGCCCGTCTCCCTCTCTCTTCCCGAGAGAGCGAGCCGCGTCACTGCAGGATTCGAGGTCATCATGTTGCGCCACGAGGTGGCGGTGCTGCGCCGCCAGGTCGACCGACCCTGTGGGTGCCGAGAATGCCATCCAAGGGCTTCACGCTGCCCGTTCGTATTCGTGGATGAGACCACTGAGTTCTTCATAGTCGGGCGATGTTTGGATCGCCGATCGGCGCCGGACTTGTCGATGACGTCCCGCCGAGTGGTGGAGAAGCGGTCCTCGGTCTGACGTGATGGTAGGCGTCCAGATGAACCCCGTTCACGGGGTCGAGATTCAGCCCCAGAACACGCAGGTGGGGTCGGTGTCGATCTCGTTGATGATCATGTCGACCGGTTGGTTGGCATCGAGGTCGAAGTACATCGTCCACTTTCCGTAACGGTCGCCGAAATAGAGCGTCCAGGTGCCGTCGTCCTCGTAGCGGAGCTGGGCAATGGGCATCCTGGTCCACTCGCCGGGCGCGCCGCGCCAGAGTGGTCGGCACTCGTGGATGGAGACGGACTTGCCCCGGGTGGTCACCTCGAGGCGGACCTCGTCGTTGAGGCTGTCGGGGACCCGTCGGCGACAGAACCGCTTGACCTTCTCGACATCGATCTCGGGGAGGACGGTGGCCACTTCCCGAGGCTAACGATCTCAGCCGGCCAGCGGTCTTCTTTCAGGCGCTTCGACGAGGGCCGCTGATTCCATCCGCCGGAGCTGGGTCATCGAGGTCTCCGACAGGTAGCGGCGCTCGGCCACTTGCCACTCGTCGTGGGCCTCGACGACCACCGCGGTGACCAGGCGTTCGACGGACCGATCGTTGGGAAACACCCCGACGACGCTGGTCCCGCTTCAACCCAACTGGCAATCTTTTGTGCTTGGCGACTTCGGGGCCCGTCGGCGGCATCCTCGGCAAGATCTGTTTCATCGTTCCTGGGCTGTCGCTCATCCCCGTGCTGTCGGCCATCTTCCTTGCCAGCCACCCACCCGTGTGGATTCTCGGAGCGGCCGCAGGGGCGGGTGCCGCGGTGCCAGCCGTGGCCCTAAGCGCGGCCTCGAAACTCATTCCGGCCAGTTGGAAGCGCGTCGGCACCGAGCGAGCACAGAAAACCCGCTGGGTGGTCTATGCCCTGCTTGGGGGAGCAACGGCAGCGACGGTCGGCCTTCACTTGGTGCTCGTTCTGCTGGTTTGCGGATTGGCAGAGATCGCCATCCGTGCACCAGGTCGGCCGAAGTCCTCGGGAGTGGCCAACGGTTTCTTTCCGGCCGCTGCTATCCACACAGTAATCGTCGGTGGTTTCGGTGCACTGGCCTGGGTGGCGCTCAAAGTCGGCGCACTCGCATACGGCGGCGGGTTCGTCATTGTCCCGCTCATGCAACACGATGCTGTAAAGCACATACCACAGGATGACCGGGGCTTCAGTTCCTGAGTGCCGTCGCGCTTGGCCAGGTCACCCCAGGCCCACTCGTCCAAACCGTTGCGGTGGTTGGTTACGCAGCGGGCGGCATCGCTGGTACGTTTTTGCTGCCCTGATCGCATTCGCTCCATCGTTCCTCTTCGTCCTGCTGGGCGGGCCGCCGATTCGATCAAATCCGGGCAAACGTTGGCGTCCGGTCATTTCTCGCTGGAGCGGGCCCGGCCGTCATTGGAGCCATTACCGGATCGGCGATACCGCTCGGTCTCTCGCTGCAGTACCTGTGGCAAATCCCGATACTTGCCGGTGCCGCCATCTGGCTGTTTATCTTCCGCCGGGGCGTCGTCAGCGGGCTACACATTGCCGGAGTCATCGGTGTTGCCGTGGCACTTGCCGGAGTGCACGTCCAATGGTTGCGCGACCGGCCGAAAGGAATGTACCGGCGAGATTGGGCATACTTGGTGGGTGGGTGCGTACCGTGACCAGATCCTGCCTCGCTTCACAAACGTGGCACTCGGAGGACGTGCGTTCAGCCGTGTGCGGGCCCGCGTCGCGACGGGACTGACGAGCGAGGTAGTCGAAATCGGCTTTGGGTCGGGCCTCAACGTTCCCCATTATCCGTCAGAGGTCCACCGGGTTCGCGCCATAGATCCGGCCACAGTAGGGCGGACGCTTGCAGCCAAGCGCGTGGCGGCGAGTCCGGTGCCCGTCGAGTACGTCGGCCTCGATGGGCAAACGCTTCCTCTGGAGTCCGAGAGTGTCGACCACGTACTGATCACATGGACGATGTGCACCATCCCGGATGTCAACATGGCACTCCGAGAGATTTACCGTGTATTGCACTCAGGCGGTGAGATGCACTTCGTCGAGCACGGCCGTTCGCCAGATCCCAAGGTGGCCGAGTGGCAAGACCGTCTCAATCCCATCCAGCGCCGGTTGTTCGGTGGTTGCAATCTCAACCGGCCCATCGACGAACTCGTGACGGGAGCTGGATTCGCTGTGTCCCGGATCGACAACTATTACATGAAGGGCCCAAAGCCCCTGGGCTATATGTTCGAGGGGCGGGCAACCAAGTCCTGATAACCGACTTCGAGACCAGTGGTTACGTTGACTGCTGGCGTCAGGGTCCTCACTGAGACCACCGAGCTTGTCCGTTCTCCGTAGTCGGGCGATGTCTGGATCGCCGATCGGCGCCGGACTTGTCCCCACCGGTAATGGAGCCTGCTGCTCAAGAGCGCGATGCGGACGGGTGGTTGTTGTAGTGGACGACGTAGTCGGCCAACACGTGCTCCAGATGGCGGCGACCGAAGTTCAACATCCGGTCCAGACACTCACGACGCACCATGCCGACGAAGCGCTCGGCGAAGGTTGCCCCGTGGAGCCCGGATTGGGGTCCGGATGATCCGGATGCATTCAGACCGGAAGACCTCGTTGAAAGCTCGAAGTAAAACTTGGTGTCTCGGTCTCGTATGAGAAACTTGACTGGGTGAGCCCGGTTGGCGAGCATCACGCTGAGGTTGCGGGCCTGTTGGACAGCCCACGCCCCAGTCGGGTGAGACGTCGTCCCCATCACGTTCACCCGTCGGGTGTCGAGCTCGATGAAGAACAGCACATAGAGCCGCTTCAGCAGCACCGTGTCGACGGTGAAGAAGTCGCAGGCCAGTGCGAATGACGCCTGATTTCGAAGGAACTTATTCCAGCTGGGTCCGGTACGCATCGGTGATGGATCAACGTTGTGCCTGCGCAGGATGGCCCAGACGCTCGAGGGAGCCAGAACGACACCCATCCCGGCGAGTTCACCCTGAATCCGACGGTAGCCCCAGGTGGAATGCTCCCGAGCCAAGCGAAGAACGATCGTAACTGTGCCAGCCGGGATACTCGGTCGACCAGGGCGGTGGGCATAGATCCATTTCCGCGGACCAGGTCCCGATGCCAGCGGAGCAGGGTCTCGGGTTGCACGAATATCTGCCTCGACGCCGACGGTCAAGCAGCCGACTCAGTCCGGCGAGCAACGCTCGATCGGGAGGGCGGAGGGCCGGTCGGACCACCTGGCGACGGAGCACGGCAACCTGGTGTCGGAGCATGACGACTTCAACGGCCAACTCGTCGCTGTCCCGTCGACCGAGGCGCACCAACTGGAGGATTCTGACGAAAGCGAGGTAGAGAAACGACAGGGCCATGGCCCAGTTTCGTCGCCTCAGGCCGATCCTCGAAAGTCCTGATCAAAGTGGTCGGATGACATTCTCGGCACCCACAGGTCGGACCATCTGACTTGACAACGGGGGTCTGGACAAGACGCTACGAGGGCGTCCACATTACGAATCGGTTAAGATGTATCGACGTCAAGATCGGGCTCGGCCTGTAGGGGCTGAGAACCAGCCTCGCCAGGCGGGCCTTGGGGGGAAACACCATGTGGCTGCGATTTACGCGGATTATGCTCACGATGGCCTTGGTCACGGCTCTGACCTTCGCCGCAACCGCTGGGCTCGGCAGCGAATCGGCGAGTGCTGCGAACAAGTCGCCCGTCACTATCGCCTTTGTCTGCAATTGCTCTGGCGCCGGCGGACCCGTGGACGTAGGGGTGACGGGCGCTTTTCACGCTCGCATCGATTTACAGAATGCAATGGGGGGCGTTAACGGTCACAAGATCTCGACTCTTGTCCTCGATGACCAGACCAGCCCCACGCAAGATTCCACGGCTGTCCAGGAGGCCGTGGCGCATGGGGTTCTTGGCATCGTCGCGGACTCTGCCCTTTTCTTCGAGGGTGCGAAGTATGCCAATCAGGCCGGCATCCCGGTGACCGGGAGCTTCCAAGACGGACCGGAGTGGGGCCAGCAGCCCTACACCAACATGTTCGCCTCGGACAACGGAAGCGTGGACCCGAAGTATCCGGTCAACACCGCGGGCGGAAAGTTTCTCGTCTCCCACGGTGGCAACGTCGTCGGTGCTTACGGGTACAGCATCTCGCCGTCGTCCACCCGCTCGGCTATCGGCACCGTCCAGTCGGTGATCCACGCCGGCGGTAAGGAAGGCGTCCTCGACACCTCGGTTCCCTTCGGTGGCTCGGACTTCACCACGGCCGCCTTGGTGGCCAAATCGAAGGGTGTGAACGGGATCTACACGGCTATGGACGACAACTCCAACTTCGCCCTCGCCACCGCCTTGAAGCAGGCCGGGGTGAAACTGAATGCGGTCGTCTTTCCCACCGGCTACGAGCCAGCCGCCATCACGTCGCCGGCCTGGCCGGACCTGCAGGGTGATTACTTTGCTTCCCTCTTTCGCCCGTTCCAGGTGCCCAACGCCGGGACCGCTCAGATGCAGGCCGCGCTCCAGAAGTACGACGGCTTTACCAAGTCCCAGTTCCCCAGCTTCGAGCAATATGAGGCCTGGGTGGGAGCAGACTTGATGATCAAGGGCATACAGCTGTCGGGGAACAACCCGACATCGTCTGGGGTCATCAAGTCCCTGCGCGGCGTCAAGTCCTATAACGCCAACGGGCTCTTGCCCAATCCCATCAACTACTCGACCATCTTTGGGCATGATCCGGCCCAGACCTGCACCTGGTACCTGCAGGCCCAAACCAAGGGCTTCGTTCCCGTGTCGAGCCAGCCCGTGTGCGGTACAGACATCCCAGGAACGGCGACTGCTTCCTCGAGCTGACGCTTTAGTACACGAACCGGTCGGCGGTATACGCAAACAGACGGGACCCCTCGTGGTCTGGCGAACGCGGCTAGAGCCACGACGCGACACAGCCCCGCTTGCCGCTACGGCAGCAGGGCTGTGCGCGCACCCGAAAGGCTAAGGTTTGGGTGCCGAGAATGCCATCCAAGGGCCTCACGCTGCCAGTTCGTATTCGTGGATGAGACCACCGAGCTTGTCCGTTCTTCGCAGTCGGGCGATGTCTGGATCGCCGATCGGCGCCGGACTTGTCCCCACCGTTAGTGGAGCCTGCTGCTCAAGAGCGCGATGCGGACGGTGGTCGTTGTAGCGGACCACGTAGTCGGCCAGCACGTGCTCCAGATGACGGCGACCGAAAGATCAGCATCCGGTCCAGACACTCACGACGCACCGTGCCGACGAAGCGCTCGGCGAAGGCGTTGGCCCGTGGAGCCCGGATTGGGGTCCGGATGATTCGGATGCACTCAGACCGGCAGACCTCGTCGAAGCTCGAAGTACTAGTGCGGTGTCAACCAACGTCTGCGGTGTCCCCGAACGGCACTTTGGGGATACCCATCCTGGTGTCCGAGATCGCCGGAAGACGAGTGTCCGGGTAGTCCATGCGAGCGACGAAACTGGCTCTTCAACCACGCTCGGCTCGCTGAGCTCAGCGTTGTGAATGACGAAGGCGAGAGATCCGCTTAGCGATCGGACTCCAATCGGCGAGGCTCAGAACGACGTTTGGTGATGAAGCGGTGGATGGCCTCGTTGGCGTGATCCTGAAAGGTTGAGTTGGCCAAGTCGGGGAAGATTTCCGATTGGTTGACCAAGGGACCCTTGAGCGTGTTGGCCGCGCTGGCGTAGAACACGCCACTCGAAAGGTTCGGGTCGGTGACACCGTCGACCAGTCGCTTCGCGCCCACGTCAAGTTTGTGGGCGAGACCCAGGGTGGGCATGACGTATTTGGCCGCTATACGCATCGGCAATGGGAGGTCACTGGCTGCTTGGGTGCCGGTGGTGTTGCCGGGGCTCACGGTGATGAAGCGGCGGTCGGGGTGTTGGCGGGCCAGGTAGGCCATCCAGAGGGCGCCAATGTACTTGGCCTGCCCGAAAGCTAGGTTGAAGTCAGGTTTTCTGCTGGCGAAGTAGCTGCCGTCGATGACAGTGGCGAGCTCGTCGGCTGAGGTTGAGACGAACGATGGCCCCTTCATCCGCAACTTCGGGACCCCCCTGACTGCTTCACTTCCGGCGAAGACCGCAACCTCGCCAAGCCGATCCTCGGCCAGGAGCCCTTCGAGGAGGACGACGTGGCCAAGGACGTTCGTCGCGAACACGGTGGTGACCCCGTCAGCGGTCAAGCCCATCGACTGCGGGCCAATGACACCAGCGTTCATGACCAGCGCGTCGAGGGATCCGTCGATTGCCGCTAGGCCGGCGCGAACCGAAACCAGATCGGCGACGTCCATGAGAATGATGTCGAAGATGGACCGGCCGGTCGCGGCTTCGAGTTCGGCCTTTGCCGTTGTCGCCCGAACGTGGTTCCGACACGCCAAGTAGATCCGCTTGATCTCGGGACGTAACGCCAGCTGCCGGGCCACATCCTTGCCGATCCCGGCGTTGGCGCCAGTGATGAGTACCGTCTTTCCTGGGAGTGTGCTCATTGGTATTTCCTCTTGTTTTCTGTGGGCCTAGTCAGGCTGGGCAGCTTTTGCCGGATTGCGTTCGCCGTTGCTCCCGGGTTGCTATAGACCCGTAGCGGGTCGACAAGCACGTGGGCACCGGGTGGGATGTGGAGCGACCTCGATCAGCTAGGTAGGCCGTCGAGCAAGCTGAAACGGGCATCCATCGCGACGTTTCGGACATCGATCAACTGCTGATACTCAGGCGAGTTGTACCAACTGACGGACGTCTCATGATCGGGGAACCGCATGAGTGCCCCTGATGTGAGCGAGCCATCGCCGTGCAGGACCTCCCAGTTGCTGTTGGCGAGAACCTCTCCTCCGTGCTCCTTGACCGTCTGCCCAGCGTTGGGGCCGTATTTCTCTCGCTGAACATCCAGGTCCTTGACCGTGAATTCAACAATTACGTAGGCGCTCATGTGGATACTCGTCAGTTGTTAGTTGTGACCTGTGTACTAGGTCTTCACTCCTAAATGTCACCGACGACAGGCGTTACGTCGCTACTCGGCCCCCATCGACCGCGAGAGTGACGCCATGGACGAAGCTGGCATCATCACTGGCGAGGAAGACGATCGCCGCAGCCAGTTCCGCGGGGTCAGCAACGCGACCTGCCGGTGCTAGTGCTGCGAGTTGATTCACCATCTCTTCGGGGACACCTTCCATCATCGGGGTGCGCGTCGGACCGGGAGCAACGGCGTTGACCCGAACACCACGAGCGCCGTATTCGGCGGCCCAGGCCTTCGTCAACAGTTCGAGAGCCGCTCGGCTGGCGCCATACATAGCCATACCCACCTGTCCAAAGCTTGCGACCATCGTGGAGATGTTGACGATCGAACCCCATCCGCGTTCGGCCATGGCTGGCGCCAGTGACGCGACCAGGAAGAACGGAATCTTGACGTTCAGTGCAAAGGTCTCGTCGAACTCTGCTTCGGTGGCTGCGTTGCTTGGTCCGAGCAAGGCGACGCCGGCGTTGTTGATGAGGATGTCGACGTGACCGTCGCCTGCCTCAGTGGCCCACTCGACCAGCTCCTGGGCCGATTCGACGTCGCTCAACGTCGTGAGCTTGAACGATGCACTACCGCCGGTGCCTTCGATCTCGGCGACCACGTCCTTGGCTCGTTGTTCGTTGCGTCCGACTACCAGTACGTGAGCGCCGCGGGCGGCCAAAGCGATGGCTGTTGCCTTGCCGATCCCGCTCGTCGAGCCCGTTGCCAGAGCTGTCTTGCCTTTTAAGTCAGTCATGCGTTGTTTGTCCTCTCACTCAAAATGGGTTATGTAACCCACTCTGGCAGGAAAAAACTGGGTCGTCAAACCCAAAATCTTGCTAGCATTGGTGCATGGTCAACGAGACGAGTGACCGGCCGAGGCTCACCTCCAAGGGAGCACGCACCCGGGCACGAATAGTGGAGGAGGCCGCCGCCCTGATCCATGAGCGCGGGGTGGCGGGCACCACCTTGGACGACGTCAAGGTGGCGGCGGAAGTCAGCGGCTCTCAGATGTACCACTACTTTCCCGACAAGAACGAACTCGTGCAGGCGGTCATCGACTACCAAGCCGAGACCATCGTCAATCGCCAGCGGCACGCGCTCAGCAGCGCGAACGGAGTCGAAGCCTGGCGGAACATGGTGATCACCGCAGCGAAGCGCACCAAAGCAAAGGGGGGCTGCCAACTTGGCTCGCTCGTTGGTCAACTCGCCGAGAGTGACCCCGAGGCCCGAGCGCTCATCGCGGCAGGCTTCGATCAGTGGGCAGCCGCCATCGGCGATGGGCTGAGATCCCTTCATGCCGACGGGAAGCTCCCGTCGGACATCGACCCGGACGACCTCGCCACTACTCTGCTCGCCACGCTCCAAGGAGGACTTCTACTCGCGCAGGTGCAACGGAGTACCCGCCCGTTCGAGACTGCCGTAAATACCCTCCTTGCCCTTGCCATCGACAGATGAACCCAAGCCGGGTTCGATCACTGCCATCGCCGAGGTCGGCTCACGGCCCTTGGATGAAGCATGTGCATCCACACGATGCGTTTGCGGACCTGCTGCCGTTCGTGATCCGGGACACCTCGTCGTTCACTGTGGGTTGCACATGTCTGGCTATCCGTGAGTTCATTCAGCCGACCCTGAATCCTCGCGCCTTTTGGACGTGGACCGGCCTCGTCAAGACGGGCGGAATTTCGTGACAGCTCCTCGCGTGGGCGAGACGCTTTACCTCGACCTCGACGGGACGGCAGTTGTCGGCCGCTCCATCGAAGTAGATCCCCCACACCGCATGCTGCTTAGTTGGGACCATCAAGGAACCGACACAGCGACGCCGTCACCTACATTCATTGAGATCACGCTTACCCCGACGGGTGACGGTGTAAAGCGGAGGATGCCGCTTTCTATCCGCAACTCTGGGCGCGTCACCTTGACCGGATCGCAGCTGCCTTGGCGAGCGCCGAACCCGCGCACGGCAACTGAGTCCGGAACCGCCTGCTGTGACTCCGATCCCCAAGTCCTCCACTGGAGTCGCGACGTGACCGGAGCAGACGGCACTAAGGCCCTGACAGCAAAAACGTCGCACCACGCGAACCAATCAAAGTCTCGGCGATCACGGCCACCGTCAGCAGCAGATTCCAAGCCACCAGGAGAGCCACGATTGCAGTCCGCCGAGCCCGAGCGGCCGAAGACCCTCCACGCATAGTCGTCCATGGTTGGATCGCCGGGGTGGCGGCACAGGTCTGAAGGATCCATTTGTAGGGTGACCCAGTTCGCCGGGACTGGGGCCTCAGTTAGCGCGGCGACTGGTGCTGCCAGATAGCTTTTACTCCCCGAGAGTTGCCAGCCAAAGAGGTAGCATTCGCTGCGTCCACGACGTGTGGAGGTGAGAAAAGAGATGCCTGAGTTCCCTGCGATTACTCACGTGGCGCTAACGGTTACGAGCCTTGAACGGAGTGTGCCTTGGTACAAGGATCTGTTCGGCTCGGACCCAATCCTTGACGAGGACACAGGTCCGTTCCAGCGCGTCGCTTGGCTTACCGGCGGCACAATCGTTGGCGTAACTCAGTTCCCTGACTTGGACAGCACTGAGCCGTTCAACGAGCGGCGGCCGGGGCTCGATCATCTGGCTTTCGGCTGTGCCAACCGCGATGAGTTAAAGGCATGGGAAATCCGTCTGAACGAACTCGGCATCCCCAACGGTGGCATCGTGGACACGCCTTACTACTCGGCATTGTCGTTTCGAGATCCCGACAACATCGCACTTGAGTTCTTCGCACCCCGGGGCTAAGACCGGCGGAGTATCCGACTGCTTATAGGCCATCCCATACCGCCGGAAAGGTGGGGCATATCGAGGACGCCGCCGCTTGTTAGCCGAGCAGCGCAGTGGGCTTCTTCGGCGCGAGGACCCGGTAGCTCTCAGTCACGAGCTCGCGAATCTCCTCCCAGTCTGTCTTGTCGGTGAGACACACCCCAATACGATCATGGCGGGCTCGTCGAGGGACGAAGAATGGACGGCCAATAGACAGCAACGCTTCGCGTTCTTCAGGGGTCGGCGCGCAACACGAGTAACGGTGACGGAACTGCCGGTAGAAGCCGTCGTCGCGACGAGCAAGCAGAACGACCTGCGGCGGATGTCGAACGACAGCGCCGTCGACTCGTTCTAGTCAGTGAATAGTCGACGCGCACCGTAACCTCAGGTAGCGCTAGGCATAGCGTGCGAATCCGCTTGACCATGTCCTCCGAGACCTCTACGGGTGCGCTCGCTTTGTAGTCGGACTCAGGCTTCACTAACCAAATGATGCCAGGCCAGGGATGCCCCGATACACCAGTTATGTCGGCACGCGCCTTCTCCCTGGTCGCGTCCCGCCGAATGGTGGGGATTGAGCACGCAATCCTCGGCGGCGATCAGTCAGAGGGCGTTAGCTCCCCGACTGTCGCATGGTCATTATCCACGACGGCGTAGAGCTTGGCCATAGAGGCTTCGGAGAAGTACCTCCGTTCGGTGGCCACCCACTCGTCGTGGACGTCGAGAAGGACGGCACCGCCGAGCCGGATCACCGAGGCCTCGTTGGGAAAGATGCCCACCACCCGGCACCGACGCTTGAGCTCCTTGTTCAGTCGCTCGAGCGGGTTCGTCGACCAGATCTGCCTCCAATGCTCAGAGGGGAACGCGGTGAAGGCCAGCACTTCCTCTTTGGCTTCCCGCATGAGGCCGGCGGCCTTTCCGAACCGGTCCTCCAAGGTGGCTGTCACCTGGTCCCACTGGGTGCGCATCTCAGGCCCGGAGACCTGGGCGAAGACGGTCTTGAAGGCGGCAGAGACCATGGCTTGGTGGCCCTTTGGGATCATGGCCAGCAGGTTTCTGGCGAAATGCACCCGGCAGCGCTGGTGGGACGCTCCTTGGAAGCAGCGCTTGATGGCGGCCACCAGGCCGGCATGCTGGTCGGAGATGACCAGGCGAACGCCTTCTAATCCCCGGGCCCGGAGTCGTCTCAGGAACTCCCGCCAGAAGACCTCGTTCTCCGAGTCACCGACATCGATGCCCAGGATCTCCCGATGTCCGGTGGCAGAGACACCGGTGGCGATGACCACGGCCTTTGAGGTCACCTGGTGGTTCTCTCGGACGTGGAGGTAGGTGGCGTCGAGGTAGACGTAGGGAAAGCCGACATGGTCGAGACGACGCTCCCGGAACGAAGCGACCACCTCATCGAGCTCGCCGCAGATCCGGGACACCTCAGATTTGGAGATGCCGGCCGACACCCCTAAGGCGGCCACCAGCTCGTCGACGGCCCGGGTGGACACACCGTGCACGTAAGCCTCCATGACCACGGCATAGAGGGCCTGGTCGATCCGCCGACGTGGCTCCAAGATGGACGGGAAGAAACTCCCTTTGCGGAGCTTGGGGATGGCGAGGTCCACGTCCCCGGCCTTGGTCGAAAGGACCCGGGAACGATGTCCGTTGCGCTCGGTGGTCCGGGTGGCCGTCCGCTCATAGCGATCGGCTCCGATCACTGTGGTGAGCTCGGCTTCGATCAGCTCCTGGCAGACCAGGGTGACCGCTTCACGGACGAGGTCCAGACCCTCCCCGGTTCGGAATGCGTCGAGTAGCTCGGACAGGACAGACTGATCAAGGGCCATCGGTGTGATCTCCTTCGGTGGTTCGGCTAGGAACACACCGAGGATCACGCCGTTGGCCCCACCTACTGGTGGATACCTCTGCTCACCTCAAAGCCCACCACGTGGAGGGACGCACACTTCTCCCTCCCCCGGATACCGCTGTAGAGATGCACGGAGACACCCATCCGGCGCCACCGTGACGACGCCGACGCGCAGAGCAGGTATCTGGCGGACTTTGATGAGGAGTTCGAGCGCTACCGCGGCCTGCGCACGACGACATATCTGTGAGCCCTTCGATACGGGGTTGGCTCGTTCCCAAAAGCGTGGATAAGTGACCAACTTGGCGCATCGGAAGGTCGGTGAAACCACATTAATTCAACACGTTGGCAGTGTGTATGAAAGTTGTACAAACGGTCGATTGTGCAACTTTCCTGATGCCGTTCGAATCAATCAAAACGAATGCGAGCAACGCAGGCAGCAGTGGTTTCAATCCCGGTGAAGGGGCGTCTTGCCTATGTCGAGGGACGGCTCCAGGCCCGGACCTCGGAGGGCACCGACAGCGCCAAACGGGCGCACGGTGGAAGTGGTCGCCGACCGCTTCCAGCCGCTAACGCCGTAGCAAGCCGGGCCAGGTCCAGCTCAGGCCCCGAGTCCAAAGTAAGTTCGGCGCCGTACTCGCCGGCCGAAGTCACCGAGTTGGTCTCCTGGTCCCGGGGACTGCCCACGCAGTCCATGCGACGGGACAGCTGGGCCCTGCTGGCGTTGGGCCTTGGGACCGGCATGAGAAGCGAGGAGATATCCCGCACGGTAGGGACCGATGTCCACGAGGAGGACGGCATCGTCCTAGTGGATGTCCTCGGCTCCGGTGGCAAGGTCAGCCGTGTCGTGCCCGTCCATCGCGACTGGGGCGACAGAGGTCCTGCAAGTGGCCAGAGAGTCGAGCGAGCGGCCGTTCTTCCAGCCCAACCGGAACCGCATCCATCGAAACCTGATCGATGAAGAACCCAAGTTCAGGGTCCACCGGCTCCGCATCACCTGGATCGTGGGTCACCTGTCGGCGGGCACCCACCTGGTCGCCCTCGAACAGGCCTCGGGGGTGCGCGCCTCCCAGCTTGTCCGGTACCTGAAGTTTGCGACACCACCCGAGGCGGCACGGGCCCGCCTCCTCGTGGCCGGGACGAGCTGACATGGCCGGTAGCGACGCCGGACCCTCGATCGATGCCGTCTCGGTGACGATCCCCAGCCCTCGGTTCACCGTGCCGGCGGGCAGGCTCGAGGACGGCCTCGTCTGGCAGGCCATGGGCCTCATCGACCGATCCGAGCTGCTTGCCACCATTGAGCTCTGGGAAAGAGAGGAGCGGGCCGGCCCGGGCGGACGGCCCAAGACCTTCCCGGTCCGTGCGTTGCTGGTCGCCATGCTGGTCTGTGCCGTTAGCGACCAGCCCATGCTGGCCACCCGATTCAGAGACGTGTTGTTCCGCCAGATCTCGCCCACCATGCGCCACGCCCTCGGGGTCCCGAAGCCGCTGGACGCTAACGACCATCGTGGCTGGGACAGGTGCTATCACAATGTCCGGACCCGATTTCACGGACTGCTCGAACTGATGGACCCCTCACCGGCGCCGAAGAACCGCCGCCTCACCCCCGAGACCTTCGACGCCCTCCTCGATCTCCGTCGCATAAGGCGCACAGAGGAGGAGTGGGCCGAGCGCAAGGACCGCCTGACCTGGTTCGTCAACGAGGTCTTGGAGATGAGCATCCGGACCCTGCCCCGGGAAGGTGCGACGTCACTGAAAGGGGTCGGCGGCGGTCGATGACACCGTCATCCCGGCCTTTGCCCGCCCGTCCCGGCGGGAAAAGCGGAAGAAGAAGGGCGTAAGGCCGAAGACGCTGCGCTACTCGACCGACTCGGATGCCGACTGGTACCACCGGGACAAACAGGAGAGGCCCGACCGGGATCCTGAGCCCAAGCTCTCGATCTGGGGCTACGAGGCGTGCCTCGTGGTCAGCGGCAGCAACGATCCCGACGAGCCCTCGGCCATGCCCACGCTGGTGCTGGGCATGGCCTCGCTCCGCAAGCCGGGCACCCAGGTGGGACAGAGCGCCATCGTGGCCCTGGCCAACATCTCCTCCCGAGGACACCCGGCGCACTCCCTGGTCGGGGACCGGGCCTACTCCCAGGCCAAGGCCGAGGATTTCCAGCTACCGGCCCGGGCCCTGGGCTACAGCGTCGTCCTGGACTACAAAATCGACCAGCTGTGCCTGCAGGGAAGTTGCGCCGGGATGATCCTGGTGGACGGCTCGTTCTACTGCCCGGCCATGCCCGAGACGCTGATCAACGCCACGCTCGACTTCCGGAAGGGCGTCATCGACGAGGCCACCCACAAGTCCCGCATCGAGGAACGACGGAACTACCAGATGCGGCCCAAAGCGCGCCCCGATGCCGAGGGGCATGTCCGGATGGTGTGCCCAGCCGCCTCGCCTGCTCCGGTGGCCCGCTGCGCGCTGAAACCGGGGTCCGAGGGGGGCGACGGCCAGGCCCGGACCCGTATCCCCGTCACCGATGTGCTGACCCTCCATCAGCCGAAAGTTTGCACGCAGCAGTCGATCACTGTCCCTCCGGAAGCCGGGGCCAAGTACGTCCAGGAGCTGCCCCACGAATCACCGGAGTGGCATGCGATGTATGTCACGCTGCGCAACTCGAATGAGGGCATGAACGGTTTCATCAAGGACGGGGCGAGAGAGGCCGTCGATGACCCCGAGCGTCGAAGGATCCGGGGCGTGGCGGCCCAGAGTGTCCTGGTGGCCTTCCAACTGTTCGCCGCCAACATGCGCAAGATCGACGAGTTCCTCGCCCATAAGGAAGCCGAGGGCAACAAGGTCCGCAAGCTTCCATCCCGCCGGCGCACCAGGGCTCTCCCCACCTGGGCGCCCGAGACGCCCAACGATGTCGCCGCCTCGACGGATGACGCCACCGACGGTCCTGACCCACCACTGACTGCCTGACGGTCGGGGGTTCCTATCAACGACCCAGGGTGGTTGGTCCGCGCCTCGACTAGGAGCCAAGCGGTGATCCGGGTCTGGAGCCGTTAGATGACGCCGGTTTCCCCCGGGGAAATAGCAGGCAAACGGCCGATTCTCCGCTTCGATGCCCCTGAACAGGTCGCCACATCGAGTTTTGTCGACGAGAGCCGCCTAGTTCTGTCGGGACCCCGTGGTGGTGGGCTACCGACAATACTCTCCTGACCTGGGCCTGTGTGTCATCCGTTGGCCGCATTTCCCACGCTATTGCTCCGGATTTCCCACATTGTTGCGAGCGAAACTACCCATGAAGACTCGGGTCAGCGACATGGATGAGGTTCTTGGCACCCACAACTTCTGTGTGCGCATTCGGTGCGCCTGGGGCGATCTCACTACGAACCAGGATCCGAGCGGGACGTGCGGGAACCGTCGCTATGCGCTGCCCGAGCCTCGCGTGTTCAACGATCGGCCGCGCGCAGATGCGATATTCGGGCGCGCTTGCAATGATAAGCGATCAGCTCTCGGACCAGGATTGGGTATCCCACGTACCCGGCGGAGTGGGGCAGGCAGCCTCCTTTCGGGAGTCCGGGGTTAGGAGGCGGTCGGACGAGCATGGGCGGCCTCCATGTACGCCGTCATGTCCTTCCGAGCTACGGGCGGGATCATGGCGGCTCCGTCAACGGCCGTGCAGACTGGCTGAGTGGGGTCCGCGGCGGCTCCGGGGGCGGACGGTCGGGGGTCAACGGCCTGGCGCATTCCCGGCCGGGCACTCCCGTATGGCACCATGGTCCTGCGACAGAGTGACAGCATCCCGATTAGAGGGGGTCCGATGACTGAGCCGGGCTTTGCGCAGGTTCCGGGCTACCCCGTCGAGTTCGACGTCGAGCCCCAGCTGACCGATCGCAACCGCCTCACAACCGGGTTCCGGCTGATCCTTGGGATCCCCCAATTCATCATCGTCGGCGGGTTCAACTCCTACGGCGCCTCGGCCTTGACGGGGGCGGCGTCGGTCATGGCGTTCATCTCCTGGTTCGCCGTCGTGTTCAGGGGCGAAGAACCCCGCGGCTTGTGGGATTTCATCACGTTCTACATGCGCTGGTGGGTGCGCGTCGCTGCGTACGCCGCCCTGTTGAGGGACGACTACCCGCCGTTCGGCGACGAGCCCTATCCGACCACCTACGGGGTGACGTACCCGGCGGGAGAGAGGGACCGTCTGTCGGTGGGTCTCCGCCTGATCTACGTGATCCCCCACCTCGTCGTCCTCATCTTCGTGAACATCGCCTGGACAGTGACGACGATCATCGCCTGGTTCGCGATCCTCTTCACCCGTGCCTACCCGGCGGGCCTCTACCGGTTCGCCGTGGGGGCCATGCGCTGGAACGTCCATGTCCAGTCCTACCTGCTCCTGCTGCGAGACGAGTACCCGCCCTTCAGCCTGAAGGGGTGACGGCCCGGCGCACCAGCGTCATCCGTCTCCACCCCGCCCCCCGAGGAACCCTCAGCGGCACGCGAACAGGGCCGATCCGGCGCGGCCGCCCCGTGGAGTTGTTCGTGTCGTCGGGCAGACAGATCGGGCATTACGTGCGCGGCGGTGCGGAGTAGGGCGTGGGAAGATCCGGCCCCACGCCGGCAGCGAATGAGGAGAATGTGATGAAGGCGTTCGTTTTGCGCTCGTACGGCTCACCCGAGGTCTTGGATCTCATGGACATCGACAAGCCCGTGCCAGCGGCGGTCCGAAGGAAGGCGAGATAGAGGAACGAGAGAGCCACGGACCATTCTCGCGGTCGCACCTGCTCTAGAGAAAGGCCCAGTTCAACGTCCCGGATGAGGTTTTTGGCACCCACACGGTACTCAGAGATTGGGAAGATGGGATCCGAAGGTGCGTCAAGGGATCTCCACACTTCTACTGCGTTGCGGAGACTTTGAAGCCTTCGGTCCATCGCTCGACATCTCAAGAAGTGAAGATGGCCAATTGATGGTTCGGAACGATACGGCCGTGCTCGACAGCTTCCTGGCCAACTGTTTCGCCAGCTAGTTCGCGTCATCCCTCAGAGGGTCAGCCCATCCCCGGTCCGGCAGCGAGGATATTTAGAACCCGCTCGTTAGCTGCATGAGTCATGGCCCGCCTGCGGTACCGCCTGCCCGCAGGCACAGCATGCTACCTTCCCGCCATGAATCGCGGATGGCGAACCGTGGCGACCCTGGCGGTCGTCGTGGTGGCACTCGCGTCGTGTGCCGGCCCTGCACCGAAGCCTGCGCCCCGGTCCAGCACGATGGTCCCGGCGACACCACCGGTTCCGCTCAAGTACCGGGCCATGGCATTGTCCATGACGGCAAGTCTCGATGCCTTCAGCGCGGCCATCGGGAAGATGGCGCCGCTCGGAGGGACGAAGGCGCCGGTGGCAGGCTTGGGGTGGGCCGAGCTGCTCGTCGCCAACGGGAACCGGCAGTCCGCGCTGCTCGCGTCCGACGAGATGGCGAACGTCGACCGCAGCCTCGACGCCTTCAAGCGTCTTGGCATCGGCGGCGTGGTCCTCGGGATCAAGGTCCCGCTCCTGCTGCCCAGCTACGAGCCGCGTGCCGCCCAGTACGCCGACTTCTACGCGGCGGTCGCCCGCCAGGCACGCGAGCGAGGTCTCCGAATCGACGTCGAGCTCGAGCGCGCTGTTCTGCGGGACCATCTACGCTTCGTGCTCGTATCAGTATCCGGACTCCGTGGCCCCGTGGGCCCAGATGACCGCCCAACAGGCACAGATCGTCATCGAACGCGTGCACCCTGACTGGGTGAACCTCATCTCCGAGCCCAACACCGAGGCGTCGCTCACCCGCATCGGGGCGCTGGGGACCATTGCCGGACTCACCCAGTTCGTGACGACGACCGTGCAAGCCATCGGCCCCCACGGGTCTACGAAGCTGGTGGCGGGCGCGGCCTCGTGGTACGGGCCCGCCTACGACGAGGCGCTCGTGCACACCCCGATCGACGGGCTCGTCACCCACATCTACCCGGCGAACGCCACGACGGCAGCGGACCTGATCGCCACGGCCAAGATCGCCCACGACGCGGGCAAGCCGCTCGTGGCCGACGAGATCTGGCTCTACAAGGGGTTAACCACGCTCTCGGGCTCCGTCGCGGCGTCCAACGGCCAGGGTGCGCTGTGCACGTACTCGTTCTGGGAGCCGCTCGATGTGCGGTTCATGGAAGCGGTCCGCCAGTGGGCGGTCAAAGCAGGGGTGCCCTTCGTCTCGGGGTTCTGGTCACAGCTGGCGTTCGCCTACTTGACTTGGTCGCCGGCACTCGACGCGCAGCCGCCCGGTCAACAGCTGACGGCGAGCATGCAGACGTCCCAGACGGCCATGGCCGAGGGGGTCACGACCGAGACTGGGCGGGCACTGGCGGGCCGGTAACTCCCCCAGCGCGGCCGAGGGGCGCGCCGCGGTCGCCGGGCTACCGAGAGTTCCAAAGCGATGCCCCCCCGTCGTGCCGCCGGTGGCACCCGTCCCGACGATCTGGGGCGCCCCCGTCTGGAATCAACGGCACCGTCTGAGAAGCTGGCCGGGTGACGGAGATTGCCGACAGGACCCGTTATGCCCGGCTTCTGAGTCGGGCCGCAGGTTGGAAGCGGCCACGCTCGGCTGGAACATCGTCGGCGTGTTCGTGCTCGACCATCTCCTCGTCGTCTCACGGCGACATCTCGAATCGGTCCTCAATGAGTACGTCCGCCACTACAACCAAGCGAGACCCGCATCGTGGCCTGCAGCTCGCCCCACCGATCCTGTGGGTGCCAATAACGTCATCCATGTCACGCGATAAGGCGATACTCGTGAATCAATCCACCGAGCCGATTCGCCCGCTGGATTCGTGAAGGGTCGACATCCTTCGGTTTCGTTGGAGCTCCATCTTTCGGCGTAGGGGGTAGCTGACCGAGCGATCGATGAGGCCGGTGACCGTTGTAGTGCTCGACGTACTCATGGACGACGGCTTCGAGATGGCGTCGGCCGATGATGAGCATCTGGTCGAGGCACTCGCGACGTACCGTCCCCACAAAGCGCTCGGCAAACGCATTGGCACGAGGGGACCGGGTCGGAGTACGGATGGTCCGGATGCATTCGGAACGGAGGACCTCGTCGAAGCTCGAGGTGAACTTGGCGTCTCGATCCCGGATCAGGAACTTGCCTGGCGATGGGCCAAGTGGGAGTGGGGTAGGGGTGTGGTCCGGTGCTGGGTGTCCCACCCTTTCGGTGTTCCCCCTGGCGAGTCGTCGGCTGTACGCCAGGGTGGAGAGGAGATCCACCCTCAGATCCACCCCTGGGCTGACGCCAGTCGACCTCCGATCTCAGACACTGGTTGTATGACAATCACCGATTACCTCATGAACATCGGCCTCATCGCCTTGGTCGTCCTCCAGATCCGGGGGCACAAGGTGACCCGGGCTCGTCTGCTGTTCCCGTTGGTGGCCACGGTCTTCGTGGCCGCCCAGTTCCTCCACGCCATCCCGACCGCCGGCAACGACCTGGTGCTGATCGTCGGCTTGACATGCGTGGGCGCCGCGCTGGGGGCGGGGGCAGGGCTCGTGACCGCTGTCCGGCTTGACGGGGCTAGCGCCTTCGCCAAGGCAGGCCTGGTGGCGGCGGTCTTGTGGGTGCTCGGTATCGGAGCCCGCATGGGTTTTGCCCTCTGGGTGGGGCACGGTGGGCAGGCTGCTGTGGCCCGGTTTAGCGTTCTCCACCACATCACCTCCGGGACGGCCTGGGGTGCGGCGTTCGTCCTGATGGCCATGGCCGAGGTGGCGAGTCGGACCGGCGTTCTCTACCTCAAGGCTCGCCGCTCGGGTGCCGTCATCGAGCGTGGCGGACTGCTCCGGCCTTCAGCGGCGGCCTGAGCCTCGAAGGCGCCGGGATCAGCGGCGAAGTGGGATCATGGTGTCCGTGGGGCTGGTATCCCAACTCCGAGCCCAGCTGGGGACGAGAACAGAGCGCCTGCTCAGTGCCGCCCGCCTGGCCGGACTGGCGGCACTTCTCTGGGCCACAGCGCACCAGCCATCACCGAACGGTGTAGTGGCCAACCACCCGGTGAAGTGGGTTCTGATGGCGGGCGCCGGGATCGGTTGGATCGGCTGGATGGCCAGCCGCCGGCTTCGGGTCCCGGGTCGCACAACGTGGTGCTTCCTCGCCCTCCTGGCCGCGTCCGGAGGCGCGCTTGCGCCCTTCGCCCCCATCGCCATCACCTTCATGGCCGTCGCCGGGCTCGGTGCCGGGCTCGCCTTCGAGGGACTACCGGCGCTGGCTGTGGGAGCGATCGGCGTCGGCGGGCTGGTGGTGGCGACCGCGGCAGTGGGTGCTCCGGCTGTCCTTGTCGCTGAAGGAGCAGTCTCCGTGGTCGTCGGGCTGATGGTCGGAGCCAGCCGGCGCCAATACGTGGAACGGGCATTTCAGGCTGAGGAACTCCTGGCCGAGCGGGTCCGGGCTGACGCCGAGCGAGATCGAGCGGCAGCGTTGGCTGAACGCAACCGGATTGGACGCGAGGTGCACGACGTGCTGGCTCACTCGCTGGGAGCGCTGTCCGTCCAGCTGGACGCGGCTGACGCCCTCTTGGAGAACGGCGGCGACGACGCCAGGGCGAGACAGCTGGTCCAAGCGGCTCGCCGGCTCGCAGTCCTGGGGTTGGAGGAAACGCGCCAGGCTGTGCATGCACTGCGCGACGAGCCGGTGGCTCTCGCCGAGCAACTGTCATCGCTGGCGGCCCGCGATGGTGCCGACCTGGCCGTGACCGGTGCGCCCCGTCCACTCACAGCCGACGCCGGACTGGCCCTCTATCGCGCCGCCCAGGAGGCAGTCACAAATGCCCGGAAGCACGCGCCAGGGGCACCGGTGTCGATTCTCCTCGACTTCGACCCGAACTCGACGACCCTCAGGGTCACCAACGGTCTCTGCCCTAGTACCGACACCACACGCGAGTTGCAGACGACAGGCGGTGGATTCGGCTTACAGGGTATGCGCGAGCGGATCGAACTGTTGGGTGGCCAAGTCGTCGCCGAGCCCAGCGCGCTTGGTTGGAGCGTGCAAGTAGCGGTCCCGGTGTGAGAGTCGTCGTGGTCGATGACCAGACCGTCGTTCGCGACGGCCTGGTCACATTGCTGGAGACCATGCCCGGGATCGAGGTCGTCGGGTCCGCCTCCGACGGTGAAGAGGCGGTCGATGTGGTCGCAGAAGTGTCCCCGGAAGTCGTATTGATGGATCTGCGCATGCCCCGGGTGGACGGGGTCGAGGCGACCAGGCGCATCCGCGCTGACCATCCCGGAACACAAGTGGTGGTGCTCACCACGTATGCCGATGACGAATCCATCGTCGGGGCGCTGCGGGCGGGGGCGATCGGATACATCACCAAGGACGCCGGCAGGGATCACATCAGCCGTGCGCTTGAAGCTGCCGCCTCAGGCCAAGCCGTACTTGACCCGGCGGTCCAGGCCCGACTCGTCGACGTGGCGACCCTGCCCGGAACCGGGGCCGCGGGTGGCCCCCTTCCGGACGGGTTGACAGAGCGAGAGGCCGAGGTCCTCCGTCTGATCGCCGCGGGGCGCTCTAATGCCGAGATCGGGCGAGACCTTTTCGTGAGCGAAGCCACCGTCAAGACCCATGTGAACCGCATTTTCGCGAAGACGGGCAGCAGGGACCGCTCTCAGGCAGTCGCCTACGCGCATCATCGTGGTCTCGTCGCTTGATGGTCCAGACTGAACCGTCCCGGTGAACTCCTGGCTCCCGTATATCGTTTTGGTGGCTTCGCTTGGAAGTGCATCGCACACGAGAAACGGGCGTTCGCGTTGTACCAAAGCAGTTCACCAACCGCGGAGGCTAGGTAAGAAGGGGGAGGTATATCCCGACCCGCTTCGTCCCGAATCTCTCGTTTCTGGGCACAGTGGTGCTTACAACGACTCATTGGGAGGACGCAGGCCTGTGGGTGCCGAAAATGCCATCCAAGGGCCTCACGCTGCCAGTTCGTATTCGTGGATCAGACCACCGAGTCTGTCCGTTCTTCGTAGTCGGGCGAGGTCTGGGTCGCCGATCGACGCCGGACTTGTCCCCACCGCTAGTGGAGCCTGCTGCTCAAGAGCGCGATGCGGACGGTGGTCGTTGTAGTGGACGACGAAGTCGGCCAGCACGTGCTCCAGATGATGGCGACCGAAGATCAGCATCCGGTCCAGACACTCAGACGCACCGTGCCGACGAAGCGCTCGGCGAAGGCGTTGGCCCGTGGAGCCCGGATTGGGGTGGGGATGATCCGGATGCATTCAGACCGGAGAATCTCGTCGAAGCTCGAAGTGAACTTGGTGTCTCGGTCTCGAATCAGAGACTTGACTGGGTGAGCCCGGTTGGCGACCATCGCGCAGAGGTTGTGGGCCTATTGAACTGTCCACGATCCAGTCGGGTGGGCCGTGATCCCCATCACGTACACCCGTCGAGTGTCGAGCTCGATGAAGGATAGCACGTAGAGCCGCTTCAGCAGCACCGTGTCGACGGTGAAGAAGTCGCAGGCCAGTGCAGATGACGCCCGACTTCGAACGAACTCGTTCCAGCTGGGTCCCGTCCGCATCGGTGATGGATCGACCTTGTGCCGGTGCAGGATGGCCCAGACACTCGAGGGGGCCAAGGCCACACCCATCCTGGCGAGTTCACCCTGGATCCGTCGGTAGCCCCAGGTGGGGTTCTCCCAGGCCAGTCGGAGGATAATCGTCACCGTGCCAGCCGGAATGCCAGGTCGACCTGGACGGTTCGCAGAGATCCAAATCCGTCGGACCAGGTCCCGGTGCCAGCGGAGCAGAGTCTCGGGTTGGACGAAGAACCTTCGGCGACGGCGCCGATCGAGCAGCCGACTCAGTCCGGCGAGCAGTGCTCGATCGGGAGGCCGGAGGGCCGGTCGGACCACCTGGCGACGGAGCACGGCAACCTCGTGTCGGAGCATGACGACTTCAACGGCCAACTCGTCGCTGTCGCGGCGACCGAGGAGCACCAACTGGAGGATTCTGACGAAGGCGAGGTAGACAAACGACAGGGCCATGGCCCAGTTTCGCCGCCTCAGGCCGATCCTCGAAAGACCTGATCAAAGTGGACGGATGACCTTCTCGGCACCCACAGCCGCCGCATCCGGGGAACGGCTGCCCAGAGCGTCCTGGTGGCCTTCCAGCTCTTTGCCGCGAACATCCGCAAGATCGACGAGTTCTTGACCAACAAGGCCGCCGGCGACAAGAAGGTCCGCCGATTCCCGGCCCGGCGGAAGGCCAAGTCGCTGCAGGACTGGGTCCCGACCCCAGGCACGGTTGCCACTGCCACAGTGGATGATGGCAGCGCCGACCCAGATCCTCCGCTGACCGCCTGAGCGTTGTGATCTCCAACTGAGTTGCCACTCGGCGGTTCCTTCTCGTCCGAAAGAAGGGTCCCGCGGTGATCTGCCGTCCGGGGGTGTCGAGACCCCGAGTAACGACAGGGGATCTGGCCCAAAACAGTCCCTGTGACCGCAGCATCCGCACCTGACCAACTTCCCGATCAGGGTTTTGTCGGTGCGAGGCGCGCAGTTGTGTCTGTACCCCGTGGTGGTGGGCGAGGGGGGACTTGAACCCCCACATCCTTTCGGACACAGGAACCTGAATCCTGCGCGTCTGCCAATTCCGCCACTCGCCCGAGCGACTGCTGAAGATTACCTGACCGTACCTACCCCCTGTACCGGTCGCCCCCCCGGTAGGCTGGGCCGCAGCATGGGACTGCAGAAGTTTGAGGGGCGCCTCGAGCGCCTGGTTGACGGCACCTTCTCCAAGGCCTTTCGCGGGGAGCTCCATCCCGTTGAGATCGGCCGCCGTCTTACCCGAGAGATGGACCTCCAACGTCGTTTGGGGGTCCACGGCCTCATCGCGCCCAATGCCTTCGGCGTGCGCCTGGCCACCGACGACTTCGAGCGGTTCGAGAGCTTCCTCGAAGCTTTGATCCGCGAGCTCGAGGAAGCGGCCCGAGAGCACGCCCGAAACGAGAACTACGTGTTCGTGGGCCCGGTCACCGTCACCGTCTACGAGGACCGGCGCCTCCGCCGGGGCCGATTCAACGTGGTCTCCGAGTTCAAAGAAGGGCCGTCTGGTCTGGCCGCGGCATCATTGGTCCTGGCCGAGGGCGGACGCATCGTCATCGGGGCGGAGACGGTGACCATCGGGCGACTGCCCGAGAGCACGGTGGTGCTCTCTGACCCGAACGCCAGCCGTCGCCACGCCGAGATCCGGCGGCTGGGCAACGACGTGGTGCTGGTGGACCTCAACTCCACCAACGGGACCCGGGTGAACGGGACGCCCATCCGGGAGCGAAAGCTCATGGATGGCGACGAGATCAGGATTGGGACGACCTCCGTCCGGTTCGAGGCCTCGTGATGGGCATCGCCTGAGCCCACATGCACAACTTTCTAGTGTCGGTCCCGAACCCGGTGAACAACACCCCGGTCCTGCGCGCCCTCGAGTACGGGATCATCATTTTGCTGTGGCTGTTCTTCATGTGGGTGGTCCGGGCGGTCTGGGTCGAGGTCCGGCCCCTGCAGCGGAGGCGTCAACGGCGGAATGGGGACCAGGCTGCCCCCGTTGCCGGCGGCGGCTCACGGAGGGGCAAGCGTCTCCGCCTCCACGTAGTGCGACCCGAGGAGCTGGTGGGACGGGCCTACGAGCTCGACGACGAGGTGACCGTGGGCCGGGCGGCCGGTTGCGGCGTCTCGGTCGACTACGACACCTATGCCTCCAACCTCCACGCCCGCCTGTTCCGGCAGAACGGCCATCTTTGGGTGGAGGACCTCGGGTCCACCAACGGGACCTGGGTCAACACCCGGCGCATCGGCGAGCGCACCCAACTGGACAAGGGGGACCTCCTCCAGGTGGGGGGCACCGTGTTCGAGATCGGCAAGTGACATGACTGTCCTGCGGTCGGGAACGGCCTCCGATACCGGACTGGTCCGGTCCTCCAACCAGGACCTCGCCGTCGCCACCGCCAGCCTCTTCGCCGTGGCTGACGGCATGGGCGGCCACGCCGGCGGCGAGGTGGCCTCCGAGGTGGCCATCGACGCGCTCCAGCAGGCCTTCGGGGAGCACCCGTCGGGCCCTGGGCTGGCCGAGGCGGTCCTGTCGGCCAACACCGCAGTGTGGGTGGCCAGCCAGGAGCGAGCCGACCTCCGGGGGATGGGCACGACGCTCACGGCCGCGGCCCTGGTCAACGAAGATGGTCGGGACGTCCTGGCCCTGGTGAACGTGGGCGACTCGCGCTCCTACCGCTTCCACGACGGTGCCCTGAGCCAGATCACCACCGATCACAGCTTGGCCGAGGAGATGGTCCGCAACGGTGAGATCACCCCGGCCGAGGCGCTCGTCCACCCCCACCGGCACATCCTCACCCGGGCTCTGGGCGTCTCCCCAGAGGTCACGGCCGACCTCTGGCGCATCCGTCCGGAACAGGGCGATCGGTACCTCCTGTGCAGCGACGGGCTCACCAACGAACTGAGCGATGCCGAGATCACCCAGGTCCTTTCGACGATCCACAGCCCCCAAGAAGCGGTCGAGGCACTGGTGCAGGCGGCGCGCGACCACGGGGGAAGCGACAACATCACCGCCGTTCTCGTCGATGTCATCATCGGTGAGGCCGACGACGGGTCGACGCCTGCGGTGGCCGCGGTCGAGCCCGGTGCTTTCGGCGAGGATCCCACCGCCTCGGCCAATGCGGAGGAGACCGGGACCAAGACGGGAACGGGGACGGATCAAGCGACTGCTCCGGCCGGGGGCGCCGTCGCCGACTCCGACGCCTTGAAGGGCCGGGAGCGCAGACGAGCCCGCCGGCGGGAGCGACGGCAACTCGGGGCCCGTCGGTTGCTCACCTTCCGGGCCTTGTTGGTCGTGGTCATCCTGGCCGCAGTGATCTACGGCGCCTTCTACGCGGTGCGTTGGTACAACGACAACTCCTACTACGTGAAGGCCCACAACAACGAGCTGGTCATCTATCAGGGCCGCATCGGTGGGTTCCTGTGGTACCAACCAGTGGCCGTGCAGCACACCGGCGTCCACACCGGTGACGTACCCGCTCCCTACCTGACGTCGATCAAGGCCGGCGTCCAGGAATCGTCGCTGGCCAGCGCGCGCCAGTACGTGAACAACCTGAAGGCGGCGCAGAGGAGCACGCAGACAACCACCCCGCCGCCCACGACTACGACAACGACCACCACGACGACCACGGTGCCCGTGGCGCCGGCCACCGCGCCCACCACGGCCCCTCCGGCCCCGGGGGGCACCTGATGGAGAAGCGGATCCGCCGCCTGGGCGTCTTCATGGTGCTCTGCTTCGTGGCCCTGTTCATCCAGCTCAACAACATCCAGGTCCTGAAGGCCAGCTCCCTGGCCAACAGCCCCAACAACCCCAGGGTCATCCAGGCCGAGCGCATCCAACCCCGAGGCGAGATCCTGGCCTCCGATGGCACGGTGCTGGCCCAGTCCGTCCCCTCCGCCCCCGGTGACTTCTACAAGTTCCAGCGGGTCTACCCGGCCGCCACCGCAGTCCTCTATTCCAACATCGTCGGGTACGACTCGTTGATCTACGGCAAGTTCGGCGTCGAGGCCTCCTACAACCAGTACCTCTCGGCCCACAACCGCCCGCGGACATCGCTCCGGGACCTCCTGACCAACAACACGGTGACCGACAACGTCACCCTGACCGTGCGGCCCAAGGTGCAACTGGCGATGCAGACGGCACTGGAAGCCATCCCGCGACCGCCCGGGTCGGCCCCCGTCTCCGCCGTGGCCATCGATCCCACCACCGGCGCCATCCTGGCCATGTACTCGACCCCGGCCTTCGACCCCAACCCGCTGGTCTCCCAGGACACCAAGGCCGAGACGGTGGCCCGCACGGCCGACCTCGCTGCCCCGGGGAACCCGCTCCTGGCCAAGGCCTACGAGGACACCAGCGCGCCGGGCTCCACCTACAAGGTTGTCACTTCGAGCGCGGTGTACGACCATCAGCCCGCATTGGCCAACGTCGACTATCCGGTGACGGGCTGCATCACGCTGCCCCAATCGAACCTGCCCCTGTGCAACTACGGGCAGGGTGCCAACCACGAGCAGTGTGGTGGGACCATTCAGATCACGCTGCCCGTATCGTGCAACACGGCGTTTGCGCAGATGGGGATGAGCCTGGGCGCCGTCTCTGCGAACGCAGAGGCCCAGGCGTTCGGCTTCAACCAGGTCCCCCCGCTCGACCTCCCCGGCGCAGTGGCCTCCCAGTTCCCATCGGTGGCCGCACTCACCAACAACGCCCCGTCACAGGCTTACTCAGCCTTCGGTCAGCAGAACGTCACCGCCTCCGCCCTCCAGATGGCTCTGGTGGGAGCAGGAGTGGCCAACGGCGGGGTGATCGAGACGCCGCACGTCATGGCTCAGATCCGCGACTCCCAGGGCAACCTGGTTACCTCGTACACGCCTAAGACCTGGCTCAAGGCCACCTCGGCGGCCACCGCCCAGCAGGTCACGTCGCTGATGCAGGGGGTGGTGACGAACCCCCAGGCGACTGCATACGGCGTGTTCCCCGCCGGACAGAACGTTGCGGCCAAGACGGGAACGGCGGAGGTGGGGAGCCAGGCCCAGTTCACCACCGACTGGATGGTCGCCTTCGCCCCGGCCGACCATCCCCAGGTGGTCGTGGCCGTTGTCGCACCGTTCCAGCCCTCGTCGCAGACCGGTGCGCAGACGTCGGGGCCGCCGGCCTGCGCCATCCTCGAGTCCGCGTTGTCCCAACCACAAGCGTGCCCGGGCGGATGACGATGCCTGTGCCGACTGCTGTCGATGTGACCGCGCCTCCTGAGAAAGGCCTCATGACAACCTCAGTACCCGACAACCACGGACATAGGCTCTGACCCACATGGACGAGATCCCCGAGAACCCCGCACCACGAGTATTCAGCGGCCGCTACGAGCTCAACCACCTGATCGCCCGGGGCGGCATGGCCGAGGTATACCGGGCCCACGACCGGTTGCTCGACCGTCCGGTCGCGCTGAAGGTGCTCTTCCCCGAGCTCTCGATCGACCGTTCCTTCGTAGAGCGGTTCCGGCGGGAGGCACAAGCTGCGGCCAACCTGTCCCACCCCAACATCGTCCCCGTGTTCGACTGGGGTGAGGACAGCGGCACCTACTTCATCGTCATGGAGTTCGTCGACGGCAGGCCCCTCTCGTCGATCCTCAAGACCGCGGGCCCCTTGGCCCCCGACCGGACGGCGGAGATCGCGGCCCCGGTGGCCGCCGCGCTCGGCTATGCCCACAAGCACGGCGTGGTCCACCGCGATGTGAAGCCGGGCAACGTCTTGATCACCGACGACGGCCAGGTCAAGGTGACTGACTTCGGGATCGCTCGGGCGGTGAACACCGAGGAGAGCCTGACCCAGACCGGCGCGGTCATGGGCACGGCCACCTATTTCTCGCCCGAGCAGGCCGAGGGTATGGGCGTCGACTCCCGCACCGACATCTACTCCTTGGGCGTCGTCCTCTTCGAGATGGTCACCGGTCGCCCCCCGTTCCTGGGCGACACGCCGGTGGCGGTTGCCTCCAAGCACGTGCGTGACCATCCACCGTCGCCCCGGGAGCTGAATCCGTCGATCCCTCCGACCTTCGAGGCCATCATCCTCAAGGCCATGGACAAGAATCCCGATTTCCGGTACGCCACCGCCGAGGAGCTGCGGGCCGACCTGCTGCGGTTCAACGAGGGTCGCGACGTGCTGGCTGCCCACGAGGATCACACCGGGATGGTCGCCGGCCTCGGCGCAACCGGGGCCATGGGGGGCATGGCCGTCACCCAGGCTGTCGGCGCCGTCGGGGCGACGCAATCGGTGCCTTCGCAATCGGCCGACTACGCCGACGAGGAGCCCAGGCGCAACCGCACGAAGACCTACGCCATCATCCTGGCCGTCTTGTTGATACTGCTGGTCGTGGTGGGGTTGTTGCTGGCCCGGTCCCTCGGGTACCTGGGAGGAGGCAGTTCTTCCTTCTCGATGCCCTACGTGGTCGGGCAACAGGCCAGCCAGGCCACCATCACCTTGAAGGATGACGGGCTGAACGTGCAGACCAAGGATCAAGCAGCGCAGGCGCCGACCGTCAATGGGACGGTGCTGAGCCAGGCCCCCAAGCGGGACACGCTGGTGAAGAAGGGGGACACCATCACGCTGACCGTGGCCAAGGTCACGGTCGTGCAGATGGAGGTGGTCCCCTCGCTGGCCGGGCAGTCACAGGCAGCGGCCCAGACCACCCTCGAGCAGAACAACCTGACTCTGGGTACGGTGACCGAGGCCTTCTCCACCACCTTCACCGCTGGACAGGTCATCTCGTCTGTTCCGCCCGCCGGCACCAGAGCGACCAAGGGGTCGCCCGTCAACGTCGTGGTGTCCCAAGGACCGCCGCCGGCGCCCACGACCACGACCACGACACCGCCGACCACGACCACTCCGACGACGACCACTCCGACCACGACCACGACCACGACACCGCCCCCCCCGACCACAACGCCGACTACCGCTCCGCCACCGACGACGGCACCGACGACGGCACCGACGACTCCGTAGCCCGAGGGCACGGCTATCGCCGGCCCCGGCGTCAGCCCGTCGAGAGCCCGGTCGAGGACAGGAAGTTGGCCAGCAGTGTCGGGCCAGAGGGGGTCAGGACCGACTCGGGGTGGAACTGGACGCCCTCGATCGGGAGGTGCCGGTGGCGAAAGCCCATGATCACGCCGTCGTCGGTCGTGGCCGTCACCTCGAGCACGTCGGGCACGGTGGCCGGGTCCACCACCAACGAGTGGTACCGGGTGGCGATGAAGGGCTCTGGAAGCCCGGCGAAGACACCCACTCCGGTGTGGTGGATGGCCGACGTCTTCCCGTGCATGAGGGTGGGAGCGGAGACAACCACACCGCCGTAGGCCTGCCCGATCGACTGATGGCCGAGGCACACGCCCAAGATGGGGTACTCGGCCCCCAACCGCTCGATGACCTCCAGGCTGATCCCGGCGTCCTCGGGCCTCCCCGGCCCCGGCGAAATGAGGATGGCATCGGGGGAGGCGGCCCGGATCCCGTCCATGTCGATGGCGTCGTTCCGATGGACCACCGGCTCAGCGCCCAGTTCCCCCAGCTCCTGGACGAGGTTGTAGACGAACGAGTCGTAGTTGTCGATCACCAGTACGCGGAGCCCCATGGACCATTGAGCGTACTGGCCGCCGCCCACACCGCCTGCCGCCCACTGGCTATCCTTCGCCAATGGCAACCAAGGCCAAGTCCGGCCCCGGCGGTGCGCAGAAGAAGGGTCGGTCGGCCGAGGGGCGGACGACGTCGCACCATCCCGGCCAGAGCCATCGGTACACGCCGCCGGTCGCCCGGAGCGTCAAGAAGAGCCCGAAGTGGATGGGGATACTCATTATCGGGCTCTTCGTGCTCGGAGTCCTGCTCGTGATCCTGAACTATGCCGATGCCCTGCCCGGCGGGGTGAACAACTGGTGGCTGGTCGGAGCCATCGGGTCCATCTTCGCCGGCCTGATGGTGGCCACCCGGTACCACTGACCCGGCGGGGTCGCGAGCTGGCGCGGTCGCCGGGGGCGCACGATCCGCGCCATGGAGGAGGACGGAGCCGACCCTCGCTCGCCTTCCAATCGGGACAACGACCGCTCGCTCCACAACGACCGCTCGCTCCACAACGACCGTTCGCTCCTGGCCGATGGCAAGGCCGGCCTTCGTCACATCGACATGGTTGCCGACACGCAACCCCTGGTCGCCTCGCTCGAGAATCGCCAGTAATTGGCAGCGACGTTCATCCCGGGAGTTTCACGTCACCGTGCAGCACCTCAACCTGTCGCGGACGTTGCGATACCTCTATCGTGCGCCGGCCTGATTCACATCCGTTCCGGAGCCGGAATGGTGAGCGGGTTAGCCCAGTCGCTCGATGATGGTGGCATTGGCCATGCCGCCGCCCTCGCACATGGTCTGGAGGCCGTAGCGGCCACCGGTGCGCTCCAGCTCGTTGAGCAGGGTCGAGGCCAGCTTGGCCCCGGATGCGCCGAGCGGGTGGCCGAGAGCGATCGCCCCACCGTTCACGTTGACCTTGTCGAGGTCGGCATTGAATTCCTTCTGCCAGGCGAGGACAACGGAGGCGAAGGCCTCGTTGATCTCGACCAGGTCGATGTCGTCGAGGGTCAATTTGGCCCGCTCGAGGACCATCCTGGTCGCCGGGATCGGACCGGTGAGCATGGTGATCGGGTCGGAACCGATGACCGAGAAGGTGTGGAACCGGGCCCGGGGGGTCAGCCCCAGCGCGTTGGCCTTCTCCTCGCTCATGATCAGAACGGCCGAGGCGCCGTCGGTGATCTGTGACGAGTTGCCCGCGGTCACCCTGCCGTTCTCGGACCGGAAGGCGGGCTTCAGGTTGGCCAACACCTCGACGGAGGAGTCGGGACGGATGCCTTCGTCCTCTCTGACCAGCTCGTTGGTGTCATTGCGCTCGTCGTCCTTCACGGCCACCGGGATGATCTCCCGGTCGAAGCGGCCCTCGGCCGTGGCCTCGGCGGCCAGCTTGTGGGAGCGCACCGAGTAGGTATCGAGCTCCTCGCGGGACAGGTCCCACTGCTCGGCGATCAGCTCGGCGCCCTCGCCCTGGCTGACCAGCCCCCCTCGCTCGGCATAGCGCTGCATCATGCGAGGACCGAAGGGGTAGCCGAGGTCACGGACGACCGACGAGCCCATCGGGGTCCGGGTCATCACCTCGACGCCGCCGGCGATGACGATGTCATAGGCCCCGGCAATGACGCCCTGGGCGCCGAAGTGCAGCGCCTGTTGGGACGAGCCGCACTGGCGGTCGATGGTGGTCGCCGGCACCGACTCGGGAAACCCGGCCGCCAGTACCGCGTTGCGACCGACGTTGAGCGACTGCTCGCCCACCTGCATGACGCAGCCCATGATGACGTCGTCGACCACGCCCGGGTCGAGGTCGTTCCGCTCGACGAGGGCCTTCAACGGCTCGGAGGCCAGGTCGGCGGCGTGCCAGTTGCGCAACTTCCCGTTGCGCTTGCCTCCGGCAGTACGAACCGCGTCGACGATGACGGCGTTGGTCATGGTGGCCTCCTCTTCCGGCCGGCGTGGCCCTCGCCCCCGGCCGTCTCACTGTCGTAGATGGTGGGTCTGCCTGTCAAGGCAAAAACTTGACTACCTGGTCAAGAGTTTAGCGACCGGGATTGGCCGCCGATCGGGTGCCGGTGGTCCTGTTGGGACCCTGGACCGAGACACCCCCCCGATAGGGTTCTCTCCTGTGACCGGACGCATCAAGGACATGGACCGATGGCTGGGCGATGGCGGGATGGAGCTGATCGGCCAGGTCGGGGCCTCGTTGGACTCCTATGGCGTCGACGGCGAGGACCTGGGCTGGGTCGAGGGCACCTTCGCCCCGGAGCCGTTGGCCGGCAACCCGCACGGCATCGTCCAGGCCGGCGTGCATGCCCTCTTGCTCGATGCGGCCATGAACTTCGCCATCAATGCCTCGTTGGCCGGCCGGGATCGGACCCGGGCGACGTTGGAGCTGAAGACCGAGACGATGCGCCCAGCCGTGGTGGGTACTGACTACCGGCTGCGGGGCGAGGTGGTGCGACTGGCCCGCCAGGTGGCCTACGGGGAGGCGACAGTTCGTGACGCCGACGACCACCTGATCAGTCGATCCACCGGGACCTTCCTGCTGTACCGGGACGACGCGTCGGGAGCCACCCGAGGAGGCTGATCGGCCACCCGGGTTCGCGGCATCGAAGGGACCGATGCCGCCGGAGACACTGGCCAGCGCCGCTGCGCCGTCTATGAACCGAGGTCCAGCCATGGGTCGTGTCCACCGTCCGACAGCACAGCCTCCGACAGCACAGCCTCCGAAAGCCCCGGTGGCCCGGTCGACTCCGTCCGTCGAGCCCGTCTCCGCCGAGTTCGACGTGTGCCAGTTCTGCCAGGGCCCGACCCAGCCCGGTTACCGGCGGTGTTTCTGCTGTGCGACGGTCGCCGCCCGCCTCGGTATGCCCCTCGTACCGGTCGTGCCTATGACCACGTACCGGCTGGGCGACGCCATGCACCGGTTGTTGCGGCGCTACAAGGACGCCCCGGGCGCCGAGACCCGACAGCGCGCCGTCGACCAGTGCGCCCGCTTGCTCACGGCCTTCGTCGACGGGCGCCGGGAGGACCTCCGGACGTGGGCGGGAGGGCCATGGGAGGTGGTCGTGACCGTGCCCTCGTCGACCAGACCGACCGGCTCGCCGGTGGACGCGGTGGTCTCCGAGGTCGCCTCGCTGTCGGCCGACCACCGTCGTCTTCTGGCCAGAGGACCGGTGTCCATGGATCACCTGCAGCCGGCGCGGCAGGGGTTCGTCGCCGATCCCCTGGTCGACGTGCACTCGCTCGGCCGCCTCCGGGTGTTGGTGGTCGACGACAGCTACACGACCGGGGCCCGGGCCCAGAGCGCGGCCACCGCACTCCGCCTGGCCGGGCTGGAAGTCGGAGCCATCCTGGTCCTCGGTCGGGTGATCGCACCCCGGTCGTGTCGATGGCACGCCGCCTTCTGGGCCGAACACGTGGGTGCTCAGGGCCCCGGCCACAGCCGCGGCTGCACAGCCCCGGGCCGAGAGAGGACGTGATAGCCCGGGAGCTCGCCCATCGGGGTGTCGAGGTAGACCTTCGCCTCGGGTGGTTGGGCGAATCGACCGTGGCTCCAGCGGATCTCGACGTGCCCCACGAGGGTCCCGGTCGGCCCGGAGCGGTGGCGACGGAACGTACAGGCCCAGTCCACCCGGGGCTGACCGGCCTGCCCGGCCCCGATGGTGAAGTCGACGAGCTCGAACTCGTCCCGCCAGTCCCACGGCGAGGCGATCCGGTACTGCACCGGTTCGGCGGTACGCCGATCGATGCCGAGCAAGAAATAGGGAGCGCTGCCGATGCGTAACAGGCGCCACAGCATCAGCTCGGGGCTCGTGCCCGTGTGGTCCAGAGCCTGCCTCCACTGTTCGGCCGAGGCGGCGCTGACCGCCCGGCAGAGGGCGGAGTAGGCCTCGCGGCTGACCCGGTCGGGATAGCTGCGTCCCGACAGGGCCCGCCGGAGCCGGTCGTGTTGGTCCCGCGTGCATTGCTCGGCCGTCGGGGGCAGGTCGTACAGGCCGGTGGCTTCGACGCAGGCCCGGTACAAGGTCTGGTACTGGTGCGGGGCTGTGGCCGCATACCAATCGCCCCGGTCCCACCCGCCGCTCGTGGCCAACAGGCCGCGGAAGAGCCGGGCCGGCGATGTGTTGGCCAGGATGTCCGAGTCGTACTTGCAGCTGACCAGGTAGACGTGGTCGATGCGCAGGTCGATGGGAGCGACCTCGTCGCCGGGAGGCCGCCGGCCACCGGTCCATTCGATAATGCGAGGAGATCGTCCCCGTAGGCCGTCCTCGGCTTGGGCCAGAGCACGGCCGTTGGCGAAGGCCAGCTCGAATTCGTGGGCCAGGCGACCGGACCGGTGGACCTCCTCCAGTCGTTGCCAGGTCACAGGGTCGATCCGGACCTCCGCCGGCCGGCTGCGGAGCGATCCGGTCAGGTCGCCGGCGGAAAGGGTCCCGAGGGCGGTGGCCAGCTCGGTGACCGTGGTGCGGTCATCGGGCATCGTCGGAGCTCACCGCCGGCGTCGGCCGTCGTGGGCGTAGCGCTGCAGGCGGACCAGGCCCTCTCGGTCCAAGAGCTCGATGACATCGTGGACCGGACCGCTGCCATCGTCGACTTGGACAGCCCGGAGGGCCCGGCCCCCGGCGCTGCGGGCCGGGGGGGCCTCGGTAGTCAACAGGACGATAGGACCGAGATCGACCCGGCCGGGCTCGCGCCGCAGCGCTTCATGGAGGACGCTGGCCTTGCCGAGCGCCCTCCACAGCACGTCCATGCGCTTCAACCCGGGGCGGGTGCTGGAGAAGGCACCGGAGACATCGAACAACCAGAGCTCGCCGTTGGCGTCGGCCGCCGCGAAGCTCACCTGGACCCCGAGGTCGCCGACGGTGACGTCGGCGGTGATGTCGGTGAAACCGCTGGCGGCCAGGGCCTGTCGGGCCAGCTCCTTTGCCTTTTCTCCACGGCCCATGGCCCGCGCCTGGAAGTCGTCGCCGTGCCCGCCCTCCGGGGGCCGGACGGCGGGCACGGTGACCCGGTGCCCGTCGCCGAGCGCCCGGGCCTGGTCGAGGTGTTGACGCTCGAGGGAGATCCGCTCGTTGGCCCGGTCCACATAGGCGGGATCGGTGTCGAAGCCGGCGTAGTGGCGATCGGTGCGCAGGGCGGCCACCGCGGTCGAGCCCGAGCCCATGAACGGGTCGAGGACGAGGTCGTCGCGGTAGGTGTACAGCTCGATCAGCCGTCGTGGCAGCTCGACCGGGAACGGCGCGGGATGACCGACCCGGGTGGCCGACTCGGCCGGGATGTCCCACAGGTCGGTGGTGGCGTCGATGAAGTCGTCCATGGTCATCGAACCCTCGCTGGGCAGTGAGCGGCCGAGGCGCTCCTCGGGGGACAGGGCCCGGTCGAACCGGCCCTTGGATGCCACGATGATCCGCTCGGTGATGTCCCGGAGCACGGGGTTCCCCGGCCGTTGGTACGTCCCCCAGGCACAGGACCCGCCGGCGGCGTGGCTCTTCTGCCAGATGATCTCGCCCCGCAGGAGGTACCCGAGGCTCTCGAGGATGTCGATGACGTCGCGAGACAACGAGCGGTACGGTCTCCGGCCCAGGTTGGCCACGTTCACGGCGATACGGCCGCCAGGCTCGAGTTTGGCCAGGCACTGCTCGAAGACGCCGTGCAGCATCTGGAGGTAGGCGTTGTAGTCGGCGGGGATGTGGCCCTCGCCCATGGCCGCCTCGTACTCCTTGCCGGCGAAGTACGGCGGCGAGGTGACCACCAGGGCGACCGAGCCCTCGGCTACCTGGCCGTACCGGTCCATGTCGCGGGCATCGCCAGCCCAGATGGCGTCGCGTTCCTGGTGGTCGACGACGCCCGAGTCCGACGAGATCGCCGGCTCGGTGAAACGGCCGTAGAAGCCTGAGGCGTCGTGGCTCTCCCGCCGGCCGACCCCGAACGACGACGTCGCCGTGGGTCGGCGGCGACCACCCGGTCGAATCGGCTGCACCGCGGTCATGGGCGGGACCGCCCGACCAGGTCATTCGAGCCGGGAGGCGGCACCCTCCGGGCTTCCGGCCTGGCCCGGCAATGGCCAGCCGCTCGGTCTGCGAACACGGGTCGGAGCATAGCGACAGGGTGTTGGCGGCAACGGTGGTCGGGGGCTCGTCCAGGGCGCGACCGCAGCGTCCCCTGGCTCACCATGGACCGACCCTATCGGCGCCCCCGCCCACATCGGTGGATCGGTCGCGGGCCATGGCCGGCATCGTGGAGCCCAGCCGTCGGGACCGGGCTTAGTCGCTGTGCATCGCCGAACGGACCTCATCGGCCGTGTCCACCGGCGGCGCGCCCGGCGTCTCGATCCGCAGCCAGTACAGCTTCCCGTTCCATCGGGCCGGAGGCTGGTAGCGCTCGGACACCGGGAACCCCACATCGAAGCCCAGCCGGAGACCCGCCCCACCATGCTGGAGGGCGAAGGGGAGCATGCCGGTGAACGAGGTCGACCCGACGGGGGTGTCGCCGTGAAGAACGGTGAACGTACCCCCGTGATCATCCCCGACCACGTAGGACACCCCGAGGGTCTGCCTGCCCACCGGCACCGGCACCTGGCCGACCGCCTCGAGCAGCTCGCCGGCCCGGGAGAAGCTGAAGGCGAGGAGGCCGTCGGCCACTGAGAGGGCGAAGCCTCCGTGCCAGTCACCCAGGGCACCGAGAACCCCGTCGCCGCCCCCTTCGGGCACATCGACGTCAGCGGTCATCCGGAACCCCCCGAACAGGAGAGGCAGTGACTCGTCGGCAACGGGGCCCCCGCCGGGACGGAGGGTCCGGTCGGTGCCCGCCGGGTAGGCCGGCCCGATCATGGCCCCGATCCGGTTGATGAACGTGCCGTCGATGGGGAGCACCTGGTTCCGCCCCGCCTCGACCAGCCAAAGGTCCTGTAGCTTCCGGACCAGGTCGGGATGGTCGGCGGAGACGTCGTTCGCTTCGGAGAAGTCGGCGCTGAGGTCGAACAGGGCCCAGTGGTCGTCGGCGAAGGAACGGCTGCCGGTGGCCAGCTCCTCCTCGTCGAGCACGCCGGTCGAGATGTAGTCGGTGGTCGCCTTCCAGCCCTGGTGGACGATGGAGCGCGAGCCCAGCATCTCGAAGTACTGGGTGTCGCGGGGGTCCGCTGCCTCGGGGTCGTCGAAGGTGGGACGGAGGCTGGCCCCGTCGATCTCCTGCTGGGTGATGCCGTCGACGCTCGCGGGTGCGGCGACGCCGGTGACGTCAAGCACGGTCGGGAGGAGGTCGACGGCGTGGACGAACTGGGAACGTACCGCCCCCCGGCTCTCGATACCCTCGGGCCAGTGCACGATCAGCGGTGTGCGGGTGCCGCCCAGCCAGGTGTAGCGCTTCCAGAGCCGCAACGGGGTGTTGCCGGCCGCGGCCCAGGCCCAGCTGTAGTGGTTGTAGGTCTTGAACCCTCCCCAGTCGTCGTATGCGGCCAGGTTGTCGGCCATCGACTCGGGGACCCGGGCTGTGAAGCGGTGCTCGTTCACGCTGCCCGCCCGGCCTCCTTCGGCGCTGGCCCCGTTGTCGGAGAAGAGCAGGACGACGGTGTTGTCGAGCTGCCCGATCTCGTCGAGGAGGGAGAGGACCCGGCCGATCTGGGCGTCAGTGTGGGTCAGGAAGCCGGCGAACACCTCTTGTTGGCGGGCGTACATGCGGCGCTCGTCGGCCGACAGTTCACCCCAGCCCTGGACCCACGAGGGCCGCGGGGTGAGCACGGTGCCTTCGGGGACCACGCCGGTGGCGACCTGGCGGGCGAAGATCTCGTCCCGCCAGGCGTCCCAGCCGTTGTCGAACCGGCCTCGGTAGGGCTCGACCCACGACTGGGCCACGTGGTGGGGTGCGTGCATGGCCCCGAGGGCGAAGTACAAGAAGAACGGCTTCTCTGGAGCGGCCTGGTGCTGATCGAGCACGTAGCGGGAAGCCCGGTCGGCCAGGTCCTCACTCAGGTGGTACCCGTCCTCCGGTCTCGAGGGTGGGTCGACGTAGTGGTTGTCGCACACCAGGTTGGGGGTCCACTGGTTGGCGTCCCCCTGCAGGAACCCGTAGTAGCGCTCGAAGCCGAGCCCGAGGGGCCAGGAGTCGAACGGTCCGGCCGCCGACCGCTGCCACCGGGGCGTCAGGTGCCACTTGCCCACGGCCATCGTGTTGTAGCCGGCGTCCTTCAAGATCCGGGGGAGGGTCGCGGCCGTCCTGGGGATCCGCGCCGTGTAGCCGGGGAAGCCGAGCGGGATGTCGGCCAGGAAACCCATGCCGACGGCGTGATGGTTCCTCCCGGTGAGGAAAGAGGCCCGGGTGGGGGAGCACAGCGAGGTCACGTGGAACCGGTTGTAGCGAAGCCCTCCCTCGGCCAGGCGATCCATATGGGGGGTGGCGATGCCCGACCCGAAGCTGCCCAGATGGGCGAATCCGGTGTCGTCGAGCACGATGGCCACCACGTTGGGCGCCCCGTGCGGCGGACGGGTCTCGCGGCGGACGGACCACCGTCGACTCCGGGACGGTCAGCCCGAGCACGGTCGGCTGGCGCGGGCTCATCGGGTGACCGGGTTGACGTGGGCGGGCAGAATCGGGCTGACGGGATCCATGCCGACTGTTCTATCGAACAATCACATGGGCGACTCTATCGAACAATCACATGGGCGACAGCATGGGCCGATGCCTACAGGAACCGATCGTCGAGGTGACCGAGGGCAAGCTCCCGCTCTATCTCCGCCAATTCCTCGGGCGAACCCTGCACCCGCGGACCGGTGAACCACTTGCGGGCCGAGGCGAACCACCACAGGGTGACCGCGGCCATGACGGCGACGAACAAGGGACCGGCCCAGTTGAAGTCGGCCGCCGTGTTCCACGGCCAAAAGGCGGGAGCGAAGAACAAGAGGGTGATGACCACCACCCACACCACGGCCACCCAGCCGATGAGCGGGCTCCATCGGCCCAGGTTCCACGGCCCGACCTGGAAGGTGCTGCCGGCTCTCAGGCGGAGGAACACGGGGATGATGTAGGCCACGTACAAGCCGACCGTCCCGATGGACACGATGGCGAAGAAGGCCACCGAGTACCCCCCTCGTTGGTAGAGGGAGGGCAGCCCGAGGATGAAGGCAACCACGACGGCCAGCCAGACGGCGTTGACCGGCGTGCGGGACCGGGGGTTCAGCCGGTGCCACTTCTTGTGGCCGGGGATGGCCCCGTCACGCGAGAAGGCATAGATCATGCGGGAGTTGGCCGTCACCGAGGCCAGGCCGCAGAAGAACATGGCCACGGTGGCCAGGATGACGAGCAGCTTCCCTCCGGCCCCGCTGACCGCGTCGACGAACAGCTGCCCGCCGGCCACCGACCCGTTGGCGGCCAGCGCCGCGTACTGCTTGTCGCCGCCCTGTATGGAGAGGGTCATGGCCAGGTTCAAGACGAAGCCGGCGATGATCGAGACGTAGATGGCCCGCACGATCGACCGGGGCCCGTTCACGTTGGCCTGCTGGGTCTCCTCGGTCATGTGAGCCGATGCGTCGTAGCCGGTCAAGGTGTACTGGGCCAGCAGCATGCCGATGGCGAAGGCGTAGAAACCGGCGAACGGTCCCGACCAGCCGGTCAGGTTCTTGGACTGGAGGAGGAAGCCGATGCTCTGATGGTGGGAGGGGATGGCGGCGAGGACGATCACGATGATCAGCGTGCCGAACACGTGCCACCAGACGCTGACGTTGGCGAGCAGGCCCACCAGCATGACCCGGAACGTGTTGAGGAGCCCGTGGGCCGCGAGCACGATCGCGTAGATGAGCAGCACCCACCCGGCCGTCGAGTGGAAGCTGGCCGAGTACAGGCTGATCAGGAAGGCGACATAGGTGGCCAGCCCGTAGTCGATGGATGCGGTGATGGCCACTTGGCCGACCAGGTTGAACCAGCCCGTGTACCACGACCAGATGGGCGCATTCCGCTTGGCCAGCTTGGCCGACCAGTAGTAGAGGCCGCCGGCGGTGGGGTAGGCCGAGCAGATCTCGCCCATCGAGGCGCCGACGCACAAGACGAAGACGCCCACGATGATCCAGCCGAAGGTGATAGCCCGGGGTCCACCGGCATCCATGCCCAGGTAGTACGTCGTGATCCCGCCAGTGAGGATCGAGATGATGGAGAAGGAGACGGCGAAGTTGGAAAATGCCCCCATCCCCCGCCGCAGCTCCTGGGAATAGCCCATGTTGTGAAGCTCTTGGGTGTCCTGGTCGACGACTTCGGGGGGGGACGTGTCGGTAGACATGAGCGAACGGTAATCGAGGGCCATGTCGCGGGTTCGGATGCCGTCGCTCGGTGTGGAAACGCGATGAGGAGCCGGTCTCGCGGGGCGATCCTGGGGCCAATGAGCAGCGCGATTATGGTGCAGGCGATGTCGTCCAAGATGCATCGTCAGGCATGGGAGGACTGGGGATCGGTCAATCCTCTGTATGCCGTGCTCACCGACCCCCAGTTCCGGTACGGGGGTGATCGAGAGGCATTCTTTCGGACCGGGGAGGAGTTCGTCACCTTCTTGCTGGCCGAATGTGACCGGCTGGGCCTGGCCCAGCGCCGCCAGCGGGCGCTCGACTTCGGCTGCGGTGTCGGACGGTTGACCGCACCCCTCGGCATCCGATTCGACTCGGTGATCGGGTTGGATGTGGCCCAGAGCATGGTCGAGACCGCGCAGCAGCGCCATGCCGACCGTCCCAACTGCACCTTCGAGGTGCACGCCAGCGACGACCTGAGTCGATGTGGTGACGAGACCTTCGACCTGGTCGTCTCCGTCTTCGTCCTGCAACACCTTCCGACGCTCCGGGCCATCCTCGTGTATCTGGGCGAGCTCGTCCGGGTGTTGCGACCCGGCGGTGCGCTCATCGTGCAGTTGCCGTCGCAGGTGCCCCCGCCCGACACATTGCCGCCCTGGCAGACCCGGGAAGGGTTGCGGAGGCGGGGAGCGCCGTTGCTCCGCCGTCTCGGGGTCAGCCCTGCCTTCTTGTACCGGCGACTGGACTGGGTGCCGGAGATGACCATGACCGGTGTCCCCGAGGCGCAGATCCGCCAGACCCTGGTCGAGGCCGGCGGCCGGGTCGTGTACACCACGCCCGCCGATGTCGATCGGAACGGAACGGAGAGCCGTGTCTTCTTCGTCACCCGTGAGGGCAGCGTCGGTCGAGGCTGGTGAGCTCGGGGGAGTTCCGAGCGATTAATGCTTTGACAGGCATATAACCGTATGAGCATACTATGAGGGTGATGACTGCCTTCGAGGTGTTGGCCGAGCCTCACCGGCGACAGATACTCGATCTTCTCCGCGCCCGGGAATGCCCAGTGGGTGAACTGGTGCGGGCTCTGGACGCCAGCCAGCCGGCCGTATCGAAGCATCTGCGGGTCCTCCGCGAGGCCGGACTGGTCGAATCGAGCGTCGTTGCCCAGCAGCGCCTCTACCGGCTGTGCCCCCGGCCTCTTCGGGAGATCGACGACTGGCTCGCCCCCTACCGAGCGCTGTGGAGCTCGAGCCTCGATGCTCTCGAAGACCACCTGGACAAGATGGATGCCGTCCCCACCCAACACGACATGCGGGGAAGGAGAACAACGGCGTGAACAGTGAACTCGAACAGGACGCCTATGGAGTGCTCGAGCAAAAGGACAACCGCTGGAGGCTTCGGTTCTCCCGCTCGCTGACTCATCCGCCCGACAAGGTGTGGCGCGCCATCACCGAAGGGGGAGCATCTGGAGGCGTGGTTCCCGCAGCGCATCGTGGGGGAATGGGCCGTGGGTGCGCCCCTGCGCTTTGAATCTCGCGGCGCCGGGTTCCCCGCGTTCGATGGCCAGGTGATTGCCTACGAGCCGGGCGCAGCACTCGAATTCCGGTGGGGTACCGACTTCATACGCCTGGAGGTCGCACCGACCGAGTCAGGGTGCACGCTGACCTTGATCGACACCATCGACGACCTGGGCAAGGCGGCTCGGGACGGAGCGGGCTGGCACGTGTGCCTCGAGGCGCTGGGACAGCACCTCGCCAGTACTGAGCCCTCGGGGACCGTCGGCGAGCGGTGGTCGGTCGTCCACGAGGGCTACGTCGAGCGGTTCGGGCCCGAGGCGGCCCACGATCGGACCGCCGGCCGGCCTGTAGGCCGGCGCGCCAGCCGGGACGGGCGCGCTAGCGGGAGGGCCGCCGGGACGGGGGTTTCAGCCGGAACGTCTGCACGGTTGACACCAGGGTTGGGGCAGGGATGGCCGCGGGACTGGAAAGGCCCGAGCCGAGCGTGCAAGCTAGAGACCATGCCCCTCGACGGTGAGTACGAACCGAGCCCAGCAGAATGGGTGCGGAACCAGGTGGACGAGTACGAGAGCTCTGGCGGTACCCGCGGGACGACACTGCGCGACATGCCGGTGATCATCCTGACGACCCGTGGGGCCAAGTCGGGGAAAATCCGTAAGTCGCCGTTGATGCGAGTCGAGCACGATGGACGGTACGCGATCGTCGCATCCAAGGGCGGAGCGCCCGAAAACCCTGTCTGGTACTACAACGTGGTCGCCGACCCATACGTGGAGCTCCAGGACGGCCCGGTCAAGCAGGACATGACCGCTCGGGAGGCGACAGGAGCCGAGAAGGCTGAATGGTGGGAACGGGCCGTGGCCGCATATCCGGACTACGCCGATTACCAGAAGAAGACCGATCGGCAGATCCCGGTGTTCATCGTCGAGCCCATCGCGTCCTGACGAGCGCTCCCTGAGCGTGGCGCGGTGACAGGTCGCGCCGAATCGTGGCCGGCATCGCACCGGGCTCCAGGGAACCCGACCTCGAGCTGGATCGGCATCCCCGCACGCCCTGACCGCGTTGGTGGCGCAGGCGTTCGCCCGATCAGCTGAGGATCTTGGCCTTTTCCGCCTCGAACTCAGCGTCAGTAAGGGCGCCCTTCGACTTCAAGTCGGCCAGCTTGGCCAACTGGTCGGCGTTGGACGTACCCTCTCCCGCAGATTGGCGAACGTAATCGTCGAAGGCCTGTCGCTGGCTCTGCGCCTGCGCTGCCGCTCGTTCGTGCATCTTTGAGCCCCGGGCGATGAGGTAGACGAGGATTCCGATGTACGGGAAAATGATGACGCCGAGGACCCACAACGCCTTGGCCCACCCGCTCAGATCGTGACTGCGGAAAATGTCGGCGAACACGATGAACAGCAGCCAGATCCAGATGACGAACAGAAAGACTTCGAGGAACCACCAGAAGATGTCGAGCAAGGGATACGACGAGGCAAACATTGACGGAACTCCTGTTTGGCTAAGCGGACTGTGGCTCAAGGTCGGCGTGGAAGCACACCGGCGTCAGCAAGGTAGTCGATTCTCGGTGCAATTGCGCGGAAGGAACAGGGAGGGAGTGACTGCCGGACGGTAGCGGCGTCGATCGGACGAGCCGAAGACACCTTCCCGTCGCGATGGAGGAGAGGTACCTAACCTCCGGTCGGGGCCCCCTCGGTACTGAGCGGACGCATTGCTCACTGGTCATCGGCGACGGGTAGACATGCTGAGCGGACAGGCGATTCGAGAGTCGAGGACCAATGAAACACCGTACATGTGCTGGCGCGTCGATGGCGATCGTCGGAACCATCGTCATGGCGCTGGTTCTTGCCACTCCGTTATCGGCCGCGCAGCTAACGCCTGCCGCCAAGGCTCGTGCGGCCTACCTATCTGCCGTTGTCCCCTACAATATCGTTCTGGAAACCTTCAATGCCGAGGCGCAGAAGTGGGGGGTAAATAATACGACAAGTGTCCAGGCCGAGAAGGACGCGAAGCCCGCAATTGCTGCACTGCGGAAAGCCGATTTGATACTTGCGAAGTACGATTGGCCGGCCAACACCGAGGCTGACATCCAGACGCTCATTGGACACAACAGCGCGGTGATCTTCGACCTGAGCAGCCTCGCGACTGTTGATGCCTCGACTTGGGTGGCCGCGCTGACGCGAGACAGTGCCGCTGTTGCCAGCTCGTCGGCGCTGGTACGCCATGACCTCGGGTTGAACCCCGAGGTGCCCTTTCTGAACTTCATGTGAACTGCGTCACTGAAGTCACCATCGTCCGCCGGGAGGGGTCGCCGCCTCCTGTTCGGGGAAGCTCCACATCGAAGTGCCCCCCAGGTTGCGGAGAATGCGGCTACGGGGGCAGAGCGGCCATGGGGGCAGAGCGGCCATGGTGAATATTGCGTTGAGCGGGTAATGTTTAGCGGGTAATATTGACCCTATGCGGTAGCCGGTCCTCATGACGGCGGAAGCCTCAGAGATTCTTGGTGCTTCACGCCAGCACGTGGCCGATCTGGGCGATAAAGGCGAGATTCCTTGCTGGAGAGCCGGAAGCCATCGGCGCTTTCGCCTGGAGGATGTCCTGGCCTACAAGGTGCGTATCGAAGGGCAGACCGCCGGGAGCCTGGAAACCATGAATCTCAGCGATCGCCGGAGCCTTGCCTACGGTCTGCTTCTTGCCGAGAGGCTGGTCGTTTCGCTGGACGCCGTGTTGACACACGCGCGGCGGAATCTTGATCGGCTGCGTGCCGTGCACTCAGACGGCTCTGCCGATTGGTATCTCGACAAATGGACGGAATTGCTTGCCCGTCCAGTGGAGGCGATCCTGCACGTACTTACCTCAGTGGACGAGAAGTCAGTAGATCTCCGTCATGCGGCACCCTTTGCCGGTGTACTGAGCAACGCCGAAAGACGCTCCGTGATCCGAGCCACTCGTCGGGCCGCAGCGTGAAGCGCAGCGACCTTGAACACGGCTCGATCGCTCGAAGCTGACGTCCTTCCATTGAATTGCGTGGAGATGATCGGACTCGAACCGACGACCCCCTGCTTGCAAAGCAGGTGCTCTAGCCAACTGAGCTACATCCCCGGGCGGGGCTCGCTCACACCAGGTGCTGACCTGCGAGCTGACCCCCTCTAAGTGTAGGTCGCCGCGAAGACAATCCCGAACGCGTGGTTCCAGGCAACAACCGGATCCTCGGGCCGGGGCTTGCCAGCCGAGTCCTCCGGCCCGGTGTCGGGCCGCAGCGCCGATGACCGCAGAGGACTTGACGAAAGGCGCGGGCTGGTTAGAGTTCTATCGACCCGCCGTGACGCCCTGTCAGCGGGCTAACCCGATCGCCCTTGGAGGCAATGCATGGCCGCCGAAACCGACACGCACGATCACTTTCGAAGCGTCGCTCAACACGACACCGACGCGCTCGAGGGGCTCCTCTTCGCCCGGGTCGACAACCAGGAGGCCTCCGGTCTCGACGCCAGGACCTACGCCCTGGTCAACATCGCCGCCCTGGTGGCGGCCGATGCATCGCCGGCCTCCTACGTGTGGCAGATCGGGCTCGCCCTCGAGTCCGGCGTCACCGCTGACGAGATCCTGGGCGTGCTGGTGGCCATCAACCCAACCGTCGGAAACGTTCGGGTTGTGGCCGCTGCCGCCGAGATCGCCTTCGCCCTGGGCGTCGACCTCGACGGCGACGAGGCATAGCAGCCATGCCTTTCATGCGCAGAAGACCGCTCCTCCGTATGGCTGCCGTCGGCGGGGTCGCCTACATGGGGTCCAAGGCGGGCACGAACCGGGCGATGGCCCAGCAGAACCAAGCCCAGCAGGCACAGGGCCAGGAGGCCCAGCCGCCGGCGCAAGCCAGCCCGCCACCACCTCCTGCCGCGCCTGCCGACGCCACGTCGGCCGCGACCGATCGCATCACGCAGCTCAAGCAGTTGGCTGGCCTCCGCGACTCGGGAGCGCTGACCCAAGAGGAGTTCGACAAGGAGAAGGCGCGGATACTGGCCTGATCTCGGATCAGGCCGGTGAGCCGGCCCCCCTTGCCGTGGATCGTCCGATCTCCTTCCACGCTGCGTCCACGCCCTCGAAGCCGCCGATCTCGGTCCCCTTACCTGGCTCCAGGTCCTTGTAGACCTCGAAGAAGTGGGCAATCTCATGGGTCAGGTGGGGGGGCAGGTCCTCAATGGTGAAGACGCTGTTCCACATCGGGTCACCACAGGCCACCGTGATGATCTTGGCGTCGGGGCCCTTCTCGTCGGACATCCAGAAGACACCCACGGGACGGGCGTCGACCAGGCATCCCGGAAACGTCGGCTCATCGATCATGACCAGGGCGTCCAACGGGTCGCCGTCCTCGGCCAGGGTGTCGGGGACGAACCCGTAATCAGCCGGATAGAAGGTGGCTGAGAAGAGCCGGCGATCGAGACGGATGAGCTGGCGCTCATGGTCGTACTCGTACTTGTTCCGGCTACCCCGCGGGATCTCGACGATGACTTCGATCGAACGGTCGTCACTCATGTGGGCTCCATACCCATGCGATGGTATCGCCGCCTCGAACCTCGGCACCGTGGGACAGAGGGCCTGCGTACGTGCCAACAGTTCACCTGAAGTTCGCCGGGAGTTTTCTGCGGTATTTTAAGCCGTTTACTAGGGCGTTCATACACTCCCCTGTGAGCGACGAACTGGCCTCCACCGTTCCGCAAAACCTCCTCGAGACACTGGACGAGTCCAAGGTGTCGTCCTTCCAGTGGAATATCATGTTCGTCTCCGGGATGGGCTTCTTCACGGATGCCTACGACCTGTTCGTCATCGGCATCGTCGTGACGCTGCTGAAGCCGGAGTGGAACCTCTCGACCAGCTAGGTGTCGCTGCTCAACTCGGCCACCCTGGCCGCGTCAGCTGTCGGCGCCCTCGTCTGTGGACGGATCGCCGACATCCTCGGGCTCAAGAAGATCTACGGCTACGAGGTGCTGATCCTGGCCATCGGCGCGATCGCCTCGGCCTTTGCCCCCAACTACACGTACTTGCTGGTCAGTCGCATCGTTCTCGGTATCGGGATCGGCGGCGACTACCCGGTGTCGGCCACCATCATGAGTGAGTACTCGGGCAAGCAGACCCGGGGGAAGATGGTCGGCCTGGTGTTCGCCATGCAGGGTGCCGGCCTGGTCGTCGGGCCCCTGATCGCCTCGATCCTGTTGGCTTCGGGCATCTCGGACACCTACGTCTGGCGAATCCTCCTGGCCCTCGGGGCCGTCCCTGGGTTGGCCGTTTTCTACCTGCGCCGCCAAATCCATGAGACCCCTCGGTTCGCCATCGCCGGTGGGGCTCAAGAAGAGGCGGAGGCGGCGATTGCCCAGGCGACGGGGTCGGCTCCCCCAAAGGGGCCAGCGGCGGAGTCCAAGGCTCGCCACGGCCATGGGAGCCATGGAGGGCTTCTTGGTGCTGGCCCGGTCCCGGCGGATGCGCACCTGGCTGATCGGGACCGCGGCCTGTTGGGCCCTTTTCGACTTCTCCTACTACGGCAACTCCATCTCGTCGCCCGGGATCCTCAAGTTGTTGAATCCCCATGCATCACTGCTCCACAACACGCTGGTGCAGTTGCTCATCTTCGTCGTCTTCGCCCTGCCCGGCTACGCCCTGGCCATCCGTTTGATGGACCGCACGGGCCGAAAGACCATTCAGAGCCTCGGGTTCGCCACGAGGGCGCTGTCCTTCTTGCTCATCGGCATGGTCCCCGGCGTGACGGCCACGGCCACGCCCTTCATCCTGCTCTACGGCATGAGCTACTTCTTCACCGAGTTCGGGCCCAACACCACCACCTCCATCTATCCGGCCGAGATCTTCCCGGTCGCGGTCCGCACCACGGCCCATGGGATCTCCGTCGCGGCCGGAAAGATGGGCGCCTTTGCCGGTGCCTACCTGTTCCCGGTCATGTTGGCCTCCTTCATGGGAATCCGAGGGGCAGAGATCATCGCCGGCGTGGTCTCCCTTGCCGGCTTGGCTCTTACGCTCGCGCTGCTTCCCGAACCGAAAGGGAAGAGCCTGGAGGAACTGAGTGACGATGCCACCGCGACACAGGAGACGGTCGCTCGACTCGAGGCGGGCGTGACCTACAAGATCGTGGTCGGGGCGGACGGCTCGCCCCACGGCAATGCCGCCCTCCGGTGGGCGATCGATCATGCCGTCCTCCTGAACGGAGCAGTGACTGCAGTGTTTGCCTGGCAGGTCCCCTTTCTGGGGATGCCCGGCGCCTTCGACCGCGACCAATTGGAGAAGCTGGCCAAGGACTACCTCACCGAGACGGTGAGCGTGGTGGCGCCGTCTCCACCCGTCCCCCTCTGGACGGTGGTCGCCGAGGGCGATCCCACTGAAGCCCTGATCGCGGCGTCGGAGCAGGCCGACCTGTTGGTGCTCGGGTCGCGTGGGCGCAACCCGTTCAGGGGGCTCCTGCTCGGGTCCGTATGCCAGGGCGCTGCGGCCAACACGAAGTGCCCGGTGGTCATCGTCAAGATCCCGCCCGACGGGCACGCGTGAGCCGGTGACCGGGTCCGTCGGTATCGTTGCTGGATGAGCGACAACGCAGCAGTGGCAAGTCCTGCCCCGGAGGGATCGGAGATGGGGCCGCGGTATTTCGCCCGCCAGCTGTCCGATCTGGACTTCAACGACCGCCTGCTCGACCTGGTAGTGGACGAACATGTCCCCCTCTTGGAGCAGGTCAAGTTCCTGGCCCTGTTCAGTGAGCGGATCGATGAGTTCTTCCAGGTCCACGTGGCCGGTCTCATGCGACAGGTGGCGGCGGGAATCCAGACCCGGTCCCTCAACGGCATGACCCCTGAAGAGCTCCTCGGTGAGGTGCGGGCCTCGCTGACCACGATGCTGGCCCGGCAGGAGTCGCTGTTGACCGAGAGCCTCGCCCCCCGCTTGGCCGAGGAGGCCATCGAACTCTGCGACTGGGAGATGCTCGGGCCCGATGAGCGATCCCACCTACGCGAGCTCTTCGAGCGTCTGATCCTTCCCGTCGTGACGCCGTTGACCGTGGACCCGAGCCATCCGTTTCCGTATCTCTCCAATCTCTCGCTCAACATCGGGCTCGAGGTGAAGAGCCCGGGCACCCGGGAGACGCGCTTTGCCCGGGTCAAAGTACCCCCCAATGTGCCACGGCTCTTGCCTCTGCCCGAAGGGGACCGGTTCGTTGCCATGGAACAGGTCCTGATGGCGTTCATCGGCGAGTTGTTCCCCGGCATGCAGACCGGAGATCCGTGCGTGTTCCGGGTCACTCGCGACGCCGACATCGCCCTGGATGACGATGCGGCGGACGACCTCCTCTTGGCGCTGCAAGAGGAGCTCCGTCGCCGCCGGTTCCTGCCGGTGATCCGCCTGGAGGTGGACTCCCGCACCTCTGAGAACCCGGTCGAGCGCCTGCGGGTGGAACTGGGCCTCACCCCCGAGGACGTGTACCGGTTCAACGGCCCGCTCGGCCTCGACTGCCTGTGGACCATCCACGCGGTGGATCGACCGGCCCTCCACGACGAACCATGGGCTCCCCTTGTGCCCCCCGCCCTGGCCGGCGTCGACCGGGACGAGGACGTCAGCATCTTCTCCGTGCTCGACCGGCGGGACGTTCTGGTGCATCATCCCTACGACTCGTTCTCGGCATCGGTCGAGGAGCTCATGTCCGAGGCGGCCGACGACCCCCACGTGCTCGCCATCAAGCAGTGCCTGTACCGCACCTCGGGGGACAGTCCGGTGGTGGCGTCCCTGGTCCGTGCGGCCGAGCGGGGCAAGCAGGTGGCTGTTCTGGTCGAGGTCACCGCTCGCTTCGATGAGGAGGCGAACATCGTGTGGGCCCGTGCTCTCGAAGAGGCCGGGGCCCACGTCATCTACGGGCTCATGGGATTGAAGACCCACGCCAAGACGACGCTGGTCGTGCGGCAGGACGGCAACGACGTCCGGCGCTACTGCCATGTAGGCACGGGCAACTACAACCCGAAGACAGCCCGGATGTACGAGGATCTGGGTGTCCTGTCTTCCCGGGCTGAGCTGGGTGCCGACGTGACCCGTTTCTTCAACTACATCACCGGGTTCAGCCAGCCCCCGCATTACCAAGAGCTGGTCACATCGCCAGGCGGCATCCGCGACTTCGTGATCGAGCGCATCAGGGAAGAGGCCAAGGCGACCGGCGACGGGCGAATCATCATCAAGGTCAACGGGCTCGACGATCCTGCCGTCATCGATGCGCTCTATGACGCTTCAGCCGCCGGCGTCCCCATCGACCTGATCATCCGGGGCATCTGTTGCCTCCGGCCCGGTGTGCCCGGGCTGTCCGAGACCATCCGGGTGCGCTCCATCGTTGGTCGCTTCTTGGAGCACTCGCGGATCTTCCGCTTCGGCGGATCGGCCGACCGCCCAGCTCGGTTCTACATCGGTTCCGCCGACCTCCGCCGCCGCAACCTCGACCGTCGGGTGGAGGCGATGATCCCAGTGGACGACCCCGATGCCGTGGGCGAACTCGGGGAGGTCCTGGATGTCAACCTGGCCGACGACTCGCAGGCATGGTCGCTGATGCCCGACGGATCGTGGGTTCGCGTCCCCGAGGTCGTGGGAGTGGCGACGCAGGAAGTGTTGGCTGCCCGAGCTCTGGAGCGAAGCGTCCCACCGGACGACTCCCGAGGCCCCCGCTCGGCCCACAAGAGCGTTGCCGGTTGGGGCCGCCGTCGTCGACGAACCTGACCGACCGCCGCGCGCTGCGGTTGATGGCGTCGATGCACGCTGCGGTTGATGGCGTCGATGCGCTATGCGGTGATGGCGTCGATGCGCTATGCGGTGATGGCTTCGATGCGCGCGACCACGTCGTCGGTCAGCTTGGACAGCACCTCCAAGGCAACCAGGTTCTCCGTGACCTGTTCGACCCGGCTGGCTCCGGTGATGACCGATGAGACGTGAGGGTTCTTGGCGCACCAGGCGATCGACAGCTGGGCCGGGGTGCAATCGAGCTCGGCCGCGATGGATTGGAGTTCGCGAACCTTGGCGCTCTTTTCCTCGTTCGTCAGCATGTTCTTCAACCACTCGTAGCCCGGCAGCGTCGCCCGGCTGCCCTCGGGGATCCCATGGAGGTACTTGCCAGAGAGCAAGCCGGAAGCCAACGGGCTCCACGTGGTCAAGCCCAAGCCGATGTCCTCGTAGAGGGGGGCGTACTCCTTCTCCACCCGGTCGCGGGCGAAGAGGTTGTATTGAGGCTGTTCGACGACCGGCTTGTGCAGGTTGTGGCGGTCGGCAATCTCCCAGGCCTCCCGGATCTGGGTGGCAGACCACTCCGAGGTGCCCCAATAGAGCGCCTTGCCGCTGGTGATGATGTCGGACATGGCCCACACCGTCTCTTCCATCGCGGTGTCGGGGTCGGCTCGGTGGCAGTAGAGAAGGTCCACGAAGTCGAGGCCGAATCGCTCGAGCGATCCGTCGATGGCCTGGAGCAGGTACTTGCGGTTGAGCGTGTTGCGCATGTTGACGCGGTTGTGGACGCCCCAGAAGAGCTTGGTCGACACGACGTAGCTGTGCCGCGGCCAACCCAACTTGGCAATGGCCTCACCCATGATCCGCTCCGAGTCGCCGGCCGCATACGCCTCGGCGTTATCGAAGAAGTTCACCCCGGCGTCGTAGGCAGCGGCCAGGCAGTCGGCGGCCAGGTCCCCGTCCAGCTGCGGACCGAACGTCACCCACGAGCCGAACGACAGCACGCTGACCTGTAGCCCGGAACTACCTAGGTGTCGGTATTCCATCTCCATGCCGAAGTCTCCTTCTCCGTGTTGCTCTGTCTCCGTTGCTCTGCCTCTGTTGCCGTGGTCTCTGCCGTGCCCGGGTCGGGAGCCTACGGCGCCCGACGGTTCAGCCCGCCGTTGTGCACATGTCCGCCGAGCACGCCGTTGGACGCTCCGGCAACTTCTCGCGCTACGGCTGCTGGGTGTTCCCGCTCGAGCGAGCGGTCATCTTGTTCAACCAAACGCGTGTGGTCACCACGGGCAAGCCTCACACAGTGAAGATCTGACCGGCCATTCGCGTCGTCGAGGTTCGTGTCGTCGATCCAGTTGTGCAATCGGTGCGGATGACTCTTGACCGCGACGGGAAATGGGAGGAGACTACGACGGACCTGTTCACAGCTCGCCGCCTCTGGCCGGCTCTTGGACCGTTCCCCATCACGGAGCCATGAGAACTCGCACCAATTCCCGTCCGAACCCCAAGACGTGTGTTGCTCGCTTGGCTCTCTCGATCATGGCCGCCTGTGTCATCGCCCTGACGTTCGTACCGACTTTGGTGAGTGGCACCAAAGCTGCGGCAGCCCCACCCGCAGGGCTTACCGTTCCGGCCTACTGGACCGTGGCGTCCGACGGCGGCATTTTCTCCTTCGGCGGCGCCCCGTTCTATGGATCCGAGGGAGGCAAGCCCCTCAACGCGCCGATCGTAGGAATTGCATCGACACCGGATCACGGGGGCTACTGGATGGTGGCCTCCGACGGCGGGATCTTCACCTTCGGCGACGCCGGGTTCTTCGGCTCTGAGGGCGGCCAGCCCCTGAACCAGCCCATCGTGGGCATGACGCCCACTCCGGACGGCCAGGGCTACTGGATGGTGGCCTCCGACGGCGGGATCTTCACCTTCGGCGACGCCGGGTTCTTCGGCTCTGAGGGCGGCCAGCCCCTGAACCAGCCCATCGTGGGCATGACGCCCACTCCGAACGGCCAGGGCTACTGGATGGTGGCCTCCGACGGCGGGATCTTCACCTTCGGCAACGCCGGATTCCTCGGCTCGATGGGCGGCCAACCGCTGAATGCCCCGATCGTTGGCATGGCCACGACGCCAAGTGGGGGGTACCTGCTGGTGGCATCAGACGGCGGGATCTTCGGGTTCGGCATCACCGCGGCGCAGTTCTACGGATCCGAGGGTGGCACGCCACTCAACTCGCCCGTGGTCGGGGTGGCCGAAACTCCGGGTGAAGCCGGCTATTGGTTGGTGGCACGAGACGGCGGCATCTTCAGTTTCGGCAATGCCAAGTTCTACGGCTCGATGGGGGGCCAACCGTTGAACGCGCCCATGGTCGGCATAGCTCTGGCCGTCGGCAACGGGTCGGGTCCGGCGCCACCACCTGCCCCGACCGGGGGGTCGGGTACCTACGGGTATGACGTGTCCGTCTTCAACTGCGGGAACCTTCCCGGGGCCGGCGGGTTGAGCATCGTGCAGGCGGTGGGCGCTTCGTTCGGGGCTACGAATGCTTGTTTGAGCCAAGAGGCCAATTGGGCAGGTGGGGGGCTCAACCTCTACATGTTCTTGACCTTCGGGGCCGTCTCTGGCGCCCTGCCCCCGCAGTGCAACGGAAATGCCTATTACTGCTACGGCTACGAGGCCGGACAGGACGCGTTTAACAAGGCCAGGGCGGCCGGGGTCAATGCCAACGTGCCCTGGTGGCTCGACGTCGAGTCCACGGCCGGCTCGGGGCTGCCCGCCTGGTCGAGCGCCACACTGCTGAACGACCTGGTCATCCAGGGTGCCCACGACGGCCTGGTGGCCGAAGGCCTGTCGACCGTGGGCGTCTACGCCAGCCCCGGGAGTGGGTGGCCCCAGATCGCTGGGAACTGGCCCATCAACTATCCCTATTGGATGGCCACCTGGACATTTGTGAGCGGTCCGGCCAGCTGCAACACCATTGCCAGCTGGAAGGCGCGCACGCCAGGCCTGCCCACGGGCGGCGTCCCGATCGTGCAGTGGACCGACAACGCCATCACGGTGAACAACCAGCCCACCGACGGCGACTACATCTGCTGATCTGGGCCGCTCAACAGCCGGCAAACGCGTCTTTCAGCTGGCAACGAGGACCGAATGCTGCTCTCCGATGTGGGCGCGGCCCCGATGCGGTTCACCTGGTCAGGCGACTTTGGCGATAACTGGTAACACGAGATTGGCGACGTGAGGTGCTCGTCGAGCCAATGGAATCGCTCTTCGCTGGTCCTGAACCTTGCCTGCCCGAGAACTGCGGTGGCATCGGTCGATGCAGTGACGCCGTCAGTCTGGGCTGCCGTCGGTGCTGCTCTGCGGGTGCGCGATCGGGACCTGGGAGATGGTCAAAGACCGCCCTCGGAGATGGTCAAAGACCGCAGATGGTACGGGTGCTCCATGGGGACCACCCGTACTTGGCGTAGAGGTCGAGGGCAGCCGCATCTTGGGAGGCGGGCGAATCGCTCGAAACCGGCCAAGCCAGGCCCTCGGCTGCTGCCGTACTCTGCAAGATGCCGTATGCGCCCGATGGAGCGCTCGGATCGTTGTAGCGGTCCCCCGACTCCCAGAGCCGGATGCATGCCCAATCCGGTGTATTGGTCGACGTGGCGTCGCTGGTGCCCGAATCGGCCTCGGCGATTCCCACCATGGGCGCGACCAACGGGGTCCCGCCCATGGATCCGAAGAAGCCAGCGTTGCCGAAGTTGTAGACGCTGCCGTCGCTGCCCACCATCCAGTAGCCGGCTTCACCCGGCGTCGTGGCCATGCCGACCACCGGCGCGCTCGAGGGCCGAGCCGCCCTCGGAGCCGTAGAACTCCCCGGCTGTGGTGCCGAAGCCGAAGAGCCCGCCATCGGCGGCGACGAGAAAGTATCCCCCGCCTGGCGTCGTCGCCATGCCGACTATCGGCGCGTTCAGAGGCTGCCCACCTTGTGACCCGTAGAACGGGGCATCACCGAAGGTGAAGATGCCTCCGTCTGCGGCCACCAGCCAGTAGCCCTGACCATCGGGTGTGGGAGCCATGCCCACGATCGGTTGGTTCAGGGGCTGGCCGCCCTCGGAGCCGAAGAACCCGGCATCACCGAAGCTGAAGATGCCCCCATCACGGGCCACCAGCCAGTAGCCCTGGCCATCGGGTGTGGGAGCCATGCCCACGATCGGTTGGTTCAGGGGCTGGCCGCCCTCGGAACCGTAGAACCAGGCGTCGCCGAACGAGAAGATCCCTCCGTCCGAAGCCACCATCCAGTACCCCCCCCGGTCGCTTGTCGCGGCCATGCCCACGATGGGAGCATTCAGGGGCTGGCCGCCCTCTGAGCCGTAGTAGGGAGCTCCGCCAAAGGAGAAGATGCCGCCGTCGGATGCCACCGTCCAGTACGACGGAACTGTGCCTGTCGTTGTGGCGGCCGCTGCCTCACTGGTGGTGACAACGAAAGGAAACAACGCGAGAGCGATGGCGCAGGCAGCCATGACCGAAAGGGCCAGCCGGGCAATGCGCATCGTCGTGTTCGGTCGGGAAGTAGGGCGGGTCCTCATAGCTCCATGACGGGGTGGAAGGGTCCAACTGCCAGCCGAGGGCGGCGAGCCGTGAAGGGGTCCGCGGTAGTCTGGTCGCGTTTGCCTTCGCGGTCAAGGATGGTCGCCCACGGCATGAGAACACGCCGAATACGAGCTGTGGAGCATGTGCACGAGTTGGCAAACGCTCAACTTGAGCTTGAGACTGTCACCATGAGCGAGCGCTGCCTCATGGGGCGGGCGGCGGCGGCCATCCTGTTGACGCCGTCGCGATCGCACCTCCCGTTGCGAGCCTTACGTAGTCGCGGGCAAGGACTTCGGGGGCGACATCGAGATCGCCTACTTTTCGATGTAGGCCGTCAGCGGGGGCACCACCCCATGCCGTCCCATCGCCTCGCCGAGCTCAGCCGGCGGCGCGGCGAGGGTCGCCAACACCGCCGCCGGGTCATCGACGTCGGCGATGATGGCTACCGCGTTGCTGCCATCCTCGGCAACCAGATCCACTGCCTGCAAGCCACCCATGGAAGCGATATGTCCGGCTCGCTCTTCCTTGAAACTCAGCCAGGTCTCGACGTCAGCGACACCATGGGTGATCACCATCTTCGGCATTGCAACTCCTCCCGAGCAGCGTCGTCCTAGGTGCGGCGCTTGGACCATTGTTTAGCCCGAGCGACGCACTGCTTGGGCGGAGCAACGCCGACCGTGCCTACCCCCTTTGGCGCTACCGCGGCGAGGCCAGACCGTTCCCGGTCTCGTCAGCCCGCGACTGGTGTACCGGGAATGGCCGGCGTGAGGCCGTGGCGGGCCATGACACTGAACAGGGCGCCGCGGTCCGGGGGGCCGTCAGGCGAGGCCGACAGAAACCCCGGCGATGTCGTGGAAGTAGTCGGCTCGAAATATGCCCGGTGTGAGCTCGAGCAGCTGGGCTATCTGGAGCGCCGTGACGATCCGGAGGACAAGCGGTCGCGTCGGATCGAACTCACTGAGCGGGGCTATGCGGTCCGTCGGATCATGCGGGAGAGTGTGGCCCGCATCGAAGGGGACCTTCAGCGTGAGCTCGGCCGCGACAAAGTGGACCAACTTCGTACGTTGCTCACTGCTCTCATCGGCTCCGCGTTCGTCCAGGATTCCAGGGAGAGGACCGGTCAGGCGCGCCTCATTGCCGAAGCGAGCCGCGACTGAACCCTGGGGCCTTCCTGGTCGGGCTGCCCGGATTTGAACCGGGGACCTCTGCGTCCCGAACGCAGCGCGCTAACCAAACTGCGCCACAGCCCGTCGATCCAAACCAGCACTGATGCCGGCGCTGAACCAGAGGAGATGCTACCCGACCGGGGTGCGGGCGCTTCCCGGCTCACCCGGCCGTGGACCGGGGTCCATCGGTCGGGCCCGTTGGGCGACCACCTTGGCCACCCGCCGCTTGTCCATCTCTGCGACGCGGAACTCCCATCCGGCCGCGGAGAGCACCTCGCCCTCGTTGGGAATGTGACCGAACCCGTCGAAGAGGAACCCGCCGAGGGTCACGTACTCGCCCTCGGGCAGGTCGATGCCCATGCGGTCACGGACGTCGTCCACGTTCATGCGTCCGTCGACCAGCCAGCGGCTGCCATCGACCGGCACCACCTCGGGCTCGTCATCGGGATCGAACTCGTCGGGAAGGTCGCCGACCAGGGCACCGAGGAGGTCCTTCACCGTCAGTACCCCTTCCACCCCGCCGTGCTCGTCCACCACCACAGCGAAGGCCCGCCGCTGCTGTCGCATCTCGGCCAGGACCTCGAGGACCAGTCTTGACTCGGGGACCAGAAACGGTTGGCGGAGGCGCCGCGAGATGTCGACGGGATCGGGGTCTGGCCGGATGCCCGCCGTCTCGGCCGAGTCAGCGCTGATCGACCGCCCGGTTCCCACCTTCCAGCCGGCGCGGAACAGGTCGTTCATGAACAGGACACCGATCAGGTTGTCCAGGTTCTCGTCGTAGACCGGGAAGCAGCTGTGCCCGGACTCCCGGACGGCGCGGGTCACATCCTCGGCCGAGAGCGGGATGGGAAGGGCGACCACGTCCACTCGTGGGGTCATGACCTCCCTGACCATGGTGTCGCGGAGGTCCTCGAGCGCCTCGAGGATGATCTGCTCCTGGGCGTCGGCGGCCACCGATCGCAAACCGTTGCCGTCTCGGTCCTTGCCCCGGCGGCGCTCGTTGCGCCGGCCGTCGGCCGGAGCCGATGGCTGATCAGTATGTCGTCGGAACACGATGCTCGCCGCGGTCGCCGACGGACGAGTCCTCAGGCCCCCACCGGGGCGGGGGTGGGCACGATCGAGAGTGGTTGGTAGGACTCGTCGAAATAGGTGCCCCCGTCGAGGAGAGAACTGACCGCCCGTCGGAGCCGGATCGGGTCCAGGGGCTTCACCACCCACCCCTCGGCACCGGAACGGCGGGCCAGAAAGACGTCAGCCCGGCGGTCGAGCAGCATCAGGACGGGGATGTGGCCCAGGCTTCCGTACGACTCCTCGAGACGGAGCTCCAGGCACACGGCCATCCCCCCCATGTTGCCCATCTGGAGGTCGACGACGACCAGATCGGGGATCTCCTCGGCCACCTTGGACAAGACGGCGGGGCCCGATCGCGCCTCTTCGATCTGGATGTCGGGCCGGCTGGCGATGGCGGTCACCTCGGCCCGGACCGAAGGAGCGTCGCTGGCAACGAGAACGGTGCGCACCTTGTGCAGGTTAGCTCGCGCTGGCCCAGCCACTTCCGTCCGCGGCGCGTGGGGTGGTGGGCCCGCCGTGGTCCACGAACAAGAGGTCGGCCACGATGGCCAGCCCGCCGAGATCGTGGACGTCGGAGTTGAGGAGCGGAACCCGAGCGACCGGGGCCGGGGCCACGTCGGCGACCAGATCGGCATAGGTCTGCTCCTCCCGGTCCGAGGCCGCAGTAAAGCCGCCAAGGTTCTCGACCAGGTCGGCGAGGGCCGACCCTCCGGGCCCATGGGGGACATCGGGCAGGCCGGCTAGCAGTGCATCGTCGGCGAACCTCGGCTGTACCCGGTTCACGACGAGGGCCGTGGCTGACATCCCTGACTCAGTCAGCTTGGCCGAGAAGTGGACGGCCTCGTCCACCGAGTCGGGGCGGGGCGAGGCCACCAACAGAAAGGCCGTGCCCGGATCGGAGAGGAGGGCACGCACGCTCGCCGCTCTGGCCCGGAACCCTTCTTCCATGCCCTCGAAGGCCTGGAAGAAGGTGACTGCGTCACGGACGATGTCGGCGCCGGCCACCTTGGAGATGGTGCGTAAGAAGGCCTGGGCCGCTACCCCCATGACCCGGAGCCCGACCCGGGTGGGCATCATCAGCGCCCGGAACACCTTGTTCTCCAAGAACCGGGTGAGTCGCCGGGGTGCGTCCAAGAAATCGAGCGCGTTTCGGGTCGGGGGCGTGTCCACCACGATCAGGTCGAAGCCTCCCTCGTCGGAGAGCTCGTAGAGCTTCTCCATGGCCATGTACTCCTGGGTCCCGGACAGGGCGCCGGTCAGGTTCCGGTAGATGCGGTTGGACAGGATGCCCTCTGCCTGTTCTGAGGTCTCCGAGTACCGATGGACCAGGTCGTCGAAGGTCCCCTTGGGATCGAGCATCAGGGCGTGGAGCTCTCCCGGCCATGTCCCGGCGATCTCGGTGGGGGAGTTGGTGAGGGCGTCGAGGCCGAGCGAGTTGGCCAGGCGCCGGGCCGGGTCGATGGTGACCACACAGGCCCGGCGACCCAGGCGGGCCGCCTGGAGGGCGACGGCGGCGGCGGTGGTTGTCTTCCCCACCCCGCCCGAGCCGCAACACACGATGATCGACCGCTCGGCGGCCAGTTGGTCGAGGGTGACCGGGGCGTCGCTCATGAGCTCACCGGCTGCGGCCGCTCCTCGGGCTCGGCCAGTTCGCCGATGCCGGCAGCCAGCGACCGGGCCAAGATGTCGAGCTCTTCGGGCCCGATGGTGGCGCTGAACAGGAACGGGGCCTGCAGCTGGGGTAGGGGCAGTTCGGCGGCCAAGCGCTCGAGCTGCTCGTGCTGCAGGTCTTGGCGGGTCACCCGGAACCGGCGGGCGTCCTCCAGGGCGGCCAGGACGTCATCGCTCAGCGCGACGCCGGCACTCGCCGCCGCCTCGGCCGCGGTCGAGTCGAGGCCGGCCAGCGGGGCGTAGCAGGCGTTGGTGATCACGGGTCCGAGGGCGATGCCCACCTTGTCCTCGAGCTGGTACGCCGCTTCCACGACCTCGTTGACCGGCATCTCCTCGGGCAGCGTGACCAGGGCCACCTGGCATCGGGCCGGGTCGGTGAGCAGCTCGACCACGTCGGCGGCCTGGGCCCGGACGGGACCGCCGCGAGCAGCGTCGAGCAGTCCGCTGGCCGAGGAGAGGAAGGTCATCGTGTGCCCGGTGGCCGGTGCGTCCACCAGGATCAGATCGACGATGCCGCTCCGTTCGATCTGCTTGATCTTGCCCAGGACCAGGACGTCCTTGATGCCCGGGATGGCACTCGATACCACGTCGAGCACCCCGGACGACTGGAGCCGCTTCGACATGCGGCGGAGCCCGTGATCGGCCAGATACTCGAGCAGCGCATCGTCCGGGGTGATCCAGCGGCCATGGACGGTGCCTGGGGGCATGACGGCATCGTCCTCCGGATCACCGATGTCGTCGGCGCCGGCCGCGCTGAGGACCGTCCCGGCATAGCCCAGGTCGCCGCCGTCGCCGAAGGCTGAGGAGATGCCCGGCCGGCCCTCGAGCTCTATGACCAGGACGGAAAGTCCCTGGTAGGCGGCCATGCGGGCCAGTGCCGCTACCATCGTGGTCTTTCCGACGCCGCCCTTGCCGGCCACGATCAGGACGCTGCTCTGCCTGCAAAAGTCCCTGACGTCCATGACGACCGGAGCGTAGTGCCCACCATTGTCGGACGGCTCGCCGGGGTCTCTGAGAACCGGGAGCCAGGGCTGTCGGGCCCCGACGTGGCGAGTTGGTGAAGAAAAGGGCCGGACCTCTTGTCGGACCAGCACCTTCGCGAGTACGTTTTGACACCGGGGAGTACGCTCACCAGGCGCGTAAGGGGGATGGGAGCAATGGCGCAGGCGGTAGACACGTGGCAGATAAAGGCATCATGCCGGGGACCACAGGCTGAGATATTCTTTCCGCCCTCTCATGCCGAGCGGAAGGAAGAGAAGCTCCGTCGCGAGGCCCGGGCCAAGTCCATCTGCGCCACCTGCGCGGTCCGATCCGACTGCCTCGACTATGCCATCCGCATTCGGGAGCCCCATGGGATCTGGGGCGGGTTGAACGAGCTGGAGCGCAAGCAGTTGGTGGACCGCCGGGCGGGCTGAACGGGGCCGGCTCTCAGGAGGCGGCCAGCGAAGCCAGAGCGGCGCGGACCCCCTTGGACGCACACAGCCGGGGCGGTTGCTGATCGGTGGCCATGCAGATGGCCGCGGTCAGGTAGTTGGCCGAGGCAATCACCGCCTTGGTGGGCACTGCGGTGGGATCGTCGAGCCGGTCGGCGATGCTCGCCTGCGACTGCCCCTCGATGGCGGCCGGGCTGAACTGCGAAGTCCCGATCACGGCCTTGTTGGCCACGTCGACGAACGGAAAGAGCTCCTCACCCGAACGCGCCGTCCAACCGGGCACGGCGATCGGCCCGTAACGGTTGACGGTGCCCTGTTGGGCGGCGGTCGGGAAGGCAATCCTGGTGAAGATCCCGTTGGTGCCCGGCGCGTCCGAGTACTCCTCGATCCCGGTGAAGGAGACATAGGGGCTCCGGTAGGTGGCGCCGTCGAAGCTGAAGCTCTGGATCTCGGGGAAGGCCGAGGTGCTCGACGACTGCATGTTCCGAAGTCCGGTGAACGTCCCGAAGCGGGAGAGGGCGACCACCAGGGCCCACCGCTCGGCGGCACAGAACGAGCAGTACTCGGCGCCCACGTACAGCACCTCGGGCTTGCCGCCGGCGCTGAGTGGAGGCTGGCCGTGCATGAGAACGGGTGCCACCACTGGGACCTTGGGCGAAGTGACACCGACGGCGTTGAAGGTCGCCTGGGAGACGCCGGAGATATCCCGGACGACCGCCTCGGGGGCCTGCGGCCGGTTGATGAGCAGTGTCGTGGTCGACGTGGTCAAGGCGATCACGACCAAGGCGATCACCCCGGCCAGCAACACGACGATCGCCCCCCAGGCGAACTTGGCCGTGCGGCTGGTGGCCCCGCTGTCGTCGGTACCGCCGACCAGAGCGGGATCTGGCGCATTCGTCGCTGAGTCGGCGTGGGTCATCAGGTTCGCTCCCGAGCAGCCTCCTACTTGGAGCCCAAGCCCTCGGCCGCGTCCAGGTAGTCCGGGGCCTCGCCCGCCTCGCCCGGCCCGAACACGATGGGCGTCGTCGTCATGATGAGCACGAAGAGCAAGAAGGTGATCACGTGCACCGATGTGCACCACAGGCAGATGGCCTTGATGGTGAAGAGCTCGGCGCTGATCAGGTAGATGATCATGCCGACCCCGGTGACCGACAGAGCCAGGCGGGCCAGATGGACCCATCGATGCCAGGTGCGCCAGGCCGCCGGCAGGCAGAGGACGAGCATGGCCACGAAGAAGACCAGACCGAGCACGGCCACCGGGATGCCGAACACGATGGACTGGGGGCTGGTGGTCACCTTCTCGCAGTTGATGGCGCCCCCGCCCGCCGGGCACGACAGGGTGATCGCCGAGGAGTAGTGGGTGAGGGTCAAGTAAATGGAGACGCCCAGTCCGGCGACGGCGAGCACCAAGCTGGTCATCGGCTGCCAACGCAGCGTGTGCATGTCCCGCCCGGTCCCTCAGCCCAGCTTGAGGGCTTTGGTCGCCGCCTGGACGCCCGGGCTCTGGCAGACGGCCGAAGGCTGGCCCTTGGTCGCCGCGCAGATGCCGGCCGAGATGTAATTGGCCGTGGTCACGATGGCCTGGGTCACCGGGTTGTTCGGATCGGAAAGGCCGTCGGCGATCTGTGCGTGCGACAGCCCGGCCAGGATCCCCGGGCTGAAGCTGGCTCCGGAGATGATCACCGAGTTGTTGATGTCGACGAACGGGAAGGACGTCTGCCCCGGCGTCCCGTTGGGGACGTAGGGCGGCGCGCTGTACTTGGTGATGATGGCCTGCTCGGCCTTGGTGGGATTGTGGAGGACCGTGTACCCCGCACCGTTGGGGTTCGGGATGTTGGTGTACTGCTCAATGCCCTTGAATGTGATGTACGGGCTGGTCAGGCTGGCGCTGCGATAGCTGAACGTATTGGTGGCCGGATAGGGCTCCGGTCCGGCAGAGGAGCCCTTACCCGACGCTGTCTCGTTCAGGCCGCTCCAGGTGCCAAAGCGCGAGAGGGCGGCGGTCAAGGCCCACCGCTCGGCCGCGCAGTAGGGACAGTATTCGGCGCCGTAATAGATCATGGCCGGGGACTTGCCGGCGATGGTCATCGGCCGCTGACCGGACAGCACGATCGGGGCGGTCACCGGTACCGAGGGGGAGGTCACCCCCACCGTGTCGTAGACGGATTGGGGAATGCCGGTGACCGCCGTCACCACCGAGGCCGAAGCGGGCGTGACCGGAACGGGGGTTCCGAAGGTCCCGGAATTGGAACCGCCGCTCACCTTGATCACCACCAACACCACGATGACGACGATGACCACGGCGACCGCGCCCCAGGCCATGAGGGCCCCCGACGGACCCTTGGGCCGCGCCCCGGGCTTGCCCTTGACCGGTGGTCGGCCTCCACTCGGGCCCGAGCCCCCGCGCCCAGTTCGGGAGGGCCCGCCCCTCCCGGCCGCCTTGGCCGTCACCGGCCGGCTCTGTTGGCGGCTGCGGTCCTTGGCTGAGACGGCAGCCTTGGGACTGTTCCCGCCTGGCTTTGGCTTGTTGCCCCCGACGGGAGCTCGCTTGTTGTCGGCCATCGTCCCCGCTAGTCCATGTGCTTCACCGGTCCCGGTGAGCGTATCGGGTCGCGGCGGGCGCTCCACAGTCGCGCCCCGGCCTGCGGCCAGCAGAGCGCGGCCGTACACTGCCGGCCATGCTCGATCGGCCGGCTGCGCCCCTCCCGGCTCATCCCCGCCCCGATCCTCCTGCCCCTCCCAGCCCCGGGGCGGTGTCGTGGTCGATGGTCACCGTGGATGACCGGTCGGTGACATACGGCGTCACGGGCACGGGTCGAACCGCATTGTTCCTCCACGGTTGGGGACTGCGGCCCCACGCCTACCGGGCGCCCATCCGGCACCTGGGCCTGGTCGGTTGCCGGGTACTGGCGCCGGTCATGCCCGGTTTCGGGGCGACCCGGGGCCTGACCTCGAATCAGCGCTCCTTCGAGGGGTACGCCGCCTGGGTGGCCCGGTTCCTCGACGCCGTCGGGATCGACCACGTCGACCTGGTCGTCGGCCATTCCTTCGGAGGGGGCGTCGCCACCCAGTTCGTCCACGATGCGCCGGCACGAGCCGGCTCGCTGTTGTTGGCCAACGCCATCGGCAGCCCCACCTGGTCCTCGCACCCCGACCGCGTGCGGACCATGGCCCAGCGCCCGATGTGGGACTGGGGGCGGCACCTGTCGACCGATCTGGTGCGCTCGTCCGGCCTCGTGCGGGTCCTCCCGTTCGTGCTGGGCGACGTCGTCCCGGCCTTCGTCCAGAACCCGCTGGGCATGTTGCGGACCGGCGAGTTCATCCGCCGGGCCGATCTGGTCGGTGAGCTCCGGGACGTGAGGCGGCGGGGTACCCCGGTGAGCGTCGTCTGGTCGGACCGGGACCGCCTGGTCCCCCGATCGGCCTTCGACGACCTCCGTCGCGCGGCCGGCGTTGACGGCACGGTGGTCGAGGGTTCCCACGGGTGGCTCCTGGCCCACCCGGTGAGGTTCGCTGAGCTGGCCATACCGCTGCTGGCCCAGCTGCCGTCGGCAGGGCCCCCCACCGCCACCAGACGCCGTCGGGAGATCCACCGGTAGCCTCGTCCCGATGTCCGTCCCCGTTCGTCCCGCTGCCACCGTCCTCTTGGTGCGTGACGCCCTGGGCGAGCACGGGGAACCGGCCATCGAGGTCTGCATGCTGCGGCGAAGCCTCGGCGCCAGCTTTGCTGCCGGCGCCCATGTGTTCCCGGGTGGATCGGTCGACGACGCCGACCGTGACCCACGGTTCGAATCGCTGTGCCGGGGCCGGACTGATGCCGGGGCGAGTGCGACCCTCGGCCTGCCCGCCGGCGGGCTGTCGTTCTGGGTGGCGGCGGTACGGGAGTGCTTCGAAGAGGCCGGCGTTGTCCTGGCTTACCCCCGGGGCGACGGCGCCGATCCGGGAGCGCCGGCCCGTTCGTCGGGACTGCTCGACACGTCGGACCCGGCGGTGCGGGCCCGGTTCGCCGCCCACCGGGACGAGTTGAACGCCGGTGGGGCCCGCTTCGTCGACCTGTGCCGCGCCGAGGGCCTCGAGCTGGCCACCGATGCGCTCCATTACATCAGCCGCTGGATCACGCCGGGGTTCATGCCCAAGCGGTTCGACACCCGGTTCTTCGTCTGCGCCGCTCCGACCGGGCAGGTGGCGATCCACGACGAAGGCGAGACCATCGCCACGGTCTGGATCCGCCCTGCCGACGCCGTGCAGGCCAGCCAACGCGGCGAGCTGGACCTGTTGCCACCCACCCTGGCCAACCTGGGGACCGTCGGCCGGTACCCGACCACAGCCGCATTGCTCGAGGAGGCCGCGACTATGACCGAGATGCCGGCCATGGAAGCGGTGGTGGCGACCGCAGCAGGCGAGTTCAAGGTCCTGCACCCAGGCGACGAGGGCTACGAGGACGCCGTGGCCCGGATGGTGGCCGATGCCGGCTGAGGTCACCGGGTTGGTCCACGATCGGCCGCAGGTCGTGGCTCCGGGGGTGGTGCGGGTCACTGCGGCCAATCCGGGGATGATGACCGGGCCCGGTACCAATACCTACCTGGTCGGCACCGACGAGCTGGCCGTCATCGACCCGGGCCCCGACGACGACGCCCACCTCGACGCGGTGGCCGCCGCCGGCGCCGGAGCCATCCGTTGGATCTTCGTGACCCATACCCACCCCGACCACGCTCCCGGGGCGGCCGGCCTGGCTGCACGGACGGGGGCCGAGCGACTGGGCTTCGCCTCATGCGACGGGTTCGACGCCGACCGGACGGTCGTTGATGGCTTCGATCTCCACCGGCCCGGGCTCCACCTACGGGCCGTCCACACGCCGGGGCACGCGTCGAACCATCTCTGCTACCTGGCCGAGCTCCCCCACGTCGTCGGCCCGGGCAAGGGGCCGACCATGTTGTTCTCGGGCGACCACGTCATGGACGGGTCCACCGTGGTGATCTCGCCCCCAGATGGCGACATGGCCGTCTACCTGGCCAGCCTGGCCCTGCTGTTGCGGCTGAAGCCGGCGGTCGACGTGATCGCCCCGGGCCACGGGAACCTGATCGAGGACCCCGGCGGGGCCGTCGACGCCTATGTCGCCCACCGGGTCGCGCGAGAGGAGCTGGTGGCCGAGGCCCTGGCCGCAGCCGGGTCGGCGACGGTGGACGAGTTGATCCCGGTGGTCTATGCCGACGTGGACGAAGCTCGGCACCCGGTCGCCCGCCGGTCGCTCTGGGCCCACCTCCGCAAGTTGGCCGACGAAGGCCGGGCCCGAACCCCGGACCGGGACGACGCCGCGACCACCTGGGAGTGGGCGGCCACCCAGCCCGACTGAATCCGGTTCGCCGCCCGGGCCGGTCGTGCCCGATCCACGGCCAGGGGACGGTGGTGACCGGCTCACTGTCCGGCGGTGGTGCCTGCCTTCACGGCCGCCTCGACATGCTCGAGCATCCGTGCGCTGCATCCGTCCATGACGATGACGGGTGCCACCACGGTGGCCACGGTCTCGGCGATCTCGGCGAAGACCCGGGCCAGAGGCTGCCCATCGTCAAGGGCGACCGGGTCGCCGCTGTCGCCGGCCCGCGACACCGAGGGATGGATCGGCACCTGGCCGACCAGGGGCACCCCGATGTCGGCCGCCAGTCGGGCCCCGCCGCCTGAACCGAAGAGCGCGTAGGACGTCCCGTGCTCGCAGGTGAAGTCGCTCATGTTCTCGATGACCCCGGCCACCCGGAGATAGCCCTTGCGGGCCATGTCGGCCGTCCGGGCCGCCACCTTCTGGGCGGCCAGGGGCGGGGTGGTGACGACGAGCATCTCGGCGCGCGGCAGCATGCGGGCCAGGCCCATCTGGATGTCCCCGGTGCCGGGGGGCATGTCGATCAGGAGGTAGTCGAGGTCACCCCAGTGCACGTCCTCCAAGAACTGCTGGACGGCGCGGTTGAGCACCAGCCCGCGCCACATGATGGCGCTGTCCTCGTCGGCCAGGAAGCCCATCGACAGGACCCGGAGGAGCCCGTCGCCGACCCGCCGCTCCAGCGGGATCATCTTCTTCCCGCGGGCCTCGACCTCCCCCTGCATGCCGAGCAGGCGGGGGACCGAGAAGCCCCAGATATCGGCGTCGAGCACGCCGACGGTCAGCCCACGGCGGGCCAGGGCCACGGCCAGGTTCACGGTGATCGAGCTCTTCCCCACCCCACCCTTGCCCGAGGCGATGGTGAGCACCCGCGTCGTGTCGGGAATGTCGGTGGCCGGGGCGGAATCACGGGCGATCCAGCGTGCCTTCTCCATCACCGCCCGTCGCTCCGGCTCGTCCATGGCGCCGGTGCGGACATCGACCGACTGCACACCGGGCAAGGAGAGAACGCGGGACTCCACGTCACGGCGGATCTGGCCCCGGAGCGGGCACCCGGCGATGGTCAGGGCCACCTCGACGTGGACCGACCCGTCGTCGGCCACGTCGACCGACCGGACCATGCCCAGGTCCACGATGCTCGCGCCCAGCTCAGGGTCGACCACCGCGGCCAGGGCGGCGCGGACCGCGTCCGGGGTCGGGGCGTCGGACGAGGGATCACCTGGGAGGGACGGGGGACCCGAGAGGGGTGGCCGAGCCCGAGCGGGCACGTCCTCGCCCCCGGGTTCGTCGGCTGGATGCACATCGGAGACGGGCGTCACAAGGGAATTCTAGCGGTGGGGCCGGGCTGGCCAGCCTCGGCCGGCCTATCCTGGTACCGATCCCCGTGTCGGGCAGATACGCTGGTGGTTACCAGGACGGTCCAGGCCGGTGGCCTGCGGCCCGACACGATCAGTCGAACAGCTTCAAGGAGGCGCACGGGTGACCACCACCATGCAGACAGTCAGCATCGGAAAGAGGCCGGCTCCGGTTGTCCTGACCGACGTCGCCGCGGCCAAGGTGGCTGAGCTGCTGGCCCAAGAGGACACCGCCGACCTCGCCCTCAGGGTGGCGGTGCGACCGGGAGGCTGCTCGGGCTACAGCTACGAGATGTTCTTCGACGCCGATGTGGCCGACGACGACATCGTCCGGGAGTTCGGCACGGTGAAAGTGATCGTGGATTCGGCCAGTGCCGATCTGCTCAAGGGCTCGACCCTCGACTACAGCGACGGCCTCCAAGGCGCCGGCTTCCATGTGACGAACCCGAACGCCTCGAGAACCTGCGGTTGCGGTTCGTCTTTCAGCTGATCCGCTGATCCGGCTCCGCGTCGACGGCGTCGACGTCGAGATACCCGAGGACGACCAGTCGCTCCTCGACGTCCTGCGCGAGCGCCTCCACCTGCGCACGCCGAAGGACGGCTGCAGCCCCCAGGGCCAGTGCGGTTGCTGCACGGTATGGGTCGATGGCGCACCGCGGGTCTCCTGTGTGACCCCCATCCGCCGGCTGAGCGGTCGAGAGGTGACCACGTTGGAGGGCCTGGCCCCCGACGTACGCGATGCCTGGGCCGCGGCGTTCATCGCCTCCGGCGCCAGCCAGTGCGGGTTCTGCACCCCGGGGATCATCATGCGGCTGGCCGCGTTGGGCGGCCCCGGCCACGATGCGCACGCGGCGGTTCCCGACGCCAAGGTCGGCCAGGCCCTGCTGGCCCACCTGTGCCGGTGCACCGGGTGGCAGACGGTGGTCGAGGCGGCCGCCCTGGCCTTCGCCGGATCAGGCGGCCCCGACCTCCCGGGCCGTGACCTGGCCGCGGCGGCCCGTCGTGCGTCGATCGAAGGGCGTTCGACCCAACGGGTGGGGCCCGAGGTCGCTCTCGGCGCCGGGTCGTTCGCCGACGACACGGCCCCGACCGACGCGGCGGTGGCCCTCTCCGACGGTGCCGGCGGGTTCGTGGTGGCCGACACGGCCCAAGAGGCCAGGGGCCTGCGCCAGAAGGTCCAGGGCCGCCGGACCACCATCGAGGTCTCGCACCCGGTGGAGGTGCCCCCGGGCGAGTGGTCGCTCACCCTCCAGACGACCTGGGTCGAGCCGGCCTACCTGGAGCCCGATGCATCATGGTGCGTCCCCGGCGGCGAGCCGGCGTCGCCCTGTGCCAACGGCGGGGCCTTCGGCGGAAAACGGCACTCGCCCCTTCCTGGTGTGGCCCGCCGTCTGGCCGCCGAGCACCGGCGCCCGGTCCGGGCGCTGTGGTCCCGGGAGGACGTGGTCCGGTTCGGGCCCAAGCGGCCCCCGGTCGGCGCCGGCGTGGCCGCCGATGGCTCGGGCGTGCTCCGGGTGGGTGCCTCCACGCCGTGGCCCGACGACACCTGGAGGGAACTGGAGCAGGTCGTGGCCGCGGTGGCGCCGGGGCTCTTGTTGGAGCCCTTCGCCGTGGCCGGACCCCCGGTCTCGGGCGATCAACGGGGTGCGGTGTGGGCCGAGGCCGCCGTGCTGTCCGCCTGTGCCGCCATCGTGGGATCGCTCGGCCCCGGCCCCCACCGCGACGTACCGGTCGAGGTGGTCGCCCCCGACGGCGGCAGGGCCGTGGTCACCCACGGGTCCGATGAGTCCGTGACCGTCGCCGTGGCCGCCGGGGACGTGCTCGACGACATCACCCTCCGCTCCTATTGCATCGGAGCGGTCCATCAGGCGCTCGGCTGGGTCCGGTCCGAGGGGATCGCCGTGGACGCGGAGGGATCGGTCCACGACCTGACCATCCGCTCGTTCGGGATCATCCCGGCGCGATCGGTGCCCACCATCACCGTGGTCATCGAGGCCAGCGCCGGCGGCGAACCGGTGAACGGGTCCGACGCCGTGTTCGCGGCCGCGGCCGCGGCGTGCTGGTTGGCCGACGGACTGTCCCCCACCTGGCCCACCCGGCGGTGACACGGCCACGCCGTCCCGGACAGCATGGCGTCCCGACTAGAAAGGCAGGCCGTGAGCGTTCCCATCGGTCCCTACCGCCCCATCGTGCGTGCCGGCCCCTGGCTGATCTGCTCGGGCCAGCTGGGGCTCGCCCCGTCTACCGTCCAACCGGACGGCCCGCCCACCCTGATCGAGGGTGGGGTGGTGGCCCAGCTCCGACAGGCACTGGCGAATGGTGCCGGCCTGCTCAGAGGGGAGGGCGCCGGTGTCACCGCCGTGGTCAAGACGACGGTGTTCCTGACGGCCATGGCCGACTACGCCGCGGTGAACGAGGAGTACGCCGCGTTCTTCGGCGACCACCGGCCGGCCCGCTCGGTCGTCGCCGTGGCCGGGCTCCCGATGGGGGCGTTGGTCGAAGTAGAGCTGTGGGCCTACCTCGACGCCCCTGACCGAGACGCTCCCGATCCCCCGGCCGGTCAGGGGGCCCAGGTCGTCTGGCCGAAGCGATAGCCGACGGAGCGCACCGTCTGGATGAGGTGGGCATGCTCCTCGCCCAACTTGGCCCGGAGCCGGCGCACGTGCACGTCCACGGTGCGGGCTCCTCCGTAGTACTCATAGCCCCACACCCGGCTGAGGAGCGTCTCCCGGGTGAAGACCTTGCCCGGCCGCCCGGCCAGAAAGCGCAGCAGCTCGTACTCCATGTAGGTGAGGTCGAGGACCCGACCGGCCACGGCCGCCTGGTAGGTCTCCAGGTTGAGCACCAGGGGCCCATGCTCCAAGAGATCGGGCCGGAGGCCCCGCCCGGTGCGCCAGAAGAGGTGGGTGAGTCGGGCCGTGAGCTCCTCGGGGTTGACCGGGTCCAGGCACAGGTCGTCGAACAGGTCCTCCCGGAGCTCCAGTGCGGCCAGCTGCGAGGACCGGACCACCACCACCACCGGGGCCAGCGGCACCTCACGCTTGCGGATCTGTCGGCACAGGAGCACGGCCCCGGTCGGGTCCTCGGTGGCGCTGATGACCGCGCCGGACCAGCCGTCCTCGGGCTCGTCGGACTCGGCCAGCTCGGGCCGGCTGACCGCCCGCCAGGGATAGCCCCCGCGGTCGAGGACCGAGACGACCGCTTGGGGAGGCGGGTCGGGAAAGCAGAGCAGTGGTTCCACGTTGCCTTCCTCCCTTCTCCTGTGTTCGGTCCCGGGGCCCTCGGGGGCCCGATGCTCTCGGCCCTTGAGGCCCAATTAGAGCAGGGGCAGGTACCGGTCAAGTTCGAACTGGCTGACGTGGGCTTTGTAGCCGGCCCATTCGGCCCGCTTGTTGCGGATGAACCACTCGAAGACGTGGTCGCCCAGCGTCGTCGCCAGGAGCTCGGAGGACTCCATCTCGCTCAGGGCCTCGGTCAGGCTGGCCGGAAGATGGACGATGTTGTTGGCGGCCAGCTCCTCGGCGGTCAGGTCGAAGAGGTTGGTGGTGGCCTCGTCGGGGAGCTCGTATCCCTCCTCGATCCCCCGGAGCCCGGCGGCCAGGATGACGGCGAAGGCCAGGTAGGGGTTGCAGGCGCTGTCGGGGGCCCGGTACTCGATCCGGGTCGACTCGGTCTTCCCCGGCTTCACCACCGGCACCCGGACCAGCGCCGATCGGTTGTTGCGGGCCCAGGAGACATGGATGGGGGCCTCGTAGCCCGATACGAGCCGCTTGTACGAGTTGACCCACTGATTGGTGACCGCGGTGATCTCGCTGGCGTGGCGGAGGAGCCCGGCGATGAACTGCTCGGCCACCTCGGATAGCCCGTGGGGGCGGCCCAGGTCGACGAAGGCGTTGGCATCCCCCCGGAACAGGGAGAGGTGGGTATGCATCCCCGATCCCTGCACCCCGGCCAGGGGCTTGGGCATGAAGCTGGCGTGCACGCCCTGCTGTCTGGCCATCTCCTTGACCACCAGCCGGACGGTCATCACCGTGTCGGCCATGGTGAGGGCGTCGGTGTAGCGAAGGTCGATCTCGTGTTGGCTGGGGGCATCCTCGTGTTGGGCGTGCTCGACGGGAATGCCCATCTCCTCCAGGGTGATGACCGTCCGCTGCCGGATGTCGCTGGCCCGGTCGGCCACGGTCAATTCGAAGTACGAGCCCGAGTCCAGTGCCCGTGGCGTGTGGCTCGGGTCGGCGTCGGCGAAGTAGAAGAACTCCAGCTCGGGTGCGGCATAGAAGGTGTAGCCGAGCTGCCGGGCCCGCTCGAGCGTCCGCCGGAGCACGTGGCGGGGATCACCCTGGAAGGGCGAGCCGTCCAGGTCGAAGATGTCGCAGAACACGCGGGCGACCGCTCCGGCGGGAGCGTCCACGTGGGGGGCACCCTGGGGTTGCAACGGGCCGTGGCTGTGCCAGGGAAGGAGCTGGAAGGTGTTGGCGTCGGGGCGGGCGAGGACGTCGCTCTCCTGGACGCGGCTGAAGCCGTCGATGGCCGACCCGTCGAACGTCATCCCCTCGTCGAGCGCGTTCTCGAGCTCGGCCGGGGTGATGCTGAAGGTCTTGGGTGTGCCGAGCACGTCGGTGAACCACAGCTGGACGAAGCGGATGCCCCGCTCCTCCACCGTGCGCAGCACGTACTCCTCTTGGCTCCTCATGGGCTTCCTCGCCGCCGACGTCCGGCGCGTGCTCGTGGTGCGGCGATGGTGAGCGTGCCGGGACCGGACGAGATGCTGGGGTGTCTCAGTTCCCCGCCGCCGCTCCGCAGACGGTGTCGGTGATCAACCTGCTGACCACGTAGGGGTCCATGTTGGCGTTGGGACGGCGATCCTCGATGTAGCCCTTCTTGTTCTTGGCCACCTGCCAGGGGATGCGGATCGACGCGCCACGATCGGATGTGGCGTAGTTGAACGTGGTGTAGTGGGCCGTCTCGTGCGCACCGGTCAGCCGGGTCTCGATCCCCACGCCGTAGTTCTCCACGTGCTCCTCGACCTTCGCCCCCAGCGCCTCGCAGCCGGCGATGATGGCGTCCCAGCCACCGTCCTCCCGCATGGCCTTGGTCGAGAAGTTGGTGTGGGCGCCCGCCCCGTTCCAGTCGCCCATGATGGGCTTGGGCTCCAGGGTGGCGTAGACGCCGAAGTCCTCCGCGATGCGGAACAGGAGCCACCGGGCCACCCAGAGCTGGTCGCCGATGAGCGGCGGCGGGAGGATGCCGATCTGGAATTCCCACTGGCCCATCATCACCTCGGCGTTGGTGCCCTCGATGCCCAGGCCGGCCCGGATGCAGGCGGCCGTGTGCCGCTCGACGATGTCCCGGCCGGGCATCTTGTCCCCGCCCACGCCGCAATAGTAGGGGCCCTGGGGTGCGGGGTAGCCGGTGAGGGGCCAGCCCAGGGGGCGGCCGTCCTTCAAGAAGGTGTACTCCTGCTCGATGCCGAAGACCGGCTCCTGGTCGGCGTACTTCTCGGCCGTGGCCACGCAGGCGGCCCGGGTGTTGGTCTCATGGGGGGTGAAGTCGGTGAGCTGCACCTCGCACATCACCAGCTTGTCTCCGGCGCCACGCAGCGGGTCGTCACAGACGAACACCGGCTGCAGCACGCAGTCGGAGTCGTTGCCCACGGCCTGATTGGTGCTCGACCCGTCGAAGCCCCAGATGCCCGGCTCCTTCCCGTCCCCGACGATCTTCGTCTTGCTACGGATCAGCGGCGACGGCTTGGTCCCGTCGATCCAGATGTACTCGGCTTGGTAAGGCACTCCTGCTCCTCTGTTGATGTGGGTCTGCGACCCGGTCGGCGCTGTGCACGACCGGGGACGGCTCCGACCAGGGACGCTACCTGCTGTGCCGAGCGCTCGGATCGTCGCTCCCCGTGCCGACGCTCGGTCCCGGTGCTACGGCCGTCGTACTCTGGCAGGCCATCATTTCACCACCGTTTCCCGATTGTGAATGCTCCATGAACACTCGGCCGAAGTGGCCGCCCCGTCGGCCGACGTGGCGGAGGGCCTCGTGCTGGCGCTCCTGGGGCTTGGCCGTGTGCCCGTGCCGGCCCGCGGCCGGGCGAAGGACCCGGACCCCCCAACTAAGCTCGGGTCCATGCCCCGACTGAGGCTGGTGGCCTGCCAGCTCAACACGGTCGTCGGCGACCTCGACGGGAATGCCGATCGGATCGTGCAGCGCCCTGGGCGACGCCGAACGGGCCGGGGGCGATCTGGCCGTCTTCCCCGAGTTGGCCGTCACCGGTTATCCCCCCGAGGACCTCTTGAGCCGGCCAGGGTTCGTCGCCGACAACCTGGCCGCGGTGGACCGGGTCGTGGCCGCCACGCGAGCCTGCGCCGCGGTGTTCGGGTTCGTGGACATCGACCGGGAGGGGCGGCTGTTCAACGCGGCGGCGGTGGGCGTCAACGGCGAGCTGGTCGGGACCTACCACAAGCAGCTGCTGCCCAACTACAGCGTCTTCGACGAGCAGCGTTGGTTCGCCCCCGGCACCGAGCCCTACACCCGCTACGTGATCGGCGGGGTCCCCGTGGGCGTGTCCGTCTGCGAGGACATCTGGTTCGCCGGCGGCCCGGTGGCCGACCAGGGACGGGCCGGGGCCAAGCTGGTGGTCAACCTCAACGCCTCCCCCTACTCGATCGGGCGCCGCGACGACCGCCTTGCCGTGCTCGCCCAACGGGTGGCCGAGTCCGGCTGCGCCATCGCCTACGTCAACGAGGTGGGTGGACAGGACGAGCTGGTCTTCGACGGTGCCTCCCTGGTGATGGGCTCGAGCGGCGAGATCCTGGCCGCGGCCGGCCAGTTCGTCGAGGATGCCCTGGTGGTGGACCTGGACCTCGACGGCGAAGAACCGGCAGTGACCGGGCCCGGTGAACCCGGGAAGCAGGTGGTGCACGGCCCGGGCCGGCAGGCAGCGGGCGGGCGGGTCATGGTCAGCGCCGTGAGCCGCTCAGCCGCCGACGGCTCGCCGCCGGCGGTGACGGGGACGATGGCCAGCATGCTCGACCCGGTCCGGGAGGTCTACGAGGCCTTGGTCCTCGGCACGGGGGACTACGTGCGGAAGAACGGGTTCAGCGACGCGGTGATCGGGTTGTCCGGGGGGATCGACTCCTCCCTGGTGGCCGCGGTCGCCGTCGACGCACTGGGGGCCGAGCACGTCCATGGTGTGGCCATGCCCTCCCGGTACTCGAGCCCGGGCTCGATCGACGATGCGTACTCCCTGGCCACGAAGTTGGGGATCGACATCCGGACCGCTCCCATCGACCAGGCCCACCGGGCCATGGCCGGGCTGGCCGCCCCACTGGTCGGCGGGGAACCGCTCGGTCTGACGGACGAGAACCTGCAATCCCGGATCCGCGGCGTGCTGTTGATGGCGCTCTCCAACGAGAACGGTTGGATCGTCCTGACCACCGGCAACAAGAGCGAGATGGCCACCGGGTACTCGACGCTCTACGGGGACTCGGCCGGCGGATTCGCGGTGATCAAGGACGTTCCGAAGACCCTCGTCTACGAATTGTGCCGCGACCTGAACCGCCGGGCCGGTACCGACCTCATCCCCGAGGCGGTGCTGGCCAAACCGCCGTCGGCCGAGCTCCGGCCTGAGCAGCGCGACGACGAGTCCCTCCCGCCCTACGACGTGCTCGATCCCGTCCTGGCCGGGTACGTCGAGAGCGACCGTTCGGCCGAGGACCTCGTCGACGAGGGGTTCGACCCCGACGTGGTCGACCAGGTGATCTCGCTCGTCGACCGGGCCGAGTACAAGCGCCGCCAGATGCCACCCGGGGTCCGCATCACGGCCAAGGCGTTCGGCAAGGATCGGCGCATGCCCATCACCAACCACTACCGGTCGCACGTGGACCGGTCGCACACGGACGGGCTTGGCTCAGACGAGCGGGACACGGACGGGCCTCACGCAGTCCGGCCTGACACAGACCGGCCTGACACAGACCGGCCGGACGAGCCCCTGAGCCAACCGGTGGAGACGACCGGTGCCTGAGCTCCTCGACCCCCTGGGGCCGGCCCTGGGCGGGTCGGCGCGCGGTGACCAGGGGCCAGAGCGGCCGTCGCTTCCCCTGTCGGTCACCGCCTCGCTCGTCGGGGGCTACCGATGGATCGAGCAGCGTCTCTTCGAGCTGCTGGGCCACCGGTCGGCGGGCGCCGTCCAGCCCGAGATCCGGGTGCACCTCGACGGTCAGAGCGCCCGGCACGCCTGGCACGCCTCGTTGTGGGCCGACCGCCTCCCCGTGCGCGACGGGGTGTCGGCCGACGATCTGACCATCGGGCCCCCGGTCGCCGTCGAGGTGCTGGCCGCTCTCGATCGGACCGGCGCCGAGGCCGCTCCCCTCCTGGCCGGCCTGTACCGGGTCGTCCTGCCCCGGCTGGTGACCGGCTACGCCCGCCACCTCCGGGCCACGGCCGCGGTGGCCGACGGTCCGGTGATCCGGACGCTGCGGCTGGTGATGAGCGACGAGGTCGAGGACTGGCATGCGGGCGAGCGACTGGTTCAGGGTCTGCTCACCGGTCCCGACGAGGTCGCCTCGGCCTCGGTCGCCTGCCGGACCCTCGAGTCGATCGTCGTCGACGCAGGTGTCGGCGGAGGACTGACGGAGCGGCCGCCCTGACGCGGGGCGCTGCCCCGTTCGGTGGAAGCGCGGCGTCCTCCGGTAGGGGTCCGGCCGTGCCCAGTGGGGGACTTGACGTGTCCACTAAAGTTGGAACTGGAAATGGACATCGCGCCTTTGGGCGCCTCAGCTCATCACTCACCCTCTCCGGGGAGCCCGGGTCGCCTGTGTGGCCAGGGCCCTGACGGCGGGGTCGTACGAAAGACTCGGTGAAGCTTGGGTAAGGAGCGCCTCGAGCGAGATGAGGAGGACCTGGTCAGGTTGTACCTGACCGATATCGGCCAGTACCCGCTCCTGACCAAGGACGACGAGGTCTCGTTGTCTCAGATCATCGAGGCGGGCCAGGAGGCAGAGGCCATCCTGGCGGCGGCGCCCAAGGGCCTGAGCCAGGCCAAGCGCCGGGAGCTCCGGCGGGCCGTGCTCCGCGGCGAGCAGGCCGTCCAGACCTTCGTCCAGTCGAACCTCCGCCTGGTCGTCTCGATCGCCAAGAAGTACCAGGCGTCCGGGCTCCCCCTGCTCGACCTGATCCAAGAGGGCAACCTCGGGCTCATGCATGCGGTCGAGAAGTTCGACTGGCGCAAGGGCTTCAAGTTCTCGACCTACGCCACCTGGTGGATCCGCCAGGCCATCACCCGGGGCATCGCCAACACCGGGCGGACCATCCGCTTGCCCGTGCACGCCGGCGACACCCTGGCCCGGGTGCAAAAGGCGCAGGCCCGGTTGGAGCTCAAGTACGGCCGCCCGGCGACGCTGGCCGAGCTGGGCGAGGAGGTGGAGCTGCCCGAGGACAAGTTGGTGGAGGCGCTCCGGTTCCGGGCCGAGCCGCTGTCGCTCTCCGAGCCCCTCCGCGAGGACGGGGACGCCGAGCTGGGCGATGTGGTGGAGGACCGTTCGGTCGAGTCGCCCTTCGAGTTGGCGGCGATCGGGCTGCTCCCCGACGAGATCGGCCGGCTGCTGGCCCCGTTGGACGAGCGAGAGCGTGAGATCCTGCGCCTCCGGTTCGGTCTCGACCGGGGCGAGCCCCGTACCCTGGAGGAGGTCGGGGAGCACTTCAACCTGACCCGGGAGCGCATCCGACAGATCGAGGCCCGGGCCATGTCCAAGCTCCGGCACCCGTCCTCGGACACCGGCGCCCGGGACCTCCTCAGCGTCTGAAGCGCCGGCCACCCGGTCGTCTGGGCGCGATGGCGGCTGACCGTATACGATCCCCGACCATGAAGAAGCTGCTGATCCTCGCCATCCTCGTTGCCTTGGGCGTCGTCGCCGCCAAGCGACTCCGTCCTTCCTGAGCCAACCCGGCTCGCCCGAGCGCGCCGGACCAGATCGATCCGGACCTGCCCGCGCCCCGGGCAGCGTGCCCAGGTTGCGCGCGCCCAGGCGCTAGGAGGCTGTCCGCAGGCGGCCGCGTGCCAGCCGCCATGCCACCAGGCCGGCGGCACCGGTGGCCACGGTGATGCCGGCGACCATGGCCGTGGTCGGCAGGCTGGGCACGCTCACCCGGTCGCGTAGCCGTACCGGCTTGGTGAACTGGCGCACCTCCCACTCCCGCTCCTTGGCCACCTTGGCCAGCACCCGGTCGGGGTTGACCACCACCGGGTGGCCCACGGCCTCGAGCATGGGCAGGTCGGTGTAGGAGTCCGAGTAGGCGTAGGAGGCGGACAGGTCCAGCCCAGCGGCATCGGCCAGCGACCGCATGGCGTCGGCCTTGAAGGGTCCGTAGGCGTAGAAGTCCATCTCGCCCGCATAGCGGCCGTCCTCGTCGACCACGGCCCGGGTGGCGATACAGCCGTCGACGCCCAGGTGCTCGGCCAGGGGCTCGACGATCTCCTCGGGGGACGCCGAGACCAGGTAGACGCGATGTCCGGCGGCCCGGTGCTCCTCGATCAGGTCGAGCGCCTCGGCGTAGATGATCGGCTCCACCGTCTCCTCGAGCGCTTCGCGCACAATCTCGCGGATCAGGCTCTGGTCCCATCCCTTGGTCAAGGTCAACATCGACTCCCGGACCCGGGCCAGCTTCTGCTCGCTGGCCCCGAGGTGGAGGTAGATCAGCTGGGACACGACGGCCCGGATGATCAGCCGCCGGTTGATGAGGCCCCCCCGATAGAAGGGGCCCCCGAACGCGGCGATGGAGGCCTTGGCGATGACCGTCTTGTCCAGGTCGAAGAAGGCCGCGTCCACCGGGCTAGTGCCCAACCAGCAGCTGCTGGACGCTGTCCTCCGCCTCTTCGGTCACCAGGACGAGCACCTCGTCGCCGGCCGACAGCCGGGTGTCGCCGCGGGGGACGACCAGCCGGTCGCCGCGGACGACGGCCACCACCGTGGCCTCCCGGGGGATGGCCAGGTCGGCCAGAGACTCCCCGGCCGCCGGCGAATCCTCGGCCAGTGTCACCTCGACCAGGTGGGCGCTCCCGCCTTCGAACCGAAGCAGTCGGACCAGGGACCCCACCGACACCGCTTCTTCGACCAGGGCGGTCATCAGTTGGGGGGTCGACACCGACACGTCGACGCCCCAGCTCTCGTTGAACAGCCACTGGTTCTTCGGGTGGTTGACCCGGGCCACCACCCGGGGCACGGCGAATTCCTGTTTGGCCAGGAGGGAGACGACCAGGTTGTCCTCGTCGTCGCCGGTGGCCGCCACGACCACGTCCACGGTGGACAGGCCGGCGGCGTCGAGCGAGCTGACCTCGCAGGCATCGGCCACCACCCAGGTGATGGCGAGCTCACCCTCGAGCCGGGCCACCAGCTCGGGATCCTGCTCGATGACCAGGACGTCGTGGCCGCCCTGGTGCAGGTCGCTGGCGATGGCCGTCCCGACACTGCCGGCACCGGCGATGGCTACTCTCACCGGCCTTTGCCCTCGAGCTCGGTGTCGGGGACCGGGACGCCGGCGATCACCGTGTCCTGGTCGTCGGCGCCGTCGCGTTCGCCCGCCGCCTCCGACTCCTCCGCGGCCCGGGCGTCGAAGCGACGCAGGGCGGCGTTGGTCACCATGAGGTGGAGGACGTCTCCGTCCTGGCCCACCAGTTCGTCGATGTCCAACCGGGCCACGCCGGCCCGGGTCACCGAGACCAGGGTGACCTCGCCTCTGGCGTTGACGTCGGAGAGCCGCTTGCCCGCCCACCGGTCGGGCAGGGGCCGCTCCACCAGGGAGAGCGTGCCCGTGGTGTCCGTCCACTCCACGCTCTTGGACACCGGGATCAGGCGCCGCCGGACCTGGTCGATGGTCCACGACACGGTGGCCACGGTGGGAATCCCGAGGCGCAGATAGATCTGGGCCCGGCGCGGGTCGTAGATCCGGGCCACGACGTTGGGGATCTCGTAGGTCTCCCGGGCGATCCGGGCGGTCAGGATGTTGGAGTTGTCCCCGCTGGTGACGGCGGCCAGGGCGCCGGCCTTGTCCGCCTTCGCCCGGTCCAGGTCGTCGCGGTCGAACCCCGACCCGACGATGGCCGTCCCCGGCCACTCGGTCGGGAGCCGGCGGAAGGACTTGGCGTTCCGGTCGATGATCGACACGGAGTGGCCCTCCTCGGTCAGCCCGATGGCCAGGCCCGACCCGACCCGGCCGCAACCCACGACGATGACATGCACGCGACCATGCAACACGCACGAGAGGCCGCTGACAACTCGGGCCCCTGGGCCGTCGGATGGGGATGGTCGAGCCACCCGTGTTTTACTGACTGGGTGAATGCCGGGGACAGCGGTAGCGGTGCCGTCGACGCGCTCGTCGGGACGCCCGTGGTGGCGTCTCCCTCGCAGGGCCGGGGGCGGACGGTCCGGCCCTCGACGTACGTACCCGAGTCGGTCGACCTCCCCGAGACGCTCCGCTACCGGCTAAAGAACAAACTGCTCGGGCCGCCGCTCGCCTCCGAACGCCAGGTCTCCGAGCGCCTCGGCCGTCCCACCGCGCTGGCCGTGCTCTCCTCGGACGTCATCTCGTCGTCGGCCTACGCCACCGAGCAGATGCTCCTGCCCCTGGTACCGGTGATCGGCGTCGCCGCCTTCTCGCTGGTCGTCCCGGTGAGCCTGGTGGTGATCTTCGTCCTCGTCTTCGTGACCCTGTCCTACCTCGAGGTCGTGAAGGTCTACACCAAGGCGGGCGGGGCCTACGTGGTGTCCCGGGAGAACTTCGGCCTGAAGGTCGCACAGATCGCCGCCGTCAGCCTGCTCATCGACTACACCCTCACCGTGGCCGTGTCGGTGGCCGCCGGGGTGGCCGCGCTGACCTCGGTGTTCTCCGCCCTCAGCCCGTACACCACCTGGATCGCCATCGGCCTGGTCATCCTGCTCGCCTTCGGGAACCTGCGAGGCATCCGCGAGGCGGGGAAGGTCTTCGCCCTCCCGACCTACTTCTTCGTGGTCAACATGGCCATCCTCATCATCGTCGGTGCCTACAAGGAGATCCGGGGAACCCTCAGCGTGCACCCGATCACCGGCCACCCCGGTTCGGTGCCCATCGGGCACTCCGGGTCCGGAATCCTGCTCGGCGCCAGCGTGTTCATCGTCTTGAAGGCGTTCGCCTCGGGCGGATCGGCGCTGACTGGAACCGAGGCGATCTCGAACGGGGTCAGCGTGTTCCGGCGCCCCGAAGCCCGTAACGCCCGCATCACCATGGTCATGATGGCGTTGATCCTGGGGTCGTTGGTGCTGGGCGTGACCGTCCTGTCCGCGGTCACGCACCCCGTCCCCTACGTGTCGGGCACCCCCACGGTCCTGTCCCAGGTGGCCAAGTACGTCTACGGCCAGACCCCCGTGGGCAAGGTGTTCTACGTCCTCTTACAGGCAGGCACCATGTTGATCCTGGTGCTGGCGGCCAACACCAGTTTCACCGGCTTCCCGTTCCTGGCCAGCTTTGCCGCCGAGGACTCGTACCTCCCCCGCCAGCTGACCAAACGCGGTCACCGCCTGGTCTTCTCCACCGGCATCCTGGTGCTCACCGCCGTGTCCATCCTCGTGTTGTTGGTCACCCAGGCCAAAGTGGACAAGCTGATCCCGCTCTACGCCGTCGGCGTGTTCACCGGGTTCACCATGGCCGGCGCGGGCATGGCCAAGTACCACTTCACCCACCGAGAGGACCACTGGCGCCGGCGGCTGGCCATCAACGGGACCGCCTCGGTCCTCTCCCTCGTGGTCCTCGTCATCATCGCCCTTACCAAATTCGCCGAGGGCGCCTGGGTCGTGGTCATCATCCTGCCCCTGGGCGTGTTCGCTCTCCTCCGGCTCCACCGCCAGTACGCCGACGAGGCCGCGCAGCTCGAGGAGGGGGTGACCGCCGCGGTCGAGATGCCCGTGCTCGGCCGGCACGTGGTCATCGTCCTGGTCGACCGGCTCGACCTGGCCACGGCACGGGCCCTCCAGTACGCCCGCACGCTCCACCCCGACGACCTGTCGGCCGTCCACTTCGCCCTAGACAACCGGGTGTCGGAGACGTTGGAGTCCGAGTGGAGCCGGCTGGGCCTGACCCGGCTGCCGCTCGATGTCATCGAGTGCGAGGACCGGCGCCTGTCCCGGGCCACCCTGGAGCTGGCGGCCGAGACGGTGGCCGACAACGAGACCGAGCTGACCATGCTGTTGCCCCGCCGGGGGTTCGCGGCCGGATGGCACCGGCTCCTCCACGACGGCACCGCCGATCGGATCGCCGCCGGGGTCGGGCAGCTGGCCCACGTCACCGCCACCGTCGTGCCCTTCCAGCTGACCGGTGGGTGGCTCTCCCGCCGGCGGGAATGGCGGCGGGGGCGGGCCGGAGGAGTAGGGGTCGGGGGCGGCCGACCGGCCAAGCCGGTGGACAAGAGGGCGGACCGGAAGGCCAAGCCCTCCTTCGACGAGGCCGCCTTCGGGGACCGGGCCGCCGGGGCGATCCCCATCGGCCAGGCCGAGTGGCGCCAACGGGTCCGGGTGGCCGGGAGGATCCGCTCGGTCCGGGTCCAGCCTCGGGCCGGGACCTCCAACCTCGAGTGCGTGCTGGCCGACAGCAGTGGGAAGCTGCTGCTCGTCTTCCAGGGCCGGCGCCGGATCCCGGGAATCCAGCCCGGGGCCCGACTCCTGGTCGAGGGCATGGTCGGGGACTGGGGCCATCGACCGGCCATCTTGAACCCGGACTACGAACTGGTGGCCGGCCCGGAGGCCGACGACCGGCCCTCGTAGCCCCGAGCCCCTGGGAGCAGCGATACTCTTGCCGAACGTGCGGTTGATCGGTAAGTTGCCCCGCACTAGGGGGTCCACCACGATCTTTCGACGCATGCCGTCCAGGCCCGGGTCCGGGCGGACGGCTTCCCGTGTCGTTCGTCGTGCAGTGCACCGCCATGACCCGAAGTGGCCGTGTTCGGCCGCGTTCGGACCGATGTGGCCAGTCACGACGAGTAGGAAGCGAAGGGAGCAGCACCGATGATCCATCTTCTCGCCGAGGGGGGGTACCAGGCCTTTTTTCTTGGGTCCACCGAGAAGGTCATCTTGCTGGCCGCCCTGGTGGCCTCCCTGGCCTCCGTCGTCACCGCCCTGCTCCTGGCCCGGGGCGTCCTCGCCGCCGACCAGGGCACCGCGTCGATGAAGGACATCGCCAAGGCCGTGCAGGAGGGGGCCGAGGCCTTCTTGTCCCGCCAGTTCAAGACCATTCTGATCATCATCGTCCCCCTGGCCGTCCTGATCTTCTTCACCGCCACCAAGGTGACCCATATCGGTGCCGCCGGCCAGACCGTGGTCGACCTGACCTTCTGGCAGGCTGGCCTCTTCCGGGTGATCTGCTTCCTGGGCGGCGCCCTGTGCTCGGGACTGACCGGGTTCATCGGCATGAGCCTGGCCGTCCGCGGCAATGTGCGCACGGCGGCCGCCGCCCGTGACGGGAAGATGGCCGGCGCCCTGAAGGTCGCCTTCCGGACCGGGGCCATCACCGGACTGTTCTGCGTCGGGCTCGGCCTGCTCGGGGCCACCATCATCGTCTTCATCTTCCAGAACACGGCTACCTCGGTCCTGATCGGGTTCGGGTTCGGCGCCTCCCTCCTTGCCCTGTTCATGCGGGTCGGTGGCGGCATCTTCACCAAGGCGGCCGATGTCGGCGCCGACCTGGTCGGCAAGGTCGAGGCCGGGATCCCCGAAGACGATCCCCGCAACGCGGCCACCATCGCCGACAACGTCGGGGACAACGTGGGCGACTGCGCCGGCATGGCCGCCGACCTCTTCGAGTCCTACGTCATCACCATCATCGCCTCCATCATCTTGGGGGTGACCGCCTTCGCCTCCATCAATCGGGGGGCTATCGCCGGCCGGACGGTCATCTTCCCGCTCCTCATCCCGGCCATCGGGATCGTGGCCACCATCATCGGCATCCTGTTGGTCCGGGCCAGGAAGAACGACAAGAACGCCATGGGGCCCATCAACCGGGGAGTGTGGACAGCCGCGGTGCTCACCGTCGGCGGCACGGCCATCGTGGCCGGGGTGTACATGCATTATTGGAAGGCCTTCTACGCCGTGCTCACCGGCGTCATCTTGATGCTGGTGGCCAGCGCCATCACCGAGCACTTCACGTCGACCGAGCGCAGCCCGGTACGGGAGATCGCCGAATCGGCCCGCACCGGGCCGGCCACCACCACGCTGGCCGGGATCGCCATCGGGCTCGAGTCGTCGGTTTGGGCCATCATCGCCATCGCCATCGCCATCGCCGTCTCGGTGCTCATGGCCGGCGGCAACGTCGAGCTCTCCCTCTACCTGGTCTCGCTGACCGGGATCGGGTTGCTGTCCACGGCGGGCATGATCGTGTCCGAGGACAGCTTCGGGCCGGTCTCGGACAACGCGGCGGGCATCGCTGAGATGTCCGGTGAGTTCACCGGGGAGGCCGAGCGGGTCATGGTCAGCCTCGACGCCGTGGGCAACACGACCAAGGCGGTGACCAAGGGGGTGGCCATCGGCTCGGCCGTGATCGCATCGGTCTCGCTGTTCGCCTCGTTCATCGAGACCATCGGGTCGCAGCTGAATCTCCACGCTCCGCTGGGCTCCGGCGTCAACTGGCTGTTCAACCAGGCCCAGACCCAGATCAACGTCTCGCACCCCACCATCTTCATCGGGCTGCTCATCGGTGGTTCGGTGGCCTTCATCTTCTCGTCCCTGGCCATCCGGGCGGTGGGGCGCTCGGCCGGCACCGTCGTCCAGGAGGTGCGCCGGCAGTTCCGGGAGCACCCCGGGATCATGGACTACACGGAAAAGCCGGAGTACGGCAAGGTCATCGCCATCTGCACGACGGCGTCCCAGCGGGAGTTGGCCACCCCCGCCCTCCTGGCCATCTTGACCCCGGTCATCGTCGGGTTCGGCATCAACTACCTGGCCCTGGGGGCATTCCTGGTCGGCGCCATCCTCACCGGGCAGCTGATGGCCAACTTCCTGTCCAACTCCGGTGGGGCCTGGGACAACGCCAAGAAGTACATCGAGGACGGTCACGAGGGGGGCAAGGGCTCCGAGGCCCACAAGGCCGCGGTCATCGGGGACACCATCGGCGACCCGTTCAAGGACACGGCCGGCCCCGCCCTCAACCCGCTCATCAAGGTGATGAACCTGGTGTCGCTGCTCATCCTCCCCGCGGTGATCACCCTCCGGGTCCACACCGGGGCCCGCCTCGGCATCGCGGCGGCGGCGCTGGTCATTCTGCTGGTGGCCATCGCCTTCTCGAAGCGGAAGACCGAGGCCATGGACAGCGACCTGCCCCCCCAGGAGATCTCGGCCCTCGATCAGGCGGCCACTGCGGCCGTGAGCGCGGCCCACGACTGAGCTACAAGGCAGCCCGAAACCCCGGGGTCGGCCGGCCCCGGGGTTGACAGCGGGAGACCGTGGCGTTCACCCTGTGTCGCGACAGCCATGGCTACCACCGACCTCACAGACGACACTGCTGTACCCGACAACGGCGTGCCCGACAACGGCGCTGCGCCGACCCGGGCCCGCCCGGCCGCCCGGCGGGGGGCCTCGGGACGGAAGCCCCTGGTCATCGTGGAGTCCCCGGCCAAGGCCAAGACGATCGCCGGCCTGCTCGGCCCGGACTACGTGGTCGAGTCGTCCATCGGCCACATCCGTGATCTGCCCCGCCGGGCCGACGAGGTCCCGGCCGCCTACAAGGGGGAGGACTGGTCCCGGCTGGGCGTGGACGTCGACAACGGCTTCAAGCCGCTGTATGTGATCTCATCGGACAAGAAGTCCCAGGTGACCAAGCTGAAGCAGCTGGTGAAGCAGGCCAGCGAAGTCTACCTGGCCTCGGACGAGGACCGCGAGGGCGAGTCCATCGCCTGGCACCTCCTCGAGGTCCTGGCCCCGACGGTGCCGGTCAAGCGGATGGTCTTCCACGAGATCACCCGGGCGGCCATCGAGCGGGCGGTCGACGAGTGGCGCGATCTCGACCGCCGGCTGGTCGACGCCCAGGAGGCCCGACGGATCCTCGACCGCCTCTACGGCTACGAGGTCTCTCCGGTGCTGTGGAAGAAGATCATGCCCCGCCTGTCGGCCGGGCGGGTCCAGAGCGTGGCCACCCGGATGGTGGTCGAGCGGGAACGAGCCCGCATGAAGTTCCGCTCGGCCTCCTGGTGGGGGCTCGACGGCCGGTTCGCCACCGAGGGCTCGTCGCCCGAGTCCGGGACGGCCCCGGCCTCGCTCGAGGCGTCCCTCGTCGCCGTCGACGGCACCCCGCTGGCCTCGGGGCGCGACTTCTCCGAGTTGGGCGAGCTCACGTCACCGGGCAGCGTCGTGGTCCTGAACGAGACCGAGGCCCGCGCCCTGGCCGCCGGCCTGGAGGACCGGCCCTTCGCCGTCACCTCGGTGACCGAGAAGCCGTTCCGGCGCTCGCCGGCTGCGCCCTTCATGACCTCCACCCTGCAACAGGACGCCGGGCGCAAGCTGCGGTTCAGCTCCCAGCGCGCCATGCAGATCGCCCAGCGCCTCTACGAGGGTGGATGGATCACCTACATGCGCACCGACTCGACCACGCTGTCGGACCAGGCCCTCACGGCGGCCCGCGCCCAGGCCGCCTCGCTCTACGGCTCCGACTACGTCCCGGCCCAGCCCCGTCGCTACGAGCGCAAGGTGAAGAACGCCCAGGAGGCCCACGAGGCCATTCGCCCGGCCGGGGAGTCGTTCCGGACCCCGGACGAGGCGTCGAGGTCGCTCTCGGGTGACGAATTCCGCCTCTACGACCTCATCTGGAAGCGCACCGTCGCCTCCCAGATGGCCGACGCCACCGGGACCAGCGCCCAGATCCGACTGTCCGGGACCACCGAGGCCGGACAGGAGGCCGAGTTCTCGGCCAGCGGCACGGTCATCAGGTTCCCGGGGTTCCTCCGGGCCTACGTCGAGGGCGAGGACGACCCGGATGCCGAGTTGGCCGACCGGGAGGTCCACCTCCCGGCGGTAGCCGTGGGCGACCCCCTTTCGGCCGAGTCGATCGAGGCGGGGTCCCATGCCACCCAGCCACCGGCCCGCTACACCGAGGCCTCGTTGGTCAAGGCCATGGAGGAGCTGGGCGTCGGCCGCCCCTCGACCTACGCCAGCGTGATCGCCACCGTGCTCGACCGGGGATACGTGTGGAAGAAGGGGACGGCGCTGGTGCCGTCGTTCACCGCCTTCGCTGTGGTCGGGCTGCTCGAGCGGTACTTCGGTGACCTGGTCGACTACGGCTTCACCGCGTCCATGGAGGACGATCTCGACGCCATCGCGTCGGGCGCGGCCGAGGCCCTCCCCTGGTTGACCCGCTTCTATTTCGGCTCGGGCGACGGGCAACCGAACGGGTCGGCGGGCAACGGGTCGGCCACCGGAAATGGTCCGGCGGCCGGGAACGGCTCGGCGAGCGGGAACGGGTCGGCCACCGGGAACGGTTCCGGCGGCGTGACCGAGGTGGAGCGGATGGGCCTCAAGCGCGAGGTGGCCACCTACCTCGGCGAGATCGACGCCCGGGAGATCAACTCCATCCCGCTCGGTGCCGGGGCTGACGGACAGGAGATCGTGGCCCGGGTGGGGCGCTACGGGCCCTACCTGCAGCGGGGCGACGACCGGGTGTCCATCCCCGACGACCTGGCCCCCGACGAGCTGACCCCGGAGCGGGCCGAGTCACTCCTCGAGGCCCCATCCTCTGACCGGGTACTGGGTGATGACCCCGAGACCGGGTTCCCCATCCGGGTGCGCGCCGGTCGTTTCGGCCCCTACATCCAGCTGGGCGAGATCGTCGACGGCGGCCCCAAGCCGAAGACGGCGTCGCTGTTCGCCTCCATGTCCCCGGCCACCGTCAGCTTGGAGGAAGCCCTCGAGCTGTTGAAGATCCCCCGGGTCGTCGGTGTCGACCCGGCCACCGACGAGGAGATCGTGGCCCACAACGGCAAGTTCGGCCCGTACGTGAAAAAGGGGACCGACAGCCGGAGCCTGGTCAGCGAGCAACAGATCCTCACCATCACGATGGAGGAGGCCCAGGCCCTCTTCGCCCAGCCGAAGACCCGGCGGGGCCGCGCCGCCGCCGGCCCCTTGCGCGAGATGGGGCCCGATCCCGACACCGGCTCCCCCATGGTGGTCAAGGACGGCCGGTTCGGCCCCTACGTGACCGACGGGACGACCAATGCCTCCCTGCGCAAGGGCGACGATGTCGAGGAGCTGACGGTGGAGCGGGCCGCCGAGCTGCTGGCTGAGCGCCGCGCCGCGGGGCCCTCGACGAGAAAGAAGGCCCCGGCCAAGAAGAAGGCGGCCAAGAAGACGGTCTCGGCCAAGAAGACGGCAACGGCTAAGAAGACGGCAACGGCCAAGAAGGCTCCGGCCAAGAGGACTGCGACCAAGACGACAGTGGCCAAGAAGACAGGGGCTGTGAAGAAGCCGGCGAGCACGGACTCCGGGGTAGCTGAAGATTCCCGATGAGCAACACGGGGCGCGGTCGCCTGATCGCCCTTGAGGGGATCGACGGGAGCGGCAAGTCCACCCAGGCGGCATTGCTGGCCGACCACCTCCATGCCCGGCTCACCTTCGAGCCGGGCGCCACCGAACTGGGAAGGGCCCTCCGCCAGCTCTTGTTGGATCCCGCCCTCCCCGATGTGGCGCCCCGGGCCGAGGCGCTACTGATGGCGGCCGACCGGGCCCAGCACACCGCCGAGGTCATCGAGCCGCTCCTGTCCGAGGGCATATCGGTGGTCACCGATCGCTTCACCGCATCGACCCTGGCCTATCAGGGCTTCGGCCGACGGCTCGACCTCGCCGCGCTGCGGGCCCTCAACCAGTGGGCCACCGGCGGCATCTCCCCCGACGTGAACGTCCTCATCGACGTGCCCCTCGACGTGGCCCGCTCCCGGATGGAGCCCGCCCGGGCCGACCGGCTCGAGGGGTTGGGCGAGGCGTTCCAGTGCCGGGTGGGCGAGGGGTACCGGAAACTGGCCGAGGAGGATCCCGGTGCATGGGTGAGGATCGACGGCACCGGAGCCCCCGCGCTCGTGGCTGAACGGGTACAGAGGGCGGTCACCGAACGGCTGGACCATGTCTGATTTTTCTGGGTCTGATTTCTCTGAGTCTGATTTCTCGGAATCTGATTCCACTGGGTCTGAGCTGCCGGGACCCTCGCTCTACGAGGCCGTTGTCGGGCAGCCACGTGCCGTCAGCCAGCTCCGGATGGCGGCCCGACGGCCGGTCCATGCCTACCTGTTCCACGGGCCCCCCGGCTCGGGCAAGCGGGCCGCCGCCCGAGCCTTCGCCGCCTCGCTCCTCTGCCCCCGGGGAGGGTGCGGGGTGTGCAACGACTGCCGACGGGCCCTGGCCGGCACCCATCCCGACCTGGTGGCGATCGAGCGCACCGGTGCCTCCCTGGACGTCGACGGGGCCCGGACGATCGTCTCTCGCGCCCAGCGACGCCCGCTCGAGGCCAAGCGCCAGGTGCTCCTGGTCGCCGACGTCCACCTGGCCGAGAAGGCGGCGCCCGCCCTCTTGAAGACGGTGGAGGAGCCCCCACCGACCACGGTGTTCGTGTTGTTGGCCGACGACCTCCCGGCCGATCTGGCCACCATCGCCAGCCGCTGCGTGAAAGTTGAGTTCGACCCGGTCCCGGCCGGGGAGGTGTCCCGCTGGCTGGTGGAGCAAGGGGTGGCCGACGACCTCGCCCGTTCGGTGGCCGCAGTGTCGGGTGGCCGGCTCGACCGGGCTCGCCTCTTGGCCACCGATCGCGGGTTTGCCCACCGTCAAGAGCAGTGGCGCACCGTTCCCACCCGCCTCGACGGCACCGGAGCGACAGCTGCCATCGTGGCCGCCGAGCTCCTGGCCTCGGCCGAGGCGGCACTCGGGCCCCTTCAGGACCAACAGGCGGCGGAGCTGGCTTCACTGGCGAAACGGGCCGAGTCGGTCGGGGGTCGTGGCGTGCCCGGTCGCAAGGACATCGACGACCGCCATCGCCGGGAGGCCCGTCGCTTCAGGACGGACGAGTTGCACATGGGTCTGGCCACGCTGGCCGGCACCTACCGGGACCGGTTGGTCGCCGGCAGCCACGGTGGTGCGGTCCCGGACGTACGGCGTGCGGCCCTGGCCGTGGATGCCCTCGATCGGGCGGCCGAGGCGCTGGCCCGGAACCCCAACGAGGCACTGCTCCTCGAATCGCTCATGGTGACGCTGTCGGGCATGCAGGCACCGTGACGGGTTCGGCTCGCCGGTGGCGATCGACTGGGCGGTTGTCGTCTCAGCAGGCGGTGGCGCTTCGGGGCGACCGCCCCTGTTCGGATAGCCTGTCAGCTCCTGCCTGGGTAGCTCAGTCGGTAGAGCAACGCACTCGTAATGCGTAGGTCAGGAGTTCGATTCTCCTCCCAGGCTCCACGTTTCCGGCCCGACCTGGTGGGTCAGACATTTTGTCAACGTCACCCTGCGCAGTACGGTTTCTCCATGCTGCTCGTCGCACCGATGATCCCGAGGGCTCACGGGGACGTCCGATGACAGGGGTTGAGCTCCTGGAGGATCGCCGGACCGTGGATGGGACGTCGCCGTGGCCGTAGCCACGCCCGACCCGGTCACGTCGACCGAGTTCGAGCTGTCGATCGAGGGCATGTCCTGTTCTGCCTGTGCGGCCCGGATCACCAAGAAGCTGAACAGCCTCGACGGCGTGTCGGCCACCGTGAACTACGCCACCGACCGGGCCGTCGTCCTCGCTCCCGCCGATCTGCCGGTACGGGTCGTGCTCGACGAAGTCGAGCGGGCGGGCTACCGAGCCGAGCCCATCGAACTGGTGGCCCAGGACGAGGGGGAGGGATCACCAGAGGACGACCGAGTCCGGCTGCTCGGCCGCAGACTGCTCGTGGCCGCCGTCCTCTTCATGCCGCTCTGTGACGCGTCGTTGGTCTTCTCCCTCATCCCCGTCTCCCGGTTCCACTTCTGGCAGTGGGTCGTGGTCGTGCTGGCTGCCCCGGTGGTGATCTGGGCGGCCTGGCCGATCCACGCCGCCGCCCTGCGGGCCGCCCGCCATGGCACGAGCACGATGGACACCCTCGTCTCGTTGGGGATCATGGCCTCGACCGGGTGGTCGCTCTATGTGTTGTTCTTCCTCCACCATCTCGGACCGGCAGAGTCCGGCTTCGCCCTGGTGACGCACCCGTCCAACGGAGCCCTCTACCTGGACGTCGCCGCCGGGGTCACGACCTTCCTGCTGGCCGGCCGGTACTACGAGGCGATCGCCAAACGGCGCACAGGTGACGTACTGCGGAGCCTCGCCGAAACCGGGGCGAAGGAAGTGTCGCTGCTCGCAGCGGATGGCAGTGAGGAGCAGGTCCCGGTCAGCCGTCTGCGGGTCGGGGACCGATTCGTCGTCCGCTCGGGCGAGAAGGTGGCGACGGACGGAACAGTCGACGACGGGAGCGCCAGTATCGACCGGAGCCTCCTCACCGGCGAGTCCGTCCCGGTCGAGGTCGAGGCGGGGGACCGGGTGGTCGGCGGGACCATCGCCATGAGCGGGAAGCTGACGGTGGTCGCATCGGCGGTGGGCACAGGGACCCAGTTGGCCCAGATGGTCCGCCTGGTTGAGGAGGCGCAGAACGAGAAGGCGTCGGTCCAGCGACTGGCGGACCGGATCGCCGCCGTCTTCGTCCCAACCGTCCTCGTCATCGCCACGGCCACCTTCGCCGCGTGGTTCTGGTCCGGTGGTTCGACGCAGCGGGCGTTCAGTGCCGCCCTCGCCGTCCTGATCATCGCCTGCCCCTGCTCGCTCGGGCTGGCCACGCCCACGGCCCTCTTCGTGGCGTCCGGGCGCGGGGCGCAGCTGGGGATCTTCATCAAGGGCTACCAGTCGTTGGAACGATCACGGGTGGTGGACGTGGTCGTCCTGGACAAGACGGGCACGGTTACCGAAGGCTCGATGCAGGTGGCTGACTTCTATGCCGCTTCCGGCGTGGACGGCAACGACCTCCTGCGCCGGATCGGAGGAGTGGAGCGAGCATCGGAGCACGCCATCGGCTCGGCGGTCGCCGAGTTCGCCCGAGTCGAGTGCGGCGCCCTGGGTGCCGTCGATGCCTACCGGCCGCTGCCCGGCCTCGGTGCCGAGGGTGTCGTCGACGGCCGACGGGTCGTCCTTGGGAGCCCCAAACTGTTTGCCAGCCGCGGCGAGGCCGTCCCTCCGGCGATCGGTGCGGTGCGGGCCCGGTGGGAGAGCGCCGGAGACACCACGATCCTGGCCGCGGTCGACGGCGCAGTCGTCGGTGCCCTGGCCCTGGCCGACACCGTGAAACCGTCTGCGGCCCGGGCCGTCGACGAACTCCGCTCGTTGGGGCTCCGTTGCATCCTGCTCACCGGGGACAACCGGGGGACGGCCGAAGCGGTCGGTAGCGTCATCGGGGTCGACGAGGTGGTGTCCGATGCCCTGCCGTCCGAGAAGGTGGCGCTGATCGGCCGGCTCCAAGACGAGGGCCGGGCGGTTGCGTTCATCGGAGACGGAGTGAACGACGGTCCCGCGTTGACACGAGCTGATCTGGGCCTCGCTGTGGGGAGCGGGGCCGATGTGGCCATCCATGCCGCGGACATGATCCTCTTGGGCGACAGCCTCACGGTCGTGCCGACGGCCATCGGACTCGCCCGGCGGACGTTGCGCACCATCCACGGAAATCTGGCCTGGGCCTTCGTCTACAACTTCGCTGCCATCCCGCTGGCTGCCGTCGGTCTGCTCAATCCACTCATCGCCGGAGCGTCGATGGCCCTTTCGTCGTCCTTCGTCGTCTGGAACAGCTCGAGGTTGAGGAAGTACGGGGTGGTGGACCAGGGTGCTGACGGTGGGGGTCCCCCGGCGCTGGTACCGGAGTCGGTGGCCACGTCGACCTGACTCGGATTGCGGCCACGTCCCACGGCCCAGCGGCCATGGGCTCCGCTCTGAGGGTGTCAGATCCCCGTGACCTGCAGCTGCGTCGATCGGCGCCAGCCATTATCCTGGTGTGGGTGACCTCGCCGAACCCAGACCTCAGCACCAGGTCAACCGGCGGTGTGGCGATCACGTCTGTCGAACTGCTCGTCACCGGCATGCACTGTGGCTCGTGCGTCGCCCTGGTCAAAGAGACGTTGCAGGAGAAGGCCGGCGTGACCAACGCAACGGTGGACCTCGACTCCGCCCTGGCCGTCGTGGGCTTCGATCCTTCGCAGATCGATGTCGACGCGCTCACCGCAGCCGTCGCCGAGGCCGGGTACGTGGCGACCCCGGCCGACTGACGTGGACCCCGTCACGCGGTGACGGCCACATGGTGACGACACCCACCCAGGCGCTCGACTTGGCAAACTCCGAACTCGAGTACGCAACGGTCGAGCTCGACGTGAGCGGCATGCACTGCAGCGCCTGCGCCACACGGATCGAACGCGCCCTGTCCCGGACCCCGTCTGTCGCCAGCGCCTCGGTCAATCTGGCGACCACCCGCGCCTTCGTTTCCTACGATGAGGAGTCGATCAGCGCGGACGATCTGTGCCGGACCGTGGCCGACGTCGGCTACAGCGCGGACGTCGTCGACGAGGGCGGTGAGTCGGTGGGGGCCGCACACGACGAGCACTGGGTGCTCCGGACAGCGATCGCCTGGCCGCTGGCCCTCGCCGCGCTGCTGGTCTCACTCCTGATGCCGCAGAACGCCGTCCAAGGGTGGACCGTACTCGCCATCGCTGTGGTGGCTGAACTCGTCTGCGGGTGGCCGTTCCTCCGAGATGCCGCCCGACTGCTGCGCCACGGCGCGGTGAGCATGGACACGCTGACCGCCTTCGGCACCCTGGCCGCGGTCGGGGTGCAGGCGGTAGAGGTCATCGCCATCGGCGGCAGCCACATCCATATCGGTAGCGGTAGCGGTGCCTTCGCCTCGAGGCTGCACTACGCCATGGCCCCAATGATCGTGGCCATCTTCGTGACCGGTCGGGCGGCCGAGGCGGGTGCCCGTCGTCGGGCCGTCGGAGCCATGCACTCGCTGCTGTCCTTACGGCCTCCGACAGCACGGGTGGTCGCCGACGCGGACGACGAGCGCGGCGAGCTCGTCGCCCCCGAGAGCGTGCCGGTGGGCGCACTCGTGCGGGTGCGACCGAATGAGGCGTTGCCCCTCGATGGCACGGTGGTGAACGGCTGGTCGGCGATCGACGAGTCGATGCTCACTGGCGAACCCCTCCCCGTTGACCGGGGACCGGGCAGCCTGGTAACGGGAGGGACCCGGAACGGCTGGGGTCCACTCGTCGTCCGGGCGGACGCGCTGGCCTCCGAATCCGTGCTGTCCCGACTCCAGCATCTGGTCGAGGAGGCGCAGCGCGAGAAGGCCCCGCTCCAGCGCCTCGCCGACCGGGTGAGCCGGGTCTTCGTGCCCTCCGTCCTCGCCCTCGCCGCTGCCACCCTTCTCTTCTGGTGGTTCGTCGTGGGGAACCATGACACTGCAGTGCTGAGCGCACTGTCGGTGCTCCTTGTGGCCTGTCCGTGCGCGATGGGGCTGGCGGCACCAATGGCCATGATGGTCGGTTGCGGGAGCGCCTCGGCGCTCGGCATCTTCGTCCGCAACGGAGACGTGCTCGAGCGACTGTCTCGGGTGGACACCGTGGTGTTCGACAAGACGGGCACGCTCACCGAGCGACACGCCGTCGTGACCGGCGTGGTCCCCGCACCGGGCACGGGTCGCGACGAGCTCTTGGATACGGCGGCTGCGGTCGAGGCGGAGAGCGACCATCCGATCGCTTCGGCCATCCTGGCCGAGAGCAGGGGGTCGATGCAGGGCAACGAGGTGCAGGTGGTCCCCGGGATCGGCGTATCCGGCCTCGTCGACGGTGCCAAGGTGCAGGTCTCACGGCTTGAGCCGTCCCGCCTTCCGGCATCGCTCGCTTCTGGCGTTGCTGCCCGGTACGCCACGGGGGACACCGTGGTGCTGGTCGAACGTAACGGCGAGGTACTGGGCGCGATCGCCGTGGCCACTCCGCTGCGGTCGGAAGCCGCGCCGAGCGTCCATCAGTTGCACGAGATGGGCCTGAAAACGGCGATCCTCAGCGGCGACAGTGCCCACGCGGTCGGATCGATCGGGTCCGAGCTCGGGATCGATGAGTCCCAGGCGGCCCTCAGTCCTGCCGGCAAGGTCGATGCCCTCCGTGCCCTGCGGGGCGAGGCGGGCAGTGTGCTCATGGTTGGGGACGGTGTCAACGATGCCCCGGCACTGGCGGCCGCCGACATCGGATGCGCCATCGGGAGCGGCTCCGAGGCAGCGCTGGCCAACAGCGACGTGGCCCTGCTCGGGAACGATCTTTTCGGCGTGCCCGCCGCGGTGCACCTGGCCCGGGCGACCTATGCGGTAATCCTCCAGAACTTCGGATGGGCCATCGGTTACAACGTCGCCGCGCTGCCGTTGGCCGCCATCGGCCTGATCGACCCGCTCGTCGCCGCCCTGGCCATGGGCATGTCGAGTCTCCTCGTCGTGGCCAACAGTCTCAGGCTCGTCCGCCTGGGCCGGTCGGGACTCGAGGCCGCCAGTGCCCCGAGGCTCGATCGTGGCCGGAAAGGCGTACTGCTCTCTGTGACGCTGCCGATTGTCGTGTTCGCCGGGCTGGTGGTGGTCAGTCAGGTTGTCTCCCCTGCCCGTGGCCAGACCCTGCTTCCCGTGCTCCCCACCATCACGACGGTAGATCTGGCCGGTGGCGGAACTGCCCAGGTCTACCTGAACCCCGGCTCTGTGGGTGTCAACGAGCTCCATCTGTTCTTCTATCCCCAGAACGCCGCCACGCCGATCTCCGGGGTAGCGGTGACTGCTGCGACCGCCGGGGGATCTCCCCAGTACCTGCGCCACCTGCGCATCGCCAACAACCACTACGTGAACTTCGCGGTGCTGACCCCGGGTCGGTGGGTCTTCGCGTTCAGCGCCACCGTCGGCGATCGGCGCGAGTCGTTCGAGGTATCGCGGACCATCTCGTGATGGCCGGGGCGCGCTAGGTCGCCTCGGCGGAAGGGATGGACACGGCGATTCGCACGACCGCCGACGTGCGTTGAGCGGTGCTCGCCGCCCAGGGACAGGCGCTGCTCCTTGCGCCCGCTCAAGGTCAGCCCCGGCCACTTCACCGAGTTCGTCGTCCTCGCCCCGGGGAGGTGGCGCTTCGTCGTCACCACCCGGTTCGGCTCGCGGACCGCCGCGTTCTCCGAGGGTCGCACCGTCGGCTGAGGGACACGCCTGACCGTCACCGCTCGACCCATCGCCGGGCGGAAGGGCTGAGGCGGCCGCCTCCCTCCTGTACAGGGGGACCACGCCACCCACCGGCGTCGAGCTGCATGTACTGCTACGAAGCGTAGTAGTACGATTCCGGCTGCTCGCTGATGTCGCGAGACGTTGTCGTCGACGTCCATCCCTGCGGATTTCGTGCCAACATCCCGGCGTGGGAGCGCCCGGAAGGAGGATGACGTGCCCCGATGGGTGGCCCTGCATGCCACGGCTGTGACGCCACCCGTCCTCGACTGGCAACGCTTCGCCTACGTCCACTTCGATGTCGTGCCCACCGTCCTCATCGTGCTCGCCGGGGGCCTCTACCTGGCTGGCGCCCGTCGGCTGAACCGGCTCGATCCGGGTTCGCACTGGTCGACCAAGCGGACCGTCGCGTTCGGCCTCGGCCTCCTCGTCACCTTTCTTGCCGTCGACTCGTTCGTCGCTCGCTACAGCCTCGTCTTGTTTTATGACCACATGGTCCAGCACCTGCTGTTCGTCATGGTGGCGGCACCGTTGTTCGCCATGGGCGCACCGGCGGAGCTTCTCGAGCGGGCGACAACCGGCCGTGCCCATGACCTGGTGGCCCGGGGTCTCGGATCCAGAGTTGCAGAGGTCGTGGCCCACCCCATCGTCGACTTCGGGCTGTACGCCGTGCTGATCCCCCTCGCCCACCTGACCGGGCTGTTCAACATGGCGCTGGTCCACCCGGCCGTGAACTACGGAGAGCACCTGGCCTTCCTGGGCATCGGATACCTGTTCTGGCGCCACGTCGTGGCCATCGAGCCCTCCCGACATCGGCTGGTTCCGGGCGTAAGACTCCTGTACCTGCTCTTCGCCGTGCCAATCGACACGTTCACGGGGCTGGCGCTGAGCATGACGTCCCACGAACTCTTCCCCGCCCTTCAGCAGGTGCACCGTACCTGGGGTCCATCACTGTTGACCGATCTCCACGTCGGGGGTGTGGTCATGTGGGTGGGCGGGGACGCCCTGATGGCGATCGCCATGGCTCCTGTGGCCGTACTCCTCGTTCGTGACGAGGAGCGTAAGGCGGCGGAGATCGACCGGCAGATCGAAGCTTCCCTCGCGAGCGGCCGTTCGGCCGACGGAGCCAACCGAGAGGAGTGAACGGTGGCGATGAGCTCACTCGTTCCGACCCGGGCGGCCGAAGTCGTCGGCATCAGCACTGGGGTGCGCTGAGCTGGATGATGGCCGGACCGTCCCCACGGCCTGATCCAGCGGTCCTTTCCAGGGCGTAAATCTTCGTCGATATCACTTGTCTCATGGTTACTACGGGTGGTAGTAATGCTCCGCGACGACGAAGGGGTGGAGGGCATGGCGATCGCCGAGGTCGAAGCGGACAGGATCCCTGTCACTGAGCACGAACGCACCGCACTCGGGGCGCAGCGGCAGCCGAGGGATCTCCAACGAACGTTCCGACTCATCCTGGCCACGATCTGGCTGCTCGATGCGGCACTGCAGCTCCAGCCGTTCATGTTCACCCCCGGACGCAATGGCTTCAGCGGCATGTTGAACGGGTTCGCGGCGGGTAACCCGGGCTGGTTCCACCGGGTCGTCACCTGGAACGTTTCGATCGTCTACCACCAGCCGATCCTGACCGATGCCATCTTCGCCGGCGTTCAGTTCGCGATCGCCTTAGGGATCGTCTACAAGCGGACCTGTAGGCCCGCCCTAGTCCTCTCTATCGTCTGGGCCATCGGGGTCTGGTGGTTCGGTGAGTCCGCCGGTGAGCTCTTCCAGGGCGGGGCCACGCCTTTCGCCGGTGGGCCAGGAGGTGTCCTCTTCTACGCCGTACTCGCCGTGCTGTTGTGGCCGAACGAGGGTTCCGATCAGCCGTTCGTGGCCGCTCGAACCGTCGGAGTCACCGCGGCCAAGGCCATGTGGGTCGTCGTGTGGGGCCTCTTTGCTGTCCTGTCGTTGGTCGGTTCGGGTCGTTCACCTCAAGCCCTCCACGATCTGGTTGCCCGTGCGAACACCGGGCAGCCGGGATGGCTCGCCCGCATCGACCGCTCCACTGCATCCCTTTTCCTCCATCACGGGACGACGATGGCCATCCTGCTGGCCATCGTGTGCGCCATTGTGGCCGCTGGAGTGTTCGCGCCGCCGCAGGTCGCACAGGTAACCGTGGTCCTAGCCATCGTGACGTTCGCGCTGATCTGGGTTGCCGTCGAGAACTTCGGCGGAATCCTGGCCGGCAGTTCGACCGATCCCAACTCCGGTCTGTTGGTCATGTTGCTGGCCCTGATCTACTGGCCTTTGACCAACGCTCGAGCGACGTCCAAAAGCGTGGCGCCGGAGCCATTGCTGGCGACGAGGGAGGTTTGATCGCTGATGGCAATGTCGACCCCGTCGTGGTTGTACTACCTCTTCGGCGTGCTGATGCTCGCAGTCGCCGGATATTGCCTGACGCTGCTCGTCCTTTCGGTGGCCATGAACAGGCCATCAGGACGGGATGTCGAGGTTTCCCACCTCTTCATGGGAGTGGCTATGGCGGGCATGTTCGTCGGTCAATGGGCCTTTGGTCGCAGCGCGGTCTGGGAGATCATTTTCGGCATCCTGCTCATCTGGTTCGTGGTGCAGAGCATTCAGTCAGTCCGCCAGTACGGACTCCACCTTCCGCACGCCCTGATCCACGTCGTCATGAACTTCGCCATGCTCTTGATGTACTGGTTCCCCATGGGGTCGTCACCGGGAGCCATGTCGATGTCGGGGTCGTCAGGACCAAAGCTTGATTCCGGGGTTGCCTTCCTGGTGGCCTTCATCCTCTTCGGATCGGCGATCTTCACCCTGGCCTCACCGAACAAGGGAGCGTCACACTTCGGAAGCCATGCTCCGGCCTATGCACGGGCCGGCGCCATAGGAGCAGAGGGTCCAGAGGGTCGTCCCGAAGCGAGCTCCGGCGCCGCCGTTGCCTTCGAAGCGGTCGTTGCCACCCCATGGCTGGTGGACCTCAGCCATGTCGTCATGTGCGTGGCCATGGGATTCATGCTCCTGCTCATGACCTAGCACGGTGCTCGACCGGCAATGCTGGCCCTTTCCAATGGCCGCCAACGGAAGCCGTAGGTGCTCAGTGAGCCGGCGAAGGGAGTTGCACCTGTGTCGCTACCTCTGATCCGTGCTCGAGCTGATCGAGGGAGGTGCGGAGGATCGTTGCCTCTTCTGGAGAAAGAAGCTCGGCGAAGCTGGCCAGTGCCGAGCCGGGCTCGTGCCCTGCGGAGAGGACGTCGCGCATGAGGGCGGCGGTATGTGCACTCTTCGACCCCACGGCGACGAAGCGGATGGTACGTCCGTCCATCCGGCGGCGGACGAGTCCCTTATGGACGAGACGGTCGAGGACAGTGGCCACCGTTGTGTAGGCATTCTCAGGAATGGCATCGGCCACGTCACGTCCAGCAAGCTCCCGATCGACGTGTGCCCAGAGGATGTCCATGACCCGGCGCTCGAGCTCTCCGAGCCTTGCCGCGCCACAGGCACACGTTTCACACGTGCAGGGGTCGCAGGTGCACATTGGATTGTCACATCGTGTCGACTTGGTCACGATAGCCCTCTCTTCACACGCGACCGATTGTACCGCGCTGCCCCGCCGGACCACTGAGGGTGACGTTGGGTCGTACAGCCCGTGATCGGGCTTGAATTCGGCCGGCCGAGCGCGCCGGTGCGACAGAATTCCGGGGGGTCAGGCAGGGGCGGTCTCCTTGCCACACGTGCAGGGGTCGCAGTGGCACGGGTTGCAGGTGCAGTTTGGGTTGGAGCAGGCAGCGGTCTCCGCGCCGCAGTTGCAGTCGACACAGGTGCAAGGATCGCAGGTGCAGTTCGGGTTGGTACAGGTCTTCGTTTCGACCGTGGTCATGGGGAGGGTACCTCGCTGTTCGCCGGGCTAAACTATACCCCGGCATGGTATCACGCGGATGACTCGACCGATGCGTCGGTCACCACGATGGCAGTCGAGCCGCGGCCAGGCTACGCCGTCTAGTCTCCGGCCCAGCACGCCATGATCAGCGTCGACACCGTCTCGGCCGGAGTACCGGAGCCGCTGTTTGCGGCGCCGAAGGACGGCGGGAGGCGCGTGGTGTTGACTATCAACACCTTGTAGTCCTTGCGAGCGACGACGGAGCCGTTGTTGGCCAGGAACGCCCCTTGGCCGAGACCATAGAGTTGGTGTTTCTTCCCGAGTTGTCGTGCCTGGACGTCGAAGTACGCCGTCGTCTGTGCCCTGCTCGAGAGCTCCTTGACGGAGAGTGTCATCTGGCCCTGTGCGAATTCGTACGTGCAAGAGTAGAGGTGGGCACTCCAGGTCGGAGGGGTCACGGTGGTGGGACCCGCACCGAGCGCCTCGTCGAGCTTCTGTCGGGCGTCGGACGAACAGACCATCTTCGAGATGGCCGAGGGGTACCTGCCGGCCGGTTGAGGACTGGCCGCCGCTGTGCCACATGCGGCAACGAGCACGGCTGCCAAGGCAATGGGGACGACGAGAGCCGAGCGGCGCACGTGCCGATCGTACATCTGGGTCGATCCGGTACCTTCCGGTACCTCCCGGCCACATCCGCTCCGTGGCCTCTGGACTCCTGAAGACTTCCGATTCTCTCCAGTCGAACTCCCTGTATTGCTGACCCTTTTCCGAGCTTGTCATGGGTAAGTGAGGAGTTCGATTCGCCCTCCCAGGCTCGCCCGTGGCCTGGGGTCGCCGCGTGATACCCGGATTTCGATTGTGGAAAACAAATTTCGCGCTTTTTCTCCCGCCGTGGGGTACAGTTTGCCCGCAGCTCCAGAGCACAACGGAAGGTGAACCATGAAATTATTCGAGCGAGCCTCGGCAAAGGTCCGAGGCAGAAAGGGAAGAGCGGTCGGCCTTGCGCTTATTGCCGGTCTCGTTCTTCCGATGGGCACAGTCGCCGCCGGCGTGTTCTCCGCCGCCCCGGCCTCTGCCTCCGTCACGCACTATGCGTCGGACGGGAGCACCTACCACGCCGTTCAGCCCTACCGGCTGGTCGACACCCGGCCCAACTCGGGCCAGTTCGGTCAAGGCAACACGCTGACCGCCGGACGGACCATCACGTTCCAGGCTGCGCCGTCGGGCATTGCGCCCAACAACGTGCCCGATGATGCGACCGCCGTTGTGTTGAACATCACGGCAGTCAACCCATCCAGCGTGGGCTACCTCACGGCCTTCGCGGCCGGACAGACGGTGCCGTTCATCTCCACGGTCAACTTCATCGCGGGACAGACGGTGGCCAATCAGGCGACCGTTGCCCTCGGGAACCTCGGGGATCATGACTATGGCAACGTGACCATCTACAACTTCACCGGGAGCACCGATGTGGTGGTCGACGTCCAGGGTTACTACACCCCTCATGGGCACCATTACCCCGGTCCGTTCAACCCGCTGGGTCTTGGGGGCGGCTATAACGCCGTCACCAACGTGATCACCGGCTCGATCTCGCCGACTCGTGTACTCGATACCCGACCTGGCTCCGGCCAGCAGGGTGCAGGTGAGACGCTCGGTCCCGACTCCACGCTGAGCTTCTACCCCGGGACGGCCACCTTCCCCGGCGAGCACGCTGCAGTTCCCGATGACGCCACCGCAGTGGTGCTCAACGTGACCGCGGCCACGTCGACGGCAGACTCCTTCTTGACCGTGTGGGCAACTGGGGGGTCGCAGCCCTTGGCTTCGAACCTCAACTTCCCGGCCGGCAAGATCGTGCCGAACCGAGTGATCGTGCCGATCAACCCGGACAACCAGCAGGTGTCGATCTACAACTTCGCCGGTAACACCGACGTCGTGGTCGACCTCGACGGGTACTACTCCCCGTGGCACAGTGGGAGCAAGTACTACCCGCTGGTGACGCCGGCTCGGATTGTTGACACCCGGCCTGGCTCAGGCGCCCCCTACTCCGGCCAGACGCTGGGTACCGGGACGATCCTGACCACCAACGTGCCTGCGGACTTCTTCCCGCCGGACACCACGTACTTTGCGCCGGCGGCCTTCACCGGTGTTGACATCAACACCACCATCACCGACACCACGGGCGACGGTGGCTACCTGACCCAATACCCGTCCAACGCCGGCAGCACCCCGCCGCTGGCCTCGGACCTGAACTGGGATGCCGGAGACATCGTCTCCAACGCCAACCAGCTCAGCTCGGGTGGGGTTCCGTCCATCGCCATCGACAACTTCAACTTCACCGGAAACGCCGACCTGGTCATCGACCTCTACGGCTACTTCGGTCACACCGTCAACGACGGTGACGTCGGCTAAGTCAGCAACAAGCAACAAGCAGTCAGCAGTACAAACCAGGGAGGCCGGGGCGATCGCCCCGGCCTCTTCGGTTTGCCGGGGCATGAGCCGGCTTACCACGACGCGTCAATTTCCAGCTTCGTGGGCTCGGGAACCGCTGCGACCAACATGCTCCGCCAACAAGGTGCTCCGCCAAGGGGCAAACTCTCTCCTCGGCCGGGCGGACATCTTGGGTCTCGGCTTTTGATCGGGACGTCCGCCGCTCTTGTTCGGGACATCCGCTCCGCCACAGTGCCTTGAGCGAATAGTGGCAGGTGAGAGGGTGTGACGCGAACGATCCCCGTCTCGAACCTGTGAGAAGGGGATCGTTCTTCGCGACCCCCGCAGTCTCCAGAGCACGAAGGCGCACCAAAGAGTGTAGGGGGAGTCGCCCATTTTTCGGTCGCGGCTCCGGTCGGGGGCTGCCGGCCAATCCGGTCTGTGGCCGGCAATACCCCTTGTCGGCCACACCCTTTTGCCTGACCCTCCGAGGAGGTGCGGAGGGTATCTCGGGCTATTGTGGCTGGTCAGCCGGGGTAGAACTCGCGTCGGGCCCGAGGCCCCCCAGCCCGGCTCGATGAGATTCCCGTCATTGCGAGTCTCGGCGCGAAGGCGTTTTCTGGCTCGGCGCCCTTACCGCTTTTCGTGACATCACGACCGCAGGACGTGGTTGGAGCCGGCCGTCGCCGGGGTGCCGCCAGGAATGTCACTGGGACTGTGTAGGGTGCATCCATGGCTGATCAGAACGAATTCTCCGATCTCGCCATGGTGCACATGCCGGCGCTGTACACCGCAGCCCTGCGCCTGACCCGGAACCCCTCCGATGCCGAGGACCTGGTCCAGGAGACCTACCTCAAGGCCTACCGGGCCTTCGGGAGCTTCGAGGCCGGCACCAACCTCCGGGCCTGGCTTTACAAGATCCTCACCAACACCTTCATCAACTCCTACCGGGCGGCCAAGCGGCGGCCCGAGATCTCCGACGTCGAGGACGTCGAGGACCTCTACATGTACCGGCGGCTCGCCGGCGATCAGCCCACTGGCCTGGGTCGGAGCGCCGAGGACGAAGTAGTGGACCGGTTCACCGACACCGAGGTCAAACAGGCTATCGAGGCCCTCCCCGAGTCGTTCCGGATCGCCGTGCTGCTGGCCGATGTGGAGGGGTTCTCCTACAAGGAGATCGCCGACATCACCGAGGTGCCCATCGGGACGGTGATGAGCCGCATCCACCGGGGAAGAAAGGCACTCCAGAAGGCGTTGTTTGAATTCGGCGCCGCACGAGGCCTCGTCGGTGTGACCGACGACGGCAGGTAGGGAGACCGTTCGCAGTGGAGCAGCACGGACCGATCAGTGAACGGGGGGAACCGGCAGGTCGACCGGCTCCGGACTTTCCCCGGCCGGCAGCTTCTGGCTTTCTCGACTGCGACGAGACGATCGAGCGGCTCTACTTCTACCTCGACGGGGAGCTGACCGAGGAGAGACGGGTGGAGATCCAACGCCACCTGGACCTCTGCGGGCCGTGCGTACATGCCTTCGGCTTCGAGACGGAGCTCCGCAAGGTCGTCGCCAACCGGTGCAAGGACCACGTGCCCGACAGTCTGATCGACCGGGTGGCCGCGGCCATTCACGACGAGCAGCGTCGCCAGGCCAACTGATCGGGTCCAGGGGTGTGGGCGCCCACCCGTTGTGGCCCGGTCGTCCGTAGACTGGCCCCATGGCCGACCTGAACGACTCCGCGGCGGAACCCGGTGATGGCGACGAGGGTGCCGCCGGTGCCCCGGGGACGGCGGTGTCGTGGGCACTGGCCGAGCGCGTTGGGGCCTGGGCGGGCAATCGGAAGGCACTTCCCGACGGCTACCAGGCCGATGAGCTCGAGCGCGAGTTCGCCGATCTCACCGCCCAGGCCGAAGAGCTGGTGGCCGCCTCGACCGGCTTGCGCTCGCCCACCGGCTTGGCCCGTTCCCGGGTGACCGACCGGGCCGGCTGGGTCCACGTCAACATCGCCTCATTTCAGCGTCTGGTCGGCCCGCACCTCGACCGCCTGGACCCCAGCGCCAAGTTAGCCTCGGCCGGTTCGTTGACCGCTCGCCTGGCCGGGCCGATGGCCAGTGCCGGGCGCGTCGTCACCGGCACCCAGATGGGGCTGGTGCTCGGCTGGCTGTCCACCCGGGTGCTCGGCCAGTACGACCTGTTGCTCACCGAGGAGTTCGTCGAGGACCAGGACATCGTGTACTTCGTGGGGCCCAACATCGTCGATCTGGAGCAGCGCCACGGGTTCGAGCCCAAGGAGTTCCGCCTGTGGCTGGCCCTCCACGAGGTGACCCACCGCTGCCAGTTCACCGCCATCCCCTGGATGCGCGACCACTTCCTGTCCCTGGTCAACCAGGGCCTGGGCTCGCTCGACGCCGATCCGTCCCGGTTCGCCGAGGCGCTCCGGCGCATGACCGAGGAGATTCGGGCCGGCCGGAACCCGCTGCGGGACTCGGGGGCGCTGGGCCTGGTGGCGACGCCCGAGCAGCTCGAGGGGGTGCACCGCATCCAGGCGCTCATGAGCCTGCTCGAGGGGCACGGGGACGTGACCATGGACCGGGCCGGTGCTGCCGCCATTCCCAGCGCGGCGCGCTTCAGCGAGGTCCTGCGCCAACGGCGCCAGCAGACCCGCGGGCCGGCCCGGTTGCTGCAGCAGTTGGTGGGGATGGAGGCCAAGCTCCGCCAGTACGAGGAAGGCGAGCAGTTCATCGCCGCCGTCGAGCGCTCCGGCGGCCCCGAGCTGTTGGACCGGGCGTGGCGGGGACCGGAGTGGCTGCCGTCGCTGAGCGAGATCAGGAACCCGGCCGAGTGGATCTCCCGTGTCGGTACGACTCCTGCCCTCTCCGGCTGAGCCCCCCGGTCGGTCGATCCTCGATCGCTGCACCTTCCCGCCGCCGGCGACGGCCCTCACCTGTGGCGTCTCGGGCGGGGCCGACTCGTTGGCCCTCCTGGTGCTGGCCGCCCAGGCGGGCTGCCAGGTGACCGCGGTCCACGTCGATCACGGGCTGCGGCCGGGGTCGGGTGCGGAGGCCGACGTGGTGGCCCAGGCCGCCGAGCGCTTCGGAGCCGCCTTCGAGTCGGTCTCGATCGAGCTGGTCGACGGGCCCAATCTGGAAGCCCGGGCCCGCGCCGCCCGTCATCGGGCGCTGGGACCGGATGCGGCCACCGGCCACACCGCCGATGACCAGGCCGAGACGGTGTTGGCCAACCTGCTCCGGGGGGCGGGCGTCGACGGGCTGGCCGGCATGCGCTCGGGTAGCCGCCACCCCATCTTGGCCCTGCGGCGCTCCGAGACGATCGCCCTCTGCGATCGGTTGGGGCTCGAGCCGGTCGTCGACCTGTCGAACGACGACCCCCGCTTCCTCCGCAACCGGATCCGCGGCGAGCTCCTCCCGTTGTGTTCGGCGCTGGCCGGGCGCGACCTGGTCCCGGTCCTGGCCCGCCAGGCCGAGCTCCTGGCCGGGGAGGCCGACGTGCTCGACGCGCTGTCCCAGCTGGTCGAACCGGCCGATGCCCGGGCCCTGGCCGACACCCCCGAGCCGGTCGGCCGGCGGGCCGTGCGGTCGTGGCTCCGGGGGGACGCCGAGCACCCCCCGTCGCTGGCCGCGGTCGAACGGGTCCTGGACGTGGCCCGGGGTCGGGCCCGGGCCACCGAGCTGCCCGGCGGCGTCCGGGTCAGCCGATCGGGCGGCCGGCTCAACATGGCCTCCGGTGCCGTTCCGGTACAGTCACCCCGTGTCCGCAGCCGGAAAGGGTGACCTCGAAGCGACGTGGCCGACCGCGGGTGCTGCTCCGGGCGTGGGCGAGGTGGTCGTTTCCGAGGTGCAGCTGCGTTCCCGGATCGCCGAGCTCGGGGCTGAGATCACCGCTGACTATGCCGATCGCCCCCCACCGCTCCTGGTCGGGGTGCTGAAGGGCGCGTTCATGTTCATGAGCGACCTGTCACGGGCCATCGACCTCCCGGTGGAAGTGGACTTCATGGCCGTGTCCTCCTACGGCAGCGCCACCAAGACCTCGGGCGTGGTCCGCATCGTGAAGGACCTCGACGTCGACCTGGTCGACCGGCATGTCCTGGTGGTGGAGGACATCGTGGACAGCGGCCTCACCCTGAGCTACCTCCAGCGCTACCTCATGGCCCGCCTCCCCGCCTCCCTCGAGGTCTGTGCCCTCCTGGTCAAGGACGGCCAGCAGCGAACGGCGGTCGATCTTCGCTACGTCGGGTTCCACATCCCGTCCGACTTCGTCGTCGGCTATGGGCTCGACGTGGACGAACGGCTGCGCAACTTGCCGGCCATCCACGCCTACGCCGAGACCACCGAGGAGCGCTGAACCGGCCATGAGCGTCGACACCGATCGAGTTGAGCAGGCCGTCACCGAGATCCTGGCCGCCATCGGCGAGGACCCGGACCGGGAGGGCCTGCAATCGACGCCGCGCCGGGTGGCCCAGATGTACGTCGAGCTCTTCGCCGGCATCCACGAGGACCCGGCCGAGCACCTGACGGTGACGTTCGCCGCCGACCACGACGAGATGGTCATGGTGCGGGACATCCCGTTCGCCTCCCTGTGCGAGCACCACATGATCCCGTTCATGGGCCGCGCCCACGTGGCCTACATCCCGGCCGACGACGGGCGCATCACCGGGCTGTCCAAGTTGGCCCGCCTGGTCGACGGGTACGCCAAGCGGCTCCAAGTCCAAGAGCGGATGACGACCCAGATCGCCGACACCATCGAAGCGGTGCTCGCACCCAAGGGGGTCCTGGTCGTGGTGGAGGCCGAGCACTTGTGCATGTCGATGCGAGGGGTCAAGAAGCCGGGCACCCTGACCATCACGTCCGCCGTCCGCGGGCTGTTCCGAACGGACTCGGCCACCCGTGCCGAAGCCATGCAATTCGTGCACGGTCGTTGAGCGGGCCGAGACTCCGGTGTCGAGCCGGCGGCCCGTCTGGGACGCCCCGGCGAGCCATGGGCCGGCCACGTCGCCTGTGCGGCTGGTTTACGCTACGGGACGATGCCGACGCCCACGATCCAGGAACGACCCCTGGTGATGGGGATTCTCAACGTGACCCCGGACTCGTTCTTCGACGGTGGCGAGTGGTTTGAAAGAGATCGGGCAATCGTGAGAGGTCATCAAATGATTGCAGAGGGGGTCGACATCGTGGACGTTGGCGGCGAGTCGACCCGACCCGGTGCCACCTCGGTGGACCAGGGGGAGGAGCTCCGCCGGGTGCTCCCGGTGGTCGAGGCCCTCTCCGAGCACACCCGCGTCTCCATCGACACGACCAAGCCCGTGGTGGCCGCGGCCGCGGTCGCCGCCGGGGCCAGCCTGGTCAACGACGTCTCGGCCGAGCTCTGGTCGGTGGCCGCCGAGCACGGCGTCGGGTGGGTGGCCATGCACCGACAGGGGACCCCGACCGACATGCAGCGGGGGCCGCACTACGAGGACGTGGTCGTCGAGGTGTCCGAGTTCCTGTTGCAGCGGGCCGAGGTGGCCCGGGCCGCCGGGGTGGGCGAGGTGTGGATCGACCCGGGTATCGGTTTCGGGAAGAACGTCCAGCACAACCTGGCCCTCCTCGGTGCTGTGGACGTTCTCGGCGCGCTGGGCTACCCGGTCTTGGTGGGCACGAGCCGAAAGAGCTTCCTCGGCGTGATCTCACCGCTGCCCGATGGCTCCCCCGCGCCCGTCGACGACCGAGGACCGGCGTCGTTGGCCACCGCCACCTGGGCCCTGGACCGCGGCGCGTCCATGATCCGGGTCCACGACGTGGCCCCCTCGGTGCAGGCCGCCGCACTGGTCGGGTCGGGTGGGCCGCGAGGCCGGCCGGCCCGAGAGGCACGGGGCGCGATGAGGGGCAAATGGGCGGCCGGGATCCCGCCCCGCAACTTCACCTGGGTGATCAAGGACCGCTTGGCTGTCAGTGAGCGCCCTGGTGGATTTGCCCCCAACCACCGGAAGGTCCGCCGCCAAGAGGAGATCATCTGGCTCCAGGTCCAGGGGTTCACCTCGGTGGTCTCGCTCCTGCCGTCGCCCCACAACCTCCAGGCCTACCAGCAACAAGAGCTTCCCAGCGTGCACTTCCCGCTGCCCCAGTCGGGAGACACCCGGGCCGTGCAGCTCGACTTGTTCCGCGAGCTGCACACCCGCCTCACCGCCGGCGAACGCCTGCTCGTGCACCAAGAGGAGCTGGGCGACCGGGTCATGGGCGTGGTCGCCGGGTACCTGCTGTGGTCGGGGCGCCTGCCCAGCGGGCCCCAGGCGGTGACCGTGCTCGAGCACATGATCGGTCACCAGATGGGCCCACCCGGTCGCGAGCTGGTGGCCTACGCCAGCCAGCTGGCCCCGGTCGGCGCCGGACCGGACCCGGGCGCGGCCGGGAACTGATCGGGTGGCCGCGGCCAGCGGGGCTGAGCCCTCCGATCGGATCGAGATCAGGGGGCTGCGGCTCCTCGGGACCCACGGGGTGCTCCCCGAAGAACGCGCCCGGCCACAGCCCTTCGGGGTCGACGTGGACCTCGCCGTTTCGACGGTGGCCGCCGCGACCAGCGACGACTTGGCCGACACGGTCGACTACGCCGATGTCGTCGACCGGGTCTCGGCCGTGGTCGGCGGGCGTACCTCGTACCTGCTGCTCGAGGCGCTGGCCGCGGCCGTGGCCGACGAGGTGCTGGCGGCCGACACCCGGGTCCAGTCCGTGACCCTGTCGGTTCGGAAGCTGCAGCCCCCACTGGCCGCCGACCTGTCCACGGTGGGCGTCCGCATCACCCGGTCACGATGACCTCGCCGGAGCCCGGGCCCGCGTCGACCCGGGCCTTCCTGGGCCTCGGCTCGAACCTCGGCGACCGCTGGATGCACCTCCGCAAGGCGGTCGACCAGCTCCGGGGAGGTTCGGGGATACCGGTGACCGCGGTCTCGCCCGTCTACGAGACCGAGCCGGTCGGCGGGCCCGAGGACCAGGGCCCCTTCCTCAACGTGGTGGTGGAGCTGGCCCTTCCTCCCCGGTTCGACGCCTACCGCCTGCTGACCGAGTGCCACCGCCTCGAGGCCTCGGCTGGCCGGGTCCGGAGCGTCCGGTGGGGCCCCCGCACCCTCGACGTCGATGTGCTGTGGATCGACGGCGTGACCCTCGACGACCCCGACCTGACCGTCCCCCATCCCCGGATGTGGGAGCGCCGCTTCGTGGTGGCACCCCTCGCCGATCTGGCCCCTGACCTCGCCGGTCCGGCCGAATTGGACGCCTCTGGTGGTGAGGTGGCCAACATGGGTACACTCTGATCGTCCGAAGCAAGATTCTCTGACGCGAACGGCACCTGCGTGGGCCGGAACGTCGAAAGGGGTCTGGTGACCACAATCCGTGTGATCGGTCCGGGAAGGGCTGGTCGGTCGTTGATGGCGGCGCTGCGCGCCGTCCCGGGATACGAGGTACTTGGTGCATTGGGTCGAGGGGACGACCTGGATGGAGCGGCGGCCGGCGCCGATCTCGTGGTGATCGCCACGCCTGACGCGGCGGTGGCTCCGACGGCCGAGGCCATCGCCCCCTCCGCCACCACCGTGGTGGCGCACCTCTCTGGTTCCCTCGGGCTCGACGTCCTGGCTCCCCACCCTCGGCGGGCGGGGCTGCACCCGCTGATCCCGCTGCCCGATCCGGAGACCGGTGCCGCCCGGCTGGCCTCAGGGGCAAGTTTCGCGGTGTCGGGCGACCCGCTCGTCCGATCGGTCGTCCTCGCCCTCGGGGGTCGGGTGGTCGCCGTCGACGACCGCTCCCGGGCCGCCTACCACGCCGCCGCCACCATCGCGGCCAACCACGTGGTCGCGCTGCTCGGCCAGGTCGATCGGGTGGCGGCCCAGGCCGGGCTGCCCCTCGGTGCCTTTGCCGGGTTGGTCCGGGCCGCGGTGGACGACACCATGGCCGTCGGGCCCGAACAGGCCCTGACCGGCCCGGCCGCCCGAGGCGACTGGGAGACCATCGCCCGGCACCGGGCCGTCCTGGCCGCCATGGCCGACGGAACGGCCGAGCTCGAGGCCTACGACACCATGGTGGGCCTGGCCCGCCGGCTCGTCGATGATCCAGCTCGGGTCGGGGCCGCAGCGGCCACGGCCAAGGACGCGGCATGAGCGCGATCTCGGTCATCGATCGGCTCGCCCCCTCCGGCACCGACGAGCGCGTGGCCGTCGTCACCACCGTGGCCGAGTTCGGCCGCCGACTGGACACGGCCCGAGCGGCCGGCCTCACCGTCGGACTGGTGCCGACCATGGGCGCGCTCCACGCCGGCCATCGCTCCCTGGTCGAGCGGGCCGCGGCCGAGTGCGACCTGGTGGCCGTCACCGTGTTCGTGAACCCGCTGCAGTTCGGGAACCCCGATGACCTCGAGCACTACCCGCGGACCCTCGAGGCCGACAGCATCGTGATCGGCCAGGCCGGTGGCCGGGTGCTCTTTGCCCCGTCGCTGACCGAGATGTATCCCGGCTTCCCGGCGCCGGTTCCGACGTCGGTGGGGGTGTCCGGTGTCAGCCGGGACTGGGAGGGGGCGTCGCGCCCCGGCCACTTCGACGGCGTGTCCACCGTGGTGACCAAGCTGTTCGCCATGGCCGGGCGATGCCGTGCCTATTTCGGGGAGAAGGACTTCCAGCAGCTGGCCGTGGTGCGCACCATGGCTGGCGACCTCTCGTTCCCGGTCGAGGTGATCGGGTGCGAAACGGTGCGGGACGAGGACGGCCTGGCCCTGTCCAGCCGAAACGTCCGGCTGGCCCCCGACCAGCGCGACGCCGCACTGGTCCTGCACCGGGCCCTCCAGGCCGGCGCAGCCGCCGTCCGTGCCGGTCGGCTGGGCGTGGCGGCCATCGAAGCCGGCATGGCCCGCATGGTGGCCGAGCAACCGGGGGCGGACCTCGACTACGCCGTCCTGGTCGACGCGGCCGACCTCACCCGGGCCAGTTCGACCAGCACCGATCGTCCCCTTCGGCTGCTCATCGCCGCCCAAGTCGGCCCGGTGCGGCTGATCGACAACCTTGATCCGCGGCGAGCGATGCCGTCGCCACAACCACCCGTCACGAAAGGGACCAACTGACGATGCGCCGCCGCATGATGAAGTCGAAGATCCACCGGGCCACGGTCACCGACGCCAACCTGAACTACGTCGGCTCGATCAGCCTGGATCCCGAGTTGATGGCACTGGCCGACATCCTCGAATGGGAGCAGGTGACCGTCCTCGACATCGACAACGGCGCACGCTTCGAGACCTATGCCATCGTGGGCGGCCCCGAGCAGGTCTGCCTCAACGGGGCGGCCGCCCGCCTCGTCCATCCCGGGGACAAGGTCATCGTCATCACCTATGCCGACTACGAGGCGGCCGAGCTCGAGGAATTCGCGCCCAGGATCGTGCACGTGGACGCGGCGAACCGGGTGATCGATGAGACCTCGGCCCGCTTGGATGCCGAGCTCGATCATCTGACAACGCGGTGAGCGAACCGGGCGGGGCGACATCGCCTGCGCCCACGGTCGGGCCGATACCAGGCGACGGCCGGTCCCTCGATGTGCTGGTGTTGGGCAGTGGGGTGGCCGGCCTCTCCTCCGCCGTCCGGCTGGCCGGCGCCGGGGCCGGACTCCGGGTCGGGGTGCTGACCAAGGCCGAGTTGTGGCAGTCGGCCACCCGCTGGGCCCAAGGGGGTGTGGCCGCCGTCCTCGGCGGTGACGAGGACTCGACCGACCTGCACCTGGCCGACACGCTGGCCGCCGGGGTCGGGTTGTGCGACACCGAGGCGGTGCGTGTCCTGGTCGACGAGGGACCGGGACGGGTGAACGAGCTGATCGCGTTGGGCGCCGAGTTCGACCGCCAACCGGGTGGGGCGCTGGCCCTCGCCCGCGAGGGCGGGCACTCCATGGCCCGCGTGGTCCACGCCGGAGGTGCGGCGACGGGCGCCGAGGTCGAGCGGGCGCTGGTGGAGGCGACCCGAGAGAGCGCCTCCGTCGTCCTCCAGCAGTGGTTCGCGCTGGACCTCCTGGTGGAAGGGGGCCGCTGCCGGGGCGTGCGGGCCCTCTCCCCCGACGGGCAGATCGCCGAAGTGCGGGCCAGCCACACCGTGCTGGCCACCGGCGGCGCCGGCCAGCTGTTCGCCGTGACCACCAACCCGCCCGAGGCCACCGCCGACGGCCTGGCCATGGCCCTCCGGGCCGGCGTGCCCGTGGCCGACGTCGAGTTCATGCAGTTCCATCCGACCGCCCTCCACCATCCGGCCATGCCCAGGCCGCTCCTGTCCGAGGCCCTGCGCGGCCACGGCGCCCTCCTCCGCGATGCCGGGGGTGAACGGTTCGTCGACGAGCTGGCCCCCCGGGACGTGGTGAGCCGGGCCATGGCCGAGCGGATGCGGGAGCAGGGTCGTGACCACCTCTGGCTCGATGCCACCGGACTCGAGGCCTTCAGCTCCCGGTTCCCGACCATCACGGCGTCGCTCGCCGACATCGGGCTCGACCCGTCCCGCGACTGGCTCCCCATCGCTCCGGCCGCTCACTACCTCTCGGGTGGGGTGGTCACCGACCTCTCGGGGGCGACCGCACTCCCCGGGCTCTGGGCCGCGGGTGAGGTGGCCTGCACCGGCGTGCACGGGGCCAACCGCCTGGCCTCCAATTCCCTACTCGAGGGCATGGTGTTCGGGGCCCGGCTGGCCGAGTCGATTCTGGGCGGTGGGGACGGGCCCACGCCCACCGGGGTGATGCGGGCCCTCATGGACGAGGGGTGGGTCGGTCCACTGGCCGATACCTCGCCGCTGGGCGTCGACCGGGACGACGCCTCGCCGGGAGCCGGCGACGAGTTCGACGCGACCGCCGACCGGCCGGTCGATGCCCAAAAGGAGCGCGATCGGCTGCAGCGGGCCATGATCGACGGAGCCGGGGTGGTGCGCAGCGCCGGCTCACTGGCCGCGGCCGCCATCGTCGTCGCCGAAGCGGGGGCGAGCGTCGGGCCGGGGGACCCCCCTCGCCGCCGCGAGGATGGGGAGCTCGCCAACCTGGTCGTTGCGGCCCGGGCCCTACTGGCCGCCGCCGTCCTCCGCACCGAGACGCGCGGCGCCCACGCCCGGAGCGACTTTCCCGCCACCGACGACGCGTGGCGCCACCGGCTGGTCCATTCTGGCGATATCGTCGCCGTTCTGACCGGATCGGCCGATGCCGGCGCGGGCCCGAGTTGACCGGGAACGACGGAGTGGATCGACAGGTGGAGGATCAGCGCACAGGGGACGGTCCGGGCGTCGTCGACCCGCCGCGCCCGGCGGTGAGCGAGGCCGTCGGCCGGGCCCTGGCCGAGGACCTCCTACCCGTGGGCGACCTGACCGCGTCACTGGTCGGCACCGAGGTGGCGGCCATGGTGGCCGTCGTGAGCCGGCAGGCGGGCGTGGTCGCCGGCCGGTGCTGCGCCGAGGAGACCTTCAGGCAGGTCGACCCCGACCTCGGCGTTGACTGGCGCCTGGCCGATGGATCCGAGGTCGTACCGGGCTCCGTGGTGGCCGTGGTCAGCGGGCGGCTGCGCTCGATCCTCACCGCCGAGCGGACCGCCCTCAACTTCCTCTGCCACCTCTCCGGCGTGGCCACGACCACCCGGCGGTTCGTGGACGCGGCCGGCGCGGCCAACCCCGACACCCGCATCCTCGACACCCGCAAGACGACCCCGGGCCTCCGCTCCTTGGAGAAGGCGGCCGTGCGCGCCGGCGGGGGGACCAACCACCGGGGCAACCTGTCCGAGGCGGTGCTCATTAAGGACAACCATCTCGGCGGCGTGAGCATCACCGACGCCGTGGCCCGGGCCCGGGCCCTCTGGCCGGGCCGGATGGTCGAGGTGGAGTGCGACCGCATGGACCAGGTGGTCGAGGCGACCGCGGCCCGGGCCACGGTCATCATGCTCGACAACATGACCACCGACCAGATCGCCGAGTGCGTGAAGGTGGTCCGCGGCGCCGACGGCGACGTCCTGGTCGAGGTGTCGGGCCGGGTGACGCTCGAGACGGTGGCGGCCTACGCGGCCACCGGGGCGGACCTCGTCTCGGTCGGTGCGCTGACCCACTCGGCCCCTGTGCTCGATCTGGGCTTCGACCTGGCCCCGAGCACGGCGGCCGCGGAGCGGTGAGCATGCTGTTGGCCATCGACGTGGGGAACACCGAGACGGTGGTGGGCCTCTTCGTCGACGACCTGGCCGCGGCCGACGTCGTCACCGGCCCACTCGACGGGAACGAGCCGGCCGGTCTGGCCCATCACTGGCGGCTGTCGACGGTGGCCGAGCGGACGGCGGACGAGCACGCCCTCCTCCTGACCCAACTGCTCGATCTCGACGGCCTGGACATCGACGAGGCGGTGAGCGGGATCGCCGTCACCTCGTCCGTCCCGCTGGTCACGACCAACCTCCGGCAGATGGCCGCCCGGTGGTTCGAGGTGCCGACGGTGGTCCTGGAGCCCGGGGTGAAGAGCGGGATGCCCATCCTCTACGACAACCCCAAAGAAGTGGGTGCGGACCGTATCGCCAACGCCGTCGGTGCCTACGACCTGTTCGGGGGCCCGTGCGTCGTGGTCGACCTGGGCACGGCCACCACCTTCGACGCCATCTCCGCGTCGGGCGAGTACCTGGGCGGGGCCATCACCCCCGGCGTGGCCATCAGCCTCGACGCCCTGTTCGCCAACGCCGCCGCCCTGCGCCGGGTGGAGCTGGTCGAGCCGCGCAGCGTGATCGGGAAGTCCACGGTGGAGTCCATCCAGTCCGGGGCCCTCTACGGCTTCGCCGGCCAGGTCGACGGGCTGTGCCGGCGCTTCACCGCCGTGCTGGGCGAGCCCACCGTGGTGGCCACCGGCGGCCTGTCCGAGCTGATCGCCCCCTACGCCGAGGCCATCGACTACGTCGAGCCGTGGCTCACCCTGCACGGGCTGCGGATCGTCTACGAGCGCAACTCGGCGGCGACGAGCGGTGGCCGTCGTGGCTGAGCCGCCCGTCTCGGGACCGCCGGTTCCTCTGATCCCCTACCGGTTCGAGCGCACGGCGGCGGCGGCCGACATGCAGGAGCGCTACGCCGACCTCGCCCCCGGCGACGAGACCGGCGCAGTGGTCTCGGTGGCCGGGCGGCTGATGCTCAACCGGCCCCAGGGCAAGGTGGCCTTCGCCGAGCTGCGCGACTCGTCGGGGGCCGTGCAGCTCTTCGCCCTGGCCACGGTCACGGCCGACTTCGAGCGGTTCACCCGGCTGTCGTTGGGCGACTGGGTCGGGGCGCGGGGCGAGGTGGTCCGCACCCGGCGGGGCGAGCTGAGCGTCAAGGTGGCCGAGTGGGTCCTGTTGGCCGAGGCCCGGCGATCGTTCGGGGACAAGTGGCGGGGCGTGAGCGACGTCGAGACCCGGTTCCGCCAGCGGGAGGTCGACCTGTGGGCCAACCCGGACAGCCGTTCCACCCTGCTGTTGCGGAGCCGGGTGGTCAGCTGGCTCCGGCGGACCCTCGAGGACCGCGGGTTCGTGGAGGTGGAGACCCCCATCCTCCATCCTCTCCCCGGGGGCGCGGCGGCCAAGCCCTTCGTCACCCACCACAACGCCCTCGATACCGACCTCTACCTGAGGATCGCCCCCGAGCTCTACCTGAAGCGCCTGGTCGTCGGCGGCTTCGAGAAGGTCTTCGAGATCGGTCGGGTGTTCCGCAACGAGGGGCTGTCTCCCCGGCACAATCCCGAGTTCACCATGCTCGAGCTCTACCAGGCCTACGCCGACTACAACGACCTGCAGACCATGGTCGAGGAGCTGGTCGCCGGGCTGGCCCTGTCGTTGACCGGAGCGTCGGTGCTGTCCTACGGCGGCCGGGAGCTCGACCTGACCCCGCCATGGCGGCGCGCCACCCTCATCGAGCTGACCCGGGAGCATTCCGGCCTCGACGTGTCCATGGACACCCCGATCGACGAGCTCCGGGCTCACGTGGCCGCCAACGGCGCAGAGCCGCACCCCTCGTGGGGGGCGGGGAAGCTCTTGTTGGAGCTCTACGAGAAGGCTGCGGAGCCGGCCCTCTGGGGCCCGGTCCTGGTCACCGACTTCCCGGCCGAGGTGTCGCCCCTCGCCCGCCTCCACCGCCACGACGCCCGACTGACCGAGCGGTTCGAGGCGATCGTGGCCGGACGCGAGCTGCTGAACGCCTTCTCCGAGCTGACCGATCCCGACGACCAGCGGCGCCGCTTCGAGGCCCAGGCCGCGGCCAAGGCGGCCGGGGACGACGAGGCCATGCCGATCGACGAGGAGTACCTCCGGGCCCTGGAGCACGGCTTGCCCCCCACCGGCGGCCTGGGCATGGGCATCGACCGGCTGGTCATGCTGCTGGCCGACGCGGCCAACATCCGAGAGGTCATCGCCTTCCCCACTCTCCGGCCCGAACGCTGAGGGTGGGGATCTCCTCATCGTCTCCTAACATCTGGTTCACCGTCCCCTCATGAGGGCGAGGGACATTTGGGGCTCGGCCGGACAATCCGGCCACTCGCACAGGAGGTTTCACCAGATGTTCACGAAGTTCGCCGTCGGTGCACTTGTCGCCGGGTCACTCGTCCTCGGTACGGCCGGCACCGCGTTCGCCACCACCCCGACCGGCTCGTCGCCGTCGACGGCTGCGGCGACCTCCCAGTTCAACTGCGCCAATGCCACCAAGGCCCTGACCCGCATCCAGAAGATCGAGGGCCGCATCAGCGCCGGGCTGCCCAACCTGACCGCGGCCGAACAGAGGGCCTCGGCCAATGGGCACACCACGCGGGCCGCCCACTTGCAGAAGCGGATCACCCGCTACGAGAGCGCCACGTTCAAGCAGCGTCTGCAGACGATCAGCCAGAAGATAGAGACAAAGTGCAACGTCAGCGCCCCAGCGGGGAGCTGAGCACCGTCGGGCCGGCCCGGCTGAGTCGACCACGGTGAGGAAGCCGGGTTGAGCCGGCCGGGCCCCGCTCAGCTGGTGGGCAGCCCGTCCAGCAGCGAGTAGGCCAGCCGGTCGAAGCCGCTGGCCAACTCGCTGGACGGGCAGCGGGCCGCGGCCGCGGCGGCCTCGTGGGCATATCCTCGGCCCACCGCCACCGAGGCGGCGATGCCATTGGACGCGGCCACGATGGATCGGGCCTTGTCCCGCTCGGGCTGGCCGAGGGGCGCCCCGAGGAGGGGCCGCAGCTCGGGACCGGCGTCGGGGTCGGCCAGGGCGAACAGCACCGGGAGGGTGTAGATCCCCTCGGCCAGGTCCTGACCCGGGGGTTTCCCCAGCTCGTCCTCTGACCCGATGATGTCGAGGATGTCGTCGCGGACCTGAAAGATCATCCCGAAGTAGTTCCCGAAGTCGGTCAGGGCGTCCACCTCGTCTCGGGTTCGCTGGCTGGTCAAGGCGCCGATGCGGCACGAGGTGGCCATCAGCGAGGCCGTCTTCCCGGAGATGGCAGTGGTGTAGTCCTCATTGCTCCTGGTCACCTGGAAGGCGGCCCGGACCTCGGCTACTTGGCCCTGGCACAGTTCCCCCAGCGTGGCGGCGAGGAGGCCGGCGATCTCGGTGCCCAGGCCGGCGGCGATCTCGGCCGAGCGGGCCAGCAGGAAGTCGCCGGCCACGATGGCGACCAGGTTGCCGAACCGGGAATTGACGCTCTCGACGTTTCGCCGCATGGTGGCCTCGTCCATGACGTCGTCGTGGTAGAGGGAGGCCAGATGGACGAGCTCGACGGCCACCCCTCCCAAGAGGGCCTCTCTCGAGGCGGGATCCGAGCCCGCCGTGGCCGAGGCCAGGGCCAGGGCAGGGCGGAGCCGCTTGCCGCCGGCCGCGATGAGATGGGTCGTCACCTCGTCCAGGAAGCCGTCGCCAGTGATCACGCACTCGGTGAGCAGGGGCTCGAGCCGCAGCAATTCTTCTTCGATCGCGGGAAGACCCAGGAGCTCGACGACGTTCACCAGTAAGGACGATAGGCGAGGACGCCCTTCCTTGATGAACAGGGGGGTGCGGGTGCGTCTCCCAGTAGCCCCTGTAGACTTCAAACAAGATTCCTACCGCGGATGGAGGCGGTGTGTTCGAACGATTCACAGACCGGGCCCGTCGGGTGCTTGTACTGGCACAAGAGGAAGCGCGCCTGCTGAACCACAGCTTTATTGGCACGGAACACATCCTCCTGGGCCTGATCCACGAGGGTGAGGGTGTCGCGGCCAAGGCGCTCGAGTCGCTCGGGGTCTCGTTGGAGGCTGTCCGGGAAAAGGTCGAGGAGACAATCGGGCTGGCCGGTACCGCTCCGACCGGGTCCCCTCCGTTCACGCCCCGAGCCAAGAAGGTGCTCGAGCTCTCCTTGCGCGAGGCCCTGCAGCTGGGCCACAGCTACATCGGAACGGAGCACATGCTGCTCGGGTTGGTCCGCGAGGGCGAGGGTGTGGCCGCACAGGTGTTGCAGAGCTTGGGCGCCGACCTCCCCCGGGTCCGCCAGCAGGTCATCCAGCTCCTGTCCGGGTACCAGGGCAAGGAGTCGGTCGGTGCCGGCCCCCCCGGGTCTCAGTCCTCGGATGCCCCCACCGGCTCGCCCGTGCTCGATCAGTTCGGCCGCAACCTGACCGCGCTGGCCCGCGATCACAAGTTGGATCCGGTCATCGGCCGCGAGAAAGAGATCGAGCGGGTCATGCAGGTCCTGTCCCGCCGGACCAAGAACAACCCGGTCCTCATCGGAGAGCCCGGCGTGGGCAAGACGGCCATCGTCGAGGGTCTCGCCTCGAGGATCGTGGCCAACGACGTGCCCGAGACCCTGACCAACAAGCAGCTCTACACCCTGGACCTCGGCGCGCTGGTGGCCGGGAGCCGCTACCGGGGCGACTTCGAGGAGCGCCTGAAGAAGGTGCTGAAGGAGATCCGGACCCGGGGCGACATCATCTTGTTCATCGACGAGCTGCACACCCTGGTCGGCGCGGGCGCGGCCGAGGGGGCCATCGACGCCGCCTCGATCCTGAAGCCCATGTTGGCCCGAGGGGAGCTGCAGACCATCGGGGCCACCACCCTCGACGAGTACCGCAAGCACCTGGAGAAGGACGCCGCCCTGGAGCGGCGCTTCCAGCCCATCAAGGTGGAGCAGCCCAACGTGGCCCTCACCATCGAGATCCTGAAGGGCCTGCGCGACCGGTACGAGTCCCACCACGCCGTCACCATCACCGACCAGGCCCTGGTGGCCGCGGCCAACCTGGCCGACCGCTACCTGGCCGACCGCTACCTGCCGGACAAGGCCATCGACCTCATCGACGAGGCCGGGAGCCGCCTGCGGATCCGCCGCATGACCACACCTCCCTCCTACAAGAAGTTGGAGGAGGAGATCACCCGTCTCCGTGCCGACAAGGAAGCGGCCATCGAGAAGCAGGCCTTCGACCAGGCCAAGAAGCTGGCCGAACAGGAGAAGGAGCGCCTGGACGCCAAGGAGGCCATGGAGGCCGAGTGGCGGTCCGACGGGGTCGACCTGTTCGACATCGTGGACGAGGAGGTCATCGCCGAGGTCCTGGCCAACTGGACGGGCATTCCCGTCTACCGGCTGACCGAGGAGGAGACGTCCAAGCTGTTGCGGATGGAGGACGAGCTGCACAAGCGGGTCGTCGGCCAAGAGCCGGCCATCGCCGCGCTGGCCCGGTCGATCCGCCGGACCCGCGCCGGCCTGAAGGACCCCAAGCGTCCCAGTGGCTCGTTCATCTTCCTGGGCCCGACGGGCGTCGGCAAGACCGAGCTGGCCAAGACGCTGGCCGAGTTCCTGTTCGACGACGAGTCGGCGCTGATCCAGCTCGACATGTCCGAATACATGGAGAAGCACACCGTCAGCCGGCTGGTGGGATCGCCTCCCGGCTACGTCGGGTACGAAGAGGGTGGACAGCTCACCGAGGCCGTCCGGCGCAAGCCGTTCTCCGTGGTCCTCTTCGACGAGGTCGAGAAGGCTCACCCTGACGTGTTCAACGCACTGCTCCAGATCCTGGAGGACGGTCGGTTGACCGACGCCCAGGGACGGTCGGTCGACTTCAAGAACACGGTGCTCATCATGACCTCCAACCTGGGGACCGCCGACCTGCGCAAATCCTCGGTCGGCTTCGCCAAGACATCGGAGGCGGTCACCTACGAGCGGATGAAGGGCAAGGTCAACGAGGCGCTGAAGGCGCACTTCCGGCCCGAGTTCCTCAACCGGATCGACGAGGTCATCGTCTTCCACGAGCTGTCCAAGGACGAGGTCGTCGAGATCGTCGACTTCATGATCCAGCGGGTCTCGACCCAGTTGGAGCTCCAGGGGCTCGCGCTGGTGTTGACGCCTGCGGCCAAGTTGATGCTGGCCGAGCGGGGGTACGACCCCCAGCTCGGTGCCCGACCGCTGCGCCGGGCAATTCAGCAGATGATCGAGGATCCCCTGTCGGAGCGCATCCTGTGGAAGGAGTTCCGGGTCGGGGAGACCATCATCGTGGATGTGGAGACGGTCACGGCCGAGAGCCAGGCCGACGCCGAGTCCAAGGGCGAGGCCCCGGTGGCCATCGGCGACCAGCGGCTGACGTTCAAGGCTGTCGAAGGCCTCGAGCCCCCGCCGGTCGAACTGGCTGGTGCCGGCGCCGACGCCGACTGAAACCGGGTCGGTCTGCCGCACTGATCCACAGCAGGCCTGGTCGGCAAGAATATGGCGAAACAGAGGGCGTCCCTTCGGGGACGCCCTCTCGTCATAGCGACAATGTGCGCAGCCCAACGGGCCGATCGGCCATGGCCACCCGGCCAGCGGCTGACAGGTGTACGTCGTAGAAAGACACAGGTGGCCCCGGCGGTCGTCGCCGATGCCCGGATCGGAAGAAGGAGAACCTGGTGGACTGGAAACTCGAGCTGGTGGCTGTCCCCGTGTCGGATGTGGACCGGGCGAAGTCCTTCTATGTCGACAAGGTGGGATTCAACGAGGACCATGACCACCAAGTCAGCGACGACGTTCGCTTCGTGCAGCTGACCCCGCCGGGATCGGCCTGTTCGATCGCCCTCGGCAAAGGGATCGTTGACGCGCAGCCGGGCACGGTCCAGGGGCTGCAACTGGTGGTGCCGGACATCGAGATCGCCCGGGCCGAGCTGGTCGGGCATGGGATCGTCGTCAGCGAGATCCAGGACTTCCCCTGGGGCCGGTTCGTGTTCTTCGGCGATCCGGACGGAAATGGCTGGTCAGTGCAGCAGGTTCCGACTTCGACGTCGTCATAGCCCGACACGACAGACGCCGAATTGGGGCGAATTCGTGCCGAATGAAAAGCAGTGGCCACAAGCAGTGATTTTTCCACTACGCTCCAGGACGGGCCTGCAACAAGCCTCCCGACTCTCGGGGTTACCACCTTTCACCGGGGGTCGGGAGGCCGGTTGTAGCCGTCGAAATAGCCGGCAGTGGCTGTCGAACAGCTACAACGCGGTGGCGGCTGCACGGCCTCGTGCTGCGATGTGCGTTTCGCCGTCGGCGGATCCTCCGGAAAGTGATCAGCGCATCTCCGCGCGTGCTGCGCTACAGTGCCCCGAGCTATTCCCGACAATGGAAGGTGAACCATGAAGCTATTCGCACGAGCCTCGGCCCCACGGGCCGGAAGGAGAAAAGGAAGAGCGGTCGGGCTCGCGATGATTGCCGGTCTCGTTCTTCCGATGAGCGCAGTCGCCGCCGGCGTGTTCTCCGCCGCCCCGGCCTCTGCGTCCGTCACGCACTATGCGTCGGACGGGAGCACCTACCACGCCGTTCAGCCCTACCGGCTGGTCGACACCCGGCCCAACTCGGGCCAGTTCGGTCAAGGCAACACGCTGACCGCCGGACGGACCATCACGTTCCAGGCTGCGCCGTCGGGCATTGCGCCCAACAACGTGCCCGATGATGCGACCGCCGTCGTGTTGAACATCACGGCAGTCAACCCACCAGCGTGGGCTACCTCACGGCGTTCGCCGCCGGACAGACGGTGCCGTTCATCTCCACGGTCAACTTCATCGCCGGCCAGACGGTGGCCAATCAGGCGACCGTTGCCCTCGGGAACCTCGGGGATCATGACTATGGCAACGTGACCATCTACAACTTCACCGGGAGCACCGATGTGGTGGTCGACGTCCAGGGTTACTACACCCCTCATGGGCACCATTACCCCGGTCCGTTCAACCCGCTGGGTCTTGGTGGCGGCTATAACGCCGTTACCAACGTGAACACCGGCTCGATCTCCCCGGTCCGGGTGCTCGATACCCGACCTGGCTCCGGCCAACAGGGTGCAGGTGAGACGCTCGGTCCTGACTCCACGCTGAGCTTCTATCCCGGTACGGCCACCTTCCCCGGCGAAACGGCTGCAGTCCCCGATGACGCCACCGCAGTGGTGCTCAACGTGACCGCGGCCACGTCGACGGCAGACTCCTTCTTGACCGTGTGGGCAACTGGGGGGTCGCAGCCCTTGGCTTCGAACCTCAACTTCCCCGGCCGGCAAGATCGTGCCGAACCGAGTGATCGTGCCGATCAACCCGGCTGACCAGCAGGTGTCGATCTACAACTTCGCCGGTAACACCGACGTCGTGGTGGACCTCGACGGGTACTACTCCCCGTGGCACAGTGGGAGCAAGTACTACCCGCTAGTGACGCCGGCTCGGATTGTTGACACCCGGCCTGGCTCAGGCAAGCCCTACTCCGGCCAGACGCTGGGTACCGGGACGATCCTGACCACCAACGTGCCTGCGGACAACTTCCCGCCAGTTACCGGTCTCGGACTCCGGGTTCTTTGGCCCGGTGGCTACTTCACCGGTGTTGACATCAACACCACCATCACCGACACCACGGGCGACGGTGGCTACCTGACCCAATACCCGTCCAACGCCGGCAGCACCCCGCCGCTGGCCTCGGACCTGAACTGGGATGCCGGAGACATCGTCTCCAACGCCAACCAGATCAGCTCGGGTGGGGTTCCGTCCATCGCCATCGACAACTTCAACTTCACCGGAGACGCCGACCTGGTCATTGACCTCTACGGCTACTTCGGTCACACCGTCAACGACGGTGACAACGGCTGAGTAACAAGTAACAACTAACAAGCAGTACAACCGAAGAGGCCGGGGCAATCGCCCCGGCCTCTTCGGTTTGCCGGTACCTGATCAGTCACCAGATCAATGGCGAGATGGTCAGTTCGAACTTGTGGAGGGACAAGTTAGATACCGAGCACAAAGCGATCCGAGGATTGTCCTGTGAAATCCCTTGCTGCCTGACGATGCCTACTGTCGGCATCTCGTCATCGGGAGGCACTCAGCGAACGCCCTGCCATGCTTTCTCGGGACAATGTGGCAGTCGTCGATGAACTTGCGATGCGGTGACGCCTCAGTCATGCGAGGTTCCCTGATGGCGATGTGTCGTTTTACCAGGCCAGGAGCCTCTTTTGGGCTATCGGGCTGAGCCAAGTCTGATCGAGTGGGCACAACTCACAATTGAGTTGCAATTCCGGAAGTGTTCTGGATTACTATGACCACCGTCAGTCTCCAGAGCACAACGAAAGGTGAACCATGAAATTATTCAAACGAGCCTCGGCACAGGTCCGAGGCAGAAAGGGAAGAGCGGTCGGGCTCGCGATGATCGCCGGTCTCGTTCTTCCGATGGGCACAGTCGCCGCCGGCGTGTTCTCCGCCGCCCCGGCCTCTGCGTCCGTCACGCACTATGCGTCGGACGGGAGCACCTACCACGCCGTTCAGCCCTACCGGCTGGTCGACACCCGGCCCAACTCGGGCCAGTTCGGTCAAGGCAACACGCTGACCGCCGGACGGACCATCACGTTCCAGGCTGCACCGTCGGGCATTGCGCCCAACAACGTGCCTGATGATGCGACCGCCGTCGTGTTGAACATCACGGCAGTCAACCCGACCAGCGTGGGCTACCTCACGGCGTTCGCGGCCGGACAGACGGTGCCGTTCATCTCCACGGTCAACTTCATCGCCGGCCAGACGGTGGCCAATCAGGCGACCGTTGCCCTCGGGAACCTCGGGGATCACGACTATGGCAACATGACCATCTACAACTTCACCGGGAGCACCGATGTGGTGGTCGACGTCCAGGGCTACTACACCCCTCATGGGCACCATTACCCCGGTCCGTTCAACCCGCTGGGTCTTGGTGGCGGCTATAACGCCGTCACCAACGTGAACACCGGCTCGATCTCCCCGGTCCGGGTGCTCGATACCCGACCTGGCTCCGGCCAGCAGGGTGCAGGTGAGACGCTCGGTCCTGACTCCACGCTGAGCTTCTATCCCGGCACGGCCACCTTCCCCGGCGAAGCAGCTGCAGTCCCCGATGACGCCACCGCAGTGGTGCTCAACGTGACCGCGGCCACGTCGACGGCCGACTCGTTCTTGACCGTGTGGGCAACTGGGGGGTCGCAGCCTTTGGCTTCGAACCTCAACTTCCCGGCCGGCAAGATCGTGCCGAACCGAGTGATCGTGCCGATCAACCCGGCTAACCAGCAGGTGTCGATCTACAACTTCGCCGGTAACACCGACGTCGTGGTGGACCTCGACGGGTACTACTCCCCGTGGCACAGTGGGAGCATGTACTACCCGCTGGTGACGCCGGCTCGGATCGTTGACACCCGGCCTGGCTCAGGCAAGCCCTACTCCGGCCAGACGCTGGGTACCGGGACGATCCTGACCACCAACGTGCCTGCGGACAACTTCCCGCCGGACACCGGGTTCTCGGCACCGGCGGACTTCACCGGTGTTGACATCAACACCACCATCACCGACACCACGGGCGACGGTGGCTACCTGACCCAATACCCGTCCAACGCCGGCAGCACCCCGCCGCTGGCCTCGGACCTGAACTGGGATGCCGGAGACATCGTCTCCAACGCCAACCAGATCAGCTCGGGTGGGGTTCCGTCCATCGCCATCGACAACTTCAACTTCACCGGAGACGCCGACCTGGTCATTGACCTCTACGGCTACTTCGGTCACACCGTCAACGACCTGATCGCAGTAACAATCAGAAGTAAGTAACAACCAAGAAGTCAACACCAGGAGGCCGGGGCAATCGCCCCGGCCTCTTCGGTTTGTCCGAAGTACGAGCGTCTGGGCTTGCACGGGGATGCGATCTGAAGCTTGGGCTAGCCGGGGGAAAACGAACAGAAGGCTTTCCGTACTCCGTCGGATCATGGCCTAGGCGATGGGGGTTGATGGGAGTGCATCGCCGAGACCTCAGAGAGCACGTTGTCTCTGACGCTCTGCGCTATCCGGAAACGCAAGCCGTGAATGTTTGACTTCTCTCGGACGCTCCCTTACGATGCCTTTGGCAGGCCATCACCTGGCGTAACATTTCAGTCACTTGCCGTCACATTCTTGTTAACACTGCGAGTAATTTTCTCGCAACAACGAAAGGTTGACCCACAATGGCGAAGCATCGTGGAGCCCACTCAAAGTCCAATTTCGGTCGCTACACCCCGCCCAAGAAGTCTCTTTCCAGTCACAAGCTGGGACTGCTAGTGGGAGGAGGCGTGCTCGCCGGAGCGGGATTCCTAGGGTTGACCGCAGCTCCGAGCTTCGCCGCGTCCGCATCCGCGGGCCCGTTTGGAAGCTCGAGCCATTCGTCTCCGTTTGGCAACCACGCCCACGCAAGCGCATTCTTCGGATTCGCAGATGCAAACGCCGGTAATGGTTTCCTTAACAGCCATCAACCACGCGAGCGCTAATGCGGTCTTCGGGTTGGCTTCGGCCGACGCCGGCAACGGGGCCTTCAACAGCCACAACACAGCGCACGCCGACGCGTTGCTCGGCATTGCCTCGGCCAACGCCGGCAACGGTTTCGCAAACAGTCACAACACCGCCCACGCCAGCGCGGTGTTCGGCATCGCTGCAGCCGACGCCGGCAATGGAGCCTTCAACAGCCACAACACCGCACACGCCCACGCCACATTGGGCATCGCGGTGGCCGCGGCCGGTAACGGCATCCTCAACTTCCATAATCAGGCGACTGCCAATGCCCATGACGGCATCGCGGTGGCCGCGGCCGGTAACGGCATCCTCAACATCCACAATGAGGCCACCGCGGTAGGCGCCCACGACGGCGTCGGCGTGGCCCTCGCCGGTAACGGGATCCTCAACATCGGTAACGAGGCCACTGGAGTGGGAGTCCACCACGGCATCGGCGTGGCCGCGGCCGGTAACGGCATCTTGAACATCGGCAACGAGGCCACAGGGATCGGCGCCCACCACGGCATCGGCGTGGCCCTCGCCGGTAACGGGATCCTCAACATCGGTAACGAGGCCACTGGAGTGGGAGTCCACCACGGCATCGGCGTGGCCCTCGCCGGCAACGGGATCCTGAACATCGGCAACGAGGCCACCGCGATCGGTGCCCACCACGGCATCGGCGTGGCCCTCGCCGGTAACGGGATCCTGAACATCGACAACGACGGCCACCGCGATCGGTGCCCATCACGGTGTCGGCGTGGCCCTCGCCGGTAACGGCATCCTGAACATCGACAACACGGCCACCGCCGTCGGTGTCCACCACGGCCTCGGCGTGGCCGCAGCCGGTAACGGCATCCTGAACATCGACAACACGGCCACCGCGATCGGTGCCCATCACGGTGTCGGCGTGGCCCTCGCCGGTAACGGCATCCTGAACATCGACAACACGGCCACCGCCGTCGGTGTCCACCACGGCCTCGGCGTGGCCCTCGCTGGTAACGGGGCACTCAATGTCGGCAATACGGCCACCGCGATCGGCGCCCACCACGGCGTCGGTGTAGCCCTCGCCGGTAATGGCATCGGCAACACCGGTAATCAGGCCCTGGCGATCGGTGTCGGCCACAGCTTCGCCTTGGCCGCAGCCGGTAATGGCACTGGCAACAGCAATAACACTGCCGCTGCTATCGCCCTTGATCCCAGCTCGGCTGTGGCCGCTGCGGGCAACGGTGTCGGCGGTGGCAACACCGGCAACGCCGCCGGAGCCTTCGCCGCAGGGAACAGCAGTGCCGCCGCCGCAGCCGGTAACGGCAACAACAGCTACAACGCCAACAACACAGCAGGAGCGCTCGCCCTCAACAATGGCAATGCACTTGCTGCGGCCGGTGAGGGCAACAACAGCTCCAATGCCGGCAATACGGCGCTGGCCGCTGGCGTTTCGGGTGGGCAGGCAACGGCTACGTCCGGCAACGGCAATAACGCCTCCAACACGGGCAATACGGCCGTTGCAGGCGCATTCGGGGTTGGCGTCAACAACAGCATTGCCAATGCCCAGGCTGGTAACACGTCGGGTGGGTCGAACAACAACAACACCGCCGTGGCCGCCGCCAGCAATGGCGGCAACTCACTGGCAGTGGCCGGCACCGGGCTTACGGGAAACAGCTACAACAGTGCTTCGGCCGTGAGCTGATGGATCCAATACTCTGGCAGTCTCGAACGCGCAGCTTGGTGGGGCGACTGCAAGTGCCACCGCTTTGAGCACCAGCACGGCTATCACTCCTCCCGTAACCAGTGCTGTGGCACTGTCAGCGGCCGGAGGCTCGACATCGTCGACGGCCATAAACGGTTGGTCCGCGACGACCATGGCGACCGGAAGCGGCAATGTCGCCGTCGGGGCCTCGTCCGGTGTGGGTGGAGCGGCTATCGCCACCGCCACAGGCACCCCGGCGGACAACGCCACGGCCAGCTCCACGCCTGGCTCGGCCGCCGCCTCGGTGAACAGCAACGGGCAATGGTCCTTCAGCGTTGGCGGGAGCACCGTCAGCGGCTAGACATGCCGTTGGGCCCCTTGGTAGTCGGGGCCAGAGCACAAGGAACACTACAAGGACCCCCTTTCCGAAGGGGGTCCTTGTGCATGTGGGAGAGAGAACGTGGGGGAGACAATGGACCTGGATGTTCGGGACCCAGTTCATTACGGGCTCTGCTGAGTCCAGCCGTGGGGCGGTGTCCGCTCGGTGATCCGCCCATAGGTATCCACCAGTAGGGCCCCGTGGCCCCCGATTCTTGCGGTTACCAGACGAGCGAGAACGGAGGACACGGGACATGGATGACCGTAGTGGTGGCGCGAGCAGGCGCTGTTGGGCATGGACGGCTTCGTCGTGCTATCAACGACCGAGACCGACGGCGAACTGTGGTTGCTCGTCGAGACAATGGACACCGTGATGGGCTGCGCGAACTGTGGGGTCCGCGCCGTCGGGCACGGCCGGAGCGAGGTCCAGGTGCGGGACCTCGCCATCGGCGGGCGTCCGGTGCGGCTCGTGTGGCGGAAGCGCCGGTGGCTGTGTCAGGACGAGGACTGTCCGACCAAGTCCTTCACCGCGGGCAGCGAGCTCGTCGAGGGGTGCCTGACCCGGCGGGCGGCACGGGAGATCTGCCGGCTGGTGGGCGAAGTGGGACTGAGCGTTGCTTCGGTGGCCCGGAACTTCGGGGTGGGATGGCATACGGCATGGCAAGCCGTCGAACGCCATGGGCGGCCCTTGGTCGACGATCCCCGCCGGCTCCACGGCGTTCGGGCCCTCGGGGTCGACGAACACAAGATGCTCGCCGCCGGGCCCACCCACCACACCATCTATGCCACCCAGCTGGTGGACATCGACCGCCACGTGCTCCTCGACGTGGTGAAGGATCGCAGCGCAGCATCGGTGTCCGGCTGGCTCTCGACCCGCACCCGGTACTTCCGTGACCACATCTCGGTGGCCGCCATCGATCCTCATGCCGGGTACTTCAAGGCCCTTCGGTCACAGCTGCCGAAAGCGACGGTGACCGTCGACGTCTTCCACGCCGTCAAGCTGGCCAATGCCTGTGTCGACGACGTGCGTCGACGGGTCCAGCGGGAGACGACCAGTCACCGGGGACGGAACGAGGATCCCCTCTATGGGATCCGCAGGCTCCTCACCCGGGGCTACGAGCGCCTGTCCGACAAGCAACGGGCCCGGGTCGAAGACGCCCTTCGCCGGGGCGACCCCTACGACGAGGTGGGCGGTGCCTGGGCCGTCAAAGAACAGCTCCGGTCGGTGTACGACTCCGACAGCCTGGAAGGGGCCACTCGAAGCGCTCGCCACCTTCTACGAGCTGGCCGCCACGGCGGGGACGTCCGAGGTCCTCCGACTGGCGAGGACCATCAAGCGCTGGGAGGCCCAGGTACTCGCCTTCTTCACCACAGGCCGCACCAACGCCAGGAGCGAAGCCATGAACCTCATCACCGAGAAGCTCCGCCGCAACGCCCACGGCATCCGGAATTTCAACAACTATCGGCTCCGGCTCTTGCTCCACTCAGGCGTCCAATGGAACACTCGGTCGACTGCTCGAATCAGAGGTCGTCACCCACGCCTCGTTCGTGTAGAGCCTCATTACGATCCGGCATGAGACATCGCCCAGCCGGGTCGGAACGGCAAAATCCTCGGGACAGACCGGCCGGCAATGCCGGCTCACTGGATGGTCGACTCAGATCCTCACAAGTTCTGGTCTCGGTATGCGAACAGAGTCGCTACAGCGAGGGAACGAAATGGACCCGTACCCCGAAGGGGACTTTCCCAGGAGCTTGTCTCCGGTGAAGATCTCCACCTCGTAGGCGCCGTCCTTCTCGATGACCGCCACGATGGTGAACACGATGAACTGGTAGAGCGGCGTCCCTTTGATGGCGAGAGGTGACGGCCCCCGAGTTGTCCGGATCTCCGCGGTCCCGATGTCTTCGCTATTGCCCTGTCGCCTTAACCGCACGTGGAGCTCATACTCCAGTTCGGCTTCCTCTGGCTTCATGGAGATCACCAGCCCGACATTCAGACTTTGCGTCGTCGGCAGGTGCGGAACCGCCCACCACTCCGGAAATGCTCCGGTGGTGGAGAGGACTCCATCATTCACTTGAATATCGTCGGCCAGGAAGGCGCTTACCAGTTGCATGGGCAAAGTATGCCTCGGTCGCCGCACCTCTGTCACAACCGATTATGGGCGAATGATGGTCAACCCAAAGGCGGACGAAGACACCCAGCCCGGGTGAGGCGAAGATCAACTGCCTTTCGAAGGAAATGTGACGTACGGTGCGGCGGCCATTGTGACTAACAGTGCTCGATGATTAGCATCAGGCGGCGGGATTCTTCACCTGGTGGACACCCACCGAGTCGGCAATCGATTGATGGTGCGTAACGCGCCGAATAGGCTGGCCTCTAGGCAGCTTCTGGGTTAAGGTTCGCACAGCCTGCTCTATCTGCAGCTGTTTCGAAAGGTGAAGCATGAAACTATTTCGTCGAGACTCGGCCATAGGAAAGAAGCGACGCACCCTCGGGCTCGTGATGAGCGCGGGCCTTCTCCTACCAATGGGTGCGATCGCCGCCGGCACCCTGGCTGCCATCCCGGCGTCGGCGTCTGTCACTCATGACGCGGCGGGGGGCAGCACATACCACTCGGTCCAGCCGTACCGCCTCGCCGATACGCGTCCGAACTCCGGTTTCCCAAATAGCCAGGGCCAGACGCTGACTGCCGGGCGTGTCTTGAACGTCGGGGTCGCCCCCTCAGGCATCGCTCCCAATAACGTCCCCCATGGCGCAACCGCCGTTGTGGTGAACATCACGGCTATCAATCCCAGCGACGCTGGCTACCTCACCGCGTACGCCGCTGGCCAGACCGTCCCCCTGGCATCAACGGTCAACTTCATCGCCGGTCAAACGGTGGCCAACGAGGCAGTCATCACTCTCGGGAACACGGGAGACCCGCACTACGGTCAGATCAGCATCTATAACTTCACCGGCAACACGGATGTGGCCGTCGACGTCGAGGGCTACTACACGCCGGACACGAGCGGGAGCTTCTACGTCCCAGCCGTAAACTTCAACGCGGCCACGCTGAGCACGGCGGTGTCGCCAACTCGAGTGCTCGACACACGACCGGGCTCGGGTCAACAGGGTGCAGGCGAAACCTTGGGTCCGCAGCAGTCGCTCAGCTTCTATCCGGGGACCACGACCTTCGTGCCTGGGGTCCTGACCCCCATCGTGCCCTCGAGTGCGACGGCCGTAGTGCTCAACGTGACTGCGACCAATCCGACTGATACGTCGTTCCTGACGGTGTGGTCGGCTGGTGGCGCACAGCCATTGGCATCGAACCTCAACTTCCTCGCCGGTCAGACCGTGCCCAACCGAGTCATCGTGCCGCTCAACCCCGTTACCAAGCAGGTGTCCATCTACAACTCGCTCGGGAACACCGACGTCGTGGTCGACGTCGATGGCTATTACACGCCCTTGTACGGCACTGAGTACTACGGCCTGGTGACCCCGACCCGGATCGCCGATACGCGGCCTGGTTCCGGCCTTCCCTACAGCGGTCAGACGCTGGGACAGGGAACGATCAAGACCATCAACGTGCCGCCTGACACCTTCGGTCCGAACACCGGGTACAACGCCCCGGCGAACTTCCTGGGCGTGGACGCCAACCTGACCATCACCGACACGACGGATCTGTCGTATCTCACTGCCTACCCGTCCACAGCCGGCACCACTCCGCCTTTGGCATCGGATCTGAACTGGGTGGCCGGCCAGACCGTGGCCAGCGGCGACCAGATCAGCGGCGTGGGGGTCAGCACGCCCCGACGGCGATCGACGCCTACAACTTCGCCGGTAGCGCCGACCTGGTCGTCGACATCTACGGCTACTTCGCCGGCGGCGTCGCCATCCCACCGGCGCCATGAAGCGACGCTGACGGTGTGGCACGGCACGAGAAGAGCGACGGGACCTACTCCCATCTCATGATCGTGACCGTCGACCCGCATGCAGCCCAATTGCCTTTTCGTTTCAACCTGGAGGATCAGCAATGAAGAAGTCCACGGCAGCACACGCCAAGGCGGGCCTGGGCCGCTACACGGCACCAAAGCGCGCCCGCGGAGCACATGCCCTGCGTATCCCTCTGGCCAACTCGCTCGAGACGAAGCGCTCCCGGGTCCTGGCCGGTGGGGGCGCACTGGCGGCGGCGGGTTTGATCGGACTGGTGGCCGCCCCCAGTTTCGGTGCAACGGCCATTGCCTTTCCCTTCGGCTTCAGCCATCACTCCGATAGCAATCACAACAGCGCTCAGGCCGGGGCCGTAGGCGGTCTCGCCATCTCGGTGGCGGGTGAAGGTTTGGTGGGCACAAACCATCACAACCATGCCAGTTCCTTCGCGGCATTCGGCAGCCTCGCCTTCTCGGCCGCCGGCAACGGGGCCGGTGGCAGCAACAACCGCAACCACGCCCACGCAACGGCCATCAGGGCACAGCATCGCCCTCTCCTTTGCCGGCAACGGCATCTTCGGTAACAACAATCACAATCGCTCGGATGCCAGGGCCACCAACGGCAGTTTCGCCCTCGCCGCCGCCGGCAACGGCCTGGTCTTGTCCCACAACAACCACAACCAGGCCGTGGCCGTGGCCAACAACGGGGGCTCGTCGGTTGCCCTGGCCGGCAACGGGAATGCCGGCTACAACAACGGAAATACGGCCACGGCCATATCCGACACCGGAGGCACCGCCACCGCCAACGCCGGCAACGGCGACTTCTTCTCCTCCAACAATGGCAACACCGCGACTGCGGTAGCCACCACCGGAGGCACGGCCACCGCCAACGCCGGCAACAGCGACGGATCCTTCCCCACCTCGAACAACGACAATACGGCGACTGCTTTGGCCGCCACCGGGGGTACGGCCACCGCCAACGCTGGTAATGGCGCCAACGGTGGTAACGGGAATACAGCGACTCGGTCGCGGTCAACGGAGGTACGACCACAACCACGGCCACTGGCGGGACCGAAGCGCTCGGAGTGACCTCGGGGCCGGCCACGGTCAACGTCAACAGCAGCAGCACGGGCTCGACGGCGACCTCGTCGTCCACAGCTGGCGGGGGAGGCTACGGGGGCAGCAACACCGGTACCTATACCGTGACCCTTAACGGAAGCAGTTACTCGACCAGCAGCTAGCCACCCGATATCTCGCTTGGTGGGAGGGCTATGACAGACGATGTAGGAGGCACGAACCACGTCGCTGGAGGAAGGCCCGCTATCCGGTTCAGGTCCGAGCCCGGCGACCGACCCCCGCTCGAGTGCCAGGTCCCCATAGGGAACGACTCGACGACAGCTGGACCAGTGGCGAATTCGGCCCCGGTCGAGTGGGTAGTGCCGGATACGAGTTGGTCGGTCGTCGGGGACGAGTCGATTACGCCGACCCAACCGGCCCCGGCCGAGACAACCCCCGGATCGACCTTCGCACCGTTGAACCGGCGCCCTCCGAGTCCCCCAAGGCCGACGCTTGCTCGGGATCTTATTCCTGACCCGACGTCCCTGGCTGCCGCTCCTCCCCCTCCGGTCAAGCCAGCGGCGAGCCATCCGCGAGCGGGGCATCGGCGTCGTCGCGTGGCCGTCACCGTCCTGGCCGGAGTCATCGTGGGACTCGGGTCGGCCAGCTTCGCCCTACACGGCGGGACCCCGACCCCGAGCTCCAATGCGGAGACGACATCGACCAGCCCGCCCGGAGGGACTGGGTCGGTGGGCTCTCAATCGTCCACCACACCAAGCGGCACCGCTTCGGGGTCCGGTTCAGGCGCACCTGTCGTTGCCGGAGACGTATCGAAGACGGATTCGGCACCGTCCGTCGCCCCTGCGGGGGGAAAGCCGTCCACGACAGCCTCGACGTCCGGTAAGGCTCCCCAGACGACTAGCGCGGCGGTAGGTACGAAGTCACAACGCGCCGGTGGCGTGGCCCAATCCGGAAATGGGACCTCCAACTCGGGATCGAACCAAGCAGGTCCAAGCACCTCCACGATCGGGGCCAGCACTCAGGCCCCGAGCGCGCCACCAGCGACCGCCGATGTTCCTGCGCCCACCAGCAGCCCCGCACCTGCCTCCGCAGGCAGCCCCGCTCCGCCTGTAGCCAGCCCTCCAGCGCCGACGGTCGCCACCGCGCCGGCCCCAGCCCCTCCGCCACCCGCTCCGTTGGCGGCAGCTACCCCGTGGACGTTCTCTTGGACTCCGACTACGACGACCACTACGACGACGACGTCGACGACGACCACCACGACCGGAGGGTAAGGGCGCTTCGGATCCGAGCGGGGTGCGTTGCTCGCCGTTGCCGGCACCCGCGGCGGCGGACCGCCATTAGCCCACCCGGGGTGTGGCTGAAGTGCGTCAGCTACCTCGTGGCCCGGGGAACGGACTCCTCTGAGTCCTCCAATCGGGTCGAACCGTGCTCGATCGCTCGTTCTTGAGGAAATGTGATGGCGTCCGGCACCGACTCGGCGAGCTCCTCCTGGGGGGACTCGCTGGGGATCCCGGCGGTTGAGGCGAGGGCATCGAGCCGGGCTCGCTGCGACTCCAGGGCGCGTCCCTGTTCAACCACGATGTGGGACAAGGCGACCTGGCTCTGGGCCACGGCCGTATGGGCCTTCGCCACCCCTCGGTCGATGTCGGTGGCCAACTGCTGTTCCCCGTCCTCCAGTCGGGCGACGTCGTCGGCCCAATTGGGTGACTGCCGTGGCCAGAGCGACGTTGACCTGGCGTTGATGGTCGTCATGGTGTCGCTGGGCCCGGAGCACCACCCGCCGGTAGAAACGGGCCAGGCTGGGGAACCTGGTGGCGATCGCATCGAGCGGCGGTCGGGAGCCCGCCAGCTCGACCAGTGACCTCGGCAGGCGGCGGATCGGCGGAATGCCCGCCGCGGTGAGGGCGTTGGCTCGCTGCACCTCGATGGCATTGAAGCGTTCCCGGACGAAGGCGGCCCGCTGCTCGGGGCCGTGGCCGGCTCTCGACCGCCCGTTGGGCACGACGGCCGACCTCCGCGGCTTCGTCGGGGTGTTCGAAGACCCGCCGGAGCAGCCGAGCTGCCTCATCGAGGTCGGGCTCGGCCCAGGTTGCACCAACCGGGTACGGGGCGCAGTCCGGGGGCACCGTGCCCTCTGTCCAGCTCACCAAATAGGCGGTTTCGGGGCTCATGAAGTCGATGTTGCCCGAGTAGGCGGTGGCAATCACCGGCTTGCCCAGGGCCATGGCCTCGGCCATGGTCAGCCCGAAGCCCTCGCTCCGGTGGAGGGACACATAGCAGTCGGCCACGTTCATGAGCGCGCGCAAGTTGCTTGGCGTCTAGTACCGTCGATCAGCATGATGTCGGGCCGGTCGGCGACGGCGCGCCGTCAGGGCTTCGAGATCCGGGACGCACTTGTCCCATTGACGATTTTAAGGACGAGGAGTGCACCATCCCTCGGGGGCGAACGCTCTTGCAGTAGGCATCAACGAGACCAAGGGGGTTCTTCCGCTCGAGGACGCTCAGGAGGTCGAAGCAGAACAGGAAGAGGGTGCGGTCCTCTGGGAGTCCCAGCGCACGATCGATCCCAGGGGACCTGCGGAGCCACGATCGGGTGGGGAACGGCGAAGACCGGCTTGGACGTGGCGGCTGCGATCGGGCACGGGTGAACTCCGAAATCGCCCAGACCTCGTCGACAAGTCCAAGGCACCATGGTACTGGTCTCGGGAAACACCTCGAGCTCCCAGGCCCATTGGCCGATGGTGTAGTGGTCGGCAAAGAAGCCCGGTCCGGCCTCGGCTCGCGAAGCGGCAGCTGGTCGGCGTTGATGCACACGATGTTGACATCGAAATTGTCGCCGTTCGTCGTGCTCCGTTCCTCGAAAACATGGTGCTGCCGGCTATGGTGGCCGTATTGACCAGCGTTGTGTAAGGAATGTCCGAGGTCTCGAGCGCCTCGGCGAGCAGCCGTGCTCCCTGGCCCACGCCCAACTCGGCCCGCAGGTAGCCGACAAGGGTCACGCCCGGGTGGAGATGGCCGCGGCGGTTCCCAGTCAGCAGTGTGGACGCCCTGGTCCCGGGTGCCGGCCGCTCGGCCGGCATCGGGGGCAGGGCCAGCATCGGATGAACCCCGCCCCGGCGGCATCCTCCTGCAGCCAATCGAAGAACCGGTGCCGGTCAGCACCCTGGGGGTCATGGAACTGTGAGCGGAGATCGGCCCGTAGCCCGAACAGGGTCGCCTGGTAGACGCTGAGCTGGCCCGGGTCGCCGGGAACGCCGGGCGGACGGTTGAGCCTGGCCACGAGCTCTTGGCCCCATCCGGGTCAAACGGGTTGGCCGGGTGCGGTCCCTCACCCTCGTCGGCATCATCGAGCCAGCCCCGGTAGAGCGGCGCACGGTCGGGTCGAGGGGAACACCATTGGCCATGACCGCCAAGGCCGTAAGGGGCCGAGTCGTCGACCCCAAATCCGTTGGCCATCAACAAATCCCCGTACTCATCGCAGATCTGTCGAATGACCGGTCGTTCACTGAGCAGGATCCGAGGGTTCTTCGACTGATGTTTGCTCAGGAGATGGGGCTGATCGGGGCTGTAGCCACTGAAGTGGAAGAACTTCAAGGGCCGGCCGTCGACCTGGTAGGACCCGCGTTGAAGGTCAGCTCGCGATGGTCGAGGTTCCAGTAGGCCACGTTGCAACCGGGGTCGCGGATAATGACGCAGTCGAATATCCCGGGAACGAAGTCGACCCAGCGCTGATCGACGAAGCGCATGTTGCCGGGGTCGACGTAGCACTCACTCCGTAGGCGCTCCATCCAGAAGTCCAGAAAGGCGGCGGCCGCTGACCCACACCGATAAAGCCGAGGTTGTAGATCCCAGAGGCCAATATGGCCGTCTCGGACGTCATCTTGCCGTCGCGTGGCATCGGGGCCGTGACATGGGGTGTGAGCACGATGCCATGCTCCTCGGCCCCTGCGGAAAGGTCCTCCAGCGAGTGGAATACCTGAATATCCGGGTCGAGGTAGAGGACTGATCGAAGCCCCGGCCGAACAGGGCGTGCAGGAGCCACGGCTTGACCGCTGTGGCGAACTCCATGACCGAATAGGCGGCCGCCATTTCGTCCAGATCGGAGCGCTCGATGTCCAGGTCGGCGAGACCCAGCACCTCGAACGGCTCATGGGCCGGGTCGATCTCGCCCATAGGGTCGTCGAGCACCAGGACGAAGAAACGCCCTCCGGGGTTGTGCGCCAGGAAGCTCGTGGCCAGGACCCGGGCCGCCGGAAGGTAGTTGCGGGCGATGATGGTGCAGGCGCAAATCTCGGCGCGGCCGTTCGCTGAGCGGTCCCGTGGCACCCGCTAATCATAGTCCAGGCATTGGTCCTTCACTCAAGGACGTGGGGAGGCGGTCACCGTCAGGGGGACCTCATAGCTGAGCTGCTCGAACTCCGGAGGGCCGTCGGCTGGATGGGCAGCCACGAACGCCCGCGCCGGCTGGTCGGAGGGCCAGTGGTCCACCCGATCGACGACAAAGCCAGAGGACTCGACCCAGTCCACTAAGCAGCTGATGGTGGGGGCGAACCAGTTGGAACCGTCGCCAGCCAACTCGTCCCGCCGGAAGAACCGTGCGCTGGGCTCGTCGGTCGGGGACCCCGAGACGGCGGTTTCCACGTACAGGTTCCCCCGGGTGAGCCGGCGGAGCGAATCGAGGGCCAACAACGGGTGCCGCAGGTGGTACAACACCCCCAGGAAGAACACCTCGTCGAATTGCTGGTTCAGGACCTGGGGCAGTTCGTAGATGGTCCCTTGACGAATTCCGCTCGGGATCCGACGGCGTCACACAGCGTGTCGAAGCCGAAGTTGTCCGGATCGTAGATGTCGACCGCGACCACGCGGTCGGCGCCCCGGGCCTCGGCGATGAAGGCGGCTCCCCCGTTCGTGGTCCCGACATCCAGAAAGGTCCGGCCCTCGAGGGAGAGGGGCAAACCGACCCGCTGGATCAGCCATTCGATGTTGGCCGCCCCCGGGGTCAGGACGTTCTCGCTCAAATGGAATTGTTGGTGCCAGACAAATTCGGAGTCGTCGATCAGCTTTCTCGCTGTCGCATCGTCGAGCATTGCGTCCATCCTCCAGTGGTCGTTTTCCCGGGCGGTGGGGATAGCTACGTGCCCCACTGCCCTGGGCATCATCGCGCGAGCGCGAACCGGTGTGCCGCTAGGCGGAGGTGCCGCCGAACCGTCCGCGATTCTCGTCCATGGCGTCGAGGAGGCCCTGCAACCGGTCTCGGCGCTCCAGAGCGCCGGCCCGGATGGCGGCCAGCTGCTCAGCTCAGGTCGGGAATGTGCGCCAACCTGAGCTGTCGGAGCTCCTCCTCCTGCTCGAGCAGGACACCCTGGGCGACGGCGGCGGGGAGGACCGGGGGGTGCTCGAGGACGGGCGAGCCGAGCGGGGCGGCACCGACCACGAACTGGTAGGTGGTGCCCTCGATGTCAGATTCGAGGTCGGCGGCGAGCACCGGGTCGACGTCGTCGACCGGGATTTCGGTCGTCCCGAGCCGCCGGGTCACCCGGACCATGTCGAACATGCCCCACCCGGCCTGCTCGAGCAGGTTGTCGACCCCGGCCCGGTCGAAGAAGCGCAGGTGGGTGCGGTCGAGCAGGCCCATCTCTGTGTAGCGGAAGTGCCCATTCAGCAGCGCCAAGCGGACCGAGGCGTGGGCCACGTTCGGAAGCGAGATGATGCCCCAGCCCCCGTCGTCTACGACCGCTTTCACCCGGCTCAGGACGGTGGCCGGATCACTGAGGTGCTCGAGGATGTCGAGCATCAACACAACATCGAAGCGCTGACCCTCGAGCTGCTCGGCGAACTCGAACGTGTTGAGGTCGGCGACCACCACCTCGTCGCACACGGCCCGGGCCGCCTCCGCCGCCTCCCGCTCGAGCTCCACCCCCCATACTTCGCAGCCCATGCCCTTGAGGACGGCGGCCACCGACCCATCGGCCACGCCCAGGTCGAGGACCCGGCTGTTGGCCGGGACCCGGCCGATGGCCATCACGTGGGAGTCGTTGGCATAGCGAAGGTTGGGCTCGGCCGTATACCGGGATGCGGCGGGGCTCACCTCGGACGCCGGAGTCTGGAGTAGACGTCACGGGCCGGAGACGACCAACGGAAGAGCTTCGTGCTGTGCAGCCGATCCAGCTCTTGGTGAAGGTTGCTGTTCTCGTCTTGAAGGGCCTGGGCGTCGCCGCTCTCGCCCCGCTCGAGCTGAAGCAGGCGTCGGTTGAGGACCTTCAGGAGCTCCTCTCGTTGGGCCAACCGCTGCTGCAGAGCGCGGACCTCGGCTTCGAGCGTTCGAACTCTTGAATAGTCACCCAGCTCGGTCTGGTCAGACATGTCCACCTCACCCATCGGATCAGCTCTGGTCCCAGGGCAGCAAGGGATAGAGCTCGCGTAGTTTGCTCATCAGCGGCGCCGCCCCGACATCGACCGGCCGACGCGGCGCCGACTCGGCGTGGCGACGGCCGACGAATTGGGGCAGGAATTCGGCACGGTGTCCGGCGCCGGCCAGCCGCAGCCAGAACTCGTAGTCCTCGTAGCTCCTGTGGCTGGCCTGCGTGTCGTAGCCGCCAGCGTCCACCCATACCTGGCGGCGAATCATCGCTACTCCCGCCAGATAGTCGCGCTCGGTGAGGAGAGCCGCGTCAAATGGGAGATAACTCAACAGACCGGCTCGGCTGCTCTCGGCGATGATGCCGTAGGAGGCGGCGGAGTCCGGTGACCGGTCGAGTGCGGCTGACAGCTTCTGCAGGGTGGCGGGAAAGATCAAGGTCTCGGCATCCGAGATGAAGACCCGGTCGGCCCGCGCTTCGGCGACGCCATAGTTCCGGGCAGCCCCAACCCCGGCGTTGGCCGCCTTGGCCAGCAACTTCGTAGGAAACCAGTTGGCGGATGCCATCAGGTGTTTGACCGCGTCAACCGACCCGTCCTCCGAGTGGTCGTCGACCACGATGAGCTCGACCGTCGTTCCCAGTGAGCTCATGACCGACGACATGGCCTCTGTGATCGATACGCGGTTGTTGTGCGATGTGATGACCACGCTGAGCTGCGACGAGGCGCCCTCCCAGGCCTCGGTGACCAACGTCTCGACGTGATCAGCCCTGCCGTGGAGGAGATGTGCTTGGAGCGCCTCGACATGCTGGAGGAGGTCGGTCTCTCCATTGTGCAGCTCGCTGACTCGGGCAAACATATGGCGCTCGGCATCGAGGATGGCCTCGAGCTGGGGTGGGGGGGAGGCACGGGAGGTTGTGCAGGTGCCCCGATGGGCTGTGGGCGTCGGAAGCCAGTGGTGGAGGCCACCGCGTCCTCGATAAGGGCACAGACCGGCTCGAGGAGGGTCTTGAAGTCGAGCTTGGTGCGGACGAAATCGTAGGCTGCAGCGGTCATATCGGACCGGAGGGCTTCGTCGGCGACCAGGCTGGCGGCGTAGGCGCCGAGGACATCGGATGGGGCAGCGATGAGGTGCTCGCCGGGGAGCAAGGGCCCGTAGTCTGCCGAGGGCTCAGTCACGACCAGGCAGCCGTTGACGATGGCCGCCAGGACCGAGGGCCAGTCGAGGGACTGACCGTTGCCACGGTGAAGGTTGAGAAGGATGCGGCTTGAGGCCAGCGCCCCCATGACGGCGGCTGCCTCCAGTGTGCTGTTCGGCCTGGAGCCGGTTGCTTCGGAGTCCTCCCACACACGGATATCCGCGTTGCAGTCCCACAGCAGCGGTGCCGCCTCGGACAGGAGGTGACAGCGGTGGGGGTCATCTTGCCGAGAAAGAGGAGATCGGTGGGCCGTGTTCGGTTCAGATCGCCACCCCATCGGTCCCAAGTGGGGTGATAGCCCAACTGCAGGTGGGCAGCATTGATACCGCGTCGGTTGAGAGCATCGACCCCGTCGTCGCTGATGTGGAGGGCCATGGGTCCGACACTCGCATAGTGCGAAGCAATATCGAACCCGGGGGTGCCCGGCTGTTCCAACCCGAGTGTGACGCTCACGCTGGCTGCATTGAGGAGCTCACGTTCGCTATGACCGCTGTGGCGAGGGAAGAACTCATGTGGACCGACCACCAAGTTGAGTCGGTCTCTGTTCTGCTCGGGCAAACCCGAGGAGGGAAACACTGTACGGTAACCGAGATCGGCGAGCGTTTCTGCTAGGACCGAAGCGATCTGCGCTTCAGGAGCACTCCCGCGGTCGCTGACGTACACGTAATAGAAGGGGTTCATGGCAATTGGCGTTCATGCGCACGTCACGTCGTAGTACACAATCAGCGTAACAGGCGTCGCGCCGCTCGAGCAGCTGAGCGAAGTACCTACCCAAGCCCCAGATTCGCTGTCGTAATCCATTCACCGACCAAGACGGGGGCCCAACCTCGGGCGGATTCATTCTTGGTAAGGCCAATGTCGGATCGAATTGAACGGTCTATCGGGCGAATGCCAGCAACACGTGACCCCTCAGGGCCTCAGCGGCAGCCGATACGTGGTCGGCCGCCACCCCCTTTCCGACGAAGATGGCCAATGGACCTGCCCGCCACGCATCCACGAAAGCGGGATTCAGGGAAGCGAGGCGTACATAGAATTTGGCCTGGGCTATCGAGCTGAACTGAAGCAGATACAGTACTCCTTGGTTAGCGGTCGACTGGGCGTCACAACGCGAGGTGCTACTAAAGCTGTAGATCCTGAGCAAGGAAATGCCAACTATTTCAGTGGAAGTGTTGTTGCGAATGCTGCAAAGCGTCGGGTTTCCGTTAGATTGGATCAAAGACTTAAAGACGAGGTACGGCTCGGTTGGATCACTGGTGCGTCGTGATGATGTGGCTCCCGAAGCGGCCGACCCAGCGGCTACGGTGAGAGCGACGCACAGGGTCAGGCTATAGAGAAGTCTCTTCATCGTTGTACCGCCGAGTATTGGCTCACGTAGGGAATGAGGGGAATGACGGTTTCACGAGATTCCGATCCAGACTACACCGTGCTCGACTGGGCGAACATGGAGTCAATCGTTTCTCGTTCGCGGGAAGAATACAAATTTTCCAATCCTTTCCCTCATATTGTCCTGGATGATTTCCTGAGATCAGATGTAGCGTCCCAGGCGGCGGCCGAGTTCGACTTCATGGATCCACAGCACTGGATCAGTTATGTTCACGTCAACGAGAAGAAATTCAGCAATGCCGATATTGCCACCTGGGGCCCAACGCTGCAGTCGCTAGCGAAGGCGCTCAACTCACCACGTTTCGTCAGCCTCTTGAGCGAGCTTACTGGGATCGAGGGCCTGATTCCCGATGATGCGATGGAAGGGGGAGGGCTCCATCAGTCCCTGAGCGGCGGTTTCCTTAATATCCACGCTGATTTCACGGTCCACCCGCTTAAGCCGGCGTGGCGCCGGCGCGTCAATATCCTTCTGTACTTCAATGAGAAGTGGCCGGAAGCATATGGAGGTGAACTAGAGCTGTGGAGCAAGGATATGAGACAGTGCCAGAGAAAGATTGCTCCGATTGGAAATCGGGCTGTCATCTTCAATACTGATCGAGACTCCTTTCATGGTCATCCAGAGCCAATGCGTTGTCCGGATGGTACAGCTCGATGCTCGTTGGCTCTGTACTACTTCACCATTGAAGATAGACCCGAGATCAGATCCACCGAATATCGAGGTCGACCCGGTGAGGGACCTAGGTCTGTCCTGATTTACTTGGATAAGCAGCTTCTTAGACTTTATGACCGGGTTAAGCGTCGTCTGAATATCTCTGATCAGCAAATCGATCGAGTAGTTCGCCATTTTCGGCCGAGGTCGCGCGCCCCATCGAGCGCAACGAGATGATGCCTGAGTGCGGATTCAGGATGGTTTTTTCGCCTGCAAGAGGGACGTACAAAGCGGTGGAACAGCGGTGTGGCCAATGGAGACAGTTAATGGCAGCGTGGCATTATTGGGATAGGTCGAACTCGAATGTGCCACTACGTTCATTTCCCCACTGGACATCATGTTGCTAAGAACGGGCTGACCGTCCAGCTCAACGATCAGATTCTGTTGCGGGACGTTAGCATCCACCGTGAACCTGTAGGTGCGTCCTACCGTTACTGGCATCCACGCTCCCTTAGTGGGAAAGAGGGGATCTGCAACGACGAAGCGCATCTCGTTCCTTCGGTATTGCAATGAGACGGTGCTGATTAGATTTCGACCGATGTCGACTAGCGGAACCTGACCGGTCGTCCTCGGCTGGCGGTGGAATGTGATGTCGAAGTTGTGTCCGAGACTCGGTCCAAAGGCAACTGGAATCCAGGGGGGTTCAGATCGTTCCCCATTCGAGATGTATAGGGCCGTACAATGATCGAGGATGAATAGCTTGTCTGCTGGGGCAACCGCGGGTAAATGAGCGCCCTGTTCAACGTTCGAAAGTATGGGATTGCCCATGACTTGGCTCAGGCTCTCCTGTGTCCGAACGTACTGCTGGATGTTGTTTCCGACCCAGGCTGCTCCGTCGCCGGGAGTACTTGCTACGGCTGCATTGGCTGCGATCCCAAAAACGGCCAAGACACAGATGAGGGACGTTGCGAAAGTCCTCCAATCCTTCGTCCGACCGTCAAGTCGTCGCCAGATATCGGCTATTCCGACCGCGCTCGCTACGAATAGTATCGGTATGAAGTCAGAGAGGTAGCGGTCAGCTATGTAGCCCCAGACCAGCACACCGACTGTTCCCGCCGCGGCTGCCAACATCGGAATTCGGACAAGAGAGATTCTCTGAATCGTACGCCGCCGAAAGGCAGTGACCGCACCCCATACTCCAAGAAGAAAGAGGAGTGGCATCGAGGCGGGGACGCTGGCAGACCGGTATGTCTGGTCGAGGATGACATGGCCGACCGCTTCTGGAGGCGCCGCGGGTAGCGTGATGAACGGGAAGACGTCAGTGAACCTCAGACCGTCGGGTCGAAGGTACGCCTCCACCGTGCTTGGGACAAAATCCGCGTTGTACGCCTTCCCCCCGTTTGCCGCAAGGAATTGGCGACGGTGAGCGTCTATCTGCGTCCAGACTTGGTCGGCCATCGGCAGTCCGAAGGGATACCCGAACTTCGCCCAGGTTACGTAGCAGCCCACCGCCAATGGAATCAGGCCACTCAGCAGAACGGGCCGTGCCCACCTGCGATTTTCAGCTCCGGCCCGGCCCGAGGCGAACCAAATCGCGGCCAAAATAGTTCCTATTACGCAAGCCCAACCAAGGCTCTCGCGGGCAAGGCTGGCGCAGAAGACCAGGAACCCGAGGAAGAGCACCCGCCGCCTTATTGGATGCTCAAGCACTCCCAGGAGGGCAAATATGGCACCAAGGGTTAGGGCAACGCCCCAAGCGAAGTCCTCGTTATATACGTACGGGGCTGACACGAGGTAGGACAGGACGGTGCCGCACATCATAGAGGCGACAAGGAACCCGTAGCACACTGCTTCCGCCATCCCTACTGCGACATTGCCCCGGAGCAGGATTCGGGTGCGCCAAAGGAGCAGCGAGGCGAAAGTGGCGGTGACGATCCACGCAAGGAGCATTGAGGGTGCTGTCAGACGACCATCTAGCCTCGTTGTGTAGAGGAGAATCGGTATTCGCAGAAGAGCGGGAAATGGGCCGAAATAGGTGTAGGTGCGGCCATGGATTACGAATCCCTCAATACCGAGAGATCCCGATGGCACATTCCAGGATCCATCTAGCAATGATCGAGCTTGGGTATCGTAGAAGTTCGAAAATATGTTTCCTGGGTAGTAAGAGCGAAGCGGATCGAGGTGGCCACCCCAAAGGATCCAAAGATAGGGAACAAGTGCGACGCACAGTCCCACCAGAATTGCCTTGGTAAAGCGGCGAACAGGGGTGTCCGTACTATTTACGGACGCTCTTCCGTCCTCTTCGTTTGCGAATCTTTTCTGTGGCAATCGTCTGATTGCCACTGTGGTAACGCCATATTGCGCCATAAAGGTTAGTGATCAACTAGACGCTGCTCCTCCCCGAATGGGTTGCCGCCTTCAGCCAACTGGGGAGCGAGTTCGTACAGATACTGGTAGGCGAACAGAGTAGGACGAATAGCGACACTCAGTGTGTTGACTCGGTCGAGAGCGGTGGCCAAGGGACGGCGACTTCGCGGGGTTTCGTCTCCACCTGTCAAGGGCTGCCCACTTCGTCCAAACACCTCGAGGGGCAGTCCGAAAGGTTCGCAGCGATTCACGGTAAATCCTGACCTCTCCACGAGACGATCGAAGCTCCGGCGTGTGAAGAACCGAAAGTGGGTGGCGTCGAGTATGCCGCGCCGGTCATAGTCGAAGAGTCCCGCCGCCACACGCAACCTTGGATACCAATGGGAAAAGTTTGGGATGCTGGCCAAGACGATTCCTTTGGGTGTCAGGCACGACGCGATGTCCCGCAGAAGTTTGTCGGGCCAGCGAACGTGTTCGAGGACATCGGCGGCAATGACAATGTCGTAGCCGGTTCCGGTTTCCTTGGGCAATCCGCCATCAAGATCTGCAGCAATGAATCGATCGACGGAGTCTTCGACCCCATCGAGAGCCTCCATATCGATGCCCGTCACGTGGTGACCGAGTTTGCGGAATCGTGTGCTCAGCTCTCCGTCGGAGCATCCGAGATCCAATATCTTTGATTTTGGGAACTCGCTCAGCCACGCCAAGATCCTGGCGTGTGATGAATCGTCGCCGACCTTTAGCTCGTAAGCCGTACTGTCGAACGCCAAGCTTCCGTCTCCGAATCCCATTTTGTTGGCTCGGTAGCGTGCTACATCTAGTACCACGTCCTGTGCGTAACGGATTCCGTTTACATAGCAGATCTCATTTCCATAATAGGTAGAAATTGGAACCTCGACGATTCGGAGACTGCCTCGATTAGTTGAATGATGATCTGGGTGTCGAAGTTGAATCCGTCAGAGTTCGATTCCAACGGAATCGTGCGAAGGGCATCGACGCTATAAGCGCGGTATCCCGAATGCCATTCGGATAACGACTGTCCCACCAGCCGATTCTGCACCCAAGTCAGAATTCGGTTTCCCACATATTTGTAGAGCGGCATACCTCCACTACGGGCGGACCCACGCTGAACCATCCGCGATCCGAAGACAGCGTCGGCCTCTCCCTCTTCGAGGGGACGCAGAAGGTCGCCCATGAGCTCTGGTGCATATTGGCCGTCACCATGGAGCAGAACGACCATGTCGAGCCCATGATCGATGGCCCACCGATAGGCCGCCTTTTGATTTCCGCCGTAGCCGAGGTTGGCCGGACGACGGACCACTTCGATAGGCAGATCCGGTGTTCTCCGCTTGTACTCGAGTCCTATCTCGTAGGTTGCATCCTCGCTACAGTCGTCGCAGATGAGGACTACCTCAATGCGTCGACGGATGACCTCGGGTATACGGTCGAGGACATGGGCCAGCGTGGTGGCGGCGTTGTACGCCACGACGACGATGCCCACCCTCTTAGCTTGCTGAGCGACCGGCATCCCGGATCCCCCTTGAAAATGGACCGGCATGCCGGATCCCCCCTTGAAGATGGTCAGTATACGCAGACCGCCCCCTCCGGGGAGGCTGCCGTCGAGTTCAATCCTTGTTACCCTAAATCGGTGTCCACCAACCTTGGCCAGGGTTCTCTGAGGTTCGGCCCCGTATGCTCGTGCGGCCCGCCTGATCTCTGTCCCTCCCGTTGGCGTCCGGCATGCCGACCTTAGAGACGATCTCGCCCACAGGGTCGGCCGCCGCCTCCACGCCGACTCCCTCGCTATCGACTCCGCGAGCGACCCGGTTCCCCTGTTTCGATGGCTTGAGGGCTCTCGCAGCGTTGGCTGTGGTCCTTGTTCACACGGCCTTTTATTCCGGGCTGTACAAGCGTTCGTCGCTGAATGTTTACACAGGACGACTCGAAGTCGGCGTTTCAGTCTTCTTTGTCATTTCTGGTTTTTTGCTGTATCGACCATTTGTGGTGGCGTACCTCGGTGGCAACCCGGGACCAGCCATTGTGAGATTTTGGATTCGTCGATTGCTGAGAAATTGTTCCGGCATTCTGGCTGGCACTGACCTTCATCGTCTTTGTCCTCCATGCGACCAGCCTTCCGGGAGGGTGGCAGGGGGTAGTAACGCAATACGGGTTCCTTCAAATATATTTCCCCAGCTCGATTTTCTATGGGATAGGTCAAGCGTGGTCATTGTGCACCGAGATGAGCTTCTATCTCTTCCTACCTCTTTATGCAGCCATCATTGCTCGCCGCCACAGAGCGCCGGAAGATCGGCTCGCCAGAGAACTATATGGACTAGCCGTATTGGTCGCAATCGGATTCATTTTTCGAGTCTGGAACCTGACAAGGCCCGCGGTATGCCATAACGATTGCCTGACGCGTCCCCCGCTGGTCAGGACCATGGTGACTTGGCTTCCATCCTACTTCGATCTCTTTGCACTGGGCATGCTGTTGGCCGTCCTGAGTGCCTGGTTCATCGCCCATGACTCGGAGCCAGCGTGGCTCCGTCACCGCTCAATGCCGTGGATAAGCTGGGCGATCGCATTGGGTGCATTTTGGGCAGTTTCCCATCTCGGCATTTCTCCAACGCCCGTCTATATTGTGGCTCCAGGCGTTAATATTGCCAAGCAGACGCTGTACGGCATTGTCGCTTTCTTTGTTGTTATGCCAGCCGTATTCGGTCCGCAGGATAAAGGGGGGATCCGACGGCTTCTTCGTTGGAAGCCCATCGCCCTATTTGGTCTGATCTCTTATGGAATATATCTGTGGCATCAAGCTTGGGTCACTGAATTCTTCAAGTGGACGGGCGTCAAGGTGGAGGATACGTCGTTTCTGCTATTGACTGGATTTGTTCTTGTTATGGCTATCTTGTCTGCCGGGGTGAGTTACGTGGTAGTTGAGCGCCCAGCTCTCAATATGAAGAACCAAATTCGTGGTCGCTCAGATCGACCGGATGGATGGACGTTGAGACGATCCATGCAGTCATGGCATTGGCCAACCACTTACCTGGGCCCACACAGTCGGACAAGACAAAACGACCGCAGGAAGCCGGGTCGGCACTCTGCACCTAAGGGTCGAATCCGAATCCGGGAGTAACTGGCAAGGCCAGGCCGCCGCCGCTAGATCACGGAACGGGCAACCGGTGCATCTACCTTTTGATGCCCATGCCGTTCCCTGACACACCCTCTCCGTAACATGCACGGAATGGCCAAGACCGCCAAACGTCACCGCTGCCTGGACTGCGGCTCGATCTCGGCCCGCTGGGTGGGTCGATGCCCGTCGTGTGGGGAATGGAACACCCTGGTGGAGGAGTCCCGGCTCGGCTCGCTCGAGCGTGCCGTCGGTGACCTCGATCTGGGCGCTATGCCGGTCCCTCTGGCCTCGGTCGACGTCGCCGAGGCGGCCGCCGTACCCACCGGCGTGGACGAATTCGACCGAGTGCTCTCCGGTGGGTTGGTGCCCGGCTCGGTCACCCTGCTGGGCGGCGAGCCGGGAATAGGTAAGTCGACGCTGCTCCTGCAGGTGCTCGTGGCCCGAGCCGCCGCTGGGCACCGGGCGCTCCTGGTCTCGGCCGAGGAGTCCGCTCACCAGGTGCGCCTCCGAGCCGAGCGCCTCGGCCTGGTGCCTCCCAGCCTGCTCATTCTGTCCGGCACCGACGTCACCGCCGTGCATAACGCAGTGGCCGAGACGGCGCCCGACTTGGTGGTGGTCGACTCCATCCAGTCGGTCGCCGTGGGCCCCGCCGTTCCCGGCGAGCGCCGTGCGGCCGGCGTGCCGGGCAGCGTGACCCAGGTCCGCGAGTGCGCCGACCAATTGGTGGGCATGGCCAAGACCAACCAGGTTGCTACGGTACTCGTGGGCCATGTGACCAAAGATGGCGCCCTCGCCGGGCCGCGTACACTCGAGCACCTGGTCGACACCGTCCTCAGCTTCGAAGGCGATCGTCACCACGCCATCCGGCTCCTCCGGGCCGTGAAGCATCGCTTCGGGCCCACCGGCGAGCTGGGGCTGTTCGAGATGGGGGACGCCGGCCTCTCTCCTGTCGACGACCCCGGCAAGCTGCTGCTGGGCGACCGGCTGAGCGGCGTCCCCGGGGGGATCGTGTTGCCCGCTATGCAGGGGACCCGCCCGCTCCTGGTCGAGCTGCAAGCCCTGGTGACCCCGATGGCCCAGGCCCAGTCGAAGCGGGCAGCTGTGGGACTCGACGTGGCCAGACTGGTCATGACCCTGGCCGTGCTCGGTCAGAGGGCCGGCGTCGACCTCATGGACTGCGACGTGTTCGCCTCGGTGGCCGGCGGCATCCGGGTGACGGAGCCTGCGGCCGATCTGGCCATCGCCCTGGCCGCATCGTCCGCGGCCAGCGGGGTGTCCCTGCCCGCGGACCTGGTCGCCCTGGGGGAGGTCGGTCTGGCCGGAGAGATCCGCCAAGTAGCCAACCTGCCCCGGCGGCTCGAGGAGGCCGTACGCATGGGGTTCGCCCGGGCCGTGGTGCCCAGCTCGGCCCCACCCGGCCCCGCCGGCATCGAGCTGCTCCGGGTCGAGACACTGTTCGACGCCGTCCTCCGGTTCGGGTGCCTCCTGCCGGCCTCCGCCCAGCCGTGAGGATCACCAGGACCATCGCCAGGCCGCCGGGTACGATTCGGCGGTGAGCGCACGCCGGAGTTCGGCTCTCAGCGAAGCGTTGGCCATGGTGGCCCCGGGGCGGCCGCTTCGCGAGGGTCTTGATCGCATACTTCAGGCCAAGCGGGGCGGTCTGGTCGTAGTGGGTGACGAGCCGGCCGTGCTGTCGATCTGCTCGGGCGGGTTCCTGCTCGACGCCGAATTCAGCCCGCAACGACTATCCGAGCTGGCCAAGATGGACGGTGCCATCATCCTGGCTCCCGACGCGTCCCGCATTGCCCGCGCCAACGTCCACCTCATGCCCAAGGCATCGATACCCACCACCGAGACAGGGACACGACACCGGACGGCCGAGCGGGTGGCTCGTTCGATCGATGTGCCCGTCCTCTCGGTCTCGGCCGCCATGTCGCTGATCGCCGTCTATCGCCACGACCAAAAGCACACCCTGCAGCCCGTTGGCTGGCTGGTCGACCGGGCCGACCAGGGGTTGGCCACGCTGCAGCGATTCCGGGTCCGCTTCGACGTCGCCCTCACCGCCCTTTCCACCCTCGAGGTCGAGGACACGGTCTCGGTCCACGACGTCGTCGCCGTCATGCAATCGGGCGAGATGGTGGCCCGTATCGCCAAGGAGGTCTCCGGGCACCTTGTCGAGTTGGGGGAGGACGGGCGGCTGGTCCGGCTGCAGCTGGCCGAGCTGGCCGAGTCGGTGGCTCCGACCCTTCGCCTCGTCCTCCGGGACTACCTCCGCCAGCCGGCCGACGGCTCATCGGTGCGGGAGCCGGCCGTCGACCAGGCCGTCCACCGGCTCAACGAGCTGACCGCCACCGAGCTGGTCGATGTCCGGACGGTGGCTGAGGTCTTGAACCTCCCCGCCGCCCTGTCCGATCCCCATGCCGGCCTTGAGCCACGCGGCTACCGGCTGTTGCACCGGCTCCCGCGCTTCTCCGACGCCATCATCGAACGGATCGTCGACCGCTTTCTCAACCTGCAGCAGATCATGCGGGCTTCCCTCTCCGATCTCGAAAAGGTGGAGGGGGTGGGCGTGGCCAAGGCCCGATCGGTGAAAGACGGCCTGGCCCGCCTGGCCGAGGCCAGCATCCTCGAGCGCTACCAGTAGCGGTCGGGCCCGGCGGCAACGCAGCGCCCGAACGGAGGCGCCAGCCGGTAACCGGGGAGGGCGGCGGTCGGGACTCGGCTGGCACCGTGTACTCTTGTGTGCTCGTCCAGGCGGTCTCGTCGTGGCAACTGTGCCCGGGATCTGCCTCGCAACGCCAGGAGGAACGGTGTTCGACATCGGTGACAAGGTTGTGTATCCGCACCATGGCGCGGCGGTGGTCGAACGACGGGAGACCAAGGAGGCGTTCGGGAAGAAGCAGGAGTACCTGGTGCTCCGGCTGGCCTATGGCGACCTCACCTTGATGGTCCCCGCTGACAACACCGAGGGGGTCGGCCTCCGGGAGGTCATCAACGACGAAGAGGTCGAAGAGGTGTTTGCCGTCCTTCGCAAGAAGGAAGCGCGGATGCCGACCAACTGGTCCCGCCGCTACAAGAACCACTCGGAGAAGCTCCGGTCCGGCGACATCTACCAGGTGGCCGAAGTGGTCCGCAACCTGTCCATCCGGGACAAGGACAAGGGGCTGTCCGCCGGCGAGAAGCGCATGCTTAGCCGGGCCCGGCAGATCCTGGTGTCCGAGTTGACCTTCGCCCTCCAAGTCGACGAGGAGACGGCCGAGCTGCGGTTGAACGAGGCGCTGCCCTGAGCCGAACGGCCCAGAACGAGCCCTTGGTGCACACAACCTCCGCTGATCGGTCGGGCCGGGCCGGTGCCGGGTCGGAGGTCGTCTGGGCCATCGTGGTCGCCGGCGGCACGGGCGACCGGTTCGGGCGCCCCAAGCAATTCCTGAACCTGGGTGGCCGCACCGTGGTCGAGCGCTCAGTGGCCGGCGCTCGCGCCGTCGCCGCCGGTGTGGTCCTGGTGGTCCCGGCTGGGCAGCCGGTCGGGGCGGGTGCTCCCGACAGCAACTTCAGCGCCGATGTCCTCGTCGACGGTGGATCCTCCCGGGCCGCTTCGGTCCGGGCCGGGCTAGCCGCGGTGCCGGCCGAGGCCACCGTGGTCGTGGTCCACGATGCGGCCCGGCCGTTGGCCTCGCCCGCCTTGTTCGAGGCGGTGGTGGCGGCGGTCGCCGGTCAGTCGGGGGCCGACGGGGCCGTCCCGGTGCTCCCGGTGACCGACACGTTGAAGCGGGTGGCCGACGGCCAGGTGATCGCCACCGTGGATCGAGAGGGTCTCGTCGCCGTGCAGACGCCGCAGGCGTTCCGGGCGTCCGTCCTGCGCCGGGCGCACCGGGACCAGGCCGAAGGGACCGACGACGCCTCGTTGCTCGAGTCGATCGGCGCTACGGTGCGCACGGTGCCGGGCGACCCTCGCAACCTGAAGCTGACCGTCCCCCACGACCTGGTGCTGGCCGAGATCCTGGTGCGGTCGTGACCCCGGCCCCCGACCTCCGGGTCGGCCAGGGGGTCGACGTCCACCGCTTCTCGCCCGACCCCGATCGCCGGCTGGTGCTGGGTGGCGTGACCATCGACGGCGACGACGCCACCGGGCTCGAGGGGCACAGCGACGCCGACGTGGTCGCCCATGCCATCGCCGACGCCCTCTTGGGCGCAGCCGGCCTCGGTGACCTCGGCCGTCACTTTCCCGACACCGACCCGCAGTGGGCCGGGGCGGACAGCATGGCCCTACTCACCTGGGTGGTGGAGCTGGTGGGCGAGGCCGGGTGGGCTCCCGTGAACGCCGACTGCACCGTGGTGGCCGAGCGACCCAAGCTGGCCCCCCATGTCGAGGCTATGGCCGACCGCCTCGGCCGAGTGCTGGGTGCACCGGTCGGTGTCAAGGCGACCCGGGCCGAGGGACTGGGTGCGCTGGGCCGGGCCGAGGGCGTCGCCTGCACCGCCGTCGTCCTGGTGTCCGGGCTGGTCGAGCGGGACGGACAGCCGACGGTGGAGGCGGACCGATGACGCCACCGGGTCGGGGTCGGGGCGGTGGCCGTGACGGCAAGGGGGCGCCGTCAGGCGGCAGTCGTGGCAGCGGCGGTCGGGCGGGCGCCGGCAGGGTGGGATCGGCCCGGGGCGGGCCCTCGGGAACGGGGCGCAACGCCGCGGCCGGGCGGACCGGGTCGGGGCGGGCCGAACGACGGGGGCGGACGGGTGGCGATCGGGACGGACAGGGGCCGAGGCGGCCCCAGGAGAACCAGGGACTCGGCGGCGAGCAGGTGGAAGGCCGCCAGGCTGTGCGGGAGCTGCTGAGCGCCAACCGGCGAACTGTCCGAACGTTGTTGATGGCCGAGGGCATGGATGCTGCCACCATCCTGGACAACATCGAGGCGCTGGCCACCAAGCGTCGCGTCCGGGTCGACTACGTGTCCCGCAAGCGGATCGACGGCATGGCCCGCACCGACGGCGCCCAGGGTGTGGTCGCGCTGGCCAAGCCGGTCGAGCAGAACACCCTCGAGCAGTTGTGCGAACCTTCCAGACGGGGCCGGCTTCCGTTCCTCGTGGTCATGGACGGCATCACCGACCCGCACAACCTCGGCGCGCTGCTCCGGAGCGCCGAGTGCGCCGGGGTCACCGGCATCGTCCTTCCCCGGCACCGTTCGGCCCACCTGTCCCCCACGGTGGCCAAGGTAGCGGCCGGGGCCATCGAGTACCTGCCCATGGCCTTGGTCGCCGGTATTCCCAATGCCCTGCAGCGCCTCTCCGCACTCGGCGTGTGGACGGTGGGCCTGGACAGCGGTGCGCCCCGCCCGCTCTACGAGCTCCCGGTCGGCGAGGACCCAGTGGCCCTCGTAGTCGGCTCGGAGGGCAAGGGGCTCGCCACTCTCACCAGGAAGCGCTGTGACGCGCTCGGCTCGATTCCCCAGCACGGGACGCTGTCCTCGTTGAACGTGGCCACGGCCGGCGCCATCGCCTGTTTCGACGTGGCCCGCAAGCGCGCCGGCGCGGGACGCGACTAGCAAAGGCGACGAGCAAGGGAGCGTGGATGGCCGAACAGGCAGAGGTGATCGTCCTCGGCATGGGCCCGGGCAGCGAGGACGTGGCCGAGAAGCTGGCCGATGCCGGGCTCGATGTGGTCGGCATCGACGGGAACCTGGTCGGCGGGGAATGCCCGTACTGGGGATGCGTCCCCTCCAAGATGATGATCCGGGCGGCCAACCTCGTGGCCGAGGCCAGACGGGTCCCGGGCATGGCCGGCGAGAGCACGGTCCGGCCCGATTGGGCCCCTGTGGCCGCCCGCATCCGGGAGGAGGCGACCGACGACTGGGACGACACCGTGGCCGTCAAGCGATTCGAGGACAAGGGCGGCCGCTTCGTGCGCGGCTGGGGCAAGCTCGACGGTCCCACCCGCGTCGTCGTGGGCGATCGGACTTTTGAGGCCACCCGAGCCATCGTCCTCGGGGTGGGCGCCCGGTCGTGGACGCCGCCGGTGCCCGGCCTGGCCGGGACGCCCTATTGGACCAACCGGGAGGCGATCGAGGTCGAGGCGCTGCCCGCCACCCTGGCCATTCTGGGCGGGGGCGCCATCGGGGTGGAGCTGGGCCAGGTTTTCTCCCGCTTCGGCGTCGAGGTGACCATCCTCGAGGCGGCCGACCGAGTGTTGGCACCGGAGGACCCCGAGTCGAGCGAGCTCCTGGCCACGGTCTTCGAGCGGGAGGGAATCGACGTCCGCACGGCGGTCAGGATCAATGCCGTCCATCACGACGGCAACCGCTTCTCCGTCAGCTTGGAGTCGGGGGACCCGGTGGTGGCCGACCAACTGTTGGTGGCCGCCGGCCGGCGGCCCGACCTGCAGGCACTCAATGTCCGGTCCATCGGCGTCAAGGAGGATGCCCGGGCCGTGCCGGTCGACGACCACCTGCGGGTGACCGGCGGCGTCTGGGCGGTGGGCGATGTCACTGGGAACGGTGCCTTCACCCACGTCTCGATGTACCAGGCCGCCATCGTCATCGACGACATCCTCGGCCGACCGGTGACCCCGGCCGACTACCGGGCCCTGCCCCGGGTGACCTTCACCGACCCCGAGATCGGTTCGGTCGGCCTGGGTGAGGCCGCGGCGCGGGACCAGGGGATCAACGTGAGGGTGGGCCTGACCCAGATCCCAGACTCGACGCGTGGGTGGATCCACAAGGCGGGGAACGACGGGTTCATCAAGCTGGTGGGGGACGCCGACCGGGGCGTCCTGGTCGGCGCCACCTCGGCCGGCCCCGTGGGCGGCGAGGTACTCGGGTTCTTGACCCTGGCCGTGCAGGCCGAGGTGCCCATCACCACGTTGCAGCACATGATCTACGCCTACCCCACCTTCCACCGGGCCATCGAGGCTGCGGTGGACGACCTGGCGGGCGGGTCCGGGTAGCCCGCCCCGGGTCGGCGTGTGATTATGGTGCGGTGGAGCAACGGATCAGCCTGGTGATCCTCGGCGACGGGACTGTACACTTCTAGCAACTCGCGCTGGCCTTTGGCGTGCGCGATGACGCCCGCCGCATGCTGCTCTTCGTCGGCCCACTCCAGTGAGAAACGCCGGCCGGTCTCGCACGGGGGGACACCCGGAACCAGCCGATCGCAACGTTCCGGGCACAGTAGGTTTGTGGTCAAGTGGACAGCCATAGGAGGTGACATGTCGGACTCCACCAGGCCCTCGCAAAACTGTTCCGCTCCAGGAGCTCTGGGTCAATGGCCGCGACGCCAGAGGTCGATCCCGAGCCGGTCCCGTCGGAAACCCGCGTGGCAAGTCCGGCCGCAGCGCCGGCCCAAGCCGAGGGCGCGGGCTACTCTCCAAATAGGCGCCTGGAGTTCGACCGGGAGACGATCCCCTGGCTCGACAAGTACTACCTGGAGATCCAGGCCTACGTCGACTCCCTCCCGCCAGAACAGCTGCCTGCCTACGACCTCGAGGCGCAGCTGGCCCACTGGATGCGATTCGGGTATGTCACGTTCGCCGGCGCAGTCGACGCCGACCTGATCGACGACTATCTGGCCGATGTCGACGAGTTCATGGGGGCGCCCGGCGGCTCGAAGATCAAGCTGGCGATTGAGAACTATGGGGTCAACGAGGCGGGGGACCTGCCTCCCGAGGCGTTCGCCGAGCACCATCGGCGGATCATGGACTTCCACAACGCCTCCACCGCGGGCAAGCAGTTGGCCCTTCATCCACTGGTTGTCGAGTTCCTAGGCCACGTCTTCCGTGAACGGGTGATCGCCATGCAGTCGCTGACGTTCGACTACGGCACCGAGCAGCCCGTCATCAGGACTTCGCCTATGTCGTCGCTGGCATCCCGAGCCATCTGGCTGCGTCGTGGATCGCACTGGAGGGCGCCCGCCCCGAGGCCGGGCCGTTGGTGTACATCCCCGGCTCGCATACCATCGAGAAGTTCGACTGGGGCAACGGTCTCCATCTGACACCCGAGTCCGACCACGACGAGGAGCGCTTCGCCGAGTACCTGGCCGACCAGTGCGCCAAGCAGGGTTACGAGGTCATGACCTTCTGTCCGAGCAAGGGCGACCTGTTCATCTGGCACGCCGGTCTGGTCCACGGCGGATCCCGTTCTATCCAGCGCGACATGACCCGCCGGTCCTTCGTCACCCATTTCTCGACGGCCGGCGCCTACCAGCGGGACCAGCGCATGCCCGAGGCCGATCCACTCACCTTGGAGATGAACGGCGGGTTGCTGTACCTCAATCCGCTAATCCCGGAGGAGGAAGACCGGTTCAACCGTCGGCCCCTTCCCGAGAACGTCGTCGTCCGCTGACTGGCAGTCCGGTCCGGGGTTCTGCGGGGGAGTCCGATCAGCAGTAGGGGGAGGCCAGCGTCATGAGGAACTCGCCCCCTTCGGACTCCCACATGGATTCGACCACGAACCCCGAGGCCACCAACTCCTCTTCGAGGGCATCGGGGGTGAACTTGCAGCTGATCTCGGTGAGCATCTCCTCGCCCGCGTCGAAGGTCACCTCCAGGTCGAGATCGGCCACCCGGACCGGTTGGGCCACCGTCGACCGGAGTCGCATCTCGATGCGACGCTCCTCCTCGTTCCACAGGGCGACGTGCTCGAAGCGTTCGGGGACGAAGTCCGCATCTAGCTCCCGGTTCAGGACGTGCAGGACGTTCCGGTTGAACTCGGCCGTGACCCCGGCCGCGTCGTCGTAGGCGGCCACCAGGCGCCCCCGGTCCTTCACCAGGTCGGTGCCGAGGAGGAATTGGTCGGACGGGTCCATGGCGCAGTCGAGGTCCATGAGGAATCGACGGCGCTGGGCCGGGTCGAGGTTGCCGATCGTGCCGCCGAGGAACGCGAACAGGCGAGTCCCGCCGATGGGGAGGCGCTCCAGGTGCCGATGGAAGTCGGCCACCACCGCGGTGATGACCAGCCCGGGGAACTCCTCGGCCAGCTCGAGTGCGGAGTCCCACAGCGTGGTCTCGCTGACGTCCAGTGGGACGAACCGCTCGAGGGTGCCCGCCGCCTGCAGGGCGTGGAGCAGGATGCGTGACTTGTCGCAGGTTCCCGCGCCCAGTTCCACCAAGGTGTCGGCCTTGGACTGCTGGGCCATGTCCTTGGCGTGGGCCTCGAGGATGGACCGCTCGGCCCGGGTCGGGTAGTACTCGGGCAGCCGGGTGATCTCGTCGAACAGCTGGCAGCCCCGGTCGTCGTAGAAGTAGACCGGCTGCAGGTGCTTGTGCTCGGCGGTGAGCCCGAGCCGCACGTCGGTCTCCATGGCCGCCCGCAAGTCGGCCGGCTGAAAGATGCACGTCGACGGTGGGGCGAATGACGGCCCCGTCGCCCGGGTCAGACATCCTTGGCCAGCCGGAGACCGCTGAAGGCCCACCGGGCCGAGGGCGGGAAGAAGTTTCGGTAGGTGGTCCGCATGTGGCCGTTGGGCGTGGCACAACAGCCGCCCCGCAGCACGTACTGGCTCACCATGAACTTCCCGTTGTACTCGCCCACGGTGCCTCGTGCCGGCTCGAAGCCGGGGTACGGGCTGTAGGCGCTCGAGGTCCACTGCCACACATCGCCGAACGGGCTGGAGCGATCGCCGGCGACCGGGCTCGGGTGGAGCACGGCGGGATCGAGGAAGTTGCCCTCGACCGGATCGGCTGGCCGCGTGCACCTCCCACTCCGCTTCGGTGGGAAGCCGCGCCCCGGCCCATCGGGCGAAAGCGTCGGCCTCGTAGTAGCTGAGATGGCAGACCGGTTCGGCCGGGTTCAGGCGGCGGGAACCCGCCCAGCGTGAAGATGTGCCACTCGTCGTCGACCCGGGACCAGTACAGCGGGGCGTCCCACTGACCGGCGACGGCGGCCGCCCACCCGTCGGACAGCCAGAGGTCGGAGTGGTGGTAGCCGCCGTCCTCGATGAACGACAGCCACTCGCCGCAGGTCACCGGCCGCCGACCCGATGGCGAAGGGGCGGAGGTAGACCCGGTGCCGGGGTGACTCGTTGTCGAACGAGAACTGGGTCCCGGTGTGGCCGACCTCGATCGTGCCCGACGGGTGCCTGATCCACGACAGCCCGGGCATCTCCGACGGTGCCGGCGTGTGCAGCGAGGCATAGGCCGGGTCGAGCGGATTGCGCGACAGGACGTGCTTGATGTCCATCAGGAGAAGCTCTTGGTGCTGTTGCTCGTGGTTGATGCCCAGCTCGACCAGGGCGAGGGTCTCGTCGTCCAGCGGTTGTCCGAGGAGGTCCCCATGGCCGTGTTGACGTGCCGGCGATAGCAGGCGATGTCCTCGATGCCCGGACGGGAGAGCAGTCCTCGCTCGTCGCGGGCGTGGCGGGCGCCCACGCCTTCGTAATACGAGTTGAACAGAAACCCGTAGGCCGGGTGGAAAGGCCGGTAGTCGTCCAGCCCGGGGGCGAGGAGGAACGTCTCGAAGAACCACGACGTGTGGGCCCGATGCCACTTGGTCGGGCTCACGTCGGGCATGGACTGGACGGTCTGGTCTTCGGCCGAGAGCGGTTCGGCCAGGTCCTCGGTCAGCGCTCGTGTCTCGCCGAAGCGGGTAGCGAGCGTGTCTTGATCCAGGGCTGTCGAGAGTTCGATGGTCTCCCTCTCCTTCCAGGGTCGATCCGGGCCGCCACCTTCGCGGTCGTTCGACTGCTTCCGCTGATTCCGCCGCCGGCTCTTTCTGCCGTCGGCAGTCCAAGATACCCGCCCGGCTGGGAGATCGAACGGGCACCCCCCGTGGTTGCGCTGCCGCCGTGCGTCTGGTCGTAGGTTAGGGACACGCAGTACCACCCCTGGCCTGGGTCGCGGCCGGGTACGGGGGCCAGAGCGGGAAGACGACCAGCCAGTCGGCCAAGGAAGACGAGTAGGAGGTCAACGGTGGAGGGGGTCGGGGATGACAGGGCGTCCACCAGGGGTTTCGGCGACGGGAGCACCTACGAGCGGGGTCGGCCCGGCTACCCGGACGAAGCCCTGGCCCTGTTCGCCCGGTCCTTCGGGCTCGAGCCGGGGAAGCGGGTCATCGACCTCGGGGCCGGGACGGGGAAGTTCACCCGCCAGCTGGCCCCTTTCGGTGTCGAGATCCTGGCCGTCGAGCCGTCGCCCTCCATGCGGGTCGAACTGCAACGGACAGTGCCCGGCGTGGACCTGGCCGACGGCAGCGCCGAGGCCATTCCGGCGGCCGACGCCTCGGTCGACGCCGTCTTCGTGGCCCAGGCCTTCCACTGGTTCGACCCCGAGCTCGCCCTCGCCGAGATCGCCCGCGTGCTGCGCCCCGATGGCGGTCTGGGGCTGATCTGGAACGAGCGGGACGAGACGGTCGAGTGGGTGCACCGTCTGAGCCAGGCCATCGAGTGGCCGGAGCGCCGGCCCTACCCGGCGGACAGGGACTACCGCGCTCGTCGTGTCGGCCCATCCCGACTTCGTCGACGTCAGCCGGCACCGGTTCCCGTTCCACCAGACGCTCGACCATGCCGGGCTGATGGACCGCCTGGCCTCGACCAGCTACATCACGGCCATGTCCGCCGCCGAGCGGACGGCGTTCCTGGCGCCGCTGGCCGAGCGGGTGTCCGAGCTGCCCGAAACCGTCGACCTGCCCTACGTCACCAGCGCGTACACCGCCCGCCGTCGTACCGATCCCCACGCCTGACCGGCGGGCCCCGGCTTGTCCGACTGGTCGAGCCGGCGGTGGTGATTTCAGGGGGGTCGAGATCGATCGATCGACGACGACGAGCCGGCGGTGGTGTCTGAGCCGGCGGTGGTGTCTGAGCCGGCGGTGGGAATCGAACCCACGACCTGACGATTACAAGTCGTCTGCGCTACCAACTGCGCCACACCGGCCGGTGGTCAGGCCGAAGCCTGCGATCTGGACCAGCTTACCGGGCACCCGGCGCCGTCCCCTGCTATCCGCCCACTCCACGGCCCGGCAGTAGCGGTCACGTTGGCCGGGGGCGGACGGGAAACGCTTGCGTCTGAACCTCCTGGTTGGCAGGCTGGCACCCCAATGACCGACACCTCCGCATACGGCGAGGAACCGCCGCCGCTCGATGGACCTGACGAGGGGCCACCGGTCGGGCGGGCAGTAGCGCTGCTGATCGTCTTCGTGGTGGTGACGGCCGTGCTGGTGGGCATCGTCAACCGGCACCCGACGGCCAGCACGGCGAGCACGGCCACGACCGCACCGCACACCACGTCGACCACGACGCCCGGCTCCACCACCACGACCATCGCCCCGGGCAAGGTCCCGGTCCTGGTGGCCAACGGCTCGGGGGCCACCAACGCGGCGACGACGTTCTCAAACCAGCTCCAGACGGCCGGGTGGGAGATGCTGCCGCCGACCGACGCCACTGAGACCGGTCTGACCACGACGAGCGTGTACTACGCGGCCGAGGTGTTCAAGCCGTCGGCCCAGGCCATCGCCACGTCCTTGCACCTCCCGGCCACGGACGTCAAGCAGCTGACCTCGGCCGTCCCCGTGGCCGACGTGGTGGGCTCGGGCGTCGTCGTGGTCCTCGGAACCGACCTCGCCCCGACGTCGGGGTCGACGACCACCACGGCCGCACCGGCCTCCACCACCACGACCGCCGGGCACTCGACCACCACGACGACCAAGAAGTGAGCGCGCCGCCGGCGTGGTCGGCTCGGTTCGCACCCTTCGTGGACGATCCGGCCGCCAGCGCGGTCCTGACCGACTTCGACGGCACGCTGGCCGCCATCGTGGCCGACCCGGCCGCGGCACGGCCCCTGCCCGGGGCCCGACAAGCCCTCGCTGACCTGGGCCGCCACTACGCCACCGTGGCCGTGATCTCCGGGCGCCCGGCGTCGTTCCTGGTCGAACAGGTCGGCGGCATCGAGGGCGTCCAGCTGGTGGGCTCCTACGGGTCGGAGTGGTCCGGTGCCGACGGGGTCGTCACCGCCGACCCGGCCCTCGACCGGTGGCGTCCGGTCGTGGCCGATGCCGCGGCCCGACTGGCGGCCGACGCCCCTCCCGGCGTGCTGGTCGAGGACAAGGCCCTGTCGCTGACCATCCACTGGCGGCGGGCCCCCGAGGCCGAGCCCTGGGCGGTCGCCGCGGCCACGGCCGAGTCGGCCCGCTCCGGGCTGACAGGCCACGGCGGTCGCCAGTCGGTGGAGCTGCGCCCCCCTGGCCCGGTCGACAAGGGCTCGGTGGTGGAGCGGTTGGCCGAGGGGGCCCGGTGTGCGTGCTACCTGGGCGACGACGTGGGCGACCTGCCCGCCTTCGCCGCCTTGGACGGGCTGGCCGCCCGGGCCGGAACGACGGTGGTGAAGGTGGCCGCGGCCGACCAGGAGTGCCCGCCCGAGGTGGCCGCGTCGGCCGACGTGATCGTCCAGGGCCCCCCCGGGGCCCTGGCCCTGTTGCAGTGGCTGGGCCGGACCGGCCCGACCGGGGCGGCCCCGGCGGTCAGCTGATCCGGTCGGCCTGCTCGAGCTGATCGTCGAGCCAGTCGGTGGGGCTCCTGGCCATGATCAGGTCCCGGAGCGACTTGGCCGCGGTCGCCCGCCCGTCGGCCGGCAGGGCCAGGGCCCGGGCCAAGACGGCGGCGGTGCCGCTCACGTCGAAGGGGTTGACCTCGAGCGACGGGCCGGCCAGCTCCTCGAAGGCCCCCGCCTCCCGGGACAGGGCCAGCACGCCGTCGGTGTCGTTGACCAGAGGGCCCTCCTTCGCCACCAGGTTCATGCCGTCCCGGATGGGATTGACCAGCAAGACGTCGTACCGGGTCAGTGCGGCGAGCGACCGCGGGTAGTCGTCCTCGACGTGGAGGACGATGGGCGTCCAGCCCGGGGCGGACCAGCGGTCGTTGATGCGGGCCACAGTCGACTCCACCTCGTTCTGGTAGGCCAGGTACTCGGCCAGCCCCTGGCGGGACGGGTAGGCGAGGGCGACGAAGACCACCCGCTCCCGCCAGGCCGGCTCGGTGGCCAGGAGCTCCTCGTAGGCCCAGAACCCGCGCAGGAGGTTCTTGGAGAGCTCCATCCGGTCGACCCGGAGGATCATCCGGCGGTCGGGCCCGCCGATCTCGGACTCGAGCCGGGCCCGGGCCTCGGCCACGCTCGGCTGGCCGATCGAGGCGAGGAGCCGGTCGGGGTCCGGGGCCAGGCCGGAGACGAACGTCGGGGGGAGGGCCCGACCCGGGCTGAGCTCATGGTGGCAGGCCCGGTAGCCGGCGGCCCACCGCTCGGTATGGAACCCGCAGGCCCCGAACCCGGCCATGCCGGCCAGCAGCTCGTCGACCGCGGCATCGGGGAGCATCCGCAGCACCGAGGGGTCGGCGAAGGGGGTGTGGGTGAAGTGGACCGTCCGCAGGTCGGACCGCTCGCGGGCCAGTTCCGACCCCACCAGGGTCAGGTGATAGTCCTGGACCAGGACCCGTCCGCCCTCGGGGGCCACGGCCGCCACCCGCTCGGCGAACAGCCGGTTGTACAGCCGGTAGGCCTCCCACGCCTCGGAGAACCGCCGGTCGGACCGGGGTCGCCGGGCCGCGTCGAAGAGGTGGTGGTGGCAGAACCACAGGGTGGCGTTGGAGATCACGTCGTAGGCCATCCGATAGACGTCCGGCTCCGGGTCGACGAGCTCGATGCGGAGCCCTTCCTCCACCATGAGCCCCTGGTCGGCGGCCTGTCGGTCGGCGTCGCCCAGGGCACAGGCCACCCAGGTGGCCCCGGTGCCGGCCATCATCGGGTACAGGGACCCGGCCAGCCCACCGGCAGCCTGGCTTCGGACCAACCGGCCGTCGGGCTCCTGGCGGAACGAGAGCGGGCCCCGGTTGGACACCACCACCAGGTCGTCAAAGGACCGTCGGGGTTCCGGATCGGAAGGGGGACCGGCCATGCAGCGAAAGCTACTCGGATCGCAGAGGGCTCAACGGCGAGGGAACGTCCGATCGGGCCCAGGCGATGGCCCATTGACAATGTTGTGATTGACCACTAACTTACTACCTATGATGGTCCCGATCCGCCAGACCGCAGGCGCACGGCGCTCCTCCGTGCTCACGGCGGCGATCGCCGAGTTTGCCCGCTCGGGATACGCCGGGACCTCCACCGAGACCATCGCGGCCCGGGCCGGAATCTCCCAGCCCTACCTGTTCCGGTTGTTCGGCACGAAGAAGGACCTGTTCATCGCCACCTACAACCTGGTCTCGGCCCGGATCGAAGCGGCCTTCATCGAGGCCGCCGACGGCTTGTCCGGCGAGGAGGCCAAGCACGCCATGGGGGTCGCCTACGTGGAACTGCTCCAGGACCCCGACCTCCTCCAGGTGCAACTGCACGGGTTCGCCGCCGCGGCCAGTGACCCCGACATCGCCCGGGCCTGCCGGGAGGGCTTCCATACGCTCTGGCACCTGATCAACGAGCAGGCCAGCATGGACGAGGAAGAACTCCGCGAGTTCTTCGCCCACGGGATGCTGTTGAGTGTGCTCTCGGCCATCAACATGTTGGCCATCCCCGAGCCGTGGGCCCAGGCCTTCTGCCCGGACCCGGAGAAGCTGGCGGCCATGACGCAGGCAGCACCCGCGGCGTCGGCCGTGGCGGCTGTGGCGACATCTGCCGCTGGTGCTACTCCTGCGACGGCGACCGACCCCCCCGTTCTCGATCCAGCCCCGTCCCACTAGGAGGTACGACAGCTATGTTCCCGCCTTTCTTTTCAGTGTTGAAGTTAGTAACTAATCACAACCTAGCCGCAGCCACCAGCGTTCCAGAGGGGCGCGGCAAGACCGGAAACACCGCCCAGATCCCGGCAACACCTCTCCGAAAGAGGATGCGATGACCACCACACTCGATCCGAGCACCACCGCCGGGCAACCTGTCGGCTCGGCCCCGCTGTCCAGCGGCGTGGCCCGTTCCAGGGCCATCTGGGCGGTCGTCATCACCGGGCTGGCCCTGTTCATGGCCTCCCTGGACAACCTGGTCGTCTCGACCGCCCTCCCGGTCATCCGGGTGAACCTGCACGCCGGCCTGTCCGGCCTCGAGTGGACGGTGAACGCTTACACCCTCACCTTCGCCGTGCTGCTGCTCAGCGCGGCGGCCGTGGGCGAGCGCATCGGTCGGCGCCGCACCTTCATCATCGGGATCGCCGTGTTCACCCTGGCCTCGGCGGCCGCGGCCCTGGCACCGAGCATCGGGGTGCTGGTGGCGGCCCGGGCCGTCCAAGGGGCCGGTGGGGCCATGATCATGCCCCTCTCGCTGACCCTCCTCAGCGCGGCGGTCCCGCCCGAGCGCCGCAACGCCGCCCTCGGCATCTGGGGGGCCATCGGCGGCATGGCCGTGGCCATCGGCCCGCTGGTCGGCGGGGCGGTCACCACCGGCTGGGCCTGGCAGTACATCTTCTGGCTCAACGTGCCCATCGGGCTGATCCTCGTCCCCCTGGCCTGGTGGAAGCTGTCCGAGTCCCGAGGCCGTGCCTCCCGGCTCGACGTCGGTGGCGTGCTGCTGGCCAGCGTCGGCCTCTTCGGTGTGGTCTACGGCCTCGTCCAGGGCAACTCGCATGGCTGGACGAGCACCGGGGTCCTCACCTCGTTCGCAATGGGCATTGCCGGTCTGGCCGCCTTCGTGTGGTGGGAGCTGCGGGTCGAGTCCCCGATGCTGCCCCTGCGCCTGTTCAAGAACCGGGCCTTCGCTGCCGTCAACGTCACGGCCATGCTGTTCAGCTTCGGGATGTTCGGCTCGATCTTCTTCCTGTCGCAATTCCTCCAGACCGTCCAGGGCTACTCCCCGCTCAGCGCGGGCATCAGGGTGCTCCCGTGGACCGGCGTGACCATGCTTCTTGCTCCGGTCGTGGGGCTGTTGGCCGAACGGATCGGCGGCAAGATCCTGGTCGTGACTGGCCTCGTCTTTCAGGCCGTGGGCCTGTTCTGGCTGGCCACCATCGTCACGCCGACCACGCCGTACCTGGACATGGTCCCCGCCTTCGTGATCGCCGGCGTCGGTATGACCCTCTTCTTCGTGCCGTTGGCCTCGTTGGTCCTGAGCTCGGTACCCAAGGCGCTCGAGGGGGTGGCCTCGGGCACGAACAGCGCCTTCCGTGAGCTCGGCGGCGTGCTGGGCATCGCCGTGCTCGGTGCGGTCTTCTCCTCTTCGGGGGGTTACGCCTCGGGCCAGTCCTACGTCAACGGCCTGACCCCGGCCATCACGGTGGGCGCCGTGGTCGTGGCCATCGGGGCGGTGACCGCCATGCTCGTCCCTGCGGTGCGCCGGTCGCGCCAGCGCAAGGACGAACTGGCGCTCGAGGGCGCCGGGCTGGCCGGCGAGGGTGCCACGGTGGATGGCCTCACCTCGATCGGCGTCAGTTCTGTCGGTTCTGTCGGTTCTGTTGGCTCGGTCGGCGGCGGGGAGGGTGGGCTCGAGCCCGCGCTGGCCTGCTCGGGCGTCGAGCCTCGCTGAACGGGTCCCGCTGACCGGCCCGGCTTCACGGCCTCCCCCGACGGCTACGGCCCGACAGCCCGACGGAGCGACGGCTGCCTGGGGCAACGGTTCGAGTGTGCAGAGGGACGGCTACGGCCCGACAGCCCGACGGAGCGACGGCTGCCTGGGGCAACGGTTCGAGTGTGCAGAGGGACGGCTACGGCCCGACGGGCCCGGGACCCTCGGTGCCCCGGGCCTGCGGAAGGATCCTGGCCCGGTCGAGCGCGGTCCGGAGCACGTCGGTGGCCTGGGGCCGCAGCTGCGAAAGGGGCCGGTTCCGGTGGACCCGGATCCCCAGGTCGACCTGGGCGATGGAGCCGGCCCCGAACCGGGCGGCCACGTCGATCAGGAGGGCCAGCTCCACCGCGTACCCATCGGCCATGCTGCACGCCTCGAGCACGGCGCGGGGCGCGGCGGTCTCGCCGGCCAACGGCTGCATGATCCCGGCCAACCCGGGGAAGAGTAGGTCGATGACCGGCCTGGCCATGAGCTCGGTGACCCGGCCGCCCCCGGCCGGGGCGTCGTGCAGGGGGCGCTCGTAAAAGCCCTTGACCAGCTTGGTCGTGCCATCGAGCAACAGGGGGCCGAGCAGGCCGGTCACGAAGTGGGGCCCGAAGTTGGTCACGTCGGCGTCCACGAATGCGATGAGGTCGCCCTTGCAGGCTTCGAGTCCGACCCGCATGGCTTGGCCCTTCCCGCCAAAGCCGCTGCGGGGCGCCGACGCGTCGGGGTCGGATGTCCCGGTGGCCGTGGCCGACGTGCCCTGGGGCGCCGGCTCGCCCACGACGACAGCCCCGGCCCGCTGGGCCACCTCGGCCGTCCCGTCGGTGGAGCCGTCGTCGACGACCAGCACCTCATCGAGGAAGGGGGCGCCGCCGCCGACGGCGGTCAGGGCCGAGGTGATCGAGCCCACGACCGCCCCCACGGTGGAGGCCTCGTTCCGGGCCGGGATGCACACCGAGATCTTGCGGTCACCCTTGGCCCCCACCAGTTGCTCGAGGTCGAAGGCGCCGTGCCCGAATATCCGCCCGGAGGGCTCTGGTTCTCCGCTCCTTGTCGCCGGCATGGCGCCATCATCGCTCACGAGGGCCACGTCGCGAAAAACAGGGGGACCGGGCCGGTGCGAGGCCGGGGTGTGGCCGCGGTGGAGCCTTCTGGAGGGGTCGACAGAGGCCCTCGCAGGGGCTTTTGGCGGGCGGTGCCGCCGCCATACCCGACCGTCCGGTGGGGCCCGGATTGACGAGCGGCGTGAATTCGTCCACCATTAGGGCATCATCCAGAGCGGTTGAGGGACCGGGCCCAGCGACGCCGCGGCAACCAGCACATCGAGGCCTCCGGGCCGGAGATGGTGCCAGGTGCCAATGCCCGAGCGATGAGGAGGACACGTGGACTTCGTTTCTGGACTTCGCTGTCGTGAATGCGGCCGCACCTATCCGGCTGAGGCACTGCACGTCTGTGACTACTGCTTCGGGCCGCTCGAGGTCACCTACGACTACGAGCGGATCGCGGCAACGGTGACCCACGAGCGCATCGCCGCCGGACCGCGGACGATCTGGCGGTACGCCGACCTGCTGCCGGTGGTCGACCCGACGCCGGTGGACCTCGGGGCCGGGTTCACCCCCCTGGTCCGGGCCGACCGGCTGGCCGCCGAGCTCGGGCTGGGCGAGCTGTGGATCAAGGACGACACGGCCAACCCCACCGGCTCTTTCAAGGACCGGGTGGTCTCGGTGGCCCTGACCAAGGCCCGCCAGCTCGGCTTCAAGGTGGCCGCCTGCGCGTCGACCGGCAACCTGGCCAACTCGGTGGCCGCCCACGCCGCCCGGGCCGGGATGGAGTCGGTGGTGCTGATCCCGTCCAACCTGGAGAAGGCCAAGGTCACCATGACCGCCGTCTACGGGGGCCGGGTCATCGCCGTCGAGGGCAGCTACGACGACGTCAATCGCCTCTGCGCCGAGTTGACCAGCGAGCATCCCTCCTGGGCCTTCGTGAACGTGAACGTCCGCACCTACTACGCCGAGGGCTCCAAGACGCTGGCCTTCGAGGTGGCCGAGCAGCTGGGCTGGCAGACGCCGGACCACGTGGTTGTGCCCATCGCCTCGGGGAGCCAGCTGACCAAGGTGGCCAAGGGCTTCGAGGAACTGGCCAGGGTCGGACTGGTCGATGGCGACCGGTCGGTGCGCATCTCGGGGGCCCAGGCCGCCGGTTGCTCCCCGGTGGCCACCGCCTTCGCCGACGGGAGCGACGTCATCCGCCCGGTCAAGCCGTCGACCATCGCCAAGTCGTTAGCCATCGGGAACCCGGCCGACGGGTGGTACGCCCTCGAGGCCATACGGAAGTCCGGCGGCTCGTGCACCTCGGTAACCGACGACGAGGTGCTCGAGGGCATGAAGTTGCTGGCCAGGACGGAGGGCATCTTCGCCGAGACTGCGGGCGGCGTGACCATCGCCACCCTGGCCAAGCTGGCCGCCCAGGGCATCGTGCGCTCCGACGAGCGGGTGGTCGCTCTCGTCACCGGGCACGGCCTGAAGACGGTGGAGGCCCTGACCGACACGGTCGGTCCCCTCGCTACGATCCCTCCCACGCTCGATGCCTTCGACGCAGTCGTCGACCTGGACCCCGAGCACGTCCCCGCAGCACATGTCCCCGCAGCACACGTCCCCACAACACACGAACCCGCAGCACACGACCCGCAGCAAGGAGCAACTGATGAGTGTCACCGTTCGGATCCCCACCCAACTGCGGACCCTGACCGGCGGAAGGGGCGAGGTCGCGGTCGAGGGCGGGACGGTCGGGGATGTGCTGAAGGCGCTCGATGCCGCCCATCCCGGCTTCGCCGACCGGCTCTTCGACGATGCCGGTGGGCTGCGCCGGTTCGTCAACGTGTTCCTGGCCGACGAGGACGTCCGCTTCCTGGACGGCCTGGGCACCAACGTGCACGACGGCCAGACCCTGTCGATCGTGCCGGCCGTCGCCGGAGGCTGACCAGGGGGCCGGCCCGCAGGCCGCCGGGCAACCCATGCTGAAGTGGAGCCGAAGGGCTGGCCTCGGGCCGAGTGGCTGGCCCATTTTGGAGGTGGACCCGGAGGGGCTGGCTGGGACCTGACCCGAGGGCTCGCTGGAGGGGCCGGCCGGAGCACGAGGCCGGGGCCGGCCGGAGGCTTGCCTGGCGCTCGAGGCCTATCGTCCCTGGTCGGGCGGGGTGCGGTTGCGTCCAGGCGTCAGGCGTGGTTTGCTGTTAGCACTCGGCAGCATAGAGTGCTAATGAACTGAAGACCCGGAAGCGGGTCTCTCACACCCCCCACGGCCCCGGCATCGGGCCGTGAACCGATCGAATCCACGGAGGATCACGACATGGCCAAGTTGATCACCTTCGACGAGGAGGCCCGCCGGTCCCTCGAGAGCGGGATGAACAAACTCGCCGACGCCGTTCGCGTCACCCTTGGCCCCAAGGGCCGCAACGTCGTCTTGGACAAGAAGTGGGGTGCGCCGACGATCACCAATGACGGCGTCTCCATTGCCAAGGACATCGAGCTCGAGGACCCCTTCGAGCGGATCGGTGCCGAGCTGGTCAAGGAAGTGGCCAAGAAGACCGACGACGTCGCCGGTGACGGCACGACCACGGCCACCGTGCTGGCCTGGGCCATGGTCCACGAGGGCCTCCGCAACGTGGCCGCCGGCGCCAACCCGATGTCCCTGAAGAAGGGCATCGAGGCCGGCGTGGAGTCCGCCGTCGCCTCGCTGCAGGGCATCGCCCGCGAGACCGACTCCAAGGGCCAGATCGCCCAGGTCGCCTCCATCTCGGCGGCCGACACCGAGATCGGCGGCATGATCTCCGAGGCCATCGACAAGGTGGGCAAGGACGGGGTCATCACCGTCGAGGAGTCCCAGACCTTCGGCATGGACATGGACCTGGTCGAGGGCATGCGGTTCGACAAGGGCTTCATCTCCCCCTACTTCGTGACCGATCCCGAGCGGATGGAAGCGGTCATGGAGGACGCCTACGTGCTCCTGGTCGGATCCAAGATCACGGCCGTACGCGACCTCCTCCCCGTGCTCGAGAAGGTCATGCAGGGCGGGAAGCCACTGGTGATCGTCGCCGAGGACATCGAGGGCGAGGCCCTGGCCACCCTGGTGGTCAACAAGATCCGCGGCACGTTCAAGAGCGTCTCGGTCAAGGCCCCCGGGTTCGGCGAGCGCCGCAAGGCCATGCTCCAGGACATCGCCATCCTCACCGGCGGCCAGGTGGTCACCGAAGAGGTCGGCCTCAAGCTCGAGAACATCGGCCTCGACCTGCTGGGCCAGGCCCGCAAGGTCGTGGTGACCAAGGACGAGACGACCATCGTCGAGGGCGCCGGTTCGGACGACGAGATCAAGGGCCGGATCAACCAGATCAAGGCCGAGATCGAGAACACCGACTCGGATTACGACCGGGAGAAGCTGCAGGAGCGTCTGGCCAAGCTGTCCGGCGGCGTGGCCGTCATCAAGGTCGGCGCAGCCACCGAGGTGGAGCTGAAGGAGAAGAAGCACCGCATCGAGGACGCTGTCTCCACCACCAAGGCCGCCATCGAAGAGGGCGTCGTCCCCGGCGGTGGCGTGGCCCTGCTCCGGGCCCAGTCCGCCATCCTGGACACGGCGGGCAAGCTCGAGGGTGACGAGGCCACCGGTGCCCGCATCGTGGCCAAGGCCGTCGAGGAGCCGCTGAAGCAGATCGCGGTCAACGCCGGTCTCGAGGGTGGCGTGATCGTGGACAAGGTCCGCAACCTGAAGAAGCCGACCGAGGGCCTCAACGCCGCCACCGGCGAGTACGAGGACCTGTTCAAGGCAGGCGTCATCGACGCCGCCAAGGTGACCCGTTCGGCCCTGCAGAACGCAGCCTCGATCGCCGCCCTGTTCCTCACCACCGAGGCTGTCATCGTCGACAAGCCCGATGAGGATGGCGCCGGCGGCGGGATGCCCGGCGGGATGGACGACTTCTAAGTCGGACGTTCGATTGGGGACGACTTCGAAGTCGGACCGTACCGACGGGCGACTTTTGGGTCATCCACCAGCCCGTCCCACTTTGGTGGGCTCAGATTGTGACGAGGGGCGCCCGGATGGGGCGCCCCTCGCTCGTTCCCTAGACTGACGGCTGTGACCGAACCCCTGACGCCAACCACCGGGTTGGGCGTGCTCCACCTCTTCTGCACGGTCCCCCGATCGGCTTCAGGTGACGCCGCAGTCGACGCCGAGGCCGTGGTCCGGGCGGTCAAGCACGCGGAGGCCGACGATGTGCAGGTCGTCACGGTGGCCGTGCTCGGCCACAAGGCCGACGTGGGGTTCATGGCCCTGGGGGCCGACCTCTGGCGCCTCCGTCTGTTCCAGACGGAGCTTGCAATCGGCCGGGCTGGTGCTGGTCGACTCCTACGTGTCGCTCACCGAGGTGTCCGAATATGCCGCCGGCGTGCCCGACGAGATGAAGCAGAAGCGCCTGTACCCCACGCTGCCGCCCGAGGGTAAGGCCGCGTTCTGCTTCTATCCGATGTCCAAGCGCCGTGGGGACGTCCCCGGCTCCAACTGGTACTCGATGCCCTTCGAGGAGCGTAAGGAGCTGATGTTGGGCCATGGCTCGGCGGCCCGGGCCTTTGCCGGGCGGATCCTCCAGCTGATCACCGGATCGACCGGGATCGACGAGTGGGAGTGGGGGGTGACCCTGTTCGGCGTCCACCCCGACGACCTGAAGGAGTGCGTCTACACCATGCGCTTCGACGAGGGCTCGGCCCGGTTCGCCGAGTTCGGGCCGTTCATCACCGGGATGGTGGCACCGGTCGAGACGGTCATGGGCGAGCTGGTCCAGCATGGCTGACGGCGGCGCGGAGGACAGCAGTGCCGCCGCCGATGAGGGCAGTGCCGATGGTTATGACAGCGTGACCGGCCACGACGGTCTGGTGCGGCTCCGGGACGAGCTCCGCCGACTGGAGCGGGTGGTGGTGGCCTTCAGCGGCGGAGCCGACTCGGCCTTCGTGGCCTGGGTGGCCACCGACACCCTCGGTCCCGACCGCGTGCTCTGCGCCACGGCGGTGTCGCCGTCGCTCGCTCCCGAGGAGCTGGCCGATTGTCGGGCCCTGGCCGCCGAATGGGGGTTGCGTCACCTCGAGGTCGAGACGGACGAGCTGGCCGACCCGGCTTACGCGGCCAACGACGGCTCTCGCTGCTACCACTGCAAGGCCTCACTGCTCGAAGCCCTCGGTGACCTGGCCGACGCCGAGGGCTCCCGGGTCGTCCTCGGCGTCAACGTGGACGACCTCGGCGACCACCGCCCCGGCCAACGGGCGGCGACCGAGCGGGGTGCGCTCTTCCCGTTGGTCGCGGCCGGGCTGACCAAGGCCGAGGTGCGGGAGTGGTCGAGGCAGCTCGGGTTGCGCACCTGGGACAAGCCGGCCGCCGCTTGCCTCTCCTCCCGGGTCCCCTACGGGACACCGGTCACCTTCGGCGTCCTGCGCTCGGTGGCCGATGCCGAGTCGGGCCTCCGCTCCCTCGGGTTCCGCCAGTTGCGGGTCCGCCACTACGGGGACACCGCCCGGATCGAGGTCCCCGACGAGGACCTGGCTGAGGTGGTGGCCCGGCGGGAGGAGATCTCGGCCGCGGTCCACGCCGCCGGATACCGGTACGTCACGGTGGACCTCGACGGCTTCCGTTCGGGCAATCTCAACCAGGCTCTCGGGTTGGCCCAGAAGGCCCTGGCTGCGTCGGGGAGCGGCCAGTGATCGGCGTGCGGGTGAAGCTGACCTTCCCCGAGGAGCTGGTGCGGGAGCCGGTGATCGCCCGGATGGCCTCGACGTTCGGGGTGGTCCCGAACATCCGTCGCGCCAACGTGGGCGAGCGGGAGGGCTGGATCATCTGCGAACTCGACGGCGAGAGCCCGGACGTCGATCGCGCCGTCGAGTGGTTGCGGGACGAGGGTGTGCGGGTCGACCTGCTCGGAGACATCGTCGAGAGCTGAGACCCGTCTCGGCTCGGTCCGGGGCCGGAGGGTGGGGTTGATGCTGGATCCGCAGGGCGAGGAGTTGGCCGCCAACCGCCGGAACTGGGACGAACGCGTGGGCATCCACGTCGCCTCCCGCTTCTACGACGTGGAGGGGTGGCTCGAGGAGCGGCGCGGACCCCGAGCCCGGGAGCTCGAGGCGCTCGGCGACGTCTCGGGCCTGGAGCTCGTCCACCTCCAGTGCCACTTCGGGCTGGACACCCTGGCCTGGGCCCGGGCCGGGGCGCGGGTCACCGGGCTCGACTTCTCGCCCGAGGCCGTGGCCACCGCCCGCGCCCTCGCCCGCCGGGCCGAGCTCTCCGACCGGTCGGAGTTCGTCTGCGCCGACGTGCTCGACGCTTGCGTCGCGCTCGGGCACCGGGCCTTCGACGTGGTGTACGTGAGCCTCGGCGCCCTGTGTTGGCTGCCCAGCGTCGACCGATGGGCCCTGCAGGTGGCCGGGCTGCTGCGACCGGGGGGCCGGTTGTACCTCCACGACAGCCACCCGCTGGCCTGGGCGCTGAGCGACGACGGACCGGTCATCGAACACGGCTATTTCGAGACCGCCGCACCGTTCGTCGACGACTCGGATTCGACCTACACCGACGCCAGCCGGCCGCTGGTCAACCGACGGAGTTACGAGTGGAACCACGGAGTGGGCGAGACGGTCTCCGCGCTCATCGACCATGGGCTGCGCATCGACCGGCTGGAGGAGCACAACTGGGACGTCCACCAGCGGTTCCCGTGGCTCGTCGAGCAGCGCGCCGGCCACTGGGTCGCACCGGCGGGGGCCCCGCAGATACCGCTCACGTTCACGGTTCTGGCGACGCGCAACCCCTGAGCCGTCCGGATTGATGAGTCAGCGAGCCGGGGGCTCGTCCTTGGGCCGAATCGTCCAGCCTGCCTGCGAGACCTTGCGCGGCTCGTAGAACAGGCAACCGTCGGGGCACGCGAAGGGAATGTGCTCGTTGGCGTTCATGCGGCACCGCTCGACCTTCTCGTCTTGCCTGGTCGTCTGCATGATGTAGTGGCGGCAGTCGGCATTCACGGACACATCACATTGTTACCGATCCATGACCGTTTATCGGGTCACCCGTCGGCCTGGGGCAGACGAGGGCCGGTTGCCCCGGTGGGCCGGGGCCGTCGGCCGGTGGGCCGGGGCGGCTGGTGGGACGGTTGGCCGTTGCGCCACTGGGCCGTTGCCCCGGTGGGCCGGGGCCGTTGCACCGGTGGGCCGGTCGGCTGGGACCGCCGGTGGGGTAGCGTCGATCGGGTGGAACCTGTTCCCTCCACCAAACAGCTCCTGCGCTGGGGCGAGACCCTGTCTGCCATCGCGCGGACCGGTCTCGGCTTCACCGAATCCCTCTATGAGCAGGAGCGATTCGAGGAGATCCTCCGGGTAGCCGCCGATATCCGGGTAGCCGCCGATCAGGGCAACGATGGCGTCGAAGACGCCGACGGCCTGGTTGAAGAGTGGCTCTCCTCGGTCGGCAAGGGGGTCCCCGGTTATGTGACCCCAAAGGTGGCTGTGGGCGCGGCGGTGGGGAACGGCAAGGACGAGATGCTCCTGATCCAGCGGGCCGACTCGGGAGTCTGGCTCTATCCCACCGGTTGGGCCGACGTCGGCTACTCGGCGGCCGAGGTCGTGGTCAAGGAGGTCGAGGAGGAGACGGGGCTCGAGGTGGAGGTGGAGCGCCTGATCGCCGTGCTCGACGGCCTCCGGATCGGCATGACCCGGGTCCCTCTGTACTCGCTGGTCTTCCAATGCCGGCCAGTGGGCGGGACGCTCAAGGCCCATCCACTCGAGTGTGCCGATGTCGGCTGGTTCCCGCTCGACAACCTTCCCCAGCCGCTGGCCGGCGCCGAGCGATGGAGCAAGCAGGTGTTCGCAGCCTTGCGAGGTGAGCCGATCGAGGTCCTGTACGACCTCGTACGAAAGCCCATTTGGCGGGGCGACCCCGAGGCTTCTTGAGCGACCCGCTCGGGCGTCGGTCCGGAATCGCCCACCTCGCCCAGCCGATGTCGCCGACCTGGCCGACTCGCCCATGAACGACTGGGGACAGCGCACCTACGGCGAGCCCTGCTCGGCCTGCGGGTTCTCGTGGGCAGCCCCGGTGGACATCGTGACTGCGGCCATCGATGACGCCCCGGTGGCGTTCGGGTCTCTGGTCGCAGGTCGGACCGGTGCCGAGCGGATGCCCTCGCTCGAATGGCCGGTCCAGGCCTATGTGTGGCACGCCGGCGACAACCTCCGGATCTGGGCGGAGCGCCTGGCCGCCTCCGCGTCGGGTTGGGGCCCGTCTGTCGCTGGATACGACCAGGATGACCTGGCCCGGGCCCGCAACTATGCGACTATGCCGGTGTGTGCCGCAATGTGGTCGCTGGGCCGGGCCACCGGCGACTGGCGTGAGGCTGTCCGGATGGTGGGCGACCGGTCCGACGTGGTGATCGAGCATCAGGCGATGGGTTCGTTCACCCTCGACGACGTGACGAGGCAGGTCGGCCACGACGTCCATCATCACCTCGATGACGTGCGTCGGATCCTGGGCTACTGGGACGGCTCGACGTAGGAACGCCTTGCACAGGGCAGGGGTCAGGCGGTGGCCGGGGGTGGGCCAGGGGCACCAGGGAGAACGGGAGTAGGCCCCCAGGAGCCCCGGGGCGGGAGTTGTGGATCGCCGGGGAGACCTCTAGGACCCTGGTAACCGGGCGAGCGGCAAGATCGACGGCGAAGCTCGTGCCGGATCCGGGACCGTCGCTACACTCGCCTCTTGTGACCGACCGACGACCTGCACGAGCGACGGGCGCACGGGCTGCGGGAGGGAGCGGCAACGGCGACCGGCGTCGGGTCGTGACCATCACCGAGGCTCACGAGGTGAGCGACGACCTGGTCGCCGCGTTCGCCGAGCTGATCCCCCAGCTCTCGTCGTCATCTCCGGCTCCCACCGCGGCCGAGCTGGCCGAGATCGTGGCATCGCCGGCCACGGCGCTGTTCGTGGCCAGGGACGAGACCGGCACGGTGGTCGGCTCGCTGACGCTGGCCATGTTCCGGGTGCCCACCGGCGTGCTGTCGTGGATCGAGGACGTGGTCGTCGACCAGTCGGCCCGGGGGGCCGGCGCGGGCGAGAAACTAGTTGACGCCGCGCTCCGGCGGGCTGAAGCGGCGGGGGCCAAGTCGGTGGACCTCACCTCCCGGCCGAGCCGGGAGGCGGCCAACCGGCTGTACCTGCGCGTCGGTTTCGACACCCGCCAGACCAACGTGTACCGGTACAAGATGTTTGGAAGCTGACGCTTCGGCGCTGACGCTTCGGCGCTGACGCTTCGGCGCTGACGCCCGGGCGCTGACGCGTCGGCGCTGACACCCGGGCGCTGACGCCCCACCAACCAGGCAGAGGAGACGCACCATGGCCGACATCCAGGGAACTTGCGACGAGCGATTCGAAGGGGTCCGTGATGCGCTGTCCGGCAGCCTTGACGCCGGCACCGACGTCGGTGCCTCGGTTGCCGTCCTCGTGGAGGGCGAACCCGTGGTCGATATCTGGGGCGGGTTCGCCGACGAGGCGCGCACCGAGCCCTGGCAGCGCGACACCATCACCAACGTCTGGTCGACGACCAAGACCATGACGTTCCTCTGCGCGCTCATGCTCGCCGATCGGGGCGAGCTCGATTTCAACGCTCCAGTGGCCCGCTACTGGCCCGAGTTTGCCGCTGGAGGGAAAGCGGCCGTCGAGGTCCGCCAGCTCATGGCTCACACGGCCGGCCTCTCGGGGTGGACCGTCCAGATCGAGCCCGAAGACCTGGCCGATTGGGAGAAGTGCACCTCCCTGCTGGCCGCCCAGGAACCGTGGTGGGAGCCGGGGAGCGCATCGGGGTACCACGCCCTCACCCAGGGCTACCTCATCGGCGAGGTGGTCCGGCGGATCACCGGCGTGACCATCGGAACCTGGTTCGCCAGCGAGGTAGCCGGACCGCTCGGAGCCGACTTCCACATCGGCCTGCCGGCCAGCGAAGACGACCGGGTGTCCCTGGTGATCCCGCCCGAGGCGGTCGGTCTGGCCGGTGCCGACCCGGGGAGCACCGCGGTCCGGACGTTCACCAGCCCGCTCCTCGATGCGGCCATGGCCACACAGACGTGGTGGCGGCGGGCCGAGATCCCCGCGGCCAACGGCCAGGGCAACGCGCGCTCGGTGGCGACGGTCCAGTCGATCATCGCCGGCCGCGGTGAGGCACGAGGCGTCCGGCTCCTCTCGCCTGAGGGCTGTGACATCGTCTTCGAGGAGCAAGCCAACGGCAAGGATCTCGTGCTCGGGGTGCCCATGCGCTTCGGGATGGGTTATGGGCTCAGCGGCGAGCTGATGCCGATGGGCCCTCGGGCCTGTTTTTGGGGCGGCTACGGCGGGTCGCTCATCGTGATGGACCAGGACGCGGGGCTGACGGTGTCGTACGTGATGAACAGGATGGAGAGCGGGCTCACCGGAGACCTCCGCGGCGCCAACATTGTGTTGGGAGCGGTGATGGGCCTGGCCGGGAAGGGCGATTGATCGGATCTCGCTCGATGTCTCCCCCGACGTCCTGATCAGGTCTCGCTGGGCGTCTTGGCCGCGTTCGGCCGGTTGATGGGGCGCCTATCGTGGGCAGGCAGTCCTGAGGCAGTCCTGAGGCAGTCCTGCGGCGGTACTGAGGCGGTCCTGCGGCAAGGCAGGGGAAAGCCAGCGTCAGTCCTGCGGCAAGGCAGGGGAAAGCCAGCGTCAGTCCTGCGGCAATGCAGCGGCGATCCAGCGCCAGTTCAAGCGCCAGTCCGCAGTCCAGCGGCAGCCCACAGCCCAGCAGCCCACAGCCCAGCAGCCCACAGCCCACAGCCCACAGCCCACAGCCCACAGCCCACAGCCCACAGCCCACAGCCCACAGCCCAGCGGCAGTCCGAACGACGGGAGACCCATGCATTTCGTGATCATCGGGGGCGGACCGGCCGGCAGCCAGGCCGCCACCTATGCGGCTCGGCTCGGTGTGGACGTGACCCTGATCGAGCGGGACTTGATCGGCGGAGCAGCCAACCTCTTGGACTGCATCCCGTCCAAGGCGATGATCGCCACCGGTGGCGCCATGTCCTATCTCGGCCGGATCGGCGGCATGGGGGTGGACGACGTGGAGGGCAAGCTTGACCTCGATCGGCTCCGGGCACGGATCACCAGCATCACTGACCGACTGGAAGCGAGCATCGACCAGATCCTCCGGAGCCAGAACGCCGAGCTGATCCGTGGCACCGGTCGCTTGGTCGGTCCCCATACCGTTCTGGCCGAGACGGAGGCGGGAACCCGGACCATCGAAGCCGATGCCGTGCTCCTCAGCACCGGGAGCCGGCCGCGGCTCCCGGACTGGGCCCAGCTCGACGGTGATCGGATCCTGACCACCCGAGATGCCTATCCACCCAATGAGCTACCCGAGCATCTGGTCGTGGTCGGTTCGGGCGTCACCGGCGTGGAGTTCGTCCACATGTTCTCCTCGCTCGGGTCCGAGGTGACCCTGGTGGTCAGCCGGGAGCAGGTACTCCCACGAAAGGACCCCGAAGTCGCCGCGGTGCTGGAGGACGACTTCTTGCGGCGCGGCGTGCGCCTGTTGAAGGGTGCTCGTGCGGTCGGAATCGACCGGACCCCGGCAGGAGTGACGGTCCGCTGCGATGACGGGAGGATCGTCCAGGGCTCGCACGCCTTGTTGGCCATCGGGTCGATCCCCAATTCCGAGGGACTGGGATTGGAGTCGGCCGGTTTGAGTGTGGACCCCGGCGGCTACGTCCCGGTGAACCATCACTGCCAGACCACCGCCCCCCATATCTACGCCGCCGGCGATCTCTCGGGGAAGCTGCCGCTCGCGTCGGTGGCCTTCATGCAGGGACGCAAGATCGCCGAGCATGTCGTGGTGGGCCACACCGCGGCCCACCGGCACCTCAACTACGACAAGGCCGCCTCTGCTATCTTCACCGAGCCAGAGATTGCCGACGTCGGACTGGCCGAGGCGGATGCCTTCGCCGAGGGACGGAAGATACGGGTGACCAAGGTCCCCTTTGCCGCCACGGCCAAAGCGCTGATCAACAACGACCCGAGGGGCTTTGTCAAGATCCTCTCGGATCCAGCGACCGGCGTGGTCCTTGGAGGCTCGATCGTCGGACAGAACGCCGCTGAGCTGATTTCGGTCCTGGCGGTGGCGGTGACGGCCGGCCTGCGGGTCGGCGACATCGTCGAGAGCATGCTCGTGCACCCGTCCCTGGCCGAGGCCCTGGCCGAGGCGGCGGAATAGCCGGGAGGCGGGCCGAGTTGCCGTGGCCGGTTTGGAAGCCGGCGCGGCCCGTCGCGAGGCCCGTGCCGCCGGCCGACTAGCCACGACCGGCCGAGTAGGCCGCGTTACCGGCGCAAGCTGAGGGTGGCCGAGTAGCCCTCGCCGCCGGCCGAGCAGCCCGGCCTTTCCCTCTCTCGGGTTGGGCTGTTACACCGGAATGTCATCCTGATTGCATGATGTATTCGAACCTTCAGCGGATTGCATCGAAACTACGTGAAGAGGTGGGCGAGTTTGAGCCCGAGCGCGTCTCGGGCCCCGACGCCGCCCGCTTGCTCGAGGCGTTCGCCACCATCGAAAAGCTGGCGGCCGCAGGCAAGCTGCTCGCCGCCCGCCGGGTCGACTCGTCCAACGTGTGGCGGAAGGACGGGCATCGGTCGGCCGCCGACATGATGGCCCGCAAGACCGGCACCGGTCTCGGTTCGGCCATCAACTCCTTGCAGACGGCGCGGCAGCTCGGCTCCCTTCCTGGCACCGAGGAAGCCCTGCGGGACGGCCGGTTGTCGGAGGCCCAGACCAAGGAGATCGCAGGTGCGGCGATCCACAAGCCCGACGCGGAGGACGAACTCGTCGAGGCGGCTGGTCAGACCATGAACGTCCTGAAACTGCGATGCCGCCGGGTCCGCGCCACCGCTGACGACGGCACATCCCGCTACGAGAAGATCCGACGTGGTCGCTACCTGCGCCATTGGACCGACACCGAAGGGGCGGTCAGGTTCGACGCCCGGCTAACCCCCGACGAGGGGGCCAAGCTCGTGGCCGTGGTGAAGTCGGAGAGCGCGAGACTGGCGGCCGAGGGCCAGCGTTGTGGCCGCCAAGAGCCGATGGCCGCATATGCAGCGGACGCGCTTGTCGGCCTGGCCAACGCCTCGTCCTCCGACCGTTCGTCAGGCCCGTCGACCATGGTCCACGTGCGAGTCGACCATGAGGCCCTGGTCCGGGGTCACCTCGAGCCGGGCGAGATCTGCGAAATACCGGGGATCGGACCGATTCCCGTTGCGGCGGCCCGGCGGCTGGCAGGGGATTCGATCCTCAGCGTGCTGGTGACCAATGGCGTCGACGTCACGGGCGTCGCCCACGCCGGAAGAACGATTCCGGCGTCCATCCGCAGGGCGATTATCGAGCGCGATCCTCATTGTGTGGTCCCGGGATGTGACGTCAGAGAGGGGCTCGAGATCGATCACCTGATTCCCGTAAACGAGCGTGGGCCAACCAAGCTCGACAATCTTGCTCGGCTCTGTCACTGGCACCACTACCTCAAGACGCATCAAGGCCACGTCCTCGCGCACGAGGGCGACGACTGGTGGTGGCGTCCGCCGAACCGATTGCCGGCACCGAGCATTGCATTGGCTGAGCCAGACGGGTCGAGGTCCGAACACCAACCGCGCTTGGCGATCGAGTAGGACATGGATACACGCGGCTCCTTCGGCCCAAAGCGCCGCGGCCCCACTGAACTCCCGCCGGACCAGGGTGGTGCCCCAACCGCTCGCCCCGCCGCGGACCAGGCTGCCCCAACCGCTCGCCCCGCCGGGGCCGATCGAGCCGCACGCGCCGCGAACCTGACCGAACCGCCGGTGTCGACGGCGCGATCGAACAGTCCGTGTTGTCGCGGGACGGGACCATCGGTGTCGTCTCCGGTCATGGATTGCGGACCCTCCTGACGACGCATCGATCTTCGGGTGAAGGAGGTGGAACACGCTCGGTCGTCTCTGAACGAGGCCGAAGGGTAGATTCGAGAGTCACCAGAAGTCCACGGCGAGCGAGGGGGCCACATGCTGGGAATCGTTCTGGCGCGGAAGCTGCGCGAGGGAAAGACCTACGAGGACTTCCGGGCAGCCTGGTTCCCCGAGATCGGGTACGGGACGCCTGCACGAATTCTGGCGGGCCCCGGCATCGTCGACCAGCGAGAGATCGTGACTGTGGGGTTCGTCGACGCTGATCCCGAGGATCTGGTCGACCTCGGGGATCGGTTGGCTGCGGCCGAGATAGGCCGGCTCGACCGAATCGCTGAGGTCTGCGAGAGTACCGAGATCCGCTTGGTCTTCGAGATAGCCGATGACGATGACTTCGGGGGCGACCCCGGCCCAACGGTTCCCGGAATCCGCGGCTATCCCTGGGTGAAGTGACTTCAGGCCGTTGGGTCCTCATCGCGATCGTGGCTCCCCGAATTCGAGCCGGCATCCGCGTCGTATTCGGATCGCCAAGCCTCCTCTGCCCGTGTCGCAACGTCTCGGAGTGGGAGCCCACTTTCCCGAGCCGCGCGGGCCACGTCCTCGAACTCGGCCTTGACCCGACCCGGTGAGGACTTGATGCGGATGGTATGACCGTCGACGTCGACCGCGCCGATCGACCGCGAAAGGGGCCAGCGCTCGAGGGTCGAGCCTCGGACGCCGAGGGTTCCCGTCTCTGCGCTGAGCGAAGCTCGAAGCTGGGCGGCATCGGCCGGGTCGCACAGCACGTGAATGGTGGTCCCAGGGCGTCCCTTCTTCATCACGATCGGGCTCAGCCAGGCATCGTGGGCGCCCAGCTCGAGGAGAGTCGATGCGGCGTAGGCCAGCTGCTCGCCGGTGGCATCGTCCACGTTGGCCTCGAGGAGCGTCACCGGCTGGCCCGCTCCAGCGTCGGGTGACGCTCCCGGGCGCGTGGACGGTTGCCCTATCACGACTTGGGTGCAGTTGGGTAGGTCGTCGAGCTCACGACTCCCCGCACCAAACCCACTGGCGGCGATGCGCATCGCGGGCATCGGCCCGTATCCCGACGACAATGCGGCCAGTATGGCCGCCCCCGTGGGCGTGGTCAGCTCTACGGCCAGGTCCCGCCCCCACGTGGGTGCGCCTTCCAGCAGTGCGACCACCGCGGGCGCCGGGTTTGGCAGCATGCCGTGGGCGGCCCGCACCATCCCGGTGCCGGTGGCCACGGGACTGGCCGTCACCACTTCGACGCCCAGCACCTCGAGTGCGGCGACGGTACCCACGACGTCCACGATGGTGTCGTGTCCTCCGACTTCGTGGAAGTGGACCTGCTCCACCGGTCGCCGGTGCAGACGTGCCTCGGCTTCGGCCAAAGCGGCAAAGACGGCCAGCGACCGCTGCGCCACCCGGTCGGGCAGCCTCGCCTCTTCCACCATCGCCACGATGTGCCCGTGCGTTCTGACCACGACGTTGTCGGTGACCGACACCACCGCCCTGGTGGCGGCAATGCCCCCACGGAGCACCGCCTCGGTGTGGAGCGACCAGCCGCCGAACGGCAGTCGCCGGAGGAGGGACCGGACCTCGGCGAGCTCCGCCCCGGCGTCGAGGAGGCTGCCCAAGGCCATGTCCCCGGCAATGCCGGCATAGCAATGGAACCACGCAGTCGAGCCGCGACCGCTCGAGCGATGGCCGGGGGTCGAGCCCTGGCTGGTCGAACCGCGACCGGTCGAGCCCCGGTCGGTCGAACCTTCGAACCGCGCTCTGCTCATGGCAGCATGCGGGCAACGGCGCAGGCCGCGCCGTACCCATTGTCGATGCCCACCACGGCAATGCCGGCTGCACACGACGCGTGCATGGCCAGCAGGGCGGTGACGCCCTCGAGCGCCGCTCCGTACCCGGTACTGGTGGGGACGGCCACAACCGGGGCCGGGGTGATGCCACCGACCAGGCTGGCCAGGGCGCCCTCCATTCCCGCCACCACCACGATGGCATCGGCGTCGGCGAGAGTGTCGGCCGAGGCGAGGAGCCGGTGGACGCCGGCCACGCCGCAATCGGGAAGCAGATCAGGCCGAAATCCGAGTGCCCGGAGCGTCGCCTCGCACTCGCGGGCGACGGGCAGGTCCGAGGTCCCCGCTGTGATCACCAGCACCCGGGCGCTCCGCTCCGGTGCCGGCCGCCAAACCACCGTCGATAGCTGGCCCCGAATCTGGTCGGCTCCTGTGGCGACGCCCGTGATCGTCCTCGAGCCCCGGGCGTGGTCGGCCAAGGTGCGTGCCACCTGCTCCTCGTCGGCTCGGGTCAGGAGCACCGGGCTGGCCGCCGACATCGACCGGAGCGTCTCGCCGGACGCCGTTCTCGCTTCCCCTTCGATCCCTGCATCCGACAGGAGCTCGCCCACGATGGCCGAGCACTGTGCGGCGGTCTTGCCCGGACCGTAGACCGCCTCAGGGAATCCCTGGCGCAGGGACCGGTGGTGGTCCACCTTGGCGAATCCCAGGTCGGCAAAGGGCAGCCGGCGGAGCTGCTGGACGGCGGCATCGGGAGTACAGGCTCCCGATTGGACATCGTCGAGCAGGCGGTAAAGGGCGGCACGTTCCATGTCGTCACTATCCTGCCTGGGTATGGCCACGGCTGCACCCCTGCGTATCGGATTCCTCGGGCCCCAGGGCACCTTCACCGAAGAGGCGCTGTTCGCAGAGCCGGACTATGCAGACGCCGATGTCGTGGCCCTGGCATCCCTCCACGACGTGCTCGAGGCGGTCGAGGACGAGCGCGTCGATCTCGGGTTCCTCCCTATCGAGAATGCGATCGAGGGTTCGGTCCGTGACACCGTGGACAGTCTGATCTTCGATCGTGAGCTGTTTATCCAGCGAGAGGTGGTCCTGGACATCCATCTCCACCTGATGGCTCGATCGGGCACCCGCATCGAAGACGTGCGCCGGGTCACATCGATCCCCATGGCCACCGCCCAGTGTCGGGACTTCCTGGTCGAGCACCTGCGCGGCGCTGAGGTGGCGCCGGCCAATTCCACTGCCGATGCAGCTCGATTGTTGGGTGAGGGGGCGGGCGACGTCCTCGAGGTGCCGACAGCGGCGATCGCGCCTCGCCTGGCGGCCAAGCTCTACGGGCTCGAAATCCTGGCCGAAGACGTCGAGGACCATCCAGAGAACCAAACCCGGTTTGTGGCTGTGGCTCGCCACGGGATACCGGCGCCGACCGGGCACGACCGCACCACGATTGCCTGCTTTCAACGGGCCGATCGACCGGGAAGCCTCCACGGCATCCTCGGCCAGTTCTCGGCACGCAACATCAACCTGACCAAGCTCGAGTCCCGACCCACCAAGCGGGCCCTCGGTGACTACTGCTTCATCATCGATCTCGAGGGCCATGTGGCCGACGAGGTGATCGCCGACTGCCTCCGGGACCTCCGGGCCGAACTGGCCGACGTGAAATTTCTCGGTTCCTATCCAGCTGCGGGCGAGGCCGGCCCTGCGATCCGTAAGGAAGCAGACGCCGCCCGGCGCAAGGCCGACGCCTGGCTCGATGCGTTGCGATCCCAGATCGAATGGGGACCAGACGGGACGGGGCGATCGGCCCGTCCGGATTGAGTCGCCTTTCCTCTCGCATCCGGTTGGGCCAATCTGCACTCGTTCCGTTGGTGATCGGCCGGTAGACGGCTACCCTGACCGGGGTGGGAGGGATGGCAGAGCGGACAAATGCGCGGCTCTTGAAAAGCCGTGAGGTGCAAGCCTCCGTGGGTTCGAATCCCACTCCCTCCGCTTGCTTGCTTGTGTGACAGTCGCGAGACTACCGACCTCCTACCTCTAAATGTTGGGCTCCCCTTTACCCGTGGTGATCAAACTCCGTAGGCTGCTGTTGATATAGAAGCCCCACGCGTTCGAGCAGTTATCGAAGCACTCAAATTCGGGAACTAAACCTCTGTGGGTGAAGCGGACCTCTGTTTCGTTACCCTTTTCTGAGATATCAAAGATGATGTCCGTGCCCGTCCACTCAGTCCTGTCCTGGGTGAAGTTCAGGTAGCCGTCCAACACGTGCCACGCGATCCTCTGGCCAGGAATCAATTCCGCAATCTCTTGCTGGGAGTAGTGGACGTCCCCGTAACGATAGGTCCATACAGCACCGAGTTGGTCTGTTTTCCCTTCAATGTCTCCTGACCACCATCCACGAACATTATTGACGGCGGGGAAGACCTCTTCTGGAGTCTGTTCGACTGTGAAAGTGGCAGTAAAATCTTGAGCACTCATGACTCTCTCCATTATCAAATAGGTTGGGCTTGCTTTGTGGACTACTTGGTCGATCTTCGAGCATTCGGAGCTTTTGGTCGTCGGTATTGCACCGATCACTAGACCTCACGCACCAGCAATGCAGAACGGCAACCTCGAAGAAAGCCATCATCACCTTCGGCGACGTGGCCAAGGTGCGCCGACACTGTTTGACTATGCATGGGCGGCCTGAGGTGACAGGAAGCCAGCGCTCTCCCGTTCCATCGCTTTGACGGCGCCATTGCGCCAGCCTTCGGCCAACAACTCTGACATCGGGTCGGGGAAGATGTCTTCCTCTCCGTTGTCTATTCCGTCGAAGATCGCTCGGGCCACGGACTCCGGAGTAGCTTTCGGAATTTCGAAGCCTCGGGTCATATCGGTGTCGGTGGGACCGGTCAGGACGGCATGGACAAACACGCCCTGCCCTACCAGAAGTGCTCGCAGCGACTGCGTCATGTTGAAGGAGGCCGCCTTTGAGATCGCGTAAGAAGGAGTGAGGGGCAAGGGGGCGAGAGCCATCAGCGAAACGTTGTTGACAATGGCTCCCCGGGCGTGAGTCAGCAAGGGCAGGAATGCCTGGCTCATGGCGTACGGGCCGAAGAGGTTGACGGCGAGAGTCTGCTCGAGGGTGCCACGATCGCTGAGGTCATCGTAGGGTGCCACCCCGGCGTTGTTGATGAGAAGGTCGAGAGACTCGACTTCCTCGACCGCAGCCTGGATCTGCGCCGCGTCGGTTACGTCAAGTCTTACCGGCGTGACGCGCGGATCCGGGTGGGCCAATGGCTGGCGCGTGCCGGCGTACACCCGCTTCGCACCTCTCCTCAAGGCTTCCTCGACCAGTGCCTGCCCGATGCCGCGATTGGCCCCGGTAACAAGAACCGCCCTGTCCTCGATGGTCATAACGTCCTCCTCTGAGTGTGTCAGTGGGAATTCCCCACCCGATTGCATCATGCAAGTCATCATAGAGAACTCACTTTCATGATGCAAGTGAAAGTTGCTATGCTGAGGTAATGCTCGGAAAGACCTATGACACCCAGGTGTGTTCGGCCGCCCGGGCGCTCGAACTGGTGGGCGAGCGGTGGAGTCTGCTGATCATCAGGGACGCACTGTTCGCCGGATCCACCCGGTTCAACGACTTCCTCAGGCTCGGCATCGCGACGAACATTCTCAAAACCCGCCTTGATGGATTCGTCGATGCCGGGATCATGGAGCGCCGGACCTACTCACTGAATCCGGAACATTACGAATACGTGCTGACCGACAAGGGTCGAGAACTGGCCCCCGCCATCGTCTCGCTGACCGAATGGGGCGACCGATGGGCGGCCCCCAACGGCCCACCTGTGCTCTACGTGCATTCCGTCTGCGGTGGTCCGATCACCCAGCAGACCATCTGCGCCAACTGCGGCCAGGTGCACGATCTCACCGACATTCACGTACGACCAGGGCCCGGCATGCCCGCCGACATAGCCGCTCGCATGGGCTGACGACCTCCATGACAAAGGAACCCCAGGTCGTAGGAACCCCAGGTCGTAGAAGGAGAGATTGCCACCGCGTGGCGATTTCGTCTGCGCCCGCTTCGAACTCCAGACCCAGATCCGAGGAGAGACGAGCGGCCCCCTCACTGAGCAAGGATTGAAATCCCCTCACTGAGCAAGGATTGAAATATGGGAGAGATCCGATTCAGAGCGCAACTCCAGCCCCGTGGCCCGGCAGCCGCGGTGGTGCTCGATGATGCCCAAGTTGCCGTCGTCGGTGAAGGGGCCAAGCGATTTCCGGTCGTGGCGACCATCAATGGCTACATGTGGCGAACGAGCGTGGTGCGCATGGGAGGCGAGTTCCTGCTGGGCCTGAACCGAGAGGTGCGCCAGGGCGCCGGCGTAGACGCCGATGATGAGGTCGAGGTAAGCGTCGAACTCGATGTCGCATCCCGCGAGGTCGAAGTGCCCGAGGCGCTCGCCTCCGCCTTGGCGGCCGACCCCCAGGCCAAGGCGCGCTTCGAGGATATGGCCTTCACCCACCGCAAGGAGTACGCCCGCTGGATCGCTGATGCCAAACGGGATGAGACGCGACAGCGTCGCGTCCAACAGACGCTCGACATGATCCGGGCAGGGAAAACCCGGACCTGATCGGTCTCCTTGCTCTCGCCGCCAAGGGCGAGGGCGCTGCGGCTCACCGTGCTCGTGGCGATGTGTTGCCAGGAACCGACTGGTCTTGTTGTCGCCGCGATGGATGTGCGACCAGCAACTGTGAGCGGTTCAAGCCAGGCGACGACTTAGCTTTTAGTTAGGCGTCCACTCACGTCATGAGGGCTCGTGACGCCGGTGACGGCTGCTCCGAACCGCTCGGTCGCTGCATTGGCCGTCGGGCAGAGCCCGCGCTCACGACCGCACGCCGAGACGCTGCACATGCGGCACGTCCACGCACCCCCGTCCTTGGTGGCGACAACATTGGCCAGAACCCGGCCCAACAACTCGACGAGAGTGTGCTTCTCGGCTGCCGACAGCCCGGCGGTCAGCGCATCGATTGCGCTGAGGCGCTCCGCCGTCACCTCGTCAGCGAGCTCGGTCCCCCGCTTCGTGAGGCGCACGATGCGACTGCGCCCATCGCGACCGGGACCACGCGTTGTCAGCCCAGATTCGCAGAGTCGGTCGACCAGTCGCACCACTCCGGAGTGAGACAGGCCCAATACGCCTCGAAGCTGGTCGAGGGTGGCGTCATCGAGGAAGTGACGCAACGCCGATAGCGCTGCCGCTGCCGTCGGGGACGGGGCATCCGGCGACGCCGCCGCGACCAGGGCCCGGTCTGTGATGGCGAGCGCGGCCGCTCCAAGAATCGTCGCGTCGCGAAGGCGCTCGGACTTCCTCACGCCAGGTCGTAGTCGAGACGGATTGGCATGTAGGGGTAATCCTGATGAGTGGATTCGCTAATGGCCGAACCACGGATACGACCAAGGGCCTCAGATCCGGATCCTTCGACGATTACGAGCTCCTGTCTGGCCGTCGTCCCGTCGTAGCTGCCCGATCCGGAGAGCACGAAGGACCCGGAATGACCGTCCAGCGTCGCTTCGACCCGCACCAGCACGACGAAGGCGCTCGTGCCGTCGGCGCGGTAGAAGAGCAACGACTGAGACTGCGCCGCGGCGACTTCATCCTCACCGCTCAAGAGAACCTCGGTCCGGCTGACCTTGGTGCCATCGGCGAACTCATTGGTCGGCCGCTCGTCCCACGATTCGATCTTCAACTTCGTTGCCACGATCTGTCCCATGGGAACAATATATGAGTGACGCACACATATTGCAAGCCCGTTCACGTCTGCTCCGGCCAGGTCGAGCGCCTTGGCCACCCGGCGGAACGCATGCCGAAAGTGGCTCTGAGGGTCTGAGGGTCTGAGGGTCAGAGGGTCTGAGCGTCTGAGGGTCTGAGGGTCCGGGGTCTTGGGGTCAACCGATCTGAGGGTCTGAGGCTGTGGGCCCACGTGTCCGGGGCCTGCGTTACCGGGGGCCTACGTCTCCGGGACCTGCAATACCCCGGCCCTACGTCTCCGGGGCCCTACGAGTCCGGACCTACGCGTTGTCCGGCCGGAGCCTCGCCGGTATCCCGCGCCTTGACCGGCGTCGGGGGCGCCGACGCAAGTCAGGTTGGCGTGTAGGTGAGTAGCAGTACACCGCTCCTGAACCGCGTGACGTCGACGAGATCCAGAGCGCTGGCGGTGTCAACACTCTCAAACAGGTGCTGGCCCTGTCCGATGGCGACGGGGGTGAGCAAGAGGTGGAACTCGTCAATGAGGCCGTGTTCCATCAGGGTGGCATCGAGGGAACCATTTCCGTACTTGACGATGTTCCCGCCGGGCTGCCGCTTTAGATCGGCGACGAACGAGGCCACATCGCCGTCGATGACCGTGGCATTCCATGCGGTCTCGTGGAGGGAGGTTGATGCCACATACTTGGGGATGCTGTTCATTCGATCGATGAAGTCGTTCGGAACGCCAGAGTCGCCACTGGTCATCGTCGGATAGGCCGCGGACAACCCCTCGTAGGTCAGGCGACCGAGCAGGAGTGCGTCGGCCGCGAAGAGCAATCGGCTGGCGTAGTTGTGATGCTCCTCATCCAGGTACGGGAACGCCCACTGGGGAGATCCAATTTCGCCGCCCAGCGAGACATGGGTCGACTCGATCAACTTCCTCATGCGCTTCTCCTCCTCATGCGCTGCTCCTCCTCTTGCGCTGCTCCTCCCAGGGCTCAAGGCCCGATTCGCCCCTCTTCTCAGACTCTGAACAGGAAGAGAACTGATCGGCCCGATCCTCTTTGGGACTGGACGTTGACGCTCGGCGGCGGCCACCTCAACCCCGGCGAGGCGACCACTTCCATCGACGCACGGCCACGATGGCGCCGACTACACCCCAGATGGCAACGACGAGGAGGTCATGCCAGGCCCACGGGGAGGCGCCCTTCTGGGTGTCGAAGGGAGCGAAGACGGCGGTAATGAAGTGGCGCACTGGGAAGTACGACGCGAACTGGGCGAGGCCAGACCCGGGCTTGAGCGGAAACCACAGTCCCGAGAGAAACAACAGGACGAAGAAGATGATGCTGACGACCGGACCGGCCGCATCCTGATTTGGGACGAGCGTACTCATGGCCACTCCCAGCGCAGAGAAGCAGAGCATGCCCACGACAATGGCCACGACGAAGGCACCCACGTTGTCCGGAAAGTGGACGCTGAACCCAAGTCTCCCGACGGCAAGGAGTATGACCACTTCGATTGCGGCAATCACCATGGAGCTCAGGACAATGGCGGTGAGCAGAGCCCAGGTCGGCAGGGGACTGAGCCTCAGCCTTTTGAGAAGGCCCATCTCCCGCCGGTTGACCAGGGTGATGGCCAAGATGTTGAAGCAGGCCGCCATCACTCCGTACGCGGCAAAGCCTGGTACGTAGTACTGAACCAGCCGAATATTGCCATAGAAGGAAATGTGTGAGTTGCCGGCTGAGGCTCCCAACAGGATGAGGAAGACGACCGAGAACCCCACGGTAAAGGCGGCCCCGACCGGATTGAGCCAAAAGGACAGTTGTTCGTAGCGGACCTGTCGGCCCACCAACTTGAGGTCGCTCAATCCTTCGAAGGACCCGATAACAGGAGTAGCGCTCACTGCTTATCTCGTCTCTTCTCTCGTCAGCTGCAGGTAGACGTCTTCCAAGGTGACCCGGGCGACCGAGAGTCCCGGAAGACGAAGGTTGTGGTCGAGGGCCCAGCCGCTGAGCGCATGGAGGACAGGCAGCTCGTCCTCAGTCTGGATCTCCACCAGCCCGTCGGACGCGGAGTGGATCGAAACAGGGAGGTCACTCGCCGAGATCCCGTCGGGCAGTGCGAAGCGAATGGTCACGGCCCCCGAGTCTCGTCCACCGAGAGACGCCGGTGTCCCGGTGGCCACGATCTGCGCGTTGTTGAGCACGGCAACCTGATCGGCCAGAGCTTCGACCTCGTCCATGTAGTGGGTCGTCAAGAGCACGGTCGTGCCCTCGGATGCAAGCTGTCGGATCAGCTCCCAGGACTCCCGACGACCGGACGGGTCGAGTCCAGTGGTGGGCTCGTCGAGGAAGAGCAGTTCGGGATGGCCCACAATGCCGAGGCCGACGTCGAGTCGGCGCTGTTGGCCACCGGAGAGGGTCTTGATCCGGGCATCGGCCTTCTCGGTGAGGCCGACCAGGGCGATGACTTCGTCGACTGGTCGGGGCGAGGGAAAATACCCGGCGTTGCGGGTCAGGACCTGGCGCACCGAGTAGAAGGGCTCGACCGCCAGCTCTTGGAGGACGACACCGATGCGGGTTCGCAACCAGCGCTGTGTCCTACGGTCGGCCGGGTCGACACCCAGGGTCTCGACCCGGCCGGCGCTTCGGTCCCGGAAGCCCTCGAGGATCTCGATGATGGTGGTCTTGCCGGCGCCGTTCGGACCGAGGAGGGCAAAGACCTCTCCCTGGCTGACTTCGAAACTGACGTCTCTCACCGCTCGCTTCTGGCCGTAGGACTTGGCCAGGTTGCACACGCTTATCGCTGCCACGCCCATCCTCTCGACGTCATGACGGTGTTCACGTTGTGCCGGTCATGTCCACAATGGACCCTTCCAGCCCCGCCAGTACTCGCCACTGGCGGGCACCGGGCAGCCCAGTTTCCCCCCGGTTTGCGTCGCCCAGCAAAGGGGAGCGCCAGGAGAGGACTCCTCGCGGCCAACTGATCATCGGTGGCTGCGCCCCTCGAGCCCCTCGATTTCGGAGAGACACAGCCCTCAACTCCGGTTCATACCCCATTTTTCTGCGTCTACACGAGCGCGGATTGACACGCTTCGACGCCGGGACCCGAGCTTGTTGGCATCCGGAATCGAGCTTCGCTGGCGGAAGACGCAATCCGACCCAATACGGGACGAACGATGCATCCGGCGCCCAACCACCCGTTCGCCTGCTCTGCAACTACGCTGTCCCCGTCAACCCGACGAAGCACGGGACACGATGAACGTAGGGGGCAATGCATGGTCAGCGTTGGATTGATACTCGGCGCTGGTGGCATCGTCGGGCAGGCGTACCACGCAGGGGTTCTGTCCGCGCTCGAGTCGGAGCTCGGATGGGATCCGAGGTCGGCCGATGTGATCGTTGGTTCCTCAGCCGGATCGATCACGGGCACCCTCATGCGCCTGGGAGTGCCGGCCTCCGACCTTGCTGCTCTGGCGACGGGATCACCTCTCTCGCTCGGAGGCCAGGCGTTGATGGAGCGCATCCGGGCGGACCAGTCCGAACTCCCGTCCCCACCGCCTGCGAACTGGTTCAGACCCTGGCGGCCTCCCTCGATTGCCCTCTTGAACGAGATCGCTCGGCGGCCATGGGCCTTCCGGCCCGAAGTAGCTGCGGTCACGATGCTTCCGGCCGGGCGGATCGACCTCACCGAACGTGCCGTTGGGTTGCACGCCATGATGGGCGATCGTTGGCCTGATGGCCTGTGGATCTGCGCAGTCCGCAGGACGGACGGTGTCCGCACGGTGTTCGGCCGGCCCGGATCGCCTCGGGCCCCCTTGGCCGCGGCCGTGCTGGCTTCCTGTGCCATACCCGCCTACTTTGCTCCGGTCACCATCGGGGGGGTGGAGTATTTCGACGGCGGCGTCCGCTCCCTGACCAACACGGATGTCCTTTGTCAGCAAAAGCCCGACGTGGTCATCGCGGTCTCGCCGATGTCGAGCAGCCGACCGGCGATCGGCCGCCCCGACGGACTCATCCGCTGGTCGGCGCATCGCCGACTCGAGCGTGAGACACGCAGATTGGAGGCTGCAGGCTGCGCCGTGGTCCGCGTCGAACCCGGGACAACCTCACTGGGCGTCATGGGCCTGAACATGATGAGCGACCGGAGATCACCAGAGGTGGTGGAGGCGGCCATCGACGAGACGGTCCGTGCCATTGCCGAGAATCGGGTCCGCGTCGACCTTATTCACGGTCGATCAAACCGTGGCGACATAGAGCTGACTTCGATCTCGTAGGCTCGAAACCACCGCCACCTGACCCAGGAGAAGCAAGACCATCTGACGCAGGAATTGGCAGACCGGTAGAAAAAAAGGAGGGGGGTGTCTCCATATGGCCGATGTTGACCGAATGAGCCCGCTGGACTCGTCTTTTCTGCACATCGAGGACAGTGTCAGCCACATGCACATTGCCTCAGTCGGGATTTTCGAAGGCCCTGTTCCTGCCTATCCCGATATCTCAGCCATGATCGAGAGCAAGCTGGTCCGGGTACCCCGCTACCGCCGAACGGTCCGGCATGTCCCCTTGGAGTTGGGTCGACCAGTCTGGGTGGATGACCAGCACTTCAACCTCGATTACCACCTCCGCCACACTGCGTTGCCGTCCCCCGGCGGTGTTGCCGAACTGCGGAGACTGGTGGGCCGGGTCATGTCCCAGCCGCTCGATCGGTCCAAGCCCCTGTGGGAGATGTGGATCGTCGAGGGCCTGGAGGAGGGCCGGTGGGCGCTCCTGTGCAAGACCCACCACGCCATGGTTGATGGGGTGTCGGGAGCCGATCTGCTCTCGGTGGTGATGGACACGTCGTCGACACCGGAGGCGCTGGTCATTGATCGGTGGAGCCCTCAGGCGCGACCGACGAGTATTGAGCTCGCCACGCGGTCCTCCTATGACCTTCTCCGAAGCCCCTATGAGCAGTTGCGAGCCGTCCGTGCCGCGTTCCGGGTGCCGAGGCAGGCCTTCTCCCAGGCACAAGCGGTGGGTTCGGGACTCTTGGCGATGACCGGACTGGTCAGGCGCCCCCCGGTTTCGAGCCTGAATGGCCCGCTCGGACCGCATCGCCGGTATGCCTGGGCTTCCGTCGGGGTCAGCGAGATCAAGGCCATCCGAAAGGATGTGGGTGGCACCTTCAACGATGTCGTCCTGTCTGCCATCACCAATGGTTTCCGCCAGTTGCTCCTGTCCCGCGGCGAGTCAGTGGACCGAGTCGTGCGGACCCTGGTACCGGTATCCGTGCGTGCTCGCGACGCCCGCGGCCGCGCCGTGGGGGACGGAACCCTTCAGAACAAGGTCTCGGCCATGTTCGCCGAGCTCCCGGTGTCGATGAGCGATGCGGCCGAGTGCCTGCGAGCCGTCAGCGCGCAAATGGAGGGGCTGAAGGAGTCCAAGCAGGCCGTGGCCGGCGAGGCACTCACCTCGATGTCGGGTTTCGCGCCGCCCATGCTGCTGGCCCTGGGCATGCGGGTGTCGACCCGGCTGGCGCAGCGGAACGTGAACACCGTCACCACCAACGTGCCCGGGCCACAGATCCCACTGTACGTGTGTGGCCGACGCATGCTGAAGGTATTTCCCTACGTGCCTCTGGCTGGTCAAGTCAGAGTCGGAATCGCCATCTTCTCCTACGACGGTGAGGTGAGCTTCGGCGTCACGGGGGACTATGACACGACCCCGGATATCGACGTGTTGTGCGGCGGCATCGAAGACGGGATCAAGCAGCTCTTGAAGGTCTGAGGAACTCTTGTGGGTCTGAGAGGGACAGTAGGTGAGGGCGGCAGCCGAGTGGCGATACCTGGACTGCTCGCCCTGATCGTCCCGCTGGTTGCCGGCCCGGCCTCGCCCTCGTGATCGAGACGAGGATGTACGCGATGCTCAAGGCGGGCACGTAGCCATGCGCAACCCTGTCTGAGAACTGGGTCGAGAACTGGGTCGAGAACAGGGTCGAGAACAGAGCCGAGAACAGAGGAGTGAATGTGAGCGAACGTCGTGTTGCCTTCGTGACCGGGGCCAGCCGGGGGATCGGTAAGGCCATCGCCGACCATCTGGCTCGTGCCGGATTCGATGTGGCCCTCACTGCCCGGACCGTGCAGGACGGCGATGCCTTCGAGCACTCCTCGACGATCCGGAAGTCCGACACCCGTCCACTTCCGGGGAGCCTGAGCTCCACCGCCGAGCTGGTCGACAAGGCCGGTGTCCGATCGCTCGCCGTCCCGGCAGACCTCTTGGATCGGGCATCGCTGGGTCGGGCGCTGGCCACGGTGGAGGAGCGCTGGGGCCGGATCGATGTCCTGGTCAACAACGGGCGCTATGTCGGACCCGGGCACATGGACCAGATCATCGACACGCCCCTCGAGGTGCTGGACCGGCACCTCGACGCCAACGTGATGGCTCCGCTCGTGCTCATCAAGCACGCGCTCCCCGGCATGCTCGAGCGCGGCGGCGGCACGGTGATCAACATCTCGTCCGGCGCGGGGCAGATGGACCCGCCGGCGCCGGCCGGCCAGGGCGGTTGGGGCCTGGGATACGCCTTCAGCAAGGCCTCCGCCTACCGCATCGCCGGCATGCTCGCCGTCGAGCTCGGACCCCGGGGTATTCGGGCCTACAACCTGGAGCCCGGATTTGTGGCTACCGAGAGAATGGCCATGGACATGGCCGACTTCGGGTTCGATGCTTCGGCGGGGATCCCTCCTGATGTGCCCGGCGCGGTGGCCGCCTGGCTGGCCACCGACCCCGAGGCGGCCGAACCGAACGGACGAACGGTGTTCGCCCCTGAGGTGTGTGCTGACCTCGGCCTCCTGCCCGGCTGGGCTCCCAGCCCGGGAGCGTAGCCGCCACCCCACCCGTCCCCGGTGGCCTCGACCCGCCTCATGACCAATCGTAGGTACCGACCTCGACGTTAGCCCTGGCCCCATCTCTGGGTAACCCTTGACGAGTTCCATCCATGCTGAGAAGCTCGGACCGGTTCAGATGTGAACAGTTGTTTCAGAGAGGGCACCGAGCATGGGTGCCCAGAGTCGCAGGGGGGCCTGTATGACGATTACGACCGAAAGCATCCCGACCTCGTCGCCACCGGCGCCGAAGCACGAGCACGGGCCGTTGTTCCGGTTCCTCTTTGTTCATGAGATCGACGAGTACCCGACCTCCGGTCGACGCACCGCCTATCTGAGCCTGGCCGTCCTAGCCACGATAGTCCTGTACTACACGTACTACACGCAGACCGGGGTGACGCCGAACATCCTGCGCTATTACCACATGTCGTTCACCTACTACGTGTGGATCGTGATCATTTCCAACGCCATCGGCGCCTTCGCCTCTCTCCCGGCCAGCAAGACGGACAAGCTGGGCCGCGCCAACGTGATCATCTACGGACTGCTCGTCGTGGGACTGCTCGTCTGCGTCGGCGTTCCCAACGCCGGGTCTGAGCTCGCCTTTGGCATCGTCATCTCGGCCCTCGGGTTGGTGGAAGGAGCCATCTTGGTGGCCACACCGGCGATGGTCCGGGACTTCAGCCCACAGCTCGGGCGGGCTTCGGCCATGGGGTTCTGGACAGTCGGTCCTGTGGCCGGCAGCCTGATCACCAGTGTCGTCGCCACCCAGACGCTGAGCCACTTCGTCGATTGGCAGAGCCAGTTCATCATCTCCGGTCTCTCCGCCATCGCCGTCTTCATCATCGCCTTGTTCTTCATGAAGGACCTGTCGGCGCGGGTCCGCGACCAATTGATGGTCTCGATGCGAGACCGGACATTGGTCGAGGCCCGAGCCCGCGGTCTGTCCGAGACCGAGGTCGTGGCGGCCACCGAGCATCCGTGGCGCCAGATCGCCAAGTGGGACCTGGCCGGATCGGCGTTCGGCATCGCCATGTTCCTGCTCGTCTATTACGTAGCCGCCGGCTTCTTCACGATCTACTACACCGTGAACTTTGTGAACGCCAACGGGGTCAGCCTCTCCACCTCGCAGGTGAACGGGCTGAACGCCTGGTTCTGGGGAGCGGACATCATCTCCCTCATCGTCGTGGGCTGGGCGTCGGACCGGCTCCGGGTGCGCAAACCCCTCATGCTCGTTGGCGCGATCGGAGCGATCATCACGCTCATTGTGTTCCTGGGCTACGCCACCCATCCACACACGTCCTATTTCACGCTGGCGTTCACTTCATGCATCCTGGCCTTCTTCCTGTCGCTGGCCTACGCACCCTGGATGGCCGGCTACACCGAGTCGGTGGAGGCGAAGAACCCGGCTCTGGTCGCCACCGGACTCGCCCTCTGGGGTTGGATCCTCCGCTTGGTGGTGGCCATCTCGTTCATCTTCTTGCCGGTAGTGATCAACAGCGTCAACCCGGTGGTGAACAACCAGCCCATCGCCGCCCATGTCATCGACGGACAACCCATCCAGGACTTCGTCGTCGTGCACGCGGATTCGGTGGCGTTCGCTACGGCTCACGCTTCATTGTTGACAGCGATTCAGGCCAATCAGTCCGTCGTCAACGCGGTGGCCGCGAACCCGTCGGCCGCCAACATCGCTGCGGCCACCAAAGCCCTCGGCCCCGCCAACTTCGCACAACTGGTCAAGTACGAATCGCAGCTCAAGACGCTGGTGCAGCCCTACCAGGCCCAGCTCACGTACCTGTCGCAGCACCAATCCCAGTTGTTGGCCTTGCAGGATGCAGTGAAGCGGTCACCCGAGCAGTGGCAGCACTGGTTCTGGGTCGACGTCGCCGGGATGGTGATCTTCATCCCGACCATCTGGCTGATCGGCGGCCCGTGGGGCGCCCGCAAGGCCAAGCGGGACGCCGAAGAGCACGATCGTGCCGTGGAGGAGGAGCTGGCCCGCATCCTGAGGGAGGACGCCTCTCCCTCGCCAGCCTGAGGGCCTCTCGGGGGCGAGTTCCCACCCGCCCGGTCACCGAGCAAGCGGGACGAGGGCATCCCGGCGCGGTCATCTGCGACAGGCCGGTCCGTCTACTCGCCGAACAACAGCCCGTAGTTGGCGCCCCGACGCAAGTGGTGGCCACCGTCGATGGCCAGATTGTCGCCGGTGATCCAAGACGACTCCGGGCCGGCCAGGAACCGGACGGCGGCAGCGATGTCCTCCACCCGGCCGAGTCTGGAAATAGGCATCTGGGCCATATAGTCGTCGAGCAGCGGCCCTCCGGCGGTGATCGCCGCCATCAGTTCGTCGTCCACGATGCCGGGCTGGACGGTGTTCACCCGGATCCCGGACTTCCCCAGTTCCTCGGCCGCGCACCGGCACAACATGTCCACGCCGGCCTTGGCCGCGCCGTAGGCCCACAGATACCGGTGGGGGAAGTGACCGGCTCCCGATGACATGCCGATGATCGACCCCCCCTCGCCGCCGGCCAGCCCGGCCCCCATGACCGGCGCGGCGTGCTTGATGGAGAGGAACGTGCCGATCAGGTTCACGTCGACGGTGGCGCGAACCGCCTCCAGCTCGGCGTCGGCCAGCGCGCCCATGTGGAACGACCCGCCGGCGTTGGCGAACAGGATGTCGAGCCGGCCGGTGCGCTCCGCCGCCGTGCCCACCGCGTGCATGACCTGCTCCTCGACGGTGACATCGGCGACCACGTAAGCGGCCGCCCCGAGCGCAGCCAGTTGGTCGACCGCGCTCTTCAGCCTGTCTTCGGTCCGCCCACAGATCGTGACATGGGCCCCGTCGGCCACCAGCCGTTTCGCCGCTCCGAGTCCGATGCCGCTCCCACCCCCGGTGACCAGCGCCGACAACCCCTCGATCCCGGTCCTTTCTCTGCTGCCACTGGCCATGTCCCTCTCCTCGTTTCGTCCCGGCGCCGCCGTCGTGCTACAGATGTCCGGTCGAATGCTAGGAGGTCCTGCCCGGCCGGGAGCCCTGCGGGACGGGAGGATCACCCATGTCGGATCGAACATTCAATCTGGCGGACCTGTTCGAACTGGCCGTTGACGCCGTGCCCGACCGGGACGCCCTGGTCGCCCATCCCGTCCGGCTCACCTACCGGCAGCTCGAGGCGAGGTCCAACCGCTTTGCCCACTACCTGCAGGCCAAGGGCATCAAACCCGGCGATTTCGTGGGGATCCTGGCCCGCAACCGGGCCGAATGGGTGGAAGCGATGATCGGCTGCTTCAAGTCGCGCACCGTCCCCATCAACCTCAACTACCGCTACGTCGCGCCCGAGCTGCGCTATGTCGTCGACAACGCCGACCTGGTGGCGCTGGTCTACGAGGGGGCCTTGGCCCCATTGGTGGCCGAGTCGCTCGCCGGCCGGCGGCCTCCCCGTGTGTTGCTGGTCATCGACGATGGCACCCCGGTCTCCGACAACGGGGTCGGGTTGGACGCGGACGACTACGAGGAGGGCCTGGCCTCGGCCTCGCCCGCGCGGGACTTCGACCGTCGGTCCCCGGACGATCTCTACGTGCTCTATACGGGCGGGACCACCGGGATGCCCAAGGGCGTGATGTGGCGGCAGGAGGACATCTTCTTTGCCGCCATGGGCGGTGGCGGATGGGGCCACCAGCCGGTGGAGACCGCTGACGAGATGACCGCACGCATCCCCACCGACGACGCCGCTCGGATGAGCATCCTGGCCCTCGCTCCCCTCATGCACGGGAACGCCCAGTGGGCTCTGTGGAACGCCCTGGTGATGGGGGGCACGACCGTCATCTACACCGAGCCCGCCTTCGATGCCGACAAGGTCTTGCACCTGGTCGATCGGGAACGGGTGGTGAGCGTCTCGCTGGTCGGCGACGCCATGGGCCGGCCGCTGGCCGAGGCCCTGGCCCGATCGCCGGGTCGGTACGACACCTCGTCGGTGGCCGCCGTGTCATCGGGTGGCGCCCGGTTCACCGACCCGGTCAAGGCCGAGCTCCGAGGCCAGCTGCCCAACGTCATGATCATGGACCAGTTCGGTTCGAGCGAGAGCGGGGCCCAGGGCTCGGTCGCGGTCGGAGCCGATGGGCCCCGGTTCGCCATGAACAAGGACACATCGGTGCTCGACGACGAGCTGCGGCCGCTCGAGCCTGGGGACGGTCGAATTGGTCGCTTGGCCCGAAGGGGACGCGTGCCGCTGGGATATTTCAAGGACGATGCCAAGACGGCTGCCACCTTTCCCGTCGACGCCGACGGCGTTCGTTGGTCGATACCGGGCGATCTGGCCACGATCGAGGCCGACGGGGTCATCACCGTCCACGGGCGAGGGTCGGGGTCGATCAACTCGGGAGGGGAGAAGATCTTTCCCGAAGAGGTCGAGGCCGCGGTCAAGACGCACCCCGGCGTCTATGACGCGATCGTGGTCGGAGTGTCGGACGAGGTATTCGGTGAGCGGGTGGCCGTGGCCCTCCGCCCTCGGCCGGATGAGGCCATCAGCCTCGAGGAGCTCCAGGACCACTGTCGGAAGCTCGTGGCCGGCTACAAGATTCCCCGGCAGCTACTCCTGGTCGACGCCATTCCCCAGACCGCTGCTGGGAAACCTGATGCTCAAGCGGCCAAGGCACTCTTCGAGTCGCCCGAGGCCGGAGCCGCAGCTGGCTGAGCCCCAGTCGCCCGAGGCCGGAGCCGCAGCTGGCTGAGCCCCAGTCGCCCGAGGCCTGACTGAGTTACCCGGCCGAGCTCCGACGACACGCCGCCCACTGGGCGACCGTGGCGATCACCTTGTCAGCGGCTACCCGCAGGACCTCTCCGTTGACGTCGAGCATCCGCTGGGCACCGACATCGGGCCACAGGCCGGCGACCCGGGCGGGTACCGGACGCGACGGCGACCGCAGGCTGGCCACCAACGCCAGAAACCCGAGATCCGCTCGCCAGTCCTTGGCGGGGACGCCCCCGGACACCGAGACGAGTGCCGTTGGCGAACAGGTGCCGTCCCTGGGACGGGCCAACCCGTCCCAGGAACCGGCCGTACCGTGCTGGCCGCTTCGGCAGCACTCTGGAGCCGTGATCCTGACGCGCAGTTCGCAGCGACCCTTGAGGCGGACGGTGCGTGCCGCCGTGCAGATCCACTGGTCGTCGGGGCCACCGGTGAGGGGAACCGAGGCGAACTGGTTCCAGTCGAGGGCGGACCATAACGCCGTCGCCCACGTCGCCGCCTCGGCCAGCACAACAGACCGGCCGCCGGCGGGGAGTCCGCCGAACCACGGCTCCCAATGGAAGGTGCGCCACCCGGTTCGTGCCCAGCTGGCGACCGCCTCGTCGGCGACAACGCCCACGGCCTCTGCCGGGGTGCCGTGGCGGTGCTGCAGGCATGATTCGATGGCTGCGAGGCCCAGGGAGCGTCGTACGAACGTTGGCTTCCAGGCGAAGGGCTGATCCGAACCGAGGGTGATGTCGAGTCCTTGGCGGGCTTGGCGAAGCACCGGGAGCGTGATGACCACTTGCTCCCCGGCCTGGAGATCCTCGACCAGCGGCGGGACGGCCGACAGCAGTCGGTCCCTGACGTCCTGGCGGGCCGGACTGTCGATACATGTGTGAGCAGGTGCCAGCAGCTCAGAGGTGAGTGTCCGGACGGACGGTGAGACCGAGCCGCGTTCTGAACGGGACCGGGGTCAGTGGTCACGGTGATCCTCGTTTTGCCCCGGATCGCCCTCCGGGCTTCCCGACCCGTCGGAGGGACCTCCCGACCGGTCGAAGGGAATGGACGTGCCCGTACGCTCCTGTCCCGGCTCACAGGTCGGCAGCGCGTCACACCAGCCGCACAGTGGGTTCGGGGTGCGGTTGGGCTCGGCACCGGCGGAAAGGCGGTACAGAGCCTCGGCGGCGGCGATGGTACGACGAGCGGCCGCGGCCAGGAGGTCCTCGCTCACCGGTTCCACGTCGAGCTCGCCGGTGCGGGAGTAGTACGTCGCCACCATGAACGGCGGTGCCGGGCTTCGCAGTGCCTCGATGAGAGCATAGAAGTGCAGGTCGGCACGATGTTCCGCCCGTCGCTTCCCCGACTTGAGCTCGACGATCCCAACCGAGGCGTGCTTCACCGCCGGGCGGCCGATGGCCAGGTCGATGCGTGCCGACAGCAGGACCCTCCCCCCGGCCAGGGATGCCTTGATCGGCTCCTGCGTCCGGGGCAACCATCCGGGCGACAGCGTCGGCCAGCGGGCGACGAGCCCTGCTGCCTGGCGCTCGACCTCCACGGCTAACTCCGACTGTTCCGGACCGGGTAAGCGCTCAATCCAGTCGACCAACCCTCGCTGGTGGTCGTCGAGGCTGAGCGCAGCCAGACCGTCGGCCATGGGATCGCCGATGCTGCCGGTCGCCACCAGCTGGCGGAAGAGGTTGTCGATGAGCGCCCCGCAGGCCATGGCCTGCGACGGCCGTCGCTCCCCGAATTGGCTGGCCATGTGGTGTGCCTCACAGGTCAGGACCTGGGTGAGCTTGTCCTTGGTGACAACGATCGGCGCAGGGTCGACCTCAGGCTGGATGAGGAACTCCAGCCCGTCGTCCAACCGATCACGGAGCCGACGCGACAAGGTGGGGTCGAGTGAGGGGCGGGGCCGTCCCGTGACGCGGAGCCGCTCGAGTAGGGCGGCACCGGCCAACGGCTGCCACTCTTCGGGCATCTGCGAATCCTTGTCGATCCGCTCGGCTGTCACCAACATGGGGACAGTGTCTCAGGAGGGTATGACGCGGGGTGTCAGGAGCGTATGGCGACGGGATCTCAGGGGGCCATGACGCGGGGCCGGCGCTGGAAGCGAAGGCCGGTCCGTTAGCCTTTCGGGCGATGCAACCTGCCACCGTCCACCTTGCCTTCGCCGTGATCTTTCCTCTGTTTGTCCTGGTGACGCTGGTGTTGATCGTGCTGACCGTGCGGTTCACCTTCAAGCGGAGCCGGATAGACCGGCAGGAGTGGTTGGCCGAACGCCACTCGCTCGCACGCCCGGTGACCGCCCTTGTCCTGGCGGGCGGGGGAACCCGGGGAGCAACCCAGGTGGGGATGCTCCAAGTCCTGGTCGAGGAGGAAATCATTCCCGATCGCGTCTACGGGGCGTCTGTCGGGGCGGTGAACGGCGCCGCCTTCGCGGGGGAGCCGACTCGGGCGGGCATGGAGCACCTGACCGAGATCTGGCGCGGCTTGCGCGGGGAGGACGTCTACCCGCAGCGCCGGATGCACGGGCCCTGGATCTTCTTGCAACAGCGCGAGTCCGTCCATCCCAACACCGGCCTTCGGGAGATCATCGAACGGGGGATCGCCTTCGAGCGGCTCGAGGATGCGGCAATCCCCTTCGAGGTGGTGGCCACGTCGCTGGCCGACGGGTGCGAACAGTGGCTGACTTCTGGTCCCGCCGTCGAGGCGATACTGGCTTCGGCGGCGATCCCCGCCATCTTTCCTCCGGTCGAGATCGATGGAGTCCAGCTGATCGATGGGGGGGTTGTGAACAACGTGCCCATCGGCCGGGCGATCGAGGGCGGGGCCACCCGGATCTTCGTGCTCTTGTGCGGGCCGCTTACCTACACTCCCCCCATTTCCCGGCGACCGGTCGAAGCCATGCTCAACGCACTGTTCATTGCCGTGCATGCCCGCTTCAGCCAGGAGCTGTCCCGGTTGCCGCCGGGCGTCGAGGTCATCGTGTTCAGCGGCGGCGGCGAGTCCTCGCGTGACTACACCGACTTCTCGGACACCGAAGCCCTGATTGCCGCAGGTCGAGCTGAGGCGCTCGAGGTGCTCCGCCGACACGGGCTTGCCCCCGTTGGGCTGCCGACCGGACTGCACGCACAAGAGGGGTCGGCATTCGATGATCCGGCTGCCTTCGTCGAGCCCTGATGACCGCCATCCGGCCCGAACGATGTCTAAAGACCTGGATCAGCCCGGCGGACCTCCGAGGAGAGTGCTGGCGCCGCCGGTGACGCCGGTTACCGCCTGTCCGAGACCCGATCCTGGGCTCGACACGACGCCCCCAACAGCCCCGGTGACTCCAGTCGTCACCTGGCCCAGGCCGGCACCGGCACTACCACCCGTGCTGGCCGCACTAGCAACGGCTCCTCCGACGCTGGTGACCGCTCCTCCGACACCGTTGGCCAGTCCGCTGACCGCACCTCCGGCGGTCGCCCCTGCGCCGGCGACAACACCACCCACGGCACCCGTGACCCCGCTGATCGGCTGGGTCACGGCGGCTAGGGGATTCGGCGGGCTCGCGGCTCCAGGCGGCGTGCCGGAGGAATCATGTCCGGTGGCACCGGTCTCCGCCGTTCCCCCCGAACCGCCCGTGCCTGCCCAACTGCCTGAACCTCCTGAGCCCTCCGGGACGCTCCAGGACGCTCCGGGTGCGCCAGCTCCGCTCACCGTGCCACCGCTCCCGCCACCGCCACGACCATCGCCACCGCCACCGGTAGCAGCGGCGGACGCGGTGGACGCGGTGGACGGCGGAAGGGACGACATCGTGGCCGGTGGCGGAGTTGCCCCAAGAACAGGACCGCCGGTCGACGGAGCGACGGTAGACCCCGTCGGACCGGTCACCGACGGGGCGGCGGTCGTCGAAGCGCCCGGCGTGAAGTAGACGGCTCCCAGGCCGACGACGACCGCTCCCGCCGCGGCCATGGACGCACCCGCCGGCGTCACTGCGCCGGCTACGTGACGGCCCGTCTCGGCGAGGTGGCGGAACGCGACCGCGACATGGTGGCGCAACGCCGTGGACCACCGACGAATGCCCACGCGCGGGAGGGTCATGGCCACACCGATCAGTGCGCCCGCCTTGCCCTCCGCACCGGCCAGGAGGGCGAACTCGCGTTTCAGCGCATTGCGTGCCCGCCACAGCAGTGTCTCGACCGCCGAGACCCCGACCCCCTCCTGGTCGGCGATCCTCTGGTAGGACCAACCCGATCGTTCGCGCAGGTCGAGGATCCGCTGGTGCCGGGGCTTCAGGTTCTCGAAGGCAGTGGTGACCATCTCGGCATCGACGTCCTGCAAGACGGCGTCCTCGATGTCGTAGGAACCGGTATCGCTGGTCCGCATGATCGTTTCGTCGAGCGTGGTCGTGCGGGCGCGACGACGGAGTGTATCGGTGCACAGGTTGCCGGCAATGACGGTCAGCCATGGGTAGAACCGGCGGTCTCCGGCGAAGGTGGGGAGAGCCCGCCACGCCCGGGCAAACGTCTCTTGGACGACGTCCTCGGACTCGGAGCGCTCCTGCAGTCGCTTCAGGCAGAATCGCAGTAATCGCTGGTTGTAGTGCAGGTACAGCGTGTCGAACGCGGCAAGGTCGCCCGCCTGGCACCGTTCAACCAGGGCGCGGTCCCGGTCGACATCGACGACCCCCTCGAAGTTGCTTGTGCCGTGCATATCGGTGAAATCGTCCGATCCCCGCGCCACCTCATATCCCCACTATGTCCGTCGATTGTCGTCGCTGATTCCCATTGGCCGGTGGGGGTAAACCCCAAATTCACGGAAAATTTGTCCAACATGCCCAAGAATCGGCGAGCCCAAACTAGAGCGCGTTCTACGACTCCCCTGTGGTGATCGACGCATATCTAACAAGAATTATTCGGTGGAGCACAAGTTCACACAAGGGGCCGTTCCCCGCCCATGCTCGCAACGTGATCGGCCGAGTACGCCCCGTGAAACGAGACTCCTCCTGGAAATTTCTCGGCAACGTGAAGCCGAACCGCATGGTCACCGGTCGTCGCCCGTTTCTCTGTCGAGACGTTCAACGCAGCGTCGAGGTCAGAGACTGTGAAGGGAGGCAGGGCCCCCTGGGCCGAGGCGGAACAACGGCGACGTCATCGTGCCGCGGAGTTCCGTTCCCGCCGCTGTTCCAACGCTTGTTGACATCCAGATCTGTCGATGCCCCGGCGCCCCTCTAGCCGTACCGGGTTCCCCGTACCCGGCATAGCGGGCATCGGCACATCGCCACCCTCCGGACTCCCGGCAGCCGCCTGTCGGCACCGGTTGGCGCCAAGGCAGTGTGAGCTCGTTGCCCCCGTCAACGTCTCTCAGGTCGAACGTCCGCCGATGAGCCGGGAGTCCCGGAGGGGGCGATACTGAGCAGTCCCCCGGTGCAGTCCCGCGATGCAGTCCCGCGGTGCAGTCCCCCGGTGTAGTGGTCCGGTTCAGTGGTCCGGTTGGCTCTCCCGGTTCAGTGCTCCGGCTCAGGGTCTCGGCTCGGCTTTTCCGGGTCCACGCCGGCCGATCTCGGCGAGGCCCATCCCGCCTCTGACGTGTAGCGCTTCACCACCCGGGCGGGCACGCCGGCGATCACACAGTGGTCGGGGAATGTGCCGCGGACGACCGACCCCGCGCCGACGACCACGTTGCGTCCGAGGCGGGTACCCGGGAGTATGACGACTCCGGTGCCCAGCCAGCTGCCGTCACCGATCACCACCGGCACGTCGGAGGGCCACTGCGTGTGGACCACCTGGTCGGGGTCCTCATAGCCGTGGTTCTGATCGGTGATGTACACGTAGGGTCCGGTATGGACGTCGTTGCCGACCTCGACGCTGAAATGGCCCACGATGTGGCTTCCGCGACCGATCATGCAGCGATCGCCGATCCTGACGACCGGGTCACTGACCATCTGCTGTCCGGGAACCATCCCGGCCGAGAGGCTCACCGACGGTCCGACCAGGGTGTCGTGGCCGATATGGATCCAACGTTGCCCGAACACCGCACCGAGCGGGAAGGCCAGGCAGCTCCCCGTGCCGAACGACCCGAAGCGCCGGGCACGCCCGTCGCCCGGGCCCACCGCGCCGTTGCGGGCGATCCATGCCCAGCCGGCATGGATGACCGTCCCGAGCAGCCGGCGCCTCAGGGTCGGCCGGGAGCCCGTGGCCGGAGCGATGTCAGGGCTGGACGCCGGTGCCCCGATGGAACGGAGCTCTGTGAGAACGGCTTCGGTCCGAGGGTGGATCGACGGAGACGCCGTGTCCTTGGGGCGCGGGTCCGTCGCGGTCACCCCCGCGACGCTAATCGCGGCCAACCCGGTGGGCGGTACGTTTGCTGAAGTGCGGGACCGATTGCGGCACAGCCTGGTGCGCGATCGTGCATGAGACGAGAGAAGGGGAGGGCCGAGTGATGGTGAAGATGACGTGCCTGCTGAAACGGAAGCCTGGGCTGACTCCGGCAGAGTTCCATGCCTATTGGAAGGACCACCACGGGCCCTTCATGGCCGCCACGACCAGCGGAAGCCACGTCTACCGCTACGAGCAGAATCCCAAGCCGCTCTCGGCCTATCGGGATGACACCGACGACGGCTACGACGGCGTGACCGTCCAGTGGTTCGAGTCGATGGCCGACTACCGGGCGTCGATCGAGGCTCCCGACGTCGCTGACGTGATGGCCGATGTGGCCAAGTTCCTCGACGTGGACCACCTCGAGTTCGTGGTGACCGAGAACCCCACCGTGGTCATCGACGGGGTGCTTCCTCCCGGCGCCTGACCCGGACCCCCTCCCTTGGGCGCCCCGGGCACATGACGCCGGGCCTGCCCATCTTCGGCTGTGTCCTGGGCCTTGACGGCACAGGACGTCGGACATACGATCCTACTCATCGGACACAATGTCCGATCAACTGGAGGATTCGTCCGAATGCAAGCACCCGATATCGACTTCAGCGACATCGATCTCACCGACTCCAAGAACTTCGTCGCTGGGGTTCCCCATGACTGGTTCGCCTTCTTGCGGCAGCACGCACCGGTGTGGTGGCACGAGGAGACTGCCGGACCCGGATTCTGGGCCGTCACCGGGTACGACGAGTGCACCACCGTCAACCGCGACTACGAGCATTTCTCGTCGAGCCGGAAGGCCACGTACATGTGGGAGATGGACGAAGACCTCCTGGCCCAGCAGCAGCTGATCATGTTGAACATGGATCCGCCGATGCACACCCGGTACCGCCGCCTGGTCAACAAGGGCTTCACCCCCAAGATGGTCAACCAGCTCCATGACCGGATCCACGCCGCGGCCGACGTCATCATCGACACGGTCATCGAGCAGGGCCAGGCCGATTTCGTCACCGACATCGCCGCCGAGCTGCCCTTGGTGGTCATTGCCGAGCTGCTCGGCGTTCCCAACGAGGACCGGCACAAGATGTTCGACTGGTCCAACCGCATGATCGGGAACGAGGACCCCGAGTACCAGCAGACGGCCGACATCGCCCAGGTTGCGTCGATGGAGCTCTATGCCTATGCATCGCAGCTCTTTGCCCAAAAGCGCGCCAACCCCCACGACGACCTGATGAGCGTGCTCACCGGTGTCGAGATCGAAGGGGAAAAGCTCTCGGACTTCGAGCTGGAGCTGTTCTTCCTCCTCTTGACCGTGGCGGGGAACGAGACGACCCGCAACCTGATCTCAGGGGCCATGGCCACGTTCTTCGCCTACCCCGACCAGTGGGACCTGCTGGGCAACGACCGGTCCCTCCTGCCCTCGGCTACTGAGGAGATGCTGCGGTACGTGACACCGGTGATGAACTTCCGCCGCCAGGCGACGAGCCAGTTCGAGCTCGGTGGCCGGACCATCAAGGCCGACGACAAGGTGGTGTTCTTCCATGTCTCGGCCAATCGCGACGAGAAGGTGTTCGACGACCCCAACCGGTTCGACATTACCCGTGACCCCAACCCGCACATGGCCTTTGGCGCGGGCGGCCCCCACTTTTGCCTGGGGGCGAACCTCGCCCGGATGGAGATCCGGGTCATGTTCGAGCACCTGCTCGACCGCATGCCCGACATCCGCCTTGACGGCGAGGTCCAGCGACTCCAGTCCCAGTTCATCAACGGCGTGAAGCACATCCCGGTCGCCTTCACCCCCTCGGCTGCCCTCGTCACGGCCTGAGGTGGCGCCACGGACAACCGATGACCTCAAAGAGGTCATCCGCGATTTCCGCCGTGATCAGGTCATCGACGTCGCCCGACGTCTGTTCGGAGAACGGGGCACCACCGAGGTGTCCATGGACGAGATCGCGGCACAAGCCGGCGTCGCACGGTCGACGATCTACGTCTATTTCGCCAACCGGGACGAGCTGTTGCGGGCCTGCCTCAAGCGCATGCACGACCAGTTGCTCAAGGCCATCGCCGAATCGTGGGGGTCGAGTACCGATCCGATGGACCGGCTCCAGGTCCTCGTCGCCGGCGTGTTCGAACAGCTCGACGACAGCCCCGCCTTCCTCCGCCTGGCTCTGTCCACCCAGGAGAGCGCGTCACAGGACGGGGCGGCGGTGGGCTCGGAGCTGGCTCTGATCGGGCTGAACGTGGCCGGGTTGCTCGCCGAGGTCTTCGAGGAAGGTCTGGTCGCCGGCACGTTCCGGCCCATGGACTCGGACCGGGCCATCACCTTGATCGGTCAGCAGATCTACGGGGCCATGTCGGTGCGAGCAGCTGAGCTGCTTCCCCGGCCCCGGCACGAGGTCGCCGCCGAGGTCTGCGACTTCATCGTGCGCGGGCTCGGAAGCTGATGGTGCGCGGAGCTGGCTCGTGAGCTACTCGCGCCCCGGTGGGTCGACGCGCCCGTCGACCACCAGCCGTCCCCCGTCGAACCGCACCGGTGTGACCCCCCGCCGGACCGAATCGTCGGCGAGCTGGCGTTCCGGCCTCTCCACGGAGCCTGCCCCGGTCGCGGCTCCGGCCGCCGCCGTTGCCCGAGCCGTGGCTCCGGCCGTGGCCGTCGTTCCGGGCAGGCCAGCGACGGCCCGGGCGGTGGCGGCATCGGCACGTCGGTCCGACCGGGCTGCCTCGCGGACGTCGGCTCGCATCCACTGAATGACCACGATCCCCATGGCCAGGAAGGTGAAGATCTCCCCGAGGATCCAGAGTATGGACCCACCGGCGTGGGTGTCGGACAGTGAGTGGAACAGGGGAGCGATCGACACGTTGGTCTGGGTCAGCCCCAGCCCGAGGATTGTGCCGACGGGAATATCGACGGCGAGAAAACCCAACTTCATGGGGTAGGACAGTCGCCAACGAGACGGGTCGATGCCGACGACGAGCCACCAGTAAAGACAGCCGGCGATGAGAAAATGCAGATGGGTCAGATCGTGCAGCAAGGGGTGCTCGAGAGAGAACTGGTAGAAGGGCGTCAGGAAGTAGGCGACCATCGTCGCCGAGAAGACGACCAGGACGAAGACGGGGTTGGTGATCGCCTCGACGATCGGGTTGTGCAGCACTTTGAGGACCCGCTGTTGGGTGCTCCGATCGCCGGCCTGCAAGAGAAGGGTCACTGGCGCTCCCAGCGCCAACAGTATGGGGGCCACGTTCATGAGGAGCAGGTGCTGGATCACGTGGATGCTGAACACGCTGTCGTCGTAGGAGGCCAGCCCCGACTGCACGGCGATCACGATGGTGACGATGCCGGCCACGAACGAGGTAGTCCGCCAGGGAGACCATCGCCGGCCCCGGACCGCCAGGCGGCGGGCGAACACCACGTACCCGAGGGCAAAGGCGCCCTCGATGGCCAACGAGACCAAGCTCAGCCAGTCCGTCTGCCACCCGGTCAGGACCGAATGCAGCTGGACGGGCGGAGAGATGGCGTCGGCGACGAGCATGAGCGGTCCAGTATCCCAGGCAGACTCGTCGCGGTCACGTTGCCGGCCATCGACGCTCCATGGTGCCGGTTTGTGTACTCAAGAGCGGGCGACGGAGCGGGTCGAGCGGGCTGTGCGCGGCGGCTCACGGCGCACCGGCCAGATCGGGGCCACGGCGTCCGAGCCGATCTGTGTCTCGGGCCGGACATTAACCTGCGACTCGGCGGCGAACATGCGAGCCCCAGGCGGAACCGCTCCGCTGCAGGCGACTACCAGGAGGAACGGTGCAACACGACGAAACCACCACCGCGGGCGAGGTCATGGCCGACGTGGACCTGTCCGGGCGCACCGCCATCGTCACCGGGGCGTCGACCGGCATCGGGCTCGAGACGGCAGCCAACCTGGCCGCGGCCGGGGCCACGGTCATCGCCGGGGTGCGCAACCCCGAGAAGGGTAGGGCCACGGTGGCCACGCTGACCGAACGTGTGGACGGGTCCAAGGTCGAGTTCGGGGTGATCGACCTGACCTCATTCGCCACCATCCGGGCCTTTGCCGAGGGGTTCTTGGCCGGCGGCGAGCCGCTCCACCTGCTCATCAACAATGCCGGCGTCATGAACACGCCCTTCGAGCACACGGTCGACGGCTACGAGCTGCAGTTCGGCACCAACCATCTCGGCCACTTCCTGTTGACCAACTTGCTCGTCCCCGCTCTGATCGCCGGGGCCCCGTCTCGGGTCGTCAACCTCTCGTCCGGAGGTCACCGCAGCTCGGACATCTTGTGGGACGATCCCAACTTCGAGCATCAGCCCTACGACAAGATGACGGCCTACGGGCAGTCGAAGACGGCGAACATCCTGTTCTCGGTCGAGCTCGACCGGCGCCTGGCCGATCGGGACGTGCATGCCAATGCCGTCCACCCCGGCCGCATCAACACCGAGCTTGCCCGCTACATGGACCACGATGACTACGAGCGCCTGATGGCTCGGCTGAAGGATTCCGGCCGCGTCATGCCCCCGGCCAAGACGATCGAAGCCGGGGCGGCCACGTCGTTGTGGGCGGCCACGGCCCCGGAGCTGGCCGAACGGGGTGGCCTGTACCTGGAGGACTGCCACGTGAGCGAGGCCCTCCCGTACGCCACCGACGTCGAGGCGGCGAAGCGCCTCTGGGCCCTCTCCGAGGAGTTCGTCGGGCAGTCCTTCTCGCCCTGAGCCCGGTGCCCCGGCTCGACCGGGCGGTCCTTCTCGCCTGAGCCCGGCCCCCTGCCCGACCGGGGAGTGGCCGACTCGCGCCGATCCTGGCTGAACGGCCCATCCCCTCGGGAACCGGCTCTTGGGGCGTCACAGGCACGCCCTCACCCCCGACGGGGCTACCGTGACGCCCGACGAAGGGTACGGACCGTGAGCGAATTGTTCTCGATTGCTGGCAAGACGGCTCTGATCACGGGTGGATCGAGGGGGATCGGCCGCATGATCGCCGCCGGTTTCGTCGAGGCCGGGGCTCGGGTGTACATCAACTCGCGCAAGGCCGACGTGTGCGCCTCGACCGCCGCCGCACTGAGCGAGCTGGGTGAGTGCGTGGCCCTGCCCACCGACCTCAGCACGGAATCGGGGTGCCGACGCCTGGCCGACGCCCTGAGCGAGCTCGAGCCGACTCTCGACATCCTGGTCAACAACGCGGGGGCCAACTGGTTCGCGCCCATAGCCACCCACGACGACGCGGCCTGGGACAAGGTCCTTGCCGTCAACCTGAAGGGGGTCTTCCACCTCACTCGTTTCGTGCTCCCCCTGCTCCAGGCGGCGGCCACCGACGACGACCCGGCGCGCATCATCAACGTGGGGTCGGTCTCCGGGCTCAAGCCGGACCACTACGACACCTACGCCTACGGAGCGTCCAAGGCCGGGGTGCACCTGCTGACCCGCCACCTGGCCCGTGAACTGGCCCCTCGCATCACCGTGAACGCCATCGCCCCTGGTCCTTTCCCTACCGACATGATCTCGGGCGACTCCTTTGCCGACGAGCTGCTTGCCTCCACCGCGATGCGCCGGTGGGGCCGTCAGGACGACGCGGCAGGCGCGGCCATCTTTCTGGCGTCCCGAGCCGGCTCGTTCGTCACCGGCGCCATCCTGGCCCTCGACGGCGGGATGTACTCGGTCGGCTCCTACTGAGTCGATCTTTTTGAGTCGATCTTCCTGAGTCGATCTTCGGATCTCGTTGAGACGACAGCCCGATCTAACCGAGTCGTGAGGGATGCCGTGAACAGGGCTTCGACCGGTGTGCCGCAACCACCACCTGCCAACCGATCGTTAGAAGTATCGTTGGGCTCACGGGGCTCTCCGCGTGCCGCGGCCGTGGGCGGCCTGCAGCGAAGGAGGAAGTCTGATGGATCTCCCGTATCGGATGTACGACGCCGACAACCACCTCTATGAGACCGAGGATGCCTTCACCCGGCACCTGCCCGCCCATCGCCGGCGGGACCTGTACTGGGTGAAGGACGAGCGGGGGCACAGCCACATCATCATGGGCGGCCACGTGTGGGACTACGTGCCCAACCCGACGTTCGACCCGATCTCGGTGGCCGGGGCCCTCACCGACATGTTCTCGGGCGAGAAGTCGAAGGCCGACGTGATCACCGATGGCTACAGGGTGGTCGAGCCGTTGGCCCTACACCCCGAGTATCAGGAGCGGGACAAACGCCTTGCCCAGCTCGACGTGCAGAACATCCAGGGTTGCCTGCTGTTTCCCACCCTGGCCTCGGGGATCGAGGAGCGGGTCCGCGAGGACATCCCGCTGATGATCGACATTCTGTGGGCCTTCAACCGCTGGCTCCAAGAGGAGTGGACCTTCAACACCGATGACCGGATGTTCGCGGCCCCCATCTTCTCCCTAGCCGATGTCGACGAGGCGCTGGCCATGCTGGACTGGGCCATCGAGCGGGACTGCCGGGTGATCGACGTGCGGTCCGCACCGGTGCTGACGGCCGCCGGGTTCACCTCGCCGGGCAAGCCCGAGTTCGACCCGTTCTGGTCGAGGTGCGAAGAGGCCGGCGTGCTGGTGGGCGTCCACGCCGGGCCGGTGAGCTACACCAAGTACACCGGTGACTGGACGGGCAACTTCGAATATCACGCCTTCTCCCGGTCGGCCTTCGAGCACATCGCCCTCCACGGGCGGGCCATCTCGGACTTCTTCACCGCCATGGTCTGCGACGGGGCCCTGAGCCGGCATCCGAACCTGAAGGTGGTGTCGGTCGAGAACGGCGGCGACTGGATCCCGTCGCTGGTGGACAAGATGAAGATCTACTACCACCGGTACCCCGGTTCGTTCCCCGAGGACCCGATCGAGGCCTTCGAGCGATGCGTGTGGGTGAGCCCGTTCTGGGAGGACGACATCATCCACATTGCCCGTTACGTGCCCATCGAGCGGATCCTGGCCGGTTCGGACTATCCGCACGCCGAGGGCCTTTCGGAGCCGACAGACTTCCTGAAGGCGCTGACCGATTTCAATGCGGCGGATACACGGCTGATCATGCGGGACAACCTGCGCCGACTGCTCGGTCACGGGTGAGCGAATCAGGTGGCGACCATCAGGTGGCGACCGGCACGGAGGCGGCCGGCACGGAGGCGGCCGGGCGATCGGCCACCGGGTCAAATGGCGACTGAACTTGAGCAATGGCGACTAAATCGGTGGCGACGGGCACAACGATGTAGCAAGGGAGGCCATCAGCGGGCTAGCGGCAGGCCCACTCAGAGCGCTCGGCGCGCCACAGGCACCACCGGGCGAACTTTGACACCGACTGGACGCTGTGGTTCGTTGAGGCGTGGAAACCCGCCGCTGATACCTTCGGCGGCTGGACGTGAAAGAGGAGCAACCAATGCCGGACTACAAGTTCGTGACGTACGAAGAGCTCGACGGGGGGAAGATCGCCAGGATCCTCCTCAATCGTCCCGAGACCCGCAACGCCCAGAACCGCGGGTTGCTGGTCGAACTGAACGACGCCTTCTTGGAAGCAGAGAAGGACGACAACGTCCGGGTGGTGATCCTCGGCGGCATGGGCCCCATGTTCTCCTCGGGCCACGATCTCGGATCCAAGCAGGCCATGGCCGAGTACGGCCCGGGGCCCGACCAGCACATCACGGCACGCACCAACGGGGGCACCCGAGAAGGCGCCGAGAAGCGGATGCTGCAGGAATGGCACTACTTCTACCAGAACACCCTTCGCTGGCGGAACCTCAGGAAGATCACCGTGGCCCAGGTCCACGGGACGGTCTACGCCGCCGGGCTGATGCTCATGTGGGCGTGTGACCTCATCACTGCGGCCGACAGCGTGAAGTTCGCCGACCCGGTTGGCGTCCGCCTGGGCATGTGCGGGATGGAGTACTTCGCCCACCCCTGGGAGTTCGGCCCCCGTCGGGCCAAAGAGCTCATGCTCACCGGCGACTCGATCACCGTCGAAGAGGCGCACCAGATCGGCATGGTCTCAAAGATCTTTCCCGAGGACGAGCTGGCCGACCGCACGCTCGAGTACGCCCGCCGGATCGCCGAGCGCCCCACGGTGACCTCGCTGCTCATCAAGGAGTCGGTGAACCAGTCGGTCGACAACATGGGCTTCCAGAACGCCCTCCAGGCCTGCTTCACCCTCCACCAGCTGAACCACTCACACTGGGCCGAGGTCAACGACGACGGCTACCCGGCCGGAAAGCCCGAGCAGGGCGTCCCTGACTGGAAGACCGCCCCGCCGGTCGTGCCCGCGGTGAAGAACCTGGTCCGGGCCCCCGACCCGGTGCGCTGACCGGGCCGACCGGGCCGACCGGGAGGGCGGTCCCGGTTGACCAATTGGTTGGCTGACTAGGGCTGATTGGTTCAGGGCAGCTATCCGGGGCCCTTGGGTTCCCTCGGCCGCCTCACCCAGTGGTCGATCGGCCACCGCATCGTCTTTGCACGCGGTTCGGTTTGCCCGCCGGGCGGCTAGTATGGACGGTGCCTCGTTTGCCAGTCACAACACGGGGATTGACGAAGCCCTCCGACCTCCATCGCTGGGCTTCGTCGTACCTATCTTTGCCTGCATCGCTGGTTCCGGACGGGGATGCTCGGTAGGGCTACCCCCAAGTCCGATTGGAAGCTGGTCGCGCTGGATCAGAGTCGGTTATCGCTCGTAGTGTTTCACGCGCCTTGAGCGCGGGTAGTTGCGTTCCGTGGCTTGTTCTGGAGCCATGCACATGACCCGATGAAGTCCCCCGCAAACTTCGCCACGCGGGGGACTTTCATCGCGTTGGGAACCAAACCCGGACCGGTCGCGGGCCTGTTCCGCGTACGGATCACGGGGATATCGTCACCCTACGTGTGGTCATCACCCTGCGTGTTTGGGTCCAGACTGAAAGCAGTTGACAAGCCTGGTTGGAGTGTCTAGACATGGCGACAACGTCGTGCAGATTTCGGTGCCTACCTTGAGGGGGTCTGTGATGGTCAAGGCTATCCGTGTCGTGTCGGCTCTTATCCTGGCTGCGTCGGGCGCGGTCGTGGGGCTTCTTGGTTTCGGGGCCACTGCTGCGCAGGCGTATCCGGCCACCTACACGTGCTCGGGCGGAACCATCCCGTCCGGTACGTATGGCTCGGTCACCGTGACGGGAACGTGCTACGTGCCCAGCGGTGCGGTGTCCATCCACGGGAACCTCACGCTTGCTCCGGGTTCCTTGCTCGACGCCGTGTCCCCGGCGCCACCGGCCCAGACCGGCAGTGAGCTGCCCGGTGACGTGTATGTGACCGGGAACGTCAGCGTGGGGTCGGGTGCCGTGCTGGGTCTCGGCTGCGCCCCGTCGATCTGTACCGACAGCACCAACGACAGCGTCGGCGGCAACATCTTGGCCAACCAGGCGCTGGCCGTCATCGTTCACGGCGTGACCATTGGCGGCAGCGCCGTGGTGACCGGCGGCGGCGGCGGCGTGACCTGCGACCCGCCCCCGCTCTTCGAAACGGACCCCCAGCTCGCCGGCACTCCCGCCTACGGTGACTTCGAGAACAACGTGATCAAGGGGAACCTGACGGTCACGGGCCTCCAGTCCTGCTGGTTCGGTGCCCTCCGCGACCAGATCGGCGGTTCGTTCACCTACAACAACAACACCTTTGCCGATCCGGACGCCAGCGAGAACCTGAGCAGCACGATCGCCGGCAACCTGATCTGCTTGAACAACGTGCCCGCTGTCCAGCGTGGCGACGCCGGTCCGCCGCAGGTGACGCCGCCCAACGTGGTTCGAGGTGCAGCACTCGGGGAGTGCGCGTCTCCGGATATCTCAGTGAGGCCCTGACTCCGCCGGCCGCCGGCTGGCCGGCGGCTCTGGGCACACATATGGGTATCGGTGAGCGTGGCTGAGGTCGATTGACGCACGGGCACGAGAAGTGCAATACGCCGCACGAAGATCCCGGCACTCCGCTCCCGGCGGTCGACGCCGCATCCTCCACTACTGTGTGGCTACATCGTAGAAGCCGCCTGGAGCCAAGGATCGAGCCTTGCCGCTCGTGCATTCCAGGGGGGTGCGCCGGGCTATTCCGCCCGCCGGGCTTTCAACACCGGCCCCTGCGTTGCAGCGGTGCGACTGCCCTCACCGGCAAGCCTGCAGGACTACCAGGATCTTCTCCCCTACCAGCACGAGGTTGATCGCTTGGCGAATCTGGTCAGGCTGACCGTGCACGCCTAGGCCATACGGCTGATCGAGCATTGCTAAGTCCGCCACGACAACGGTCATGAGCACAGCCACGGCTGGCAAGCGACGAGATCCGGCCGATTGGGAGCGTCGCGTAGTGGCCAGCGAGCAGAAGGAATACGAGAAAGGCGCCAACGTCGATCACCACCCACAAGGCGGGAGGGATCCGCGGCACGGTGAAGAACAGCAGTCGTTGCCGCGATGGGCTGGCGTCGCTGATAAGGGTGGCCGAGCGCCCATAGGCTGATCCCTGTGCCGTCGTGCTCGTCGGGAGGGAGCAATGGTCGGCGCGAAGCTGGTCACCGAATCCGAGCGTGCGCGGCGCCTCCAGCGGGTTCCCGCGCTCCATCGATGGCCACTCGTCCTGGATCGAACGCATGTAGCAGACCAGCACATGGACGATCACGCATGGCCCTCGTGGCCGCCAAGGGCAGATCGCACAGCGGCCAGGCGGTCGGAATCGACTCGCCACCACATCCATCGGCCACGCTTCTCGCCGACGAGCAGACCCGCATCGGCCAGGACCTTGGTGTGGTGGGAGATCGTCGGCTGGCTTCTGTCCAGCGGCGACTCCAGATCACAGGAGCAGATCTCGGTCTGGGAAGCGACGAGCGAGAGCAGTGGCAACCGGTGCCCACCGCGGTCGAAGAACAGGTCAGCTGTTGTTACGCCGTCCAGGACAAAGTATGGGTCAAGGGCCCCGATGGCGAGCTGTGGGAGATCTATGCCGTGCTCGCCGACGCCGAGATGCCGGTGGGCGAGCTGCGGGCGGTCGAGCCCTCCGGTGCCGCGTGCTGCGCGAGCCGACCCGACCTGGCCGTGGGCAGCCCGTTCCCAGGTGGCGCCGCATCCTGCTGTTGAGCAATCCCGCGACTGACCGCGTCCTCAAGGTAGACGCCCGTGAGAGAGGCGCCTCTCGGGCGCCGGCTGTTCGCCGAGTTCCTAGGCAGTGCGTTCCTCGTCGCCATTGTCATCGGCTCGGGGATCGCCGCCCAACCGCTGTCACCGGGAGATACCGGGCTCCAGCTGTTCGAGAATGCCGCGGCGACCGCCGCCGGGCTGTTCGCCATCATCTTGGTGTTCGGCGTCCGGCGCCCACTTCAACCCGATCGTGTCCTTCGTGGACGCCGCCTTCGGTGGGCTCAGCTGGCGGGACGCTTCTGCCTATCTCCCTGCACAGGTATCCGGCTGCATCGGCAGGGGCATGGCCAACGTGATGTTCGCCGAGCCGGTCGTCAGTCTGTCTACCAAGCACCGGGCCAGCGGTCCGCACTTCCTCTCTGAGGTGGTGGCCACGTTGGGCTTGCTCTTGGTGGTCTTCGCTCTGGCCCGAAGCGGCCGCAGCCGGAACGCACCGGCGGCTATCGGCGCCTACATCGGCGCTGCGTACTCCTTCACCAGCTCCACCAGTTTCGCCAACCCCGCCATCACCGTCGGTCGCATGTTCTCCAACACCTTCGCCGGGATCGCCCCCTCATCGGCCCCCGTCTTCATCGCCGCACAAGTAGTGGGGGGCGTGGTGGCCGTCCTCGTCATCAAGACCCTCTACCCCGATGTCACGCCGGTCGAGGCGTCGAACATCGTCTTCCCTCATCACGAATCTGCAGAAGGAACCCCATGACCGACCGACCAGTCGTCCTCTTCGTCTGCACCCACAACGCCGGTCGCAGTGTCGCCGGTCGAGTGCTGCTCGATCATTACGCCAAGGGTCGGATCGAGGTTCGCTCAGCAGGATCGGAGCCGGCCACCGAACTGAACCCTTCGATCATCGCGGTTCTTCGAGACCGTGGTCTCGATCCGTCCCGCGAGTTTCCCAAGCAGCTCACCGACGAGTCCGTGGGCGATGCCGATGTGGTCGTCACCATGGGGTGCGGTGACGCGTGTCCCGTCTTTCCCGGCAAGCGGTACCTTGACTGGGAGCTCGAGGACCCTGCCGGATTGCCGGTCGAGTCGGTCGGCCCGATCGTCGACGACATCGACGCGAAGGTCCAATCACTGGTCGCCGAACTTCTGCCCTCGTAGCCTTTCGGCATGGAACGCTACGTGGCCTGACCCATGCGCCGGTGTTGCCGGTCTTTGACGCCTTGGGGGCGAGACCGGTGAACGAGCGGAAGTGGGCCGCAGTCGGGAATCGCTCGGCTCGTCCCATGGTGGCAATGAGTGTCTAGTTCCGCCATCGGACGCGACCCTGGGTACCGTTGAGAGTGAGTCGATGATGACTTCGACGCTCACACAGGAGGCAGTCTGGATATGCCGAACGACGACGCAGTAGATCGAAACCTTCAAGGTATGGACGATCTCGACTTCGTAGGATGGAACAACGCCGATTGGACCGGCGTCTTCGCTCACCATCACACCGACGATGTTCGAGTGGACTGGCAAGGACAGCCGCCGACCCACGGCATCGAGGAGCACATCGAGGCCATGAAGTCATACGTCGAACGGAGCGGAGGCGGTGCACCACCCCAGATCACGTCACACCCGATCAAGTTCGGGTCAGGAGAGTGGACCTGCGTCATCGGGGAGTTCGCCAATGGGGCCCGTATGGTGACCGTAGCCAAGTGGAGCGATGGCGCCATCGCTGAGGAGTACATCTGGTCGTAGCTCACGGTCGCCGGGTCACAACGAGCGCCGTGGGCTGCGGCGCGACCCTCGATCATGGACGCCTCTGCCGAGGCGTTCTACTGCGAGCCCGGACACTGCTGGCGCCTCGTGTACGAGCCAGACGGCAGCGGCCGGCCGACGCACTCCCCGGAGCCGGTCGAATGGCGACGGCGGTACCGACCAGGCGGGGCGAGTGGTTCGTGGTGGACAGTCGCGCCGGGCACGTCGATGACGAGCTGGTCGGCGTGCGCCGGTGTCAAGCACGCCAGTGACCGGCCCTAAGCCGGTCACGCAGCGCACGGGCTCACCCAGCCCGCAGTAAGGACAACGGGGTATCGGCACGGGTCTTGCGCTGACTCATCGGTAAGTGCCTCGAAGAGAACGGCCCATGCACAGATCCAAGGGCCGTTCCCGTGACTTCAACTCCCGCCTCGGCCGGGGATCGCTGTGCCTCGGATGCCGTTTCGGGTCGGCGATCAACGGGTAGCTGGTGGGGCACCACGCTTGTCAGTCACAACGTGGGTGACGCAGATCCCCGATACCCCGATCGGGGATCTCGTCGCGTCATGAGGAACCAGGTCCGTGGTGAATGCTGGCGTGACTACCGCCCACTCAGGAAGGAAAATCCTACAGTGCGGTTTCTTCTTCGGCCGCCTTGGAAACCATAGGCCGAAGGATACGAAGTTCCGACTCATAAGGGGAGGCGATTCCGTTGCTGATATTGCTTGCATTGATTCTCGTCGCGGTATTCGTGGGCCTAGGTTTCGCCATCCATCTCTTGTGGTTGGTCGCAGCCGTCCTATTCGTGCTGTGGCTGATTGGCCTTGTCGTCGGACGTGGTGAGAGTGCTGGGAGCCGCCGCCTCTACCGTTGGTAACTCGGCGTCAGTAACAGCTCCCGTTGCCTGCCCGAATAGACCGGAAAGGCGACTATCGCTGGCGTCAGCGTGGTACGAGACACTCAGTGCATCACGACGGAAAGCACATTCGGGAAACCAAGGATGTCCATGACCCGCGCCTCCAAGTCCGATCGTGACGAGAGGGTGACGCGGTCAACTGACTCACTCAACTCACCGATAATGCAGTAGCCGCGAACGAAAATGTACTCTGCCGAGGTCGCGTCGATGAGGACCCGGTCCGGCCCGGCTGCTAACGCCTCAGCGATGGCTGCCTGCAGGGAAGGTATTGAAACCAGGTCGACCTCGCCTGCAATGGCGATGATTGCAGTGCTTCTGGCGTCGTCGAAGTAGGTGTTGCACTCAGCATCCATGATCGTCTTGCGCTCGACAGCGTGCGCAGAGGCGTCGGCCCCGCGCCAACCTCGTGGTGTCCCGTAACCCGCATCTTTGGCAACGCAACCCTATGAACAAGCGGTCAGCATGGCGGTGTCTTCTCATTGGGGTCGCACGTTCGAGCAAAGCCTGCACGTCGCCTTTCAAGTTCCATACACCCGGCGCGATTCTCTCGACGAGGTCATACTCGATCAGGTCGTGAATGAGCGAAGGTAAACGAGCCCGCAGCCTGCGGCCCGTGGCGGCGCTCACGGTGGCATCTCGAACTTGCGGCGGGGTGCCCGAGTGTTCGCTGACCATCTCGCCACCTCCTCATCCGGGAAGACCAAGGCGAGAGTCCCGGACGCAACGAGGAGCCGCTGTGTCCGGGACATCGCCCCCTCTAGTCCTCTGCCATTAGCTCTTGAGTTCCTGCCGTTCGGATCGGGTGGTGACTTCGATCCGTCGTGGCTTGGCCTGCTCCGCCACCGGAATAGACAGGGTGAGAACGCCCACTTCGTAGTCGGCATGGATGTTGGCAGTATCCAGGTTCGTGCCGAGAAATACCTGGCGAGTAAAGGTACCGAATGGACGCTCGGTAATCACCGATTCGACCTCATCGGACTTTGGAGGAGCTGGACGTTCAGCCTTGATCGTCAAGACGTTCTCCTCAACCGTTAGCTCAATCGAATCGGCTTGAACTCCAGGTAGATCCAGGCGGATCAAGAACGAGTCGTCCTTCCGGTAGGCGTCCATGGGCATCGCCATCTGCCTACCACCGTTAGCACCGCCGACCTGGCTCGCCCACAGTTGCTGGAACAGTCGATCGACATCACGGAACGGATCGCTTCGGACAAGTGCCATGACAACTACCTCCTGCTTTGCTGTCTTGTACGCTCCCTTTTTTGCCACCCCTTTCGGGACTCAAACCTCATCTTAGCACTCTCATGCCGCGAGTGCTAGCGAACCAGGCCAGGGGTTTAAGGCTGCGCCGACCAGGCCAGGGGTTTGAGGCATGCGCGGACCAGGCCATCGCCGAGGCTGCGCGAGCAGCTCGAGCCCACCGAATGGGAGCGGGAGACTGGCGGCGCAAGGTCGGGAAGGTAGGCGCCCTGGAGCCGCGGTAGGTGCGACGCTGCTCCAACAACTTGGCCTTGTGAGCGGTGAACTCTTCGTCAGACATGGCACCGGAGTCGTGCAGGCTTGCCAACTTCGCGATCTCATCGGCGGCGCTGGCGACGTTGGTCACCGGCGCAGCTTCGTCAAGGCACGGCACGCTTTTGGCCGCGAGGAATGGTTGCAGCTTCCCCCTGACGGCGGCACCGGGCTTGCCGGGTACCTGATAGGGGGCCACGTTGCCGTCTTTGAGCTGGATGGTCAGCTTCGCTCCAAGTGTCTGACTCGCCCTCGCAGAGCACGACGCGTTGGCGCTGATGGTCCCGCCAGACGCCGTACAGAGGATCAGGTTGGGCCAACTCGGACCAAGGTGCTACTCCTCGGTTTGCTCCAACTTCGGCGACGGTGGTCTTGCTCGGTCTGCCGGGTTGCGGTCGATCCCTCCAAACTTGATCGCCTGCCCGAGCGCGGCCGTGGGCACGGCGACCCAACGGCGGGCCGACGCCGGGGCGCGGCCCTCGGCCAGCCAGGCGGTGTACATCCGGTCGATGTCCTGCGTCGTCAGGTCGGCGACGAGCATGTTGCCGAACCGCGGACGGAGCCGGTTGTCAACGACCCGCCGCTTCTCCGAGATGGTCCGGGGCGCGCCACCGCGGGCCGCTTTCTGATCCAGGTGTCGGTCGAGCAGAGCGCCCACCGTTCGGTCCCGCTTCACCCCTGCCGGGGCCTCGCCGATCAGTTCACGGAGCCCGCCGACGCGCAGCGGTCTGCTTTCCCCGGAACGTCCGTTCCGTCACTTGCGTTCGGCGCCGTCGTCGGTCATGAACCTCACCGCCAGACAGCGGGCGCCCGCTTCATGCTGCTGTTGCCGTAGGTCCCCGATCGTGTCGCCGTGCTGGTTGCCATCAGATCGTCTCCTGTCTGTACGTCGTCTCCTGTCTGTACGCTGTCCTTCGTGCGAGTCGAGTCGACCTGATGTGGGGGGATTTGGGATCCTGGGGTTTCGGCCCCGTTCCAGGCTCAAAAATGGTACTTGGCCTGCTACGGAGAGGGTGCGAGAGCGGCCGAATCGGACTCACTGCTAATGCGATGAAGTCGCAGATTCGGTGCGATTTGAGACTCCATAACGTGGTCTGACCTGCATATTCTCCGAACCGCTGAACTGGATCCCTGGCCGTCTTTTCCAAAAGATTTGGGAGACATTTGGGATCGGCGTCGGACTCACTGCCAGACTCACTGACCCTCCCCCTTCGTGACCCACCTCAGGCAAAGGCGCTCGGCAATGAGAGCCCGAGCGCACGAAGACCCCGGCTGCGAAGGACCGGGTCTGTCGCCTCAAGCCAAGCTGACGTGCGGGGGTCGCGCTGGACCCTCACAGTCCGTTCTGAGCACGATCTCCCCGGCCCTGGCGGTTTTCCTGCTAAAGAGCCATAGTTTGGGAGTGGCGAAAGAACCGCTCGATTGGGAGGCTCTACTCGTCAAGGGCTACGAACCCCTGAAGGTCGCGCAACGCATCTTTCGTTGGCTTCCTCACGATCCCCGCTGCAAGCTTTGCTTGAACCCCTTTGGCGGTGTGGGCGGCAAAATGGTCGGCTTCGTGGGGCGCAAGCCCTACCGCAAGAACCCGAACATCTGTCAGTACTGCTTCGATCATCTGCCGACGGGAGGCATCGAGATCGACATCGGAGTTGTCTTCGCTGACGTGCGAGCTTCGACAGCTCTGGGTGAGCAGTCAGACGCCACTACGTTCGCCGAGCGTCTGAACGAGTTCTATGCCACAGCAACGAAGGTGCTGATTCACAATGAAGGCATTGTCGACAAGCTGATCGGCGACGAAGTGATGGGTCTCTTCATCCAGGGTCTCGCCGGACCCGAATATCGACGCAAGGCAGCGATTGCCGCTGTCGAACTGGCCTCGAAGGTCACCGAACTGCCTCTCGGTGTCGCTGCCAACGCGGGTGTCGCTTTCGTCGGCAATGTGGGATCGGGAACCGTATTGGACTTCACCGCGCTGGGCGATGCCGTCAATGTTGGTGCTCGCCTTCAGGCCCACGCGTCACCAGGCGAGGTTGTGCTTGCAGCTTCGCTTTACCCGCTGATTGAGGCAGAGTACCCAGAAGGCCGCCCCGATCGGATAGCCATACGTGGCCGGGACCAACAAGTTGACGTTGTGGTTTTGACGTCGCCCGCGTAATCCACGACCTCCGAGTCTGGGGCTTTGTCGCGCATCCCGAGCCGGTCGAGTGGCGGGACGGTACTGGACCCGGCTGGGCAAGTGGTTTGTGGTCGCCTCGTACGCTCGCCATGTCGATAACGAGTGTGGTCGGCCTGGTACGTAAGCGCCGACGCGGCGATCAGCGAAGCACATCCTTGGTGTTGCTACGTCTGTCGCTTCCCTTCTGCGCCCTCAGAGAGTTTCCGTTTGAGGAAAGCCTCGTGCGGGGACACATCCCTTCGTCAACCGCACGGAAGTCGTCTGTCACTAGTCAACATCCATGATTGCAACCAACTACACATCGGGGAGAGTCGCACGTTTGGTTAACGAGTTCGGAACCACTACCACTCGAATAGTAGCGATGCGCCTGCAAGTTCAGCGTTACGCTCAGCACAGAGCCGAGATCGTCGCTCAGCTCAGCGAGTACCTCAGCGTGACCGAGATCGCTGGCCTACTAGGCGAACCTCCTTCGGAAGTCCAAGCACTGGTGCGGTGCGCCATTGCTGACCGAGAACGACGACAACAACCGGCCACGTAGGCCAATCAGCCTTCTCACGGACATATAACTCGCACGCGGTTTCGACTGCTACACGTTTCGGACTCACGCTCGGTCGGGTAAATGGTCTGCGCCCGCTGCCTCAGCACTGAGTTCGTCGGAGCCCCTTCCGCCTCGTTGAGGCTCCGACGCGCGCCTAGAAGAGTGATCCGAACGATCAATGGCGTCGGCGTTTTCTTCTTGTTCCGGTCGGGTAGATATGGGGTGGCTCTCAACGGGGAGGGCCGAGAGAATCGAATGGGGTCTTAGTTATGATCGTCTTGTTGGCTTTGCTCTTGGTGGCAATATTTGCGGGTCTTGGATTCGCCGTACATGTCTTGTGGGTGGTGGCCGCCGTGCTGCTAGTTCTCTGGCTGATCGGCCTTGTCATCGGACGCGGGGAAGGTGCCGGGAGTCACCGTTTTTACCGCTGGTAGGTCCGTAGTCGACCTACCGGGGAGGTTTGGGAAGGAATGAAATGGTGGCCGAACCAACGGGTCGGCCGCTTCCACAAGGTGCTCCCGTTGGGGATGCCAAAGCGGGGCGGCGGCTGCGGGTTCGCTTGCCTTCGCTCGTACACGACCGGATCGATTGCAATCTGGTCGAGAGGACTGCCCCTGGCGTCTGGCACCTGAAGGGCGATGTGCAGGCGTTGCTCGAACGCGAGGTCGCATCGAGGAGCGCCCGTACGCGCCAGACGGCGCTACGCGGGCAGCAATGCACCGAGCGCCGCAGCGGTGGCCACGTCCCCAACCGTCAGCGCCTTTTCCGTAGACGTCGAGCGTCATCCTCGTGCTGGCGTGGCCGAGCCGCTGAGACACGGACAAGACGTTCTGGCCGAGGCGATGGCGTAGGTGGCGCTGGCGTGCCGCAGATCATGGAAGCGCATGCCGTCCAGGCCGAGCCGTTTGCGAAGCGCAGTAACCTGTCCGTCAGGATGGACGGCTTGACCGGCTGCGAGCCGTCCGAGTGTCGCCGATCATCGTGGAAGTTGAACGGATCGGCGACCATCTCGCCCTGCGCCTTCGACGCCTGGAGCTTCCGCCACTGGTCGAGCAGAGCCACGCCACGATCCCCGAAGGCCACATGCCCGGTCCGGCCGGTCTTCGTGGTCTTCTCGATCAGCTCGCCGTCGACCAAAGATAGCGAACGGGCGATGGTCACCACCGATTCCCCGTCGATCGTGGTGACATCCGATCAGCGGAGGGCCACCAGCTCCCCAGCTCGGGCGCCGGTGAGGAACGCTAGGGCGATGGCTGCTGCCATCATGTGCTCGTTGGCGTCCTCGGCGGCGTGGATGAGCTTGGAGACGTCCTCCGGTGAGGGTATGACCTCGGTCCGGTCCGGTCCGACTTCGGCGATGGCGGTGTCGCTCGGTCGGCCGGGTTGCGTCGATCCATCTTCACTTGATCGCCTGCCCGAGCGCGGCCGTGAGTACAGCGCCCCAACGGCGGGCCGACGCCGGGGCTCGACCCTCTGCCAGCCAGGCGGTGTACATCCGGTCGATGTCCTGCGTCGTCAGGTCGGTACCGAGCATGTTGCCGAACCGCGGGCGGAGCCGGTTGTCAACGATCCGCCGTTCCTCCGAGATGGTCCGGGGCGCGCCGCCGCGGGCCGCTTTTGATCCAGGTGTCGGTCGAGCAGGGCACCCACCGTTCGGTCCCGCTTGACCGGTGCCGGGGCCTCGCCAGCAGCTCGCGCAACCGCCGACGCGCAGCGGTCTGTGTTCCCCGGAACGTCCGTTCCGTCACCTTGCGCTCGCCGCCGTCGTCGGTCAGGAAGCGGAGCCGCCACACGCCAGGCGCCCGCTCCTTCATCGACCCGCTGCCGTAGGTGTCCGCTCGTGTCGCCGTGCTGGTTGCCACCAGGTCCTCTCCTGTCTGTACGCTGTCCTTCGTGCGAGTCGAGTCGACCTGATGTGGGGGGATTTGGGATCCGTGAGGTTTCGGCCCCGTTCCAGACTCAAAAATGGTACTTGACCTGCTACGGAGAGGTGCGAGAGCGGCCGAATCGGACTCACTGCTAATGAGTTGACCTGGGTAACTGGGTCCGAGGGTTCAAATCCCTCCCTCTCCGCTCACAATTCATACGTCAATGCCGGACCCGCTCGGCGGCCGGATTTGGCCAGTTGGGGCCGAGCTTGGGCCCGCTGAGGCGCGAGTAGGCCTGGGATGGGCTCCAACCACGAGGCGCCCCCTGCGGCTGAGCTGCGTCACGGTATCCTGGCGGCCGGCCGTGGACCGCCGGAGGCTGGACCCTTCGGACCCGGGTAGATTGTCCTGGTGGCTGAGCGTTACTGGTTGGAGACGTTGGGCTGCCCGAAGAACCAGGTCGACTCGGAGAAGCTGTCCGGGACCCTCACTGACGGCGGCTACCAGCCGGCTGCCTCGCTCGAGGATGCCGACCTGGTCGTGGTGAACACGTGCGCATTCATCGAGGCGGCGCGCCAGGAGTCGATCGACACCATCCTCTCCCTCGACGACAGCCGCCGCCCCGGCTCCCGCCTGGTGGTGACCGGCTGCATGGCCGAGCGCTACGGGGATGAGCTGGCCGCCTCGCTACCCGAGGTGGACCTGGTGGCACCCTTCGGGGTCCAGTTGGTCCCGCCGGCCACCGCCGGGGCGGTCGCCCTCGGGCATCGGCCGGTCGGCACGCCGGTGGCCCTGACCAGGAAGGCCGCCCCGCCCTCGTTCGACCTGCTCAACCTGCCCCGGCCCCCGGCCACCGGCCCCTGGGCCTACATCAAGGTGGCCGAGGGTTGTGATCGCAACTGCGGGTTCTGCGCCATCCCGTCGTTCCGGGGCAAGCAGCGGTCCCGGCCCGAGGCGGCCATCCTGGCCGAGGCCGACCAGCTCGGCGCCAGGGATGGGGCGCTGCGCGAGATCGTGTTGGTGGCCCAGGACCTCGCCTCCTATGGACTCGACCGTTCCTCTGGATCGGCTGTGCCCCGCCCCGATGGCCCCGCCGTCGGCTCGAACCGCCCCATCGTGGGTCTCGTGCAGGCCCTGTCCGAGCGGGTCGAGCGCACGCGGTTGCTCTATCTCTACCCCTCGAGCTTGGATGACTCGCTGATCGAGGCCGTGCTGGCCACCGGCGTGCCCTACTTCGACCTGTCCCTCCAGCATGTGTCGCGCCCCTTGCTGAAACGGATGCGCCGATGGGGGGAGGGCCAGCGGTTCCTCGACCGCATTGCCGACATCCGCAGGGCCGAGCCCACGTCCGCCCTCCGGTCGTCGTTCATCGTCGGCTACCCGGGCGAGACCGAGGCTGATCACGACGAGCTGTTGGCCTGGCTGGACGAGGCTCAGCTGGACTGGGTTGGGTTCTTCCCATTCAGTCGGGAAGAGGGCACGTTCGCCGCCGATCTCGCCGACGAGGTTCCCGACGAGCTGATGGCCGAGCGCCTACGAGAATGCGCCGAGCTGCAAGACTCGATCACGGCCGGGCGCCGGGACGCGCTCATCGGAGACGTCGTCGATGTGCTGGTCGACACGGTCGGCGAGGGGCGGACGTACCGGGAGGCGCCGGAGATCGACGGGATCGTGTCGGTCCCCGACCACCTGGCGCCGGGAACGGTGGTCCAGATGGTGGTGACCGGAGCTGACGGCCCCGACCTGGTGGCCCAGCCGACCGGGCTCCACCTGGCCGCCGCCCAGGCTGGCGCCGTCTCCGCCGGCCAGGCCCTCACTACGCAGGGCCACGCCGTCGCCGGGAGCGGGGCACGGTGATGAGCGACAGCCCCCTCCCCCAATCGCCGGCCGCGTCCCTTCCCCAGGGTCCCCCCGTACCGCTCAGGCCGGCCGAGGGTCGCACCTACACGTTCGGCCCCTCAGCGTTGATCACGCCGGCCAACGGCATCACCGTGCTCCGCCTCCTGGCCACCCCCTTGCTCATCGCCTTGATCATCTTGTGGGGCGCCAGCTGGGTCACGATGGTGATCTGGGGCGTCTTGTCAGTGACCGACGGGATCGACGGCTGGGTGGCCCGCCGCCAGGGAGCGACCCGGTCGGGTGCGTTCCTCGACCCGCTGGCCGACAAGGTCGTCGTGCTCGGGGCGCTGATCGCTCTGGTGGGCAACGGCACGATCTGGTGGGTCCCCGTGGCCATCATCGCCGTCCGGGAGGTGGGGATGAGCGTCTATCGAACCGTCGTGGGTCGTCGCGGCGTGTCGATCCCCGCCCGCCAGTCGGCCAAGATCAAGACCTTGGTCCAGGACCTGGCTATCGGTCTCTGCCTCATCCCGTGGTTGTCGCCCCACCACGCGGTGCTCGGCGCGGCCATCTGGGGCGCCGCCGCCCTTACGGTGTTCACCGGCGCCCAGTACTACCTCGACGGGCGTCACATGGGCGAAGTGTCGGGCGCGCGTGGGAGCTGAGCCCCGGTGAGGATCGAGGTCGTCGCCGTGGGCACCGAGTTGCTGCTCGGCCAGATCGCCGACACCAATTCGGCCTGGTTGGGCGAGCACCTGGCTGCCGCGGGGATCGCCTCCCACTTCCATCAGGCCGTGGGCGACAACCACGACCGGATCGTGCTGGCCTTCCGCACCGCCCTGGCCCGGAGCGACGGGGTGATCGTCTGCGGCGGCCTCGGGCCGACCCAGGACGACATCACCCGGGACGCCATCGCCGAGGTGATGAACGTGCCGCTGCACCGGGACGACTCGGTGGTCGAACTGGTCAGGCGCATGTTCTCGGCGCGGGGTCGTGCGATGTCAGAGTCGAACCTCCGGCAGGCCGACGTGCCCGAGGGGGCGACGATCATCCCCCAGACCAAGGGCACGGCACCGGGCCTGATCTGCCCGGTGGGCCACAAGGTTCTCTACGCCGTCCCCGGCGTGCCCTACGAGATGGCCGACATGTTCGAACGGGGGATCCTGCCCGACCTCCGCCAGCGTATGGCGGCCAACGGCGAGGAGACCGGGGTGATCGCCAGCCGGGTGATCCGCACGTGGGGAATGAGCGAGTCCGGCCTGGGCGAGGCGCTGCAGGGCCGAATCGACGACCTCGATGCCTCGACCGGCGACGCCACGGCCACCATCGCCTTCTTGGCCAGTGGGATCGAGGGGATCAAGGTGCGGGTCACCGTACGGGGCGCGGACGAGGCCGCGGCTTCGTCCCTGCTCGACGACGAGGAGCAGAAGATCCGCCAGATCCTGGCCGAGGTGGCCGGTGATGTCGTCTTCGGTGTGGACGACGAGGCCATCGAGGACGCCGTGGCCCGTGCCCTGGGTGGCCGGACCCTGGGCGTGGCCGAGTCCCTCACCGGAGGCCTGGTCGCCTCGCGCTTGGTCAACGTGGTGGGGGCCAGCTCCTGGTTCCGGGGGGCGGTGGTCTCCTATGCCTCCGAGGTCAAATACGACGTGCTCGGGGTGCCCGAGGGACCGGTCGTGTCGCCGGAGGCGGCCCGGGCCATGGCCGAGGGCGCAGGCCGGGTGCTCGGGGCCGACGTCGGGCTGGCGGTCACCGGGGTGGCCGGTCCCGACTCCCAGGACGGGCAGGCTCCGGGCACGGTCTACGTCGGGCTCGCCCTCCCCGGCCAGCCGGCCGAGGCCGCCGCGCTGACGGTGCCCGGCGACCGGGACCGCATCCGCCAGTACGCCACCATCTCCGCCCTCGACCTGCTCCGTCGCCGGTTGGGCGCCGGCTGACCCCGAGGTTCGCCGACCCCGACGCTCGCCCACTTGTGACCGGTCGGTGCCGGGCCGGGCGAACCCCCAGCCGTGGTCGTTGCTAGCTCGGGAGGGCGGTGGCTGGTCCCGGTGCCGTGGTCACGGCGATGCCAGCTGGGACCAGCTCCTCCCACGTGTTTCCCGGCTGGAGGGTGATCGGCGTTCCGTCGGCCGTGGTCAAGGTGGGGGGCTGGGTGATGGACGTCCGCGTCCAGGTGCCGGTGAGGGAGACTCCGTTGCGCAGGACCACGAGAGGGCCGCTCCCGGTGTCGGGGATCTGGACCTCGAGGCCGCCTTCGCTGTTCTCGAGCCACGGGCCGTTGCTGGTCTGCACGGTCATGATCACCACGTTGTTGGCCGCCGACTGCGAGCCGTCGACCAGCTTGTCCGGCCCGGTGGCGTAGGACCGGAGGTAGTTGTCGGCGGCCGGGTTCCAGGTCCAGGTCACGTCGGAGGTGGCGGAGAAGGGGATGTGGGCGCTCCCCCCCGATCCAGCCACCGCCCCGGCCGGCGGGGCGGTCGTGTAGGTGAAGATCGGGGCCGGCGGCGTGGTGTCACCGGGATTCAACGCCCACGCGGCCGCCGTGCTGGTGAACGTGCTGTAGGGGGCGATGCGGCCGGGCTGCTGGATGACGACCGACGAGTTCCCGCCGTTGAGGAGGTTCACGTCGATGATGTTCGGAGTCTGCAGCAGGGCGATGACCGGTTGGATCCCACCGGCATGGACGAAGAGGGGCTTCGACAGTTGCGACAGGATGCCCACATCGGGCTGCCGCGCCGAACGGAGGTCCCCGACCAGGCCCGGGCTCTGGCACTGGAAGACGGCGACCAGGCGAGTGATGGCCCCTTCCACCGGCTCCTCGAAGACGACGTCGGCCTGGTTGAGACCGGCCGAGGGTCGGTCGTCGGGGTAGTTGCCGATCTTGACTCCGAGCGCCGGTCGGGCGGGCACCGTGCCTCCCGGGGCCGGCGTGCCGGTGAGGGGGCAGGTGGCGGCCACCGTCGACGATGGAGACGGGGGCGCGGCTGTCGGCGGCGTCGAAGCGGCCGGAGGCTTGCTGGCCGAGCTGGGCGAGCTCCCCGAGGTGACCACCAGGGCGACCAGGCCGCCTACGACGAGCATGGCCGCCGCGCCGAGGATGTAGTACCAGCTCCGCGGGGAGCCCCGCTCGTGCCGGAGCTCCTTCCTGGACATCACCGTTGGGATCGCGGGCGCGGCTCCGGCCCCGGCGGCCGGACCGGAGTCGGGCGCGGCCGGGTCGGGAAGGTCGGACCGGCCGGTGGGGCCAGCACTGTTGCTGTCGGGGGCCCGGTCGTCGGACATTGACCCGGGAGGCTACTCGGGCAGGGTGATCGCAACGGGGGATGCTCGGGCCAGGAGCAGGGCCACCGGTGCGCCGCTCAGAACGGGCGAACCACTTGAGCCGGCCTCCGGGGCCAGACTGGTCGGGTGCGCCTGTTTGTAGCCATCTGGCCGCCACCGCCGGTGGTCGCCGCGCTCGCCGATCTCGACCACCGGGACGCCGGCGTCGTCCGCTGGACGCCGCCCTCCCGCTGGCACATCACCCTCGTCTTTCTCGGGGAGCTGGCGCCCGGCGCCCGGTCCGGCGGGCAGGCAGCTGGGGGAGGGGACGACAAGGTCGACGATGCCGTCGCACGATTGGGCCGGGTGCCGGTCGCTGACCACGCCCCGACGGTCGCCCGCCTCGGCGCCGTGACCCGGTGCTTCGGCCGATCTGTGCTCTACGTCCCTGTCACCGGGCTCGATGCCCTGGCCGCCTCGGTGCGCACCGCCTACGCCTCGATGGGCCCCGGTGCCGCCGGAGCATCTCCTGCGGGGGACCCTCGTGATGGGGGAGCGGTTGGAAGCGCATCGGCTGCCGGGACCGCGGTCGATCCTGCCCCGTTCACCGGCCACCTCACCGTCGGCCGGTCACGCCGCCACCGGGACGATCTTCGGTCGTGGGCCGGGATGCCGGTCGGCGCGGCGGGGGGCATGGCATGGACGGTCGACGAGCTTGCCCTCGTAGCCTCGATCTCGATGGGTGCGAGGGGCCGGTACGAGACCGTGGCCACCCTGTCCGTGCCTGGGGACGACCATCCCACATCGAACATGCGTTCGGGTCTACAGTGACGGGGTCGGCACACATCCCCAAGACCCGAGCCCCGATCGCTCCCTTTCGGGGCTCTGTTACACCCCGCCCGTAGGGTCGGCCCGGTCAAGTGAGAAGCAACCACCGAGGAGCAACGACATGGAACGTGACAAGGCACTCGACATGGCCCTCGGCCAGATCGAGAAGCAGTTCGGCAAGGGATCGATCATGCGAATGGGTGAGAACCTCCACATGAACATCGAGTCGATCCCCACGGGGGCCCTCGCTCTCGACCTCGCTCTTGGTATCGGCGGCCTGCCTCGCGGCCGCGTCGTGGAGATCTTCGGACCAGAGTCCTCCGGGAAGTCGACTCTGGCCATGCACGTGGTGGCCGAAGCACAACGCAACGGCGGCATCTGCGCCTACATCGACGCCGAGCACGCCATGGACCCGGTGTACGCCGGAGCGATCGGCGTCAATATCGACGACCTGCTCATCTCCCAGCCGGACACCGGCGAGCAGGCGTTGGAGATCGCCGACATGCTCATCCGCTCCGGCGCTCTCGACGTATTGGTCATCGACTCGGTGGCCGCCCTCACCCCCCGGGCGGAGATCGAGGGCGAGATGGGCGACTCCCACGTCGGCCTGCAGGCCCGGCTGATGTCTCAGGCATTGCGCAAGCTCACCGGGACCTTGTCGAAGTCCCGGACCATCGCCATCTTCATCAACCAGCTCCGGGAGAAGATCGGCGTGATGTACGGCTCACCCGAGGTCACCCCGGGTGGCCGGGCCCTGAAGTTCTACTCGTCGGTCCGTCTGGACATCCGCCGGATCGAGACCATCAAGGACGGTGCCGAGATGGTCGGCAACCGGACCCGGGTCAAGGTGGTGAAGAACAAGGTGTCGCCGCCGTTCAAGCAGGCTGAGTTCGACATCACTTTCGGGAAGGGCATCAGCCGCGAGGGCTCCCTACTCGATGTGGGCGTGGAGCTGGGCTTCATCAAGAAGTCCGGTGCCTGGTTCACCTATGAAGGCGAGCAGCTCGGCCAGGGCCGCGAGAACGTCAAGACCTTCCTGATCGAGAATCCCCAGCTCATGGCCGAGATCGACGGAAGGATCCGGGAGCACCTGGCCGCCCTGACCACCGACGCCTCCGACGCCACTGCTGCTGTCCGGGCCGGGACCGATTCGACAGCTGTTGGTCTCGATCCCGACGATCAACCGATCACGTTGGCCGACTGACCAGCGCGAGCCGGCCACGGCGGGCTCGCGTATCAGCGGCGCACATCGCCGGCCCGGGATGACCTCCATGGCATCCCGGGCTGCTGCGCGCTGAGGTGTCCGTCAGGCCGTATCGTTCGGTATCGGCGCGGCCGGTCCTGGCGATCCGCCGTACACCTGGCTCCAGTTCCCCTGGGATGGATGGGTGGCGGCGGCCGGACCGGTGCCGAGGACCGAGTAGATGTTCTCCATCACCCGCAGCAGTGGTGCGGTGACCCCGGGGATCGGGTCGGGCACGACGTTCGGGGGGATGAGGGTGCTGTCGACCATGCCGCCTACCCAGGTGGCGTTCCCGGTGGCAAAGACACCACCGCCGCCGGGGACCGTGTACCAGGTGACATCGGAGTAGTTGTTGCCCCGGTTGGGTACGACCGAGTGAGCCACGACATCGAGGTTCTGGGGCGACGAGCTCGATGGCACGTAGCGGTCGAACTCGCCTTGGACCACCTCGGGCAGCTGCTGGCCCTGGGTAAGTCCCGTGCCGGCGAAGACCCAGGAGGACGAGTCGGTGATCACCATGTTGGCCATGGCCGCGATGTCCTGATAGGTGCTCCCGATCAGGAGGCTCTCCGGTTGGGAGACCGGGGGGTCGGGCCAGTTTACGGTCACCTTTGCGTTGTCCACGTTGAACAGCGGGTCCTCGGCGGCCGATTTGTAGCAGATCTCGTGGCGGTTCTCCCCCAACGGGGACTTGTCGAATCGGATCTGGCGGTAGCAGGCGTTGGCCCCGAGGAAGGCCAGGTTGACGCCACCGTTGACGGCCGAAGCGGCCCCCTGGCGCATCTCAAAGGACCAGTACTCGTCGTGGCCCAAGCTGAGGAGTGCCTTGTGGTTCTTCAGGAGCTGGGGCTGGGCATGGAGGTCGATATCGGTCCAGTAGGTGACGTCCAGCCCCAGCTTCTCGGCGTGGTAGATGACGGGGAACTCGTTGCCCACCAGGTCGGCCGCGCCCGAGGCCCAGTCGTGATCGTAGGGCCGGTCGAAGGACACGATGCGGGCTCGGTGGTCATAGTCGCCGCCGGCCGGGTCGTGGGTGTAGGACAGCTGGCCGCCTGTGTTGCCGTAGTACAGGCTGTAGCCGCCCCAGCGGTTGTAGGCCTGCCAGGTGGTCACGCTCTGCTGGATGACGATGGCCGCCTTGGACGCGTCGTCACGCACGCACAGGGGGACGAATTGCTGTTCGGAGCTGGTCCCCACCAGCTTCAGCAGGTAGACGCCCGGCGGCCACGTCTTGTCCACCTTCACGGTCAGGGAGGGGGTCCAGTTGCACTCGATGGTGTTGGTGGGCGGGATCAGTGCGGGGGAGGCCTGCCTGATCCCCGCCACCTGGCCCGACTGCCACACCAGCCGACCACCGATGCCCTGGTAGTAGCCCATTCGGTAGGCCTCGACGTGGAACTGCGGGCTCTTGGTGTTGACGAACAGGGTGATGGTGTCACCAGCCACGGCACTGACCTGGCTGCTGTAGCCCTCGATGTCGCCGGCGTTCTGGGGGGTGTCGACCCACCAGGCGTGCCCGCTCTTGGCGTTCTCGGCCACGATGGCCGATGACGTCGGGATGGTGGCCCCATCGGCCAGCTTGGTCATCGTCGCCTTGGTGGCGACCGAGGTGGTGGTCGAGGAGGCCGTGGTCGCCTTGCCGGCATCGGCGGTTGGGGTCTCCGAGCCTCCCGAGGCCGCCTCGTAGATGCCGTACCCGGCGGCTCCTGCCGCGGCGACGCCTCCTAGGGCGAGCGCTCGACGGAGGAAGTTCCTTCGGTCCATCTCGCTGTTGCTCTTGGCGCTCTTGGGCGCGCGCCGGGGCGTCGCCTGTTGGATCTCTCGTCGCGTGCGGGGGGGTGGACCGCCGGGCATCGGTTGCCGGGGGCGGGGTGGTGGGCCCCCGGGCGTGCCGGGCGGGCCACCATCTACAGGGTCGGCCACCCGGCAAGGATACCGGTAGGACCCGCGGCCATTGCAGCAGGGCACGAACCCGGCTTACGCTCGGCCAGGCCCGCGGGAAGAGGAACTATCCCGACGGTCTTCCGATCCGACGCTGTCCCTCGAAAGCGAGTCGCCGTGCAGCCCCCAGGCATGCAGCCAGCCAGGATGAGCGCTGGGACGGTCTCGTCTCCGACCAGGGCCTCGTCATGAGCCGCGATGCCGGGGCCGGTGCGCTCAACGACGAGCGGGAGCTGGCCGCCCTTTCCATCTCCTACGCCTTGGCCGTCGACGGTGTGGACGGCGAGCGGTTCGCGGCCCTGTTCGTGGACGATGGCGAGCTGGCGGTGCCGAAGGTACCCGCCGACCTCCGACCGGTGCTCGTGCGCACGGGAACCGAGACGCTGCGATCGATTCCCACCGGCCTCCGGCGGCACTTCACCAAGACCTTTCATGAGGTGCTCAACCGGGAGTTCACCGTCGAGGGGGGCACGGCGACCGGCACCGTCTACTGCGTGGCCCATCACCTGACCGGGGCCAGAAGGGACCCGTCCGCGACCTATCCCGGGAAGGAGGGGGCGGAGGCAGGCGGAACCGGCGGAGAGAGCGGCCTCGAGGCCAGAGGTGGGACGGACACGGTCTGGTACATCCGCTATCTCGACGACTACCGGCGTACGAGCGCCGGGTGGCGCATTGTACGCCGGGAGCTCCATCTCCAGTGGGTGGAGGAACGGCCGGTGGCCCTGCTCAGCTGACCGACCCCGCTTGTCGACCGCGTAGCAAGCTCGCTGATCAAGCCCGGGCCCTGCCCGGATCAGGCCCTGCTCGGATCAGACCCTGCCAAGATCAGGCCCTGCCAAGATCAGGCCCTGCCAAGATCAGGCCCTGCCAAGATCAGGCCCTGCCCGGATCAGGCGTTGAGCAGTTCGCGCGCCCCGGTGTCGGAGGAGGGATGCCGGAGCTTCGACATGGCCCGGGCTTCGATCTGGCGGATCCGCTCGCGGGTCAGGCTGAAGAACTCGCCGACCTCCTCGAGGGTGCGGGGCTCGCCGCGGTCGAGGCCGAAGCGCAGTCGAAGGATCTCGCGCTCACGCTCATCGAGCGGGGAGAGGAGCTTGCCGATCTCGTCGCCCAAGAGGGCGAGGGCGGCGGCGTCAAAGGGCGATTCGGCATTCACGTCCTGGACGATGTCGCCGAGCTCGGCGTCGCCGTCCTCGCGGAGCGGGTCGGACAGGGACAGGGGCTCGGAGCGGAATCGCAACGCTTCGACGAGCTTGTCGTGGGAGAGCTCCACCTCCTCGCCGAGCTCGTCGAGGGTGGCCGGGCGGCCAAGCTTGTATTCGAGGAAGCTCTTGGCCTTTTGGATGCGGGCCAGGGTGTCTCCGGCGTGGACAGGGAGGCGCACCGTCCGGCCCGTGTTGGCAATGCCCCGGGTGATGGCCTGCCGGATCCACCAGGTGGCGTAGGTGGAGAACTTGAACCCCTTGCGCCAGTCGAACTTCTCGACCGCGTGGATCAGGCCCAGGTTGCCCTCTTGGACGAGGTCGAGGAGGGGCAGATTCGACGCCTGGTACTTCTTGGCGATGGAGACCACCAGACGGAGGTTGGACTGTACGAAGTCCTGTTGGGCGTGCTCGCCCTGGAGAACGACGCGGCGGAGCTCCCGCCGCTTGGCCGGGGTCAGCTTCGGCGTCCCGGCGATGGTGGCCGCTGCCTCGCGTCCCAATTCGATGGCCTGTGCCAGCCGTGCCTCGTCCGCCTTGGTCAGCAGGGGATACTGGCCAATGTCACTGAGGTAGAGCTTGACGAGGTCTTCGCCATCCTGGGCTGCGCGCTGCTTGTTCACGGTCGATACTCCTTAGTTTCCTCAGTACTTGAGGGGTCCACCGGCAAGAATTCTCGTCCGGTGCATATTGACGCGAGACACGGCAATCGCACGTCAGGGCGGTCGATCGGTAACGATAGGCCCTCTGTAACTCTACCGGGCCGTCAAGTCGGGCCCGCCGCGGAGCGTATCGAGGCCGTCCAGTGACCCTCCGACCCACCCCCCGGCCTGGGATCCGCCCCCTCTACCCCCTACCTGCGACGGCGGCGAAGGCTCGGATCGGTCAGCGACGCGGGGTTGAAATCGCTGTCGTTCGGATCCACCATCGTGCCCGGCGGCACCAGCTCGTCGATCTGATCGAGGACGTCGGCACTCAGGGAGATCTCAGCCGCACCGAGTTGGGACTCGAGGTGTTCCATGGTCCGTGGCCCGATGATGGGGGCCGTGACCGCCGGATGCTCGCCCACGAAAGCCAGGGCCAGCTCGATCAGGGTCAGCCCGGCCTCGGCGGCCAGCTGGCCGAGGGCGGTGACCAGCTCGAGCTTGCGGCGGTTGGTCGGTATCGACAGGTCGTAGCGCTCCGGGCGCATGGCCGAACGCCGGCTGGTGTTGCCCTTTCCCTCCCCGAAGGTGCCCGACAGCCAGCCGCCGGCCAGCGGGCTCCAGGGGATGACGCCCATCCCGTATTTCTGGCAGACAGGCAGGACGTCGGCCTCGATCCCCCGGGTCAGGATGGAGTACGGCGGTTGCTCACAGGCGAACCGCTCGCGTGCCCGGCGCTCGGCCACCCAGTGCGACTCGACGATCTGGTAGGCGGGGAAGGTGGAGCACCCGATGTAACGGACCTTCCCGGCCCGAACCAGGTCGGTGAGAGCACCGAGGGTCTCGTCGATGTCCGTCCCGGGCTCGGGCCGGTGGATCTGGTAGAGGTCGATGTAGTCGGTGCCCAGTCGCCGGAGGCTGTTCTCACACTCGGCGATGATCCAGCGACGCGAGTTCCCTCCGGCGTTGGGGTCCTTGCTCATCGAGCCGTGGACCTTGGTGGCCAGCACGATCGAATCGCGGTCGAGGGTGGCGAGGGCCTTCCCCACGATCTCCTCGGACTCGCCGAAGGAGTAGATGTCAGCGGTGTCGATGAAGTTGATCCCCGCGTCGACCGCTCGCTTGATGATCCGGATCGAGTCGTCGTGGTCCCGGTTGCCCCACGCCCCGAGCATCATCGCCCCGAGGCAGAGCGGGCTGACCTTGACACCGGTGCGCCCAAGTGTGCGGTAGTCCATGGCCAGAGCGTAGCGGTGGAACGGCGCGGCGGAACGACCCGTCGCCGTTCGGACGGGATCAAACAGGGGGCCGCCGAGCGGACAGGGCGGCCAAACGGGTAGCAGTTGCCATCGGTGCTCCGGCGGGTATCTGATGACGGTGGGAGTGGGGAGCCTGGCGCCTTTCGGGCGCCACGACCTGCCGAGGGCGATCGGAGAGGACATGATGGGGACGTGGTTTCGGCGTGGGATCGTCTTCATGTGCTCGGCTCTCCTCACAGCCCTGCTCGGCCTGGCCGCGGCCACCCCCTCCTACGGCGCGCCACCGGCAGCACCACCCGGTGAAGTGACCCTGGCGACGAGCGGACCGTCGGTGGCCATGTGGGCGTGGAACTGGACCGACTCCGCGGCCATGGTCAGCTTCGCCCAGGCCAACGGGGTCACCGAGATCTTCGCCTACGTGGCGCCGGGGTTCACCGACCCGACCTACATCCCGTGGGGATGGTCAGCAGCCGCAGCTGCCGCTCGAAGAGTCGCTTGCCGCCGACGCGGCCGCCGCCGGGATCACCGTCTATGCCATGGGCGGGGACCCGTCGTGGGTACCCAATCCCACCTACGGCACCGGCTGGGCCAACGAGGCGCTGGCCACTGGGCTGTTCCGGGGGATCCACGTCGAGCTCGAGCCGTGGGCGCTGTCGTCGTGGGGCACCGACCAGTCCGGGACCATCGACCAGTACCTCGTCGAGTTGGCCGGTATCCATGCCGTGGCTGCGACCTACGGCGTGCCCGACGAGATATCGATCCCGTACTGGCTCTCGATGTACTCCACCCGGACCGGTGTGCCCCTCGACGTGGCGGCCATGCGGAACGCAGACGCGGCTACCGTCGTCACCTTCTTCAATTCGGTCTCACAGATCGAGTCCTTCGGCAAGGCCGAGCTGCCTGCGGCCCGGTCGGTGGGCATCCCCCTCCGGTTCGCGGCCGAGGCCAACCAGGACTCACCCGCATGGCTGAGCTTCTACGGGGACACCCTCGCCCAATTCGACTCGGCCATCCGTCATGTCAACCGTGACATGGCCGGTAGACCGGGCTATCTCGGCATCGCCGTCGAGGACTACCAGGGCTGGTCGGCCATGCCGTAGCGCGGCCGCGGTCCCAGGCGCCAGTCGTCAGACCGCTCCCCCGTAGAGGTCGAGGGTTCGGGCCATGCCTCCGTCGGCCGTGATGGTCTCACCGGTCACGAACCGGGCCGCGTCCGAGGCCAGGAACACGATCACATCGGCGACGTCCTCGGGGACGGCCCACCGGCCCAGCGGGGTCTGCTCCTCGATCTGCTCGATGACGCCCGGGATCGCCTTGTTCTTGGCCCACAGCGCCGTGTCGACGACGCCAGGGCGCCACGGAGTTCACCCTGATCCCCGAGGGTCCGAGCTCGATGGCCATCGATCGGGTGGCGGCATCGAGGCCGCCCTTTGGACGCGGCGTAGGCGGCCCGGCGCGGCGTGCCCACCAAGCGCGGAGACCGACGACAGATTGATGATCGACCCCGACCGGCGTTGGATCATCGAGGGGATGACGGTGGCGATCAACAGCAGTGGGGCACGGATGTTCACGGCCAGCATCCCGTCGATGACCTCGGCGTCGGAGTCGACGGTATCCAACCGGGCCGCCGTCGCCGCGTTGTTCACCAGGATGTCGACCCGGCCCAGCCCGTCGAGCGCTCGGGTGCCGACATCGATCGGGGCTCGCCGCGTCTCGGAGGTCACCGACGATCACGACGGGATCGTGGGTCAGGCCGCCCGCTACCTCCTCGAGGTCGGCCCGGCTCCGGGCCACCAGGGCCACCCGGGCCCCGGCCCGGTCGAGCGCCCGGGCCGCCGCCGCGCCGATGCCGCGGGATGCGCCGGTGACGAGGGCGGTGCGCCCGCCGAGCGAGAACGGTCCCCTGTCCACAGCCGAGACGGGATTCATGCCCCGCAGCCTAGGTATCGGCTCTGGCCACCGGGATGGAGCCGGGGCCGGGCCTATCGACCGGTGGGGCCGTCAGGCAGGTACCAATGGTCGGCTCCGAGCAGGCCGTCGGCTTCGGCGGGCCCCCAGGAGCCCTGGGCGTACGGCCTGGGTGTCGGCGCCGACTTGAGGAGGGGGTCGGCCACCTCCCACAGCCGTTCGATCCCGGCCGCCTCGTTGAACAACGTGTGGTCACCCAGCATGACGTCGTGGAGAAGGCGCTCATAGGCCTCGAGGTCGTTGGCCACAGTGAAGGAGTCGGCATAGTGGAACGACATGGTCGCCGACTCGACATCCATGGTGGGCCCGGGCCGCTTGGCCGCGAAGCGGACGGTCACCGCCCCCGGATCGGCCAGCTCGAAGACCAGGTCGTTGGGGCAGGGCACCGTCGACACGTCGGGATCGTAGATCGAACATGTGCATGCTGGGCTCCTTGAAGCCCAGCGTCACGGTCGTCCGGGTCTCGGCCATGGCCTTGCCCGTCCGGAGGTAGAAGGGCACGCCCTGCCAGCGGGGATTGTCGATCGTCACCGCGGCGGCCACGTAGGTCTCGACGGTCGAGTCGGCGGCCACTCCGGGCACGGACCGATAGCCCTGGTACTGGCCGAACACCACGTGCTCCTGGTCGAGGGGGGCCATGGCCTCGAAGACGGCGAGCTTGGCCTTGTGGAGTGATTCGGCATCGAAGTTGTCGGGCGGCTCCATGCCCAGGTAACCGAGGAGCTGAAAGAGGTGGGTGACCACCATGTCCCGGAAGGCGCCGGTCGCCTCGTAGAACGAGCCCCGGTCGTCGACGTTCAACTGTTCGGGCACGTCGATCTGGACGTACCTGAGGTGCTTGCGGCCCCACGCCGGTTCGAAGAGGCCGTTCCCGAAGCGGAAGACCAGGATGTTCTGGACCGCCTCTTTGCCCAGGAAGTGATCGATACGGTAGATCTGCGACTCCTCGAACGCCTGATGCAGCCCCTGGTTGAGCGATCGGGCCGAATCGAGGTCGGAGCCGAACGGCTTCTCGATGATGAGCTTCGACTTCGAGTTGACCAGCCCGGCGTGCCCGAGCGCCGTGGCCATGGGCGAGAAGGCTTGCGGGGGGACGGCCAGGTAGATGACCCGCTGCGGGTGGTCGAGGCCCTTTTCGGCCTGGGCCACTGCCTCGGCCAGTTCGCTCAGGTCATCGGTGGAGGAGGGGGCGAAGGAGATATTGGACCCGAACGACGGCCCAGGACTGGTCGGTCACATCCTTGCGCCCGAACTGCTCGAGCACCCCGTGGACGTAGGTCCCGAAGCTGGCTGGGTCGGTTCCCGTCCCCGCGGGCGCCGAACCGACGATCCGATAGCGCTTGGGCATGAGCCCGGCCTCGTGCAGGTGGAACAGCCCGGGAAGGAGCTTGCGCTTGGCCAGGTCGCCGGTGGCGCCGAAGAGCATGAGCACGGCATCTTCGGGGACTCGCCCCTTCGGAAGGCTCCGGGTGGTCATTGGGCCGGCTTCTCGTCGTGCCCTCCGAATTGTTTCCGCATGGCCGAGAGCACCTGGTTGCCGAAGTGGTCGAGGTCCCGGGAGGCGAAGCGGGAGAACAGGCGCGGTGGACAGCACCGGCGACGGGACGCCCTCCTCGATGGCGGCGATGGCCGTCCACCGGCCCTCGCCCGAGTCCGAGACGTGCCCGGAGAAGTCGGAGAGATCCGGCGATTGGACCATCGCCTCCGCGGTCAGGTCCAGCAGCCACGAGGCGATCACGCTCCCGCGCCGCCAGACTTCGGCCACGTCGGGCAGGTCCAGGTCGTAGCGGTAGTACTCGGGGTTCTCGAGGGGGGCGGTCTCGGCGTCAGCGGTGCGCTCGGTGTCCCCGGCGTTGGCGTGCTTCAAGATGTTGAGGCCCTCGGCGTAGGCGGCCATGGCGCCGTACTCGATGCCGTTGTGGACCATCTTCACGAAGTGTCCCGCTCCCGTGGGCCCGCAGTGCAGGTAGCCTTCCTCGGCCCGACTGGGCTTCCCGGTCCGTCCCGGGGTCCGCTCGGCGGCGCCGACGCCCGGGGCGATGGCCGCGAAGATCGGGTCGAGCCGCTCGACCGGCTGGTCCTCGCCCCCGATCATCAGGCAGTAGCCCCGCTCGAGTCCCCACACCCCACCGCTGGTCCCCACATCGATGTAGTGGATGCCCTTGTCCCGGACGGCTCCGGCCCGGGAGATGTCGTCTCGGTAATAGGAATTGCCGCCGTCGATAATGGCGTCGTCGCGGTCGAGATGAGTAGCCAACTCGCTCACCGTCCGGGCGGTGATGTCCCCGGCGGGGACCATCACCCACACCGCCCGTGGGGCCGTCAACTTTGACGCCAGGTCGGCGAGGGAGGATGCTCCCGTCGCTCCCTCCTTCTCGAGGTCCTTGACCGCGTCGGGGTTGACATCGAAGACGACGCACTCGTGGCCCGCTCTCGTCACCCGCCGGACGAGGTTCGCGCCCATCCGACCCAATCCGACCATGCCGAGCTGCATAACGTTCTCCCGTTCCACGGGCAGATGCCCGTTGCCGTGACGAGACTAACGCCGGTCAATCGGAGCGCGCCTGCGGGCCTCGTACGGAGCGATCGCGCTCCTCGTCATCGTCGACCTGGCCCATGCGACCTGATCCGGCGGGCCTGACTCCGAGGTCGGGAAGCAGTCCGATCCAGCTGGTCCGCCGGGCTGGTCTGCGCTTGCCATGACCGGACGTGGCAAGGTCGGTGAGCACGGTGATCTCGAGGACCTATCGATCACAAGGAGAATGCTTGGCCACGCCACCGTCAGCCTCATCGTTCCACCTCGTCCGCTGGAACGATCGTGCCGTGGTGGCCGTGGCCCTGGCCGCCTTCGCCTCGGGGTTCGGTCAGTTCGGCGTGGTGGCCGCGCTCGGAGACGTGGCCAAGGGATTCGGACAGGTGGCCCACGGCGCCACGCTGGCCGACCAGGCTGGACTGTCGGGAACCCTGCTCGGGGTCGGACTGGCCATCATCCGGCTCGCCTCGCTCGGCAGCCTGCCCCTGACCGGCCTCGCCGATCGTTTCGGACGACGGATCATGTTGTTGGTCACGGTCGGGGTCGGCCTGGCGCTGACCGTGGTGGTCGCAGCCAGTCCCAGCTACTGGTGGTTCGTGATCATCTTCGCCTGCGGGCGCCCGCTGCTGACCGCCACCAACGCGCTGGCTCAGGTGACAGCCGCAGAGCAGACCGGCTCGGCCGACCGGGCCAAGGCCGTGGCCTTCGTCACCGCCGGCTATGGCGTGGGTGCGGGCACGATCGCCGTCGTCCACAGCCTGGCCGCGTCGGCCCTCGGTTTCCGGTGGGTGTTCGTCCTGGCCCTCGCCCCGCTGGCCCTGCTGCCGCTGCTGCGTGCATGGATCGTGGAGCCCGATCGCTTCGCCAAGGCAGCCGCGTCGACGGTGCATCCTGTCCCGGTGCTGGGTGCGGTGGCCAAGCCCTACCGGGGGCGGTTGCTGGTCACCATTGCCCTGACCTTCGCCGTCGCGGTGATGACCGGCCCCGGCAACAGCTTCGTGTTCCTCTATGCCCAGAACGTCCTCCACCAGCGCGGGATCATCACCGCGGCGATGGTCGTCGGAGGGGGCGTCACCGGCCTGTTGGGGCTGCTCGCCGGACGTTGGTCGGCTGATCGCTTCGGCCGGCGCCCGACCGGCGCTTTGGCCCTGGTCTCGATCGCGGTGGTCGCGTCGCTGGCCTACTCGGGCTCGGCTGCGGCGTTGATCGCCGGATATGTCTGCGGCGTGTTCGCCGGAGGCGTGCTCGCTCCGGCGCTGGGGGCGCTGCTGAACGAGCTGTTCCCGACTTCGGTCCGGGCCTCGGCGGCAGGCTGGTGGCTGGCTGCCGGAGTACTGGGGGCCGTCGCCGGACTGGTCGAGTTCGGGGCGGTGGCCACGGTGAACAACCGGTTCGGCATCGCCGCGGTGATCACGTTCTTGCCGATGTCGCTGGCCATGGGGTTGTTCTGGCTGGTGCCCGAGACCCGCGGGCACGAGCCCGAGGACTTCTGGGTCGACGAGCGCAGGAACCCGCCAGTTGCATGAGGGGCAACCCGAGTGATGGGAGCGGTACCGCGACGGGCCTCGATGCGGTTAGCAGCCTCGGCGGCGGTCGACCTCAGACGCGCGCACCTTCGTCTCCGGCCGCTCGTCGGCTCGCCAGGCTTGAAGCCATGTCGCTTGTCTCGGGCCTCTTGTCGCTCCGGACCGAGATCAACGCGCGATTGCGCCTCTGGTATAGGCCAAGACGTAGTCGGGAGGGGGCATGCTTGTCGGCACGTCCACGTCGGCGACGGGTGCCTCGGCCATCAGGCGCAAGGGCACCTCGCCCGCCCACACCGGGAGGCCTATGTCTTCGAGGTCGTCCTTGGGCCCCCCGGTTCGCACCTTGGCCGACGACTCGGTGAGCGGCACGCGGATGACCCGGGTGGCTCGCAGCTCACCGTCGGTCGGTGGACGGGCGTCAGCGCTGCGTCCCGGCACGATGTGCTCCACGATCGCGGTGACGGCCATGCGCTTCTCCTCGATGTCCGCCACCTCGCAGGCTCGACCGACGATCACCACCGAGCGGTAGTTGAGCGAGTGGTGGAAGGCCGAGCGGGCCAGCACGAGCCCATCGACCAGGGTCACGGTCACGCAGGCGGGCGCCCCGGACGCCAGAGCGCGGAGCGCGGCGTTCCCGGCCGCGCCGTGCAGGTAGAGGTGATCTCCGACACGGGCGTAGGCCGTCGGGATCACCATGGGGCCGCCGCCGTCGAATCCCACGTGGCCCACGAGAGCCTCGTCGAGGATGGAGTTGATCGTCGATCGCTGGTAGTGGCCACGCTCGGCCATGCGCCGCACACGGACGCGTGCGCTCGGGGCCGGCTCTTCGGTCTGTTCAAGCGACGGCTCTGCCTCGGGCACGCTTCCCATCCTTCGATTGACTCCCAGTTGTCGATATTTGTTCAGTCCATATTTGTTTCAGGTCCATATTCGTTATAGCCATATTTGTTATAGTACAAACGGTGAACGAAGTAGTACAATATCAGTGGACGGGCGGCACCGCCCGTGACATAGCGGCGAGCATCGAACGGGCACTACGGAACGGCGACGTCCGACCCGGCGACGTGCTGCCGACGATTCGAGGACTTGCCGCTGAGTTGGGGGTGAGCCCGGCGACAGTGGCCTCCGCCTACCGCGAGCTTCGCCGAAGAGGGATCGTGGCCGGGTCCGGACGGTCCGGGACGCAGGTACGAGGAGCGCCGCCCATCGCCGGTCGCCTTCCGATGACAGTGCCGCCGGGTGCCCGGGACCTGCGAGACGGCGGTCCGGACCCGGCATTGCTGCCGAACCTTCCCGACTTCCCGAGGTCCACGCGGTCCTATGGCGATCCAGCGGTATCGCCCCGGTTGGGCCGGGTCGCAACCGAGCGCATGACCGCCGACGGAATCGACACCAGGTGGCTCGCCGTGGTCGGCGGTGCCCTCGATGGCGTCGAGCGGCTCCTCGGTGCCTGGTTGCGCCCGGGCGACCGCGTCGCCCTCGAGGATCCCGGGTACACAGCGGCCATCGACCTGCTTGGCGCACTGGCCCTCGAGATCGTCCCCGTCGGTCTGGACGAGCGAGGCGCCCGCCCCGAGAGCCTCGCTGGCGCCCTCGAACGGGGCGTTCGGGCGGTGCTTTTGACTCCTCGAGCTCAGAACCCGACCGGCGCCGCCTGGGATGCCTCGCGAACAGAAGAGCTCCGAGCCGTCCTGAGCACCCACCCCGACGTTCTGGTCATCGAGGATGACCACGCTGGCTCTGCCGCCGGGTCACCGGCCTACACCCTCTGTGCAGAAAGGAGTCGCTGGGCGACGGTCCGGTCCGTCTCGAAATGGCTCGGCCCGGACCTGCGCCTCGCGGTGGTCGCCGGGGACCCGACCACGGTGAGCAGGGTCGAGGGCCGCCAGGCCCTCGGCACCGCGTGGGTCAGCTACCTCCTTCAGGACGCGGTGGCCGATCTGTGGGGCGCGGCGTCAACGTCCAAGCTTCTCGACCGAGCATCGGTCGCCTACGCACGTCGGCGACAGGCGCTCACCAGGGCGCTCGCCGGGCACGGCTTTGAAGCGACGGGCTCGTCCGGACTCACCACCTGGGTACCGGTGGGCGATGAGCACACGGTGATCACCGGTCTCGCCCAGGAGGGGTGGGCTGTGAGCCCCGGGGAGCGCTTTCGGATTGCCTCACCGTCGGGCATCCGGATTGCCTTTGCCACCCTCGAGGAACACGAAGCACCCGAGCTGGCCGCCGCGCTGGCCCGGTGCGCCGGCCAGCACCTCGTCCGGGCCGGGTAGGAGGACATGGGACCCGCTGCACCATCGGCGGGGTGACGGAGGTAGCCCGGCGCCTGCGGCCCAGCCGGCGCGAAATCGGAGACGGTAGTGTCGTCGGATCGCCGGTGTTGGATCACCGAGACCCGGGGGAGGCGGCGATGACGGACACCGCAGTGGAGACGTTGCTGGCGAAACAGGCCATCACTGAAGTCCTGTTCCGCTACTGCCGTGCCTTGGACAGGATGGACAGGACCCTCGCCCTGTCGGTCTGGCATCCCGGGTCGACCGCCGACTACGGGCCGCTCTTCGCCGGAAGCGGGGCCGAATTCGTCGACTGGGTCTGGGCGGCGCATGCGGGAGTTGCCGCCCACTCCCACCAGATCACCAACGTCCTGATCGACGTGGACGGTGACCGCGCCACCAGCGAGGCCTACGTCACCGTCGCCCTCCGGACGAAGCCCGAGGGGGGATCCATCGCCGACATCGTGGACCGAGGGCGATACCTGGACCAATGGTCATGGCGCAAGGGCGTCTGGGCCATCGACCGTCGGACGTTCGTCGAGGATTTCCAGGCTGTCTATCCCGTCGCACTCACCGAGGCGACCGATGGGTCCCAGGCGACCGGCCGTCGGGGTCCGACCGACCCGAGCTACGGCGTCCTCGGCGGAACGTCCGGCTGAACGCCTGGCCGAAGGTCCGGCTGCCGGTCGGCCCCTCGACGGGACAGCTCCTGCACTCGGCGTTCAGGGTTCGGCCAACGCTTCCAATGAGCCGGCAAGGGGAACGACGATCCAACCCTCGCGCCGGGCCGCGGGACGCTCCTCGTCGGGGACCGGTTGGACCAGGGACAGTGCGGCGGCCCGGGCAACCAGCGCGGCGACGAGGGCATCGAAGGCATCGTCACTGGACAGGCATCGATCGACCTGTTCGCTGGTCACCTGGAGCCAGCGTTCGGTCGCAGCCAGGAAACCGGTCACCAGGCTGTGCCGTGCCTCGGCATTGGTTGCGCCCTTGTAGCCGCGTGACCGGTGACCCCACCGGCGCAGGGCGGCGGCCGGGTACGCCTCGACCACGATGCCGGAGCCATCGAGTGCGACCCTCTCGGGCAGGGAGGCGAGCAGCGAGGCGGCTCGCATCGCCGGCAACGCGATGCGGTCGGTGGAGACCGACAGGGGTGGGGACGATCCGAACGACCGCCACAGCCACAGGTCGGTGCGGCGCAAACGGAGCGCTGAGGTATCGGCATGCGAATAGTCGACCGGCCACCCGCCGGTGAGCGAGTGCTCCATGACGGCCTCGGCAAAGGCGATCGGCCAGCCGAGGGGAACGTCTATCCCCAGCCTGTCGACCTGACCGATGAGTTCGGTGATGGTGCTATCGACGACGCCCAGCGAGAGTTCGGTCAGCGTCGCTCGGTGATCGGCCCACTCGATGACGCAGCAGGCCGTGCGGAGTGCCTGCGACGATAGGTCCACGCCAGCGGTGATCATCGTCCGTCGATGGTAGGGGCCCGCATCTCCAGGCGCCGGTCGGGTTAGTCGCACAGATGACGGAGATGGGAGGCGAATCGCGCCGCGGCCTCCGGGCAATGGGTGAGGAAGAGGGAGGGTTCGACGACCTCGAGTTCGAGCACGACCGGTCTGCCCGCAACGTCATCGACCAGATCGACTCGTGCGTAGCCCGTGGGACCGACCCGCTGGCCGACCGCCCGCATCGCCGCGTCGGCGACGAGAGACTGGTCGTCCCGAGGCACTGCCCGCGTGATGATTTGTCGCTCCCAGAGCCGGTCGATCACCCCCACATCCGATCGGAGCAGCGCCTCCTTGCGCACGGCGTGGCTGTAGCTGCCGCCGAAGTAGATCAGCGCGATCTCGCCCTCTTCGTCCACCGCCGGTTGATAGGGCTGAATCAGCACCGTCTGGCCCGCGGCCAGCAGTCGGCGGACGTGCCGATCGGCCAGCTCGAACCCGTGGTCGACATAGCGGGCCGCGCCCATGCCACCGCTGGCCACCGAGGGCTTGATGACATAGTCGCCGGACGGCGGCCGCCATTGCTCACCCGCCCGCACCCAGATTGTCGGGACGATGGGGACGTGCTCGGCGGCGAGGTCAACCAGGTAGGACTTGTCACTACCCCACTCGAGCACCGGCGCGGGGTTCACCAGGCGGGCGCTGGCCGCCACCCGGTATGCCCAGTTGACGAACTCGCGCCGCCAGGTGACGTAGCCCCAGAGGTACGTGGCCACGACGAGATCGACGCCGCTCCAATCGGCGCCCGGGTCGTCCCAGACCAGCGTTGACGGCGCGAGGCCCTCTGCCGCTCATGGCCTCTTGCAGCAGGGGCCAGCCGTCATCGAGGTCGAGAAACTCGTTGGTGGCGGCAATGGCGACCCGTGGTCTCTTGCCGGTCATGGACTCGAGCCTACGGAACACGGTGGCGAGTCGCCTCACCTGGGACGGCCATGCCTTCGGTCTGTGTGCGGGCGCCGAGCCGGTGTCTGAGACCGGTGCGAACCTCCTCAGCGTCTACCGTTTGGCATGGCGTCGCGTGATGAAGCAGACCGGGTCCACCGCTACGGCGTCCGCTGCCACTGGTCGGGCTCAACGGGCGCCGGGTACGAGAACTATAGCCGAGCCCATACGGCCGAGGTGCCGCCCGCCGCGATCGGGCTCGCCCTCTCTTCCGATCCCGCCTTTCGGGGTGATGCCACACGCGTGAACCCGGAGCAACTCGTCGTACTGGCGGCGGCATCATGCCAGTTGCTCAGCTTTCTGGCCGTCGCCGCTCGGGCCCGCATCCACGTGGTGCGCTACGAGGAGAGAGGTGAGGGCACGATGGTCGAAGGCGATGCTCCGGCGCGACTCACATCCATCGTGTTGAGACCGGCCATCTGGGTCGCCCCGGGCACGAGCGAAGCACGCGTCCTGCATCTCGTCGAGGTTGCCCATCGAGAGTGCTTCGTGGCCAACTCGCTCCGTACCGAGGTGCGGGTCGAGCCCACGGTCATCGTGGGTGACCAATCGGTGGGCGGGGGCGGATGAGTGCTTCCGGCGCGCTGCGCCGCAGGTACTGCCTCGTCGAGGCCTGAGCGCATGATCGAGGCCTTCGCTCCCGGTCGGGTGAACCTGATGGGCGATCACACCGACCACCAGGGCGGCTTGGTCCTCCCTATCGCCATCGACCTGGGCACGGCCATTGTCGGGGAGCGCCGGGGCGACCTGGTCCGGCTCCGCTCCCTCGACGAGGAGGGAACCGTCGAGATCAGGCTTGGTGGGGCGTCGACTCCGGGCCGCGGGCCCGACCGGGGACGGTACGCCGGGCCGGAGTGGGGCCGGTACATCGCCGCCCTCGTCGAGCTGGTGCGGCCGGCCGAGGGATTCGTCGGCACTATCTCGACCAGGCTCCCGGTTGGACGCGGGCTCTCGTCGAGCGCGGCGTTGGAGGTGTCGGTGGCTCTTGCGCTCGGATTCGAAGGTTCACCCATCGACCTCGCCCGTCTGTGTCAACGATCCGAGTACCTGGCCGTGGGCGTGCGGTGCGGGATCATGGACCAGCTGGCGTCGGCCGCCGGGGTCGCCGACCATGCACTGCTGATCGACTGCCACGACATGAGCGTCAGCCCGGTGCCCATCCCCGAGAGCGTCGACGTGCTCGTTGTCGACTCGGGCGAGCGGCGATCACTGACAGAGACGGCCTACAACGATCGGCTGGTCGAGTGCGCCCGGGCTGCTGAATCGGTTGGACCTCTCCGGCTCCGTCCCGACCTCTCCGGCATCGCCGACCCGGTCGCCCGCCGTAGAGCGCGGCACGTGGTGAGTGAGATCGGCCGAGTGAGCGCGTTCGCCCGTGCTCTCCGCGAGGGGGACAACGAGGCCGCCGGCGCACTCATGATCGAGAGCCATGTGAGCCTCAGCACCGACTTCGAGGTCTCGACTCCGCGCCTCGACACCATGGTGCAGGAACTCCTGGCCACACCCGGCATCTATGGTGCCCGGCTCACCGGCGCCGGGTTCGGTGGCTCCGTGGTCGCCCTGGCCGCACGTGGGACTCCGCTGCCTGGCGGCGCCATGCGAGTGCGAGCGTCGGCCGGCGGCCACGCCGGCAGGCGGGGAGGGAAGTCCTGACCGCGGCCTCGTGGGCACTCGCCGCGGCCAGGGCGGCGGGCTATAGCCTGAGGGCGACCGACCCGGGGCCGCGCCTCCATCCGGAGGCCGTGCACCGGTGCCCATCAAGAGGGACACAGGGCGGCGAACGTGCCCTGATGGTCAGACCGGCGTCGTGCCAGACAAGGAGGCCAGGGTGTTCGTGCCTTTCAGCGCACGGGACTTTCTCGACCGGGCCGTGACCGTGTACGGCCGGCGCACCGGAATCGTTGATGAGCCGGTGCAACCGGGGGCGCCCCTGGAAGGGCTCGACTATGCCCGCGTCGGTGAATTGGCGCGTGCCCAGGCTGCCGGGCTCGACGGGCTGGGTATCGGCCAGGGCGAGCGGGTGGCCATCGTCTCCCACAACAGTGCGCGCCTCCTCACCTCGTTCTTCGGAGTGTGCGGTTACGGCAGGGTGCTGGTGCCGATCAATTTTCGTCTCTCGCCTGATGAGGTCGCCTACATCGTGGAGCATTCCGGGGCCCGCATCGTGCTCATCGACCCGGAGCTCGAGGCGGACCTGGCCGAAATGCCCTGCCACCACAGGATCACGCTGGGCACGCCCGGTGATGCCGAGATGTATCGGTTCGGGGTCGAGCCGGAGCCCTGGGAGCCGGACGAAAATGCCACCGCCACCATCAACTACACCAGCGGCACCACGGCACGGCCGAAGGGCGTACAGCTCACCCACCGCAACCTCTGGGTCAACGCCACGACCTTCGCGCTCCACTCGGGTGCGTCGGACCTCGACGTATACCTGCACACGCTGCCGATGTTCCATGCCAACGGTTGGGGCATGCCCTTCGCCATGACCGGGGTGGGCGCCAAACACATCGTGCTCCGCAAGGTGGACGGCGTTGAGATCCTCACCCGGGTGGCCGAGCACGGGGTGACGGTGATGTGCGCCTCTCCCACGGTGGTCAACACGGTGCTGGCTGCAGCCAGGAGCTGGCCGGGCGAGATCCCCGGCCGGGGCCGCGTTCGCGTCATTGTCGCCGGTGCGCCTCCCCCCTCGAAGACGATCGCCCGGGTCGAGTCCGAGCTGGGTTGGGAGTTCATGCAGATCTATGGGCTCACCGAGACCTCGCCGCTCCTCACGCTCAATCGAACGCGATCGGAGTGGGACGATCTGGACCCTGAGCTGCGGGCGACCCTGCTGATGCGAGCGGGCGCCCCGGCGCTCGGTGCCACCATGAAGATCTCGGCCGACGGGGAGGTGCTGGCCCGCTCCAACGTCGTCATGGCCGGCTACTGGGACAACCCGGACGAGACCAAGCGGACGCTCGATGGCGGCTGGTTCCACACCGGCGACGGCGGCGCCATCGACGAGGAGGGTTATCTCACCATCAGCGACCGACGCAAGGATGTGATCATCACCGGAGGGGAGAACGTGTCCTCCATCGAAGTAGAAGACGCTCTGTTCAGTCATCCTTCGGTGGCCGAGGTCGCCGTGATCGGAGTGCCCGACGAGAAGTGGGGTGAGACGGTCAAAGCGCTGGTGGTCCTGGCCCCGGGCCGACCGGCCGATGAGACGGAGCTGATCAAGCACTGCAAGCAGCGCCTGGCCGGGTACAAGGCACCGACGTCGGTGGAATTCCGGGCCGAGCTGGCCCGTACGGCCACCGGCAAACTGCAGAAGTTCAAGCTACGAGAGCCCTATTGGGCCGGCAACGAACGACAGGTCAACTAGTCCCCGGGAGAATCACGGACATGCCGTCAGTCGTCGCAGCCAACCCGGCTTCCACCCAGCGCGCCGCCTCTACCCAGGGTGGCCGGCCCCGGCCGGGCCCGTCGCCCGGGCTCGGCCCCCTGTCTCGATGAGCCCGGAGTTCTCCGGCCGTGCCGGCGCCGGGTTCCGTAGGGCAACCGCGGTCGAGCCGTCGGGGGCTCCGGTCTCGGTGGCCGATCAGGCTGCGGGGGCGACCAGTCAGTGGTCGGGGGCCATTGCCGAGGGTTGGGACATCGCCGGCAAGGCCAACGGCGGGTATCTGCTCGCCATGGCGGCACGAGCGATGAGCGAGGCGCTCGGACGACCGGATCCAGTCACCGTGACCGGCCACTACCTGGCGCCAGGCAAACCGGGACCCGTTTCCGTTGCCGTGGAGATCACCAAGCAGGGTCGAACCTTCGGGACGGCCACGGCAACGTTGTCCGATGAGGACCGTCCCCTGCTCAGGGTGCTCGGCACCTTCGGCGCGCTGGCTGACCAGGACGGTCCGCAACTGGTTGACCTGGAGCCCCCACCGATGCCCTCGCCCGAGCAGTGCATGCCGGTGGAGCCCACCGACACGTTTCCTCCGCCGTTCACGGGAAGAGTCGAGCTCCGACTCCATCCCGACGATGCGACCTTTCTCCGGGGCAACCCGTCGGGTCACACCCGTATGCGAGGCTGGTTCCGCCTGCGTCACGGGGAGGTCGCCGACACCATCGCCCTGCTCTGTGCCGCCGATGCCTTCCCCCCGACCGTCTTCAACGCCGACCTGCCGGTGGCCTGGACGCCGACCATCGAGCTGACGACCCATGTGCGCTACCGCCCGGAGCCGAACTGGCTTCGCTGCCGCTTTGCCACCCACTTCGTCTCCGGAGGATTCCTCGAGGAGGACGGCGAGATCTGGGACGATACGGGCCGGCTCGTAGCTCAGTCCCGCCAGCTGGCCCTGGTTCCGCGTAGCTGACCGGTTCAGCCGGTGCCGGTTGGCGCGCATGCCACTGGCCCCGATCCGGCTTCGTGCGGCACACGCGGGCTCACGACGAGACGGGCGCTCTCCGGTTCGGTCCGCCACCGACTACCGTCTGCCCGACGAGCAGCCTGACTCGTCGGAAAGGACGATCCTTGATGTCTCGCATTCGCAACTGGACCCTCGTCGTGCTGGCGGCCTCGGCCCTCGGGCTGACGGCCTGCAGCAGCTCGCCCAGTGCCACCTCGGCCAGCACCACGACTGCTCCGACCGCGACGACCACGCCGCCCACTTCGACCTCGGGAACCGGTGCTGCCTCCACGATCGCCACCATCCCGGTGCCGGACCGCTCGCCGGCCGGCACGACGGGAGCGGCGCCCACTGTTGTCGTACCCTCGCACAGTCCTCCCAGCCAGCTCGAGACAGCCGATCTCATCGTCGGGACAGGACCGACAGCCCAGGCCGGTGACAAGGTCACCGTCCAATACGTCCTGGCCACGTACTCCTCGCACAAGGTGGTCCAGTCCTCGTGGACCAGCCAGCCGTTCCAGTTCACGCTGGGGGCGAGTCAGGTGATCCCGGGATGGGACAAGGCCGTGGTGGGCATGCAGGTCGGTGGCCGCCGCGAGCTCATCATCCCCCCGAATCTGGGGTACGGCAATCAGTCGCCCGGGCCCGGCATCTCAGCCAACGACACGCTGGTGTTCGTTGTCGACCTCCTCAAGATCGGGTGACATCCGACTGAGCCTGGCTCCACGGTCGGCGAACGAGCATGGTCGGTCGCAACAACTCTGCACCGGCGACCGCCCTGGCCGGAGCCACGATTGCTGCCTGTAGGTAACGGATCGCGTCAATGTGGTCTGCGGTCCAGATCATCTTGACGGCCGTGGCCGTGCCCCGTCCGTCATCTCCGGTGAGGTCGCGGCGTACCGCCTCGATCAGGTGGTCGCCGGCGGCGTCGTCGTGGTCGAGCTGGTCTCCGACCCGGCCGACCCCGGCGATCGCTTGCGCCGTCTGCTCGTACCACTGGAGGACCTGCGCGCCAGAGGCGAGGATCTCGTTCCGTGCCGCGGTCCGATCCCCGGCCATCGATCCACGGTCCCGGTTCCAGAGATCGAGGACGGCGTCGGCGGTGAGCCGAAGGACGGCAACCCCGGTGAGGAGCGCGATCACTTCCGCCATGGGGACGTGCTTGGCGCCACGCTCGGAGAGGAACTCCCGAAAGGCATCGTCGAGCCGGCTTGCCGCGCCGGCAGACCGGCGGCGCTCGTCCTCCGGTGTCGCCGACGCCGGCACCTGCGCATCACATCGGGTCACTCCGTACTCGATGGCCCGCCGGAGGTAGTGCGCGGCGTTGGACAGGGCTTCGGCCAACACGTCTCGCAGCGCCGAAGCTGCTCCCCGGGGCCAGAACAGTGCACCGACCGCGACGCTGACGCCAACACCGATGGCGACATCCTCGATGCGGACCAGGCCGACCTGCCAGCCAGCCGGTTCGACGATGTTGTACAAGATGAGCAGGGTCATGGTGAAGCCGGCCTGACCTGCTGCGAACGAGATTGCGGCCGGGGCAAGGCCGGCGAAGAGAACGGCCACCGGGAGCAACAGCCAGTACGCCGTGGTGTTCGTGCCCAGTAGGACTACGAGGCCACCGCCGATGACGAACCCGACGACGGTGCCGAGCAGTGCCCGCCCCGCGTTCTGGCCGGTGTTCAAGGCGCTCGAGCGCAGCACGGCCAGCGTGCCGAGCACGACCCAGAACCCGTGTTGCACGCCCGTCAACTGGGCGACGAGGACGGCCAGGCTGAGGGCGATCGCGCCGCGAAGGCTGTTGTGCAGCCACACCGAGTGACGCTCCAGATGGGCGCGGGCCCGATCCCTGGCTGCCGACAGGGCCGAGCTAGCCCCTTCGGGTCGATGGCCCAGCAGCTGCTCCCACCACGTGCGCTGCCTCGCCGCCACCGTATGCTCGATGTTCACCGCGACGGCCGACACGGCGAAACTCATCTCCTGGGCCCGGAAGCTCGGTTCGAGGGAGCTCACGAACTCGGCCATGGTCCCGTCGCCCCGGTCGGGCGAGTGGGTCTCTGACCGTGTGACCGGGAGCGCGGAGATCACCGTTCGTTCCATCTCCTCCCTCGCGTGGCGCAACCGCGCCTCGGCGGGCTGGAGCACGCTCGGGTCGCCAGCCGCGGCATCGAGGAGCACCGCGCCTTGCTGGAGGAGGTCGGCGGCGGCCAGTTTGACCGCGCAGACGACCGCAGCGGTCGGCCCGACTTCCGTGTCGGCGGCCGTCCGCTCGAGGATGCTGTTCAGCCAGAGCACCTGGTCGACCACTCCCACCAGGGCGCGCGCCGCCGCGCCGAGTCCCGTGGGCCGGTACGGCGCGGTGTAGAACGATGTGCGCAGTGCCGCCACCGAGGCGGTCGACTCCGCGACCGACGCGTCCCGGCCCCGGAGGTGTGCAGCCTCGAGCCCGCCATTGATGCAATCGACTTCAGACCGGAGTCGCTGGGCCAGCCGTGTGCAGGCCTGGGCGGTCGACAGCCGCAGGGGCTCACGGGACGGGGCCGGCCAGAGCACGCGGATGGCGATCAGGGACACGGCACCGGCCAGGAGCCAGCCGGCCAGGCGCGCCGGGATCGAGCTTGCCGGGCCCGGCAAGCTCACCGGCAGCACGAACGCGACCAACAGGGACGTCGTCGCGCCGGCCAAGACGGAGCTGACGACGCCCTGGAAGAGCACGACGAAGGCGACCACCACCGTGACCGCTGTCGCCAGCCAGGTGGTACGGGAGACCAGAGTGCCCAGACAGATCAGTACCGCCCCGGCGAGCGCCAGCGAGGCCTGGGCCGCCACTCGCTCGCCCATCGAGCCGCCGAAGTCGACGAACAAGAGCATGGCCAACGCGCCGAAAGCGGAGAAGATAGCCACGGTCGGGTTCCCGATGACCTTCTCGGCGACGGCGAACACGCCGGGCATGACGATCGCCGCCCGCCCGGCGCGGCGGAGGGCGGAGAACCCGGCGTCACGGGCCCGGAGCTGATCGAGGACGTTCATGGCCGAGACCCCTACGCCGCCGGGGGGCCTGCCCCGCCTGCACGGGTACCAGCTCGGCCCGACGTGTCCCGTACGAACCCCTCGGCCTGTGCCGGCATAATGCGAGCGTACCCACAATCGCCGTCCTCGATCCCTGTCTGAGTGCGATCCGGTCGCCCTAGGGAATCCGGCCGGAGATCGCCGTATCGACCGTCTCGTCGTCGAACCGCAGGCGGGCAATCTTCTCGAGCGATGGTGCCCTGCGGAGCTCGTTCCCTCCTTCGATGGCCAGGCTCTGCCCCGTGATCCATGCCGACTCGGGGCCGGCCATGAAGCGCACCCCGGCGGCGATGTCCTCAGGTGTGCCCGTCCGTCCCAGAGGCTTCTGGCTCTTGAACTCCTCGATGATCTCGGGGTCGGAGAACAACGCCGAGACGTTGTTGCTGGCCGTCTTGGTCAGCCCGGGGCGGACGGCGTTGACCCGGATGCCGTGGTGGCCGAACTCGTCGGCCGCGACCCGTACCAACGCGTCGAGGCCAGCCTTTCCCGCGCAGTAACCGGCCATGAATGGCCAGGACATCGTGGCCGCGTCCGAGGAGATGCACACAATCGAACCGCCACTGCTTGCGACCATCGGGGGTACGGCGTACTTGATGGCGAGGAATGCGCCCACGATGTTGCGACGGAGCTCTTCCAACAGTTGGTGCTCGTCAAGCATCAGAAACGGCGCGATCGTGCCGCCGCCCACGGTGGCCACGCAGATGTGCAACCCTCCGAGCACGGAGGAGGCCAGGGCGACTGCTCCCTCGACCGCCTCGGCCTCCATGGCGTCGCCGACGAACCAGTTCAGCTCGACGCCGTCACCGATCGACGCCCGAAGTTCGGCCACGGTGGCCTCGAGCGTGGCCTGGGTCCTACCCATGAGGGTCACGGCGGCACCGTCTCGGGCCAGGGCCCGGGCGCAGGCACTCCCAATCCCGCCAGCACCGCCCGTGACAAGGGCGGCCTTGCCTGCAAGTGGGAGCCCTGTGGTCATGCTTGCCCTCCTTGTTGGTGGCGGCACCGCCGGGGTCGGCCGACCGTCCCGGGATCGGCGTGCGGTCAGTTGGACTCGAGCTGGTAGGGGCCAACCAGTCGGGCCAGGCGCTCGAGCTGTGCGGCCACCGTGCCCTCGTCGCCCGGATCGACGCGGAACGTTACCCGGATCAGGCCCATCTGCAGGTATTGCTCGATGGCCTCGGCCGTCGGGCTGCCCTGTTGCAACATCACCGGTATCGGTGACTTGCCCTGTTCGGCGGCCATCGTCTGCAGCTCGTCGATCCGCAGTTTCAAGTCCTGGCCGTCGAGGTGGCGACCACTGGCCATCCAGCCGTCGCCGAACCGCAGGACACGCGCAGCCGTCGTCGGCCCACTCCCGCCGACCAGCACCGGTGGGTGAGGATCCTGCACCGGCTTGGGCCACTGTTTCATGGCACTGATCCGCACGCACCGGCCCTCGTAGCTGGCAACCTCGTTGGTCCAGATCACTTTCATGGCCTCGACCCGCTCGCGGAAGATCGTCCATCGGAACTGTGGGTCGGACCCGTGGTTGGCCAGCTCCTCGAGATTCCAGCCGGCACCGACGCCGAGCACGACCCGGCCCTCGGAGAGGTGGTCGAGGGTCGACACCCGCTTGGCCAGGATGATCGGGTCATGATCGGGAATCACCAGCGTGCTGGTGCCCAACCGGATCCGGGAGGTCACCGCGGCGACCGCGGCCAGGGACTCGAGCGGGTCGTGGAACCGGTAGAAGTCCTCCGGCAGCTCGCCACCGCTCGGGTACTGGCTGGATCGATCGACGGGGACGTGGCTGTGCTCGGGCAGGAAGAGCGACTCGAATCCCATGTCCTCGACCAGCGCCCCGAGCCGGATCGGACTGAGGGCCCGATCCGTCGGAAACATCGTCACCCCGAAGTGCATGGCTCTCCTGTCTCGGCGACGGCCGACGCGTCAACCCTCGGTCGGTGTCGACGGCCTTGAGCCGGCGGGCCGACGTTTCCTCCATCCTGGCACGACCCCTGGGGCCACGAGTCTGGCCGTAGCAGAGTCGATGTGAACGGCTGACCCGGGCCACCAGCTCGACGGGTTCCGGTGCCGGCCGTCGTCTCTCGGAGGGCCGACGCAAACCTTCCCCCTCGAATGACTCGTGCCCTCAGGGACCTACCACAGCTCGTCGATGTACTGGTCGGTACCGAACACGGTCGGGATGAACGGCATGGCCATGACCGCCCGGCCGACGCCCGAGCGCTCGAGAGCCGAGACGAGCTGGCGTTGGTGCTCCCACGAGCCCAGCGGGTCGCCGTCGACGAAGTAGAGCTGCAGGCGTCGATCGGCGGCACTGGGGTCGCCGGGAATCGGTACCGGGACGTCGTCTGCCACTCCGCCGGCGTGGAGCGACCACGACGACACGCTCGCCACCGACGACCCCGGCAGCCACTCGGGCAGGGTCTCGTCGAACCATCGGTCCACTGCCTGGTGGTCGGAGCCATTGGTGGGCTCGACGAACTGGGCGATCAGACCGCCGAAGCGGCGGTCGAGGGCCAGCTCGAGGGGCACCGGGTCGGGATCCCGATAGCTCCGCCAGTCGTAGTCGTACATTGCCGTGTTGTAGTGGGTCCGGTGGGCGAACCCGCGGTCGGCCTCGTACAGTCTCCGCACCTGGTCCCCGGCCCACGGCAGCCACTCATCGAAGGCCCCGCCGAGGATGTAGTACACGCAGGCGTACGATCCGTCGCCCGGCTCGAACGGCCAACTCTTCTCATCGGCCAGACGAGCGTCCTTGTGCCGGCGGGTGGCCACCCAGCGACTTCCGGCGAAGTTGGCGGCGCCGATCATGCAGCCGGCGAAGTAGTGATCCCGCTCGTACCACCGGTTGTAGGAGAACTCGTAGCCCTGGTGGGGATCGGTGAAAACCCACAGGATGTTCCCGACGGTGATGGGCTCGTCGATCTGACGGACCAGCCGCCCGGGTTCGTAGGTAAGGCGGTCGGCGTAGCGATCTTCAGGGGGCACAGGCTCCTCCTCGGTCAAGGAATGACGGGTTGATCGAACCTCGAAGACCAGGGTATGCCTCCGTAGATTCGGCTCTTGTATGGGCACACGAGCGCCGGAGTCGATCTCTCTGAGCGGTCTCATGATTTGGCCTCGGAACCCGAATGGGAACAGAAGCGGGACCGGACAGTAATCCCCCGTCGCACCGGGCAACGAGTGGCCATTCAGTTCTCGATCATCTATGGCCGGACTTCGGACCGCACATCACTGGAAAGTGATGGCGGTTCACATGGCATCGGGGGATACTGGTTGGGACGGCAACAAGACGCCAATTCTCAAAGGAAGTGCCACGATGACGTTTCCACCATTGGCCCACGTCGCACTGACCGTTCGAGACCTCGGAATCAGCGTCCCCTGGTACGAGGCCTTGTTCGATGCCAAGCCCGTGATCGACGAGGACACCGACCCTGATTTTCACCACACCGTCTTTCTGATCGGCAATGGCACGCTGATCGGATTGCACCGGCACCAGACTCCGGCGCCGCAGGATCGGTTCAGCGAATTCCACGTCGGGCTCGACCACATCGCATTCGGTTGTGCCGACCGCGCCGAGCTTGAGACTTGGGCGGACCGACTCGATGAGCTGGGCATCGAGCACGGCGGCATCAAAGACGCGAGCTACGGGTCAGGCGTGAGCTTCCGAGACCCAGACGGAATTGCCCTCGAGGTCTTCGCCCCGCCCAGCTGAGCTGAGAGCCGAGCAGGGCCATGACGCACCTCCTACCCGTCGTTGTCGGGTTCGGCTCGGACTGGTTCGTCGTGCCAGTTCCACCACGCGTACGGCGGGGTTTGGGGGTAGCCCTCGGGGGAGTCCTCCCAGTCCTCCTGGCGGCCGAGCGCGGTCAGGTCGAGGTAGCTCCAGGTGCTTCCCATCGCTTCGTCCCCGCGGTTGTTGACGAAGTAGGTGCGGAACACGCGGTCGCCGTCGCGGATGAACGCGTTCGTGCCGTGCCACTCGTCCACACCGAAGTCGGTGTCAAAGCCGTCGGTCATGGTGTACCAGGGCATCGTCCAGCCCATCCGCGTCTTCACGCGCTCGATGTCCGGCTGCGGGGCGCGCGAGGCGAAGACGAGCGTGGTGTCACGGGCGTTCAGGTGGGCGACATGGGCGACCTGGTCGGCTACCAGTGAGCAGCCGATACAGGCATGGTCGGGCCACCCGAACACGCCGGGTTCGAAAAAGGCGCGGTAGACAATCAGCTGGCGGCGGCCCTCGAACAGGTCGAGCAGGCTGGATGTGCCCTGGGGCCCGTCGAACTCGTACTCCTTCTCCACGACCACCCACGGCATCCGCCGACGCTCGGCGGCCAGCGCGTCCCTGCCGCGGGTCAACTCCTTCTCCTTCACGAGCAGTTGCTGGCGCGCCGCCTCCCACTCCTCGAGCGACACAATCCGACGTTCGTTCATTGCCGACTCCTATTCACTGTCGATTGCCACTGTCGATTTCCGGGGGGATTGCCTCGGCTTGGTCCTGGGTGTTGGGACTGGACCTGCAGTGCATGTGTTGGCCTGGGCATGCACGGCCTTGGCCGCGCATGCTCGCCGACTGGGCATAGCTCCTCCGGCCTCTCGACCTGCAATCAACGGTAGCACATGAGAAACGCTATGTGCAATCTGTCATTGCATGTCAGCGAGGCCTGAGACGTGCTGCTCGCCCCTCACAGATTCGGCGTTCTTGGATCGTGTTGGCGATGAGCGATACTGCGGGGATGGCCGACCGCAACGTGCTGGGTGGAGAGCTGCAACCCTGCGGCACAGACCCCCTCACCGGCTTCTACCGCGACGGCTGCTGTACCAGTGGGCCCGAGGACCTCGGCAGCCACACGATCTGTGCCGTCGTGACCGCAGAGTTCCTCGACCATCAGCGCAGCATTGGCAACGACCTCACGACACCGATGCCCCAGTATGGCTTTCCCGGCCTCGTGCCGGGGGACCGCTGGTGTGTAACCGCCGCGAACTGGTTGCGCGCCCATATGGACGGGGTTGCAGCCCTTGTGGTGCTGGCCTCGACCCACGACCGGGCGCTCGAGATCGTCCCCCTCGCCGCGCTCCGAGAGCACGCCGTGGACGTGCCCGCCAGCCCGAGCGACCTCGAGGGATGATGCCCGATGTGGCTCCCACCGGCCGCCGTGGCCGGGGCAGAGCCACCACGGCCTCGAGGCAAGAGAGCGTCGTACGCGGTCCGGCCCCTTCTCGCCCCTCGTCTCTTGGCCGGCCGCCGCGCCAATGTCCGGCCCAGATCGCCTTCCCGTCTGCTTGCCTGCTTGACCTAAAGAGTGGTTGAACTCCTAGGGTGAGCAGGGAGCAGGGAGCAGGGAGCTGGGAGCCGAGGAAGGGGACGAGCATTGGCCAGAGCCAGGATCGGCACGATCGACGAGCTTCGGGCCGGGGGGTGCCTGACCGGCAAGGTCGGGACCCAGCCGGTGTGCGTGTTCTGGTCCGAGGATCGAGCGTACGCGGTGGATGACCGTTGCCCGCATATGGGCTTTCCACTTCACCGAGGAACCGTCGAGAACGGACTACTCACCTGTCATTGGCACCACGCCCGCTTCGACCTGGCATCGGGGGGCACCCTGGATCCCTTCGCCGACGACGTACGGGCCCATACCGTCGAGATCGACGGTGCTGACGTGTTCGTCGTCGTTGGCTCAGAGCCCGATCGGGTCGGCCACCACCTGCGCCGCCTGGAGGAGGGTCTCGAACAAGGCCTCACCTTGGTCATGGCCAAGGCCGTCCTGGGTGTGCTGGAGGTGCTGGGCATCGACGAGGGGGCCGCCGCGATAGTCCGGACAGGAATGGAGTTCGGCGTAAGAAACCGGGAGCCGGGCTGGGGGGCAGGCTTGACCGTGCTCACGGCCATGGCCAACGTGCTCCCCGCATTGGACCCGTCTGACCGGGCATTGGCCCTGGTTCACGGGTTGGCCTCCGTCTCCACCGATACCCGGGGTCGGCCCCCCCGCTTCGCCCTGGCTCCGCTCGCCGCCGCACCGCCGGCCACTCGGCTGGCCGACTGGTATCGACGGTTTGTCGACACCCGGAACGGGGATGCCGCCGAACGGGTGCTGGCAACCGCAATCGGGGCTGGGGGCGGGTCCTCCCAGATGGCAGCGCTCATGGGCGCGGCGGTCACCGACCACGTCTTCGTCGACGGCGGACACACCATCGACTTCACCAACAAGGCATTCGAGGCCCTCGACCACCTTGGCGGCGAAGCCGCCGGTGAAATTCTGACGACCCTGGCTCATCAGACGGCCGCAGCCTCCCGTTCAGAGGAGACCGGCTCATGGCGGCACCCCCACGATCTTCCGGGACTTCTGGCCGCGCTGTTGGCGCCTTCCTTGGAACAGGACACCGCGGCAAGACTTGGGTTTTCCGGTGACGATGATGTCGGAAGCCTGGCTTGGGCGATCCTCGGCGAGGATCCCACCGGAATCCTCACCGCCATGAGCCAAGCGGCCGGACAAGGAGCCACCCCCGAGGAACTCGCTCGGGCCGTGGCCTACGCGGCCGCCCTTCGCCTCACCCGCTTCCACGTCCAAAACGACCACGCCGACTGGGACGTGGTGCACCACGCCTTCACCACCGCCAACGCCGTCCATCAGATGATCCGTCGAGCGCCCACACCTGAACTGCTGCGGGGCGTCTACCAGGCGGCGATGAAGGTCTTTCTCGACCGCTTCCTCAACGTTCCCGCGGCCCGCCTGCCCGCCTCCCACCGGCTGACCGGGGAGCCGTCCAGCCTTTCGCACCTCCAGGCATGTTGGGACCGCGAGGGGATGGTCGACGAGGCCGGTGCGATCGCCTATGGCTGGGTGCGCGGGGGTGGAGACCAGACCGCGGTCGTGGCCGCCCTCGGGTCCGCACTGCTGGCCGAGGATGCCGACTTCCACTGGTATCAGACCTACGAGGCCGCGGTCCGTCAAGCGGCGACCTGGCCGAGGGGTTCGGAAGAGGCGGCTCTCGTTCTGGCCGGCACCGCCCGGTTCCTGGCCGCTCACACGCCGACCCGGCGGGAGCTCGCCCAGGTGGTCCGCATCGCAGCCCGGCTTCGCAGGGGCGAAGCCCTCTATGAAGAAGTCTGACTGCCAGTACTACCCCGAGATGACCGCCTTGCCGAAATCGACGGCCAGGGCCGGCGACCCAGTTGACGTGAGACCCGGGGGTCAGGAGGCAGCGCGCTCGGACGTCGAGCCGACAACCCGGACCGTGCGGGGAAAGACCGTCGCACGATCGAGTACGGCCTCCTTACGCTCTGAGTGCAACTGACGGTGTTCGCGAAGCGTGAAATACACGACGGGTGCTGTGGCCAGGAAGACGGCAGTCACCATCACGGGCACCATGATTGTCCAGATCATACGCATCGGGCTGCTGGTAGGAAGTACAACCCGCCTCCTTCATCTGAGACGGTACGAAACGGTCCCTGGAGCAACCACCATGCGAGCGAATAGTCGGCTGTGAATGTGGCACGACACACGCCGAGACTAATGTTGAGCGGCGCATGGGCAGCAAATGGACGAGAGGGCTAGCGTCGAATCCGTGGGTTCTTCCGCATCTTCTGAATCCTCCGATTCCTCCCAATCCCCTCCTGCCGCCAAGGATCGCCTCACTGGATCTGAGCGGGTCAAGCTCCATCTCACCCTCACTGCCGGCATCGTCCTCTGTGCCGCCGGATTCGTCTTCGAAGTGTCTCGTGCGCTCGGAGGTAACTCGCTCAGCTGGGCGTACGTCTTCGAATGGCCACTGTTCGCCGTGTTTGCCGTCTACATGTGGTGGAACCTCCTCCACGGCAACCGGCGGGGGCAGCGTCATTCCCGACAGCGTGAGGTGGCACCTGAGCACGTGGAAATGCTCAAGGCCTGGAACGAGCATCTGCGTCAGATGCAGGCCGATCAGGAAACGGGCATGCCCGACCCAGGTTCGGAATCCAATGCCAAGAGGTAGGTGCCGGACTCAGCATGTTCGCAGCTGTGGCCCTGAAATTCTTGACCATTGGCCGTTGGCCGAGGGAAGGCCTCACGGTGCGTTGGACGCCGCCCTCCCGGAGCCACGCAGCCAACAGACCTAACAGGGGTTGGTGACGACATGCCAGGGATGGGGCGTGCCCTTCAGACCAATGACCCGACGATCACCGCCGCATTCCACGCTGCCCTCCTGCACCAATTGCTTGTCATTCTCGTTCTGATTGTTGTCCTCGCCCTTGCCTGGAATACGATCCGGACCTTCCGCTATCGCCGATCCCTGAGCGCAGGCACCCTGGGTACAACAGCCCCGGCACGGTGGCCATATCCGGAGGCGTCGGCCCGTCGGGTGCTGCGGATCACCTTCGGGGTGCTCTGGGTGTTCGACGGCCTGCTCCAGGCCCAAGCGTCGATGCCATTGGGCCTGCCGGGCACCGTGCTCACGCCGGCGGCCAGCTCGTCCCCGGGATGGGTCCAGCACATCGCCAACGTGGGCGCCACCATTTGGTCGAATCACCCGGTGTCGGCCGCGGCCGCGGCCGTATCGATCCGAAATTGGTCTCGGCGTCTTCCTCCTGGTCGCCCCCAGGGGATATTGGTCACGGGTGGCTGGTGGGGCCAGCGCCGGCTGGGGTCTCGTCGTATGGGTGTTCGGTGAGGCCTTCGGCGGCATCTTTGGCCACGGGAGCAGCTGGCTCTTCGGCTCTCCCGGTGCGGCCGTGTTTTACATAGTCGCTGGGGTTCTGCTCGCCTTGGCCGACACGGCTTGGGAGCGGCCGACGCTGGGGAAACGGCTGCTGAGGGGTATGGGAGTGCTCTTCATCGGCATGGGCGTCCTCCAGGCCTGGCCGGGCCGGGGGTTCTGGACTGGGCAGCCCTACTCAGGTGCGACACCCGGGGCTCTCACCTCGATGGCGAGACAGATGGCCCAGATTTCCCAACCGGCCTTCTTCTCATCGCTGGTCAGATCGTTCGGATCGTTCGATGCCGCGCACGGGTGGGCGGTCAACCTGGTTGCCGTGCTCTGCCTCCTCGGGATCGGACTGTGCTTCGTGAGCGGAAGCCGGCGTCTCCTCCGCGTCGGCGTCGTCGCCGGGGCGACCGTGTGTCTTCTCGATTGGATCTTGGTCGAGGACCTCGGCTTCTTGGGCGGCGTGGGTACCGACCCGAACTCAATGATTCCCATGGCCGGTCTCTTCATCGTCGGATACCTGGCTGTCGTCCGCCTTCCGGTGCTGGCTCAAGGGGAGCTCGAAACGACGCTACCGACGGTCCCGGACGCGCCGTGGCTCGCCCGACAACTCGATCGCCTGAATCCCTCCTACCTGCTGAGATGTCTGGCCGCCATCGGCGCAGTCGGGATCCTGTTGGTCGGTGCCGCGCCCATGGCGCTCGCCTCGACCAACCCCAACGCCGACCCCATCCTGGCCGAGGCGACGGACGGGACGCCGAACCTGGTCGACTATCCCGCTCCCCCATTCACCCTGACCGACCAGAGAGGTCAGGAGGTCTCCCTGAAGGACCTCTCCGGGCGCACGTTGGTGGTCACGTTTCTCGACCCCGTCTGCACATCGGACTGCCCGCTGATCGCCCAAGAGCTGCGTGTGGCGGACGGTATGCTCGGTCCCAGCGCTTCCGGCGTCGACCTCGTCGCAATCGTGAACAACCCTCTGTACAACTCGACGGCCCTCACCAATGCCTTTGACCGGCAAGAGGGTCTCGACCATCTCACCAACTGGACGTTTCTGACCGGTTCGCTTCCGGCGCTCCATCAGGTCTGGACCGACTACGGAGTGCAGACGGCGGTATCCCCGGCCGGGGCAATGATTGCCCATGGCGACACCGTGTTCATCATCGATCGGAGCGGTCAGGTCAGGGAGATACTCAGTTCCGTTCCCGGAGCGAGTACCGCGTCGTACTCCTCGTTCTCTGGTCTCGTCTCGAGCCAAGTGCAGCGAATCGCACATTTGTGAGAGCCACCACAAGAGGATGCCGGCACGATGGCTGGATCTCCAGCCGGAGACGCCGGGCCGCGATCATCGGCATCGCCCTGGTCTCGGCCTTCGTGGCCACAACCTATTCGACGGCACACGCCTCGGCGCCCGCGATGATCGACCCCACGCCCCTGGCCGCGTCACTTGGAAGCTCGGGAGGCACGTGGGTGGCCGTTGCCATGGGGCACCTCGATGAGCCACTGAACACGTTCTGGCAATTGTTCTTCAGCGGTGGTCCCTCATCGCAATGGGCGTTGGCCACACCGCCCGGTGTCGCTTCCAACGGCGGACTGGTCGCCTCGATCGGCCAATCCGGGTCTCTCCTGGCCGGATTCGAACCGTCGGCCGCGCTCCGGTTTTCCCCACTGGCCCGAACGTCCAATGAGGGCGCCACCTGGACGGCCGGCGTCTTGCCCAAGGGCTTGGCCGCCGCTCCCGACGCATTGGCCACCTCGGCCGGACATGGCAACGTGGCGCTCCTCCGTGGTGGCGGCGGAACGGTCGTGGTCAACAGCGGTGACCTGTCGACATGGACATCAATTGGCCGGTCCCACACGGTGGCCGCCGGCGCCGCGCCGTCCTCGTGCGGGATCGAGTCGCTCACCGCAGTGGCCATGCAAGCCGATGGGACGGTTCTGGTCGGTGCCGCGTGCGCACACGGCAATCGTCCCGGGATCTTCCTGCGGAAAGACGGCAGCTGGGAGCCGGTTGGACCAACCCTTCCTGTCTCGGCCGCAGGTCCGACGCGGGTACTCCGGCTGATCGGTACGGCGATAGGGGCCACTGCTCTCGTCGGTGAGGGCAATGGGCACAAGGAAAAACTGTACGGTGCGTGGAGCACCGATGGTTCGGCGACGTGGGCCGTTTCTTCGGCTCTCCCCCTCTTGGGCAACACGTTGGTCTCGACCGGGCTTACCGCGTCAGGTCAGCTGATCGCGGTGACCCAGCACGAGGATGGCGCACGCTCGGCGGCTGTTGCTGACGGGCCTGCTGGCGGCTGGCAAGTACTTCCTCCTCTGCCGGCCGGCACCGATATCGTCGGCACTACGGCCGATGGGCAGTTCGACGCCCTGAGTTCCGATCAGTCCACGCTACGGGTGGACAGGTTGGGAGATGGGGGATGGAGTCTGACCCAGACGGTCGAAGTGCCGATCCAATACGGGTCTTCGGGGTGATGCCTGGTGGGCAGGGCCACCAAGATCGCACCGGTGCCGGGCCCATGAACACGTCGGCCCGATCATGAGCTACGTCACCGAACACTGGTCGTTCGATCCTTTCCTTCTCGTCGTCGCCGCCATCGTGTTGGCCCACGAGGTGGGTCTGGCCCGGCTGCGCCATCGATCTTCGCCAGCTCATGCTCGCCGGCGACGCCTGTACTCGATCTCGTTCTACGCCGGCCTCGGTCTCCTGTTGCTGTCAGTTGAGTCGCCCATCGACTACTGGGCCAGCGACTACTTCTTCGTCCACATGCTCGAGCATCTCCTGATCGCGTTCTATGCGCCCATCCTGATCGTCTTCGGTGCTCCGTGGATCCCCCTACTCCACGCATTGCCGGTTGGTGCTCGAAGACGAGTGGGACGCTCCCTGATTCTCGGATCTTGGTCGGCGCCCCTTCGGAGGGCCGGCCGGTTCGTCCGAGATCCCTGGTTCGCTCTCATCTCCTTCAACGTCGTCATGGTCGTGTGGCACATACCCGTGCTCTTCGATCTGGCCGAGAACAACCAGATGATCCACATATGGCTCATGCACGGAAGCTTCCTAGTCACCGGCGTGCTGTTTTGGCTCCAGCTCATTCCATCTCGTCCCTTCCGGCCGCGAAAGAGCCCGATTTGGCAGGCGGGCATGATCATCAGCACGAACATCGTGATGTTCATGTTGGCCATGGCCCTCAGCATCTTCAGCTCCTCCAGTTGGTACTCCGTCTACGGGCACCTTTCCGGAGTCACTCTGGCCCCATTTGCCGACCAGCAGATCGGTGCCGCCATCCTGTGGGTGTGCGGTGACTTCTGGGCGGTGCCTGCTCTCGTCATCGTGGTCAAGCGGGCGATCGACCAGGAAGGGTCGATAGCCAACGTGCTCGAGCGCTTGTCGCACCGAACCGAAGCACCCACCGTGCGGAGGGCTTCCTCGACCCGATAGCGGTGTCGCCCCCGCCGAGCGACGACACCTGTATGCCTCGTCGACCTTTACACCGCTTCACCGGGTGCATATGGGACCGAGTCCCCCGCCTAGTCGCCCCCTTTGCCTCACCGGACGCCTACCAACCGGGGCCCTGTCCTCCGCCGAATTTGGTACTTGACCTCCAACGGGCGGTCGGCATACTGTCGAGGAACTATTCCGAATTCTTAACAAAATCTCATGGTCAATCTCCGCTGTGCACGTGCGACCTTCAGAGAGCGGTACGAAGGTCATGATTTATACGACCTTCAGAGAGCGGTACGAAGGTCATGATTTAGTAGACGGTCCTATGCACAACAGGTAGGGGGTCAGGGTTGTCACTGGGGCGAAGGCTTGGCGTGGTGCTGGTGCTCTTTGCTGGGGTCGTGGCGTTGGCCGTCTGGGCTGTCGTCGGTTTCCTGCTTCCGACCCCCCCACGGTCGACTTCAGCACGGGTCATACCCCAGGGACCCCGGTGAATCTCACGGTCCAAACCGTGGGGACAATCGGATTCGGACCCCACCCAACATGGGTTTCCTACCTGGTTCGGAACCAGGACGGCCAGTGGGTCCACTCAACGTTGTGGAGCTTGCCCGCCAACACCCGCATCAACTTGACCATCGATCAGTATGATTCCGGTAGTCCCCTTCGCAATCAACAATGGGGGCTGGTCACGGGCACCACCGGTCACGTCGAGCTCCTGAACGGAAAGCCGATAGCACTGTATGACTCCAACAGCGGCAATGGAGTTGGGCACACCTTCTCCATTCCGACGCTGGGGATCAGCATTCCCTTGGTGGGCATCGCGTCAGACGCCAAGAACACGTGCTCTGCTGCGCCCTGCACCACCAATTTCGCTCACAACGTCATCAGGGCCTCTTTCGTCACCCCAAGCGCTGGCGAATATCCGTGGCAATGCTTCGTGCCCTGTGGATTGGGGTTCTTGTTCGGGAACGGGGGGCCGATGAGCACGGTCGGCTACATGGGCGGCTTCTTGGACGTCGTCGCGTGACCATCGAGAATCCTGAGCCTGAGGGCCAAAGCGCGGCCCCACCGGGGGCCAAGCAACCTCGCCACATCTGGCGCATGGTGGCCATATGGGCTGTCCTTGCCGCCGTCCTCGACCCGCTGTTCTATATCCTCGTCGGACCCCACGTGCCTCCCGGGACGATGACCTCTGCGGCAGAGGAGAACCAGTTCGACTTCAACGTCCTGTTTGTTATAGCCCTTCCGGTGCTGCTGGCTGTCTGGGTCTACCTGGCCTACTCCATCGTGATGTGGCGAGCCTCCCGCAAGGGAGCGCCCGAGCCGGTGGGCGGGGCCCAGGCGAGAGCCCATCTCGGTGTCCAGGTCGGCTGGATCGTCACCACGACGGTGATCGTCATCGGCCTCTTTGTCTTCGGCACGGTTGAACTGATCACGACGGCGGGGGCTGGCGGAGGCGAAGGGCCCAGCCCCATCTGGACCCCGAGCTCGGCCACCATCCTGCCCATCCAGGTCATCGCCCAACAGTGGGCGTTCACCTATCGCTATCCGACATTCGGGGGATTCGAGTCCAAGACCCTCATGATCCCCGACAACACCACTATCGCCTTTCATGTCACTTCTTTGGATGTCATCCACGACTTTTGGGCCTACCAGCTCAGCATCAAGGCCGACGCCAATCCCCAACAAGACAACGTCGCCTATGCCACCACCCGGCAGTTGGGCAGCGTGACGGTCCGGTGCGACGAGCTCTGCGGGTTGTGGCACGGGGCGATGTACAACTTCGGCAAGGTCGTCTCGAAGTCGAGCTTCATGGCGTGGGCGAGATCCTCACAAGTCAGGTTGGCCGCCAATACCAAACTACTTCCACCGTTTGCCTACACCTATGTGCCTGATGCAAACGGGGCTGACGGGGGTTACTACCCCGACAATGTCGACCCCTACAGCAACTCCGAGCTCTACGGAGCCAAGAAGGCGGCATCGTGACCTCGTCTCTCCACGCTGCCCGACGCAGCGGCTTCCCAGAAGTTGAGGTAGGCCCACGACGATCGGACGGCTCGATCCCAGGTCAGTATGTCGAGGAAGGTGGCGCCCGGTGACTCTCGCCGCGGAACGTGACAGCGAAGTCGTCTACGCTGACCCCACTCCTCCGGTGCTCGGTGGCTTCCAGGGCCTGCCGGCTCGGCCGGGTTGGGTCAGCCAACACCTGGGTACGGCCATCATCGGCGCCGTCCTCGGGTACCTCCTGGGCCACTGGTTGGGAAACGTCGTGGGCAGTGGCTACGAGCAGGTCTCGAGCAGCGGCTTGAACAGCATTGCCATCACCGGTGGATTGGTCCTGGGCGTGGTGGGGTGGCTGCTCGGTATCGGGGCGCTGAACTATCCGCTGGCCAAGATCGTCGGGATCGAGCCCCGTCCCGACTACGAATCGACCAGTTGGACCAGGTACCTCCGCTACACCGCCGATCACAAGGTGGTCGGCATGCAGTACGTCGTCGGGGTGTTGGGCTTCCTTTTCACCGGTGGCCTGTTGGCCATGGCCATCCGCACCGAGCTCTTGACGCCGACCAGTCACATCTTCGGCCCGGGGACCTACATCGCCATCGTGAGCGAACACGGCACCATCATGATGATGATGGCCTCGTCGGTTGTCGTCGGGCCGCTGGGCAACTGGTTGGTTCCCCTGATGATCGGCGCACGGCGAACGGCCTTCCCTCGGGTCGAGGCGTTCAGCTTCTGGGTCTTCACCGCAGGCTACCTGGTGATCGTCTCGGCCCTGTTCTTTGGAGGATTCCCAACCGGGTGGACGGGCTACGCGCCGCTGCAGACACAGGCCAGTGGGGGCATGGACTCCTATCTGGTGGGCTTTGCCGTCATCGGCGTCGGGATGATGGCCGCCGGGTTCAACTTGGCCGTCACCATTATCAACTACCGGGCTCCAGGGATGACCTGGAGCCGGATCCCCATCTTCGTGTGGTCCATCCTGGCCACGTCCGCCCTGCTCACCTTGGCCACACCTACGTTGGTTGCCGCCGGCCTGTTCGGCATCCTCGATCGCACCGCCCAAACCGCCTTCTATGTGACCGAGCACGGGGGGAGCTCGTTCCTCTGGCAGAACCTCTTTTGGTTCTTCGGTCATCCGGAGGTGTACATCATGGCCCTCCCCGGGTTCGGGATTGTGGCTGAGATGCTTCCCGTCTTCACCCGAAAGCCGCTCTTCGCCTATAAGGTGGCGGCCGCCGGCATGGTGGGCGTGGCTCTCCTCTCGTTCTTTGTGTGGCAACACCACCTGTTCCAGAGCGGGATCAATCCGGACATGCGCCCGTTGTTCATGTTGACCACCGAGCTCATTTCGATCCCGACCGGGTTCATCTTCCTGGTGGGGCTGGGGACGTTGTACAAAGCAAAGATTCGGTTCGAAGTGCCGATGCTCTTCGCGTTGGCGGTGTTCTTCAATTTCCTCATTGGTGGGGTGACCGGAGTCTTCCTCTCCGATGTCCCGGTCAACGTCACGGTGCACGGCAGCTTCTTCGTGCTCGCCCACTTCCACTACACCATCATGGGCGGCCTGATCTTCGCCTTCTTCGGTGGCCTCTACTTCTGGCTACCGAAGATGACCGGCAAGACGATGAACAAGAGGCTGGGGAAGATCCACTTCTGGACAATGTTCATCTTCTTCAACCTGACCTTCTTCCCGATGTTCCTGATCGGACTGCTGGGCCAGCCGCGACGGGTCTTCGAGTACGCCCAGAACCTGCAGGTGCTCAACGACTTCTCATCGGTCAGTGCCTTCCTCCTCGGTGCCTCCTTCCTCGTCTTCGTGGTCAACTTCGTATGGTCCATCTTCATCAAACCGGTCCCCGCCCCCCCGAATCCATGGGACTCACTCGGACTCGAGTGGCAGACGCCGACGCCGGTGCCGTATTACAACTTCGGACGCATCCCTGTGGTTCTGAGTGATCCCTACCACTACAGCGAGGAGAATGCTCCCGCCGTGGCTGATCTGGGCGAAGGCCTGGTGGCGGCGGCGGCAACGACGGCCACCGGTGTCATTACCGATCCCCGGCCACCGGTCGAATGAGTCAGATGAGCGGAGACAATGTGGTGACCGACGAAGGCAACAAGCCATCGATGTTCGTCGAGACTCCCGAGGAGAGGGAGTTCGAGCTCAGGTCCGCGGTCGGGGCCTATTGGACCGGCGGCCGCCTCCTGATCGGCATGTACGCGTTTCTCTTCGCCTCGCTCGCCTTTGCCTACTTCTATCTCCGATCGAACAATGCTGGACAGCTCTGGCGGCCGCATGGCATCACTGCTCCAACGGCGATCGGGTGGGCCATCTTTGCCGTGGTGGTGGCCTCCGCCGTGCTTGCCATCTACGGGCATCGCCGCATGAGGCAGGGTTCCATCATCGATTGGGAGGTGAGCGGCTGGACGGCCGTAGCCGGTGGACTCATCGCCATCGGTCTACAGATCTGGCAGCTCACCAAACTTCCCTTCTTCCCGGGTTCGAGCGGGTACGCATCCTGCTTTATCGGTTGGGCCGTCCTGAACATCTTCCTCATCTTGAGCGGGGTGTACTGGCTCGAGACCACCCTGGCCGGCTGCATTCGTATGCGGCACCTGGGCGCGGGCGAGGGGGTGCCGGCGACCTCATCGGGTCCGGCTTCCCAGCTGTTTCGGGGGAACGTCGAGGCCTGTACCTACTTCTGGGGGTTCATGGCCGTGATCAGTACCCTGTTCTGGGTGTTCTTCTATTTGATCTGATCTGGTTGTTCGGGGCACCGGGCATGACTACTATTCAGGTTGAGCAGCGAGAGTAAGGATGGTTCGCAGGTGGCCATTGCAGCAGAGAGCTTGGTCGGTGCTCAGGTATTGACCATTGCCATTCCCTTGGGCGCATTGTTCGTTGTCTGCCTATGGGGATTCTTTCAACGCAGCCCGCACCGGTGACACCCGGGGCCGTAGCGGATCGGCCCCCCACGTACTCTGCGATCGGCCGATTGCTCCTCTTGGTCGTTGCAGCCATCGTGTTCATCCTGTCTTTGGTCCCCCCGCTCTCGTCGCTGGCGCGGCGTTACGAGTTCGCCGAAGCCCTCCAATTCTCGTTGCTGGCGATCGTCGTCCCTGTATTCGTGGTCAGCGGGTCACCGTGGTGCTACCTGGGGCTGGCTGAGCGCTCACCACCCGAGGACAAGAAGGTGCTGCCGGCCACAAACCTGCGTGCGGCAGACACCCTGGCCCGGCACCGGAGCCGCCACCCCGAGGTCCTGCGTAGCGCCGTGTTCGCCGCTCTCTTTGTCGCCGGCGCGATCGCATGGAGGATTCCCCCCATGGTCAATGCCTTGGCGACGCATCCGTGGCTGTTGGCCGTCGAGGCGATCACCTTGGTGGTCGTGGGCGTCGGCCTCTGGCTCGAGCTCATTGATTCTCCGCCGCTCAAGCCACGGCTTTCACGGCCGAACCGGATTGCCCTCGCCGCCCTGTCGATGTGGGCGATCTGGATCCTCGCCTACCTCGTCGGGCTCTCCCACGGATCGTGGTACCGCGGCTATACCCATGTCGCCGGCAGGGGGTTGAGCCTGTCCGCAGATCAGCAACTGACGACCGGGGTGATGTGGTTCATCTCTGGATGTGCGTTCATCCCGGTCATCTTTTGGAACCTGGTCCATTGGCTGCAGTCCGAGGAGAGTCCGGACGAGGAACTTCATCGCCTGGTTCGAACGGAGCGGCATCGAGCCTGGCCGCTCGATCGCGGCTAGTGGGCTGCGGGGCGACTGCGAACATGCACGTTCATCCCGTTCCGGCCAGATGGGGCAGATCAGGAAGGTTCGGCATCGGGAGATGGGCTCCGCTCAGTATCCTGTCGGCGGCGCGAACATCTCCGAATGCCTGGGCTCGGTCGTTGGCCAGCAGATGCTCCTGTTTGGTCAGATCAGCAAGGGTTGTCGCGCTTCCGGTGGTGCCGTAGAGGGCTTGGATGTCCTCAATGGCGGCCAGCGCGTCGGAGGTGGACCACAGGGTGACCACGCTCACCACCTGTCCGATCCTCTTTCCGGCCGGTGAGCCGGGCGCCTCGACGTTGGAGAGATCGAATATGGAGCTGTTGGTGAATGAGCACGCCGTCTGATCGTCACGGAGCATGGTCGGTGCTTGCGAACGGTCGGAGGCGGTGAGCGCGCCCGTCTTCAAGTCCTGATAGATGGTGAAGGTCTCCCGGACGGCATAGGCACAGCCGGCGACGTCGCCATTGACCTCATTCATGACGCTCGTTTGGGTGGCAATATCCTGAGGAACCGTGGTGGGGCTGGGAAGGTCGACCAAGACCGAGATGATGATCACCGCGACGACACCAGCTGTCACCAATACCCATCGACGCCGGTACCAGGCGGGCGTGAACAGGTCTCGCTTGCCGGAACCCTCCAGTGCCGACAGGTCGGAGGGGCTCGCAGTGTCGTCAGTCATGGTGTATTTCGCCGTCAGTCATGGTGTGCTTCCTCCGAGGCTAGCTGCCGTGTTGGCCACGCCTTGGGCGAATCGTTGGATGTCGGCCGGGGCAAGGCTGTAGGTCCCGAGCTGGTCTTCGTTGGCGAACGGAGTGGCCAGGAACCTGGCTCTTCCCTGGGGATCGATGAAATACATGATGTTGTTGTGAGTGACCAGCTGTGTGGATCTCTGGACCGTGACCGTGACCCCGTAGTGGCTCCAGGTGCTGTTGAGCTGGGCCAATGGGCCATTGAGAAACTGGAAAGTGTTTGGGCTGCCGCTTCCGGCCACCGCAGCGGGGCCGGGTCCGACCGACGTGTCAAGGGGGTCGCTATTGACCACCACGAAGTCGACATTCTGCTGCGGACCGAGCAGGTTCTTGGCTTCGGTGATCTCAGTGGCGAGAATCGGACAGATGTCGTTGCATGGTGCATTGAAAAAGGTGAGGACGACCACCCTCCCGCGGTCACTGGAGAGGGTCCATGGGGCACCGTTCTGGTCTTGCAGGGCGATCGCCGGCGCGGGCGCTCCGGCCAGTCGCTTGAGGCCGATGAAGGAGTCGAGCGATCCACTGACCGGTGGACCGCTTGGAGGAGCCGGGGTCGCAGGCGCGCTGTTGCCCGTGCTCGGGAAAGTCGTCGGTGGAGTGGTTGACGACGCGGCGCTGCCATTGCTGGTGAAATGCTCGGCCAGAATGCCTCCGAACCCGAGTACGGCGAAGGCAATGATGATCCAGGCAATGAACTTCCGGGGGACCGGGGTCGAGCCCGCTCGTAGTGCAGCGCTCCGGTCCACGGCCTTCCTTGCCTCGGTGAAGGCCGCGGCCCGCTCAGTAGCCGACAACGGAGCGGGAGCATCGGTCGGGGACGACGCCGCAGGCCCCTCGGTCGGACCATCGGTCATGATTGACCGGCCTTGCTGGTCAGCATGGCCGCCCAATGGCTGAGGGACTTCACCGTCTGGGCACCGAACGCCACGTGGACCACCCGTCCGTTGGCATCGAGGAAATACGTGACCGGTAAGGCGCTGAGCAAATAGGAGGTGGCTACCTTGGCGTCGGCATCGATGCCGACAGGATAGGTGGCATGGGCCCTCGACAGCAGGGTCTGGGCCATGGCCCCGTTCGAATCATTTGAATCCACTCCCAGGATTGCGACCCGGCCTGCGGTTCGTGTATTCAGGGCCGCAAATGCGCCCAACTCGGCCTGGCAATTCCGGCACCACGAGGCGAAGAAGTTCACAATGGTGGGCAGCCCTCTGGTGTCGGACAAGGAGACTGGTTGACCGCCACCGAGTCGCGGAAGATCGAACGATGGAGCGGGGGTGCCGATCTCGAGCGTCGCCGGCGGCGTGACCGGGTACACCGCCGGCTTGGCGTGGTGGGGCCGGGCAATGACGTAGACGATGAATCCCAGTAGGGCGAGCGCTGCCACCGCGGCCACTAGCTTTAGGACCCGGTCGTTCCCCGGCTTCGTCCCGTCCGTTCCGAGTACAGGTTGATCTGTCGCCATCACCTGCGAACCGCCAACCTGGTAAGTAACGGAGTTCGACCCCAGCCCCGGCGACCATGCATGAATTGGGGCGAGCCGTAGGGGGCGCGATGACCTCTGGAAACAACGGTCGCCTTCCAACGGTTGCCGACGACGCAGATACCCACTGATCGAAGAGTAGTCGCCGACTCACGACGGCGCCCGGCACGTCGACCGCCGTAGCATGACGATCTCGACCCTGCCATGACTCCTGGGGTCGACCCGGGGAGGGCCGGCACCACCTGCCATTCGGCTCCGATGGCGGCCAAGGGAGCAACGGCCTGTGCAGGCCCCCCGGAGCGGAATACGATGGCACCTCCCTAACCGACCATAGGGGCCGTCAGGCCACGTTGACGGCAACGCTACGAGAGGCAATAGGTTTCGCTCTTACGGACGGTTGGCCCGGGCCGCGGTAGAGCCCAATGAAGTATTGCCCTGTGGTCAGCTTGGAGCTGACCGGGATTGACATGTGAGAAGCCGTTCCGTTGGGGACCTTCGTGTAACCCAATAGGTCTGCTGGTAGCCCATGAACCTCCCTCATGATCGCGAGCGAACCACCCAACTCGGCCGCCGTTCCCGCGGTGGGAGCATCGGGCAGAACCACACGCTCCACGACAACCGAAAAGCCAGAGGACTGTTGGGCAACCACGACCAGCTGGGGCCGGGCACCCTTCTCCAGGTTCTGATGGCGCGCATTGCTCTTTGACGATGCAGCTGTTGAGGAACTCGCCGCGTTTGAGGTCCCACACCCGGCCAGACCCAGTACGAGCCCGACGATGAGGACGATCGTCAACCATCCTATTGATATTCGTCGCATTCGCGTTGGTGTACCCAGTCGGCAATCCCAACTAACCGTGTAGAGCTGAACTGCGAATTCTTGACTGTCATGTGACGTCTTACGTCGAGGGCACTGCGTGACGTCTCACGTCTAGGGCACGGTGTGACGTCTTACGTCGAGGGCACTGCGTGCTCCTCAAGGCATCTGGGGCCAATTGGACTCGTTCTGGCTCTACTGGAAGCCCATCGGACCTGGAGGCACTTCGGAGCGGCAGCCGCCTGGAATCTGCTTCGGGTACGGCATCCTCGTCGCCGGCGCGAATACCCCCATAAGCCTGTCCGGTGTTGAAGAAGCGGGAGACGGTGGGCGAAAAGAAGCCGATGCCGGCCATCCATGTGCCAACGGCCAAGGAGCCGGCCACGACATCCGTCGTCCAGTGGACACCGAGCTCGACCCGGGAGAACGCCACGGCCAGTACTGCGAGCACCGACACCACAATGCCCGTCATGCGGGCGCCCCGAGAGGCAGTGAGGAGGTACCAGACGAAGCCCAAGGTCCCAAATACGATTGTCGCATTGGCTGCATGCCCGGACGGAAACGAACCCCCGTGCGCGTTCACCAACCAGATCATCTGAGGTGGTCGTTGGCGATCGACCACGCTCTTGACAAGATTGACTGCGGTGACTTCACCCACCCAACCCACGGCGGCGAGGATCATGACGAACAAGGCCAGCTTCCGTAGGACCACCAACACCAGGAGGAGCCCACCGGTGACGGCCACCGCCAACCAGGAGCCGCACCAGGTGACTGCCTTCATCGTCACATCCAGCGCATGGGAGCGATGGGCTACGACCCAGGCGGTGGCCTGGCGGTCGAACTGTCCGATCGGCGACCAGTGGGTGACGAGCTCACCGGCGCCGACCAGCACCCCAGTGAGCACTATCCACGTGACGACAAGGAGTAGTACACCGCTGACAACGTCCCGGTGCGCCGGAGGACCCGATGGCACGCCGCCACCCTATCGGCGCGGCGGGACCCACTGGTGCGACATCCAAGCCGAGTTCCGATGCATGATGTGGGCCCACTGGGCTCCCGCCGGAGGGTCAGCGACCTGGCGTTCGAGCCGCGGGAACCCTACGTTGACCAGCAGGAGGCATGGGATGGACACGTCAGCCACTACGAATCCCCGTCGCCCGCGCCGGGTTACTGCACGCGAGCGTGGGCTGGCGCTGGGTTCGCTCGGTTGCGGTTTGCTCCTGGCCGTGGCCCTCGTGGTCTTCGGCATCCGCAATCTCGGGTTCCTCGTCCTTGCCCTGGTCGGCCTCGCCGTCGCGGCTGGTGGCCTGTGGTGGGCGATGACCGAGCGGATGCCCCGCCGAGGTCTCGGATTGGCTGGCGGCGCCATCGGTGTGATCCTGATGGTCCTGGCGATCATCTGGGCGACACCCCACGCCGATCGACCACTGCTCGGTCTTGTGCTGATGGCCGTGCTCTTGGGCGGCGCCGTCGGTCTCGGACGGGCTGCACTGGTGCGGGATCTCCATGAGCACGACGACCGTCGACCGGTGTCGGTCAGGCGCCCCCAGCGCCCGGTTCTGATCTGCAACCCATGGTCAGGCGGGGGCAAGGTGGCGCGATTCGGCCTTGTCGACCTGGCCAAGGATCTCGGAGTCGAGGTGGTCATGCTCGACCACGGCCTCGACCTCGAGCAGCTGGCCCGGGGGGCGATCGCCGACGGGGCCGACTGTCTCGGTATGGCCGGCGGGGATGGCTCCCAGGCCCTCGTGGCCTCGATCGCCATCGAGCACGATCTTCCCTTCGTATGCGTGTCGGCCGGGACCCGGAACCACTTCGCACTGGACCTCGGGATCGACCGGGAGGATCCCCGCCTCAGCCTCCAAGCCTTTCGCGACGGCATCGAGCGCCGCATCGACTACGCCACCGTCGGGGACCGACTCTTCGTCAACAACGTGTCCCTCGGCATCTATGCCACGATCGTGCAACAGGAGGGATACCGCGAAGCCAAGTCGGAGACGACCAGGGCCCTGTTGCCCGAGATGCTGGGCCGCACCCAAGAGCCCTTCGACCTCCAGTTCACCGAGCCCAGTGGCATCGACGTCGACGGTGCCTTCTTGGTCCAGGTGTCAAACAATCCCTACGTCTTGGGCGCGACCCTCGACGCGTCGCAACGCCGGCGGCTGGACACCGGAACGCTCGGGGTTGTGGCCATCTCGGCCAGGTCAGGACGCGAGGCGGCCCAGGTGTTCGCTCTCTCGGCCCTGGGCCAACGCCGCCGGAGCCGGTACTGGCACGAGTTCACCGCCGCCCACTTCGAGGTCCGTTCTCGGTCCGGAAAGGCCTACGCGGGCGTCGACGGTGAAGCGTTAGAGCTCTCGACGCCCTTGGAGTTCCAGATCCATCCGCGTGGCTTGCGGCTGCTGGTTCCCGAAGGGAACCTCACCGCCGCTGAGCGCCGTCGGGCCCGGGACATCTCGGTCGGCGACTTGGTGGCAATCGCCCGGGGCATCGACCCGCTGGCCGCGTCGGAGCCATAACCCCGACCCGAACCGTGCCTGGAGGGATGACGGGAGTCAGGCCCGCCCATCGAGCACGCCGTCGTAGTGGGACGTCGAGCGCTTCGAGCAGGTCGGCGACCTTGCGGCTGAGCTGGGTTCCGACCTCGGAGATCGACGAGCTGGCGAAGCTGGCGAACACTGTGGCGGCCTCGTCGATGGCGAATTGGGGCCGGCCCTCGGCGTCCACAAACATCGCAGTGGGCAAGGGCGCGTAGAGCATGACCGACTGATCGTGGCGGTACATCCGTTTTTCGATGGTGTGGTTACCCATGAGTTATCTGGGTTGCAATATGCCTGCTGACCAGGACTTATGTGGATTCGGCAGGATCGTCGTCTGCGGCAACGCTCTGACCTGCACTGCTAGCAGGGTCCAGGAACCGCGCTAGCTGGGTGCTCGCGATAGTTAGCGCTCGCGCAACATGACGTGGGTGCTGACGTTGAGCCTGGAGTTTGGCTTCGCGCGACGAACGTATCGTGGGGCTTGTCGGACTCGGTCTCGTGGCAAGCGGAGTTCGAGGGCCAAGGGTTCGAGGACATCCGTTCTCTGTCGAACACCGCCCTGCTGTACTCGACCATGCTGATGGACGAGCGCCTGATGCTCTACGGGCGTGGCACCACGGCCAACGGCTATGCCGGTGTCCTCGCTGCCCCCGGTTCCGTCACCGCTGCTTCGGCTTCGGTCGGTGGATCGCTGGCTTCTGGCGTCTGGACCTACGTGGTCGCCTCTGACGCTGGAGACCTGCTCGGTGCGACCGGTGCGTATCACCAGTCCGCTACCACGGCAGAGGCTTCCGTTACCGTCCCCGCCAGCGGTGCGTTCACCGTCTCGGTCGGAACGGACGCCGCTGGCGCCCTCGGCTACAACGTCTTCGTTGCCTCCGTCCACGGTGGCCCGTACTACTACGCGGGACGCTCCGGGTACAACAAGATCCTCATCACGTCGGCTACGACCACGTCCGCTTCGGTCGCTGCGTCGTCCGCTGACGCGTCGGCTGTGGCCACCAACTTCGACGGCCTGCTGACGAACATTGCGGCCAACGGGTACACGACCAGGTTGAACAGCACGTTCTCGACCAGCACCCCCGGTGTTGAGTTGCAGAACATGTTCAGCTCCGTCTGGGACAGCGTCAAGGCCGATCCCGACGAGGCATGGTTCAACGGTCACGACCGCAACCAGTTGTCGAACGCGTTGCTTTCGGGCAACAACGTCAACAACTACGCGGTTCGGATCAACGCCCCCGACAACGCCAATGGCGTGACCGTCGGTGCGTTGGTGCAAGGGATCGTCAACCAGATCACCGGCAAGGAAGTGGAGTTCAACGTCCACCCGTGGATGCCTCAGGGTAACGCCCTGATCCGTTCGCGGACACTGCCCATCCCCGACTCGAACGTCAGCCAGACGTCCGTGATGTCGATGGTGCAGGACTACGCCGCGATCCAGTGGCCAGCCGTTCAATTTTCCTACGATTGTTCGACAATTTCGGTTGGGACCATGGCCCACTACGCGCCAGCTTGGTCCGGGACGATCTCCGGGATTCAGCAGAACGGCTGACCCCGCAGGTCTCGTTAGGGCTCTCCTGGCCGAGACGTCCTTCCTCGGTTTGTCCTAACGAAAGGGGCGCGCCCCCGGTCCGGTTAGTCATGTCTCCGGGCCGGGAGGCGCCCCCATCTTTTCAAGTTCTCGCAGGGTCTTGACCTCCGAGTCCGACTTCGCTCGGTTGCTCTGCGACGGTGCGCGCCCTCGGCCCGATTTTGGGAATGACCGGGTCGGGGAGCGCGCCCCACCTATCCACCAAGCGAACGGAGCACCCGAAGAGATGATCGACCCCCAACTGTTCGAGCTCGGAGCAGGGACCGCCGAGGACCGCCTAGCGACCATCGAGCGGTGGATCGCTGCTCAGAATCCGCTCTTGGACCACCTCGCCGACCGTGCCGTGAAGCTCGAGGCCGCGTCCGGCAACAACGCCGTGGTGCTGTATCTCCGGTCTCAGGCTGGTGGGGGACGAGTAGGGAACGGTCTGACCTACCCTCTAAACCGTCATGGAGGGCAACCTACCCATTCGCAATACGAACTACTTTCCTCCTCGTACCGCCCACGTGGTGCGTCGGCGGGGAAATGAAGCTCCTAGACCTCTTTCGCTCGGCCGAGAACTGTGAGGCGGAGTACGGGGTGCTAGGTCTGACAATATATGTGGCTGAAACCCCAAGAATCGATGATCTAGTCGACCAGGCGGGGATCTTCGTCCAGAGGTACCGAACCCTAAACGTCTGTTCTCTGGCGGTCCTCATCGAGGACTACGAAGTGGTCCCGACAAAGCAGTCCCCCCACTACACCGTCGTGCTCCCCTCGGCGACATCCGACGAACTGGAGAAGGTCCGAAGATGCTTCCTGGCGATTGACAACCCCCTGTTCAGAGGCTGATTCTCCTCGCCGCACTACCAACATGGCTTGCAAACGTTTACGATGTGCGTGAGGAGATTTGAAGATGAAGGAACGAGACCTCTGGATTGACTTCAACGATGTGGGCAACGATTCGCGCGCCCGTAGTTTGATGAGGTACGCAACTCGCGGAGCGGCCATCACCATCGGGGGTCGCATCATCGTCGGAGATGACGAAGGCAATCGCTGCGAGGCCGTCGTCCTCGGTATTGAGGGTGGAATGGTCGATTTGGCGGTCGATGGCAACACCTTTCAGCATCCCGATCACGCTGATCAGCCGTCACTGATTGACGTCTAAAGCCGCCTGTCTCCTAGCCCCGACGAGCTTGTCGTCGACGTGCCCATCGCATGAGTCGACCACGTGCCGCCCCTGGCGGTTCCTGTACCGGCCCCTCCATTCGACTGGCTCGGGGCAATGGGTCGGCCGACCGCTGCCGTCTGGCTCGTACACGAGGCGCCAGCACTGGCCCGCCTCCGCCCGGAACGCCTCGGCGTAGTGGTCCACGGACCCGAGATTAGGGCCGACATGCGACGGAGCCCCAACCCGGAGCACGGGCGGCGGAAGCCTGCGCTCACGGGCCAGGACAGTTGAAGCGTACCCCTGCGGACCCGTACCGGCCGCTGAGCGAGCCCAAACGCGACGAAACCCCGCCAGGAGGTCGAAGTCTGAAGCGGGGTTTCGTCTATCCGACAGGTTTGGTTCGCCAGTCCCACCAAAGCTATAGAAGTCGTGTTGCAGCCCAGCGGAGTCTGTGTGACTTCTGCGTGAAGGTGCAAACAAACCTGTTGCTAGCTGCGCCGCACGCCCCGTGCCCCTGAGAGGTCAGGCCAAGATCGAATGTCTGACCAAGAAAGGACCGCCTTCCTCGAGGCGGTCCCTTCGCATTCAGGCGTGAAAGGGACGCGACAGACCCCCGGCCGAACCGGGAGCCAATCGTTGTCCGTCTCCAGACACTGAAAGTCTATGAGACTACGCTCGCAGTCGTGGACCGGCATGAGTACCTGCTGGATGGGGCAGATGGACACGGACTCGGCATCGATCGTCCGAGGGTGAGATTCGCCCACCTGGCGCTTCTGGGCGAAAGCTCGACCCTTTGCGGTCTGAGCCGAATCGGCCTACGCCAGGTTGATAACCCCGGTGCGGTCCCGTGTCGGCGCTGCGAGAAAGAGCGCGACAACTCGACCGCTGATTGACGCGACAGACCCCCGGCCGAAACCGGAGGCCATCGCCTTCGCCCGGCTCGAGCCTATGACTTGGCGAGTATCCGTTCCACCGTTGCCAGTAGCCGTTTGATCTCGGCCCGCATCGCCCGCAGTTCGGCTCTGTCGACCGGTTAGTCGCCAGCACCCGTCCCAAAACTGTTCGGCTCGAGGGCTTGGGCGGGAGTCAGCCCGAAGCCGATTTGGCTGCCGAACAGATCCATGGCGAGAGCCTGGACCATTGGTGGGGGTGTAATGGCATTGGCCAGCTTTGTGGAGACCACTTCGATTGTCGTCTTCCGAGTCGGCGAGTACATCGTGGCTGACTCGTAGCCGGCGAAGCTGCCTTCCGCGCCGATGAACCCGCCGGACTCGACGAATCCCAGTCCGTAGCGCCACCGGCCAGGGCCGTTGTAGTTCCCGGAGAACACGAAGGGCACCGCATTCCTTTTCGCCTCCCTCCAGACCGCCGGCTTGAGCAACGCACCGGTAGCAAGGGCACGAGCCCAGATTCGCATGTCCGAAAGCGTCGACACCATGCCCCCATGCGCCCATAGGCACGACCCAGGCAGGTCTGTGGCGTCGTCGGCGGCAACCGGCGCCTGGGTGGGTCCAACATCACCCGTGCCGTACCCGTGCGTGAAGGGCACGCTCAAACCGTTGCCCGAAGTTGGAAGCAGCGTCCGCTGGAGATGTAGTGGCCGGGCTATGCGCTGCTCGATTGCCATGCTCAGAGACTCGCTCGTCTCCAGCTCCACCACCCGACCCAGAAGGTTGTAGCCGTAGTTGCTGTATGACCACTTGGTGCCAGGTGGAGCCACCGGAGGGAACTGCGCCTCGGCGGAAAGAAGTTCGTCTGGGGTGCAGCCGGTGGGGACCTTCGCCTGGACACTTGGCGATGTGAAGCCGTCGGCGAGACCGCTTGTGTGGTTGAGCAGTTCTCGGATCGTGATCTGGCTGCCGTTGGGCACGCCTGCGACCCATTTGGAGATGTGGTCGTCGAGGGAGACCTTTCCGTCACCGACCAGCTGAAGGATGAGGTTTGCCGTGAAGGTCTTGGTCTGGCTGGCGATCTTGAACTGCATGTCGGGGCGAAGCGGGGTCCCCGCGGCAAGATCGGCGACGCCGGTCGCAGAGATGAAGGTGCCCTTCGGGCTCCAGATGCCGACCAGGACTCCAGGGGTGTGGTTCACGTCCTGGAACTGGCGGATGGTCCTTTGGAGCTTTGCCAGCGTCGACGCCGGGAGGAGCCGCCCACCAGCCGATCCTTTGCTCGAAGCCGAAGGGGTGGTGGCTGCAGCGCCCGTCATACACCCGGAGGCGGCCAATCCTGCGATGAGGATCAGGGTGCCGACCCTTCGCCGTTTGTGCTCGTGACTACCCACGGGGAAGGCCACCGCGGTGCGCGCTGCGCAGACCGACTAGACCATGGCGGTACGGCCGAGTTCGACCACCCACGAAGGACGATTCGGGCGGTGCACCCGTCAAACGCTCCATTGGTCCCCTCCCCATGCGTCTGTCGACGCGATCGGCCTCGGATCGGCGATCCCTGCCCCCCGTTGAAGGTCCGACGGGGCCGTCGCGACGTTCGGAATGATGTCACGTTGGATGAACAGGATTCTACGGAGAGCGGGGGACGTTCGCAGATGTTTAGCGCCGCAGCCCACAGAGCTGCGATATGACCTGCGGGCTGTTCTGAACCAACTATAGAGATGCGCTAGTATTATCGCAAGCACCAATATCGACCGTGGCTCGGATAGGTTGCGGCGGTGGTCAGAGAGGTCCCGGTGGATCAGCTAGTAGGCACCAGAGAGATCGCAGAGCGGCTCGGATCACAGAGGGCCACGTTCGTGCACGACCTGAGGCGCCGGCATCCCGACTTCCCGGCTCCCATCACAACCGTCTCTGGCGTTCTCGTGTGGGCGTGGCCGGACGTCGAGGCGTGGGCCAAGGCAACGGGAAGGCTCAAGTGACAGAATCGGACGACCGGCGACTGGTAGGCAGTACCACGGACCACCACATCGTTACGGTGGAATATGTCGCTGGAGACTCGCGACGTGCACACGCAAAGGCATATGTCTATGAGGTCGACATGCTTCTCTTTACGCTCGATTGGTTTGCGAAGCAGCACCGTGACAGTGCGACTGCGAGCCGTAAGCACGATGCGTGTCTAGAGGCGTTTCTCGTCCATGCGCGGGTACTGATCTCATTCTTCTACCCAACGATCCGGCGCGACGACGATGTGCGCGCAGAGTCGTTTCTCCGGGAACCTATGCAACAAACAGGAGCCGAGGCCGCTCGACTTATCGCACAACGGACCGCTCTAGACAAGCGCCTTGCTCACCTCACGACGGAGCGACGAGAACCGCACGATGGCTACCAACTTGTGTTGATCGCCGGGGACCTCCTGGCCCTCCACGCACAGTTCGTAGAGGCCCTGAGGGACGTTGACCCGATCTGGCGCGTCTTCGATTCGCTGGAAGATCGCGTGCGCAAGTTCGGACAGAACCACGGTGCTGAATATCGGCGGATTGTTCCGATCGAGGACGGCAAGACCAGGTGAGCCCACGCGCCTTCGTCACCAGTCGTGGCACCACCGGCGTATCGTTCGGCTGCCTTGGCACCATCGTCTTCGGATTCCTGTACCTCATGGGGGTACTACTCATTGCCGGTCTGGTTGCCTGCCTCATCGGTGTCTGGCTGCTGGTCTTGCTCGGAGCCGCTGCCGCACTGGGGGTAGATCGCTTGATGGTAGGCACGTCGTCCCGGTGGCGGGCCAGACGAAGCCGCCAGGGGTCCGTTCGAGCCGGTCCTATGGCACACCTCAGGGACGCAGCGGGCGGCACGGCGTGCCACGCCCCGATACCGGCGCTGAGGGCGGGGCGCTAGTACGCTCGGAGGCAGGGCCCAAGTCCGATATGCCGACGCACCCGGCGATCTACAGGCAACCTTCTTGGCTGAAGTTCGTCGGCGAGGCTGGGAACCGTTCCCGCAGTACGTGACGCCCGACGTGGTCGCTTTGGGTGCAGGCCCTCTCGATTGGTACTGCGTTTGTGGAGAAGCCTTCCAACTCGACAATGTGACGATCGAAGACGACGAGCCAGTGTGTGCCGATTGCGGGAGGCGCGGGTGGGACGACGTGCGGCCGAGGCTAGCTCCGAAGACCGCTTAACTTCTCCCATTTCGTAAAACAGCGACCAGGTCAAAGGGCGTTTTGCACAACGCTTATTGGCTGATACCCATGAGGTATGCCGTGCACGGTGCAGCATCTCTTGCCAGGCTCATCAGGGCGTCATGTCTGCCCGCCAGTACATGAGGAAGCCCAGCCGGGCGGATGCATCCGCATCGGCGACGACCTCCTGCCAAGTGGCGCTACGTCCCGCCAATTCGGCCAGCTGCTTGAGATCCGCTTCGGGTACGGCGTCCTCGTACCGGGGGCGAAACTCCTCATATGGCTGCCCAGTGTCAAAGACGAGCCGAGTGACCTGGTGCGGGAACACGCCGACCTCGAGCCGATGCGCCACTTTCAGTCCGGCCCGTTCAGGAATTGATCGACGTCGCCGGCGAACTCGGCGTGATGCTGAAACAGGAAGCCGTGAGCGGAGTCTGGATAGATCTTGACCCGGGCTTGGGGAATCATCCCGGCCAGTAGGTAGGAGTAGTGGGGCAGGATCATCGGGTCGCTGTCGCCGTTGGCCACGAAGACCGGCACGCCTATGGCGCTCACTCTCTGTAGGAGCGCGTGGTCCGGGATGCCCCACGCGCATACGGCATCGTACTGAGCGAGGCGCGTTTCCCACGTGGTGGCTTGGTCCCTATCCTGAGTCCTGGCTGACATGCGCCCGAACGCCTGTTTCCCGGCCTGCCGACTTGTCTCCGACTGAGGGTAAAACACGTCAAGGACCTTGTCGGGCACCGTTGCCGGCACGCCGACCGATTCAATGACGTCGTCGGCCCACCCGTGCATTCCGGCGCCGCCCTGTGGTGCCGACGATGCCAGTATCAGCCTGCGTACCAGGCCGGGCCGGATCAGGACCATCTCCTGGGCGACGAAGCTGCCGATCGAAAACCCGAGGACGTCGACCTGAGCGACCCCGTTCTGTCTCAGGACATCCGTGCGCTCGAACCGAGGCTGACTTCCATGATGGTGCCGGTCAGCACGCCGGGGTCTTGGACCAGGTACATCACGGCGCGGGTGACGTCCTCGGCCTCGATCCAAGGCTTGGCGATCGGGTTGCTGCGGGTCATGTGCCGAACAAAGTCTTCGGGTACCTCCCGGTGGGGATCGGGCTGCACCATCGGCGTGCGTACCGTGCAGGGGCACACGATGTTGACGGTAATCCCTTCGTTGGCCACCTCGAGGGCCAGGGACTTCGCCAGGCCGATGACGCCCCACTTGGTGGCGTTGTAGGCCGACTGGCCTTTGATGCCCATGCGGCCGCCCATCGACGCGGTGACCACTATCCGGCCCCAACGTTGCTGCAGCATGGGAGGTACCACTGCCCGGAGCGTGGTGAAGACCCCGGTCAGGTTGGTGGCGACCATCTCGTCCCACGACTCGTTGGTGACATCGACCAGTGGGCCGACGGTAACGACGCCCGCGTTGGCCAGCGCGATGTCGAGTCGGCCGAACTCCTCCAGCGTCCGTTGGACGCCGGCATCGACCTGGGTCGAGTCGCTCACGTCAACCGATAGGGAAAGGCAACGGCGCCCCCTCTCGGTCACAAGCTTGCTGGTGAGGTCGAGATCCTCCTGGGTGGCAAGCGGGTAGGGGATCGACGACATCGCCTGGGGTACGTCCCAGGCCACAATGTCAGCGCCTTCGGCCGCCAACGCGAGCGCGTGCGACCTTCCCTGCCCACGGGCTGCTCCGGTTATGAGGGCGACCTTCCCGTCCAGTGATCCCATGATTGATGACTGTACTGGGATGACGACCGACGGACGAGTCTCGCTCCATTGAAGAGTGCGAGGGCTGGCCGGCGCCGGCATCAGTTGACGATCCTGTAACCGCTCTGACCAGCCAGCCTCTGTCGGCATTCGGTCGTCCGAGCTCGAGTTCGAGGTGCTGACCGACAAGGCATCGTCGCGAACGCCCGGCAGAATGGTCGCGTGCCCACGATGCGCCAGAGCATCTCCGTCGGTGGCGCCAGCCGCGCGTACCTCCTCGCCGAGCCGGCCTGTCCGCCGAGCGCCGTCGTGCTCAGCCTGCACGGGACCCGATCGACGGCCGGCCAGCAGGCACGCCTCAGCCGGATGGCGCCCTGGGCGGACGAACACGGGGCCGTTGTCGCCTTCCCCGAGGCCGTGCTGCCGATTGGGGCCGGGTACCGGTGGGATCCGGCGACCGACATGTCGTTTCTCGTCCAGCTGGCGGAGACGCTGATCGAGAGGCACCACCCGCCGGCGAACCGGATCTGCGTGACGGGCATGTCGGGTGGGGCGCGCATGTCGTGCTGGTTCGCGGCCGAACGCGCCGATCTTGTGAGCTGCCTCGGCGCCGTCGCCGGCTTGCGGGCGGTCGCCGACCGATCGCCGGCGCGGCCAATCCCGATCGTCGCCTTCCACGGCACTGCCGACCGGATCAACCCCTATGCCGGGGGCAACACCGCACGCTGGGACGAAAGCGTCCGTGCCGCCGCCGATCATTGGGCTTCCGCCAACGGCGTCCCGCTCCAGCCGACCGAGGAGCCAGTCAGCGCGACCGTCACTCGCACGACCTACGGCACTCCGGGCGGCGCCGGCGAGATCAACCTGTGGACGGCCGCCCGCGCCGGCCACACTTGGCCGGGCAGCCACCTCGGCATCTTCCTTCGGCTCCTGCTCGGGCGGACGAACATGGAGATCGACGCGACGAAAGAGATCTGGGACTTCGCCGGGCGCCACGCCGGCGACCCCTGAGAGGCGGTCTTGAGCCGATGCCGCGCTCATTCGGGCAGCACCAGCACTGAATACGCGTGCACCATACACCGGGTTCGCTCGAGTGAAATCAGCGGAATACCCCTTCGGTGTCGCGCGTCAGAATATCTCACACGCAGGCCCGTCGTTCGGCGTGAATTGTTGCCCGAGCTGGCCTGGTATTCGATGTGAATATCCTGTCCTCGCCGACTGCCCCGGTACGGCACTAAGCGGGAATGCTCCACCTTGTTGAAACACCGTCGACGTGGGATACCTATACCAGCGCAGAACGGCACCTCCGCGTGCGCTCGCGTTCGGCAAGCACCCTCTGCGTCGGGCGGTACGCGGCGCGCAGCAAATCGGCAGTAGGAGCAACTTGCCGGTCGCCAGAGATCGACCCTCGTTCTCCCCTGACAGACGAACGTAGGCTGGTGTGATGCGAGTCGCCGTCTTGGGTATGGGAAATATGGGAAAGGCCTTCGCCACGAGAGCGCTCGAGCGGGCTCACGTGGTCACCGTGTGGAACCGGTCTGCGGGCAGAGCGACCGACCTTTTGGCGATGGGCGCTGTCGAGGCCGATTCTCCAAAGGCGGCAGCAATGGGCTCAGACGTGGTCTTAGTCGTGCTCGCCGATGACACTGCCGTGCTCGAAGTGTGCCTAGGCGACGATGGTGCTCTGGCGTCACTCGGTTCAGCCGCGATCTTGGCCAACATCAGCACGGTCTCGCCGGACACGGCCCGTCGACTGGCCGGTGTCGGCCCAGAGGGGAGGGTGCTCGATTCGCCCGTCATGGGATCCCCATCACTCATCGCAGCCGGTATGGGGACCTTTTTGATCGGAGGACCTTCGACGGCCGTCGAGGTGCTCGATCCCCTGTGGAGTGACCTTGGTGCCGGGTACACCCATTGCGGGCCGGTTGGAACCGGTGCGACGATGAAGGTCGTCTCCAACCTGTTGCTCATCACCGGCGTGACGGCGCTCGCTGAGGGGATCGTCACTGCCCGAAAGAATGGGATCTCCGGCGAACTTCTCAAGGGCGTTCTTGCCGACAGCTTCGTGGTAAGTCCCGCGAGCAAGGTGCGACTGGACAGCCTGTTCGATAGCGCCCACCCTGGATGGTTCTCTCCGGCGCTGGCTCGTAAGGACATTCGCTTAGCCATCGATCTTGCCGAACAGGCTGGGGTCGAGGTGCGCGTCGGCCCCGCCACCGACGCACTCTTGACCACGGTCATTGACGCTGGTGGGCAATGGCCTGATTTTGCCGCCGTGATCGAGGCGCTCGGCTGACGTGCACATCTCCCGTCCGGGCGAAGTCGGCGATTACCCAGCCGGCAGGGCACGGAGCTCCTCGTGCGCTGGGCTCACATTCTGGGCGCTCTTGCCCCGCGGTAGCGCGAGCGAAGGGGGAAAGATCCGTGGATCTGGCGCCCTCGAGGGCCGATCTCGACTTGCGGTACAGCCGCTCGGATGGAGCGATATGAATCGCTTGCTGAAGTGAGCAGGCGCCCCAGCACCACACCAGATATCGATCCCGAGCCGGCGATCCTGGGATACTTGAACCGCTCGGTATCTGCAGGTACGGCGATCGGTCGCCGCGAGAGGCACCGGTCGCTCAGGGCTACGACGTCGGAGAAGACCGACTAATAGTCGTCTCCGGTCCGCCATGCCATCTCTTGGAAAGCAAATGAGTTGCCGTCCGGATCGGCAAATCCTGCGTACCTGACGCCACCTCCGACCTCTTCGACGGGAGATACGTCCACACCCCGGCCCACCAGTTCGGCACGGGCCAGTTCAATATCGGCAACAACGAGATGGATTCCCTTCACCGAACCCGGGGGAGAATCTTCGTAGACAGGCAAGCCGGTACCGATACTGATCGAACACGTCGAACCGGGAGGTGTCAGCTGCACTACTCGCACCCCCTCGGCAGGCCTTACGTCTACGTCTTCGGCGAAGCCCAACTTCTCGACATAGAACGCCTTAGCTCGATCGACGTCAACTACCGGGATCGGTATCAGTTCGAGTTTCATGTCCATTCGGGACCTCCTCTTTGGCATGAGCGTTTCGCGGGTCCGCCCGTACAACCTTGATCGACTTCAACCGGCAATCAGCTGGGACGTCCAGGCCGTCCGGAACTCATCGAATCCGACCCCGAGCTGGCCAAGGCGAAGGCGACCCAACGAAGGGTAGAGACGCGCTTTTGTCGTCGCAGATGCCCTTCGCCGACGATGCCAGCAGCAGTGCACATGAGCTTTGACCGGTGAGGGCTGATCCCAATGACCTACGCAATGTCGTCAGTCGGAGTCAGTTGACACCAGCCGAACTACCACCTGTTGCTGGCTCAACGGCAGTCGTGGCGTCGCGCAACCTACCTCGGAGCGCAGGACGGAAATCATAGGCCCTTTCTGACCGTTCGCTCCAAAATTCCCAGCGTGGCGCGAAGGGCCGACTCGGGCACGATCGGGAAGCGTTCCTTGACGTCGCCGCCCACCTTCGACCAGTCGTAGTACGACGTCACATTGGTGACCCCGTCCTCACCGGTATCCAGGCTGTAACCATAGAAGTGGGGAACCGGGATATCGGGCCCGAGATCCCACGCGATCTCTTTGTCGCGGTCAAAGAGAATGATGCGCACGGTTACGTCGTACTTGCCGAGCGGGACGTCATTGAGCGACTCGCGGTCCATGTGGATGACGAACGTGTCGCCCACCTTCTCCGCCGGCTCGCCAGTGAAGTCCTGCAGCATCCCAGAGGCGTCGATGGCCACATGGCCTGCCGGACTACGCAAGATGTCGAAGATTGCGGCGGAAGGCGCCGGGATAGGCCGGGTCACCTCGATTCGGTCGGAAAGGAAGACGGTATCGGGCATGCGGGGCTCCTCATGGACGTGAGTGGGCTTGTCAGCCACCCTTGAGCTGTTCGGTCCGACCAGCATCGCGCGCTGACGCCGCAGCCCGCGGCCCTGACCGGCGAGAACCGTTACGCCGTGAACAAATGGGCCACAGCCGTCGGACGGGAGGTGCTCGGGGTTACCGATCACGCGCTGACGTGAGAGCGAGCCGCGACGGTGCGAATATCGATGTGACCCAACATCCAGCGGGTTCCGAGAACGAGACCACGAATGCCTGGTCATGGTGCGGACGCGGCCGGAGCCCGGGATCAGGTCGCTGGCGTGAGGATCACCCGCCGCATGGCGATCCTCCAGGTGCCCTCCTCCCGAACGAAGTGGTCGTGGTACCGGCCCATGACCGCGATCTCATAACGGCCCGGTCCGGCTCGGTCGAGGGTCGAGCTTGACGAAGTCGCTCCTGACCTCGGCGCTCATACCATCGTCGGCGACGTGGATGACACTGTTGGCACACAGGTGCTTGCCACTGTCATGGCGCAGGAGGGCCTCGACCTTCTCGCCGATGGCGGTTCGACCGACGAGCACAGTAGCGAGATATTCGAAGGTGCCGCCCTCGGTGAACAGCTCGGCCCAGTCGGCGAACCGCTTGTCGTCCCGAAGCTGGATGAATTGAGCCAGCACCTGCCTGATGGATGCTTCATGGTTCACTTCGGTCCTCCTCGGAAGGCTCGCTCACGACAGGGCCCACACACGCCACGAGGGCAGGCGCCCGCCAACAGTCTGTAAGGTCGGCTAGGTCCGTGCAGGCGTCCAATGGGTCGAGGGAAAGCAGGGAACCATGGGAGAGGGCCAGCAACCCGCCGTGCTCATCGTGACCGTTGAGGTGGCCGAAGAGGACGTCGACGAGCTCAACCGTTGGTATGAAGAGGAGCATCGCCACGAGAAACTCTCCCTCCCCGGCTACCTGAGCATGCGCCGCTACCGCTCTGCCGACGGATCGCCCACGTTCCTGGCCATCTACGAGCTTGCCCATCCGGACGTGGGCACCGCCTCGACGCCGGCGGACACCGAGATGTCGGAATGGATGACTGCGGTGATGGCCACGTGGAAGCGATGGGACCGGGCCGTGTGGACCGAGCTGGCACCCGGCAGTTGATGGTAGGTCGACGGGGGGAGTGACTGTGGACGTGCTCGGCCTCGAGGGGAAAGTCGCCGTGGTCACCGGGGGCGGTGGGAACATCGGCTCGGCCACCGTGAGCATGCTCGGCCAGGTCGGCGCTCAGGTGCTCGTAGCCGACTCGGACGCCGAGGCGGCCGAACGGGCAGCGCGGCTCGCCCGGGACGAGGGGGCCGACGCCATTGCCGTGCAGTGCGATGTCCGTCGGATCGACGAGATCGAGGGCATGGTCGAGACCGCCCTCGATCGTTGGGACCACCTCGACGTCGGGGTGAACATCGTCGGTGGTGGCGCCGGCTTGGGCAAGAGCACCCTCGAGTTGTCGGATGAGGAATGGGAGGATTCGATCGAGACGAATCTGTACACCGCCGTTCGGTGTTCACGCCGGTTCGCACAAGCGATGCTGGACGCGGACCTGGCCGGCTCGATCGTGAACATTGCCTCCCCCGCCGGGCTGCGGGCGGCCCCGGCCATGGTTGCCTACGGTGCGTCCAAAGCGGCACTCATCAACTTCACCTGGACACTGGCCGTCGAGCTCGCACCTCACGGCATCCGAGTCAACGTCGTCGTGCCCGCTTTCGTGCCCCGCCCCGGGATGTCGTGGGGCGGGACAGAAGAGGAGCAAGCCGCGTTCGGCCAGACGCGTGGTCCCCATGGGCCGGGTAACCAGAGCCGAGGATGTGGCCGGCGCAATTGTTGCCTTCGCCTCCAACCTGACCAGCTTCTCGACGGGACAGCTGATCGTGTGCGACGGCGGCCGGCTACTGACCAATCCCATCAATACCGGTTCGGCCCCCGATCCCCCGTAGCCCCGATCATGCCGGTGGGTTCGGCGAGAATGGTCCGACCTCCGTCGCTGTGCCTACCAGGCCGCCGCCCCGTTCGCTCGCAGCGGCGAATGGTCCATAGCTCGGGCATGGCCGGGGGTCCACGACCCTTGGCTGGACCTGCCATCGAGACTCAGCGCGAAGGCGCGGCGCAGACCGGGTAGGGCTCCAAACGAAGTGCGAGCTTCGGGCAGATCCCGACGGCGTCCTCGGCCAGATCCCTGACGGCATCGGGTACCGGCCCCTGCCGGAGGATCGGGTAGCCCCAGTCGTCGAGCTCGATGAGCTCGGGCAACATCTCGGCACACAGGCCTCTGCCGTCGCACGCGATGCGATCGATTCCGAGGCGGACTGAGGTCCTCATGGGATGACGTCGGGAATCGGCCACTGCATGGTGCGCGCTGCCTCTGACACCCGGCACCGGCCCATTCGATGATCTGACAACTCCCCGGCAAAGACCCGTAGTGCGCTCTGGACCATCCGGGCGACGCCATCAGGATGGCCGCAGGCACCGCGACCTATGATCTCCTCAAGCCAGCGCTCGAGATCACCAAACGGTCCCGGTCGGCCTGCGGCCAGGGCCGCGACCTGATCGGCGATGGACGGGAGGCCGAACACGCACGGGCCGCACTGGCCTGCCGACTGCGATGCCAGGTAGCGGGCGAGTCGTGCGGTCTCAACCATGCCGCATACGTCTGAGGGGAGAGCGGCCACAACCCCTGCCCCGAGCCCGACTCCCAGGCCTTGGGCGCTGAAGGGGAGCTCGAGTGCCGACCCAGCTGGCACCCAGCTCCCGGCATACCCGCCAATCAAGAGAGCCTGGAGCTCGTCCGTCGCCCCACCGGCCAGAGCGATCACCTCGTGGATTGCTCTGCCGATCTCCACCTCGTACACGCCCGGCCGCGCCACCGCTCCGAGCAGCGTGACCAGCGTGGATCCCGGCTCCTCGGCGGTCCCGAGCGACCGGTACCAATCCGCTCCGTGACGAGCGATCAGAGCCATATGGGCAAGCGTCTCGACATTCTGGACGAGGGTCGGCCTGCCGTTCAGACCGTGTTCGCTCATCCTCGGCGGCGTGGCCCGGGGAACTGGCGTCCGGCGCTGCACCCAGTTGACCACGGCGCTCGCCTCACCGGCGACGAAACGGTCGGCCGCCGTCACCACCCGGATGGGCACACGATCGATTCCGGCCGCTCCGCGTTCAGCGACGGCGGCGTCGACAGAGCGGCGGGCGACAGGATGCACCACGGCCACGACCTCTGCCGCGCTCACCAGATCCGCGGCGACCGACGCCCCATCGAGAACGAGATGCGGTGCCCGAGACAGCAAGACCCGATCCTTGCGACTTGCCGGCTCGCCTTCGGTTCCGTTGGCGATGACCACCGCCTTTCCACGCCCTGAGCGAACCGCGTCGAGCTTCCGGTCGGTGGGAAACGCCGCGCCGCCGCGGCCCACAAGACCCGCCTCCCTGATCGCCGACGACGTTGCCAGTTGCCACGACTCCTTCCCGCGTCCATCGGGGAGGGAGCCGTGCCGGGCGAGGTGCCCAGCGAGGCTTGGGCTCTCCGCGAGACCGCACGGCAAGAGTCGCCCGGGCTGGCATGCGGCCCCGCGGCCCGATGCGCGGGAGTCACGGACGAGCAGGTTCGCCGTCATGCTGCGCTCCTCATCTGGTCGTGGTGCACAGCTCGTGAGGCGCCCGCCGCAACCCCGTTGTCGGGGCCGCGGATCCGTCCCAGGACTCGAGTCAGGAGGGCGACCGCCACCGCCACTGCCGACCCCCAGACCGTGGCGGCGACCCACCAGATGCCCATGTCGCTGCCTGCGGTGAGGGCGTGGACAAATGCCACGGGAAGTGCGAGATACGCCGTCCAGTGCACCGCACGCCAGAGCCGATAGCCAATGTGCTTGCGCACCAGGCTGGTCACAAGGATGCCGCCTCCGAGATCGACGGCCAGTGCCGCCATGCCGATGGCCGCGGCCCGGTAATGCGAGGAAAATGGCAGCACCGCGGCCCACCAGCCAATTGAGACGTAGGGATCGAGGATGGCGGTGGCCACATGGAGACCTAGGAATGCCACAGCGAACAGGGCAAGGGTCCGATGCAATTCCGCCACGACAAAGCGGGCCCAGGTGCGTGGCGACGATCCCTGGCGGGTGGCCACGCCGAGCACGAACACGGTGCTCAGGCATACGAGGAGTGCCAGCCCGCTGCCGCGTGAGACGAGCCACATCCATGGTGTGCCTGTGGAGGCGATTGCCAGGGCGCTCATGACCCGCTCCAGGCCGGTTGCACGTCTACACCGGTCTCGGCGTCAGGGGGGATCTCGATCCTGCCTTGTTCGCCTTTGGGCCACGACCCGAGGAGGTGGGTGGTGCCGTCGTTGGCGACAAGCCGGGCCGGCAACCCAACCTGGCGCAGCCACCTTTCCCCCGCTGCGCCGCCGGCGATCACGGCGGTCGATGCGGCGTTGGCCGCGACACAGGTTCGGGCGGCGACAGTCGCCGTCCGCCACGGGCCTTCGGCCGGCAACCCGGTCCGGGCATCGACAATGTGGTGCAGGTCGCGCCCACCTCGGCGCCAGCGCCGACAGGCAACCGACGAAGTGGCGAGGCCGCCCTCCTTCATGCGGACGATCTGGCTGGGGGACCGGTCCGGCTGGTGCGGGTCCTCGATAACGATAACGGGCCAGCCGTCGATGGGAGCACGCCCGGCCACGGCGATGTCGCCACCGAGACTGACGAGGACGCCACCAGTGGATCCCGTGGCCGCAAAGGCCGCTCGGGCGCAACGATCTGAGCCGAGGCCCTTGGCTGTCGCACCAAGATCGAGTGAGACGCCCTTCGGGAGGTCGAGGAGCCGACCGCTGAGCTGCACGACTGACCAGCCGGGTGCCGCGCTATGAGTTCCGAGCGCGGCGTCTACGGTCGGGGGGAGGTCGGCGAAGTCCCGATCGTAACCGAGCGCGGCCAACGTGTGGCCTACGGTCGGATCGACAAACCCGTCGGTCCAACGAGCCGCTCGGAGTGCAGCGTCGAGCGCTTCGGCCAGGCCCGGGCTCACCAGGAAGGTGCCACCCTCGGCGCGGTGGATCTGGGACAGCTCCGAATCCCTCCGGAAGCGACTGGCTTGGTGATCAAGCGCATCGAGCGTTGTGTCCACAGCAGCCTGGGCTTTACAGAGACGCGCGGACGGCCAGATCGCCATACGAGCGGTGGTTCCCAGGGCAACGCGCTCGGCGATGGAGAGAGGCCCGGTGAGGCCGGGCACTCTGTGCCACGCCCCGGAGGCCTGGGTCCGGTCATAGCCGGCCGTCATCACGATTCGCCACCCGAGAACGTCCGTGGCTGGGCGGCGACCGACTTCGCCGCAGGAGCTCCAGTCGGACGGTTCGCCGTCGTCGCAACCCCCGATGCGCTGGTCGCCACCACCGGCGTCGAGCCGCTCGGCGGAGGAGTGCCGGCGGTGACCGGTGCCGTCGAGTTGGTGCCCGGCGCCACCGACGTGGTCGATGCCGCCGGTGCGGTGTGCACCGGGATCGTCCGGGCCAGGGCCACCGTTGTGGTGCCCGTGCCCACGACCAGGGCGGCAAGCGACCAGTTGGACCAGCGTCGTACCTGCTTGAGACCTTTCGCTCGCGGCGAGAGCGGCGAGCGCGGCAGCGTTGCCTGGTCGGGGCGGGGCGCGTGGCCGAGCCGGCGCCAGCCGGCCTTCCCGTGCGGTTCCTGGTCGTGCATCGGTGCGTTCCTTTCGCTGTGTCCCCAAGTCGGAGAGCCGATTTCACTCTGCGCTTCTGCTCGTGAATGCTCCGTGAGAGTTCGGTGTGGACATTCACATCGAACGCCCTCCTCTGGATTCTCATCGTTTTCACATCTGGCCCTCCTAACCTGGGGCGATGCGAGTACTGGTGGTTGAGGACGACCTCCGGATGGCGAGCCTGCTCAAGCGGGGCCTCGAGGAAGAAGGGCATGCCGTAGACGTGGCCGACGACGGCCCGAACGGGCTCTGGATGGCATCCGAGTTCCCCTACGGTGCCGTCGTGCTGGACGTGATGCTTCCCGGCTTCGACGGATTCGAAGTTTGCCGGCGACTTCGCGAGGCGGGCGTGTGGACGCCGGTCCTGATGCTGACGGCGCGCGACGAAGTGGGCGACCGCGTCCGGGGGCTCGACGTCGGGGCCGACGACTACCTAGTCAAGCCGTTCAGCTTCTTGGAGCTCTCGGCGCGCCTGCGAGCCATGACCCGACGTGACGATCGTCCCCGGCCAACCGTGGTCGCCTGCGATGATATCCGGCTCGACCCGGCGGCTCGTCGCGCTTGGCGTGGCCAGACAGAGCTGGCGCTCTCGCCGAAGGAGTTCTCACTCCTCGAGTTATTCCTACGCCATGCAGGCGCGGTGCTGACCCGATCACAGATCATCGATGCGGTGTGGGATTTCGCCTATGAGGGAACTTCCAATGTCGTCGACCAGTACGTTCGCTATCTTCGCGCGAAGGTCGACACGCCTTTCGGCCGCCACAACCTCGAGACCGTCCGCGGCGTCGGCTATCGGCTCCGCAGCGGGGAGGAGTGAGCGACCGGTGTCCATCCGACTACGCCTGGCCACCGCATTTGCCCTCATCGCCGCAATCCTGTTTGCCATTGGGGGGTGGCTCTTCGTCGACTCGCTCTCGACGTCTCTCCTTTCGAACATCGATGCGCAGCTGGCGGCCCAGGCCGCTCAGGCCTCTCAGTACGTCTCACCGACCACCGGCGCCCTGTCCAACCCGACTCATCCGAACAATCGACTCGAGTACATGGTCCAGCTGGTCGACTCCGGCGGTCAGGTTGTGGCCTCGAGCAGCGACGCCGAGCGCCGAGCGATCCTCACACCGTCCCAGCTCAGCGAGGCGCGACAGGGTCGAATCTTCCTGACGGCAACCCGAGACGGGGAGACGATCCGAGTCCTCGCCGAGCCCTTCGCCTCGCGACCCGGCTGGGTCGTCGTTACCGGCGTGTCATTCGAGACCCGCGACGCCACCCTCCATCAGGTCGAGATCGAGCTGATCGTGGGCGGGATCGTCTTCGTCGTTGCTGCCGCACTTGGTGCTTTTGCGCTGGGAACGGCGGCGCTCCGCCCAGTCGAGCGGCTCCGGCGCGAGGCAGCTGCTCTTTCGAGGACCGAAGGGACGGGCGCCCTGGCCGTGCCAGGTACACACGACGAGGTCGCCGCATTAGCTGAGACGATGAACGACCTGCTCGTCGGCATGCACGGCGCCCTCCAGCGGGAGCGCAATCTCATTGCCGACGCGAGCCATGAGCTACGGACTCCCTTCGCCGTGCTCCAAGGCGAGCTCGAGTTGGCCGCTCGACCCGGACGGAGCTGGACGGAGCTCCAAATGGCCATTGTTCGCGCCTCTGAGGAGGCTGGCCGGCTCGCTCGGCTCACCGACGACCTTCTGTTGCTCTCACGTAGCGATCAGGGTCACCTCGACATGGATCGACGCGCTACTGACGTCGCCGATTTCCTCGCCATGTGCGCATCGCACGCGGCCGAACGAGCCCTGGCTGCTGGCGTGTCGTGCCGGGTCGAGGTCCCTGACGCCTTGGTCTGGGAACTCGATGCCGGCCGGATCAGGCAGGCCATCGACAACCTCGTCGACAACGCCCTCCGCTACGCCCCGGCGGGCAGTTCGATCCTCCTCACGGCTCGTATGTTCGGCGGCGATCTCGTTCTGTCAGTTGCCGACGAAGGCCCCGGCTTCCCGCCCGACTATCTGGTCCACGCGTTCGAGCGTTTCCGGCGCACCGACGCCAGCCGGAGCCGGGGCCAAGGAGGCGCCGGGCTCGGACTGGCTATCGTCCGGGCCATCGCCCTGGCTCACGGGGGCACCGCCACGGTGCAGAACCGTCAGAACGGGGGAGCGGAGGTCACTCTCCGCCTGCCAGGGCCGCACGGCCTGTAGCGGGTCGTTGGGGCGGTCGGCGCGTGCTGTATCTTTCCGTGCTCGACCACCGCCGATCCGGAATCGACGAACCAGGCAGAACGCAATGGACGCTGGCGATTCCAGATCCGGGCGAGCTACTTCTGAACTGGGATATTGCAGTGGGCCGTGCGAGTCTCGATCTCGCCACCTTGGGATTAAAAGTTCACGGAGAAGTGTCCCGGGATTGGCCGCCATGTGGCTCTGCGTTCCGTTCTATTGGGACGGGCCGGGTTTCGTACTCTGACCAGGAGATGGCTTGCGACGGTCTGGGACGGGCTGGGAGGCAACTGTTGGGACAGATGTTGGGACAGGAGAGTTCGTGCGACGGGGAATCGACGGGCACGCTCAGGGCACGTGCGTCACTCACCAAGGGCCAACGGTTGCCGAGGGTTCGAGTCCCTTCAGCTCCACGAAATTCGACAAACCAATTTGCCCCGCCCCGGGGCTGAGGCGCTCGGCAAAGCTCCCGCCGGGCGCGGGGACCTCAATTCGAACGACCGAAGACCGCGTCGGGGTCGAGGGCGGACAGGGACCGGCGGCCAGCGCGTCGTTACCCTTGGGCAGCAGCCCGAGCTGGCGGCGGACCTCTTCGATCGGAACTTCGGCAGAGGCGAACACCATGTCGAATATCGACCGTCCCATGACCCATTCGAGGTCGGCCTTGGCGGCCGCGGCCCGGTCGTTGTTACGGCAGGCCAGGCAGATCTTGGCCACGTCGGAGCGTAGGGCCAGTTGCCGGGCGACCTCTTTATCGATGACCGCGTTCGCTCCGGTGATCAGAACGGTTGTCGGTCACTGGACGTCATCCGCTTTCCGATTCGTTCTCGGTGTCGGCCACGAATTGAGCGACAACCCGGGCGAGTTCTAGGGCCTTGGTCCTCTTGCAGGAAGTGGCCGGCGCCGACGATGGTCGTGTACGCCTGTCCGGCGGCGCCGGGGATCTCGGTGCGCAAGACGGTGTCGGTGCCTTTGGTGATGGCGTCGGAGTCAGAAAATGCGCACAAGAAGGGCCGCTCAAAGCGGCGCAGCGTGTTCCAGGCGGACCGGTTAGCGGCGGTGGCCGGGTCGTCGGGCGTGGTGGGGACGAGGAGGGGGAACTGGCGGGCACCTTGTTTGTAGGTCTCGTCGGGGAACGGGGCATCGTAGGCGGCGATCACCTCGGCGGGCAGGTCGGTGACGCAGCCGCCGTGCACGATCCGCCCGTGCCCGGAACTCGGGGGTGTCTTGGCTGTAGCGCTGCCAGGCGAGGAACGCCTCACCGGGAGGGCGGTCCCCGGTCGGGCAGGAACGTGTTGGCAGCCACGACCCGGGCGAAACGTTCGGGGTGCTCGCCGACCAGGCGCAAGCCGATCAGGCCGCCCCAGTCTTGGCCGACCAGTGTGATGGTGTCGAGGCCGATCGCCTCGATGGCTGCCCACGTCCAGTCGACATGGGCTTGGTAGGTGTAGTCGTCGCGTTGGGCGGGTTTGTCGCTGCGCCCGAAGCCGACCAGGTCCACCGCCACCGCCCGCAGGCCGGCGGCGACGAGGACGGGGATCATCTTGCGGTACAGGTACGACCAGGATGGCTCGCCGTGCAACAACAGTACGGCCTCGCCGTCAGGCGGTCCTTCGTCGAGGTAGTGGACCCGGAGGCGGCTGCCATCCCCGCTGTCGACCTCGACGTAGTTGTGCGCGAAGGCGTAGTCGGGTAGGTCGACGAAACGGTCGTCGGGCGTTCGCAGGATGTCCATCAGGCGCTCCGCTCATGAAAGATCCGGCTTCGACGCCGGGGTTGGTAGGCCAAGGGGGACTACTCCTTGGTGCGGCGGCTGCCGCCGTGCCAGTCTTCCTGCAGGCCGACGCTGTCGGGGTCGACGCCGAAGCTGGCCAGCTGGGGTCGTTCTCGCAGACTGCGTTTCAGCTCTGCGAACCCCGGGAAGCCGGCGAGGCCGACGACGTGGTCCCACAGGCGGGCGGCGTCGTCGTGGTTGGGCAGGCGGCTGATGACCGGACCGAAAAACGCCACCCCGGTCGGAGGCTGGAAATGGATGATCGGTGTCCCGACGTCCTTTCCGGTCAAGGCCAGGGCCTCGTCGGTCTCGGCGCGAAGCAACGTGTCCAGTGAGGTATCGTCCAACGCGTCGGCCAACTGGGCGGGCAGGCCGACCTCGGCCAGAATCGGCTCGACGAACCCGGCACTGCCCCGATCGACGATGCCGTTTCGCTCTTTGTTGGTGTCGAAGATGCGGGTGCCCATCGCCTGGTACAGCCGGCCGACGGCGTCGGGACCGTGTTCGGCCCTGGTGCGGGCCGCGACGCGCAGCAAGCGCAGCCCGGCGGTGTGCCCGGCCTCGTAGCCGGGCGGGAAGTGGGTGTCGTAGTCGATCTCGGCGTTGATCAGCCGTAGGGAGATGAACTTCCATTCCACCGTGTAGTTCCGCTGGGCGGTGACCATCCGCAGCCATTTGCTGGTCATCCAGGCGAACGGGCACACCGGGTCGAAATAGAAGTTGACGTCAGCGGAGGGCGCCGGCGGGGTTGTGGTGCTCATGCGGAAGCCTCCGGGCATGTTCGCGGACGTAACGGATCATGCCGATAACGTCCTCGGGTACCAGCCGACCGATTGCGCCGCTCGAGTACACGCTGACCACCACCCGCCCGGTCGGGTCGAGGATAAAACCGGTGGACTGCAAGAACTCCGGATCGGCGTTGACGAACGCCCCGGTGGCCTCAGCGACCGCCCGGGCGTCGGCGCTGTGGCCGACCGGGAAGGTCAGGCCGAGCTTGGCCACCAGCTCAGCGGTGGTGGCCTCGTCGTCGACCGACAAGGAGACGACTCGTGCGTCAACCTCGGCCAGGCTGTCGGCGGCCCGCTGGAAGGCCCGCAGTTGCGCGTTGCAGTACGGGCACCATGAGCCCCGGTAGAACAGGACCACCCCGAAATGGCCGGCCAGGGCGTCGGGAAGCTCCAGGGCGGCCCCGTCGGTTGGGGTGACGGCGAGGTTGGGGAACTTCTCGCCAGGATGTAGCAATGTCATCTGAATCTCCTTGTCGGTTAGCACGTTGAGAATGGGCAGGTGGTTCTGGTCCCGGAGGCACGACTCTCGGATTCCCCGCAGAGGACGCCGGTTTGGTCAGGTCGAGTTGGACGCCTCCCAGACCTCGCCAGTCGCATCGGCGGACAGATGCGGGATCAAGGACCGGGCTGATTGTTCGGGGGTGATCATGGCCCCCTCGGCGTAGGACCGGGCGAACCACTGGTGCAGTCCGGTGCCGATCCGCGCTGGGTCCTGGGCTCGTATCCCCGCCTGCATGGCGGTGTCGACCGAGCCGGGTCGGAAGGCGTTGACCGTCACGCCGCTGCCGGCCAACTCGGCCGCCAGGTTGACGGTGTGGGCTTCGAGGGCTGCCTTGCTCGCCGCGTAGGCGTTCATGCCGACCATGGCCCCGGGATGCGCCAGCGATAGCACTGGACACGTTGACGATGCGTCCCCAGCCGCGCTCGACCATGACGGGAAGCACCGCGAAGCTGAGGGCGGCGGCGGCCACCACATTGACGCTGAAGGTCACGGCCCACTCGGTCGGGTCGATCGAGACGCTCGGGCCGAGCGGCCCCACCATGGCGGCGTCGTTGATGAGCACGTCGACGGCCCCCAACTGGTCGTTGACGAGATGGACGGCCCGGGTGACCTGGCGCAGATCGGCCAGGTCCGCGGGCACCACGACTGCGGTGCCGCCCAGATGCTTTACCCGTTGCGCGGTCTCAGCCAGCTGGTCCTCCGAGCGGGCCACCAACGCCACGGCCATGCCATCCGCAGCCAGCTCGACCGCGACCGCCTGACCGATGCCCCGTCCGGCCCCGGTCACCAGAGCCGTCTTGCCCTCAAGCGAAGCCATCATGCGCTGTTAGTGACAGCCTTCCGTCCGCTCTTACCCCGGCCCACGACAACTGGGGCTACCGGGCCCCTCGACGAACGAACCCTCCAGGACCCCTCTGCACGGCACGACCCACCGATCGTCGGCGGCCCTTCCCACACGCGCCCGGCCGTCCTCGGGGCAGCGAAAGGCGGGGCCGTGTCACCACACCAGTCCTGGGACGCGTCCCTCGTACCCGGCCTCACTGGCCCAACCCGCCTGCTCGGTGGCCGCCGAGTCTCCCGAGTGCTCCGGACCGGCGGCTCTCTAGAATGCGCTTTATGGGCCTACTCGAGACCGGCGGGGTGGACGCTCCCCCAGCGTCGAGGGTCGATCCCGACTCGCCTCGATCCTGACTCCGCAGAGTGGCTGGGCGCCCTCGGCGGAAATGACAGCGAGCGCCAAGCCGCCCAAGTCCGATTGCACGCCCTGCTGTTGCGGATTGCCCGCAGCGAGGTCCACCGGCGCAGCTCTCATTTGCGCGTTGCGGGACCCGAGCTCGACGACATGGCCCATCAGGCCGCCGCCGATGCCATGGTGGCCGTCACCGCCAAGCTCGGCCAGTTCCGCGGCGAGAGCCGCTTCACCACGTGGGCGTACAAGTTCGTGATCTTCGAGGTGTCGACCAAATCGGCCGGCACTTCTGGCGCAACCCGACCGTGGCCATGGACGCCGAGGACTGGGACCGCCTCCCCGACCGCTTCGGCCTCGAGCCCACTCGGGCGTCGGAGTGGCGAGACCTGGTGGCGGCCCTGCGCCGGGCGGTGGACGAGGTGTTGACCGATCGTCAGCGGCAGATCTTCGTCGCCATCGTCCTCAACGGCGTTCCCCTCGACGCCCTGGTCGCGGAGCTCGACACGAACCGTAACGCCATCTACAAGATGCTCTTCGACGCCCGACGTAAGTTACGGGCCGCACTCGTCGCTAATGGCTATCTGGACACTGAGACTCAGAGGCTCTCATGAACGACTGGACCGCCCTTGACCGCTTCTTGCGCACCGATCCCGACGACGTGGGATGCGAACAAGCCATGGAGCTGCTGCATGTCTACGTCGACCTCGTGGCTGCCGACATCGCCGCGGCCAAGCGTTATCCCGGCGTCGCCGCCCACTTGGCTGCCTGCGGGCCGTGCTCGGAGGACTTCGCCGGGCTCCTCGCCGCCGTGGTCGGTTCGCCCACCTGATCGGCCGCCGGTTGGTCGGCACAGACGAGCGACAGGAGACGCGTGATGGGTGACTACCCGCAGATGATCGTCCCGGTCGACCACGTCGAGCCGGTACCCCGCCGCATCCGGGCCGTGTTGGCCGGCCACACCGTGCTCGACACCACCCTGGCCATGTACGTGTGGGAGTGGCCTTACTACCCGCAGTACTACATCCCGCTCGGCGACGTGAACTCCGACCTGCTCATCGACGAGCAGCACTCCCAGCACCTGCATCGCGGGACCGCCCACCTCCACGGACTCCGGGTCGGCGACATCGTTCGACCGAGCTCAGCCCGCCTCTACGCCGACGACGCCGTCGACGGGATAGCCAACACGGTCCGCTTCGAGTGGGACGCCCTCGACGCCTGGTTCGAAGAGGACGAGGAGGTCTTCGTCCACCCCCGCAACCCCTACACCCGCGTCGACGCGCTGCGCTCGACCCGCCACGTACGCATCGAACTCGACGGGACCGTGCTGGCGGAGTCGGCGTCACCGGTCATGGTCTTCGAGACCGGCCTGCCGACGCGGTACTACTTCAACCGCACCGAGGTGAACTTCGACCACCTCGAGCCCTCTGACACCGTCACCTCCTGCCCCTACAAGGGACAGACCAGCGGCTACTGGGCCGTCCGCCTCGCCGACACCACCCACCCTGACCTGGCCTGGGCCTACGACTTTCCGACCCGCCAGCTCCTCCCGATCGCCGGGCTCATCGCCTTCTACAACGAGCAGGTCGACATCACCGTCGACGGTGAGATGCTCCCCCGGCCGACCACCCACTTCTTCAAGTGACCCCGCCGCGACCCAGGGCGCGATGCCGACTCATGGGGAAGGCATCTCTGGGGGTAAGACCGGGCGGCCCGCTGATGCGAACATATGAAGATGCTGCCGAGGACTGTCTCGCGAGAGAACTCAACACACGCGAGAACTCAAGGAGCCAAAATGACCGCTGCCACCATCGCTGAGCAGGTCAGCGCCATGAACGCCGGCATGGCCGCCCAACCGCCGAACGAGGTGATGGGGGCCTTCGCCCGCGAGCAAGCCGAGCTGGCCGTCCAGGGGATCCCCGACTGCGTCGCCGCTGTCGGCTCCGCCCTTCCCGACGCCGACCTGCTCGACGCTCACGGAGCAGCCACGACCCTCGACCATGTCACCGGAGGCCGGTCGGCAGTCGTGGTGTTCTACCGGGGGGAGTGGTGCCCGTATTGCAACCTGGCGCTGAGCACCTACCAGACCCAACTGCTACCGGTACTCGTCGAGCGAGGCGTGAACCTGGTCGCCGTCAGCCCCCAGATAGCTGACGAGGCGCTCAGCATGCAGCAAAAGCACGATTTGGCCTTCCCGGTGCTGTCCGACCCGGGCAACACCCTGGCCCGTTACCTGGGCATCCTCACCGCCGCGTCGTCGGAGGCCCGAGCCGCGCAGCTCCACTTCGGTCTGGACCTCACCATCGTCAACGCCGACGGCACCACCGCCGTTCCGATGCCCGCCACCGTCATCATCGACGCCGACCGCGTCATTCGGTGGATGGACGTCCATCCCGACTACTCCACCCGCTCCGAACCAGCTGACATCCTGGCCGCCCTCGATGCTGCCGGCCTCTGACCGTTCACCGACCCAAAGGAGTAAGACATGACGATACGACTGGGCCTGCTCGCCCTCCTCGAAGCGAAGCCCGGTAAGGGCGATGAGCTTGGCGCCTTCCTCGAGGGCGGTCAGGCCCTCGCGGCGGCGGAGCCCGGAACCGTGACCTGGTATGCGTTCAAGGTCACCGACACCAGCTACGGGATCTTCGACACCTTCGAAACGGGCGACGCCCGACAAGCCCACCTGGACGGCGAGATCCCCCGTGCCCTCGCCCAGGTCGGGCCGGACCTGCTGGCCCGGGACCCCGACATTCGCCTCGTCGACGTCATCGCCGTCAAATAGCCCGCTCATGCCAGGAGTTGCCTACATGCAGGGGGTCCTCATCGACGTGGACTTCGGGCCCTCGGCCCGCTGTCGTCGGCGGTGGTCGGGGTTCGCGATGACCCTGCGGGCTGCCAAACTCTGATCGATGGAACCCGGAGAGCTGCTTCAGGCGGCTGACCACGACGCCCGCCGCCTGCTGTCGGTGGCCGCGACCGACAGGGGACGACCGGTGCCTCACTGCCCCGTATGGGACAGCGCGGAGCTGGTACGCCACACCGGCGCATCCTGTTGTGGATGGCCGCCGTCGTCACGTCGAGAGAACGGGTCAGCCGCCGCGCCCTGGACCCCGCGCCGGAGAACCCGGTCGACCTGCCGGGGTGGTACCTGGCGGCGTTGGACCGCACCCTCGACGTCCTCGGAGCCGCCGAGCCCGACGCTCCGACGTGGACGTTCTCGCCCACCGGCGACAACACCGCAAGATGGTGGTGCCAGCGACTCGCCATCGAGGTTGCCATCCACCGCTTCGACATCGAGCACGCCGCCGCCACCGATCACGGCCGCACACCGGTCGCGGTGGACGGGGAAGTGGCGGCCGCCGGGATCGAGGAGTTCGTGGTCGAGTTCTTGCCCGGACTACTGACCCAGAACGGCATCGAGGGCCTCCACGGCGCACTCAACCTCCACGCCACCGACGGACCCGTAGAATGGTGGATCGGCCTAGACCAAGGCGGCTCGGCACGCCCCCAACACGCCAAAGCCGACACGGCTGTTCGCGGCACACGGTCGGACCTTCTCCTCTGGGTCACTAACCGAGAACCGTCAAAGGCCCTCGATGTGATCGGTCACCAAGAAGTTCTCCAGGCCTGGTTGCAACTCCGACGATAGAGGCGGCCAGAACCGGAAGATCTCGGAGGACTCGCCGGACTCGCGCCCCAGTGGGTGATGCCGAACTACCAACTCTCTCGCTCTCGGGTGTGGCCCTCTTCTCGTTGTAGATACCGTGTCGCTTGGTGAGCAGGCAAGGTGTTGAAGAGGGAACTGCGGGCGCAGGGCTAGTTGTGCCGTCCCGCCACTAAAGTGGCCGTCAGCCGAGCAGCGGGGCGAATCGCTGGCGATAGGCGCCGAAGCGGGCCTGGAGGGATATCTCGGTGATCCCGAACTGGTCGCCGTCGTACTCGTGGCGGCCGTACTTGTCCTTCGGGTTGTCCGTCCTCCACGCCAGCATTCGGTCGACCGCCTCCCGCGGGAGGTCATCGTCCAGCCAGTCGTACAGCTTGCGGATCTCAGCGATCGGGTCGGCCTGGAACTGGGTGAATCCGACGTCGAAGAACCGTTCCTCGTGGCCCGGCTGGCGCCGGAAGGCCAGACATCGATCCAGGGCCAGACCCCAGTGCTCCATGTTGAGCTCCCCGACGTAGCGCGCGTCGGTAGTGGGATTTCCGATTTGGAGCATCGTGAAGTACAGATCGGACACAGACGGGAGGACCTTCGAGACGTCACGGTGGGTCTGCACGAAGCGGGCCCCTGGAAAGACCCTGTCGTAGGCGTCCAGGAACAGGGTGTGCGTCGGGCTCTTCAACCGCCACCGCTTCTCCGGGGTCTTCCACTGGAGCAGCTTCAGCACCCGCTTCTCGTACCGGTAGGTCGTCTCCATGTCACAACGGACGAACCAGTCGGCGTAGGTCGGGATGTGGGCCGACACCAGGAAGTACTGGGCCTTGAACTCCAGCGCCATCAGGTCGTGATCCTCCATCGGCCCGTCGGCCGACTGCGGCAGCATCGACCGGAGGCGCACTGCCATGAAGTGGTGCCCCTTTGCCACCCCGACGCGCGCCTCCTCCATTCGGGCCTCGTCGTCAGCCGGGGACACACCAGGCGGTGGCGGCGTCGAGTACGAAGGGCTGCAATTGGACGAGCTGGGTCCGATGGCCCGCCGGGTCTTCGTGGCCATGGGCCGGTTCGCGGTTGCCGGTTCGCCGGAGGCGGCACCGGACGTCGACGCCCCCCTGAGTGAGGAGGACGACCGGCGGCGGGGCGCCCTCCTCGCGTCTGTCTCACGCGAGACGGTGGGCTGGTCCGAGGACGAGCTGCGGATGGCGTCCGGCGTCCTCGACGTGCTGTGGCACGTACCGGCCTACGAGCGGCTGGTCGACAGTTGGGAGCTGGACCCGGACGCCGCGATCACCGCGCTGGAGTGGGCCCTGAGCCTGATGGTGGACGCCATCCAGAGCGGCCGGCGACCCCCGTCCGCTCGACCCGAGGCCCGACGGCGCTCCTCCGGCCGAACAGCTCGATCCGAGCAGTCCACATGATCCGATCAAACCGACAATCCGAACAGCCAAGGAGAACCGACGACTACCTCGCCAAGGCAACCCCCCGGACTCGCTCAACGGATGCCTCAACGCCTTCTCGCGCTGACGCTCGCCGGTATGGATGTTGATCAGCGAGCCGAGGCGAGGATGACCGCCTGGGGCTCAAGAACGATTGATGTGCGGTTGTCGTCGGTCGTCGTCGGCGAGCGCTCAAGATGGGCAGTCGGCCAATGCGCCTAGCTTCGCTTCTTGTACGCGGCGCTCGCCGCAGCCTCCAGTTTCGCAGCGATCCCGTTGACGTTCTTGGGGTTGCGCAGGAAGTCCTGGAACAGGCCCCATTCGCCCTGTCCGGCAGTGGCGCCGAAGGAGCCCGGTTGCTGGTCGGACATGTCGAACACAACGGTGGGGGCGGACGCCACGGGCGCTGCTGTCGACCGGGCGATCGGGTCGGGATACGCGCTTGGGCTCATGTTCCTGTTACCGGTGGCGAAGCCGCCGTGCTTGGCCCACGCCGCCGCTGCCTGCGGGGTCGTTAGGAACTTGATGAACGCTTCGATCGCAGGGGTGTCCTTGAAGGCGACGATCGTGTCGCCGCCGATCTCGACCTCGGGCCCAGAGCCGTTGATCGAGGGGAACGTAAACACGTTGTAGTCGGTGGTCGGAGTGGCATTGACGGTCGCGACGCCCGGCACGAAGTCGCCCTCCATCACCATTGCCGCCTTGGGCGGGCTCTGGAAGACGTTGTTGACCGAGGTCGGGAAGTCGGTGTGGAGCGCGCCGGTCGCGCCGCCGTAGATGTTCGAGGTGTCGCGTAGCACCGCGGCCATCGTCCTGAGCGCCTTCTTGACCGTGGGATCGGTCCACTTGATCGCGTGGGCCGACAGCGCCCGGTACTTCGCCACCCCGGCCTGGCGAAGGTAGATGTTCTCGAATAGGTCGGTGAGCGTCCAGCCGTCCGCGCCGCCGATCGAGTAAGCGGGCGTGCCCGAGGCCTTCAGGGTCTTGGCGTTGGAGAGGAACTGCCGCCAGGTCGTGGGCGGGGAGATCCCCGCGGTCTTGAACGCGTGGACGTTGTACCAGATGGTCGACTTGTTCGACGCCTTGAACACGACCCCGTACAACTTGCCGTTGATCGTGCCGAGTTTCACCCAGGCCGGGCCGAAGTTCGCGCTGTACGACGAGAGCGCGTACGTCTCGGGCTTCAGCGCACCCCTATCCGCGAACTGCTTGATCAACCCGGGCTGGGCGATGTCCGCCACATCCGGCGGATGACCGCCAGCGACTGCCTTCGCGAGCACCGTCGGCGTGTTGTCGCCGGTCGACGTGAAGTTGACCGTCACGTTCGGGTACCGCTGATGAAACGTGTTGATCACGTCCTGGAATGCCGACTGCTCGGCACCCGACCAGACGCCGTCCATGCTGATCGTGCCCGAGACGATGCTGTTGATCGGCTTAGCCGCCGAGCTCGCCGACGACTCGGACGTGCTCCCCCAGCCGACCACCACAGCCGCGAGCATCATGACCGCCGCAACTGAGGCAGGACGACCAACTCGCCTACCCACATTCCCGCCCACGTGCAAGCCCCTTTCTACCCATTGCCCTACATGCACCGACCGGCGTCTGGATAGCTGGCGTTGTGGGACTTCTCAGTTGTCCAACCTTAGAGGTCTGAGTGCATCTGAACTGGGACCATGCAGTGGGCCGTGCGAGTCTCGATCTCGCCACCTTGGGATTAAAAGTCCCCTGCTCTACCGGATGAGCTAACGGCCCATAGAAAACTAACAGGCCCACCTGGTTGATCCGGCCGCTGCAGGGCCGGATCAGGGTGGCTCTCCTCCAACCGGAAGGTCGAGTTTGCCGCACGCTTCATTCAGCGCTTCGACGGCCTGGCCGAGCTCGGCGGCAATCTCCCGGACGATCTGGCCGGCAGGAACGTCTCTGGACGACCGGAAGCCCTGGCCGGCCCACAGGTTGAGGGCCTCAGGATCGCCCGCGGCTGCTGCGGCCTGCCGCAGCGCCTTGGTCGCGTTGTTGATCTCCGGATAAGCGACCGGGGCGTCGGCGTGGTCGGTCATGAACCGATTGACCAGGCCGCGGGCTCTGCGTCCGCTGAAGGCGAGCGTCATGTCAGTGGCGGTGAATCGGGGATCGGCCAGCGCGGCCTTGTGCGTCGGACTGGCTCCGCTCTCCGGGCAACGCAGAAAAGCGGTGCCCAACGCGGCGGCAGCCGCTCCGCCGGCAAGAACTGCGGCCACGTCCCGGCCCGCCATGATCCCGCCGGCCGCGATAAGCGGGAGGTCGACCACCGCTCGCACGCTCCCGATGAGAGACAGCACGCCGAGGTCGGATTCTGGGCACCGCCGGTCGCCGAACGACCCGCGATGCCCACCGGCTTCGAAACCCTGAAGGGCCAGTCCGTCAGCACCGGCCGATGCGACGATCTCCGCCTCCGCCGGTGCGGTGACCGTCACCACGACCAGCGATCCGGCCCGTCGCAGGGCGGCTAGTTCGGTGTGTGCCGGACAGCCGAACGTGAAACTGACGACCGGCACCGGATCGCGGCGAAGCACGTCGAGCTTGGCTGCCCAGTCGTCGTCCTCCCAGATTGCCTCTCCGATGTCGACACCCAGGCGCGTGGCTTCGGGCACCAGGCTGGCCAGGTACTGAGCAACCGCGGCCGGGTTGGCGACCGATCGGCGCGGCACGAAGACGTTCACTCCGAACGGTCTGGAGGTTCGTCGCCGGACGTCAGCGATCTCCGACTGCATCTGCTTGGCCGTCTTGTAGCCGGCAGCCAGGAAGCCCAGCCCCCCGGCCTCAGACACCGCCGCGGCCAGCTCGGGTCCGCTGGCGCCACCGGCCATCGGGGCTTGGACGACCGGGACCCGCATCAGGTCGGCGAACGGGTTCAGGGCCGCACCTCGTCGGAGCGTTGCCGCGACTGATAGTGCAGCGGAGTGACCCTCATCGCGGAGGCGGCGGGATGACGATGGCCGACGGTTGTCCGCCGATCTCGACGGCGTTGCCTCGGTGACCGGTCGTGACGTCGATGGGGACGACAGTCCCGTTGTCGGCGGCTACCCAGGCGGTGGAACCGGCGCCCAGAGCGACTGCGGCTGCCCCCGCTCCGACTGGGATGGGTGGCCTGGCCTGCATGGTGGCCAGATCGATCGGGGTCAGCGCGTTGCCGCCGCTCACATAGGCTGTCTCCGTCCGAGGCCGTATGGCGATGTCGGTGGCGTTCCCCACCACCCCGATGGCTGGGGACGCGGTCATCGACGACAGGACCACTGGGGTGACCGAACTTGTCTCGAAGTTGGCGACCAGCGCCATCTGGCTGTCGGGCGTCACGGCCACGGCGTCGGGCTCGAGGCCGGTTGGGATCGGAGCGCCGGCCTGGAGGGCCGGCAGTGAGATCGGCGTCACGGTGTTGTCACCGAAGTTGGTGACCAGCGCCACAGACCCGTTCGGAGCGATGGCGATCGCCGTGGGTTGAGTGCCGACGCGGATGGGTGCACCCGATCGGAGCGAGGGCAGCGAGATCGGCGTCACCGTGTTGTCCCCGAAGTTGGCCACGAGGGCCAGTTTGCCGTCGGGAGCTACGGCTACGGCGTCTGGTTCCAGGCCTACGGTGGCGGTGCCGACGATCCCGCGGCTGGCCGTGCCCAGGACGGTCAGCTTGTCCTGCGCCTGGTCGGTGGCATAGACCTGCTGGCCGTCCGAGGACGCGGCCAGGGCCGACGGCAGCGTCCCCGTCGTCATCGGCGCCGACACCGATCCGTTTGCCGTGTCGACGACGGCCACCGTGGCGCCCGGGTCGGCTTTGCTGGCCATGTTGGCCACGTAGGCGACCGATCCGGGCTGCTCAGCTGCCGATGCGCCTGACGTGCAGCCTGCAACGCCGCCGGCCGTCGCCAGCACCAGGAGAGGGACGGCCCACGTGCGGAATAGGCGATGGGTCAGGGCACCGGGCACCGGGAGATCGTAGGCGAGCCGAAGGGAATCTGGGCACCCGGGCCGACGGGAACCTGGACACCGGCGCGGACAGAGTCGGGCAGCTCAGCCGCCGGTGCCCGGGCACAGTGGTGCGCACCTGGGCCGACCTGGGCGGGGCTTCGACCTACCCGCGGGCACACGAGGAACCGAGCTCGTGCTCGGCTCCTTGCCAACCGGGCAAATCAGTTTGCGGGAAGTAGTCGCCCGTCAGGGTGTCCTGGTTGTAGGGGACAGGGGCGGGCTTGCCCGCGGCCAGCTCGGCCACCGCCGCCAAGAAGACCTCGATCTCGTCTCCGGATGTTCCCAGCCCGCCGCTGGCCCGTACGGCGCCGGGCATCGTCCGGTGGTCGCCGTGGAGCACCTGGTCCCGATAGGCGTGGACGGCGCCGGCTCCCAATCCCAGCAGCCGGATGACGTACGGGTGTGCGCAGAAACAACCATGACGGACGGCAATGCCCCATTCGGCGCTGAGACGGGCGGCCACCAGGGCGTGATGCAGCCCGTCAATCGTGAATGCGGCCACGGCCAGCGTCGGCGCGCCGCCGTCGCGGGACGCCCCGAGCAGGTTGACGCCGTCGATGGCCCCAAGTCCGTTCCGGAGCCGGAGGCCCAGTGCGGTCTCGTGCTCGATGATCGCCTCCCAACCGATCGACCCGAGCTCGTCGATGGCGGCGTGCAGGGCCACCGCGCCCACCACGTTCGGCGAACCGGCCTCCTCCCGGTCGGGCGGCGCCGTCCACACCACCTCGTCCAGATCGACCAGGTCCACCGCGCCGCCGCCGGCCAGGAATGGGTCCCCGTCGGCAAAGGTCGAGCGTGGACCGACCAGCGCGCCCGAGCCGAATGGCGCGTAGAGCTTGTGCCCGCTGAAGGAGAGGTAGTCGGCGGCCGCAGGCAGGGGGCGATGGGGCGCGAGCTGGGCCGCGTCGAGCGCCACGGGAATGCCGCGCTGGTGGGCTGCGTCGATGATGGCGTCCACTGGCGGGAGCCAACCGGTGACGTTCGAAGCCGCCGTCACGGCCAGGAGGGCGGGGCGTTGCCCTGCGTCCAGGGCGGCGGTGACGTCGTCGACGGTGAAGGTACCGGCGGGCCCGCACTCGACATACCGCCGCTCGGCCACCCGGCCCCAGGGCAACAGGTTTGCGTGGTGCTCGACCACCGTGGTCACCACCACGTCGTCCGGTGCGAACCGCATCCGGTAGGCCAAATGGTTGATGGCCTCGGTCGTGTTCCTGCACAGCACGGCCACGTCGTCGCCATCGGGGTCCCGGCCGGCGAACCGGAGGACAGCCTGTCGGGCGTCCTCGTAGGCGGCGGTGGCCCGACGGGAGCGGAAGCCGGCGCCACGGTGGACGCTCGAGTACCACGGGAGGAATTGCGACACGCGGTCGGCTGCGGCCGGGAGCGCCTGGGTGGAAGCGGCCTGATCGAGCTCGATTGCAGGGCGGTCGACCCCATCGAGACAGGGCACCAGCTCACCCGTTCCCACCAGCGAGGCCAACGGGGCCAGGGCCTTCGCCTTGAACGCACGGGCTGCCGAGTGCGCCGAGGGTCGGGCCGGATCTGGATCCACCGCCACACCCTACGGGCTGGCGGCGGTGCCCCCCGGTACGATCTGCCCCATGGAGACAGAGTCGGGAACCGAAACGGACACCGAGGCTGGGACGGGCGTGGGGTCCGGCATCGGCCCGGTGTCTGACGAGGTGGTCCTCGACCCCGTCACGGGGGAGCCGGCCGATGTGGACTCGGTCGAGGCGTTGCTCGACGATGTGGACCGGGCCCTGGTCCGGCTCGATAACGGCAACTACGGACGGTGTGAGAGCTGCGGCACGATCATCGCCGACGACCGGCTGGCCGAGATCCCCACGGCACGGACGTGCGGGGGCTGCCTGCAAGCCGCCAACGGCTGAACGGCCACGTCTGGTCGGCTGAACGGCCACGTCCGGTCGTGGCTCGGCGCCGTAGGCCGGGGCACTTCGGACCCCATGTGGCCCGCTGATTGGGCCGACTTCTGGCCCGGTTCGGCCCACCTCCCCACCTCAGGCCAGATAACTCGACCGACTTCTGGCCGAGCCATGGGGTCCGGCGAACTGGTGACCCGACGAGGGAGCTGGCGGCCAAACGCACTGGATCTTGTGGGCTGGCTGCGGACGGATGCGCGTAAACGCACCGTCTGCACGTCAGGTCGGGTAACGACTAGATGACGTAATTCCAAGGGATCCTCAATGGTCATATGCGACGAGGGATCGCAATGGAGCCACACCAGAGTGGTGGTTGTGCCAGATAGCAGCGGTGAGGGCGAGGAGTCGTTGGAGCACTCTGGTGACGACGCCGCCAGGCGTGCGTCCACCATGTCGTTCCAGGTCGAGCTGGCCTTTCAGGGTGTCGTTGACCGATTCGATGAGGGGCTTCAAGAAGCGTGCGCCGGGGCGTGGCGGCTCCCCGGCTCGTGCCGGCCGAATCAATCGTGCGTCGTGGCCGGCCAGGAACGACTCGAACTCAGCCGAGGCGTAGCCCTTGTCGGCCAGGATCACCTGCCCGGGATGGATCAGCCCGGGCTCGATCTCGAAGAGGTCCCGAGCGACCTCGCGTTCGTCCATCTTGGCGTTGGCCAGAGCGAACGTGATGGGGAGCCCAGCCGGCGTGCACACCAGGTGGAGCCGAAGGCCCCAGAAGTAGCGGGAGTGGCTGGCGCAGTAGCCATAGCCGGCGAACCCGACCAGATCGCTCCGCTTCGCTGTCGGGCGCGACCGCCCACCCTCCACCGGCGTCGAGTCGATGACCCAGGTGTCATCGTCAAAGAGGTCGGTATCGGTGGCCAGTACCCGGATCATGCTGTTGAGCAGGGATTGCGCTTTCCGGAGCCGTTTGTTGTAGCCGGGCTGGTGGGGCACGTAGGGGAAAAGGGAACGCAGATGCTTCCGGGCATGTCGGAGGAATCGCGTCTCGGAGGTGAACCCGAGCAACGCGTGGATCACGGCCATGGTGATCAGCTCCGCGTCACTCAACTCGGGGGCGATGCCAACTTCGGGCCGCCAGATCCCAAGCGACGGGTTGGTCGCCAGCTCGTCGTCGATCTTCACGTACAGTGCGGTAACGAAGGTGTCCATATCGGCGTCCACAAGACCTCCAAGGTTGGCGTGGCTATTGAGCAACGCCGATCATGGACGCCTTCGTCGCGTAAGTCGTGGACCCCACATCCTGGGGACCCCTTGGAATCAGTGATCTAGCGCTATTTCTTGGTTTCCCAGAAAATCGTGGCGATCTCGTCGATCTGGTCGAGCAGGCGCTGGCCTACAGCGGCGTCGTTCCCCTTCTTGGCCTCGCCTGCCGTCTTGGTCGCCTTCCAAAACAGGTCGTGGAGCTGGGGGTACTTCTCAAGGTGCTCGGGCTTGAAGTAGTCCGTCCACAGCACCCAGAGGTGGTGCTTCACCAGGTCGGCCCGCTCCTCTTTGATGATCGTGGCCCGTGTGCGGAAGACGTCATCTTTTGAGTCGTTGAACTTGTCGATCGTGTTCTTGACCGACTCCGCCTCGATGCGGGCCTGCGCGGGGTCGTACACGCCGCACGGGAGGTCGCAGTGGGCGTAGGCCTCACTGGGTGGGCTCAACCGGTCGAGGGTGGCAAGCAGGCGGTCAACAGTACGCATGAGCAGGACTCCTTTGGTGCAGAGTGGGGGACGATGCTGGTGCGGACCACCTTATCGAGCTTCGTATGAGAATGGCCCAGCTCAGCTCATGTACCCCGCCGCGGGTGCCGGGAACCACGCCGGCGACCACAGCGGTGACGACAGCGGTGATCAACACTGGAGGCAACACCCGAACGGCGGCCCGGTTCCCTGTCGCCAGCGCGGAGGCCCGGTTCGCCCTCGCCGGCGGGCCGACCCGGTTCGCCGTCGCCGGTGCGGCGGCCCTCGTCGGCCTGGCGTACCTGGGGGCCCGACTGATCACCCGGGTGGAGGTGGTGGGCATGTCGATGGCGCCGGCACTGCTCCCCGGCGACCGCCTCCTCGTGTTGCGGTGGCCGAGGCTGGTGGCACCGTTGCCCCTACCGGGGGATGTGGTCGCCCTCCGCGATCCCCGTTTTCCGGCTCGAGTCCTGGTCAAACGGGTGGGAACCGTCAATCGGCACGCCGGAACGCTGGAGGTACTGGGCGACGACCCCTCGGCCAGCACCGACAGCCGCAGCTTCGGGCCCGTTTCCCGCTGGCTGGTGGTGGGCAAGGCCATCTATCGCTATGCGCCCCAGGGCCGAGTGGCCAGGGGTCCTTGGCCCCCCGGGCTACGATCCCTCTAGGGCGACCCTCACGGCTGGTTCCGGTCAGATCCAACCGACAGGCCGTCCACCAGGAAGGAAAGTTGATGAAGGACCCGCCACGGACGGAGAGTACGCAGTTCGTCAAGGAGCTGCCTGAGCGCTTCAACGAGCTGGGCTCATTCATCCGGGAGCAGCGCAGCACAGCGCGGCTGTCGCTCCGCCGCCTGTCCGAACTGGCCGGCATCTCCAACCCGTACCTCAGCCAGATCGAGCGGGGATTGCGGCGGCCGTCGGCAGAGATCCTGCAACAGATCGCCAAGGCGTTGCGCATCTCGGCCGAGACGCTCTACGTCCAGGCTGGGATCCTGGAGAAGCCCGACGGCAATACTGACCTGGCCCGGCACATCCTCGCTGATCACAACCTCACCGAGGATCAGAAGCAAGCGTTGATGCGCATCTACCTGTCGTTCCGGCACGAGAACGAGGACGCCAGCCCGAACGCCGACCCCGACACTGATGCAAACGGTGATGCGGCCGGGGAACGTGCCGACCGAGTCGCGGGCTCTGGTTCCGACCCGGCCGGGGGGTCCCGCACCCACGGGGCCCCATCTCGCGCATAGGGCCGGATCCCGCACCCACGGCCCGATCTCGGGCCCGCCGGGCCAGACCCCGCTCCGACGGGGCCGGATCCCGCACCCACGGGGCCAGACCCCCGCCCGCCGGGCCGGATGCCGTTCCCGGCCAGACCCCGCTCCCGCCCGGGCCAGATCCCGTGCCGATAGGGCCGGCCCCGAGACGAGAGCAGCCCCGGGGGGTGTCGGCGAGCAGGAGTTGGCTCCCAGGTAGGCTCGGCCACGCATGAGGCGCCTCGCCGTACTCTCCCTGCATACGTCCCCCCTGGCCCAACCGGGAAGCGGGGACGGTGGCGGCATGAACGTCTACGTGCGCGAGCTTTCTTCTGCTCTAGCCCGGGCCGGGGTCCGGTGTGATGTGTTCACCCGAGCGTGGTCGCCCGACCTGCCCGAGACGGTCACGGTCGAGCCCGGCTTCCGGGTTCACCACGTACCCGCCGGCGCCCTGGCCCCCATGGCCAAGGAGGCCCTGCCCACTATCGTCGACGAGTTCACCGAGGGTGTCCTCAAGCGCATGGCCCAGGCCGATTGGTCGGATCGGACGACTTGGTCGATCGCTGCCGGTGGGGTCGATGTGGGCGACGACGCGGCTTTCGACGCCGTGCACGCCAACTACTGGCTGAGCGGGCTGTCCGGCCATGTGATCAAGCACGAGCTCAACGTGCCGCTGGTGTCCACCTTTCACACGCTGGACCGGGTGAAGGCCGAGGCCAGCCCCGAAGAACTGGAGGCCAACGCGTCCGGGCGGCGAGCCGAAGCGGAGGCCTCCATCATCCAGTGCTCGGACACGGTTCTGGCCTCGTGCTCGGTCGAGGCCGAGCAGATCGTGGCGCTCTACGGCGCCGATCCGTCCCGCATCCGCATCGTGGCCCCCGGTGTCGACCATGCATTCTTCGGTCCCGGCTTCCGCCCCCAGGCCCGCCGGGCGCTGGGCTTTGCCGCAGAGGGACCTCTGTTGTTGTTCGTCGGCCGCATCCAGCCGCTGAAGGGGGCCAACGTCGCCGTGCGGACCCTCGCCGCCCTGAACAGCGACTTTCCTGACGCACGGCTGGCGGTGGTGGGTGGCCCGAGCGGCCCCCACGGCCAGGTGGAGGTGGACAGCCTGGCCGGCCTGGTAGCCGAGCTGGGTCTCGAGGGGAGGGTCGACTTCGTGGCGCCGCGGCCCCACGAGCTTCTCTCGACCTACTACCGGGCAGCTGACGTGTGCCTCGTCCCCAGCCGTTCCGAGTCCTTCGGCCTCGTGGCCCTGGAGGCTGCCGCCTGCGGCACCCCGGTGGTCGCCTCGGACGTGGGAGGTCTCCAGACCCTGGTGGACCACGGTCGTACCGGGTTCCTGGTTGAGGACCCCACGCCCGAGTGGTTCGCGGCATGGACCGGCCAGATCCTGGCCGAGCCGTTGCTGGCAGAGCGACTGGGCACGGGCGCCGTCCTCCGGGCCCGACGGTACACATGGGCCCGGGCCGCCGGGCTGTTGCGCCAGATCTACGAGGAGCTCACGGCCGGCCGCCTGGTGGAGTGTTCTTGACGGCTGGGATCCCCGAAGCGGCCGAGCGGCAGGCGGTCTGCGACTGTATCGATGCGTGGGCCGATCGGGAGCTATGTGCGTCCGGTGCCCTGGTGGCCGTCGATCGTCAGGAGGGCGGGGACCCGGTGACCGGTGCGCCCCGCTGGTACCTGCGGCTCAAGGGCGAGGAGAAGGAGTTCGTCACCGTCTGGCTGACCTTCCGGCAGCGGATGCTCCACCACGAGGCCCAGTTCATGCCTGCGCCCGAGACCAACATCGAAGAGACGTGGCGATACCTGCTCAAGCGCAATGCCGATCTGGTCGGCATGAGCTTCGCCCTCGGGCTCGAGGACGCCATCTACCTGGTGGGCCGGGTGCCGGCCGACAGGGTCGACGACGACGAGCTCGATCGGATCATGGGGGCGTCGCTGGCCTATACCGACGATTGCTTCCCCACGGCCATGACCCTCGGCTACGAGGGGATGTACCGGCGGCGCCCGCCCTCGCAGCGGTGACCGGTCCTCCCACCGACTGCTCGGGCATCGGCGGGCTGGCCAGCCGGCCCTCGGTCGTGGCCACCGGCCCTCGGTCGTCGCCACCCGGCCCTCGGTCGTCGCCACCCGGCGCTGATAGCTTCGCGGCATGACAGCCCCGAAACTCCTGGTCGTCGGCGGCGGCAAGATGGGATCGGCCATGGTGGCCGGAATGCTCGACGCCGGGTGGGCGGCGGCCGACGAACTGGCGGTGGCCGACCCCGATGCCGGACAACGGGACCGGCTGTCCGAACGCCATCCGGGACTGACGGTCCTCGATGCTCCGGTCGACGCAGAGGGTGCACTCCTTGCCGTTAAACAAGACGCGGTCGACCAGGCGTGCCGGGCTCTCGGGGTCCTCGGGGTGCCCCGGGTGCTCTCGGTGGTGGCCGGCATCAACACGGCCCGGCTCGAATCTGTGCTTCCGCCGGGCACGGTGGTGGTGCGGGCCATACCGAACACCCCGTCGCTGGTGGGGGCCGGGGTGGCCGCCATGTCGGGCGGCGGCACCGCCATCGGCGCCGACCTCGACTGGGCGGAGGGGATCCTCGCTGCAGTGGGCCAGGTCGTCCGCCTTCCCGAGCGTCACCTCGATGCGGTGACCGGCCTGTCGGGGTCCGGGCCGGCCTACGTCTTCTTGATGGCCGAGGCGATGATCGAGGCCGGGGTGGCGGCTGGCCTGCCCCGGGACATCAGCCGTGACCTGGTGGTCGGCACGCTCTCCGGCTCGGCGAAACTGCTGGTCGAGACGGGGGACGACCCCGCCGTGCTCCGGGCCGCGGTCACATCGCCCGGGGGCACCACCGCGGCAGGGCTCCGCACCCTCGAGCTCAAGGCCGTGCGCTCCGCCTTCATCGAGGCGGTGGCCGCCGCGGCCGAGCGGTCCCGACAGCTGGGTCGCTGACGTCCCGTTCCGGCACCGCTTCCAAATTCTCACTTTCCCCACCAACCACAGTGGCGTACAGTCGCCCCAGCGGAGGGAGTGAGACACCGATGGAAGACAGCGCGAGCGCCCGGTTCTTGACCGTCACTGAGGTGGCGGCCAGTCTCCGGGTCTCCAATATGACCGTGTACCGGCTGATCAACGCGGGCGGCCTGCCCGCCGTGCGGATCGGCAAGTCGTTCCGGATACGAGTGGACGACCTCAACCGGTATTTGACCGGGCAGTACACAAAAGCCGGCTGATCCTGGCGGCGAGCAAAGACCCGACGGGTCCGGCGCCGAACCCAGTCCCGCCTGGTCAGGACCTGACTGGGGTCCCGCCTGGTCTGGTCTCGCCTGGTCCGGCATCCAGCGCGATCTCGCCTGGTCCGGTTGCGCGTACGGTCCCGCGTGGTCCGGCGCCGAGCACGGGTCGGGAGCCGGCCGTCTACTTCCTGTCCGACTATGGGCTGGTCGACGAGTTCGCCGGTGTGGTCCATGCCGTCGTCCAGCGCCTGGCGCCAGGCGTGCCGGTCATCGACCTGACTCATCAGGTCCCCCCTTTCGACGTGGCCGCCGGCGCCAGGGTCCTGGAGCGTGCCCTTCCGCACCTGGGCCAGGGCGTGGTCCTCGCCGTCGTCGACCCCGGTGTCGGCTCCGATCGCCGGGGCGTGGCCGTCGAACTGGACACCGGGACCGGTCCGCGCTGGATGGTCGGCCCGGACAACGGTCTGCTGCTCCCTGCCGCCGGCCTCCTCAGGGGCCCCCGCCGAGCCGTCGTCCTCGACGGTGTCTCCACTTTCGACGGCCGGGACGTCTTCGCCCCTGCCGCCGCCCATCTGGTCGGGGGCGGCCGACCCGAGGCCCTGGGCCGGGAGGCCGAGGTAGGCACGTTGGTGGCCCTACCTGATCGCCGCCCCGAGGCCTCGGTAAGCGATGGTGTTGTGAGCACGTGGGTGACATGGGTGGACGGATACGGGAACGTCCAGCTTGCCGGCTCGTGCGGCAAGTGGGAGGAAGCGGGGGTTGTCCTTGGTACGACGGCGCTGATCGGGCTGCGCCCGTCGCCCGGCGGCGGTCGGGACAGCGCTCGCGAGGTGCCCGCTCAGCCGGTGCCGGCTCGGCCGATGCCTGCTGATCCGGTCCCCGATCGCCACGTGCCTGCTGACCCGGTCCCCGATCGCCACGTGCCTGCTGACCCGGTCCCCGCTCGCCGCGGTCCGGCTGGCCCGGTGCCCGCTCGGCGCGTGCCGGCCTTCTCATCGCTGGCCCCCGGCGAGTTCGGCCTGGTCGTCGACTCCAACGGTCACCACGCCCTCGTCCTTGACCGGGACTCGGCCGCATCGAGGTTGGGCGACCCCGTTCCCGGCACCAGGCTGTGGGTGCGCCTGGACGAGTGAGCGTGGAATGACCGGGTACCGGACAACCGTCATCGTTTTCCATTCCCGGCGCACCCTCGGTACGATCCGGCGCAGTGCCCAACCCCGTCGAGCCCTCCGCCCCGGCGCCGATCCCCGAGCGCGACGCCCCCCGGGGATGAGAGCCGGCCGGAGCCAAGCGGCGAGCGCCGGATCCCAGAGGCCACCGTGGTTCGCCTCCCCGTGTATCAGCGGATCCTCGAGGAGCTCCTCCGTTCGGGGAACGCCACCGTGTCCTCGGAGCAACTGGCCGCCGCGGCACGGATTAACGCGGCCAAGGTGCGCAAGGACCTGTCGCTGCTCGGTTCGTTCGGGACTCGCGGATCGGGCTACGACGCCGCCTTCCTCATCGAGCAGATCGACCGGGAGCTCGGGCTCGACCAGGTGTGGCCGGTGGTCATCGCCGGGATCGGCAACCTGGGACGGGCTCTGGCCAACTCCCGGGGCTTTACCACGAGGGGGTTCACCGTCGCGGCCCTGCTCGACGTCGACCCCGCCGTGGTGGGGGAGCGGATCGGTGACGTCACCGTGCGCCACATCGACGAGCTCGAGGCGGTGGCCGCTGAGCGCAGCCTGTCCATCGGCGTCATCGCCACCCCTGGCTCCGCCGCCCAGCACGTCGGAGACCTACTAATCGGGGCGGGGGTCCGCTCACTTCTGAACTTTGCTCCCACCGTGCTGGCCGTCCCACCCGAGATCCTCCTGCGCTATGTGGACCTGTCCATCGAGCTCCAAGTCATGAGCTTCTACCAGGCCCGACTAGGCGCTACTCCGGCTGACCAGACCATGCCTTCAATCCGTTCAATCGGGTTGACCGGGGCCTGAGGGGCCGCCGCCTCGGTGATCAGAGGATTTGTGGCCAGGTCGGTCATCTGAGGGTTCTCGCCACGCGTGCTTTCGGCGTGTGGGGCTCCTCGTACCGCAGGACGGGCGTCTGAGGCTGTCGACCACGCCTGGGACCGGCATGGGAGGGCCGCCCGGTAGCGCTCCGACCGGCATGTGAGTGGCGCCCGGTACCCTGGCGACTGGCGATTTGTGGCCGGGACCGGCATGCTTGAGGCTCGGTTGAGGTCCACCCGCCTGGGTGCCGGCGATACACCAAGCGACCAAGGGAGTCACCCACAGCAGTGTCCGTCGTCGTCGTAGGTATCGAGCAGCGCCAGGCCCCGCTCGACCTGCTCGAGCAGGTGGCGGTAGCCGAGAACGCCCTACCGAAGGCGCTCGGGATGCTGCACGACCGGTCCAACCTGTCCGAAGCGGTGGTTCTCTCGACCTGCCTGCGCACCGAGGTCTACGCCGTGGTCGAGCGCTTTCACGACGGGGTGGCCGAGCTCCAGGAGTTCTTCGCCGCCATCGCCGGCCAGCCCGTCGAGGCCCTGGCCGACCACCTGATCACCCGGTTCGACGACGACGTGGCCGACCACCTGTTCACGGTTGCCTCCGGTCTCGACTCGGCTGTGCTGGGCGAATCCGAGGTCCTCGGCCAGGTCCGACGGGCCTGGGAGCAGGCACGCCGCGAGCGGGCCTCGGGCCCGGTGCTCAGCTCCTTGTTCCGCCACGCAGTCGAGACCGGGAAGCGGGTCCGGTCGGAGACGGCCATTGCCCGCGGCATCACCTCCCTGTCGAACGGGGCCGTGGCCATGGCCGCTAATCGCCGGGCGGGCGGCCTGACCGGCGCCCGGATCCTCGTGGTGGGGGCGGGGGAGATGGGTGAAGGGGTCATTCGGGCCATGGCCACGCACGATCCGGCCGAGCTCGTCGTGGCCAATCGCACCTCAGCTCGTGCTGCCGAGCTGGTCGCTGTGCTACCGGCTGAGCTCCGCTCCCGGAGCCGGGTGGGCTCGATGGCCACGGTCCCCGAGGCACTGGCCAAGGCCGATGTGGTGTTCACCTCGGTGGCCACCACGCACCCGATCGTGGAGATGTCCGTGCTCGACTCGGCCGTGGCCCGGCGTCAGGCCGGCGATCCGCTTCTGGTGGTGGACTTGGGCGTGCCCAGGAACGTGGAGCCTGCGGCAGCGGATCTGGCCGGTGTCACCCTCCTCGACATGGACGCCCTGAGGGCCGCAGTCGAAGGGGCGCTCTCCGGTCGCCAGGGCGAGGTGGCCCAGGCCAGGGCGATCGTGGTCGACCAGCTGGAGCGCTACCGGGTCGCGGCGCGAGCCCGGGGAGCGGCGCCGGTGGTGTCCGCCCTCCGCTCGCGCGCCGAAGAGGTGCGCCGCTCCGAGCTCGAGCGGCACCGATCCAAATTGGCTGAGCTGTCCGAGGAGCAGTGGGATCAGGTGGACGCCGTGACCCGGGCCACGGTGGCCAAGCTGCTGCACGAGCCGACTGTGGCGGTGAAGGACGCCGCGGGCACCCCCCGGGGCGAGCGCCTGGTTGAGGCCCTCCGGGCCCTGTTCGACCTGTAGCACCGTGCCTTCCCGGCCGCAGCTTCGGCTGGCCACACGCCGGTCCCCGTTGGCTCTCTGGCAGGCCCGACGGGTCGCCGAACTGGTGGCCGAGCGGTACCAGGGCGCCGAAGTCGCCCCGGAGGTGACGCTGGTCACCGTGGATACCGCGGGCGACAGGAACACCGATGTCCCACTGCACTCCCTTGGCGGTCAGGGCGTCTTTGTAAAGGAGGTCCAGGCTGCCGTCCTCCGGGGCGAGGCCGACGCCGCGGTGCACTCGGCCAAGGACTTGCCGGCCGCGCTCGGCCTCTCGCCTGAAGGACTGGTCCTGGGCGCGTTCCCCGAACGGGCCGATCCCCGGGACCTCCTGGTCGGCCAGCACTTGGACGACCTAGCCGCCGGCTCCACCGTGGCCACCGGATCGGTGCGGCGACGCACACAACTGGCCAACCTCCGGCCCGATCTCACATTCGTGGACGTCCGTGGGAACCTTGGGACCCGGCTGGCCGCTGTCGGCCAGAACGGCCTGGTCGCCGTGGTGGTGGCCAAGGCGGGAGTGGACCGGTTGGGCTGGCAACCGCCTGACGGCATCCACACCGAGGCGCTCGGCACGTTGCTGATGGTGCCCCAGGTCGGGCAGGGCGCGCTGGCTGTCGAGTGTCGGGCCGACGACGACCGTACGAGGGCTGCCCTGGCCGGCATCGACGACTCCGTCGTCCGCCTGGCGGTCACCGCCGAGCGCGCTTATCTGGCTGAGCTCGGGGGCAGCTGCACATTGCCGGTCGGCGCCTACGCTGAGGCGGCGTCCGGCGAGGAGTCGGAGGCGTCCGGCGAGGAGTCGGAGGCGTCCAGCGAGCAGTCGGAGGGGGTAGGGCCCGGCCAGAGCGGGCAGAGCGGCCAGAGCGGCCAGAGCGGGCAGGCTGGTCGTGGCCGCCTGCTGTTGACCGCCGTTCTGGCCAGCGAGGACGGTCGGGTGGTGCTGCGCCACTCGGCGCGGGGCGAGGATCCCGGGCAGCTGGGCCGGGACGTGGCCCGGACGTTGCTCGATGACTGCGGGGGCACCTCGCTCGGGCCCTGGGGCGACGGCGAGGGCACCGGCACAGGGGGGCCGGCGTTGTGACTGTGTACCTGGTCGGCGCCGGCCCAGGGGACCCGGAGTTGGTGACGGTTCGGGGCGCCACCCTCTTGGCCCGCGCTGATGTGGTCATTTACGACCGGTTGATCGCCCACTCGCTGCTGGACCTCGCCCCCCCGAGCGCCGAGCGCATCGACGTGGGGAAGAAGCCCGGTCAGCCCACGCGGCAGAGCGACATCAACGTGCTGCTGGTGGAGCACGGCAAGCTAGGCCGAGAGGTCGTCCGACTAAAGGGGGGAGACCCGTTCCTATTCGGGCGGGGGGGCGAGGAGGCCGAGGCCCTCCGGGCCGCCTGCATTCCCTATGAGGTAGTGCCCGGCGTCACCTCCGCCTTCGCCGCCCCGGCCGCGGCTGGCATCCCGGTCACCCATCGGGGGCTTTCCACCTCGGTCACCGTGGTGACCGGTCACGTCGGCGACCCCTCGGCCTCCGGTGGCGTCGACTGGCAGGCACTGGCCAGGGCCGGCGGCACCCTGGTGGTGATGATGGGGATGGCCGATCGCACCCTGATCGCCGAGGCGCTGATCGAGGGCGGCCGGCCTGCGGACACGCCGGTGTCCGTCGTTCATTGGGGGACCACCGACGAGCAGCGCACAGAGCGCACCACCCTCGAAGGGCTGGCCGCGGTCGAGCTCCCTGCCCCCTGCACCATCGTGATCGGCGCCGTCGCCGGGCTCGACCTCGGGTCGACGGCCGACGTCCGTGGTGGCGGTGGTGGCGGCGGCGTACGTGGTGGCGGTGTCCGTGGCGGCGGCGGTGGTGGCGCCGTCCGTGGTGGTGGCGGTGGCGTCGGTGATGGCGGTGGCGTCGGTGATGGCGGTGGCGGCGGCGGTGGTGGCGCCGTCCGTGATGGTGGCGGTGGTGGCGGCGGCGGTGGCGGCGGCGTACGTGGTGGCGGCGGCGTACGTGGTGGCGGCCGGGCGTGAGCGAGGGCCCGGCAGCCCGGCCTCTCACCGGGACAGCCGTGGTGGTCACCCGCACGCGGGCCCAGGCCTCATCGTTGGTGGACCGCCTCACTGGCGAAGGCGCCACCGTCGTCGAACTGCCCGTGATCGCCATCGAGGATCCTGCTGATGGCGGGCGGGCCCTCAGGCGGGCGGCAAGTCGGGCCGCAGCCGGTGACTACGACTGGTTGGTGTTCACCTCGACCAACGCTGCCTCTCGGTTTCTGGCTGCGCTGGGCGACCGACCCGTTCTTGCGTCCAGCCAATGGGCTGCCGTCGGACCGGGCACGGCGGCAACGCTGCGTGGCAGAGGCCATGCTCCGGACCTGATCCCTGCCACGTCGGTGGCCGAGGCGCTGGGCGACGCGTTCCCTGAAGCGCCAGCCAGGACGGAAGGGGATCCGGTGCCACGGGTCCTGTTCCCCCGGGCCGAGACCGTGTCAGGGGTGCTGGCCAGCGGTCTCCGGGCCAAGGGATGGGCGGTCGACGAGGTGGTCGCCTACCGGACGGTGGCAGGCACACCGGACCCCGGCGCGCTCGATGCGGCCGGACGCGCCGATGCAATCGCCTTCACCTCGTCGTCGACCGTTGCGCACACCGTGTCGCTGCTCGGGCTGGACCACGTCCCGTCGGTGGTGGCCAGCATCGGGCCCGTCACCTCGGCATCGGCGGTGGCCGCCGGGCTCTCGGTGACGGTGGAGGCGGTCGATCACACTATCGACGGCCTGGTCGCCGCCATTCTCGATGCTCTTGGCCACGGTGGAGTCCCGGCGAGTGATGGGCGTCCGAGCCATTTGGGAGAGCCTGGTGGATGACCGGTGATGGGCGTAGTCGACCGGAGTGGGGACGTCGGGTCCGGGCAGGGACGACAGGCCGGACAGGGAACATGGGCCGGACAGGGACGACAGGTACCGGATCCGTCGTCCTGCCGTAGGCTGTATTTCCGTGTCGCCCATCGATCCGAGCAATCCGAGGACGGCCTTGACCGTGCCGGCCTTCCCGGCCCGGCGTCTTCGGCGGCTCCGGAGGACCCCGGCTCTCCGGCGCCTCGTGGCCGAAGCGCGGCTCTGTGTCGACGACCTGGTCGCGCCGCTGTTCGTAGCTGACGGGCTCATCGAGCCCCATCCCATCGCCTCGCTGCCCGGTGTGGTCCAGCACACGCTTGACAGCCTGGCCACCGAGGCGAAGAGGCTTGCCGGCCTGGGAGTGCCCGGGCTCATCCTGTTCGGGCTGCCGCGGCCGGAGGAAAAGGACGCGGTGGGCTCCCAGGCCTTCGACCCGAGCGGGATCGTCCAGCGCGGGCTGGCCGCGGTCCGAGAGGCGGTGGGCGATGCAGTGGTGCTTATCGCCGACTGCTGCCTTGACGAGTTCACCGATCATGGTCACTGCGGGATCGTCGACCCGGCCACCGGCGACGTCGACAACGACGCCACCCTCCCCCTGTATGCCCAGACGGCTGTCTCTCAGGCCGCGGCTGGCGCCGATGTGATCGCTCCCAGCGGCATGATGGACGGGCAGGTGGCCGCCATCCGCGATGCCCTCGATCACGACGGTCGTGCTGACACGGCAATCCTGGCCTACGCGGCCAAGTACGCCTCTGCCCTCTACGGCCCTTTCCGAGAAGCGGTCGACGTGACCATTGCCGGCGGCGGAAACCGGAAGGGCTACCAGCAGGACCCACGAAACCGACGTGAGGCCATGGCCGAAGTCGCCCTCGACATTGCCGAGGGCGCCGACATAGTCATGGTCAAGCCGGCGCTCACCTACCTCGACGTCATCGCCGACGTCTCCGCCGCCGTCGACGTGCCGGTGGGCGCGTACCACGTCAGTGGGGAATACGCCATGATTCAGGCCGCGGCCGAACGGGGGTGGATCGATGGTCCGGCGGTGGCCCTCGAGCAGGTGACGGCGGTGAAGCGGGCGGGAGCGGACATCATTCTCACCTATTTCGCCGCGGAACTGGCTGAGGCCTTGGGTGGCTGATCACAGTTGTTCAGCCGAGCTCTTCGATCGGGCACTCGCGGTCATCCCCGGTGGCGTCAATTCTCCCGTCCGCTCGTTCCGTTCGGTCGGCGGGCATCCCTATTTCGTGGCCCGGGGTGAAGGGGCATCGGTCTGGGACGCTGACGGGAATCGCTACCTCGACTTTGTGCAGTCCTACGGCGCGTCGCTGCTCGGGCACGCTCACCCCGCCGTCATCGCTGCCATCACCGGCGCTGCCGCCCTGGGCACCACGTACGGGGCGCCGACCGAGGGTGAAGTGCTACTGGCCGAGGCGATTTGTGCCCGCGTACCGGGCTGCGACCAGGTCCGTCTGGTGTCGTCGGGTACGGAGGCGGCCATGAGCGCCATCCGGGTGGCCCGTGGCTTTACCGGCCGGTCCCGGATCGTGAAGTTCGCCGGGTGCTATCACGGCCATTCGGACAGCCTGCTGGCCGGCGGGGGCAGCGGTGTGGCCACACTCGGACTCCCCGACTCGGCCGGCGTCCCGGCGGGGGCAGTAGGCGACACCGTGGTGGCGCCCTACAACGTCGTGCCCGAGCTCGGCGAGGACGTTGCCTGTGTCATTGTCGAGCCGGTAGCAGCCAACATGGGCCTAGTCCCCCCTGCCCCCGGGTTCCTCGAGGGCCTACGGGCCGCATGCGACGCGGCGGACGCCCTGTTGGTCTTCGACGAGGTGATCACCGGGTTCCGCCTCGGCCCCGGCGGCGCTACTGCGCTGACAGGGGTCCGACCCGATCTTTGGTGCTTCGGCAAGGTGATCGGCGGTGGCCTCCCCGTCGGGGCCTTCGGTGGCCGACGCGACGTGCTGTCCGTGCTGGCCCCCGGCGGCCCCGTCTATCAAGCGGGAACGCTGTCGGGGAACCCCCTCGCCACCGCGGCGGGTGTGACTGTCCTGAACCTCATGGACCCGCCGGCCTATTCGGCCCTGTCGGGCCGGGTGGCGGAGTTCGGCGCCTCCCTGGCCAAGGTACTGGCCGCGACCATGGCCGGGAGCGGGTTCTCGGCCCAGGTCCCAGTGGTCGGTCCGCTCGTGGGCCTGTTCTTCGTGGCCGACGGAGAAGGCGCGGTCACCGACTACGACGGTGCTGTCCGGTCAGCAGCGACGGGCATCTATTCGCCGTTCTTCCGCAGCCTGCTCGACCGAGGGATCGCTCTGGCCCCCGGGCCCTATGAGGTGGCCTTCCCATCGATGGCCCACGGAACAGACGAGCTGTCCTGGACAGTCGATATGGCCGGCCAGGCCGTCGCCGAGGTGCTCGAGTCGCGGCCCGAGCTCGGCTGACCCAACGGACTCAACGACTGATTGCGCTATGGACACAACAGGTTAAGGGGTTGTCCGGGTGCGCTGACGTAGTCGGTCGGACAAGTGGCTGGCCGGGCGGCGCTTCACGTGCTGTCCGCGGGGATCCGGCCCGGCGGCCGCCTCCGGCCCCCGGTGGCGGCCTCCGGCCTTGCCGGCTCTGACAGTTACACTTGCCGGCTCTGACAGTTAGAAGAGCCGGTCCGGTGGCGCGGCGGGGTGGGATCCGGTGGCCGGGTCGGCGTCGTCGGTCTCGGGGTGGTCGGGGTGGTCGGTGGATCCTGTCCTCGGCGGTGGCTTCTCGGGTGGGAGCCACTGCCAGGTCCCCGGGCCCCCCTCCAACCGGAAACCCTGGTGGTGGCGCAGGTAGTGGTGCCGTGAACACAGGCGACAGAGATTCCACATGGCCGTCGGGCCGTTCTCGACCACGGGGATGATCCGGTGGTCGATCTCGAGGCCGTCTCTGACGTCACAACCGGGGACGACACAGGTCTCGTCCCGGGCTCTGAGGGCCCGGGCCAGGGGGGCGGTGATGGTCCGGCCCAGGTAGGTGACCGAGGCGATGTCGGTCCCCTTCGTGATGACCAGGTGCAAGATGGCGTCGCCCAGGAGCGACCGGGCCGTCTCGAGGGGGACGGGGCCCACCCCTGGTATCTCGCAGCGCTCGTTGCCTTCGAGGCTCCCCCGAGAGAGGGCCTCGACGTCCACCCGGAGGTGCACGCTCGCCGGTGGGGGGAGACCGGTCGCCCGGTCGGTGTCGGGGCTGGTCTCGTCGGTGTCCGGGCCGATGTTGCCCGGTCCGGTCTCGTCGGCGCCGGTGCCGTCGGGGTTCGTCGTGGCCGTGCCGGCCGGCCCACCGTGGCCCGGTGGCCGGCGCCCCCCGCTGAGCAGGGCGACCAGGGCATCGGCCTCGTAGGCGTCGGGGCGCTCTCGGATCCCCAGCGTGCGGGCCTCGTCGAAGAGGACGGTGCGGGTGGGCTTCAGGGCAGCGAGCAGCTTGGCCCCGGCATCGGGGGTGAAGAGCCCCTCCAGGCGGAAGGCCCCGTCGCCGTCGGTGTAGTGGCGCAGGAAGCGGGAATCCCGGATGCGCTGGTAGGCGGCCAGGGCGTCCTCGTGGGATCGGGCCTTGGCCTTGGCCCGCAGGCACCGGTCGGCCAGCTGGCGGTGGGACTCGTTGCTGTCCGTGGCCGCCTCGACCAGCTCGTCGGAGCTTCCCGGGTCGAGGGTCAACACCCCGGCCACCTGGCGGGCCCTCGAGTGGGAGAGCTCGCCTGTGCGGAGGGCGGCATCGAGGCCGGGGTGGTCCCCCATCTGGTCGGCCAGCCGCAAGGAGCCAAAAGAGGACCCGACCGACTCCCCGGTTCTCCTGGAGAGCCACTCGGCCGCCGAGCGGGCCCCGTCTCTTGTGTGGAGGTCGGTCTCGGCCGCCCGCTTGGCCGCCAAGGCCTTCCCGGTGGCACAGAGGTGCTCACCCCGAGAGAACCGGTCGACCAAGAGGGCGGCGTCCTCACCCGAGTAGCGCCCCGGCTCGAAGGAGGAGACGAAGGACTCGAGCAGGCCGATGGCCTCGGTAACCGACTCGGCCATGTCCGGGGAGGCGGTGTGGGACTCGGGAGTACCGGAGGAGCAGGGGTGCGACCCGGTGCTGCTGGTGGAGCCGGTGCGCGATGGGGCGGTGTCCGAGTCGGCAGCGCCGGCCGTCCGCCGCCCACGGCGATCGCCTCTTGGCCCGGTGCTCCTCGCATTCCTGGTACTCCGCTGGTCCGTTTTGGCCATATGGAGAGCCTGACAGATGGGTGTATCAGTCACTAAGAGCACATGTAACACCACTGAATGCAACAGAGCAGCTCGTCGGCGGACACAGACCAGCTCGTCGGCGGACACAGACCAGCTCGTCGGCGGACACAGACCAGCTCGTCGGAGGACACAGGGCATCTCGTCGAAGGACACAGAGGAGCTGGTGGAAGGAGCATGGCCAGGGAGCCCCTGGACGGCATTCGGGGGCTGGGTATGGACAGGCATCCGGGTGTGGCACCATCGAGTGTGCTCACATCGCAAGTCTGCACGTACGAATCGATCCACTCGCCCCAGTTGCTCCGATGGTCGGCTCGGCTGCGGCCCATGTGGGACCCGGATGGAATCGACACTCGCGAAGTCTTCGATCATCGGAAGATGTGGGAGTGGCTGTTCATCTGCGAATCACTGCGCGAAGCGGGCATGCTCCAGCCGGGACGCAGGGGGCTTGGTTTCGGTGTCGGCCGTGAGGCGCTGGTGTCCCTATTCGCCGGTATGGGCTGCACGCTGGTTGCCACCGACCTGGGGGCAGACGAGGCTCGGGCCGCGGGCTGGACGGAGACCGGTTCGGAGTTCGCCGGTGGGCTCGCTGGGCTCAACGACTATGGGTTCTGCCCCTCTGAGGAATTCCGGCAACGGGTCGAGTACCGCGATCTGGACATGAACCATATCCCCGACGACCTGCGCAATTTCGATTTCACCTGGTCCTCGTGCGCCTTCGAGCATTTGGGCTCGTTGGCCGCCGGCATCGACTTCGTCGTCAACCAGATGCAGTGCTTGAAGCCCGGCGGCCTGGCCGTCCACACCACGGAGCTGAACGTGTCGTCGGACACCGAGACCATCACCCAGGGCGGCACGGTCCTCTACCGCCGGTGGGACATCGAGGACCTGGTCAGGCGGCTTCGATCCGACGGTCACCGGATTGCCTACGACCTGTCGGAGGGCAGCCACCCCGCCGACCGGCACGTCGACGTCCCCCCGTTTACCAACACGCATCTGCGCACCAGACTGGGGGAGTACACAACGACTTCACTCGCCCTGGTCATCCAAAAGGACGGAGGTGCAGGGGCATGGCGCTCCCGAGCCAAACGCCTGCTGACCCGACAACGTTGACGCGCTCCGATCCACCACAATGGAGCCGTGAGGGCGGATCCAACCTCGTGAACGGACTGGTGAACGGGCGATGACGGGGCCCGGGACCCTCGGGGAGCGACCGTCGGCGGACCCGACAGGGTTGAGCGGCTTTCGACTCGACGGCGTCTCGCTCATCGCCGTTGCGGGTGATGGACCCGAGACGGTCGACGGGTTGACACTGTTGCTCGACGCCATCGGCTTCGTCATCGTGGGGCCTACGGCGGGCGCGTCGCGGCGCGTCGAATGGTCGGCGGTGGCCGGTGTCGAGGTGGGCTTGGTGGTGTCGGGAACCGACGGAGGCATCGCCACCCCGCTCGATGTGAGCTCTGCGGGCAAGACGGTCCGGTTCATGCTTCCGGCCAGCCGGGTGTCCCCGGCGCAGGTTTCACTGCTCGAGCGCCGGCTGGTCCAGTGGAAGGCGCCAGCAGGTCGAGACGGAGGCGCGGCCCCGGGCACGGCGATGCCCTTTCCGTCCTCTGCGCCCAACTCGATGGCCGGGCCTGCGCCCAACCAGACGCCTTCGATGGGCTCGTGGCCTGCGCCCAACCAGACGCCTTCGATGGGCTCGTGGCCTGCGCCCAACCAGACGCCTTCGATGGGCTCGTGGCCACGGCCGGCCGAGAGGCTCGGACCGGCGTACGGCCGCCCCACTATGGGCCCGGTCGGGTCAGTATGGCCGATACAACCGGTCGACCACCTTGTCGAGCACTCCCGGCGTCGCCGGCACAAGGTCATGGGCATGTCACTGTCGCTGCTACTCGTCCTGGCCGGTGTTGGACTCTGGGTCGGCCTGGCCAACACTGGCCAGCCGCCGAGGTCGACGACCTCGACAACTCGACCATCGGCCGACCAACAGCTCGCTCGGAACACCATGCTGTCTCAGACCGACCTCCCGTCCGGATGGCAGATCTCCCCAGGAGGATCAGGTGGTACCAGCGCGGCCGACCGGAAGGCCGAGCGCCAAATCGCCGCCGTGTTCCAGAAGTGCATGGGCGTCACCGCCGATCAGGCCACGACGGCCCTCGGCGGCCAGAGCGCGGACCAGACGGCACAGGCCCAGTCGCCGATCTTCGTCGGGCCGGCGGCGGGGTCCGCCTCCGGCGCAGCCACGGAGCTGCAGTCGACATCCGCGGTGGTCCGCACGCATGCCGACGAGACGAACGACTACGCGGTCTATGCCAACCCCCATTACCCCCAGTGCAATGCCTCGGCGAGCGCGGCCGAGGCCCAGATCGGCGTAAACGACACCAGCGGAAGCCACGATAAACCAGGGCCGGCCGAGGGCCACATGGTGTCGATCCCGCCGTTCCCCGGCGAGCAGGTCCTCGAGGTTGAGTCGACGTTCACGCTGAACACGGGAGGCCAGGCCATAGTGGTGCAGGACTATCAGGTTCTTGTGGCGGGCGACCGGGTCGAGGCCTCGTTGGGCGCCTTCGCCGTGGGGACGGTGTTCCCGACGGACGTGCTCTCCACCTCTGCCTCGACGCTCGAGCACCGGGTTGCATCGGTTGGACCGGGAAAGGGCGCAGCTTGACCGCCGAGGAACCGAGGTTGCCCCCCGAAGGCATGCTGCTCACCGGCGTCGATCTGGGCGGCGACTACGAACGCGGCACGGCGACCGTCCACGGGCTGAGCCTGTTGTTCACTGCCGACGGCGTCACCGTGCAAGGCCCCGAGCCCGGCGCCGAGCGTCTCGTGGCCTGGTCCGGCCTCTCGTCGGCCTCGTGCCGTGCCCGGGCGCGGCAGGGGACGGGACCACAGCCATGGTGCTTATCCTGCAGGCTGGAACGCAGACCGTGCGCTTCTTTCTCCCCAGCGACAAGGTGACGGCCGGACAGGCTGCCTACCTCGACCAGGCGCTCCCGATCTGGCTGGACCGCTACGGCGGGTCCGCCGACGGCATTGAAGGTCCCGGGCCGGGTGGGGTTGCGCCTGCTGCACAGGCCGCCACGGCGCCTGCCCCCGCCCACACGCCGCCCGCCGCCACGGCGCCAGCTCCCGCCGACACGCCGCCCGTCTCCGCACCGCCAGCTCCCCTCGACACGCCGCCCGCCGCCGCTCCGCCCGCCGCCGCTCCGCCCGCCGCCGCTCCGCCCGCCGCCGCTCCGCCCGCTGCCGCTCCGCCCGCCGCCGCTCCGCCCGCTGCCGCTCCGGCTCCTCTCGGGTTGGCCGCACCGCCCATCCAGCCGATCGATCCCGAGGCTTCACCGACGAACCCCCGACGGTTCATGCGGCGTCGCACGTTGTTCGTTGCCGTGGGCACACTGGTTGCGGCGCTGATCGCAGTCGCCGTGTACTTCGCCACCAACGACTCGGGCACAGCCGCCGTCTCCCCGACCTCGGCGCCGGGCACGACGACTCCGACGGCCGATCAGCAACTGGTCAATACCGTCAACCTGCGCCTGTCCGACCTACCCGCCGGCTTCGGGAAGGTGCCACCAATCGGCTCCAACCTCACGCCCGCCCAGCAGCGCTCGCAGACCAGAGCAGTCAACCAGTTGGCCGGGTGCCTCGGGATGCCCGAGGCGTTCATCGGCGGCCTGTTCGGCAACCTGGCCCAGACCGACCAGACGGCGGCGGGCGATTCACCTACCTTCGCCAGCGCGGCCACCCCCACCACCATCGCCGACTCGCACACCACGGTGGTGAAGACGACGAACGATGCCACGGCCGACGCCGCCCCATTCACCAAGGCCAACTTCACCTCCTGTTTCAGCCAGTTCCAGAACGCCTCGGTGGCTGCCCAGGTATCAGGGGGCACTGCCACCGTCACCTCGGTCCCGTTGTTCGCCCCGACTGGGGTCGGCGCCTACGGCTATCTCACGACATCGAAGCTGCCCGGGCAGGGGACGCTGCTCACCGAGATGGCCTTCATGATCGGAGGGCGCATCGAGACCGGGCTCACGATCCAGACCACGGGCACCGCCATCTCGACCGATGTATTCGACTCGGCCTATACGGCCATGGTCCAGCGCATCGCCGACGCCGGCCGGACCTGATCGGCGAGAGCCAGGCGCCGCGCTGGATGATCTGCACGGCGCATCCCAGATGAGCCGGAACAGCGCCTGGCCAGATGTTCCGGAGCGGCGCCGGCCAGATGATCCGGAGCGGCGCCGGCCAGATGATCCGGAGCGGGGCCGGCCAGATGATCCGGAGCGGCGCCGGCCAGATGATCCGGAGCGGCGCCTGGCCAGATCGGTGTGTGGGGGCGAGGGTCGGGTCAGCCGGCGGGCTTCGGCCACGTTCGGGCCACGGCGGCAAAGGCCCGGTAGGCGGCCTCGGCCGGACCGGTCTCGTCGGGGCGCAGCAGGTTGGCCATGATGCGGAGGATCCAGCCCATCAGGCTCTCGGAGTGCATGCCCGTCCCCACGCAGAGCTTCATGAGCTCGGGTTGGCTGATCATCCTGATGAAGGCGTTGGCCACCCGGTAGTAGAGGCCGTAGGCATCTTCGAGCCGTTGCTCGTAGCGGGCCAGTGCAACCTCGCCGTCGCCGGACAGCGCCTCACCCAGCGATGCCGCGGCCAGCCGCCCGGTCTCGTAGCCGTAGGCGATGCCCTCGCCGTTGAACGGGTTGATCGAGCCGCCGGCGTCGCCGATGACCAGCACGGTGGGGCCGACCCGCGGGCCGACCGACAGCCCCATGGGCAGCTTGCCCCCTGTGGGCGGCCCGAGGCATGTTTCCGGCGACAGCTCCCAGGCTTTGGGCGCCCAGTCCACGAAGGCGTCCATGAGGTGGGAGGTGTTGACGCCCTTCCAGCGGCGGTCGGTGGAGAGCAGGCCGACGCCCACGTTGACCCGGCCGTCGCCGAGGGGGAAGATCCAGCCGTAGCCGGGCACCACTTTGCCAGTCCGAGTCCCGGATGTCGAGGTGGGACTCGATGAACGTCTCGGCGTGGCCGGGTGAGCGGTAGTAGCCACGGAGGGCCATGCCCATGGGCTGGTTCCGGTTCCGGCCCGTGCCCAGCATCCGGCCGAAGCGGGAGTTGGCCCCGTCGGCCACCACCACGTAGCGGGCCCGGACCTCCCGGGTCTGCCCGTTCTCCTTGTCCTTCACCACGGCCCCGAGGCAGGAGGGCAGGCTGAGAGCCGTCTCCCGGTCCAGAGGAGCCGAGGTCCCGGCCGCGGCGGGCGATGATCCCGGCCGCACAAGGGCACCGGCACGGTCGGGGGCATCGGCCAGGATGGGGGCGACGGCCTCGGTCCCCTGCCAGACGGTGGCCCCGGCCTTCTCGGCCCGCTCGTTGACGATCTGGTCGAGGTCGTGGCGGGTGATCACGTAGCCGTAGGAGGGGAAGCTGGGGTGCTCGGGCCAGGGCAGGTCGAGTACCTTGCCGTAGGCGTTGGCCCGCAGTCCCTGGTAGCGGTGCGCCCCGGTCAGCGAGGCCTCGATGCCCATGTCGGCGATCTGGCGGACGGCCCGGGGGGTGAGGCCGTCCCCGCAGGTCTTCTCCCGGGGGAAGACCTTCTTCTCCACCAGGGCCACATCCCAGCCGGCCTCGGCCAGCCAGTAGGCACAGGCCGAGCCCGAGGGACCGCCTCCGACGATCAGGACGTCGTGCACATGGTCGTCGGCCGGGAGCACGTGGTCTCGGCCGGGAGCACGTGGTGTCGGCCGGGAGCACGTGGTCGTCGGCCGGGACCACGTGGACATGGTCGTCGGCGGGACGCTTCCCCGGAGCGTCGCCAGGGCTGGCCGGTTGGGCGGTCACGACCCACGATGGTAGGCCCGGTCCGACTGGGCCGGTGCACGCCCGGCTCCGATGTGCCTGCCCCCAGGCCAGCGTGGTAAAACGAATCCGCTGTGGCCGATTATCTCCCGATCCTCGTGCTCTTCGTCCTGGGCATGCTCTTTGCCGGCCTCTCCTTTGTCGGGTCGTCCCTGCTCGCCCCGAAGAAGAAGCCCACGGCGGCCAAGGTCGCCCCCTACGAGTGCGGCATCGTCCCCAACATCGAGCCCCCGATGCGCTTCCCGGTCCGGTTCTACCTGATCGCCATGATCTTCATCATCTTCGACATCGAGATCATCTTCTTGTACCCATGGGCCGTGGTCTTCCACCAGCTGCGCACCTTCGGCCTGGTCGAGATCCTGGTCTTCGCCGGAATCGTCTTCGTGTCGCTCCTCTACCTGGTCAGCAACGGCGCCCTGACCTGGGGCCCGGCCAAGAAGCTGGAGGGGGCCATGCCCGCTCGCACCTCCGAGTCCACCATCGCCCGGATCAGCGGCACGCCCGAACCCCTCGCCCCGCTGGGCGACCGGCCGGCGGCCGCGGCGGCCGCCGCCACCCGACCCGCCAGCCCCGACCCGGCGAGGCCGACCGGCCCCGGGCAGGCTGCGTAGGGCGGGGCGATGGGCCTCGAGGACCTCCAGCACAATTTCCTGACCGGCCGGCTCGAGGACCTGGTGAAGTGGGCCCGGCGCTCGTCGATGTGGCCGGCCACCTTCGGCCTGGCCTGCTGCGCCATCGAGATGATGTCGGTGGGGGCGGCCGACTTCGACCTCGCCCGCTTCGGCATGGAGGTCTTCCGGGCCTCGCCGCGCCAGGCCGACCTCATGATCGTGGCCGGACGGGTGTCCCAGAAGATGGCGCCGGTGCTCCGGCAGGTCTACGACCAGATGATGGAGCCCAAGTGGGTCATCTCCATGGGCGTCTGCGCCAGCACCGGGGGCATGTTCAACAACTACGCCATCGTCCAGGGCGTCGACCAGGTGGTCCCGGTCGACGCCTACGCTCCGGGCTGCCCTCCCACCCCCGAGACCCTCATGCATACCATCCTCACCCTCCACGAGAAGGTGCGCACCGGCGAGATCGCCCGCCGCCGCCCGGAATGGAAGTCAGGGGCGGCCGACGTGGAGTCGGGTCGTTTCTTGACCGACGACGAGGGTGGCGACACCGACGACGCCCGCACCCATGACGACGAGGACACGGCCGGCTGGACGCCCGAGCGGCCCGACGCCGTCCGTCTGGGCACGCCCAAGCGCAACCCGGTCATCGCCCGCAGCGTCGGAGAGCCCCTGTGAGCGGAGATTCCCTGTGAGCACGGTGGCGGGCACGGGCTCGGCGCCCAGCGCGTCGGCGCCCAGCGCGTCGGCGCCCAACGCGTCGGCAGGGTGGCCACGGGCTCGGCCGGCGCCGCCCTGATCAGCGGATCTGGAGGCGGCTCGGTTCGCGACCTGCTCCAGTCCGACCAGGACGTCGCCTACCCCTTCCGCGACCAGTACGTGTCGGTGGTGGAGGAGTTCCGGGACTCCGGGTTCGAGATGTGCTCCGACCTGTGTGCCGTCGACTACCTCACCCACCCAGGCCGGCGGCTGCCCGAGGGCGTCGCCCCCGAGCGGTTCGAGGTGGTGGTCAACCTGTTGTCCCTGTCCCGGTGCAGGCGGGTCCGTATCCGCTTGCAGGTGCCCGAAGGCGACCCGGTGGCCCCCTCGTTGTTCTCGGTCTATCCGGGGGTGGAGGCCATGGAACGGGAGGCCTTCGACCTCTTCGGGGTGCTGTTCGATGGCCACCCGGACTTGACCCGCATCCTCATGCCCGAGGACTGGGAGGGCCACCCGCTCCGAAAGGACTACGGCGTCGGTCGTGTGCCGGTGCAGTTCAAGGGAGCACCGGGGCCGAGATGAGCGACCCGAAGTCGAGTACACGCACGGACGACGCTGCCGCCGCCGGCAAGACCAGCACAGCCACGCCCCGTCCCGACGGCATCGCCGCCGACGAGGCCGCCCTGGGCAACGAGGCCCTCATGCTGGTGGCCGAGACCTCCGAGGGCCTCCAGGAGCTGAGCCGGCGCAGCACCACCGAGCCCGGCGAGCTCCGCCGCGAGGTGGGTGCCGTGCTCCGCATGCCCGAGGGCCAGGTGATCGACCCGTCGGACATCGACATCGAACAAAGCGACGACGAGACGATGATCATCAACATGGGGCCGCAGCACCCGTCGACCCACGGCGTGCTGCGGCTCATGATCGAGCTCGACGGCGAGACCGTGCTCCGGACCAAGCCGGTCGTCGGCTACCTCCACACCGGCATGGAGAAGACGGGGGAGGAACTGACCTACGTGCAGGGGGCGACCAACGTCACCCGAATGGACTACCTGGCCCCGCTGCACAACGAGCTGGTCTTCTCACTGGCCACCGAGGCGCTGCTCGGAGTGGAGATGCCGGAGCGGGCCACCTGGATCCGGATGCTGATGGTGGAGCTGAACCGCCTGTCCTCCCACCTCATGTGGATGGCCACCAACGGCATGGACCTCGGCTCCACGTCGATGATGATCTACGGCTTCCGCGAGCGCGAGATGGTGCTGGCCTTCTTCGAGAAGGCCACTGGGCTGCGCATGAACCACAATTTCATCCGGCCCGGCGGGGTGGCCGCCGACCTGCCCGACGGGTGGGAGGACGACGTGGCCGTGATCTGCGATACCGTCCTGCCCCGGACCGACGAGTACGACGAGTTGCTGACCGGCCAGCCCATCTTCCGGGAGCGCACCGAGGGCATCGGCCGTATATCGGCCGAGGAGGCCCTGGCCCTGTCGCTGACCGGTCCCATCCTCCGGTCCACCGGCGTGCCCTGGGACCTCCGGCGCTCGATGCCCTACCTCCGCTACGACGAAGTGGAGTTCGACGTCATCGTGGGCACCTACGGCGACAACTTCGACCGCTACTCGGTCCGCCTCAACGAGATCCGGGAGTCGGTCCGGATCATCCGCCAGATCGTCGAGAAGATGCCGCTTGGCGACTACCGGGTGCAGGACAAGAAGGTCACCCCGCCGCCCCGGGCCCGCATCGACGAGTCGATGGAGGCGCTCATCCACCATTTCAAGGTGTTCACCGAGGGCTTCAAGGTCCCCGAGGGCGAGGTGTACGTCGCCGTCGAGTCCCCTCGGGGCGAGCTCGGGTGCTACCTGGTCTCCGACGGCTCGGGCAAGCCCTACCGGATGCACATCCGCGGGCCGAGCTTCGTCAACCTACAGGGCCTGCCGGTGATCATGCGGGGCGGCCTGATCGCCGACGCCATCGCCGACATCTCGTCGATCGACCCGGTCATGGGGGAGGTGGACCGTTGAGCGCCGCCACCCATCTCAGCGCCGACACCCTGACCCGGGCCCGTGAGCTGATCTCCGTCTACCCCGAGCCTCGCTCGGCCATGATCCCGCTGTGCCACCTGGCCCAGGAGCAAGACGGCTGGCTCACCCCCGACGCCATGGCCGAGATCGCCGACCTGCTGGGCACCACCGCGGCCGAGGTGCTGGGCACGGCCTCGTTCTACGACATGCTGCACACCGAGCCGGTCGGCACCCACGTGGTGTCGGTGTGCACCAACATCGCCTGCCTGCTGAACGGGGCGCTGGAGCTCCTCGAGCATGCCGAAACGAGCCTCGGGGTCAACAGCGGCGGCACGACGGCCGACGGCACGATCACCCTGGAGGAGGCCGAGTGCCTGGCCGACTGCGACCGGGCCCCGTGCGTGCAGGTCAACCATCGGTTCGTGGGGGCCCAGAGCGCGGAGAGCTTCGATCGCCTGGTGGCCGAGCTGCGCAGCGGCGCCCGCGACGAGGAGATCCCCCGCCACGGCACACTGAACCGGGTGCGCCGGACCGGGGGACTGGCCGTTGATGGGGCCCGAGTGGCGGCCGAGCGCCACGCCATGGCCGAGGCCATCACGGCCCGGGCGGACGAGGCCAAAGCAGCTGAGGCGGCCAAGGCAGCCGAGGCGGCCGAGGCCGCGGACCGGGCCAGCGCGGCCGAGCAGGCCAGCGCAGCTGAGGTAGCCAAGGCCGCCGACCAGTCCAGCACCGGCGACCAGGCGAAAGCCGCCGATCAAGCCAGCCAAGACATCGCCAGCCACGACCCTTCGGGCTCGGGACCGCCCACGGGCACGCCGGGGGCAAGCGGGTCCGGCGGGTCGAGCGGCGCCGCCAGCCATCCCGTGGGAACGGACAGCCATCCCGAGGGAACGGACAGCCATCCCGAGGGAACGGACGCCTGATGACCATCACCGACGCGCCCAAGATCGTCACCGCCCGGCTCGGCTACGACGACTCGTACACCCTCGAGCGCTACCTGGCCACCGGCGGGTACGACGGCCTGCGCAAGGCGTTGGCCATGACCCCCGAGGCGGTGGCGGCCGAGGTGGACGCGGTCAGCCTCCTGGGCCGGGGCGGGGCCGGGTTCCCGGCCGGCCGCAAGTGGTCCATGCTGCGCAAGGCGCTGGTCACCTACCTCGTCATCAACGGCGACGAGAGCGAGCCGGCCACGTTCAAGGACCACCTGCTGATCGAGCGCGACCCCCACCAGCTGCTCGAGGGCGTGCTCATCGCCGCCTACGCCCTGCAGGTGACCCAGGCCTTCATCTACATCCGGGGGGAGTTCGCCCTCGGGCTCGAGCGGGTGCAAGCCGCGCTCAACGATGCCTATGCCCACGGCGCGGTCGGGGCCAACATCTTCGACTCCGGGTTCTCCATCGACGTGGTGGTGCACCCGGGCGCGGGCGCCTACATCTGCGGCGAGGAGACCGCCCTCCTCGAATCGCTGGAGGGCAAGCGCGGCTTCCCTCGCATCAAGCCGCCGTTCTTCCCTGCCGCCATCGGCCTCTACGGTGAGCCGACCGTGGTCAACAACGTGGAGACGATGTCGAGCCTGCCGTGGATCATCGGCCACGGCCGGGCTGCCTTCACCGCACTGGGGGCGGGGCGTTCCACCGGCACCCGGCTGTTCGCCCTGGCCGGCCACGTCAACAAGCCCGGCGTGTTCGAGGTGGAGATGGTGAAGACCACGTTCCACGATCTCATCCACGCTCCGGTCCTGGGCGGCGGGATCCGCCACGGCCGGGACCTGAAAGCGTTCATCCCCGGCGGCGTCTCGGCCCCTTGGTTCGGTCCCGACCAGGTGGACCTGCCCCTGGGGCAGGACGAGGTGGCCGACGCCGGGTCCATGTTGGGCTCGGGCTCGGTCGTGGTCATGGACGACCACACCTGTCCGGTGCGGGCCTCGTGGCGCATCACCAAGTTCTTCGCCCGGGAGTCGTGCGGCCAGTGCACCCCATGCCGGGAAGGGTCGGGCTGGTTGCTCAAGGTGATGGAGCGGATCGAAGCGGGTCGGGGACGCGAGGAGGACCTCGACCTGCTGCTCGATGTGTGCGACAACATCTCCCCCGGACTCGCTTGGCCGCCCCAGCAGACCACGATCTGCGTCCTCGGTCCCTCGATTCCCTCGTCGATCGGCTCGGCCATCGAGATGTTCCGCGACGAGTTCCTGGTCCACATCAAAGAGGGAGGCTGCCCCTATGAGTGAGCCCACCTCCAGTGAGGACGCCGTAACCTTCACCCTTGACGGGCGCCGGGTCGCCGGGCGCAAGGGGGAGATGATCATCGCCGCGGCCGAGCGGGCCGGGACCTTCATCCCCCGGTTCTGCTACCACCCTCGCATGAAGCCGGTGGGCATGTGCCGGATGTGCCTGGTCGAGGTGAGCGGCCCGCGGGGCGCCTCGCTCCAACCGGCCTGCTTCGTCGAGGTGGCCGAGGGCGGCGAGGTGGTGACCACCTCGGACAAGGTGAAGAAGGCCCAGGATGGGGTGCTCGAATTCCTGCTCATCAACCATCCCCTTGACTGCCCGGTCTGCGACAAGGGGGGCGAGTGCCCCCTGCAGGACCAGACCCTGGCCTACGGCCCGGGCGAGAGCCGGTTCGTGGAGGAGAAGCGCCACTTCGAGAAGCCCGTCCCCATCTCCGATCTGGTTCTGCTCGACCGGGAACGCTGCATCCAGTGCGGGCGCTGCACCCGCTTCGCGGCCGAGATCGCCGGCGAGGCCGAGATCGATTTCATCGGCCGTGGCGATTCCATCGAGGTGAACACCTTCCCCGAGCTGCCGTTCACCTCGTACTTCTCGGGCAACACCATCCAGATCTGCCCGGTGGGGGCGCTGACCGCCACCCAGTACCGGTTCACGGCTCGCCCGTGGGACCTGGACCAGGTCGAGTCCACCTGCACCACCTGCGCGGTGGGGTGCCGCGTGGCCGTGCAGTCGTCGGCCAACCGGGTCACCCGGCTGATGGGCATCGACGCAGAGCCGGTCAACCACGGCTGGCTGTGCGACAAGGGCCGCTTTGCCTACGAGGCGGTCAACAGCGACGAGCGGCTGGTCGAGCCGATGGTGCGGAAGAACGGCGAGCTGGTCCCGGCCACCTGGTACGAGGCCCTCCGGGCGGTGGCCGACGGCCTGAAGCGGGCGGCCGACCCGAAGTCGGGCGGCTCGTCCGACAGCCGCGCCGGCGTGGGGATCATCGGCGGTGCCCGGCTGACCAACGAGGGGGCCTATGCCTGGGCCAAGTTGGCCAAGGGAATCCTCGGGACTGATTCGGTCGACGCGCAGCTGGGTGACGGCCTCCCGGCCGAGGTGGTGCTGGGCCTCCCCCGGGCCACCATCGACGAGGCGGCCTCGGCCGACACCGTCGTGTTGCTGTCCGGCGACCTCCGCGAGGAGCTCCCGATCCTCTTCCTGCGCCTGCGCTCCGCCGTGGTCGACGGCGACCTTTCGGTGGTCGAGCTGTCCCCCCAGGACAGCTCGCTCACCCCATTCGCCCGCGCCGCACTCCGGTACCGGGCGGGCGAGGCCACCGCGCTGGCCGCCGCCGTGGTGGCCGCCGAGGGTGCCGCCGCTCCCGAGGGTGTCGACGCCGCCGTGCTGGCCGAGGCCAGGGCGCTGCTCGCCGCCGAGAACGTGGTGGTGGTGATGGGCCGTCCGTCCCTGGCCGAGGACGGCGCCCTGGTGACCGAGGCGGCCCAGACCCTCGCCGCCGCGCTGCCCCGCGCCCGCTTCCTCCCCGCGTTGCGGCGGGGCAACGTGCACGGGGCGTTGGACATGGGACTGTCACCGGGCCTGCTCCCGGGCCGCACCACCCTCGACGCCGGCCGCGACTGGTTCGCTGAAGCGTGGGGCTCGGTGCCGGCCGAGCGTGGGCTCGACACCGCGGGCATGCTCGGCGCGGCCGAGTCCGGCCACCTCGGTGCGCTCGTCCTTCTGGGAGCCGATCCCCGCAGCGATTTTCCTGACCGGCGCCTCGCCCAACGGGCTCTCGACAACATCGACTTCATCGTGTCGGTGGCCACCTCGCCCGATGCCTCGACCGCCGCGGCCGACGTGGTCCTGCCGGTGGCGGCCGACCACGAGCGACCGGGGACCATCACCAATATCGAGGGGCGCATCAGCCGGGTGGGCCAGAAGCTGGTGGCGCCCGGTCAGGCCTGGGCCGACTGGATGATCGCCGCCGAGCTGGCCGTGCACCTCGGCGGGGACCTGGGCCTCGACTCGGTGGCCGCCGTCTGGGACGAGATCGAGCGGCTGGCGCCGGCCTACCGGGGGATCACCGGGGCCGTGCTCGAGGTGGCGGCCTCGGTCGACGGCATCGTCGCCCCCATGACCTCCACGCCGGTGGAGCTCTCCCGCCGCCAGGTGGCCGCGCCGCTCGACCCGATCGCCGTTCCCGGCGTGGAGTCGGTGGAGCGCCAGGGCGCGCCTCCTCGAGCCGGTTTCTCCGAGTTCCCGACCGCCGACGTGGCCGCCAGCCCTCGGGCCGGCAACGGCACAGGCACTGGTGGCGGCACTCGTGGCGATACGGGTGGTGGCGGCACATCCGGTGATCTCGCCGGCCGGCCGGCACTGATCACCGGCCCGGTCGAGGTCGGCGCCCCTCGGGTGCCCACCACCGACAGCTACTCCCATCGCCTGGTGGCCGGTCGCCGGCTCTACGACAACGGCGCCGTTGTGCAGGCCGTCCCGTCGCTGGCCGGGCTGGTGGGCGCGGCACCAGTACGGGCCAACCCTCACGACCTCGATGACTTGGGCCTGGGCGCCGGCGGCCGGGTCCGGGTCAAGACAGCCCGGGCGTCGGCCGTGTTGGAGGTCGCGCCCGACCCGGCCCTGCCCCGACGGGTGGTGGCCGTCGACTTCAACGTCCCGCTGGCCGACGGAACGGCCGGTGACCTGATCGACTCCACCATGCCGGTCACCGAATTGCGGATGGAGACGCCATGACCCCGGTCGTCCATGCCGTCTCGCCCCTCTTGGCCACTGACCCGCTCTTCCCGACCAGCAACGTGGGGCTGGCCATCTTCCTGATCGTCCTCATCAAGGTGCTGGTGGTCTTCGGCGCCCTGATGGTGGCGGTGATGCTGATGATCTGGTTCGAGCGCAAGGTCATCTCCGATATGCAGAGCCGCATCGGCCCCAACCGGGCGGGCCCCTTCGGCCTGCTCCAGACCCTGGCCGACGGGATCAAGCTCTTCTTCAAGGAGGACCTCGTCCCGGGACAGTCTGACCGCTTCGTCTTCAAGTTGGCGCCGTACCTGGTCATCCTCCCGGCTTTCCTGAGCTTTGCCATCGTGCCCATCGGCGGACAGGTCACCGTGGCCGGCCACACCTTCGACCTGCAGCTGGCCGACCCGCCCATGGGCATCCTGTGGCTGCTGGCCATGTCGTCCATCAGCGTCTACGGGATCATGTTGGCCGGCTGGTCCTCGGGCTCCAAGTACCCGCTCCTTGGGTCGGTACGGGCATCGGCCCAGATGATCTCGTATGAGGCGGCGATGGGTTTGTCCGTCGTGACCGTGGTCCTCATCACCGGGGCCCTGTCTACTCGGACCATCGTCGACGCCCAGGCCGCGCACCTGTGGCAGTGGAACGTCATCCGCCTCGGCGTCGTCCCCTTCTTCATCTTCCTGGTAGCTGTCACCGCTGAGACCAACCGGCCCCCGTTCGACCTGACCGAGGCCGACTCCGAGCTGGTCGGCGGGTTCAACACCGAGTACTCGTCGATCCGCTTCGCCCTGTTCTACCTGGCCGAGTTCATGAACACGATCACCATGTCGGCCATCGTGGTCACCCTGTTCTTCGGTGGTCCCGACGGGCCCATCCCCCACATCCCCCACACCTACTGGCTCTGGCCCATCCTGTGGTTCCTGGCCAAGACCATCGTGTTCTTGTTCCTCTACGTGTGGCTGCGGGCCGCACTACCCCGGATGCGTTACGACCAGCTCATGGACCTGGGCTGGAAGCGCCTCATCCCGTTGTCGCTGGCCTGGCTCATGATCGTGGCCGGGTTCGTGATCGCCGCCTGGTGGGGGCTGGGCATCGCCGTCGCCGTGGTGGCCTGCGCCGTGCTCCTCAAACGGGCCTTCTCGGTCGGCGACACCCGGCAGGAAGACGAGCCGATCATCCCGGCCGTGGGCCGGCGGCTCTGGCACCGTCCCCAACTGGTCCCGCTCCCGCCCGAGCCGAGCGAGGACTGATGGCCATCCCCGAACCTCCTCGCCAGCGGCAGAATTTCCTGGGTGGCTTCAAGCTGACCCTCGAGCACTTGGGGCGTCTGCCGGTGACCCGGCAGTACCCCGAGGAGAAGCGACCCAAGCAGCCTCGCCAGCACGGGCGCCACGTCCTCAACCGGTACGAGGACGGGATGGAGAAGTGCATCGGGTGCGAGCTCTGTGCCGGTGTGTGCCCGGCCGACTGCATCTACGTGCGCGGCCTGGACAACCCGCCTGACGACCCCGTCTCGCCCGGCGAGCGCTACGGCTTCATCTATGAGATCAACTTCTTGCGCTGCATCCACTGCGACATGTGCGTGGAGGCGTGCCCGACCGAGGCCATCACCGAGTCCAAGATGTTCGAGTTCTCCTTCACCAACCGGTCCGACGCCATCTACACCAAAGAGGAGCTCTTGGTCGACGACGACGGCATGCCCAAGAAGCTGCCGTGGGAGGACTGGCGGGAGGGCGACGACCTCCACACCTCGGGGTGGATGCGGGCCACCTCCCCGTCGGGCAGCGCCGCCTACGAGGGCCAGGTCCAGTGGTCCGGTGACCTGGGATACGGGGTCCGCGCCCCCGAAGCGGGCCAGAGCAGCACTCGGAACGATGCCACCACCGGATCCAAGCGCCTGCGGGACACGCTCGAGCGCCACCTGAGCCCGGTCGACCTGCCGGCGGCCAAACGCGGCCCTCGCGGCGCTATCGGCCGGATGATCGAGAAGGCCGAGCGGTTCGCTCCCAGCGCCAGTCGCAAACACAAGGCCAAAGCCGATGCGGCCTACACCGAGGCGTTGACAGCCGGAAACACCGACCGCGGAGAGACGGCGCGGGCTGTGTCCGATGCCGCGCCCGACAGCCCCGCGCCCGACAGCCCCGCGCCCGACAGCCCCGCGCCCGACAGTGGCGCGCCCCGGCCGGACAGTGCCGACAGTGCCGACAGCGCCGGCCCGGACGGGGCCAGCCGGTAATGCTCTCGTTCGTGAACGGGGCCCCGCTGGCCCCGCTGGCCGCCACCCACGCCTCGTGGGTTGATATCGGCACGTTCGCAGTAGCTGCGGCCATCGTCCTGGCTGGAGCCATCGGGGTGGTCATCGCCCGGAACCCGGTCCACGCCGCCTTGATGTTGGTCATGACGCTGTTCGGGATCGCGGTGCTCTTCGTGGCCCAGCGGGCCGACTTCCTGGCCGCCGTGCAGGTCATCGTCTATGCCGGCGCCATCGTGGTGTTGTTCCTCTTCGTCATCATGTTCCTGGGGGTGGACAAGACCGAGAGCGTGAAGGCCGAGCCCCTCCGCGGCCAGCGCCCCCTGGCTGTGGCCCTGACGGCGCTGGGCCTGGCCGGCGTGCTCATCTTGGGCCTCGTCTCCCACTGGACCACGGGCAAGGCCTCGGTGGCCGGGGCGGCCAACGGCCCCGGCAGCAATGTGGCCAAGTTGGGTCGGTCGGTGTTCACCACCTACCTGTTCCCCTTCGAAGTGACGTCCGCCCTGCTGGTCATTGCCGTGGTCGGCGCCGTCGTCCTGGCTCGCCGCCCTCCGACATCGAGCGGCGGGACGCCCGAGCCGATCGACGCGACCACCGACGCCGACCGGCCCAGCGGCGACCGCCGCGATCCGGCCACCGGCGACCCGATTGGTGACTCGACTGGTGCCGGCGACCCAACCACCGGTGGCGGCGACCCGCCCAGCCGGGCCGACGTCCCGCCCAGCCGGGCCGGCGTTCCGGCCAGCAGGGCCAGCGATTCGCCTACTGAGACCGTCGACGAGGAGGTGGCACCGTGACCATCGCCGGGGCCTGGTATCTGGGACTTGCAGCCGTGCTGTTCTCCATCGGCGCCCTCGGGCTGCTGGTCCGGCGCAACGTCCTGGTCATGTTCATGTGCGTGGAGCTGATGCTCAATGCCGCCAATCTGACCTTTGTCACCTTCGCCCGGATGATGAACGACATCGGCGGGCAGGTCTTGGTCTTCTTCGTGCTGGTGGTGGCCGCCGCTGAGGTAGTCGTCGGTCTCGGCATCGTCGTAGCCATCTTCCGACGCCGGGCCAACGCCACTGCGGACGACCTCCACCTGATGAAGGGCTGACCGGGCCGATGTTGCACCTTACGTACCTCATTGTCCTGCTGCCCCTGGTCGGTTTTGCCTTCCAGGTGCTGTTCGGCCGGCGGATGGGCGACCCCCGGGCCGGGGCGGTGGCGACCGCGTTCGTGGCCGCGTCCTTCGTGGTGTCGGTCGTGGTCTTCTTCGCGCTGTTGAACGTGCACACACCGGTGCGGTCGTACACCCAGACCCTCTACACCTTCCTGCCGGTGGGGGGCCTCCACGTCAACGCGGCCTTCACCGTCGACCCGCTGTCAATGACCATGGTGCTGTTCATCACCGGCATCAGCACGCTCATCCACCTGTACTCGATCTCCTACATGAAAGGCGACCGGGACTACCCCAAATTCTTCCTGTACATGAACCTGTTCGTCGCCATGATGCTGATCCTGGTGCTCGGGTCCAACATGTTGATGACCTTCATCGGCTGGGAGGGGGTGGGTGCCTGCTCGTACTGGTTGATCGCGTTCTGGTTCACGCGGGACTCGGCCGCCAGCGCAGGCAAGAAGGCCTTCATCTACAACCGGGTCGGCGACGTCGGATTCCTGTTGGCCATGTTCCTGACCTTCGAGAAGGTGGGCTCGCTCAACTACTCGACGGTCTTCTCCCACCTTTCGGAGATCGGTCCGGGCAACATCACGGCCATCACCCTTCTGCTGTTCCTGGGCGCAGCGGGCAAGTCGGCCCAGCTCCCGCTGTTTCCCTGGCTGGCCGACGCCATGGAGGGCCCGACGCCGGTGTCGGCTCTCATCCACGCGGCCACCATGGTCACAGCCGGCGTCTACCTCATGTGCCGGGTCAACCCGTTGCTGGCCGCCTCACCCGACGCAGCCCTCACGGTGGCCATCGTCGGCGCGGTGACCGCGTTCGTGGCCGCCACCATCGCTTGCGCGCAGAACGACATCAAGAAGGTGCTGGCCTTTTCCACCGTGTCCCAGCTCGGGTACATGTTCCTGGCCATCGGGACGGGCGCCTACGAGGCGGCCATCTTCTTGATGGTGGCCCACGCCTTCTTCAAGGCGCTCCTGTTCCTCGGAGCAGGCTCGGTCATCCACGGGCTGCACGACGAACAGGACCTCAAGCGCATGGGCAACCTGCGCCGGTACATCAAGCTGACCTTTTGGACCTTCACCGTGGGCTGGCTGGCCATCGCCGGCATCCCGCCCCTGTCCGGGTTCTGGGCCAAGGGCGACGTACTCGATGCGGCCTGGGCCCGGCACCCCGCTCTCTGGGGAGTGGGACTGGCGACCGCCCTCCTCACCGCCTACTACTTGAGCCGGCTGTCGGGGCTGGCCTTCTTCGGCAAGGACCGCTGGAACAAGGAACCCATCGACCCGGGTGACCCGGGCGTCCATGCTGCTGGGCCCATGACCGCGCCCCACGAGCCAGCGTGGCCTATGCGCATCCCCCTCATCATCCTGGCCGTCCTCGCCTTCTTCGGCGGGGTGCTCAGCTTCCCGTGGACGACCCGTTACTCCCTGTTGAAGTGGGTGGACCCGGTGTTCGGGGCCAACCTGTACAACGCGCACGAGAGCACACGGGTCCAGTGGGAGCTCGCCATCACCGACTCGGTCATCGCCGTCATCGGCTTGGTCATCGCCCTCGTCTTGTGGACGCGTCGGGCCGATCGACCGGAGCTGGAGCCCACCTTCTTGCGACGGTGGTGGTTCATCGACGCCCTGATCGACTTGGTCTTCAGCCGGACGGGTGCCCGGCTGGCCCAGTTCTCGGCCACGGTGGTCGAGGACGGGATCATCGATGGCGCAGTCAATGGGGTGGGCACCCTGGTCCGCCGGACCGGGGGCCTGGTCCGCAAGGCCCAGTCCGGGTACGTCCGCAACTACGCCTTGGCCATCGTGCTCGGGGTGGTCGGCGTGCTCGCCTTCATGCTGTCGCGACTGTGGTGGTCGTAGTGAGCCACTCGGCCACCTTTCCCTTTCTCACCGTCTTGGTGCTGGTGCCCGCCATCGGCGCGGCAGTGGTGGCGCTGATCCCCACCGCGTCGGTGGCCAAGTGGTTCCACGAAGCGTTCGGGCTGGCGGTGACGGTGGTGACCCTGGTCGTGGCTGTGACCATCGCCTTCAAGTTCCGCACCGGGTTCGGCGGCTACCAGCTCACCTCGGACCACGTGTGGGCCAAGGCACTCGGCATCCACTGGTCGCTCGGAATCGACGGGATCTCCCTCTTCCTGGTCCTCTTGTCCGCCCTGTTGTTCCCGCTCTGCATCCTGGGGGCCAGGTCGAAACGAGACCCTCGCAGCTTCGTTGCCTGGCTGCTGGTGCTGGAGACGGCGTGCCTCGGGAGCTTCGTCTCGCTCGACTTGATGTTGTTCTTCCTCTTCTTCGAGCTGACCCTGGTGCCGGTGTACTTCCTCATCGGCGGCTGGGGCTATTCCCGCAGGGGTTATGCCGCAGTCAAGTTCTTCATCTACACCTTCGGCGGCTCGGCCTTCCTGCTGGTGGGGATCCTGGCTGTCGCCTTCATCCACCAGTCCCAGACCGGCGTGCTGACCTTCGAGCTCCCGGCCCTCATGCACACCCACTTCTCGGGGACGGCCGGGGTCCTCTTGTTCCTGGCCTTCACCGCCGCCTTCGCCGTAAAGGCTCCACTCTTCCCTTTCCACACGTGGTCACCCGACGCCTATGCCCAGGCGCCCACGGCCGGATCGGTCATCTTGGCCGCGGTGATGGCCAAGTTGGGGACCTACGGGATCATCCGGTTCGACCTCAACTTGTTCCCCCAGGCCACCAGGACCCTGGCCCCCATCCTGTTGACCCTGGCCGTCATCGGCATCCTCTACGGTGCCGTCGTCGCCTGTGCACAAAGGGACATGAAGCGCCTGGTGGCCTACTCCTCACTGGCCCATATCGGGTTCATCGCTCTGGGCACGTTCGCCCTGACCACCCAGGGGGTCTCGGGCGGTGTGCTCCAGATGGTCAACCACGGGTTGATCATCGCGGCCATGTTCATTCTCATCGGGTGGATCTACGAGCGCAGGAAGACCTGGCAGGTGTCCCATCTCCGCGGGCTCCAGTGGTCGGCCCCGGTGCTGGCCGGCATCTTCACCCTGATCGTGATGGCCTCCATCGGGCTCCCCGGCCTCAACGGCTTCGTGGGTGAGTTCCTCATCCTGTCGGGCACGTTCCTCGTCCACCGGTGGTGGGCGGTGGCGGCCACCATCGGCGTGATCCTGGCTGCTGTGTACCTGCTCTGGATGTACCAACAGGTCTTCCACGGCAAGCCCGACGCCGCCAACGAGAAGATGCACGACCTACGGTGGAGCGAACGGCTGATCATGGTCCCGCTCGTCGCCGTCATCGTCTTCCTCGGGGTGTACCCGAAGCCGGTGCTCGACCGGATCACCCCGTCGGTCAACCAACTGCTCGTGCACGTCGAACAGGTCACCCATGTCCGACAGCCGCCAGTGGCCACCGGCGGCCCGTCGTCGCCGCTCGCAGCCACCTCGACCAGTAGCTCGGGGGGGCAGCGCTGATGCCCGCCAACCTCTTTGCCGTTGCCGGTTCGGCGACCACGGCCATCCACACCCCCCACATCAACTACCTCAGCATCCTTCCCATCCTCATCATGATGGGTGGTGCCGTGCTCCTCATGGGGGCGTCCTCCCTACTGCGCAAGGTGTTCGGGGTGGGCGTGGGCACCTGGGGGGCGGTGGCGGTCTCGGTCGCCGCCCTCGTCGCGGCCCTCGTCCAGTGGTACGACGTGACCACCCACGGGCCGAAGGTCACCATTGCCGGGGCCGTCGCCTACGACGGCTTCAGCGTCTTCATCCAGATCGTGGTGTCGATCACCGTGCTCCTCACCGCCCTGATCGGGGACGGCTACCTCCGTCGTGAAGGGGTTGAGGGCGCTGAGTTCCACGTGCTGGCCTTGCTGTCGGCGTCGGGGGCGATGCTCATGGGGTCGGCCAACGACCTGATCGTGGTCTTCCTCGGGCTCGAGATCCTGTCGATCGCGCTCTACGTCCTGGCTGCGTTCAACCACAAGCGGGCCGAATCGGGCGAAGCCGCACTCAAGTACTTCGTGCTCGGCGCCTTCTCGTCGGCCATCTTCGTCTACGGGATCGCGCTCGCCTACGGGGCGACCGGTACGACCAACCTGCCCCAGATCGCCAACTACCTGACCAAGAACGTGGTCGCCTCCAACGGGGTGCTGTTGGCCGGGCTGGCCCTGTTGCTGGTCGGCTTCGGCTTCAAGATCGCCGCCGTGCCCTTCCACATGTGGTCGCCCGACGTCTATCAGGGATCGCCCTCGCCGGTCACCGGGTTCATGGCCGCCGTGGCCAAGGCCGGCGCCTTCGCTGCCTTGTTACGGGTGTTCGTATCGTCCTTCGGGGTGGTGCGCACGGACTGGCAGCCCATCGTGTGGGGACTGGCCATTCTCAGCCTGGTGGTCGGGGCGGTGCTCGCCCTCGTCCAACGGGACGTCAAGCGGATGATGGCCTACTCGTCCATCAACCACGCAGGTTTCATCCTGCTGGGCGTGCAGGCGGCGGACGCCCGTGGCGTGTCGGCATCGCTCTACTACCTGTTCACCTACATGTTCATGGTCATCGGTACCTTCGCCGTCATCACCGTCATCGGCCGGGTGGGGGACACCGGGCATCAACTGTCGGACTACCGGGGCCTGGCCCGTCGGCAACCCCTCCTGGCCGGAATGTTCGCCATCTTCTTGTTGGCCCAGGCCGGGATCCCCTTCACCACCGGCTTCCTGGCCAAGTTCCAGGTGGTGGCGGCCTCCGTCGACGCCCATTCCTACGCATTGGCCGTGGTGGCTATGGTGTCGGCTGCGGTGGCCGCTTTCTTCTACCTGCGGGTGGGGATCACCATGTACTCGCCCGTGGGCCTCGTCGCCGACCCGGTCCCCGGCGAGGTCGACTCGGCTGTGTCCCTGGGCACCGGCGCCGGGGACGTTCCCGAAGTCCCGGCCGGATCGTTGTCAGTGCCCGATGGGGCCCCGGACGGCCCGGCCGATGGAGTGGCCCGCCGGGGCGGCGAGGTCGAGCGGGCCAGCCTGGCCTTGATGACCGACGCACCGGCGGAGGCAGACGTGGCCACTCGGGTGGTCAAGGTCCCCGGGCTCACGTGGGTGGCCATCACCATCTGTGCCGCTTTCACCGTGGTGTTCGGCATCGTCCCCGAGCCGATCATCGACTTCGCCCACCAGGCCACCCTGTTGTTCGTCTCCTGAGGTAGCCGTCGCCCTAAGATCCGCGCCGTGGCAAGGAGCGTGGTCGTGGGCAAAGAGCGTGGTCGTGGGCAAGGAGCGTGGTCGTGGCTGAGGTCCTGATAGTGGGCGGCGGCGTCGTGGGGATGGGCCTCGCCATGCTGCTCGCCGCCGACGACCACGCGGTCACAGTGCTCGAGCGGGACGCGCAACCCCCTCCCCGAGACTGGGAGCAGGCCTGGGACGGGTGGGAGCGCAAGGGGGTCAACCAATTCCGGTTGCCCCACCTCTTCCTGCCCCGGTACCGCCAGATCCTCGAGTCCGATCTGCCCGAAGTGGTCGCCGCCCTGGACAGAGACGGCGCCCGGCGCATCAACCCGGTACGTGACGCTCCCGAAGCGTTGACCGGCGGGTCTCGTGACGGAGACGAGCGTTACCAGATGCTGTCAGGGCGCCGTGCCGTGGTCGAGCGCTCGGTGGCGTCGGTGGCCGAGGACGCCCCGGGGCTGAGCCTCAGGCGGGGGGTGGCCGTGGCCGGGCTCCTCCAGGGGACCGAAGCGGCCCGTGGGATTCCACACGTGAAGGGGGTCCGCACCTCCGATGGAGAGGAGATAGACGCCGACTTGGTCATCGATTGCAGCGGTCGGCGGTCAGCGCTTCCGGCGTGGTTGGAGGGACTCGGCGCCCGACGCCCCGATGAGGAGCTGGAGGACAGTGGGTTCACATATCGGGGGCGACACTTCCGTTCCCGTGATGGGGGGATGCCGGTCGCCCTCGGGGGCTTCCTCCAGGCCTACGGCTCCATCTCCGTCCTCACCCTCCCTGCTGACAACGACACCTGGTCGGTCACCCTCGTAGCCCGCTCGGGCGATCGTGCCCTCCTCGGGCTCAAGGATCTCGAGCGGTGGGAGAACGCCGTGCGGTCGCTTCCCACGGTGGCGCACTGGCTTGATGGGGACCCGATCGAGGACCGGATAGCCACCTTCTCGAAGATCGAAGACCGGCACCGGGATCTGTGCCCCGACGGCATACCGGTGGCCACCGGGGTGCTGGCGGTGGCCGACGCATGGGCATGCACGAATCCGTCGGTGGGACGGGGCGTATCCATCGGGATGCTGCACGCCCAGACCCTGCGGGACACCCTCCGCCAGACAGGACCCGACCGTCCGGTCGAGCTTTCCGAGGCCTTCGCGGTGGCTACCGCGGCCACAGTCGAACCCTGGTACCAGAGCACGCTGTCGTTCGATCGGCACCGTCTGGCCGAGATGGCGGCCATCGCCGAGGGAAACACCTACGACCCCGGAGATCCCAGCTACGAGATCACCATGGCGCTCGCCGAAGCCGGCATGAAGGACCCCGACGCCTTTCGGGCGTTCATGGACATCGCCGGCGTGATCGAGCTGCCCGAGGTTGCCCTCGGCCGCCCAGGGGTGTTCGACAAGGTCATCGAGCACGGAGCCAACTGGCGCGATCAGCCGACACTCGGGCCCAGCCGGGACGAGTTGATCGCCTTGGCGACGGCGTGATCGCCCTGGACAGGGCCTGAACTCATTTCTCGAGACACCAGGAGGAAGCGGATATGGCGCGCGCAGACAGCAGCGGGGTGGGCATCGAATACCAGGTCGCCGGCGAGGGACGGCCGGTGGTGCTGCTCCACGGCTTTCCTGACTCCGGATCGCTCTGGCGCCATCAGGTCCCCGCCTTGGCCGACGCCGGCTTCAAGGTCATCGTCCCGGACATGCGGGGCTACGGCGCCTCGGACAAGCCGGCCGAGATCGATGCGTACAACATGCTCTTCTTGGTTGCCGACGTAGGAGCAGTGCTCGACCACGCCGGTGTGCAACGGGCCCATGTGGTTGGCCACGACTGGGGAGCCGCGGTGGCCTGGGTGATGGCGGCCACCGCTCCCGACTACGTCGACCAACTCGCCACCCTCTCGGTCGGCCACCCGTCCAGCTTCCGAGCCGGTGGGTTCGAACAGCTCGAGAAGTCGTGGTACATGCTCTTGTTCCAATTCGAATCCGTTGCCGAACGCTGGCTCTCGGACGACGACTGGGCCAACTTCCGAGCATGGGGCCATCATCCTGATGCCGACGCCGTCATTGCCGACCTGGAGTCCACCGCTTCGTTGACTCCCGGCCTCAACTGGTACCGGGCCAACGTTCCCCCCGAGTCGTATCTGGGGCCGCCCCTCGAGTTGCCCGCCGTCCAGGCTCCCACCATGGGGGTGTGGAGTAGCGGAGACCCGGCGCTGACCGAGGGGCAGATGACCCGCTCGTCGGCCCACGTCTCGGGTCCATGGCGCTACGAGCGGCTGGACGGCCCCGGCCATTGGATGCAGCTCGAGGCGCCCCAGGAGGTCAACCGGCTGCTCTTGGACTTCCTACCCGCGTAGACCGCGGCATCAGCCCTCGTCCCGGGCCAACCGCCGCCCGGCGTCCCTGTACCGGCCAGGCGTCGGCATTATTGTGAGCTTCCAGAGGCACACAGAGGGGATGTCGATCGTGAGCACTGTCCCAACCGGCCTGCCGAGCCCACCCGCGTCAGAGGACCAACAACGGAACCGACGAGATATCGCCCGTGTGGTCGCTGCGCTGGTCATCGTGGCCATCCTCGTCGCTTTCGTGGTGAAGAACAGCGAAAAGGTGAACGTCAGCTTCGTCTTCTTCAGCGCGAACGTGCGGCTCATCTGGGTGCTGCTGATCACCGCTGTCCTCGGTGCGCTGGCCGACCGGCTCTTCCTGTGGCGAAGGCGACGGAAGAGGAGCGACGGGGTCTAAGGGTTGGGACGCGCCGCGCCGGCTGACCCTGGCCGCCGGGCGCCCGACGCGACGCCTTCCTGATCAGGCCCAGAGACGATAGCGGTATGGCATCGGCACGACATCGGCACGGCGCAACCCGGTGAGGGAGCTGTACGCATCACCCAACGCTCCTGGTCGCCCTCGTAGTGTTGGCCCGTGCCCGCCGAAGACGAACAGCCCGACGGTGTCCGGGTCGAAGTCGACGCTCCGCGCCGGGAGGACGGGCAGCTCGGAGAGGCCGGGGGAGACGCTGCGCCCTCGGTCCCGCGCCGCCCGGGCCGGTGGCGACGAGCTTCGGCATGGGTGCTCGTGTTTCTGGCCAGCCTGCTGGCCATCGTCTCGATCCTGGTCGTATTCGCTCGCAACGAGGTGCTGGACACCGACACCTATATCGCCACTGTCGGGCCATTGGCCTCCGACCCGGCGATCCAGTCGGCCGTGGCCGGTGCGCTGAGCCAGCATCTGGTGGAGAAGGTTGACGTAAGCGGTCGGGTGTCCAATGCCCTGCCGCAGAAGGCCGGGTTCCTGACCGCTCCGATCACATCGGGCCTCGAGTCGTTGACCAATCGGGTCGCCCTTACGGTCGTCCAGTCGCCGGCCTTCGAGAGACTCTGGGTCTCGGCCAACCGTGCCGCCCACAAGCAGGTGGTGGCGCTGTTGACCGGCGACCAGTCCGGAGCGCTCACCGCGGACCGGGGCAAGGTCTCGCTCGACTTGGGCAATGTTCAGGCGAAGGTCAAACAGGCCCTGGACAAGCGGGGGATCACCATCTTCGACAAGGTCCCGACGGCCAACGGCACGAGCTTCGTCCTCTTCGAGTCGGACCAGCTGGTAAAGGCCCAGGGGTGGATCCGTACCCTCAACCGCCTCGCCTATCTGCTGCCGGTCCTGTCCGTGCTCTGTTACGCCGGCGGAATTCTCCTGAGCGCGAACCGGCGGCGAGGCCTGGTGCGGGCTGCCGTCGGGTTGGCGGTGGCCATGAGCCTGCTGCTGGTGGGCGTGGCCCTCGGACGTGACCAATACCTGAACGCCCTCCGGTCCTCGATTCCTCGGGCGGCGGCGGCCAATGCCTATGACGCGGTGACCGCCTTCCCGCTGGGCACGACGCGAGTCGTGCTCCTCGTCTCAGTGATCATCGCTCTGGTTGCCATCGCCGCCGGGAACGACCGCCTCCGCTCCTGGGTGCGGTCGGTCAACAAGCCGAGATGGTTCGCCGACAGCGCCGTCCATCGCTGGACCCGCGCCCATCGTCGGCTCCTGCAATGGTTGACGCTGGCCGTGGGTTTCGTCGTGCTCATCGTGTGGGACAACCCGACGCCCCGGGTCGCCGTCATCACCGTGATCATCGCCCTGGCCATCGTGGGGTTGATCGGCGCTTTGGCCAGGCCACGAGTGGGTCTGGCTCCCGGCGCCGAGGCCAGGACCTCCACCGGGACCGGGCCCGCCACCGACCCCGACGGCAAGTAATCCTGACTCCGTTCGTGGTCCAGCGCCCACGATCCGATCAGCGTCGTGCCGCCGGGCTCTCGAAGCCACCGTGGTGGGCTCTTCACCGTCGGGGCTCGTAGCGCAACTGGGGAGGTCGGTTGCTCCCACAGACTCCGGGTCGGACGCTCCGTTGGATGCCGGGTCTGACGCTCCGTTGGAGGTCGGGTCGGGCGCGGTGTTGGCCTCGCCCTGTCGCTCGGCGATGGCCTGGTCCGTCTCCCGCCGGGCCGCCTGCATCCGCTTCTCGGCCCCGACGGCCAGGAGGCGACCGAGGACCGGGATCTCCCACAGGGACTCGGCCCGGAGGATGGCCATGATGACGGGCACCAGATGCTCGGCCGTATCGAAGGCCACGTAGCGCGGGAGCCAGTCGGGGTCGTACTTTGCGTTGAACCGCCACAGCGTCTCGATCTGGGCGAAGCTCGACACCCGCTTGAGGAACCACCGCTCCGCCCGTTGCACGGTGCCGTCGCCCTTCTCGCCGGCCAGGGTCGACCGGAGGGCGGCGAAGTTGAGGCTGAGGCCGCCGTAGCCACCGGACTTGAGGTGCTCGATGGTGGAGCACAGGGCGAAGTCCAGCAGCCCGTTGGGGTGTTCGCCGGGATCTCGGCGCATGAGATCGAGGGAGTAGCCGTTGATGCCCGTGGCCGGGACGAACTGGCACATGGCCGCCGGACTTCCGTCGGGGCCGTGGACCACCGCCAGGAGCAGACCCTGGTCTCGGGGATCGAAGATGCGGCCCAACATCATGGAGAACCCGCGCTCTTGGTCGCCCCGACGACTGAGCCCCATCAGCGAGATGAGCTCGGCGGCCATCTTCATGGTCGAGTCGGGACGGGTCATGGAAAGTGGCTGTATAGCCGTACTTCTTGATCCGGTTGTGGGCCTGGCGCAGTCCCTTCTTGCCCCCGCCGGCCAGCGAGAAGTTCTGAACGTCCACGACGGCTTCGTCGCCGATGTACACGTTGTGCATCCCCGACTCGCGGTAAATGGGTAGCCAGTCCTCGCCGGCACCCATGATGGCCGGCACCCAACCGTGGTCGTCGGCAAAGCGTCGGAAGGCGCCCCACACCTGCTCGCGCTCGTTGCGCGGTCCGATGGGGTCGGGGGCGATGAGGCAGATGCCCCCGTAGATGGCGTAGGCCACCAGGCTGTCCCGAAAGAAGAACCACTGCTTGTCGGAGCGAAGGGCGAAGTAGTCGAGCGTGCTCCGCCCGTGCCGCCGCACGATGTCCCGGGCCCGGAATTCGGCAGCCCGACCTGTCGTCAGGCGCCGGTCCACTACCGGGCGGGAGAGGAGGAACAGGGCCACGCCGACCAAGGTGATGCCGATGACCAGCAGGCTTGGGGAGAAGAATCGGTCGAATCGGTTGGGCAGAGCCACGGTGCGGATCCCGATGAGACGCTCCGACGCGGCATGGAACGCCTGGCCCCACGAGATGTGGAACCGATGGTACCGGCTGAAGTGGGCGGAGATCTCGATGGACGCGGCGGCGACGACGATGATGGTCACGGCTCCGCCCACCAGGGCCACGATGGCCGACCGCAGCGAGGACCAGTCCGAGGCGGCCTGGAATTCACGGCGGTTGACGAGCAGGACGATCAGGACGGCCAGGGCGAACAATGACTCCTCGATGTCGCCCCCGGCCAGCAGGTGCAAGAACAAGGTGACGGTGAGCAGCGTGACGCAGACCCGCCAGGCTCGGCGCTGACCTCGGAGCACGCCCCGGCCCAGAGCCAATAAGCCCATGCCGGCCAGGGCGACCAGCGCGCCGGCCAACTCCGAGGCCTGCAGCGGCAGCACCTCCAACACCACGTGCAGACCGGGCACGGAGGGGAGGGGTGATGGCGTCGAGGAGGTCGATCACCCCGGCCACCAGAATGGCGGCGGAAGCCAGGCGGCGCACCCGGCGGGTCCGGCGATGGGCTTGGCGCAGATCCGACGCCGGGGGCCACGATTCGCCTTTGGGGTACGAGGCCACCACGGTGGGATGCAGGCTGCGGACCATGCGACGGATCGACACCAGCACGTTCGAGCAGGCTGTGCGAGGGAAGATCGGTCTGGGCGTGGAGCAGCCTGACGTGTAGCTCAGCGCCTGTCTCGAGCTCCACCCAGCTCAATCGCTGGCGGTGTAGGAACACCGGCGGAAAGCCGAGCCGGCCGGCCTGCTCCTCGACTACTTCGGCGGTTGCACCCACGTTGGCGTAGAAGCCGATTCCGAGGCTGGTCAACTCCGGTTGGAACGTGGCCGCGGTGATCAGCCCGGTGTGACCGGCAGCCACCAGCGCCCGAGCCGCGTCCCGGGCGGTGTCGTTGGCCGCGCCCTCGGTGCGCACCGCATTGAGGGCCCCGCCCCCGAGCACGGACCACACGCGACGGCTCAGCAACCCGAGGGCCAGGGCCAACACGGCGAACACGGCGATGGCGAACAGGGCGGCCACCGACAGCCGGCTGGCCCATCCTGCCTCATGGACGTGCCGGAGGGCCCGGCCGGCAACCCCGGTCCCGGCGTGGCGGAGGACGGTCGGCGTCAGGAGGAACCTCAACGCGATGGCAACGGCGAACGGGACCAGGAGCCACCAGGCGTAGCGACCGAGCCTCCGGTAGAGCAGGCGCGAGGTGACGAACCGGGAGAGCGTGGACGGATCGCTCAGGCGGTGCAGTCCTTCGAGCCAGGGGGCGTCGCCCTCCGATCGCTCGGCCAAGTTCCGCCAGCTCTTTCCGGCCAGGGAGCGCTCGACGGCTCCAGGCTTGGCATCTGCAGCCGGATCGAACTCCGATTCGGTGGCGCTCGATGGTGACGCGTAGGCGTGCTCGCCCGGTTCGACCCGCACCGTACGGGTGCCCGCCGCAGTGTGCAGGATGAGGTCGACGCCGTCAGCCCGCTCCACTCCCATGTCGGCCACGGCCGCCATGGTGAGGGGGTCGGTGTCAAAGCCGGGCTCGTGGGTGCCGGTCTGCCGGATGACCCTGCGTTCGTCGTCGTCGAGGAACCGCGCCAGCGCGTCCCGCAACCTGGGGTGAGCGTCCATCGCCGCCTGTGTCTCTTCGAGCGTCGGGCTGTTCCCGGTCAGGTCGAACAGGTTGCCGGCGATGATCAGGATCCCGGGTCCGTCCCAGGCATCGAGGGTCTGGGCCAATTCGCCCGTGAGCACCAACGTCGACGGAGTGGCCTCGCCGGTGAGCAAGAGGTCGCTGACCACCATGACCCGTCGCCCGATGGGAACCTCGATGACCGCGTCGACCTCACTATCGTCTTTCACAGGACTTGCACCGATCGTCGACATACCGCCGACGGTCGAGTCACTGTCGACCTCGGGGAGGTTGTCGGGAGCGGTGTCGGAGCCTGTCCGAGGCCGGGCGGCGGGGGTACCGACCGTGGGGGCCTCCGGTGTCATGGTCGGTCCCACCTGTGGATTTCCGTATGCACGCAACCCTCAATCGTAGAGTTCTCGTGGCGTTAGGCTCGCCTACACACTTAGAGAACCCTGAACCAGCACGAAACGTGCGGTCAACGAGCAGAAACTACCGGTGAAAAGGTGAATCGCTGATGGATGGGTCGGAGGGGGCTGGGGCGGCCCAGGCCGGTAGGCCGCAGGCCTGGGCAGCGCAAGACGGGGTCGTGCTGGCTGCGATAGCCCGAGGGGGCCGAGGGGGCCGAGGGGCACCGCGCCGGCCGGCGCCGCTGGACCGGCCGTCCACGGGGCAAATCGAGGCCGTAGCCCCGGGATCGGGCTCGACCGAATCCGGCCCGCCTCCACGGATCAGGGGTGAGGACCCCGTCCAACTGGGCCTGGCGCGACGGTCCCGTTGCTCAGCCGGGGGAGGCCGTCGTCTTCGACATGGACGGCGTGCTGTCCGACGCCGCCGGCCGTCAGCACTTCTTGGAGCGGGGCCACCGAGATTGGGACCGGTTCTTCGAGGCGTGCGGCGACGATCAGGTTGTCGAAGAGCTGGCCCGATTGCTCGAGCTGCTCGACCCCCGCCTCCAAGTGGTGCTGCTCACTGGACGCCCATTCCGTGTGCAGCCTCAGACGCTGGCATGGCTGGCTCGGTACGGGTTGCGGTGGGACCTTCTCGTCATGCGGTCGAGGGGCGACTACGCCCAGGTGACCATGTTCAAGCGCGACGCCGTCGAGGAGCTGCGGGCGTACGGGTTCGACCTGCGACTCGCGTTCGAGGATGATCCCAACAACTTCGCCATGTTCCACGCCGAAGGAATTCCGTGCGTGTACATCCACTCCGGCTACTACGACTGACGCTGCACAGGTACGACGATTGATCCTCTGGAGGTGAGACGACTCTTGCTCCGGAAGGCGACTCATACTCCGGAGATCCGACTCATTCTCGGAGATACGGGGCGTGACCACCGGGCCGTCTTCGCTCACCGCCGGTGACGCCGTCACCGCCGGTGACGCCGGTGACCTACGACGACGGTGAACAAACTTCCGTCCTACGGCTCGTATGGCGATCCTTTCCGGCGTTCTTCCCAGGCGAACATGATCCAGCCCCCGACGAATGCCAATCCGGCCAGGATCAGGATCGGGGCGTCGCCATAGCGGACGAAGAGTGTCTGCCCGGTCCGTCGGTCGAGGGTGGCCGTCAGCACTTGCTGCGCCCCGAGGGTGGAGCGACTGACCAGCTGACCCCGGTGGTCGACGACCGCGCTGAATCCGGTCGGTGCCGCCTGGAGCAGGTCGCGGCCCTGTTCCACTGCCTGGACCTCCGAGGCCGCGATCTCCTGGCTGGGCACCTGGGCGGAGGCGTACGACGAGGCGTTGGTCGGGACGATGAGGAGCTGGGCACCTGCTCGGACCGAGGACCGCCCGCGCTCGGCGAAGAAGTCCTCATAGGACACCAAGGTGCCCAGTGGGGCGGCCGGAGTCGGCATGAGGCCGGTGCCGCTGCCCGGGATGGCGTCGAGGGGAACCCCGGACAGGTCGGCCAGATGCTCGAAGAACCCCCGGTAGGGAACGTATTCGCCGAACGGTACCCGGTGGACCTTCTCGAATCGGGACACCAGATCGCCGTTCGGGCCCCAGGCCACTACCTCGTTGCGGAAGGCGGTCGACGACACGTCCTCGGTGACCCCGACGACCAAAGTGGTGTGCAACGTTCTGGCCAGCCCACTCAGCGAGGCCTCGGTCGCCGAGCCGTCGAGGGGTGAGGACAAGGCGACGACGTCCTCGGGCCACAGGACGAGTCGGGGCGCATGGCCGTGGTCGAGCTGCTGGAGGTGGGCGGTGGCTGCACGCTGGGCAGCGAAGACGACGGCGGGACTCACCTGAGACTTCCTGAACCCGCGGACCCCACCTCCTTGGACCGCCGCCGCGGTAACCGTGCCTCGGGATGGACCGCCGTCGGGGGCATGGTCGGCGACGATGGTGACGACGACCACCCCGACGAGGGCAACGGAGCCCGCCCGAGCGAGGGCCACGAGCCCCGTCGACACTCGCGTAGCCGCGAAGGCGGCCTGGACCAGCCCGGCGACGGCCACACCTCCGGTGAAGACGGCGGCAGTCAGGAGGAGGGGTCCCCCCAATCGGGCCGCGCCGAGGACCGGACCTCCGGCCTGCCCCAGGAAGACGCCGCCCATGGGAAGGCCGCCGAAGGGCCACGACATACGGGCTGCCTCGGCGAGGGTCATGGCCGCCGGGAAGGCCAGCGCCCGGGCCCCGATGAACCGGGGGGGCACGGCCAGGCAGGCCACGGCAGGGAACAGCGCTTCGATCACGATGAGGGCGATCGCACCGGCGAGGGTGAACGAACGGGCCCACATGAGCCCAGGGACGAAGCAGCCGAGCCCGGCCAACCAACCGGACCACAAGCGGGCACGGGGCCGGAGGCCTTCCAAGCGCCACCACAGGAGTCCGGCCGCGGGAAAGGCCAGGATCCAGAACCCCCACGGAGGGAGGGAGAGGGCTAGCCCGACCCCGGAAAGGATCGACGGCACCGCCACCCCACCGCGGCGGGGCGATCGGGGCCGTTCGTCGCCCTCGGTCGGTCCCGGCTGCTCGACCTGCGGGGGCTCAGGTTGGTCGTCCCACGGGGGCCCCCTTTTTCCGGCCTCGGGGAGCCCCGGTTGCTCACCTTCAGGGTTTCCTCTCTGCCCGGCCTCGGGGAGCCCCGGTTGCTCACGCTCACCCTCACCGTTTCCTCTCTGCACCCCCTCAGTGGTTCCTTGGTGGACCCCGCCCCCGGTGGCCGTGGATTCATCCGGTTGGGCGGGGCCCGCGCTCACGGGCTGTCCGGATGGCGACGGGACGTCCGGTGCCGGGCCACCGAGGCGGCCCGACTGGGGTGTGGTCACCGAATGGAGCCGCGCCGGTCGGGCGAGCCCAGGGCGCTAAGGACGGCGCGTGCTGCAGTGCGCCCCGACCCGATGCAGGCGGGGATGCCCACGCCGTGCAGATGGGCTCCGGCCACGCCCACTGCGCCCAGGGTGGCGACATCGCCTTCGATCATGGCCACCTTGATCAGGTGGCCCACCCGGTACTGGGGGAAGGCGTCGGGCCAGCGAGTGACGATGTACTCGGTGGGAGGCGCCGAAATGTGGAGCACCGATTCGAGCTCGGCGACAACGGCCGCGCGCAACGCCTCGTCACTGAGCTGATCCTGCCGTCGGTCGCCGAACCGACCGACCGATACCCGCACGAGCACGTCGTCTGGACGGTCCAGGTGCGGCCACTTCTCCGACAGGTACGTGCAGCCCGTCATCAGGGCGGCCCCACCGTCGATGGTGCCCGTGCGCGGGACCAAAAAGCCGGTGCCCCCCGGTGGGCCGGCCAGGGCGGCCCGCGGAAATGCCATCGTGACCACGGCCACTGATGCGTACTCCACGGTCGAGAGCAGCTCGGCGGCCACGGCGGCGTGCGGGCCCAGCAGCGCACCCGCGTCGCCTGCGGGGCTGGCCAAGACGACGCCGTCGACCGCCAGGCAGTGGTCGCCGGGGCCGGACAGGGCCAGGTGCCACTGATCACCGTCCCGGCTCAGCCCGATGACCGCCGTCCCCGTCCGTATCTCGACGTTCCAGGCCGAAAGCTGGTCCACCAACCGGTCGACCAGGCTTGCCGTTCCCTCTCGCAGGGACCAGAAGACCGGGCCGTGATTGGCGCCAGTGGCTTCGGCCCCGCCAGAGGTGGCCTCGGACTCGGCGGTCGGGAGGGTCGCGGCGGTCGCCCGGGCCGCGGGGGTCCGGCGCGCTGGCGGCGGACGCAGGTTGCGCATGAGGCTTCCGGCTTGCTGGGAGGCGGTCACCAGTAGGGGGAAGGTCGCCGCCGCACTCAGATGGTCTACCCCTCCGGCATTGATGCCGCCGACCAGGGGGTCGACCAACCGCTCGACAACCGCTCGCCCCAGCCGTTCGCCCACGATGTCCCCGACAGCTCGGTCGCCGGGCACGTGCTCGGGCCGCCGGGGACGGACCAGGTCCCTCGTGACACCGCCCAGTTCGGACCAACAGAGGATTCCCGAGCGGGCGAGCGGCCCCCAGCGGGTGGGAACGCCGAGGTTCAACCCCGAGGGGAGCGCCCTGAGCCGGCCCCGCGCCCAGACGGCCGCCCCGATCGCCCCCACCGGGACCAACTCGTCGGCGATGCCAAGTTCCTCGCACAGCTCGGTTGCCTCGGGCCGGCGCGCCAGGAATGCGTCGGCAGCCAGGTCGACCGTGCGCCCGGCGAATCTCGTCCGCTGGAGCTTGCCTCCGAGCCGGTCGTCTGCTTCGAGGATCACGACCGAGGGGGAGTCGGTGCCGACCGGAGAGTCCCGGCCGGTCACCAGCTCCCACGCCGCCGCCAGTCCGGCGATGCCGCCGCCGACCACGGCGATGACCGGTCGCCGGTCAGGGCTCATGACCCGGGTCTCCGGGAGCGAGCGCTCTCGACGGGGGGGCGGGCGGCGGCACGGACTGCGTCGGCCAGCACGGCGACGAAGGCCGGATCGTCGTTCAACGAGGCCGTGCGGACAAAGGCGACGCCGGCCGAGTGCGCAACCCCTGCGGCCTCGATGTCCAGGTCGAAGAGGACCTCCATGTGGTCCGACACGAATCCCACTGGGCACACCACTACGGCCGGTGCTCCCTCTGCGCCCATGGACCGGATCTCGTCGAGCAGGTTCGGGCCGAGCCACTCGTCGCCGGTCCGTCCAGCACTTTGCCAGGCGACCCGCCAGCGCTCCAGCCCGGCCCGGTCGGCGATCATCGCAGCCGACTCCTCGACCTCCCGTCGATAGGGGTCGCCCTGGTCGATCGCGGCGATCGGCACGCTGTGGGCGGTGAAGACGACCACGGCCTCGGCGCGATCGGGCCCGGGCAGCGACTCGAGTCCGGCCCGTACCCGATCGGCGAGCACCTGGGCGAAGCCAGGGGCCCGAAACCAGCTGTCAACGCGTACGAGCTCGATCGACGGGTCCATCGCCGAGGAGGCCCGAGCCGCCCGTTCGAGGTACTGGGCCGTGCCCGCCGAGGAATAGTGCGGCGTGAGGACGATGGCCACCGCCCGGGTCACCTCTGCGCCGGCCAGCTCGGCCACGCCCTCCTCGATGGTCGGTGTCGTGTGCTTCGACCCGTAGCGGACAACGAAGCAACCCGGTGCGGCGGCGTCGAGCGCGGTGGCCAGGGCTTCGACCTGCGCCCTGGTGCGCTGGCGTAGGGGCGAGGTGCCTCCGATGGCCTCGTAGCGCCCGACCAACTCGGCCAAGAGCTCGGGTGTCGGTGGCCGGCCCCGCCGGATCGAGGTGTAGAACGACTCGATCTCGCCCGGTGCGGCCGGCGTGCCGTGGGCCATGACCAGCACGCCGGTCGGCGGTTCGGGCGTCACCCCTCGACCTCGGCACTGCTCGCTTCGCCGCTCTCGGCACTGCCTCCCACGCCGCTCTCGACGCTGCCTCCCACGCCGCTCTCGACGCTGCTTCCGACGCCGCTCTCGACGCTGCTTCCGACGCCGCTCTCGACGCTGCTTCCGACGCCGCTCTCGACGCTGCCTCCGACGCCGCTCTCGACCCCGGCCCGGCCCTCTCGGTGGACCAGCTCGACCAGCTGCTCGAGGATGCCCGGATCGGTCTCGGGGAGCACGCCATGACCCAGGTTGAACACGTGTCCGGGCTCGACTCCGGTCCGGCTGAGGACGTCGCGGGCCTCATCGGCCACAACCTCCCACGGCGCCAGACACAGGACCGGATCCAGGTTGCCCTGGACAGCCAGGTGGGGCCCGATCCGACGGCGGGCGGCGTCGAGCGGCACGCGCCAGTCGACCCCGATGACGGTGGACCCGGCCATGGCCATCAATGGGAGCAACTCGCCCGTGCCCACGCCGAAGAGGATGGTGGGCACGTCGGGATGGGACCGGCCGAGCTGGGTGAAGAGGCGCCGGGTGGCGGGGAGGACGAACTCCTCGTAGTCACGGGGGGTGAGGATCCCGGCCCAGCTGTCGAAGACCTGGGCCGCGGAGGCGCCGGCGTCGAGCTGTGAGCGCAACGAGGCGACGGCCAGATCGGTCAATCGGTCGACCAGGCTGTGCCAGAGCTTCGGGTCGGTGTGCATGAGGGACTTGATCCTGGTGAAGTTCTTCGAGGGGCCGCCCTCGACCAGGTAGCTGCCGACGGTGAACGGGCCGCCGGCGAAGCCGATCAGCGGCACGGTGAGCTCGCCGGCCAGGATCCGAACGGCCTCGGCCACATACGGGGCGTCCGTCCCTGGGTCGAGCGGGCGCAGTCGCTCCAGATCGGCCGCCGAACGGAACGGCTGGTCGACCACCGGGCCTACGCCGGGGGCGACGTCCACGCCGAAACCGATGGCGGCGACCGGGACGATGATGTCGGAGAAGAAGATGGCCGCGTCGGTGCCGTAGCGGCGGACGGGCTGCTGAGTCAGCTCGGCCACCAGCTCGGGCTGGGCGATCGCCTCCAGGATGCTTCCGGGGCCCCTGGCCGCTAGGTACTCGGGGAGCGAGCGGCCGGCCTGCCGCATGAACCACACGGGCACGTGCGATGTCGGCTGGCGTCGGCATGCCCTGATGAACGGCGAGTCATCGTGATTGACGCGGGCGGGAGCGGGCACCCCCTGACGCTACCGCTGGGCCCGCGCCCCGGCGGAGTCGGCAACGGCCCCCCGACGGAGGTCCCGGCCGAGGGCCCCGGATGATCACGGTGCGAGTGGCGGCTGCGCTGGGGACAGCGACGTTCACCGCGGCCCGTGGGCGCACCGCCGTCACGGGGACCGGCTTGGACGGGCGGCCTCGCCGAGGGCGTAGAATCGTAAGTTCCCCGAAGCCGGTACGGGGAGTTGCGAAGGAGGTGCCGGTGGGGGTCGAGCGCGAGCTGCAGGCAGAGCAGGAGTTCGTTGACCTGGCCTACGCGCGCCTCGACGCCATGCGCTCGGACGCCAACCGCATGCTCGAGGGGGTTCTCGACCTCGGCAAGGGCGGGACGTTCCAGTCCCGGACCGAGCGGGACGTGATCGTCCGAACCAGCCTGGCCCGGCTCGAGCAACTCGATATCGGCGATCAGGCCCTGACCTTTGGGCGGATCGACCGCGTGGTGGGCGACCAGAACGGTTCGGCCTCAGGAAACGGGGCTGACTCCGGCCCGACCCAATCAGGCCCGACCCGATCAGGCCGAGACCGAACCCGGCCCGACCGAGCCCGGCCGGGGCCCCGCCGACGAGCTGAGGACCGAGGTGTTCCACATCGGCAGGTTGGCGGTGCACGGCGCCGATCACGAGCCCCTGGTCGTCGACTGGCGGGCTCCGGTGGCTGAGCCCTTTTACCGGGCCACCGGACGTGATCCCCAGGGTCTCGTGCTCCGGCGTCATCTGGCCCTCGACGGCCGATCGGTGGTTGGGGTAGAGGACGAGTGGTTCGCCATTCCCGGCGGCGGTACAGATGGGGCCCCCGCAGACGGGGCTGCCGCAGACGGGGCAGCCGCAGACGGGGCAGCCGCAGACGGGGCAGCCGCAGACGGGGGCCGGTCAGGTGGTGTAGCCGGGAGCGCCGACGGGGTTGCCGGTTCCAACGGAGCACGGGCGGAAACTGCTGAGCCGGGCACGGACGGCCAGGGCTCGGGCGAGCTGATCCTGGGGGACGGGACCCTCGGCGGCCCCGGAGCCCTCCTGGCTGCGCTGGACCGGGCTCGCTCGGGACGGATGCAGGACATCGTCTCCACGATCCAGCGCGAGCAGGACGAGATCATCCGCTCCCCGCTGCCCGGCGTCATGGTCGTCCAGGGGGGCCCCGGCACCGGCAAGACCGCCGTGGCCCTGCACCGGGCCGCCTACCTCCTCTATACCCACCGCTTCCCCCTGGAGCGACAGGGTGTCCTCGTCGTCGGCCCGAACCCTCTATTCCTCCGGTACATCGAGCAGGTCCTGCCCTCGCTGGGCGAGACCGGAGTGACCCTGTCAACCGTGTCGGGCCTGGTGCCCGAGGTCCGAGCCCGGGAATCGGAGCCCGAGGACGTAGCCCGCCTCAAGGGCGACATCCGCATGGCCAAGTTCATCGGGCGTGCCGTTCGGACCCGCCAGCGCCCGCTGGCCGAGGATGTGACCATTCCCTATGGCGCCCTGCTGCTTCGGCTCACCGCCGAGGACACCAAGGAGATCGTGGCCCTGGCCCGCCGCCGCCCCGGCGGCCACAACGCCCGGCGGCGTATGGTCGAGCAGGGAGTGGTCGGGGTGCTGGCCGACCGCGCCCGGCGGACCCAACAGACACTGAGCGCGGGCCCGTCGAGCACTATTGCCGCCTTTCCCGGCTACGAGGACCCCTCCGAGCTGGCCGAGGACGAGTTCGACCTCGAGGACTTCTCCCGCAAGGTGCGGCGGGTGCCGGAGCTGGCTACCGCCCTCGACCGGATGTGGCCGCGCCTCTCGCCTCACGAGCTGCTGCACGATCTCTTCGGGGCTCCCGCACTCGTCCGTGCCGCCGGGAGAGGGAGCCTGTCACCGGCCGAGGAGGCCCTTCTCTTCCGGAAGCGGTCGGAGTCCTTTGACGCCGTGCCCTGGACCCCGGCCGACGCCGCCCTGATCGACGAGGCCCGCCACATCCTGGGTCCGCGGAACGGGAACAGCGAAGACGCCGTCCGCAACTACGGCCACATCGTGGTGGACGAGGTCCAGGACCTCTCACCGATGCAGCTCCGCATGCTCGCCCGGCGCTCGCTGTCGGGGTCGATGACGGTCGTCGGCGACATCGCCCAGGCCACGGCGCCCTGGGCCCCACGCCGCTGGAGCGACATCACCGACCATCTCCCCAGGCGCCGACCGCCCAAGCTGGTCGAGCTGACGGTGAGCTACCGCACCCCGGCCGAGGTGGTCGAGGTGGCCGCCCGGGTCCTGGCTGAGGCCGCCCCCGAGCTCAAGCCGCCCACGCCCGTCCGCAAGACGGGTGTCCCCCCATGCGTGGTCGCCGCCGAGCCGACGGCCGACCACGTCTTGCTGGCCCGCCGGGTTGCCCAGGCGGCGATCGAGGAGGTGGCCGCCGTCGGGTCGGGCCGGGTCGCCGTGCTCGCCCCCGAGGAGCTCTTGACCCCCATCGCCGCCGCCCTGGCCGAGGCGGGGTCCCCGGTGGTCGATCCCCGGGACATGCGTCGCGGCGGGCTGGCCGACCCGTTGGTCCTCCTGGCTGCCGGGGCGGCCAACGGCCTGGAATTCGACGCCGTGGTCGTGGCCGAGCCCAGCATGATCGCCGGGACCACGGCCCGCGGACTGCGGACCCTGTATGTCGCCCTGACCCGGCCGACCCAGCGCCTGACCCTGGTGCATGCCGCACCCCTCCCCTCCCCGCTGGCCGGCCTCGACTGACACACGATCGTCACACCAGGTTCACCCTCCGGGGCCGGCCTGGCGGCTGACACCGCCCCAGGCTCAGTGTTGGCCCCAGGTGCACCGTATCGACTAAGAAATACGCCGTGACTGAGGCTCTGGCGGTCGAGCAACCTACGCCTGTCCGGCATCGCCCGGACCGCCCGCCCATGCTCGCCGTCGGCGTCATGATCTGGCTCGGTTCAGAGGTCATGTTCTTCAGCGCCCTGTTCGCGGCCTTCTTCACCATCAGGGCCCATGCCTCGGTCTGGCCGCCCAGGGGCACCGAGCTCGACACCATTCAGGCCGCAGTCTTCACCCTCATCCTCCTGGCATCGAGTTTCACGATGCAAAAGGCCGTCTTCGACCAGGAGAAGGGGCTGCGCAAGAGCGCAAAGGTCTGGGTGGTGATCACCATCTTCATGGGTGCGGCCTTCGTCGGGAACCAGTTCTACGAGTGGATCACGCTCACCACCCGACCGGGCACCAACGCCTACGGCTCGCTGTTCTTCATCATGACCGGGATCCACGGGCTCCATGTGTTCTTGGGCCTGGTAGCCATGGTGTTCCTCCTCGGCCGGTTGAAGGGGCCAAAGGGCGACCCGGGGGAGACCGCGGTCTTCCAGGGAGTCAGCTACTACTGGCACTTCGTGGATATCGTCTGGGTCGGCCTGTTCAGCTGCCTCTTCCTCCTCAAATAGGTGCGACGAAGCATGCGCCGTCTCTTCCAAGGTCGATATCTGGTCCCAGGCCTCCTCTTGGTGAGCGTCGGACTGTTCGGGCTCCTTGCCTTCTCGCCTTCGTCGGGGGCGCAACCCAGTTCGTCCTCGTCCAGCGCTTCCAACTCGGGGTCATCGGGTTCGGGGCTGAAGACCTCGTCGGGCAACTACCCCCAGACCCCCGGGTCCTCCTCGTCACCGAACCAGAGCCCCTCGGGAGACGGCATCTACAACGTGGCCCTGCCCAACTCGTTCATCGCCCCTGGCCAGGCGCTCTTTGAGGCCAACTGTTCCAGTTGCCACGGGGACGACGCGGCGGGCACTGCTCGCGCCCCGAACCTCCAGAGCCTCGGTGCGGGGACGGTCGACTTCTGGGTCTCCACCGGCCGCATGCCCCTGGCCAACTCGAGCATCCAGGCCACCCGGAAGCCGCCCCGGTTCAACAACCTGCAGAGCCTGGAGATCTCGGCCTATGTCCAGTCGCTCGCTCCCGGCGGCGTCAAGGTGCCGACCGTCGACCTGAGCAACGCCAACATCGGCAATGGCGCCAGCCTGTTCACGCTGAACTGTGCGGCCTGCCACACCATTACCGGGGCCGGTGACGCCCTCGCCAATGGCGCCTACGCCCCGAGCCTGCACTACGCCACATCCAGGCAGATCGTCGAAGCGGTCCGATCCGGCCCGGGCAACATGCCCCACTTCGGACCGGGGAACATCACCAACGCCGAGGTCCGGGACATCACGGCGTACGTCCACTCCTACATCCAGCACCCGGTCAACCGGGGCGGCTTCGGCTTGGGCGGCATCGGGCCGGTGGGCGAGGGGTTCGTCGGCCTGCTGATCGGCGTCGGCGCCCTGATGCTCGTCTGCTTCTGGATCGGAGACCGTACGTGAGCGACGAGCCCCTGACCGACGCGCCTGCCGGCCCGTTGCCCGTCGCCGCCCTCGACGACCCCCATCTGCAGCCCTACGCCCGGCACCCCGGACGGGCGCAGGCCGTGGCCGCCGTGTCCATGATCATCGGCATCCTCGGTTGTATCGGCTTCGGCATCGTCTACTGGATCAGCGACCAGACCCAGTGGGAGGCAGTCACCCTCGGTGTTGGCCTGCTGGGCCTGGGCTTCGGCCTGACCGCCTGGGGCAAGTACCTCATGGCCCGGGGACCCTTCGTGGAGGAGCGGCACCCGTTCAACTCCAGCGAGGAAGAAGTCAACGCCATGACCGCGGCCATCACCCAGCGGGGCGGGATGGTGGTGCAGCGACGCAAACTGCTGGGTGGCCTGTTCGCCTTCGGTTCGCTGGCCTTCGGCGTGGTCGCGGCCTTCCCGTTGATCCGCTCACTCGGCCCGAAGCCCGGAGACGCCTTGTTCGTGACGAACTGGAAGAAGAACTCGCAGTTGGTCACGGTGGACGGCCGAGCGGTCAGCGTCTTCGACCTCGAGGTGGGTGGGGTGCTCACCGTGTTCCCCAGGGGTTTCGCCGGGTCGTCGCCCGACCAGACCATCCTTTTGCGGTTGGAGGACCTTGGTCCGAATGATCCCCCGTTGGCCCTGCAGAGCCCGGGACGGAGCGACTGGACGGCACGCGGGTATGTCGCCTACTCCAAGATGTGCACCCACCTGGGCTGCCCGGTCGGGCTCTACCAGGAGCAGACGGTGGAGCTGGTCTGCCCCTGCCATCAGTCGATCTTCAACGTGCTGGCCGGCGCCGTGCCCGAGTTCGGCCCCGCCCCACGCCCCCTCCCCCAGCTCCCCATCATGGTGGACGACAACGGCCATCTGGTGGCCCAGGATGGCTACAACCAGCCGGTCGGGCCCGGATTCTGGGAGCGGGCATGATCGACGAATCCGTACGCTGGCTCGACGATCGCCTGGGCGTAGCCAAGGGCGGCCGCACCTTCTTGGACAAGATCTTCCCCGACCACTGGTCGTTCATGCTCGGCGAGATCGCCCTGTACTCCTTCGTCGTCCTCATCGCCACGGGCGTCTTCCTCAGCCTGTACTTCGTCCCGTCCGCCCACGAGGTCATCTACCACGGCTCCTACCTCCCCTTACGGGGGCAGAGGGTGTCCGAGGCCTACTCCTCGACCGTCGGGCTGTCCTTCGACGTGAAGTCCGGGCTCCTGATGCGCCAGGTCCACCACTGGGCCGCGGACGTGTTCTTGGGCTCGATCGCCGTCCACATGGCCCGGATCTTCTTCACCGGGGCGTTCCGCAAGCCCCGGGAGCTCAACTGGATGGTCGGCATCACGATGTTGATACTCGGCATCGTCAACGGGTTCCTGGGCTACTCGCTGCCCGACGACCTGGTGTCGGGGACCGGCATCCGCATCGCCTACTCCATCATCGAATCCGTGCCCCTGGTCGGCTCCTACCTCGGGTTCTTCCTCTTCGGGGGGAACTATCCCGGCAGCGGGATCATCATCCCGAGGTTCTTCATCCTGCACGTCCTCATCCTGCCGGTGGTCATCGGCGGCCTGATCGCCGCGCACCTCGGTCTCCTGGTCAAACAGAAGCACACCCAATTCCCCGGCAAGGGGAAGACCGAGCACAACGTGGTCGGCACCCCGATGTTCCCGACGTTCATCGCCAAGACCACCGGGTTCCTGTTCATGGTCACAGCTGTGCTCTTCCTGTTGGGCGGGTTTGCCCAGATCAACCCGATCTGGCAGTTCGGTCAGTACGAGCCGTACCAGATCTCCTATGCCGTGCAGCCCGACTGGTACATGGGCTGGCTCGACGGCGCACTTCGGATCATGCCCAGTTGGGAATGGGTGGGGTGGGGCCATACCATCCCCCTCGAGGTGTTCTTACCCGCGGTGGTGTTCCCCGGCCTGACCTTCAATTTCTTCTATCTCTGGCCGACATTGGAGCGAAGACACACGAAAGACCTGGCCCCCCACAACCTGCTCGACCGGCCGCGTGACCGCCCGAAGCGGACAGCCGCCGGCGCGGCGGTGCTGATGTTCTATTTCATGTTGTTCGCTGCATCGTCCACCGACGTGATGGCCAATTTCTTCAACGTGTCGCTGAACACGGTGCTGTGGTTCTTCCGGATCTCGGTCTTCGTCATCCCGATCATCACCTACTTCGTCACCTACCGGATCTGCAACGAGATGCGAGCGGCCGAGGGCATCGGCAAGCGCAAGCGGGCCATGGTGGTGAGCCGGTCGGCCGAAGGGGCCTACAGCACGGTCGTCACCGAGCCCCGTCCCGGCGACGACGCCCACGAGCTCGAGGCCATCCCGGTCCCGACGTACATCAACCTGACCCCCGAGGAGCTCGAGACCGCCCCCGGTGTGCGTCGGGTCATGCGCTGAGCACTCAGCGGACCTATCACGATCCATTCGTTGCGGCTCACCATCTGGGGCCCATCACCTGCGGGGTGAATCCTGTGGCTCGGGGTCGATCCTGGGGCGGAGGATCTCTATGGTTCGAGCGGTACCTGCCACCTGAGTGACGTGCCCCCTCCATCCGGGGCCCCGAGGATCAGGCTGCCACGCAGCTTCTCGGCGCGGCGCTGCAGATTGCCGAGACCCAGTCCACCCTCGGTGTCCCCGCCACCGGGGATGCCAGTACCGTCGTCAACCACTTCGAGCAGGCAGGTAGTCGGCGTCACGCTCAGGATCAGTCGGGCACGGGTGGCGTGGGCGTGGCGGCCGATGTTGGTCAACGCCTCCCTGATCGTGGCCAGGAGGTGATGGGCGACGGTGTCAGAGACGGAGGTGTCGACCGGGCCATTCATGGTGACCTTGACTTCGAAGCCGACCACCGGCGTCAGCTCTCGGACGAGGGCAAGGACGCTGGCCCGGACGCCGCGGTCATCCCCGGCCATGCCCAGGGCGTAGATGACCGAGCGCACCTCGCGGATGGTGTCGTCGATGTCCGAGATCGCCCCGGCGAGACGGTCGGTGACCCGGGGACCGGTCGCCGTTGAGGCCAGGCTCTGGAGGGAGAGGCCCACGGCGAACAGGCGCTGGATCACCGTATCGTGAAGATCTCGGGCCAGCCGATCCCGATCCTCCACCACCGCCACCTCCCGCAGCCTCTCATGGAGGCGCGCGTTCTCGATGGCGATGCCAGCGGCCACAGCCAGGGCCTCGGCCAGTGCCACGTCGTCTCCGGTGAACTCGGACCAGCCGACCTTGTCGGTGAGGTAGAGATTGCCGTACACCTCGTCGCGAACCTTGATGGGCACACCGAGGAACGACTTCATCGGGGGGTGATGGGCCGGGAAGCCGAAGCTGTCGAGGTGGGAGCCGAGGTCGGCCAGGCGCAACGCCTGAGGTTCGGTGATCAAGAGCCCGAGGACGCCGCGCCCGGTGGGTCGATGCCCGATGCGTTCCTCCTCGACAGGATCGAGCCCGACAGTAATGAACTGGGCCAGTTCGGTGCCGTCCTCATTCAATACGCCGAGGGCACCGTAGCGTGCTCCGGTCATCGAGCATGCCTCCTCGACGACATGGCCGAGAAGCACGGGAAGCTCGAGATCGGCTTCCACCAGCAAGGTGGCCTCAAGGAGCCGGCGCAGCTTGGCGGGATCGTCAACCGAGTGAAATGGCATGTTACGGCCCCCGCGGGTCGCCTCTTTGGTCAAACCCTACGGCTTGAGACCACGACTACATCAGGTACGCTAGGCCATGCATTGACCGATTGCACATCGAGCCCGTTGCCTGATGCAACGGGGTTTGGAGGAGGGCGTTGAGCGTAGGCGTCTTTCTTCTCGACGACCACGAACTGGTCCGAACCGGCCTGCGGACGCTGATCGAGGACACCGACGACCTCGTGGTGGTGGGAGAGGCGGCCACCGCGGCCGAGGCCTTGGCCCGGATCCCTCCGACCCATCCCCAGGTGGCGATACTCGATGTGCGCCTCCCGGACGGAAGCGGCGTTGAGGTCTGCCGGGAGATCCGGTCGCAGTGGCCGGAGATCGCCTGCATGATGCTCACGTCCTACGCCGACGACGAGGCCCTCGTTGCTGCCATCATGGCGGGAGCAGCCGGTTACGTGCTGAAGCAGGTCGGCGGCTTGGACCTGGTCGACAACATCCGCCGGGCCGCGGCGGGCGAATCACTGCTCGACTCCTCTTTGGTCGATCGGGTGCTCGAACAGCTCAATGAGGGCCCGAAGGAGGACCCCCGGCTGGCCGGTTTGACGCCGCAGGAACGGCGCATCCTCGATCTCATTGCCGAAGGCCAGACCAACCGCCAGATCGCCGGTGAGCTCTACCTGGCCGAGAAGACGGTGAAGAACTACGTCTCCAACCTGCTGGCCAAGCTGGGCATGGAGCGCCGGACCCAGGCGGCGACGTTTGCTGCCCGGTTGGACGAGCGGTCGACCGAAGCCGCCCGGCGCGACGCCTCGGGCACCTGAACCCAGTCGCTAGCTCGAGCGAATCTCCTCATCCAACCGGGTCAGGTCGACATTGTGTGAGCCCACAGCTCGTTCGAGCCGTGTCCGCTCGACCTGGGGAGGGTCGAAGGCTTCGGGGGCGCTCTCTATGCCGAGGTGTCGGGCGAACTCCACGAGGGCACTGTCATAGGCCAATTGACCGGCTACATCGGTGAACGAGTCGCTTGGCTTGGTGAGGGCCGAATGACCGGCCATGAGCTGTGACCGGCACTGAAGCAGAGTGGCCAGCATTTCGCCGCCGGTTTGCTCAATGTCGCCAGCGTTGGATTCAAGAGCTTTTCTGAGGAGGTCTGTGTACATGGACATGCGTCGGCTACCCCTTCCTTTCACGGACGGGTGGTGCCGTCGACATGTTCACCGATCGCCGTAGCCAGCTAGCGAACTACGACGACTGGACAGTGAGCGTGCATGGTGCAGTGTTGGCTCACTGAACCAAGGAGGAGTCCGCGGAAGCCGCCCAATCCTCGACAGCCTACGACGAGGAGGTCTGCCCCGGCGCTTGCTTCGATGAGCGCCGGGGTCGGTGATCCTTCGTGGGTTACGCAGTCGATGCTGACTTGTGGGGCAACACGGTGCGCCGACTCGGCCGCCTTCTCTGCCCAGCGCCGCGTCGTCGCCTCAATCTCACTCGGAGCGAGGAAGACGTAGCCAGGACCAAAGGCGGTGTGAATCTCCAAGATCGAACCGGTGCGATCGGCCTGGATGGCCGCCCACTCCACCGCTCGGATGGCGTTCTTGGAGCCATCAGCTCCAACCACGATGCGGCGGATCTCGGGCTCGTTCATGCCCAGGTCAGCCGCGGACGATGAGCACAGGGCACGGCGTATGCGTGGACAAGTGCTCGCTGACCGAGCCGAGCAGCATCCCGGCGAATTCGCCATGGCCGCGGCTACCGACGACGACGAGAGAAGCGTTCTCCGCCTCGTTCAGGAGCACGACAGCCGGGTGACCCTGGATGACACTGGTCGTAATCTCGACGGCGGGCTCGGCCGCCTTCTCAACCTCGGTGACCTCCTTGACCACACGCTCGAGCTCCGAAGCGGCGTCGGCGCCCAGGTCGACTCCCTGGGGCACAACCGCCCATCCGTAGCTCAATGGGTAGTCCCAGGCCATCACCACCTGGAGCGGGGCACCCGTAAGCCGCGCCTGGCGGAGGCCCCAGGCAAGGGCGGCCTTTGACGAATCGGAGCCATCGACCCCGACCACGATCTTCTTCTCTCGCGAATCTGTCATGGGATACTCCTCATTGGACAAGAACGGCCAGTAAGCCGAACCGGCTCGCTGGTGCAACGCTGTTGGAATCGGGATTTGAGGACGCAGCCGACAGGACCCGACCAAGTTGGCCGACTCTGTTGTGTCAACGGGTGGCCGGTACCGGGCTGTCGTGGTGGGCAAAGAGGGTTTCGCCGGTGATCGGCCGAGCGAGATCGTTCAGCTCCGCAGCCACATTGATTAGAAGATCGTCCACGGAGATCATGCCGATGAATCGGTCACCTTGGACGACAGCCAGCCGACGGATCGGGTGGGACCGGAAGATGGCGAACGCGTCACGCACATCGGCTTCGGCCTCAATCGTCACGACCGGAGCCGTCATGATCCCGTCAACTCTGGCATCACTGGCCAAGTCGCGAGCCAGGCCCCTTCGAACCAGGTCGCGGTCGGTCACGATTCCCACGATCCGTGGGCCGTCGATGACGGCCAAGGCTCCAACTCCCGCCTGCTCCATGACGGCGGCGGCCTCGTGGATGGTCTGCTCACTGCTGATGCCGACGCCAGATCGACGTACAGCTTCATATGCTTTCATGTTGCAACCCTCTCTCCCGGTTCGTTGTCACAAGCATGCGGTGACTGGTCATTGAGACGAGTGTTCGAAATGCTGGATGCTGGCATCGGGTCCTGGGAAAAAGAGGGCCTGGTGGCCATTGTCACCCCATCGGACGACATACGGTGCCTCGCCGTCCGGACCACGGACCTCGAGGACCTCGCAGTCCCGCTCAGGCTCGCCCACTCGGTGTGCATGGATGATGATTCGATCGCCGACGCTCGCTTGCATGGCAGTCTCCCTTCCGTTGTTCTTCAATCGTGATGCGGTCGCCAGCCCTGGGGTAGGGCCGAAAGTCTCTAGGGACGGCTGCCGCGGGTGCAGTGACTACCGCGCCTCTCGAACGATCAACGTGGGACAGGTGGCATGGGTGGCACAGTGCTGACTTACCGATCCAAGCAGCATGCCCTTGAAGCCGCCGAGACCTCGGGATCCAACCACGAGGAGCTGGGCCTGCTCGCTGGCCTTCACCAAAGTCCATGAGGCGGGCTCGGTGGAGATCGTGGTGGTGACCTGGAGATCGGGTCGCATGGCCGCGGCGGTCGTCACGGCATCGCCCAAGGTGGTGTGGGCGTACTCGTCCAGGGCGGCCTGGAGGTCGATCAGCTGTGGCTTGCCGGCCTCGAGGGGCGGCCAGGCGCCAACGACCTCCAGCCGGGCCTCGAGCCGAGACGCTTCCTCGACGGCCCATGTGAGTGCCCGTCCCGAATCCTGAGACCCGTCGAACCCGACCACAACCTTTGGAACCGCTCCATCGACGGGACGCTCCGACAGATGCGGTGGGCGGACGATCAGCACGGGACCGTGGGCATGGTGTGCGCAGTGCTGGCTGACCGACCCCAACAGAAGCGAACGAAATGCTCCGAGTCCGCGTGCCCCGGTGATGAGGAGGTCTGCCCCCTTGCTCGCTGCTACCAGGCCGAGCTGCGGCTGTAGCTGAGGCAGGCGGATCTCTACGAGGAGGTCTGGATCGAGTGCCCGTGCCGCCGCTTCCGCCTTCTCGCATATTGCTCGCGCCAGGTCCGGGAAATCGTGGACGTTGGCCAGAAGCGCTCCGGGCGCGACCGGCGCCGGATACAGCCAACAACAGGTCACCTCGAGGACTGCGGTTCGCTGGGTGGCCTCGCCGACGGCCCATCGGAGCGCCTCATCGGCTCCCGGCGAACCGTCCACTCCGACGACCACTCGATGCTTGGGTTGGTTCTCGGGCGACATTGGGCCGTTCCTCTCAGTGTTGGTTGTTGCCTTCTTCCCAGTGTTCTCTCCTCTTGGCGCGGCGCCTATGGTCGAAAGTCCTTCAAGCTCCACGGTGCGGGTCTCTGGCCGACCAGGAAAGGCACTTGGCGCCCGCAATCTCCTGAAGAGCTCCTGGTCCACCGTCTATTTGGCACAGTTCCAGGCAATCTCGACTCGATGTCGTTCGCCTTCGAGGGCGCTCGCCACCGCCGATTGCAACCGCGTCCAACGGTCGTGGTTCTCGGGCGTACGCGGCAAGGGCGAATGGACCCGGACGAAGATGGTATCGCCCCACCCGTCGCGTATATCGATTCGGTTCACGAAGTCATGCCGGTCGTCCGGCAACGCTTCGCCCAGCCGTGTCAATACGCGCCTGGTGACCTCCGGTCTGACCATTTGGAGCAGTGTGCGCCCAAGATGGTGCGGAGAACAGGGTACAAAGTCACTCGGTGACCGCGAAATCCGTGTTCGGACGGCGGGCATATCGGGACCAACGGCCCTACTCCGTCGTCCACGAACGGCCGATCATGACGGGAGGTCGGGTCGCGGCGGCATCAATTGAGCCAGAGCCGGACTGTTTAGCTGTGGCAAACAGCGCGTTGGGCCCGAAACGCACGGGGCACTGATCACCGGATCGGATGGGCAATGTACAAGGCGCCAGGTCAAGAGGTTTCGCTCGGCGTTGACCCCGAGTCGAGCCAAGACACAGGAGGCAGCGCCGGGGCCGGCCGACTCGGTGCACCGGCAGGTGTTGTCGAGACCCACGTGTCAGTCCTGTTCTTCATGGGTGACCGCGTCTACAAGCTGCGCAAGCCCGTGGCCTTCGAGTTCCTGGACTTCCGCGATCGGGTGGTTCGCCGGTCCGATTGCCATAGAGAGGTGGCATTGAACCGGCGCCTGGCCCCTGATGTCTACATCGGGGTTGCTGATATTGAGATGGACGGCACTGCTGTCGACCACATGGTCGTGATGCGGAGAATGCCCCCCGAACGCAGGCTGGGCCACCTCGCTCGGGAGGGGACCGACATCGGTGGATCGCTCCGCCAGACGGCGAAGAAGCTCGCCGACTTCCACAGCCGGGCGGCTCGATCGAGCGAGATCTCATCAGTGGCGACCGAAGCGGCCCTTCGTGCAGGATGGGAGTCGAACTTCGTCGAGACGCAGCGATTCGTGGGCACCATCCTCGACGCGGGCACCGAGACGGAGATCCACCACCTCGCTGACCGATGGATCGCAGGGCGTGAGCCGTTGCTGACGAAGAGGATCGACACTGGGCGCGTCTGCGACGGGCATGGGGACCTACAGGCCGAAGATATCTTCTGCCTTGACGACGGCGTCCGCATTCTCGACTGTGTCGAGTTCTCGGACCGGCTGCGCTATGGCGATGTCTGCGCTGACGTGGCCTTTTTGGTCATGGATCTCGAACGGCTCGGTCGTCCTGATGCAGCCATCCAGTTCTTGGCCGACTATGAGGAGTACGCCGGGGACTCATTCCCAGACTCACTTGTGCACCACTACTGTGCCGCTCGGGCCTACATCCGGGCCAAGGTGTCCTGCCTTCGAGCCGAACAAGGGGTCGCCGATGCCGAGATCGAGGCACGGCAGCTCCAGGCTCTCGCACTGGACCACTTGCGGCGCTGTCGCATCACCATGGTTGTGGTAGGAGGCTTGCCCGGCTCGGGCAAGTCCACACTTGCTGCAGGGTTGGGGGCAGCCGCGCGGTGCGGCGTCCTCCGCTCCGATGACATTCGGTGGGAAATGGGTCGTACCGAGAGAGAAAAGGCACCGCCCGGCTATCTGATGGCCCGCTACAGTCCTACCCGTACGGCGACAGTGTACGAAGAGCTCCTCCGTCGGGCGGAGCGTTCAGTGGAGCACGGGCTCTCGGTCGTTCTTGACGCTTCCTGGGTCGACGCCCGTTGGCGGGACGAGGTCCGTGCGCTGGCTCGCCGAACGTCCAGCGATCTCGTTGAATTCTGCTGTGAGGCACCTGCCGAGGTGGCGGAGATCCGCATTCTTCGACGCCTGAACGAGCACGGCGATGTCTCTGAGGCCACACCAGCAGTGCGGTTGGCCATGGAACAGTCGATGGATCCCTGGCCGACGGCCACGGTGATCCGGACATCGGACCGCACGCCGAAGGAGACGTTGGCCGAGGCGATGGCCCATCTCTCCTGATGGGTACGTCCGCTCTCCGGAACTGACGTTGTCTCGTTCTCCCGGCTCGTAGCGGGGATTCCCGCCTCGTAGCAGGGATTCCCGCCATGTTGGTGAGCGGATGTTCTTCAGAGATCCTACGCCTCTGGCCGGCCGGCCGGGGGGTTCAGCCAGCTCCGCGTGGCATTACCGTCCTGTCGCCGTCCGGCAGCCGGCCCCGGGTAATCGCACCCAGCCTGACAGGGCCAGTTCCGAAAGGGCCCTGAGGGGCGACGGGCGTGCACCTGCTTGGTGACTTTCGGCCCTGCCGGGCGCCCGTCTCGTGGCGTCCAATTGGTGGAGACAGCACTGGGCGGCGAATCAAGAGGAGGCGGCCATGCATGGTGAGACAAGGCAGGGTCTGCAGGGGTCATGCACCGGGCGCTCGTCCAGCCGGGCATTGAGCCCCTATTTTGTCGACGAGCACACGATGACCCGGTCAGAAGTCCTGCGAGTCCGAGCCGGAGACCGGTCACCGTCGGCCGCCCAGGCGATGGACAGGTGACGATCGAGGAGCTCTCAACTGACGGCACTGGTGTCATCATGGCGAACGGTCAATCGTCGTGGGTGTCGACTGTTCGGACCCGGCGCGTCTGGCCCTGAATGGGCAGCCATCATGAGAAGAGACGGAAGGAGTTGGCCATGAGCCATGTTGGCGACCTGGGACGGCGAGTCTGTGAACGCCGAAAGGTGTTGGGACTCACAATTGACGAAGTAGCCGCGAGAGCAAATATGGACCCGACCTTTCTTCGCAAGTTGGAGGAGAGCCCGTCTCTGGACCTGTCGGCGGCGGCACTATGGCGGCTCGCAGGGGCGCTCGAGACGACCGCTGACGCCATCAAGGGCGGGGGGACCCAAGAGCCTCCGGGTCAGACGAATCCGGCTCTGTCCCCGAACCTGGATGTCTCCCCGAACCTGGATGTCTTGGACCGGGACAGCTGCCTCTCCTTGATCGCCCCGGGCGGGGTGGGGCGCATTGTCTTCACCGAGGCTCGAGGCCCGGTGGCACTCCCGGTGAACTACCGCATGATCGGTGACAGCATTGTGTTCCGGACGGCAGCAACGTCGGCGCTACAGCGCGCCCTGAGGCATGATCAGGTGTCCTTCGAGGTCGACTACGTCGACGATGCTCTTGCCGAGGGGTGGAGTGTCCTGGTCAGTGGGCGCGGAGATCTCATTGTCGATCCGGCTGAACTGCAGCGGGCGATCGAGTCAGGTGTTGCGCCATGGGCCAATGGCAAGCGGGACGATGTTGGCCGCGTCAAGATCGGCGAGATCACAGGTCGCCGCATCCGACGCGGCTGACTGAGTGAACGTGGCGTGGACGACGATGGACGACGTTGAGGGCCATGCGAATGTGAGGACCGGCCAGGGCGGTCGTGACGGTCGGGCGTCCGTCCCTGGCCACGATTCTCAGCATCAACCCTCCCAGCGCCACTGAGCGATCTCCGGCGGATCCTCGCCGTGCTCTCGCCCGTAGCGACGGGCATCGAGCCCGGCATCGACCATGTGCTGGCGCAAGGCTGCGGTCTGAGGCTCGAGGCCCGGCACTCGGTCGAGCACGTCGATGACCAGATCGAACCGGTCGAGGCCGTTGCGCATCACCATGTCGAACGGCGTGGTGGTGGTGCCCTCTTCCTGATAGCCGCGGACGTGGAAGTTGCCGTGGTTGGTGCGACTGTAGGTCAGGCGATGGATGAGAGCCGGGTAGCCGTGATAGGCGAAGATGACGGGGCGGTTGGGGGTGAAGATGGTGTCGAACTCCAGATCGGGAAGGCCATGGGGGTGTTTCGTATCCGGCTCGAGCCGCATCAGGTCGACCACGTTGACCACGCGCACTTTCACCTCGGGAAGATGGTGGCGAAGGAGTTGGACCGCGGCCAGGGTCTCAAGGGTGGGTATGTCGCCGCAACAGGCCATGACCACGTCGGGTACCCTCCCCTCGTCGCTCGATGCGAACGGCCATATCCCGAGGCCGCGGGTGCAGTGGTCGATTGCCTCGTCCATGGTCAGCCAATCGTGTTGAGGTTGCTTGCCGGCGACGATCACGTTGACGTAGTTCCGGCTGCGCAGGCAGTGGTCCGCCACTGACAACAGACAGTTCGTGTCGGGTGGGAAGTAGACGCGAACGATCTCGGCCTTCTTGTTGACCACATGATCGATGAAGCCGGGATCCTGGTGTGAGAATCCGTTGTTGTCCTGTCGCCACACATGGCTGGATAGCAGGTAGTTCAGAGATGCAATGGATCGGCGCCACGGAACCTCTGCGCTGACCTTGAGCCATTTGGCGTGCTGATTGAACATCGAGTCGACGATGTGGATGAAGGCCTCGTAGCAGTTGAAGAGGCCGTGTCGACCGGTGAGGAGGTAGCCTTCGAGCCAGCCTTCGCACTGGTGCTCAGAGAGCGTCTCCATCACCCGGCCGGCGGGTGCGAGGTGGTCGTCGCCCGGTCGTAGCTCGGCATCCCAGGTCCGGTCAGTGACCTCGAAGACGTCCTGCAAGCGGTTGGAGGACGTCTCGTCCGGGCCGAAGAGACGAAATGTGTAAGGGTTGGCCCGGATCGTGTCACGAAGGAACGAACCGAGGACACGCGTGGCTTCCCGCAGCACGGTCCCGGGGTGGCTGACCTCCACCCCGTAGTCAGAGAAGTCAGGAAGCTCGAGATCGGTCAGGAGGGTCCCCCCGTTGGCGTGGGGGTTGGCGCTCATGCGTCGCTCTCCCAGTGGGGGAAAGCTCTGTATGGTGTCGGACGGTCGTCCCGCTTCGTCGAAGAGTTCTTCGGGTCGGTAGCTGCGAAGCCATGCCTCCAGCTGAGCCAGGTGTCCCGGGTTCGTCCGGACTTCAGCCAGCGGGAGCTGGTGGGAGCGGAACGTGCCTTCTATCTGGAGTCCGTCGACGACCTTGGGGCCGGTCCAGCCTTTCGGCGTTCGCAGGATCAACATGGGCCAGCTCGGGCGATGGCCGGTCCCGTGCGATCGGGCGGCGGTTTGAATCTCGTGGATTTCCGAGATGACCTGGTCCAGGCCAACGGCCATGCGATGGTGCACGGCCATCGGGTCCTCGTCGGCGAAACCGCCTTCGACCAGGACGGGGTGGTACCCGTATCCGGTGAAGAGAGCCACGAGCTCAGGGGTGGGTATCCGAGCCAATACGGTCGGGGCGGCGATCTTGTACCCGTTCAGATGGAGTACGGGCAGTACCGCTCCGTCGTGTCGGGGATCGAGGAACTTGTTGGAGTGCCAGCCCGTGGCCGCCGGGCCGGTCTCAGCCTCGCCGTCACCGACGACGCAGGCCACGATGAGGTCGGGATTGTCGAATGCCGCCCCGAATGCGTGGCTCAGCGAGTAGCCGAGCTCACCGCCCTCGTGGATGGAGCCGGGAGTCTCCGGGCTGCAGTGACTGGGAATCCCGCCGGGGAACGAGAACTGGCGAAAGAGCCGGGCCATCCCTTCACCGTTTTGGGCCACGTGAGGGTAACGCTCGGTGTACGTGCCTTCGAGCCAGGTATTGGCGACGACGGCGGGGCCACCGTGGCCCGGCCCGCACACGAAGAGGGCGTCGAGGTCCTGGGCCTTGATGCTCCGGCTCAGGTGAGCGTAGAGAAGATTCAAACCCGGACTCGTTCCCCAATGACCGAGGAGCCGGGGCTTGATGTCGGACGGGACGAGGGGCCGGCGCAACAAGGGATTGTCCATGAGATAGATCTGGCCGGCGGTCAGGTAGTTGGCAGCTCGGAAGTAGGCATCGAGCTGGTGGAGGTTCCCGTCCTCTGCCGGGAGGTGGGACTGGGGAGTGTCGGTGAGGGTCATGGCGCTCCTATTCATGTGAGGCATGGTGAGACGGGACCGGACAGAGGTCTGTCTGAGGGTCGAACCGAGGCGAGCGCATCGGTCGACATAGGACCACCATGACAGTGGCGTCGCCGTCCCTGGTAGGGCCTTTTGGCCCCTTTCCCCCGACGCGGCCGTAAGCCCGCCGGAGGCCACTTGGCCGGCGGGCTTACGACTTGCCAACAGTACGGTTCGGTTCTTGGCCAGAGCCGTGTCGGCGTCTTGCAACTAGTGGACGGGCAGCGGAGACGTGGGTCCGCTCGGTGCCGCCACCCTCGTCCGGCCCCTGCTGTGAACCAGGTCGTGGACCATGGGCAGTGCGAACCGGTCCAGCCCGAGGTAGCCGGCATTCCGCCAGGCCATGATCAAGAGCAGGGCGACGATTGCGTAGGCCGGGTTGACACCGGCGGTGCCCGAGAACATGTAAATGACGTTCAGGGCAAGTCCGGCGAGGGCAGCCACCCCGGTGAACAGGCCGACGATCAACAGGACTCCGATGGCTACTTCGCTCACGGCCACCAGCTTGGCGATCCACGAGGCGTTGGGAATCACGAAGTTGTGGAGGAACCCTGCCCACCACCCGTACGATGCCCCGCCCTTGCCTGCCGCCGATCCTGCGACTCCCGAGGTGGCGAATCCCTTAACCCCAGCGCCGCCCCCGTTCCAGAATGCCGCGCTTTCGCTTCCCCAGATCTTCTGATAGCCGGCGTTGAACCACTCATAGCCGAGCCACAGCCTGGCGACTAGCCAGATGATGCTGGCGGCCTTCGACCGAAACAGCCAATTCGGAGCCCGGAGATTCCCTGCAGAACTCTTCGATGCGCTCGTCGAGCCGTCTGATCCGCCCGCTCCCGTTGGCACCATTCCACGAAACGATCCCAAGTTCATGTGCTGTCCTCTTCCTGGATTGGCCGCTGCGGTGCAATGGCCCCGTACGACCACTGTGCCGGTTGGTATCCCACCGTGGGCAGGGTCAAAGGTCCCGGATCGCGATCGGATGATTGTGGAGTACGAGCCACGCCAATCCGTGCAATCTTGCATTCGGGATCTGCCCGAGGTTCCTGGAAGCGACCCGGTGGCTCGGTGGCTCGGTGGCTCGGTGGCTCGGTGGCTCGTTGGCTCGGTGGCTCGTTGGCTCGTTGGCTCGTTGGCTCGTTGGTGACGGCCCGAGACGGGTGCGTCCGTACCCCAGCAGAACTGGAGGCGGCCACAGCCGCGCGGGTGGACTTCATCCCGTCCAACGATTTCTCCCTCTATGACCACGTGCTCGACGCCGCGGTGATGGTGGGGGCGGTCCCCCCTCGGTTCGCCCTCGGTGACCAGTCGCCGACACTCGAGCGCTACTTCACCCTGGCCCGGGGCGGCGCGGTTGGTCGGGACACCGTCGCCCCCCTCGACCTGACCAAGTGATTCGACACCAACTACCACCAGCTCGTTCCCGAGCTCGGTCCCGATAGTGCCTTCCGGGCCGACGCGGCCAAGCCGGTCGGGGAGCTGGCCGAGGCCAACCGCCTCGGGGTGGCCACCACCCCGGTCCTCGTCGGTCCCCTGACCCTGTTGCTGCGGAGCGCCCCTGTCCACGTGGGATTCGACGTGCTGAGCTTGCTCGACCCGTTGGTCGATGCCTACCTGGAGGTCTTGGCAGAACTGGGCGAGGGGGGTACCTCATGGGTCCGCCTCGACGAGCCCTCTCTGGTCGAGGACCGCAATTCCGATGAGCTCGGTGCACTGGCTCGTGCCTATCGCCGGCTGACCGATAGTAGGGATCGGCCGAGGCTGGCCGTCTCACGTACGTCGGGCATGTCGGCCAGGCCATGTCGACCCTCGCCGATCTGCCCGTAGAGGGCGTTTAGCTCGACTTCTGCCGGGGCCGGGAGAACTTCGACTTGCTCCGATCTGTCGGTGGCCTGTCGTCGAGGGTGCTCTTTGCCGGCGTGGTCGACGGGCGCAACGTCTGGGCCAACGACTTCGAGGCCAACCTCCACCAGCTCGGGCAGCTGGAGGCTGGCCGAGGAGGTTGTGGTGTCCACGTCGTGCTCACTGCTCCGCGTGCCCCTCAGCCTCGGAGCCGAACCGGCGCTGGACGCCGAGGTCCGACCCTGGCTGGCCTTGGCCGAGGAGAAGCTGGTCGAGCTCTCCGTCCTGGCAGCAGTGGGTCGGGCGGCAGTGGGTCGGGGGATAGTGGGTCGGGCGGCAATGGGTCGGGGGGCCACGACGCTGGCATCGACCCTGCCTTGGAGGCCAACTTGGAGGCCAACTTGGTGGCCAACCGGGAGGCTCACCGGGCTCGACGAGCGTCAGCGCGGGTCGTGGACGAGGACGTCCGACTGCGGGTTGCGTCCCTCGGCGACGTCGATCCCAGGCGCTCGACGACATTCGCCGAGCGAGTCGACCTACAACGAGCCGAGTTGGCGCTGCCCCGACTCCCCACGACCACCATCGGTTCGTTCCCACAGACGTCGGCTCTCCGATCCGATCGAGCCGGCTGGCGGGCCGGACGGGTGGATGACGCCTCGCACCAGAAGGCCCTGCGAGACGAGATCGATCGGGTGGTCGCCCTCTAAGAGGAGGTCGGCCTGGACGTGCTCGTCCATGGGGAGCCCGAGCGCGACGACATGGTGCGCTACTTCGCCGGGCAGCTGACCGGCTTCCTGTTGCCCACGGAGGGCTGGGTCCAGTCGTATGGTTCGCGTTGCGTACGCCCGCCGGTGCTCTTCGGCGACGTCGCCCGTCCTGTTCGGATGACCGTCGAGGTGGATTCACTACGCTCAGTCGAGGACGTCCAAGCCGGTGAAGGGCATGCTCACCGGGCCGGTCACCATGTTGCGGTGGCCCTTCGTCCGTGACGACCAAACCGAGGCCGACACGGCGGTGCAACTCGCGCTGGCTGTGCGTGACGAGCTCGCCGACCTCCAAGCCGGAGGCACCGCGGTCATCCAGGTGGACGAGCCCGGCCTGCGAGCGGGACTGCCGCTGCGCCAGGCGGAGCGTCCCGCCTACCTGGCCTGGGCCAGACGCGCATTTCGGCTGGTGACCGCGGCCGCCCTCCCGGCCATTCAGGTACACACCCACATGTGCTACGCGCACCTGGGCGACATCGTGGATGCGCCGGACGACCTGGACATCGATGTCGTCTCGCTGGAGGCGGCCCGCGCCGGGATGGGCCTGCTCGGTGATCTGGAAGGGTCTCGCTATCTCGGAGGGGTGGGACCGGGCATCTACGACGTACACTCCCCGACGGTGCCCGAGTCGGGAGCGCTCGAGGCACTCCTGCGGCAGGCCGTCGACGCAGTCGGGCCCGACCGTCTGTGGGTGAACCCCGACTGCGGGCTCAAGACCCGCAGCTATGACGAAGTGCTACCCTCGCTCGAGCACCTGATCACCGCGGCCAGCCGGGTGCGAGCCCAACTGGCCGAAGAGGCGGTGGCGGATGCCTCGGACGCCTAGCTGATTGCTGTCAGCCGGTCATTGGGCCCGCTCTGGATGGACCCGCCCCCGATCTAGATGGACCCGCCCCGGCGGCTCTCTACGGTCGCGCCGATGGCCGCCGAGATGATCAGGGCACCGGCTATCGGGGCAAGCCAAATCCCGAAGACGAACGAAAGGGCGACCATGAAGGCGCCCATGCCCAGGATGAACGGCCAGATGCTCGAATTGGGGAATGAGTCGATGGTTCCGGCGCTGCCTTCGATGGTGGCGTCCGGGTCGTCCTCGGCCCGGACCTTCATGTGCCGGGACCACCAGTAGTAATAGGCGCCGGGCAACAGGCCGAGGCCTGTTGTCCCGATCAGCATCAGGAACCCGGCATCCTCGTAGCTGGTGAACCAGTACACGAGCCCGACGATGCCGAAGAACACGGCGATGCCGAGCATGAACAGCGCTTCAATTCTCACGAACCGACCCCCGCAGTCTCTTTCTCTTTCTCCTTCTCCTTCAGCTCAGCGTCGATCTTGCGCTGCTGGTGCTTGGTGGGAGTCGTCGGATGATCCGGATGGTTGTAGTCCCAGGTCGGACGCTCGGAGCGAATCCGAGGCAGATGGGTGTAGTTGTGGTGGGGTGGCGGCGAGGTGGTGAACCACTCGAGCGCGTGCGCGTCCCACGGGTTGGAACCTGCCGGTATGGGTTTGCGCCAGGACACCCACAGGTTGGCCAGGAAGAACAGGAAGGAGGCCCCGATCACGAATGCGCCGATCGAGGAGACCACGTTGAGCGTGCCCCAGCCGGTGGCGGGGGCGTAGTCGGCGATCCGCCGGGGCATCCCGTGGAGGCCCAAGACGTACTGCGGCATGAAGGCGACCCAGAACCCGATGAACAGGCCCCAGAAGTGCCACTTGGCCAAGCCCTCGCGCAGCATGCGGCCGAACATCTTCGGGTACCAGAAATAGATCCCGGCGAACCCGGCGAAGACGGCGGTGCCTACCAGCACGTTGTGGAAGTGGGCCACGACGAAGTACGTGTCGTGGACCTGGAAGTCCACCGGTGGCGAGGCGAGCAGCACACCTGTGACACCGCCGACCAAGAAGACGAAAAGAAACCCGACGCTGAAGAGCATGGGGGACTTGAAACTCAGCTGTCCGCCCCACATGGTGCCGATCCAGTTGAAGAACTTGATGCCGGTCGGCACGGCGATCAGGTAGGACATGAGCGAGAAGAAGGGCAGGAGCACGACACCGGTGGTGAACATGTGGTGGGCCCACACGCCGGTGGACAGGGCCGCGATGGTCATGGTGGCGAAGACCATGCCTCGGTAGCCGAACAGGGGTTTGCGGGAGAAGACGGGGAGGATGTCCGTCACGATCCCGAAATAGGGCAAGGCCAGGATGTACACCTCTGGGTGCCCGAAGAACCAGAACAGATGCTGCCAGAGCACAGGCGAACCACCGCCCTGGACAGTGAAGATGTGCGTGCCGAAGTGTCTGTCGCAAAACAGCATGACCACTGCGGCGAACAGCACCGGGAAGGCGATGAGGATCAGGATTCCCGTCACCACCATGTTCCACGAGAAGATCGGCACTCGGAACATGGTCATGCCCGGCGCCCGGAGGTAGAAGACGGTGGCGACCAGGTTCACTCCGGTGAAGATGGCCGAGAACCCGGTGAGGGCCAGGGCCATCAACCACAGGTCCGCGCCCGCCCCCGGCGAGTTGGTGGCGTTGGACAGCGGGGCGTAGGCAACCCACCCGAAACTGGCCGCACCGCCCGAGACCAAAAAGCCCGACAGCATGGTGATCGAGCCGCCGAGGTAGAGCCAGTAGGACAGGGCGTTGAGGCGAGGAAAGGCCATGTCCGGGGCCCCCACCTGGAGGGGGACGATGTAGTTGGCCAGGCCGCCAAAGGCGAAGGGTCCGGCGAACAGGTACAGCATCAGGCTCCCGTGCATGGTGAAGAGCTGGTTGTAGGTCTGGAACGAGACCCCGACGCCTGACGGCTGGATCAACTGGGCCCGGATGACCATGGCCATGATGCCGGCAATGAAGAAGATGATGAGCGAGGTGATCATGTAGCTGGTGCCGATGACCTTGTGGTCGGTCGACGTCAGCCACTTGAGGATGCCGGTGGGGCCCTCGTGGTGGGGGTGATGGTCGTCCTCTGCTCCCGGCTGATCGGGGTCCTCGGGACCACGGATTCCGGGGCGTTCAGCGAGGATCGTCATGCTGCAGCCTTTGCCGTTGAGGAGTTCGAGGACTTCGGAGCGGCTCCCGCGGTCGAACCCGGGCAGCTCCCCTGGCCGCAGCCGCTCGAATTGGGAGCTGAGATCGGAGCCCTGTTCTGAGCCCCCGTACCCGGTGCCTGAAGGGTGTTCCCTTGAGCCACCTGGCTCGCGGCCCAGGTCCGGAACTGGTCCGGAGTCACCGATTTCACGCTGAAGAGCATGTCGGTGTGGTACAGCCCGCAGAACTGCGTGCACTGCCCGTCGAACGTACCCAGCCGTATGAGGTCGAGGTCGAAGACATTGGTCACACCGGGCTGGGCGTACCGGCTGAAGTTGAAGGCCCGGACGTAGAACCCGTGAATGGTGTCATTGGAGACCAGGGTGACCTGCACGGTCTCCCCTTCGGGCACCACCATCTGGGGACCGTGGTTGTTCGGGCCGTCGGTCAGCTCCCCGGCCACACCGACACCGAGGTTGGGGTAGTCGAAGCGCCAGCCCCATTGAAAGGCGGTGACGGTGACGTCGACGACCGGCCTGCCCTGTGCCGACGTGGCGACGGCTGGGACCGTTGCGTCGACGTTGTTCTCCGAGAGGACGGTGAAGAAGAACAGCACGGCCACGATGATGATCGGGATGATCGTGTAGGTCAGCTCGATCCCGATGTGCTCGTGGAACTGCCGGGGCATCTCGTCCGACCGCCGCCGGTAGCGGAGCACCGTCCAGGTGATCAGGAGGAGGACGATGCCGCCCACGATGATCCCTGTGGTCATCATCCCCGAGTAGATCTTGAAGATGTCGTGCCCCTGCTTGGTGGCACCGGTATCGGCCCAATAGGTGGGGTAGAAGTTGCAACCGCCGAGCAACAGGGCGCCGCCGAGGATCGCGCCGCCGACCACGGCCTTTCGGCTCCGGCGGGGTCGGGGGGATGCCGATCGAGCGCCACCGGTGCCAGGCTCGGGCTCGGCGTCGGCCACCAGGAGATCTTGGCCCTGAGACGAGTCGGTCGAGCCGGGCGGAGTGGCGTTCACGGCGACGACACTAGCGAACGTCGGGCTGCAATTAGAAGTTCAGGATGCGCTTCGGCCCGCAGCAGCGTAATTCCAGTTCACAGGCTTGGCCCTGCCTGGGGCCGACGCCCTTCCCGTCGGGATCGAGCGCTCCTGCTCGACAGAATCCGATCTCGCTCGACCCGCGGGCTCAGAGCCGTCGCTCCTGGCGGTCGGACCGTCAGGATCCGGTTGAGTGTTCGGGATCCTCCACCCCCGCGACCACGCTCCTTTTCGAGGGATCGGCTGCGCCGGAGGTCCCGGAGGAACCGAGTCCGGGGGGCGCAGGGCCGGGATCAGAACCGGGAACCGGGGAGCCAGGTCCAGAGGAGCCGGGCGCAGGGGACGGAGCGCCCGACGACCGAGCGATGCGACCGGTCAGTCGGCCGGCCGAGCGAAGTGCCTTTCCAGCCTGCGCTCTGGCTGCCGGAGCGTGCTTCTCGGCTGTCAGGGCCGCTGCCTGGGCGGCGATGCTGGCCTGATGGGCGGCAGTGCTGGTGCGGTGCCCGAGCCAGCGGGCCGCGATCTCGGAAGTCGATGCTGCCTCGGGCCCGAGTCCGGCCGGGTCGCCGGCCGGCACGTCGGGTACCGGGCCCCGGACTGCCCGGCCGTCGGGGTGCTTGGGTGCCCGGACGGGCACGTCGGTACGGGTCAGGGTGGCCAAGCGGAAGAGCCCGACGGCACCGAACTCGACGACGATGATTCCCGAGGCGTCCGGTCTGAGCTGGGGGAGTGCGGGAGCGAGGGCGAAGAGGACACAGACCACGCAGGCAATGTGGACGTGGAGCCGGCGGGGGACCACCCGCACCAGGCCGAGGGGCCCCTGGGCGGTGACGGCCAGTAGGGCGAAAGCGACGGTACCGCCGACCAGCAGTTGCCCGTGGTCGACGTGCAGCGACAGGTCGGCGAAGGCCACCGCGGCCAGAAGTTCGGCCAGCTGCAGCACCCAAAAGGGCACGACCCGACGACCGAGTCGCTCTCCCGGTTCGGTCGGCGCCGCCTGAACGTCTCTGTGTGCCGCGGGCGGTTCGGACGCGGCGCTAATCCTTGGTCGTGGGCGGGACGGTGGGCTCAACCACGACGTTCTGTGCCTTCACCGTCGTCGGGTCATCCTTGCCCCCCTCGTCCAGTCCCTTCTTGAACTCTTTCTGTGCCGAGCCGAGGGACCTCGCCAGCTTGGGAATCTGCGTGCTTCCGAACAGGACGAGCACGACGACAACCAAGATGATGATTCCATCGACACCAAATATCTCCGCAGGCAGGCCCAAGTGCACTGGTGACTCCTTTTTCGACTTTCGCGGACAAGGTTAGACCCGTAAGGGTTCCTCGAGTACTTCGTCGCCGCCCGGGGTCCTGGACGAGATCGGCCCTGTGCCGGGACTCAGGGCCCGTCGGTTGACGCCTGGCGTGCGATTTTGCGGTCACCTGTGCGCTGATCCGGACAGGATCCGGACTCCTGCTAGCCAGGAACCCGGCGGTCAGCCGGCCAGGAACACCCCCATGACCAGGGCAACAACCGATGCAGTGCCGCCCACCGACGACCAAAGGGCCGACTGCTTCTTGGTCGTCGACCGCTGGAAGAGGTAGACACCCACGCCGGCGATGACCACCATCACCAGCTTGATGATCAGCACCGTCTTCCACGCGGTGCTCTGGCTCGAGAAGGTGATGGTCGAGATGTTCCAAAAACCGGTGAGGACCAGGACGGCGAAGGCCGGCCACAACAGCACCGACAACGCCCGGGTCAGCCGAGTCGGTGCGTCGCCCCCGATGCCCCGGGCCGTCGGGAGCAGGCCGGCCAGGGCGAACTGGCCACCGACCCAGATCGAGGCGGCCAGCACGTGGAGGGCGAGCCGGATGCCGTCGACGGCGCTGCTGAGCTGCGGCCCAGCCGCCCCCGTCTGGGAGGCCGCGTGCACGATGTTCATAACCCGGCCAACCTACTTGCCCGTCCAGTTGGGGGCGCGCTTCTCGGCGAAGGCGATCGAGCCCTCCATGGCGTCGGCCGAGGCGAACACAGCCGACAGGGCGGAGTTGTTGATGTCCCACCCCTCGGCCTCGGGGACCTCCAAGGCCTCTTTCATCACCCGCTTGGTCGTCCGCACGGCCAACGGGGCATTGGCTGCGATGACCTCGGCCAGCGCCAGCGCCTCGTCCATCAGGCGACCGGCGGGCACGATCCGGTTGATGAGCCCGAGGGCCAGGGCCCGGCCGGCGTCGAGGGGCTCGCCGGTGAGGGCCAGCTCGAGGGCCACGGCCCGGGGGAGCCGCCTGGGCAGCCGGATGAGGCCGCCGGCCCCGGCGATGAGGCCCCGCTTCACCTCGGTGATGGCGATCTTGGCCTCTTCCACCGCGACCACCAGGTCGCACGAGAGCATGATCTCGCAACCGCCAGCCAGGGCGGAGCCGTTCAGGGCGGCGATGATGGGCTTGGGGAAGTCCCGCTGGGTGATGCCGCCGAACCCGCCGCTGGCCCCGGCAATGTCTGCGACCTCACCGGCGGCGAACGCCTTCAGGTCCATGCCTGCGCTGAAGGCCTTGTCCCCGGCGCCGGTCAGGATGACCACCCAGCAATCGTCGTCGGTCTCGAGCTCGTCCAGCGCGCCGCCCACACCTCGCGAGACGGCGCCGTTGATGGCGTTGCGGGCCTCGGGCCGGTTGATGGTGATGATCTCGACGTGGCCTCGGCGTTCACGCAGTACTTCGGACATGGTCGTCTCCCATCGCGGAGCTCAGGTACCGGGCAGACGGTAGCGCGGGGGACTGCCCTCAACGGCAATCCGGGTCCCGACCATCCCGGGCACGTCCTGCTCGCCGACCGCACTGATCACGTCGTCGTCGGCGGGGGCAGCGGCGACGTGACGGCCATCGAGCATGCGGGCGATCACGGGAGCACCGGTGGCGGCACCGTGGTGGTCGCGGATGACCGTGGCCGCGATCACGATGGCGGTCGCCTGGGTTGCGGTCGCCTTGGATGCGGTCGACGGGGTTCCGGTCGCTAGGGTTCCCGGTGTTGCGGTCGCCGGGGTTGCTGGTCCCCCCTCGGATTCCACGCCGAGGGCCACGTCCACGGCCGACGCGTCGATCGCCTTCTGTTCGCTTTGCGTGTCGCCGCGGCGGAACCCGTGGGGGGGCGGCTCTGCCCCGTACAGACCGAGGGCGTGCTTGGTGATGAACCAGCCCAGCCCGGTGACCAACCCGAGCGCCGGTGCCGGCGCCGAAGCGGATCGGGCGGATGAGTCGGATGAGCCAGCCGAGCCAGCCGAGCCGGATGAGCCAGCCGATGCGGATGAGCCAGCCGAGCCAGCCGATGCGGATGAGCCAGCCGAGCCAGCCGAGCCGGATACGGCGGATGGGGCAGCCGAGCCAGCCGAGCCGGATACGGCGGATGGGGCGAAGGAGCCGGCCGATCCGGAGCCCCCCGAGCCCGCGGTGCCGGCTTCCCGGAGCAGGTCGGTCATCGTGGCGATCGAGTGGGTGACGTAGTTGTTGCCGGGGCCTCCGAAGTAGGGAAGGCCGCCGGTAACGGTCAGGCCCCTGGCATCGTCGGTGGCCAGCCCGAGGGCCTCGGCGCCCAACTCCACGGCCGACGGGAAGCAGGAGTAGAGGTCGATCAGCGACACGTCGTCGATCTCCAGCGATGCCGCCTGGAACAGGGCGCGGCCGGCGGCCGCGATGGCCGGCGAGCGCCCCGGGTCTGGTCGAGCGGTCGGGAACCGCACGTCGGTGGCTTCGGCTCCCGACCAGACGAACACGGCCCGGTCCGCGACCCCGGCGTCCCGGGCCGCGGCCAGCGAGCACACCACCAGGGCGGCGCCCTGGTCGGAGCCCAGGAAGGCCGTCATGAGCTTCGTGTATGGCTCGGCGACGATCCGGTTGCCCGGCGAGGGCGTTGCGATGTCCGTGGCCGAGCGCGCCTCGGGGAACCACGCCGTCGGATGGCGGGCGGCGACCTCGGTGAAGGGGGCAAACAGGTCGCCGATGGCCCGACGGTGCTCGACGGCGGAGTGACCGGCCCGTGCCGCCACCACGCTCTCGAAGAGGGGATAGACGTGGACGGGTGCCATGAGCCCGATGGCCATCTCGGCCGGTCCGACCCCGGGTTGGTCGTCCCCGACGGCGGGGTCGGGCGGGAGATCGGCACCGACGGCACGCGGGAGTCCAGCAGCTCGACGGGCCCTCGACGACCGTATGGCCTCGGCTCCGGCGATCACCGTCACCGACAGCGAACCTTCGGCGATCTCCGAGGCGGCCCGATTGACCAACCACTGCGGGCTGTTCCCCCCGACGGTGGTGACCTCGCAACGCCTGGGGTTCATGCCCGTGCGGCGGGCCAGCTCGGTGGCCGGCGCCGGTCCCACCTTGGTCATCACGTCGACCACGGTCAGGCGTTCGACCCGGTCCCGGAGGCGGGGGGCCGAAGCGAAGGCAGCGTCGCAGGCCCGGGCCATGAGGTCGACGGGGGTCACCAGCTCGGTGCGCTCGAGGCACTGACCCGCCGCGACGATGACAGGGACGCGGTCGGCGCCTCGCTCCCATGCACTCACGAGGTTCGCGTCGTCCCCATCGGCCGCATGAGCCGGCAAGCTATCGCACCGAACTATTCATGGGCCACGAGCACTGGAACGTCGGGTCGCCGAGGGCTACATCGAGCAGGCGCAGCCACGAAGCTGGAAAGCTGGCCCGATGCCGACCAGCACAGGGCCGACCAGCACAGGGCCGACCAGCACAGGGCCGACCAGCACGATGCCGACCAGCACCGGGCCGACCAGCACCGGGCCGACCAGCACCGGGCCGACCAGCACCGGGCCGCTGCCCCAGGACTTCTACTTCGGCGTGGCCACGGCCGGATTCCAGATTGAGGGTGGGTTCAATGGGCCTGGGCAGCCGGCCAACAACTGGCTGACCTGGGAGCAGCTCGGTCGGGTAGAGCCGTCGGGGATCGCTGCCGACTTCTGGGCTCACCCCGAAGAGGCGTTGGACCGGGCGGCTGGCCTCGGCTGCAACAGCTTCCGCCTCGGGGTTGAGTGGGCCCGGGTCGAGCCTCGGGAAGGCCAGATCGACGAAGGCCGCGCTCGCCGGGTACGTCAGCATCCTCAAGGGCTGCGCCGACCGGGGGATGGCGCCGCTGGTCACCCTGCTGCACTTCACCCATCCGGCTTGGCTAGGCGAGGAGTTCTGGCTCCGCGCCGACTCCTCGGAGCGGTACGTGGCCTGGGTCGAGGTGGCCCTCGGCGCCCTCGCCGGCCTGTGCCGCCATTGGGTGACGCTCAACGAGATCAACGCGGTGGGCCTGGGCTCCTGGGTCCTCGGGATGTTCCCACCTGGGCGGCGGATGGCCTTCGGGGACGCGGCGGTGGCCATGGACAACCAACTGGCCGCCCATGTCCTCGGGTACGAGGCCATCCACCGCGCCCGGCCGGACGCCATCGTGACCACCAACGACCGCGTCGGTGAGCCTCTACGAGTTCGATGCCCTCCTCACCGACATACTCACGGCCCGGAGCATGGGTATCGACCGTGACGATCTCGACCGCTGGCTCGATGACCGCCGCGTTCGCCACTACGCCGCCCACCCCACCTCCAATCGGGGTGAGCAGGTCCTTCGGAAGCTCAGCGCAGCAACATCCCCGTACGGGTTGCGCTCGCCTCGTGTCCCGGGTGCCCGCGGGACCGCTGGTGGCGTCGGCGTCCGCGGCTCCGTCCGCGCTCGCCCAGACGGGCCGTCGACGCCGTCTATGCCAGCGCCCACGAGCGCACGCTCGACGTCGTCGGCTTCGACTATTACGACCCACTGGCGGCGAGGCACCTGCGTCTGCCCGGCCATGTGACGGCTGGAGGGCGGGCGTGGGCCCCTGGCCGGGAGCTGTGGGACGACGTGCCCGATCCGGATCGGCCTCGGGGCGTGGCTTGAGGCTCAGCACGACATGACGCCCGATGTTCCGCTCTGGGTGGTAGAGAACGGCCTGTGCAGCCGGGTGCGCAACGCCCGCTCCTATCCACGCCTCGACGGCTGGGACCGAAGCCGGTATCTCCGGGAGAACATCGCCGCCGTGGTGGCGGCGGCCGATGCCGGCATACCTGTCGGCGGCTACTGGCACTGGTCTTTGGTGGACAACTACGAGTGGGGTTCATACCAGCCGAGGTTCGGTCTCTTCGGGCTGGACCGGCACCATGGGCCCACCGGAGCACAGTGGCTCGACACCGACTCGCTGGGCGGTGACGCAGCCGGGACGTACCGCCGGATCATCGCCGGCTTACGCGACGGGGACCGCTCGGTGCTGGCCGAGCCCGCCTGACCCGGTCGTCTCCGGCGGCAACGTCTGAGGCTTTCAGTTGAGGCGATTCAGGCCGCCCCGTGCTCGACCCGTTCAAGCCGCCCGTGGTCGGCCGATTCGGGCCGTCCCAGGCTCGACCCGTTCATGCCGCCCCGTGGTGATCGGCGGCGCCGTGCGTCACTGCGGCCAGCACCCGCTCGGCCTGGCTGACGATCGACTCCACGATGGCGGCCGCCGGAATGAGCGTCCCGATGGCGCCCACTCCCTGTCCGCTCGGGTAGCACTCCTGCGCCGGGTCGATGTTCTCGGTGTCCTCCCCGCCGCCCAGGTGGAAGGCACCGTCGTGGGAGGACCTGCTGAGTTGGCCGGGAAACCGCTGGAGCTCGTCGGGATGCTCGTCGAAGAAGGCGGTGTACTCGTTGCGGACCACCCGCATCGTCTTTCCCGAGTAGGCCCGGCTGACAGTGGTGCCATCCTCCTCGGTGCGCACCAGGGCGTCCTTGTACCCGGACACCGCACGGGCCTCGGGGGTGGCGATGAACCGGGTGCCCACCCAGACGCCATCGGCGCCGAGGGCCAGCGCAGCGGCCAGTCCGCGCCCATCGAAGATGCCGCCGGCGGCGACTACTGGGACCTGGTGACCGACGGCGTCGACCACCTGGGGAACGAGCGGCATGGTGGCCACTTGGCCGGTGTGGCCTCCAGCCTCGGTGCCCTGGGCCACGACGATGTCGCACCCGGCGTCCACGGCCCGCCGGGCATGATCGACCTTGCCGCACATGTTGATGACGAGCAGGCCGCTCTGATGGCAAAGTTCCACCACCTCGCTAGGCACGCCCAACCCGGCCACGAAGACCGAGGCCCCTCCCTCGATGATGTCCTCGACCTGACCGACAAGGTCACCGGGCATAGCGGTGAGGAGGTCCACGCCGAACGGGTTGACGGTGGCTCCTCTCACCTGAGCGATCTCAGACACCATGCGCTCCCTGCTCATGGTGGACGCACCGAGACATCCGAAGCCGCCGGCTTCCGAGACGGCAGTGACGAGCGGGGCGTAGGACACTCCGCCCATTCCGGCCAGCATGACCGGGTGCTGGACCCGTAGGATCTCCGTCAGTCGAGTCTGCATGGATTGTCGTCTCCCATTCAGGGGGTTGAGCGGTAGCCGACTCTATCCAGCGTCGGGGCCCGACCGAACAACGAGGCCGATCGAGCAACGAGGCCGACCGAACAACGAGGCCGACCGAACAACGAGGCCGACCGAACAACGAGGCCGACCGAACAACGAGGCCGACCGGGACTGAGGCAGCGTCAGCCCACGACTGACGGCAACCTCACACGATGGTGCCGTAGGTCGTTGACCGGTCTACGGCGCGTGAACCGGTACTTGCCAGCTCCCCGACAACGGCTGTGAGGTCATCGATCAGTTCGCCCATGACGGCGGCATGGCCGGCGTGCACGGTGGCGTGCAGGCTGTCGGGCGGTGACTGCCGGTCGAAGTACCAACCGCCCCGCTCAGCTAGGGCGTCACCGAGAGCGAACGTGTCGATCGGACCGGCGGCGGGTGGAACGCCGGTCAAGGTCAACCCGGTTGCGTGGGCGTCGCCACCAAAGGTCAACCCGGTTGCGTCGTCGTCACCAAAGGCCAACCGGGTGGCGTCGGCATCGCCAGCAACGGCCGATCGGGTGGCATCGGGATCGCCGCCGAAGTCCAAGACGGTTGCGTCGGCATCGCCACCGAAGGCCAAGACGGTGGCGTCGGGGTCCCCCCGCACGGCCAGACCGGGGAGGCCCTCGATGGCCGACCGAAGCGATCGGGCTGCCTGGTAGGTGTCCTCGGCCAACCGGAGGTAACCGTCTTCGCCCAGGAAATGAAGGACGGCCCATCCGGCGGCGATCGGACCGGACGGGCGCGTCCCGGCCATCGAGGGCGAGCCGTAGAGGCCGCCGAGCCAGTTGGTGGTCAGGAACGGCTGCAGTCGGGCCAACTCGGGCGTCCGGTACAAGACGACTGAGACGCCCTTCGACCCGTATCCGTATTTGTGGAGGTCAGCTGAGATCGAGGTGACGCCGGGCACGGTGAAGTCCCACTGCTTGTCGAGGTGACCGAGTTGCCCCAGGAAGGGAAGGATGAACCCGCCGAGGCACGCGTCCACGTGGCAGAGGACACCACGCTCGGACGCCATCGCAGCCAACTCGGGAATCGGGTCGATCACGCCCTGCGGATAGGAGGGAGCCGAGCCGACGACGAGCACCGTGTCGTCATCGATGGCGGCGGCCATGGCGTCGACGTCAGCCCGGTAGTCCGGACCCACCGGGACCCGTCGCGATTCCACGTCGAAATAGTGCGACGCCTTCTCGAAGGCGGCATGGGCGCTGGTGGCCATCACCATGTTGGGCCGGGCTGTCGGCCACTTGGGTGAGAGCTTCTCCCGCTCCGAGCGTCCCCAGTCGCGGGCCGTCTTGGTCGCCATCAACAGCGACTCGGTCCCACCTGAGGTGAGGTAGCCCCGAATGTCGGCCGGCCGGCCGGTGACCCGGTCGGCACCCAAGAGGCCGGCGGTGATCGTCACGATGTCGTGCTGCATCCAGCCGAGGCTGGGGAATACCAAGGTGTTCAGGGCGTTCTCGGCTGAGTACGCCGCCGCCGCACGCTCGAGCACGGCGTGGACCTCGTCGCCGGCCGAGTAGACAAGGCTGAACACGCGACCCCCTCGCCAGTCGCGGTCGTCGGCCCGGAGCTCTTCCATTCGACCCAGTACCTCGTCTGCGCCAACGCCATGGGTCGGGAGGCGGTTGTCGGGAAAGCCCTCTGCGGCCATCGGCGCAGCCCTCGTGCGACTGGTCAGCGAACGGACCGGTGTCGTGCTGTCGGCGTCGCATGCCGGGCGCCTCGCCGTGCCCGGTGTCGTGCAGCGCGAGCTCGCATTGATGCGGACGAGGACGAGGACGAGGAGCGTGAGAGCTCGAGGCGATGAGCCCGTCGACGGAGCCAGCACCGGCGCCGCGGAGCGACGAGCCGGACTCGATAACCGCCATCGTGCCGCTCATGCGCGAGGGCAGACATGGGTCTGGCGCTGTACTACCCGGCGCTGGCGCGCTCGGCCTCGTCGACGCGTCACGCAACTCTTCCGTTTGCCGCATTCGGAACGCTTCGGGGTGCGTGCCACACTCACCACCTGTTCTTCATGACGCTGCTGGCCGCACCACGGTGGAGTCGGCGAAGCACCTGCGCCGGACCGAGTTCGGTGCGCTGGTGCGGACGGTCGGGCCCGGCGGTGAAGACGTTTCGCCGCAAGCTCTCCGAGTTGGTCGTCCAGTCCAAGGCCTCCGAGCTCGGCACTGCTCTGGCCCGTCGCTGGGTCGACGGCGGGGTAATTCAGAGCGCCTATCTCTACGTCGACGGTCACATGAAGGCCTACTCGGGCAAGCGTCATCTCCAAGAGGTATGGAACTCGCCAGCGACGCATGCCTTTGCCTGCCGTTCATAGCTATTTCGTGGGTGACCAGCCAAGGCCGCCCGCTTCTGTTTCTGACCGAGGAGCTCTCGGCCAACCTGGCCAAGGCCATGCCCCGGGTCATCGAGGCCATACGAGAGGTGCTCGGCGACCGGCGCTTCTGTGTGATCTTCGACCGCGGCGGCTACGACGGGAAGCTGTTCACCTGGCTCACCGAAGAGAAGATCGACTTCATCACCTACCAGCGTCGTGACGTCACGCTCCCCGAGGACTCCTTCACTCGATCGGGAGTCGCGCTTCGAGGGACGCCGGGTGCGCTTCATGGTCGCCGAGGACAAGATCCACATCGGGGGATCGGTACCGTGGCGCCGCATCGTGGTGCGCACCAAAGACGGGCACCAGACCCCCATCGTCACCAACATCACTTCGTCGCTGTCGACGCCCGCATCGGCGCTTTGATGTTCGCCCGCTGGCGCCAGGAGAACTTCTTCAAGTACATGGGCGAGCACCACGGCCTGGACACCCTCGTGAGCTACGGGGCCGACGAAGCTGTCCCGCCACGCTCGTTCCAAACCCCGAGCGCAAGCGCCTCGACCGCCAGATCGCCGACCTGCGGCGCAGGCGGTCAAGCTGAAAGAGGAGCCGGAGACGTCCTGCTCGACGAACCCCGCAGCGAGCCGGAGTGCCACGGTCTGAAGGTGTGCCGAGGTGGTGCCGTGCGCAAGCTCCGGGCGCTGGAGAAGCAGATCGCCAGTGCATGACCGTCGGCGCCCCTGCGGCCAAGGTGCCTTGGCTCAGTCGGCAAACGCCGCGACGCGTGACGTCTTGAACACAAGGATCGTTCTGAAATTAGAAGGCCGTTGTCTTGGCGGAGGAACAGGCGGCACAAGCAGCCCGATGGGACGTCCTCTCAGGTGATGTCCCGCCGGGTCATCACGATCGTGCCGATCAGGGCGAAGGCGAGCCCGTAGCCCAGCAGCATCAGACCGCCGCCCCACCAGGGTAGGAGGGCTGAGCCCAGCTGCCGACCGGTGTGGCTGGCCAGGGCCTGGGCAGCGTCACCGGGGAGCCAGCGGGAGAGTCCGCTATGGAGTGCATTGAGGAGCGCGCCGATGAGGGTCTCGCCGATCAGGAACCACCCGAGGGTGGCAATGAGGGCAGCCACCTGGTTGGTCAGCCATGAGCCAACTCCGACACCGAGGAGGGCGTACAAAACGAAGACCCCGATCATCCCTGGCGCCACAGCGGGTAGTTGATGCACGAGGTTGGAGGGTGAGCCGTGGCGGGCCGACAGCACGATCGACCCGGCGACGGTGGCGATGATGAGGAGGATGACAGCCAGGACCACGCCGAGGATGGCTGCGATGATCAGCTTGGCGGCCACGAACCGCCCACGACGGGGAGTGATCAAGAACGCGGACGTCACCGTCTTGTGCCGGAACTCGGTGGTGATGCACAGCACCCCCAGCAGCATGATGAACAGGTCTCCGAAAGTCAGCCCCGCTCCGACCAGGTTTCGAAGCTGGTCCACTGTGTGGGGCGTGAACCAGGCGGCGCCGCCGTGGGCCCTCCTCCCACCCGGGGTGCTGCTGCTGAGAAAGGAAAGCAGGATGCCGAGACCAGTGAACAGACAGGCCAGCCCGGCCAGGAGCCAGGGCACCGAGGTCGTCCGGAGCTTCAGCCACTCGGAGCGCACGAGCCGGATCACGACCGCACCTCTTCGGGCGCTGGAGCGTCGAACCCGGAGGTGAGGCTGAGGAAGATCTCTTCGAGGCCGCCACCCTCTTGCCGGAGGTCGTACACGATGATCTGGTTCTGGGCCAGCACCGGCCCGAGCCACTCGGGGGAGGCCCCGTCGATCATGATGACGTCGGGCTCCGTCCAGCGGACGCCGACCTGTTGGGCGGTCAGGACGTCGACCAAACGCTGGGCCTCGGGAGTCCGTACTCGCATGCCGCCCCCGGTCCCGGTCCGCTGCTGCAGGTCGGCCAGTGTGGTCTGGAGCACCAACTTGCCGTGGGAGACAATGACGACGTCATCAACGGTCTCCTCCATCTCGGCCAACAGATGCGACGAGACCAGCACGGCCCGGCCCGTCGAGGCCTGGTGCCGGATGAAGGTCCGCAGCCACTGGATGCCCTGTGGGTCGAGGCCGTTGGAGGGTTCGTCGAGGATGAGGATGTCGGGATCGCCGAGAAGGGCCGTGGCCAGCTCCAAGCGCTGCCGCATGCCCATCGAGAAGCCGCCCACCCGCTTGTCGGCCACCTCGCTCAGGCCCACCAGGGCCAGGGTCTCGTCCACCCTGGTGTAGGGGAGGCCGGTGGCCATGGCCACAACCTTGAGGTGCTTGGCCGCTCGGCGAGCCGGATGGAAGCTGGTGGCCTCGAGCACCGACCCGACGTGGCGGATGGGTTGATCGAGGTCGCGGTAGGCCTGTCCGTTGAACGTGGCCCGACCCCGCGTGGCCGATACCAACCCGAGCAGCATGCGCAAGGTCGTCGTCTTGCCGGCACCATTCGGACCGAGGAATCCGGTGACCCGCCCGGCCTCCACTTCGAAGCTCAGGTCGTCAACGGCGACGACATCCTTGAACCGTTTGGTCAGTCCGGAGACCTCTATGGCCGAAGGCATTGGACCGACGCTAGCGCGGGGACCGGCTCATCTCACACCCGGTGTGACGGGACCATGGCTGCGTATTGCAGCCGGCAAACGCGGCGATGGGTCGCATCGCCACCGACTGGGCGCCACCGGCTCTGCATCGCCACCGGTTCTGAGCGGCCACCCACTGCGACCGGTTGCCCGGCAGCCCCGGTGGGGCCGGGGCCTCCCCGGTGGGGTCGGACGACCACCAACCGCTGCGACCGACAGGCCGACGCGGTGATCAGGCTTCGACGTACCGTTCGGAGGGGAGCAGGAGCCCGACAGCCACGACCAGTTCGTTGTGGACACGGCTCATGTCACTCCAACCGTTGACCCAACCCCCGAGCACCGAGTACCACACGTGCCCGAGGATCCTGGCCCGGTCGCCAAGGTCATCGGGATGAGGCTCGCCGATGGCCCGGGTGATGATCCCCTCCATGAGCACGGTGATCTGTTGCTGGCACTCGACGGCTGCTGGATCCGGCGAGGAGAGCGAGGTGAAGACCGCACTGACCAACTTGGGTTGTCGCCCCATTGCCCGCAGCGCCCGGTCCAGGACGTCGACCACGCGGATCGCCGCTGAGTCGCCCTGGGCCGGACGCTGCGAGAGCCGGGCATCGAGCTGCTCGACCCAACTGACCAGGGCTGCAGCCAGCAAGTGGTCCTTGCTGGTGAAGTACCGGTAGACGGTGCCCATGGCCACGTCGGCACGGGCGGCGACGTCGCGCATCTGGACCGCTTCGTAGCCGCCTTCGAGCCCGAGGGCCATGGCCGCGTCGACGACCCGCTGGCGACGCGCCTGCTGGGCGCGGGTCAAAGAGCGTGGCACCGGGCGGCTGACCATGGTGCATCACCCTACTCGTCACGGAATTCTGCTCAGATGATCCCGACCTCGGGCCCGGAGGGCGCCGACCCTGGTGGACTGTAGTTTCCGTCGCTCGGAACGCCGCGGGCCCAAGCCGTCCGGGACCTCAGACGTAGGCGTGCACCACGGCCCGATAGTTCTGAGTCGGGGCCGATGTCGGCGGCGCCGGAGTGGGCGGCGGTGCCGGCGCCAGACGGCGTCCCACGCGCTCGAGGAACGTCAATGGTGCGGGGCCTGCCGCCGGTTCCGGCGCGGGCGGCGCGGGAGGGCCGACGAACACCTCGACCCGGGAGAACCCGGCCGCTCGGGCCAGGGCTTTGATCGCTCCGATGGTGGGTACGTACCAGTTCCCGAAGTCGACGCCGACGCTGCTGTCGGCATGGAACTGCATGGCGCTCTCGTTGTCGAAGCCGTGCAGGTGCACCGCCTCGGTCTCGATGATGGCCACTTCCCCGGTGACCGCCCGGAGCCGCTCCATGGCCGTCAGCGGCTCCTTGATGTGGTAGAGCACCCCGAGGTACAGCACGATGTCGAAGGTGCCCAACTGGTCGAGGTCAGCCTTCATGAAGTCGTCCAGCACCGGCTCGACCTTGCTGCCGATGGCCTTGTGGGCGAACTCGAACCCACGACGACCGGGGAGGTCGTCATGCCAGAAGTCGGTCTCGTCCCTACTGTGGTCGGGCAGCACGCCCTTGGCGATGCACTCGTTCCAGTAGGCGCCGCGCGGCCACGAAGTCGACGCCCCAGGCGTAGTGGTCGAGGGCGACCACCCGAGTGGCCCCGGCCCGCTCGGCGTGAAATGAGTAGTAGCCGTCCCACGCGCCGATGTCGAGGACCGAGCGGCCCTTGAACTCGGGGAGCTGATCAGCTCTCAGGGCGAGCTCGGTCAGGCCCTTGGTCACGACGCCGTTTCCGAGGTCGATCGAATGAAACCACTGGATGTCGTCCGCCTCGGACTGCAGGTCGTCTTGCGTCGTCATCTGCGGGACTCTAGCGATCCCCGAGGGCGTCCGTGGGACGTCACAGCGAGGCACGAGGGTCGGCCCGGGCCGCATTGGGGTGGGATGGCTGCGGGCCCAGGCCGGGTCGGGGTGGCCGCCCGGCCGGGTCGGGGCCACGCCGGCCCAGGTCGGATGGCATTGGACCCCACCGGATCCTGGTGCCGGCCGGTTGGCAGCGGCGAGCCGCGCTGGGCCCACTTGTCGCTGGTCACGGTCGGCCCCGGGCCCACTTCGGTTCCTCCGGTTCCTCACGGTCGGCCCCGGGCCCACTTGTCGCCGGCCCCGACGGTTGGCCGACCGTCAGCCGGCCCAGACGATCGACTGCAGCTCCGAATAGGCCTCGAGGCCGTAGTCCCCACCGTCCCGGCCCAGCCCGCTCATCTTGAAACCACCAAACGGTGCTTCCATGTTGCGCTGGGCGGTATTGATCCCGACATGTCCGGCCCGCAACCGTTTGGCCACGGCCAGTGCCCGGGCGGTGTCGGCGGAGAAGACGTAGTCGTAGAGGCCGAACTCGCTGTCATTGGCGACGGCCACGCCTTCCTCGTCGTCGTCGAAGGGTATGGCCACAACGACTGGGCCGAAGATCTCCTCGCGGGCGACGGTGATGTCGTTGCCCCCGGTGATCAGGGTTGGCTCGACGTAGTAGCCGGTGGGCAGGTGCTCGGGTCGGCGACCTCCCACCACTACCTCGCCCTGTTGACGGCCGGTCTCGATGTAGTCGAGGACCCGTTGCTGTTGGGCGTTCGAGATCACCGGCCCCACCACCGTGTCCGGCTCGAGGGGGTCGCCCACCTTCAGAGCTTCGGCGAACTGCGACAACTTCTCGACGACCTGGTCGAAGATGCTCCGGTGAATGACGGCCCGGGTAGGGGCGGTGCAAATCTGGCCGGAGTGAAACGCCCAGGTGGACCCGATGGCCGTGATGGCCGCGTTGATGTCGGCGTCCTCGAACACCACCGCTGCGCCCTTGCCGCCCAGCTCGAGCAACAGCCGCTTCATCGTCCCCCCGCCGGCCTGGGCGATCCGCTGGCCCACCGCCGTCGAACCGGTGAACGAGACCATGTCCACGTCGGGGGACTCGGCCAGCACTGAGGCCGGCCCCGGCCCTTTGGAGTTCACCAGGTTGACCACCCCGGGGGGAAAGCCCACCTGGTCGAGGATGCGGATCAGCTCCACGATGGCCAGCGGGTCCTGCGGCGCCGGTTTGACCACCACCGTGTTCCCCATGGCCAGCGCCGGGGCGATCTTGCCGGCCAGGTTGGTGAGCGGGAAGTTATAGGAGGCGATGGCCGCCACTACGCCGACCGGTTGACGATAGGCCAGAGCGCTGACCAGTCCTCCGGGGGCCAGCGGCGTCGCTCCGGTCACGAAGGGCGGCAGCGACTTCTCCTGAACGTGGCGGATGTCGCGTGTGTAGCGCTCGAAGCGGTCGCAGCTGACCGGCACCTGCATGCGTGAACCGACCGATGCGGTGGCACCGGTCTCGGCGATGACCAACGCCACCAATTCGTCGTTCTTGGCCCGGATGGCCGGCGCCACCTGCTTCAGCAGAGCCAGGCGCTCCTCGGCCGGGGTGGCCGACCAGGAGGGAAGGGCTTCGGCCGCGGCGGCGGCTGCTGCCGCGGCGTCCTCGATCGAGGCGTTGGGCGCCTGGCCGACTACCAGCTCGGTAGCAGGGTTGATGATGTCGTACGTCCCGTCCCCGGCATCCACCCACTTCCCACCGATCAAGAGCTGATGCTCGTCCTTGGTGATCTGGTCGCTCATGGACGCTCCCCTTCTTCAGGCCGCAATGGCCGCTTCTCAGCCATCTTGGGCCGCTGCTCGGGCCGACGTCGCCCGCACTTCACTTCCTCAGTCTCGAGGCCGATGCCGACCCGTACATCATTCTCCCAGCCGGGCCATGGACGGATCGACGGCGATCGTGTCCCGGCCCAATCGCAACAGCGTGCCTGGAAACTGCTGGTTGGCTTGCCGTCGGGCGATGGTCTCCACTCCGTCGACCGCCGCCGACGCGGTTCACCGCGCCGACCCGGCCCTCACCTGACTACGACCCAGTTTATGACGACGGTCGGCCGACCAGCCAAAGTCGTCGAGAGCGATGCTATTTTCGATGGATCGTCGACTGGTTGCGGGACTCATTGTTGCCGGTGGCAGTGATCCTGCTTGGTGCGGGCCTACTGGTCCGGCTCGCGCACTGGGTGGGATCACGGCACCGAGCCGGTATCGATGGGTATATCCGCGAGCTGATCGAAGCAGGAGGCTCGGCTTCGGAGAGCAACCGGCGCTCCCGGGTGGTCAGCGAGGCCGTCGAGTGGGCCGTAGTTGCGTTGACCTGGTTCGTTGCTGGGATCGTGAGCATCGAGAAACTCGGGGTTCCCCTGACCACCCTGGTTGCTCCGGCCACCGTGGCCGGCGTGGCCATCGGGTTCGGCGCACAACAGCTGGTGGGGGACCTCCTCTCCGGGTTCTTCCTGTTCGCCGAGCGCCAGTTTGCGTTTGGGGACGTGATCCGGCTCTCGGTGCCAGGCCAGACGGTCGGCGTGACCGGTACCGTCGAGGAGCTCACGCTGCGGGTCACGAAAGTGCGCACGGCGCAGGGTGAGCTGATCGTCGTTCCTAACAGTGCGTTGCGACAGGTCACCAACCTCTCCAAGGACTGGTCACGCGCGGTTGTGGACGTACCCGTCCCAGTGACCGAAGACCTGGAACAAGTGACCGCACTCATCCGCAACCTCTTGTCCGACATGGCCGCCGAGGACCAATGGAAGCGCCTGCTCCTCGGAGATCCTGTGGTGGCCGGCGTCGAGACCATCGAGGTGGGCTACGTGCTGTTGCGGCTGATCGCCCGGACGTTGCCGGGCCGACAGTTCGAGGTCGAGCGCGAGCTCCGGCTCCGGACCGCAATCGCGCTACGAGAAGCGGGAATCAGCTCGCCCCCGATCGCCGGTGAGACGACGATGGCGCCGTGACCGACGGCAACGATCCGAACCCGCTCGGGCCGAAGAGTCGGCTCCGACCGGTTGGGTCCTGGCGACCGGCTCGACCGGAACGACCAAACCGACGGGGTCTACGCGGTTTCATGAGCCGGCCGGTCAGCCGACGGCTGCGGGTTCGTCGCTCGACCGCGCTGATGGTCGTGGCCTTTCTCGGCTTCGGCGCCCTCTACATCCAGTACCCCCCGCTGCCGGCACCGAACACGAGGCCGGTCTCCCACCAGGTGACCACAACGACGACCACGACCACGACCACGACAGTGGCCCCACCGAAGTCGAGCACCACGACCAGCACGTCGACGACCAGCGCGTCGACCACGTCGGCGCCCCCGTCATCGGCGAGCTCGAGCAGCACGACCGGTTCCACGGACACCACGACCACTGCTCCCAAGGTGGGCGCCTCGCCCCCGGCAACGACCTCGACCATCGCTCCGGTGGGTCCGGCCAGCACTTCGACGACCTCGTAGAGGCTGCACTGGACGACGGGCCGCTACGGCTAATGTGCGTTTACGGCTGCGTGGCCCGTTCCCGCTGTGAGGCGCGCTCGGCGATGACCGAGGCCAAGACTTTGTTGCGATGTTCGGCGGCATCGCCCCAGGCCGGTACCAGCGCCCATGCCCGCTTGAGGAACAGGTGCAGGTCGCACTCCCAGGTGTAGCCGATGGCCCCATGGACCTGGAGCGAGACCCTTGCGGCCTCAGTAGCGGCTTCTGCGGCGTACGCCTTGGCCATCGAGGCGCGGCGGCTGGCGTCAGGTTCGCGGTGGGCCGACGACCAGGCCGCGGCGTACGTCACCGGTCGCGCGAACTCGAGCTTCACCTGCGCCCCGGCCAGCAGGTGCTTCACTGCTTGAAAACTGCCGATGGGTCGCCCGAACTGCTTGCGTTCCTTGGCATAGTCGGCCGTGATGGTGATCATCCGGTCGGCCAACCCGACGAGCTCGGCGGCCGTCCCCAGGGCAGCCTGGTCGGCCAGCAGGGCGAGCGACCCTTCGGCGGCCGGTCCGGTGTCAACCAGCGTGGCGCGGGTCGGTGCCCAGTCGACCGTGCCCAGGTGGCGGGTGGGGTCGAGGGACTCGACCGAGGTGACCGAGACCTCCTCCGCGGGAACGGCATGGATTTCCGCGCTGCCGTCGGCCGCCGTGTGTTCCAGGATGTAGAGGTCGGCGCCGACAGCGCCTGGAATTGCCTGCATGCCGGATACACCGATGGCCGCCACGGCGTCGCCCGCGGCGATAAGCGGGAGCCAGTGATCGGCGAGCGGTCCGGACCCGGGGCTGGCCTCGGGGGCCCCCGGACCGGACGCCGACCCGGAGTCTGTACCCGACCCGGAGTCTGTACCCGACCCGGAGTCTGTAGACGAACCGTTGCCCGAGCCGGAACCGTTGCCCGAGCCGGAAACGTTACCCGACCCGGAACCGGACCCCCACCTGGCCGCAGTTCGGGCCAGGAGCGGCGCGGCTAGGGCGGTGGTCTCGAGGAACGGTTCGGGCAATGCGGCCCGCCCCGCTTCTTCGAGCAACAGGACCAGATCGAGCTCGGACAGCCCCAGGCCTCCTTGACTCTCCGGAACGGTGAGACCGGCGACGCCCATGTCGGCAAGGGCGGTCCAACGCGCCGTGCGCACGGCCCCGCCCCCTGGCGAGGCTCCAACACCGAGGCCCAACTCGGCTCGGCTGCCCAACCCGGATTCCCCATCCGCGTCTGACTGCCGCGTCGAATAGGGCACGAACGTCAGCGGGCGTGCAGTCCCGGTCGAGCAATTGGCGTACCGCGTTCCGGAACTCGATCTGCTGTTCAGTGAATGCGAATCGCATGATCAGCCTCGCGGCAATCCCAGCATCCGCTCGCCCACCACGTTCCGCTGGATCTCATTGGTCCCGGCATAGATGGTCCCCGAGATCGCGAACAGGAAGCCATCGAGCCACGGGTTGGAGGTGGAGGTGCCGTGGAGTTCGGCCTCCGGCCCGAGCAGGGACAGTGCGGCGCGATGGATGGCCAGGTCGGTCTCCGACCAATGGATCTTGTTGACGCTGGCTTCGGCCCCGACCGAGCCACCCTCGAGCACCCGGGTGGCTGTCCAGAACGTGTTCAGCCGGTAGGCCTCGGCGTCCATCCAGGCCCGGCCCACGTCGTCGGCCACGCGGCCCGCGGCGACGGGATCGGCTCGCGACCGCTCGGTGTACAGGTCGACCAGGCGACCGGCCGCCTCGGTGTATCGGGCCGGGCTACGAAGGCTCAGTCCTCGCTCCGAGCCGGCCGTGGCCATGGCCACGCCCCAGCCCTGGTCTACGCCCCCGAGCACTTGCTCATCGGGCACGAACACGTCCTCGAAGAAGATCTCGGCAAACCCCGTTTCGCCGTCGATCTGGGGAATGGGGCGGACGGTCACCCCGGGCGAGCACAACTCCACGAGGAAGTAGGTGAGACCCCGGTGGCGCTCGGCCTCGGGATCGGTGCGAAAGAGGCCAAAACACCATTCTGCGAAGGCACCCCGCGAGGCCCAGGTCTTCTGCCCGCTCAGCAACCAGCCACCGCGCTCCGGCGAGCGTCGCGCCCGACTGCGGATCCCGGCCAGGTCGCTGCCGGCGTCGGGCTCCGACCATCCCTGACACCAGATCTCCTCGGCCGAGGCCATCGAGGGGAGGAACCTGGCCTTTTGCTCATCCGTCCCGAACTCGAACATGGTCGGAGCAAGGAGGAACACGCCGTTCTGGCTGACCCGGATGGGGGCCTGGGCCCGCCAGTACTCCTCCTCGAAGATCAGCCACTCAAGGAGTCCAACACCTCGCCCACCGTACTCCTCGGGCCAGCTGACCACCGACCACCGATCGTCGAACATCCGCTTCTCCCAGGCGCGATGCGCCTCGAACCCGGCCGCGGTGTCGAGGGAGGGAAGGGCGCCCGGCGCGGGCACGTTGGCACTCAACCAGGACCGGGCCTCCTGCCGAAATTCCTCCTGGGCGGCGGTGAAGTGCAGATTCATCGGGGTTTCCATAGGGCGACGGGCAATGTGACACACCCCGAGACTTTCGGCAACCAAGCCCCGAAGGTCCGGCGACCAAGCCCCGAAGGTCCGGCGACCAAGCCCGGAAGGTCCGGCGACCAAGCCCGGAAGGTCCGGCAACCAAGCCCCGAGTTTCGGCAACCAGGCCCTTCCTCCTGCTTCCAAGAGGGAGGTCCGATCCCCGGGCGGCCTCGGACGTCCGTTCCCGTAGGATGTCGGCATGGTAAATGCCGTGATTGTCGACGCTGTCCGCACCCCAGTGGGAAAGAGGAACGGCCGATTGTCGGGCTGGCACGCAGTTGAACTGGCTGCTCAGCCCTTGAAGGCCTTGATAGAGCGCAACGATCTCGACCCATCGTTGATCGAGGACGTGGTCATGGGCTGCACCATGACCGTCGGCGAGCAGGCCATGAACATAGGCCGCAATGCCGTACTGGCCGCTGGGTTCCCGGACACCGTGCCGGGCACGACCGTCGACCGGCAGTGCGGCTCTGCCCAACAGGCGGTTCATTTTGCTGCCCAGGCCGTGATGTCCGGGGCTATGGACATCGCCATTGGCGCCGGAGTGGAGTCGATGAGTCGTGTACCGATCGGCTCGACGACTGAGTCCGGGCCCGGCGAGGCCTATGGTCCCACGGTTCACGAGCGGTTCGATTTCATCCACCAGGGTCTTTCTGCCGAGGAGATAGCTACGCGATGGGACATCAGCCGGGACGCCATGGACAGGCTGGCGCTTGAATCGCACGAGCGCGCCATCCGCGCCATTGACGAGGGGCGGTTCGAGAACGAGATCGTGCCCCTGGGCACGCTGCCGGGTCGACGAGAACGGCGCAGTCGGTGACCATGGCAACGAGGGCAAGCTCACCTATGACGAAGGTGTGCGTCGTGGGTCGACGTTGGAGAAGTTGAGCTCGCTGCCTCCGGCCTTCATCGAAGACGGACGGGTGACGGCGGCGTCCTCATCGCAGATCTCCGACGGGGCTGCTGCAGTATTGGTGATGAGCGAGGAGCGGGCCGGCCAGTTGGGCCTTCGTCCTCGTGCCCGTTTCCATACGTTCGCCGTTGCGGCCAACGATCCCGTCATCATGCTCACCGCTCCCATACCGGCAACCACGCTGGTGTTGGAGAAGTCGAAGCTCAGCCTGGACGACATCGACCTGGTCGAGATCAACGAAGCGTTCGCCTCCGTCGTCCTGGCCTGGGAGAAGGAGCATCACCCGGACATGTCCAAGGTCAACGTCAATGGTGGTGCCATTGCCATTGGTCATCCCACCGGGTGCTCAGGGGCACGCCTAATGGCGACCCTCATCAACGAGATGGAGCGCACTGGCGCGCGCTACGGGTTGCAGACGATGTGCGAAGGCGGCGGTCAGGCGAACGCCACGATCATCGAGCGCCTCGGCTAGGAACCAACCCGGTTGGGTCGCCCGGTGGGACGCCTGTTCAGACGTAGCCACCGGCTCGGGATCCGCCAAGGTCTGTGAGCTCATCGACCGGATACCTTCGCACCATCGGCACGGTTACATTCGCGCCGCCGTCTCGGTAACCTTCGCGCCACCGGCTCAGTTAGAGGTCGTCCGTCTCCGTTAGAAGAGAGTCGGCGACTCGCCCGGGTCGGAACGTCCGCTCGACTTGGCCCGTCGGCCAGAGCCGATGGGATCCGCCGACGTGGACTTCGTGGCGCCCGACTTGGACTTTGTGGACGGCGATGTGGCGGTGGCTTGTTGGCCCGATGCGGGGGACCGGCCGGACGTGGCTCGGCCCGGTCTGGACCCGCGGCCCGATCTGGGTTTGACGCCCGATCCCCGGGCTCGGCTGGGTCCGACACCCAATGTCGACGTGGCGCTAGGCGGCCCCGCCCCCGATCCGGCCGCGTCCCCGCCTTGGTGGTCGCCGTAGGACGCAGAGTCCTCGTCGCGTCGCTCATCGTCGTAGAGACGATGGTCCGGGAGTCTCCCGCCCGGCTCGCCACCCGGGTCGGGTTCTCGGCCGGGGGGTGCGGGCGGGTCGAAGTGCCAGTCGCCGTTGTCGTCTTTGTAGACGACATAGCCCTCGTAGGTCTTCTTGTCATGGTGCCAAGAGCACAGCCGGACCAGATTGGACAGCGTGACCGGCCCGTTCTCGTGCACCGGCTGGATGTGGTCGGTCTCCAAGAACTTGGTCGAGCCACAGCCGGGGACGGCACAGGTGGGATGGTCGTTGGCCAGCGCGGTGCGGATCGGGGCGTCGAGGTAGCGCCCGGGATGGGAGATGACGGTGACGTCTCTCCCCTGGTAGAAGAGGACCTTCAGATACGAGTCGGACAGGAGGGACGAGACGACGGGGACGGGGACGGCCCCGATCCCGTCGATGGCCGAGACCTCGTCCCCTCTCGCCTCCCGGTTGAAGAGGGCCTCTTGGTCCACCCGCACGTTCACGACGGTCTTCGGTCGTCCGGCCGGAGCGGAGTCCCCACAGAGCAGCGCAGAGAGGGCGTCGGCCGCGTAGGCGTCCATGGGCTCTCGGTCGCCGTGCGTGCGGGCCTGCTCGAAGCGCTCCTTCGTGGCCGCCTCGAGCACCGAGACGAGCTGGGCCCCCCGGTCGGGGGTGAACCGGCCCCGGAGGCAGAGGGCCCCCTCCTCGTCGGTCCAGTGGCGGAGGTGGCGGCCCTTGTGGATGGCGGCCATGGTCTTGGCCGGGTCGGCCGAGGCCGCCCGGGCCTTCGTCCTGCGGCACCGGTCCCGCAGCTGGGCCAGGGGCTCGGCCTGGGCCGCGTCGACCAGCTCGGGCTCGTGGTCCGGGTCGACGGCCACGGCCAAGGCCAGCTCTTTCACCTGGGGCTCGGACAGCTTCCCGTCCCGGAGGGCCTCGGCCGTGCCCGGGGCCTCGGTCAGGGCCTTCCCCGTCTCCAAGGTGGACTGGGCCTGTCCCACCCCCACGCCCTCGGTCTCGGCGATCAGCCCGGCTGCGTTCCGGTGCCCGGCCTCCCGCCAGACGTTGGAGGACTCGATCCGGGTGGCGAGGGAGAACTTGGCCGCCGTGGCCAGCCGGAGGACCTCGACCACCGAGGCATAGAGCCGCTGGGCATCAGGACCGGACAGGCGATCGGGCTCCAAGAGCTCGACGGCCCGGTGGAGGGAGGAGCTGGCCTGGTCGAACAGGCCAGAGAGGCGGACGTCCTCGTCGCCGGCACTCGAATCGTGCCTCGAACCGTCTTTCGAACCCTGCCTCGACCGCTGCTTCGAACCCACCGAACTCATGTGTCCCATCGTGACAGGAGGGTGTGACAGAGGGAGAGAGGGCGGAACCTGTCAACCCGAATGAGACACCGGAAGGTCAGATCGCTTCTGCGGCCAGAGGCACCTCCTCGGGTCGGTTGATCCAAAAGGCGTCTGGGATCCGTGGTGCCTGCGGCGGGGTCCGGAACCGGTGGGGCATGGAGTCGTGGCGGCGTCGAGGACCCCTTGGCGCTTCTCCCGGACAACGTCTGCCAGGCCGAAATGGACGTCGGCCGGTGTATGCAGCCCGATCCCCGAGTGCCGGTGCTCGGTGGTGTAGTGGGCAAAGAAGCCGTCACAGAAGGTGCGGGCCGCGGCGATGTTGGCGAAGCGCTTGGGGAAGGTGGGCGAGTACTTGAGCGTCTTGAACGAGGACTCCGAGTAGGGGTTGTCGTTGGACTGGTGGGGTCGTGAATGGCTCTGGAGAACACCCAGATCAGCCAGGAGCTGGCTGACGGTCCGGGAGGTCATGGAGGATCCCCGGTCGGCGTGCAGGGTGAGCTGGCCCTCGGCGACGTTGTGTCGATAAATGGCATCGGCGATGAGCTGCTCGGCCAAGGTGGCCGATTCCCGAGGGGCCACCAGCCACCCCACCACGTAGCGGCTGTAGATGTCGAGGATGCTGTAGAGCTGGAACCAGGTCCATTTGTAGGGACCGGCCAGCTTGGTGATGTCCCAGCTCCAGACCTCGTTGGGCCGCGTCGCCACCAGCTCGGGCTTGACCGAGGCCGGCCTGCGGGCCTGGGCTCGGCGTTCTCGCACCTGAGCCCGCTCACGAAGCAGTCGGTACATGGTGGACACCGAGGCCAGGTAGGTCCCCTCGTCCAAAAGGGTGGCCCAGACCTGGGCCGGGGCTTTGTCACAAAAGCGCTCCTCGTGGAGGGTCGCAACGATGGTGTCGGCTTCCGCTTCTGCCAGGGCACGATGCGAACGTCGGGGGGCCGGCGGCCCACAGACCCGAGGACGTTTGACCCGGTAGTGAGTGGCCCGACTTCGCCCCAGGACCTCGCAAGCCCTCTTTCGTCCAATGGTCGGGGCCAACTCCTCGACCCCGGCGTCGAGCACGTCGTCAACTACTCGTCTGAGTCCGCGCTCTTGGAGATCTCTTCCAAGAGCGCGTGTACTGTTCCCTGGACGTTGATGACCGCCTCGGCCTGGGCCAACTTGGAGCGCAGCCGCTCGTTCTCGGTCCGTAGCCGGGCCACCTCGGAGAGCGAAAGGCCACCCCGACCACCGTCATTTCGCCCGAGGGAGGCCTTGATCAGCCCCTGGCGGTGCTGGCGTCTCCAGTCGGTGATCAGGCTGGAGTAGAGACCTTCCCGCCGGAGCAGCGCTCCTCGTTCGCCGGTCTCCGAGCACCCGTCATATTCGGCCAGGATGGCCAGCTTGTACTCAGGCGTGAAGACCCGGCGTATCCCGCTCTTGTGATAGCGGGGACCTCCATCAGCTCCGGTGCCGTCGTCGATGTGCCAAGTCTTGCCGTGCTCAGACTTGACCGGCGGCACCTTCCTCGTCGTGGTGTTCTCCATGAGAAATCCTCCAACGCCCCATGCTCAGTACGTGGATGCTGAAGGTGTCTCACTCATTGTCGACAGAGAGGGGGGGGAGGGGAGGGGACGCTGGTCAGGCGCCTACGATGCTACGGGCCCCACCGAGTCCTCGGCGGGGCTTCGGCCATCGAGCCTGTACCCAGCGTCAGCGACGCCTGCGAACCATCGGGACGCCTGCGAACCATCGGGACGCGTGCGAACGGGACGCCTGCGAGCGGGACGCCTGCGAACCATCGGTTTGCCACGTCTGTCCATGCAGGCACCCGCGACTCAGCCATGCTCAACGGGCGCCCGGCCGGACCCAGACCCGGACCCAGATGCAGACCCAGATGTTGCCAACCCGGCCCTCGGCTCGAATCTGAATGCGTAACGATCAACGACGTAGCCACCGCCGGGAACGCACGCAATCAACAAGATGGCAGCCGTGGTCCTCCAGCGCCATTTCACGCGAAACCGTGCTATGAGAACAACGATGATGTAAAAGGTGAACACGGTCCCGTGCATAGAGCCGACGATCGCAGCGGCTAAGGACCCGTTGCCTGTGGCCTGGATCACGACTGCGATCAGCAGCAGGATGAACAGAGTCGCTTCGACGTATGCCGTCCATCGAACAACCTTGACGATTCCCATCACTGTGCTCCGGACTTGACGCGAGATGCGGGCAAATCCCGCTCCTCCTTGGGGCGTCACCGCTGGACGTTTCGACCTGCCCGGCCGTCTGACCCGCGGACCACCATCACGCACGCTACCTCGGGAGGTGCGCCTCCTCTCGCCCGGCACCTCGCTCGGCACCCCGCCCGGCACCTCGCCCGGGACTCGGCTCGGCACCTCACCCGGGACTCGGCTCGGCACCCGGCGCGGGACCCGGCGCGGCTCCAGACGGGGCCCAAGACCCTGCTCCCGGTTCGGCTTCTCCCACATGCCGGTCTCGACCTGACCGAGTCACCCCTGGCAGTGGTGATATACCGACACTGGTGACAACCGATCAGGGGAATGGGAACGGCACCAATTCGGGCAACGAGAAGGAAATCGGCGAGACAGGGAACGCTCAGACCACAGAGCCCGCGGCCGGTAGCGAATTTCCGAACCAGGCACCCCCGACCGCCGAGGCTTCGCCAGCCGACCAACCAGCCGGCCAACCAGGCGGAACGGCGGGCAGCCAACCAGGCGGAACGGCGGGCAGCCAACCAGGAGCATCTCCGGCCGGCCAACCAGCGGCCTCGCAGGCCGAAGATCTCTCCGGTTGGTACCAGGCGTCAGACGGGCAGTGGTACCAGCATCCCGGCTACGCCGCTCGCGCCGATCAGCCACAAGGCCCTCAAGCAGACGAGCCCCAGTCCCCGCAGGCCCAATATCCCCAGACTCCCAACGCCCAACCTCAATATCCCCAGGCCCAGCCCCCCCAGGCGAGGTATGCCCAACAGTCGCAGTACGCCCAGGACCAGTACCCCCAAGGGCAGTACGCCCAGGGGCAAAACCCCCAGGACCAGTACCCCCAAGGGCAGTACGCCCAGGGGCAGTACCCCCAGGACCAGTACGCCCAAGGTCAGTACGGCCAGCCTCAATACCCCCAAGACCAGTACGCCCAAGGTCAGTATGCCCAGGGTCAGTACCCCCAGGACCAGTACGCCCGGACCCAATACCCGCAGGGGCAGTACCCCCAAGGGCAGTTCCCCCCGGGTCAGTTCCCACCGCGGCAGTACCCGCCGGGGCAGTACCCACCGGCAGGGTATGGATCTGCCGGGTACCCCTACGCAGTTCCGGCCGGTACCCGAACCAACGGTATGGCCATTGCCTCTTTGATCTGCGCGATTGGGGGAATCTTCTTTCTGGGGATCCCCTCCATCCTCGGGATCGTCTTCGGCTTCCTGGCTCGATCCCAGATTCAGCGGTCAAACGGCACACAGACCGGGAGCGGCCTGGCTCTGGCCGGGATCATCGTCGGATTCTGCGTGGTGGCGGTGGGGATCCTGATCGTGATCGTCGCCGCCGTCAATGCTCACACCTGCAACACCGTCAACGGGTTTGGAAGCTGCTGAGGGCACGCCCGGACGCGGTCCCTGCTTGACGGGTACGGGATTGCGGTCAGTGGTCTGAGATTTCCCCCCCGGCACGGCCCGAGCCCCCGGAACCGGCCAAGCCCCCGGAACCGGCCGAGCTACCAGAACCGCCCGAGCCCCCGGAACCGGCCGAGCTACCAGAACCGGCCGAGCTACCAGAACCGGCCGAGCCCCCGGAACTCCCGAACCGGTCGAGCACGGCCGTCGCATCGTCCACGATCCGGCCGATGAGGTCGGCCACCGTCGGCAGTTCCTCGATCGTCCCGACCACCTGGCCGGTAGGCAGAACCCCCACGTCGGTGCGGCCGTCGACCAGTGCGGCCTTGGTCATCATCGGCGCGTTGGCCGCCATGACCACCTGGGTCCAGGAGAGCTCGTTGCCTTCCTTCATGGCCCGGCCTTCCCTCAGCAGCGCGGCGATCGACGTCTTGGTCTCTTGCCGGAACGCATAGGCGTTGGCCAGGGCCCGAGGCAGGTTCCGGACCCAGCCCGCACGCTCGAGGTGGTCCACCAACGCCGTGCGGATCACCCGTTGCGGCGCCCCGTCGATCGTCGTGGACACGACCGTGCCGGTCACCGGCGTTCCCAGGTAGAGCTGCTTCACCGCGTCGGGCACGCGGCTCTCTTGCGAGAGGAGGAACCTGGTACCCATGGCGATCCCCGAGGCGCCGTAGGACAGGGCGGCCACGAGGCCACGCCCGTCAAAGAACCCACCGGCGGCGATGACCGCCACCCGGTCTCCCACCGCGTCGACCACCGAGGGCGTCAGCAGTGTGGTGGGCACCGTGCCGGTATGGCCTCCGCCTTCGCCGCCCTGGGCAATCACGGCGTCGACGCCCCATTCGGCCACTTTCTCTGCATGACGTCTGGCCCCGATCGTGGGCATCACCACCAGCCCGGCTTCCCGGCAGCGCGATACCAGCTCCGGATTGGGGGCCTGGGCGAAGCTGGCCACGCGGACGCCGTTCTTGATCATGAGCGCCACACGGTTGCCGACGTCGGCGACGTCGGTGCGCATGTTGACGCCGAAGGGACGATCGGTGCGGGAACGCACGTCGTCGATGGCTGCCACCATCTGCTCGAAGGTCATGGTGGCCGAAGCAAGGATGCCCAGGCCTCCAGCCTCGGCGGTGGCCGCCACCAGGCGGGGACCGGCTACCCAGCCCATGCCGGTCTGGACGATGGGGTAGTCGACCCCCACCAGCTCGCAGAACGAGGTGCGCAGGGCGGGGTGCACACGCCGCCCTGCACCCGAAGCACCCAAAGCACCCGCAGCACCCGAAGCACCCAAAGCACCCGCAGCACCCGAAGCACCCGAAGCACCCGAAGCACCCGAAGCACCCGAAGCACCCGAAGCACTCACCCCTTCACCTCGCGATCGCGCAGGCAGCGGGGGTCGAGCACGTCGCGGATCAAGGTGAGCTCTTCGGGCGTTGGCAGCCGCGTCGAGGGCACATCGGACGGGACGGTCAGCTCGAAGCCGGTGGCGTCGACGATCTCCTCGACCGTCACACCCGGGTGGACCGACCGCAGTCGCATGGTGCGGTCCGGCGTCTCGAAGTCGAACACCCCGAGGTTGGAGACCACGAAGCGGATCTCGTGGAACTTGGTGGCTGACGGGCCGGCGGCTGCTGCCCTGGCGTAGCCGACGCCCGACACCACGTCGACCTGCTCGACGAACGAGCGGGTCGAGTGGTTGGGCACCCAATAGCTGGTCGGGTGGTTCATGGTGTTGCCCGGAGCGCCGCGCACCCCGATCAGCTGGGCCTTGGGCTTGGCCCAGTCGCCGATGGCGCTGATGTTCTGGTTGCCGTCCCGGTCGATCTGGGAGGCCATCATGATCAGGTTGCGCCGGCCCGACCACACCACGTCGAAGACCTTGCGATAGGGCATGTGCGACTCGAGGACCAGGTCGGCTGGCTTGGTACCCATCGGGGGTGCGCCGTCGATGAGGGCAGCATCCCCGTCGGTCAGGGCCAGGTCGGGGGCGAAGGTCAACTTGGCCACGCGGGCACCCAGCGCTGGAGCGGTCCCGAACGCGCTGGCCATCACCTCACCGTCGCCCCGGAACACCTCGGCACAGGCGATGACGCAGTATTCGGCGCGGGACGCGCCATCGACTGCCGACCCCGCCGCTCCCCCTCCCTCATCTCCCTTGTTCCAGCTGCTCGACTCGCTCACTGTGCCCCTCCCGCCGTCGACTTGGTTGCGCCGCCGGTCGCCTTCTCGGCCGCTCCGCCCGCTGCAGCCTTCTCGGCCGCCGCCTCCTTCACCGCCGACTGGTACCCCTCCTCGTCGACCTCCAGAAAGCGCTTCGAGAAGGCAGCCCACCCGTCGGGGTCGCCCGCCGCGGCCACGTAGGCCTTCTGGAAGGCCTCGTCCCGGTTGTAGTCGGGGACACAGGCGGTGAAGTGGGCCCCGCCTGGTGTCTCGGTCACCCCGTCGGTGAGCAGCCGGCTGATGGACAGGGTCTGGATGGGGCCCTCCGAGGCGAGCTCATCGGTGGCCACCAGTCGCTCGGTGGTCACGAAGCGCCGGTCGGCTGCACCGAGGAAGAGCTCGTCGAAGAACGGGTCGGGACCGAGGATCTGGCCGCTGCCCGAGGCGTCGGCCCGGTTTACGTGGACGAGGGCGGCATCGAGCCGGAGGGCGGGCATGGCCACCAGCTCCTCGCCGTCGCCGTAGGGGGAGAGAACCGTGCGCAGCGAGGGGTTGACCCGCAGCACGTCGGAGCCCAGGCCGGCACGCGTAGGCAAGAAGGGCACCCGTTGGGACGCCGCCAGCAGCCCCAGATAGAACATGCCCTCGTCCACCTCCATGGCCTCGACGGTGCCGGTCTGGCGGGCCACCCGGAAGTGGGGGTCGGTGGGGATCGAGTCGAGGGTCACGAACCCGAACACCACCTTTTTCACCTTGCCCGCCGCGCAGAGGAGCCCGACGTCGGGGCCGCCGTAGCTGACCACGGTGAGGTCGGTGAGGTCGGAGCGCAGGATGGCCCGGACCGCGGCCATCGGCTTCCGGCGCGATCCCCAGCCCCCCACGCCGATGGTCATGCCGCTGCGGAGCTCGCCGACGACTTCGGCCAGGGTGAGTCTCTTGTCTGCCATGGTCTCCTGTCCGGTCCTTCGTTCCGGCGTCGTGGGAGCCGACGCCGGTTCCTGCTTTACTATCTACCTTGTCGCCTCGGCTGTCGCGCCGGCCTACTTGGTCGTGTCGGCGTCGCGCTTTTCGACGAAGGCCGAGCGCTGCTCGTCGGCCACGCCGGCCACGTGGAGCTCGTAGGTGAATCCCTGTTCCAACCGGTAGCTCGTCTTCACGTCGACCGGGTCGATGCCGTTGAGCGACTCCTTGGCCCGGCGGATGATCGTCGGGCTCTTGGATGCGATCTCGCCCGCCACCCGGTAGGCGGTGTCCACCAGCTGCTCGGTGGGCACGACCTCGAGCACCGAGCCGTAGTGGTGCAGCTCGGCCGCCGTGGCCGGCTTGGCCGTGTAGACCATCGAGCGCATCTTGTGCAGAGGCACGAGCCGGGACAGGTGGGTGGCCGCCCCGAGGGCTCCCCGGTCGACCTCGGGCAGGCCGAAGGTGGCGTCCTCGGTGGCCACGATGATGTCGGAGTTCCCGGCAAGGCCGATCCCTCCCCCCAAGCAGAAGCCCTGTACGGCGGCGACGACCGGCACCTCGCAGTCGTAGACGGCGGCGAAGGCGGCGAAGCAGCCGCGGTTGACGCCGATCAGCGCCTCGTCCCCCTTGGCCTGTATCTCCTTGATGTCGACCCCCGCGCAGAAGCCCCGGCCCTCGGCCCGCAGGATGACCACCCGATTCTCGGGGATGCGCCCGGCGGCGAGTACGGCGTCGGCCAGGCTGAACCAGCCGGCCACGTCGAGCGCGTTGACCGGCGGGTGGTTGATGACCACCTCGGCGATTCCCGGTTGGCTCTGGTGGGTCTCGATGGGCATGGTTGCTCCGGGCGCTGGACGACGGGGGGTACCGGGCGCCCGGCACTTGCTCGACGGCCGCCTGAGGCCTGGTCGAACGGGCGTAGCTCCCGACGCCCGAACTGTAACATCGCCGACACGGTGGGGCCCCGGTCCGCCCGCACCGATGCACCACACTTGGGTGCCCGTGGCCGAACCCCGGAGCCGGGACCAGGAGCCGCCTGAGGAACCAAACGATTGGTTGGCCTGGGCCGATGAACGAGGGCCAGGAGGGCACGGCAGGCCCCGACTGTTGTCTGGGACCGCTGTTTGCCTGTTTACTGGCGCCCGTGAGACTCGCCGTGTGTACAGAGACCCGTCCGGGCGAGACGCGGGTGGCAATCGTGCCTGATGTGGCGGCCCGGCTGGCTGCTTCGGGGATCGAGGTGGCGGTGCAGGCCGGCGCGGGCACGGCGGCCCGCTTTCCTGACGCCGCCTACGAGCGCGCTGGCGCGGCGGTGCTCCCCGACGCGGCCGCCGTCCTCGCCGGGGCGGCCATGGTCGCTCGGGTGCAGCCCCCGTCTCCCGAGGAGGTGGACCAGCTCCCCGAGGGGGTGTCGGTGGTCAGCTTCCTGCAGCCCGGTCAGGTCCCGGACGTGGTCCAGGCCCTGGCGGCCAAGCGGGCGACGGTCTACAGCCTGGATCTCCTGCCCCGGATCAGCCGGGCCCAGTCCATCGACGCACTCTCCTCGCAGGCCACCGTGAGTGGGTATCGGGCCGGGCTGGCCGGGGCCGAGCACCTGGCCAAGTTCTTCCCCATGTTCATGACGGCAGCCGGCACCGTGCCTCCGGCCAAGGTCCTGGTCATGGGGGCTGGGGTGGCCGGGTTGCAGGCCATCGCCACCGCCCGCCGGCTGGGTGCCGTGGTCCGGGGCTACGACGTGCGGGCCGCAGCCAAAGAAGAGGTGCAGAGCCTCGGTGCCTCGTTCGTGGAGCTCGGCCTCGAGTCCCAGGAGGGAACCGGCGGCTACGCCCGGGAGCAGACGGCCGAGTACCAGGCCAAGCAACAGGAGCTCTTGTTCACCGAGGTGACCGGTTCTGACGTGGTCATCACCACCGCCCAGATACCGGGCCGCAAGGCTCCGGTGCTGGTGACCAGGGCCATGGTCGAGGGGATGGCCGCCGGGGCGGTGGTGGTGGACATGGCCGCCGATTCGGGGGGCAACTGCGAGTTGTCGGTGCCCGGCGAGGACGTGGTCACCGACAGCGGCGTGACCGTGGTGGGGATGACCAACCCACCGGCCTCGATGCCCACCCACGCCAGCTTCCTGTACTCGCGTAACATCGCCAACTTCTTGGCCCTGGTGGTCGCAGACGGCGAGCTCACCCCCGACTTCGAGGACGAGATTGTGGCCGGGACGTGCGTGGTCCGAGCCGGCGAGGTCATCAACCACGATGCCTCGGTGCCGCCCCCGGCAGCACCGCCGCCTGCGGCCCCGCCCGGTCAGGCGGGGGAGCAGAGCGACCGGGGCGAACCGGGCGAGCGATCGGCTGGAGAGGAGGGATCATGACAACCGGGATCATCGCGTTCTTCACTGTCTTCGTACTGGCGGCGTTCGTCGGCAACGAGGTCATCTCCAAGGTGCCGAGTGTGTTGCACACCCCGCTCATGTCGGGGAGCAACGCTATCCACGGCATCATCCTGGTCGGGACCATGATCGTGATGGGCGAGGCCCGTGGGGCGGCCCAGATCACGCTGGCCTTCTTCGCCGTGCTGCTGGCCACTTTGAACGTGGTGGGCGGTTTCGTTGTAACCGACCGCATGCTCGAGATGTTCAGAGGGAGGCCGTCTGATCGTCCCCGTCCCGATGCCGCTCCCGGTGCCGGTGCCGGTGCGTCGGAGGTTTCGCCCACCGAAGCGCCGTCTTCGACCGATGCTCTTCCTTCCCCTGCTGGCCCCGGCGCTGCCGCTGCCCCCGGTGCCGCCAATGCTCCTGATGCCCCCGGCGTCGCCGACTCCCCTGATGCCCCCAGCGGCGCAGACTCCCCTGATGCCGGCGACCCGGCCGATGCCCCTGATGCCGGCGACCCGGCCGAAGCCCCTGATGCCGGCGGCTCGGCCGATGCGGGAGATGCCGGTGGTAACCCGACCTCGGGAGACGCCCGGTGACGCTCGGAACCTGGACCGACCTGATCTACCTGCTGTGTGCCATCGGGTTCATCGTCGCCCTGAAGGGGTTGAGCTCTCCCCGCCATGCCCGAAGGGGCAATCTGGTAGGTGCCGGCGCGGCCACGGTGGCCATCGCCTTCACCTTCACCAATCCGGGCCTCCGGAGCAGTGGTAAGAACCTCATCCTGGCCATCGTGGCCATGGTCATCGGGGCCGCCATCGCCGTGCCCGCCGCCCGCAAGGTGAAGATGACGGCGATGCCACAGATGGTGGCCATCTTCAACGGTGTCGGCGGCGGGGCCGCGGCACTCGTGTCCATCGTCGTCTTCTTGATCGAGTCGCCGGGCAAGCCCGCCGTCTACCGCATCGCCGAGGGGCTGTTCGGGGTCTTGATCGGCTCTGTGTCCTTTGCCGGCAGTGCGATCGCCTTCGCCAAGCTGCAAGAGCTGATGACCGGGCGGCCCATCACCTACCCCGCCCAACAGATCATCAACGCCGCGGTAGGGGCGGCCATCGTCGGCGTCGCTGTCGCCACGTTGGTCACCGGCAGCACGCCGCTGCTGATCATCATGGTGGTCCTGTCGTTGGTCCTGGGCGTGATCTTCGTGCTGCCCATCGGCGGGGCCGACGTCCCCGTGCTGATCTCGCTGCTCAATGCGTTCACCGGCCTGGCTGTGGCCGCGTCCGGCTTCACCCTCAACTTGAACCTGTTGATCATCGCCGGGACCCTGGTGGGGGCTTCGGGCATCTTGCTCACCAGGATGATGAGCAAGGCCATGGGACGCTCACTGCCCAACATTCTCTTCAGCGCCTTCGGCTCGGTGATCACAGCCACCGGGGGGGCCGACGGCACAGGGGCCGACGCCCGCCCGGTGAAGGTGGGGACACCCGAGGACATCGGGGTGCTTCTGGCCTACGCCCGCCGGGTGGTGATCATCCCCGGGTACGGATTGGCCGTGGCCCAGGGGCAACACACCGTCAAGGAGCTGGCCGATGCTCTCACCGCGAGGGGTGTCGACGTCATCTACGCCATCCACCCGGTAGCCGGTCGCATGCCGGGGCACATGAACGTGCTCCTGGCCGAGGCCAACGTGCCCTACGAACAGCTGGTGGAGATGGACGAGGCCAACCCGGAGATGCCGACCACCGACGTGGCTCTGGTGGTCGGTGCCAACGACACGGTCAACCCGGCCGCACAGAACACCCCGGGCAGCCCGATCTACGGCATGCCCATCGTGCATGCCGACCAGGCCCAGAACATCGTCTTCTTGAAGCGGTCGATGCGCCCCGGGTTCGCCGGTATCGACAACGAGCTCCTCTACGACCCGAAGACGACCATGCTCTTCGGTGACGCCAAGGACACGCTGACCAAGCTGGTTGCTGCGGTGAAGGAGGCATAGCCGTCGAGTCGGCTTCGTAACGGTCGAGTCGGCGTCGAACCCGGTCGAGTCGGGAGTCAGGGACAGCGTTGTTTCCGGGCCGGCGTCTCCCGTGTGGGACCGCGGGACCGCTCGGGTCGGTTGCCCAACGGCCGACCGAAAGCCATTAGTCTCAGTGGGCACCTCGGGGGTGTAGCTCAGCTGGTAGAGCGCTACGTTCGCAACGTAGAAGTCGGCGGTTCGAGTCCGCTCACCTCCACCAAAGGCCCAGGTCAGAGGGCCGAAGTGGGATCCCCTGGAAATTCAGATTCTCCGACGTGTCTTTACCTGTCTTTACCGTTTACACCGCGAGCGAATAGGGGCATGTGAGCTGGGCACATTGGTACGAGTTGCGCGGTCCTGTCTGCTGACGAATTCAGAACTCGACTCGGAACTTGGACTGGAAGGTCGCCCTCGTTGGACGGATGCCCGGCGATGCGGTAGCTCCCAAGCTGGTCCTGTTGACGACAAAGAGGATCTGCCATCAGAGGACCTCACGCTCGTAGCGCACGAGCACGGCCGGACCCCATGCTTGCTTTAGAAACGAACATATCGGCACCTAGCGGTGGCGTGGCCGCCGTACCGACGAACTGTGCTCGGTCGTTCGGGCGCCGGTCGACGACCAGATCCTGTGTGCCGAGCTGAGCCATCTGGTTCGGCTGTGAAGCGGCCGTGGTAAATGTCATCTCCTCTCGTTCTTTCCCTGTTTCGCCTTTGGTTGCGCCGAGCGCGCAGGAACCGACGTCGACGCGGCGGCTTCTAGGCGTCTTGGACGACCTCGTAGCTGAGGTGGGCGAGGTCGCCGATCGCCTCAGTCGTGACGAGGCGTATGGGCAGTGTGTCGCTGGTCTCGCCGAAGAGTTGAACGCCGGCGCCGAGCACAACCGGGTAGACCATGAGCCGCACCTCGTCGACGAGATCGTGCGCGATCAGGGTGCGCACCAACTGGATGCTGCCGGCGACGACGATCTCCCCGTTGAGCTCCTGCTTCAACTTGGAGACCTCGGTCATTACGTCGTCCTTGATGACCGTGGTGTTGTTCCATTTCGGATCCTCGAGCGTCGAGGACACGACATACTTGGGCATGCTGTTCATCCGGAACGCCAACTCACCATTCCGGAATGGCCACCGCGCCGCCAAGAACTCGTACGTTCGACGACCTTGTAGCAGGGCCTCGGCGCCCAGGTGCTCGTCGAGCAGGACTTTGGCCGCCCCTTCACGGCCCTGGTCACCGACACGACCGACCCAGCCACCTCGGCTGAAGCCCTCGGCTCCCGCTGGATCCTGTACGACTCCGTCGAGCGAGATGTTCTCGCTGATGACGATCTTTCCCATGGCAATTCTCCCTTCGTCGGTGCAGTCACCGTCAATCAAATAGGCGCCGCGATGTCGGACAATTGGGCGCTCTCCGACCGCCCAATTCGCCCCTCGCTCGGCGTCTATATGGGGATGGAAGTGCGACGACCCCCCGGAAGGAGCCGCTACGGTGAGCGAGGTGCCAGGCGACTTGATGTCAAGGGCCAGGGCTGGCGACGGGGCCGCGTTTCGAGAGCTGACCGAGCCGTACCGCCGAGAGCTCCAGGTGCACTGCTACCGGATGCTTGGGTCCTACCAGGATGCGGAGGATGCCCTCCAAGAGACGCTGCTGGCCGCGTGGCAAGGTTTCGCAGCCTTCGAGGGACGCTCCTCGCTTCGCACCTGGATGTACCGGATCGCCACCCATCGTTGTCTCGACGCCCGTCGCTCGGCCAGCCGACGACCGTCCAAGGAGTGGGACGTGCCCGGAGTTGAACCGCCTGAGCCGACCCGCCTCGGCGAAGTCGTATGGCTCGAGCCGTATCCGGATCTCCTCCTCGCGGGTGCGATCGACATGCCGCTTGGACCCGAGGCCCGCTATGAACGGACCGAGTCCATCTCTCTGGCATTCGTGACTGCCCTGCAGGCCCTGCCGCCTCGACAGGTCGCGGTCCTCGTCTTGCGTGACGTCCTCGGATACCACGCGGACGAGGTTGCGGACATGCTCGACTCGACTCTCGACTCGGTCAACAGCGCGCTGAAACGTGCGCGCGCCACCCTTCAGGATCGTCCCTCGTCAGATATCGAGCACGAATCGCCTCCCGCGCAAAACTCACCAGCCGAGGATGCGATCGTGGCAGAGTTCACGCATGCGTGGGAATCCGCCGATCTCGACATGCTGGTGGGACTCCTGACCGACGACGTGTTCATCTCGATGCCACCGATGCCTTTCGAGTACGAGGGCCGAGACGTTGTTGCCCGCTTCTGTGCCAACCTCTTCGACGCGGGCCGAACCTATGACCTTGTGCCAACGCGGGCGAATGGTCAACCGGCCTTCGGGGTTTACTTGCGCGCTCCTATCGACGTCCGTCATGGGGTCGGTCTGTATGTCCTCACTCTCTCCGGCGACCGGATCAGCGCAATGACCCGCTTCGAGAACACCGTCCTCCCAGCGTTCGGGCTTCCCCGATCTTTGCCCGCCCGATGATCGGCGCACCCTGGTTTCGATGATCAAGTCGACTTTTTCCATTCTGATTGTTGGCGGATTGCGTAACGTTGGTGCACGATAATGAGCAGGCGGCGGCTATGGCATCGCCGCCATGGCACAACCTCGGCTGCCTGCCGCTTCGCGTGATCGTCGTCAATACGAACCTGCTTCAGGGACTCCATTGGCTCCGACCGCTGAGCGTTTGCCGATTGGACGTCCGTACCGATCCGTCGACAGGCCCCAGGAAGTGTTCGTCCGAGCGTGTCTTTACGTGTCTTTACCATGCGGGAAAGGGAGGGATCGTGCGGGAATCTGAGGGGATCGAAACGCCGGTACCAGGAGAACCCTCAAGAAGTGCCTGGTCAAAACACTGAGAGGTACACTTTCGCAATGTAGAGGCCGAGGGTTCGAGTCCCTTCACCTCCACCCCAAACGTGCAGGTCAGCCGGGGTTTACGCCCCGGCTGTCTCGCGTCTGGGGCCATTTCGTGCGCGATCCGTGCGCGAACGAAATGACTTGACTTGTGTGAAGTCCCGGTACCTACACGAAACTTTGGTTCCGGTCGCCCAAATGCTGATGGGTCGGGTCTTGTGTCATAGGTTCAGCGACTTAGACCCACGATGTCGGTCAGGAGGCGAAGCAGGCTGTCGGCGAAGAAGCGGCCGAAGCGGTCGGGTGGCCATTGGCGTGCGGTGGTGAGGCGATCGAAGACGGCCGGGTCCATGAGTAGCCACACTATGTCGATAGCCTGCCTGCGTTCGAGGCCGGCCCGCAGTGGTGTCTTTTCGGTGAGTGCGTCGACGATCCAACCGGCCGTCGCCGCTCGCTGGCCGCGTAACTGTTCGGCGAGGGGGACCAGGCGGTCATCACCGCGGGCCCATTCGAGGGCGGCGAGAACCAGAGCGTCGGAACGTATAGCGGCTGGCACCAGGATCGTGGCGACCGCTTCGACGAAGGTCACGGCGTCGGGCGCTGCTCGGGCCGCTACCGCCCACGGGCGTTCCAGCATGGGAACTGGCTCGTCGTCGCCGGCAATGGCGACATCGATCGCAGCCTTTAGCAGGTCGGATTTGGTCGGGAAGGGGAGCTCCACGGCGGCCACCGATACGCCTGCGGCTGTCCTCGAGGTGCGCCGCCACAATGTGATCAGCGACCCGCCGCCGTCCGAAACGTTCGACCTGGTCCACGCCCGGCTGGTGCTGGTCCACCTTGAGGACCGCGCAGCCGCGCTGCAAGTCATGATCGATGCGCTGCGGCCGGGCGGATGGCTGGTGCTCGAAGATGCGGACCCCGCGCTGCAGCCCCTCGCCTGCCCGGACGAGCGCGGCCCTGCCGAGGAGCTGGCCAACCGCCTGCGCACCCGGATGCGCACACTGGTGGTCGAGCGCGGCGCGGACCTCGCGTACGGTCGCACGCTGCCCCTGCTGCTGCGTGAGTCAGACCTCCGTGACGTGAGAGCGGAGGCCTACTTCCCGATCGCATCACAGGCGTGCTTGATCTTGGAGGCGACCACGGTCCGACACGTCCGCGATCAGCTGTTGGCCGCAGGATTGGCGACGCCAGAGGAGATCGAGACACACCTCGAGAACCTCGCCCGCGGCGACCTGGATCTCATGCTGGCGCCGATGATCACCGCTTGGGGCCGCAAAGCCTGACTAGTGCTCCAAGTCACCGGTTCAGGGTAGGTAGTGCCGTGACCTGCAATGTTTGCTCAGCATTCGGACCCGCCCGATAGCGGGTGATACCGCCTGGGGCGTTAGGCCGAGAGATCAGCGGGCCTGTCCGGCCCGAATCTGGCTATCCGCCTTCGGTGATCTGAATGATCGTCTTGCCGGGGGTGCGCCGGTCGGGGGCGAACGCAGCGGGCGCTTCGGTGAGCGGCCGTACCGCCCCCACGATCGGCTTGAGCCGTCCGTCCCTGAGGCGCTGGGCGAGGTCCACGAGCCGGGATCGGTCGGGTTCGACGACGAAGAAGATGGCACGCCCGTCCTTGGGCTGGACCGTGGGCACCCTGGCGATGGTGACGAGCGTGCCACCGCCGCGTACCAGTGCAGCGGAGCGGTCGAGAATCTCACCGCCGATCACGTCGAAGACCACGTCAACCTCGCCGGCGTCTTCCAGCTTGTCGGTCCCGAGATCCAAGAAGGCGTGCACTCCCAGACCGACGGCGGTGTCGCGGTCCGCAGCTCGGCCCGTGCCAATCACGACGGCTCCCAGCTCGCGGGCAAGCTGCACAGCGATCGAACCGACACCGCCAGCGGCGCCGTGGATCAGGACGGTCTGCCCTGTAGAGGGGAGCGTGGTCGATCAGCCCCTGCCATGCGGTCAGTCCGGAGATCGGCAGTGCTGCGGCCACGATGTGGTCGACGTCTGCCGGGAGCGGAGCGAGGTTGCGGGCCTCCACCGCGGCGTACTCGGCTAGCGAGCCGTCGCGGGACCAATCGATCAGCCCGAATACCCGCTGGCCGACGGAGAGGCCGGTGGTTCCGTGCCCCAACTCCGCGACGACTCCCGACAGCTCGTGGCCAGGCACGCTCGGCGTCCGGTCCCGCCCGGCGCGGTCGGTCCACGTCGTCGGCCATTCCAGTTCGCCGGGGGTAAACGCCCCGGCATGCACCCGCACGATGACATCGTTCTGGGCGGCGTGAGGATAGGGAATGTCCATAACTGAGAGTCCGCTGACGCCGGCGTCGCGGTCTCGAACGGTGATGGCCTGCATCACAGCCTCTTCCGGTATGCGGGAACCTTTAAGTTTACCGACTCGTCGATCACGTCGCCCGGCGGGATGACCTGTGGGTACGGACGGGGCTTTGGATATCCGGTACTCGGGGATACTGGGCTGTGGTGAATGAGCCGGAACGAGGCAAACGTTGCCTGATGCGACAGTCGTAGCAGGACGAGACCACCATCACGCACGCGGCCCGACCGTCCCCTGGCGACTTCAGGTGCAAATTACAATCGTCTGATCAACGGTTCGTTCACCAAAGCCGCAACGAGTACGTCGGGTTCGGATCCGCAAGGTTGACCTGGGGCCGGGAGGCGCCTACGTGTCAAGCACGCTCAACGTCCGTTCATTGCACAAGCGATCGTTCAAGCTGGCGGTTACGGCGCTGGTTCTCAATCGGGCTACGAGCACGGTTCGTTCGGAGATCTCGCCGTGGATCCCGAGACTGACAGCAGCAACGCAGGGTTCGTCGCCCGAGCAACGCAGCGATCGTCGCTGAACATCGGTGGAGAGGTACGGTGATTCGTCGAAGAGACAGATCGAGCAAACGGCTTTGCCACTGGCCGAAGTGGTTCGATTCAGTGGGCGCTGCCGGATCGAATTACTTGACCTCGTTCGTGCCGGCGTTCTCGATCCTGGTAGCGGTACATGCAAGCTCACCGCATCGGGTCTCCGCCGCTGGGTGACCGCAAGCGCTCATTGTGGCGACGACGAACCGCTACCGCTCGCAACCTCGACGGTAGGATCAAGCCAGCGACTCGGCCCCTCTGGGCTCCTATACCTCTGAGGCCGCCGACCCGGCCAGGTCCCAACGAGTGCAGGAGAGCCTCGATGACATCTTCAGTAACTGCAACGCCGACGTCAGAGTTGGAGCATGGTGCGTCACGAGCAGAGAAGAAGGTGGCGATCGTCACCGGGGCGTCGCGAGGGATCGGTGCCGGCATCGCTGCCGCTTTCACCGCGGCGGGTTACGCCGTAGTGGGTACGGCGCTGTCCGTCGAGCCGTCCGCAACACCGGAGGTCCTGATGGTACCGGGAGACATCGTGCAAGCCGAGACCGCCGAACTCGTGGTCCGGCAGGCGCTCGATCGGTTCGGCCGCATCGACGTGCTGATCAACAATGCAGGCATCTACATCGGGAAGCCGTTCACTGACTATACGCTCGACGATTACGTGGCGATCACCTCGGTCAACCTCACCGGGTTCTTCCACATGACCCAGCGGGCCATTGCTCAGATGGTCGCCCAGGGTGGAGGCCACGTCGTCAATGTCAGCACCAGTCTGGTGGAGCACGCGGACGTAAGGGAACCGTCCGCCCTTACCTCCCTGACCAAGGGCGGGCTGGAGGCGGTGACACGCTCTCTGGCCACCGAGTACGCCGGCCGGGGCGTCCGCGTCAATGCGGTGGCGCTCGGCATCATTGAGACGCCCTCTCACAGCCCGGCTTCCTACCGTGAACTGGCTAAACGACATCCCCTCGGACGCGTAGGCGAGGTCAGCGACGTAGTCGACGGGGTTCTCTACCTCGAGCGCGCCACGTTCGTCACCGGTGCAACACTCCGTATTGATGGGGGCCGGGCAGCCGGGGGCTGACCAAGCCCGTGGACAGCCAACGCCGCCCTACAGGAGTGCGCCTTGAGAGAGCGGGCGCGGCGACGGGATCTCTCGCACTAACTCAGCGGCCATTCTGGGGCAGCCGTTCTCGTCTCAGGCCGGGCGAATCGCATCGCCCGGCGGTGGTCTTCTGATCGCCTATGGACATCTCGTGTGCGGTGGCGCAGTCTTGGAAGAGTGGCCACGCCGGTGGCGGGGCCGCGGCATAGGTATCGTCGAGTGAAAGGCAGTCGCCCCATGCGATCCGACATCAGACCAGGCGGCGTGTTCCCGGACTACTCGTTGCCGGATCACACCAACATCGTTCGCACACTCAGTGAGCTTCAAGGTGAAGATCCGATGATCGTCACCTTGGCGCGAGGCAATTACTGTCCGAAGGAACACCAGCAGCACCTGGAGCTCGCCGCGAACTATCCGAAAATCGCCGTCGCCTATACCCAGGTCGTCACCATCGCCACCGATGACCACCACACCCTGCAGGAGTTCCGGGGCGCAGTCGGTGCCCAATGGACCTTCCTCTCCGACCCTGAGCGGACCGTTCAGCAGGACCTCGACATCCAGGAGTACACCGACCCCGATCATGACCCGATGATCCCCCACACCCTGGTGCTTAAGCCTGGACTCATCATTCACAGTATTTACAACGGCTACTGGTTCTGGGGTCGCCCGTCGTTCTACGACCTGTGGTCCGACTTGTCTGCTGCGTCGAGCGAGGTCCGACCCGACTGGGACCTGAGCAAGCCGGGATTGCGCGAGGCCTGGGATGCAGGCGACTACTCGAGCTTTCACGGTTGGAACAAACGGGCCGCCGAGTCGATGCCTACCTCGTATGAGTCCTAGAAGAATATGGACGTGTCCGTGTTGGGTGGATGACGGCCTCGATCGAAGGGGTAGGTGGCAGTAGTGCGAACGCCGGTCTGCGAACTGCTCGGGATTGAACAACCGATTGTCTTGGCAGCGATGGTGGCAGTGCCCGAACTGGCGGCAGCGGTGTCGAACGCCGGTGGGCTCGGCATGGTGACGCTGACGTGGTCCGATCCGCCAGGAGACGTAGTTCGCGAGACGGCGGCGCTCACCGATCGCCCCTTCTGCGGCAACCTGGTTCTCACCTCCGATCAGCACCGTCGCCTCGATGAAGCCCTCGAGGCCGGTTTGCGGATCGTGTCACTGTTTCTGGGAGATCCTGCTGGCTACGTCGAGCGAGTCCACGATGCGGGCGGACTCGTTCTGTGTACGGTCGGAAGCGCCGAAGAGGCGCGGCGGGCGGTCGCCAGAGGCGTTGATGTCGTCGTGGCGCAGGGTTGGGAGGCGGGGGGGCACGTGGGGGGTCAGATTGCGACGCTCCCCTTGGTGCCCGCCGTCGTGGACGCGGTGGCGCCGGTGCCAGTGATCGCGGCCGGTGGGATCGGGGACGCTCGCGGCGTGGCCGCCGTTCTCGCCCTGGGCGCTCAGGCGGCGTGGGTTGGTACTCAGTTTCTGCTTGCCCAGGAGATGCCCATCCACCAGGAGTACCGCATTCGCCTGATCAACGCGGCCGAGACCGACGCGGAGTGGTACCCCGACCTCTACGACGTCGACTGGCCGGACTCGCCCCATCGAGCGCTCCGCAACTCGACAGCCGAGATGTGGGATGCCGCGGGCCGGCCGCCTCTGGAGAGTCGGCCTGGAGTGGGCGATGTCATCGCTCACTTCGCTTCGGACGAAGCAATCGTCCGCTACGAGCCTGCGCCGCCGATGGTTGGCACCACCGGTGACATTGAAGCGCTCTCCATGTGGGCCGGACAGAGCGTCGCCCTTGCCAGGCAGTCACGACCCGCGGCGGAGATCGTGGCTGAGCTCGTCTCGCGTTTGTGAGCCTGCCGCTGGGGTCGATGACTCGGTAGGGCGGCGATTGGGCGACCGTCTGGGGCCACCAGCCGTTCACGCCCGAGATTCCTGAGTGGTTAGATCGAGCGGTTTAGGTGAAGAATCGCTCAGCCGCCCCTTGATCCTCGAAGAAGACCTTGATGTCGGACAGGCGATCGCCGGAGTCGGACTCGAGAAGGTACAGGTGATGCCCGCGATAGATCGTGCCGGCATTCTGAGCCTGGGCGTACTGGACGGCAGCTATGTGGGTTTCGCCCACCATCCAATCGATCCACTTCAGGACCTCAAATGTGCCCTTCGAGTAATCGGTCAACGTGGCGAAGTGACGTATAACCTCGTCGGGTCCGTGGAACACCCCGGCGAGCTTGTCGTGCCCCGGCACAGTAAAGACAACGTTCGGCGAGAGCAGTGGCACCTCGTTGTCGAGGTGCGTCGGCGAGTCGCTTAGAAAGAACTGTTTCGCATTGAGCAATCGCTGGGGTTCTGGAGAGAGCGCCATTTCGCGATTGCTAGTTGGATCAGGATCGTTACCGTGGCCGTTGAGGGGCAATATTGACCTGAAGACCCAACCGCCTACGTTGGCGACTCTCGGTCGGCCTTGGACGGACTTCACGGGACGCCTTGTCCAGAATCCGGATTGAGTTTAGGAGCGTGCGACACCGCCGGCGTCGCCGCGGTCTTGCAGGTTCGCGGCGAACGAAGCGCAGTAGGACTCCTTGCGTGACCTGACAAAATCGCAAGAGTTATCCGGCGCGAAGTTCCCTTGACAAATCCCTTGAGACGTGAGAGTCAATTGGCGGTGGCTCATAGGCACAAACAAGCTTGCCGAGGGGACCGCGGAAGACGAAGGGTGGACTCGGCGCATTGACCGGCTTATCGCGCTGCCCGAAGAGAAGAGTTCGTGGGGGGCAAAATGCCATGGTTTCCAGATTTCGTAGGCGCCGTTGAACTCGCCCGTCGCCAAACACGGTCCGTCGGCCTTGCTGATCCCGTCCAGCGGTACTTCAACGCCCTCGAGAGCGGGCGCACTCACGAACTAGAAGAAATATGGCCCGGCCAAGTGGCGATTTACGATCCCCGGGATGGGGAGGTGCGCGGACATCGACAGCTTCGACGGTTTGTTCGTAACAATCAATTGTTGTGGGCTGAGCGCCACGTCCGCATCGAAACCGTGGCCTCCACCTGCATTGGTGGGCGGGCCGTAGTCGAGCTGCTGGCGCACCTGGACGACTACGACGGTCAGCCGGTGGATTGGCCGATAGCCGTCGTTGCAGAGTCTCCCGACGAACTGTCGGTGATGTTCCGCACCTATTGCAGCCAATGGCCGGTCGACGGGCAGCGTCACATCAGGCGCCCCCTGCTCGGGTCGGCAAACACCCCGCTGAGTGACGTTGTCGGCCGATATCTCAGCCGCGCTAAGCGCCGGAGATCTCGACTCCATCGTGAGCGCGTTCGCCCCAGACGGGTACTTCCGCGAGTCAATCGGTCCGCACTTTTTACACCATGGCACCCGTGAGCTCCGTTCGTATTTTGCCGAGTGCTTCAAGGCAGGTGGTGGGATCAAACTCGAGCACTGCACCGTGACCGACGACGGTGAGCGTTGCGCCCTGGAATTCAACTGTGTTCGATGGGGCAGTCATGACCTGACACCCCAAGCTGGAATTGCCGTCTATGAGCGAAGTTCGGACGGTCTGCTGGCTGCCGCCCGAATCTACGACGACATCGAAGCGCCCGTTTGACCGTTGTACATCGACTGGGAGATTGCAGCGACGTTATGCAACCACAATGACGACCCAAAGGCGGACTCATCGCTGTCCAGTTAGCCGATCTCAGTCGCAGTTGGGCAGATCTGATCTGATGCTCGTCGGCGCGGCCAGATCGGATCTTGCGCATCCGCGAGCGAAGGAATTCACGTGACCACGACCCCCATAGCTGACTATGCGCTCCTGTCGGATCGGCACAGCGCTGCACTGGTCAGTCGGGGCGGGTCGATCGACTGGCTCTGCTTCCCACGGTTCGACAGCCCCTCGACCTTCGGTCGCCTCCTCGATGAGAAAGCCGGGCACTGGTTCTTCGGGGCCACCAACGCGACGGAAGTGAGCAGGCGCTACCTGCACCGCACCATGGTGTTGGAGACTACGCAGCGCACACCGACCGGTTCGGTCACGATCACCGACGCACTCGCCATGGGTTCTGGCAACCGGGGACACGAGCTCGGCAAAGGAGCACCTCACCTTCTCCTGCGGCGCGCCACGTGTACGGAGGGACAGGTCGACGTGTCCCTGGAGTACGTCCCGCGCCCCGATTACGGGTTGAAACATCCATCGCTCGACGCGGTCGACGGTGGAATGACGGACTCAGGGAGCGCTGACGGGCTGGTGCTGTCGACGTCCGTGTCCCTGACGCTCGACCAGGACCGCGCCGCGGCCTCAGGCCGGTTCCAGCTTGCCCAAGGCGAAAGCATGGGCTTCGCCCTGCATCACGGGAACCAGACTGAGGGCAGTTCGGCCAGGGTCTGGAGCCCGTCGGAAATACGCGCCCGGCTCGAAGATACCGTGGCGGGGTGGGAGTCGTGGTCTGAGCTCCACCAGGCCTACGTGGGTCCGTGGCAAGACATGGTGCACCACAGCGGCCGGGTGCTCCAGTCACTCTCCTTTGCACCCACCGGCGCCATCTGCGCGGCGGCGACCACGTCGTTGCCCGAGGTGGTGGGCGGCTCCCGGAACTGGGACTACCGCTATGCCTGGGTCCGGGACGCCTCCTTCACGATCCAAGCCCTTTGGGTGGCGGCTTGTCCCGACGAAGCCAACCAGTTCTTCGATTACGTCTCCTCGTCGGCGGCCGGCTCGCTCGACCGGGGCGGTGACTTGCCGATCATGTTCGGTATCGGCGGTGAACGGGACCTAACCGAGCGGGAACTGCCGCAGCTGGAGGGCTGGCGGCACTCGGCGCCGGTCCGGGTGGGCAACGCCGCCTGGAAACAACGCCAGCTGGACGTCTACGGCGAGTTGCTCAACGCGGTATACCGCATGTCTGACCACCTGTTCGACGGTACCCACCGGGTGGGGCCACTGTCCGACTCGGGAATGTGGGATACGCCCACCGACCTGGCACCAGCTACGCGAAAGTTCGTAGTGCAGCTGGCCGACACCGCCGCCCACCGGTGGAAGGAGAAGGACCAAGGAATCTGGGAGATCAGGGGGGAGCCGCATGATTTCTTGTATTCCAAGCTGATGTGCTGGGTGGCCCTCGATCGAGCGGTGATCCTGGCCGACCGTCTCAACGCCTCCTCTCGAATCGGGCCATGGACGCAGACGCGGGACCAGATCCGTGAGGCGATCGTGACAAAGGGCTGGAGTGACCGGGCCGAGGCTTTCACCCAGTTCTTTGGCTCGGACGAGCTTGACGCCTCCAACCTGATGGTGTCCTTAGTGGGATTTCTCCCGGCGAACGATCCGAGGGTGCTGGCCACGATCGACGCGACAGAGGAGCGGCTCACCGACGAGCGGGGATTGGTCTATCGCTATCGGTCCCACGACGGCCTCGAGGGTGAGGAGGGCACCTTCCTTTTGTGCACCTTCTGGCTGGCCCAGGCGCTGGCCCAGGCGGGCCAGCCGGTTCGGGCCCGGGCCGCGTTCGAGCGTGCCGCCGCCTTCGTCAATGAGGTCGGGCTGCTGGCCGAAGAGGTCGATCCAGTCAGCGGAGAGCTTCTTGGCAACTTCCCACAGGCGTTCAGTCATATCGGGCTCGTCAACGCGGCCTGGGCAATTTCTGAGAGCGAGCGACATGCGCAGCCGACTTGAACATCTGCTGGACTCCTGTGGGATCTTTGGGGCCAGACCCTTTCGAGTTTGGAGGACGCATGCGCAGCGACATCCGTGAAGGCGAGACGTTTCCCGACTACGAACTCGCCGATCAATCCGGCCGGCGGCGCTCCCTGTCGGAGCTGCAGGGGGGCAACCCAATGGTGCTCCATCTATCCCGTGGCGGCTTCGATCCCAAAGAGCATCAATTCGAAGGGCAATTGGTTGACGTATATCCCGAGTTCAGGAATGCGTACACGCGGTTGGCTCTCATCTCGACCGACAATCAGCTGAACATCAATGAGTTCCGGGACGCGCTGGGCGCAACGTGGCCGTTCCTGTCAGACCCCGATCGGGTCGTCCAGAAGGATCTGGACATCAGAGAGTTCACCGATGAGCCGCACGATCCGATGATCCCCCACACGTTCGTCCTCGAGCCAGGACTCAAGATCTTCAAGATCTACAACGGATACTGGTACTGGGGCCGCCCCACGATGGCAGAGCTCCACGTAGATCTGAGGGGCGTCTTCATGAAAATTCGGCCTGATTTCGACTTGGCGGCGCCGGGGTTGAGGGAGGCGTGGGAACGAGGAGATCGGGATCAATTCCTGGTCGACACCTTGGATGAGCCGATCCGGTACACCGAAGGCAAGAGCATCGGCATCAAACGCTGACCCTGGGGGGGTCGGGACACCCGTCCCCACCTCAGGTTCTCGACCATAGGAACTCGAGCTGCTCGAGCGGGTGGAAAGGTTGAGGTGTGCACCTGTGCATCACCATTCGGCCCCCGGAGGCAGGAACGATGTCGAACCCGAGTGCGAGGGATGTTTCAGGTGCAAGGCGCTCGCCTGGGTGCGATAATCCTCTCGGGACCGGACAGAGGAGAGCCGGATGAGCACCGTCGATGGACAGAGCGCACCCGGCGGATCGCCGAGGAGCCAACCAGCCGATCTCAAGCTGGAGGCGGTCGTCATCCCCGTGGCCGACGCCGATCGCTCCAAGGCCTTCTACGCCGGCCTCGGCTGGAGGCTCGACGCCGACTTCTCCTTCGAGAACGGCTTCCGGGTCGTGCAATTCACACCACCGGGATCGCAGTGTTCTGTGCAGTTCGGCACCCACATCACGGGGGCGCCACCCGGATCTGCCTATGGCCTATACTTGATCGTGTCTGACATCGAAGCCGAGCGCGTCGAACTGGCCAGCCGCGGAGCACCAGTCAGTGGGGTGTTCCATTCCGGAGCGCCCGGAGCGCAACTCGACCCTGAGGGGACGGGTGGTCGGGTCAACGGGCCGGATCCGGATCACACGAGCTACAACTCCTTTGCCACGTTCGAGGACCCCGACGGCAACAGCTGGCTACTCCAAGAGGTGACCGATCGCCTCCCGGGCCGTATCGATCCGACCACCACCTCGTTCGATTCCGCCGGCGACCTGGCTGTGGCATTGCACCGGGCCGAGTCGGCCCACGGTGAGCACGAGAAGCGCATTGGCCGGCCCGACTCGGACTGGGCCGCCTGGTACGCCGAGTACATGGTGCGTGAACAGAGCGGCCAGGAGCTTCCTGCATGAGCGATTTCAACGTGATCGTGTTGGGTGGCGGTGCGCCCGGCGAGCACTGCGCCGGGGCCATCGCGGCGCGTGGGCTTCGGGTCGCCGTCGTCGAGCGGGAGCTGGTGGGCGGCGAGTGCTCCTATTGGGCGTGCATCCCGTCCAAGTCCCTCTTGCGTCCGGGGGAGGCGGTCCAGGGCGCCCGCGACGTCGGCGCCATCGCCGAGGTGAACGTGCAGGCGGCGCTGGACTGGCGGGACTATATGGTTTCCAGCTATTCGGATGCGGGGCAGGAGAGATGGCTGGCGGATCGTGGTATCACGCTGGTCCGGGGTGTGGGCCGGCTCGCCGGGCCCGGCGTGGTCGACGTGGACGGCACTCGCCACACGGCGGAGCATGTCGTCGTAGCGACGGGCGCGGATGCTTTCGTGCCACCCATTCCAGGGCTCGATGGCCTGGTCGGCGTGTGGGGTACCCGCGAAGCGACGGCCATGAAGTCGGTTCCCAGCCGCCTTATCGTGCTCGGCGGTGGCGCGGCCGGTGTCGAGATCGCACAGGTGGTACGGCGGCTCGGTGGTCAAGCCGTGGTTGTCGAGGGCGCCGATCGGCTGATCCCACGAGAGCCGGCCCCCCTCGGAGTGGCTCTGACCGAGGCACTGCGGCGGGACGGAATCGAGTTGCACCTCGGAGTCCAAGCCGCGGAGGCCTCGCGCGACGGCGGCGACTACGTCTTGAGGCTTTCCGACGGGACCTCGGTACAAGGAGAGCGACTGCTCGTGGCGACCGGCCGCCGCCCCCGTGTCGAAGGGATCGGGCTCGAGACGGTCGGTATCGAGGCAAACCCACACGGCGTTGTGGTGGACGAGTATCTGCGTGCCAGCGACAACATTTGGGCCATCGGGGATGTCAACGGGATCTGGCCCCTGACACATGTCGGCGAGTACGAGGGAGACGTTGTGGCGGCGAACATTGCCGGAGAGAAGCACCCGACGAACTACGAAGCCGTGCCGCGCGTCACGTACACCGATCCGCAGGCGGCCGCAGTCGGTGCCGCCGAGGCGCCCTACAGCAGCACAACGCTCCTGACCAGCGTGTCCAAGACCGCGACGTACAGCCACCAGTACGCCGAGTCGAACGGATTCTTGACCCTGCTTAGCGACGGCGCCCGGTTGACCGGCGCCTACGCCCTTGGACCCGAGGCCGGCGAGTGGCTCCAGCAGGCGACGCTCGCCATACGCGCTCGCGTTCCGTTGGAGGTGTTGATCGACGTCATCCAGCCGTTCCCGAGTTTCTCGACCATCTTCGATTCGGCTTTCAAAACCCTTCGGATGGACATTGCCAAAATGCCGCCGCCCTTGCAGCCCATGCAGGCGCAGATGGCACGGTTATGACCGTGGAAGATCATCGGAGGTAGCCGATGGCTGAGGTCCCACCGTCCCAAGAGGAAATCCTGCTCACACACTTCATCGTGTCGGACGACGTCGACCGCTCTCGGCGCTTCTATACCGAAGTCCTCGGGGGCCGGGTCGCCTTCTCCCGCCCCGGAGGGCCGACCAACGTCGCACTGTCCAATAGTTGGATCGTCATCAATGCCGGCGGAGGCCCGACCGATGACAAGCCGGAGGTAAGCCTGGAGACGCCCGGCGACCCAAATCGGGTGAGCAGCTTCGTCAACATCCGGGTCAAGGACATCGAGGCGGTGTACTCCGAATGGCGCGCGCGGGGTGCTCCGTTCCTGACCCCTCCGAAGCAGCACCAGTACGAGATCCGTTGCTACATCCGTGATCCCGATGGTCACCTGATCGAAGTGGGGCAGACCACCGACCCCCAGGGGGACTGGGTGCCCGATCACTGGCCGTCGGGTACGCCCGCCGATGAGCTCCCAGCGCCTCCACAGGGGATCGTCCTGGCCCACTTCATCGTGTCGGACGATGTCGAGCGCTCTCGTCGCTTCTACACCGATGTGCTCGGGGGCAAGCATGCGTTCTCCGGACCCGGAGGGCTCACCTATGTCCAACTGTCGAACAGTTGGATCATCATCAACGGCGGCGGAGGCCCGACCGACGACAAGCCGGAGGTCACCCTGGAGACGCCCGCCGATCCCAACCGGGTCAGCAGTTTCCTCAATATACGAGTGACGGACATGGGCGCCGTGTACACCGAATGGAGCGCGCGCGGTGCGGAATTCCTGACGCCACCGAAGCAGCACCAATACGAAATCCGTTGTTTTATCCGCGATCCCGATGGTCATCTGATCGAAGTGGGACAAACGACGGACCCCGAGGGAGATTGGTTCCCCGATCAATGGCCATCGAGTAAGTCGGAATGAGCTTCCTGACGGGGCGGAGGTCTCCATCGTGACCACGGCGATCATCGGCACCGGAGGCATCGGATCGGCCATCGCCCGTCAGCTTTCTGCCGGCGGCGAGACCCTCCGGCTCTCCAGCGCTGACAAGGAGTCGGCGCGCAAGCTGGCCGCGGCAATCGGCGGAGCGACGGTCGTCGCCCTCGACAACCGGAGCGCTTTGGAAGGAGCCGATGCCGTCGTCCTTGCCCTGCGGTTTTCCGTGTTGAAAGACGTCATCGACGAGATCGCCGACGCGCTAGGAGATTCGTCTCTCGTCATTCCGAGCAATCCGGTCGGACTCGACGCACAAGGCGAGGTGGTGCGACTCCTACCGGAAGGGCAGTCATCGGGCCAAGCTGTTGCCAAATGGTTGCCGATTGGGACACGCTTTGCTATTGCGTTTGGCACCATGTCGGCCGATCTCTTCGAGTCCTCGAGCCACCGGTCGCCCGAGCCCGCGGTTCTCTTCTACGTCTCCGCCGACGAGCATGGGAGCGACGAAGTCGATCACTTGATCCGAGCAGCGGGCTTTGAGCCGATGAGGATCGGCGGGGTCGAACAGTCGAGCCGACTCGAGGTGGGCGGCGATCTTCACGACCTTGTGGTCGGTTCTGCAGAGGCGCGGTCTCTCGTCCGGAGGGCTTGATTGCTGTATATGCGATTCGGGCTGCCCCGCTTCGAACAGTCGTCCCTATCGTCAGGCCAGACTTTCACCTGATTTCGTGCGCGATCCGCGCGCGAACGGGCGGAAAATAGGGGTAAATAGCGGTAAATAGTGGTCAGTAAAAGTAGGCGACTAGCTGGAATTATGGTTATTACACCAGGTGCCGAAAGTGTCCGTTATTTATTCGCAATGTAGAGGCCGAGGGTTCGAGTCCCTTCACCTCCACCCCAAACGTGCAGGTCAGCCGGGGTTTACGCCCCGGCTGTCTCGCGTCTGGGGCCATTTCGTGCGCGATCCGTGCGCGAAGCGATCTGCCCACAAGAACGCCGAGGCCAGGGAGAAGACCCAGGTCGCGCTGCTCGAGGCAGGGGCCGCTGTCTTGAAAAAAGCGCCGGCTGACGAGGTGCTCAGCCAGGTCCGGGTTCGCGACGTCGCCAAAGATGCCGGTGTGACGCCAGCCGCCATCTACCACTATTGGCCTAGCCAAGAGGAGTGTCGCCGCGCCCTGCTCGAATACGTGCTCTAGCCGAGCCGCTTCCGATCCCAAGGGGAGCTCACCCACACGATCGAGGAGATCGACAAGGAAGCCGAGCGAATCGGACGCACGATTCGCGGATCGGCCCGAGTAGGCGCCCGCGCGAACATCGATCGGGTTCGCCAGACCGACAGCATTCGCCTTCAGATGGGCCTGTGGGCCAAGCACGACGAGTCCGACGTCGCTGAGCTCCTGCAGAAAATGTATCGATCGCTCGAGGGTGATTTCATCCCTCTGTTCGAAGAACTCGTGGCGCTCGAGGGTCGCCGCTTCCGACCGCCGTTCACCGTCCATCATTTCGCCGTTGCGATCACCGCGCTGACCGAGGGATTCACCCTCCGCTGGAACGTCGACGACGCCGCCGTGTCTACGGATCTCAGCGATGTGCCCAGGCTGCTGGGCGAGGACCGTGACCCTGCTGAGCCCCCCTGGGACTTGTACTCGGCATGTGTTTACTTCTTGGCCGCAACGATGACCGAGCCCGACAAGGTGATCGAACAGGACAGACTCTCACGTGAAGAGCATGCGGAACGTGGGCACGACGCCACTGAGGCGGAATTCCGCCACCGGTAGACAGCCCGCCAGGCCGGATCCACATCACCTCTCGAGGTCATGAGCGGACTAGAGCGGAGTTTTTTGGAGCTGCGGATAGAGCGCGGGAACGCCACCAGCAAGTGCGGCCTGCATTCCGCGGCTGACATCGTCTGCAACTATTTCGAAGAGATCCCGCTCCACGCCGTCGATGGCGATCTTGGCGACATCCGCGGGTCTGACTTGGGCGCGGTTATCGAAGCCGTCATGTCTGTATCCATGTAACCGACATGGAGCCCAGCTACCCGGATGTTCTGCTCTGCCAGCTGCACGCGCAGTGCGTTGGTCATCGACCATTCTGCTGACTTGGCGGCGCAGTAAGCGCCGCTTCGGGGGAAACTGACCCACGAGAGCACGGAAAGGATGTTGAGGATCGACCTTCCGCCGTTGGTCGAGATCTGGGGGGCGAAGGCTCGGATCACCGAGAGTGTCCCGAAGAAGTGGGTATCCATCTCGAAGCGGATCTGCGCTTCGTCTCCATTGAGGAGGTCTGTGCCGGTGGACGAGCCAGCGTTGTTGATTAGGAGGGTGACGTCACCGGCGATCTCGACGGCACTGGCTACCGACGCCGGGTCGGTGATGTCGAGAGCTAAAACCTTGGCGCCTGGCAGGTCGACAGTGTCGGGGTTGCGTGCCCCGGCGTACACGGTGGCGCCCCGGGCGAGCAGCTCGTGAGCGAGGTGGTGGCCAAGCCCTCGGTTAGCTCCAGTGACGAGGGCGGTCGATCGGGCGATATTCATAACGTCTCCTTTTGTCTTGGATGAGCGGGTCAGGCTGTGGCTGTGGCTGTGGCTGTGGCTGTGGCTGTGACTGTGGTTGTGGCTGTGGCTGTGGCTGGTGCGGAGCGAGGGAGAAGGGTGAGGGCGGGAACGATGCCGAGGAAGGAGATCGCGGCGGATACCCACCAACCATGGCGAAACGCGTCGAGCGCGGCGCTGTCGTGACCGGCTGCGGTGCCGAGCACGGCCACGAGCACGGCCACGCCGAGGGCGAGGCCGGTCTGGCGGATCATGTTGATGACCGCAGTGCCGGTGGCAAATGATTCCGGTGGGAGCGAGGAGGCGGCCGTGGCCATGAGGGTCGGAAGGGTGAGGCCCACTCCGACACCGGTCAAGATCATCCCGCCGAGTACCCCCGAGACGTAGTTGGGTTGGACCATGATCGCAAGCGCCCACCACGACACTCCGGCGCCGAAGACCAGGCTGCCCAGCGCCATGACCCGGGCGGGGCCATAGCGGGCGATGAGCCGTCCGGCCACGACGAACGCGATGAAGGGGACCATGATGGGTCCGGGTGCAATGGCCAGCCCGGATCGCAGCGCGGACCATCCCCAGGCTCCCTGCTCCCACAGAACGATCGACAGAAGCATCGCGGCGAACGATGCGGAGAAGAAGATGGCGACCAGCGACGCCGCAGTGAAGCTCCGGGAGCGAAACAGCGACGGATGGATGAGCGGAGTGCGGCTGCGAAGGCAGTGGAGCACGAAGAGCGTGATGAGCGCCGCAGACGCGGCGAGTGTCCAGGCGATGGCGGGTGAGCCCCAGCCCCAGTCGCTGCCCTTCACGAGCCCGAACGTGAGGGCCGCCACGCCCGTGGTGGCCAGCACGGCTCCGATAGCGTTGGGCCGCTCGCTGGGGTGACCGGGTACATGCGGCAGTCGGCGCCAGCCGCCAACGAGTGCGGCGACCCCGACCGGCACGTTGACCAGGAAGACCCACCGCCAACTCGCTGCGACCAGCAGGCCGCCGACGACTGGGCCCACGGCGGCGGACATGCCGCCGACCGCCGTCCAGGCACGAACGGCACCTTGCCGGCGCTCGGGCGGGTAGGAGGCGAGGACCAACCCGAGGGAGGTTGGCGTCAGCAGGGCCGCGCCGGCCGCCTGCACGAGGCGGAAGCCGATGAGCATCCCGACGCTCGTAGAGGCGGCACAGGCGGCCGACGCCGCGGTGAAGATCGCCACGCCGAGGAGAAAGGCGCGGTCGCGGCGGTAACGGTCGGCGAGGCGTCCGAAGAAGACCAGCAGCGACGCATAGACGATGGCGTACCCGTTGAGGATCCAGGACAGTTCGCCGAGATTCGAGGCCCCCAGGTCCCGGGCGATCTGAGGCAGGGCCACATTCACGATGAAAAGGTCGAGGCTGGCCAAGACCACCCCGGCGCACGTGATGACGAGCACTTGGCGGGGGGCTGCCTTGCCCTTAGTGGGGGAAGGCCCGGGACGCTCTAGCAGTTGAGTGAGTTCCGTCATAGTACTCACTCTAGGGATTGCGTTCTATCATGCAACCCACTCTTCTCGATTCTGTGGAACGCAAGAGCTATGCCGACATGCACTGCTCAGTGGCCCAGTGCCTCGAGGTCGTGGGCGAGTGGTGGTCGATGCTGATCCTGCGAGACGTGTTCTTGGGCGTGACCCGCTTCGACGACTTCCAAGAGCGCCTGGGGATCTCGCGCAACATCTTGAACCAGCGGCTCAATCACCTTGTCGAAACCGGCGTCCTCGAGAAGGTGCGTTACAGCGATCACCCGCCCCGCTACGACTATCGGCTCACCGACAAGGGCCGTGACCTGTGGCGGGTCCTCACCGCCATGCGCCAGTGGGGCGACCGCTACGCCGCACCCGATGGGCCACCTCTCCAGGTGACGCACAAGGCCTGCGGCCACATCTCCAACGCGGTCTTGGTGTGCTCTGTGTGTGGCGAGCGCCTCGAAGCCAGAGACGTCCGCGCCGCGCCCGGCCCAGGAGCGGTCGAGCCTCTCATCGGAACTACGAAGTCATGACCGTCGCCGTTCCCCGTGCCGACCGGCGCCCCATTCGGCGAGGTGGGCGAGGGGGCATCGGGCCGGGTCGTTTAGATGCCGAGGTCGACCCGTGCGGATCGTATTCGTCGCCGCCCACATTTGTCTTCGGGCTTCGAACCCGAATGTGAAAAGAACTGCCGTCCACCCAGGATCAGGAAACGTCCCGGCGGGCGACCTTGTGGGCATGGACGACAGGTTGTCGACCGGCTGCTCGCGGCGTGGAACGTTGGTGTTCCGTCGTCTGCCAGGCAACGAGCACTGCCCCGTCAGGGCCGAAGATGTCCTGTCGCTCGCTGAGGAACGTGATCCTCGTTAACAAGGAACAAACGGCTTTGCTGCGCATTACGAGCGCCGGCGGATCGGACCTGGGCAACGATCCGTCCTCGGGCCTCACGAGGGGCTCTCCGAGCGTGTCTTTACGTGTCTTTATCGAGAGGGAAGGAGAGGGAGCGTGAGGGAACCTGAGGGGATCGAAACGCCACCACCAGGAAAGTCCTCGGAAAGGACCTGGTCAAAAGGCTGAGAAACGTACTTTCGCAATGTAGAGGCCGTGGGTTCGAGTCCCATCACCTCCACCAGAAGCCCAGGTCAAGGGGCCAAAGTGGAACCCCCAACCTCGCGTCTTTCGTCGGCGTGACCTTACGTGACCTTATCGGCCACGTGACGACCACCACAGTCGAGTGACGACCGCTCGAAGAGTTCGTAGAGGACGGTCGCACCTCGCGGCCGCTAGAACCCCGGGCGCGATCTTCGGGTCACGAACCCGAAGGTCGGCCATCAGGGTTGGAAGGGTGAGGCCCACTCCGACACCGGTCAAGATCATCCCGCCGAGTACCCCCGAGACGTAGTTGGGTTGGACCGTGATTGCAAGAGCCCACCACGACATACCGACGCCGAAGACCAGGCTGCCTAGCGCCATCGTTCGGGCTTGGCCGTAGCGGGCGATGAGCCGACCGGCCACGACGAACGCGATGAAGGGGACCATGATCGGCCCGGGTGCGATGGCCAGCCCGGATCGCAGCGCGACCGAGCAGCCTCGAGAGCACGTCGGCCACGTCGTAGTTAGAGATCAGCTCTGGCCCGCTGAGCCAGTAGATATTTCCTGCTGGCGTGACCGGAGAAGCGGCGATCCCTGCCGCCACCGCGGCGATGTCGCGGGCGTCGACCATGCCGACGAGGCCCTTGCCATCCGAGGAACCGAAGCTGCTCGTCTTGGCGATCACCGGTGCCAGAGCCAACGTGTTCTGCATGTAGGCGTTCGACCGCAGCAGCGTATGGGGCAACCCGGAAACGGCAAGTCCCGCCTCGATTTCGGCCTGCCCGCCGCCGTCGGGCGATGGGGGAGTCCGCCGATGCCTTGCTCGTCGTCTTGACGACGTACTCGACGCCGGCCCGGGCCGCGCTTGCGATCACGTTCAGTTCTTGGGCTGGAACGGCAGGGCTCACTAGCACGACCGAAGTGACACCCACCATCGCCTGGTCGATGCTGTCTGGAAGGTCGAGGTCACCCACGGCGATCTCGACACGTGCATCAGCCATAGCTTTGCCCTTTTCTGGGTCCCGCAACAGCACACGCACGGGCACTTGGCGCTTTGCGAGAAGACGTGCAGCTTCGGATCCGACCTTCCCGGCTGTTGTCACGAGTATCACTTTGGGCATCTCTCCGTTCGATCGGTGTCACGGACGACTGACAGTGGCGGCAGCGTTTTGGACGGCTTCGTGCGCGGTGGTTGCCGGCCGACCGATGAGCTTCACCAGGTCTTCGCTCGCGGTGAATAACTCTCCGCGAGCCAGTCCGGCATCGGCGTCGGCGACGGCGGCGGCCATCTCTGGGGGCAGCCCCGCGGCGGTCAGGGCGCTTGTGTAGTCAGCGACCGACATGTCCTGGTAGGCGATGTGGGTGCCGAGGACGTCACTGATCGTGGCGGCGAGTTCGGTCAGGGTGAACGGCGTTCCGCCGAGCTCGTAGGTCGCTCCGAGGTGCTCGTCGTGCGTCAACACCGCAGCGGCGGCGGCCGCGTAGTCACGTCGGCTGGCCGCGCTGACGAGACCGTCGTGCGCGCTGCCCAACAATGCGTGGTATTGGGTCATCATCGGGAGCTGGTCGGTGTAGTTTTCCAAGTACCATCCGTTGCGCAGGATGACGAACGCCGATCCGCTGTCACGCAGGTAGTTCTCGGTGCGGCGATGTTCGCGAGCGAGCGTCATTTGTGCGGTCGAGGCGTTGACGATACTGGTGTACACGATCCGGGACACACCTGCTCGGGCTGCCGCGTCGATGGCGTTGCGGGCGTTGTCGAATCGCTCCCCGACTGTCGTCGTCGGGACCAGCACCATCTCGTCGGCGCCCACGAAAGCATCGTCGAGGGTGCTCAGGTCGGCGAAGTCCGCCGCGCCGCACCGTGACCCCGTTCTGTGCGAGGTCGGTGAGTTTGTCAATGTCTCGGCCGGTGGCCACGATCTGTGCCGGCGGCGTTCCGGCGGCGAGGAGTTGATCGACGACGAGCCGGCCGAAGTGACCCGATGCTCCAGTGATGACAGTGGACATGGTGTTTCCTTTCGATAGGGCAATGCGGTGTGAGTGAAGGTTGTCGGTGATCCGCGGCGAGTACGCCGTGGGATCGCTCAGCGTGCGGGTCCGCCGCGGCGAGAGTGGCTGTGGCGTTGGTAGCCCGCTCGGAGGATGAGGCGCGGTGCGTCAGCCGACGGCAGCCGCAGGAATGGGGTCGCCGCCGACGGCAGCGGCAGGAGTGGGGTCGCCGCTGCGAGCGGCCAACGAGTGCCCGCGGCTGTCCCGTGAGGAGATAAGCAAGAAGGCCAGGATCGCACCGGCGATGGCGAAGGCGGCGCCCACCAAGAACGCCTGGTCGAACCCCTTGGTCAGGGCAACGGAGGCGTTGTGGACTCCAGAGTGGAAGAGGCTCTGGGTGCGGCTGTTGGCGATCGACGCGAGGACCGCCAGTCCGAGCGCGCCGCCGATTTGCTGCGCGGTGTTGATCAGACCCGATGCCAGCCCCGCCTCATGCGGCCTGGTCCCCGTGACCGCGGCGATCGTCACGGACACGAAGGCGAACCCGAACCCCGAGGCCGCCAGCAGCGACGGGCCGAGGACGTTAGCGACGTATGAGCCTCCCGGTGCGGGCACTCGCGAGAACCAGACCAGGCCGCCGGCGACGAGCAGCAGCCCGGCGATCAGCGTCGGCCTGAACCCGATCCGCGTAACCACCTGGGACGCGAGCCCAGCCGAGATGATGATTCCGACCGCCAGGGGCAAGTACGCGATTCCTGTCTTGATCGGCGAATAGTGGAGAACTTCCTGCAGGTACAGGGAGATGAAGAAGAACATCGAGAACAGCGACATGCCGAGCAGCAAGCCGACGATGTCCGCGCCCCGCAGGGTCCGCAGGCGGAAAATCGAGAATGGCATGAGCGGCTGGCGCTGGCGGGACTCGATCAGCACGAAGGCGATCAGCAGGACGATCGCGCCGGCGATCAGCAACAGCGTTTCCGACGATCTCCACCCCACGTTAACGGCGTTGACGATCGCGTAGACGAGCAGCGATAGGCCCGCGGTGACGGTGACCGCACCCGGTATGTCGAAGGTGTTGGTGCCATCGTCGGCGCGGCTTTCGACCAGCATCCGGGGCGCGAGGGCTGCCGCCGCGAGGCCGATTGGGACGTTGACGAACAAGACCCATCGCCAGCTGAGTCCGCTGGTAAGGATGCCGCCGAGGAGGACCCCGGCTGCGCCTCCAGCGCCGGCGACGGCACCCCAGATGCCGAGCGCGCGGTTGCGCTCGGCACCCTCGGAGAAAGTGGTCGTGATGATCGACAGCGCGGCGGGCGAGACGATCGCGGCTCCGAGGCCCTGCGCGGCGCGGGCGGCGATGAGCCATGGCTCCGATTGCGCCAGTCCGCCGGCTAGCGAGGCGAGCGTGAACAACACGAGGCCGACCATGAACATCCGCCGGCGCCCGAGCAGGTCGGCCATCCGGCCGCCCAGAAGTAGGAAGCCGCCGAAGGTCAGAGCGTAGGCGTTCACGACCCACGAGAGGTCCGTGCGCGAGACGTTCAGCGCTCGTCCAATTGACGGCAGCGCGACGTTCACGATCGAGGCGTCGATCACGATCACGAACTGTGTCATCGCGAGCAGGAGCAGGGCGAGGTTCTTCGCGGGGGGTATAGAGGGGGGACGTCTGGGCGGCCCCGCCGATTGGGGTGACGGCGAAGTTGGGGAACGTCTCGCCCGGATGCGACAATGTCATCTGAATCTCCTTGTCGGTTGGCACGTTGAGGGTGCGTAGGCGGTTGCGGGGGCCCTGATGCACCGGCAACGTTGAAGGTGATCGACACCACAGCCCGAGCGAACGCTCGGGCTGTGGTGTCGAGTCGCGAGATGGGTCAGCCGCGGATAGCGGTGGTCTCGTGAGTGAACTGGCGGTGGCCGATCAGCTTGTAGGCCAGACGAACCGGGGCCGGCAGGACCTGCATGAACTTCTGCCGCTCCGCGTCATCGGTTTCCTCGGTGATGTATCCGAGGGTCACCAGGCGCCGCGTGACCGGTATCGCGCTGATGCCATGCTTGCCGAGAGCGTCCCATTCACTCTGAGAGACTGTGACCGAGACGACCGGAAGCAGTTTCTGCTCCTCCTCATCGCAGTGACCGATCAGCGACGGCATCATCGTGTCGATGCAGGCCGCCATCCGCTCGCCCGCGGCGGCGTCCGCGCTCGTCGTCCACGTCGGCAGCTCCGCTTTGATGGCCACGACGGCGTCGTTGATCTGAGCGTGTTGGGCATCCATTCGGTCCATCAGCTCCGGGTCGAGCGCACGTCGCTCGCGGAGCAGGGGAAAGAGCAGCAAGTCCTCGCCGGTGTGGTGCGTGTGCAGGAAGTCCAACATCTCTCGTGCGTGCGCGCCGATGATCTTCGATCGCGCCGGGTCATTGGCCGCGGAGCGGAACAGTCGGGATAACTGACCGACCTCGCGCCGGAGGACGCGGTGCATCAGAACCATCTCGTGGGTATCGACTCCAGATCCGGCGGTGCTCACCGGGGTTGCTCGATGATCGCGGCGCCCAGGGGGGATGTTGCCACGCTCACGGCTGCCTAGGGATCTGTTAGCGGTGGTCTCGGGTGTGGTCACCTCGGTGTCCTTTCCGTTGGGTACAGGGATTGGTGTCAAGACTGCTCCTCGTCCTAGGCATTCGCACCGGTGATTTCGCCGGTTTGGACTCTCGGCGAAGGCGGCTACCGTCGCGGGTATGCTCTACGGCAGGGACCCCGAGCGGGCTCGGCTCGGCTCGCTCCTCGAGGACGCTCGCGAGTCGCGAAGCGGGGCGCTCGTCATTCGCGGCGAGGCGGGTATCGGCAAGTCCGCCCTCCTCGAGGATGCACGAGAGCGAGCACCTGACATGCAGGTCCTGAGCGGCAGCGGGATTGAATCGGAGGCGCACGTCCCCTTCGCCGCGTTGCACCAGATCGTCCGTCCTATCTTGGGGCACTTGGAGGGCCTCCCCGAACCCCAAGGGGGCGCGCTGCGGGGAGCGCTCGGGCTCGGGGTGCCAGAAGGCCACGACCGCTTCTTGATCTCGCTCGCCGTGTTGAGCCTGCTTGCCGAGGCGGCCGAGGACCGGCCACTTCTCTGTCTCATCGATGACGCCCACTGGCTCGACCCTGCTTCGTCCGACGCCCTCGTGTTCGTCGGCCGTCGGCTTGAGGCCGAGGGAATCGCCATGCTGTTCGCCGTCCGTGAGCGCGAGGGTTACGGCTTCGAGGCACGCGGGCTGCCAGAACTCGCGCTCGGCGGGCTCGACCCGCAGGAGGCGGCGGCGCTGATCGGCCGTCGGGCGAATGTCGCATTGTCGCCTGAGGCACGTCAGCGTCTCGTCGCGGCAACCGGCGGCAATCCCCTTGCCTTGCTCGAGCTCCCCGAGGTATTGAGCGAAGCCGAACTCGCAGGCGCCGAGCCGATGCCGGCGCCGCTACCGGTCGGCGAACGCATCGAGCGTGCCTTCTTGGCGCGTGTGCATCAGCTGCCCGAGGATACCCAGACGCTGCTGCTTGTTGCCGCTGCCGAAGACAGTGGCGAGGTCGCTACCGTCCTCAGCGCGGCAGCGCAACTGGGAGCGGCCCCCGAAGCGCTCGATGCCGCCGAGCACGAGAGGCTCGTCCGGATACGGGGGGACCAGCTCGAGTTCCATCACCCGCTGGTACGCTCAGCCATTTACCACAGCGTTCCGCTCTCGCGGCGCCACATCGTCCACCGGACGCTGGCGAGCGTGCTCAACGGCGAGTCGGAAGCCGATCGCCGGGCGTGGCACCACGCCGCCGCAACCTTCGGACCCGACCCCGTCGTCGCGAAGGAACTTGACCGGGCTGCACAGCGGGCGCGGAAGCGGAGTGGCTTCGCAGCCGCCTCATTGGCATTCGAGCGAGCTGCCGCGCTGACGCCGAACGAGAGCCAGCGGGTGCAGCGAGTGATCGCGGCGGCGGAGAACGCGTGGTTAGCCGGCCGAGTCGAACGAGCGGCGATGTTGCTCACGCAAGCCCGGCCGCTCGCCTCGGAGCCAATCCAACGCGCCGACATCGACCGCTATCTCGGTTTGATCGAGATGATGGACGGCATCCCCGCCGACGCCTGTCAGCTTCTCCTTCGTGCCGCGTCAGCGGTCGGGCCGCTGGATGGCCAGCGTGCGCTGCAGCTGCTCAATCTTGCGAGCGTCGCCGCGACCTGGGCAGATGACGGTGAGGCGGCAGTTGCGATCGCCCGGCTGGCTCAAGGCCTGGCCGTGGATACCCCGATCGACCACATGCTTGTTGCCCTTCTGACCGGGATCGGCGCCCACTTCGAGGGTGACTTCGCCGCTGCCGCGCCGCCACTGCGCCTGGCCGTGAACTCCGCGGAGCGACTTGATGACGACTACACGACTGAGGAGCCCGTGGCGCTCCTGTTCGCCGGGCGGGCCGCGTTCTACCTTGGCGACGATCGGGACGTTTACCGCATCCACTACGAGGCGGCGGGTCGCGGCGCGCACTGCCGGCCTGCTCGTGATCCTGACGCAGATCCTTCCCCAGGTGGGCATCGCCGAGCTGTGGGAAGGCCGCTGGGCCTCGGCGTCGGCGAACCTGAGCGAAGGGCTCCGGCTCGCGCGAGAGATCGGCCAGCACGACCTCGTCGCTTACCATCTCGTCCTGCTCGCTCTGATTGCGGCCCACCGCGGGGACGAGGACGCGTGCCGGTCCCTGGCGGGGGAGAGTCTCGAGCTTTCCTCCGCGCGGCGTTTCGTCTTCGCCACCGAGTCAGCGCACTGGGCGCTGACGGTGCTCGAGCTAGGACTCGGCCGACCCGAAGAGGCGCTCCGGCACGCCCGAGCTGCCTCCAATAGCGGCGTCAGGTTGTGGGCCATGCTCGATCGGATCGAAGCGGCGGTCCACGCCGGCGAGCGGGAGGCAGCCCGAGACTGGCTTGCCTATTTTGAACAATGGGCGGAAAACGGCGGGGCTGGCTGGGCGCGCGGCAGTGCTCTTGCACTGCAAAGGGTTGCTCTCCAACGACGGACGCGAATGCGAACGCCTCTTGCGTGCCTCACTGGACGCGCACACGAAGGCCACCCGTCCGTTCGAGCGTTCCCGCACTGAACTCGCTCTCGGTGAGCTGCTCCGGCGCGCCCGCCGTCGAGTTGAGGCGCGTGAGTACCTGCGCGCGGCTCTCAACGGCTTTGAGGGACTGGGAGCGAGGCTGTGGGCGGAGCGCGCACGGATGGAGCTGCGCGCAAGCGGGCAAGTGGCTCGGCGACGTGACCCAAGCACCAGGGACGAACTCACAGCACAGGAGCTCCAGATCGTGCACCTCGTGGCCGAGGGCCTCAGTAACCGAGAGGTGGCAGCCCAGTTGTTCCTCAGCTCGCGCACGATCGACTTTCACCTGCGCAACGTGTTCAGGAAGCTCAATATCAACTCCCGCACCCAGCTCGCCCGTCTCGATCTCGACGGTCCAGGTGTGCAGACCATGCCGCCCGGGAACCCGGCGATTCCGTCGGCTCGACCCTAGACCTAGACATCCCTCCTACGGTCGCAGCCGTGGCGTGTCGGTGCCACCAACAGCGCGCAGTATCAGAGCGGTGTCAAGCGGTCGGGACACCTACGCCTGATTGCGCCACTGTCGCGTCGTCGCTACGGTGCCCCAATCGGACTATTACACGGGCCGTGCCTGGCAGGGCACAGCTGTAAGCAACAAGAGCGGTCCAGCGCTCCCCCGGGACGGATTGAAACATCGACGTCCGTCGTCCGGCCCGGCTTCAAGCGCCGCCACTGCGGGGGCCGGTGATGTCGGCTCGCTGGCAGAGGAACGTGATCGCCGTCAAAAGGGGGAACCCGCGCCATTCGCTCCGCGTTGCGAGAACCTGCTGATCGGACATGAGCAGCGGTCCGTGGACATGCTCCACGAGCTATGTCCGAGCGTGTTTAGTCTTTACGTGTCTTTATCGAGAGGGAAGGAGAGGGATCATGAGGCAACCTGAGGGAACCGAAACCCTGCTACCAGGAAAGTCCTCGGAAAGGGCCTGGTCAAAAGGCTGAGAACCGTACTTTCGCAATGTAGAGGCCGAGGGTTCAACTTGTTGGTGCAGCAAGTGCAGGGGTATTCCCCGATCGCCACCGGGCTGCCATCGTCATGACTGCGGCTTCTTCCGTGGTGCTCTCCATGGTGGTGGCGGCTGGGGTTGTCGCGCTGGCGTGACAATCGTGGTCGGCCAAGGATTCGCTGTGGCTGGTTTGATCTACCTTGCCCGCGTACCCGTCCACGCTGCCTACTGGACCGATCTTCTTCCTCCCTTTCTTGGCCCTTGGAATCGCCCTTGGACTCACTGGCGTGGCAATCCAGGTCGCCGTCTTCATTGGAACCAAAGAGAGCGTTTCTGGACTGACCGGCGGCCTGATTTCGACCGCGCCAGAGATGGGTGCTGCTCTCGGGATTGCGATTGTGGCACGACGGTCATCGATCGATCTAAAGATGTCCTGGCGTGCTGGTTGCGAACCCGAGGAGCCACGCCTTCGCTCAAACCGAGGGCTTTCATAGCGGGCTGGTCGTTGCCTTTGGTCTTAGCGGGGCCACCAGGTCGCTTCCGCTGTTGTTCTCCGGCGAGCGGAGCAGCCTTCTGCAAGTATCGCTCCGATTCCAGCAACTAACGCTGCAAGAAATACAGCTTCTGCCGTGGATTGACCCCTTGGTGACGAACAGCTCCCGGGCGGCACTGACCAAGGTCGATCTTGTGGCTTCCCCACGCGAGGCCCTCTGGTTCCCTGCTCATCGGAGTTTGACACAGTGGGTGTAGCGAACCGAAAGAAGGTCGCCGTGACGGCTCTGATCAACGCAGCGTCACGACGATCTCTTGACGTCCCCACTCGATTGGTAGTGTGAGCCGAGGTAGTCGGGAGAGCGTGATGGAAGATCTCGCAAACAAAGTCGCAGTGGTCACCGGTGCCGGGAGTGGCATCGGCAAGGGCATTGCGCGCGCTAACTGCCGAGGGATGCGACGTCGTAGTGGCCGACATAGATGACTCTGCAGCCAAGGCGGCCGCCGCGGAGCTAAGCGGCAGCGGCGTGCAGGCTCTGGGTGCTTTGTGCGACGTGTCCAGTCGCTCGGAGATCGAAGCGCTCGCCGAGTTTGCGTGGACCGAACTCGGCCACGTCGACATCGTCGTCAACAATGCCGGAGTGATCTCGCCGATGCGCCAGGCTCTCAACATCGAGGAGCGAGACGCGCGCTGGGTGCTCGAGGTGAACGTGCTCGGCACGTTGTTCGGCTGCTCGGTATTCGGCCGACGATTCATTGAGCAAGGGACACCGGCTCACATCCTCAACACTGGTTCCGAGAACAGTTTCGGTGTTCCGCATACCGGGGCCTTGATGTACACGGCCAGCAAACACGCCGTGCTTGGGCTTACCGACGTGTTACACGGCGAGCTCCCCGATTTCATCGGCGTGAGCATCCTGTGCCCGGGAATGGTTCGGACCAACCTGGCCAGTGCCGGCCAACACCGCCCCGAGCGCTTCGGCGGCCCGATCCCCAGTCGACCGGGGGCCGGACCCATGCTCGGCCTCGATCCCGACGAGGTCGGTCGCCGAGCGGTGGAGGGCATCAAGCGCCGCGACTTCTATATCGTCACGCACCCGCCGGTGCGTGAGCTGGTGGAGGAGCGCGCCGCAGAAATCGCAGCAGCTTTCGACGCGCACGCGCCCCGCTTCGCCGGGGACCAAGCCCTCGACACACGAGCCATGATGCGCCGACCAGCTCAGTAGCAATCGGGTCCGCAGCCTTGGCTTTCCTGATCCACGGCGCCTCGGCCGTTGAGTCGGGTCACGTTGTCTTTCCGGAAGCCCTTTAGACGGCGACTCCCTCCGGCCAAAACGGGCGAAGGTTCGTGGTGCCAGCGTTCAGGAGCAGGGAGCGCCGAGACCGAGATCGCTGACGAGCATGCGGTTACAGGAGTTGTTGAGCACCTCGACCTCGTCGCCCGTCGCGCTCATGGCTCGCAGAATGATGATGGCGCGAGACGGGATCCGGCAACGTCTCGTCGTACGGGATGTGGCGCGCCGGACGCCCGATCGCCTCGCTGTAACGCTGCACCCGTTTCCGGGTCGGTGGGAAATTCGGGCAACCTGGCACGTCCATCCCGTCGGTGTGGTGCCGGTTGAGAAATAGCCACCACCCGAGGTCCACTTCCCTCGGAACGACGGCTGCCATCTCCCAGTCCAGCACCGCCACCGGATGGTCCGCCGGAAGATCATGTTGCCCAGCCGCGGTCGCAACTGAATTTAGTACCGGTCGAAGTAGCGGGGATCGCTCGTGCCCGCGTGATCGAAGGTGGTCGGCAGACGTGGCGAAGGGTTTCATCCGAGTGGTGAAAGCATTGTTGAACTACAGGTCACGGACCTTGGGCCAGCTGGCCTAGACTCTACATATACCAGTTATCGGGAAACCGGTCATTAGGATACCGGTCACCCTGGGGGTGCGCAGTGAAGACCAGTGGCATCGATCTGCTCGATTTGGACGCCTTTCAGCGCCAAGAGCATCACGAGATGTTTCGCCGCCTGCGGGCCGAAGAGCGCGTGTCCTGGCACGACGTCCCAGGAGCCAAGGGCTTTTGGAGCTTCGTCGGCCACGCCGATGTGGTGACCATCAACCGGGACTCGAAGCTGTTCTCCTCGGAGGCAGAGGGAGTAGTGGGGATGTATAACCCCGACGAGATGCCCACCGCCGCGGGCGAGGCCGGGGCCGACCCCCGGGGCCTGATGATGCTCTACACCGATTCGCCGAAGCACACCCGCTACCGGCTCCTGGTCAGCAAGGGCTTCACCCCGCGCATGATCGGGCTCATCGAGCAGTACCTCAAGCATCGGGCCGTCCTGATCGTTGACAATGTGATCGAGGGCGGCTCGGCCGATTTCGTAACCGAGGTGGCCTCCGAGCTCCCGCTACAGGCCATCGCCGAGATCATGGGCGTCCCCCAGGAAGATCGAAAACTCATCTTCGACTGGTCCAACCGCATGATCGGGATGGATGACCCCGAGTTCGCCAGCGACGACGGGGCGACGGCCTTCATCGAGCTGTACACCTACGTCAACGAACTGGGCAAACAGCGCCACAGCGATCCGCGCGAGGACATCGTCACCAAACTCATCAACGCCGAGATCGACGGAGACCGGCTGAGCGAGCTCGAGTTCGACATGTTCATGCTGCTGTTGTCTGTGGCAGGCAACGAGACCACCCGCAACGCCACGGCGTGGGGAATGTTGGCGCTCATGCAGAACCCCGATGCGTACGCCGCCCTCGTCGAGGATCCGTCCAAGCTGGACGTGGCGGCCGACGAAATCCTGCGCTGGGCCTCGCCGGTGCTGCATTTCCGGCGCACCGCTACAGAGGACACCGAGGTCGGCGGCCAGGCCATCGCCAAGGACGACAAGGTCGTCATGTGGTACATCTCCGCCAACCGGGACGAAGAGGTGTTCAAGGACCCGTTCACCTTCGACATCGAGCGCAACCCGAATCCCCACATTGCCTTCGGCGGTGGCGGAGCCCACTTCTGCCTCGGTGCCAACCTGGCCCGCATGGAGCTGCGCCTCATCTTCGACGAGATCGTGCGGCGCATCCCAGACATGCACATGACGGGCGAGCCCCAGTTCTTGCGCTCCAACTTCATCGGTGGGATCAAGCACATGCCCGTGGCGTTCACTCCCGGCGCCCGCGTCAATCCCGGCCCGCTCGCCGCCAACACCGTCTAGCGTTGGCCTCGGGCACCCGGGTGCCCGAGGCCTCGGGACGGACGCCCGAAGCAGGCCGAGCGGAGCCGGGTCGCAAATGCATCGCCAACGAACCACGTCGCTGCCGGCGGCATGAGACAGTCGAAAGCCAGCAAGGCAAGCAGTACGTCCGTCTTGGCCAACGCCGCCTCCCGTTGCATGAGACCACCACTCAGGCGCTTGTCTCTTACACACACCGCCGCGACCAGCTGTGCCCGCATCCGAAAACCGACAGCTTCTTCGTGTCGGTTCGAGGCACCCGTCTGGACCACAGCGTCGTCGACGCCGTCTTCCGAAGCCTGATCCGAGCCACCGGGATCGACCGAACCGCCCACCGACACCTTCGGGCGTACGATCTCAGGCACAGCTTCGCAGTCGAAACCTTGACGGCCTGGTATCGGTCCGGAACCGACGTCGGTACCCGTCTGCCCGCCCTGTCCACCTACATGGGTCACGTCAGTCCTTCCTCGACGTATTGGTATCTCGAATCAGCTCCCGAGCTGCTCTCCCTCGCCACTCAGCGCCTGGAGGGACCACGATGAACGACCTCGCCCCCATCCTGGAGTCATTCTTCGTCGACCGGCTCATGTGCAACAGCGCCGAGCCAGCCCCGACACGATCGGCTCCTATCGAACGACGTTCCGGCTGCTGTTGAACTTTGCCCAACGCGCGCTGCACAAGCGCCCGTCGGTCCTGAATCTGGCGGACCTTGACACCCAGCTGATCCCTGCGTTCCTCACCCATCTCGAACAGGACCGGCATAACTCGGTGCGGACCCGCAACGCCCGACTGGCGGCGATCCGCTCGATGTTCCGATACGCCGCCCTGCGCCATCCCGAACACTCGGCGCTCATCCAGCAGGTACTCGCCATTCCCGACAAGCGATCCGAACGGACCGTGGTGACCTTCCTCACCGACACCGAGGTCAACGCCTTGATCGCCGCCCCGGACCAACGAACCTGGACCGGCCGACGCGATCAGGCCCTACTGGCAGTCGCTGCCCAGACCGGGCTGCGCATCTCCGAGCTCACGGGCCTCACTTGTGGCGATGTTCAGCTGGGCCACGGAGCCTGAAAGAGATGAAGCTGGACGTAAGGAGGACCACCGATGAGGGACGCGTACATTCTGGGCGGTGGTCCGAACTCCGGTCGGGCGCTACAGCGGCTCGTTGTCCCACATGCCGCGAATTGCTCGTTCACTTTCTGATTGCATGCCGGTTCTCTTTGGTGTGTGAGTCACTCGGCCGTCCTCTCGTGTTGGCCGTGGCCGACGCCGAATCGGGCGGGTCGAAAGCTGCCGAGAAGAGGTAGCTCGTGGCAACACTGCGGTACGGCCGCCACCGTTCAGCGATTGCCAATACCTCTGCCTGGCTTGGGAGGTAGTCGAGCTCGTAGGCACGCCGGACTGCCTTCCGTAGCGCAAGGTCACCCGGAAGGACCACGTCTTCCCGTCGGAGTGCGATGATCAGCGCGCCTTGGGCAGTCCATGGTCCGACTCCGGGGATCGTCGTCAGCGCGGCGATGACCTCGTCGTCCGACAGCGCGCTCAAGATGTCCGGGTCCAATCGACCGTCCGAAAGGTGTTGGGCCAGGTTGCGTAGGGTGGCGACCTTTCGCCACGACAGACCGGCCTGCCGGAGACTGTCTTGTGGCACCTCGAGCAGTTCGGTGGGGGTCGGGAATCGATCACTGAACAGCATCTCGATGCGCCCCAAGGTTCGGCGCGTCGCCGCTACGGATAGCTGCTGGCCCACCACCTGAAACAGCAGGGCTCCGAAGAGGTCCATCGCTGGAAGCTCCGCCATCCACCCCCGCGGGTCGAAGTTCGGTCTGGCGTCAATGAGGCGCCTCAGCACCGGGTCGGCCCTGCGGAGGTGGGAGCGCACTCGGTCGAGTGGCGCCCCACGCCGGGGCTCGGCTGAGTGCGGAGGCGGCGGATTGGCTTGCTTCTGGCCGGCTCGATCAGGCGCCATATGCGGGAAGGATAGCTCCGCTAATCGGCGCAGCTGCCTCGCTCACCAGGAAGGCAACCACTTCGGCGATCGCATCTGGAGCAACCGCGTGTGCCAATGCTTCTTTGGGGAATGCGGCCCGTGTCCGTGCTGTGTCGAGCAACTGGGGAGCGACGCTGTTGACCCGAATCCCGAGTGGACGCAGTTCGAGGTCGAGGATGCGAGTCAAGTGGACGAGGGCAGCCTTGCTCACCGAGTATGCCGCCATTCCGGCCGATGGTTCGATGCCCGGCCTGGCCGCGATGTGCACGATGACACCTGAGCCGTTCTTCTGCATGTGTGGCGCTATCGCCTGGCTGAGCCACAGCGCTGAACCGAGGTTGACGTCGATCATCTGGCGCAACAGATCCGGCGTTGTCGTCGACGCCTCTCCGGTCCGAAACGCACCGATGGTGTTGACCAAGGCGTCCGGAGGGCCCACGTCGCGGACGATCCGCTCGACCAGTGGAGCCGCAGCATGTGGATCGGTGGCGTCGATCACTTCACGGGCGATACCGTCGGGAAGCCCTTCCATGCCGGACTCGTTCCGGTCGACCGCCACCACAGCCATGCCGTAGTCGGCAAGCTTCACGGTCGTCGCACGACCGAGCTCGCCAGCGGCGCCGACCACGATGGCCACGCGGCTCGCCGGGAGTCTGTCATTCGTCATGCGGCGCACCAACTGTCGGAGTCCGTCGGGTCTGATGGTGGTCGAGACGGCGATCGGCTGCCGATGGCCGTGTCCAGGATCGAAGGATTGCTTGGTTAAGCAAGCTATTCTGGAGCGCATGGCCACCGTCGCGCCACTCTCTCCGACCGAAGAAGCGCTCTGGCGCGCCGTGATGCGACTTGTCAAAGTCATTCCGCGTCATCTGGACAACGACCTGATCAGAGGTGCTGGGCTGACGGCGAGCGAGTACACGACGATCATGCACCTTTCCGAAGCCCCCAATCGCAAGTTGCGGATGGCCGACCTGGCCAGCGCGACCGACTTGTCGGCCAGCCGGATGACCCGCCTGGTGGACGATCTCCAATCCCGTGGCTTCGTGACGAAGACGGCAAGCTCGTCCGACGCACGGGGCAACGTTGCGAGGCTCACTCCTCGGGGCATGGCCAAACTGAAGTCCGCATGGCCTGTTCACCTCGCGAGCGTCAGGAGTCGCTTTCTCGACTGCATCGATGCAGCGGTCGTTGAGGGAGTCGCGAAAGCGCTGACCGAGGTGGCCTCCCAACTCGAGGAGACGTCGGCCGAACCACGAGCACGGAGTTAGAACCTCCAGCTTCCAGCCGGGAGAACCCGGCCCGCATGGACGCGAAATCGATCGGCGCAACGCTTCAGGGCCCTTTGCCACGTCGAGAGGTGAGCATGATGTCCACCACGTCGGGAACGGTGTCCGTCCGAGCCCGGTCGCGTTGCCGTTCGCAGGCCAGGGATACCCAGCTGAAGGGTTCGCGCCCGCTTGGACGATGCGCTCGATCACCGGATCACGTATCGGCTCACTGGTCACGTTCGTGGCTCCTCTCGTGCCAGGCGGCTAGTTCTTCCTTTCGGCATCACAGCCTAGAATAAATTGCTTGCCCACGCAAGTCAAATTGGGTACTCTGCGACTGTGGACCTGCTCGTCGGCACGACCGTGAGGCCGTACCGGCCCGAGAAAGGAGCGACATGAGCTCAACTACTTCTTCCGATTCGCCCACCGGGACGCTATTGCCCGACTACGTGGCCATCCCACCGTCCGCGCTCGGACCAGCCCTCAATGACCAGGGCTACTACGATCGGGCGCGTCGAGCGGAACCTGTTCTGGGTCACCGACGGGACCTACCAGTCAGCATTTCTCGCCACCAATGAGGGAATCGTCCTCTTCGACGCCCCGCCGACGATCGGCCACAATCTCGGCCGTGCGGTTGACGAAATCGCCGAGGCCGAAGGCGTCGCCAACACCGTCACACATCTCGTGTACTCCCATCATCATGCGGATCACGCCGGCGCTGCCGACCTTTTCGGTAACGACCTCGTCCGGATTGGCCACCAGGACACAAGACGGCTTCTCCTCCGAGACAACGATCCGACCAGGCCTGCCCCAGAGGTGATATTCCGGGACACCTATACCTTGCGGGTCGGCGGCGAACGGGTGGAGTTGGCCTTTCACGGACCCAATCACTCCCCAGACAACATCTTCATCCACTTTCCCGACCACGACGCGCTCGATGCTCATCGACATCGTCAACGCAGGTTGGGTGCCCATCTACAACTGCAACCTCAGCGAGGACATTCCTGGATACATCGACGCACCGGCTACGGCACTCACGTATCCGTGGAAGACCTACATCGGTGGACACCTCGGAAGGCTTGGGACGCGCGAGGACATCGAACTTCACCAGGCATACGTAGCCGACATCGTCGAAAGCGCGCAAGGAGCACTCTCCACAGTGGACCCGACCCCGTACTGGGCGAAGTACGGGCAGAACGTCTGGGCCGCCGTGAAGGGCTATCTCGACGCCGTGACGGACGCGGCGACCGCTCCCGTGATCAAGAAGTACACAGGAGTTCTCGCCGCGGCCGACATCGAAGAGTTCACCAGGAGCACAACCTTCATGATCCTTCAGTCCATGCGCCTCGACCAGGGGGCCGGGTCCCAGGTGCACCCCTGACCCGTCGCCACGTTGCCTGGGGACGGGGATGAGTGGTGAGGGACCGAGCGGACTTGCGTCGTCGACACCGATCGTGCCGACGTCAACCCACATGAGTCGACGGCCGACTCAACGGACAGAGCACTGTCACCCTTTGCGGTGAGTGAGGACCGCAACGCCCGAGGATCATTGGCCCAGGCGCAGCAGGTCGTCGATTCGGAAAGACGATCGATGGTCGATTCGGATGGCGATCGAAAGCCGCCTCAATGGCGAGCAGAAGTGCGAAGTGGCCGCGGCCGCGAGCGGCCTGTGGATGTGCAAACCTACAGTCAATGAAGGGGTCTCAAGCGCCATGTCGATGATCGACTACGACGCCCGGCCCGTCACTCCTCAGGTGTTGCTGGTCGGGCAACGGGCCTCCTCCGTGGGTTACAGCATCCGTGACTTTCTCAGCCGTAATGGCGTTCCGTATGAGTGGGTTGACGTCGATGATGTGGCCCGGGTCGGAGCGTTGCTGCCCGCACAGGAGATGGGAGTGGACCGGCTACCCGTCTGCGTCCTCCCCAACGGGATACGGCTTGCTCCGGCCACCCTCGAAGGCGTGGCGGCAGGGCTGGGGATGGTGTCGGCTCCGTTGCTGTCGAAGTACGACCTCACGATCGTGGGCGCCGGTCCAGCCGGGCTGGCCGCGGCCGTCTATGCCGCATCTGAGGGTTTGCGCGCCGCGACCATCGAAGCTGTGGCGCCTGGAGGTCAGGCTGGGACGACCTCCATGATCGAGAACTATCTCGGCTTCCCACAAGGGATCAGTGGAAGCGAATTGGCGACGCGGGCAACTGCACAAGCGAAGAGATTCGGGGCAGAAATTCTTCTGGCTCGGCGTCTTGCTGATATCACCAGGGACGAAACGGGCTACGTGGCCCACCTTTCCGATGGTACGGCTGTGGCCTCACGGACCATGCTCGTAGCTAGCGGCGTCGACTGGCGTCGGCTTGAGATTCCGGGTATCGATGAACTCCTCGGCTCCGGTGTGTACTACGGCGCCGGCCCGAGCGAGGCGATCACCTGCACTGGCTGTCGAGTGGCCATCGTCGGGGGCGGGAACTCGGCTGGCCAGGCGGTCATCCGCTTTTCGCGCTATGCCGAGCAGGTGAGTTTGCTGGTCCGAGGTCGCTCGCTTGAGACATCGATGTCCCAGTATCTGATAAGGCAGGTGAAGGAACTCGGAAACGTAGAGGTTCGGACGGACACGGAAGTTGTCAGTCTCGAATCGGATACCCACCTACGCTCAATAGTGGTCTCGTCAGGAGGCACCAGTGCTCGATTGCCCGCTGATGCGCTGTTCGTTTGCATCGGAGGGGTGCCTCGCAGCCAAGGAGCGGCCAACGTGGGACTTGCTCTCGACGGCGCCGGATTCGTCCGCACTGGGGCCGAGCTCAGCTCATCGGCCGGCGCACCTAACGGGTGGCCCCTGTCTCGTCAACCCCTGCCTCTCGAAACAAGCCTGCCAGGACTGTTCGCCGCTGGCGACGTCCGGAGCGGGTCGATCAAGCGCTGCGCGGCTGCTATAGGCGAGGGGTCCATGGTGGTTGCGTTGGTCCACCAGCGCCTCGCTGAAGTCGGCGGTGAATGACGTGGATACATCATCGGCCACCGGCCTGCCCGGGGATCCGTCGGTCACGGGCCCCAGCGAGGTGGCAAAGGCAACGTTCTCTCGAGTGGCCCCAAAAGAGCAAATCAGCGCGGTGGCCGAGGCTCTCGAACGCAACGGAATCACCTGCACTCTGGTCGACTCCGCCCAAGAGGCGAGAGAGGCTGTGCGGTCCATCCTCCCGGTGGGAGCCGAGGTCTATAACAATACCTCGCGCACGCTCGAAGTCATCGGTGTCGCCGAGGACATCGAGCGGTCCGGACGGTATCAGCCGCTTCGCCCCCGTCTTTACCAGATGGATCGCGAGATGCAGGTTCGTGAGATGCGACAGCTATCCGCTTCGCCCGATTGGGTCGTCGGGAGCGTCCACGCCCTCACGGAGGATGGTTCACTTCTTGTTGCGTCGGCAAGTGGGAGCCAGCTGGGGCCGATCGCTTCCGGAGCGGGTCACGTGATACTCGTCGTTGGTACTCAAAAGATCGTGCCCGATTTCAATGCGGGGCTGCGACGAGTGTACGAGTATTGCTTTCCTCTTGAAGATCGGCGGGCCAGGCAGGCCTATGGCGTTCCCAGCGGTGTGAACAACGTCCTCATCATCAACAAGGCAATCGCTCCTGGCCGAATTACGGCGATTTTGGTGAATGAAGCCCTTGGGTTCTGATCGAACGAGGCCCACCCCGTGCTCCTCCATCTTGGTAAGCCCGGTGGCTTCGACGTCGCTCCATGGGCTGACTGGGTCCAGCTGTTCGATGCTGAATGTCACGGCCTGTGGGAGCTTCCGGTAGCTCGTGCTACTCCTTGGCCACCGTGATCTCGTCGTAGCCACCACTGAGGACTACCACCGCCCCCGCTGCCCGTGATTGCCCCCGGTCATATCGTCTCCGCTCCACGTCTGGGCGCGAGCTGTGTGTGCGACTATATTGTGGACAGATCATCATAGCTACAGAGCATCATATCCACAACACGTCTCGGCCCAGCCCGTATGATGGGGCCGTGAACGACATCGCCGGTCAGCGTCACGAGGCTGGTGACGCCGTGGGCTGTGACGACGCGTTGGCGGACGACCTGGGATGGGGCTTGGGCATGGTCTTTCGGGCCTATGTCAAGGCCGCCCATGCCGCGGTTGCCGACCTTCCCGGCGGCCCTCGTGGTTACCAGGTTCTTTCAGCTGCCGCTCAGGGCACCGTTGGCAGCCAGCTCGCCCTCGCCCAGCACCTCGGTGTCGACCGCACCGTCATGACCTACCTCCTGGACGACCTCGAAGCGGCGAGCCTGATCGAGCGCCGCCTTGATCCAGCCGACCGGCGCGCTCGCCGAATCGTCGCCACCGAGAAGGGCAACGAACTTCTCGCAAGCCTCAATGACCGGCTCCGGTCGGTCGAGGGTCATCTTCTTTCTCCCCTTGATGCCGAGAAGCGCGATTCGTTTCGAGCCCAGGTCCGGTTGCTCGCCACCCAGCTCGATGCCCTCGACCCACCTGACAGCCCATGTCACCTGGCTGATGAGGTGGACACCGAAATACCGGCTCCTCGCCAGGGCGTTCGGTCAGCCCCATCGCGCTGAATGCAGCAGGCTCGGGCCCGGCTTGATCACGGGAGTGGACGGAGCCCAAAGAGCGTGTGCGTGCTGGATTGGTTGGGCACCGTGTCACTTTGGTATGAGTGATACCCCGTTGGGATGACGGCCAGGCAGGGGATCAAGGAGGGGCGTTGGAGCGGGTGGTCGCTCCGTTCGCCAACGAAGGAACGCATCGATGTACGAACTACTGGAAGGGCGATTCGCCTGGAGTGACTTTGGATCAGTACTTGGAGGTGCAAGTCGAAGCCCCACTGCTTCCAGTCATCGACAGGGAATCGGACTGAGCTTCCCCGATGCCGACCCCAGCACTGGCGAGGGTGGCAATGGAGTCCAGGCTTTCGTACAGATGCCTCACGATGAATAGTCTCGCCGTGTGAGCCTGTTAATTGCCATTGTGGCCCTTGGCCTGCTGGCCAGTCTGTCACCGACCACTCTGGTGGTATTCATCATGCTTCTGGCCACGACGCGGGCACAGGCAAATGCCGCTGCATTCCTGGTCGGGTGGACGATCTCCTTGATCGTGGTATTCGTGGGCAGCTACCTCATCGGCGGCAGCCACACTGTGCGTGTCGGTGGGGGTCACACGGTCGTCGACCTGGTTGAGGTGGTCCTTGGTCTCGGTCTCGGATATGTCGGCGTCCGCAAGTGGCGCGGTAGACACCTACCCCGGCAACCCCAGGGGGCCCCTCACGGCCTTGCTACCCGAATCAATCGGATCAATCCAACCGCGGCATTGCTTCTCGGGATACTCGAGCAGCCGTGGACGCTGACCGCGGCTGCCGCGGTGGTGGTAGTACACGATCACAAGGCCGCACTCATCGTCATCATTGCCTTCGCGGCCTTCACAGTGATCTCAACGGCCACCGTGGCCGGTATCTACATCTATTTTGCACGAAGACCTGGAGATGCTGAAACCCATCTACAGGCACTCAGGGATTGGCTCGCAAACGCCGGTCCCGCAATCTTCGCCGCTATCTCGTTCTTGGTCGGTGTCTATCTGGTTGTCGACGGGGTCCTCAGTCTGGCCGGGATCTGACCCGTTCGTCGCCCACCGGTCGGCCTCAGGTGACGATGAAATAGATGCTCTTGCCTCCCGTGCGATCCCCGTTCTTACCAGGTCCGGCAGTCCGAGGCTGGAGCCGTGAAGTCACTGACCGATCAGAGGGCAGAATCAGGTGTTCCCACGACGTCCGTGCGGCGCTCGCGCCCGATCTTGATGGCATTGGTGATCAGTCTTACGACCAAGCCCAGGATCACCAGGTCCAAGACCATCTGACCCAGAACGACGGCTCGGGCAGCTTGTGTCTTGGCCGAGATGTCACCGAATCCGACCGTGGTGAACACCGTGGTCGAGAAGTAGAGGCTGTCCAGCCTGGTCTGGCTGGGCCCGAACGTTGCCTGGTTTGCGTGGCTCATGAGGTAGTAGATCGTGGCAATGAGGACAAGATAGGTAGGGACGATGAAGGCGAGGCCTCGACGGCGCGGAGGGTCGGGTAGTCCGACTGGGTGATGCGCCAGATCTGCCACCCGATCATGGCGAAGAAGGCCAGCGCCAAAAGGACCAACTCAATGATGGTGGAAGGAGACATCGCGTGATCCAAGGGAGCGATGAAGTAGATGACGACGATCACTGCGACCGTGGCGGGCCCCCACCCTCAGTTGCAGGTGTACGGCTCTCAGTTCAGGTCTCGTGCGACCTACCAATTTAGATGCGGGTCGCCGAATGCTCCGGAATCTCGGGTCCGAGGTATGGCGGCAAGGATGGCCACGCCCTTCCCATGGCTGAGCGCCTCAGCACTGCGGTGCTCTCTTGTTGGTGCGCCGGTACCTCCGGGCGTGTGGATAGCGATGGCACCATCGACGGGGCCGCCCTCGCAACATGGGCATTCCCGGGCCGAGTGATTGAGCCGAGCCGCCGTGTGAATCGGGTGGGTCCTCCCCGGGCGCGAGCCAGCCCTTGACGCCTGGTCGGTGTGGTCCGGCGACTTGGTCGCGGTCGACGGACGAGGACTCAGCTCCCTAAATGCTGATGAGAAACCAATTCGATCCAGGTGACACTGGACGGAGGTCCAGTCACGCCACCCTTGACGAGCGCCTCACCAAGTCGGTTCTCCATGAACCTGGCCTGATGTTCAGGTGTGTCCCAAACCTCGATCACGACGAGATGCCCAGCATCGTTGAGACCGGCCGAATGCGCCACCATACCGTCCGGCCAGTCGCCGTCTCCGCTGTCCGGATCAATGCCTAGCTCTTTGTTTACTGCGTAGTACTCCTTGGTGGTAACACCCTCAAACTCCAAAATCAGTTCAGCAGCCACGGCACCCGGCTCCATTCCGTTGTCGATGTGTACGCCACGGCAGCATCCCAGATCGACATCGAGCACGCCACCCGCTTTGATTTCATAGCTCGTGGGCCAATCGCACCGGCCGGGTGTCACGACCACGCCGGCGATCTGATGCGCTCGCCCAGAGTGACGAGGGGTCACGTTCGATCTATGTATGTTGATGTGGACCTTGTGCCCTAGTGGAGTGGGGCAGACAGGTCGAAACTGGCAAATGGGTCGCATTCGGCCTCCCGAAGGACCACCACAATGGCCATTCAAGACCTACCGAACGTTCTCCCAGCCAGACCCGCTGCAGTTGGTCTACGCCATATTCGGTGGCGCCCTCGTCGTCTTGGCCGTCGCGGTGGTCCGCTCGCCCGAGACTGTTCGTCGCCCCGACCCTCGGCCGGTCTATCGTCCGCAGCGCATCGCCGTTCCCTCTCAGGGCAGGGGCACGTTCTTCGCCGCGACGTTCGCGGCCATGGCGGCCTATGGCGTCTTCAACTCGCTGGTGCCGAGCTTCCTCGCCGGCACCCTGCACGAGACCTCCCACGCCGTAGCCGGTGCCGTGGCCTTTGCCGCGATCGCAGCCGGTGCGCTGGGACAGATCGCCCAGGCCCGGGTCCCGAACCGGACGCTCCTGCGCCGGAGCATACCGACGATCGTGATCGGCCTGGGCCTGTTGGCCGGTGCCATGTAGGCCGGTGAGCTCGTGATGTTTGTCATCGGGGGCGTGATCACCGGCGCCGGGGCGGGGATGGTCTTCAAGGGCTCTCTGGCTGCCGCGGTGTCTGTGGCGCCGGACAACTCGCGAGGTCCTCTCAGGCTTCTTCCTGGGCGCGTACGTGGGCCTGTCCATTCCTGTCGTCGGGCTGGGGGTAGCCACCATGTACGCGCCGGCCAGGGACGTCATGCTGGTTTTCGTCGCATTGGCGGCCACAGCCATCGCCGCCTCTGTCCGTACCCTCGTCGGTGGCCACGCCGAACCTGAGCTCGCTATCCCGGATCCCGGATACCGCGCGTCCCGCGGCCACCACCTGCGCTGGTGCAGTTCTCTGATCGTTGGCCAGCCAGAACTCTCGCAATCTCCGGCCGAACCGGGCAACGCGATGGTGGTACCGCCGACCGGTCGAAACATTCAGTTCAATTGGTCAGCGGGCTCCGCTCGGCGAGCTCTCGTAGCCCTTCGGGCACTCGTTGGATCTCGGACATCATGACTGCGGCATAGCCGACGGCGCCTCGGCCGAAGCGGGCCCGGACGGCGTCCACCGACCGGTCCACGACCCACCGAGCGGCGCCCATCTCGGTCCCGGGCCGATGCCGGTCATCGCCCAATCCAAGTGGCAACTCGAGCTGGAGCGCGGGATCGGCGGCCAGATTGGTGACCGACACGGCGAGGAGAGTGATGTGGCGTTCCCCTGGGTGGTCGGCGAGAGCGGCGCGGGCGAGCTCGACCGTGACGTCGGTCAGAGTCAGTGTCGCCGAGATGGCTACCGACAGGGTGAGTGAGCGGGTCACCGAGCGGAGGTCAGTGAACCGCACTCGGACAGTGACGGTGCGGGCAGCCCGACCGGCCGCCCGGAGCCGCCCGGCCACCCGATCACTGAGGTACCCGAGGGTCGAGTGAACCACCGGGAGTGTTGCGTCTTGACGCCCGAGGGCGGCCTGGGCGCCGATTGAAGTCTGCCGCCTGGTGGCCTCGATCCGTCGGGGATCGACATTGCTGGCCAGCGATGCGAGCTTGCCGCCGACTGCGGTCCCGAGCAGCTGCTCAAGGTGCGGCGTGGGCGTGCCCGCCAGTTCACCGATCGTGCGAATGCCCATACCCCCCAGACGGGTCCGGGTTGCGGGACCGACGCCCCACAGCAGTTCGACGGGGAGGGGATTGAGGAATTCGGCCTCCCTCTCGGGGTCCACCACGACCAATCCATCGGGCTTGGCCACCTGGGAGGCGACCTTGGCCAGGTGCTTCGTCCGAGCTACGCCGACGGAGACCCCCAGGCCGATTTCGCTGCGCACCCTCCGCCGGATCGCGGCCGCGATGTCGCTCGGCGAGCCGAAGAGGTGGAGCGTCCCGGCAACGTCGAGGAACGCCTCGTCGATCGAGATCCGCTCGACCAGCGGCGTGAAGTCCCGGAGGACGTCAATGACCCGATCGCCGAGTTGGTGGTACTCCGGGAAGTGGCCGCCGACGAAGCGCAGGCTCGGGCACAACTGCCGCGCCCGCCATCCCACCATGCCGGCCCGAACGCCCAGTGCTCTCGCTTCGTAGGAGGCGGCCAGCACCACGCCACCGCCCACCGCGACAGGTCGTTGGCGGAGCGAGGGATCGAGAAGCTGCTCGACCGAGGCATAAAACGCGTCGAGATCGGCATGGAGGATCGTGGCCTCTCTTACCTGCATCATCCGGAGCTTAATCGAACATATGTTCGTCTGCTCTGTCGGGCAACGGTGCTCGCCGCTGAACGATCCGTTCTTCGTCCGAGGCCTCAGGGCCGGCTCCCTCCACTCCCGCGGGCAAGGGGCACGGGCGTGCCGACATCCTCAGCTGACCCGAATGGGTAGTGGCACGTCAAGTGGCCGGACCCTTACTATGCGTGCGACCTGACGGCCTTGCCTGATGCCAACCCGTCCCAACGGAGGGATCTTCATGAGGATGCAACGGAATCTCGAACGGTCCAGTTCGGGTCCACCCACAGCGGTTGGACGGCTGGGTCCGCCGAGGAATGGACCGATTCGGAAAAGGCGAATGGTGGCTTCTGCCCTTCTGGTGCTGGCTGTCGGTCTCTCCGGCCTCGGCCTGGCGTCTCCTCGGGCGTCAGCGGCGACATCGAGCCCAACTCAGGCGCAGCAGGCGGCGGCCATTGTCGCCATCGCCCGCACTGCGATGAAGACACAGCACCTGAACTCCGTCATCCTTCGCGTAACAGTTGACGGCAAGCCGGTCGTCACTCGAGCACTAGGGACGTCGATCCCCGGGGTCCCCGCCACGACCGCGATGCACTTCCCCAACGGGGCCGTGGCCTTCTCCTATCTGTCAACTCTTCTGCTCGAGTTCGTGGACGAGCACAAGGTCAGCCTGGATGACACGATCGCCCGGTGGATGCCCAACCTGCCCGACGCCAATCAGGTCACCCTCAAGATGCTCGCCAACGACACGTCCGGGTATCCCGACTTCGAGCAAAGTCCAACATTCATTGCCCAGCAGTATGCCGACCCTTTCCGTTCCTGGACCGTGGCTCAGCGCCTGGCCATTGCCTTCGCCAGTCCGGTGATGTACACGCCTGGGACCAACTGGAGCTACGCGCACACCACCATGATGATCCTGGGTGTCATTCTGCAGAAGATCGGCGGGAAGCCCCTGGCAACACTGCTGCGCCAGAAGGTCCTGAACCCGTTGGGCCTTACCGGCACCGTCGCCTCCCAGACCGCCGACATCCCCAGCCCGGCTCTACACGGCTTCAGCTCCGAACGACGAGTGGCTCTGGCCATACCACCGACCACGCCGTTCTACGAGGAGACCACCTCGTGGAACTCGTCATGGGGGACTCCGCCCGGGGCTACCGAAACGACGACCATCTACGACCTGACGAAAACGGCGGAGGGCATTGGCAGCGGCGCCCTCCTGTCGAAGGCGAGCTACAAGGCGCAAACGGACCCGAACCTGCTCGGGTTCGGACAGACCACCGCCCAGTGTCCCTCCTGCCACAAGAACATCAATTACTTCAACTATGGGCTCGGCATTGTCCGTTCGGGTTCGTGGCTCCTCCAGAATCCTCTGCTGGATGGCTACGCGGCCGATGAGGCGTACCTCCCATCGAAGAAGATCGCGATCGCGGTGGCCGTGACGTTCGCACCCCAGGCGTTCGACGCTCAAGGGAACTATCCAAACTCCGGCGACACGATCTTCCGGGAGATCGGTGCGTACATGGCCCCGAGTGATCCACCACCCATGGCGCCATCGACCTGATCCTCGCGCACCGTGCTCACCTTTAGGTACCGACCTCCGCCCAGGACGCGGCCCGATTTGTCAGCTCTCCGATGAGTGACGCAGCCAGTTACCGTCGGAGGAGGTGACCGTATCCACTGGATCAAGAGGAGGAGCCATGCCCTCCGGTATCAGTGCGCCAATCGGATCGCCCTCTTGGGCCGACTTGTGGACGGCCGACGTGGGGGGCAGTCGCCGGTTCTACCGCGAGCTCTTCGGCTGGGAGGCGCAGGAGCCGAGCGAGGAGTTCGGTGGCTACTTCATGTTCACCCGAGATGGTGTGCCCGTCGCCGGCGGCATGGGTGGTACGCCCGACCTGCCGGCCGAAAACATCTGGAGCGTGTACCTGAACACTGGTCGTGAGGGCGCCAGAAGTCACACCCTCTGGCCGACTGGCCACCGTTGCCGACCCGGCGGGCGCACAGTTCAAGCTGCGTACTCGCCCTCGCCAGAAGCGAGCCCGCGGCCCGAGGCGGCAGCAAGGCCGTTCGTGGCGCAGCCGAAGCGTACGCTGGTTCGCCTATGGCAACCCAGATCGCCGTCATCGGGGGGTCAGAGGCCCCGGATCGGGTAACCGCAATGGCGGAGGCGGTCGGCGCAGGTCTCGGCGCGGGCGGGGCGACCGTTGTCTGCGGCGGGCTGGGTGGGGTGATGGCGGCCGCCTGCCGGGGTGCCAAGTCGGCCGGCGGGCTGACGGTCGGGATCCTGCCGGGCACGGACGTCTCGGCGGCCAACCCATGGGTCGACGTGGCCATCGCCAGTGGACTGGGGGAGGCGCGCAACGCGCTCGTCGTCGGGTCCGCCGCTGCGGTGATCGCGATCGGCGGCGAGTACGGCACGCTGTCCGAGGTCGCCCTGGCCCTTCGGTCCGGGGTTCCCGTGATCGGTATCGACACGTGGACCCTCATCCGACCCGGCGGTGCCGTGGACGCCGGGATCGTCCCGATCGACGACCCGGGCCTGGCCGCGGCGACGGCGTTGAGCCTCGCCTTGGACGAGACCGTCTGATCCTCGGAGCGGTGCACATGAAGCGATGGTGACCACCAAAGTCGCAAAGGGAAGACTTCCCTTGTCGACTTCGGTGAGTCGATGATCGGGACGCTCGGGCGCCACTCGGATTGGACCGATCGGGACAGGGACTCGTCCCCAGTGGCGGTATTCTCGACCAGGGCCCCGACATCAGGGGTCCTGACATCAGGGAAGCCCGGACCAGGGGGCAGCGTCCGCATGACAGCAACGACATCCGAGATCGAACAGGCTCTGCGCTCATTGGCCGTCTCCTACGCGACCGGTGTCGATCGGCGGAAGCTCGACGTGTTCCTGAGCGCCTTCCACCATGACGCGACGTTGGTCGTCGACAGGGCGGGTCGGCCGCCGAACCGCATGCAGGGCCACGACGAGATCGGCCGGATTGTCGAGATGATCGCCCGCTACCCGAAGACGTTCCACCTGCTCGGCCAGAGCCGCTACGAGATCGGCGCCGAGGGGAGCGACCGCGCCGTGGGCGAGGTGTACTGCGCGGCGCATCACAATATCGCCGCAGAGGACGGTGACCGGAACCACGTGATGTACATCCGTTACGAGGACGAGTACCGACGGGACGAGAGCACCGGCTGGAGGATCGCGCTGCGTGCGGTTCGTGTCGACTGGACCGAGACCCGGCTCCTCACCGCGGCGACGGTGTCGCCAGGCGGCCGGCCATGACCAACGCGCTTGACGGTCTCCGGGCCCTGGTCGTGGGGGGCGGCTCCGGGATCGGGCTCGGCAGCGCCCGGCTCCTGGCCCGCGACGGAGCGCGGGTGACGATCGCGGGACGTACGGCTTCCAAGCTGGAGGCGGCGAGGGCCGGGTTGGCCGAAGAGGGCCTCCAGGTGACGTTCGCCATCACCGATGCACTGGATGGCGACTCGGTCCGGGCCGCGGTCGACCGGGCGTCGGACGAAGGCCGTTTGGACATCGCCGTCGTCGTCCCCGGCGGGGGATCGATCAAGCCGGTGCTCCTCTACGGCGACGACGAGTTCAGCGACGAGGTCGACCGCAACGTCCGGCCCGTCTACCTCACGCTCAAGTACGCGGGCCACGCCATGGTCCGGAACGGGTCGGGCTCCTTCGTGGCCATCTCCTCCACCGCCGCCGACTTCTCGGCCCGCTACCTGGCCACCTACAGCGCGGGCAAGGCCGCCGTCGACCAGCTGGTGCGCGTCGCCGCCAACGAGCTGGGCGATCTGGGCATCAGGGTCAATGCCGTCCGGCCCGGGATGACGCGGACCCCGGCCACCGCTGGTGCCTTCCGGAACGAGCCCATGATCGATGCCTTCCTGGCAGCACAACCGCTGGCCCGCCCCGGCGAGGTCGACGACGTGGCCCAGGCGGTCCGTTACCTGGCCGGCCCCGAGTCGAGCTGGGTCACCGGCCAGCTCCTGACCGTCGACGGAGGCCACACCCTTCGAGCCTTCGTCGACTACGGACAGCTGATCCCCATCCCTGACGTTCGGGCGTCCATCCTGGGCGCGCAAGGCCGAGCTCCGAAGTCGTCAGAAGTCTGACCCGCACCCCTGGACGCTTCCCGGCGGGCTGCAGTTCTGGGGTTGGTTGCCGCTGATGAGGCTGGCGCCCAGCGTCACCGATCCGTTGTTGAAGATCCCCCCACCGGCGGCGGTGGTGCCATGTGCCGCGTTGGCCGCCAACGCGCTGTTGGTTAGGGCGACGACGCCCCCATCATCGTTGAAGATGCCCCCTCCGTCGGCGATCGTGCCCGAAAGCGTGTTCCCGATGACCAGCGCGTAGGTCGCGGTCAGCCTTGCCCCTGGACGGTTGAACACCCCGGCGCCGTCAGCCGTCGATCCGGTAGCAGTGTTGGCCGCCACGATGGAGCGGGCGAGGCTGGTGGTCCCGCCATTCCCGATGCCCCCGGCCTCGGCGATACCCTCCGGCGCCAGGACGGCATTGCCGATCACCAGACTCGACGTCAGCGTCGCCGTGCTTCCTTCGCTGGTGTCGATGCCACCATCGTCAAAGGCGTGATTGTTGTTCACCTCGCTGTCGGAGAGCGTGAGCACCCCGGTGCTGGTGGCCAGGCCGTCGGCGATGCCACCGTCGTTGCCCTCGGAAACGTTGCCGTCCACCTTGCTCGACCGGGCGACAACGCTAGCTCCCCCGGTGATGAGCACGCCTCCACCGAAGTAGGCGGCCGTGTTGTCCATCACCGTGCTCCGGGTCAGGGTGACCGCACTCCCCTCGGTGACTCCGATCCCTCCTCCGCCCTGCAGTCCCGTGCCGTTCGACGTGTTCTGAATGACCTGGCTGTCGACCAGGCTCAGGCTCCCGGCCGCGTCGCTGAACACGCCGCCTCCCGATCGTGCTGTGTTGCCGCTCACCTGACTGGCCGTCAGGTTGACGGTCCCGGCGTGTAGGAGGACCCCACCTCCGTCCAGATCGGCGCTCCCTCCCGTGACCGTCACGGTATTGAGGGAAAGGGTCCCGCCCGATTCCACCTCGAAGAGGCGAAAGTCGGGGGTCGTGGGCGAAGTGCTTCGGGCGATCGATGTGCCGGCCTGCCCGATGATGCTGACCGGCGCCGTGATGACCGGTAGAGCGTTGCCCCCGTCGGTTGCATTGTCGGGATTGGCCACCGAGTAGATGCAGCCCCCGGCCAGTCGAATCGTGCCGCCACCGCCGGCGTTGGCCGCCGCGATGGCGGCGACCAGTCCACTGGCGCCGCCAGCCGGACCGGAACAGGGCACGCTGACCGTGGGAACCGCCGCCGCCGCACCGACCCACAGTCCGCCCGCCACCAGGCTCAGCGAACCGATGCCGATGAGGAGGGCGCCGCTGCTGCGCAGTGCCGTCGTGGATGCGAACCACGCCAACCGTTCGGGACGGATCACGCTCTCGTCGGTTGCTGAGCCGCCCACGTGCCCCTCGTCCGCGTCTCCGCCTTTTGCAGCTTCAGCCGGGGTGGCCCGCTGGCGACGCACCGGCGAATGGTAGCACCGACAGCGGAATGGCCAGGGGGGCCGGCGGTGCACTCCGACCATGGTAAAGAGGAGAGGCGCTAGAGAGTAGAGGCGGTAGAGGTGACGCGTGCCCGCCTCCAGCGGGCAGACACGAGAGGGGAAGGCGGTGCCTACGAACTTCCGGGTCGCTGTCCTGGATGACTATCAGCGGGTCGCCGCCGATGCGGGGCCGTGGCACCTCCTGCCCGACGGCGTGGAGGTCGAGTACTTCCACGACCACCTGTCCGACGAGCGAGACGTGGCCCAGCGGCTGGCCCCCTTCGCCGCGGTCGTGGCCATGCGGGAGCGGACCTCGTTCCCGGCATCGCTCCTGAGCCGGTTGCCCAACCTCCGCCTGTTGGTGACCACGGGGCCGTTCAACGCGGTGATCGACCTGGCCGAGGCATCGAGCCGGGGCATCGTGGTGTGCGGCACGAGCGGGAACCGAGTACCAGGGTCCGAACCGACGGCCGAGCTCACCTGGGGGCTCATCCTGGCCTCGGCCCGGCACATCCCGTTCGAGGACCGGGGCGTGCGGGCCGGCCGGTGGCAGCAGACCGTGGGCACCTACCTCTACGGTAGGACGCTGGCGCTGCTTGGCCTCGGTCACATCGGTTCGGCCGTGGCCGGCGTCGGTCGGGCATTTGGCATGAAGGCAGTCGCCTGGAGCCCGAACCTGACTGAGGAGCGGGCCGACCTGGGCGGGGCGACCCTCGTGTCGAAAGAGGACCTCTTCCGGAGGGCCGATGTGCTCTCCGTCCACCTGGTGCTGAGCGAACGCACCCGGGGCATCGTCGGGGAACACGAGCTCTTGCTCATGAAGCCGACCGCTCTCCTCGTCAACACCTCGCGGGCACCGCTCGTCTCCGAAACGGCCCTGATCGACGCCCTCCGGACCGGTCGGATCGCCGGGGCCGGCCTCGACGTCTTCGATCCCGAGCCGCTCCCGCCTGACCATCCATATTGCTCGATGGACAACGTGGTGCTCACGCCGCATCTCGGCTACGTCACCGGGGGGACGTACGCGTCCTTCTTCTCCCAGATCGTCGAGGACGTCAACGCCTACCTAGCCGGGACGCCGATTCGGGTCATCGGCGGGTAATCGCCGGCTCATTGGCGCCGGGTCACGCGTCCGGTGGCCCTAGCCAAGGAAGGGCGCACGGCACTGCGTCGACCACAGGCCGTCCCAGGCCTCGGCGATGTGGGCCAACGGATCGGAGGCCACCGAGCAGGGCGTGTCCAGGGCCAGGGTCTGGCGCTCTCGAGCCGTGTAGCGGGGCCAGCCGCCGACCTCGGGGACGTCCGGCGTCCCGTTACGGCCGAAGGTGCCCCAGGCGTGCATGTGTTGTCGGGCGAGCTCGTCGGCTTGTGGACCGGCACGCAGGAACTGCCGCCAGCCGCACCGCTCGAGGGTGTCGAAGGTGAAGGGAAGGTCGATGGCGTGGAACGCCCCGGGATCCCATTGGCCGGCCACGGCCGGGCCGTGCCAGGCAAACTGGGCGACGTAGGTGACCCCACCATTGGCGGCGTGGCTCTCGGCCACCCTGCGGGCGGGGAGCCGCATCACCCCATCGGTCTGGAGGGCCGCCCACAGGTCCGAGCCGTTGGTGCGTCCCTGGGCGCCGAGCAGGTCGCGGTAGAAATCGACCAGGAGTCCGGCCCGCTCCGGGCCGGGGTCCGCTCCCAACCGCCCGGTGATGTACCGCCGGGCCCAGCTGGCCAGGCCATCGGGGCCCACCGTATCGGCTGCCGGGTTGGGGTAGAGGCGCATTTCGTCGGTCGTCCAGCTCACCAGGAGGTCGAGCCCCACGCCGGCGCCGCCGGCCATGGCCGTCGACGGGCTGGCCGGGACGAGGTCGCCGTCGACGAACGGGTGGAAGGGCATCGACGTCAGCACGGTCATCATCTCGAGTACCACCGCCTCCTGGGCGGCAACCAGGTCCTCGGCGCCCACGTCCCAGAGCCGCTCGGACTTCGAGCGGGGAATGGACAGCCGGCGGAGGACGGCGGCAGCCACCCGTTCGACGTCGTCGGGGTAGAGGGTGTGGTCGATCCCCGGGCTCTGTAGGATGCACCGCCGGGCCAGGCCGGCGGAGGCCGGGGAGGCCAGCAGGTGGGCGAGCGAGCCGGCCCCGGCCGACTCCCCGAACACGGTGACGTTCGTCGGGTCGCCGCCGAAGGCGGCGATGTTGTCCCTGACCCACGACAGTGCAGCCAACTGGTCGCGGAGGCCGCAGTTGGTGTCCCCGGGCCACGAACCGGCGGCACCTTCGCCTTGGTCCAGGTGGCCGAACCAGCCGAACCCCAGCACCCCGAGCCGGTAGTTCACCTCGACCACCACCACGCCTTCGTCGGCAGCCAAGCCGGAACCGTCGTAGGTCTCGATACCGGTGCCGCCGGTGAGAAAGGCGCCTCCTGACACCCACACCAGAACCGGCAGCCCACCGGGCTCGTCCGGGGCCCAGATGTCGAGGGTCAGGCATCGCTCGCTGACGGCCGCGACATGGTTCCCCGGAATCGTCCCGCTGAACGGACTGGCCGGGGACTGCATGGAGGCTGGCCCGAATCCGGTGGCGTCGCGGACCCCGCCCCAGGGCTCGGCGGGCTGCGGTGCCCGGAAGCGCAGGGGGCCCACGGGGTCGGCGGCATAGGGGATGCCATGGAACATCCGCACAGTCCGCTTCGAGCGGCCCGCCCGGGCGGTCAGACCTTGGAGCCGGCCGGTGGCCACTTCGACGGTCGGGGTCATCGATCCTCTTCGTTCATCTCCACAGTCTGGCTCCGCCGGACCGCGCCCGCCCGCTAGCGCTGGCCCGTCGAGGGTCGAGGGCTGTATTCCGACCGCATTGGGTAGCAGGGCCATTCGGGTAGCAGGGCCATTCGGGCAGCAGGGCCATTCGGGCAGCAGGGCCATTCGGGCAGCAGGGCCATTCGGGCAGCAGGGCCATTCGGGCAGCAGGGCCATTCGGTCAGGTCGTCAGTTGACACTAACGCAAGGAGTGGCTTACGTTTGGGAGGTGGACGCGGCGTTCAAGGCCATGGCGGAGCCCCGTCGGCGAGAGATCCTCCGCCTCATCTGGTCGGTCGAGCTCCCCGCGGCCGAAATCGCGGCCCGGTTCCAGGACGTCACCCGCTCGGCTGTCTCTCAACACCTCGGCGTCTTGCGGGACGCCGAGCTGATCTCGGAGCGTCGCGACGGTACTCGGCGGATGTACCGGGTCAACCGGGAGGAGATGGCCCGGTTGCGCACGTTCCTTGACGACTACTGGACAAGCAGCCTCGAGCGTTTGCGTGACGCGTCCGAGGCCGCCGAAGAAAGGAATCGGAGACCGACATGACCGAACTGATACGAGACATCGTGGTCGACGCCAGCCCGGCAACGATCTTTCCGTTCCTCGTCGATCCGGAGCTCCATCTGAAGTGGATGGGGACCGAAGCGGAGATCGACGCCCGCCCCGGAGGCGCCTACCGGGTCCTGGTGGGAGGTGACCATCCGTCGGTCGGCGAGTTCGTTGAAGTCGTGCCGGACGAGAGGGTCGTCTTCACGTGGGGTTGGGACGAACCCGATCACCCGATTCCGGCAGGCTCGACCCGGGTCGAGATCACATTGACACCTGAAGGGGGCAAGACGCGCATCCGGCTCGTCCACCGTGGCCTCCCGGCCGACGCCGTGGCCGAGCACACCGGAGGCTGGGATCACTACCTCGGGCGTCTCGCTGTCGCCGGCACAGGTGGCGACCCGGGGCCCGACGGCGAGATGGTCGGTGGCTGACGTGCAGGCCAACGAGACGTGGAAGTACATCCACGCCGAGCGAGCCTCGATGGCCGACACGTGGTCCGGTCTTACCCCGGTTGAGTGGGCCTCGCCCTCGTGGTGCGAGGGTTGGTCGGTCCGGGAGGTCGCCGGCCACGTTCTGGCCGCCGCCGAGCAGACGCCGGTCAACTTCTACAAGGAACTGATCTCGGCCGGACTGCGCTTCCATGTCTTCACCGACAAAGCGGCGAGGAAATTCGGTGCCGTCCCTCCCGAAGAGCTCGTTCGTCGGCTCAGGGCACGGACTTCGACCACGAACCATCCGCCCGCTCCCGTGATGGCCATGCTCGGCGAGATCGTGGTCCACGGGGAGGACATCCGCCGGCCTCTGGGTCTCGCCCACACGGCGCCGGAGGCCGCGGTGGTCGCGGTCGCCGACAGCTGGAAGAACTCGAATCTGCTGATCGGGGCGAAGCGAAGGATCGCCGGCCTGCGGCTGCGCGCCACCGATGCCAGCTGGGCCCATGGCGCTGGCCCCGAAGTTGCCGGGCCGCTGATGTCGCTCGTCCTGGCCATGGTCGGACGGAAGGGCTCCCATGCCGACCTCGTCGGCGATGGGGTCCTCATCCTCGCCGAGCGACCCTGAGCCCGGCCGGGAACCAACGCCGAGGCTCGCCGCCGTTTTGGAGCGGGGCAGGCCGGGGTCTCAGCTCTTGGGCGCGTTGAACACGTCCTTGCCGAACGGCTTCAGCCCTGTCGCCGCGGCCCAACCGATGTGACCCTGGCCGTCGGTGCCGCCGGTGGTAAGGCCAAGGAGGTCCTCGTAGCTCCGGAGGGCCGAGTAGTGGTTGTAGGACCCCGACGTATCGACACTGCCGGCCTTGACGTAGCGGGGATTGAGGAGCAGAGCGCCGATCTGACCGCCCCCGGGTGCCTGGGCATTGGTCGTGGCCGCGGCGTTGCCCGGAGCGACGGTGTTGGGTCCGGCCTGCTCGTTACAACACGCCGCCGCATAGGACGGGTCCGTCTGGGGAGAGATCTCGGCCTCGTCGAAGGTGACGACCACGAGCGTGCCACCCTGCTTGTATGCCGGAGACTTCAAGATCGTCGGCACCCAGTGGCGGAGGAAGGCATCGGCGCCGACGAGGCCCCCGGCCGTGGTGCCCGCGCTGTTGGTCCCGGCGCACGTCGAGTCGTGCCCGTCGTCGCAGAGGTTCGGGGTGATGAAGGCGAAGCGAGGAGTCGTGCTGACCTTGGAGAAGTCCCGTACCAGGTGCCCGGTAGGGCTCGGCGTACCCTCGCGCGGTCAGTGTCCCGAGAGGCACGTCGTTGGCATCGCACACAGCTGCGTTGTCGATGACCGAGTGGAACCATACGAAGGGATTGTGGCGGGTGGCGTACTGATCCGCCGGCGTGGCCACCACCGCCGTGGGCGCACCGATGGCCGGGTGTCCGCAGCTGGTCCCACCGGTCGGGTCGGCGACACCGCCGTCCCGGGAGGGCGTATTGCCCATGTCCTCTTCGTAGCTCTTCCAGGTGGCGACGTGGGTCTTAGGGTTGGGAGGGTACTTCGCGTCCAGCTGGCTGGCGATGGTGGGAACCGACGGGGGATAGACGCAGCCCTGGCCCTGCACCTGGCCGCTGGGCGCCGCCGTCCCCGGGTTCACGTCGACGAAGGCAGCCCCGTTGGCCAAGCAGTCGGCCTGGGTCGACTGGGTCGGTGATTGCCCGGATACCTCGGAGATGTAGTTGTCCAAGCTGGCGTGGCCGGTGCCGTAGTAGTTGACCAACAGCTCGCCCTGCTTGCGGAGCACCCCGTTGAGGTACGTGGCCACCGAGCCGGAGCCGAACGTGGTGTTGTAGCCCTCGTTCTCGAGCTCGATCACCACGATGTGATTGATCGATCCCGGAGCCAGGGCGGCCCGGACGACGGGACCCGCCCCGCTGGCCGGACCGGCGAACGCCATCGGCAGCGCAGAGCCCGAGGACCGTCACCAGGGCGGCGGAGCCGAACAGCCGGAGGGCAGATGGTCGGGCCCGGGTGGCGGGGTCGTGCACGTGAGGTCCTCCTCGTCGCGGTGTGCCGTCGCGGCCATGCGCTCGGCTCCCTGCCGTCTCGGTCAGGGCAGGCCAGACTCTAGCGACGATCGGTGCCCGGCGGAGGACCCGGGCCCGACCAGACATGGCAAACCTCACGCGGCCGCCCCCTACCCCGGTAACGTTCCACCGTGCGCAGCGGGTCAGGGCTCCGGTCTCACTGGGGCGTCTCGCGTCGAGCAAGCAGGACCTGGACCGAGAGGATGAAACAGTGACCGAGGCTCCGGTCGTGCTCGTGGCCAACCGGGGTGAGGTCGCGGTGCGGATACTGCGCAGCGTGAGCGCCCTCGGATGGGTGCCCTGTGCCGTCTATGCCGAGGACGAGGTCGACCCCTTCCACGCCAGGTTGGCCGGCCGGGCCATCGCCCTTCCCGGTGCGGGCCCCGCGGCCTATCTGGACGCCGCCGCGCTCGTGGCCGCCGCGCAAGCAGTCGGGGCCACCCTCTTGCATCCCGGCTACGGGTTTCTCAGCGAGAGCCCCGACCTTGCCCAACGATGCCTCGACGCGGGCGTGACCTTCGTCGGTCCCACCGCTGCGACCTTGGCCCTCCTGGGCGACAAGGTGGCCGCCCGGCAGATGGCCGAAGAGCAGGCCGTGCCGGTGTCGGCCGGGACCGGGCCCATCGAGGGTGCGGCCGCCCGCCAGTTCCTGACCTCTCTCGGCAGTGGCGCGGCGGTGATGGTGAAGCCGGTCGCCGGAGGCGGAGGAGTGGGGGTGAGCGTGGTCGACGACCCCTCGGCTCTCGACGAGGCGATACGGCGATGTGCCTCGGTGGCCGCCTCCGCATTCGGATCGGGCCAGGTGTTCCTCGAGGCGCTGGTTCCCCACGCCCGTCACATCGAGGTCCAGGTCCTCGGCGACGGAGACCGGCTGGCCTACCTGGGCGACCGGGACTGCAGCATCCAGCGCCATCGCCAGAAGCTGGTCGAGTTCGCCCCTGCTCCCGCCCTCGACCCTGCCGTTCGCCGAGACATAGCCGATGCCGCACAGCGCATGGCCACCTCGGTCGGCTACCGAGGACTGTGCACCTTCGAATTCCTGGTCGACCTGGACCACACGCCAGGCCGTGCTCCCTACACCTTCATGGAGGCCAATCCTCGCCTCCAGGTGGAGCACACGGTGACCGAGCAGATCTACGGTATCGATCTGGTTCGCGCCCAGTTGGAGGTGGCCAACGGTGCGACTCTGGACGAGCTCGGAATGGGACCGCTCGTGGCCAAGGGGGTGGCCGTCGAAGCCCGGATCAATGCCGAGACGGTGATGCCCGACGGCACGGTGCAGCCTTCGAGCGGTGTCGTCACGGTCTTCGAGGCACCCACCGGTCCCGGTGTACGCACCGACACGGCTGCCGCCGGTGGCTCCCCGGCCAACCCCCGATACGACTCGTTGCTGGCCAAGGTGATCGGCACCGACGCATCCGGCAGCCTGGCCGCGGCCACCCGCCGTACCGGGCAGGCATTGGCGGAATGCCGGGTCGAGGGGGTCGACGTCAACATTGCCCTGTTGCGGGCGATCCTCGTCCATCCCGACGTCGTCGCCGGGCGGGTCGACACCCGGTTCGTCGACCGCCACTTGGATGAACTGCTGGCCGCGGCGGCCGGGCTGGGAGCGGCGGACGAGCCGGTCGCCGGGAGCGCCGACCGTCGTGGTGGCCCACGAGGGCGGGACGACGGGTCGGTGGTCGCCCCGATGGCGGCCACGGTGGTCGAGATCCCGGCCTCGGTGGGCGACGTGGTGGGCGAGGGCCAGGTCGTCGTCCTGCTCGAGGCGATGAAGATGGAGCACTGGGTCACCGCACCTTGGGCCGGTCAGGTCCGAACCATATTCGTGACCATCGGCCAGTCGGTCGGGGCCGGCGATGTCCTGGTCCTGGTTGATCGGTCGGGGGATGATGCCGGCGAGGTGGTCGATCCTGAGGAGATCGACCTCGACGCGGTACGACCCGAGCTGGCCGAGTACCAGGGCCGGCGCCGCCTCACCCTCGACGAGGGGCGTCCCGACGTCGTCTCCCGTCGCCACCGCTCCGGGAGGCGAACGGCCCGGGAGAACCTCGACGACCTCTGCGACCCGGGCTCCTTCGTCGAGTACGGCGGGTTCGCCATCGCCGCCCAGCGCCAGCGCCGGAGCCTGGACGACCTGATCGAACGGACACCGGCCGACGGACTGGTCACCGGCATCGGTCGCATCAACGGCGATCTGTTCGCTGTGGACGCCACTCGCGCCGCCGTGCTCTCCTACGACTACACGGTGCTGGCCGGGACCCAGGGACAGCGCAACCACCACAAAAAGGACCGGCTCTTCGAGCTGGCCGCCCGTCACCGGCTTCCGGTGGTGCTCTTTGCCGAGGGAGGGGGTGGCCGGCCCGGTGACACGGACATGGCCGGGGTCGCCGGTCTGGACACGGCGGCCTTCCGACTGTTCGCCGCCCTCAGTGGCCAGGTTCCCCTCATCGGAGTCGTCTCCGGTCGGTGCTTCGCCGGCAATGCCGCCTTGCTCGGCTGCTGTGACGTCATCATCGCCACCCCCGACGCCAACATCGGGATGGGCGGGCCGGCCATGATCGATGGCGGGGGCCTCGGTTCCTACCGGCCCGAGGACGTGGGCCCGGCCAGTGTGCAGGAGCCCAACGGCGTGATCGACCTCCTGGTCGACGACGAGGCGGCCGCCGTGGCCACGGCCAAGCGATATCTCTCCTACTTCCAGGGCCGCCTCCCGGACTGGGAGTCCGCCGACCAGCGTCTGCTCCGCTCGGTTGTGCCCGAGCGACGGGTTCGCGTCTACGACACACGACGGGTCATCGACATCCTCTGTGACCGCGACTCGGTCCTCGAGCTGCGGCCCCGGTTCGGCACGGGCATGGTCACCGTCCTGGCCCGCATCGAAGGCCGACCGGTGGGAGTGCTGGCCAACGACCCCCGTCACCTCGGCGGCGCCATCGACCGTGACGGGGCGGACAAGGCGGCACGCTTCCTCCAGCTGTGCGAGGCACACGGGCTGCCGGTGGTCTCCCTCTGCGACACACCGGGTTTCATGGTCGGGCCCGACGCCGAGCGCGACGCCCAGGTCCGCCATTTCAGCCGCATGTTCGTCGTCACCGCGGCCCTGACCGTCCCACTGGTCACCGTCATCCTCCGGAAGGGGTACGGCCTGGGGGCCATGGCCATGGCCGGCGGGAGCTTCCGGGCCCCGGTGAGCACGGTCTCGTGGCCCACCGGGGAGTTCGGCGGCATGGGCCTCGAAGGAGCAGTGCGCCTGGGCTACGCCCGGGAGCTCGAGGCCATCGCCGATCCAGGCGAGCGTCACGCTCGTTTCGAGGCCATGGTCGCCCGGGCGTACGAATCGGGCAAGGCACTGAACGCCGCCACCTACTTCGAGTTCGACGATGTCATCGACCCCGCGGCCACGCGCTCCCACGTGGCATCGGTCTTGGCTGTCGCCGGTCCGGCTGGCGCCGGGCCAACCGCGGCCCGTTACGTGGACCCCTGGTAGGGGCGGGTCAGAGCCGGCTCGCTACCCTCCGGCTCCGTTCAGGGCCGACGTGATGTCATCGATCGCCGCCTGCTCGGCCTCGCTCACCTCTTGACCGTGCTCCCGGTGGGCCGATGCGACCGCGTGGGACAGGGTCACGATGAACCGGCGATACTCGTCCACTTCCACTGGCGTGGCCTTGCTCTCGAGGAGGGCGACCGAGTCACGCAGGTGCTGGAGGCCGTGCTCCTTGAGCTCCTCGGCAGAGTGGTAGTGGGTGTGATCCCGCTCGGGCTTGGTGGCGACGATCTCGTCGAGCAGTTCGCTCTCACCGTGCTGTTTGCGCGCCTCCACATAGGCCTTGGCCATGGCGATGGTCTCCCGGAACGTGCCCCCTCGCTGGGCCGTGACCACGATCATCCCGGCACTGGGCGGCGCTTCGAGGATCAGTGCCCACTCCTCGGTTGAGAAATCGGACTTCGTGGTCATCGCCTGTCTCCGATCGTCGTCCTCGCGGTCCCTCCGCCGCACCACCGTAGCCAGGTGTGGCACGATCGGCCCACCGAGGGGGTACCCATGACCGACGGACGTCCCGCACCACTTCGCAACCGGCTCACCGCGCTCTTGGGCGTCGACTATCCCATCGTCCAGGCACCCATGGGGTATATCGCCCGCGCCGCGCTGGCCTCGGCGGTCTCCAACGCCGGCGGGCTGGGGATCGTCGAGACGTCGTCGGGCCGGCTGGACGAGGTACGGGACGAGATGCTCGCCATGCGGGATCTGACCGACAAGCCGTGGGGGGTCAACATCGCCCAGATGTTCGTAGGTGACGACGACATTGTGGCCTTCGTGGCCAGCTTGGGTGTCCGCTTCGTCACCACGTCGGCGGGCGACCCGTCCCGCTTCACCGGGCCGTTGCACGACGCCGGCATCACCGTGTTCCACGTGGTGCCGTCGCTCCGGGCGGCGGCCAAGTCGGTGGCTGCGGGGGTCGACGGCCTGGTGGCGGAGGGCGGCGAGGGCGGGGGATTCAAGAACACCAAGCCAGTCGCCACCATCGTGCTCCTGCCTCAGATCCGGCAGCGCTTCGACCTGCCGATCATTGCCGCCGGCGGCATCTCCGACGGCCCGGCGATGGCCGCCGCCTTCGCCCTGGGGGCCGACGGGGTGCAGATGGGCACGCGCATGGTCTCGGCCGCCGAATCCCCGGTCCACGCCAATTACAAGCAGCTCGTGGTCGAAGCCGACGCCACCGACACCGTGGTACTGAGCGCCCACTCGAGTCCGGCCTACCGGGTGATGCGGACCCCGCTCACCGAGTCCCTGGAACAGGAACCGGCGGTACGGATGCACGAACGTGTCGGCATAGACGGCGTCCTCGAGCTGTACTTCGGAGGCGACCTCGATGCCGGGTTCGCCTTCGGCGGCCAGGTGGCCGGCCTGGTCGACGCGGTCGTGCCGGTCGCCGAGATCATCGAGGGCACCATGGCCGGCTTCTACGCCACCATCGACCGCCTCGGCTCCCTCACCGCCGACGCCCGCAACCGTCCGGCCTGACCGGACCATCGCCGGCCCTGCCCGGCACTCCCGGCCCCCGGCCGCGCCTGACCCGAAGGCCTGTCGCAGGACCCGAAATGACCCAGAATGTTCTTTACAAATCACTCTAACTAGAATAATATGACCGACATGCCCCGCCGAGCCCGATCCAACCCGCTCGCTCTGGCCGTGCTCGTCACCCTGTACGAGCGACCGATGCACCCCTACGAGGTGGCGCAGACCCTCCGGACCCGGGCCAAACAGGAGAGTGTCCGGCTCAACTACGGCTCGCTCTACGCCGTGGTCGAATCGTTGGAGAAGCGGGGTCTGGTCACGGCCCGGGAGACGGTCCGGGAAGGCAAGCGCCCGGAGCGGACGGTCTACGAGATCACCGACGAGGGGGCCCGGGAGATGATCGACTGGATGACCGAGCTGATCGGGGTGCCCGAGAAGGAGTACCCCAAGTTCATGGCCGGCCTTTCCTTCCTCGCCGCCCTCACCCCCGACGACGCCCTTCGGGCTCTGCGGACCCGCGCCGAGGTGCTCACGTTCAAGCTGGCCCAACTGCGAGGCGGGATCCGCGTCGCTCACGACGTCGGCCTGCCCCGCCTCTTCGGCCTGGAGTCGGAGTACGAGGAGCAGCAGATGGAGGCCGAGCTGCATTTCGTCAACGGGTTGGTCAAAGAGATCGAGTCCGGGGGCCTCGAGGGCCTCGACCTGTGGAAGGCCTTCCACGCCGGCGGGCCCAACCCCCTCGAGGGGGTGGTGTTCAACTTCGACCTCCCATAACGGTTCGGCGCCGCGTGTTGGCCCACGCGACGCCGAATCGGCACAACCACGAGATCGATCCACGGAGGACCTTCGCCCGGGGCAGCACCCACAGCGTAGGCGACTTCCGCGGATCGGGACGACCCCTCAGTGCAACCCAATCCGTGAAAGGACGCCCATGCACACCCTGATCGAGGCTGACGGCCTCTCCAAGCAGTTCGGGAAGGTCAAAGCCCTCGACCGGCTGAGCCTCACCGTGCCGACCGGGCAGGTGGTGGCCATCCTCGGACCCAACGGCGCCGGCAAGACCACGTTCATCCGTACCGTGGCCACCTTGTTGCGGCCGGACACCGGGTCGCTCCGCGTCCTCGGCCACGACGTGATGCGGGAGTCGATGGCCGTCCGGCGCCTCATCGGCCTGGCCGGCCAGTCCGCCGCCGTCGAGGCGATGATGACCGGACGGGAGAACCTGTCGATGGTGGCCCGCCTCTACGGCCAGAGCGCCACGACGGCGCGTTCCAGTACCGATCGCATACTCGATGTCGTCGGCCTCAGCCACGCCGCCGACCGCCAGGCCAAGACGTACTCGGGTGGGATGCGCCGCCGCCTCGACCTCGGGGCCAGCCTGGTCGGGAGGCCGCGGTTGCTCCTGTTGGACGAGCCCACCACCGGGTTGGACCCGGGCAGTCGCAACGAGCTCTGGGAGGCCATCCGCGAACTGGGCCGCGCCGGTACCGACATCGTGCTCACCACCCAGTACCTCGACGAGGCTGATCGCCTGGCCGCCTCCATCGTCATCATTGACAGTGGAGCCGTCATCGCTCAGGGCACGCCCGGCGAGCTCAAGACCCGGGCCGGCTCCGACATGATCGAGCTGCACACCCGGGACCTGGCCAGCTTGGACCAGGCCGCGCTGAGTCCTGTCCGGGCTCCACGGCGACCAGCCGACGGTCGACCGGGCTACCCGCCGCTGCTCGGTGGTGGCCCCCGGTGGCCCGCAACTACTGCCCACCGTGGTCCGTGCCCTGGACCAGGCCGACATCGCGGTCGAGGACATCTCCCTCCGCCGCCCCACCCTCGACGAGGTGTTCCTCGCCCTGACCGGCCATACCACCGGGCTCACCCCGGCCAAGGAGCGTGTCCCATGACCGTTTCGATCCCCATCCCCACGACGGTCAATCCTCCGGCACCACCCGACCCGTCGTCCCCGGCCGACAACGTCGGCGCCTCGTTCCTTGTGGCGTCCCGCCAGATAGCGGCGCGCACGGTGAGAAAGTTCATCCGCTCGCCCCAGTTGATCATCGCCGGCACGGCCCAAGGGGCCCTGTTCCTCCTCATCTTCCGCTACGTCTTCGGAGGGGCGATCGCCCGCACCGGGTCCCTGTCCTATGTGGACTTCGTCATCCCCGGGTTCGTCGTCACCAGCGTCCTCTTCTCGGGGATGGGCGCGGCAACCGGGATCGCCGAAGACCTCCAGGGTGGCCTCTTCGACCGGTTGCGCAGCCTGCCCATCCGGCTGATCTCCATTGTCTCCGGGCGGGTGGCCGCCGATTCCACCTTGTTGAGCTGGAGCCTGGTCTTCACCACGTTCGTCGGCGTCCTGGTCGGCTTCCGGGTCAACAACGGTGCGGGGGCGGCGGCTGCCGCGTTCGGCCTGTGCATGCTCTACGGCTTCGCCTTCGTCTGGCTCTTCATCGGACTGGGCCTCCTGGCCGGCAGTCCGCACGCGGCCCAGGGTCTTTCCTTCCTGGTATTCCCTCTGACCTTCGTCTCCAGTGCGTACGTCCCGGTGAGCACCATGCCGGGCTGGTTGCAGGCCTTCGCCAGTCACCAGCCCCTGACCCCCATGTCCAACACGGTGCGCCTGTTGGCCGAGGGACACGGGGCCGAGCAGCTCCTCGACCATTCGGTCAGCGCCTACCTGCTGCCGTCCCTCGCGTGGACGGCCGGGATCATCTTGGTCTTCGCCCCCCTCACCGTGTACCGGCTGCGCCGCTCGTAGCGGTGGGCCAACCGATCGTGTCGTACGGGCTAGCGGAGGACGCGCCGCTGAAGGATGCCCCGGACGTACGCAGCCTGACCCACGTGCTGGAGATCGTCCACGATGATGTTCACCAGCCCCATGCTCACCGTCGCCGGTGGGTCCCAGGTGCGGTCCACCACCCGGGAGAGACCGGATTCATCGAGTGAGCGCACGAAGGTCAGGGTGTTGTCGTGGGCGTCCTCGTAGTAGCCGAGTAGGGAGGCAGCATCGCCGGTCACCAGGGCCACGGTTCGAGGGTCGTGGCCGTAACCGGTGTCGGTGGGATCGAGGGGGAGTGCGAACCGCTCGGCCCAACCGCTCCTGGTCCACACCTGCTCGCTGCCGTCGAGCCCCGCCACCTGTGCATCCTGGACCCGGGTCAGGTGCCACACCAACCAGGCGATCGAGTTGGACTCGGCCTCGGGCCGGAAGGCCAGGTCGTCGGGTGAGAGCCCGTTCACCGTGGGGTACACGGCGTCACGGATCCTCTCGAAGGACTCCACCAGTAGGTCAATGCTTGTCATCGCGGTACTCCTCTGCCACTCGAGTTCATCGTCCCTTGGTAGCTGGCATCCACTCCGGAGTCAGCCGGCTGCAGCAGGCTCGACGGAACCGGCCAAGAGCTCCACCGAGCGCAGCCGGGCCTGGGTATCCGGCGACTGGTGTGCGACCATCAACTCGTCGGCGTCGGCATGCCGGGCGAAGGCGTCGATGTAGTCGCTGACCTCGGCCGGTGTTCCGACGGCCGAGTAGGTCACCATCTGCTGCACGTGCCGCCCGGCCGGCGAGTCGAGCAGGGCGTCCGCCTCCTCGTCAGTGAGGGTCCGGCCCCGGCCCAACAGCGCCGCCGCCCGGCTCCGCTTAGCCCGGAGGAACTGCTCGTCGGCCTCCGCCTTGGTGTCGGCAGCCAGGACGTTGACCCCGGCGATGACATAGGGCCGATCGAGCTGGGCCGACGGGCGGAATTCGCGCCGGTAGGCGGCGACGGCGGGCTGGAGGGCATCGGGGGCGAAGTGCGAGGCGAAGGCGTAGGGGAGCCCGAGCGCAGCAGCCAGGGTGGCCCCGAACATCGAGGAGCCGAGGATGTAGAGCGGGACGTTCGTGCCCCGGCCCGGCGTCGCGTTCACGCCTGGGATCCTGGTCTCACCGGTCAGATAGCCCTGGAGCTCGAGCACGTCCTCGGGGAAGCGATCGGCCGAGGGTCGCGTTGCGCCGCAGGGCGAACATGGTGTTCTGGTCTGAGCCCGGCGCCCGCCCGAGGCCGAGGTCGATGCGACCGGGATGCAGGGACTCGAGGGTGCCGAATTGCTCGGCAATGGTGAGGGGGGCGTGGTTCGGGAGCATGATGCCACCGGCCCCGAGGCGAATCTCCCGGGTATGAGCGGCCACGTGGGCGATGATCACGCTGGTGGCCGAGGAGGCAATGCTGGACATGTTGTGATGCTCGGCGTACCACACCCGCCGGTATCCCCATTGCTCGGCCCGCTGGGCCAGGGCAACGCTCGCCGCGAAGCTGTCGCTGATGGTCTCGCCCTTGCGGACGGGGGCAAGGTCGAGAATCGAAAGTGGGGTGGTCATGGGGGAACCCTTCGGATCGCTTGCACCAACATATAGATCCCTCGGCTCGCTTCCGACGGAGGCGCTACCCGACCCGGCCCGATGCCGACCCGTCCCGGGCCCGAACCCGGGGATCCGGTGGTGACGGTGGGAGGATGCGTCCGTGCGTTTCCACACCGAGCACGCCTTTACCGGCTCGGAGCAGGTCGTCGCCGCCCTGCTGTCCGATCCCGACTTCTACCTCGAGCTCACCCTTCCCGACCTGGGACAGCCCGAAGTCCTCGAACAACGCCAGGACGTCGCCGCGTCCAGCCTTCGGCTCCGGTACGAGTTCATCGGGAGTATCGATCCGATCGCCCGCCGCCTGATCGGATCAGACCGCCTCTCGTGGATCCAGGAGGTCCGGGTCGACCGATCGGCAGGCTCTGGCGCCCTCGGTTTCCAGGCCGAAAAGAGCCCGAAGCAATTGCACGGTGCGGCCACCTTCACCCTTGTGCCCACCGGCGGCGGCTGTGTCCGGAGTCTCGACGGCGAGCTGGTCGTGGCCGTGCCGGGCCTCGGTCGCATGGCCGAGCGACGGATCGTCCCCGGCGTGATCCGGCGGCTGGACATCGAGGCTCAGGCCATGAACGATCGGCTGGCGTAAGCGGGGGCCCGCGTCGTCAACGGCCACCCGTGAGCCCCGGTGGAGCCGTGCCGGTGCAGCCGTGCCGGTGCAGCCGTGCCGGTCAGCCGTGCCGGTCAGCCGTCGAGGGCGACGATGCTGCGCTCGACGATTGCCCCCTCGGCCAGGACCAAGCGGCCGAGGGTGCAGGTCGGCTGTGATCGCCGGGTCGTGGGCGAACCAGGGTTGAAGAGGACCTGTCCGTCCATGCCGATCCCGTGGCAGGGAATGTGGCTATGACCGAACACGACCAGGTCGGCGTCGGGGAACCGACGCCGCAGCCGTTTCGGTCTCCCGGCTCGGCGGCCGCTGTCGTGGACCATCGCCACACGGACGCCAGCCAGCGTCAGTTGCCGGGTCTCGGGCAGGTGGCCGACCAGGGCCACATCGTTGTTGCCGAGGACGGCGTGGGTGGGTGCCACCTCGCTCAGCCGGCGCAGCAAGCCGGGCTCGAGGACGTCGCCGGCGTGCAGGACCACGTCGCACTGGTGGATCAGTTCCCAGGCCTGCCCGGGGAGGTCTCGGCGAGGCAGGTCGCTGTCGCGGAGGTGGGTATCGGCCACGACGACCACGATCAACCGGGCGGTCCCGGACGGTCTCAACCCGTTCCTGCTCTGGCAGTGAAGCTCGCCATGGGGGGGGCCTCGAGATACGCGTCCCAAAAGCCCGGTGCGAAGGCAGCCAGTCCTTCGGGGGACACCTCGGGCATGACCCAGTCGAACGAGGCGAACCCGGCGGCCTCGAACTCATTCCGGTACGCCTCGGTCGGGAGGTAGTAGTTGTCGAGTTCGAACAAGGCACCGTCGGGATTGAAGAACCGGTAGGTGATGGTGGCGCCCTCCCGTCGTTGACCGCTGCCGACCTTCACGAAGCCGTAGGGACGGTAGCGGTCGTAACAGTGCGGGGGGTTGTCGGGAAAGTCGTTGCAGCCGACGACCAGGCCGCCGGGTCGGACGAGGCGAGCCACGCTCTGGATCAGGCTGCGGAGCTCGGCCCGGCTGGTCGCGTAGTTGAACAGGAACGAACAAAAGGCGATGTCGAACCGTTGGCCCAGGTCGACCGCGGCCACATCGGCCAGGACGTACTCGATGCCGAGCGCCTCGCCCTCCTCGGCCCGGGTGGCCAGGGCGACCATCTCGGGCGAGATGTCCACCCCGACCACACGCGCCGCGCCCCGGCGTACGAGCTTGCGGGCGTAGATGCCCTCACCGCAGGCCAGGTCCACGATCGAGAGCCCGGCCAGGTCGGGCAGGAGCCCGAAGGTGGTGTGTTCCTCGACGTGGAGGCGGAAGGGGAGCAGCTTCGATTCCTGGTACTCGGGGCCGATCCGGTCGTACTCCTCGGCCACGTGGTGGAACTCGTCGATGTTGTCGAAATCGTCCATGTTGGTCAGCCAGGTCGCTTCCACCCGATCGGCCCGAGCCGCTCGCCCAGGTCCAACATCGCCGCCCTCTCGCGGTCCCATGATTCGGCGATGGCGTCGGCCCAGCCCTGGCGCAAGAGGCGCTTGTTGGCTACGAGCGCGGCCGTGGCACAGGCCGCCATCCGCTCGGCCAGGACCAGTGCGTCATCGAGCGCCTGACCGGCAGCCGCCGTGGACAGGGCGAATCCGTTCGCCACCGCTTCAGAGGCGCTGAGCCCGATTCCCGAGAGCATCATCCAGCTCGCCTGCTGCATGCCGACCCGCCGGGGAAGCAACCAACTGCTCGCCGCCTCCGCGCTGGTCCCGAGCGACACGAACGGCATCCGGATCTCCGCTCCTTCGTCGACGACCACGAGGTCGCAGTGGAGCAGGATCGTCGCCCCGAACCCGACCGCCACTCCGTTCACGGCGGCGACGAGGGGCTTGGCGAAGTGGGCCAGTTGCTGGAGCAACGGGTCGAAGCGGCGCCCGAGCTCGCCTGCACCGTCAGGCCGGCCCATGACCGAGAGGTCGACCCCGGCCGAGAAGGCGCGGCCCCTGCCGGTGAGCACGCAGACGGCCACCCCGTCCTCGGCGTCTGCAGCGGCGAGCGACTCGGAGAGGCAGTCGTAGCCCTCGGGAGTGAAACAGTTCAGCTTCTCGGGGCGATCGAGGGTCAAGATCCGGACCCGACCCCGGTCCTCGGTGCTAATGGCGAAGTCGGCCGCCGACTCGTTCATGGGCGCTCCTCAGCTCCTCTCGTCCCGCCAACCTACGACTTCCGCGGCACCCGCGCACCGGGCCCCGGTAGCCTGACGGCCACCGGGGTGGGGTGAGCACACGGAGAACGACGTGACAGATGCAAGCGCAGCAGGTGCGTCGACCGATGAGCGCGATGTGCTGGTTGACCGGCCGGCACCGGGTGTGGCCCTGGTGACGTTGCACCGCCCCGAGCGGCTCAACGCGCTGACCTCTGAGATGCTCGCCCACCTCTACGAGCTGCTTGACACGCTCGGGCGCGACGAGACCTGCAGGGTCATCGTGGTGACCGGGTCCGGCCGAGGGTTCTGCGCCGGGGACGACCTGCGGGACTGGCATCCCCCGGACTGGGTCCCGGGCGCGGTGGGGCCCTTCCACTTGAACATGTACCAACCGAAGTACGTGGCCCAACTGGTCCCCCGCATGGGCGGCCGAGATGGTGCTCACCGGTCGACCGGTCGACGGCGACGAGGCTGCGGCCATCGGGCTCGTCCTGGCCACCGTCCCCGACCGCGACCTCTTGGACGCGGCCTTCACGCTGGCCGACCGGATCATCGAGAACACGCCGCTCGGGACCTGGATGGGGAAGGCGACGCTCTGGTCCAACCTGGAGATCTCGAGCCGGGAGGCGGCCATCGACCTCGAGGCACGGACCCAGGTGCTGAGCCTCGGCACCGAGGACGGCAAGGAGCAGCTGCGTGCTTACCGCGAGAAGAGACCGGCCCGCTACACCAATCATTGACCCGGGTCACCGACCCGGGCGCCGCACCGCGGACCTCGCCCCGGTGCCCCGTCCTCGCCCGGCAACCGGAGCCGGTGGCGTTGTCCTGGTCCCCCCCCAGAGCATGACCACCTACACGTTTCGGAGGGCTTGAGTCCCGCCCTGGAGGTCGAAGGCGGCCCGAGCACCCCGTCCAGAAGATGGCATGATCGGCCGGTGACTGCAGCCGCCGACTTGATAGACCGCCTCGGGCTCGAGCCCCATCCCGAGGGGGGTTGGTACCGCGAGACGTGGCGCGGGATCGCCGTAGGCGGTCGACGCCCCAGTGGGAGTGCCATCTTCTACCTGTTGGCTGCTGGTGAGGTCTCCCGGCGGCACCGGGTGGACTCGACCGAGATCTGGCACCACTACCACGGCGCACCCATCGAGCTCCGGATCGGAGCCTCCGGTGCGCCCTCGTCGTCCGATGCCGTTCACCTTCTCGGGCCGGAGATCGAACACGGTCAGTTCCCCCAGATCCTGGTCCCGCCGTGGGACTGGCAGGAGGCCCGCTCGCTCGGTGAGTTCAGCCTGGTCGGCTGCACCGTCTCGCCCGCCTTCGAGTTCAGCGGATTCGAGCTGGCCCAGCCGCACGGGGGCGAGTCGTAGTCAGCTGACCGACCGGTGGCGCCCTCACCCGCTCGGGGTGATGTCCCACATCTCGGGAGCAGGCCATAGGTCAAGGCGTCGTCGACGATCGGTAGCAAGTCGCTCATGCCCGACCCGGCGTTCATGACGGAAGGCACGTCGAAATCTGGCCGAAGCCGTCGGCGGCCCCGATGGCGGCGCCCTGGGAGCGGGCCTAGGGGATGAGGACGATCTTGCCCCTGGTGTGCCGTTCCTCCAGTTGGGCGTAGGCCTCCCGCACTTGCTCGAGGGGATAGGTGGCCGCGATCGGTACGGTGATCCGACCTGATGCTACCAGTGCGACCAATTCGGCCAGCACGTCGGCGCTCGAAGCGGTCGAGCTGCCTTCCGTCTTGACCCCGTATGCCTCCGCCGCCTGGTAGGCGATGATGGTATCCACCCGGTCCGGTTTGACCCCGAGGTCGATGGCCAGCTTGACGTACTCCTCGCCGAAGGTGTCGATGAACGCATCCACGCCGGAGGGTGCCGCGGCCTGGATGCGCTCCAGCAAACCGGGGCCATAGGCGACGGGGGTCACCCCGTGCGAGGACAGCCAGGCATGGTTGGCCTCCGAGGCGATGCCGATGACCGTGGCTCCCCTGACCCCGAGGAGCTGCACGGTGATCGACCCGACACCGCCGGCCGCGGCCGACACCGCGACCGTATCGCCCGGACCGGCTCCGACGGCCCGGACGGCGGCGTAGGCGGTGACGCCGGCGACGAACAGCGACCCCGCCACCTCCCAGTCCACCGAGGGAGGCTTGGGAACGAGTTGGCTGGCGGGAACGACGACGTACTCGGCCTGACTCGCTCGCCCATCCGACCAGCCCAGCACCTCGTCGCCGGCGGTGAAACCATCGACTCCGTCGCCGATCTCGGCCACCACGCCGGCCAGGTCGCTGCCTTCACCCGAGGGGAAGGTCGCCGGGAAGCGATCGGCGAGGAGGCCCTGGCGGATCGATGCCTCTCCCGGGTTCGTGCCGGCCGCCTTGACGGCAACGAGCACTTCGCCGGACGGAGGGGACGGCACGTCCACCTCGGCGACGTGCAGGACCTCCCTGCCGCCGTACTCGTCGAACCTGACTGCTCGAGCCCGTCTGGCCATCTCGCGCTCCTCTCGTGCGTCCCCGAGTCCTACTGCACCGTTACCCGGTCAGACCCATGTCACACCGGTCGCCGGGGAGTACCCAACCGGTGCACACGGAGGAATTCTCGCACCATTCACGTCTCTCGCGCGTTGGTCGCGCCGTTGTTCAAGGACCGCCCTCCCCTGGTCCGCGCTCGTTCGGCCAGCCCGCCTTCACCAGGTTGAGGTGGTGTCGGCCATGTTGACGCATCTCAGGAAAGCGGGCCTGTGCCCAACACCAGGTGGCCACTCGAGCGCTGGTCCAGTTGTCCGGGCTGTCAGGTCGCGGTCCAGCCGGTCCCAGAGGGTCACCACGAGCCCGGTGCCGGCGTGCCATCGCGGCGTGGAGTTGGCCAAGGGTTGGCCCACTGGCGCCCCGCGGGCGTGCCGGGGCGACGCCACCTCGTATTCCCGCACAAGCTCGTCGGCGCGGCCAGGCCAGCTTCCGACTTTGGCGATGACCGGACGGGGCGGAGCCACACGACCGTGTTATGGGTGTCCTGGATGACAACGGGGTCGTTGCTGCCAATGGCGAAGAGGCGTCCCGATCTCGACCGCGGCGAGACAGCCTGGGTTCACCGGTCCATGCTGGCGCGATTGCCGGATAGTGACCACGGCACCGAGGTGGTCATTCGCCGCGCACTAACATCCGGCGGAGTTCAACAGCTTCGAGAAGGGTGTGTCATGGCAGACATCGGGTACGACGGGAAGGTGGCGATCGTCACCGGCGCCGGAGGGGGACTGGGACGCGAGCACGCCCTTGAGCTGGCACGACGCGGCGCTCGCGTGGTCGTGAACGACCTGGGCGGATCGGTCCATGGAGAGGGTGGCGGGGAGGGACCGGCTCATACCACGGCCAAGGAGATCGAGGACCTCGGCGGCGAAGCCGTGGCCGACATCAACAGCGTGGCCACGACCGAGGGCGGACAGGCCATCGCCAAGGCGGCCCTCGAGGCCTTCGGGTCCATCGACATCCTGGTCAACAACGCCGGCATCCTCCGGGACAAGTCGTTCCACAACATGACCCCGGACCTGGTCTCGGCTGTGCTCGATGTGCACCTCACGGGGTGCATTCAACGTGACCCAACCGGTGTACGCCCACATGCGCGAGAAGGGCTACGGCCGAATCGTCAACACCTCGTCGAACTCTGGCATCCTGGGCAACTTCGGCCAGGCCAACTACGGCGCGGCCAAGATGGGCTTGGTCGGTCTCACCCGTGTCCTGGCCATCGAGGGCCGCAGGTACAACATCAAGGCCAACGCCATCGCCCCGGTGGCCTTCACTCGTATGACCGAAGAGATCCTCGGGGCCGACCTGGGACAGAAGCTCGACCCAAAGCTCGTCACCCCGCTCGTCTGCTGGCTGGCCTCCGACGACGTCGACGTCAGCGGCGAGGTCTACTCGGCGGCCGGGGGCGTCGTGGCCCGATTCTTCATCGGGTTGACTCCCGGCTACTACAACCCCGAACTCACGCGTCGAGGACGTGCGTGACCACTGGGGCGAGGTCCGGGACGAAGAGGGGTACATCGTGCCGGAAGACTCCTCCGGCGAGCTTCAGAAGTTGGCCAAAATCCTCGGGGCCGGGTAGGCCCCGTAGATTCGGGGTCGGGGCCCTGTTGCTGGATTCCTCGCCCCAGCGCCCAGGGTGCCCGATACTGGACCGGTGCCGACCGCACCGGTGAAGGGTCGCCGGTCTACTCCTCAGAGACGAGATCGCCCTCGGTCAGGCCGACCTCGTTCGGGTCGACCTCGGACAGGTCCACGTCGTCCAGAGTAAGCAGCGCATCGAGCTGCTCGGCCATGCTCGTGATCTCGTCGGCCTCGTAGTAGCTACGGTTCAACGTGAGGGTGAGCTGTTGCTGGACCATGGCCAGCGCTTCCTCTGCTGCTGCCGCCGCGTCGTAGATGGAGAACAGCCTGGCCTGCATGGCCTGGGCCGACACGAACCGGGTACCCCGGGTCTCCGCCTCGGCGGGGAGCGAACGGAGGAGGTCGCCGGGGGACGGTACCCGGTCCTCACCGGCTACTTCGTCGGCAGTGACCTGGTCGGCAGTGACCTGGTCGGCAGTGACCTGGTCGGCATGGACCTGGCCTGAGTTGACCTCGGCCTTGACCTGGTCTGAGTCGACCTGCTCGTTGTCGTTGACCTGCTCCATGTGGCTACTTCCCTTCACGTTCTCGATCCGTCGCGTCGGGATTCCTCCTCTGCAGTATCCAACACCGGTGAGCCCGGGCATCTTCCTCACCGGGCAAATGACCCCTTCACCCAGGGATGATGTACCCATATCCACGAATTCCATGCGCCGGGCACTACGGTGGCCAATTGTCTCATTGGGGGGACGTCGAATATCGGGGGGAATTCAAGGTGCAGATCACACGTCGCCAGTTCTTGACGGCTGCGACCGGTGCTGCGGCATTGGTAGCTCTTGGTGGCGCCGGGTCACCGGCCGGGGCGGCGGCCCGGACCCCGGCCAGGGCGAAGAGGCCCACGACGACTGGCGGGATCAGCGATCCGAACGAGGCACCCTTCGACACCGTTGTCGTCTTGATGATGGAGAACCGGTCGTTCGACCACCTGCTCGGTTGGATGCCCGGCGTGAACGGGAAACAGGCCGGGCTGACCTATCCCGATCTCCACGGGAAGCCGGCCCGTACCTTTGCCCTCGGGAACAACACCCAGGCCTGCGGGGACAAGGACCCGGCTCACGATTGGGTTTCGGTGGCCAAGCAGTACAACGACGGCCGTTGCAACGGGTGGCTCCGGACCCAGACCACGGGGGACCACTTCCCCATCGGCTACTACGGGAAGGCACAGGTGCCCATCCTGTCTACCCTGGCCGGCAACTACACGTTGTTCGACAACTACCACTGCTCGCTCATGGCCGCCACCTGGCCGAACCGCTTCTACCAGCTGAGCGCGGCGACCGACGTCGACGAGACCGGCGTCTATCCCGGCCCTGACGGCTCGCGTCCCTGCGATCTCGACGTGGCCATCTTCGACCGGACCGAGGAGGCCGGGCTGACCGCCGGCTACTACACGTGGGGCGAGCCGATGACCGGGCTCTACGCCTCCAAGCGCTACGACTCGATCACGTACCCGAAGGACCAGTTCTTCTCCCAGGCCAAGGCGGGCACCCTCCCCAACGTGACCTTCATCGATCCCGACTACACCGATGCATCAGAGTTCCTCGGGACGTCGAACGACTATCACCCCCACGGCAGCATCGAAGCAGGTGAGGGCTACGTCCGGGACGTCCACGACGCCCTCAAGGCCGAGCCCGCAATGGGATCGTATGGTATTCGTCCTCAACTTTGACGAGCATGGCGGCTTCTACGACCACGTGGCCCCGCCAGTGGTCAAAGACGACAACGTGAACCCGAACCCGGGCCCCCATCCGGACTACTCACGACTGGGATTCCGGGTCCCGGCCATCGCCATGGGGCCGTTCGCGCCGAAGAAGGTCGAGTCGGCCGGCCCCTACGAGCACTGCTCCGTGCTGCGCATGATCGAATGGCGCTGGGGTTTGCCGCCCATGACCGACCGGGACGCCAATGCCAAGAACCTGGCCGACGCGCTCGACTTCACCTCCCGGCGCCAGCCGGTCACCCTGCCGGCCTTCGAGCCGCCGACCCCGCCGGCCGCTTGCCCGAACCCGAGCGTCGCCCTGGCCTGACCTGCCGCTGCGACGTGACCTGACCGGGCGATCGGCTGCCGGACCAGACCACCAGACCGCCTGGCGGCGAGACCGTCAGACGGCCAGGCACCAGGACGATCAGATCAGCGGGAGATGCCCTTATAGCTGGCGGGGTAGAACCCCTTGGGGTTGCAGACGAAGCCGGTCGTCGGGTCGGGGCTGATCCGACTCCACTTCCCGTTCTCGTACTGGGCGACGAGCCAGCACTGCCCGGGGATCTTCTGGGCCGGGTTCTGTGTGGACTCCAGGCCGTCGGCGTTGAACGACGTGACCTTGTCCAGCTGGGCGTCGAGGCTGCCCCGGGTGGGATTGGGCCCGGCCGCCTTGAGGGCCTGGACGAACAGCTCCGCGTTCATCCAGGCGTCGACGGTGTACACGTCGAGCTGGGTCTGGGGGTCCACCTTCTTGACCCACTTGTCAAAGAGGGCCACCGCCGGGATCGTTTTGGCATCCTCGCCCCGGTACAGGGCGGTCGTCCCCGTGAAGAGGTAGCCGTTTCCGGCCGAACCGGGCTGGAAGTCGCTCTCATAGGCGTTGGCCCCGCTCAGCAGCAGGGCGTTGAGATTCTGCTGCTTCATCTCCTGGGCGATGGTGGCCTGGTAGGCCCCCGTCTGAGTGGGCAGGAAGACCAACTTCACCCCCACGTTCTTCATCTTGATGATGTCGGGCAGGAACGTGGTCTCGGTATAGCCGGCGTCCCGGGAGTACACCCACTGGTAGCCCAGGCTCTCGGTGAGGGCACGATCGGTCTTCTCGGCCGCCAACACCGACGCGGTGGTGTTGTCACCGATCATCCCGACCGACTTGACTGCGGCAGGGTACTTCGACTTGAGCCACTTGTAGGGCCCGGTGATGTTCCCCCCGTTGACCGCCGGGGCGGCCGAGTACAGGTTGGGATCCGTGTACAGGCTCGGGTTCAGTACCTCGGTGACAATGGGGAGCTTGTTGGCGTCGATGATCGGCTGTTCGGCGTTGTCGAGCAGCGAGAACCCTCCGACGATGGCGAAGTCGTTCTGGGCGATGCTCTGTGTCGCGTTGGCTATCGTTCCCGACGAGAAGGCGCTGTCCCGGCCGTCGAGTACGAGCTTGCGCCCGTTCACACCTCCCTGGCTGTTGATGTAGGCGAAGTAGGCCTCGGTACCGATCTTGGCCCCTTCGAACAGGCCGGGAACCGGCGCCGAGATGTCACTGATCGAGCCGACGGTCACCGTCGTTGGCGTGATGCCCGGTGTTGACGGGGCAGCGGCCGAAGCGGTAGCGGAACCGCCGGTACCGGCCACGATCGCGCTCGCCCCCATGACCACAGCGATACCAGCCGTCGTCATCCTGTACTTGAAATACCTCATGGGTCCCCCCCTTTTGTGCCACCCGGCTACGCACCGGGTGGCTGTGTCGTGTCTCTATAAGCAGTCTCTCAATCGGTACGCATCTCGCTACGGACGTGGTAGCGCTCGGTGTAGTCCTTGAACTCCTCGGCCAGGCCAGCGTAGGTCCAACCGAAGTCGGCCGGGTCGTAGCGATGGCGGCCGAAGGCGTCCTTCGGCCGATGGGCCAGGAAGGCCTCCATGCGCCGGGCGTGCAGATCGCTCACCTCGGCCCCGAAGTGCTGGTAGAGGTCCCGCACCGTTCCCAACGGATCGTCCATGAGGGAGTCGTAGTGGAGATGTTGGCACCAGCCTTCCTCTGACTTCTCGTCGAAGGTGACCGCCGACCCCAAGGCAAAGGCGCATTTGCGTTTCCACTCCTCGGCGGCGGGACGCGGGTCGGTCCGCTCGGTCAGCGGCCGTTGTCCGGCATTGGCCAGACTGGCCAGTGAGGTGACGACCGGGCCCGGGTCCCGGTGGGTCCAGATGATCCGGGCATCGGGATAGGTGGCGAGGAGGGCCTCGAGGTGCCACAGGTGGTTCGGGGTCTTCAGGATCCAACGGTCGGTGGGCTGGCGCGACTGGAGGGTCTGGAGGGCCAGCCGGTGTTGGGCATATGCCGGTGCCATGTCGGCGCGCTCCAGCCAGCGGGCATAGGTGGGCACGTGGGCCTGGATCTCAAGGGCCAGGGTGCGCATGTCGTACATCAACAGGGTCACGCATTCCTGGGCCAGGGTGGCCCCGAAGGGGTGCATGGCCTTGAGCGGGGGATTGAGCTTCATCAGCCCGTCGAGCTCCTTGGCCGTCTGGGCGATGCGAGGATCCTCTGGCGCCTCTTCCAGCGTGGCCGGCGGGATGGGATGGGCCGCCTCCCACTGGAGCAGCGGCCGGGCCATGGGATCGAGCCCGAGCAGCATCGACAGCACGCTGGTCCCGGTGCGTGGCAGCCCAACGATGACCCAGGGGCCCTCGATACGCTCGGCGTGCACCTCGGGATGCTCCACTGACCATCGATGGAGGGCGATCCGGTTGGCCAGAGCCGAGGACGACAGCTTGGAGATGAGCATGCGGCCGAAGGTGGTCAGGGCGGCTTCGCGCTCACAGGACTCGAGGAAGACCTCCAGCGGCTCGCGGTAGCTGTCGCTGCCGAGATCGTCGGAGCCGGCCGCTTTCGCCGCTGCGGCCACCACCGAGGATGGCTTCAACGAGGGCAGGGTCACCCCGAATCGGGCCAGCCGCGCCCCGACCTGGTTCAGGGCGCGCAGCGGCGGGCTCCGCAACTCGGAGTCGCGCCAGGTATAGCTGACGTCGGTCAACGGGCCACCTCGACGACGGTACGGCCCAACGAACGCCGCTCCTCGTGCTCATCGAGCGCGGCGCCGGCCTCCTCCATGGCCACCCGCCGGCCGACGAACGGCCGGATGCTCCCCTCGGCCACCATGCGCAGCAGGTCGGCGTGGGTCTCTTCGCCCTCCTTGCGCCCAAAGGGGTTGAAGCCGAACCGTCGCATGCCCGGGTCGACGGCCTCCGACCAGCCCAGCATGACGCCCACGATGTCGATGTTGCCGATGCAGGCCATCCGCAGCGGCCGCCCGGTCATGCCGTTGTCGGCATCGTCGGCGAAGCCCACCGCCAGGTAGCGGCCGCCGTGCGCGGTGCAGCGCCAGGAGCGCTCGACGAAGTCGCCTCCGGCCAGGTCGTAGACGACGTCGGCTCCGGCATCCCCGGTGGCGGCCAGGACGGCCTCGACGAAGTCCTCGGCTGTGTGGTCGATGACCAGGTCGGCACCGAGCGAGGCACACAGCGCACCCTTCTCGGGCCCACCGGCCACGGCAATGACCCGGGCACCCACGGCCTTGCCCAGTTGGATACCGGCCGTGCCCAACCCGCTGGCCGCCGAGTGGACCACCAGGGTCTCCCCGGCGCGCAGCCGTCCGCGACGGAACAGGGCCAGGTGCGAGGTGTGGAAGGTCAGCAGAAAGGCGGTGGCCTCGGCGTCGTCGAACTGCTCGGGGGCGTCAAAGGCGGAGACGGCTGGGGCTATGGCGTATTCGGCGATGCCGCCGAGGGCCGTCTTGGTGATGGCGACCACCCGCTTGCCCACCCACGCCTCGGCACCGTCACCCGCGGCATCGACGACCCCGCAGACATCCATGCCCAGTGTGAAGGGCGGCGGCGTCGGTACCGACACCAGCTTCCCCCGGCACCGGTCGATGTCGTTGAAGTTCAGGGAGGCTGCGCTCACCTTGACCCGCACCTCACCCGGGCCGGGCTCGGGCCGATCGATGTCGCGCACGGCCAGGATCTCTCCCGGCCGACCGTGGGTGGTCACCTGCAAGGCCCTCATGCTTCCCCCTGATGATACGTAAGACGGTAGTAGTTCAGTGTCTCACAGACTCACGTGTCCTGCTCGCGACTCGGTCTGCGAATGCAGGGAGAAACCAGGCGGCCAGTTGTCGGCGGATGTCGTCGGGCCGACGCCCGCCGTCGCCGGGCACGGCGGCATAGGAGATGAGGACGCGCAGTATCCAGTCGACGAGATCGGACATTTCCTGCTCGGACACCGAGCCGTCGGCCAGCGACGGGGCCAGGAGCGGCCGGACGCCGGCCTCGCCGATGTGGCGGAGCGCTTCGACATGTATCGCCTGACTCGCCGCCCATGCCGCCGAGTCGCCGCCGAACACCGCGGCGTGCACTGGTCGGTGGCCGATCTCGTCGATTGCGAACAACATGCCCTCGAGGATTCGCTCGACGGGGTCGTGAACACCGGCGAGGTGCAGCTCGGCGTCGGCCGCCATGGCCGTTGACTCACGGGCCAGCACGGCCAGGAAGATCGCCTCGTGGCTGCCAAACCGACGGTAGAGCGTGGCCCGGGAGATCCCCACCACCCGGGCAATGTCCGCGGCTGTGGTCTTCGCCACCCCGAAGCGCAAGTAACACGATGCCGCGGCATCGAGCACCGTGTCGACGTCGACGCCGCTATGACGCTGCTGGGACATGGGACTCCTTGCACGGGCGTCGACGGCCGATTTCTGGCTTGGCCGGTCACTGTCGCCCGGGAAGATTAGACGAGCGGTTCTTAGTGATCGTCGTTCACCGCGGGCTCGGACCAGGACGCCGCTCGAGATCCGCAGCTGGATGGATTGACCCAATGCTACCGGATGGCTTGACCACTTGAGACATGATCTAATAGAGTCTCACGTCTTAACCTCCTGCCCAGGCGCACTGACGAGGAGCAAGGGTGCAGACCATGGAGCCACCGGACGACGCTCTGACCCTGCAGGTGGAGCACGCTGCCGCCTCCGTGCTCGCCCGCGATGCCGGCGAGCTGCTCTTGGAGCTCCGGTCAGCCTCGCACCGATCGGGCCGGTCCCTCAGCGACGAGGGGGACCGCCGGTCCCACCAGCACCTGATGGCCCAGCTGGCCAGCCAGTTCCCCGACGATCCCGTCCGGTCCGAGGAAGGACGCGACACACCGGGAGCGGAGCGCCTATGGATCGTCGACCCGCTCGACGGCTCCCGGGAGTACGGCGAGGGCCGGGGGGACTGGGCGGTCCATGTTGCGCTGTCCCTCGGGGGCGCCCCGGCCGTCGGTGCTCTTGCCCTCCCGTCCCGGGGTCTGGTACTCGGGACCGCAGTGCTCCCTCCAATGGCCCCGCCGGCAGCCGTGCCGCGTCTGGTGGTCAGCCGCTCCCGGCCTCCGGCCGTCGCTGGGAAGGTGGCCGATCGCTTGGGCGCCACCACCATCCCCATGGGTTCGGCCGGTGCCAAGATCGCCGCGGTCATCTTGGGGGAGGCGGAGATCTATGTCCATGCCGGGGGCCAGTACGAGTGGGACTCGGCCGCACCGGTGGCGGTGGCCGTGGCCGGCGGGTGGCACGCCAGCCGTCTCGACGGCTCCCCCATCCGCTACGGCCTCCCCGATCCCTGGCTCCCCGACTTGCTCGTGTGCCACCCATCGCTGGCCCCGGCCGTGCTCACCGCGTTGGCCGAGCTCGGGTGAGGCCGTCGTGCGGCACCTGAGCCATCTCGAGCAGCTCGAGGCCGAGACCATCCAGATCATCCGGGAGGCGGTGGCCGAGAGCGAGCGACCGGTGATGCTCTACTCCATCGGCAAGGACAGCTCGGTCATGCTCCATCTGGCCATCAAGGCCTTCGCTCCGGCCAAGCCGCCGTTTCCACTCCTGCACGTCGACACCACGTGGAAGTTCCGGGCCATGTACGAGTTCCGCGACGCGCTGGTGGACAAGCTCGGACTCGAGCTCATCGTCTACCGGAACGAGGAGTGCGTGGCCCGCGGCATCAATCCCTTCGACCACGGCTCGGCCCTGCACACCGACATGTGGAAGACGGAGGGCCTCAAGCAGGCACTGGACCTCCACGGATTCGATGCGGCCTTCGGCGGCGCCCGGCGCGACGAGGAGAAGTCGCGGGCCAAGGAACGGATTTTCTCCCTTCGCTCCGAGCAGCACCGGTGGGACCCGAAGCTTCAGCGCCCCGAGCTCTGGCATCTCTACAACGTCCGCCGGAACAAGGGGGAGACCATGCGGGTCTTCCCGCTGTCCAACTGGACCGAGCTGGACGTCTGGCAGTTCATCTATCGGGAGCACATCCCCATCGTCCCCCTCTACCTGGCCGCACCCCGACCGGTAGTCACCCGGGACGGTACCCTCATCATGGTGGACGACGACAGGATGCGTCTCGAGCCGGGCGAGTCGCCGATGCTGAAGAGCGTGCGGTTCCGCACGTTGGGCTGTTACCCGCTCACCGGAGCGATCGAGAGCGAGGCCGATACCCTGGCCAAGGTGATCCAGGAGATGCTGCTGACGGCCACGTCGGAGCGCCAGGGGCGGGTGATCGACCACGACTCGAGCGGCTCGATGGAGCGCAAGAAGCAAGAAGGGTACTTCTGATGGCCCATGCCCCCGGTGACCTCGCCGTAGGCGACATCGATGCCTATTTGGACGCCCACGAGCGCAAGTCGATGCTCCGGTTCATCACCTGCGGGAGCGTGGACGATGGGAAGAGCACGCTCATCGGTCGGTTGCTGTACGAGTCGAAGCTGATCTTCGAGGACCATCTGGCCGCCCTCGAGGCCGACTCCAAGTCCGTCGGCACCCAGGGCGGTGAGCTCGACTTCGCCCTCCTGGTCGACGGCCTCTCGGCCGAGCGGGAACAGGGCATCACCATCGACGTCGCCTACCGGTTCTTTTCCACCGAGCGGCGCAAGTTCATCGTGGCCGACACGCCTGGCCACGAGCAGTACACGCGGAACATGGTGACCGGCGCCTCGACCGCCGATCTTGCCGTGATCCTGATCGACGCCCGGCGGGGCGTGCTGACCCAGACCCGCCGCCACAGCTACCTGGTATCCCTGTTGGGGATCAGGCACGTCGTTCTGGCCATCAACAAGCTCGATCTGTGCGATTACTCACACGATGTGTTCCGCACCATCAGCGACGAGTATCGGTCCTTCGCTGCCGGGATGGGCCTCCACGACGTCACCGCCATCCCCATCTCCGCGCTTCGGGGCGACAACATCACCGAGCGGAGCACGAACACGCCCTGGTACGACGGCCCGACTCTGATCGACCAGCTGGAGACGATCGAGATCGACCCGGCCATCCAGGCCGGACCGTTCCGGATGCCGGTCCAATGGGTGAACCGCCCGGATCTCGACTTCAGGGGCTTCTGTGGCCGGGTGGTGAGGGGCACCGTCCACCCGGGCGACCCAGTCCGCGTCCTCCCCTCGGGCCGGCGGACCTCAATCGCTCGGGTCATCATCAGTGGTGAAGACGCCGACGAGGCAGTGGCCAGCCAGTCGATCACCCTCACCCTCGCCGACGAGATCGACGTCAGCCGGGGTGACGTCCTGGCCGCCGACGCCGATCCGCCCGAGGTGGCCGATCAGTTCGAAGCGCACATCGTCTGGATGAACGAGCACCCGATGCTCCCGGGCCGCCCCTACCTGGTCAAGATCGGCACCCGCACCGTTGGCGCCACCCTGGCCCATCCCAAGTTCAAGGTGAACGTGAACACCATGGAGCACGTCGCGGCGCCCACCCTCGAGCTCAACGACATCGGCGTGTGCAATATCAACCTCGACCGGGCCATCGCGTTCGACCCCTACACCGCCAACCGCGAGATGGGTGGGTTCATCCTCATCGATCGTTTCGACAACGCCACCATCGGTGCCGGACTCCTCCACTTCGCCCTGCGGCGATCGGCCAATATCCACTGGCAGGCCATCGAGGTCGACAAAGAGGCGCGCTCGGCGCTCAAGGGCCAGCGTCCCGTGCTCATCTGGCTCACCGGGTTCTCGGGAGCGGGGAAGTCGACGATTGCCAACATCGTCGAGCGCAAGCTGCACAAGCTCGGACGCCACACCTACCTCCTGGACGGAGACAACGTCCGCCACGGCCTCAACAAGGACCTGGGTTTCACCGATGCCGACCGGGTGGAGAACATTCGCCGCACGGCCGAGGTGGCCGGGCTCATGGTCGACGCCGGACTGATCGTCATCGCCTCGTTCATCTCACCTTTCCGGGCCGAGCGCGACTTCGCCCGGAGCTGTGTCGGACCGGGCGAGTTCATCGAGGTCTTCGTCGACACGCCCCTGCCCGTCGCCGAAGCCCGTGACCCGAAGGGCTTGTTCAAAAAGGCCCGGCGGGGGGAGCTCATCAATTTCACCGGGGTCGACTCACCCTACGAGCCGCCCACCGATCCCGAGGTGCGCATCGACACCACCCAGACCGCCGCCGAGGAGGCCGCCGATTCGGTCATCGAGCTCGTGAACCAGCTCGGTCACGTCCAGCCCGAGCCCGGGCTGGACCGCTGACCTCCGAGCCTCCGGCGACCGTGGGTTCAGCGACCACCAGCGGCGACCAGCGGTGACCAGCGGCGACCAGCGGTGACCAGCGGCGACCCAGCGGCGACCCAGCGGAGTTGAGCTCGCTGGCCTCATCGGCTCAGTTGGAGGATGATCGGGTGATGGGTGTCCGGCAATTCGTCCACGATGAGCGGTGGATCAGTGGGTAGTGACCCGGGCGCCCTCCTGGCCCGGAGGACGTGGCGGACCGTTGAACCGCTGCACGGGATGATCTACTTCGTACCCGAAGCGGCCGACGCGTACGCCGCAATCGGCATCACCGGGACGAACGGCTACTTCGCCTCTCGCGCCGCGCCCATGGGGGCGGTATCGGCCGAGGTCGTGATCTCGACCTTCTTCAACTTCAAGCCCGACCTGGTGCGCGCCGCCATCCCCCGTGCGTGGGAGATCGCCACGCCCGAGGACCTGCTCGCGGCCCGGCTGAGCGCGGTCGACAAGGCCTACCGGCGCCTGCTGGGCGACGACGTCGTCGAATCGGATGCAATGCGCCGCGCCGCCGAACTGGCTCGGGTCGTAGCCGACGATGCGACCACCCGGCTCGAGGGCCGTCCCCTGTGCGCCGGTCATGCCCGGCTCGACTGGCCGGACCAGCCCCATCTCGCCCTCTGGCATGCCCAGTCGATCCTGCGCGAGTTCAGGGGAGACGGCCATATCGCCCTGCTCGTCATCCATGAGCTGTCCGGCATCGAGGCCCTCATCACCCATGGCGCCGGCGGCGACGTCCCCCTGGCCCGCCTCCGCTCCACCCGTGGCTGGACGGACGTTGAGTGGTCGGCGGCGGAGGCTTCGTTGCGCCGGCGGGGCTGGCTGTCCGGGGAAAGCGGTGCGGCGACGTTCACCGAGTGGGGAGCCGCCCAGCGCCAGGAGATCGAGGACGAGACGGATCGGCTGGCTGCCGCGCCCTATGCCAAGCTCGGCGACGAGGCCTGCGCCGAGCTCCGGTCGCTCACGCGCCCGTGGAGCACCGTGGTCTCCGAGGTCCTGTTCCCTTCGTAGGTGGGGTTCCCAAGCCGTTTGTAGGCCCGGGTCCAGGCCCTTGACCCTGGATGGCTCACCCTCCTGATTCGGCCGCCTCGGCCAGGGTCAGCCACTGTTCCTCGGCTCTGTCCAGCGCGGCCTGGGCCGCGGCGAGTTCACTACCGAGCCGGGTCATCTCCCGGTGGTCGACCGCGCCGGTCAGTGCCTCGGTGACCCGGTCCCGCTGCCGCTGCAATCGGGTCATGTTCTTCTCCGCCTCGCGCAGGAGCCGGCCGACGGGCACTGGATTGCCGCCCGCCCCCGGTGCGGTCGCCCTGGCCGTCCCCGGCGCCTTGTTCGTCCGAGGCGCACCAGGGGATCGGGGGGACGGGAGCGACCCGGCTCGGCGGGTATCGCGCTCGACCGAGCTGGGCGACCCAGCCGGCCACGCCTCCCGGTACGGCCGACGCCCTGCCGCCGTCGACCACGGCCACCAGGCGTTCGGTGGTTCGGTCCAAGAAGGTACGGTCGTGGCTGACCACGACGAGCGCTCCCGGCCAGTCCTCGAGGAAGTCCTCCAGGATCCGGAGGGTGTCGAGGTCGAAGTCGTTGGTCGGCTCGTCGAGGAACAGGACATTGGGCCGACCGGCGATCACCAACAAGAGTTGCAGCCGCCGGCGCTCGCCGCCGGACAACGTGCCGACCCGGGCGAAGGGCAACTCGCCGGAGAACGAGAAGCGCTTCATCAGCTCGACATCGGCCAGGGAGCCCGGGGAACGGTGCGGACCGGCCACGAGGTCTTGCACCCGCGACTCCAGGTCGAGGTCCGCACCGCGCTGGTCGTAGTAGCCCACCACCACCGTCGGTCCGGTCTCCACCCGGCCCGCCGTGGGGCGGCGTCTGCCGGCCAGGAGATCGACCAGGGTGGACTTGCCCGACCCGTTCGCCCCCACGATGCCGAGCCGCTCGCGGCGACCCAGGGTGAGGTCGACGTCCGAGAGCACCGTGGGCCCGTCGTCGTAGTGGAACCCGACGCCGAAGCACTCGATCACCTTGTCGCCCAGTCTGGGCGGGCCACCGGCGACATCGAGCACGGTCGTGGGCACCGGGGCGTCGGGTCGGCCCTCGATGAGCCGCACGGCTGCATCGACCCTCGCCTGGGGCTTGCGCGACCGGGCCTTCGCCCCTCGACGGAGCCAGGCCAGCTCCCGTCGGGCCAGGTTCCTGCGAGTCGACTCGGCCGACACAGCCCGTTCCTCCCGCTCGGCCCGGGCTTCCAGGTACGACTCGTATCCCCCGTCGTGTAGGTACGAGTGGCCCCGGTCCAGTTCGAGCATCCGGTTGGTGAGCCGGTCGAGCAGGTGGCGGTCGTGGGTCACGAGCACCAGACCGCCACGGAACGAGAGCAGTCGTTTCTCGAGCCAGGCCACGGCGCCCAGATCGAGGTGGTTGGTGGGCTCGTCCAGTATGAGGAGCTCCGCCGGGTGGGCCAGTACCCGGGCCAACGCCACCCTCTTGGCCTGGCCACCCGAGAGGGTCGCCACATCCTCGTCGGCCGATGAGCCCATACCGAGGCGGTCGAGGGCGGCGTCGGCCTCCCATCCATCCCCGATGGCTGAGCGCACCGTTCCGGCTGGCAATTCGGGCACTTGCTCCAAGAAGCCGACACGCGAGCCACGGCCGCGACGGACCTGGCCCTCCTGGGGCAGGTCCACGGCGGCCATGATCTTCAACAGCGTCGATTTGCCCGTGCCGTTGGTGCCCACAACCCCGATCCGGTCGCCGTCGGAGACGGTGACAGACAGGCCTTCGAACAGCACTCGATCCACCCTGCGTACTGCTACCTGCTGCAGATCGACGAGCACGGCCACGAGGCGCCCAGGGTACCGGTCCCCGTGCCCGCCGCCGCCCGATGAGTTCGGGCACGCGGTGACGTCAGAATCGGGGAAGGGATGCAATCGCCAGAAGGGAACGGTGCGCTCATGACCTTCGTATTGATCCACGGTGCTGGGTCCGACTCGTGGTATTGGCACTTGGTCGCTCCTCGGCTGCAGGCTCGGGGCCACGACGTCGTCGCACCCGACCTGCCCACCGGGGACGACTCGGCCGGGCTGTCGGAGTACGCCGACACGATGGTCGACGCGGTCGCAAACCGAACCGATCTCGTGGTTGTGGCCCAGTCCATGGCCGGGTTCACCGCCCCGCTGGTCTGTGACCGGGTACCGGTGAGCATGATGATCCTGGTGGCGGCGATGGTGCCCCGCCCCGGCGAGTCGCCCGGGGACTGGTGGGACAACAACGGATACGAACAAGCCAAACGGGAGAACGACGAACGCGACGGTCGACCAACCGACGGCGAATTCGATCCGATGGTGACCTTCTTCCACGACGTACCGACCGCGGTCACGGCCGAGGCCATGGGCCATGGGATTGCCCAGTCCGGTACCCCGTTCGAGAAGCCCTGGCCGCTCGGGGCATGGCCCGATGTGCCCACCCGGTTCCTCCTGTGCCGACAGGACCGGTTCTTCCCGGCCGAGTTCATGCGCCGAGTGGTACGGCAGCGTTTGGGCATCACGCCGGACGAGATGGACAGCGGCCACCTACCCGCGCTCAGCCACCCCGAAGAGCTCGTGGACCGTCTCGAGGCGTACGCCATCACGGCCTAGTCACGGCCTGGTTCTCGACTCAGTTCTCGACTCAGTTCACGGCCTCGATCACGTCCAACGCCTGGGTAACCTGCCGCTATGTCTTCTCACTCCCGGTTGTTCGAGCTCCGTACGTACCACGCCGCCCCGGGCAAGCTCTCCGCCCTCCACGCCCGATTCCGGGACCACACCTGCGCCCTCTTCGAAAAACATGGTTTCACCGTGGTCGGGTTCTGGACGCCTCAAGATGGCCAGGACCCACCGGCCGAGACGCTCGTCTACCTCCTTGCCTTCCGCGATCGGAAGGCCGCCGACGAAGCGTGGTCGGCTTTCCGGGCCGACCCAGATTGGATCAATGCCAAAGCCAGGAGCGAGGAGCAGGGCCCACTCACCACGGCGATCGAATCCGTGTTCCTCACCGCGACGGACTATTCGCCGCTCTCATAGGCGAGGGATGCCAGGATGGCCCACGGTCCCGTGGGACTGGAACCGGTTCGACGGCGCCCGTCGGGGTCTGACGCGTGGTGCGCCCGACCAGGGCCCCGAGTCCACCTCGGAGGTCCGCCCGGTCAGGGGGCGCGCCTGCTCACCTGCCACTGGCGGAGAAACGAGATCAAGGCTCTCCAACCGATCATCGTGACCCCCAGAAACCCCAGGGCCACAAAGATGAAGGCCACGGCGGTGCCCTGACCCGAGATCACTCGGAAGACCATGCCGAGCACCACGGTCGAGATCCAAACCACCAGGCCACTCCAGACCGACATTCCGTCGCGTCGACCGAGCCGACCAGTGGCGAGCACGAGCCACCCGACGCCCAGACCGGCCAGGAACGGCCACGCGGTCGAGGCCAGCCCGGTGATGGTCAGGCCGTGATCGTGGGCCGCTCGTCCGATGCCCGCAAATGCGAGAACGATGGCCAGATCCGTCGTCATTGCCACCTTGCCCATGTCGTGGTCAACCTAGCCTCGGCGACAAGGACGTCGCGAGCGGGGAGTGACAGGATGGTGGACATGACGGAATCGTGGAAGAGCCTGCCGGTGTCGGACGTACGTGTGGGCGACCGAGTTCGGCTCGAGTCCGGTGCAGAGGTGCTCGTCTCGAAGATCGAGCCCAAGTTCATGGGCATGGACAACATGGTCGCGTTCATCGAGGACACGCCGACCCGGTGGTACAAGCAACCTGTTCTCCAGACGGCTGCTGTCGAGGTCCAGCGGTCGAGCTGAGCCGGGGCGAAGTGGAAACGGCACGATCCGGCGACAGCACGCGGATCGCCATCGACCGGTACGGCGAAGGGCCGCCGCTGGTTCTGGTGGTCGGGGCCTTTTGCCATCGAACCACGCCGGCCGCTTTGGCAGGGATGCTGGCGCCACAATTCACCGTGTTCTCCTACGACCGTCGAGGGAGAGGGTCGAGTGGCGACGCTGCTCCCTACGCGGTCGAGCGTGAGATCGCGGACCTCGAGGCGGTCGTCGACGTCGCCGGTGGCTCCGCCTTCGTCTATGGGCACTCGTCGGGAGCCGTGCTGGCGCTCGAGGCCGCGGCTCGAGATCTCCCGGTCACGAAGTTGGCGGTCTATGAGCCGCCCTACATCGTCGAGGGCACTCGGGTCCGTCCCACCACACTGGCCACGCGGGTCGGCGAGCTGATCGCCTCGGACCGGCGGAGCGAAGCGGCCGAGCTGTTTCTGGTCGAGGGCCCAGGGATGCCGCCGGAGGTCGTGGTCAGGATGAAGGCGGCACCGGCGTGGTCCCAGTTCGAGGCACTTGCCCACACCCTCCCCTACGATCTGGCCATCTGCGCCGATCAGGTCGTCCCCGCCGAGCGTCTGGCGACCGTCGGTGTCCCGACCCTCGCCCTCAGCGGTGGAGATAGTCCTCGATGGGCCCGCGAGGCCGTCGACGCCGTGGCCCGGGCGATTCCCGGGAGCGAGCAGCGGGTACTGGACGGCCAGACCCACAATGTCGCCGACGGCGTCCTGGCCCGGGTCCTGGCCGAGTTCTTTCTTCGCTGATCCTCTGGTGTTCGGGCGCCCTTCAGGTTGCCGGCGCGCATATTTCCGGTCGACCCTCATGGGTCTCGTACCCTCTGAACTGGGGTGGAGGGAGCAAGGTGTGGTCGGGCCGGCACGAGGCACCCTTGGCGACCGACACCTCGGGCATACGGCGGGTAGGATGCCCCATCAGCCCTCTCGGTAGCTACCGACGGCCACTGCGGGCGTTGACCTTCTCAGATCACCCCGATGGGCACGCCGGATCTGTGTTGCACCTTCCCTCACCTCGGCACGTGCTCTGGCACGCCATGCCGGTAGTGCTGGAAGGCGTTGTGGCGCCCCTGGCCGCCTATTACCTCATGTTGCTGATCGCCGGGTTTCGCGGTGCCTTGATCGGCGCTTTGGTCTGGTCCTATCTGATCGTGGGCCGCCGAATCGTCCGGCATCAGCGAGTGTCGACCCTGCTGTTGGTGGGCACCGCCCTCCTGACGCTGCGGACGCTCATCTCGTTCATCACGGGAAGTGCCTTCCTCTATTTCATCCAGCCAACGGCGAGCACGTTCCTCGTTTCCCTGGCCCTGGTGGGCTCGGCCCTCCTGGGCCGGCCCTTCACCCAGCGGTTTACCCACGACTTCTGTCCCCTCACCCCCGAGTTGTTGGCGCGACCGACCGTCCACCGCTTCTTCGTGCGGGTCTCGTTCCTGTGGGCGACGGTCTTGTTCCTCAACGGCGCCGTGGTGCTTTGGCTCCTACTCACCGAGTCCGTGGGCGCCTTCGCCGTGGAGCGCAGCGGCATCTCGGTATCGCTGACCGCAGCCGCCATCGCACTCTCGGTGATCTGGTTCGCACGGAGCATGCGACACGACGGCGTCACCGTCCACTTCGGGAGAACGCAACGGCCGGTGCCGGCCTCCCTCCCGGCTCCGTAGCCCGCCGCTCGAGCGCGCCGCATACGTGCCCTTTCGGGTGCGCTTTCGAGGACATCACGTCTACGACCCTCTCGACCGCGGCACGAATCGTTGGTCATTCGAATCGCGTTCGGCCGTCCATCACGCGTACATGAGCGATCCCGGAGTGGTCAGGAGCTCTCCGGTCTCGAGCCAGGTCTTGAGGCCGGAGAGGATCATCGGCCAGCCGCCATAGAGCTCGTCGTTTGCGCCCTCGCGGAGCTCGTCGTGGGTGACGGTGAGGCGGCAGGAGTCGGCCACGGGCTCGATCTCCCAGGTGATCCGAGTGGCGCCCTCGCTCTCCACCGCCTCGTTCCAGAGGGCGGTCATGGTCTGGACCAGCCGGCGGGGTGGGTCGACCTCGAGGTTCTCGCCCCGGCCGAGGAGCACCCCGGCCCCGGGATGGCCCATCTCGAATTGCGACCCCGGTGTCCAGTCCGATGTGATTCCTGCACCGAAGTTGTATTTGCTCCGGATCTCCGGGTCGGTGATCGCCTCCCAGAGGCGCTCGGGCGTCGTGCGGATGTAGATCTCGAACACCTTCTCCATGGGACTCTCCAGACTGTGCTTGAGGCCGCTGAGCGCAGCGGCCCACGGCTCGGCATACTTGCTCACCCACCGGTCGTGGACGAGCCGGATCGGGACCGGGTTCAAGAAGTGGAGCTTCTCGCGGCCGCGCCGCTTCGAGACCACCAGCCTCGCCTCCTCGAGTTGCTTGAGGTGCTTCATCACGCCGAAGCGAGTCATCGCGAAGCGCTCCTCGAGCGAGCTCAAGGTCTGCCCGTCTTTGGCGAAGAGCTCATCGAGCAAACTCCGCCGGGTCGGATCGGCGAGGGCCTTGAACACTGCATCCACACGGTCATAATAGGTGACTCTTTGGTCACATGTCAACCATGAGGCCCATAGCACCGTTTCTCGAATGTCCGGAAATCACAGACCGGGGTGTCGATCCGGCTCCGGGCCGTTCGTGGTGACAGTGTTGGGCCGGTGCCGAGCCGGCCCCCGTCGCAAGGAGATCCGTCATGAAGCAATACCTGTTGTCCGTGCACATGGTCGAAGGCGAAGAGACCCCGGCACCCGAGGTGATGCAGGAGGCCTACGAGAAGGTCGACGCGTTCAACCAGGTGCTGCGGGCCAAGGGCGCCTGGGTGTTCGCCGGCGGCCTCCACCCGCCGACCACGGCGACCGTCGTAGAGGTCCGGGACGGTGAGATCGTCACCACCGACGGACCGTTCGCCGAGACCAAGGAACAGCTGGGCGGGTTCTGGGTCATTTCGGCCGAGGACCTCGATGCCGCCCTCGCCTGGGCGGCCCAGGCCACGAAGGCGTGTGGCGGCCCGGTCGAGGTCCGTCCGTTCCAAGATGAGCCGGGGGAGTAGGACCCTCCGGTGGCTGTCGGGGTCGGCGAGATCGAACGGCACTTCCGGGCTGAGTACGGCCGGACGGTGGCCACCCTTGTCCGATCCTTCGGCGATATCGACCTGGCCGAAGAGGCGGTGCAGGAGGCCTTCGTGGTCGCCCTCGACCGGTGGCCGGACCGAGGCCTCCCCCCGAACCCCGGTGCGTGGATCACCACCACAGCCCGGAACCGGGCCATCGACCGGCTCCGGCGAGAGGCCTCACGCCCGGATCGCCACGCCCAGGCCACCGCACTCCACCAACGGCACGAGCCACCCGAGCCGGTGGGACCGGTGAAGGACGATCGGTTGAGGCTGATCTTCACCTGCTGTCATCCCGCCCTGGCCCATCCCGCCCAGGTGGCGTTGACCCTGCGCCTCCTGGGCGGGCTCCAGACCCACGAGATCGCCCGCGCCTTCCTGGTACCCGAGGCCACCATGGCTCAGCGCCTGGTCCGGGCCAAAGGGAAGATCAAAGCGGCCGGGATCCCCTATCGCATCCCGAACGACTCCGACCTCCCCGATCGGCTCGACGCGGTCCTGTCCGTGGTGTACCTCATCTTCAACGAGGGCTACGCCGCCACCGGCGGCGATGCCCTCGTGCGCGAGGACCTCTGTGTCGAGGCGATCCGGTTGGCGCGACTACTGGGCGAGCTGCTGCCCGACGAGCCGGAGGTGTTCGGGTTGCTGGCGCTGATGTTGTTGACCCACTCGCGAAGCGCTGCCCGCATGGCCTCCGACGGTTCGCTGGTCGTCCTGCCCAGCCAGGACCGGTCCCTGTGGGATCAGGCGCTCATCCAGGAGGGCCAGTGGTTGGTCCGCGCCTGTCTTCGCCGGAACATGCCCGGCCCGTATCAGGTCCAGGCGGCCATCAGCGCCGTCCACAGCGATGCCGCGACGGCTGAGGACACCGACTGGGTGCAGATCCACCTGCTTTATGACCAGCTGATGGCCCTGTCGCCCACGCCGTTGGTCGAGCTCAATCGGGCGGTGGCCGTGGCCGAGGTCGACGGCCCCGATGCCGGGCTCGCCCTCGTCGACCGCCTCGACCTGAGCCATTACTACCTCTTCCACGCCACCCGGGCCGACCTGCTCCAACGGGTCGGCCGCGTCGCCGACGCGGCCGAGGCTTATGGCGCGGCGCTGGCCCTTGCCACGAACCCGGCCGAGAGGGAGTTCTTGGAACAGCGCCGCATTGCGTCTGCCGGGGGGTGAAGTGGCAGGGTTCCCCCAGGTGCCAACGCCGGTTGCCGCTCTACAAAGACAAGCGCGTCCGTGCGGACGAGGGCCCTCCAGACCGACGAGGGCTTCAGAAATCAGATGCCACCGAATGCCACGATGGACGCGCCGCCCTGCGCGTAGAGCATGCCGCCGGCCACGGCCAACGAAGGGAACGACGTGACCGGGGTCCCAACCGCCTCGGTCGACAGCACGGCGCCGGTCTGCTCCCTCAGCTCGGCCAGCTGCCCGGTCCGGGTCACGGCCCAGACCTTGCCGGCGGCCACGACCGGCGCCGCAGCCACGACGGAGGGTTGGGTCCAGATGGTATGGAAGCTGTGGTCGGCGTCCACCTGTAGCGCCGTCAGCCCATCCAGGCAGGGCACCACCACCGTCGAGCCGTCGACGGCGGTCCCGCCGAATGCCTGGTCGGCACATACCGTGGCCGAGTAGAGCTGCCCCCCGATCCCTCCCAGCTTGCCCGGGTCGAGGAGGTAGCCCACTCCCTGCTTGCCGATCTGGAAGACGTCGTCGCCGACCAGTGCCGGCGAGACCGAACCGAGATCGAGATCGTCGGCGTTGAGCTGTGCCCAGTTCGACGGCGAGAAGGTTCCCTGGACCTGCAGGGTCGGGGAGAGGGCGATGACCGAATCGCCGTCGTCGTGGGTCGTTGTCGATGCCCCGTTGCCGGTCGTGACGAAGAGCGTCCCGGTGCCGTCGACAACCGCTCCCGGCGGTGCCCAGATGGCCCCTTGACCAGAGGAGGGGACGGCGAACGTGGTCTGTGCTCCCGGATCCGAAGTGGGAACGCGGACGACGAAGCCCCGGTAGTCGCCGCAGTCGCCGAAGAGACCGCCAAAGGGGATGTAGACATTGCCGCCGTCGAGGGTGAGTGCGCTGCGCTGCTGCTCGGCGAGCTGGTCGACACCGGGAAGGTCGATGGTCTGGCGGGAGCGCATCCGACCATCCGACAGGCTGATGCCGAACAGTTCGTGCATCCCCGGTTCCACGAAGGCGACGACCCACACCATTCTGTCGGCGGGGTCGATGACCGGGGTGCCGGTGATGCCGGAGGGGTCGATGTTCCCGCACGGCAGTGCGCTTCCGGGGACCGGTGTCCCGACGGTGGTCGACCAGCCGACCTTCCCGGTGGCGGTGTCGAGCGAGTACACCGTGTCGTTCTCGGTGGCGGCGATCACCTGGTCCCCATCGACCAGAGGCTCGGCGTAGACCTGGCCATCGAGTTGGGCTCGCCACCGTTGCCCGACGGTGGAGACGCCCGGCTCGCCCGGGTCGTGCCCGGAACGAGCCACGTCGCGGTGGTAGGTCAGCCACTCGTCGTCGGAGGCCCGCGTTGTGCTCGAGGTGGGGGTGCCACCGTGGGGCGTCGTTGACGATGAGCTCGCCGGGGCCGTTCGTCCGGACGGAACGCTGGGCTGCCCGCAAGCGGCGAGTACGGATACCGAGACGAGAACAGCCGCAGTCACCCAGAACCGGCCCACGCCGCATCTTCGTGTGCCGGCGTGGGCGCTGTCCACACGCCTATCCACCGGCGAGACCCCCGTCTGTCTGCCGCATTCGCCCGGGGTGGAGCTGGGCCAGGGAGCTCAGGAGACTGTCGTGCAGTGACGGCGGGGGCGCCGGCCTTGGTCTCTACCAGGTACGTCCTAAGCTCGGGGGCCGAAACCACCCGAGGGAGGAACCCGTGACGACGACAGACGTGGCGAGGAGCGATGTGGAGAGCGAGGCCGAGGTCGATGAGCTGGTCGACCAGCTCCTGGCCGACGTCCCGCCCGGCACTGTGCCTGCGCCGGCGTTCCTGGGCGAACAGTTCGACCGGGGCCTCGCCTGGGTGCACTTTCCAGTCGGCCGCGGTGGGCTGGGCCTGAGCCCGGGGCTGCATGGCCGGGTCGTCCGCCAGCTGGCCGCAGCCGGCGCACCATCGGCGGCCATAGCCAACGTCATCGGCTACGGCATGGTGGCGCCCACGTTGGTCGTCCACGGCACGGAGGCGCAGAAGGACCGGTACCTGCGACCCCTGTTCACTTGTGAGGAGATCTGGTGCCAGCTGTTCAGCGAGCCCGGGGCCGGCTCCGATGTGGCCAGCCTGGCCACCCGAGCGGTTCGCGACGGGGACGAGTGGATGCTGAATGGCCAAAAGGTGTGGACGACTGTGGCCCATCTGTCGAGCTTCGGCTTGCTCCTGGCCCGGACCGACCCGGACCTGCCCAAGCACCGAGGGATGTCGGCGTTCCTGGTCGACATGCATGCTCCCGGCGTCGAGGTCCGGCCCCTCTACCAGATCACCGGCGAGGCCGAGTTCAACGAGATCTTCTTCACCGATGCCCGGGTATCCGATGCCGGTCGGTTGGGCAACGTGGGAGACGGCTGGCGGGTGGCCGTCACCACGCTCATGAACGAGCGCGTCTCCATCGGGGGCAACGTCGCCCCGCGCGGTGCCGGCCCCATCGGCGACGCCGTTCGACTGTGGCGTGAGCGGTGGGCAGGCATGACCTCGCCACAGGCCCTCGCCCTCCGGGACCGATTGATGGCCCTGTGGGCCAGCAACGAGGCCGCCAGGCTCACCAACCTCCGTGCGTCGATCGCCCGAGGGGTGGGGACGCCCGGTCCGGAGGGATCCGTGGCCAAGCTGGCCTTTGCCGAGCTCAACCAGAAGATCTACGAGCTGTGCATGGACCTGATGGGTGCCGATGGGATGCTCTACGGCTCGGACTACCCGAAGATCCGGCCCGACCATATTGCGCTCGGGACCCCCGACGTGCACAAGGCTTTCCTCCGGGCGCGGGCCAACTCCATCGAGGGAGGCACGTCCGAGGTGATGCGCAACATCCTCGGCGAGCGGGTCCTCGGCCTTCCCGGCGAGCCGCGAACGGACAAGGACATGGCCTGGCGGGACCTGCCCCGGAGCTGAGCCGACCAGATCGGAACCCGGCCGTCGGCGGTTCCACTTCGGCATCCGGCCGACACCGAGTCGGGAATCGGTCGGCCTATGACGTGCCTGTTGTCCCGAGCAGCCTCGACAGGACCTCGTCGATGGCGTCGGCACCCAGCTCCGCTTCCCGGTCGGGCTGGTCGGAGCGGGCGACAAGAAGGGCGATCTCGTTGATGGAGGCCAGGATGACGTGCGAGAAGACGTCGATCAGGTCGGCGTCCAGGTCACCCTGCTCGGCGATGGCGCCGAGCACGTCCCTGATCAATCCGAGTGCGTGCCGTTCTTCGAGCGCCCGCCAGCGTTCCCACCCGAGTACGGCCGGGGCGTCGATCAGGAGGACGCGCTGGACGACGGGGTCCCCGGCTAGATGTACCCAGGCCAGTGCCCCCGATCGCAGGATTGCCTTCGGATCGGTGGCAGTAGCGGCCGCCTCCATGACCCGGAGGCCCACATCGTCCTCGATGGCTTCGAGCACCGCTTCGAACAGGGCCTCCTTGTTCTTGAAGTGGTGATAGAGCGAGCCACGGCTTACCGAGGCCTCTTCGAGGACGGTCTCGATCGACGTGTCCTCGTATCCCTGTTCGGCGAAAAGCTTCGTCGCCACCTCGATCAGGTGCCCGCGGGTGGCCGCGCCTCTCGCCACGTTCTGATTCATCCGTTCGGGCATGGCTGCGGGCGCCTCCTTGACAAACCGACTGTCAGTCTACTACTTTAGACCGATAGTCGGTATGGGAAATGGTACCCCCTGGCGTACGCCGGGCCGTGCATCCCGGGACTTTCTCACTTGGAGGAGCAGATGAACATTCCCGAGCTCGAAACGCACCGCCGCACCATTGAGACGGCGAGGGGCCCTGTCAGCTACCTCGACGTCGGGGAGGGACCGGTGACCCTGTTCGTCCACGGCGTGGGGACGAACGCTTTGTTCTGGCGCCATGCGATCAGCTCCCTGGCCGGCGAACGCCGCTGCGTTGCCGTGGACCTGCCCCTGCACGCCCACACCGGCGCCACCGGACCAGGACTTCCACCTGGGCTCGTTGGCCGCGGTGCTCGATGCCTTTTGCACATCGGCTGAGCTGGGCGTACTCGATCTGGTCGCCCATGACACCGGGGGCGCGCTGTCCCAGGTGTTCGCGGCGAAGCATCCCAAGCGCCTCCGTTCGCTGTGCCTGACCAACTGCGACACCCACGACAACATCCCGCCCGAAGCGTTCAGGCCCGAGGTCGAGCTGGCCGAGGCCGGGGCCATCGTCGCCGGGGCGCCCGACATATTGGCCGACCTTCCGCTGGCGCGCGAGACAATCTTCGGATCCGGCTACCAGGACATAACCGCACTTCCCATAGAGGTCCTGCGCTCGTTCCTCCTGCCGGTGATCGGCACACCCGAACGGGCCCGCCAGTTCGAGCAGCTCATCGTTTCGCTGCAACCCGAGGACCTCCTGGCGGTGGAGCCAGACCTGGCTCGGCTCGAGGTGCCCACTCTCATCGTCTGGGGAACAGCCGACAGCTTCTTCGAGCTCTCGTGGGCCTACTGGCTGAAGGACCTGATCCCGCGAGCGGCCGACGTCGTCGAGATCGAGGGTGGCCGGCTATTCTTCCCCGACGAGCGGTCCGGGGAACTGGTCAGCTCGCTGCGCGAGCACTGGGCCGCGCTGGCCGTGGCGTGATCGTGGTCAGCTTTCGACGAGGTGCCGGGGTCCCGGCCCGCGCTGACCGGCGCGATCCTCAGGGTTGAGGAGCTTGCAAAACCGCAGGGAGAGGCATCCACAACCGATGCAGCTCCCAAGGCGGTCTCGGAGCCGTTCAAGTAAAGCGATCTGCGCGTCGAGGCGCGGGCGCCAAGAGGCAGAGAGCCGTTCCCAGTCCTTGGCGTTCGGGGTTCGATGCTCGGGTAACGAATCGAGTGCCAGCCGGATCTCATCGAGGCGCAGTCCCACCTGCTGGGCGACCCGGATGAACGACACCCGTCGCAGGACGTCCCGGGCGTACCGACGCTGCCCACCCTCCGAGCGGGTGGCGTGGATGAGGCCCTCAGCCTCGTAGAAGCGAAGGGCCGAGGCAGCTACCCCAGCCCGCTCGCTCAAGGCACCGATGGTCAACTCGGGCTCGGGTTCCATGTGGAAAAACTACCCGCCACACGGACATACTTCAAGGTCGCTTTAACTAGTGGAGCGATCCGCGAGGCTGTCCGTCACTGCGACCCCGGCCATGGCCGATAGTTGCGGCGCGGTCTGCGTCGGTGTGACGGCGCAGCTACGGCAACAACTTGAACGCCACCTCATGGTCGTCCGACACCTCGACGTCGAGCGTCCTGTCCTCGAGTAGGGACGCCACTTGAAGATCGAGGAAGACCTGCGATCCCTGCTCGTCGACGATCTCGTCGGTGGGCTCCGGATTCGCGGTCACAGCGAGCCCCAGCTCGATCCGGTCGGCATCGACCGGGTTCGAGGAAATGCGAAGTCCGGCCCCGGGATGATCGGCCACGAGATCTTGGATCACTTGAGCTGCACCAGTAGTGAGAGTCAACACAGTTGTTCACCTTCCAGTCGCGGGCACAAGGTGCTGTGCTACCCCTTTGCCGGCTTGGAAAACATCGACGGCCCAACCACCGTTGTCCGGTAGGTTGCCCTACGATCCCGTCGAGAACGGCCAAGTAATTGGCAATTGCTAGGTCCGGCACGTCCGGCACGTCCGGCACGTCCGGCACGTCCGGTACGTCTGGCACGTCTGGCACGTCTGGCACGTCTGGCACCTCCGGCTTTCTGATCGCTGGCGTCGTCATGTGTCGCTACGACCGCGCCACGCGGCGATACGCGCCGTCGAGCAACGCGCACAACTTGCCTGCAGGGGGAACGAACGGCCGATTCTCAACTAACGCCGACGCCGGGTAAGGGCTAGGGCAGGAACCGCGGTCGGGCCCACCACACCTCTCCGGCCTGACCGATTGTCAATTTCTGCAATTTTATAGTACATGTACTATAAGTGTCAGAAATTGAGGTACGGCAGGGTCGGCGGACCCCTTGAAGTCGGCGGACCCCTTGAATCCGCGACCCCGGCGAGGATCCGCTGACCCCGGTGAGCTTCCAGGGATCATCGAGAGCTCGAGCCCCGGACGGGTATTCGCGTGGTTGGTCCCCTCACGTCGGCCCTGACATGACGTGAGGGGCAGATGGAGGCCCAGGTCCTGGAGCGACGATCGGAATCAGCATGACCACTGAGCCGGCGTCGGGCGATGAGCAACGCATGGTCATCCGGTCGGCCAGGAGTTTGCCGCGTCGCGAGGGCACGGCGGCGCCCACCAGCGCCCACCGGCGGATCAGGTCGCTTTTATTGTCTCCCGAGTTCGCGTGTAGGTTCCCATCTGATGCAGGGAGTGCATGACCTACCGGGGGAAGCTGTGGACGAGACGACATTCGGAAGGCGGTTCGAGGGCACGGTCGCGATCGTGACCGGTGCCTCGACCAATCCCGGCATCGGGCGGTCCTCAGCCCGTCGCCTCGCGCTCGAAGGGGCGTCGGTGGTCATCAATGCTCGGTCCGAAGGCCAGCTCCGCGACACCGAACAAGCCCTGCAATCCGAGGGGCTCTCGGTTGTCGCCGTGCCCGGCGCTGCCGGCGATCCCGCCACCCCTGCCCGCCTGGTGGACGTCGCGCTCGAGCACTTTGGTCGGATCGATTTCCTGGCGAACACGGTCGGCGGTGCTCCCCATCCGGGGTCGGCGCTGGACATGGACCGCGCCGCGTTCATGGAGACGGTATCGCTCAACACCTGGCCCACCCTGGCCCTCATCCAAGAGGCGGTCCGTCGCGGACTCGGTGGCGACGGCGGGGGTGCCATCGTCAACATCTCGAGCGGATCCCCAAAGAAGACGACCCCGTCGATGGCCGCCTATGCGGCGGCCAAGGCCGCGCTCAATGCGCTCACCCGAACACTGGCCAATGACTTGGGCCGGCGAGGCGTGCGGGTCAACGCGGTCAGTCCTGGCCTGACCAAGACCAGGGCCACGCAATCGATGTGGGAGAGCGACGAGGGCGAGGGCGCGGGCAGCCACCTTCTCCTGGGCCGGCTGACCGAGGCCGACGACATCGGGGCCGCAGTGGCCTTTCTGCTCTCAGGTGACGCACGATCGATCACCGGCGTCCTCATCGACGTTGATGCTGGGAACCATGTCTCTTCGGGGGCATGGTCGCCGTTCCAAGCCCAGCCCACCGATCGCTGAGGATGTCCGTGGGCAAGACGATCGATCTCAGCGGCCGAAGCGCCCTCGTTGTCGGGGGCGGTGGTGGGGGCATCGGCACAGCCATGGCCGTGACGCTGGCCCAGGCGGGTGCCGATGTGGCCGTCATCACCTACGTGGCTGAGCACGCGAGAGACAGCGAGGACCGGGTTCGTGCCCTGGGGCGCCGAGGCCTTGGCGTGGTGGCCGACGTCACCGACGAGACCGCGCTGCGAGCCGCCATCGTCTCGGCTGCCATCGAGCTGGGTCCGTTTCGGCACCTCGTCAACGTGGTCGGGGGTGCGCTGCCTGATGATTGGTGGCGTACCGCCGACTACGACATGGACGCCTTCGACCGGATCGTCTCGCGAAACCTCCGCTATGCCGTCGTCACCTGTCGTGATGTGGCCCGCGCCCTCATCGACGCCGGAGAGACCGGCAGCATCGTCAACGTCTCGTCCGTTGCGGCCCGTGGTGCACCCCTGCTGGCCGCCTATGGCGCATCCAAGGCCGGTCTCGAGTCCTTCAGTCGCACCATGGCCCTGGAATGGGCCCCCTACGGTATCCGGGTCAACCTGGTGGCGCCGGGGACGGTCAAGACACCCCGAGCGGGACAGAGCGACTTGTCCGACGCAGCCCAGTCGATCCCGTTGCGCCGCCGCGGTGACCCCCAGGACATCGCCGATGCCGCGCTGTTCTTGCTCTCGGACCTGGGTGGCTACATAACCGGACAGACCCTGGTTGTGGACGGGGGCATGACCCTGGGAGGTCCGGGCGGGGACCAGTTGCCGGTCTTCGTCACCAACCCGGCGGTGCGAGCCAGGTTCGAATAGTTGATCGGGAGAGAATGATTGTGAGCGAATTCCATTTGTACCTGCCCCAGATGCGCCTCTCGTTCGAGGAGCTCGAGGCACACGCCAAGAAGGCCGAGGCAGCCGGCTTCGAGGGCATGGCCTTCATGGACCACTTCGCCCCGCCGATGGCCGAGACCCAGCCGATGTACGAGGCTCTGGTCACGGCCACGTGGCTGGCGGCGCGGACCGAGCGCCTCCGTATGGGCCACCTGGTCTTGTGCGACGCCTTCCGGCACCCCGCCGTCCTGGCCAAGCAGGTGGCGTCCATCGACCGGGCCAGCGGAGGCCGGTTCGAGCTGGGCATGGGCTGGGGATCGGTCCCCGCCGAGTTCGACACCTTCGGCATCGACGAGCAGACGCCGGGCGCCCGCATCCGGCGGCTGGACGAGACCCTCCAGGTGCTCCGCGCCCTGTGGTCGGGGGAGTCGGTCGACTTCGACGGGGAGTTCCATCACCTGCGGGGTGCCATGCAGCAACCGGCCCCGCTCGGCCGCATCCCCATCGTCATCGGCGGGACGGGCAAGAAGACGCTCGAGCTGGTGGCTCGTCATGCCGACTGGTGGAACCTGCAGATCGGAAACCTCTATCGGCTTGACGAGCTCAGGGCGTCGACCGGCAATGCCCGGACCTCGTTGCAGCAGATGGTGTGCTTCATCCCCTCCGAGAAGGAGCGGGCAGACGTGGAGGCCCTGGCTCGACGGCGGTTCGGCGGCTTCGGGGACGCCATCATGTTCGGCACCGGCTCCGAGCTCGTCGAGCAGCTCGGCGCCCTGTCCGATCGCGGTGTGGAGCGGTTCTATACCTGGTTCACCGACTTCGCCGCTCCAGCCACCCTGGCTGCGTTTGGCGAGCAGGTCATTTCACAGCTCGGCTCGGCCTGACAGGCAACCTGTGTCCGGGGCGACCCGTCCTCACCGTGGACGCCCCGCCGCTACGTCTCCGAAGAGGCGATGCGCTCGTCTCGGAGCTTGGATCGGCGCACCTTGCCGGCATCGGTGCGGAGCGGCTCGTTGACCAGCTCGAAGGTACGGGGGATCTTGTAGCGGACGATGCGATCGGCCAGGAAGGCCACCAGGGCGGCCTGGTCGACGTCCCCCGCTGACCCGTCGTGACGGCCCACGTCGACGATGGCGTGGACCCGTTGGCCGAGATCGTCGTCGGGTAGCCCGATCACCACCGACGAGCGGACGTCGGGGTGCTGGTCGAGCGCGGCCTCGACCTCGGCCGGGTACACGTTCTCACCACCGCTCACGATCAGGTCGACCCGGCGATCGGCCAGGAAGAGGTACCCGTCCTCGTCGACGTACCCCATATCGCCCAGCGTCTCCCACCCGTCGACTATCTGGGACTCGGCCCCCAGATAGTGGTAGTTGGGTTCCTTGGGCCGCTCGAAATAGATGAGCCCGACCTCGCCGACACCCACCGCACGGCCGTCCTCGTCCACGATCCGGGGCGGACCGTAGCGTGGCCGACCGACCGTGCCCGGCTTGCGCAGCGCCTCCTCGCCGGTGACCAGCGTGCTGCCGCCGTACATCTCCGAGCTGCCGTAGGCCTCGAGGAGCTTGTCGGCGCCGATCCAATCGGCCCAGGCGGCCTTGAGCCAAGCTGGGAACGGCCCCCGGTGCTGAACACGACCCCGAGCGAGGAGACGTCCCGGCCGAGCCGCTCCTCTTCGGGGAGGCGCCAGACCCGCTGCAACATGGTCGGCACCACCTGCATCCAGGTGACGCCGCGCTCCTCGATGAGCTCGAGCATCCTGGCCGGATCGAACCGGGTCATCACCACCAGGTGGCTCCCCGTAGGAGCCCCTGGCACGAGGTGATGAACGGTGCATTGTGGAACAAGGGGCCCGGAACGAGCTGCACGCTGTCCGGACCGAGGCCCATCGTCTCGCTCTCCGGGTCGATCAGGGCCTTGGCGTGGCTGACCACCACCTTGGGGCGCCCGGTGCTTCCCCCCGAGGTCAGCGCCCGCCCGAAGCGGGCCAGCGCGGGCGGGAGCGGCGATTCGTCCGCCTTCGGGTCCGCAGCGAAGCCGGCCGGTACCGAAACGAACCGGGACGCGGCTGGTCGTTCGGTACTTAGGCCGACCACCAGCGCCGGCCGGGCTAGATCGAGGATGGGCTCCAGTTCGGCATCGGGCAGACGGTCGGAGACCGGCATGGGGACCGCACCCAGTTTCCAGACGGCCAACGCGGCCACGTAGAACTCCACGCTGTTGGGAACCATGAGCGCGACAAGGTGGTCGTGCGCTACCCCCAGGCGGGCGTAGGTCCTGGCCATGGCGTTGGCTTGTTTGTCGAGCTGAATCCGGGTGACGGCGTGCGGCCCGCAGACGAGGCTGAGGCGTCCGGGGTCCTGTGCCGCCAGCCAGCTCATGGCTTGGCCGTGGGGCATCTCACTCGTTGGATGAGTCACGGTCGTGTCGGCGTCAGTTGATGGCGCCGAGGTCCTTCAGACGGGCGATCTCTTCCCAGTCCGAGCCCAGCTCGAGCATGATCTCCTCGGTGTTCTCGCCCAGCTCAGGGGCCCGCACGGCTTTGACCACCTTCTCGTCGAACTGGACTGGGGCGGCCACGATCTTGGCCGTCTCGCCCGTCACGACGACGTGGTCCCGGATGAACCCGTTGGCCTCGACCTGGGGATCATCGATGACCTCGAGTGGGCTCTGGAGCGGCTCCCACGGCGCGGCGAGCGTGGCGAAGCGGGTGCGCCATTCCCCCAGAGTGGCCGAGGCGAAGACCTCGCTCAGGACCTGGACGCACGTCTCGCGGTTCTGGTAGCGGGCGGCGGCGTCTTTGAACCGTTCGTCAGCGATCAGGTCCTCGCGCCCCAGGTGCTGACACAGGGGGGGCCACCAGCGGTCGGACTCGATCATCAACAGGCCGATCCACCGGTTGTCCGCCGTCTTGTAGGAGTAGGTGATGGGATTGGCGATGGGCTGCTCGATTCGGCTGAATTCCCGGTTGGTGTAGGCCGAGTAGGTGATGTCGCTCGACAGCGACCACATGGCCGTGCTCAGGAGCGACGTGTCCACCACTGCGCCCTGGCCGGTCCGTTGGCGCCGGAAGAGGGCGGCGGCCACACCGAAAGCGATGTTCATCGACCCGGACTTGTCGCCGAATCCGGGTCGCGACTTGGCCGGACGTGGCGCGTCAGGCTCGGTGACCGTGTAGGCAATGCCGCCGCGGAGCCAATGGGTGGCTGCGTCGTAGCCGGGCTTGCCGGCATCGGGGCCCTTCGGACCGGCTGAAGTGGCCCGCACGTAGACGATGTCCGGCTTGACCGCTTGGATCTGCTCGACGTCAACGCCGTTCTTCCGGCGGGCACCCGGAAGCAGGTTGGTCATGAACACGTCGGCTGACGCCACCAGCTTGTAGAGCAGATCTCGACCGTCGGGCATCGAGGTGTCGATGCCGATGCTGCGTTTGCCCCGGTTGGCCTGCTCCATGGCCAGATGGCTGGGCACCAGGCCCTGTCCACCGGTTTGCAGGCCCCGCTGGGGGTCACCCCGCCTCGGGTGTTCGACCTTGATCACCTCGGCTCCGAAGTCGGCCAGCACCGCAGCCGCTGATGGTACGAACATCCACGTTCCGGCTTCGACGACGCGGACTCCGGAGAACATGTCGGTCACGGCAGCTCACTCCCCTGGGTTGGCCCGGCTGCACTGTATAGGGCGTCGGGCCGGGCCTCCCAGCCGGCGGATCCTCTCCCCGGGCCATGGGGGTCGTCTCCCACCCACCTCTCGCCATGGCTGATCCACTGCCGGTAGCTTGGTCACAGCTATGGCCGACTCCCCAACCTCGCTGGTCCTCCTCCACGGTTTCGCCTCCTCCTTCGAGCACGGCTGGCGAGAGAGTGGTTGGGTGGACATCCTGGCCGACTTCGACTGCGAGGTGCCCGAGATCGATCTACCCGGACATGGGTCCTCGGATCGCCCGACCGACCCGCAGGACTATGCCGATGTCGAGAGCGAGGTGCTTGCCCTGCTCCCGCCGACCGTGCCCGGCGCCGTCGGCTTCTCGGCCGGCGGCGACCTGTTGTTGCGCATGGCTATCGCCCATCCGGGACGCTTCGGGCGGATCGCCGTGCTCGGGGTGGGTAACAACGTGTTCGAGGTTGCCGACCCAAGTGTCATCGTCGAAGCCCTCGAGGCCGACGACGAGCCCGAGGACGTTCAAGCCCGGCTGTTCCGGCGCCTGGCTCTCTCGACCGGAAACGACCCAAAGGCGCTCTCGGCCTTCATCCGTCGCCCCCGCGCCGCCCTGCGCGAAGAGGACCTGGCCACGCTGGCCTGTCCTGTCTTGGTGGTCATCGGCGATCGCGACATGGTGGGACCGGCCGACCGGCTTGTGGACGCACTGCCCTCGGCGTCGCTGGTGACCCTGCCCGGAGTGGACCACTTCTCCACCCCATCGGACTTCGGTGCCATCGACGCGACCATGAGGTTCTTCGGGCTGGGATGAGCCGGTTGCCGCGTCGGAGGGACCCAGGGACCGCGTGAGGCGAAGCTATGACACCGCCGGGCTTTTGAAGCTATGACACCGCCGGGCTATCGCCGTAGCCGGCCATGGCCTCCGACGGGTAGCGGCCGCCGGCCCACGCCCCGGGAGGGGAGAGGGCCTCGAGCGCGGCCAGGTCGTCGTCGGAGAGTTTCACGCCGATCGCTCCCGCATTGTCCTCCAGGTAGGTGCGGCGCTTGGTACCGGGGATAGGCACCACGTCGACCCCCGCGGCCAGCACCCAGGCCAGTGCCAGCTGGCTCGGGGTGCAGCCCTTAGCTGCGGCCAGGCCCTCGACCTGGCGGACCAGGTCGAGGTTCCGGGTGAAGTTCTCCCCCTGAAAGCGCGGGCTGTTCGCTCTGAAGTCGTGCTGGTCGAAGTCGTCGGGGCTGGTGATCTGCCCGGAGAGGAACCCACGGCCGAGCGGGCTGAACGGCACGATGCCGATGCCCAGCCGGCGGGCGGCGGGCAGGACGTCGGCCTCGAGATCCCTAGTCCACAGCGACCACTCACTCTGCAGGGCGGTGATCGGATGGACGGCCGACGCCCGCTCCAGGCTGGCCGCACTGGCCTCTGACATGCCGAGGTACCGGACCTTTCCCTCGCCGACCAGCTCGGCCATGGCCCCCACGGTTTCCTCGATGGGCACGGTGGGATCGACGCGGTGCTGGTAGTACAAGTCGATGCGGTCGGTGCCCAGGCGCTGGAGTGACGCGTCGCAGCAGGACTTCACGTAGTCGGGCCGTCCGTTGATCGAGCGGCGGCCGTCGTCGCCGAATTCGATGGCGAACTTGGTCGCCAGCACCACCTCCTCCCGGCGCCCGGCAATGGCCCGGCCGACCAGCTCCTCATTGTGGCCGCGCCCGTAGACGTTCGCCGTATCCAAGAAGTTGATGCCGAGCTCGAGGGCCCGGTGGATGGTGGCGACGGACTCACCCTCGTCGGCCGGCCCGTAGGTCTGGGACATGCCCATACAGCCGAGGCCCTGGGCCGAGACCTCCAGTCCGGTGGTTCCGAGGAGTCGGGTGGGGTAGGAATGATCAGCCATTGGTGCACCCTACGCGCCCACCGCCGCTACCGAGCCCGCCCCGCCCCCGGCCGTCCGTCTGCGCGGCCGGGCGTCCCCCAGCCGTTCAACTCCCGAGGGGTCCGTGGGCGCTGATCTCGTACTGCGCCAGCTCGACAGCGGCGCGCTCGAATGTGGCCGACACCGGTGAGGGCTGCGTGGCCGTGGCCGACAGGTGGGTCAGGAGGTCGTCCTTCGTCTCCCACCGCTCGAACAAGCGCACCCGTCCCGGGTCGACCGCGTCGGCGGCGAACGTGTACTCGATGCAACCGGGCTCGGAGCGGGTGGCGACGATCGTCTCGCCCATGGCCTCCAAGAACTCGCCCCGAACGCCAGCGTCGACATCAATGAACCCGGCAACGATGATCATGAGCGGTGAGTCTGCCACGAATCGGCGCTCGGGCCCGTTGCGGACACAGGATCGGATGCCGGCCCGGCGCGGGTGTCTGCGTCGGGACGGCCGCTACCGTGCGCGCCGCCAGTGGCTCTGGCAAGCTGCCGTTCAACCCGAGTCGATGAGGAGATGAGCCATTGGAGACGACCAGCGTCCCGAAGCCGGTTCCGGTGCCGGACGAGCAGTCGGCCGGATTCTGGGCGGCCGCCGCCGGTCACGTTCTCGCCATCCAACGGTGTACCCGGTGCGGGTTCTACAGTCATCCGCCGGTCGACATCTGTCACCGCTGCCACTCGCCCAACCGGGCATTTCGCTACGAACCGGTGAGCGGTCGAGGGACCGTCCGGACGTGGACGGTGGTGCGGGACGCCTTCCTGGCCGGATTCGCCAGCGACGTCCCCTACGTGCTGGCCGAAGCCGAGCTGGAGGAACAAGAGGGACTCCGTCTGGTCATGCTGCTGGTCGACGGCCATGCGTCGGCGATGCGCATCGGGCTACCGGTCGAGGTCGTCTTCGCCGATGTGGACGGCGGGGTGTCCGTACCGCACTTCCGGACGGCGGTGGAGCGATGATCCGGCCCCGGTTCCGCGGCAGCGGCCAGGTGGCCATTGCCGGCTACGCCCACAGCCCAATCACGCGCCACATCGACGAGCCCTTAGGCACCCTCACCATCAAGACCGCGCTCGAGGCCATCGCCGATGCCGGGTTGACCCTCGAGCAGGTCGACGGCTTCACCACCGGGGCCATCTTTCCCTCGAGCGGCGGGCGAACCATCATCGACGGCGTCCACATCGTCACCTCTGACTGGTTGGTGGAGCAACTCGGTATCCGCCCCCGCTGGTTGTGCGGGTTCCAGGGCGTGGGCCAGATCCCCGGTTCGGTCATCCTGGCGGCCACGGCCATCGCCACCGGGGCGGCCGACACCGTGCTGGTCCACCGGGCCATGTTCAACCCGCCCGGGCGCTACCACGAGAACCCGATGACCGAAGCCGCCGGTGATGCCCAGTGGAACGCACCCCAGGGATACTGGAGCCCGATCGCCCAGGCCGCGCTGCCCTACATGGAGTACATGCAGCGTTACGGGGCGACACGTGAAGACATGGCCACCGTGGTGGTCGAGGCCCGGCGCAACGGTGCGTCGATTCCCTGGTCGTATTGGCACGACCGCCCGATCACTGTGGACGACTACATGGGTGCCCGGATGATCGCCGACCCCATCTCCCTGCTCGACTGCGACATGCCGGTCAGCGGAGTCGGGGCGTTCGTGCTCACCCGCGCCGAGCGGGCCCGGGACCTGCCCAACCGGCCGGTGTACGTGGCCGGGTTCGCCCAGGGGCGATCCCGGCCGGCGACTGGCATCGGGCACTGGTCGCTCGACGAGATCCAGGATGCGGGAGCAGAGATGGCCGGACACCTATGGGAGAGCGCAGGGATCACGCGTGACGATGTCGACGTCCCGCAGCTCTATGACGGCTTCTCGCCCTTCGTCTACTTCTGGCTCGAGGCCCTGGGCTACTGCCCGCCGGGCGAGGCGCATCGCTTCGTCCAAGACGGTGGGCTGCGATCGGCCAGTGGCCACCCGTTTCTGTCCGGAGGCGGGGCGCTGGGGAACGGGCGGATGCACGGCGTCCCCCAGATGCTCGAGTGCTACCTGCAGTTGTCCCGGCGAGCCGGCGACCGTCAATTGGCCAGAGCCGATGTGGCACTGGCCTGCCAGGCCACTCCCAACTTCGGCGGGGCGGTGCTCTACAGTGCGCACCAGTCCTAGAGAACGGGGAGCGCGTGATCGATCCGATTCCGACATACGACCAGCTGCCTGTCAAGCCGGGTGACCCGCCCGGGTCGTCGTGGGGTGTCTGGGAGGACGATGGCGCGCTGGGCTGCCTGAACCTGCTCACGCCCGAGCGGGTCCAGCGGGCACTGTCGATCCCACGCGCAGGGCGGGTGTTCAACGTGAACCTCGAGCTCGAGCTGCCCTCACCGCCGTTGTTCGGCCGCCCCGCCTTCGAGCACGTGGTCAACGACCTCGGCTCCGGCCTCGGGCACGACGACGAGCTCCATCATTGGAACACGCAGAGCTCGAGCCAGTGGGACGGGTTCCGGCACGTCGGACATCCGCGGTACGGCTTCTACGACGGCCGAGCCGACGAGAAGCACGGCATCCACCTATGGGCCGAGCGGGGCATCGTCGGGCGAGCCGTCCTCGCCGACGTGGGTCGATGGCGCACCTCGGTCGGGCGGCCCCTCCGGCCCGACACCATCGACGCGGTCGAACCCGAGGACTTGCTCGCCACCCTGGACGCCCAGGGAACGGGGGTCGAAACGGGCGACATCCTCCTCATCCGCACGGGGTGGTTGGCTTGGTACCGCGGTCTCGACGAGGCCGGACGCCAGGGTCAGACCGGCGCCTCGTTCGCCGCCTGCGGGCTCCGGGCCGGGACGGCCACGGCCGCCTGCCTCTGGGACCTCCACATTGCCGCGGTGGCGGCCGACAACCCCGCCCTCGAGGTGTGGCCCCCGCCCCTGTTCAGGGAGCGCCGGCCGGCCGACCGGGAGTCGGTGGGGCCCGAGGACCTCATCCACCGGTTCCTTCATTTCGGCCTGCTCCCGCTGCTCGGGATGCCCATCGGCGAGCTCTTCGATCTCGACGCCCTCGCCGCGGAGTGCCAGCGGGAGGGACGCTACGACTGCCTCTTCACATCAGCCCCGCTCAATGTGCACGCGGGCGTGGCCTCTCCGCCCAACGCGCTGGCCATCACCTGAGGGTCGAGCCTACCCAAAGGACCCGACTGCTCAGAGGCTGGTTCCAAGGTCCCGTCTGCTCGGACGACTCATTCCAACGGGCTGTGCTACGGCGACACCGGCCCCGAGTCGAGCAGGCCGTTGGCTGAGAGCACGTCGAGCATGGCCCCGAGCACGGCGGGGCGGTCGAGGGCGGCGGCGGCCACGGCCCCTTCAACGGGCGCGCCCAGCAGGATCCTGCGCACCGGCACCTCGATCCGCTTGCCGTTGATGGTGTGGGGGAGCCCGGGCACGCCGATGATCCGGTCGGGCACGTGGCGGGGAGAGAGCTGCCGGCGGATCACCTGGCGGAGCTGGGCCGTCGTCTCCTGGCTGAGCCCGGTGGAGGCCACTGTCGACGGGTCGCTCGCCGGTACGACCAACAACACCAGCTCACCCTGGCGGCCCAGTTCCGACGTGTCGACCACCAACGAGTCGGTCACCTCGGGCAGGGCCTCGATGACCCGGTAGAACTCGGCCGTGCCCATCCGGACGCCGCCCCGGTTGAGGGTGGCGTCGGAGCGCCCGTAGACCACGGCACCGCCTGCCGGCGTGAGCTTCACCCAGTCGCCGTGCCGCCATACGTCGGGGAAGGTGGTGAAGTAGCTGTCGTGGAGCCGTGACCCGTCCCGGTCGCCGTAGAGCTCGGTGGGCATCGACGGCATGGGTTGGGTGATCACGAGCTCGCCCACCTCGCCCACCACCGGTTTGCCATCCGGGTCGTAGGCCTCGACGGCCGCTCCGAGCTGGGCGCACTGAAGCTCGCCGACGAGCACGGGCAGGGTGGGGCAGGCACCGAGGAATCCCGTGCAGACGTCGGTCCCCCCCGACAGCGAGGCCACGGCCACGTGGTCGCCGACCGACGCGTTGGTCCACACGAACCCCTCCGGGGACAGCGGAGCCCCGGTGGACCCGACGGTGTGAATCGAGTTGACCCCAGCGTCACGCCGAGGCACGACGCCGCCCTTCCGGCAGCTCTCGATGAACGGGGCGCTGGTTCCGAAGTAGGTGATCGACAGCTCGGAGGCCATGCGCCACAAGGCGCTGTGGTCGGGCCAGGTCGGGCTCCCGTCGTAGCAACAGACGGTGGTGCCGGTGAGGAGCCCGCCGATCAGGAAGTTCCACATCATCCAGCCGGTGGTGGTGAACCAGAAGAAGCGGTCGCCCCGGCCGATATCGCAGTGGAACGACAGGGCCTTCAGGTGTTCGAGCACGATGCCACCGTGCCCGTGCACGATGGGTTTGGGCAGCCCCGTCGTACCGGAGGAGTAGAGGATCCACAGCGGGTGATCGAAGGCCACCGGAGTGGGCCGGAGAGGAGCGGGCCGGGCCAGCATCGACTCCCAGCTTCGGCGCCGGACCCGGGCGGGCGGGGGCGGTAACGGGGTGCCGGGATCGGGCTCGGAGGCAACGATCACGGTGGCGATCACCGTGTCCAGGGCCGCTTCCAGCGCCTCGATCTTCTGGCCCAGTGAGTACTGGCGGCCGCCGTAGCGGTAGCTGTCCACCACCACCAGCACGGTGGGCTCTATCTGGGTGAACCGATCGAGCAGGCCCTCGGTCCCGAACTCGGGTGCGCAGCTCGACCACACCGCGCCGATCGACGCGGTGGCCAGGAAGGCGACGATGGCCGGGACGGCGTTGGTCAGCACCGCCGCCACCCGGTCACCCGGTCCGACTCCCAGGCCGGCCAACGCCTGGGCCATCGCCCCGGCCTGGGCCCGAAGCTGGCCGTAGGTGATCGACGCCGGTCTGCGCTCCTCGCCCCAGTCGATGACGGCGATGTCGTCGTCGGGATGCTCGAGGAGACCGTCGACATAATTCAGGACGAGGTTTGGGAACCAGACCGCATGTTCGGCGCCGTTGCCCCGGACCAGCACCGGATCGAAGACCTCCGCCGTGCCGACTTGGGGGGTGCCGACATGAAGCGTGCCGACATCGAAGTAGCGTCGGACGGCCGCCCAGAATTGCTCGAGCTCATCGACCGACCAACGCCAGAGCTCGCCATAGTCGCCGACGTTGACACCCAGGTCGCTTCGCAGCCACGCCATGAACGCCGTGATCTTGGCCGCGCCGATCCGTTCGGCTGAGGGCTCCCACAGCACGGCTCCCTCGATGGCCGGCGTCGTGGTCATCTCAACCCGTCCCGGGTCATGAGCTGGCGGGCGATGACGTTCCGTTGTATCTCGTTGGTCCCTTGCCCCAGGATCATGAGGGGAGCATCGCGGAAGTAGCACTCGGCGTCGAACTCACTGGAATACCCTCGGCCGCCATGTATCCGTACCGCGATGAGGTCGACCTGTCGAGTGAAGTAAGGGCCGGCTCCTCACCCACAAGTCGCTCGATCATTGGATCGCGCGATTTGTCTTGCGGTAGACCCTAATACGACGTCGAGCAAGGAGGCCCTATGCGTTCCTACGAGTTCCCGGTGGAAGCGGGGCACATCATGATGTTCGCCCGAGGGGTGGGGGACCCCAATCCCATCTATGCCGATGCGGACTATGCGGCCACCACCGAGGTCGGCCACGTGGTGGCACCACCCACCTTCGTGCAGTCGAGTGCCCAGTTCGACCCCGACTATTCTCTCCGACCCAAGGTCGGCGAACCCTGGTTCGGCTCGGGGAAGGAGCCGACCGGTGTGCAGCGTGCCCCCGGTAGCGGGGGAGGTGGGACGGGGCTCCACGCCGAGCAACACTACGAGTACCACCGTCCGCTCGGGCCCGGCGAGGTGCTCACCGCCACCGCTCGCGACGGCGAGACCTGGACGAAGGAAGGACGTCGGGGAGGAACCATGACCTTCAGCGAGCACATCATCGAGTACCGGAACGCGGCCGGCGAACTGGTGGTCACGGCCCGGGGTGTCGGCGTGCGCACCTCGAAGACAGTGGGGGACAGCTGAGATGGCGCTCCGTCGCAGTGAGCTCAAGATGGGATCGGTCCACGAGCAGGTCGTGGTGGAGAACCTGACCCGGACCCAGATCGTCCAGTATGCGGGAGCTTCGGGCGACTACAACCCGCTCCACACCGACGAGGTCTTCGCGACCAAGGTGGCCGGGTACCCGTCGGTCTTCGCCCACGGCATGTTGACCATGGGGCTGACGGGTCGGATGGTGACCGACTTCGTGGGTGACGGCCGGCTGGTCCGCTTCGGTGGCCGTTTCCGCGCCCAGGTGTGGCCGGGGGACGACCTGACCTCGAGGGCCGAGATCACCGAGCTGACCGAGAGCGAGGATGGCCCGGTGGTCGAGCTGGCCATCACCACCGTCAATCAGGACGGCACCGAGGTCTTTACCGGCTCGGCCACGGCACGCATCGATCCCTGAGCTGTCCGATCCGCCCCTCCCCGGCAGCTCGGCGTCGCCTCCTCCCGGGCAGGCTCGGCCCTGGCCTGAATAGGCCCTGGTCGATCAGTCACAACAGGAGTCTCGCCAACCGCATCCGGTGCAGCGGTAGTGGGCATGCTCAGGCCGCAGCTCCGCGCCGCAGTGCGGGCAATCGGCGAAGGTGCCCAACGGCGAACGCGGGCACGAGCCTGACGGTTGGGGATCTCGGGGCACGAGCCCGAATCTAGCCAGGGGTCGGCCCCACCGGGATGACCCCCGAGCCGGCCGGCCAGGCGCCTGCCCCTCATGCATCAGGTCGGGTCGGAAGCGGCCGAGGCCAGCCGCCGGCCCGGTCGGGCTACCCTGCGGATAGGACACCTTCGCCCACGTCGGTGTCCACCGGGCGCACACGATCTATGGTCTGTACCTGCGGGCAGGGCGAGCAGTGAGGGGGATCGAGATGCAGGGCTACGTGCTGTCGGTAGAGCACAACATCCCGTCGCCACCGGAGCCCATCTTCGCGGTGTTGGCCGACGCGGCCAAGCACACGTTGATCGACGGCTCGGGCATGCTCCAGGGGGCCAAGGAGCTCGAGCCCGAGCGACTGGCGCTCGGTTCCAAGTTCGGCATGGGCATGAAGCTCGGGGTTCGGTACTCGACGGTGAACAAGGTGGTCGAGTTCGAGGAGAACCGCCGCATCGCCTGGCAGACCGGTCCGGAGGGATTTGCCGGCCGGCTCATGGGGGGAAGGATCTGGCGCTACGAGCTCGAGCCGGCCGGCGAGGGCACCCTGGTCCGCGAGAGTTGGGACATCACTCCGGACCCGATGCGCGTCTTGTTGAAGCTTGGCGACATCTACTCCAACAAGACGAAGCGGGACATGGAACGGACGCTCGAGCGGCTGGCCCAGCTGATGGCCGGGCAGGGAGCCGGCTCCTGACCCTCGACGCCCGTCCGGCTTCCATCGTCACTGTTGGTGGCCACGATGTGGTACCTCCTGTTCACCTGCGTGAGGCGGATCCGGGGCCCGGACCAGGCACGGGCGGCCCGGGCAGGCTCGGCCCGGCCCAGGATCCACCTGGCTCGACGGCGCCTACCTCCGCCCGGGGCTCGGATCTCGTTCTGGGCCATAGGCTTGGGTCGTGGTGAACCCGGTCGAGACGCACGATGGCGCACAAGGTCCCGACCCCGGGGACCGGTCGGCCCGGAACGAATTCGAGATGCTGGTCGCCGCCGAAAAGGCCGGGCGGGCCGTGGGCGAGTCCGTCGCCCGTTGGTGGCACGAGCTCGGTGTGGCGGCCGACAGCGTCTTGACCCGCACATCGCTCGATGAGCTGTTCCAGCGGGCATTGGTCACCATGCGTCAGGCCCTGGGCACCGATGCCGTCGCCGTGCTGCTGGCCAACGACGAGGAGGACGAGCTGGTGGCCCGCGTTTCCGTGGGACTCCGTGAAGCCGTCACGTTGGAGCTCAAGATCCGGGCCGGTGAGGGCATGGCCGGACGAGTGCTGGCCACCCGGGAGCCGCTGGTCGTCGCCGACCTGTCCACCGTGCAACTGGTCTCACCCGCCTTGCGGGAGAGCGGCATGCAGTCGGTCGTGGCTGTTCCCATCCTCCTCGATGGTCGCGTGCTCGGCGTCCTCCATGCCGGTAGCCACCAGTTGGGTCGCTTCACCGACTTGGACGCCCGCATGCTCGAACAGGTGGCCGACAGGATGGCCGGTGCACTGGGACGCGTCCGGCTCTTCGAGACCGAGCGCATCGCCCGTCTCCGGGCGGAGCAGATCGCCGATCGCCTGGCTCGAATGCAGAACATCACCTCGCTGCTGGCCGGTGCCTCCTCCGGAGCGGAGGTGGCCACCGTGCTGGCTGAGGCCATGAGCTCCAAGGGACCGAACAGCGAGATCGATCGGGCCGACGTGTGGCTGGTCCACGATGAGCCGCCCCGGTTGGTTCGCTCGACCGAGGAGCCGCTGAGCCGCGCCGAGTACGACGAAATCGACCTGGATGACGACGCACCCGTGGCCGTTGTCGCCCGGGAGAACGAGGCGGCCTATGTATCCTCGGCTGCAGACGGCGCGGCGCGGTTCCCTGCGTGGTCGGCCCGACGGGTTTCCCGGACGGCTTTCGCCGCGCTGCCCTTGTCGATCAAGGAGGAGTGCGTAGGCGTCCTGGCCCTCAACTACCCGGCCGAGCATCATTTCGATCTTGACGAGCGTGACTTCCTGACCACGGTGGTGGACCAGGCGTCCCAGGCCATCGACAAGGCGCGGATCAACGAGGAGCTCGAGAAGCTGGCCACCATCAGCGCCTTCTTGGCCCGGGCGGCCAAGGTGATGGCTGAGGCCCCTGACGTGCAGGAGGCGCTCGATCGCTTGGCCACCCTGGCCTTGGCCGCCCTCGGCGATCTGTGCCTCATCGACGTGCTCGCCGACGACGGCAGCCTGCAGCGCATGGTGGCCAGGCATCGCGATCCGGCTATGCAGCATCTGGCCGACGAGCTGCACAGGAGCTACCCCCCCGATGCGCAGGGACGGCATCCGGCGGCTGGCGTGGTCCTGACCGGCGAGCCCAGTTGGTCTGGGCACATGAGCGATGACTTCCTGCGATCCACCACCCGCGACGAGCACCACTACTTCCTCACCAAGGCCCTGGGCTTCCGCTCGTACCTGACCGTGCCCCTGGCTGCCGACGAGCAGGCGATCGGGAGCATCACCTTCGTCTCGGGTACTCGGAGCTTCCGCGTCCACGATGTCTCCTTCGCCCAGGAGCTAGCCCAACAGGTGGCCGCGGTGGTCGCCAATGCCCAGCGGTTCGAGCGGGCCGATCACACGGCCCATGTCCTACAGGAGAGCCTGCTCCCCCAGAACCCACCGGAGATCCCCGGCGTCCGGACGGCCACCCGCTACGTACCCAGTACCCGCGGCCTGGACGTGGGAGGTGACTTCTATGACCTGGTCGCGCTACCCAGATCGCGGCTCGGATTCATGATCGGTGATGTTGCCGGTCACGACCGGGCGGCCGCGGCGATGATGGGCCAGCTCCGGAGCGCGGCGAGGGCGTTGGCCGGCCAGGTTGAGAGCCCTGGGGAGCTGGTCGCCGCCCTGCGATGGAGTTGGGACCTGTTGGGCTTCGAGCGCATGGCCACCGGCCTGTTCGGTGAGCTCGATCCGAGTACCGGCAGAGTGCTGATGGCTTCGGCCGGACATCACCCCCCGCTCATGGTCGGCGCGGAGGGGGCCCGATATGTGCCCGTAGAGCCGGCCAGTCCGTTCGGCGCGCCCGAGACCGTGGCCACCGAGTGGCACGGTCGAATCGATCCCGGTCAGGTCCTCCTGCTCTATACCGACGGGGTGGTCGACGACCGGGGGGTAGGGTCGGAGGCGAGCATGGATCGCCTGGCCGCCACCGTCGCCGAGGGGGAGCCAGAGCCGCAAGCCGTCTGTCAGCGGGTGATCGAGGCGCTCACCAGGGAGCGGGTCGATGACGTGGCCCTCCTCGCCTTGGCCGTGGATCCAGGGCCAGCTCACCATCGGCCGACCCGGAGCTAGTTTGTGGGCGTGCCCGCGTACCGGATCGGACAGGCCGCGGCGTTGCTCGGTGTCAGCACCGACACCATGCGGCGATGGGCGGATGCCGGTCGGGTGAAGACCGTGGCTCAAGAGGGTAGCCGTCGTGCCGTCGACGGGGCCGACCTGGCCCGGCTGGCTGTGGAGGTGGCCGGGACGAGAGAGCCGACGGCCATCGGCGGCCAGTCGGCCCGCAATCGGTTTCCCGGGATCATCACCAAGGTGGTGGCGGATACGGTGGCCGCGCAGGTGGACATACAGGCGGGCCCGCACCGGTTCGTGGCCCTGATCACCAGGGAAGCCGTCGACGAGCTGGGTCTGGTCCCGGGGATGCTGGCCGAGGCTGTGGTCAAGGCGACCAACGTGGGCATCGAGTTGGCCGTCGACGAGTGACGAGCCGGCGCCCCGAGCACAGGCGCCAGACGGGGTTTCAGGCTCGAACGGCAGCGGGGCGATCCTGCGCCCACAGGGTCACTGCGTCGGGTGGGATCTCGACACCACAGCGCGTGCCCGGGGCGAATATCGTCGAACGCGATGCTCGGGCCCGGAGCTCCGGTCCCGTATCTTCCAGCTGTACGACGAACTCGACGACCGCGCCGAGGACGGCCGCGTCGGTGACCGTGGCGGGGTAGGTTCCGGCCTCGGACAGCCGGACCTCCTCAGGGCGAATGCACCAGAGGACCTCCCGGCCCGGTCCCAGGTCGCCAGTGTCCAAGGCGAGATCGAATCCTCCTGCCCGGACAACACCGGCCGACACGACACGACCCGGATGCACGTTCTGGATGCCGACCAGCCTTGCCACCTCGGCGCTCGCCGGGTGGGTCATGACGTCCGCGCACGCCCCCGCTTGGAGGGCCCGGCCGCGCCCGAGCACGATGACCTCATCGGCCAAGAGGGCGGCTTCCTCGGGGTCGTGGGTCACCAGCACGGTGGACAGGCCGGCTTCGCGCTGCAGCCGGCGGAGGTCGAAGCGGAGGGCATCGCGGACGGGCGCATCGAGGGCGGAGAAGGGCTCATCGAGCAACAGGACCTCGGGTCTCCGGCTCAGCGCCTGAACCAGGGCGACCCGCTGGCGCTGGCCGCCCGACAGCTGGTGTGGGAGCCGGTCCTCGAGCCCGCCGATGCCCAGCCGGCCGAGCCAGTAGGAGGCCAACGCCTCGTCGGCGTCTCGGCCGAAGAGGACCTGTTGGTGAACGGTCAGGTGGGGAAAGAGCGGCGAGCCCTGGGGGACGTACCCGACGCCGCGCTCCTCAGGAGCGATGTCAGTGACGGTCGCGCCCTCCGTAGTCGACGGGCCCAGGCCGGGGGCCGCGCAGGCCGGCCAGGCACTGGAGGGTGATGGACTTGCCCGAGCCGGAGGCCCCCAGGATGGCCAGGCAGGCGCTGTCAGCGATATGGGTCAGGCGTAGGTCGAAGGTGTCCAGGCGGACGTCGAGGTCGAATCCGACCGCCGTCGGTCGGCCGACCGTGGGCGGTCGGGCAGGACACAGGCGGGCCGCCCCCCGGTGCCGGCGGAAGGGGTGCAGACGAGCGGCAAGGGCGGCGATGACCGCCACCAGGACGGCCACGCTCAGGGCCAGGGCAGTGGGCGCCTCGGTGGTGGCGATCCCGGCTCCGCTGAACTGGTTGTAGGTGAACACGGTGAGCGCACTCGGGTGGTAGGCCAGGATGACAATGGCTCCGTACTCGCCGAAGGCCCGCAGCCAGCCCAGGACGAGCCCGGCACGGACCCCCGGTCCGGCCAGGGGGAGGCTCACCCGCCAGAAGCGTGACACTTCCCGATGGCCGAGCGTGGTGGCCAGGTCGGCGAGCTCGGGATCGACGGTGGCGAACCCGGCTCGTGCGGCCACGATCACGAACGGGGCACTGACGAAGATCTGGGCCAGGACGATCCCGGTCATCGAGTCGGTGAGACGGCCGCCGAACGCCCGCCCGATCGTGGTGTAGGGCCCGATCACGTAGATGAGGAGCACACCGCTGATCAGGGGCGGGAGGGCCAGGGGCAGCTGCACCAGCAAGCCCACGACGGTGGCCAGCCGTCCGTGCGACCGGGCCAGCAGGTAGGCCAGGGGTATGCCCAAGATGGCGACGATGACCGTCGAGATGGTGGCGGTGGCCACCGAGACATACAGGGCGGACAAAAGGCCCGGGGTTGGAGAACCCGGGATTGGCCGAATCCGGCGATCCGTGCGCCAAAGGCGACGATGGGGACCACCAGGTAGAGACCGAGGAGAGCACCCAACCAGGGAAGGGGGCTTCGGAGGGTCGAGAGGCTGGTCATCCAGGAGGGACTGGTCGGACGGAGGGTGGCCGGAACCTTGCCCTTTGACCCATGCACCGTGGGCGGCTTGACCAGCTTGAATCCCTGGGCGGCGAGAGCGGCCCGACCCTTATTGCCCACCAGGTAGGACACGAAGGCAATGGCCGCGGCCCGGTCAGGAGCACGGTTCAGCACGGTCACCGTGTAGGTCGCCGACAGCTTGATGGGGCTCAACGAGGTGGTCGGGATGCCGGCCGCCTTTGCCTCGGCGGAGTAGAAGAATCCGGCGTCGAGCTGCCCGGCCTGGAGTCGCCCGACCAGCGTCTCCTCCGGGAACTCCCCGGTATTGGTGGCAGCCAGTCGAGCCAGCGCCGGCAGCTCGTCGCGCTTGGCCGCCTGTTGCAGCGCGGTGACTGCGAGCTTGCCCTTGGGGTCGGTCGCCGGGTCGGTCCGACCCAACAGGAACCCCGGTTCGACGGCCACGTCGGGCCAGGGCTTGGTCCTCAGATCGTGGGCGAATTGGCTGTTCGGGTTGTAGCCGATGACCAACGGGGCGGTGGCGAAGGTGATGTACCAGGAGACCCAGTTTCCGTTGGCCGTGCCCTCGAGCTCCTGGTTCACCGTCGGGACTGGCGCTGACGAAGACGTCTCCTTCGTGCACACCGTCCTTGATCTGGGTGGCGAGCGCATCCGAGCCGGCCGAGAACCCGGTGAAGGTATAGCCGGTAGCCGCGTCGAACCGGGGGCCGATGACCTGCTCCATGGTCTGCACCAGCGATCCGGCGTACAAGACGTTCACCGGCCCGGAGTGCTCGGTCGTCGCCGCCGTTGAGCTGCTGGCGTAGGCCGGGGCGGTGCTCAGGATGCACACGGCTCCGACAAGTGGGCCGACGCGGCGAATCCAGCGGGCTCGAGTCGAAACCATGCCCCCCTTGTTCGGCGTCACGGCCAAATTCTAACAAGCGTTTGCGTCCGAACGGGCCCCGTTACACCGAATCTGCAGCGACCTATCCCGTCATTGTGCTCATTTGCCATGTCGGTGTGCGACGGTCTGTCCCGGAACTGTCGCGTCGGTATCGTGGAGAGCCACACGGTCGCGCACGCTCGCGGACACAACGGGGACCGTGACGGCGGCGGCTACGGAGACCAGGAGGTCAGGCCATCGGCCGAGGCGACAGCGATGTGGAAGGGACGGCGGAGCCGGTGGTGCACCGGCCGATCGCCGGCCTCGTGCTCACCGGGGGGGCCAGTCGGCGCATGGGTCGGGACAAGGCGTCCATCGTGCTGGCCGACGGGCGGACGTGCGCCCAGACGGTGGCGGAGAGACTGGCCGAGGTGGCCGACCCCGTGCTCGAGGTCGGGCCTGGCACCTCGGGACTCACGGTCGTTCCTGACGACCGTCCGGGTGCTGGCCCGCTGGCCGCGCTGGCGACTGGCTGGGCGGCACTCTCCGGTTTGGGCCATGGCGGCCCTGCGCTGGTGCTGGCCTGTGACCTTCCCGCCATTTCGGTTCCCTTGCTCGAGCTGTTGGCCCGAGCAACGGGGGAGGGAACAGTCGTGCCGGTGGTCGGTGGCCGCCCCCAACCGCTGTGCGCCCGCTTTGGTCAGGCGGCCTTGGATCGGTGCCGGAGCCTGGTCGGGGAGGGACGGAGCTCGGTCATGGCCCTACTCGACGTCACCCCGGTGACCTGGCTCGGACCCGACGTGTGGTCCGAGGTTGTCGACCCAGGGTGCTTCGCCGACATCGACACTCCCGAAGACCTGGCCCGGCTGACAGGGTGCCCGGATGTCGCTGCTCCCAAGGCAGATCTCTGGTGAACGGCCATCCTGAATTCCCGCACCTGGACGAGCATGGCCGAGTCTGGATGATCGACATCACCGGCAAGGATCCAACGACGCGCCGTGCTGTTGCTCGTGCCGTCGTTCGCACGGCGTGCGACCTCACCGAGTCATTGACCCTGCAGCCCGGCGATCTCGATCCCATACAGGCGGCCCGGGTGGCCGGTGTCCAGGCGGCCAAGCAGACCTCCCTGCTCCTTCCCCTCTGCCATCCGATCCGGCTCACGGACGTGCAGGTCGACGTGGTCCCCGGCGAGATGCGGGTGGAGATCTACGCCATGACCGAGGTGGTGGATCGTACGGGGGTGGAGATGGAGGCGCTGACCGCGTGCACGGTTGCCGGTCTGACCATTGTCTGCGCGCTGAGCCCGGTGGACCCGGCCGCGTACCTCGACGAGGTGACCCTGTGGTTGAAGGAGGGAGGTCGCTCGGGTCGGTGGGAGCGCCCGGCCGGACGGTCCGGCCGTCCGGGCTGAGTCGGCAGTCCGAGATTCCGTCCTCGACCGGGCCCGGCGGCCGATCGGGGCGATCGTGTCCGAATGGCAGTCAGTGTGGGGAGCCGCCCGACAGCAGGTCGAGGGCATGAGGAAGGACGTCGATCACCGCCTCGAGGCATGCAACCGCCCCGGCCGTCGAACCGGGCAGGTTGAGCACGATGCACAGCCCGACCGTTCCGGCCGCTCCCCGACTGAGGCGGCCGAGCGGACTCACGGCGCGCATGGCCTCACCCAACCCTGGAGCCTGTCGCTCGAGGACCAACTGGGTCCCCTCCGGCGTCTGGTCGGTCGGGGCAAAGCCGGTCCCGCCCGTCGTGAGGATGGCGCCAGCGAAGCCCCGGGCCAAGTCCCTGATCGCCGCGGCGACCGACTCCGCCCCGTCGGGGACAACACGGCGTTCTCCCACGTCGAACCCGTTCGCCACCAGCACGCCGACCAGTGCTGGTCCCGATCGGTCGTCGCGCTCCCCGCGGTAGGTGGAGTCGGAGACAGTCAGGACCTTCGCGCTGGGAGACATCGGTCGAGAGCGTAGCGGCGTCCTCCTCGGGCGGTCTGTGCTCGGCCGGTGCCGTCGATCCGCCCTGTGGTGCCCTAGATTCTCAACGATGGGTATGGTCCAGACACTCGGCTATGAAGTCCCCCAGCCCAATGCTGCCCAGCGTGCCATGTGGCACGTGTCGGCGTCAGTCCCGGGGGCGTGGTTGTTCTCGAAGGTCTTGCACCGGGTGGACGGGCCTCTGCTCCGGGCCACCGGTGGCCGTTTCGCAGTCCCCGAGATCCTGGCCGGCATCCCCATCCTCACGATCATCACGACGGGTGCCCGCACAGGCCAACGCCGCGAGACACCGTTGCTCGGTGTCCCCGTGGGGGACGACCTGGCCGTGATCGGGACCCACTTCGGACAACCGGGGACCCCGGGTTGGTACTACAACCTTCGAACGCAGCCGAACCTGGAGATCGCCTACCGGGGCAGTGTGGTCCCGGCCCGTGCTCGCGAAGCCGGTGCACAGGAGTGGTCAACCATCTGGGCGAAGGCCCGGGAGGTCTATGCCGGCTATGAGGCCTATGCCCGGCGGATCCGAGACCGCCCCATTCACATCATGGTGCTCGACGAGATGGTGCTCGACGAGGCTTAGGCAGCGACAGCCAGGTCCGCGGAACGAAGGCTCGAGGCCTGGGTGATGCGCGTGGCCGCGGCCGGAGCAGACCGCAGGATTTCCCTGAATTCGGCCGCGCTGCTCACGTACGCGGTCAGGTCGGTCGTGGCCGTGACGGTCGCGGTGCGGGGAACGCCCTGGAGTAGGGCAATCTCCCCCACGAACTCGCCGTCGTGCAGCTCGGCGACCCTGGAGGGGCCGTGGCCTGTGGCCTTGGTGACCTCGGCCTGGCCGGAGGCGATGATGAGAAACTCGTTCCCGGTCCGGCCCTCGCGGATGAGGACGTGACCAGCGGGAACGGTCACCATAGTCAGCAGCGAATCAACCTTGGCGAGCTCCCGCCTGTTGCAGTCTTCGAACAGCTCCAACCGTCCCAGCGTGTTTGATGCGTGACTCCGGTTCCTCATGTCTGACCTCCATCTTCTTCGGCCATCAGTGGTGCCCGACCACCTCAATGGTGCCTGGATGGAGTATATCTGTCAAACAGCTTAGTGAGATCATCACCATCTGCATAAGAGATTTCGTGCCCGAGACGGCCTGGCCTGCGGTCGGACCGCACCCAGCTAGCGGACAGGGGGATCGGTGCTCGCCGCGGACTCGGCCGGCGAATCCGCGGTCGTGCCACCGGCGGTCCCGGGTGTTGCCGTTCCAAAGACCTCGCTCTCGGTGGCGAGGTTCTGTGCCGGAGACCCCGCTACGACCGACGGTCGGGGAGCTGTCCCCTCCACCTGGGGAGCGACCCTCTGGGCATCGGAAGCGATCGGCTGGGCCTCGGCTGTCTCGGCCAGGGGAACAACGGAGGGCTCAGCTGCGGCGGGCCGGGGCGTAACGGCTGGATCACCCTGGAGGGCGCTTTCAGCTGCGGCCGTGCCGGGAACGTCTCGAGCCGCTCCGACTGCCTCAAGGGGGCGATTGTGACGGGCCGCCCATCCGACGGCGAAGGAGCTGCACATCACCAGGATTAATCCCGGTCCCAGCGCGTAGCACACCTGGTACTCCAACACCCGCAACGCGGTGGCGGCAAGGAAGTACGAGTGCGTGTTCACCAGCACCGGCCATGCCAGCGGGCCGATCACGAACCAAGCACCGCTGGCGATGCCGATGATGCCGGCGGTGCTCAGGCTCAGGCGCCGGCGCGTAACCGTCGCGTTGGCAGGCGCCATAAAAGTGAGGGCGACGAGACAACCCAGCGCGCCTGGGATCAGTCCCAGTACGACATGGCTCAGCTCCCAATGCGACGAACCAGCCCCATCGGCGCTGAAGCCGAAGGTCGGACCGACAAAGGGCACGATCCCGCCCCATGCCGAGGCCACGAAGGCAATAAAGCCGACCATGCCCAAGCTGATCGAGGTCGACCGCACGCCGGCCCCGCCGGCCTCTGCCGTGGATGCGCTCCTGTGGACGCCGTACCCACCCCTACCGGTTGCCTGCCCGAGTGTGGTCGTCATGGCGACTCCTTCCCTCGTCCTGTGGGATTGGGGCGCTCAGCTTCCGGTTGCACCGTCCCCAGGGACCCGTACCCCCGTTGGTACCAGGCAAACCAGGCCAACCGGACCAACCAGGCCAACCGGCCCAACCAGGCCGACTGGCCCCCGCCCCGGCCGCGAGGTCAGGGTCGGCTGCGAACCCCCGACACGGAGCGAACTCCCGATACGCAGCGAACACCCGTGATCGCAGCAGAACAGTCCTAGCCGACAACGGGTGCGACGAGGGAGCAGGGCGGTGGTTGCGCCTCGGCCGGGTCCAGCGCATTGAGCACGTCCTGCGCGGCCACCGGGTCGGACACGAGAGACAGGTGATCGGCTAGGTCGAGCGGACACTGGTTCTGGACGACGATGTTCGTGCTGTTGCCACCGGTGATCTCCCCGCTGGTGTACGGGACAACGAGCTCATCGTGTGTCGTCATGATCTGGGTGTACTGCACACCGGGCACGGCCACGCCGCCGGCATCGAGCTTCTCGGTGAAGGCCGAATGAGGGGCGAGCTCGCCGCACGCCGCGCAGACGAGCCCCAATAGCTGTGCTTCGCCCGGGCCAAGGCCGAAGGCGTCGGCCACCTCTTGAATCATGAGCGGATCGGCGACATCGGTGCCGTGCACGACAGGAGCAAGCCCGACGAAGGCATCGACATGAGCCGAACCACCGAGGAACTTGAGGAAGTAGTCGGGCATGGTCGCCCCTTCGGAATGACCGACCAGGTCGATCTTCGCCGCGCCGGTGGCGGCGAGGACCTTGTTCACGAACGTGGCCAGCACCGCCGCGCTCTGCTCCATCGGCGTCAAGCCACCGACCCCGTCAAGGGGTGGTGCAGTAAAACTTGGGTTGGTGCCGTAGGTCAAGGCGAAGACGCAGTATCCGCTGTCGGCCAACAGGGGCGAGATCGTCTGCCAGTTGTCAGTCTCGTTGGCCAGCAGGCCGTGTACAAGAACGACCGGCTCGGGGTGGGCGGCCGAGGGCTTGCAGGTCCAGTTATTGGCTCCGGGAGGAGGTGTGTCCGGCCCGGTGGGTGCGGCGAGGATATTGGCTAGGAAGGTGTAGGGCACCGGATATGTAGCCGCTGGAGCCGGATCACCTTGTGACGGCGTGGCCGCGCCGGCGGGCCCTGGAGCGAACGGGCCCATGGCCGCCGTCCCGGCCAGGCCGAGCGATGCGACCACCACAGCGCCGGCGGCTAGGACTCTTCCGATCGATCGTGTCGGCATGAGACTCAACATGTGGATCCAGGCTCCTCCCGGGCCGGGCCCGGGCCGACGAAGGAGGGCGCCGGGCGGTGCACGAACCTCTGGAGCAACGCCCGGACGCCCCCAGTCTTGCGGTCCAGCCACCGAGTGAGGAACGCCGGCTTGGACCGACGGTGTCGTCAGTCCTCGCGGCCGTCGAGTGCGGCGGCGACCTTTCGGCGGACAAGCTTGCCGGTGTCGGTGTACGGGAGCTCTTCCCACACCACGATCTGGTCGGGCGTCTTCGAGGTTCGCAACTGCTTGCGGACGAAGGCGCGCAGCTCGTCGTCGTCGATCAATGTGCCGGGCGCCGGGACGATCACCGCGGTGATCCGCTGTCCCCACTCCTCATCGGGCACACCCACCACGGCAACTTCGGCCACCGACGGGTGTTGGACCAGGACCTCTTCGATCTCGGCCGGGGCGATGTTCTCCCCTCCTCGGATGATGGTGTCATCGGTCCGCCCCTCGATGAACAAATAGTCATCTCCATCGAAGAAGGCGCGGTCGCGGGTCGGGAACCAACCTTCGGAGTCGAGAGGCGATGTGGCCGAGAGGTACTCGCCCGACACCTGCTCGCCTCGGAGCCAGAGATCGCCGGCCTGGCCGACCGGGAGCGGTGAGCCATCGGGACCGCGGACCTCGGCCTCGATGCCGGGAATGAGGCGGCCGGCCGAGCCCAGGCGGGCACGGACTTCGGCATCGTCGCTCTCGATGGCCGATCGGTGGTCCTCGGGCCCGAGGAGGGCAATGGTCGAGCTGGTCTCGGTCAGACCGTAGGCGTTGACGAAGTCGGTGGTCGGGAACAGCTCGAGGGCGCGGGCCACGATGGTGGGGGCGATCCGGGACCCCCCGTAGGAGAGCGTTCGGAGGGTGGGCACGCCGGCGTCCTCCTGGCCGGCCAGGAACTCGACGATGCGTGCCAGCATGGTGGGCACGACCATGGCGTGGGTCACCTGCTCCTGGCGGACGGTGTCGAGCCACACCTCGGGGCTGAAGGCGTCGAGGTAGACGAGCCGTCGCCCCGCATAGAGGTTGCTGACCAGGTTGGCCACACCGGCCACGTGGTAGGGCGGGACGGTGACGGCGACGGCCTCGGCTTCATCGGCCCCACCGAAGTCGACCGAGGAGAAGACGTAGGAGAGAAGGTGGCGGTGGCGGAGGATGGCTGCCTTCGGGGCCGAGGTCGTGCCGCTCGTGTAGAGGAGGACGGCAGATGCCCTCGGGGTCGTTCGGCCATTCCTCGCAGGTCGGTCCGATCGCCGTCGACGCCATCCAGCCGTCGCGGTCGATCACGGGATGGTTCACGCCTGACAGGCTGGCCTTGGCCAGCTCGTCTGCGATGACCAGGACGTCCTCATGCTGGTCGAGAAGGCCGGTCACCTGCTCGTGGCCCAGCCGGTAGTTGATCGGCAGTATCGGGACCCCGGCCCAGGAACTGGCGAAGACGGCGACGGCGAAGGCGGGTGAATTGGTGCCCACGTAGGCGACGTGAGCGACGCCGTCCCGCCGGATCCGTGCCGCGGCGATCCCGGCCCGACGGTAGAGCTCCTCGTAGCTGAGCCCGTCGTCGCTTCGGCCGATGGCCACACGGGCTGGGTGGCCGGACATGGCCATGTCGAGCAACATCATGAGATTCACGGTGTGGAATTCCTCTGTTCAGTCAATCCGCTCTGGCACCCTAAACGACCCCCGACGCGAGATGCGATCCAGCCATTTCGGCGCCGGAAACCCACGGTTGCTCCAGGGCCTGCGTCGGAAGGTGCCCGGGCCGATCGGGACACTACGATGCCAGCAAGGTAACCGGCCGCTCCTGGGGGCGAGGCGCGAGACGAAGCGAGGAATTCGGGTGTCTGACCTGGTACTGGTGGACGTGGCCGACGGTATCGCCCTGGTCACCCTCAACCGCCCCGAGGCCCGGAACGCACTGAGCTCGGACATGCTCTCGCAGCTGGTCGGGCACTTGATCCGGCTCGACGCCCGGGCCGACGTGGATGTCCTGGTACTGACGGGTGCGGGACGGGCCTTTTGTGCCGGTTTGGACCTGAAGGAGATGGCCGCCTCGGGGGCGAACATCCGGCCCGCCGACGGCCGGCCCTGGCCGCAGCTGGCCAAGCCCATGATCGGGGCAGTGAACGGGGCGGCCGTCACCGGCGGGCTCGAGCTGGCGCTCGCCTGCGACTTCCTGATCGCCTCGGAAGAAGCCCGCTTCGCCGACACCCACACCCGGGTGGGTCTCGTCCCGTTCTGGGGGATGTCCGTCCTCCTCCCGCAGGCGGTCGGCGTGCGCGTGGCCAGAGAGATGAGCCTGACCGGGAACTTCATCACTGCGAACGAGGCTCTGCGGGTCGGATTGGTCAACCGGGTCGTCCCTCACGACGAGCTCGTGGACGTGGCGAAGGCCTTGGCCGCCGACATCGCTTCGGCCGAGCCGGCGGCCACTCGGGTGCTTGTGGCCGAGTACGCCGGATTCTCGGGCGGGGGCCCGGCAGCGCTGGCCGAGGAGATCCGCAGGGCCGAGGCCTTTCTCGGAGGGGGCATCGATCCTGCACTCATCGAGCAACGTCGGGTGGCCCTCATCGAACGGGCCCGCCGACAGGCCGGCTGAACGGGATGCCCCCACCGGCGCAGACGATGGGCCCCGTCCTCTACCCCGCGGGACAGGGGCGACCGTGATCCGGTCGGTCATGTTCGATTTCGGAGGGGTCATCACCGACAGCCCGTTCGATGCTTTCCAGCGGTACGAGAAAGCTGAGGGGCTTCCGGTCGGCACCATCCGGGCCATCAACTCGACCAACCCCGACACCAACGCGTGGGCCAGGCTCGAACGGGGTGCCATCGACATGTCCGAGTTCTGCGAGCTCTTCGAAGTCGAGGCTCAGGCTGCCGGGTACCGGGTGGACGCCCGAGCTGTAATGGCGCGGCTGGCGGGCGAGGTGCGTCCGGCCATGGTCGAGGCACTGCGCCGCTGTTCGAAGCGGTTCAAGACGGCCTGTCTGACCAACAACTTCGTGCTCGACCAGGAGGCCGACCAGGTCCCGGGCCGCCCGGATGTGGTCGAGGCCCTGGCCTTGTTCGACGTGGTGCTGGAGTCGTCCAAACTGGGTGTCCGCAAGCCCGACCCCCGCTTCTACGAGATGGCCTGCGAGATCGTGGGCGTGCCACCCGATCAGGTGGTATACCTCGACGACCTGGGCATCAACTTGAAGCCGGCCCGGGCTATGGGCATGCGGACCATCAAGGTCACCGCCCCCGAGGTGGCGCTCGAGGAGTTGTCGGCGATCGTGGGGATTCCCCTCGATTAACGACCGGGCCCGGCCGGCGGGGCCCCAGCTACCCTTCAGTGCCGTGAGCCGTCGCCCTCTGAAGTTCGACCCCATCGATGAGGCCCGCTCCCAGTGGTCAAAGCGTTGGGACGCCGAAGCCGGCGAAGCCATGGCTGCGGCCACGTCGATCATGCGGGCGCAACAAGTCGTCCTGGCTGCCGTGGACGGGGCACTGCGGCCGTTCGGGTTGACCTTCGCCCGGTACGAGGGCCTGGTCCTCCTCTCGTTCAGCCGTGGTGGGTCGCTCCCGCTGGGCAAGATGGGCGACCGCCTGATGATCCACCCGACCAGCGTCACCAACATCATCGACCGGCTCGAGGCCCAGGGACTGGTGACGCGGGTACCCCACCCCACTGACGGCCGGACCACGTTGGCCGAGGTGACATCGGAGGGCCGTGCGCTGGCCAAGCGGGCCACCCTCGCCGTCAACGAGATCGCCCTCGGGCTCGGGATGCTCGACGACCACGATCTCCGCGATTTGTTCCGGATCATCCGCAAGATCCGCGTCCACATCGGCGACTTCACCGACCCGTAGCCACGCTCGGGCGCACCGGGAGGGCCCATGCGGCAGCGAACCGGTTTCAGTCGGCCAGCGCGGCGTGGACGGACTCGACCTCACGCAGACCTCGACCTTGCTCAGACGTTGCGTCGGTAGGAGCCACCCACTTCGAACAGGGCGTGGGTGATCTCCCCGAGGGTGGCGTGACGGACGGTGCTCATCAGCTGGGCAAAGACGTTGCCCCCCTCGAGCGCCACCGTGCGGAGCGCGTCGAGCGCCGCCTCCTCGGTCGCCGGCGTGGTCGCGTTGGAACTGGCGTAACCGGGTGATCTGGAGCTGCTTCTCCTCCTCGGTCGAGCGGGCCAGCTCCATCGGACCGGTCGTCGGCCTGGCCTCGGGGTCGACGAACGTGTTGACCCCGACGATGGGCAGGCTGCCATCGTGCTTGCGGTGCTCGTAGAGCATGGAGTCGTCCTGGATCCGCCCGCGCTGGTAACCCGTCTCCATGGCCCCGAGTACGCCGCCACGCTCGCTGATCCTGTCCATCTCGGCCAGCACCGCCTCTTCGACCAGATCGGTGAGCTCCTCGACGATGAAGCTGCCCTGGAGCGGGTTCTCGTTGGACGCCAAGCCCCACTCCTTGTTGATGATGAGCTGGATGGCCAGGGCCCGACGGACCGATTCCCCGGTCGGTGTGGTCACTGCTTCGTCGTAGGCGTTGGTGTGCAGGCTGTTGGCGTTGTCGTCGATGGCGCACAGCGCCTGCAGCGTGGTCCGGATGTCGTTGAACGCCATCTCCTGGGCGTGGAGCGACCGTCCCGACGTCTGGACGTGGTACTTGAGACGCTGCGATCGAGGGTTGGCCCCGTAGGTCTCCCGCATGGCGATGGCCCAGATCCGCCGGGCGACGCGCCCGATCACCGTGTACTCGGGGTCCATCCCGTTGGAGAAGAAGAAAGAGAGGTTCGGAGCGAAGTCGTCGACGTCCATGCCCCGAGCCAGATAGGCCTCGACGTAGGTGAACGCATTGGCCAGGGTGAAGGCCAACTGTGTGACGGGGTTCGCTCCGGCCTCGGCGATGTGGTAGCCGGAGATGGACGCCGAGTAGAAGTTCCGCACCGCGTGCTCGATGAACCATTCGGCCATGTCGGCCATCACCCCGAGGGAGAACTCGGTCGAGAAGATGCACGTGTTCTGGCCCTGGTCCTCCTTCAGGATGTCGGCCTGGACGGTCCCACGCACCGTGCGCAGCACCTCGGCACTGATGGCGTCGCCCTCCCCGGCGTCGGCCGACCGACCGTGCTCGGCCTCGAACGAGTCGAGTCGCTGGTCGATGGCCGTGCACAGGAACATGGCCAGGATGGTGGGGGCGGGGCCGTTGATGGTCATTGAGACCGATGTGGTCGGATGGCACAGGTCGAATCCGTTGAAGAGCACCTTCATGTCGTCCAGGGTGGCGATGGACACGCCCGAGGTCCCGATCTTCCCGTAGATGTCGGGGCGCTCGTCGGGGTCGAAGCCATACAGCGTGACCGAGTCGAACGCGGTGGACAGCCGGGTGGCCGGGAGGCCCGAGGCCAGGAGGTGGAACCGTCGGTTGGTGCGGAAGGGATCACCCTCGCCGGCGAACATGCGGGCCGGGTCCTCGCCTTCTCGCTTGAAGGGGAACACGCCGGCGGTGAAGGGGAAGTGCCCGGGCACGTGCTCCGACCGGAGCCACCGCACGAGCTCGCCGTGCTCGGTGACCCGGGGCAGGGCCACCTTGGGGACGCGGGTCCCCGAGAGAGACGTCCGCCACAGCACCGGTCGGTTGCCGTCCCCCGGTACGGGGTCAACGTCGGGCTCGGCCGGCGTCAAGGCGGCCCGTAGCTCGTCCCACTCCTCGAGGAGCCGTCGGCCCTCTGGGTCCCGGGCCGATTCCGCCCGCTCGGCCAGCGCGCCCAGGTCGCCGACCGGCGTCCCGTGCCGCTCGGCCAGGGCCAGCACGGCGGCGACCTGCTGGGCCTCTCGGGCCTGGCCCGCCAGCTCGACGGTGGTGGCGTGATAGCGGTGCACGGTCTCGGTGATCTCGGCCAGGTACCGGCGCCTCGGGCCCGGAATGATCGCCGAAGCCTTGGTCGAGGCCCGCCCGCCGACGGTCGGCAGCACGCCGGGCGTCGTCACCAGTCCTGTGGCGGAGAGCCGGTCCCTCAGATGTTGGTACAGGGCGGTCACACCGTCGTCGTTGAAGCGCGAGGCGATGGTGCCGAACACGGGCTCGGTGTCGTCGGGGGCGATCCGGTGGTCGCGGCCCCATTGCCGGCGTACCTGCCGGAGGGCGTCGTCGGCTCCCCGGCGGTCGAACTTGTTGATGGCCACCGCGTCGGCGAGGTCGAGCATGTCGATCTTCTCGAGTTGGGACGCGGCCCCGTACTCCGGTGTCATCACGTAGAGGGAGAGGTCGGCGATATCGACGATGGCGGCATCCCCCTGTCCGATGCCCGGGGTCTCGACGATAACCAGGTCGAATCCGGCGGCCCGACAGGCGGCCACCACCATGGGCAGAGGCGGGGGGACCTCGGACTGCGAGCCCCGGGTGGCGAGCGATCGGAAGTACACCTGGGCTGTGTCGATGGCGTTCATCCTGATGCGATCGCCGAGGAGGGCCCCGCCTCCCCGTCGCCTGGTGGGGTCGACGGCCAGCACGGCGATGGTCAGCTTGTCCTCTTGGTCCTGCCGGAATCGCCGGATGATCTCGTCGGTCAGCGAAGACTTCCCCGAACCTCCCGTCCCAGTGACGCCGAGTACAGGGGCGTTCCGGCGTTGTGCAGCCGATGTGATCGCCGCCACGCTGACCTGGTCGATGGTGCCGGCTTCGAGACAGGTGATGACCCGGGCCAGGCTCCCGATGTGCCCGCTGTTGAGCAGATCGAGCGAGTCCGGTGGGTCGGCGGCCAGGTCGCGGTCGCACTCCTCGATGAGCACATTGATCATCCTCTCCAGGCCCAGACGCTGTCCGTCGCTGGGTGAGAAGATTCGGCGAACGCCGTAGGCCTCGAGCTCGGCGATCTCCGAGGGCACGATGACGCCGCCGCCGCCGCCGTAGACGGCGATGTCACCTCGCCCTTCGGCTCGGAGCCGATCGACCAGGTACTTGAAGTACTCGATGTGGCCGCCCTGGTATGAGCTGATGGCCACCCCTTGGACATCCTCGGCGAGCGCCGTGGCCACCACTTCGTCGACCGAGCGGTTGTGGCCGAGGTGGACGACCTCGGCTCCTTGGGCCTGCAGCAGCCGGCGCATGATGTTGATGGCCGCATCGTGGCCGTCGAACAGGCTGGCCGCAGTGATGAACCGCACCGGGTGCGTGGGACGGTACAGGGGGGCATTCCCATCGACGCGGCCGAAGGCCGTCACGGCTTGATTGGAGGGGCTCATCCCCCCACGATAGTTGTACGTCCTACTAAATGTCTACGGCCCCCATGTCCGAGCCCCGAACGTCACGGTCCCGTCCTTCCGTCTGCACAGCTCCCGGCCTGGGGACCACCACTGGGCTGCCTCGACTGGGCTCTCCTTACCGGGCTGGAACGACTTTACCGGGCTGGATCGGTCCAGGCTGCTCCGTGTACCGGGCTGCTCCACTTACCCGGCAGCTTCGACCGAGTCGACCAGGTGCCAGGCGAGCGCGGTGCTGGCGTCGATGGCCGAACCGGTGATGGCGAGGAATGCTGTGCGCTGGCGACCGATCCGGCGGGGAAGGCTCACCGTGCCCCCGGCCCCGGGGATCAACCCCATGGCAACCTCCGGCAGCTGAAAGCTGGCGTCCGGTCTGGCCAGCACGTGGGCGGTGAAGGCCGGGAGCTCGGTGCCGGCTCCGACGCACGCACCGTGCACGATGGCCGTCGTGCGGCTCGCGCACCGGGCCAGCCAGGGAGCCACGCTCCGGGTCGTCCGGATCACGTGGGCGGCCACCGGGTCCGGCACCGATCCGAACTCCGACAGGTCGCCGCCGCTGCAAAACGACGGCCCCGCTCCGGCCAGCGAGATCGAGGTGATCGAGGGGTCGGCCAAAGCCGTTTGGAACATGATCACCAGCTCGTCGCGCATGGCGGCGTCGTAGGCGTTCCTGACCTCGGGCCGATTGAGGGTCAGCGACAGAGACGGGCCCTCCCTGTGTCCCAGGACCGCCGGGCCGGGCACGTTGCGGTGGGCCATCGGTCCGCGCCGGATGATCCACCGTCGATGGTCGGGCCCGGATTGGAGCATCGAGTACACGAACGACTCCGATACCAGTGCATCGTTCATTGAGATGCCACCGCTGAACCGCAGGAGTTGGACCAGGGCGATAGCGGGAGCGGGGCCCTGCTCGACGGCGTGGTCCACCCGGGCGAGCTCGCCTTCGATGTCGGGGCATCCGACCCACGGTCGCGGCGGGTGTTCCTCTTCAGCCAACAAGATGTCGAAGTCGGGCGGTGCGGAGAGGTCGGTCCCGGCCCGGGCCACACCCACAGTCACGCAGGGTGCCGAGCGGACTGCGTCCGCCGCCGCGGCCAACATCGGGTCGTCATCGGCGGCCACGGCCAGCACCGGCCGCTCGCCGAACGGCCCCACGGCCTCGGGAGCCAGACCGCCTTCGACCAGCCGAAGGACGTCGGCGGCGAACAGGATGCCCTTGGCCTCGCGTGGGGAGCTGGTCACCTCGACAACGTACTGTCGGGGCCGTTCACGGCGCGGCTCGGTACAGCACCCGCCCGCCCTTGATGGTGGCCCTGACCAGCTGGCTGCTCAACTGGGTGCGGGCACGGCTCCACGGAAGGGCCAACAGGCAGAGGTCGGCGGGGCTCCCGGTCGAGACGGTGCGGGCGGGGCCGCCGGGGTCGTCCGGACGGCCCAGGAACAGGGCCAGCGCCCGCTCGGGCGTCAACCGCTCGTCGGCCCCGATCACGGCCCCGAGGGCTGTCCGTCTCGAGACGGCATCGGCGACGGCACGCCAGGGGTCCGGTGGCCCGAAGGGGGCGTCGGTGCTCCCGGCCACGGGGACCCCGGCCACGTCCCAGGCCCGGAGCCGGTACAGCCACCGGCGGTCGGCCCGGTCGACCTCCCGGCGGTACCGGTCGCCGTGCTCGCCGATGAACCCGGGTTGGGTCACCACGGTGACCGCCAGCGGGCGCAGGAGCTCCACCACGTCCGGTGGGGCAACGCTGGCATGCTCGATGCGATGCGGGCCCCCCGCCCGACATGGACAGGGCGGTGGCCGCGAGCACCAGGCTCTCGCGGGTCACCGCGTGCAGCGCCACGCCTCGCCGTCCGGCTGACCGAATTGAGTCGACCAGGTCGTCGAGCCCGGGGAGCTGGCGATCCTCGAGCACTACCTTCAGGGCGCCAGTCGTGACCGCGCCCCGGTGGCGGCCCGGCAGGGCGCCGCCCAGAACGAGCACGGACTGCCCGAGCTCGCCGCTGTTCACGGCAGCCTCGAATGCGGCCAGCTCATCGGGCCCGTTGGACGCGGTGGCGTCGGTCACCCCGGTGACGCCATAGCGGGACAGTTGCTCGCTGATGCTGGCCAGGGACGGAGGGTCATCCCTCGCCCGCAGGCGGATGAGATCGTCGGCACCGTAGAGCACCCCGGTTGGGCGCCCATCTGCGCCGATCTCCACGCCACCCACACCACCCACGCCCCCTGCACCCCCTGTGTCCTCGGCACCCCCGGCCCCCGTCCTCCCCGTTGGTCCGTCGGCCAACCCCAGCGCCTCGAGACCACTCCGGTTCACCACCCACTGGTGACCGCTGCGATGCTGGATCCGCACCGGTCGCCGGCGGTGCCCTCCCAACAGGTCGTCGACCACGTCCGCGGTGAGCGGACCGGCTACGGACTCGTCGTACCCGTACCCCCGGAGCCAGGTGGATGGGGCCGCGCCGGGGATGGGGCCGCTCAGAGCCGCGGCCAGCGCCCGGGCCAGGGAAGGCCGGTCGTGCACTGTCGGAGGCCCGCACGACACGGACCGGTCCCGAGCGGCCAGGCTGAACAAGTGGGTGTGGTGGTCGTGCAGGCCGGGGAGGAGCGCCCCACCGCGGCCGTCGAGGACAGCGTTCTTGGCCTCCCTCGTCGGCCCCATCGTCCCGGCGTCCGCCGTGTCCTCCGCCGCGATCCGGCCCTGTTCGATGTGGACGATCCGGCCCTGTTCGATGTGGACAGTGCAGCCGGGGCGCCCGTCCACCTCGACGTCCACCACCGTGAGGCCGCTGACCGGCCCGCTGTCTAGGTCCTGCTGCTTGGGTTCGTTCACAGGTCGGCCAGGACGGAACCGGTGTCTGCCCCGAGCGCCGCCGCCGTCCGAGTGGGTGTCCTGCTTCTCGGCGGCGCCACCGGTCCGGTGTCGGACGGCAACTCGGCGCGAGAGTGGGTCAAGGTGTGGCCGACCACCTCGCGCATGGCGATGTCGACCGTCCCCCCGGTGCCACCGACGACGGCAGCCAGCGCGGCCACGGCGGCGTGGAGCCCGGTGACCGGGTCGGCGGCGGCGTCCGCGCAGAACTGGGGAGCGCCTGCCTCATGCTCGCGGGCGACGAGGCCGGCGCCTGCCGCCGCGTCGTCGCCCAGCGCGGCCCGGTTCCGCCACGGTCCGGCCCGTCCGTAGCCGGTGATGCTGATCCACGCCTGGTGAGGGGAGGGGTGGATCCCGAGCTGCTCGAGCGCCCGAGGCCTCGACGACTCGATCACCACGTCGGCTGACCTGATGAGCGCCGGAAAGGGACCAGTGGCCGCCACGGCCACTACCACGCTCTCCTTCCCTCCATGGAGGAGGTCGAAGAACCGCTGGGGGCCTCCGCGGGAAGGGTCGGGCCGCCGGGGGTCCTCGACCTTGACCACCCGACATCCGGCCGCAACCAGCAGGGAGCCCGCCAGCGGTCCGGCCCAGAGGGCCGACAGGTCCACGACCAGGGGTCGCCGCTCGGATCGGGTTCGGCTCGGGCTCAGCCGGTCGAGGTCGGTCAGGGCACGCGGTGGGGGACGCCACGACGGTGCGCCCTCGTACAGCCACGGCGCCGGGGGCCACTGCTGGCCCCGGGCCCTGAACTGCTCATCGTCGTGGTCAGGGCCGCCCACCACGGCTACCGGGATGCCCAGCAGCTGCGCCCGCTCGGCCAGGGCGGGTGCCGATCCCGCCGCGGCCCCGGCCGCCACTGCGGTCCAGGGGTCGGCCGGGACCGGTGCGCCCAGCCAGGCCGGAAGCAGGTCGACGTCGGAGTCCCGGCTCAAGCTCACGGCCAGCCAGCCGTCGTTCGTGGCCATCATGCGACAAGCTCCCCCATTGGAGATGGTGCCGTTTCGGTGATGCCCGAAGATGGCGGCCCGCTCGCCGAGCAGGGCAGACCCGTCGAGGGCGAGCGGTGTGCCCTTGGCCGCGGCGAGGAGGCGGAAGGCGACCGCGGCGCCGTCGAGGCAGGTGGCCACGTCGCCCGGGGCGAGGAGAGGGGGTCCGTCTGCCCTGCCGGTCAGGGCCATCGCGCCCGAGGCGGCCCATGCTCTGGCCGGAGTCGGGCAGGGAGCAACGCGGACAACCGGAAACGAGGCGCTCCGGATGGTCCCTGTCGGGTCCACTGCAGCGGCAAACGGCAGCCCGGATAGCGTCTCTTCGGCCGTCTCCCCTGTGAACAGGGCCTTTCCCGCATCGAGACCCCAGGATTGGCTCGGCGCCAGTTTCCGGACCGATTCGGGAACTGGGCCTCGCCCATGAGCCCTTCCCGAAAAGGGGCCCGGCAACCGGCCCTTGGCCGGCGCCGGCACCCGGACCACATCGGCACCGAGCAGCGCCAGGAGGTGGCCGGCGTAGGCGCAAGCGAAGTCCTCACCGACCTCCAGGAACCGGATCCCGGCGAGGGGCAGCGTTTCGGCCCGGTGGGCGCCCGGACGGGGGGTGGCCGGGCCGCAGTACAGGGACATTGCGCCAACGCTAGATAAGTTTCACCGGCGCATCGGCCGGCGCTCCGAAAATCCCACACGGGCGCCGCCTCGTCGCGCCCCACCTCGGGGTCATAGGGTAATGCGGAGAGCTTCGCGGCGACGAACGCCGAGCCAACGAGGAGGGCCATGACAACGACCGAGTCCATTCCGAGCGCCGTGCACATCGGTGCATCCGACCTGCCCTTCGTCGACATCGGCGACGGCAGCAAGTTGAAGGTGATCCAGGTGAAGGAGGAGGAGGGCCTGTGGATCGTGGAGAACATCTTCCAGGCCGGCTACGAGGTCCAGACCCACCGTCACACAGGGCCGGTCTACGCGTACACCGTCTCGGGCGCGTGGAAGTACAAGGAATACGACTACGTCAACCGGGCGGGCTCGTTCCTCTACGAGCCGGCCGGCTCAGTGCACACCCTCCAGTGCGTCGAGGACCAAACCCAGGTCTGGTTCCAGATGTACGGGGCCAACCTCAACCTGGATGCCAGCGGGAACGTCGAGAGCGTCTTCGACGGCCCTGGGTCCCTGGCCGCCTACTACGCGCTGTGTGAGGCCGAAGGACTCCCCCGGCCCAACGTTCTCGCCAGCTGATGCCGACGGCGATCGACCTGTCCGACCCTGACACCTTCGTCGGGGGCGTCCCCCACGAGGCATTGACCGAGCTCCGGCGGACCCAGCCCGTCTACTTCCAGGAGATGAAGGACGACTCGGGGTTCTGGGCCCTGTTGCGGCACGCCGACGTGGTCCATGCCGCCCGGAACCCGAACCTGTTCTCGGCCAGCGAGGGAGGCGTGGTCATCGAGACCCTGGCTCCGGAACAGGTCGAGCAGATGCGAGGGATGCTCCTGGCCATGGACCCGCCCCGGCACCTCGACTACCGGCGTCCCATGGCCGAGCACTTCCGGCGCCGGGTGATCGAGGACATGGCCAACCAGATCCGTGGGATCTGCCGTGATGTCGTGGCCGGCATCGACGACGGCGCCGAGGTCGAGTTCGTCCACGGCGTGACCTCGGAGATTCCCTCCCGGGTCATCGGTCAGCTCATGGGCCTGCCCGAGGCTGACTGGCGGCGCATCCACGAGATGGCCGAGCGGAACACCAGCGGGCAGGATGCCGACTATGCCGGCGACGAGTCCAACGGAGCGACCATGGACATGGCCGTCTACGGCATGGAGCTGGCTGCCAGCCGGCGCACCGAGGAGCCGACCCCCGACCTGACCTCGATCATCCTCGGCACCGAGTTCGGCGGTCGCCTCATGGACGACATCGAGTTCGCCACCTTCTTCGTGCAGCTGGTGACGGCGGGCAACGACACCACCAAGATCATGCTCTCGTCGGGCCTCTGGGCCCTGCTGCGCCATCCCGACCAGTTGCGCGAGCTCCGGGCCGATCCGAGTCTCATTCCCGGCGCGCTGGAGGAGATCCTCCGGTGGGCCAACCCGCTGCACTACTTCCGGCGAACGGCTCTGGCCGACACGGTCGTCCGGGACGTGAAGATCTCTGCCGGTGAGAAAGTAGCCATGTACTACACCTCGGCCAATCGGGACGAGGAGCTGTTCGACGACTCCCAACGCTTCGACATCCATCGCCATCCCAATCCGCACCTGGCTTTCGGGATCGCCGAGCACTTCTGCCTCGGAGTCCACCTGGCCCGCTTGGAGGGGCGGGTATTCTTCGAGGAGCTGCTGGCCGCATTTTCCGACATCGAGCTGGCCGGCGAGCCGGTTCGGGTCCGGTCGAATCTGAACAACGGTTTGAAACGACTTCCCGTTCGGATGCACCACTGATCGGCCCTTGGGCCGACGGTTGCGGCGCTGATCGGCCCGTCGGGCTGACCCGGTGCGGCGCTGATCGGCCCGTCGAGGTAACCGGGTGCGGCGCTGATCGGCACCAGGGCTGAGCCAGTGCGGCGCTGATCGGCACCAGCGCTGAGCCGACCGGGGCAGGTCGCCCGACTATGCCATAGGTTGACTCGATGGGCATCTACGAGATCGAGGGTGTCGTCCCCGTGGTCCATCCCACCGCGTTCGTTCATCCCGAAGCCGTCCTCATCGGAGACGTCCTGATTGGTGGCGGCTGCTATGTGGGTCCGTTGGCCAGCCTGCGAGGCGACTTCGGCCGGGTGGTGGTGTCCGCCGGTGCCAACGTCCAGGACGGCTGTGTCCTGCACTGCTTTCCCGGCCGCGACGTGGTCCTCGAGCAAGACGTTCATGTCGGCCATGGGGCCGTCCTCCACGGTTGTCACGTTGGCCGGGGCGTGCTGGTCGGCATGAACAGCGTGGTCATGGACGGAGCCACGATCGGCGACTTCTCGTTCGTTGGAGCGTGCTCGTTCGTGCGAGCGGAGACCGAGGTCCCAGCACGCCACCTGGTCGCCGGAAACCCGGCCCGCGTGCTTCGAGAGCTGAGCGACATCGAGCTGGCGTGGAAGGCCAACGGCACTGGCGTCTACCAGGACCTGGCTCGACGGTCTCGCGCCAGCATTCGTCCCGTCGTGCCCCGGTCCGCCCCGGAGGAGAACCGGCCCCGTCTCAGCACCGGCGAAGACGCCGCGGTGCCCCTCCGCGACTACCGGCGATCCTGATCGCTGATCGGCCCGTGGCCGCCCGGGTGTTCAGCTCGTCTACCTCGGTTGGGCCCGGTGCCACCCTGGTGATCAGCCCGTGCCCGCCCTGGTAGAGAGCCGGATCGCTCCGCCCAGGATCACGCTGGCGTAAAGGGCCAAGACTCCGAGGTACAGCGCGGCCATCGTGGTGTAGCTGCTCATCCCCCAGATGTTGTGGAGGGGCCTGCCCGCCTTGGGCGGTCAGGCCGTACCGGAAGAGGGCCAAGGCATGGGTGAGTGGGAGGACGATGGCTACGTCGGAGAGCCATCCGGGCAGGGAGGTGATGGGAAAGAGCGAGCCGGCGAAGAAGAAGGGGATGATGGCGATCGCCGGAATGACGCTGATGTACTCCTCGGCACTGGTGAGCCGCGTGGCCAGGATCTCAGCCAGGCCGTAGGTCACCACGACGAGCAGTACGGCAGCAGCGAGGAACCACAGCATGCGGGACGTGGTCTGATACTGGGCGCCTCGAAGGGCAGACACGGCGATGAGTTCGCCGGACATCGGCTGCGCCCGGCGACGCGTACCTAGCGGCGACCCACTGCCTGCCGGAAGACGGACACCATCTCGGCAAGAGCGTCGGCGGTCGCACCCGGCTCGAGGGTGATGGAGACCGGGGCCCGGAAGTCGGTGATTCCGGCCTCGGCCAAGGCCGGGACTCCCTCCATGGTGCGATCGAGATCCATTGAACCGTCCGGTCCCTTCACGACCGGAAGCCGCCCCTGCACCTGGAACCCGGTGGCGTCCCGGCCGGCGGCTTCGAGCGCCTCACGCACCCGGACGATGCCGGTCGTGGGATCCCCGGCGATGGGTCCCCAGGGAATCCATCCGTCGCCAAAACGGGCCAGTCGCTCGATGACGCGGTCGTTGAGCGTCCCGCTCACCCAGATGGGCACGCCGCCTGGCTGCAGTGGCTTGGGCATGGCATGGATGCCTTCGAACCGGAGCCCGTCGCCGTCGAAGTCAGCCCGCTCCCGGCGCCACAGAGCCTGACAGACGGCCAGGGTCTGGTTGAGCAGCCGACCCCGACCCTCGAAGCTCAGCCCGGCGGCGTCGTACTCCTCTCGCTGCCATCCCACCCCGACCCCGAGGTCGAGCCGGCCTCCGGAGAGCACGTCCAGGGTGGCCGCGGCCTTGGCCAGGACTGCTGGCCGGCGAAGGGCGGCTTGGAGGATCCCGGTGGCCAGACGAGCGTGGGAGGTCACCCCTGCGACGACCGACAGCAGGGTGAGCGGCTCGAGCCACATGCCGTCGGGCCCGGTGGGTTGTCTCCCGCCTTCGATCCCGCCCACCCTGGCGTCTCCGTAAGCCTCGAGGTTCTCGCCGAACACCACGTGGTCGCTCACGGCCAGGCGGTCGACCCCGGCCTCGTCGGCGGCCCGGGCCCCGTCGAGGAGCGGCTGCCAGCTGCCCGGATCGGAGGCGGAGAAATTGATGAGCATGACGGACAGCTGCGGGTACGGCATGAGCTTGGTCGAATCTCCCGTTTGCGATCGGCGACGGTCGTGGCGCGACGTGATGGCGACGGGGCCAAGCATCTGCCACCGGGCGACGGCTGTCAATCGAGCTCCCGCCCCGATCGAGCTCCCGCCTCGATCGAGTGCCCGCCCCGATCGAGTGGCATATGGTCCTTGCCATGTTGCGTCCTGAAAGCTGGACCAGACCTGCGGGTGCAAGTCCCGTCTGGGTAATCGCCGGAGAGCCCAGTAGCAGACCCCGGTCCGTCGGAGAGATCCGGCAGGCTGAGCGGGGTGTCAAGAGCCTCTTTGGAGGGAGCAAGCGTGCGGGCCGTAGTGCTACCAAGCACGAATCCTGCAGCCTCGTCAGACTCACGATGGGGGAGCCGAGCCGTTCATGTCACGGCGAAGGTCCACGTCCGACCTACCGGCGCTCCGGAATGCCCTTGGTCGGGTCCCCTCGGGGTACGGGAGCGGCACGTACGCACGGTTTGGGTCGGAACAGGAGAGACCCGTCTTCCCAGCCTTGTCAGCAAAGACCGTTCGGATAAGCCAATGGTGAAACCGAGCGGAGGGAAGCGGGAGTCCGACGGGGTCGTAGTACTGCCGATCGCCGGGATGAACCCAGCAGGAGGGAAGGACCCCGACTTCGGTCACGCCGGGAACAGAGGAACGAGTGAGGGCATGGCTGGGACCGCTCAGCCCAACTCCCCCCTGGGACCACCGTCCCGGGTCAAAGTTCGACGCCTCCAGAACCGGCTATGGGCTGCGGCCAAGCAGTCTGAGGGTCGACTTTTCCACGCCCTGTATGACCGCATCTACAGGGATGACACCCTGTGGGAGGCGTGGCACCGAGTCCGAGCCAATCGTGGAGCTGCTGGGGTCGATCACCTGACCCTGGCAGAAGTGGAGGACGATTACGGGGTGGAGCGTTTGCTCACCGAGATCCGTGACACCCTTCGTGCAGGCAACTACCGCCCGGCACCAGTTCGCCGGGTGGAGATTCCAAAGCCCGACGGCTCGTTGCGGCCCTTGGGTATCCCGACCGTCAAGGACCGGGTGGTCCAACAGGCCACGAAGCTCGTCCTCGAACCCATCTTCGAGGCCGACTTTCTACCCTGCAGCTTCGGCTTTCGCCCGAAGCGTTCGGCCATCGATGCCTTGGAGAAGATCCGGGTCGGCTTCATCAAAGGCAGACAGTTCGTCTTCGAAGCCGACATTCAGAACTTCTTCGGCGAGATCGACCATGACAGGTTGCTATCCCTGGTCGGCCAACGGGTCTCTGACCGGCGGGTGCTCAAGTTGCTTCGGCTGTGGCTGCGAGCAGGCGTGTTGGAAGGCGGGGTGGTGACTGAGTCGGTCTCTGGCACTCCCCAAGGTGGAGTGATCTCACCGTTGCTGGCAAACATCTACCTGCACGCCTTCGACCGGGCCTGGGCTGAGCGGGGCACAGGAGAAGTCGTCCGCTATGCGGACGACTTCGTGGTGCTGTGTTCGTCCCAGAGCCAAGCCGAGGAAGCCCAACGGCGGGCGACCGCCATTCTGGGCGACCTCGGCCTCAGCCTCCATCCGGACAAGACCCGAGTGGTCGACCTCCGGGAGGGGAAAGAGGGCTTTGACTTCCTCGGGTGCCACCTTCGTGCCCGCATGTCCGGCAAGCTCTGGGAGCAAAAGCGGGTCATCCGTTATTACCTCCACCGCTGGCCGTCGGTGCGGTCGATGAAGCGAGCCCGGGCGAGGATCAAGGCCATGACCGGTCGGAGCCAAGTCGGACAGGAGTTGGAGACCGTCATCGAACGGCTCAACTTGTTCCTTCGGGGATGGGGCAACTACTTCCGCAACGGAAATGCGGCCGACAAGTTCGTCACCATGGACCGCTACGTGGCATGGCGGCTGAAGCGCTTGCTCGTCAAGAAGCGTGGTCGCAATCTGCGGGCGGGCCAGGCAGACACTTGGAACCGCTCCTGGTTCCACGACCAAGGCCTGCACCAGCTCATGGGCACTATTCGATACCCGAAGGCAGCGTAACCATGTCCGAAAGACCGTCGGTGAGCTGTATGCGGGAAAACCGCACGTACAGATCGAAAGGGGGATGGGGAACCAGGCTCGCGTTGCGAGTACTGCGCCCCTGACTACCAATGGATGATGAAGCGATCCGCGAGGCCGTCGACCACGTGGCGGTGACGAGGGTGCAGTCGGCCTACGCCGATGTGGTGAATCGACGGGCGTGGGACGACTTCGAACAGTTGTTCCTACCTGACTGCACGATCTCGATCGACAAGCAGTCCGAGCAGGCGCTCGAGTTCGTCGGAGCCAAGCAGATCGGGGACTTCATCGGCCACTCGATCGAGGGCTTCGAGTTCTTCGAGTTCGTCATCCTGAACTCGCACATCGTTCTGGGCAGCGGGGCGGCGGGAGTCGACGCCGCATCGTCCAGGATGTTCATGTGCGAATTGCGCCAGGAACGAGTCAGTGGCCAGTGGACCAACGCATTCGGCGTGTACCACGACCGGTACCGGCGGGTGGATGGGAGATGGTGGTTCGCGCAGCGTCACTATCAGTCGCTCGCCCGTACCGGCCGTGGTCAGGTCTTCGAGTTCCCCCACAACCCGCCGTTCACCGGGCTGTGGGCCGAGCCCAACTGACCCCCCATATCAGTCAGGCTCGGCCCGCCCGTCCTTTCGAGCGCGACCCACGTTCAGTCGGGCTCGGCCCGCCCGTTCAGTCGAATCAGCTCTTGACTGGCACCCGACCCACCCCTCCGGCATAAGGCGGCCCCATTTGACAGACGGCCGGCCCGAAGGAGCCCACCAACCCGAAGTGGTTGGTAGTCGAGAACTTGTAGGAGAGGCCGAGGAACTGCCCGTTGGTGATCCCCTCGATCGCCTTCTTGATGGCGGCCGGGTCCGTCGAGTTGTACTTGGTGATGGCGTAGTTCAGGATCTCGAGCGGGACGCTGTCGGTGGCCATGGAGGTCAGGTAGTTGACGAAAGCGGGGTAGTTCGTCCCCTCCGAATAGGCCGTCATCAGCTGGTTCTGCACGGGCGTGAACGTCTGGGTGGCCGTGTCGGCACAGTTGTAGTAGTACGCACTCGCCTTGGCCGTGAGCGGCCCCATCGAGTCGAAGCCGCTGTACCAGGCCCCGGCCGAGGCCAAGATTGTGGGCGACCAATTGGCCGACTGGACGGCCTGCCAGATGGGGCCGTACCCCTCACCGGCGGTGACCACCAGCAGCTGGGCCCCCGCCCCCTTCAGCTTGGTGATGGCCGCGCTGTTGTCCACCGATCCGGGGGTTATGTTCACCGTCGTCACCTTTGCGCCCTTGATCGACTGGACGCCGGCGCCGATCTGGTTGGCGAATACGGTGTCGTAGGGGATCCCGTCGTTCAGGATCCCGACGTTCTTGAAGCCCTTCTTCTTGATCCAGTTGATGGCGGCAACACCGGTCTGCTGGAGCGACGGGTTGGGGCTGAACAGGTACGGATACTGCGTGGCCAGCTGGGAGGGCGTGAGGGTATTGGTGAGCTCCAGGTTGGCCACCACTGGCAACTTCGCCTTGGTCCACACCGCGAGCTGCTGTCCGGCCGCAGCCGGGTTGTAGCTGGCGGTGATGACGGCGGCGTCCTTGTTGGTCACCATCTGGTTGGCCACCTGGACCGCGGTAGTCACATCGCTGGCGTCGTTCTCGATGTCCAACTTCACCTGGTGGCCGTCGATGCCGCTGGGGTGCATCGCCTCGAATTGCTGGAGGGCGATCCCGGTCTGGATCTTGGTGAGGATCCCGTAGGAGGCGAGGGCTCCGCTGGTCGGTGCCGAGATCCCGAATGTGATCGGGCCCGCAGGGATGGGCGGATACCCGGAACTGGCTCCGGCCACCGCTGTCGGACCGACCACGGTGAGCAACCCGGCGCAGGCAATAACGGCGATGGCGACCGACAGGTGCTTTCTCACGGCAAATCCCCCCTCATAGCAAAACCCCCCCGAGTAGTGCGGCATCGACATCCACCGGCTGTGTTTCAGTTCTATGACTTAATGACAACCCTGTATCGCAGTCTGAACCGTTCCCGACCGCAAGTCAATCGTTGGTTCATCAATCCAGCGGGTGAGGATCGGCCTGCTGAGCGGGCCGACTGCTCCCCTCGCCCTTGGGCGTCCCAGCCCGGTCTGCCTAGGGCCCTGTCACGACGCCGGTGCCCACTCTCCCGCACCGGATAGGACGCGGCCGCAGCGACCCGGTAGCGTGCGGGCGACAGAAATTTCGGGCGCCGTCGTCGGTGACCGCGCTCAGGGGGTTGTTGGTCATGGCTGAAAGTCGTCTTGCCGGAAAGGTCGCTTTCGTGACTGGTGCTGCTCGGGGCCAGGGGCGGGCCCATGCTCTGCGCCTGGCCCAGGAGGGCGCCGACATCATCATCTGTGACATATGCGCCGAGCTCGACACCACGAGCTACCCCGGCGCCAGCCCGAGCGACCTCGTCGAGACGGCCACGCTGGTCGAGAAGGAGGGCCGGCGGGTCGTGGCCCGGCCGGCCGACGTCAGGGACTTTGAAGCCCTGCAGTCGCTGGTCACCGACGGCGTGGCTGAGCTCGGCCGCCTCGACATCGTCGTGGCCAATGCCGGCATCGACAGTGCGAACCTCAGTTGGGAGATCAGCTCCGAGGAGTGGGACGAGCTGGTCGGCATCAACTTGAAAGGCGTATGGCAGACGGCCAAGGCGGCCATCCCGACGCTGATCCAGCAGGGGACGGGCGGATCAATCATCCTGACCAGCTCCACTGCGGGCCGAAAGGGCCTCCCCTTCAAGGCGCACTACAGCGCGGCCAAGCACGGGGTAGTCGGGTTGTCCCGGGTCCTGGCGGCCGAGCTTGGTGAGTACGACATCCGGGTCAACACCATCCATCCGGCCGGTGTGGCTACCGAGATGGTCACTGACCCCCATTTGCAGGACCTCATCAACTCGAAGCCGGAGACCCTCGGACCCATCTTCATGAACACGCTGCCCCACACGTTCATGAAGCCGGAGGACATCGCGGCCAGCGTTGCCTTCCTGGCCAGCGACGAGTCCAGGTACATGACCGGCTCCCAGATCGTCGTGGACATGGGCAACACCGCTCGCTGATCATCGTGGCCGGCACGATCGACGGCCAGAGGGATCGTCAGGGGCGGCTGTGAGAGCCGTTCGGAATACCGAGGACGGTGTTCGTGTGCTGGACGTCGACGAGCCCTCGGGCCCGGGGGTGACGGTCGAAGTCATGGCGTCGAGCATTTGCGGTACCGATCTCGGCCTGGTTGACGCCGGGCTGACGGGGTTCACGATCGGTCATGAATTCGCCGGGCTCGTTAACGGTGTGCCGCACGCCATCGATCCGTCGATCTCCTGTGGTACCTGCGACCAGTGTCTCGAGGGGCACACTCAACGCTGCGTCGGCCCGCACACGAACCTGGGCGTCTTCGTCGACGGTGGTCTCTGCGACCGCATCATCGTACCCGCTTCCAATCTCGTCCCACTCCCCGGAGGGCTCTCCCTCGAGGATGCCTGCCTCGTGGAGCCTGCCGGTGTGGCCTGGCACGGCGCTCGCCGCGCCGCGATCATCCCCGGCGAGCGAGTGGTGGTAGTGGGAGGTGGCTCGATCGGGCTGCTGGCCGTGGCCGTCGTTCGCCGTCTGGGCCACGGCGTGGCCCTCGTCGCTCGGCATCCCCACCAGATCGAGGCAGGTGAGCGCCTGGGAGCCCGAAGCGCCTCCGGCTCCTTTGACGTCGTGCTCGAAGCGACCGGCACCCAGTCCGGGCTGGTGACATGCGCCGACCTGGCTCGGCCGGGTGGCCGTGTCGTGCTGCTCGGCGTCTTCGCGGCCGCCGCGCCCGTTCCCGGCGCTCTGACGCTGGTCAAGGAGCTGTCGTGGATCGGCGCCATGGCCTACGGGAGTCGCCAGGGCGTCCGTGACCTGGACGAAGCGGCTGCGTTGCTCGCCGCCGTTCCCGACGTGCGCGACACCATCATCACCCATCGGTTCCCGCTCGAGGACAGCCCAGAGGCCTTCCACGTCGCTGCTTCCCGATCCGAAGGTTCCATCAAAGTGGGCTTGTATCCCTAGTTGGCTGCTGGGCCGACCCACCAGATCGAGGCCGGAGGCCGTCGCGACGACGCCGGCAGCGCCGCCCACCAAGTTCGTCAGTCACTCGAGCCAGGTCACTGGAGCCAGGTCACTCAGCCAGGTCACTCAGCCCCCCGGGCCGAGGGGAAGAAGGTACCCATGAGCATCACCATCGACTTGTCCGGGACGAGTGCCCTGGTCACCGGGGCAGGGGCGGGCATCGGGGCCGAGATCGCCCGGTGGCTGGCTCGGGCTGGGTCCTCGGTGTCGGTCGCCGACCTCCGGGGCGACCACGCCAACCGCATCGTTCGAGCGATCGAGGCGGAGGGCGGACGGGCCCGGGCGATCGTGGCCGACTGCCGCCAGGACGAGGAGGTGGAACGCATGGTGGACGAGGCGGCAGACGCGTACGGGGGCCTCGACATTGCTGTGAACAACATCGGCATGATGGCCGGCCGGGTTCCCGGTCCGTCGACCACCTCAGACGGTGGGTACTGGCGCGACATCCTCGACCAGAACCTGGTGCTCACAGCGCTCTGTGCCCGGGCCGAGGCCCGCGTCTTCCTCGACCAGGGTCGTGGCGGCGTCATGATCAACGTGAGCTCCGGTGAGTCGACCCGGCCGTCGCCGTTCATGACGGCCTACGCCGCTTCCAAGGCGGCGATCAACCACCTGACCCAGAGCCTGGCCGTTGAGCTCGGGCCCTCGGACATCCGCGTCATGGCCGTGGCTCCGGGGACCACGCTCACCGAGACCGTGCGCGAAGGGCTCACCGACGAACTGGTCGAGGCCACCGTCGCCTCCACCCCGTTGCAGCGGATGACCGAGCCCGACGAGCTGGCCCGACTCACCGTTTTTCTGGCCTCCGACCTTGCCCGGTGCATCACCGGCCAGTTGATACTGGCCGATGCCGGCGCCCATCTCTCACGTACCCGGCCGTCGGCCATCGGTCGCCCATGACCGGACTCGGCAGCTACGGCCCGGTCGACGCCCACGTGCACGTGGCCAGTGACGACGAGGCCCGCTTCCCACGGCACCCGACCGGTGTGGCCAGTGATTGGTGGAAGCGGGGCGGCTACGAGGTCGAGGCCGTGCTCGGCACGCTGACCGGTGCTGGGGTCACCCAGATGGTGGCCGTTCAAGCCGCAGGCGCCTATGACGACGACAACCGCTACGTGCTCGAGGTGGCCGAGGAGTTCCCCGAGTCGGTCCGAGCCGTTGTCGTCGTCGACCCCGACGCACCCGGAGCGGGCGCGGCGATCACCGACCTGGCCGCGCGTCCAGGCGTCACCGGCGTGCGCTACATGGCGGTGCGACCCGGCTCCAACTGGGTGGGGACCGAACGAGCCGATGAAGCATTCCAGTCGGCCGCTCTAACGGGGCTGACCGTGGTCCTGACCGTCTTCCCCGCCCAAATCCCCGCTCTCCGGCCGGTCCTGGACCGGTACCCCGAGGTGCCGACCGTCCTCGACCACTGTGCCTTCCCCATTCTGGACGGATCGGTGATCAGGCGGCGCCAACCCTTGCTCGGCCTGGGCGCCGTTGCCCAGGTGGCCGTGAAGGTGACGTCGCACAACCTGGCCCCGTTGGCCGACGCCGGTGGGGCCCGGCCGCTGACCGAGCAGCTGGTCGATTGCTTCGGCACCGACCGGGTCCTGTGGGGGTCCGACTATCCCCAGACGGCCCATGAGTCCTATGCCGGTTTGATCGATCTGGCCCGCCGCGCCCTCGGCGGGCTCGCCCCGGCTGAGCAGGCCGCCGTGCTCGGGGACAATGCTCGGCGACTCTTTGGGTTCGGGTTCGGGCTCCGGGACGGAGCGGGCGACCCGAGCGGCTCTTATCGACCTTCGTGAAGGGGTCAAGAGTCTGATTCAATCCATAGAGTGTCTACATGGTGTAGAGTAGGGACCGGACGGTGAAGAGCGCGAGGATGGAATAAGGCCATCCTCACGGCCAGGGAGCAACGATGACGGCAACCGATGCGGCACACGACCAGCGCTTGATTGAGGTGGGTGACGAGTCTCCCGAGCGTCTCTACGAGCTGTTCGAGGCAAACGGCTGGGGCGACGGACTGCCCCTGGTGGCTCCGACGACCGGCCGAGTCGACGCCATGCTCGAGCACTCGGCCGGCAGTCCCGACGAAGTGCTCACCACGTTGGCCCCGAGGTTCGGTCGCCTGACCCGCCGCGTGGTGGCCGTCAACGCCGTGCTCGCCGGATGTCCGCCCGAGGTGTTCCCGGTGGTGCTGACCGCGGTGCTGGCCCTGTCCCGGCCGGAGGCAAATCTCCGCGGCGTCAACGCCACCACCCACCCGGTCTCCTTCATGACCATCGTCCACGGTGACATCGCCCGGAGCGCCGGGTTCAACGCCGGGGTCGGGGCATTCGGCCCGGGCAACCGGGCAAACGCCACGGTGGGCCGGGCGATCCGGCTGTTGATGCTCCACGTCGCCGGGGCCCGTCCCGGCTTCGGCGACGCCGCCACCCAGGGACAACCTTCCAAGTACACCTACTGCGCCGCCGAGAACGCCGAGGAGAGCCCGTGGCCGAGCTACCCGGCCAGTATCGGGGTCAACGCGGCCAGTTCGGTGACCGTCCACTGCGGGGAGAACCCGCACAACGTTCACGACATGGAGGCCGAGGGCGATCCGGTGACCATCCTGGGCAAGTACGCCTCGGCTATGACGTCGCTCGGCATGAACAACGCCTGCATGCCCTTCGCCGAGTTCTTCGTGGCCTTCGGGCCCGAGCATGCGCAGAGCCTGGCCAAGGTGGGGTTGGATCGTGACGGCATCGCGTCGTACCTGCATGAGCACGCCGCCCTGCCCCTTCGCCAATTCCATCGTCACTTCAAGGGGTACGGGCGCACGACCTGGCAGGAGCTCTCGGACGAGGACGAGCTGAGTGGGATGACCACCGACGGAGGAAAGATACGCATCATGGTGATCGGGGGCCCGGGCAAGCACGGCTCGGTCATCCCCTCGTGGGGCATGACCAGGAGCGTCACCCTGCCCCTGACGGCATGACGGCCAATCATCTGCCCGATGACCCACCCACCCGCATGACCCAATGGACCGACGACCCAATGGCCCGACGACCCCAATCACCCAATCACCCAGTGACCACGAGCACGCGATACGAGGAGACCCGATGACGCTCACCACTACTCCCACTCTGATCTACCGGCCAGATGGCGAGCCGGGCTCCGAGGCCCTTTCGATCACCCCTGGCCCGACCTCACTGGCCGGGATCCGCATCGGGGTCATGGAGAACGCCAAGCCGAACTCCGATGTGGTCATGGGCCGGGCCGCCGAGGTACTGGCCGCTCGGGTGGGCGGGACCGTCACCGTGCTGACCGGGAAGCGCCTGCCCAACAGTGCCGAGTTCGACAACGCCAAGGGCGACGAGATGGGTATCTCCGAGGGAGTCCTCGCGTTATTGAAGGACGAGGCCGACGTCGTCATCACCGGCGTGGCCGATTGCGGGAGCTGCAGCGCGTACACCGCCTATGACACCATCGAGCTTGAGCGCAACGGGATACCGACGATCCTCACGACCACCACCCGATTCGAGCAGATCGCCCGCACGCTGGTGACCGACTTCGGGTTGCCATCGGCCCGGACTCTGGTCCTGCCCCATCCGATCGGTGGGACCGACCACGAGCTCCTATTCGAGTGGGGCGAGCAGGCCGTCGACGAGGTCATCACCCAATTCGGGCGTCAGGTCTAGGCGTGGCGGCCCGGGTCGGGTTGACCAAGAGCAACGTCCTCGAGGCGGCCGCCGTCATCGTCGACAAGCAGGGGACCGAGGCGCTTACGTTGTCACGCTTGGCCGACGGGCTGGGAGTGCGGAGCCAGTCGCTCTATGCCCACGTCGAAGGCCTGGCCGGTCTCAGGCGAGATCTCATCCTCTACGCCTTGAAGCTGCAGGCGATCCGTCTTCGCCGGTCGGTCATGGCCAAGTCGGGGAGGGAGGCGCTGATGGCGCTGATGAACGAGCTCGTCCTGGTCAATCGGGAGCACCCGGGCCTGACCCGGCTCACGTCGTGGAGTCGGCCCGATCCCACCGACGTAGCCATGTTCGACGCGCTGGTGGAGGTGAACGAGCCCTTCACCATACTCTTGACCAGCTACGGGCTGGCCGGTGACGAACTGGCCCACTGGCGCCGCATCATCTGGACCTCGTTGCAGGGCTTCTTGTCCCTAGAGGCGGCAGACATGATGAACCTGCCCGCCGACCCCGACCAGAGTGTGCACCTGTTGATGGATCTCATCGCCGACGGTCTCGATCGGGTGCAACTCGGCCAGGAGACGGCCGGCGCCGCTGGGACTGTCCGCCACTCCTGATCGTCGAGGCAACGCTACTGACCGGTCATCGTGTCCGAACGAACCGAAGAGCAAGCCCCCCGACGTGGCTCAAGCCGCCAGCGGGCCCGTCGATGTCTCAGGCCGGCATGGAGGGGCCGTCGAGGTCTCAGGGCGGCGCGGTGAGGCCGTCGAGGTCTCAGGGCGGCGCGGTGAGGCCGTCGAGGTCTCAGGCCGGCGTGGTGATCATGCGGTGCAAACGGGTCAACGTCATCGACTTGATGTACCACTCCCCATCGAGCCGCTGGTATGTCTCGTGGTAATGGCCAAAGGCGTGCATGGACGAGATCGGGCTTCCCTCGGGCCACCACAGCCGGTCCTCGAGGGCCCAGATGCCCGTGGCCGTGGTGGGGGAGGTGAGGGCGATCTCCGGCATGTGTCCGTGATGCACGGTGATCACGTCCCCGATGACCTGGCGGATGAAGGGCATGTAGTCGGCGACACTCTCGGTGACGCCTCCCCCCTCCCCGGTCATGTCGATACGGACGTCGTCGGTGAAGACAGTGGCCAGTCCGTCCCAGTTCTTCGTGTCCATCAGCCGGAAGTAGCGGGCCTTCAACTGCTTGATGGCCTCGATGTCGTCCCCTGCACTCATTGGCGTCCTCTCATTCGTCGGACCGGCTGCTCGGACCGGACCGGAAACCAATCGCTCCGTCGTCGAGTACAGCACGAGCGAGCACGGCGCCGTGGGGCCGGCACTACGAGGGCGAGGCCCGGGATCGTGAGGGCAGCGACCGTGAGGGACACGAAACCGTGAGGCCGGTCATCGTGAGGACCGTCGACCACGACGTTATGCTCTGTCGGCCCCGCCCGCGGCCCGGAAGCTCGTGGCCCGATGGGTGAGCGGCGAAGGAGTCGATGACGTATGAGCACGGTCGAGGTGGCAACGGCGGCGCCAGGGGTAAAGGTGGTGCGGCTGACGCGACCTGACCGACTGAATGCCATGAGCTTCGAGCTGGTCGCCGACCTCCACGATGCCCTGGACGAGGTAGCCGCCGACGATGAATGCAAGGTGGCGATCCTCACCGGTGCGGGCCGAGGTTTCTGCGCCGGATTGGACCTGAAGGACTGGGGTACACCTCCGACGGCGGGTGCCCACGCTCACTTCCCCGCCGGTCAGACCGGTCAGGGATTCATTGCCAACCTGACCCAACACATTCGAGCCACCCCTCAGATCATGGTGGCCGCAGTCAACGGCGCCGCCTTTGGTGGCGGATTCTCCCTGGCCCTGGCGTGCGATCTCCGGATCGCCGGCCGGTCGGCTCGATTCTGTTCGGCCTTCATCAAGACCGGCCTGACCGGAACCGATATCGGGATCACCTACCTCCTGCCTCGCTTGATCGGTGGTGCCCGGGCCTTTGACCTGATTGTCACCGGGCGTACGGTGGATGCCCTTGAGGCCGAGCACATGGGCATTGTCTCCCGGGTCGTCAACGACGAGGACCTCTGGGCTGAGGGGCTCTCCCTGGCGTCCGGGATCGCCGGCTACACCGCGCATGGCCTACGGAATACCAAAGAGGTCATGTGGCACAACCTCGACACCAACAACATGGCAGCGGCCATCGCCCTCGAGAACCGCAACCAGGACCTCGCCAACCACAGCGAAGAAGTCCGGTCGTTCATGCGCGCCTACATGGCGCCCATCCGCAAGCCGTGAGACTTGTGGCAAACGACGTGCTGCCGATCGTCGCGGGCCGAACGACGCTGTGTCTATCGGCGCTGGCCGAACGATCTGAGCTGGTCAGGTCAGGCACGATGCGCTCGGTGCCCATCAATCGAAAGGGAGCTTGACAATGAAGTTCGCGTTACAGGGATTCGGCTTGAGCGCTCGCCACTATCCCGAGATGGCGATGGTGGCCGAGGCCAACGGGTTCGAGTCGATCTGGGTCCCCGAGCATCTGGTCTTCCCGGTGGACATGCCCCCGTTGTACAGCTACAACCATGACACCGGCTTGCCGCCGATGGACTCCAGTGCTGCCGCCTACGATCCGTGGGTCGTGCTCGGGGCGATGGCCGCCGTGACATCGACCCTGGAGCTGGGAACGGCCGTGTTCATCCTGCCGTTGCGGCACCCGATCTCTGTTGCCCGTTCCCTCGTGACCATCGACCGGATCTCCGGGGGCAGGGTCTCGGCCGGCGTCGGGGCCGGTTGGCTCATCGACGAATTCGAGATCATGGGCCTTCCGTACGAGGATCGCGGCCGGCGCATGGACGAGTCCATGGAAGTGCTGAGAAAGCTCTGGTCCCAGGAGGAGGTCATCGAGCACCATGGGGAATTCTTTGATTTCGCCAAGCCCATCACCTTCGAGCCCAAGCCGGTCAAGCGGCACGCGATCCCACTCCTGGTGGGCGGGATCAGCAGGCCGGCCCTGCGGCGCGCCGGGCGCCTGGGCGACGGATGGATCGCCCACAAGCCCCTTCGCACCCGTCCGGCCACCCCCGACGAGGTGGATGAGGACCGCCGCACTCTGGCCCGAGAGATCGAGGTCATCAATCAGCACCGGGAGGACGCGGGCCGGACCAGCCTCCACTTCGACATCCACGCCGGTTTCACCGGTACGGTCGATGACGTCAACGCCCTCGAGGACTTGGGAGTAACCCGCTACACGTGCGGGCCGAGTCGCAATCCCCTTCGCAAGGACGAGTTCATCGATTGGATGAAGGAGTTCTCCGACGAGGTCATCGCCAACGCCTGAGTGATCGGCTCGACAGACGGGCCGTCGGGGTCCGTCGCCCAGCTCAGTCCGCGTCGAACATCAGCGTCCCAAGCCGCGCTGCTCAGCCATGGCGCACATCAGCGTCGCTAGCCGCGCTGCTCAGCCGCGCCTCCTCATCACCTGCTCGCTGGCGCCCCGGGCGCACACGACGTCCCCTGCCCTGAGCTCGGCCCGAACGGTGGTCGACCGCTCGCGCCGCTCGTCGATGATTCCGACATAGGTCACCTCGACATGGAGCGGGGTGGGCTTCAGGAATTCGACACGGAGCCACTTCGTTACCCCGCCCCGACCGTGTACTCCTGCCGTCATGGCCAGGATGGCGTCGAAGCCCGACGAGATGTGACCGCCGTGCACGAAGCCGGGCGGCCCCTCATAGGCCGCGCCGTACGTCACCGATCCCACCAGCTCGTCACCGGAGGGAGTCATGATGACGCGGGGGGCGAACGGGTTGATCGGCCCGATCACCGGATGACTGATCATCATTCCCTCAGGGCCCCCGATGCGCTCGCTCTGGGGGTACCTGCTCTCCTCGGAATGGGGGCCCAGCAGGGGAGTGAGTCGCTCCACCTCGCCAGCCACCGTATCGAGCAGTTCGTCGTCGGCATCGCTTCCGGTGGCCGTGTCAACCAAGCGCCGTAACGCGGCCGACAGGCGCACTGCCGCCCGGGCGGCCTCGGGTGGGTCGGCGGCCAGAGCCAATGAGCGGCGGTAGGCCTCGACGGGGGATTCTCCGGAACCGGCCGTCATCTCGATACCCGTGCCTCGAGCTTGACGGTTCCGACGCCGGCCGATGCCGGTATCGGTTGGGTGGAAATCATGGGTCCTGCCTCGCTCGGGGTGCCATCATCGGTCGCAGTGACCATAGACAACGGAGACAACCCATGAACAACACGGACGAGATCGCCGTTTCGATCGATGATGCCTACGTCGCCACCGTCGAGATTCGGAGGCCGCCCAATAACTACTTCGACATCGGGCTCATAACCGCCTTGGCCGATGTTCTTGCTCGCCTGGACGACGATGAGGCGTGTCGAGCCATCGTGCTCTGCTCGGAGGGCCGGCACTTCTGCGCTGGGGCCAACTTGGGTGGAGCCGGTGACGCACAGCTACTCGAGTCCGGCCAGGGCGCCGACCTCTACCGGGAGGCGGTGAGGATCTTCAGCGGGCGCCTCCCTATCATTGCCGCCGTCCAGGGTGCAGCCATTGGCGGAGGACTGGGTCTCGCCTGTGCAGCCGACTTCCGGGTGGCGTCGTCGAGGAGCCGGTTCGTCGCCAACTTTTCACTGCTCGGCTTCCATCACGGGTTCGGCCTCACCGTCACCCTTCCTCGGATCGTCGGGACCCAGCGCGCCCAATCGATGCTCTACACGGGGCGCCCAGTGTCGGGCGACGAGGCGTTTGCCATCGGCCTGTGCGATCGCCTGACCGACCCCGAGCACCTCCGGACCGAGAGCCAGGCGGTTGCCGCCGAGATAGCTCGGGCCGCACCGCTTGCCGTGCAATCGATACGCGAGACGTTGCGCGGCGACCTGGCGGCGCGCGTCCACGAGGCCACCGTCCGTGAGGATGCCGAGCAGGAACGGCTTCGCCATACCGTTGACTTCACCGAGGGGCTGGCCGCCACCGCTGACCGGAGAACGCCACGCTTCGTCGGGCGATGACGGTCGCGCCTCGCCCCCTCAGAGGTCAGCCCGGGTACAGGTTGCGCTCTCGGCACAGGGACCGGGAGGACACCATCTGCCCTGAATAGGCCGCCGCTTCCGGCGAGGTGCCGAGCCACCCGGCCACCTCGCCGGCGATCTCCGGTGGTGCGGGTACGAATCCGGCCGCCTCGAGTACGTCGCTGGTGCCCGAGGCCTTCATGGACTCGGTGAGGGTCAGGCCCGGGGCGATGCTGAACGACCACACCCCGTCATCGAAGAACTCGACGTGGCACACGTCGGTCACGCGGTGGAAGGCAGCCTTCGCTGCGGCATAGGCGACGCCCCAACCGCCCTGGCCGGCGGGTGCGGGCGGGGTGACGAACGAGGCTTCGGACAGCATGTTGACGATTCGTCCCTCGCCCCGCTCGAGCATCTGGGGGATCAACAGCTGGATCAGCAGCAGGGGGTGCAGGTAGTCGCCGATGAGGCACCGCTCGGCTAGTTCGAGTGGCAGATCCAGGATTCGGTCCATCGTCCCGGGGCCCTGGTAGATGGCATTGTTGAACAACACGTCGACCCGCCCCCACGTTCCCAGTGCCGCCTCGGCGACGTCACGTACCGATTGGCGGTCCATGAGATCCATCCGGATGGGAAGGCACCGCACCCCGAGCGCTTCGATCTCGCCGGCCGTCGTCTCCAGACTTCCCGGAATGGGCAGTTCCTCCATGGGGGAAGTCGAGGACGAGGGCTGACTGCGCCCCTCTCCTTCTCGCAGCGTCCGGGCCGTGATGATCACGTCACAGCCAGCGCGGGCCAAGGCCAAAGCACCACAGCGTCCGATTCCCCGGCTGGCTCCGGTCACGAGGGCGACCGGCGTGGCCCCGTCCTTGGTTTCCATCTTGCTCACTGGTCACTCCCCGGGTTGAGGTAAACGACGTCGTCGACGACGAGCCTCGGACGCTGCGCCACCGCGCTGACGTCACAGTGTGAGGTTGGCACAACCGCCACCGGACCCCCGCACCCACCGGGGCCGGCGGCTTGCCTCGTTCGGCGGCGTCGCGCCGCGAAGGCGTGGCCCGCACCACTCTGGCGACCGACGCCCCGGCAGGCGCCGGTGACCATGGACCGCAGCGGTCGAACGGCCGTTGTCATCCCTCTCCCGGACCGTCGGGGAGGTCGGGGTTCCATGAGACGCCGTTGATGTGATTGCCACCGTCGACGAACAGCGTGTTGCCGGTGAGGTAGTGGGCATCATCGCTGGCCAGGAAGAGGGCCACCGGAGCGATATCGGCCTCGGGATCGCCCAGCCGCCCCATAGGGTTCATCTCGTCGGCCATGGTGGCGATCTCGGGGTGCTCGGCGGCGACGGCGCGAAAAGCGGCGCTCTTGGCTCCCGGACAGATGACGTTGGCCACGATTCCGTATTGTGCCCACTCGCGCGCCGCCGTCCTTGTCAGGGTCCGGAGCGCCTCCTTCGAGCAGTTGTACTCGAGCGTGCCGATGTGGGCGTTGACGCCGTTCAACGAGCACAGGTTGATGATGTTCCCACGGCCCTGGGCCCGCATCAAGGGGAATGCCGCCTGCATGGCCCAGAAGGGGCCGTAGTAGGCCACGCTCATGCCGTGGGCCAGGATCTCGTCGGTCTTGTACTCGACCCGGCCGAGCGCACCCCCACCCCACGCGTTGTTGACCAGGATGTCGACGGTCCCGAAGGACTCAGCGGCGGTAGCGATCATGGCCAGGACCGCGGCCTTGTCCCGGACGTCCGTCGTGAGCGGACGGGCCTCTGCGCCGAATTCCACCTGCAAGGCCTCGGTCACGCGGCGAGCCGCGTCCTCGTTGATGTCACTGACCAGGACCCGCGCTCCCTCGGCGGCAAAGCGACGAGCGATTCCTTCCCCGATGCCGTCGCCTGCCCCGGTGATGATCGCGGCCCTGCCGTCAAGACGTCCCATCCGCTCATGCTCCTTGTCGTGTCGATGCTTGTCGTGTCGATGCTTGTCGTGGCCCTGACCTTGGCCGTGCCGAGGCCGGTGGCATCGACACAGGTACTGGTGCTGGTGCCGAGGTTGGTCCTACTGGGGGTACTGCCGGAGCGGCCTTCAGGCGACCGACGAGGTCCTCCAACTGGTCGGCCAGCTCGGTGCGCGTGCTGGCGGGCATGTCGTCGAGCGCACTGGTGAGCTGTCGATGCACGTGGTCCTCGAGCCGGTGCAGGACGCGGCGCCCCCGCTCGGTCATGGCGTAGGCGGCCACGCGGCCGTCGGATTCCACCGAGGCCCTGGACACCAGCGCCCGGCCTTCGAGGGCCCGCAGGGTCCTGCTGGCCGTGGGCTGGCTTAGCCCGAGGACGTGAGCCACCTGGGTGACCGACAGCCAGTCGTCGCCGATGGTGCGAAGGAAGCGGAATTCCGATCTCGAGATGTCGAGCCCCGTCGCTCGGAGCCGCTCGGTGTGCACTCGTTGCGATGACGACAACCGGACGAGCTCGCCCAGGGCACGTTCGATCCGTTCCACGACGCCGGCACGGCTCATCGCCGAGACAGTAGAGGTAGTTGCATGCCGTATGCAATTATCCGAACACTCACAGCTGCCACACACCGGCGCCTCAGGCCGCCCCAAAGGTGGGTTGGCACGGTGGAGGCCATGAAGGCAAACCCCAATAACCAGGCCCTTCCCGTCCCCAGCGAGGCTGTCACCCGTCGGCAGCAGGCTCGGCGTCGGGTCAGGAGGATGACCGCAGGTATCGCCGGGGTGGCCCTGGCCCTGACTGGCGGGACCGCCGTCCTGGCTGCCTCCGGTTCACCCCACGCGGCGACGCCGGCGACAGTCCAGACGTCCGCGACGTCGAGCCGGAGCACGTCGACATCGACCTCATCCTCTGCTAGTTCCTCGGGTACGTCGACGAGCTCTGGCTCCTCGGGGATCACCGCGCCCAGCTCGTCGTCGGGCCAGAGCGTGACCACCTCGGGTGCATCGTGAGCGCGGCCGTGCGGAGTGCGAGGTTCGCGGCGATCGGGACCACGATCGAGGTCGTGGTGGACGTGCCCGAGGTCCTCGAGCAGGCCACCGACGTGGTGCGGGCCCAGGTCGCCGCCCTCGATGCGACAGCCAGCCGATTCCGGGACGACAGCGAGCTGAGCCGGCTCAACGCTTCGTCAGGCCGACCGGTCGAGGTGTCGTGGCTCTTCTTCGTGGCCCTGGAGGAAGCTTTCCAGGCCGCACAGCTGACCGACGGGATCGTCGATCCCACGGTAGGCCACGCCCTCGAGCTGAGTGGCTACGACCGTGATTTCTCCGAGGTGGCACCCGACGGTCCCCCGATCGGGGTGCGCTACCAGCGCGTCCCCGGCTGGCGTCGCGTCCGGCTCGACCGAGCCTGCAGGACGGCCACGCTGCCGCCCGGTGTCCGTATCGACCTCGGCGCGACAGGCAAATCCGGCTGCGCCGATCGGGCCGCACAGGCCGCCGCCGCGGCCACCGAGGCCGGAGTCCTAGTCAACCTCGGGGGCGATCTCGCCGTGGCCGGACCTCCTCCCGAGGAGGGGTGGGTGATCCGCATCGCCGATCGCCACGACGCCCCGGTCGACGAGCCCGGCACCACCGTGGCCATCCGCCACGGTGGCTTGGCCACATCGGGTACCGCCTCCCGGCGATGGTCCCGCGGTGGTGAGCCTCTGCATCACCTCATCGACCCGGCCACCGGGGCGCCCGCCAACACCTGTTGGCGAACGGTGTCCGTCTTCGCCAACAGTTGCTTGGAGGCCAACATCGCGTCGACCGCCTCGGTCATCCTGGGGCCGAGGGCCCCGCGGTGGCTGACCGAGCGCGGCTTCGCGGCCCGGCTCGTCTCGGCCCAGGGGTCCACGGTGAGCGTGGGCGGGTGGCCGGACGAGCGATATCCCGGCGACGCCAATTCCCTGGCATCGTGATGGCGACCGTCGGCACCCCCGCGTTCGTCTGGTACCTCATGCGGGGCAGCGGCCTGGTTGCCCTGGTCCTTCTGTCGCTCACCGTCGCCCTGGGCGTGGTGGGGGTGAAGCGCTGGGGCTCCACCCGATGGCCCCGTATCGTGACCGCCGGGCTCCATCGAACGATTTCACTGCTCGCGGTCTGTTTTCTCGGTGTCCACATCATCACCGCCATGGTCGACGGTTGGATCGGACTCAGCTGGTTCGGCGCGATCATCCCGTTCCAGTCGACCTACCGCCCGGTCTGGGTGGGCATGGGCGCGTTGGCCTTCGACCTGCTGATCGCGGTCATGGCCACCAGCCTGCTCCGTAGGCACCTCGGCCGGCGGACCTGGCGGCTGGTGCACTGGACCACGTGGCTGCTGTGGCCGTTGGCTCTCGTGCATGCCTTCGGCTCCGGGTCGGACATCGGCTCCGGGTGGGGGCTCGGCATCTCCCTGACTTGCGTGGCCATGGTGGTGCTGGCACTGGTGTGGCGGGTGCGACCGGCTTTCGCCAGACCCGTTTCGTCAGCCCGCTCCCGGCTCCCGGTGTGATTCACGGGCCAGGCGACGGCCATCGGCCTGGGTGTGTGCTTGACGCCACCCGGCAGTCGGTCATGCGGACCTCGTCGCGAGCGGCCGCCGTCCCTCCAGGCACGGGCACCGGCTGAACCGGTCGAGTACGGGCCGGCGGCCGGGTCCCGTCCACCCGAACGGGCAGGACATCGGCGGCGTCGGCGACCGGGTGTGTTCGGGCCAGCGACTATTGTGTTCCGGCCGGCGACCCGTCTACCCGCACGGACGGGACGGCGGCAACGTCGCCCACGGGCCCACGGGCCCACGGGCCCTCGAGCCCACGAGCCCTCGGGCCCTCGGGCCCCTCGAGCCTACGACCGGGCAGACCGTCTCGAGCGGGTCAATCGTGCTGACCGCGCTGCGGCGACTCCCGCCGCCAGGTCGGCAAGGCCAACGATGACGACCGGACACCGATGGCGAACGGCCAGGACGGGGAACCCATGAGAGGCCGAGTCGATCGGCACTCGCCACCTAGCGACCCGCCGGGTGATCTCGGCTACTGGATCGGGTTCTGGGGACGTCGGTGGTTACGGAAGACCCAGGCCCGCAAGAGGACGAAGCGGACCAGTGCGGCCACGCCGCTGGCCACGGCGATTGCTACCAGGTCGGCCGTGACCGAGGCGTGGCCGAGCCCGGCCGCGGCCAGGAGGGCCACGCTGGTCAGGGTCAGGCTGGTGGCGAAGGCTGCCAGGCCGCCGAGCAACTGGTCGCGCCGACGGAATGGGGCCCGCTCGGAGAAGGTGATCCGTCGGTTGGCCACCAGGTTGGCGACGCTGCAGAGAGCGAGGGCCACGGCGTTGGCGCCAAGGGTGCCCAACGCCGGTCGCAGGAGGAGGAACAGGCCGAGGTCGACCACGGTGCTGATGATGCCGATGCCGGCGAACCGGGCCAGGTGGGTTCCGGCCATGGGGTGGCCGGAGACCGACGGAGCACCGTCCCGCCCCCGCCCGACGACGAATTCGTACAGGAGCCGGCAGACCCCTCGAAGGTCCTCGAGCGCGGTGTGGACCACGTCCACCCGGGAGTCGAGGTCATCAACCCAGTCGACCGGGACCTCGTGGATCCGCATGCCCCTGCGCTCTGCCCGGACCAGGAGCTCCGTATCGAAGAACCATTCCTCGTTGCTGACCAAGGGGAGCAGGTCACGCGCCACCTCGGCCCGAGCGGCCTTGAAGCCACACTGAGCGTCGGTGAACCGGTTGCGGAGCATGGTCCGGATGAGGACGTTGTAACAGCGGGAGATGAGCTCCCGTTTTGTGCCCCGGACGACCCGGGCCCCGGGAGCCAGGCGAGTGCCGATGGCTAGGTCGCTATGCCCAGATAGGAGCGGAGCTACCAGCGGCAAGAGTGCATCGAGGTCGGTGGCCAGGTCGACGTCCATATAGGCGACCACCCGGGCCTGGCTGAGCGTCCACACAGCGCGGAGGGCGCGGCCCCTCCCCTTGTCCCCGAGCCGGAAGGCCCGGACGCCCGCCATCGTCCCCGCCAGGGTCGAGGCGATGGGCCACGTGCGGTCGGTGCTGGCATTGTCAGCGATGGAGACCAAGGCGGTGAAGGGAAAGTGGTTGTCCAGGTAGGCGCGCAGTGTCCGAATGCTGGACTCGAGGACCGCCTCCTCGTTGTAGACAGGCACAACGATCTCCACGTCGGGCGGCCGGGAGGCGCCCACCGGGGCCGGAGCGACGGTTTCGGCGATCGCCATCAAGGGATTGTGCCGAGGCAACCTTGCGATCAGCCCACGGGAACCTGTGAGCCCGGTGTGAATCGGGAGCTATGGCAAGGTCCGGCGGTCCCCGATCCTCCCGAGGGCATCAGTTGGCCCACGGGAGGGGTACCAGGAAGGAGCACAGGGAATTAGGCGCTCTCGGGTCCGCCGGCGCCGGCCGCGGCGGCGGAGTCGGCTCTCCCGGCGCCGGTTATGTCGGCACCGACGCCGCTGGCACCGACGCCGCTGGCAGTGACGCCGCTGGCAGTGACCTCGTCGGCGTCAGAGCCCTCATGGGACAAGGGCAGATGAACCGAGAACGAGGCTCCCTGGCCAGGGAGGGAGATGGCGCGAACCGTGCCGCCATGCGCGGTGACGATGGCGTTGACGATCGAGAGCCCGAGGCCGGCGCCTCCTTTGAGCCGGGAGCGCGATGGGTCGGCACGGTAGAAGCGCTCGAAGACCCGGGACTGTTGCTCGTCGTCCAGACCGGGCCCGTCGTCGGTCACCTCGATCACGGCCTCGTCGTTCGCCTGGCTGACCCGCACCACCGTGCTCGTCCCGGCGGGGGTGTGGGCCCGCACGTTGGACAGTAGGTTGTCGAGCACCTGGCGCAGCCGCAAGGGGTCGCCCACCACCTCGACCGGGCGGGCTGCCTCCATGCGCACGGGCCAGTCGGGTCCTACCGCCGCGGCGGTGTGCACGGCGTCGGCGCCCAGTTTCACCAGCTCTACCGGCTTCTGCTCCAGAGGCAGGCCCTCGTCCAGCCGAGCGAGGGTCAAGAGGTCCTCGACCAGGTGCCCCATGCGGGCCGATTCCTGGCTGATGCCGGCCATGGCCCGATCGAGTTCCGCACCCGGCTTGGCCATGCCCAGCTGGTACATCTCGGCGTAGGCGGACACGGCCGACACCGGTGTCCGCAGCTCGTGCGAGGCGTCGGCCACGAACCGCCGGAGCCGCCCCTCTGAGGCGCGGAGCTCTGCCTCGGTGGCATCGCGTTCGGCGAAGGCGCGCTGGATGCGGGACAACATGATGTTGATCGTCCGGGCCATCCTTCCCACCTCGGTCTTGGTGTTCTCGTCCGGCACCCGGTGGTCGAGCTCGCCCTCGGCGATCGACTCGGCCGTACGCTCCACCTCCTCCAGCGGCCGAAGACCAACCCGGACCAGCCACCATCCCAGCAGCACGGCGGCGATCAGCGCGGCTGCGGTGACGATCAACTCGATGATCAACAAACGGTTCAAGGTGTTGTTGGTTGCGTCCAGGGGAACGGCCACGATGAAGATATTGCCGTCGTCGAGGCGCGAGGCGCGCACCCGGAAGGACGGACCCCCGGACTGCACGGCCGGCGCGGTGAAGTAGGTGGCCGAGGTGCCGTCGGGTTGGACCGAGTAGCCGGTGATGTGGGCGGGCAGCCGTGGCGAGTACGAGTGGCCGTTCTCTTGCGCCAGATTCTGCAAAAGGACCGAACCCGATGGTGACACGAGCTCACGGAACCCGCCGAGGATCGGGCTCCGCGGGTACAACTGACGGGACGGTTGGGTCGGTTGGGTCGGACTGGCCGGTTGGGTCGGATTGGTCGTTTGGGTCGGACTGGTCGTTTGGGTCGGATTGAGCGGATTCGTGCCGTCGATTGCGCCGCCCCCGGGGTTCTGCCCGGGGGCGTGCACTGGCGCGATCAGGCTCCGGTCGACCTGCGTGTAGAGAAACGAGCGCAGGGCTGAGTACGTGGCGATGTCCGCAGCCACGAGCGCGATCAGTGCGACCGCCCCTACGGCCAGCAGGAGGCGGATCCGAAGGGACATCGGCGTGTGCTACCGGTCTTCTTTGAGCACGTACCCGACCAGGCGAAGGGTGTGGATCAGTGGCGGCCCATGGGCCTCGAGCTTCTTGCGCAGGTAGCTCACGTAGGTCTCCACCACGCTGGCGTCTCCGCCGAAGTCGTAGTGCCACACGTAGTCCAAGATCTGCGACTTGGACAGCACGATACGCGGGTTCAACAAGAAGAACCGCAGGAGCGAGAACTCGGTGGCCGTCAGGTGGATGAGCTCACCGTCCCTCCTGACCTCGTGCGCCCCCTCGTCCATCTCGATGTCGGCGAACCTGAGCATCCCGTCGTCTCCCGCGTCGCCGTTGGACCTCCGGAGGATGGCCCGGGCCCGGGCGATGATCTCAGCCAGGGCAAACGGCTTGGTCACGTAGTCATCGCCGCCGATGGTGAGCCCGGTCACCCGATCCTCGAGGGCATCGCGTGCGGTGAGGAACAGGATGGGGACCCGAATGCCGTCGCTCCGCAGCCGTCGGGTGACCTCGAAGCCATCCAGGTCGGGGAGCATCACGTCCAAGACGATGAGATCTGGCGGCCGCTCCTGGGCCGCGGCCAGGGCCGCACGACCATTGGTGGCCTCCTCCACCTCGAACCCCTCATAGCGGAGTGATGTCGCTACCGAGTCGACGATCGACGGTTCGTCGTCCACTACCAGAATTCGTTGCCCGGTCAGAACCGTCACTCCCATCACCTCCGAGACCACCACCATCACTCATCACGATCACAATGCCAACTATGCGTCAGATGTGGGCCGCCTGTGAACCCGCTGTGCATGTGATCACGGGCTGGCCCGCTCCCTGCGGGTGGGCGCCCAGGGCGATTTTCGACGACGCGCTCAGCTTTCACTCAGGTGGGCAAGAGGGCCTCCAGGCAGGGATCTGTGCGTGCCGACAGGGTGGACACCAGCCGAACGTCTCCCCGCCGGCACCCCCGTGGCCACAACCGCGGCCAGGGCCGATAGCGTACGGTCGTTACAAACCCGCACGTTGGCTCCATGTAGACCGTCGCGGAGCCCGGGGCAGCCTCGCTCCGGCCCGGGGTGGTGGACCTCATGGCGGTACCAGTCGAGGTCCCCTCACATGGAGGGATCACTGTTAATGGGCGGCCACGTCGCCGTGCCCGAAAGGTTGTCGATGTTCACACGAGGAAGACTCATAGCTGCTGCATCCGCTCTGGGCGCGCTGTCGGTGGCCGGCGCGTCGGTGGGGGTGCCCGCGGCCGGTGCCTCGAACAGCTCGGTTGCTGCCAGCCCGGTCACGGGCGTCATATCGGTATCAGCGGCCAAGTCCCTGGGTTATCCGAAGGCAATTCTGAAGCCGGTGGGCTCGAACAAGACGGGACAGGCCGGCTGCTCGAAGGGTGCGCAGGCCAAGTACGAAGACAGCGGGGGCAAGACGGGGGTGGTCGCAGAGATCCTGGTCTGCAACTCGACCAAGGTGGCCTCGAGCGTGCTGGCCACGCAGAAAAAGTCCGCCCCCTCGAGTACCTTGCAGCAGGCGCCGACCCAGCTTGGATCGACCGCGTTCGAGACAGCCTCGACCCAGAACGTGTATGTGATCTTTTGGCAGCGCGGCAAGTTGCTCTCGGTCGTGGCCCTCGACGTGAACGTGCCTGCGTCCTCGAGCAGCTCGACCACGACCACGGCTCCACCACCACCGCCCACGGCCGGGCAGCAACAGAGCCTCACGAACGTCGCCCTCGTGCAGGACAAAGCGCTCAAATAGTCCCGAGGGCGGGCTGCCGGTGAGGGGGTCCTGGCCGGGATTCACAGGTGGCACACAGGAAATACCCAGCCGACCCGCGTAGAGATTGCCCACAGTGGCACCCATGATCGAGGACAGCCACACCGAAGCGAGTTGGACGGGAGCCCCACGGCCACAGCTGAGTCTCGCTGGGGGGACGCGGCGATGACCACGCTGCTCGAGCCGATCGCACCCGAAGCCGAGTCGAAAGCCCCCGAGCCCGGGCACCGCGGCTGGATGCGGCGATTCGTCCGTGGCCGTCCCGACGACCCGCCCTGGGTCCGGCCCAGCCTCATCGCGCTCCTCGTGTCCACCGCGGTGGCCTACGTGTGGGCCCTCGGCGACTCGGGCTGGGCCAACTCGTTCTACTCGGCTGCCGTTCAGGCCGGGACCAAGAGCTGGAAGGCCTTCTTCTTCGGATCGTCCGACGCCTCCAACTTCATCACCGTCGACAAGCCGCCCGCCTCCTTGTGGGTGATGGAGATCTCCGCCCGCATCTTCGGTGTGAACTCCTGGAGCATCCTGGTGCCCCAGGCGCTCGAGGGCGTGGCGACGGTCGGGGTCCTCTACGCCACCGTCCGGAGATGGTTCAGCCCGGGTGCCGCGCTCATCTCGGGGGCACTCTTGGCCCTGACCCCGGTGGCGGTGCTCATGTTCCGCTTCAACAATCCCGACTCCCTGCTGGTGCTGTTGCTGGTGGTCGCAGCCTACGCCACCGTCCGGGCCCTCGAGCGGGCCCAGACCTGGTGGCTCGTGGCCGCCATGGCCTGCGTGGGGACCGGATTCATCACCAAGATGCTGCAGGCCTTCATCATCGTGCCCGTCATCGGCCTGGTCTATCTGCTGTTCGCCCCCACGCCCCTGGCACGGCGGATCCGTCAGCTCCTGGTGGCCGCGGTCGCCCTGGTCGTCGCGGCCGGGTGGTGGGTGGCGGCGGTGGCCCTCACGCCGGCCGCGAGTCGTCCCTACATCGGAGGCTCGCAAGACAACAACATCCTGAACCTCATCTTCGGCTATAACGGCTTCGGCCGGCTGTCTGGGAACGAGACCGGAAGCATCGGCGGGGCCGGGGCTGCCGGCTCCCGTTGGGGAGCCACCGGTTGGAGCCGCCTGTTCGGACCGAGCATGGGCGGCCAGATTTCCTGGCTGCTCCCTGCCGCCCTTGTCCTCTTGGCCGCGGGACTGTGGATCACGTTGCGGGCGGCCCGTACCGATCGGACCCGGGCCGCCTTGGTCTTCTGGGGCGGGTGGCTCCTCTCGACCGGGGCCATCTTCAGCTTTGCCGCCGGCATCATCCACCCCTACTACACGGTGGCCCTGGCGCCGGCGATCGCCGCATTGGTCGGCATCGGCTCGGTCATGTTGTGGCAGCGCCGAGAGCAATTGTGGGTCCGCATGGTGCTGGGGGCCACGCTCGCCCTCACCGGGGTCTGGGCTTTCAGGCTCTTGAGCCGGACCCCGACCTGGCTTCCTGCTCTGCGGTTCCTGGTCCTGGTGGGTTGCGTCGCCACCGGCCTGGCCATTGCCCTGGTCCCGCATCTCCGAGGCCGACTGGCCGCCGCCATCGCCGCTGTGGCCGTCATCGTCGCCTGCGCAGGCCCGGCGGCCTACGCCGTGGACACAGTCGCCACGCCGCACGCCGGAGCAATTCCCTCCGCCGGTCCCACGGTGGCGGGGACGTTCGGTCCCGGTGGCTTCGGCGGCGCGGCAGGGGGTCGCTTCCCCGGCGCGGCCGGAGGGCGTTTCCCCGGTGCCGCCGGCGGTCGGTTCCCGGGAGGGCGTTTCCCCGGTGCCGCCGGCGGTCGCTTCCCCGGCGCGGCCGGAGGCACCGGCCAGATTCCTCCCGGATTTGCCGGCGGCCGGAGCGCAACGGGAGCAGCCGGTGGGGTGGGCACGTTCGCACGCGGCGGCGGTGCCGGCGGGCTGCTGCAGGCCAGCACCCCCGGCAAGGCGCTGGTGACCGCGCTCCAGCAGGGCGCCAATCAGTACAAGTGGGTGGCGGCCACCATCAACTCGAACTCGGCCGCCGGCTACCAGTTGGCTTCGGGTGACCCCGTTATGGCCGTCGGCGGGTTCAACGGGACCGACCCGGCACCCACCCTGGCCCAGTTCGAACAGTACGTCCGTTCTGACCAGATCCACTACTACATCTCGAGCAGCGGTCGAGGTGGCTTCGGTGGAGGTTTCGCTGGAGGAGCCGGCATTGGTGGGGGAAGCTCGAGCAGCTCGACGAGCTCGGCGTCGGCCATCAGCAGCTGGGTGGCGAGCCACTACACGGCAAAGACGGTCGACGGGTCGACCCTCTACGACCTGACCCAGCCCATCACGACGTCGGGTTAGCTGTTGGCTATTGGCTAACGTCCGGGGGTGGCCGATCACTCGGAGCCCCTGGACGAGGCTGACGTCGACCCCGATCCTTTCGCCCAGTTCGGGCGGTGGTTCGAGGAGGCCGCCGCCGAGGTCACGATGCCCGAGGCGGTGGCGCTGGCCACCGTCGACGATCATCGGCGGCCCTCCTTGCGGATGGTGCTCATGAAGGGATGGGACCGACGCGGCTTCGTGTTCCACACCAACTACGAGAGCCGGAAGGGACGCGAGCTTGCGGAGAACCGCTTCGCCGCCTTGCTGTTCTACTGGGACCCGTTCGGCCGCCAGGTCCGGATCGAGGGCGCGGTCGAGAAGGTGTCGGATGACGAGTCCGACGCCTACTTCGCCACCCGACCGCTCAATGCCCAGATCGGCGCCCACGCCTCACGACAGAGCCAGACCGCCTCCAGCCGAGAGGCCCTCGACCACAGGGTGCAGGAGCTGACCAAGGAATTCCAAGGGCAGACCGTGGCCCGGCCGGCCTGGTGGGGCGGGTACCGCCTGGCGCCCGAGTCCTTCGAGTTCTGGCAGAACCGGGACGACCGGTTGCACGACCGGCTGCGTTACCAGCCGGTCGGGAGTGGCTGGCACATCGACCGACTTCAGCCCTGATCCCTTCAGCCCTGATCCCTTCTCCCTGACCCGGCAGCCCTGATCCCGACACCCCTGACGGGGCAGTCACGACCGCCCGTTTTCGTTCCTTCCAGGTTCGCGCCCACCGATGGCCCTGGTCACAGAGGTGGTGGCTTGCACCAGCCGCTCGCCCAGCGTCGGCACCTCTTCGGCCGTCACGGTCGGTGGCAGGTCGAACAATGAGAGGGCCAACTGCACCGAGGCGTCGGCGTCGAAGACCGGTGCGGCCAGCATGCTCAACCGGTACGAGCGATGAGGCTGGAGGTCCACCAAGAGGTACTCCTGTTGCTCCAGCTCCTCGAGCACCTCGGACAGCGGCCGGTCGCCGTTGGCTATCGCCCGCTCCAGGAGGGCCCGGGCGTCCACCTCGAGAGACAATGAGTAGCCCCGCTCGCGGACCCGGTCGACGGCCGCCCGGTACCCGTCCAGCTGCGCCTCGGTGGCGTCGGGACCCAGGCGGCGCAACCAACGGTCGATGCGGGTCGGGCCGGCCCAGGCCAGGAACACGGTCCCTAAGGGCGGCGCCAGGGGAATGCGCTGTCCGGCCTGGACGTGAACGCTCAGCGGCCTCGCGCTTCCCACGACGGCCAGCAGCACGATGTCATCCCCCAGGACGGCAGACGCCACGCACTGCACACCAAGATCCTTGGCCACGGCCTGCATCTCGTCTCGGGCGTAGTCGACGACCTCGAGCTGGCGGGCTCCGGCGGCACCGGCGAGAGTGGCCAGAGCCGGCCCAAGCCGGTAGGTCTTGTCTCGGGGATGACGTACGACCCATGCTCGGTCGGTCAGGGTGGCGAGCAGTCCGTGCGTGGTCGCTTTGCTCAGCTCGAGTTGGCGGCACAGCTCCGACAGGGTGAAGTCGCGGTCGGGATGGGATCCGAGGAACTCGACGACGTCGACGATGCGCTCGGCCGAGGATGACTGGGCCATACAGCCGCTATCGAGGGTCTCGGTGGGTTGTCGGTTCTGTCGCCCGGACTGCCGCGGTGGATGTGTCTGCTGGGTCGGTGGTGGCCGGGCGAGATGGGGTGGCGGAGGCGGTGTCGAGGCTGTCTCGGACCGCGGAGCCGATGGCCTTGGCCAGGAGGCGATGGCCCTCGTCCCCCGGGTGGACCCCGTCGGCCAGCTGGTCAGATGCCAGCAGCGCACCCCCACGAACCAGGTGGAGCCGGGGGTCGACCGCGGCATCGGCGCTCGATCCTCGCCTCGATGACCCCCCGCAGATCGCCGAGGGTGGCGCCGAGGCGATTGGGCTGGTCCTCGGCATCGGGCCGGATCACTGGCGAGGCCACCACCATCGGGGTGTCCGGGTGGCCGGAGCGCACCAGGTCGACGAAGGCGTCGAGGCCTGCACCGACCTGTTCGGCCGAGTGCTGGACTCGTGTCCAGCAGTTGGTCCCGTAGCTGAGGCTGATCACGGCCGCCTTGAGCCCGGCGATCTCTTCGGCGCTCACCATCTCTCCTCGCGCCGCACCGGCGTATCCGAGGTTGACGACGTCGAGGCCGTAGAAACGACCGGCGATGGCGGGCCAGGCGCGTCCGGGATTGCTTGCCGCCCAACCTTCGGCGATCGAGTCGCCGTAGCAAAGCCAGCGGGGCTGGACGGGAGCGGGCCGAACTGTCCCGGCCACTCCCCGAATGGCCAGGATGGACGGACGCATTCCTTCGGGCAGCGTGACGACCGATCGATCGCCTGAGCTGCTGGAGCTGCCGGGGCTGCCGGGGCTGTCTGTACCCCCCACCAGCCGCAGCGTCACGAGGCCCCGGCCCAGTACCGCCGGCACCTTGTCAAGCACCGACTGGCCTCGCCACGAGGTGAAGGTTGTCCCCGCCCCTTCCCCCCTGTAACCCAGCTCGGTGGTAGCCGTCTCGTACTCGATCTCGACGGCCTCGGCGTCGCCCGTCAGCTCCAACCGCACACCAACGGGGATCGAAGCCGTCGCCCACGTGTCGGCCGGAAGGCGCCCGGCGTCGGCGGGGAGGGCTCGCGGGTAGGGAACTCCGGGACAGGCGGGAAAGGCACAGCCGGCCAGGAACGGCTCGACTTCGGGCGGCCGATTCGCAGAAGCCGATCCGCCTGGTCCCGTCGGACCGCCCGACTGCGTCGCGGGCGCCGGGCGCTCGCGATCGGTACTGCCCATCAGGCGCCACCACCGACGGCCGTGGCCGAGCTACCACCACCACCGACAGCCGTGGCCGATACCTCGATTTCGCGCCGGCGAAGCTCGGGGATGATCCTGGTGCCGAGCAACTCGATGGTGCGCATGATCGACTCGTGCGAGAGGTAGCCGAACTGTACGTAACAGATCAGCTGGTCGACTCCGAGAGACTCGTAGTGCAACATCTTCTCGAGGCACTGGTCGGGGTCGCCCACGATGATCATGTCGGCGTCGGAGAACTCGTGGGGATCGAAGTCACCTTCGATCTGGCGCTTGAGTAGTGGGAATACCTTGTCCACTTCGCCTTTCGACAGGTGGGGGAGTTCCCACTCGATGGTGAACTCGGCCAGGTTCTTGTACCACCACCACACCGAGTCCCAGATGCCGTCCGCCTCGCACTGGGCCATGGTGTCGGCGCAGTGGACCAACGTGTACGCGGCCACCCGGTTGTTGCGGACGCGGGTGATGGGCGTCGCCCGCCCGCTCGCCGCCCGGTACTGCTCGATCTGCGCACCCATCCGCTCGAGCGGCTGCATGATGGCGAAGGACAGCAACCCAAGTCCCATCTCCCCGGCCATGGTGGCGCTGCCGTCGCTGGTGGCGGCCATCCAGGGGGGCGGGTGCGGATCCTGGTATGGCTTGGGCGTCACCATCCGTCGGGGAAAGTCCAGGTACTTGCCATGGAATTCGAAGTGTTCCGATTCCCACATGCCGACGATGGCTTCGATGGCCTCGCGGGCCTGGTCCTTGCTGTGCTCGCGGTCCACGCCGAACGCAGTCTGCTCCATCGGTGTGGACCGGCCGGTGCCCCATTCCACCCGTCCTTCCGAGAGGATGTCGACGGTGGCCACCTTCTCGGCCACCCGCATGGGTGGACCGAAGGCGTGTGGGAGCAGCGTGACTCCGAACCCGAGCCGGATCTGCTCGGTGATCTGGGATAGCGCCCCCAGGACCACTTCGGGGGCGGGGCAGTGTGAGCGTCCTTCGCGGAAGTGGTGCTCCACGTGCCACGTGGTGTGGAAGCCGAGCTGATCGGCCAGGCGGATCTGCTCGAGGGCCTCACGGTACGACCGCTGCTCGGCCTGGCGCTGGCCAAGCGGATGTGGGCCAGGCCAGGGCTTGGGACAGTCGATCTCGTAGAGCACGTCCAGTTTCACGTCGGCCTCCTAGGTGTTCACTATTTAGAACAAGAGTCGAAATACCGAATGGATCAAACTATGGTCCGCTTCCGGACGAAAGACAAGCCCCCTAATCTCATCCAGATGGCTTTCGGTGTGGCCTGGATCGAAAGGTCCGGCGGCCCAGTGGGACCGGCGGAACCCAAGGGAGGGATCGGCGGCCCAGAGGGACCGACGGAACCCAGGGGAGGGATCGGCAGAGGGACCGGCGGAATGGAGAGATCGGCAGAGGGACCGGCGGAATGGAGAGATCGGCGGCCCAGATAGACCGGCGGAATGGAGGGATCGGCGGCCCGGAGAGACCGGCGGAATGGAAGAGGAGCCAGAGATGAGAGGACGGGGTCGGTGGTGACCGAAATAGCTTCGGCCGTCCGAACCCAACTCGTCGACGTGGTCGGCCCCACCCACGTCATCACCGACCCGGACAGGCGGGCCACGTACGAGGTGGACTGGACGCGCCGCTGGACGGGCTCTGCATCGGTGGTTGTCCGTCCCGCCGACGCCGCTGAGCTCAGTGGGGTCCTGGGCGTGTGCCATCGTCATCGCCTGGACTGTGTCCCTCAAGGCGGGCGGACCGGCCTCGTGGGCGGGAGTGTCCCCATGGGTGGCAACATCGCCATCAGCCTCGAACGCCTCAATCGGGTCGAGGCCGTCGACCCGTCGGTAGGTTGGCTCACCGCCGGAGCGGGGGTGACGTTGGCCGAGCTTCACCGGCAGGCCGCCGATGCGGGCTGGGCCTTCGGCGTCGATCTGGCCGCCCGGGACAGCGCGACCGTCGGTGGCATGGTCGCAACCAATGCGGGAGGTCTGCGGGTCATCCGATTCGGCCAGATGCGGTCCCAGGTCATTGGGCTCGAGTTCGTGCTGGCCGATGGGACGATCGTCCGTCGGCTCGAGGGGCCGGCCAAAGACAATGCCGGCTACGACCTGTCCCAGCTCATGGTCGGAAGCGAGGGGACCCTGGGCATCGTGACCGCGGCCCGCCTCCGGCTGGTGCGGGAGCTCCCGGTCCGGGCGACAGCCATGATCGGCCTCGAGCAGCTAAGGCAGGGGATTGACATCGTGGGCCAGCTCAGGCGGTCGGCCGCCTCGCTGGAGGCAGCCGAGGTCTTCGACGCGGCGGCGATGAACGCGGTGTCGACCCGCCTGGGGACACCACCGCCGATGGCCGGCTACCCCTGGTACCTGATCGTGGAGTGTGCCGGGGACGAGGACCCCTCGCCCAGCATGGCCGAGGCGCTGGCTCAGTTTGAAGGCAAGAGTGGCGTTGGTGGTGGGAGCGGCGTGGCCGTGGCGATCGATCCCACGGCCCGGAGCCGGCTCTGGGCCTTCCGGGACCAGATCACCGAGTCGATTGCGCAGGTCGGCGTGGCCCGCAAGCTCGATCCTGGTATCCCGCTCGATCGGCTCCCCGACTTCACCGAGGAGGTGCGCCACACGGTGGCGGCAGTGGCGCCGTCAGCCTCCGTGTACATCTTTGGGCACCTGGGTGAGGGCAACCTGCACGTGAACGTGCTCGGGCTCGACGACGAGGATGACAGGGTCGACGGGGCCGTGTTCGAGCTGGTGGCGAGCCTGGGTGGGAGCATCGGGTCCGAGCACGGCATGGGAAGAGCCAAGGCCCGTTGGCTGACCCTGGCTCGCTCTGCCGAGGAGATAGAGACCATGCGCGCCGTCAAGGGCGCGCTCGACCCGTTGGGGATCCTGAATCGCGGCGTCATTTTCCCAAATCCGCCGCTGTCGGGTTCCTGACCGCCGGCCCCTTGGCTGCCCGGCGCACCCTTCGGCTACCGCCGGCCCTTCGGCTGCCGGCGCACCACCTGCTGGGGTGGCATGCCCGGGCGCTTGCCCGGTCCACCATGGCCCTTGGACCGGTTCTGCCGCTCAGCAGCCCGGCGGAATTCCCGTCCCATCTCCTCTTCGTCTTGAGGGACGAGCAACTCCTCCAGTTTCTTGGCCCGCTGCGGCTTGGGCAGGCGGCGGGTGATGGCATCGACCTGGACGAGGTGATCGGGAAGCGGACGGTGCTTGTCCTTCGACTTCTGGATGTACTTCAGCAGCCGCCGGGCGTACCACCGGCGGATGAACCCCACCTTGAGAAGTCGCTTCCACAATCCGTCCCGGCCACGGGCCAATCGGTCTCGAATCACGCCCCTATGCTTCCCGCGTCGGCGCCGACGCGCCAGACGAGCCCCTTACGCTGGAGTTATGGCCCGCCGGGTGCGATCGAGATCGGCACAACCGGGCGGTCTGGGCCGGCTGGCTCCCAGCTGTTTGGGCCAGTTCGGCCCGCTTGGCTCCCGGTCAGGCATTGGCGGTCCGGCCGGTTTAGTCGATGGCGCGGCGAAGGAAGCCCTTGACGCCGATGGTGCCGAAGACAGCCAGGGAGACGACGAGCATGAGGAGGCAGATCCAGGTCCGGATGTGGGGAACCTGCGGGACGAGCGCAGCTCGCATGCCCTCGCTGACGTAGGTCAACGGGTTGATCGTGGTCAGCCACTGGAACCACTCGAGCTTGTACAAGGAGGGCCAGGGATACTGGCTGCACCCGGTGAAGAGGATCGGTGTGAGCACGAGTGCGAAGACGATGTTGATCCGGTTCGCCTCGACCAGGGTGCCCAACGTGAGCCCCAGGGTTGCTCCGACCAGGGTCCCGAGCAACAGGACCACGATGAGGAGGGGTACCCCCGCTGGCCGCCACGGGATCGAGCCGAGCACCAGGATGCCGATCGGGAACATCATCAACGAGGCAATCAGCGATCGGATGCTGGCAAAGACCAGCTTCTCGAGCGCCACCCAGGACACCGGCATGGGGGCCAACAGACGATCCTCGATCTCTTTGGTGTAGGAGAAGTCGAACACCAGCGGGAGCGCCGTGGTCTGCAGGCTGGTCAGAAAGGCCGTGAGTGCGACGATGCCCGGGAAGAGGAGCTGGGAGTAGCCGTTCGTCGTGTACCCGAGGTCGGTAAGCACGCGGCCGAACACGAAGAGGAAGAAGAACGGCTGGAGGATGACCTGGGCCAGGAAGATCGGGAGCTCGCGGCCGGTGACGAAGAGGTCGCGGCCCAGCACGGCGAGGAACGCCCGCCCCGGGCGAACCGTCGGCATGGGGTCGGTGCCCGCGCCGACGGCGGGGTCTGCCGACCGACCGGTGTCGGGGATGTTGGCAGCAGCCGGAGGGGTTGCGGTCAACGGAGGGACCTCCCGGTGAGGTGGATGAAGACATCCTCGAGGCTCGGGCTGCCCAATCGGACGTCGGTGAGAGTCGCCTGTCGCCCGCTCAGCAACCGGGCGACAGGAGCGACCATGGATGCGGCGTCGCCGGTCACGTACAGCCGGACCCGGATCTCGGGTGCGGAGAACAGGCCGGGACCGGCGCCAACCGCACCATCTGGGCGCGCCCGCGGTCGCCCACCGTTGTGATTGGGCCGCGTCTCAGATTGTGCCCCGGTCTGTGTAGCGTTTGCACTGTCGTCAACCGGGTCGGCACGCTCGACTCCCTCGAGCTTGGCTAGCGCCACGAGCAGCTCGGCGGCGGACTCGGACGGGACTCCAGCGGCGGCGACGTCGAGCGTGGAGCTGCCCGGGAGGCTCCGGGTCAGTGCCTCGGGAGTGTCGAGGGCCAAGAGACGACCGTGATCCATGATGCCCACCCGGTCGGAGAGCTGGCTGGCTTCGTCCATGTCATGTGTGGTGAGGACAACGGTCACGTTGCGCTCTTGCAATTCTCGGACCCGGTCCCAGACGAACAGGCGGGCCGCCGGATCCAACCCGGTGGATGGCTCGTCGAGGAACAACACCTTGGGGGAGTGCATGAGCGCTCGGGCGATCATGATCCGTTGGGTCTGTCCTCCCGAGAACATCTCGACCTTCTCGCCGGATCGATCGGCCAGGCCGAATTGTTCGAGGAGTTCTGTCGCCCGCTGGTCCCGGACCCGCTGCGAGACGCCGTGATAGTTGGCGTGGAAGAGCAGGTTCTGCCGGATGGTGAGCGATCGGTCGAGGTTGTTGCGCTGGGGCACCACGGCCAGAGATCCTCGGGCACGTACGGGGTCGCGTACGACGTCGATCCCTGCGACATAGGCGTGACCTCCCGTCGGCATGACCCGGGTCGTGAGGACGCCGATCGTCGTTGTCTTCCCGGCTCCGTTCGGCCCGAGCAGTCCGAACACCTCCCCCCGCTCGACGGAGAAGCTCAAGTTGTCCACCGCTGCTACCTGGCTCTTGGGGTAACGCTTCACCAGTCCTTCCACGACAACAGCAGCCGTGTCTGATGGAGCGATCCGCGCCGCCGCCGGGGGCGCCGCGGCGGTCGGCGCAGCCTGGGTCGAGCTCGTCCCTTGGTCCCTCCGTCCTCGTTCCACGGGAGTACCGTACCGATTTAGCAGCTGAAGGACCTTTGACGGCATCCGTCCTGCCCGACCGGTGTACGGTCGTCTGGCTCGGTACCGACCGGGCCCACCGATGACAAAGATCGGCGAGCGCATGCTTCCGCCACCGGCAGACGCCACCGCGTCCGACTCCACCGCCTCCGGCTCCTCCGGCTCCGCCACCTCCGCCTCCGGCTCCTCCGGCTCCGCCACCTCCGCCTCCGGCTCCTCCGGCTCCGCCACCTCCGCCTCCGGCTCCTCCGGCTCCTCCGCCTCCGGCTCCTCCGGCTCCGCCACCTCCGCCTCCGGCTCCTCCGGCTCCGCCACCTCCGCCTCCGGCTCCTCCGGCTCCGCCACCCGCGGTGGAAGGGCCCGGAGGCCATAGTGCTTGCCGGCAACATCACGCATTTGCTCTAGGTGTGCAGTTCCGCGAGCATGCCCGGATGCTCAGGCCGCAGCCAATCCGGCGTGCCCTCCTGCCTGGGCTCATGGCCCTCTTGTTGGCTGTCGGTGTGAGCGCGACGGCCAGCGCGGCCACGACTGGCGCGGCCCGGCAGCCCTGGGCCGACAAGGTGATCACCTTTGGCGCCGTCTTCTCGACCACTGGCGCGGGCGTTGCCTACGGACCCCAACAGGTCAAGGGGGCGCAGTTGGCCGTGCGCCAGATCAACGCGGCTGGTGGGATCAAGGGCGCCACCGTTCACCTGGTGATCGAGAACGACGACTCGCAACCGGCGCAGTCAGCGGCGGTCATGAGTTCGCTGATTGCATCCCAGAACGTGCTCGCGGTGCTCGGCCCGACCTTCTCGAACTCGGCCGCGGCCGCCGACCCGGTGGCCGACAGCCTGGGCACCACGGTCTTGGCCGTGAGCAACACAGGGCCCGGCATCGTCGGCTCGTGCTCCTACCTGTGCGCGTGGGTTTTCCGGGACTCGCTGGGGGACGCGGTGTCGGTCCCAGCAAACGTGGGCTACTACCTGAAGTACTCCCATTCTCAATCGGCCGCAGTCATCTATCCAGCTGCCGATCCATTCGGAGTCAGCACGGCCCAGATCATGACCAGGGCGTTCACGGCCAGGGGGGTCGGCCAGGTGTCCTCGATAGCCGTGCCTGATCCGACGGCTCTGAGCAGCCCGGTTCAGTCGGCTCTGGCCTCCCGCCCGAACGTGGTGGCCATTACCGCCTCCTCGGCCACAGTGGCTGGCGCCCTGATCAAAGAGTTCCGGAGTCAAGGCTTCCGCGGGCAGATCCTGGGGGGAAATGCCTTCAACAGCCCGACGACGGCGGCCACGGCCGGGCCCTCTGGGAGGGGGGCCCGAAGTGGGGCCGCCTGGTATCTGGGTAACTCGTCCGCGGTCAACCGGGCATTTGTCGCTGCCTACAAGGGGCGCTATGGGGCCTACCCTGATCAGTTCGCCGCGCTGGCCTACACCGGCGTGCAACTTCTGGCTAAAGCGGCCCGCTCGGCCCCGCTGCAATTCTCGGCCACCGCCGATGACCGGCTGGCCTTGAAGAATTCCCTGGCCGGTGTCCGGATGACTACGCCGCTGGGGTCATTCCATTTCACCGCCGATCATGACGTCGACCAACCCATCTGGATCGTGTCGATGAACGGAGCGGGCGGCTATGGCTTGGTCCGGCAGCTACCGGCCCCGTCAGCCTGAACGCGAGGGGTCAGTGTGACCAGGACTCACAGGGCGCCGGACGGGCTCAGGGTCGTCCTCCGTCACCGGGCAGACTGCGTCCTTCTGCGGAGGCTGGCCTCCACCACGGGCCAGAGGCTGTCCAACTGCGGGCGCCGGCCGTGCCGTGGTTCAGGATGCGGCGCCGGCCGTGTCGTGGTTCAGGATGCGGCGCCGGCCGTGCCGTGGTTCAGGATGCGGCGCCGGCCTTGACCAGCGGGCCGGACACGTCGACGGTTCGACGCTCCTCCATGTTGCGCAACGGGAGGTAGAGCGCGGCCGCGACCACGAAGCCCACGTAGAACGAGATGTCGGCCCCGGCCAAGGCCTTGGCCGCCGGCCCTTCGATGAGTCCGGTGTTCATGAAGGGCACCATGGCAACAAAGCCGACCAGCAGTGCAACCAGAGCAGGCCACCCGGACCTCAGGCGCCGGAAGTCCAGCGCCTCGAGTAGCCGATCACGAGTCACCGCCTGGCCCCGGCGGTACCAGTCGATGAGGACCACGGCTAGGAACGGCGCGATCCAATAGGCGGTGAGGAGGAGCACGTTCTGGAACTTGGTCGCCGTCTCACCCCCGTGAATCCACAGCACCAGGAAGAAGACCAGTACGGTCCCGAACGCGGCCGAGTACGGGCGCTTGATCCTCACGCCGCCCGCTTGTACGGCCAGGGAGCCCGAGTAGTCGTTCATGGCCGTCCCGGTGACCGAGCCGAAGATGATGGCCACGAGGGCCAACACGCCGAGGAAGCCGCCACCCATGAGGCTTTGCACGCCGGACGCCGTCTGGTTGCTGAGCGACTTGGCGCCGGCCAGGCCGATCGTGTACATCCAGGCCAAGGACGTGAACAGGCCACCGAACGTGGCCCAGAAGATCCCGGGGCGAGAAGCCTTTGGTTTCATGTACCTGCTGTAGTCCGCCGCGTAGCTGGCCCAGCTGAAGCTACCGGAGAAGGTGATCGTCGAGACCAAAACGAAGGTCCCTATTGCGGCCGTGCCGTGCACGCTCGACTGCATGGGAATGTTGCCATGCTGGATGATCTTGACGGTGAGAATGGCGAACAGGACGACCAGGATCGCCGACCCCCAGGCCATGAGCTGATGGATGAACTCGTAGCCCAGGACACCGATGGCTCCTTCGAGGGCCAACACGATGAGGACGCCGACGAAAAAGGGGACGTGGAACAGGATCTGAGCGGCTTCCCCGCCGAAGAGGCCGACCAGCGCGTCCCATGCGATGGCGGAGAACCACTGGACGAGGGCCGGGAGGGCGATCGAGCGGCCGAAGGGGAGACGAGCCAGAGGCAGCTGGGCCATCCCTGTCCTGGGCCCCCACAGGGAGAGCAGCGCGACCGGGAGGGCGCCGAGCGCAACCCCGATGAGCATGGCGGCCAGGCCGGGCCAGAAGCCCAGGCCCAAGGTGAACACCAGCGTTCCGGTGAACACGCCGGAGAGCTCCATGTTGGGCCCGAACCAGACTGTGAAGTTTCGCCATGTCGCCCCGTAGCGGCCCTCCAGAGGTACCGGGGCCATGCCCGCCGTCTCGGCTGCCATGTCGCCCTGATGATCGGGTCGAGCCCCGTCGAAGACGCCGAGCTCTACGAGTCGGTCTCCATGCTGTTCGCCGGATTGGCCCCGGAGGCCTGAGCGGCTCGAGCGGCCCGAGCGGCGCGGGAGCGGGTCGGTGATCACGAGGTCAAGAGGGCGCCGAGGGCCCGGAGGTGCCGTCTGTCGGTCCCGCAGCACCCGCCCAGGACCGGGATGCCGGCCTCTCGCCCGAGCCTGGCCATGGACATGGCCCACGCGTGGGGATCCCCGGTGTCGACGTGATCGAGCGTCACCAATCGGTCGGGGCTGAGCGCCGAGGCATTGGCCTTCACCTCCCGCAGCCGCCCAAGCTCGGGCCCGAGGCCGTCGACCGCCCGCTGGGCGACCTCGGGATGGATGCAGGACAAGGCGAACCAGTTGGGCGCGGACACATCGTCGACGCGTCGGATGGCCACATCGAGCGGCGTGCCGTCGAGCACCCGAGCATCGGCTCCGAGGACGAAGGAGACGACGACGGTGGACCCGGTCTCGGCCATGGCCTGGGCCACGCCGATGGACTCGTCCACCGAGCAGAACGTCGCCGCATACAAGAAGTCGGCACCGGCATCGGCCAGCGCCTGGGCCTGTGGACGGTGGTAGGCACGGGCGGTGGTCGTATCGGGGGCCTGGTCGGGCTGATAGGCGTCACCGGCAGGCCCGAGCACGCCGGCAATCCAAACCGGTTGGGTCACCGGTTGGTTCTCCTCTGGTAAACGGTCCCGGACACCTTGCTGGAATTTGACGGCCAGCTGATTGAGCTCGCCCACCTGGTGGCCGGAGGCGGGCTGTATCCAGTGCTTGCTGGCTCGAAAGGTGGGGGTCCCCACGATGGCCGGGGCGCCACAGGATCGAGCGTCGTCGATGTAACCCCCGAAGATATCGGATAGTGCAGCCCGGCCCGATGGGGTGTCCAGCAGGGACGCCGATCCGAGCACAGGGTCCATGGGCACGGTGTCGTCGAACATGACCCGGGTCTCCACGGCGGCGTCGGCGAGGACCAGGTCTCCCCGTCGCACGGCCGCGTCGATCTCCTCTTGCATGCCCTCACGGTACAGCCGGGGGTCGTTCTGCCCGGGCAAGGCAGCCGGGGTCGGATTGCGTGGGCTCGACAAGCGGAGAGACCACCCGGGCAGGACAGCCGGAGAGAGAGCTGGCAGGCAATCACAGCCGGAGAGAGCTGGCGGGCAATCACAGCCGGAGAGAGAGCTGGCGGGCAATCACAGCCGGAGAGAGCTGGCGGGCAATCACAGCCGGAGAGAGCTGGCGGGGAATCCGCTGGGTGGTCGATCCTTCGCACTGCGTCTGCACGTCCTACGATGCTGACCATGAGCAATCAGGCACCCATCGATCCGGCAGAGCAGCCTCTGGAGGGACCGAAGCCTCGCAGCCGCGAGGTGACCGAGGGACCCACCCGGGCACCAGCACGGGCCATGCTTCGAGCCGTAGGCATGACCGACGACGACTGGGACAAGCCGCAGATCGGGGTGGCGTCGTCATGGAACGAGGTGACCCCATGCAACCTGCCCCTCGACCGCCTGGCCAAGCGAGCCAAGGACGGGGTGCGCCATGCCGGCGGCTTCCCCCTCGAATTCGTGACCATCGCCGTGTCCGACGGCATCTCCATGGGCCATGAAGGGATGCGCGCCTCGCTGGTCAGTCGCGAGGTGATCGCCGACTCGGTCGAGACGGTGATGCACGCCGAGCGGTTCGACGGGATGGTGACCCTGGCCGGGTGCGACAAGTCGCTCCCCGGGATGCTCATGGCTGCCGCCCGCCTCAATCTTCCTACCGTGTTCCTCTACGGCGGTTCGATCCTGCCTGGGCGGGCCGGCGACAGGGCGCTGGACATCACCAGTGTCTTCGAGGCTGTCGGTGCCCACGCCGTCGATGCGTTGAGCGATGAAGAGCTGAGCCTCATCGAGCACAATGCGTGCCCCACCGAGGGCTCCTGCGCCGGCATGTTCACGGCCAACACCATGGCGTCGGTCGCCGAGGCCCTGGGCATGTCGCTGCCGGGCAGCTCCACCGCTCCGGCGGTCGACCGGCGTCGGGACGACTCGGCTTTTTCCTCCGGCCTCGCCGTGGTCGACCTGTTGGCCAACGGCATCAGGCCCCGACACATCCTGACCAAAGAGGCATTCGAGAACGCCATTGCGGTGACCATGGCCCTGGGCGGATCCACCAACGCCGTACTGCACCTCTTGGCCATCGCCAACGAAGCCCGAGTGGAGCTGGAGCTCGACGACTTCAACAAGGTGGCCGCCCGCGTGCCGCACCTGGCCGACACGAAGCCCCACGGGAAGTACCACATGAGCGACATCGACCGGATCGGCGGCGTGCAGGTGGTTATGCAAGAGCTGCTTAGCGCCGGCCTGCTCCACGGCGACTGCATGACGGTGACCGGGAAGACGATGGCGGAGAACCTCGCCGCGCTCGACCCGCCGGCTCCCGATGGCGACGTGGTCCACCCGATCACCGCTCCGATCCACGCCCAGGGGGGCATTGCCATCCTGACGGGGTCCCTGGCCCCGAGGGGGTCCGTGGTGAAGGTGGCCGGGATCGACAACCTGACCTTCGACGGCCCGGCCCGCGTGTTCGACGGCGAGGACAAAGCGATGGACGCCATCCTGTCGGGGTCCATCGAGCCTGGGACCGTCGTCGTGATCCGCTACGAGGGCCCCAAGGGCGGCCCGGGCATGAGAGAGATGCTGGCCATCACCGGTGCCATGAAGGGCGTGGGTCGAGGCGGCGACTGCGCGCTGGTCACCGACGGCCGGTTCTCCGGCGGCACCCATGGGTTCTGCATCGGCCACGTCGCTCCCGAGGCAGTCGACGGCGGGCCCATCGCCCTGGTGGCCGACGGCGACCGGATCGTGGTCGATGTCAACGATCACTCCATCAACCTGCAAGTGGCAGCAGACGAGCTGGAGCGGCGCCGGGCCTCCTTGAAGCACCCCGAGCCTCGCTACACCACGGGCGTACTGGCCAAGTACGCCCGGTTGGTCACCGGAGCCGAGCGGGGGGCGATCACCGAGCCGTAGGCGCGAGTCGTGGGCACAGGCCATGGGCCCGATCCGCCCGCACCGAGCCACGGGCACCGAGCCACGGGCACCGAGCCACGGGCACCGAGCCACGGGCACCGAGCCACGGGCACCGAGCCTCGGGCACCGAGCCACGGGCACCGAGCCGCACCGTCGGGAGGGAGCACATGGCCACCTGGGACGAGTTTCGAGCTGCCGACCCTGCCTTCGCGGCGCGGTGCGAGGAGCGTGTGGACGGGGTCGGTCTTGTTCTGGTGGGGACCCTGAGGAAGAACGGCTGGCCCCGCATCAGTCCGGTCGAGCCGCTGATCACAGACGGCTCGCTCTACTTGGGGATGATGTGGCAGTCCAAGAAGGCGCTCGACCTTCTCCGGGACTCGCGGTGCGTGGTGCACAGCTCCGTGACCGACAAGGGCGGCTCGGAAGGAGACGTCAAGATCTACGGGCGAGCTGTCGATATTGTGGACCCCCGCGAGCGCGAGCGCTACGGTGCCGCCCTGCAGGCCCGGATCGGATGGCAGCCAGAAGGCGATTACCACCTGTTCGCGGTGGACATCGACGAGGTCGGGTTCTTCCGCGTGGTCGGCGATGGCCATGAGGTCCGGCACTGGCGGACACCATAGGGATCGCGTGCCGTAGGAATCCGGCCGAGGCGGCTCTGCGACCCCGACTTCGTGGGCTGCCCGTCCCAGTCCCCCTAGCCCAGGCGGCCATCGATCGGAGCTCGCTTGTCGTGCGGGACGGTGACGTGCCACAATATGCACTGTGTATTCGAGCACCCCCGCCGCCCAGATCACCTTGGTACTCGTTTCGTAGCGCATACGACGCTGTCATCGCCGTATGCGCCTGCCGACCTCCCAGATGGGAGGTCGATTTTTTTGTCCCGAATCTCGTCCAAACCCCCAACCACACATCGACAAGGGAGAACCCCGATGGAACTGACCGGAGCCCAGGCCCTCATCAAGAGCTTGGAGATGCAGCGCGTAGAGGTCATGTTCGGCCTTCCCGGTGGCGCCATCCTTCCCGTCTACGATCCCATCCTCGACTCCTCGATCCGGCACATTCTGGTCCGGCACGAACAAGGTGCGGGGCACATGGCCGAGGGCTATGCCCAGGTGACAGGGCGTCCGGGGGTGGCCATGGTCACCAGTGGCCCGGGGGCCACCAACGTCGTCACGCCGCTGGCCAACGCCTATATGGACTCGACGCCACTGGTGGTGATCTCCGGTCAGGTGGCCACCGCGGCCATCGGCACCGACGCCTTCCAGGAGAGCGACATCACCGGCATCACCATGGGGGTGACAAAGCACAATTGGTTGATTACCGACCCGGCCGACATCCCCCGGGTGGTGGCCGAGGCATTTTATGTCGCTACCACGGGACGACCGGGGCCGGTCCTGATCGACATGCCCAAGGACATCTCCAACGCCACCATGAAGTGGTACTGGCCCGAGCTCTCCGATCTCGACCTTCCCGGCTACCACCCGGTGACGGTGGGCGACCCGGCGCTGGTCCGCGAAGCGGCCGAGCTGTTGTTGGCGGCCGAGCGCCCGGTCCTCTACGTTGGCGGTGGCGTTCTCAAGGCCCGGGCGGCCGGGGCACTGCGCGAGCTGGCCGAGCGGACCGGTATCCCGGTGGTGACCACGCTGATGGCTCGAGGCGCTTTCCCCGATTCCCACCCCCTTTGCCTGGGCATGCCGGGCATGCACGGCAACTACACGGCGGTGACCTCGATGCAGCGTTCGGACCTGCTGGTCGCCCTGGGCAGCCGGTTCGACGACCGGGTCACCGGCAAGGTCAGTGCCTTTGCCCCCGAGGCGAAGGTGATCCACGTGGACATTGATCCTGCCGAGCACAACAAGGTGCGTCGGGCCGATGTGGCCATCGCCGGCGATTGCCGTTTGGTCATCGAGGAGTTCCTCGTCGCTCTGGCTGATCTCGGGCTGCCCCATTCCGATGCCACCGGCGGGCGCTCTGGGGGCTCTCCCTCGGACGCACCGGCGGGAGCCGAGTCGGTGCCCGGTTCGCCGGCGGCCAGGTTCCCCCGGGAGCGGCTGGCGCCATGGCGGGCTCAGGTCAGCGCGTGGCAGCACCAGTTCCCGCTGGGCTATGACCGCAATCCGAGCCAGACGGCGCTCAAGCCGCAGTTCGTCCTCGAGCAGTTGCGCGATGCCACGCCGGACGACGCCATCGTGGCCTCCGGAGTCGGCCAGCACCAGATGTTTGCCTCCCAGTGGTGGCAGTTCGACTACCCATATACCTGGGTCAACTCGGGTGGCCTTGGCACTATGGGCTTCGCGGTGCCCGCCGCCATCGGGGCCAAGGTCGGCCGACCGGACAGGATGGTGTGGGCTGTGGACGGCGACGGTTGCTTCCAAATGACCGCCCAGGAGTTGGTCACGGCCTCGTCGGAACGTATCCCGGTCAAGATCGCCATCCTCAACAACGCCTATCTGGGCATGGTGCGCCAGTGGCAGGAGATGTTCTACGAAGAGCGGTACTCGGAGGTGTACCTGTCGCCCGACCTTCCCGACTACGTCGGCTGGGCCGAATCCATGGGCTGTGTCGGGCTGCGGGTCGAGGCGCCGGGGGAGGTTGGACCGGCCATCGACAAGGCGAACGACATCGACGACCGCCCGGTGGTGATCGATTTCCGGACGGACGCCTTCGAGAAGGTGTACCCCATGGTGGCGGCTGGGGCTTCTAACGACGAGATCGTGGTGGACCCGGCACACGGCCAGGGGGGACGCTGATGTCCGCGTACGGAGTCGACAGAAGGCACCACATCTTGTCGGTGCTGGTCGAGAACAAGGCGGGCGTGCTGGCCCGAGTGGCCGGCCTGTTCTCCCGCCGCGGCTACAACATCTTCAGCCTGGCCGTTGCCCCGTCCGACGACGAGCGCCTCAGCCGGATCACCATCGTGGTCGATGTCGAGTCGGCTCCGCTGGAGCAGATCGTCAAGCAACTCGACAAGCTGATCCCGGTCGTGGCCATCACCGAACTCGACCCGGCCTTCTCCCGTGAGCGGGAGCTCCTCTTGGCCACGGTGGAGGTCGACACCGAGACCCGGGGCCAGGTCATCCAGCTGGTCGGGGTGTTCGAGGGAAAGATCGTAGATGTCGGGTTCGACCGGCTGACGATCATGATGGCCGGGGCCCCGTCCAAGGTCGACGACTTCGAGGAGCTGATCCGGGTGTACGGAATCGTCGAGCTTCAGCGAACCGGTCGCGTGGCATTGCCTATGCTCGATCGTTCGGAGGGCCGGTCGACGTCGACGGTCGGTGGCCGCGCCCTCGGTCTGGCAGCATCCCACCACACAGGTTCCAACCACTCAGGTTCCAACCACATCAGGTTCCAACCACACAGATTCCAACCGCACAGATTCCAACCGCACAGGACCCGACCACACAGAGAAGGCAGGTTGAGCACGATGGCCACGCTGTACTACGAGAAGGACGCCGATCCAAGCCTCATCGGAGGGCGCAAGGTGGCGATCATCGGCTACGGCTCCCAAGGCCACGCCCACGCCCTCAACCTGTCGGAGTCGGGCGTCGATGTGCGCGTCGGGCTGCGGGAAGGCTCAGGATCAACGCAGAAGGCCGAAGAGGCCGGCCTCCGCGTGCTCCCGATCGACCAGGCCGCGGCTGAGGCCGATGTGATCATGATCCTGCTGCCCGATACCGAGCAGGCAGACGTCTACGAGGAGTCGATTGCCCCCAACCTGAAGGCCGGCGATGCCATCTTCTTCGCCCACGGCTTCAACATCCGGTTCGGGCTGATCACTGCGCCCGAGGGCGTCGATGTGGCCATGGTCGCCCCCAAGGGGCCCGGCCACCTGGTACGGCGGACATACACCGAGGGCGGTGGCGTGCCCTCACTGGTTGCCGTCGAGGCCGACCCCTCGGGCAAGGCCCATGCACTGGCTTTGTCGTACGCCCATGGGATCGGCGCCACCCGGGCCGGCGTTCTCGACACGACGTTCGCCGAAGAGACCGAGACCGACCTGTTCGGAGAGCAGGTCGTGCTCTGTGGTGGGCTGACCGCGCTGGTCCAGGCCGGGTACGAGACCCTGGTCGGTGCCGGTTACCAGCCCGAGTCCGCCTACTTCGAGTGCCTGCACGAACTGAAGCTCATCGTCGATCTCATGTACGAGCAGGGGATCAGCGGCATGCGCTTCTCCATCTCCAGCACGGCCGAGTACGGCGACCTGACTAGGGGCCCTCGGGTGATCAACCAGGCGGTTCGCGACGAGATGGGGCGGATCCTGTCAGAGATCCAAGATGGTTCGTTCGCCAAGGAGTGGGTGGCCGAGAACAAGAACGGGTTGCCGAACTACACCAAGCTCCGCCAGGCCGGGTTCGATCACCCCATCGAGAAGGTGGGCGCCGAGTTGCGGGACATGATGCCGTTCATCAGCGCCGGGAAGCAGCGGATCCAGGACGTGTCCGGAGGCTGATCTGCGGCCCCTTGGCCTGAGTGGTCGGTCCGCTGCCGCGGTCGTCTGACGCGCTCACCTGGTCTGGCTGGGGCGGTCGGCCCGGCGGCTTGATCCCGTCCTCGGTCTGCCGGTCTAATCCCGCCCTCGGTCTGCCGGTCTGACCGCGTCCTGGGTCTGACCGCGTAAGGCCCGAATCGCTCAGGCCAACGCCCCGACCACGTAGTTGATGCAGGCACACAGCGAGGCCACGTCCTGTGGGTCCACGCCGGGGAACATGGCGACGCGGAGCTGATTGCGTCCCAGCTTGCGGTACGGCTCGGTGTCGACGATGCCGTTGGCCCGGAGCACAGCAGCCACCGTTGCTGCGTCGATCGAATCGGCTAGGTCGATGGTCCCGATCACGTGGCTCCGGTCCTCCTCCCGTTCGACGAAGGGCCGAGCAAAGTCCGAGCTGTCGGCCCAGGTGTAGAGGATCTCGGCTGACCGGTCGCTCCGGCCGGTGGCGAACTTCAGTCCCCCGTTGTCGTTGAACCACTGGACTTGGTTGTCCAGGAGGAACAGGGTGGCCAACGCCGGCGTGTTGTAGGTCTGATCGAGGCGGGAGTTGTCCACTGCCGTGGTCAGGTCCAGCGAGGAGGGGATCCACCGGCCTGACACGCTGATCCGGGCGATCCGATCGATCGCGGCGGGAGAGAGGAGGGCCAGCCAGAGGCCTCCGTCCGAGCCGAAGCACTTCTGAGGGGCGAAGTAGTAAGCATCGAACTCGGCCGGATCGACCGGCAGACCCCCGGCGCCCGAGGTGGCATCGACGGCGACCAGTCCGCCGCCATCAGCCGGCGCTGAGGCACCCTTCGGCCGGGCGATGGGCATCATGACCCCGGTGGACGTCTCATTCTGGGTCAGGGCATAGAGGTCCACGTCGCTCCTGGCCACGGTGGTCGGGTGGGTGCCGACGTCCGACTTGATGACCTCGGGATCGGCCAGGTGAGGGGCGGCGGCCGCCGCGGCGGCGAACTTGGACGAGAACTCGCCGAAACTCAGGTGCTGGCTCTTCTGCTCGATGAGCCCGAACGTGGCTGCATCCCAGAAGCACGTCGTGCCTCCATTGCCCAGGACCACTTCGTAGCCGTCAGGGAGCGAGAACAGCTCGCGGAGGCCCGCTCGCAGGCTGCCCACCACCGATTTCACCGGCTTTTGGCGGTGGCTGGTCCCGAGGTAGTGGGGAGCCGCTTCGGCCAGGGCGGAAACGGCTCCCTGGCGGACCTTCGAGGGTCCAGCTCCAAAGCGGCCGTCGGTGGGTCGCAGGTTGTCGGGGATCGTGATGTCGGGGGTATCGGTCACGTATGCGATCATGGCACCTATGGCATTGCAGACCGAAACCGGCCCGAGCGGCCCCTCTCCGGAGCGCCGAATCTCGGTGAGAATTGCCGCCGTTTCTCCTTCGGCCACGCTGGCCGTGGATGCCAAGGCGAAGGCACTTCAGGCCCTGGGTGAGAACGTGATCGGCTTCGGGGCAGGAGAGCCCGACTTCCCCACCCCTGAGCACATCGTGGAAGCGGCCGTGGTCGCCTGCCGGGACCCCAAGTCCCACAAGTACACGCCAACCGGCGGAATTCCGGCCCTGCGCGAGGCCCTGGTGGAGAAGACCCGGCGCGATTCCGGCTTTGAAGTCACACCGTCCCAGATCCTGGTGACCAACGGCGGCAAGCAGGCGATCGCCAACGCCTTCGCCGTACTGTGCGATCCGGGTGATGAGGTCCTGCTTCCCGCCCCCTACTGGACCACCTATCCGGAGTCGATAGCCCTGGCTGGAGGGGTTCCCGTGGTCATCCCCACCGACGAGTCCAGCGAGTTCAGGGTATCCGTCGCCCAACTCGAGGCGGCCAGAACGGACAAGACGAAAGTGCTCCTTTTTGTCTCGCCGTCGAACCCGACCGGATCGGTGTACCCACGCCAGGAGATCGAGGCCATCGGTCGCTGGGCTGTCGAGCACCACATCTGGGTGATCACCGATGAGATCTACGAGCATCTGACTTATGACGGGGTCGAGCATCATTCGATGCCGGTGGTCGTACCCGAGTTGGTAGACCGCTGCATCGTCGTGAACGGCGTGGCCAAGACCTATGCCATGACCGGTTGGCGAGTGGGCTGGCTCCTCGGTCCGACCGACGTCGTGACGGCCGCGACCAATCTCCAGTCCCACGAGACGTCAAATGTGGCCAACGTGTCGCAGAAGGCGGCTCTGGCCGCCGTCGCCGGGGACCTGACCGCCGTGGCCCAGATGCGTGAAGCCTTTGACCGACGTCGACGCACCATCCACTCGATGCTGAACGAGATCGACGGGGTCTCTTGTATTGACCCCAAGGGTGCCTTCTACGCCTTCCCCTCGGTGAAGGGCCTCTTGGGCCGTGAGATCCGTGGTCACCGTCCCACCTCGAGCTCCGAACTGGCCGAGCTGGCCATCGACGAGGCCAAAGTGGCGGTCGTCCCGGGCGAAGCGTTCGGCGCGCCAGGCTACTTCCGGATGTCCTACGCCCTGGGCGACGAGAACCTGGTCGAGGGTGTTACTCGCCTGTCGAAGTTGTTCGGCGAGGCGAGTTAGGACCCTAGGGTCGACGCCAGTCAACAGGGTCCAGAAACCGGTTCACGAGTCCAGACGGGCGGTTCACGAGTCCAGACGGCGGTTGACGAGTCCAGACGGCGGTTCACGAGTCCAGACGGCGGTTCACGAGTCCGGGCGCCGGTCGGCAAGGAGTCCACAAGCGCTTCAGGCAGGGCCCACGAACTGGGGGCATGGTCACTATACGCACGCCGGGGGGACGTGCCTGAGAGGAAGGAACACCATGGGTAGGGTGCTCGTCACCGAGAAGTTGGCGCAACGGGGCCTCGATCTGCTGGCTGAGGCCGGGTACGAGGTGGATGTCCAGACCGATCTGTCGCCCGAGGATCTGCTGGCCGCCGTGGTCGGAGCCGACGCGCTGATCATCCGATCGGCCACGACAGTGACTGCGGAGGTCCTCACCGCAGGTTCCGACCTGGTGGTGGTGGGCCGAGCGGGCATCGGCCTAGACAATGTGGATGTGGTCGCAGCCACCGATCGCGGTGTCATGGTGGTCAACGCACCCCAGTCGAACATCCTGTCCGCGGCGGAGCAGGCCATGGCCTTGCTGCTGGCCCAAGCCCGCAACATCCCCCAGGCCCACTCCGCCCTGGTGGCAGGCAAGTGGGAGCGCTCCAAGTGGACGGGCGTGGAGCTGCACGGCAAGACCCTCGGGGTGGTCGGCCTGGGTCGGGTCGGAGCCCTGGTGGCACAGCGGGCAATGGCATTCGGGATGCACCTGGTGGCCTACGACCCCTATGTCTCGGCTGATCGGGCGAAGCACATGGGCGTCGAGCTCATGGGCATCGAGGAGCTGGTGGCCGAGGCGGACTTCGTCACGATCCACCTGCCCAAGACGCCTGACACCATTGGCCTGTTCGGCCGCGACCTGTTGGCGAAGGCCAAGCCCGGGTTGCGCATCATCAACACCGCCCGGGGCGGCATCGTCGACGAAGATGCCTTGGCCGAGGCCATCAAGGGCGGTCAGATCCAAGGAGCTGGTCTCGACGTCTTCGCCAAGGAGCCGACCACGGAGTCGCCCCTCTTCGGGCTGCCTTCGGTCGTCGTGGCACCTCACCTCGGAGCCTCGACGGAAGAGGCGCAGGACAAGGCGGGCGTGACCATCGCGGAACAGGTCATCCTGGCCCTCAGCGGCGACTTCGTCCCTTACGCCGTCAACGTGTCGGCCACTGACGTATCCGAGACGGTGCGGCCCTTCATGGGCCTGTCCGAGCAGCTCGGACGGATTTTCTCGTGCCTGAACGACGGACTGCCTGACGTTCTCGACATCGAGTACCAGGGTGGTCTGGCCGGCGCCGGTACCGGGATCCTCACTCTTTCCATCTTGAAGGGGATCTTCGCCGCGGGGACCGAGGAGCCGGTGTCGTATGTGAACGCACCCCAGTTGGCCGCCGAGCGTGGCCTGGTGGTGCGAGAGACCTCCACGGTCACCTCGCAGGACTACGTGAATCTCATCACGTTGCGGAGCAGCGACCACTCCGTTGCTGGGACGCTGACCGGTCCCCGAACCGAACCGCGCTTGGTCATGGTGGATGACCACGCCGTAGAGGTCCCTCCCGCTCCCAACATGTTGGTTGTGCGAAATGACGATCGAGCCGGAATGATCGGCGTGGTTGGAACCATCATCGGCGAAGCTGACGTCTCCATCTCATCTATGGCGGTGGGCCCATCGGCCACCAGCCATACTGCTTTGATGGTGTTGACCACCGATCGGTTGGCGCCGGACGATGTCCTCAGCAAGCTTCGCGCCGCTCCGGGTATCAGCGACGTGCACACCGTTCAATCCTGAGTCCTATCGTTCCCAACAGCGCGGGTCGGGCCGAACTGATGCTGGAGCCCCGTGACCTGATCGATCTGCTGCGAGGTGACATTGCTCGCAATGCCCTCACGGCAGCCGGCGTTGGCCGCAGGAGATCCCCCCCGGCGGCGGCCTCCGGCCTTGCCGGCTCTGACAGTTACACTTGCCGGCTCTGACAGCTAGAAGAGCCGGTCCGGTGGCGCGGCGGGGTGGGAGCCGGTGGCCGGGTCGGCGTCGTCGGTCTCGGGGTGGTCGGGGTGGTCGGTGGATCCTGTCCTCGGCGGTGGCTTCTCGGGTGGGAGCCACTGCCAGGTCCCCGGGCCCCCCTCCAACCGGAAACCCTGGTGGTGGCGCAGGTAGTGGTGCCGTGAGCACAGGCGACAGAGATTCCACATGGCCGTCGGGCCGTTCTCGACCACGGGGATGATCCGGTGGTCGATCTCGAGGCCGTCTCTGACGTCACAACCGGGGACGACACAGGTCTCGTCCCGGGCTCTGAGGGCCCGGGCCAGGGGGGCGGTGATGGTCCGGCCCAGGTAGGTGACCGAGGCGATGTCGGTCCCCTTCGTGATGACCAGGTGCAAGATGGCGTCGCCCAGGAGCGACCGGGCCGTCTCGAGGGGGACGGGGCCCACCCCTGGTATCTCGCAGCGCTCGTTGCCTTCGAGGCTCCCCCGAGAGAGGGCCTCGACGTCCACCCGGAGGTGCACGCTCGCCGGTGGGGGGAGACCGGTCGCCCGGTCGTGGTGTCGGCGGCATGGTCTCGTCGGCTTGGTCTCGTCGCCGGGCCGATGTTGCCCGGTCCGGTCTCGTCGGCGCCGGTGCCGTCGGGGTTCGTCGTGGCCGTGCCGGCCGGCCCACCGTGGCCCGGTGGCCGGCGCCCCCCGCTGAGCAGGGCGACCAGGGCATCGGCCTCGTAGGCGTCGGGGCGCTCTCGGATCCCCAGCGTGCGGGCCTCGTCGAAGAGGACGGTGCGGGTGGGCTTCAGGGCAGCGAGCAGCTTGGCCCCGGCATCGGGGGTGAAGAGCCCCTCCAGGCGGAAGGCCCCGTCGCCGTCGGTGTAGTGGCGCAGGAAGCGGGAATCCCGGATGCGCTGGTAGGCGGCCAGGGCGTCCTCGTGGGATCGGGCCTTGGCCTTGGCCCGCAGGCACCGGTCGGCCAGCTGGCGGTGGGACTCGTTGCTGTCCGTGGCCGCGTCGACCAGCTCGTCGGAGCTTCCCGGGTCGAGGGTCAACACCCCGGCCACCTGGCGGGCCCTCGAGTGGGAGAGCTCGCCTGTGCGGAGGGCGGCATCGAGGCCGGGGTGGTCCCCCATCTGGTCGGCCAGCCGCAAGGAGCCAAAAGAGGACCCGACCGACTCCCCGGTTCTCCTGGAGAGCCACTCGGCCGCCGAGCGGGCCCCGTCTCTTGTGTGGAGGTCGGTCTCGGCCGCCCGCTTGGCCGCCAAGGCCTTCCCGGTGGCACAGAGGTGCTCACCCCGAGAGAACCGGTCGACCAAGAGGGCGGCGTCCTCACCCGAGTAGCGCCCCGGCTCGAAGGAGGAGACGAAGGACTCGAGCAGGCCGATGGCCTCGGTAACCGACTCGGCCATGTCGGGGGAGGCGGTGTGGGACTCGGGAGTACCGGAGGAGCAGGGGTGCGACCCGGTGCTGCTGGTGGAGCCGGTGCGCGATGGGGCGGTGTCCGAGTCGGCAGCGCCGGCCGTCCGCCGCCCACGGCGATCGCCTTTTGGCCCGGTGCTCCTCGCATTCCTGGTACTCCGCTGGTCCGTTTTGGCCATATGGAGAGCCTGACAGATGGGTGTAACGCGCCAATACTGGCGGTAGGCGTGAGGATCGAACGCCGTCGCCATCTGACTGACCGGCGGGGAGTATCGGCCATGGAAAACTCACGAATACCTCGCACGTCGACACCTAGGGTCTGAGGCACCAAGAGCACCAAGAGCACCAAGGCGCAAGAGCACCAAGGCGCAAGAGCACCATGTGTCAGGGCGGAAGCGACGAAGGGAACTCGGTGGCGCAACTCATCCTGCAACGGGCTAGTGATACGGCTGGTGCGGCGCGAAGAGTGAGGGTTGAACTTGATGGAGTTGTCGTGGCACGGCTCCGGCCCGGTCAGGCCAAGACCGTAAGGGTCCGGCCTGGCCCGCATTCGATCCAGGCCAGGATGGACTGGACGTCTAGCTCCCTGTTGACAGTCGAGCTCCCGAAGAACGGCAAGATTCGGGTCGAGGTCTCGCTGCCCTGGAGCGCATTCTGGCGGACCTTCTTGACGCCGAGGCGGGCGCTGGTCGCCCGGATCGTTCAGGTGTAGTCCGCCGGTGCCGCGGCGACACCGTCAGTCTCGGGACACCAGTAGCCGGAAGCCGGCGTCGTACTTTGGCGCGTGCAGGAGATCCTGGTGATTGTCGGCCCACAACCCAGACTCGAGATCGTCGGCCAACCGACGCATGGCCCGACCCACTACATCCTGAGGCAGCAAAGCCAACCCGGACATGTGCTGGCGGACGCGTGGATCGAGGTACGCGTGGGGTCGGCACCAGAATGCGCCCATGACACCGTCGCTGAAGTCCCGAGACAGCGGCAGGTCGATGACGGCGCTGGCCTCTAGTCGTTCACACACCTGGTCGAGGGACGGTCGGCCCGTTTCGAGCCGAGCGACCTCGGGTACGTACTCTCGTATCAACCACTGTTCGGTATGACATGCCGGGTCGTAGGTGAGGACGACCCGGAGCGGAGCCACCCGCCGGAGCTCATCAATGCCGGCGCGCCAATTGGGCCAGTGATGGACGGTCAGGACGGCCAGCACGGCGCCGGCTGCCCGGTCGCAGAACGGGAGGCACTCAGCCACCGCCCTGATCGCTGGCGCAGCAGTGGGCGCCCGCTGGCCGAGCATCACATCTGACGGCTCGATGGCGACCACATTTCGATCTGGGGGTTCATAGGAACCGGTCCCTGCGCCGACGTTGATGATGGACGTCGCGTTGCCCAGGGCCGTTTCGATCGCCAAGGCCCATGTCGGGTCGGACCGCCGACCGACGGTGTACCCAACTCCGATCCGGTCGTAGGTGGGCGCCGGCGAGGTCAGATCGCAGACGTTGGCGCGGAGGGAACCGGCGGCCATGTGTCGCCGCCGATGCCGGGGATCAGGCTAGATGCGTCCTTCTTTCGGTCTCCGATCACTTTGGAGACCGCCACCGCGGCCAGTCCGGCGAAGAGAAGGAAGAGAAGGAGCCGTTTCACCATGATGGTTACCCTACCCAGGGTGCGAGCCGTCTTTCCGACCGAGCTCCCGACGGCCCATCGAGGCCCCACCGACCCCCGACGGCCCACCGACGGAACGGCCGCCGATGAATTCCTCAGCGAGTGACGGGGATTCCTCAGCGAGTGACGGGAAGCCAGGAAGCTCGATGCGCCTCGTAGGCATCGATCTCATCCAGGTAGCGCAAGGTCAGCCCGATGTCGTCCCAGCCGTTGACCAGGCGCTCTCGGGTGAATTCGTCCAAGGGAAAAGTGGTCTCGATCCCGGCAGCAGGCGCGTCGAGGGTGCAGCGCTTGACGTCGACCGTGATCTCCAGCGATGGATCGGCCGCGACCGCATCGAGCAGCGCTCGCCCTACCTTTGCAGACACCTGAACGGGGACGAGACCCGACTTGGTGCAGTTGTTGCGGAAGATGTCGGCGAACCGGGGCGAGACCACGGCTCGAAAGCCGTAGTCCTGGAGGGCCCAGACCGCGTGTTCCCGGGACGAGCCGGTCCCGAAGTTGTTGCCGGCCACAAGGATGGTGGCCCCGGCGAACTCCTCTTGGTTCAGGACAAAATCGCGGTCGTCCCGCCATTCGCCGAACAGGCCGGCGCCGAACCCGGTCCGCTCCACCCGCTTCAGCCAGTCGGAGGGGATGATCTGGTCCGTGTCGACGTCGGATCGGTCCAGGGGCACAGCCCGTCCGGTGACCACTTGGACGGCTTCCATCAGTTGAGCTCCTCGGGAGTGGCGAAGTGGCCGGCCACCGAAGTGGCGGCGGCGACGGCGGGAGAGACCAGATGGGTGCGCCCACCGCGGCCCTGCCGACCTTCGAAGTTCCGGTTGGAGGTGGAGGCGGCCCGCTCGCCGGGAGCGAGCTTGTCGGGGTTCATGGCCAGGCACATCGAGCATCCCGGTTCCCTCCAATCGAAACCGGCTGCCGTGAATACCGTGTCCAAGCCCTCGGACTCGGCTTGGGCCTTGACCCGGTGCGACCCAGGTACCACCAACGCGCGCATCCCGGGATGAACCTGCCGGCCTCGCAGCACGTCGGCTGCCGACCGCAGGTCCTCGATCCGGCCGTTGGTACACGACCCGATGAACACGGTATCGACCGGGACCTCGTGCATGGGTGTACCGGCCACCAGCCCCATGTACTCGAGGGCCCGAGCCGCCGCCTCACGCTCGCTCGGGGTGTCGAACGAGTCCGGATCGGGAACGGCCCCGTCGAGGCGGGCCACCTGGGCCGGGTTCGTACCCCAGGTGACGTGGGGGAACAGGGTCGTGGCGTCGATGGCCACCTCCTTGTCGAAGGAGGCTCCGTCGTCGGTCGGCAGCCGCGACCATGCCTCGACGGCCTCGTCCCATGCCGACCCCTTCGGGGCATGGTCGCGCCCCTCGATGTAGTCCAGAGTCGTCTCGTCCGGTGCGATCATCCCGGCGCGGGCCCCGGCCTCGATGGACATGTTGCAGACGGTCATCCGCCCCTCCATCGAGAGGCCCCGGATGGCCGAGCCCCGGTACTCGATGATGTGCCCCATCCCCCCTCCGGTGCCGATCCGGCCGATGACGGCCAGCACGACGTCCTTCGCGGTGACCCCGGCTGGGAGGTCGCCGTCGACCGTCACGGCCATGGTCCATGGCCGTTGCTGGGGGAGCGTCTGGGTGGCCAGGACGTGCTCGACTTCGCTCGTGCCGATGCCAAAGGCCAGGGCGCCGAAGGCCCCGTGGGTCGACGTGTGGCTGTCGCCGCACACGATGGTCATGCCCGGCTGGGTCAGGCCCTGCTCGGGACCGATGATGTGGACGATGCCCTGGTTGGCGTCCCCCATCGGGTAGCAGGTGATGCCGAACTCGCTGCAGTTGGCGGCCAACACCTCGAGCTGCTTGGCCGAGATTGGATCGGACACAGGCTTGTCGATATCGGTGGTCGGCACGTTGTGGTCAGCCGTGGCGATGGTGAGGTCGGGGCGATGGACGGACCGACCGGCCAGGCGAAGCCCGTCGAATGCCTGGGGCGAGGTCACCTCGTGGACGAGGTGCATGTCGATGAAGAGGATGTCCGGTTCGTCGTGGCCGACGTGGACCACGTGACGGTCCCAGACTTTCTCGGACAGGGTTCGGGGCGTTTCAGCCATCTGGTCAGTTCCCTACTTTCACGATTTCGACCTTCAGCTTGCCGCCCGGGGCGGCATACTCGACGACATCGGAGGCTTCTCGGCCGAGCAGGGCCTGGCCGAGGGGCGAGCCGGGCGACACCACCGTGAGATCGCCCTGACGCTCCTCGATCGACCCGACGAAGAAGTCTTGGGTGTCATCCTCGTCGTCCCACTCGTAGCGAAGGGTGACGACTGCGCCCGGGCCCACCGTCCCGTCGGGTGTCGCCGCGTCGTTGTCCACGACCTGTGCGTCCTTGAGCAGTGCCTGAAGCTGACGGACCCGTGACTCCATCTTGCCTTGCGAGTCCTTGGCCGCGTGGTAGTCACCGTTTTCAGAAAGGTCGCCGAGGGCCCTGGCGGATTCGATGGCCGCGGCGATCTCCACCCGTCCCCGGGTGGTCAGGTCCTCGAGCTCGGCCTGGAGCCGTTCGTAGGTCTCACGCGTCAGTTGGGTGGCAGAGGTGTCGCTCACGGCTACCCAGGTTAATCGGTGCCCCACACCGCTCAGAGAGCCGGGCCGGATCCCCGCCGCCTCCGCTACCCGCTCAGAGAGCCGGGCCGGATCCCCGCCGCCTCCGCTACCCGCTCAGAGAGCCGGGCCGGATCCCCGCCGCGTCCCGCACCCACGCAGAGCCGAGGCCGGCGGCCGGCCTCACCCCGGGGCCCACCGCTCGCCCTCACCCCGAGGCCCACCGCCCGCCCTCACCCCGACGTGGTGACGTACCGGCTGGTGTCGAACCGTCGGGTGAGCAGCCGGAACCGCCAGGTGAAATCGGGCCACATGGTCGTGTTGTGGCCACGGGAGTCCAGATACCAGCTGGAACACCCAGAGTTCCAAACCGATCGCTCGAGCTTCGCCTGCAATCGCCTGTTGTACTGGGCCACGACGTCACTCCTGACGTCAACGCTCGAGATGCCGCCCGACGTCATCTTCCCCAAGGCGTCCACGATGTAATTGAACTGCGACTCCATCATGAAGATCATCGACGTGTGCCCCAGCCCGGTGTTGGGGCCGGTGATCATGAACAGGTTGGGAAACCCGGGAACCGAGGTCCCGAGGTAAGCCTCGGCGGCTTCGCTCCAGTGCTCTCTCATCGTCCGTCCGTCCCGGCCGAAGATCATTCGGGCCACAGGAGGCTCGGCGGCCTGGAAGCCGGTGCCGAGGATGATGGTGTCCACGGCATGGTCCACGCCGTCGGCGGTGACGATCGAGCTGGCCCGCACCTCCTCGATGGGCTCGGTCACCAGCTCCACGTTGGGCCGGGTCAGCGCCGGGTAGTAGTCGTCGGACAACAGGATGCGCTTGCACCCGAACCGAAACGAGGGCGTCAGCTTGGTACGAAGGTCGGGGTCGCTCACCTGCCGGGCGAGGTGCTTCGCCGCCACCCGCTCGCCCGGCTTGGCCAGCCGGGGGTCTTTCACCATCCCCAGCACCATGAGCTCACGGGCCCAGTAGATGAAAGAGCGGAGGGCGCGCTGGACCAGGGGGAACCTCCGATAGGCCAGGCGCTCCCAGCGGGAGAAGGGCCGATCGGGGCGGGGGACGATCCAGGGCGCTGTCCGTTGGTAGACATCCAGGTGCTCGACCTCGGGCTGGATGTGAGGCACGAATTGGACTGATGATGCACCGGTCCCGATGGCGGCCACCCGTCTGCCGGTGACGTTGTGATCGTGACGCCACTCGGCTGAGTGAAACACGGTTCCCTCGAAGGCTTCCATGCCCGGGATGTCGGGCAGCGACGGCTCACTCAGGGGGCCCGTGCCCACTACGACCACGTCGGCGGTGAGCCGGCCCCGGGCCGTGTCGATCCGCCACCGGCGGCCGTCCTCGTCCCACCGGAGGGCAGTCACGTCATGGCCGAAGCGTATGAACCGCTTCACGTCGAACCTGCTGGCACAGGTGCGCATGTACTCCTCGATCTCGGGTTGGGGTGCGAACGACCGGGTCCATTCGGGATTGGGGGCGAACGAGAAGGAGTAGAGGACCGAGGGTACGTCGCACTGACAACCCGGATAGGTGTTGAGATACCAGGTCCCTCCGAGATCGTCCTCCCGCTCCAAGATCACGAAGTCCTCGATGCTCCGTTGGCGGAGGCGGATGGCCATGCCGATCCCGGCCAATCCGGCTCCGAGAATGGCCACGCGGTGGTGGTCGGTTCGGCCATCGAAGCGCGGCACGCCCGGGTCATCGAAGCGAGGCACCCTCGGGTCATCGAAGCGCGGCACGTCGGGGCCATCCGCCGGCAGCACGCTCGGGCTCGCCATGGTTACTAGTAGTAACCTACTGGTAGTAGGATCGCAAGCGTGCAACAGACGCACCTCTATGACCAGGCAGTCCAGCGACCTGACCAGGCAGTCCAGCGACTTGACCAGGCAGTCCAGCGACCTGACCAGGCAGTCCAGCCCACCGGGAGCCGGGTGCCGAGGGAGGTCCGGATACCCCAGGTCGCTCGCGTCGCCGAAGACCTCTTTGGCGGGTTCGGCTACCAGGGAACCTCCATGGAGGACGTGGCCCGGATGTCCGGGGTATCGAAACCCGTGGTCTACGACAGGCTGGGCTCGTTCGCCGTCACCAACACCGCCGTTGCCGCGGGCTCACGCCGGTGAGGCCACCCCGGATCGACCTTCGGGGGGCGACGGTGGTGGTGACCGGGGCGGCCAGCGGCATCGGTCGGGCCACCGCGCTGGCGTTCGCCGACCGAGGTGCGTCCGTTGTGTGCGCTGATATCGACGCCGTCGGTGCCGAGGAGACCGCGCTCTCGTGTCGCACCCGAGGGACCGCCGGCGCCGGACGCTCGTCGGGCCGGCCCTACACGGTCGACGTCGCCGACCATGAGGCCGTGACGGCGATGGCTGCCCGCGTGGCCGAGGACCAGGGCCCGGTCGACGTGCTGGTCAACAACGCCGGCGTGGGAATGTCCGGGCGATTTCTGTCCACGTCCCCACAGGACTGGGGCTGGATCCTCGGGATCAACCTCATGGGCGTGGTCCACGGCTGCCAGGCCTTCGGGCCGGCCATGGTGGAACGGGGCCGAGGGCACGTTGTCAACCTCTCGTCCGGGCTCGCCTACACCCCTCGGGCCACCGAGCCGGGCTATGTCACCACCAAGGCCGCCGTGCTCGCCCTGTCCCGGTGCCTCCGGGCCGATTGGGGCCCGATGGGCGTTGGGGTGTCGGCCATCTGCCCGGGGGTGATCGCCACACCGATCATCGAGCGAACCAGGTTCAAGGGCGACCGTGCCACTACCGAAACGATCGACAGGGTGAAGGCGGCCTTCGCCAAGGGACACCCGCCCGCCCTGGTGGCCGAGGCTATCGTGGGCGCCGTGGCCCGGGACCGACCGGTGGTGGCGGTCGGGATCGAAGCTCGAATCGGTTGGGCCCTGCACGGGCTGCTCCCGTCGCGGGTTGTTGACGCCATGGCCAGGGCGACGCCGGGCGGGATCTGACCGGTTTCAGCCGAACCGCGCGCTCGCACGAGTCTGATCGCGGGTGAGCCCGCGTCGACCCGCCCGCACGATCTGCCCGACGTCAGCGCAGGTCGACCCGGCCGTCGGTGCGGAGCATGCCCAGCCGCCCACATCCCTCCTCGGTCACCAGCACGGACAGCTGGTCGGTGTCGGTGACATTGGCCCAGGCGCGTCGCCCCTCGGGTGTCCGGCAGGCGACGATGGCGCGCTCGGGTGCTCCATCGCGGTCGTAGGTCACCGTGTAGGTCTCCACCGTGACCTCACCGGCGGCATCGGCATCGGGCGAGCACTGGGGCAGAGCGTCCACCGCCGCCTGGGGGTCGACCCAGCGGAACCCCGACGCCTCCTCCATTGCAGTGTTCTCCGGGACGGTCGGGGGAGCGGGCCGGGCGGACTCGGACGGCTCGGTCCCGTAGATCCCGATGGAGTGCTTGGTCATGTTCAAGCCCACGTTGGTGACCATGCCCAGAGAGCCGTGATCCTTCCGGAGTGCTCCCACCATGGTGGCGATGGCGTGGGTCCCGTAGTCGCTGCCCGGTGCACCGAAGAAGGTGAGCCCGCCGGTGAGCGTGAGGGGCCGCTCCTCGTCGATGGCCATGCCGAGCTCGTCGGCGACGACCTGCACGGCCGAGGGGAAGTATGCATAGAAGTCGAGGTGAGCAATGCCGTCTATGTCTGTGCCCGCCTGGGCCATGGCCGCTCGGGCACCGAGGCGGACGGCGGGCGAGGAATGGAAGTCGGCTCGATGAGAGAGGAACCAGTGGTCGTCTGCGTCTGCGCCGGCCAGTGGGAACACCCACCGGTCGCGGGGCACTCCCGCCGCATCGGCTGCCGCCGCCGAGCAGACGATCAGTGCCGCTCCCTGGTCGACCTGCATGTTCCCGGTGAGCAGCTTGGGATACGGGAACGAGATCATCCGGTTGGACTGGCTGACGGTGAGGATGTCCTCGGGGCTGCACGGCTCGGTGATCCAGGCGTTCGGGTGCCCGGCCGCCACATGGGAGAACCGAGCCCACAGCCGGCTGATGCGCTCGTCATGCTCGCGGAGGGAGCGACCGGCCACCGCCCGGAGTGCGTTCTCGAACAGCGGGAACACATGGACGGGCACGTCGATGCCACTGGCTTCTTCGGCGTCGGTGGTGCCGCGGCGGGCCGTGCCGAGGGTCAGTGGCGGGTCGCCGCCCGGGGCCTCGACCGTCCAGCCGAGGACGGGACGGTCGGGGTGCCGACGTGTGGCCGCCGCCGTGTACCCACAGTCGGCGCCGACGATCACCGCGACGTCGAGCTCGCCGCGGCCGATGGCCAGGGCGGTCTGGTTCAGCGCCAGCTGTGGGTTGTTCCCGCCGACGGTGGCGAGGGCCAGTTCTCGTGGGGAGATGGACAGCCGTTCGGCCACCAGCCCGGCCGGGTTCCGGTAATCCCAGCTGAAAGGGGGGATTGCCCGGATGGAGTCCGTCCGCTTGAGGAGCGCACATCCAGCCGGGGAGCTCGCTCCGGCCCCCCGACCGTCGCAGTCCTCCACTGCGGACAAGACGGCGGAGACCATGAGCTCGGTGGGTTCGGGACGGCCGACGAGATCGGCATCCGGGTCGGCGTCGCGCCGGTTGGTGACCTGGCCCACCCCCACGATGACCGGTGTACGGGGATCGACGGACGACATGGATGCCCGAGCGTAGCGGGAGGGGCTACTCCTGCTGCCGTCCGGTCACTCTCCGCGCGCAACGAGCCCCGACGACGCCGCCCGAGCAGACCCCAGCGGCAGCGGTACCCCTCGGTAGACTGGGCGGATGCGCATCGCAGTTGGCTCGGACCACGCCGGCTACGAACTGAAGGCACGGCTGGCCAAGCATCTCGTAGGCGGGGGTCACGAGGTCGTCGACCTGGGCACCAACTCGCCCGATGTCTCGGTCGACTACCCGGCATTCGGCCAGGCCGTCGGCGAGGCCGTGGCCGGTGGCCGGGTCGATCTGGGCCTGTGCGTCTGTGGCACCGGGATCGGGATCAGCATCGCGGCCAACAAGGTCCACGGGGTCCGCGCCGCCCTGGTCCATGACGTGACCACCGCCGGCCTGGCCCGGGAGCACAACGACGCAAACGTGATCTGTTTCGGCGGCCGGACCACCGGGACGCTCGTGGCCACCGGGGCCCTGGACACGTTTCTCGGCACCGCATATGCCGGTGGGCGCCACCAGCGCCGGATCGATGAGATCTCCGCTTACGAGGCCGCCTACGAGGCCGGCACGGCCAGCCCACCGGCCGCACCCCTCGCCCAGGCCCTCGGCCGCACTCGGGCCCAGGGACCAACCAACCGAGCCACACCGGCGCAGCCATCCGCCCAATCTGGCAGCCCGGTCCGGCCAGGCCAGCCGGCCAGCCCCATAGAAAGGTAACGCCGACCCCATGAGCCCCATCTATGCCGCAACGCCGTTCGACGCTTGGCTCGGTGCCGATCCCGAGGTGTCCCGTCTCCTCGACGAGGAGATGGATCGCCAGTCGACGACACTCCAGCTGATCGCGTCGGAGAATTTCACCTCCCCGGCGGTGCTGGCCGCGTCGGGTTCGGTCCTCACCAACAAGTACGCCGAGGGCTATCCGGGCCGGCGCTACTACGGGGGGAACCAGGTCATCGACGAGGTGGAGAGCCTGGCCCGGGACCGGGCCACGACCCTCTTCGGGGCCGAGCACGCCAACGTCCAGCCCCACGCCGGGGCCAACGCCAACCTGGCCGTGTACCAGGCGCTGCTCCAGCCGGGCGACACCATCTTGGCCATGCGTCTCGACCACGGCGGCCATCTCACCCACGGGTCCCCGGCCAGCATCACCTCCAAGATCTGGCGCTTCGTCTCCTACGGCGTCTCGTCGGCCAGCTCGGATCCGGACAAGCCGGGCGAGATCATCGACTTCGACCAGGTGGCGGACGTCGCCCGACGAGAGCGCCCCAAGCTGATCGTCGCCGGGTCCACTGCGTACTCCCGTATCATCGATCCCCTTCCGTTCCGCGAAATCGCTGATTCCGTCGGCGCGCGGTTCATGTTCGACGCCGCCCATCCGGCGGGGCTCATCGCCGGGAAGGCCCATCCGTCCCCGGTGGGCGTGGCCGATGTGGTGACCTTGACCACCCATAAGACGCTGCGGGGCCCCCGCGGCGGTGCGATCCTCACCGATGCGGAACACGCCAAGGCGATTGACAGCGCCGTGTTCCCCGGTCTCCAGGGGGGGCCGCTGGAGCATGTCATCGCGGCCAAGGCGGTGGCCTTTGCCGAAGCGGCGCGCCCGGAGTTCGCCGCCTATGCCCGGCAGGTCGTGACCAACGCCGCCGCCCTGGGCGGCTCGCTGACCGACGCCGGGTTCCGGTTGGTGTCGGGTGGGACGGAGAACCATCAGGTGCTGGTCGACCTCCGGGCCTTCGACCCCGAGCTGACCGGGAAGGTGGCCCAAGAGGTGCTCGACCGGGCCGGGATCACCTGCAACCGCAATACGATCCCCGACGATCCCCGGTCCGCCTTCGTGACATCGGGCCTCCGGCTGGGATCGGCGGCGGAGACCACCGCGGGCATGGGCACTGACGAGATGCGGATGGTAGGAGGGCTGATCGGCCGGGCCCTGTCCAATCGGGACGACGAAGACACCCTGAAGTCGGTACGCGACGAGGTCCGTACCCTCTGCGCGGCGTTCCCGCCGTACCCGACCCTGGCCAGGACGTGATCGGAGGGTTCCTCCGATGATTGCCGGCGTGCCCGTCGAGTGGTACGGGGTCGTGTTCGCGGTGGCCATCGTCGTCTCGTATCTGGCCACCTTCCCCGTCCGGCGGATGGCCACCCAGGTCGGGTACGTGGCCCAACCCGACGCCCGCAAGGTGCACCAGCGGGTGACGCCCCAGGCAGGTGGCGTGGCCATGTTCGTGGCCCTGTTGGTCGCCTTCTCGGTCGCCGCCCTCATCCCGCAGCTGCGATCCGAGTTCCAGGGATCGTCAGAGCCCCTCGGGCTGATACTGGGGGCGACGGCGATCTTTGTGGTCGGGGTGATCGACGACATCCGGGACATGTCGGCTCCGGCCAAGATGGCCGGGCAGGTCCTGGCGGCCACCATCTTGTACTTCTTGGGCGTCGACTGGTTCCAGTTCAAGGTGCCCCTCGCCGGGTTCGTCGTGCTCTCCCCGGACGTGACCCCTCTCCTCACCGCGCTGTGGGTCATCGGCATCACCAATGCCGTCAACCTGATCGACGGGCTCGACGGCCTGGCCGCCGGGGTGGTGGCCATCGCCTCGGGCGCCCTCGCCGTCTACGGGTTTCACCTTCAGGGACTGGGCAACCTGGCGGCCGACAACATCGGCCCCCTGATCGCGGTAATCACCTGCGGGATCTGCATCGGCTTTCTCCCCCACAACTTCCACCCGGCCAAGATCTTCATGGGGGACGCCGGGGCCTTGCTTCTCGGGCTGTTGATGGCCGCCTCGACCATGCTCATCGGGGGCCGGTCGGCCGGGCTCATCGGCGGCAGCTCGTCCGGGGCGGTCCGGAGCGGTCAGACATACTTCTTCTTCGCTCCGCTGTTCATCCCCTTCTTCATCCTGGGCGTCCCGCTCTTCGACATGGCGTTCGCCTTCGTCCGGCGCACCGCCAATCGGACCGGCTTCGCCACCCCGGACAAGAACCACCTCCATCACCGGCTGTTGCGCCTGGGCCACGGCCATCGGCGCAGCGTGCTCATCCTGTGGGCGTGGACGGCCTTGTTGTCCGGCTTCATCCTCTTCCCCCTGTACGTCTCGAGCGTGAACGCCTTCATTCCCTTCGGGGCCGCGGCCCTCGGGGTCATCCTCTACACGCTGTTCCACCCCAGCCTCCGCCGCCAGCCCGAGGAACCCGACCCATCGGCGGGGGGCCTATCGCCGGACAAACGCCCTGGCCGGAAGGCCTCCCGCCGCCACTCGCCGGTTCCCCGGCTCACCCGGGCCACGGTCGGCAACGGGACGTCGGATGGGCCGGCCGCCGATCGCCCGGCGATCGAGCCGGCTGGTCGGCCCGGTTCGGTGACCGGCCGGTAAGCAGCCGGCGTCCCCGTTTTGCCGAAACGTAGGCCCGGGTGCGATGATGTCGCACGTGATGTTCTCCCCTCTCGCCGGGTTACGGGGCCGTATTAGCTATTCTGGAAACATTGGCGACGGCGCCCGACGCGCTGCGTGACTCCGGGATATTCGGTTGAAGCACCTTTTTTTTACGTCTACCGACGCGGCACGGCCCAGAGATGGCGGACAACACTCCATCTGTGAACTCCCATCCAGAGGACGGTGCGCCATCCCGTCCGGAGCACGGCGTACCCCCCGGGGGGCCGAATCCCGCCCCCAGCATCATCGACTTCCTGACCATGGGCGTGGCCAGCGCGTTGTGCCTGGTCCTGGCGGGGGGCATCGGGTACGGCATCGATGCTCTGGTCGGCACCTCGCCCATCCTGACGTTCGTGGGGCTGGCCTTCGGGGTGGTGGCCGCGGTGCTGGTCACCATCACCCTGGTACGCCGGTACCTGTAGCCCGCGCCTCCCGAGCGGGGCGATAGCAGTCATGTTCGCCCGGTTCACGCTGCCTGACATCCCCTCGGTCTCCCGCCGCACGGTCACCGCCGCGCTGATCGTTGGGGCCATGGCCCTGGCTGCGGCCATCTCGTTCGACCGGTACCTCCTCGGTGTCGGCGCGTGCATCGGCTTGGCCCTCGGGACCATCAATTTCCGCCTGGTGAACTCCTCGGTGGCGAAGGTGGGCGCCCGCGAGGACGAGAACAAGCGTCGCCCGCTGGCCATGAACACCCTGGCCCGAATGGGGGTCATCTCGGCCATCACCATCGGCCTGCTCTTCCTCTCGTTCAACCTCGGCTTCGGGGTCCTCGCCGGCCTGGCCGTCTTCCAGCTGCTCCTCCTCGTGAACGTGGCCCGGTCGATGTTGAAGCTCGGGCCTCCCACCGACAGCGGCGAGGGCGTCCTCGACGCTGAGGTCCTCGACGTCGTCGAAGGATCCGACGACCGCCCTGGGGGTGCGTGAGCCGGTGAACCCTGCCCTCAACCTCTTGAGCTCCCACCTGCTGGCCGACGTCTCCGTGGGCGATCACGTCGTGAAGACGGTCGGTGGACTCTCGCTCAACTTGGACACGGTATGGGGCACCGTGGCTGCCGGACTGGTGACGATCGGGCTGGGCCTGATGGTGCGGGCCGGGGCCACCGCCGGCGTACCGGGCAAGATGCAGCTGGCGTGGGAGCTGGGGATCACCACGGTGAAGAAGCAGGTGGAGTCGAACATCGGTCCTCGTGGGGCCCGCATCGTTCCCTTGGCCGTGACCCTCTTCGTGTTCATCTTGATCTGCAACATATTCGCCGTCTTCGGCCTCGGGAGCACCTACGAATGGCTTCCGGCACCGACAGCCGACATCAACCTGCCTCTGGCCATGGCCCTCTTTGTCATCGTGTGTGTCCACGTCGCCTCGATCCGGGTTCGCGGATTCAAGGGCTATATCAAGCATTACCTCACGCAACCGTTTCCGATCATCCTGATGCCCTTCAACGCCTTCATCAATTTGGTCGAGGAGATAGCCAAGCCGCTCACCCTGGCCCTTCGACTCTTTGGCAACCTGCTTTCGAGTGCCCTGATGCTGTCTCTGCTGGCCTTCCTGGTGCAATGGAAGCTCGGGTCCATCCCGGTCGGGGGGGTCCTGTTCTTGGTGTTCGACCCGGTCTGGAAGCTGTTCGACCTGGTCATCGGGGCCATTCAGGCCTTCATCTTCGCCCTGCTCACCATTCTCTACTTCGATACCGCCATGAGCGACGTCCACTAACCCGGCCAGGCGTTACCGTTCCGACCACAGTTCTTCAATCAAACCGATACAAAAGGAGAAGCACCAATGGCAGGAAGCACAATGCCGGAGGCCGTAAAACTGGCCGGCGCCATGGTCGGCGGCGGCTTGGCACTGGGAGGCGGCGCCGTGGGCGCTGCCATCGGTGACGGCCTGGCCGGTAGCCAGACGATTGCCGGTGTGGCCCGTCAGCCCGAGGCACAGGGACGGCTGTTCACCATCATGTTCCTCACCGTCGGTCTGGTCGAGGCCATGTACTTCATCAACCTGGCCTTCACCGCCCTCTTCGTCTTCTCCCTGTACAAGAAGTAGCCCCGTGCACGAGGCAGACCGGCGTTGTGCCGGACAGGCGACCGCCGGTGGCGGTGGCCTGCGGCGCGCCGGTGACGACCGAATGACCAAGCGAGGCTGACAGACGATGCTCACCGCCGTAACCGCAACCCCTACAACCAGTAACTTCCTCGTCCCCAACGGGACCTTCATCTTTGAGCTGATCGCGTTCCTCATCGTGCTCGGGGTCATCGGATGGAAGGTGCTGCCCCCGCTCAGCAAGATGTTGAGCGAGCGCCAGGATCAGATTCGGGGCGAGATGGAGGCTGCCGACCGGGCCAAGGCGGACGCAGAACGGGCCGACAGCGAGCGCCGCAACGAGCTCGAGAAGGCCCGGCAGCAGGCGCGCGAGATCGTGGCCCAGGCCAACCGGACCGCCGACCAGTTGACCTTGGCCCGCCAGCACCAGGCCCAAGTCGAGTACGAGCGCATCGTGAATTCGGCTGAGGCCGAGGTGGCTGTGGCCCGCCAGGCCGCCATCGAGAACATCACGGCCCGGGTCGGGGAGATCGTCCTGGCCGCGGCGGAACGGGTGATCGGGCGAGAGATCCGGGCCTCGGACCACCAGGATCTCATCGACGAGGCCATCGCCGCGGTATCGGCTGAGGCGGCCGACACCGGCGCAGCCACCGGGAGTGGCGGGTGAACCCTGCCCTTCAGGGCTACCTGGCCGCAGTGACCGAGACGCTGGCCGACGCGGGCGCGCTGGCCGACACTGCGGCCGAGTTGCGTGCGGTGGAGTCGTTGGTGGAAGGCAGCAACGAGCTGAGCTTGGCGCTGAACGACGCCGCCCTGTCGGTTGCGGCCCGCCGCGCCGTGCTCGACGACCTCTTGAGCGGCAAGGTCCGTCCCGAGGTCCGGAGTCTGGTATCGAGGGCGGTGACTGTGGTCCCGGCTTCAGAGGTGGTCCTTTCCTTTCACTGGCTTGCATCGGAAGTGGGGTCGTTGGCTGAACGCTCGGCTGACCAGCCCCTCACCTCGGAGTCCGAGGGTGTGCTCGGGAGAATGGCATCACGCAATCGGGTGATCGGCTATGCCGCCGGCGTGTTCGAGACCCTTGCCACCGAACAGATCGAAGAGGTCGAGGATCAGCTCTTCCGCTTCACCCGAACCGTCGAATCGGACCGGGCATTGCGCCACGCCCTTGGTGATCGCGACCTACCCGTCTCGCTCCGCCAGGGCATCATCGCCGACCTGATCGGTGGGAAGACGCTGCCGGCAACGCAACGCCTGGCCTCGTACGTCATCCGGGGTGGCCGAGCTCGGGACGTCATCGGCACGCTCGACGCCGTCGTGGTCGAGGCCGCACGAGCGCGAGGCTGGCGGGTGGCCAGGGTCAGCTCGGCCGAGGACGTGGACGACGCCCAGCGTCGAGGGCTGGGCGATGCCCTGGCTCAGCTGACCGGCTCACCGGTCGAGCTGCAGGTGACGATCGACCCGGCGCTGCTGGGCGGCGTCGTCGTACAGGTGGGCGACCTCCTGGTCGACGGCAGCGCCCGCCACCGGTTGGACCAATTGAAAGAGCACCTCCTCGTCTCCGAGGCAGGGTTCCGCATCCCAGAAGGAAGGGAAGAGAGCTGATGGCTGAGCTCACGATCAACGCCGACGAGATCACTGCCGCACTGCGGCGCCATGTCGACGACTACGTCCCCGAGGTGGGGACCGAGCAGGTCGGCCGCATCGTCGAGGTGAGCGACGGGATCGCCCGGATCACGGGCTTGCCCGGCGCCGCCGTCAACGAGATCCTCGAGTTCGAGGACGGCACCACTGGGCTGGCCCTCAACCTCGACGAGGAGACCATCGGTGCGGTCATCCTCGGCAGTGACGAGCACCTGGAGGAAGAGCAGCTGGTCAAGGCGACCGGGCGCATCCTGTCCATGCCCGTCGGCGATGCCTTGCTCGGGCGGGTGGTAAACGCCCTCGGTGAGCCGGTGGACGGGAAGGGTCCAGTGGCCACCGAAGAAACCCGGCGGCTCGAGGTCCAAGCCCCCGGCATCGTCCGTCGCCAGCCGGTGAGCGAGCCCTTGCAGACGGGCATCAAGGCCATCGACGCCATGACCCCGATCGGGCGGGGCCAGCGCGAGCTGATCATCGGTGACCGCAAGACGGGCAAGACCACGGTGGCCGTGGACACCATCCTCAATCAGCGTGGCCTGGGCGTGAAGTGCATCTACGTGGCCGTCGGGTTGAAGGACTCCTCGGTGTCCCAGACGGTGGCCACCTTCGAGGCTCATGGCGCCATGGACTACACGGTGGTCGTGCTGGCCGGGGCGGGCGAGCCGGCGCCGTTCAAGTACCTCGCTCCCTTCTCGGGTTGTGCCATCGGCACGCACTGGATGGACAACGGCGAGCACGCCCTCATCGTCTACGACGACCTGTCCAAGCAGGCCGAGGCCTACCGGCAACTGTCGCTGCTGCTGCGCCGGCCCCCGGGCCGAGAGGCCTACCCGGGCGACGTGTTCTACCTCCACAGCCGGCTCCTGGAGCGGGCGGCCAAGCTGTCCGACGCCGAGGGCGGTGGGTCACTGACCGCGTTGCCGATCATCGAGACAAAGGCCGGAGACGTCTCCGCCTACATCCCCACCAACGTGATCTCCATCACCGATGGCCAGGTGTTCTTGGAGAGCGAGCTCTTCTACTCCGGCCAGCGCCCAGCCATCAACGTGGGCATTTCGGTCAGCCGGGTGGGAAGTGCCGCTCAGATCAAGGCCATGAAGGCCGTGGCCGGCACCCTGAAGACGGACCTGGCCCAGTTCCGTGAGCTCGAGTCGTTCGCCACCTTCGGCTCCGAGCTCGACAAGGTCTCCCAAGCCCAGCTGGACCGGGGCTATCGACTGAGCGAGCTTTTGAAGCAGGGGTTGAATGTCCCCGTCCCCGTCGAGGAGCAGGTCCTGGTCATCTTTGCCGGCTCCAAGGGCTACGTCGACGAGATCCCGGTCTCCGAGGTCCGGCGCTACGAGGCCGAGGCCCGCGAGTACTTCCGCGCCCACCACGCCGATCTCCTCGACACCATCCGGACCACCGGCCAGCTGCCCGAAGGCGACGCGTTGGACAAGGCCCTGCGTTCGTTCACAGATAATTTCGACACCGGGAAGGTCGACTGAGCCATGGCCGGTGGGCAGGAGCGCGTCCTCAAGCGACGGATCAAGAGCATCCAGTCGACGAAGAAGATCACCAAGGCCATGGAGCTCATCGCGGCCTCGCAGATCGTTCGCGCTCAGAACCGCATCGCCGCCGCCCGCCCGTACCACGAGGCCATGGCCCGCATCGTGCTCGAGACGGCCACCGGTGACGAGGCCGCCGCCGGCCGACTGCTCGGAACGCCGGAGACGATCGAGAACGTCGCCGTGCTGGCCGTGGTGGCCGACCGCGGCCTGTGCGGCGGCTACAACACTTCGGTCTTTCGGGCCACTGATCGACTGCTGGCCGGTGGCGCCGAGCGGGAGATTCATTACCGGCTCTTTACCTCGGGCAAGCGGGCCCAGAGCTATTTCCGCTACCGGGGGCAACCGGTGGAGGAGTCATTCGCCGGATTCAGCGAGCGGCCGACCTTCGATGCGGCCCGGCGGGTGACCAAGGCCATTGTGACGCCGTTCGTCGAAGGCGAGGTGGATCAGGTCCTGGTCGTGTCCACCCGCTTCATGTCTGCCGGGTCGCAGCGGGTCGAGGTGCGCCAGCTCCTGCCGTTGATCGACCCTCGGGAGCCTTCGGCCACCGACGCGTCCGACGGCTCGGAGACGGCGGTGAACGCGCCAGCCTCGGAAGTGGGCGAGTCCCGTGCGGGCTACACCGAGTTCGAGCCTGACGCGGCCACGTTGCTCGAGACGCTCGCCCCCACGGCGGCCGAGACGGAGACATTCGCCGCTCTGCTCGAGGCCTCTGCCGCCGAGCTGACCGCCCGGCAGCGGGCCATGGCCGCGGCCACCGAGAACGCCGATGAGCTGATCAAGAAGTACTCGCGGATCATGAACCGTGCCCGCCAGGACACCATTACCACCGAGATCATGGAGATCGTCGGTGGTGCCGAAGCACTTCGGGCCGGCTCGGACGAAAATGAGGGCGGCCTGATGATCCGGGCTGGTATGTGAGCCATGTTCGCACCGCCGGCTGGTGAGCCCAGGCCACGACGCACGACCACGAACCCGACAGCACCGACTGACGCGGTATCGACCGACGACAGCAAGGGAGCCACACGCTCATGACCACCACCGCCCCTGAGCCCACCAAGAAGGAAAACCTGCCGACCGGCCGGGTCGTCGCCATCGCCGGCCCGGTCATCGACGTGGAGTTCCCACCCCATTCGCTGCCCGAGATCAATACTGCCGTCTCGGTCGACATCGAGCTCGACAACGACAAGATCGTGGTCACGGCCGAGGTCGCCCAGCAGATCGGCGACGGTCGGGTGCGCTGCGTGTGCCTGAAGGCCACCGATGGGCTGACGCGTGGTGCCGAGGTCCGCAATCTGGGCCACGGCCTGCGGGTGCCGGTGGGCGATGCCGTTCTCGGGCACGTCTTCAACGTGCTGGGTGAGCCGCTCGACACCGCGTCCATCGGAGAAGCCGAGGACCAATGGGACATCCACCGCGATGCGCCGGCCTTCGACACGCTCGAGCCCCGCTCGGTCATGTTCGAGACCGGCATCAAGGTCATCGACCTGCTCGAGCCCTACGTGCAAGGTGGGAAGATCGGTCTGTTCGGTGGTGCTGGCGTGGGGAAGACGGTGCTCATCCAGGAGATGATCAACCGGGTGGCTACCAACCACGGCGGCGTGTCGGTGTTCGCCGGGGTGGGCGAGCGCACCCGTGAGGGCACCGACCTGTGGCTCGAGATGCAGGAGTCCGGGGTCATCGAGAAGGCCGCCCTGGTCTACGGGCAGATGGACGAGCCCCCCGGCGTCCGGTTGCGCGTGGCCCTGGCCGCACTGACCATGGCCGAGTACTTCCGGGATGTGAAGAACCAGGACGTGCTGCTGTTCGTGGACAACATCTTCCGCTTCGTCCAGGCCGGCTCGGAGGTGTCGACCCTGCTCGGCCGGATGCCCTCGGCCGTGGGCTACCAGCCCACTCTGGCCGACGAGATGGGCGAGCTCCAGGAGCGGATCACCTCGACCCGGGGACGTTCGATCACTTCCCTCCAGGCCGTGTACGTTCCGGCGGACGATTACACCGACCCGGCGCCGTTCACAACCTTCACCCACCTCGACGCCACCACCGAGCTGTCCCGCGACATCGCCTCGTTGGGCATCTACCCTGCGGTCAACCCACTGACCTCGACGTCGAACATCCTCGCCCCCGAGATCGTCGGTGAGCGCCACTACAACGTGGCTCGTCGAGTCCAGAGCGTGCTCCAGCGCTATCAGGAGCTCCAGGACATCATCGCCATCCTGGGCCTCGACGAGCTGTCCGAGGAGGACCGGGTCACCGTGAACCGGGCCCGGAAGATCCAACGCTTCTTGTCGCAGCCGTTCAACGTGGGCGAGGTGTTCACCGGCCTGAAGGGAGTCACCGTGCCGGTCGAGGAGACGGTGGAGTCGTTCGAGGCCTTGGTCAATGGCGAGCTCGACGAAATCCCCGAGCAGGCCTTCCTCAACGTCGGTGGGGCCGAGTCGGTATTGGCCAAGGCCCACTCGCTCGAGTCCCAGTGATCGGACCGACGCGCACCGATGGCTGACGACGACGATCTCTTCGCGGTACAGGTATTGGCGCCCGACCGGGTGCTGCTGACCGGCCAGGCCGAGCAGGTCATCATGCGCACCGACGAGGGAGACATCACCTTTCTCGACGGGCACACTCCGTTGGTCGGTGCTGTCGTTCCCTGTGTCGTCCGTGTCGTCCGTGACGGCGGGGACGAGGATCGGCTCGCCGTCCACGGGGGATTCGTCCAGGTCGAACAGCTGGCGGACGAAGAGCCCGGCGAGGAGACGCCGGGTCCCAACGCTCCCAGCGGCGGCACGACGGGCACCACGGGCACACGGGTCACGGTGCTGGCCAGCGTGGCCGAGCTGTCGGACGAGATCGACACCGAGCGGGCCCGTGTCGCCCTCGAGGCCGGTCAAGCCCGCGTCGCCGAGCTCACCGCCGCCTCGGGGCGGAGCTCGTCGGGCGAAGCTGACCAGGCCGATGCTGAGATGGTGGAGGCCGAGGCCGCCGTCCGTCGGGCCGAGGTCCGGCTGGAGGCCGCCGGCGCCACGACCAGCACCAACGCCTGAGGTCGCCGGGGGGCGAGGCCCTTGGTTGGTCTCGGACCTCGTCGAACTCGATGGAACCGGGGCGCCGTCGTGGCCGAACTCGATGGAACCGGGGCGCCGTCGTGGCCGAACTCGATGGAACCGGGGCGCCGTCGTGGCCGAACTCGATGGAACCGGGGCGCCGTCCTAGCCGAACTCGATGGCGCTGTACTCGCCCAGCTTGTGGAGCGGGTGCATGGCCGAGATGAGCCGGACCGTTCCCGACTTCGACCGCATGACCAGGGACTGGGTGGTTGCGCCCAATTCGTTGTACCGGACTCCGTGCAGCAGCTCCCCGTCGGTGATCCCGGTGGCGGCGAAGAAGCAATTGTCCCCCCGCACCAGGTCGTCGGTGGTGAGGACCTGGTCGATGTCGTAGCCGGCGTCAATGGCGGCCTGGCGCTCGTCGTCGTCCCTCGGCCACAAGCGGCCCTGGATCTCACCCCCCATGCTCTTCAGCGCGGCAGCGGCGATCACGCCCTCGGGGGTGCCACCCACACCGAAGAGGATGTCGACGCCGGATTCGGGCCAGGCGGTGGCTATGGCACCGGCCACATCACCGTCGGTGATCAGCCGGATGCGAGCCCCGGTGGCCCGAATGTCGGCGATGATGTCCTCGTGGCGGGGACGGTCGAGGATCACTGCAGTCACGTCCCGGACCGAGGTCCCCTTGGCCTTGGCCACGGCCTCGAGGTTGTCCTCGATGGGTCGGGTGATGTCGATGGCGCCGACGGCGCGGGGCCCCACCGCCACCTTCTCCATGTAGACGCAGGGTCCGGGGTCGAACATGGTCCCTTCTTCCGACACGGCGATGACGGCCAGGGCCCCACCGCGTCCCAGCGCCGTGGGCGTCGTCCCGTCGATGGGGTCGACGGCGATGTCGGCCTTGGGCGGCGTGCCGTCTCCGATCCGTTCGCCGTTGTAGAGCATCGGCGCGTTGTCCTTCTCTCCCTCGCCGATCACGACCACACCGTCCATGGCGATGGAGGAGAGCACGATGCGCATGGCGTTCACCGCCGCGCCGTCTGCGCCCTCCTTGTCCCCCCGACCCATCCACCGGGAGGCAGCCAGGGCGGCGGCTTCCGTGACCCGGACGAGCTCCATGGCCAAGTTGCGATCGGGGGCTTGCGAAGAGACGGTCACGATGACGACGTTAGTTGCTGGACCCCGAGTCGACGGGGCTGCGCCGCCCCCGTGGCCGAACGCTTTCCTTCGGCCTCACCCGGCGAGCCCGGTTCTCCCCCCTTCTCACCGACCCACGGCGAGGCCACTGCTCGTAGTCGTTCAAGGCACAGAAGCCACCGTGCGTAGTCGCCAGTTCTTCGCACTCGACAGGGCATACTTGACCGATGTCGTTTCCGATGACCCCCGCCCTGACTGCCGCCCCGCTCGCCGCCATCGCGACCCCTGTTTTCGAGTGGTGATGGACCGGTTCGTGGTCACGTCCAACGGCCCCCTGTCGGGGACCGTCCGGGCCGGTGGAGCCAAGAACTCGGCACTCAAGCTCATGGCCGCCTGTCTGCTGGCCGACGGAAGGCATGTGCTCACCAACGTGCCCCGGATCACCGATGTCGACATCATGGGCGAGGTCCTCACGGCCATGGGCGTCACCGTCACCCGCGGGACGACGCCCGACGAGTTGGTCGTTGACACCCCCGTAGACGTCCTGCCCGAGGCACCCTACGACCTGGTGGAGAAGATGCGGGCCTCGGTGGTCGTCCTCGGGCCGCTCCTGGCCCGGCACGGCCGGGCCCGGGTATCGATGCCCGGTGGGGACGACTTCGGCCACCGCCCGATCGACATGCACCTGCACGCCCTGGAGTCCCTGGGCGCGGCGTTCGAATCGTCCCACGGGTACGTAGAGGGAACCGTCGAGAGCACGGTGGCGGCGAGGCCCCGATTGGTGGGGACCCGTGTCGTCCTCGAGTACCCCAGTCACACGGCAACTGACAACGTCCTCATGGCTGCGGTGCTGGCCAAGGGCACCACCGTGATCGAGAACGCGGCGCGCGAGCCGGAGCTCTGTGATCTGGCTGCGTTCCTCAATGGCATGGGGGCACGGGTGCAGGGGGCGGGCACCTCCCGCATCGAGGTCGAGGGCGTCGACAGCCTCCATCCTGCCCGCCACCGGGTGGTGGCCGATCGGGTGGTCTCAGCCACCTTCCTGGCCGCAGCCGGCCTGGCCGGCGGCGACGTCGTGGTGGAGGACGCCCGGGCCGACCACATGGACATGCTGATTCGGAAGCTGACCCAGACGGGCATGCACATAACCCAGGGCCCCGACGGGCTGCGGGCTGAGCGTGATCCGTCGGTTCGGCTCCGTCCGGTGGACATTGCCACCTTGCCGTACCCCGGGGTGGCCACCGACTACAAACCCCTGGTCGTCACCTTGCTCACCGTGGCTGAAGGGGTGGGCATCGTCACCGAGAACCTCTTCTCCGGGCGGTTCCGCTACGTGGACGAATTGAGGCGGATGGGTGCGGACATCCGGACCGAGGGGCATCACGCCGTCGTCCGCGGCGTGCCGCGGCTGTCGGGCGCCCCCGTGCGGTCGTCAGACATCCGGGCTGGCGCCGCGCTGGTGTTGGCCGGGTTGGCGGCCGAAGGGGAGACGATCGTCTCCGACGCCCACCATGTAGACCGCGGCTACGAGGACTTTGCCGGCAAGTTGTCGTCGCTTGGCGCCAGAGTCACCCGAACCGACTGATCGCCGTCATCCCGGGAAGGCGCCCGTGCCCGGATACGCTCTCGGAACTCATGTCCACCCGCCCCACCGAGCCCGCCGCCCTGCTCGCCGCCGCCCAGGACGGCGACCGGGTGGCCTTGGCCCGACTCCTGTCCTACGTCGAGCGCGGCGGCGAGCAATCCCGCCAGGTGGCCCACCTCGCCTACCGGACGCCCGGGCGCGCCTACACGGTGGGTCTGACCGGCGCACCGGGGTCGGGCAAGTCGACCCTCACGGACCGGCTCATCGTCCTCGCCCGCCAGAGCGGGTTCCCCCCCGACCCGCCCGCGGCCGATCCGCCGGCTCCCGATCTGACAGCGGTTGATCCGCCAGCGGCCGACCCGACGGGGACCCGGGCGTCAGTGAACGATGCCGGCGACCAGGTCGCCGTCCTGGCCATCGACCCGTCGTCGCCGTTCACCGGTGGCGCCATCCTCGGCGACCGGGTCCGCATGCAGGACCATGCCCTCGATGACGGCGTCTACATCCGCTCGATGGCTACCCGCGGTCATCTCGGCGGCCTGGCCGTTGCCGTACCCGACGCCGTGCGGGTCCTGTCCGCCGCCGGACTGCCTGTGGTCCTGGTGGAGACGGTGGGCGTTGGCCAGGTCGAGGTGGACGTGGCGTCGGCTACCGATACCACCGTGGTGGTGGTCAACCCGGGCTGGGGCGATGCCATCCAGGCCAACAAGGCGGGGCTGCTCGAGATCGCCGACCTGTTCGTGGTCAACAAGGCCGACCGGCCGGGGGTCAGGGAGACCCGCCGCGATCTCGAGGGCATGCTCGACCTCACCGCCCTCGGTGAGTGGCGCCCGCCGGTCGTCGAGACGGTAGCTCCGAGCGGGGAGGGTGTCGATGCCCTGTGGAACGCGATCGCCGATCATCGTGCCTACCTCACGAGGAGCGGCCTGCTCGCCCAGTTCAGGCGGGAGCGGCTCGAACGGGAGTTCCATCAGATCCTCGTGGCCCGGCTCGAGCTCGAGATCGTCGAGCTCCACGGGACGGCCGGATACGCCTCGATGATCGAGGCCCTCGCCGCCGGCGACCTGGACCCCTACGACGCGGCCGATCGGTTGCTGGCCGGGATCGTCTCCTCCTCCGATGCCAAACCGGATCGGGGCGACACGTAGGTCCCGCAAGGGCGGCAGGGCTGGAGGGTCTGCCCTGATTGCGGGCCCTGTTGGGTCTGCCTTGGGTCAGGGACGAGCACGGCCGGGCTCTACAACTCTGCCGTCGTCGCCATCCGGGGCGACCGCAACACCATCGTGTCCTGGTGCCACCAATGGGTGCGTGGAGTCCACCGTCCCGTCGGCGGAACAACTCGATTTCAAGGTCATCGTGGCGTCGGACTGCGCCAGCGGTCGGGCTGAGTACCACCGCCGACGGCCGGCGACGCCCCGGCGTAGCGGGAGGCCGGGCGAACGGCGCGGCCGCGGGCCTGCCCCGGTGCGTCGGCTACCGTGCGATTGTGACCGCTGCGCAAAGGCCCGACCCGGAACCGGACGAAGGACGGTTCGTCACCCTCGAGCGGCGAGATGACGGGGTGGCGCTGATCCGGCTCGACCGTCCCAAGATGAACGCGCTCTCGGGAGAGGTGCTGGCCCAGCTGCGGACCATCGTCGACGGGTTGGCCGCCGACCTGCCTGGCGCGGTGGTGCTCTGGGGCGGTCCACGGATCTTCGCGGCCGGCGCGATGTATCCGAGTTCGGGGGACCGGGTTCGGCCGCCACCGTGGCCGACGGCTTCCGGGCCGCCGGCGACGCCTTGGCCTCGCTGCCCCGGATGGTGATCGCTGCAGTGAACGGCTATGCACTGGGCGGGGGCTGCGAGCTGGCGCTCGCCTGCGACATGCGGGTGGTGGCCGACAACGCCACGTTCGGCCAGCCCGAGATCCTCCTCGGCGTCGTGCCCGGCGGCGGCGGCAGCCAGCGCCTGGCCCGCCTGATCGGCCCCTCGAGGGCAAAGGACCTCATCCTCACCGGTCGTCAGGTCCGAGCCGAGGAAGCCCTCAGCATCGGCTTGGCCGACCGCGTCGTCCCGCGGGACGACGTAGTGACCGAGTCCCTGTCGCTCGCCGGGACGCTTGCCGCTGGGGCCCTGGCCGCCCAGGCCCTGGCCAAACGGGCCATCGACGAAGGGCTGGACGGCTCGCTGGCTGAGGGGCTCGACCGGGAGAAGGAGGCATTCGTGGCCTCGTTCGAGACCGAGGACGCGACGATCGGGATCCGTTCCTTCCTCGCCCACGGCCCGAACCAGGCGGAATTCACCGGCCGGTAGAGAGGGACATCCTGTCATGGACGAGTCGCCCCTGCCCGTTTCGGGCCCGCGGAGGAGCCAGGCGGCGTCACCGTGCCCACCCCGGCGGGCGAGCCGCTCCCACCGCCGGAGGACGATCCCCGCTGGTTTCAGCGCGCCGTGTTCTACGAGGTCCTCATCCGAGGTTTCTTCGATGGCAACGACGACGGGACCGGGGACCTACCGGGGCTGATCGCCAAGCTCGACTACCTGCAATGGCTGGGCGTCGACTGCCTGTGGCTCCTGCCCTTCTACCCATCGCCGTTGCGCGATGGCGGGTATGACATCAGCGACTACTTCACCGTGCATCCCGACTACGGAACGGTGGACGACCTTCGGCAATTGCTGCGCGAGGCCCACAACCGGGGCATCCGGGTCATCGCCGATCTGGTCATCAATCACACCAGCGACCAGCACCCATGGTTTCTCGAGTCCCGCCAGAGCCGGGACAACCCCAAGGCCGACTGGTACGTGTGGAACGACGATGACCAGCGATGGCCAGAGGCCAGGGTCGTCTTCGTCGACGTCGAGCGGTCCAACTGGTCGTACGATCCAGTGCGAGAGCAGTACTACTGGCACCGCTTCTACTCCCACCAACCGGACCTCAATTACGAGAACCCCGAAGTGGCCGACGCCATCCTCGACGTCGTCAGGTTCTGGCTCGACCTGGGCCTGGACGGCTTCCGCCTGGACGCCGTGCCGTTCCTGTATCAAAAGGACGGGACGGCGGGGGAGAACCTGCCCGAGACCCACGCCTTCATCCGTCGGGTACGGGCCGAGCTCGACGTGAAGTACCCGGGCCGGATCCTCCTGGCCGAAGCCAACGGATGGCCGGCCGATGTGGCCGACTACTTCGGCGACGACGACGAGTGCCACCTGTGCTTCCACTTCCCCTTGATGCCGCGGCTGTTCATGGCCGTCCGGCGGGAGCAGCGTTACCCGATCACCGAGATCCTGGCCCAGACCCCGGCGGCACCGGCCGGCGGCCAGTGGGCCATCTTTTTGCGCAACCACGACGAGCTCACCTTGGAGATGGTCTCCGACGAGGATCGGGACTACCTGTTCGCCGAATACGCCAAGGACCCGCGGATGAAGCGGCACATGGGCATCGGGCGGCGGTTGGCGCCCTTGATCGACCGTGACCGCCGGCTCTCCGAGCTGCTCTACTCGTTGCTGCTGTCCCTTCCCGGTAGCCCCGTCCTCTACTACGGGGACGAGATGCAGATGGGCGACAACCTCTACTTGGGGGACCGAGACTCGGTCCGGACCCCCATGCAGTGGACCCCCGACCGGAACGGGGGTTTCAGCCGGGCTGACTTCGCCCAGCTGTACCTGCCGCCGCTCATGGACCCGGTGTACGGGTTCCAGGCCGTGAACGTGGAGGCCCAACAGCGCAACCCCAGCTCCTTTCTGCACTGGATCCGGCGGATGCTGGGTGTCCGCCGGGAGTTCCCGGTGTTCGGCACGGGTGAATTTGAGGTCCTGCCCTGCTCCAACCCGTCGGTGTTGGCCTTTGTCCGTTCCGAGCGGGGCACCGAAGGCAATCCCGTCCTGTGCATCCACAACCTGAGCCGGTTCGCCCAGCCGGCCGAGCTCCACATGGGTCACTGGCATGGCCTCCAGCCGGTGGAGCTGCTGGGCCGGGTACCGTTCCCGCTCGTGGGCATCGACCCCTATCCGGTCACCCTTGCTCCCTACGGCTACCAGTGGTTCGAGCTGGTGCAACCGGTGGTCTCCCTCACCGGTGAGCTGTCCTATGTCGTGGACGCCTCCATCGAGGCGTTGTCGTGAACGTCTTCGAGGCGTCTGAGGCCGAGCTGCCGACCACGGCGCACGGTCCGTTGGCCGAGCTGGTGGCGGCCTTCGTCAATCGGCAGCCCGGGTGGACGGGGTCGGCCGGACAGGCGCTCGTCGACGTCGGGCCGGCATCGGTGTCCATTGCCAGTGCCGACGTGATCCGGCCCGGGAGGCCTGGCCTCATCTCTGTGGTGGCCGAGGTGGCGGGGGTGGACGAGATCGCCGTCCATGCCGTCCTCGGGCTCCGTGCGCCGGGCGACGACGTGCGGTTCCTGGCCGATGCCGACGATGCTCCCCTCGGCCTGTTCGAGGACGAGCACGGGATGGCCGTCGTCTTCGACGCCCTGTCTGACGCCGAGCTCTCCCTCTTGCTGCTGGGTGCGGTGGGCGGTGGGGACGGGGAACTCGAGCGGGTCCGACGGGTCTGGACGAACTACGACTCGGTGACGCTCACCTTCGACGACCGCCTGGCCTTCACCGTGTACCAACAGTTGCCGATGGAGGAGGGGCCGCACCCAGGGCTCGAGCTCGTCGTGGCCCTCGATGACGTCGGGTTCAACCACGTCCCCGCGCCCTACGCACTCTGGCGCCGGAGCGGCAGGGACATCGGGGTCGCCCAGGACTACCAGGCGGGCGGGACCGGTGGCTGGGCGCTGGCCCTGACCTCGCTGCGCGACCTGTACGCCTTGGGCGGCTCGCCCGAGCAGGCCGGGGGCGACTTTGCCACCGAGGCGCGGCACCTCGGGACCATGACGGCTCGCATGCACCTCGGGCTCGAGCAGGCGTTCGGGCGTCGGGAGGGCGACGTGGCGGCGTGGGTGGCGGCCGTCGAGGAGGCCGTGGCCGCGGTCGGTCCCGACGAGGTCGATGAGGACGTCGAGACGGTCCTGGCCGGCCTCCGGGGGTCCTCCCTGCGGGCCTCGGTCATCCGGACCCACGGCGACTTCCACCTCGGACGGGTGAGCCGGACCGACGTCGGCTGGTTCGTCATCGACTTCTCGCCCGGGGGTGTCCAGGGATCGGGCACGGGCATGCTGACCCGGGCCGGAGCGGTCTACCGGTCGCCATTGGCCGATGTGGCCGACATGCTCTGGTCCTTCCACCACGTCGCCGAGGTGGCCGCCATCGAGCGGGACCCCACTGGCCGGCTCCGACTCACCGACCTGGCCCAGGCGTGGGAAGTACGAAATCGCCGGGCGTTCCTGGCCGGTTACCTGGGCACGACCGGCATCGACCAGCTCGCACCCGTGGCGCCGGACATGGTGCAGTCGCTGGTCTCCATGTTCGAGCTCGAACGCTCGGCCACCCGCCAGGCCCTCAGGAGCCCGGCTGCTCCGGGCTGAGGCCGCGTGTCCCTACCATGAAGGGATGCGGATCGGCGTATTCACCGGCGGAGGCGATTGCCCCGGGCTGAACGCGGTCATTCGGGCCGTCGTCCTCGGCGGGGCCGCCCGGCATGGCGACGAGTTCGTCGGCATCCTGGACGGGTGGCTGGGCCTCATCCAGAACCACACCGTCCCGCTCGACCCCGACCAGTGCCGCTCCATCCTGACCAGGGGCGGGACGATCCTGGGTTCGTCCCGAACCAATCCGTTCGCGACCGAGGACGGTCCCGACCGGGTCGAGGCCACCATGAAGGCGCTCGAGCTCGATGCCGTGGTGGCCATCGGCGGGGACGACACCCTGGGTGCGGCCGATCGGCTCCACCGACGGGGCCTTCAGGTCGTGGGGGTACCGAAGACCATCGACAACGACCTCTCGGGGACCGAAGTGACCTTCGGGTTCGACACCGCCGTCCAGATCGCCACCGAGGCCATCGACCGCCTCCAGACCACGGCCGAGTCCCATCATCGCATCATCGTGTGCGAGGTGATGGGGCGGAACGTCGGCTGGATCGCCGTGCACGCCGGCATCGCGGGCGGCGCCGCCGAGATCCTGATCCCCGAGGTCCCCTTCTCACTGGAAGCCGTCTGCGACCGGCTGCGTCGGCGCCACGGCGGTGGACGGTTCTTCTCCACCCTCGTCGTGGCCGAGGGTGCCCTACCCCGGGACGAGGAGTCCGAGTCGCTCCGGCGCTCGCAACGAGCAGGGACGGCCGACCAGTTCGGTCACGTCCGCCTGGGTGGGATCGGCGCCTACTTGGCCGAGGAGATCGAGCTGCGCACCGGGTACGAGTCCCGGTCGACGGTGCTCGGGCACATCCAGCGGGGCGGGTCCCCGACCGCATTCGACCGGGTGCTGGCCACCCGGTTCGGCGCCGCCGCCCTGGCTGCGGCGCACGAAGGCGAGTTCGGGACCATGGTGGCGCTGCAGGCCGGCGCGATCGTCCGTGTCCCGCTGTCCGACGCGGTGGGGAAGCCGAAGCAGGTCGACCCGCACCTCTATCAGGACGTAGCCGGTCTCTACCTCGGCTAGCCGACCACTAGCCGGCGTTCGCCACCGGCAGCGGCACGGCGAGCTGCTCGGCCGCTTGCTCGGGGTTGACGATGTTGATCAGGACCCCGGTGCCCAGCTCGAAGCCGGCCACCGTGGCCAACTTCGGTGCCACGTGGACATGCCAGTGATAGGGCTCGGGAGCCCGGTAGGGGGCTGAATGGAACACGAGGTTGTAGGCCACGTCGCCCGCGACCTCCCGAAGTCGGCCGAGTACCTGGCGGAGTGCACCGCCCACGGCGACCAGATCGGCCGGTGGGCTGTGGTGCAGGTGGGGTCCGTGGGCCCGGGGGATCACCAGCATCTCGTACGGGGTGCCGCTCCAGAACGGGCAGATCACGACCACCCGCTCATCGGCGTAGACCACTCGGTAGCCGACATCCTCCTCGGCATCGGCCGCCGTGCACAGCAGGCAGCGTCCGGCGAACCGGGCGAACCCGGCCTGTTCCTCCACCAGCTCGCGGGGGACGAAGGACATGCCGAGCAGCTGGCCGTGGGGATGCTCGATGGAGGCGCCCGCCTCGCGGCCTGCATTGACGATGGCCTGGCTGTAGCGCAGACCGGGAATGTGCGAATGCTCCTCGATCCGGTCCCGGATGGCGGCCATGACCATCGCCGCCTGCTCGTCGCTCAACATCGACCAGGAGTTCTGATGGTCGGGGGAGAGCACGAGGACCTCGTGGATCCCTCCCGCCGTGGCCTGGGTGAAGATGGGCCCCCGGTTGGTGACGACGAATGGGTCGTCCCCTTCGAAGGCGGGGTAGAGGTTGGGCACCACCCGCACCCGCCAGCGGCCCTCGGGGCCGTAGGTCTCCAGTGCGGGGGGCGTGGACTCCTCGTTTCCCGGGCAGAACGGGCAGGGGCGGCTGGTGTCGGCCTGGGTCGGGACCATGCGGGGGGCGAACGCCCTCGGGCGTTGCGCCCGGTCGGTGCTCACCACTACCCAGCGGCCGGTGAGGGGGTCAAGCCGTAGTTGGTTCATGCGGGGCGGGTGGTTTCCATGTGCGATCCGTGTCATTCGATGTGGGCGTTGGGCCTCTTCTCGTAGCCCTTCGTCGCCGGTCTTTCAGTCCGACCGTTGCCGCGCCCGAAGTGCATGCCTCCAACGTATCAATGGTTGGACCGTCGTTGTGATATGGCGGCACCCGGGGCCCGCTCCATGGGCCACGGGTGCCAGAATCCCGGGGATGCAACCCCCTGGCGCTGCACCTTTTGTACTGTCCTTCTTTGCCTTGTCCTCGAATCGCGGTGCCGCCTACGACGTGGTGCTGTTGGCCCACGTCCTGTCGAGCGTCGTCGGGTTTGGTGCCGTGGCCGTGGCCGGGGTCAACGCCCTGTTGCTGCGGGGCGCAGCCGCTCCTTCGCCATCGGTGCTTCGATACTACCGGCCGGGGGTGAACTGGGCCGGTCGGGTCACGTTCCTGGTCCCGGTGCTCGGGGTGGTTCTGGTCGGAATGAGCCACGGGTCCTGGTCCTTCAGCGACGGCTGGGTGCTCGGCGGCCTGGCCCTGTGGGCCGTGGCCGCCATGGCCGGCGAAATGGCGGTGTGGCCGGCCGAGCGAGGGCTCCAGCGCCTGGTCACCGAGGAATCCTCCGACGATGCTCGGCGCCGCTCGCTCCGTTGCCGGGTGGCCGTCGGCTCGGCGGCCATGTTGCTCGCGTTCGTGGTTGCCACCGCGATCATGGTGGCCAAGCCATGATGGTGTTCGTGGTGTTCGAGGTGTCCACCGTGGTCATGGTGGCGAAGCCAGGATGACCGGGGCCCCGTGACCGAGCCCCATGGGATCGAGCGAGAAGGGGTCGACCACGGATGTGAGGGTGCGCCCCACCCGGACCGGCTCGACCCGAACCGGACGGACTACCGGGAGATCCTGGATGCCCATGCCTCTGCGGTACAGGCGGGCGAGCCCGGATACACCGATCCGGGGACGGGCCTCTTCGTGCTCACCGCGGCGACGCTGGCCGGCCGGGGCTCGTGTTGCCAGAGTGGCTGTCGCCACTGCCCCTATGTCGATCAGGAGCACTGATGGGCCCATCGATTGAGCCGATGGATGAGGGCGGTCGCCTGGGCGGGGCGCGGTCCGGTCGGGTCATCGATCGTCCAGATCACCGGATCGTCGATGAGCCATGAGCGTCGGCGAGACGCTGACTACAGTCGAGTGCACGTCGGTGGTGCTGCCCACCGCTCGCTTCGACGGTCGATGCGGGGGAGCGAGCTCGCTGCGTCGGTCCACGTGCAGTACCGAGCACGAGGAGAGCCACATGCTGGCCATCAGTGGGATTCTGCGCTTCAAGCCTGAGGACCGGGACGAGGTCATCGAAGGACTGGCCTGGGTGACCGAGCGCAGCCGCGCCGACGCCGGTTGCATCGAGTACTGGTACGCCGAGGATCTGGTCGACCCCGGGTCGTTCCGGTTCTTCGAATGCTGGGAGTCGACCGAGACCTTCGAGGCTCACCGCGCCGCCCCCTACGAGGAGGAGTTCACCCAGCGCTATCTCACCCGGCTGGCCGGCGCTGGCGCCACCCAGTACGAGATATCCTCCCGGACGGTCCTGGCTGCCGAAGCGCCCTGACCGGTCGACCTGGACGATCAGCCCCGCCCGCCCCCATCGTCGACCGCGGCCCGTAACAGGGCCCGGGCCTCGTCGATCCGACCGGACCGGACCAGGTCGACGAACGGGCCCGACAGGATTGTCGCCCAGTCGGTCGACTCGGTCGACCGACCCTCGGCGCGGAGGCGTCGCCGAGCCTCGTCGAGCAATACGGCCAGGTTCCCCGCTTCGTCGCCTATGGCGCAGGCGGCGGTATCCCTGAGCCAACCGGCCAGTGCCGGACTGGCACCGCCGGTGGACACGGCCAGGGTCACGTCGCCGTCCCGGTGCACGGCTGGCAGCAGGAACGTGCAGTTGTCGACATCGTCGGCGCTGTTGACCCACACCCCGGCCGCATCGGCATCGGCCGCCACCGCCCGGTCCACGTCGGGATCGCCGGTGGCCGTGATGACCAGGCGGAAGCCGGCGGCCTCACCCGGGCGGTACCGTCGCTCCTGGAGGACCAGTGATCCCATCGCGGGCCCAGCCGGCCCCGCCGGCCGGCCGGCTCCGTTGGCCGAGGGGGCCGCCGCCCCCCCTTTGGGCGCGGTGCCCGTCCCGTCGGCCAGCAGGCGAAGTCGGCTGGTGATCTGGGGGGCCACCACCGTCACCTCGGCCCGGCAGCGCAGCAGGCCTTCTGCCTTGTGGGTGGCGATCGGGCCACCTCCCACCACCAGGCACCGCCGTCCGTCCACGACCAGAGCCACCGGGTAGAGAGGCGAGGGGTGGGACACAGGCGCCGCTGTCAGTCTGGGCTTGGGGCCACGTCGGGAGGCCCGACCATGCCGGCCGCCACGGTGCCGTTGGTCGCCGGGTCGATCAGCACGAAGCTCCCGGTGATGCGGTTCCGCTGGTAGGGATCGGCGGCCAGGGGGGAGGCGGTAGTCAGGACGACCGTACCGATGTCGTTCTCTTCCAGGGACTCCGTGGGCGACAGCTCCAGGTTGTTGACGTCGAGCCTCCCGGTGACGGCGACCACCCGGGCCTGGGTGACCCGGGTGGTGTGCTTCAGCCGGTACTGGGCTCCGGCAGCGAGTGGGCGCCTGTCGAACCAGCAGACGGTGGCCTCGATCTCGGTGGCCACCTCGGGCGGGTCGTCTGCCGCGGCCAGGATGTCTCCCCTACTCACGTCCACATCGTCAGCCAGGCGAACCGAGACGGAGAGGCCCACCGATGCAACGTCCAACGGCCCGTCGAGGGTCTCCACCGCGGTGACCGTGGTCCGCTGCCCGGCTGGTAGGACGACGACGTCGTCACCCGGACGGATGGGGCCGCCATTGACCATCCCCGCGTAGCTCCGACCCCCCCCGGGCTGGCGGAGCACCCATTGGACAGGCAGCCGGGCGGCCGAGCCATGGTGGGCCCCGTGTACGCCGGCCCAGGCGCCGGCCGAAGCCTGCTCGAGGGCCTCGAGGATGGTGGGACCGTCGTACCAAGGAGCGGCGTCCGAGCGCTCGGCGACGTTGTCGCCGTAGAGGGCCGACACCGGGACCACGGTGCACGACTCGATTCCGAGGCGGCCCGACAGCTCGATCATGTCCTTGACCACCTGTCGGTACGCATCCTCGTCCCAGGCGATCCCGTCCATCTTGTTGGCCGCAACGATCAGCTGGCGCACCCCGAGGAGGGCGGCGATGCAGACGTGGCGCCGGGTCTGCTCTCGGAGGCCCTTGGACGCGTCGACCACGACGAGAGCCAGGTCGGCGGTCGAGGCCCCCGTGGCCATGTTTCGCGTGTACTGGACGTGACCAGGACAATCGGCAATGACGAACTTCCGCTCCGGCGTGGCCGCGTACCGGTAGGCGACGTCGATGGTGATGCCCTGCTCCCGCTCGGCCCGCAGGCCGTCGGTCACGAACGAGAGGTCGACGCCGACCGCCCCCCGCCGTCGCGACGCCGTTGCCACCGCCTCGAGCTGGTCGTCGAAGAGTTGCTTGGTGTCGTGCAACAGGCGGCCGATGAGCGTCGATTTCCCGTCATCGACCGAACCCACTGCAGCGAAGCGCAGGAGGTCCATGACCGGCTCCTGGGTCGACTCCTGCGTCGATTGGGTGACGGCGGCCGCGCCGTCCGAGGCTGCGGCCATGGGCTAGAAGTACCCCTCGCGCTTGCGGTCTTCCATGGACGTCTCGGAGAACCGGTCGTCGGCCCGGGTGGCGCCTCGCTCCGAGACCCGGGAGATGGCCACCTCGGCGATGATCTGGTCGACGGTGGTCGCCCCCGATCGGACGGCACCCGTGCAGGTGGCGTCGCCCACGGTCCGGAAGCGGACAGTCTCGGTGAACGCCGACTCGTTCGGGCCCGGTGTCACCCACTCCGACTGGGCCAGCAACATGCCGTCACGATCGATGACCGAACGCTCATGGGCGTAATAGATCGAGGGCAGCTCGATCGACTCTCGGGCGATGTACTGCCAGATGTCCAGTTCCGTCCAGTCCGAGAGGGGGAAGGCCCGCAGGCTTTCGCCCGGCTGGACCCGTCCCGAGTAGAGCTGCCAGATCTCCGGTCGCTGGCGCTTGGGGTCCCACTGCCCGAACGTGTCCCGGAAGGACAGGACCCGCTCCTTGGCCCGGGCCTTGTCCTCGTCACGACGCGCCCCGCCGATGGCTGCGTCGAAGCCGTACTTGGTGATGGCATCGAGGAGGGCGGTGGTCTGGAGCCGGTTCCTCGTTCCTCCCGGCCCTGGATCGGCGACCCGGCCGGTGTCGATGGACTCCTGGACCGACGCCACCAACAGCTGCTCGCCCAGCTCGGCGACCCGGCGGTCCCGGAAGTCGATGACCTCGGCGAAGTTGTGCCCGGTGTCCACGTGCAGGATGGGAAAGGGGAGGCCTCCCGGGCGGAAGGCCTTCTCGGCCAGCCGTAGGAGCACAGCGGAGTCCTTACCCCCGCTGAACAGCAGCACCGGGCGTTCGCATTCGGCCGCCACCTCCCGCATGATGAAGACGGAATGGGCCTCGAGCAGGTCGAGGTGATCGACGCCAGGGGCGGAGGCGACGGTGGACGAGAGGGCAACGGGGTCGAGAATCGTTGTCACAGCGTAAGGGGCCTTCCTGATTCCTCGGGCAAAGGATGGCGCCACGGAATCAATTGTCCGAAAACTTGATCTACTTAGTCATGTATACTCGGGATCAGGTGGTCCAAGCAAGGCGGTAGGGTGCCCCCGGACGTGCTCGACGGGGCGCTGACCAGGATGAAAGCCTATTGACATACTAGGGAATGGCACCGATCTCGGGTGCCGGAGCCGACCGAGTCCGCGGCTGTCCGCCCGCTCACCAGCGGTCGCAGACAGTCGGAGGTAGGACGGCCCGTGGATCGAAAGTGAGTGCCCGTTGTCGAGTGATACCGAGTTGCAGGCAGACCAGCTTGGCGTTGACCAGCAACAGACTGACCGGGCGGACCGAGCCCTGACCCAGTCGGGGCTCACCGCCCTCCGCCACGAGCTGGCCGAGCGGTCGGCCGAGTTCGAGTCGGCGGCGGCCGGGTCGGTGATCGCCTGGGCTCGCGGGCGGTTCGGAAGCCGCCTGTCCCTGGCCTGCTCGTTCCAGGACGCCGTGATCGTCGACCTGGCCGTGGCCGTCGATCCCGGGATCGAGGTCATCTTCTTGGACACCGAGGCCCACTTTCCCGAGACCCTCGAGTACGTCGAGGCCATCCGGGCCCGGTACGACCTCAATCTCACCGTGACCAAACCGGCGGCCGGAGCCGAGGCCTTCCCGTGTGGTGCCGACCAGTGCTGCGAGTACCGGAAGGTCCGTCCGCTGCGACAGGCCCTGGCCGGGAACGAGGCCTGGCTGACCGGGCTCAAGCGCGTCGATGCCCCCACCCGGGCCGCCGCCCCGATCGTCTCCTACGACGAAAGCTGGGGCATGGTCAAGATCAACCCCCTGGCCACGTGGAGCGATGCCGATATCGCCGGCTACGAGGCCGACCACGGCCTTCCACGTCACCCGCTGCTCTCGCGGGGGTACCTGTCGATCGGGTGCGCCCCGACCACCCGACCGGTGGCCGACGGCGAGGATCCCCGAGCGGGACGGTGGTCGGGGACCGACAAGGTCGAGTGCGGGCTGCACACCTGATGGCCCGGGACAAGGACAACCTCTATGGGATGAAGTTCCGGGGCAACGAGCGGTCGATGCAGTTCCTCGACCCCTACCGGACCATCGGCGAGCTGAACGCCATCGAGCAGCAGAAGCTCGATCGCCATCCCTATGAGGTGGTCGACGCCATCCTCACCCGGTACTCGAAAGAGGGGCCCGGCGCCATCGCCGTCATACCCGGGGAGGTCGAGCGGCTGAAGTGGGCGGGCATCTATCCGCAAAAGCAGGGCGGCGACGCCTTCATGCTGCGGATCAAGGTGCCGGGCGGCTTCCTCACCGCCGCCCAATTCCGGGCCATCGGCGTTGTGGCCGATGCCTTCGGTGAGGGGCCCGACGGCACCGAGAGCGCGGTGTTCGGCGCCAAGTACGCCGACATCACCACCCGCCAGTCCATCCAGCTGCACTGGATCCGCATGGAGGACATCCCCCGGATCTGGCAACGGTTCCACGACGTCGGCCTCACCACGCTGCAGGCCTGTGGTGACGGGCTGCGTAACGTCTTGAGCTGCCCGGTGTCGGGCGTGGACGCCCACGAGGCGTTCAACGGTCTGCCCATAGCCCAGCAGGTCTCGGCCTTCTTCACCGGGAACCGGGATTACGCCAACCTGCCCCGCAAGTTCAAGGTCAGCATCACCGGCTGTGTCGAGGACTGCGCCCAGGCGGAGATCAACGACATCGGCCTGTGGCCGGCCCGGGCCGAGGATGGCACCCTGGGTTTCAACGTCCTGGCCGGGGGCGGCCTGTCCGACGGCGAGCGCATGGCCTCCGACCTCGACATCTTCGTCAGCCAGGACCAGACCGTCGAGCTCACCCGGGCCATCGCCCAGGCCTTCGGCGAGCTCGGAAATCGCGAGAACCGGGGATTGGCCCGGATGCGCTACCTGGTCCAGGAGCTGGGGCCCGAGGGGTTCCGGCAGGCCATCGCCGAACGGGCCCACTTCGAGCTGGCCACGGCGGGCGAGGACCTGACCAAGCGCTATCGTGGCGACCACGTCGGCGTCCACGCCCAGAAGCAACCGGGACTGGTCTACGTGGGCTGCTCGGTGCCGGTCGGGCGCATGTCCGGGCTCGAGCTAGTCGAGGTGGCCCGGCTGGCCGAGACCTACGGCGACGGCACGGTGCGGACCGGGACAGACCAGAACTTTATCCTGACCGGCGTCCCTGAGGAGCGGCTCGACGATCTGCTGGCCGAGGACCTCTTGGAGAAGTACTCGCCCTTCCCGGGGCCCTTCTCCCGAGGCGTGGTGGCCTGCACCGGCACCGAATTCTGCCGATACGCCATCGTCGAGACCAAAGAGCGCGCCGTCAAGTGGGCCCGGTTCCTGGACAGGGAGCTGGCCAATGAGCCGGTGGGAGCCAGGCCGGATCCGGGCCGATCCAGCGATGGGGAGGACGCCGCAATCATCCGGATGCATTTCTCCGGCTGTTCGGCCTCGTGCGCACAGCCCCAGATAGCCGATGTCGGCTTCCGGGGGGCGGTGGCCCATGTCGGCAACCACATGTCTGAAGCGGTGGACATCGGCCTAGGTGGTTCGCTCGGCACCGACTCCGGGTTCATCGACTGGGTGGAGAGTGCCCGGCCGGTCAACGACGTCCCTGACGCCATGCTCCGGTTGGTCCGGCGGTACCAGACTGAGCGGCGGCCCGACGAGCCCTTCTACAACTGGGCCCGGCGCAACTCGGCCGACGACCTCCGGGGCACGTTGTCGGAGTCGGGTGTCGGCACACCGGTCACCTTGACTGCGAAGAAGTCGGCCCCGAGGAGGGTGACGGCCAAGAAGCAAGCCCCGGGGAAGGCGACCGCCACGAAGACGACCGCCAAGAAGCAAGCGACGACGAAGAAGCCGGCGACCGCCAAGGCGACGGCCAAGAGAACGGCGACGGCAAAGACGGTGCGATGAAGGGCTTCCGCATCCGCAACGAGGTAAACGGAATCACCGAGCCACCGGGGAAGACGTGGTTTTGGGAGCTCGAGGCCGCCGTCGTCGAGGCCGATCGCTGCATCCAGTGCGGGACGTGCGTGGCCGTTTGCCCGTCCAATTCCATCGGCGTCAATGAGGACACGTTCTTGCCCGAGCTGGTGAAGATGTGCACCGGCTGTTCGCTGTGCTGGGACTTCTGTCCCCGAGGTGGCCTCCGTTACGAAGCCCTGTGGCCTCCGTCTACGCCCATGGCTATCGGCGCCGACGCTGACCTGGGTGCGCGAGAACCGCTGCTGACCGAGACAGTGGTCAAGGCCGACGCGGCCGATCCGTACTGGAAGATCACAGGCGGCCCGGCTGGAGACGGGCTGGGTGCCGTCCTCGACTCGTATGCCGTGCGGGCGGGCAAGCGCCCCGACGACGCCCAGGACGGTGGTGTGGTCTCCGCCCTGCTCATTGCGGCGTTGGCGGCCGGAGACATCGATGGCGCCCTGGTGTCGAAGCCGAGTTCGGACCCCGAGGAGCCCTGGAAGGGTATCCCCACCGTGGCCACCACGGCCCAGGAGATCCTCGACGCGGCCGGGAGCTACTACAACCAGACCATGGCATTGGCCGGCCTCGATCTGACGTCCTACAACCTTCCGGCCAAGCCCCGACTGGCCGTGGTCGGTACCCCGTGCGAGATCCAGGGGATCCGGGCCATGCAGTCCCGCCGGTGGTCGACCGGTGTCCACCGGGTCGATGCCATCGTGTTGACCATCGCCCTCTTGTGCACCAAGAGCTTCGACTACGAGGGGCTCATGCTCCGCAAGCTCCGGGACGAGCGCCGGGTCGACCTCGACCGGGTCAGCAAGGTCGACGTCATCCACGGCCGGATGATCGTGGAGTACCGGGATGGCCAGGTCGCGGTGGACGAGCCGGTAAAGGACTTCCATGACGTGGCCCTGAAGGGGTGCGACGAGTGTGCCGACTTCCTGGGTCGCAGCGCCGACCTGTCGGTCGGGAGCGTGGGGTCGATGGAGGGGTGGTCGAGCGTGTTGGTGCGGACCGAACGGGGCCGGCTGGCCCTCGACAATGCCCGCGGCCGGCTCGACTTCCGCGAGCTCGACAATCCCGCCGCATTGGTGAAGCTCGACAACTACGACAAGAAGGTGGCGGTGAAGAGCCTCCAGCGCGACCTCGACCCGGACGGCCCGCTCTTCATCGACTTCGAAGAGCATCTCCGCACCTACTCGGGCACCGACCGCGCCCCGGTAGTGATCGACCGATGAGCCGGACTCAGCCGCGGCCTCCGGGTCGGAAGGGCGGACCCCGCAAAAAGGTGGATCCCCTGAAGCTGGCGGAGCGACCAGCCACCGGGGTGCCGATCGATCGGCTGGCTCCGGTCGAGTTCGTCGAGTTGCCCGGTGGCCAGAAGCTGGCGTTGCCCCATGAGCCGGTGGAGCTGGGTACGGGCCTCCGGGACGCCCTTCTGGCCGGCCAGGACGGGCGGGATGGGTTCAGCGACGACACCTGCTTGGCCGCGTGGTTGTGGGAACGGTGGCAATCGACGCTCGAGCCGGTCGGGTTCGGGCGGGACGAATTGGTGGCTACCGTCATCGCCACCAAACGTGAGCTGTGGCTGTGGTTGATCGGCGACCGGCTCTGGTACCAGTATGTGTCGGGGTTGGCCGGAAGGATCGCCCGGCGCATCCCGGAACGAATATCCAGTAACCCGGCGATTCATACGGCAACCGAGCGATTCACCCAGTGACCCGCGAAGGAGCAGCCCGAGCCCATGCCCCGCATCACCGTTCCCGCCGACAAGGACCCGCTCGTCTACACCTGGAGCGAGCTGGCCCCACCTCTGACCAGCGCGGCCGGCGCCTACTCGAGTGCCGTGTACGAGAAGTCTTCCCTCGGGCTCCGTGAGTTCGAGGCTGCCCGTATCACGCTGGCCCGTATCAACGACTGTGCCATCTGCACCGGGTGGCGCACGGCGAGAGATGTTCCCGGTTGGTCCGACGACCCGGGGGCCGTACCCGAGGAGTTCTACGACAAGGTGGGCCGCGACCCGCAATGGGCCGGCTTCAGCCCTCGCGAGCGGCTGGCGGCCGAGTTCGCCGAGAAGTACGCCACCGACCACCTGGCCATGGGCGACGAGCTCTGGGAGCGCCTGCACGACAACTTCACTGACGACGAGCTGGTCGACCTGGCCCTCTGCGTGGGATCCTGGCTGGCCCTGGGCCGTTTCAACCAGGTGTTCGACATAGACGGCGGGTGCCGGGTCCCCGCCCACCCTCCGGGAGCCACCAGCGCCACCGCCTGACCGGCTGACGGCCGTGCACATTCGGTGACGCAGCCTGTTCTGGCCCGTCCTTCGATCACCTACGCTCTTCCTTCGGCCCATCAACGCTGGAGGAAGCACCTGTGGGATTGTCGATCGGCATCGTCGGCCTGCCCAATGTGGGAAAGTCGACCCTGTTCAATGCCCTGACCCGTAACGAGGTGTTGGCCGCGAACTATCCCTTCGCCACCATTGAGCCGAATGTCGGGGTGGTTGCCGTACCCGATCCCCGGCTCCAACGGTTGGCCGAGCTGTTCGACAGTGCCGAGATCGTCCCGGCCACGGTCACCTTCGTGGACATCGCCGGAATCGTGCAGGGTGCCTCCGAGGGCGAGGGCCTGGGCAACAAATTCCTAGCCGCCATCCGGGAGAGCGATGCCATCTGCCAGGTCGTGCGGGTGTTCTCCGACCCCGACGTCATCCACGTCGCCGGGAGCATCGAGCCGGCCGACGATATCGCCACCGTCAATACCGAGCTGATCCTGGCCGACCTGCAGACGGTCGACAACCGGTTGGTGAAGTTGGCCAAGGAATCCCGGAAACAGCCCGAGCTGGTTCCGGCTCTTCACGCGGCCACCGCCGCACGGGACATCCTGGACTCAGGCCGGACCATCGCCGAGGCCGCCGGCGCCGGCGAGGTCGACGCCGGCCTACTGGCCGACCTGCACCTGTTGAGTGCCAAGCCGTTCATCTACGTCTTCAACGTGGACGAGGGGCGCCTGACCGATGAGGCCTTGCGAGCCGAGCTATCCTCCCTCGTCGCCCCGGCCGAGTCCGTGGTCCTGTGCGCCCAGATCGAGGCCGAGGTGGCCGCGCTCGATCCGCAGGACGCGGCTGAGCTCCTGGCCGGCTACGGCCAGGACGACTCTGGTCTGGTGCAACTGGTCCACGTGGGCTTTCGGACCCTCGGGCTCCAGACCTTCCTCACCGCCGGCCCCAAGGAGTCCCGGGCGTGGACGATCCACATCGGGGACACCGCCCCCGAGGCGGCCGGTGTCATCCATACTGACTTCGAGCGAGGGTTTATCAAGGCGGAGATCGTCGGGTACCAGGATCTGATGGACGCGGGGTCGGTGGCCGCGGTCCGGGCTGCCGGCAAGGCTCGTGTCGAGGGCAAGGACTACGTCATGCAGGACGGCGACGTGGTCGAGTTCCGCTTCAACGTGTCCTGAGCCGTTCGGCGCAGCCAAGGCTCTCCACATTGCTCGCCGGGCGCCGGCGGACGCACCACCAGGGTTACGGGGCGATCCAGACTCGCCAGGCAGAATTCCATCGGATTGAGGCTCAGAGCAATCCAGTTCTGAACCTGCCCCGTATACCTGTGGATGGGTCGTGTCCGAAAAGGGGCCATGCTCCAGAGACCTTGGAGCCAGAGGAGGGTCAGACGGTGGGCGATGAGCGATATGAGAACTATCTCCACACCAGTGGGAACTTCGTCGAACTGAAGGAAGAGTTCGCAAGGAGGGAGAAGGAGGGTTGGTCGCTCTGGACAACCGAACCCATCGGTGAAGAGGGCGTCCTGTTGAGGTTCAGGCGTACCGACGAATGGGCGACTGAGGACCCGTTGCCTGCGTCGTAGGGCCCTGCACGGCGCTCCACGGTGCGTCGTGTGAGTGGATGACCAAGAGACCCGCCGCCAATCCGGCCGGCCCGATTCATCCTCGACCCTCAGCTTGGCGACACGTTCACCATGGCCTGCCTCACCGGTGCGAAGATCGGGGGGCCACGAGGCCGGAGGACGATGACCGAGAGCGACGAGGGGTCGAAGCACACCAGCACCCGCGCCGTGATCGTGGCCCTGGTGGCCAACACGGGGGTGGCCGCAGCCAAGCTGGTGGGGTTCCTGCTCACCGGGTCGAGCTCACTGGTCGCCGAGTTCGCCCACTCCGTGGCCGACACGGGAAACCAGGTGGTCCTGCTCGTCGGGAAGCAGCGCTCGCAACAGCGGGCCGATCTGCTGCACCCGTTCGGCTACGGTGCCTACCGCTTTCTCGGTGGGTTCCTCGTGGCCGAAATCCTGTTCGGCCTGGGCGCGGTCTTCTCCATCTACGAGGGCGTCGAGAAGCTGATCAACCCGCACCCCCTCGACTACCTCCCGGTGGCCTTTGTCATCCTCGCGGTGACCATCGCCCTCGAGTCGTGGTCGCTGCGGACGGCGGTAGGCGCGGCCAACCAGGAGCGGGAGAACGCGGGTTGGCTCCGCTTTGTGCGGGCCACCCGGGTCCCCGAGCTCGCCGTGCTCCTCCTGGAGGACTCCGGCGCCCTCCTCGGGCTCGGGTTCGCCCTGATCGCCTTGGTCCTCACCGCTATCACCGGGAGCACCGTGTTCGACGCGGCCGGATCGTTGGCCATCGGCCTGCTCCTGGGGATGAACTCGGTGATCCTCGGCACCGAGATGGTCTCCCTGCTGGTCGGTGAGAGCGCATCGGACCTGCAACTGAAGGCGGTGGAGGAGGCCCTCGCCGGGACCGAAGGAATCGAGCGGGTCGTGCACCTCCGGGCCGTCCACGTCGCTCCGGAGGAGCTCCTCCTCGGGGCCAAGGTCATCTTCGACCCCGTCCTCACCGTCAACCAGGCGGCCGTCGTGGTCGATGAGGCCGAGGTGGCCATCCGGGCCGCAGTGCCCAGCGCCACGTGGGTGTACATCGAGCCTGGGATTCCCTGAACGCCAGCCCTCATGGCCGCGGTCCCGGCACCAGACGACAGACTGGTGCCTATGGCCCCAACCTCCGAGTCCTTGCCCGCGTCCGAACCGACCGCCATCCGGCTCGAGGGCGTCGCCGTCGTGCGCGACGGGAACGCGCTGCTCGACGACATCTCTTGGACCGTGCGGACGGGCGAGCGTTGGGCGCTTCTCGGTCCGAACGGCTCGGGGAAGACCACGCTGTTGCGGGTGGCCGGGTCGGCCCTGTGGCCCACCCGGGGCACGGTCGACATCCTGGGGGCCCGGCTGGGGAAGGTGGACATGCGAATGCTCCGGCAGCGGATCGCAGTGGTCAGCGCGGCGGTGACCCGGGCGCTACGGCCCACGCTGTCGGCGCTCGATGTCGTGCTGACCGGGCGCCATGCCGCGCTCGAGACATGGTGGAACGAGTACAGCGATGAGGACCGGGTGGAGGCCGACCGGCTCTTGCATGAAGCCGGGTTCGGGGGCTCCGCCTTCGACGAGCGCCCGTTCGGGCTGCTATCGGAGGGAGAGCGTCAGCAGGTCCTGCTGGCCCGGGCCCTCATGGGCCGTCCGGAGCTGGTCCTCATGGACGAGCCGGCTGCCGGCTTGGACCTCGGGGCAAGGGAGCGGTTGCTCAGCCACCTGGCCGCCTTGGCCGAGGATCCCTCCGTCCCCCCGTTGGTGCTCGTGACCCATCATGCCGAAGAGATTCCTCCGGGCGTCACCCACGCCGCCCTGCTCAGGGGCGGTCGGTTGCTCGTGTCCGGGCCCATCGGCGAGGTCTTCAACTCGGCCACGGTCTCGGAGTGCTTCGGCGTGCCCGTGACCGTGGCCCGCTCGGAGGGGAGATGGACCGCTCGAGCGGTGGGCTGACGAGCAACGCAGACCGGGCAACGCAGACCGGGCAACGCAGACCGGGCAACGCAGACCGGGCAACGGCTGTTAGTGGCATTTGATGCTGACGTCAACCGGATTGAATGGGCATGGGCCGACCCGCCTTCACCTGGGAACTCGAAAATCGTTTGAGCGCGGCTTCGCTGGGGTGTACAACGGCGGGAGCAACAGCCGGGGAGGGCGTTGCAACTGAGTAGCGCAGTTGTCGTCGGCGCCGTCATCCCCGACCATCCACCACTGTCCGGATACCCGTCGTTAGGGTTTTTAGGCAAGGAAGGTAGGTCGAGGAGTTGACGCTAGTGGTCCTTGTATTCCTTGCCATAGTCTGGGCGATCATTCTGATCCCGACTCTGCTTCGGAGACGCCGGAGTGGCGACTCCATCTCTCACTTCCACCACCAACTCGGCATTCTGCAGCGCCGCGACACACCGCAGTCGCCCCTTCCTTATCGGCTCCAGAGCGTGCCGTCGACGAGGTCGGTGACCGTGAACGGCTCGCCGATCACCACACCTCCGATCCTCACGGTGGTGGGATGTGAACAGTTGCCTCGCCCGGCCCTGGCCTATCTGGGGAAACAAGGGCCCTCGGATCCTCAGACTCCGGGCGGACCCGATCTCGGCCAGCCTGCCCGGATCGCCGAAGAACCCGCTCGGGTGTCCGACGCCTTCAGCCGCCAGGTTGCCCGCAAGCGCCGGCGGGACACGCTCATGGTCCTGGTCCTCACCTTTGCCTGCAGCGTGTTCCTGGGGATGATCCCCGCCACCCACCTACTGTGGGTGGTCAGTGCGGTTTCGGGCGTGGCCATCGTCGCCTATGTGGCCCTCCTGGTCCACCTGCGGAGTGTGGCCGAGGAGCGAGAACGAAAGCTGCATTACCTGCGGCCGGAGGCTGCCTACGAGACGGGGACCCCTGTCAACGCCCACTACGACGCCGATGGATATCGGGAGGATGGCTTTCGGCAGCCTGCCGATCGCAGCCTGGCCGTTCGCTGAGCGATGGGCCGGGTGGCCTGATCCGGGCCGCCCCCTTCGGCTCGCCAGAACGTGGGGGCCCAGGGAGTGGGATGGAGAGCAAGGAGATCCCGCGTAGCAGCAACTCCGATTCCCGGTCCCCCGCTCGTTCGATAGCATGCGGTATGGCGACGAACCCGGGACACCATGACGATCCGATCGAACAGGCGCTGGCGGTTGCGCTCGCCGGCCGGATGCTCCTCACCCATCCGTTCTACCTCCGGTGGGAGGCGGGGGAGCTCTCAGCGGTCGAGCTGGCGACGTACTCGTCGCAGTACCGTCATTTTGAGGCGGTGCTCCCGGCCCTGCTGAGGGATCTCACCGAGCAATTGACGGCGGCAGGATCAGCGGAGGCCGCCGGGATCGTATCGGCCAACCTCGACGACGAGTTGGGCAACCCGCGGCCCCACCTCGAGCTCTTCGACGACTTCGCCGAGGCCGTCGGCGGCATCCGGGCAGAACCGACGCCGACGACGGACGCCCTGACGTCGACCTACATCGATCTGGTCACCGAGAGCGCCACAGCGGGGCTGGCCGGATTGGCGGCCTACGAAACCCAGGCATCGGCTATTGCCGGATCCAAGGCCGACGGTCTTCGCCTTCATTACGGGATCGATGACCACGGCACCGCCTTTTGGGACGTTCACGCGACCATGGAGGCGGATCACGGCGACTGGATCGTCGATGCGCTGGCCGGCCTGGAGACCCGACCTGGTCAGGTCGAGGCCGCGGCCCGGCGCGGCGCCGACGCCTGGTGGGCGTTCCTGGATGAGCGGGAGGCAGAAGCGGTGGTCGGTACCCTCTCGTAGGTACCGATCAGCTAGAGGTTCGGGAGCGGAGCCCCGGCGCGCGGGCAGAATCCTGTTGCTGGTCGGCTGGGCGCCAGGTCAACCAGGCTTGATACCCGCCGATCAGGTCGGCAGCGTGCAGGTAACCGAGCGAACGGAGCGCGTCGGCGGCCAGGCTCGAGGCATAGCCCTCAGAGCAGACCACCACAACTGGCTGCTCGTAACCGCTCACCTCGGGGATCCGATGATCGCCCGACGGGTCGAGCCGCCACTCGAGGACGTTGCGCTCTACGACCAGGGCGCCGGGGAGCTCACCTTCGTGGGCTCGCTGAGCAGCCGGGCGGATGTCGACGATCAGGGCGCCGGCGGCGGAGAGGGGAGCGAGGTCCTCGGGCCTGATCCGGGAGATCCGCTCACGAGCCCGGGCGACGAGCTCGTCGGCAGAGGCGCTCACGAAGGATCGTGAGCGCGGGTGACGTCGAAGGGGCCGACCGGTTCCACGCGCTCGCGGCGAACTTCGTCCAGCCGCCCGGTAGAGGAGAGTCGGTAATAGTTCATACAGGTCAATTTAGGGCCGTACACGTGCACGCTGACGGCATGGTCAGGGCCGCCGTTCACGATGTCGTGCACGTAGCGGGGGCCGAAGGTGCCGTGATCGCCGGTGGCGAGATGGTGCATGGCGACCGTGGCCACTCCGTGCTCGGTCGGTCGGATCCTGGTCTCGACCAGCGCGCCCCGGGCGACCACCACCGAGCCACTGGACTCGCCGTGGTCGTGGAGCTCGATCCTTCCCCCGGTGGCCAGCCGATGGCCCACGCCTCGAACAGGTCGGTCACGGCCAACAGGACCCATCGGCGCTCCGGGCAGTCGAGCAGCTCCGGGATCTCGGCCGCCGAGACGGCAAAACCCTCGGCGATGGCCAAGAGGTTGACGTCACGCCGGGGATGGACCGCCACCGGATGCGTCGCCACAGCGGCGGCGGCCGGCCAATCCGGCCCGGCGACGGCGGGCCGGGATCCGGATCCCAAAACGACGTCCTCCAGGCGAGCGATGGCCACGGGTTCACTGTAGGGCTATAAACCCGACCAAGCAAGTCGGGTTTATAGCCCTTGGGGCTCCGGCCCCTACTCCCGGCGCAGTCCCATGGAGTAGCCGGCCAGGAAGATGTTGGCGTCATGCAGCCGCGGGTAGCGGGCCTCGAGCTCGCGGAACCTGGCTGAGTGGTCGTATTCGATGAGGTGGGCCAGCTCATGGACGATGACCGAGTCGAGCACCCAGGCGGGGACGGGACGGAGCCGTTCGGCGATCCGGATCTCCCTGGTTGTCGTGGTGCACGAGCCCCACCGCATCTGCTGACGGGACGACCACCGGATCGAGGCGGGCCGAACCCCGCCCAGATACCGGTCGGACAGCTCTGCGGCCCGGTCGGACAGGAATTGGTCGGAGGCGTGGAGGTTGGGACGGTGCTTCAGCATCCGGCCCACCAAATGGTCGACCATCTGGTCGAGGGCGGCCCCGCGGAGCCAATTGGGGGCGAGGACGACCACACGGTCCCCTTCCCACCGTGCCGCGGCCGTCTTCCGGCGCCGGGTGCTGTGCCGAACCTCGACCTCGGGGCGGTCGGGGACCTCCGGGCCGTCCGGGGCAACGGTCGAGACCGGGCCATCCGCAGCGGGACCCGGAGCGAGGTACCCCCCATCGATGGGCAAGAGCTCGGGCTGGTTGTGAAATGGCAGCGTCATCTCCCTCACGCTACGGACCGGGTGCGACAGCCCGGTCGCCAGGGTCCAGGCCCGTCGTCGGTGCCCGGGGTCGTGCGACCCGATGCTGGTGCCGCCCGATCATCCTAAGCACGGACGACCGTGCCTATGGCGATCGGGGACCTCCCGAGCCACCCTGCCGCGGCTCGTGCGAGCAGGGGCCTGCCTGGTTCCGGAAGCGACCGGCTGAATGAGAGAGACTCGGACCCAGCGCTACGCTGGATTCGTGGCCCGCAAGTTCCTCACGCGACGATGTCTCGCCATCCAGCCGGCCCATAGCCCATGAGCGAGGAGTTCCTGTGCACGGAGCACTGATCCGGTATCGGATCATGGCCTACATCGTCGGTATTGGCCTGATCATTCTGGTGTTCATCGGCATACCGCTGCAGATCGCCGGCTACCCCGGGGTCGTCAAGGTGGTGGGTCCCATCCACGGCTTCTTGTACATCGTCTACCTCGTCGCCGGTGCCGACCTGGCCCGTCGGGCCCAGTGGACGCTGAGGCGCATCGTCATGGTGGTGCTGGCCGGCTTCGTCCCCTTCCTGGCCTTCATCGTCGAGCGAAGGGTGACCCACCAACTCGAGGAGTCGGGCCTGGTGGACGTGCCCCACCGGTAGTCGTCTGGGAGTTCGGGGTACAACACTCCAATCCGAAACGGAAGGGATGAACGCCATGACCGAGTCCGAAGACTGGTCGCCGGACGACCAGCTGGGTACCGAGACCTTCGAGCAGTCGGACGAGGCCCTCGACGAGGACGACGCCTTCAGCTCGGCCAGTGCCGATGGTCCCGATGCACTGGCCCCCCGCAATCAACAGCTTCCCGTCGACGACCGTGAGCTCGAGGAGGCGGGAGCCCTGCTCGACGATCCTGAGCATCTCGCGGTGCTCGACGGCGGGATCGACGACCCGGACGGGGTGGGATCCGACCAGGTGCGCGCCGGGTGGTGGACACGAGGGTGGTGGACGACGAGGGGTGGGACCTCGACGCCGACGAGGACATCGGAGACTGACTCCCTGGAGTTCCGTCGCTAGCCTTGAGGGCATGGCGTCCAACTCCGCACGAGACACCACTGTCGACCTCGACCAGCTCCTGGAGTTCATCCGCCCCCGGCATCACGGGATCGTGTCCACCACCCGACGCGACGGTCGCCCCCAGCTCTCCCCGGTGACCATGGGTGTCGACCCTGAGGGCCGGATCGTCGTATCGACCTATCCCGAGCGGGCCAAGGCTCGGAACGCCACGCGGCGACGAGCGGGTCTCGGTCTGCGTCCTCTCCGACGAATTCGGCGGCGAGTGGGTCCAGGTCGACGGGCGTGCCGAGGTGATCGTCCCGCCGGAGGCCATCGAGGCCCTGGTGGGCTACTTCCGCTCCATCAGTGGCGAGCACCCGGATTGGGACGAGTACCGGACAGCCATGGCCAGACAGGGGAAGGTGCTGCTCAGGGTGACGATCGACCGATGGGGCCCGATCAGCCGCGGCGGGTTCCCGGCCCGGCTCCTGGCCGACTGACGGCGACGCCCGTCCCCAAGCACGGCCGTCCCGACCTCCCACCCACCGGTGAGTCCGAACCGACTCCCAGAGACGATGGAGGGCGACGGCCTGGTACTCCGGCGCTGGCAGGTCGATGACGCCCCACAGCTCGAGCGGGCCGTGGTCGAGAGCATCGACCACCTCAGGCCCTGGATGCCCTGGGTCGCCGCCGAGCCCCTGGGGATCACCCGACGACGTGCGTTGATCCTGGCCTGGGAACAGGCCTGGGAAGCAGGGGGCGACGTCGTGGTCGGTGTCTTCGTCGACGGCACGGTGGTCGGGGGCGCCGGCCTCCACCGCCGTTCCGGGCCCCATACGCTCGACATCGGCTATTGGACCCACGTTGATTTCGTGGGATTGGGCTACGCGACCGGGGCGGCCCGGATCCTCACCCACGCTGCCTTCTCGCTGGACGTGATCGGCCAGGTGGACATCCATCACGATAAGGCCAACCAGGCCAGCGCGGCCATCCCTCGGCGTCTCGGCTACCGGTTCGTCGTGGAGCGGCCCGACGAGATCTCCGCTCCCGGAGAGCTCGGCGTCGACTGCACCTGGCGGATGGATCGCCGTCGGTGGGAGGCAGGCAACGAGCCCCTGGCGACGGCGACCTAGGCTCTCAGGCGCCAGTGGCCGGGGCGAGCACCACGTGCTCGTCCTGCCCGGTGCTGAAGGCCACGAGCTCGAGACGACCGAGGACCAGGGAAGACAAGGGAAAGACCAGCCAGGGGCAGTAGCTCAGTGGTTAGAGCAGGGGACTCATAATCCCTCGGTCGCAGGTTCGATCCCTGCCTGCCCCACCCGGAACAGGACCAGGCATCGACCCGGCGTACCCCGTCGGATCGAGCGGAAGCGATGACAGGAGCACGATGGACATCGAGGAGTTCTACAGTGCCGACGAGCGTCGGCGGCAGTCTGCCGAGATCGAATTGGGCACCGAATGGCACGACGCCACCGGCAATCGGTACGAGCTCAGCTGGGTGGAGGACACCGGGGAGCTGTACATGATGCTCGAGCGTGTTCCCGAGGCCGGCTCGTGGACACCTTTCGGTGATGTCGAAGTGGACAAGCTCCCGGTGGAGCAGGTGATCGTGTCCGTCGTGGGGCACATTTCCACCCACGAGGACCTGGAGCGTGTGCTCGACGGCTGGCAGGACGAGATGGCCAAGCCCGATGGCATCTCCTGGGTGGCCGATCGGCTCCGGGAGGGCGACATCCCACGGCGCGCGCCGACCTGAGCCGTCGGGCGAACGGACAAGCCGGCCCGACCAGTAACCTCGTGAATTCGCTGGCAGAATCTGCCATGCTCCATACAGTCAATGGAGTGCCCAGGTTCGGCTCACTGGACCAGGGGTATGCATGACGGGGTTATGGGTGTCCGATCGGCAGGAGCATCGCCGATGTCGGCGGACGCTGAGAGGAGGTCGGTAGATGCAGACCGATGAAGGACGGGAACCGGTGAGCAAGGTGCCGGAGCGGCTCGGCGAGGCCCACCCACGGCCCAATCGAAGAACCCAGGAACGATTGCCATCGCTGCTCCACGAGCTCCTGGACTCAGACCTCGTCCAGCGGGTGGCCCCCGGGGAGTGGGTCCTCAGTGCAGAGCTCCAGGCCATGCTGGAGAAGCAGTCAGCCTCTCGTGGCATGATCCGGCGTCGGGTCTTCGTGGGACTGCACTGCGAGGGCTGCGGGAAGGCCACGGTGACCTGGCTGTCCGAGGGACGCCGCCTTTGTGCCGAATGTGCTGAGCCACAACCCGAAGGTGCGGTCATCGCCGAGCCGGACATGGCCCACCGGCGGTCGTGGCGGACACGGGGACCGCACCCGTTCCGTCGGGCGGGATAGGACCACAGCCACCCCGCGTCGCTCCGGTCGCCGGAGCGTGACGAGGGAGTCAGTCCCAGCCGCTGAACCCGTACCGCTCGTGAGGGCCGAGGACGGCGAACTCGAGCATGCCGTAGCCGACTTGACCGTTCGAGGTGAAGCGGGCTGCGTTCTCCGTGAGGCCCCACGGCTTGTAGTCCGGACTGGCTGGATCGTAGTGCTGTCCTTGCACGACCAGGTCGCCCTGGTACATGCCGTGTCGCCAGTCGGGCTCGAGCCCGTAGCCCGTTCCCATCATCAAGGCGAAGGGGAAGGTCACCTCGCAGTCGATTTCGGCCGTCTGTCGGCCGTGGGCCCCGAAGTACGAGAGGGTGGCCCCGGTCACCGTCCGGGTCCCGGGAACGAATCGGACCTCGTGCTCGGGTCGACCCAGCCACTCGGCCTCCCGACCGGATCCGACGGGAAAGACCCGGTGGGCGTCTTGCATGACCCGGCGGCCGTTGGGTTCCTCTTGGACGATTGTCACGATGGCGTGGTCCTCGAAGCGGACAGGGGCGTAAATCCAAAAGAAGCCGCCCGCGGTGTTGGTGGCCTGAATGCCCGGGGGCTCAGGCTCGCCCACCGGACGCACGCCCCAGGACCGGTCCCGGCACCCCCACCAGCGGTCGGGCGTAAGCGCTACTTCCTTGCTACCGATAGTGAGCGAGCCCGTCCACGATCCGAGCTGGGCGAAGCGGGAGGTGTCGAACGTGACCCGTGAGAACTGCCGGTTGAAGTGTCGGGCCTCGAGGTGTGCCTCGGAGAACCCGTCGTAGACGGCGTCCATCTCGAGGCCCCACTCGTTGGGCTCCAGGATGACCCGTACCCGGCGGAGCCCTTCAAGGACCTCGATCCGGATGGGGCCGATGGTGGTGTCCATCCGATCGGCGCCCATCACCATGGAGGACCGGACGACCCGGTGATCGTCGCCGGTTCGTACCGAGACGAAGGCGTCGGCCACGCCCAAATTCGGGTACTGGCCAAACCCGATGACGGCAAACAGCTCCTCGTCGGTCCCCGAGACCCCATCTGCACCGAGGATGTTGAAGTAGTAGCGGTCGTAGAAGTTCCGGTCGGAGGGTCCGACGAACCGCATGGGCTCGGAGATCTGGTGGACCGGGTAGTCATCAAGAGGGGAGAGCACGGGAACTCCTTGTCGATTCGGGCTGGCGCCGCTGGTGGCCGACCGGACAGCGCGATGGTGGGTGCCCGGAGCGTATCGGCCGCCGCCTCGCCCGGCGAGGGCTACCGCCCGGGCAGTACGATCGGTGAGCCGGACTCCGGCTGTCCGGGCCGGGCCGTCAGTGGGTACGATCGGTCCACTGGAATAGAACCGGTTCCAATCAAGGAGGGCCCATGAAGTCGTACGACCGTCTGTACATCGGGGGGGAGTGGGTCGAACCTTCGTCTTCCTCCACCATCGACGTCGTCTCGCCGACCACCGAAGAGGTCATCGGCCGGGTCCCCGAGGCCAAGGACGCCGACATCGACCGTGCCGTGGCCTCGGCCAAGGACGCCTTCGAGCACGGCCCCTGGCCGCGCATGACGCCGTCGGAGCGTGCCGCGGTCCTGACCAAGGCGGCTGAGGCCATCCGCAACGACATGCAGGGCATCGCCGAGCTGATCTCGAATGAGATGGGCTCGCCGGTCTCGTGGGGCCTGCTTGCCCAGGTCCTGGCCCCGACGATGATTCTCGACTACTACGCCGGCCTCGGGTCGACCTTCGAGTTCGACACGGTGAAGGACGGCCTGCTTGGACCGGTCATGGTGGCAAAGGAGCCGGTGGGCGTCGTCGCGGCCATCACCCCGTGGAACGTGCCTCTCTTCCTGGCCGCAGCCAAGTTGGCTCCCGCCCTCCTGTCGGGCAGCACCGTGGTCTTCAAGCCCGCTCCCGAGACGCCGCTCGACGCCAACCTGCTGGCCGAGATCATGGAGACGGCCGGACTGCCCAAGGGCGTCCTCAGCGTGGTCCCGGCCGGACGAGAAGTGGGCGAGCACCTGGTCAACCATCCCGCTGTCAACAAGGTGTCCTTTACCGGGTCCTCGGTGGCCGGCAAGAAGATCGGTGCCGCCTGCGGCGCCAACCTGAAGCGGTTCAGCCTGGAACTGGGGGGCAAGTCGGCCGCCATCCTGCTGGATGACGTGAACCTGGCCGAGGCCCTTCCCCTGATGATGCCCAACGCCATCATGAACAACGGCGAGGCGTGCATCTCGCTGACCCGGATCCTCGCTCCCCGGCACCGCTACCAAGAGGTGACCGAGGCGTTGGTGGACCAGATGCAGGGCATGAAGGTGGGCGACGCGCTCGATCCCGCCACCGAGGTCGGCCCGCTGGTGGCCGAACGCCAGCGAGACCGGGTCGAGAACTACATCAAGATCGGCCAGGACGAAGGGGCCAAGATCGCCCTGGGTGGCGGTCGCCCCGAGGGCCTCGATCGGGGCTGGTTCGTGGAGCCGACCGTCTTCGTCGACGTCGACAACTCGATGCGCATCGCCCAAGAGGAGATCTTCGGACCGGTGCTGTCGGTGATCCCCTACGACAGCGACGACGATGCCGTCTCCATTGCCAATGACTCCGACTACGGCCTGTGCGGCGGCGTGTTCACCGCTGACAATGACCGCGGGCTCGGCGTCGCCCGCCGTGTGCGCACCGGCACCTACATGGTGAACTCCAGCACCCCCATCGACTTCTCGTCGCCCTTTGGCGGCTACAAGGAGTCGGGCATGGGCCGTGAGTTCGGCGAAGACGGCCTTGAGTTGTTCCTGGAGAAGAAGACGATCAACCTGCCGGCGGGGTACACGCCAACGGCCTGACCGGGGTACACGCCAACAGTCTGACTTCAGTTGCCGGTCGAAGCTGATCCCGCTGGGCGAACCCTATTTCCCCGGCGGAGCCGTGATGTCGGTGGGCGGTGGGGGGATGGTGTGTGCCGGCCCCGTCGGCCCCGCCGGTTGGAGGGGATTCGTTTGCTCGGCCGCGACGCACTGGTCCCGCAGGGAAACGACGAGGTATTGCTCGCCCACCCGGTTGGTCTCCGACAGCGTGGTCATGAGGGCCTGGAATTGGCCGTCACTGGCTGCCGCCTTGGCCGCCAGGGGCAGGGCGTTACGCAGTTCCACGTAGGCCCGTTCGCCGAGCGAGTTGGCCTCCGCTTGGGTGGGGGCCTCTTCGGCCTGCTTGAAGAGGGCCAGGGACTTGTCGACGTGGCCACAGGCCTGGCGGGCCAGATCGGCGCCGCCGTTGCTGCAGGCGGCGAGACCGACGCCCAGAGCGACGATGAGGATGAGGGAGAGGGCCCAACGATGCCGGCGCCCGGCCGAGCGGGAGGCTCGACGACCGACGGCGGCTCCAGTCACCCGAGCCAGCTACCGGCTGATTCGAGGAGGTAGCGGCTCACGGCCAAGCAGCGGTCGAACACGTCACACATCATTTCCTCACCGGCCAGGATGCGGGTGAGCGAGACGGGGCACCGGGCCACGATGGTGAGCCGCCGCTCGGCCGCGTCGGTGGCCGAGGCGTAGGAATCGATGGCCGACACCTCGAGCGGGAGCTCGATGCCCCCGATGCCGGCCAGGTCGATGGCCAAACGGAGCAGGTCAGGGCCGTTCGGGAGGGGGGGAAGGGCCCAGGTGAAGGTCAATGGGAAGTGGAAGTTGTCGGGAGGGTCCTCGTCGTCAGGCAGACCGAAGACCACGTCCTCGAAGGCGAGCAGGGTCCGGGGGTCCACCTCGAGCCCAAGGTGCAGGTCGAGGGGGCCGCCACAGCCGTCTTCTGGATGCAGCTCCACCTCCCAGACCTGGCGGAGGGAGTAGGTCTCGACGAAATGACGCTCGTCGTGAACATGAAACCCATGGTCGACGGAATGATCCTTGAGGTCGGCCACATACCCGGCCACGTCGATGACTGCCACAGGTAAATCAGCCTATCGGTCCTCCAGCCGTCAGTGAACCTGGGTACGACGGTCGAGGCCGCCGGCAGTATCGTCGACCAGATGGACGATGCAGCACTCCTGGCGGTTCTCCACCGGAGCGCCACCGCGGTGGCCGACGCCCTCGGTGGTCTGGACGATTGGGGGCCGGCCGGTACCCAGCCGGGCCAGTACCGCTCTGACCTGGTGGCTGACGCGGTCGCCATCGAGGTCCTGGACGGCGCCGGCCTCGGCGTCATGTCCGAGGAGTCCGGGACCCACGCCGGGGACCGCGAGGTGGTGGCCGTCCTCGACCCGCTCGACGGCTCGACCAACGCGGCTCGTGGGATCCCCTGGTACGCCACCAGCGTCTGCGCGGTCGACGCCGACGGGCCCCGGGCCGCGGTGGTGGTGAACCAGTCGTCGGGGATCCGGTTCGAGGCATCCCGGGGAGGGGGCGCCCGACGGGACGGGAAGCCGATCCGGGCGTCGGGGTGCACGGTGCTGGGCGAGGCCATTGTGGGGTTCTCCGGGTACCCCAGGAGGTACTTCGGATGGTCGCAGTACCGCCAGCTGGGGGCGGCCGCCCTGGACCTCTGCGCGGTGGCCGAGGGCGTCCTCGACGGGTACGCGGTGGTCGGGACCTCATCACTCGGGGCGTGGGACTACCTGGGAGGCATGCTCATCTGTACCGAAGCGGGCGCGGTGATCACCGAGTCGCTCGGTCGGGAGCTGGTGACCTTGGACCACCAGGCACGTCGGACACCGGTGGCCGCAGGGACGCCGGACCTCCTCCAAGCCTTGAGCGCCGGCGCCGCGGATAGCGTGGTGCCTTCGGGCGCTTAGCTCAGTTGGTTAGAGCAGCTGCCTTACAAGCAGCAGGTCATCGGTTCGAGTCCGGTAGCGCCCACTACCTGGGAAAGGGAGAGAGGGAGAACGACACCGTGGCGCAGGATTGCTCGGACTGCCCAACGTGCCCGGACGGCCGCGGGCCAGAGGTCACAATAGTTATCCGAAACGAACTGACCAGTAACCATCGAGTCCGAGGGAAGCTCGGTTCTCGCCATCGAGAGTGCCTTAGCGGCCGGAGAGTTCTCCGGTATTGAGCGAATGTAGAAGGTCATGAGCGGCAGACTGGGAGACTGCAAGATGAACTCGTGGACCGGACCTTCCGGTGAGGCGAACACCCGTCCAAACGGGGCACTCTCGCACTTGCCGGTCGGAGGATGCTCGGCCTCGAACCTTTTCACGGGCGCTCCGTAGCCCGCGAGGCTATTGGGTGCCACTGCCCCTTGGGCTTGGTTGCCGCCCCGGCGACATCAGTGATCGGGTCAAGGCGAGAATCGTACCTAGGACTAATGCGGCGGTTCCGAGTGCCCTGGACCGATTCATGTCCACAGTCTGCCCGACGTTGAGGTGGCCTGGCCCCTGCTTGCCGTCGCCCGATTTGGTGCAGGAAGGGTGCCTGCCCCGCACTCCCCAAGCATTCATTCGCCTCACCCCGACCAGTTCGTCATCGACGTGACCGTCGCACGAGTCCACCGCGTGCCACCCCTGGCCGTTCTTGAACCGGCTCCGCCACTCGACGGGCTCAGGGCAAAAGGTTGGTTTTGACCGGTTCCGTCTGCCTTGGTAGACGAGGCGCCAGAACTTGCCAGGCCTGGCGCTGAAGGCGTAGGCGTAGCTGTCCGTCGACCCGAGATTAGATCTGGCGGCGCGACAGAGCCCCCGACTACTAGGGATGTCGCAACCCCTGCAGAGACCAAGTCGAGGGGCGGCAACGGGTATACCCCTGACAGGCGCCTTTCGAACCCAGGCGCGGTCAGCGGTCGGTGTCCACATGCGTACTCACCGCTGAGCCGAGTTCGAGAGTCCTATCGACCTCGAAGTCCACCGCACCGGAGGACCGCATCACCGACAACCCGGCGAAGGCCATTCCTACCAGTAGCGTTGCGGCCGCGACAAGAACGCAGACGAGTGCCGCGGTCCCCGCGATGTGATCGGGAAGGGTGATGGCCACGGCTATGAGGATCATCGTGACGACCACCAGAAGGATGGCAATGTAAAGCTGTTGCAGAGCGTTGCGCAGTCAGCTGTGCCGTTGCAGTAAGCGGGGCAGCTGAGCGTCGATCAGGTCGACTCGAAGGGCCGCGGTGGCGCTCAGCTGATGGCGGTCCAGCAATCCTCCATCACCCCGAGTGAAACGGGCCAGCTTCTCGCTGGTCATCTCCCTCATGCGGTCGTTCACGGCCGAGTACATGCTTTGAATCCCGTTGGCCATGATCGCTGCGGTCGTCATCAACACCGCAGGAGCGAGCATTGCTTGAATGGAGGAGATCTCTTCCTGACTCATGCTTGCCATCTAGTCTCTTGCTCGGAGCCAGCTTGCTTCACTTATCTTCGACCCACCTTCGAGACAGACCGGCCCGAAACCGGAACCTACGCGGATACGCGCATCGGAGTTCGGGTCGGCACCGGATCCTCTGCCCATTCAACCGCAGTCAACGCAGTTTCCGTGCATACGTTCTTGCCCCCGCTCTCGGAGCTGGCACCGGGCCGCTCCCTCCGGTGCAGCTGAGTTGATGACGCCGTCGACCCGAACAGCGGGCAAGGTCTGTCGCTCTGAAATGGCTCCATCCCCGTTGACCGTCCTACCACCCGACATTTGGGCCGCTCACAGCGTAGATCGAATCCAAGGCGCGATAACACTCCGCCATGGGTGACCCTGACGGGATTCGTCGACCCGTTTGGAGGGGGGTGCGATCGGGTTCACAAACGACCGTACCGGCCGTCTTGTGACAGGCAGGTAATTGCCGAATGAACTCTTCGTCACGTCTCGACAGGGCGTCGAAGGCCTTGCATAGGCTGTCCACCCCGGTCACTGTCATGACCGCGAGTTTCAGGAACGGGGTTGGGCGATGCTTGCAGAACCGCAGCTATACGTGACCAAGATGACCAGATGCGACGAGTGTGGAATGGCATTCGCCAGCGCGTACCAAGTGGTGATTGTCGATGCCGTAACGGCAGGCGCCGGCCCGATTCACACCGAGATATGCGCGGCCGGCCACGTCTCGTCCTACAGGGCTTCCGACTACTACGTCGTCTAGTTCAGGTCGAAACGCCACAGTCCCGGCCGAAACGAGAACTACGCGAGAGGCGCGTAGGCGTCCGAGTTTCGATTGGAACCCCTGCCCATTCGTAGCGACAATCGATGCACACCTTGTGCATGTGTTCCCGCCGCTGATCTCGGAGCTGGCACTGGGCCGCTCCGGTGCAGTTGAGTCGACGACGCAAGCGGCCCACACTTCGGGCACGGTCTATTGCTCTGAAATGGCTCCATGCGAGGGGACCCCTCCCAACCGACATTTGGGCCAGGCCCACCCTAGATCGAATCCAAGTCGCGGCGAAATCCCGCCGCCAGGGGCTGCCAGGTTTCGCCAACCCGCCCCGCCCTCTCACGGCGATGCGAGCTACAAGTCAACGTACCGAGCGGGTGTTTCGGGCGCGTGAACTACCAATGACGACTTGTTGCTAATAGGTAACCGAAACGCGACAAGGGGGGACCTCCGCGGGCCTTCATCGACCTCCATCGCAAGTGAACAGACGACGGCAGCTCAACGGTACCGGGGGCTCTGAGGATCCAGGCTCACTTCGTCGATGATGGGGCACAACAGGCCCTGCGTTGATCGTCGCCGAGGATCGCGTGCCCAATCCCCACCACTCGGCGGGACGCGGCCAAAAAGAAAAGGACTGGGCCACAAGTAGCGAGTAATTCCAAAGGGCAGTCTTGAATTTGCAGCGGCTACCTCTGACTGACGTTGTGACCTTGATGTCGGGTTCTGATCACCCCGTCTTCTGCATACTTCGGCGCCGTGTCAACTTCACCCAGCGGGATCGGTCTCTTCAGGGCCGGACGTCAGCTCGAGCGGATCGACGTCTGCCTCGGGCGTAAAACCAACCTCCAGTGTGACCTCGGGCCGCCGAATCTCCATTTGGGCAAGACGCTCAAAGACCAGTCTGTCGGCCTCCGTAAGCGGCGGTTGGGTCATCGACCGTGGCCAGAGCCGGTAATGCTTTACGACGTTGATTTCCGCCGCGAGCAGGAATAGCTGTGCCCCCAAGTAGATCCATGTGAGCAAGACGATGACGATGCCAAAGAATCCATAGGTGTTCGTGCTGTGCTGGAGCTCCCGACCTACGTACCAACTTCCGACGAGCTGCAAGGTTTGCCAGAACACGGTCGCAAGCGCGGCACCAAAGGCGATATCGCGCCAGTTGAGCGCGTCGGCCGTCAACACGTTGAACGCTACAAGAATGAGGCAGAAGTTCAAGGCCAGGGATCCGACCAACAACAACCCAGTCGCTATCCACCCATGGGAAACCAGGGTCGCGAACCCCGTGAGTACCGTCAAACCAATCGTGGAGAGCGCGAGCAACACCAGGACCAACAACGCTCGCAGGTACCGCAGGTAGATACTGGGCCACCGGACATACGGAATATTCCACACCACGTTCATGGCGCTCTGAGTCGCTAGCCCGAGCCCGATCGCGCCATACACGAGGAGGAGACTCCCGATGACCACTGCAGAAACACTTCCGGCGAGGCCATGGATGTGCGACTCCAACTGAGGACCGATGATCGGAAAGTTTCCGAGGGCACTGTTGATGAGGTCCTTCCGCAACTTTTCGTTGTCACGCAAGGCGTAGCCGAGGATGGTCGTGAACAGGAGCAATAGAGGAAATAGTGCAAAAAGGCCGTAGTAGGCGATGAGCGCCGCTTTGCTACCGGCCTGATCGTTGCCGAACTTTTGTGCCACGGCGAACGGGAACCCTAGCGCCCCATGGTCCTGCTGGAATCGATCAGCTCTCCGTATGACGATTTCGATCTTGCCGGGGGGACTGGCCGTGTCTCCATTCATCGCGTCGTCAAGCCGTCCCTTCTCCGATCCCTCCGGTCGACATCGGCCGTTGTTGGCGGACCCAACCGAGTCGTTCATAGCACCGATGACGATTCGGTGACTATGGAGATGCGTCCCACCTTCCAGACCGGACGAGGTTTCGACACAGACGCGTGACCGGGTGTCGAGCGCGTTCGGAAGCGTGCTCCACCCGCAGCGCTGTCCCAGGGCCTCCCGGCCGGATTCGTGAATGCCTGGTCCTACTGGTTCACCGCAGTCGACGGCCAAGCGGACAGAGTCGCAATCTCGGACAGAGTCGCAATCTGCGGTCGTCGCTCACTGACCGCGAGTAGGTTCGTGGCAGGAGCAGGATTCCGCCCTAGAGAAAGGCACAAACAAATGAGTGAAGAACGAGCCCTACTCGACACGGTCATGGACATGACTGCGGCATCGGTAAGCAACTCAAATCTGGCCGCCCGCGACCTCATGATGGTGAGGCTTGCTGCGTTGGCGGCTGTCGACGCCCCTCCGTCCTCGTATCTTTTGAATTTGGCGGCAGCCGTCGATGCGGGTCTCACTCTGGAAGACGCACGAGCTGTCTTGATCGCGGTGGCGCCGATCATCGGAACACCTAGGACGGTGTCCGCTGCTGGAGCGATCGCAAATGCTCTGGGATTCGCCCTGGCCCTTGAGGAGGCGATCGAAGAAGGTCAGGCCCAAGCATGACTTTCGCGAGACTGCCCTCTGGTCGGACCAGAGGGCAGTCTCGCTACTTCTCGACAAAGGCCTTAAGCCGCTGACTCGCGTCCCCCGTAGACGGCCAGGCCGTAAATGACCAGGATGCCCACGAAGATGTAAGCAAGCGACCAGACAGGGTAGAAGGGCATCCACCAGATGGCGCTGATCGACAACACCGCTCCAGCAAAGATTCCGATCCACCGGCTGACTTGGGATCGTGCCATGACCCCAATAGCGCAGAGGATGAGGACGATAGCGACGACTAGGTATACCCAGCCATACGTCTTGAGGCTGTGCCCGAAGATTGCATCCTCGAAGTTTTGAGGGAGCGCTCCGTGGTAGCGAAATGCCCAGATGGCATCGAAGACTCGCATGATCCCAGCGACTCCAAGCACGATCGCTGCGAATATGAGCCAGCCGCTATTCTTCTGTTCCATAGTCCCACCTCTTTCTTGGAGCATGTGCCCGAACGCCCCGAGCATCTAATGCCGATCCTGATGGTTACGTTAAGACCATCATTGAATGAGTGGGTGGATGCTCGTAGTCGCGATGGCTCTCACACCGCTTCGTCGTGACGGAAGAAGGTAAAGAGGGCTCATGATTTGGAGGCCGCGATCAGAGTCGGCCCCCTTCACGGAGATCCCGAAGTTGAACCCCGCCGGGTAGGGACGAGGGTTCCGTTCCGTCACCCCCGCTTGAACATCGTGCCGCACGTCACGCACGTGACCTGTGTCTTGGGGCAAGCAACAGGGCAGGTGCAATCACCAAGAACCCAAGGGTCCTCCCTTCTCGGATCGCTTGGCTTCGAACTGCGTTCCTCCACAGTTAGGACATGTCAGTCCAGTAAGCTCGCTGACTTCGCTCAGCTTCCTGCGATGACCTGTGGCGACGTAGCCATACTGCCTTTGGTCAGGTTCGGCCTGATCCCACGGCGTGCTCAGCTCCATACAGGATCCACAGTGTGGCTCGTTTATGTGCCGACCATCGGTAGCGAGTCTCGTTGTCTTCACAATGCCAACCGATTTCCGTGACCCTTTGATTCACGCCATCACCATTTGGGAACTCGCCGCAGTGCTTGCACTTCTTGGCTTCGGTCAGAATCTCTTCCGCGCACCAGGGGCATTTTTTCGTCTTCGACACATCCATTGACGCGACGGGGCCCTGATCGCTGACCCTAGTGATCCGTCGCTTAAATAGCAAGGTGGGCTAAGGTGAGATCATGCCTTTGGTGATCGCACCTCCGATCAAGATGTCCGACGACCAACGCAGCGCGCTCACCTCGATGGCCAAGTCCTCGTCGTTGCCGCACCGATCGGTGACCCAGGCGAAGGCCCTTCTCCTTGCCGCCGACGGTGTGGCCAACGAAGAGATCGCTCGACGTTGTGCGACCACACCCGACACGGTTCGTCGCTGGCGTGCTCGCTTCGAGTCCCATGGAGTCGAAGGAGTGGGCAAGATCGCCCGGGGCCGGGGTCGGAAGTCCTGGCTGCCCGAAGGCACGGTTGCTGAGGTCGTGCGGGTGACGATGCACGAGAGTCCCGACGACAACTCCACTCACTGGACGACGCGCACGCTGGCCCAGCGACTGGGCATCGGTAAGGACACGGTGGCCCGCATCTGGCGTGACCATGGGATCAAGCCCTGGAGGATCGAAACCTTCAAGGTCTCCAACGACCCCCACTTCGAAGAGAAGCTGGTCGACGTGGTGGGTTTGTACATGGACCCACCGAAACGGGCCGTCGTGTTCAGCTACGACGAAAAGACCCAGGTCCAGGCATTGGACCGCACCCAGCCCAGTCCGCCGATGAAGCGTGGACGGGCCGGGACGATGACTCATGACTACAAGCGGAACGGAACGACCGATCTGTTCGCGGCCATGAACATCGCGACGGGCGAGGTCCTCTATGACTGCAAGAAGGGCCACAAGGCCACCGACGTGCTGCGGTTCTTCAAGCTCATCGACCTGCACGTTCCCAAAGACCTCGAGATCCACGTCGTGCTCGACAACCTGTCCGCTCACAAAGCCCCGCCCATCACCGACTGGCTTGCCGACCCCAAGCGGGCACGCTGGCACCTGCACTTCACGCCGACATCGTCCTCGTGGTGCAACCTGGTCGAGCGGTGGTTCGCCGAGATCACCGAACGGCGCATTCGCCGGGGAGTCTTCAACTCGGTGGCCCAACTCACCGAAGCCATCGAAAGCTGGGCCGAGCACTGGAACGATGATCCAAAGCCCTTCATCTGGCACAAGCCGGCTCAAGAGATCATCGCCAAGGTCCGTCGCGGTCGGGCCACACTCCACCAGATCAAATCCGCGACGCGGCACTAGGACAGTGAGCGCATCATTTCGATCCCCGAGCTGGTGTCCACGTTCGCCACCTCTGACCCAAGTGCCGTAGCGGTGGAGGCAACGAACCCCGGGGTGCAGCCCCTGGCGGATACCACGTACCGTCTGACGCCAACCACCAGTTTGGACCTGCGATGCATCGCTCACGGCTCTTATCACCCTGTTACCCAAGGACGAAGCTAACACCGGATCCCATCCCCTTCACCGGAGGCCCGGCCCGGCTTTCATTCGGGGTTCGGTCCGAGTGCTCCGACTGGACCAGAGAGTGTCCTTTCGACCAAGTTCCGTGGATTATCCGATTACGTGCAGGCGCTACGAAGGATGTCACCTAGCTCCGGCGGGCCGTACCTGGACCGTAGGTCCGGTCGCTGGGGCTGGGCAAACGGATGTGGACCGGACCGAAGCTATGGGCGTACAGTCGGTGGTGGGCACTGTCATGGCGGTAACGATGGTGGTGGCCCCGGCGGCGGTCGCGGTCGGTAACCCTTCCGCCGTCGTCGGTGCCACCCTGGCGGTCTTGGTCGCCGCTACAGCAGGAGCGCCCGTACCATTGGCGATGCCCGGAAGTGCCACCGTTCCCACTCCGCCGATCCGACGTCCTTGGGTGGGCTGATTCACGACGGCGGTCGCCCGAAGTCGTCAACGACTATGTGCCCGTCATGGCGAACAGATCTATCTGTGCCCGCGCCCGTTCCGATCCGACTACCGGATCTGGCCGATATTGGGCGGCATGACGGATGGGGATCGGCGGCAGATGCCCCGGGAAGAGCCGGCCGAGTCCCGACATTCGCGCCCGGGCAAGACGGCTGCCTGGCAGGGTATAGCGTTGAGTAGCTCAAGTTGAGTTGTTGACCCTCCGCTATCGAGGGGGGATCGGGGGTCCTCATGGGACCCATGCTGCAAAACTCAAAAAACGGTGCCAACGTCCCGCGCACCGAAGACTCTCGGCCCGCTGCGGTTGATCAGAGTCCGAACCGGGTTCTCCCCCCAAAGGCGGTGAGGGCGGCTCCGGCGTCTGATTCTCGCTTGAATGATCGTTTCAGACGGTCGCTCAGCCAGAAGAGGACACCGAGCGTCGTACTAGTGGGCGTGTTGTCCGCTGCACTGCTGCTCGGTCTGATTGGGTTGGCGCTCCACTTCGTGCGGGTCGTCGCCGTCATCGTGATGGCTCTCGGACTCGGTTACACCCTCGCCAACAGCCGTCGAGATCGTATCGACGTTGTGAACAAGCGCGCCGAGGACAAGTCAGTCGCCACGTAGAGGTCACAGTCCGGACTGGGCTGGCGTCTGTCGCGCTCAGTGGGCTGTTCCTAGGCTCATCTGTCGCCGCCGTGCCGGTGCTCCGATGATTGTCCGTGGCACCCGGTATCGACGAAAGATCACGAAGTGTTCGCTTCCACGCGGCTACCGGCTGACCCTGCTAGTGCAGAGGCCAGCCGCCGGTTTGTCAGAGTCATGCTTTCGGACTGGCCGCACGGCGTGATCCAGGTGGCCGCGCTCCTGACGAGCGAGCTGGTGACCAACGCCGTGGTGCACGCTCGCTCTGCCGCCGAGGTAGTGCTCGACCACTCGGATGATGCCCTACGGGTGGCTGTAACTGACGAGAGCGGCCACTTGCCCATCTTGGCCGAGTCGATGGACCTTGTGATCGACCACAGTCGAGGGCTTTCCATGGTCAGTGACATGTCCGACGATTGGGGCGTCCTGACGAATGGTCACTCGAAGACTGTGTGGTTCAGCCTGCAGAGACCTCACCGGGCCCGGCGTTCGTTCGGGCGGCGCCAATCCTCAACGGTGCGATGAGGCCGGGGAGCAGACAGACGGCATCTGGGATTCAGGCATACTGCATTCTCAATCTCCCATTGGGCGGGTGTGCCTGACCCTTCCTCCAAGTTGACCTGCACCAAGGTAAACGCAACGGGTTGGTCACAGAGCGGGCACTTGGTCTTGTTCTCGCGACGCCACACCGCTCAGTCCTCGATCACACACAGGCCGGCTACGCCGGTGGCTTCCAATATCAGCCGGATGAACGGCTGAGGCCGGAGCAAGACGACCGCCCGTCCAATAGGCAAGGCTTGCCCAGCACATGTGACTACTCGAACGCCGGCCGCACCTATGAATGTCATGTTAGTGAGATCGAAAACCAGGGAGCGCGGAGACTTTTCCAGTATCTCGGTCACGAGTACAGCTAGTTCAGGTGCAGTAGCAACGTCCACCTCCCCATGCACCACTACAACGGGGGAATCGGTGTGGACGCCGTACGCCTCAACTGAAAACCACGGCTCACTCGGCCGAAGTGCAGCGGAGGAAGGGGAAGAGTCTTCTAGGGACTCGGCGAGACGGGCCATGAGCGGCCTCGATTCCTTCAACGGCCAGTCCCGTCCCCTGGCTTTTGAAGGGCTTATACGGCTGACCTGGCTTCGACCCTAGTACCTCTCGACTTTGAACTGAAAGCACCAAACAAAGGGGGGCACCCTTGTGGGGCACCTGGGCTGAGGAGAAGCTCCACTTCTCGTCGAGTGACCCCCGAACCTCGGCACCACCACCGCCGGCGGCCGTTGCCGTGTTGGTCGCCCCGGTCCCTGCTACGGGTCAGGTCGGAGCGGCCGGATCCTGTCTGGCAAGCCAGCGCAGCCGGGCCGCCCGGGCGTCCCACGAGTAGACCACCGCCGTCTTGGCCAACCGGTCGTGCCACGCATACCGCCGGCGGTTGGTGAGGATGCCCAAGAACCCCAGGCCGAAGACGATGATGCTGAGTGGCAGGGTCACGGTCCGGATGACCGCCTGACGGGCCCCGATGGGCGACCCGTCGGTCTTGACGACCCGGACGCCAAGGAGGGCCATCCCGATGGTCTTTCCGCTCAGGGTCCACTGGTAGGCGAAGTACAGGAACTCCCAGATCACCGCAGCAATGAGGGAGACGATCTGGTGATTGCTGAGCGAGAACTTCGTGCCCGACGCCAGCTGGATGGTGAAGGTCAGGGCCGCCGCGCCCAATGTGAACAGACCCCACGACGCGCCGACGTCGGCCCCGAAGGCCGCCAGGCGGCTGACGGCGCCGGCGTAGTGGCCCTGGCGACCCACGACGGGCCCGATCACTGTGGTGGCCATCAGGCGGCCCTTGTCGGCTGTTCGACCAACGCCGGTCCCGCTTCGACGAGGGTCGGCGGTCCGAGCGGGAGGTCGTCCGTTGACCGGCGGAGAATGCGGTTGACCCACCGAGCGAAGAAGTCATCCAGCCCGACACCCTGGGCCCGGATGACGTCGAGGACCTCGGAGGCCACCCCGGTGGTGGAGCGGGCGATGATGGTGCCCAACTCGGTCCTCTCCAGCAGCGAGTCCACGTCGACCCGGTCGATGATCTTTTCCACGTCGACCCGGTCGATGATCTTGTCCACGTCGACCCGGTCGATGATCTTCTCCACGTCGACCCGGTCGATGACCTTGTCCACGTCGACCCGGTCGATGATCTTCTCGACATCGACCCGGTCGATGATCTTCTCCACGTCGACCCGGTCGACGATCTTGTCCACGTCGACCCGGTCGACGATCTCCTCCACGTCGATCCTCGAGACCAGGGCGTCAACATCGATCCGTTCCAGGAGCGCGTCAATGTCGATGGCCTCCATCACGATGCTCACCACGCGCTCGGCCACCGCCTGAGCCAACTGCTCCATGCGACCGAATCCCGGGACGGGACTCATAGGGGTCGATACGGCGACCGGACGTCCATCCAGACAGCTTCCCATCGGAGCGTGCCCCGGGTGGGGACACTCCGGCCCGGACCCGCTAATGGAGGACGTTGAGTTGGTTCAACGAGTCGTCAACGAAGTACAGGGAGGTCCCGTCCCCAGACAGGGCCAGTCCAAAGAGGGCCCCGCCGCCGTTGGGGCTGATCGTCTTCTCCCCGAGCTGCGCCCCGAACGGGCTCACCTCCACCAGGTTGCCGTCGCCACCGTTCGCGGCTAGGAGATTGCCGTTCGGGGTCGCGGCCAGGCCGAGGGGGCCGCTCAGGTCGCCCCCGGTCGAAACGGGAATACCCACTCCTGCAAAGTTCGGGCGGAAGACGGCGAGGGGGATGGCGGTGAGGCGGTTGTCGAGGGTGTCTGCCACGTAGAGCGCACCGTTGCGGTCGAGGGCTACGCCGGTCGGGCCGATCACCAGCACGGCCGAGTTGAGCTCTTCGGGGAATCCGGAGCCGATCACCGAGCTCGTCAGCATCCTCGGCGGGCCGAACGGGGTGGCGAGTAGGAAGGCCCGCACCATGGTGCCCTAGTCGACCACGGACCCGCCCGCCCGCACGGTGCCGTTGAGCACGTTGGTGACGAACAGTTCGGTGAGGGGACCGAAGCTGACGCTGGTCATGTCCCATGGCCCGTTGATGGTGCCGCCGGAGAAGGTTTCGACCACGTGGCCGGAGTTGTCGAGCGCGAGGAGGCAGCCGGCCCCCGTGATGGTGCTGCCGTCGCTGGTCGGCAGGCTACCCACCACGACCCAGCCGCCGGGAAGGATCGAACGTGCGGTCGTCAGGCCGACACCCCCTGGGCACGCGCCCGGGAGATTGCTGAGGTCGATCTGGGCGAAGACTTGGGGTTGGACGTTGGGAGCAGCGCTCGGGTCAAGCTGGACGATGGTCGTCCCGCGCCCTTGCAGCCCCGCTGGGGGCGGCCCACTGTTGAAGTTACTGACCAGGACATCGCCGGCTATCTCGGTGCCCTGGCTCTGGCTGACGACGGCGACCCCATAGGGGTTCACGTCGCCGTCGGGCGGAATGGTCGGGCCGATCTCTGACACCGTCGTGCTCGGGCTGACGAAGAACGATCCGGGTGTGACGGCTCCGGCCGGGAGGGTGGCCACGACCATGGCGGCCACCCCCAGGGCGCTGACCAGGCCCGAACGCAAGAGGAACCGGCCGGATGGTGACGAACGTAGCCGCGAGATCAGACTCATCATTGGACTCCTCGTGCCCGCTGGAACTGGATATGGCCGCACAAAGTCGGTTACAACGGATACGGACGAAGGATTCCCGCGGATCGCACGATGCTCGGTTCGTCAGCGGATCGTCATGTAGGGGTGGCCCGAGCTCGAAACCGTAGTTGGTCGCCTGATCACGTCTTCCTGGGCAGAAGGCGGAATCTCCTGTGACGCCCGTCACCCCCATCTCGAGCACGATTCTCCCTTGAACCCCCGAAGTTCTCTCGCCTACGGTGGTCACATCGCCACTACTCGGAGAGGGCTTAGTGCCTGGATGGCACCGGGCCTGGATGGCACCGCGCTCAACGGGACGGGTCCACGTGACCGATCCGCCGTGCCCACGAGTAATAGGAGGGATTCGGATGGCCAATCCGGGACAACCCACGATCAGCCAAGGTGCAACGGGGGATGTGGTGAAGCGTCTGCAACGGGCTCTCCGCCGTACTCCAGATCCGAGCCTTGCCGTCGGCGGCGACTTCGGCCCGGCGACAGACGCTGCGGTAAGGGAATTCCAAGGGGGGGAACGGCCTTACCGTGGACAGAATCGTCGGTCCCGCCACCTGGGCCGCCTTGCCGGACGGGGGACCGAGCCAACGCTCGAGGTCGGTTCCTCGGGACCGGTGGTCTCCACCTTGCAAACGGTCCTCACCAACGGTGCTGGCCAGTGGGGTGGTGTTACGCCGGAGGGAATCGATGGGCAGTTCGGGCCCAACACCAAAGTGTCCGTCGAAGTTTTCCAGACCTGGACGGTGTCTCTGCACGCTGCGTCAGCCACGCTCGAGACCGAGGTCTGGCTCCAGTTTGTCGTTGGGTAGTTGAGTATGTAGTTGGACCTGGCGGCGTCGTCGAGGATCGCAGGGTCTACCGGAACGAGTGGGACTCAGTGAGCTCGTGTATCGACCCAGCCGGTGGCGCGCCTTGCTTGCGGGGCGATGCGGCTGAGCTAATTCAGTTTTCTTTCGGTGAGAGTCGATTTCGACTCGCTCACTCCGTCTAATTGGTTGGACTAATTGGTCGGACCAATTGGTTGGACACTCGGAACGACACTTCTGGAGGAACAGTGAAAGCCGATTCTCGAAAGTGGTTTGCATTGGCGATCATCTGCGTCGCCCAGTTCATGGTCATTCTGGATGTTTCGATCGTGAACGTCGCGCTTCCCTCGATTGAGCGGGGTTTGCATTTCTCAGAGCAGAATCTGCTGTGGGTCTTGAACGCCTATGCCCTGTTCTTCGGTGGCTTTTTGATGTTGGGGGGGCGGGTGGCGGACAAGATGGGGCGCCGTCGCGTGTTTGTCGCCGGTGTCTCGCTGTTCACGCTGGCGTCCCTGTTCTGCGGCTTGGCCACAAGCAGCGGCTGGCTCGTGACCGCCCGTGCTGTGCAGGGACTCGGCGCCGCCATCCTTTCGCCTGCGGCTCTCTCCATCCTCACAGTGACGTTCGAAGAGGGATCAGAACGTAACAAGGCATTGAGCATTTGGGGAGCAATCGCCGGCGCAGGCGGAGCGTTCGGCGTACTGCTCGGCGGCGTCCTCACCCAGGAAGTCGGCTGGCAATGGATCTTCTACGTCAACGTGCCCATCGGCTCCTTGGTGGTCCTGGCCAGTCTGTTCATTCTCACGCCCTCGCTGTCTGAAGATGAGCGGCGCGGGTTCGACATTCCGGGCGCCATCACGCTCACCGCCAGCCTCATCCTGATGGTGTTCGCCCTAGTCAAGAGCACGAGTTGGGGGTGGGCATCGCTGAACACGATCGGCATCTTGGCCGCGGCGGTCGTCCTGCTCGGCGCCTTTGTCCTCATCGAACGGCGCACGGCGGCCCCACTCGTCCCTCTGTCCATCTTTGGGAATCGAAGCCTCAGCGTCTCCAATATGGTCTCGTTGGCCCTGGGCGCATCGATCTTCTCGATGTTCTACTTTTTGTCCCTCTACATGCAGCAGGTCCTCGGCTACTCGGCCCTCCGGACGGGTGTCGGGTATCTCACTATTGCGATCGCCATCATCGTCGCTGCCGGGGCGGCACAAGCGCTCGTGGCCAGGATCGGCGTTCGAAACGTGATGGCTATCGGAATGGTGCTGGCGGCCGGAGGCCTGATCTATTTCACGCGGATATCGCCCCAAGGGACCTATGTGGGCACCTTGCTTCCCGGTTTTCTCCTCGCTGGGGTCGGGCTCGGCCTGTCCTTCGTGCCGGTGACGATCGGTGCCGTGAGCGGGGTTGCCCCAGACGAAGCCGGTGTCGCCTCGGGGCTCATCACCACCACTCAGCAGATCGGCGGAGCGCTCGGGGTGGCCGTTCTTTCCACGATCGCCGTCTCAGTCACGACAAGATTCGGCAACGCACACGGTCATGGGCAGCAGGAAGCAATTGCCGGACTGAATCATGGGTTTTCCGTTGCCTTTTCGTTCGGCGCGCTGTTTGCCGGGGTCGGGGCTCTCATCGCCTTCTTTGGCATGCAACGGTCGCGGGCGATTGGTGGAATCACAACCGAGTCGGAAGTAGAACATGCAGAAATCGCTTGAAATCGAGGAGCGACGGGACTCTTCGTGGTCGTCGTGCCGGTGCTCGACCCGCGGGGCATGCCGGTGCCGTCGCAGCCAACTGGCGTGACCAGCCTCGACCGGGAAGGTGGGTATCTACTCCGACTCGGGCGTGATCCCGGCTCCGGTGAGCATCCGGCGAAGGTCGATCACCATCTGCTCCCCGATATCGGTTCGGCGGGGAGCGTCGAACGTCTCGGTCTCGGCGCCCAAGGTCACCTTGAACCGGCTGTCGTGGCCCTCGGCGACATCGCCGACGCTGCGCAACAGGGACAGAACATCGTGCCATTGAATATTGTGGCTGACCGGATGTTGGAAGATCTTCCTCACCGTTGCTCGATGATGCCCGTCGAGCTTGATGTCCTCGGCCATGTCCCTCTCCTCGATCAGTCCCAGCGTCCCCGGATACTCTGCCCGCGAGCGTAGACGGGTATGACTGAGGGTCGTGCTCTCATGACTCTTGGCGTCGTGATGCCTAGCGGCGGATGCCGTCGTCAGTCGCCGTGGGTCGGGCATGATGGGGGCATGGGCTCTGCTGGGGACAAACCGCGTAAACGGAGGCATCCACTGCCGAAGGTACCGAAGTACGAGGAACCGAACAGCCTGCCGTTGGCCGGGTCGGGCGGAAGCGGTGGCGCGGAGTCGGGCCGTTTCGGCCACGGTTCGGACCACAACCGCAACAACAAGCCGGGGCGGGCCGGTTCGTTCCTTCTCCGTATGCTCGGGATGGGCAAGAAGGATTAGTCGGGGCGAGGGGCCAGCAATCAGATGACGTCGGCCAGCCGGTCGAGGGACTCCAGGGGATCCGTGGTGGTGGCGGTGAAGACCAGTTCGTCGACGCCGGCCTCGGCGAAACGAGCGATCGTCGACCGGATCGCCTCCGGCGAGGTGGGCGTGCTTCCAGAGAGGGCCTCATCGACGGTCGCTCGTGAGTAGCCGTAGTACTTGGCCACGTGCGCCTCGTACGATTGGCGTGCGTTCGGCCCGAGGGAGAAGTGGGTGGCGGCGATCAGCCGAGGCTTGCCCTCGCGTCCCGCCTCCTTCCACGCCCGCAACATGATCTGGTAGCGCCCCACATGCTCCTCGGGATCGGTGGAGAAGCTGAAGCTGCGGATCCCGTCGGCCAGACGACCGGCCCGCTCGAGGCCGGCGGGAGCGAAGGCGCCGACGATGAGCTCCGGCCCGCCCCGTGTGTGCGGCGTCGGCCCGACCGGCTCGGTGCCCTCGAATGGAGGCTCGCCCCGAAAGATGCGCCGCAGGGCGACGAGCTGCTCTTCGAACCGCATGCCCCGATGGGCCCAAGCCTCCGGGGCGACGGCGAAATCGCTCTCCCGACCGCCCAGTCCGAGCCCGAAGCTGAACCGGCCCTCGGACAACCGGTCGAGGGTCGCGGCCTGCTGGGCCGTCACCCCGACTTTGTGGTACGGGAGGCAGAGCACCGACGTCAGCAGCCTTATGCGGGTGGTGACCGCGGCCACAAAGGTGAGCGCGATTAGCGGATCATTGCTGTCGAAGGTGAGCCGCTGACCCAGGCTCACCCCGTTGAACGGCCCGCGCTCGACGTTCTGTACGAAGGATGTGAGGTCCTGTCGCGACAGCGCCTTCATGGGCAGCCCTACCCCGATCTCCATGTTCCCCCTTGCTTCGCGGCCTCATAAGGCGAAAGAAAGAAATGCCCCCTTGGACCGGCAGTGCCGTCGGACCAATCCGAGGCTATAGCAGCTCGTCCCCCTCCTCCGCCTCGGCTAGCCTTCGGTGTCTGCAAACGGCAGCGGCCGAGGCTCCGTTTGGCTGATGCACGATGCAACGGAACCACTGTTCGTCCATCCGCGGGGTGACAACGTGCGCATCGGACTCCACGCTCTCGGCATTGGACCCGGCGCAGATCCGGACGTCATTGGGGCCGTGGCCCGAGCGGCTGATGCCGCCGGCTTCTCCACCCTGTGGGCGGGGGAGCACGTCGTGATGGTCGATCGACCAGACTCGCCCTACCCGTACACGCCTGACGGCAAGATCGCCGTTCCATCGGACGCCGACTGGCTCGACCCCCTCGTGGCCCTGGCCTTCGTGGCCGCGGTGACGACGCGCATTCGGGTGGCCACCGGGATCCTGCTCCTTCCCCAGCACAATCCGGTGCTGGTGGCCAAGCAGGCAGCCAGCCTGGACGTCGTGGCCCACGGGCGGTTCGTCCTCGGGATCGGGATCGGGTGGTCATCCGAAGAGTTCGCCGCTCTCGGGGTCCCGTTCGGGGGGCGGGCCAAGCGAATGGAGGAGTTCGTCGAGGTCATGCGGGTCCTGTGGAGGGACGAAGTCTCGTCGTACCAAGGCGAGTTCGCCCGGTTCGAAGCGGTGCGCAGCTACCCCAAGCCCAGCCGGGGCCGGGTCCCGGTCGTCATAGGGGGCAATAGCGACGCCGCTCTGGAGCGGGTCGTCAACTATGGCGACGGATGGTACGGATTCAATCTTTCCAAGGACGAGGTGCCCGGGCGCATAGCCCACCTCAGGGAGCGCTGCCGGCAGGCGGACCGGGACCCGTCCACCCTGGAGATCGCCGTCTCGCTCCGGGAGGGCTCCGGGGACGACGTGGCCGCCCTGGCCTCGTTGGGTGTCACCGAATTGGTGGTGGTGGAGTCCCCTCCCGACGATCCCGAGGCGGCTGATGCCTGGATCGCCTCGCTGGCCAGGCGATGGGGGGTCACCCCTGAATCAGCTGAGGGATGAGCGACCCGATCACTGACGGGGGGCTGCCACCTTGTCCCGGCGATCGGCTTGCGGGCCCTCGGCGGCGAATTCCCGACAGCCAAGTGCTATGAATGCGCAATGGCGGTGGTCGTCGCTCCCAGAAAGCGCGGGTCCCACGCCGCACCGAGCAGCAGGGGGTCATGGAGGCTCACCTACCACGCCGAGATACTCCTCATCAGCCTGGCCTCGTTGCTCATCGAGATCAGCTACACGAGGATCATCTCCTACAAGCTGTTCTATTACTACGTCTACCTGGTCATAGGCCTTGCCCTGCTGGGGGTGGGCGCGGGTGGCGTCCTGGTCGCCGTGTCCAAGCGCCTCCGCGACGCGGCGACCGACACCATCCTCTTCTGGAGCTTTTTCGTCGGCGCGGTGGTGACGGTTGCGGCCTATCTGATCATCGCCTTCATCAGGATCAACACCCTGGCCGTCTGGCTGTACGGCACGTCGGCCTCGGTCAAGAGCCTGGTCATGCTGCTGGTCCTGTGCATCTGCGTGTTCGCGTCGTTCGTCCCCGCCGGGATCATCTCAGCGACGCTGTTTAGCCGCCGGCCAAAGGAGATCGGTGGACTGTACTTCGCCGACCTGTTGGGTGCGGGCATCGCCTGTGCGGTCGTCATCTACGTCATCAGCTCGCTCGGGGCGCCGGCCACGGTGATGGTGGCCGTGGCCGTGATGGCGGCTGGTGCCCTGTGGTCGGCCCGGCGAATGGGTCCCGTCCTGAGGGGACTGGCCACCCTGGTCTTGATCGTTGGTGTCGTGCTCAGCATCGGGCCGGGTCTCCTACCTGCACAGCGACTCGACACCAGCAAGTCGGCCATCCCCCCGGGCGCACTCGCCTCCTCCGGCTGGGGATCGGTGATCCGTGTCGACCTGGCCCGTGTTCCCGGCCAGCCCAACGTCTTGAACCTCTACCACGACGGCATCCTGGGCGCCCAGGTCGACCGCTGGAACGGCCAAAAGTCATTCCTGACCCGCTACGACTTCCCCCAAGATCCCCGGTCCATCCCCTTCCGCGTCCTGGGCCCGCCGCCCGACCGCGAAGCGGTCATCGGAGCAGCTGGGGGCCATGAGGTGCTGGCCTCGTTGTACTTCGGGGCGAAGCACATCGACGCCGTGGAGCTCAATCCCGTCACCGTGCACCTGGTGACGACGGTGGAAGCCAACTTCGACGGCCACCTGGCCCAAAACCCGGCCGTTTCCTACATCAACGCCGACGGGCGTTCGTTCATGGCCCGCACGGACACGCACTACAACCTGATTTGGTATCCGGCACCTGACAGCTATGCCGCCTCCAGCGGCGCCCTCTCGAGCGCCTACGTGCTGTCGGAGAGCTACCTCTACACGACCAATGGCCTCCAGTCCATGCTTCAGCACCTGACGAGCAAGGGCCTGTTCGTGGCCCAGTTCGGCGAGGTCGATTCGACCTACGATCTCCGTACCTCCCGCTTCGTCGCCACGGCCCGTCAGGCGCTGGCCAACCTCGGCATCACCGATTCTCGTGACCACATCATGGTGGCGGCCACGCCGACCTTGGTGTTCGGTATCCCGTTGTCGACGATCCTGGTCAGTCGGACCGCCTTTACTCCGGTCGACGTCCAACGATTCCTGGGGGCGGTTCGAGCAGTCCCGAACTCGACGGTTCTCACCGCTCCCGGTACGCCGGTAAAAAGCAACGCGGTCAACACGGTGGTGCAGACACCGACGGCCCAGCTCGGCTCCTTCTACAAGTCGTATCCCTACGACATCACGCCGACCACTGACAACGACCCTTACTTCTACCACTTCGCCCGGTTCGGGACGGTCGCCTCGAACTTCTTCCACTCGCTGAGCAGCGCCGATCGAGAGAACGCCGTCGGCGAGCGAGTGCTGCTGTTGCTCTTGGTCCTGTCCATCGTCGCCGCCGCGGTATTCCTGCTGCTGCCCTTTGCCGTCATACGCAATGTCTGGACCCAGCTGCCTCGAAAGGGTCTGTCCGCTGTGTTCTTCGGCGGGGTCGGCCTCGGGTTCATCTTCTTCGAGATCACATTGATGCAGCTCTTGAACCTCTTCCTCGGCTTCCCCACCTACTCGTTGACGATCACGCTCATGTCATTGCTCGTGTTCACCGGACTCGGCGCCCTGGCCAGCCAACGAGTGAAGAGGCGAACCCAAGCCATCCCGGCCCTATTGCTTGCCGTCGGTGCACTCACCCTGTTCTATCTGCTCGGGCTGACACCACTGACCAACGCCCTCCTCGGCGCTCCGCTGGCTGCGCGGATCATCGTCTCCTTTGCGGTGATGGCCCCGCTCGGACTGTGCCTCGGGATGTTCATGCCCATCGGACTGGGCGAGATCTCTCAGCTCGGGGAGTTCCCCCGTGAATACGTGGCCTGGGGATGGGCCGTGAACGGGTTTGCCTCCGTCGTCGGCTCGGCCTTGGCCACCATCTTGTCCATGACCTTCGGCTTCGACTGGGTGCTGTTCTTCGGACTCGTGTGCTACGTGCTGGCCGTGGCCGCGTGGCTCAGGCTGTCCCGGGGTCTCAAACCCTCGTAACCCGGCCCGTCACGGTTTCGCCCCGAGCCGGCCGCTATTCGGGCGTGTGACAAACCGCCTCGACGTTGTTGCCGTCGGGATCGCGTACGAAGGCTCCGTAGTAGTTGGGGTGGTACTCGGTCCACACCCGCGGCTGGTGGAGGACCTCAGCCCCTGCGTCCACGGCGGCCTGGAAGAACGCCCGTACCGCAGCCCGGTCGGGCGCGGCGAAGGCTAGGTGGGACTCGCGGAACCCCTGACCGGTCGACTGCCGGCCGATCCAGAAATCGGGCGTCGGGCCGATACCGAAGCCGACGGCCTCCCCGAAGTCCATCACCCGTTCGCCCCCGACGGTGGCGAGGACTACATCGTAGAACGCAGCACTGGCGGGTAGGTCGGCACACTGGATGGAGACGTGATCGAGCATGCGCTCATTGTGGCCCATCGCAGTCCACGGTGCAGGAGGGGAGAGCCGGATCCAGGGGAAGGCGTTGGGTGCCATACTGCGGTTTGGTCCGACATGGGTTGGAGCCAGGTAGGAGGCGTCGCCGCCGTGGCAGTGCAGGGACCGGGAGCCAAGCCACTGCCCCTGTCGGTCGACGACGAGGTCCTCGACGATCTGTTCGACCGGATCAGGCGCACGCGCTGGACCAACTCGGTGGCCGGCGCTCGATGGTCGAACGGCACGAGCATCGACTACCTCCGGGAGCTCGCCGACTTCTGGGTGGACGGCTTCGACTGGCGATTGCAGGAACGCGACTTGAACGAACGGCTTCCCGGTTGGGGCGCCCAGATCGAGGGCCGGCGGGTCCACTTCGCCCGCTGCCCGGGCGTGGGGCCCGCTCCCCTCCCACTGGTCCTGTTGCATGGTTGGCCCGGTTCGTTCGCCGAGATGTCAAAGGTCGCTCCGCTCCTCGCCGACCCGGCACGGTTCGGCGGCAACCCGGCTGACGCCTTCGATGTGGTCGTGCCCTCATTGCCCGGTCACGGCCTCTCCGAACCGGTCCTGCAGCCCGGGTTCGGAGCCGACCAGTGCGCCGATGTGATCCATGCCCTGATGACCGACGTCGTCGGTGTCAGCCGCTTTGGCGCGCAGGGCGGTGACCGTGGGGCGTTCGTCTCCGCCGGTCTCGGCCATCGACATCGTGGCGCCATCCTCGGGATCCACCTCAATTTTCCGTCCGGCATCCCGGGCACGGGTGCCGAGATGACCGATGACGAACGCCGCTGGCTCGATGACCAGCGAAGATGGATGGCCGAGGAGGGCGGCTACCTCGCCATCCAGAGCACGCGGCCCCAGACCATCGGGTTTGCTCTCAACGACTCGCCCGTCGGCCTGTTGGCCTGGATCGTGGAGAAATGGCGCGCCTGGAGCGATTGCGGGGGAGACGTCGAGTCGTGCTTCACGAAGTCGGAGCTCCTGACCACGGCGACCATCTACTGGGTCACCCAGACCATCCGCTCGTCGATGCACTACTACTACGAGCACCGGGTGGACCCGCCGGCGGCCGTGCGCCCCGACCGGATAGAGGTTCCCACCGCGGTCGCCATGTTTCCCGCTGAGATCATGCGGGTCCCGAAAGAGTCGGTGGCCCGAAAGTACGACCTCCGCCGGTGGACCGAGATGGAAGCCGGCGGCCATTTCGCCGCGATGGAGCAACCGGGCGCATTGGCCGCCGATGTCCGCGAGTTCTTCCGGCCCTTCAGGACCGGATAGGTCCCCGTTGGTGACCGGATCGGACTCGGAAACGGGCGTCAGTGGCGGGGTGGCCGCTGCCCCCACCGCAGCCCGTCCGTTTCGGGCCTCCGACACCACGCTCCGGATCGCCTGTCACGTGGGCGCTGGCGCCGTCTTCGTGGTGGCCCTCATCGCTGATCTGACCCACGGTTGGCGACCCACCGGTGACGACGCCATCATCGCCCAACGGGCATGGGGCGTCTTCACCGCCCATCCGCCCCTGGTCGGCCAGTTCTCCCAGGCCAGCGGTTCGGTCCACGCCATCTACGACCCCGGGCCCCTCCTCTTTTGGCTCCTGGCCCTTCCTGTCAGGATCGATCCCGTCCACGGCGTCCTCTGGGGCTCGACCCTCTTGTGCCTGATCGGGGTGGCGCTGGCCGTGGAGGCCGCCTGGGTCTTCGGGGGGGCGACCGCAGCCGGCGCCGTTGTGGTCGCCTATGCCGTTATCGCCGCCACCCAGGCCTTTGTCGTCGTCGACCCGGCCTGGAACATCTCCATCGGCCTCGTCTGGTTCATCACCGCCGCCGCCCTCACCGTCACTGTCGCCTCCGGTCGGCTGGGATGGTGGCCCGTCCTGGTCGGCGCCGCTTCGATCGCGGCCCAGGCGCACCTCGAATTCGCTCCTGCGGCCGTCGGGTTGGTCATCCTCGCCCTCGGACTGGGACTGGCCCGCCATCCTCCGGCCCGACGGTGGGGGTGGGTGGTCGGCGGTTTGGTGGTCGGCACCATCTGCTGGGCCGCTCCCTTGGTCGACGAGCTCACCCGTCGACCCGGGAACCTCACCGTTCTTTGGCACTGGCTCGGCCATGGTCCCAGCCAGGGCGCCACGTTCGGATTCCAGGCGCTCGGGGCGGCCGTCGGTCCCCGTCCCCTCTGGTCGGCCCAGCAGAACCGGGGCACGAACGTCGATGCCTACCTCGGTCTCCTCGGGCACATCGGCGACCACTCCGAGGCCTTCGGGGTGATCATTCTCGCCTCGTTGGCTCTCATTGCCGCGGCCGCCTGGCTCCTACGCCGGCGCCACCTCGCCGTCGTGGCATCGGTGGCCGTGTTCGTCTCGGCCATGGCCGTCTGGGTCTTGGCCTCGCTTCCCCTGACGTCGAGCCTCACCATCGTCTACAGCGACATCATCTTGTGGCCGGTGGGCATGCTCGTCTGGGTGGCCTGGCTCTGTGCGGCGGCTGACCTCGGGGCCGCCCTCTTCCGAGCAGGGGACCGCGCGGTTCGGCGGCGAGCGGCGTTGCCCGAACCGTCGCCGGATCGGCAGGACGTACCCAGCCATGGCACGCCCAGCACCGGCCACCTCGGCACAGCCCGGCGGTTAGTGGCGGCCCTGTGCGTCCTGGTCGTCGGTGCAGCCGGCGCCACGGTGGCGGCATCCACCGTGGGGGATCCCCACCTCGGGGTCCTCGGAGGGTGGTCCTCCGTCGACCTCGTCCCCGCGGCCGCGGCCGCCGTCGACCGGGCCCGGCCTGGGGGACCGATCGCCATCTACGCCGATGGGTCGGACAGCGACGTCGACTACTCGGTCGCCTACGGAGTGATCTGGCAGCTCCGCCAGCAAGGCCGCAACGTCACGGCCAGCTCCCCCCACTGGCAGCCGCTCGGGCCCGCCGCCGCTCCTTCGCCGCTCGAGCCCGACGTCACCATCCACATCCTGCCGGACCACAGGGTCACCGCCAGCGTGACCGCCTCCTGACTGGCAGCCTCGACTCTTGGCTTTGGTGGGTCGGCGGTCCATGGGAACAGCCCATGGGAACAGCCCCGTGAGATGGGCCCCGTCGGGCGTGCTGCTTCGGGGTGCTGGGGCCGGGATCGCCGTCGAGTTCTCAGCTCGCCATCATGGCCGCGAGTTTGGTGACCGTGTTCCAGTTGCGCCCGGTGACCGTGACGCCGAGGTACTTCTCGGCAAACCCGCTGGCGGGCGGAGCGGCCAGCACGCCTTTCGGGCACCACTGATAGATCACCCGGTCCCCCATACGGATCTCATCGGGAGCGAGGGACCGAGGGTCGTGAGCCTTCACCAACCTCGGGTCCGGTGCCACCGACAGGAACAGGGCCATCAGCTTGGACCCGTCGGTGGCCACGTCACCGAGGGGATTGCCCTCGATCGTCACCCGCAGGTCGTCGCGGCTGCGAACCAGGCAGCGCACGTCCAGCCCGAACTGGTCGTCGATCGCCTCTTCGATCCGCCCGGCCAGCTTCTCGGGTCTCGCCGCCCGGGCGGTGAACACGGCGTTCCCGCTCTGCAACAGGGTGCGGACATCGGTGAAGCCGAGACCAGTCAGGACCTCACGCAGGTCGGCCATGGCGATTCGCTTGTTCGCCCCAACGTTGATCCCACGCAGCAGTGCGACGAATGTGGCCACGGCCCCCCTCTTGTCCGGTATCGATGTCGTAGTCCATCCGGTCGGCTCCGGACAAGGGGGAACGAGCCCGCCGGCTGGGCCTGGTCTTCGGGGGTGGGATCGTGGGCGAGGCGGCACATCGGTCAGTACCCTGGATCGTGTGCCCGAAGCGAAATCGGAACCAAGGTCGATCGAGCGGCTGCGAACTATGTGCCTTCGCTTTCCCGAAGCAGTTGAGCGGCCCTTCGGGGGGCACACGGCACCCTCGTTCCGGGTCCGGGACAAGCTCTTCGTCATGACCGGCGAGGACAGGACGTACATCACGTGCAAGGCGCCACCGGGCATGCAGCAGATGCTCGTCGGCTCTGACCCCCGTCGCTTCTTCGTTCCGGCATACGTCGGTTCCAAGGGATGGATCGGCGTACGCCTGGACGGCCGTCCGGACTGGGACGAGATCGAAGAGATCGTCGAAGAGAGCTATCGGATGACTGCACCGAAACGACTGGCGGCACAGCTCGACCGGTAGGACCGGCGGTCGGACTGCGGCCCTACCTCGTCGTGACGGCTGACCCGGCGGCGTTCATCACGTACCACAGGCCGCCGAGATTGTGCAGCCCTTGTCCCGTGGCCTGACCGGGGTGCAGGTCCGGCAGCCAGCGATAGAGCGGCCAGCGGTTGTAGGTGATCTGGATCGTCCCGTCCGCACGTACGGAGGTGCGGAGCAATGACGCCTTGATCCCGGGCCCGGCGATCGGGGCGGGTGTGCCCTTGGGCAGGATGAGGGGTGGCCACTGGACGGCGCAGAAGCCTCCGCATGTCGACCTCGACTGGTGGTCCGGCTCGAAGAGGTAGAGCGTCAGGCCCTGCCCGGTCACCAGTACCGGGCCCAGCCCGCCCACGTTCCCCAGTTTGACCTCGTAGGTGGGCCCGGACTCGAGCTTGGGGCCTGACGTCGGCCCGAAGCTGCTGTGGACCGCCGTCCCGGATGCGCCGCAAGCGGTCAGGACCACGGCCATAGCGACGAGGGCTGCTCCGGGCCGACGCCCGCGGCTCCACCAGGGCCGGGACCCGGTCGATGATGAGAGGGGTCTCGGCGGGCGCATCAACGATCAGTATGGAACACGACCGGAGCAGGCCGGAATCAGCCGTCGCTCCGGTGCGCTGCCCTCGACCCGCCGATAGCCAAAGCGGTAGGAGACCGGGCGTATGTACCGGACACGATCTGCCCGGCGGTGACCCTCAGAAATGGCGATGGAGCTCGTTGGCGTAGTGGCGCCCCAGCTCGGTCCCGTGGTCGGCTAGCCAGGTGGACAGCGCGGTCGCGCCGGTCGCCGGCCCGTCGGTGTCGGCCAAGCCGGCGGCCATGGCCCGGTACTCGTCGGCAGTGAGCAGCACGTCGTGCAGGGCCATTCCGACAAGCTTGGAGAGCAACGGCACCGTGCCCCCGGGAATGCGGACGATGACCGAGCGGCTCCCGACGGCGGTGCGGATGGAGCTGACCAGCTCCAGGAACGTCGGACGCTCGGGCCCGACAGCTTCTGTCACCGAGTCGGAATCCTCTGCCGCCTTGTCCAGGCACAGACGAGCCAGGTCGTCCACGTGGATACCTCGGACCCGGTAGGAACCGGTCCCTCCGATGGCGAAGACGGGCACGTGGCGCAGGAGCCAGGCGATGTTGTTCAACAGCACGTCGGTGCCGCCGAAGAGGATGGCCGGCCGGACGATGGCGTAGGACACCCCCGTTCGGGCGAGCGCTTCTTCCACGTGAGCCTTCCCCCGGAAGTAGGGGAACGGTGACTCCTTGCTCGGATGGGTGATGCTCACGTGGACGATGCGGGTGACCCCCGCCTGTCGCGCCGCGTCGAACAGGGCCCGAGAGTTGGCCACGGCCTGGTCGTGATCGGTGTGGGCATGGGCGAAGCGCACCCAGTAGGTGTTGTAGAGGGTGGTCGCACCCTCGAGCGAGGTGACCATGCCGTGCTGGTCATCGAAGTCGAGCGGCCGAACGTCGACGGGGGACCCCTCCCCGGCGCGCCGGGGGTGCCCGGTGAGGGTCCGGACCTGGCGTCCCGAGGCGATCAGCAGCCGGGCGATGGCACCCCCGGAGTAGCTGAAGGCGCCGGTCACCACGTCGGTCCCGGTGTCGTGGCCCTTGGTCGCGCCCGGCTGGCCGTTGTCGTCGGTGGTCGCCTTCATGGTGCCTCCGTCGGGGTCGGAGCCGAGGACATCCCCGCCACCCCCTGGAACAGGGCGGCCACCTGCTTGGCCTGGTCGAACAGTTCGAGCGCCGGGGCCCGATCCCCGTCGAGGTGAGTGAGCATCTCCAAACCGAGGTACAAGGCGACGACGCCGCGGGCGACCGTGGCCGGGAGGACGACCGAGCCCGGCGCGGACCCGCCGAACGCAGCCTGGACGGCTGCCCGCGCGAAGTCGGTCCAGGGTGCGATGCGGGCCGCCACCTCGGGCCCGAGTCCTGGCGTGGACGAGGCACCGGCGATCATCTCGACCAGAACCGTCACGTGCCCGGCGTCGAGGTCTTCCCGGAAGATCGCCGCGGCCACGTCGATGAGCTCGGCCGGGGACGTGACCCGTTCGACCGCCGCGCCGTAGTGCTCCAACCGGTCGGCACTGACCGCGTCCAAGGCGGCCAGCAACAGGTTGACCACCGATCCGAAGTGATAGAAGACGAGGCCCTGGTTGCAGCCGGCCCGCCCGGCGATGGCCCGTGCACTCGCCCCGGCGAAGCCCTCCGACTTGAGGGTCTCGATCGCCGCGTCGACCAGGACGCGGCGCGTCGTGGTGGAGCCCTCTCCCCCCGCCGCCCCGAGCCTGCTCGGTGTGCCCGATTTTGCCACCGCTCCGCCTCCGCACCCTCTTCTTGAGCGATTGCTCAAATAATCTGCTCAACAGTGACCGATGCCGCCGATGATGTCAACTCGGGTGCCGCTGGTGCTATACGTCACCCGTGCACGATTTCCGGAATGGGACGGCTCGGTCGGCGCGGTCCCGGCCGGCCCGTTGGGGCGGGGTCGCCGCCGTGGTGGCGGTGGCGGTGACGTTGGCCGCCTGCTCGGGAACAGGCTCGGCCGACAGCAAGTCGTCCTCGGGGTCGACCGCGCCGTCGGCCCCGAAGACCACCGGGGTCCCGCCCGCCACCACCTCCACGGTCCCGCCGACGACGACGACCACGGTCCCGCCCACCACGACGACCACGATCGAACAACCGCAGCCGGGCTGGGCCCCGGTCAGCATGGTGGGAGCCAAGATCGCCATCGACGAACAGACGGTGACCGGGCCGGCGGGGGGCCAGGTCACCGTGTTCCGCATCCGAGCCGGCCGGGCCTCGTTCCGGCTCCACGTCGGCAGCTCGGACCCGCCGGTCGGGAGCGCACCGATCAGCCCCGGCTCCGGTCCCGCCATCGCCGCCGATGAGGCTCCGCTCCTGTTGGCCGCGTTCAACGGCGGCTTCAACAGCTCGACGGGCGTCGGCGGGTTCGAGGTCGACTCGCAGGTCCTCGTGCCGCTGGTGGCTGGGATGGCCAGCCTGGTCATCGATGCCGACGGTTCGGCCCGGGTGGGGGTCTGGGGCACCACCGTGCCCGTGGCCGGAGAGCAGGTGGTCAGCGTCCGCCAGAACCTACCTCCGCTGGTCAGCGGGGGCCAGCCCAGCCCCAACATCGGTGACGTGTCGGCGTGGGGCGCGACCCTCGGGGGTGGCACCACGGTGGCCCGGAGCGCGGTGGGCGAGGACGCCCTGGGAAACCTGCTCTACGCCGGGGGCATGTCGCTGCAGCCCGCCGACCTGGCCGGGGCCCTGGTCAGTAGCGGCGCAGTGACCGCCATGGAGCTCGACATCAACCCCGAGTGGGTGCAGCTGGCCTGGGCGGCCACCCCCGGAGCCCCCCTGAATGCCGGGATTCCTGGTCAGAACCGTCCGGCTAACCAGTACCAGCTGGGCTGGAGCCGCGACTTCATCACGGCACTGGCCACCGGATGACGGGTGGTCGAGAACGCTGACCTGACCTGCCCGGGGCCTGCGACCGGCCGGCACCGGGCCGCAACCGGCTCAGCAGGTCGACGAAGGCGCCGAGCTGCCCGGCCCGGTCTCAGGGTCGTCGACCTCGCCCTGGCTCCCCGACGGGAGGACGGCACCCAGGTGGATCACGTACCACTGGCCGCGCCACGAGATCATCGAGGCGATCCCGAACGAGCGGGTCTGTCCGTCCTCTTGATAGAGGACGCGCGAGTTGGGGACCTCGAAGTACCCGACGTCGTTGTAGCAGACACCGGGCGAGACCCAATGCCCGTAGGACGCGGGGACGCTGACCCCGACGAACTGGGCCTGGGTGGCATCGGCCCCCAACAGCGCGTGGGCGGCTCCGATGTCGAGGCCGTAGTCGCCCACCAGTCGGTCCTCGAAGTCGGACTGGGCGCCGCCGATCGTCTTGAGCTGCAGGTAGGCCGCTTCGGGGAAGAAGGCCGGCATCGCCGTGGCCACGGAGTTGCTCACGATGCCGTTCCACAGGGCTTGCATCTCCGCGGTGAACTGCGGGTTGGCCGTCGACGGGAAGTCGCCCGTCTGGGGCAACGACCCCGGCCCGGTGGTGGTCGTGGTCGCCGGGGGCGCCGTCGTGGTCGTGGTCGTGGCCGGGACGGTGGTGGACGTCGCCGGGGCAGGAGCGCTGGTGGAGGTGGGCGGTGGGTCACGATGACTGGACACGGCCGCCTGTGGCCCCGCGCCGCGGGTGGCCAACACGACGATGCCCACGATGGTCAACACGATGGCCAGCCCGAAGATGGTGACCCGGTCCCAGCGCACCCGGGTCCGTCGCCCGACCGGCGGGCGTTGCCGCGGCCGATGGGCCGGCCGAGGGGCCGGGTGGGCGCCTGGTCTCACCGGGTGCGCGGACCGCTCGGCTGGCCGAGCCCCGGCCGTTCCAACCCGATGGTCGGCTGCGCGTACCACTTCAGCTCGATGGCGTTGCCGCTCGGGTCCGCGATGGTCGCCTTCGTCTGCTGGCGGGGGGTACCCCCGTGATCGGTGGAGACAGGCCGCAGCCACTCGACGGGACGCCCGCCGAGGCGGGCCACGAGGGCGTCGAAGTGCTCCTCGCTCAACGCCACCCCGAAGTGCCGGATGCCGGCCTCCTCGGCCCCGAGCACCTGGTCGGGCTGCTCGTGCAGGGTGACCTGCATCCCGTAGAACCAGACGTCCATCCATCCCGGTCGGACCCGCCCCGGGTCACAGCCGAGTACGTCGACGTAGAACTGCCGGGACTCGGCCAGGTCCCGAACGGGTAGGGACAGGTGCAAGATCGGGTCCACGGCCGTTCATTCTCTCAGGACTTGGACGGGATAATCGGCGAGGCATGCGGGAATCGCGCCGGTGTGGGGGAGGGACGGCCCCGACGCCGGCCCCACATACGGTGGTCAGAGGCTCTATCGTCGCGCCGTGACCACGAGCAGGACACCGTTCGTGTCCGCAGGGGACGGGCAGTCGCTCCCGGCCCCGACCGCCGGATCGGCGTTGGACTCGGGACCGGCGCCGACCGACACAACCCAGGACATACCGGTCGAGATCCCGTCGGTTTCGGGCGGCCACCAGTACTTCCCGGCCCTCGACGGTCTGCGGGCCTTCGCCGTGGCCGGGGTCATCGCCTACCACTTCGGCTTTCACTGGGCCAACGGCGGCTATCTGGGCGTCGACCTGTTCTTCGTGCTCTCCGGCTTTTTGATCACCAGCCTGTTGGCCAGCGAGTGGGTGTCGACCAAGCGGATCGGGTTGGGGTCGTTCTGGGCTCGTCGGGCCAAGCGGCTCCTGCCTGCCGTCCTGGTCCTGCTGCTCGTGCTCACCCTGTACGACTGGCTCGGCGGCCCCAACATCGGCTCGGACACGTTCCGACCCGACGCCATCGCCACGCTCTTCTACTACGCCAACTGGCACCTCATCTTCACCCACCAGTCGTACTTCACCCAGTTCCTGGCCCCGTCACCCCTGAAGCACACCTGGTCGCTGGCCATCGAGGAGCAGTTCTACCTGTTCTGGCCGCTCATCGCCCTGGTCATGTTCCGGCTGGCCAAGCGCCGGCGCGGCCGCGGACCCCGGGCGTTCCCCCGGCGCCTGGCCCTCGTCGTCACCACCGTCCTGGCTCTCGCCTCCGCCGGCGAGATGGCGCTCCTCTTCCATCGGGGTGTCGACCCGTCCCGGATCTACTACGGCACCGACACCCGGTCGTTCGAACTGTTCATCGGGGCCATCCTCGCCCTCGTGGTCACGGCCCGGCCCGATCACTCACCCCGGGTGCGCCGGATCCTCCATGTGGTCGGGCCGCTGTCCGCCGTCGTCCTCGGCGTCTTGTGGGTGACCGCCGGCGACGACCTGGGCAACCCGTCGGCCTGGATGTACCGGGGCGGCCTGGTGCTGGCCGGCATCCTGGCCGCGCTCGTCATCGCCAGCGTGGCCCAACCGCACGCCGGGCCCTTCGGCATTGTCCTGTCGGTCGCCCCGCTCCGCTGGATCGGGCGCATCTCCTATGGCCTCTACCTGTGGCACTGGCCGGTCTACGTCCTCATGACCGACGTCACCACCGGGCTCTCCGGTGGCGCGCTCCTGGTGGCCCGCCTGGCCGCAACCGTCGGCGCGGCCACGACGAGCTTTTACCTCATCGAGCGACCGGTGCGCCGCTACCGCTGGAAGGGCTGGCCGTTCACCGTGGCCACCGTCTCCGCCGTCGGGGTCACCGCTGCGGCCATCGTCCTCGGGACGCTGCCCACGGCCACGGCCGTCTCCTCCCTGCCCGACTACGCCTCGGTGCGGGTGGTCTCACCCACGGCCCGACCCGACCCGTTGCCGGCACCGATCGTGCTCCCGCCCGGCCAGGTGGTGTCGGCCGCCCAGCCGCTCCGGGTCCTGACCATCGGGGACAGCCTCATGTTCGATGCCGAGCTGGGCATCAAGGCCTCGCTCGGGGCCACCGGGGAGGCCACGGTCATGACGAACGGCTTCCCCGGGTGGGGACTAATCAACGACCCGAACTTCAAGGTGGACCTGGCTCAGATCATCGAGCAGGACCACCCCCAGTTGATCCTGGGCATGTGGTCCTGGGACAACGCCTACGCCCTCGCCCATCCGGTGGCCTACCGGCACCTCCTGACCGAGGCCATCGACGTCATGCTGGCGCCGGGCAACGGCGTGGACGGGATCGCCTTTCTCCAGTTCCCGGTGGTCGGCCCCCTCGACAGCATCATCGACCCCGGTCTCCGCCAACAGCAGCTGGAGAGCCAGAACTCGGGCACCGACAACTGGACCCGCCTGGTGACGTCGCTGGCCGCCCAGTACCCGGGCCGGATCACCGTCCTGCCCGCGGCCGCCTCCTTGGAGGTCAACGGCCGGTTCTCGCCCTGGCTGCCGACCACGGACGGTGGTTGGATCCGGGCCCGCAAGACGGACAACACCCACCTCTGTCCGGCCGGGGCGGCCGTCGTCGGGGCGGCGGTGACCGAGGAGCTGACCCCTATGTTCAACCTGGCCCCTCCGGCACCGGGGTGGATCAACAGCAGCTGGACCTCGGATGCGGCCCGCTACGATGTCCCTCCCGACGAGTGTCCCAACGACCAGCCCCCCGCGTGACCACTCTGAGGGTTGCAGCCGTGGTCAATAACGCACCTTGAGTAGTCTGAGCCGTCATGGCCCTGGCCCCCGACACCGATCGACGGCGGCTGTGGCCGTGGCTGACCGTCTGGACCGTGGTCGGTCTCGGCATCCGGTTCGCCAGCGTCTACGGTCGCCCCCACCGAGTGCCGGGGGGGGACCCCGGCTATGCCTGGGGGGTGGCGAACCTGCTGGTGGCGGGGAAGGGCTTCATCAACCCGCTGGCCTACGGCTTCCACAACCAACACGAAGTGCTCCAGACGGCCGGGTGGCCACCGCTGTGGACCTTCTTCCTGACCGTCCCGCCCTTCTTCGGGTTCCACTCCTTCTTCGCCGCCCGGTTCTGGTCCTGCATCATCGGGGCCCTGGCCATCGTGGTCTGTGGACTGGCCGGGCGCGAGATCGGTGGCCGCCGGGTCGGGCTGATCGCCGCTCTCCTCATCGCCGTCTACCCGAACATCTGGATGAACAACGAGCTAGCGTCGTCGGAGACGCTCTCCCCGCTGGTCGTGGCGCTGGTGCTGTGGACGGCCTACCGGTTCTGGAAGCATCCGACCGGCTGGAACGTCGCCGCCCTCGGGGCCAGCGTCGGGTTGGCCACGCTGTGCCGTGACGAGCTGGCCCTGCTGGCCATTCTCATCATCGTTCCGCTCGTGCTGCTCGTCCGCTCGGCCCAGTGGCGCAGACGCGTCGTGCTGTTGCTCATCGCCGGGGCCAGCGCCTCGGTACTGGTGTTCCCGTGGGTGGGCTACAACATGAGCCGGTTCGAGAAGCCGGTGTACATCAGCGACGGGCTCGGCCCCACCCTGGCGTCGGCCAACTGCGGGGTGACGTACTCAGGCACGTTCGAGGGCTACTGGTCTCTCGAATGCATGAAGGGGATCTCCTACAAGTACACGCCCACGGCCGACGAGTCGGTCAACTTCGCCCGGACCCAGACCATCGGCACGAAGTACATCCGCGCCCACGAGAGCGAGCTGCCCCAGGTGACGCTGGCCCGCGTCGGCCGTGGCTTCGGGTTCTACCATCCGCTCCAACAGGTGAAATTCGACTCCTACATCGAGACGCGGCCCTACCACTGGGCCCTGGTCGGTTTGGGTATGTACTACGCGTTGCTCGCTCTCAGCATCGGAGGCACCATCGTGTTGCGCCGTCGCCGGATACCGGTCTTTCCGTTGTGGGCCGTCGGGCTCGATGTCCTGTCCGTCTTCGTCCTCAGCTTCGGCCAGACCCGCTACCGGGTGACCTTCGAGGTGTCGCTGGTGCTCCTGGCCGCCGTCCAGCTCGAGTGGTTCTGGGCCAAGCTGTTCCCGGCCCGGCCGCGCTCGACGGTGGCCAGCCCCGAGGACGCCCTCCAACCGCCGGAACCGGCAAGCCCCGTTCCCGTGGGGGCCTAGCTGATGGACGGGGGGCCGACGTCGGGAGCGGGGGTGCTGGTGGTGCTTCCTGCCTGGAACGAAGAGGACTCGGTGGCCCTGGTCGTGAAGGAGGCCCACGACGCATTGGCCGGTGGCCGGGTGCTGGTGGTGGACGACGGGTCGACCGACCGCACCGCCGAGGTGGCCCGTCGGGCCGGGGCGACGGTGATCTCGAGCCCGTTCAACCTGGGGGTGGGCGGGGCCATGCGCATCGGATTCCGCTATGGGCGGTCCCATGGCTATGACTGCCTGGTGCAGGTCGACGCCGACGGGCAGCACGACCCCCGGGACATCGGCCGGCTGCTAGCCGTGCTCGACGACGGTTCGGCGCCCCACGTGGTTATCGGGGCCCGGTTCTCGGGCACCGGGGACTTCGCCGTGCCCCGTGCCCGTCGCCTGGCCATGCGCCTGCTGGCCGTCTACCTCTCCCGTGTGACCAGGACGACCCTGACCGATGTGACGTCGGGGTTCCGGGCCCACAACCGCAGCGCCATCGAACTGTTCGCCCGGGATTACCCGGCCGACTACCTGGCCGACACCGTCGAGTCACTGGTCATCAGCACGCGGGCCGGCGGCCATGTCACCCAAGTCCCGGTGGCAATGCGGCCCCGGTACGCCGGGACGCCCAGCCAGTCGAGCTGGTGGGCCACCGCCTACCTGCTCCGGGTGATGGTCATGTTGGTCATCAACATCGTCCGCCATCAGCCGTCCAAGCTGAAGTCATTGCCGGCCCCGGCCGGCAGGCAGGCCAAGCCGCCCCCACCCGAGGAGGGCCCTCGGTGACCGGCGTCCACATCATCGCCCTCGTCGCCGCAGTGGTGACGCTCTCTGTCATCATCGAGCTGTCCCGGCGAAGCCAGCTCAGGACGAAGTACACCGTGGTGTGGCTCTTGGTCGGCCTGGTCATCGCCGTGTTCGCCATCGCGCCGGGGTTGTTCAATTCCATCGCCCACGGGGTGGGGGTGAAGAGCCCCCCCAACCTGTTGGTGGTGGTGGCGGCGCTCTTCCTCCTCATGGTCTGCGTGTACCTCAGCTGGGAAGCAGGACGCCTCGAGGACAAGACGCGCATCCTGGCCGAGGAGGTCGCCATCTTGCGCGACGAGCTGGAGGAACGGACCGAGGGCACGCCGTCGACGGGGACGATCCGTCCGGGCCCCGGGCCGACGGCGGGCTGATGCGGCCGGACGGCGGGCTGACTCGGCCGGGCCAGAGGGACAGGTACCGCTAGGTTGGGACGCCATTCGCGCGGCAGGGCTGGATCCGATCGCAACCAGTCCGTGACCGACCACCGGGTGCCCGCCCTCGACGGGATCCGGGCGGTGGCCGTCATCGCCGTCCTGTTCTTCCACGCCGGGGTGGGGTGGTTCGGGGGCGGCATGCTCGGCGTGGACATGTTCTTCGCCCTGTCGGGCTTCTTGATCACCTCGCTGCTCGTGGCCGAGCACCGGCGGTCAGGCACCATACGCCTCGGCCAATTCTACGAACGGCGGGCGCGCCGGCTCCTGCCCGCCCTGTTCATCATGTTGTTGATCGTCGCTGCCTACTGCGCCTGGTTCGCCGAACCAGACCTGCTGGCCAGCATCCGCGGCGATGCCCTGTCCACGCTGGTCTACTTCTCCAACTGGCATTTCGTGTTTTCGGACCAGGGCTATTTCGTCCACACCGGGGCGCCGTCACCCCTGTTGCACACGTGGTCGCTGGCCATCGAGGAACAGTTCTACCTGGTATGGCCGATGGTCTCGCTGCTCGTCCTCCGCCGCCGCGGCCCGAGGGCACTGGCGCTCGTCGCCGCCTTCGGCGTGGCCGCCTCGGTGGCTCTCACCTGGTCGTTGGTGGCCGCCGGCGAGAGCACCACCCGGCTGTACTACGGATCCGACACGCGGGCCCAAGCCGTCATGGTCGGTGCACTGCTCGGCGCCCTCGGCCCGGTCAGCGGGTGGGTGCGCCGGCGCCCGGGATGGACTGAGCGCCCCTCGGGGCGGCGGACGATTGCCGCGCTGGGACTCCTGGGGGCGGCCGGCTGCGTGTGGGCCATCCACACGGTGGCCGGTGACGACGCCTTGCTCTACCACGGTGGCTTCGCGCTCATGGCCGCGGCCACCGGGGCCGTCATCGTGGCCGTTGCCGCGCAGCCGCGGTCCGTGCTGGCCCGGGTGCTGTCCTGGTCCCCACTGGGCTATGTCGGCCGGATCTCCTACGGGCTGTACCTCTATCACTGGCCCATCTTCCTCATGCTCGACAACGCCCACACCGGGCTGCTCGGATGGCGACTGTTGCTCGTCCGCCTGGCCGTCACCGCGGTCGTGTCAGTGGCCTCATACCACTTGGTCGAGCAACCGGTGCGCCAGCGTCGGTTCCTCCGGACCTGGCGGGCTGGGCTCGCCGCGCCGATCGGTGCCGTGGTCGTCGCCGTCGCGCTGGTGGCGGCCACCGTGGCCCCGCCGGCGCTCGCCGCCACCAGCACGACGTTGTCCGTCCCCTCACATCCGATCACTGTGAACATCGAGCGGGCCCACGGGCTGGCTCCCGGTCAGAGCGTCCGCACCCTGGTGCTCGGCGACTCGCTGGCCTTGACCCTCGGCATCGGGCTGTCGGACCACTCCCAGGCCTGGGGGGTCCACGTGGAGAACCGCGCCATTCTCGGCTGTGACCTCGATCCCGACTCCACCGTGAACATCGAGGGCAACGTCGGACGAGCGGCACAGGGGTGCGCCGACTGGCGCCGTACGTGGACGGCGGCCATCCAGCGCTCCGACCCCGACGTCGTCGCCATTGAGCTCGGCCGCTGGGAGGTCTCCGATCGGATCGTGAACGGCAAGTGGACCCGGATCGGAGCGAAGCCCTGGGACGATCTCCTCGGCCACCTGCTCGACCAGGCCATCACCGTCGCCAGCCAACGCGGGGCCAAGGTGGTGCTGTTCACGCTGCCCTACATCCAGCAGACCACCGAGCAGCCGAACGGCCAGCCCTGGGACATCAACCAGCCCGTCCGCACCGATGAGTACAACGCCGTGCTCCGCCAGGCAGTGGCCCGCCATCGGGGGGTCGCCTCGATCATCGACCTGAACCGCCTGCTCGATCCGAACGGCCACTACACCTCGTACATCGACGGCGTACGGGTCAGGAACGCCGACGACGAGCACCCCTCGACCGCCGGCGGCGAGCTGCTCCGACCGGTCATCCTCCCCCAGCTGCTGGCTCTCGGTCTCCCGCACCTGCGCCAACGCACGGCAACGGGGTGACGCACGTTCCTCCGGTCCTGGTCAGCGCCTGACCTGCCGCCCTGGGTGGGCCGCTCCCCACCGCCCTGGTCAGCCGGGTCCCCGCGGCGCCCCGATCGAAGGGTCGCATCCTCATGGTGAAATGGGTACATGACGTCGCCGGGCACTGTGGTCGATGGGGCGATGCCCTCGTCCGAACCGATGGCCGCGTTCCACCCCGCCGTGCGGACCTGGTTCGAGCGGCGGTTCGCCGACGGCCCGTCCGCCCCCCAGGTGGGAGGCTGGGCCCGGATCCGGGGAGGGAGCGACACGCTGATCGCGGCGCCGACAGGTTCCGGGAAGACGCTCAGCGGGTTCCTGGTGGCGATCGACGCCTTGTACCGGGCGCACGCCGCCGGGGCCGTCATCGCCGAGTCGACCAGGGTCGTGTACGTGTCGCCCCTCAAGGCCCTGGCCGTGGACATCCACGAGAACCTCGAGCGCCCACTGGCCGAGATCGCAGCCGTGGCCGAGGAGCTCGGCCTCGAACCGCCGGCCCTGACCGTCGGTGTCCGCACCGGGGACACGCCAGCCAGCGCCCGCACGGCCATGATCGCCCACCCACCGAACTTCTTGGTCACGACGCCGGAGAGCCTGTACCTGTTGGTGACCGCGCAACGGAGCCGCAGGACGCTCGCCCAGGTGGAGACGGTGATCGTGGACGAGATCCATGCCCTGGCCCGGGACAAGCGTGGCTCCCACCTCGCCCTCACCCTCGAGCGCTTGGACCGTGCCCGTGATGCCGCCCGTGATGGCGCCCGTGATGCCACGCCGCCCACGAGGGCGCCGACGGTACCGAGGACCGCGGCCCGGACAGCACGGAGCGGGCGGGTCGTGCGCAGCGGATCGGCCTCTCGGCCACCCAACGGCCCATCGGGCGGATCGCCGAACTGCTGACCGGCGCCCGTCGGGACCGCCCGCCCGCGATCGTCGACTGCGGGCACGGGCAGGATCTGCGCCTGTCCTTGGAGCTCCCGGCCACGGAGCTCGATGCGGTGGCGTCGACCGAACAGTTCGGGGAGGTGGTGGACAGGATCGCCGAGCGGGTCCGCCGGCACCGTACGACGCTGGTGTTCGTCAATACCCGCCGCATGTCGGAACGCCTGGCCCACCTCTTGTCCGAGCGCCTCGGGACCGAGCACGTGGCCGCCCATCACGGGAGTCTGTCCAAGGAGCGCCGGCTCCGCGTCGAGCAGCGGCTGCGCGCCGGCGAGCTCCGGGCCCTGGTGGCCACCGCCTCGTTGGAGCTGGGCATCGACATCGGCCCGATCGAGCTGGTCTGCCAGGTGGGATCGCCCCGGAGCATCGCCACGTTCCTCCAGCGGGCCGGGAGGTCGAACCACTCGCTCGGCGGCGTTCCCGAGGCGGTGCTCTACCCGTTGTCCCGCGACGAGCTGGTCGAATGCGCCGCTCTCTTGGCGTCGGTCCACGCCGGCCAGCTCGATTCGACCATCGTCCCGATCGCCCCGCTGGACATCCTGGCCCAGCAGGTGGTGGCCGAGGTGGCCGCGGCGGAGGAGTGGGGAGAGGACGACCTGTACCAGCTGTGCCGACGGGCCGCGCCCTACGCCGGCCTGGCCCGGAGCGATTTCGACGCGGTGGTCGAGCTGGTGTCCGACGGTATCCCAACCGGTCGCGGGCGGCGGATGGCGTACCTCCACCGGGACCGGGTCAACGGCATGCTGCGGCCGAGACGCGGGGCCCGACTGGCCGCACTGACCAGCGGTGGTGCCATCGCCGACGTCGGCGATTACCGGGTCCTGCTCGATCCGGACAACACGCTGGTGGGAACAGTGAACGAGGATTTCGCCATCGAGTCCATGGCGGGCGACGTGTTCTTGCTCGGCACCCATTCGTGGCGGATCCGCCGGGTCGAGGCCGGCGCGGTGCGGGTGACCGATGCCGAGGGGATGCACCCCACCATTCCGTTCTGGGTGGGGGAGGCCCCCAGCCGTACCCTCGAGCTCTCCGAGAGCGTCTCAACACTGCGCCGCGAGGCCGACCAGCACCTGCAGCGGGGGGGCGAGGCCGCCGCCCGCCGCCACATCCAGGAGGCATGTGGCATCGCCGAGGACGCGGCCACACAGCTGAGCGCCTATCTGGCCGCGGGCCGGGCCGGGCTGGGCATCCTCCCGAGCCAGGAGGACATCGTCTTCGAGCGATTCTTCGACGAGGCCGGCGGTATGCAGCTGGTCGTGCACGCCCCCTTCGGGGGTCGGGTCAACAAGGGCCTGGGCCTGGCCCTCAGGAAGCGGTTCTGCGCCACCTTCGACTTCGAGCTCCAGGCCGCCGCCAACGACGACGCCGTCGTCCTCTCGCTCAGCCCGCAGCACAGTTTCCCGCTCGAGAGCGTGCCCGCATTCCTCCGGTCGGCCACCGTGCCCACCGTGCTCTCGCAGGCTGTGTTGGCCTCGCCCATGTTCACCGCCCGTTGGCGTTGGAACCTGAACCGGTCGCTGGCCGTCCTGCGCTTCAGGGGCGGCCGGAAGAACCCGCTGCCCATCCAGCGGATGGAGTCCGACGACCTGATGGCTGCCGTCTTCCCCGCCCTCGCCGCTTGCCAGGAGAACCTGGCCAGTGGGCCGGTTGTCATCCCCGACCACGTGCTGGTGCGCCAGACCCTCTACGACTGCCTGCACGAGGCCATGGACGTCGACGCACTGGTGAAGATGGTGTCCCGCATGGAAGAGGGGTCCATCCGGGTGCACTTCGTGGAGTCGTCGGAACCATCCGTGTTCGCCCACGAGATCCTGAACGGCAAGCCCTTCACCTTTCTCGACGACGCCCCCCTGGAGGAGCGGCGGACCCGGGCCGTCCAGGTGCGCCGGGGCCTACCCGTCCACGAGGACGCCATGGGTCGCCTGGACGGCGATGCCGTCGAGCGGGTCCGGGATGAGGCAATGCCCGTCTTGAGGAGTGCCGAAGAGCTGCACGATCACCTGTTGGGGGTGGTGCTGTGCCGGCCGGACGAGGCGCACCGACCCTGGTTCGACGCTCTGGTGGCCGAGGGCCGGGCTATGACCGTCTCGACCGACAGGAGCTTGGCGTCGACCGACAGGAGCTTGGCGTCGACCGACAGGAGCTTGGCGTCGACCGACAGGAGCTTGGCGTCGACCGGTGGTGAACGGTGGTGTGCCGTCGAGCGCCGCCGTTGGGTCGAGGCCGTTGCGCCCGACGCCGTGTTCGAGCCCGACTTCGCCGTTCCCGCCGCCCTGGATGGCGAGACCGCGATCGAGCCCGATGAGGCCGCGGCCGAGGCGGTCCGGGGGCATCTCGACGTCAGCGGGCCGACGACAGCCGAGGCCCTGGCGTGGGAGACCGGGCTCACCGCAAGCCAGGTCAAGATCGGCCTGGCCCGGCTCGAGGCGGAGGGCTTTGCCTTCCGGGGCCGCTTCGATCCCGCGTTGGGGGACGTCGAGCAATGGTGTGCGCGGCGGCTCCTGGCCCGCATCCACTCCTACACGCAGACCCGCCTCCGCCGCGAGATCGAGCCGGTCTCCGCCCAGGACTTCATGCGGTTCCTGCTCAGCTGGCACCACGTCGCCCCTGGAAGCCAGCGAGAGGGACGGATGGGCGTGCTCTCGGTCGTCGACCAGCTCCAGGGGTTCGAGATCCCGGCGGGGGCGTGGGAGGAGTCGATCCTTCCCGCCCGGGTCGATCAATACCAGGGTCGCTGGCTCGAGGATTTGTGCCTGTCCGGGGAACTGGCCTGGGGTCGGCTGAGCATCCGCCCGCCCGGCGCGGAGCCCTCGTCTCGCCGGGGTGCGTCGACGCCCTCCCGGGCCACACCGATCACCTTCGCCGTTCGGGAGGACCTGCCCTGGCTGCTCCGGGCCGTCCGCGGGGAGGGCGCCCCGGCCGAGCCCCCCATGGCGCGGCCGCCGACCTCCTCGCCGTGCTTGACGCCCGTGGGGCCCTTTTTCACTCGGAGCTGCGTGCCCTGACCGGCCGGTTGCCGGTCGAGGTGGAAGAGGGGCTCTGGGACCTGGTGGCCCGGGGCCTGGTCACCTCCGACGGATTCCAGGCTGTCCGCTCGCTCTGGTCTGCCCGCGAGGCATGGCGCCGGCGGCACCACCGCGACGTCCGGGGCCGGTTGGGCTCGCGTCGGGGAGCAGGGCTGAGGGAAGGAGGGGAGGGGCGCTGGGCCCTCCTGCCCAGGGAAGTGCCGGCTGAAGATCCCGATCATCTGGCCGAGGCGGTTGCCGCCCAGCTGCTGGCCCGGTGGGGGGTGGTGTTCTGGGACCTCACTGCTCGCGAGACCCTTTCGGTGCCCTGGCGGGAGGTGCACTGGGCCCTGCGCCGGCTCGAGGCTCGGGGCCTGGTCCGGGGCGGCCGCTTCGTCAGCGGCTTCACCGGTGAGCAGTTCGCGCTGCCCGAGGCGGTCGAGGAGCTGCGCCGGATCCGGCGGAGCGATCGCACCGGGACGGTGGTCCGCTTGTCGGCCGCCGACCCGCTCAACCTGGCGGGCATCGTGCTCCCCGGGCCCCGGGTCCCTGCCGTCCGGACCAACTGGGTTGCCTATCGCGACGGTGTCTTCGTCCCCGAGGACTCGACCGGATCGGCGCCACCGCTGGTCCGGTCACTCGGCCGGTAGGGACCGCCCGGGACGGGGTGCTCGTCCTGGTCAGGCCGGTGCTGTGCTCGTGGCCGCCGCGCCGTTCGTCAAAGCGTGGCCGCTTGGCCTCCCCGGTCTGACGCTCTCGATCTCCGATTCATCACGGCTAACGTGCTCGCCGTGGTCCGGCCTCACCGAGAGACGAGTCGACGCTCTTGAGCAGAACCAGAGTCCACGCCCACGCACCGAAGTCACCGTCACCGCCGCGAGCCAAGGCCGACCGGCGCCTGCCTCAGCTCGATGGCATCCGTGCCTTTGCCGTCCTGACCGTGCTGCTCTACCACTTCGGCGTCTCCTGGGTGAACGGCGGGCTGCTCGGCGTGGATGTCTTTTTCGTCCTCTCCGGGTTTCTCATCACCTCGCTGCTCTGCACGGAGTCGGCCCGAACGGGGACCATCGCCCTGGTCCCGTTCTGGGGGCGCCGGGCCCGCCGCCTGCTCCCTGCGCTGTTCGTGCTCTTGATCGGCGTTGCCCTCTACGCCCACTTCTATGCCGCCACCGTGAAGCTGAGCAGTGTCCGCGGCGACGCCCTCTCCACCTTGACCTACGTGGCCAACTGGCGCTTCATCTTCTCCAACCAGGGGTACTTCGCGGCCACCGGTGCGCCCTCCCCGCTGCTGCATACGTGGTCGCTGGCCGTCGAGGAGCAGTACTACCTGATCTGGCCACTGGTGGCCCTGGTGGTGCTCCGGTGGCGCGGCACTCGAGCGCTGGCCTGGGTGTCCGGGATCGGAGCCCTGGGCTCGGCCGCGCTGATGGTGGTCATGCACCACGCCGGGTTCAGCGTCGACCGGTTGTACTACGGAACTGACACCCGGGCCCAGGCTCTCCTGGTCGGCTCCTGCATCGGCGCCCTCGCGTCGCTCCGGAGCTGGCACGTCATCTCCGAGCGCTGGGCTATGACTCGGCCGGGGCGGGTCGTAGGGGTCGTCCTCGGCGTGGCCGGGTCCGGCTACCTGCTGTGGGCGTGGCACGCCTACGTGGGAACGAATACGTTCCTGTACAACGGCGGGTTCCTCCTGGTGGCATTGGCCGCGGCCGCGGTGATCACCCAGGTCGTCTCCTGGCCCGGTTCATGGCTGGCCCGGTTCTGCTCGTTGGGCGTGCTCACCTTCATCGGACGCATCTCCTACGGCTTGTACCTCTACCATTGGCTGCTGTTCCTGGTCATCGACAACGCCCATACCGGACTGACCGGGCTCGCGCTGTTCGCCGCTCGACTCGGTGCCACCTTCGGGGCCGCGGTGGCCTCGTACTACCTCCTCGAGCAGCCGATCCGCACTCGTCGGCTCCTCCCCAACTGGCACGCGCTGGCCGCCTCGAGCGTGGCGGTAGGGGTCACCGTGACTGCGCTGGTGGTGTCGACGATCGCTCCGGCCGAGGGCTCGGTGGTGATCCGGGGCCAGACCATGTCGGCGGCCGAGCACGGTGCGCTCGCCGCCAACGCTGCGTTCACCACCAACCCGGTCCGGTTCTTGTTGCTCGGGGACTCGGTGGCCCTCACCCTGGGCATCGGGCTCAGCTACAACTCGCGGCCACGCTACGGGGTGGTCCTGAACAACCAGGCCCCCCTGGGCTGCGACCTCGATCCCACGCTCCAGGTGAACACCACGGGCACCGTGTCCCTCGCCCCCGCCGGTTGTAGGGACTGGCGGCAGACCTGGGCCACGCAAGTCGGCGCCTATCGGCCCCAGGTGGTAGGGCTGGCGCTCGGGCGGTGGGAGGTGGCCGACCACCTCTACCAGGGGAAATGGACCCACGTCGGGCAGCGTGATTGGGATCGACACCTCGTCGCCGAACTGACGGAAGGAGTGAAGATCCTCTCGGCCGACGGGGCGAGGGTGGTGCTGTTCACCATGCCCTACGTCGACCCGCCCCAGGAATCGCCCGACGGTTCGCCGTTCAGTGAGAATCTTCCCTCGCGGGCGGATGCCTACAACCGCTTGGTCAACGAGGTCGGTCGGGCCGATCCCGGTGTGGTCACCGTCATCGACCTGAACAAGATGCTCGATCCCAAGGGGCAGTTCACCATGACGATCGGTGGCGTGACCGCCCGGTGGTCCGACGGAGTCCACGTGTCCCTCCCCGGTGGCGAGTTGGTACAGCCAAAGATCCTGCCCACGGTGGCCGCACTGGGTCTGGCCGCCAAGGTCACGCCCGCCCCGGCGCCGGGCGGCATCGGGTCGGGTGCGAGCGCCAGCTCCGGTACCGCGGCCCACGCCAACTCCGGCTAGGGCCTCCCGTAGGGGCCAGAGGCCGATGCGTCCTGGACCCGTCGGGCCTGACCGGTGCCTGATCGGCGCCGGATCGGTGCCGGGTCGGTGCCCGACACGACCACTGACCGGCGCCCGCCTCAGGTGCCGGCCGACCGGCTGGAGTAGATGGCCCGGGCCCGGAAGCGCAGGGGCGGCTCGCTCAGCTCTTCGATGTAGTGCGCTGTCCAGCCGGCCATGCGGGCGATGCCGAAGATGGTCTGTCCGGCGTCGGCCGGCATGCCGGCGGCGAAGGCGATGGCACCGATGGCCAGGTCCACGTTCGGGGCGGGGAAGTCGTGAGCGTCGGCCAGGTCCCTGATCGAGGCCAGCACGTGTCGCTGCCGGTCGTCGGCCAGCTCGTCGAACAGTTCGAGCAACGGGCCCGCTCGCGGGTCGCCGTCCCGGTAGACGGTGTGCCCGAAGCCGGGCAGCAGGTTCATCCAACGGAGGGCCCTGTCGGCCGCCCGCTCCGCGCCCTGGTCGGCCGCATCGAGCAGCAGCTGGTGGACGAGCTGGCCGGCTCCACCGTGCAGGGGCCCGCCGAAGGTGCCGAGGCCGGCCAGGACGGCATCGTAGAGGTCGGCGCGGGTCGAGGCGGCCATCCGGACGGCGAGGGTCGAGGTGGCCAGCTCGTGGTCGGCCAAGACGACGAGAGCGGCGTTGACGGCGCGGGCCAGCTCGGGGTTCACCGGGCCCGGAGCCAGGCGAACGGTCAACCGGGCGGCCAGCGAGCCGGCCCGCGACCCCTGGTCACCGTCGAGGGACAAGCCCGGCACCGGTCCGGCTGCGGTCACCGGGAGCACGTCCACCATCGTGCTGATCAGCCGGCCGGCGGCCTGGACGACCGCGGCAGGGCGCAGGTCGGCTCGAAGTGCATCGCCGGCGCCGGCCATCACCACCGCCCAGCGCAGGAGGTCCCGGCTCGACAGGCCGGCGGGCGGGGCCAGGTGGTGCGGCGCCCAGTTGGCCCGGTCGTCCCCCCACAGCAGGGCGGCGACCTCCTCGTAGGCGGCCTGGGTGGCCATCCCTCTCGTCTCCTGGCCGCGGTAGGAGGGCCCGTCGTCGCGGAGCTGGGTGATGCCGGTGGTGACCGTGGCCAGGCGGGTCTCCACCTGCCGGCCGCCGCGGGAGCGACGGGCCAGCGCCTCGATCTGGTCGAGGTCGAACAGGCTGCGCTTTCCGTCGTTGGCCCGTTGCGAGGTGAGCAGGCCGCGGCTGACGTAGGCGTAGAGGGTGGGCAGCTTCACCCCGAGGCGCCGGGCCGCCTCCTCGCTCTCCAGCAGCTGGATCACGGGCCCATTCTAAGCGGACACATTGACTTGATCAATATTTACAACCCCAGGTGAAGGGGGCAGGATAGGCCAAGAGCGGTGCCGGCCGGTACCGTCCGGCGACATACGAGGAGGAGGGCCCGATGCCCACCGTCATACGAGATCTCATGTCGACCCCGCCCGTGCAGGCCGACGGCGACGACACCCTGGCGTCGGTGGCCCGGCGGATGGCCGACGCCAACATCGGGTCGGTGATCATCGCCGACAAGGGCGACGTGGTGGGCATCGTGACCGAGCGCGACCTGCTGCGGGCGGCCGCCGTGGACCGGGACCCGGCCACCGAGCCGGCGCGCCGCTGGATGACCCCCAGCCCGGACGTCCTCGGCCCCGACGAGGAGGCCGAGGTGGCCTGGTCGAGCCTGTCCGATCATCACTATCGCCATCTGCCGGTGATGTCCGGCAGTGACCTGGTCGGCGTGGTCTCGCTCCGCGATCTGATGGGCATCGCCCGGCTCCGCCCGGCCGACGAGACGAGCGAGGAGGTGCCCCGCGGGCTCGAAGGGGTGGTCGTGGCCGAGACCGCCGTCGGCGACGTCCGCGGCCTCGAGGGCTTCTTCCACTACCGGCAGTACTCGGCCGTCGAGCTGGCCACCCACCGCTCGCTCGACGACGTGTGGTACCTCATGGCCGAGGGAGAGCTCCCGAGCCGCGAGCAGTCTCTTGCCTTCGGGACCCGCACCGCCGCCCTGCGCCAGATCCCACCCGGCCTCGCCGCGCAGCTTCCCGCCCTGAGCCGCTTGGGCCAGCCGCTCGATGTCCTGCGCACCGCGGCATCGATCCTCGGAGGGGAGCTGGGTTGGCCGCCCACCCACGAAGGCGACGAGGGCGCGCTGGCCGAGCAGGCCCTCCGGCTCTGTGCCGTGGTTCCGACCGTCCTCACCGCGACCTACCGGCTGCAACAGGGACTGGACGTGGTCCCGCCCCGCACCGACCTGGGCTACGCAGCCAACTACCTGTGGATGCTCACCGGGGCCGAGCCGACGGCCATCCAGGCCAGAGCGCTCGAGCAGTACCTGGTCCTGACCATCGACCACGGCTTCAACTCGTCCACCTTCACGGCCAGGGTCATCACCTCGACCGGGGCCGACCTCGCCGCAGCCATCTGCGGTGCGATCGGCGCATTGTCGGGCCCCCTGCACGGCGGCGCACCCAGCCGGGCCCTGGACATGCTCGACACCATCGGCACTCCCGAGCGGGCCGAGGCGTGGGTGCGCAACGCCGTCGAGCACGGAGAGCGGATCATGGGCTTCGGCCACCGGGTGTACAAGACCGACGACCCCCGGTCTCTGTTCCTCCGGAACGTCGCCCGCCAGATGGAGGCTCCCCTGGTCCACTTCGCCACGCAGGTGGAGCAGACGGTGGTCGACGTGCTGGCTGAGCTCAAGCCGGGCCGCCGGCTGTACGCCAATGTCGAGTTCTACGCCGGGGTGGTCATGGCCGCGTGGGATCCCGCGCCAGATGTTCACCCCGACCTTCGCCTCCAGCCGGGCCATCGGGTGGACGGCCCACGTGGTCGAGCAGGCCGCCGACAATCGGCTCATCCGCCCCGCCGCCCACTACGTCGGCCCCGCACCGCCGCAGCCCGTTCCCACGCTCACCCCCCGATAGGTCCGCAGGCCCCCTTACCATCGGCGACGCCGGGAGCCTCCCGTTCCATCGATTCGGTCACCGTCTCAGCTCGAGCCCGAGCGGACGCGACAAACTCGTCCAGGGCGCGCTGGATCCCGTCAGCCAGCTCTTGTCGGTCGCCGATCGGGTCGGCGACCGAGAGGATGCCGACGTCGACCCGGTTGCAGTTCGTGACCATCACGATGTTGGATCTGATCCCGTTGTTGGCGGGCCCACCGAACATGACCTCGTCGACCTCGGCCGAGGCGAAGGACCAGCGGTCAGCGGATGAGCGCACTGTGGAGACCCCGATGCTGGCGTCTGCCTTGTCCCGGTTCATGCTCCGAGATCGGTGATGGCGCCCCACCGCGGGCTCGGCGACGAAAGGAGGCACGCACTCGAGCCAGTCGGGGAGCAATTCGGGCCCCGAGGAGCGCGTGGCCCTGCTTGGCCAGGGCTGCCACCTCGCTGATCACCCGGAGTCTCGTCCACGGGTCGGTGACGTTTGTGGCCAGTGTGAATCGCCCTTCTTTCCACATTTCCGGACTCGGGCCCTCAGCCGCGCGATGAGGTCACGTGGCTGAGGACCTCGTCGCCGATCAGGCGCAGGTGATCCAGGTCGTCCAGGGTCAAGAACTGGAGGTATGTGCGTGACGCCCCGGCCTCGGCCAGAGTCCCGAGTCCGTCCACGATCTCGTCCGGTGTGCCGCACAGGCCGTTGGCCCGGAGGTCCTCGACCGACCGCCCGATGAGCGCGGCGCGGCGCTCCACCTCGGCGTCGTTGCGCCCACAGCACACCACCTGCGCGACCGACAAGGTCATCGAGGCGGGGTCGCGGCCGACAGCCTCGCAGGCAGCGGACACCCGGGCGTATTGAGTGTTCATGACGTCCACGGGGGAGAATGCGACGTTGTACTCGTCTGCGTAGGTGGCTGCCAGTCTGGGCGTGCGCTTGGCGCCGTGTCCCCCCACGATGACCGGGGGCCGGGGCCTTTGGGTCGGCTTGGGCAAGGCCGGGCTGTCGGCCAGCCGGTAGTGCCGGCCGTCGTGGTCGAACCGGTCCCCTACCGGCGTGGCCCACAGGCCGGTCACGATGGCCAGCTGTTCCTCCAGGCGATCGAAGCGCTCGCCCAGCGGCGGGAAGGGGATGCCGTACGCCTTGTGCTCGGCGTCGAACCACCCGGCTCCGAGACCCAGCTCAACCCGGCCGCCGCTCATGGCGTCGACCTCGGCCACGGCCACGGCGAGCGGGCCCGGCAGCCGGAACGTCGCTGAGGTCAGCAGCGTGCCCAGCCGGATGCGGGTGGTCTCCCGGGCGATGCCGGCCAGGGTGATCCATGCATCGGAGGGCCCCGGAAGCCCGTCACCGCCCATGGACAGGAAATGGTCGCTCCGGAAAAAGGCGTCGAACCCGAGCTGCTCGGCGCTCTGGGCCACGGCCAGCTGTTGATCGTAGGTGGCACCCTGCTGTGGTTCGAGGAAGATGCGTAGCTGCATGGACCCTGGTTTAGCGCACCCGGCGCGGGTCACACCGGGCCCGGTTGAACGAGCCGGGGAAGCACCGAACAGGACAGGTCGACGACGCAAGGGGCTGGATAGCCTGAATCCGATGACCTCACCGCGCGTCGCCATTGGACCCCGCCCCGCCTCGTTCGCGCTGGACGCCGTCCAGTCGGGCGGAGGGACCGTCGTCGGTGTGGACGAGCGCCCAGAGGCACTCGTCTGGTTGGACGGCGATATGAAGGCGCTCGGTGCCGTGCTGGCCGATGCCCGGGATCTTCGATGGGTCCAGCTCCCGAGCGCCGGCATCGAACGAGTGGTCGAAGCCGGCCTCCTCGACGACCGATTCATCTGGACGTGCGCCAAAGGTGCCTATGGCGAGCCGGTGGCCGAGCACGCGTTGACCTTGGCCCTGGCTGGGCTCCGCCTGCTGACCGAGCGGATTCCCGCCCGCAGCTGGGGTGAGCCGGCCGGCACCAGTCTCTACCATCAGCGGGTGACCATTCTCGGCGCCGGCGGCATCTCCGGGACACTGCTCGAGCACCTCGCACGGTTCCATGTCCACACGACCGTCGTGCGGCGGAGCCCCGAGGCCATGCCGGGAGCGGGCCGGACGGTCACCCTCCCAGGGCTGCGCGAGGCACTGTCCGGGTCCCTGGTCGTCTTTCTCGCCCTGGCCCTGAGCCCGAAGACGACAGGGATCATCGGCCCGGCCGAGTTGGAGGCCATGGACGAACGCGCCTGGCTGGTCAACGTGGCCCGGGGCCGGCATGTCCAGACGGGGCCGCTGGTCGAGGCCCTGCGCGCGTGGTCGATCGCTGGAGCCGCGCTCGACGTGACCGATCCAGAGCCGCTTCCCGATGGACACCCCCTGTGGGGCCTTCCCAACTGCATCGTGACGCCGCACACGGCCAATACCACCGAGATGGTCCGGCCATTGCTGGCCGGTCGCATCCGGACCAACGTGGCCCACTACGCCACTGGCGACGACCTGGTCGGCTTGGTCGATGTCCACGCCGGCTACTGATAGGCCGGCTGCTGATAGGCCGGCTACTGATAGGCCGGCTACTGGTCAGCGCTTCGGGGGCCGCTGTCCTTCGTGGGCAACCGAGCTTCCCGGACCCTCGGGCAACGACCCCATCAGCCGGACCGTGGACGGACGGTCGAACTGGAGGTAGAGATGCACGTCGTCGAATCGGAGGTCCCCGACCTCGATGGCGTCGGGCAGCCGACCCCACACGGTGAACCCGAGACGCTCATAGAGCTGGATGGCCAGATGGTTGTTGCCGCGGACGGAGAGCCGGAGCGTCTCGATCCGCTTGGCCCGAGCGTCGCCGACCAGCGAGGAGACGATCAGCTCTCCCAGGCCAAGGCCCCTGGCAGGGGGGGCGGCCATGACCTTGGAGATCTGGGCGCGGTGGCGAAAGATGACGCCGGCGTCGCGCCGCCAACAACCGAGCGCAGCCGCCCGCGAACCGACGGTGGCGACACACAGGGCGGCGTCACCCCCGTTCACCTCGTCCAACAGCGGGAGCAACCAGGCGTCGCTCTGCTGGCGTGACGGCGGTTGAAGCCACCCGACCGCTCCCCCCAGCGAGGTCACCGCATGGATGATCCGGTGTACGTGTACGGATAGCTCGTCCGTCGGCTGGGCGGGCCAGGTCAGGGCGATATCCGGGGCCATCGGCCTCCAGTCTGCCTGACGTTGTTGGCCCGCCGTGAGCCGGGCGCCGTGGGCCGGGCGCCGTCGGGCCGGATGCCATGAGTCGCTCTCTGTTTGAAAGTGCCCGAGTTTGGGCGAAAGCCCAGGTGACCGGCTCACTGCGCGGCCGTTGGGGCGCTTTGAGCCGCTGGCGTCCCGAGGTCGGTTACACCCCCCTGTCACGATGGCCCGGCCATGAAGCATCCGATGAGCGACCTGCCCCTTGGAGGACCTCCCGTGCCCGCAACGACCCGTCCCATCGCTGCTGTGCCCGTTGCCCCACCCACCTTCGGGGCAACTGGGGCCGAGGCGGTCACGATCGACTGTGCCGAGTGCGTCCACCAGCACACCTCGGTGTGCGATGACTGCGTCGTCAGCTTCATCGTCGGTCGCGAGAGTCACGATGCGGTGGTGATCGACGCTCATGAGGCCCGGGCCGTCCGCCTGCTCGAGCAGGCCGGCCTGGTTCCGGGCAACCGCCACGCCCGGAAGGTGGGATGAACCGCGGATTAACCGCAGTCGTGCCCGGCTCGTGCAAGCATGGACCGTGCCCGCGCCAAACCCACGAGAGACACCGGACGCACCGGGGCGGGAGTCGCTGGTAGCCGATCTGCAGGCTCTCGGCGAACGGGCTGGTCTGGCTGCGATGGGCATCGCCGGGCCTGACCAGTTCTCCGAGACCAGGGAGAACCTGGTGGCCCGGAAGGGTGCCGGGCTGCACGGAGGCATGCAGTTCACCTATCGAAATCCCGATCGGTCCACTGATCCCCGCCGGATCCTGCCTGGAGCCCGCGCCCTGGTCGTCGGAGCATGGGGCTATCGGCGAGCGGACCCCGAGGGCCGAGTGAACCCCGAGGGTCATATAGGCCCTGCGGGCCGAGGCGACCCAGCCGGCCGAGACAACCCTGGATCCGGGTGGGGCGACCCGGGTGGCGAAGGGCGCCTGCTCGGTCGGGTGGCCCGGTACTCGTGGCAGGACCACTATGCCTCGCTCCGGGTGGCGCTGGGCGAGTTGGCCGATCGGCTCCGAGTGGAAGGGTGGCGAGCCCGGGTGGTCTGCGACGACAACGCCTTGGTCGACCGGGCTGCCGCCCACCGGGCCGGTCTCGGATGGTACGGAAAGAACTCGCTCCTGCTGCTCGACGGCCTGGGCTCGTGGTACGTGCTCGGGACGGTCGTCACCGATGCCCCGCTTCCGCCGTCCGTCGGCGTGCCCCAAGAGCACGGCCAGGGGTGTGGGTCCTGCACCCGCTGCATGTCGGCCTGCCCGACCGGGGCCATCGTGGCGCCGGGCGTGGTCGACGCCCGTCGCTGTCTGGCCTGGCTGGTCCAGGCCCCCGGGTCCTTCCCCGAGGTCTGGCGGACCGCCCTCGGTGACCGGATCTATGGATGCGACGAGTGCCAGGAGGTGTGCCCGATCAACCGGTTGGCCGATCGCCGTTCCCCGCCCAGCCCCGCGGCCGACGACGCCGAGCCGGCGGTGGACCTGCTGGCCCTGCTGGCCGCATCGGACGACGAGCTCCTCGAACGCCACGGGCGTTGGTACATCGCCGAGCGCGATCCTCGGTACCTCCGTCGCAACGCCCTGATCGCCTTGGGCAATACCGGCGATGGCGACGACCCTGCCGTCGATGCTGCGCTCAGACGTGCCCTGGCCGATCCCGACGACGTCATCCGCGAACACGCATGGTGGGCCGCGGGGCAGCTGGGCCGGTCCGACCTCACGGGCGCGGCGTGACCCACCTGTTGGTCACCAACGACTTCCCGCCCAAGGTGGGGGGGATCCAGGCCTATCTGTGGGAGCTCTGGAGCCGACTCGATCCCGGCAGCTTCGCCGTGCTCACCGCGTCGTCCAGCCCCGACCGAGCGGCATTCGACCGCGAGCAGGGCGCTCGGGGTATTCGCATCGAGCGGGTCCCCTCGGCCGTCCTGGCGCCGACGCCCGGGCTCGTCAGGCGCATCCGGCAGAGCGCGGCACGGCTCGGCGCCGAACTGGTGGTGATCGATCCGGCCTTCCCACTGGGGGTGATCGGACCGAGGCTCGGGATCCCCTATGCCGTGGTGATCCACGGTGCCGAGGTGGCCGTCCCCGGTCGGTTGCCGCTCAGCCGCCAGCTGGTGGCGTACGTCCTCCGTCACAGCGCGCTGGTCGTGTCCGCCGGCGGCTATCCGGCCGCCGAGGGGCGGCGAGCGGTTCGCCATCACGGCATGCCTCCGGTCGTGGAGATCCCACCGGGCGTCGACCTCGAGCGCTTCGTGCCGCTCACCCCCGATGAGCGGGTGGCGGCTCGCTCGGAGCTGGGGCTTCCCCTGAGTGGTCCGTTGGTGGTGAGCGTCAGTCGACTCGTGCCTCGGAAGGGCATGGACGTCGTGGTGAACGCAGCCGTGCGCCTGCAACCTTCCTTCCCGGGACTCACCGTGGCCATCGCCGGCCGCGGCCGCGACGGCGAACGGCTCTCGGCCCGGATCGCGGAGACCGGCTCGCCCACCCGCCTGCTCGGCGCCGTCCCCGATGACGACCTACCCAGGCTTATCGGTGCGGCCGACATCTTCGTGATGGCCTGTCGCAACCGTTGGCTCGGGCTCGAGCAAGAAGGGTTTGGCATCGTCTTCCTCGAGGCGGCGGCGTCGGGCGTCCCCCAGGTCGCCGGGCGTTCGGGGGGCGCCGGTGAGGCAGTGGTCGACGGGGAGACCGGGTTGGTGGTACACCGTCCGGGTGACATCGGCGAGGTAGCCGCGGCGCTCCGGCGCCTACTGGACGACGGTCTGTTCCGCGACCGCCTGGGCAAGGCGTCCCGGCTTCGGGCCGAGGCATCCTTCGACTACGACCACCTCGCCCCTAGGCTGGCTGCCGCGCTCGCCGACGTGGAAGGCTGAGTTTCCTGTGCGCCCGGATGGACGCACGTCGAAGAGAGGGGCTGATCGTGGCGGAACAAGCCACCGAGCGAATGGTCGTGGCGGCGACGCCGGAACGGTGTTTCGCCGTGGCCAGCGACATCGACGCCTATCCCACGTGGGCAGGCGACATCAAAGAGGTCACCGTCCACGATCGCGACTCGGAGGGCCGGCCGCTCCTGGTCACGTTCCGGGCGGCGGCGTTCGGTCGTAGCACCAGCTACACCCTGTCCTACGACTACAGCGAGGCGCCGGCCGTCATCGCCTGGGTTCAGACGCGCGGCGACATCACGGCCAAGTTGGACGGCCGCTATGTCTTCGCCCCCGCCGACGGAGGGACCGAGGTCACCTACCACCTCGAGGTGGAGATGAAGGTCCCGCTTCCGGGCTTCATCAAGATGCGGGCCCAGAGCCGGATCATGTCGATCGCACTGCGTGACCTGAGAGCCCGGGTCGAATCGACGAGTTGAAGGTCGGCGTCACCCTTCCCCAGTTCGTCGACGACCCGTCCGTCGTCCTGACTGCAGCCGTCCGGGCCGAAGAGCTCGGCCTCGACGCCTTGTTCTGCTTCGATCACCTGTGGCCCATCGGCCAGCGGGATCGCCCGGCCATCGCCTTGCCGCCCCTGCTCGGCGCGGTGGCCGCGTCGACCGCCACCATTCGCATCGGTACCCTGGTGGCCCGCATCGGCCTCGTCCCCGATGCCGTCCTGATCGACACCTTCGCCAGCCTCGAGCAGATCTCTGGCGGGCGGCTCATAGCCGGGATCGGCACGGGCGACAGCCTCAGCCGCCAGGAGAACGATGCCTACGGCGTCCCCTTCACCCCCGCTGAGGACCGCCGAGACAGCTTGGCCGCCGTGGCGCGAGCGGTTCGCGCTCGCGGGATCCCGGTCTGGGTCGGCGGCGGGCGCCCCTCGACTACGGCGCTGGCCATCGAGGTGGGCGCGGCCGTCAATCTCTGGGAGGCCTCGGCGGGGCGCGTGGCCCAGTTGAGTGGAGCCGGGTACGAGGTCACCTGGGGCGGACCGGTACGCGGTGACGCGTCGGACATGGCCGAGCAGCTGGGCCGGCTGGCCCGGTCCGGCGCGACCTGGGCGGTGTGCGCCTGGCCGGAGTCGCTCGAGGCGGTGGCCGAGGCAGCCGACCTGGCCCGCGCCATCTGAGCGAGCCAGCCGACCTGGCCGACGCCATCTGAGCGAGCCAGCCGACCAAGCCCGCCACCGGAGCGAGTACCGGGCGCTCCCACCCGTCAGAGGGGGGCCGGGTGCGGCGATAACCTTTGCTGATGGAATTCCGACGGATCAACGGCCTTCCCCCCTACGTCTTTGCCACCATGAACGACCTGAAGGCCGCCGGCCGGCACGACGGCCACGACGTCATCGACCTCGGGTTCGGCAACCCCGACCTTCCTTCGCCCGACGTGGCCGTCGAGAAGCTGGCCGAGGCTGTTCGCAATCCGCGGAACCATCGGTACTCGGCCAGCCGTGGCATCCCCAAGATCCGCCAGGCCATCTCCGACCTGTACCTCCGCAAGTTCGAAGTGGAGCTCGATCCGGACACCGAGGTGGTCACCACCATCGGAGCCAAGGAAGGGCTGTCCCACCTCATGTGGGTGCTGGTCGGCCCGGGGGACACCGCCCTCGTCCCCTCGCCCTCGTACCCGATCCACATCTATGCCCCGCTGTTCACCGGCGCCGACGTGCGCCACGTCCGCCTGGACGGGCCCGGCCCGGATCAGGGCAGCCCGTCAGAGAAGTTCTTCGACAACCTGATGGAAGCGTGGGAGTCGGCCTGGCCCAAGCCCCGGGTGGTGGTCTTGTCCTTCCCCCACAACCCCACCACCGAGTGCGTTGACCTGGCCTGGATGACACGCCTGGTCGACTTCGCCCGGGAGCACGAGATCGTCCTGGTCCACGACTTTGCCTACGCCGATATCGCCTTCGACGGATACAGCCCGCCGTCCATCTTGCAAGTGCCCGGGGCGAAGGACGTGGCCGTCGAGCTGTACACCATGACCAAGTCGTTCTCGATGGCCGGATGGCGGGTCGGGTTCCTGGTCGGCAACGCCGAGATCGTCCAGGCCCTGACCAAGCTGAAGAGCTACCTGGACTACGGGACGTTCCAGCCCATCCAGATCGCCGCCATCGTGGCCATGAACGAAGCGCCCGACTATCCCAAGGTGATCAACGAGTGCTACCAGGCTCGTCGCGACGCCCTGTGTGACGGGCTCAACCGGATCGGGTGGGAGATCACGCCGCCCAAAGGGACGATGTTCGTCTGGGCCCCCATTCCCGAGCCGTACCGGGAGATGGGGTCCCTCGAGTTCGCCAAGTTCCTCCTACAAGAGGGAGACGTGGCCACGTCACCTGGCGTCGGCTTCGGCCCGGGCGGCGATGGGCACATCCGGTTCGCGCTCATCGAGAACGAGCAACGGATCAGCCAGGGAATCCGGGGACTCCGCAAGGCCCTCACCCGCCTGCACTAGGGCCCGCCCGCCGTGCGTTGGGGGGCGGGAGCCGCTAGCCGGCCATCCGTCCCGGAAGGGTGCCCCTCGTGCCCGTGGCCAGGAAGCCCTGGCGGCAAAAGGCGATGGCCGCCTCGGCGACCCGGTCGGGGTCTCTCCCGCCCTCGAGCATGAGGACCCGGGCCAGGTGCGAGGTGACACCCAGGATGGCGGTGGTCAAGATGACGGGGTCTTCCCGGCGGAGGAGCCCGGCCGTGATCCCGGCGGTGACGTGGGGGAGGGCGTCGGCGACCACCTGCTGCTCGCCCCGACGGATGAGGGGAGCGAACCGTTCCTCGGTGCGGGCGAACTCCATGAGGACGAAGAGGTGGCGGTTGTCGCCGAGCCAACCGATGGCCGCCCGGATGCCTTGCTCGATGCGACGGGCCGGGTCATGCTGGTCGGCAATGGCCTCCCGCTGGGCCAGGCGGAGCTCGTGTTGTGCATCAGAGAGGATCTGGCGGAACAGCTCGTCCTTCGAGTCGAAGTACCAGTAGAAGACGCCTTTGCCCACGCCCATCCCGTCGACGATGTCGGTCACCGACGTGGGATGGAAGCCTTTGGCCGCAAAGCGATGGGCGGCGAAGTCGATCAGCTCACTCCGGCGCTGGGCCCCCTTGGGCGTATGTCGGCGATCCACGATTGCAGCGACGCTACGGGCGAGCCCTCGGCCCGGTCAATCGAGCCGGTTGGACGCACTCGTTCCGCTTCGGAGTGCAACCGCACACAAGCGGGGATACCGTTGGTTACATGGCCTATTGGATCTTGAAGGTGATCCTTACGCCGGTGTTCTACTTGCTGTGGCGGGTAAAGGTGGAGGGCCGGGAGCACGTGCCCCGTCGTGGCCCGGTAGTGCTGGCGGCCAACCACCAATCGTTCTGCGACTCGTTCTTCCTCCCGCTGGTGCTGCGCCGGCGGGTCACCTATGTGGCCAAGGCCGAGTACTTCGAGAGTTGGCACACGTCGTGGTTCTTCCGGGCCGCCGGGCAGATACCCATGAACCGGAGCGGCGGTGATGCCTCCCAACGGGCATTGGACACGGCCAAGGATGTCCTGAACGGCGGGTCCATCCTCGGGATCTACCCGGAAGGGACCCGGGCCCCCGACCCGCGGCTCCACAAGGGCCACACCGGAGTGGCCCGCCTGGCCCTGGTGTGCGGCGTGCCCGTGATTCCCGTCGGCCTGGTCGGCACCCGGGGCGTCCAACCTCCGGGGAACCGGCTCATGCGTCCCTTCCACGCCGTGACCATCCGCTTCGGCTCGCCACTGGACGTCTCCCGGTTCGCCTCAGCGGGCCCGAACCAGAATGGCTCGCACCCGGTTCTCGCCGATACCGAGCGCCTGCGGGAGGCGACCGACGAGCTGATGCGGGCCATCGCCACCCTGTCCGGCCAGGAGTACGTGGACCAGTACGCCAAGCGGGTGACAGTCCGTAACGGATAGGAAACGATGTGTTCACACGGAGCGCCTAGCGTGGTGGTGTGGCCAATTATTTGATCCGGGTTCACCTACCGGACCGGCCGGGGGCGTTGGGTGCGGTAGCCAGCCGGATCGGTGCTGTCGGTGGGGACGTGGTATCGATCGACATCCTCGAACGAGAAAAGGGGCTGGTCATTGACGACTTCGGGGTCGAGCTAGGCGGTGAGGACCTGGTGGAGCTGCTCCGGGATGAGATCCTCGAGGTGGATGGCGTGAGAGTCGAGGCATTGCGGCTCATCGAAGGACCCCTTCCCGACCGCTACTCGGAGATCTTGGACATCGCCACCACCCTGTTCCACCAGACGTCGCCCACCGGTGTGCTCGAGTACTTGACCAACCACGCCTGCGAGAGCGTGAACGCGTTATTTGCCGCTGCTCTCGACCCGCTTGCCCCCTGGCCGACCGCGGTGGCCGGTGACGTCCCGCCCGACGACGATCTCCGGGACTTGGCTCTTACCCTGCAGGCCGCGGAGGACGCGGGGGAAGGGCCCGAAGTCGGAGCCGACTCGGTCCGCCTCCGGCTGGCCGGAGCGGTCTTAGTGGTCGGGCGTCCTGACTTTCCCTTTCGGTTGCGGGAGCGGACGCGCATCGCCACCATGGCTGAGCTGGCCGACCACCGGTGGGGTGAGCTGACCTCCCGGTCGAACGTGGGGTGACCCACCCAGAGCCGCGGCCCACGCCAGCGGGCACCCCAGATCGAGCCCCGCCGAGGGGCGCCCTCGCGGTCGTGGGGCGTTCAGGGGAGGGCCCAGCCCCGGGCTCGGTTAACGGCCCGTGACCAGCCATCGTGTTGGCGGTCGGCCTCCTCCCGGGCGACGGCGGGCACGAATGCCGCGTCCTTTTTCCAGAGCTTGACCAGCTCGGCCTGCGAGCCCCAGACGCCCTCGGCCAGTCCAGCCAGGGTGGCGGCCCCCAATGCGGTGGTCTCGGTCACGGTGGGCCGCGCCACCGGGACACCGGTTTGATCGGCCTGCAGCTGCAAGAGCAGGTCCATCACCGACGCCCCACCGTCCACCCGCACCTCGGTGACCGGACGACCGACCCCGGCGGCCATGGCCTCGACCACGTCGCGCACCTGAAAGCTCATCGCCTCGACCACGGCTCGGGCCAGGTGGGCCCGCCCGGTCCCTCGGCTCAGCCCGACGACGGCCCCTCGGGCGTAGGGGTCCCAGTGGGGACTGCCGAGGCCGGTAAAGGCGGGCACCACGTAGACGCCCTCGGTGTCTCCGATCGTGGCTGCCAGGGGCTCGAGCGCGGCGGCGCCGTCGATGATGCCCAGGCCGTCGCGGAGCCACTGGACGGCCGCTCCGGACACGAAGACCGAGCCCTCGAGGGCGTAGGCCACCGGCGGTGAGCTCCCCGCCGCACCGCCCAGGTCCCAGGCCAGGGTGGTCAGGAGGCCGTCGACGGGGGGCGGGCAGTCACCGCCCACGTTCATGAGCACGAAGCTCCCGGTCCCGTAGGTGGCTTTGGCCATCCCCGGCTCGAAGCACACCTGGCCGAACAGGGCGGCGTGCTGGTCGCCGGCCACGCCACTGACCGGTACCCCCGTCAGAGGGGAGTTGCCGCCGACCACGCCCGCGCCGACCGTGGCGAATCGCCCCGACGACGGTCGCACCTCGGGCAGGTTCGTCATGGGAATGGCGAAGAGCTGGCACAGCTCCTCCGACCACCGTCGGTCCACGATGTCGTAGAGCAGGGTCCGGCTGGCGTTGGTGGCGTCGGTGGCAAAGAGCCCGTTGGTGGTGCCCCCGGTCAGGTTCCACAGCACCCAGGCGTCAACGGTTCCGAGGGCCAGCTCGGGCGTGCGGGCGACGCCCCCCTGTCCGAGCATCCAGGCCATCTTCGTGGCCGAGAAATAGGGATCGAGGACCAGGCCGGTCCGCTCCCGGACGAGGGGCAGGTGACCGGCCTCGACGAGGGAGTCACAGTCGCCCGCAGTCCGGCTGTCCTGCCAGACGATGGCCCGGTGCAGCGGGCGGCCGGTCCGGCGGTCCCAAGCCACCACCGTCTCCCGTTGGTTGGTGATGCCGATGGCGGCCGCGATCCTCCCGGCGCCGCTCAGCCGTCCGGCCACCTCGGCCAGGGTGGCGGCCACCAGGGCCCAGATCTCCGCCGGGTCGTGCTCCACCCAGCCCGGGCGGGGGAAGTGCTGGGTGACCTCCCGGTAGGCGAGGTCGACCACCGACCCGTGACGGTCGACCACGACCGAACGGACCCCGGTCGTGCCCGCATCGATGGCCACCACCACAGGGGATCGGGGGGCAGGGCCGGGCACAGCTGGACTGTAGCGAGCGGCTGGACGGCCTTGTCGCGGGTGGTCCCGACGCTCGCGCCGAGCAAATATCGGCAGCTATTCGCGAACGGCCGCCGAACTGGAGGATCGTGGGGCGAGCGGACGAAAAATGGGGAGGATATCATTGACAGGGGTGTAACTACGCTGCTGTAATGAACCCACTATCTCGTGGCCTGGGGGAGGTCACACCACAACATCTTGTGGTGTAGACGTCAACGGAGGGTAAACTATCCGTTCGGGGGCACGATCAGGAAAGCGGCGGGCCCGGGTGACGGTTTCGCCGACCGCGTGACAGAGGAATGAGGTGCACCACATGGCCATCGCCCCGCAACGGACCGGGATCGGCATCCGTCGCCGCTTTACCACCGCCGGTGTCCACCCGTACGACACCGTGGCGTGGGAACGCCGTGACGCCCGGATCACCAACTACCGGGACGGTACCGTCGCCTTCGAGCAGTTGGGTGTGGAGGTGCCCGAGAGCTGGAGCCTGAACGCCACCAACATCCTGGCCCAGAAGTACTTCCGGGGGACCCCGGGCACCTCGGAACGGGAATGGTCGCTGAAGCAGGTGGCCGATCGCGTCGTCGACACCGTCACGGCCTGGGGGATCAAGGACGGGTACTTCGTCGATGACGATGAGGCTGAGGTCTTCCAGGACGAGTTGAAGCACCTCATCATCCACCAGATGGCCGCCTTCAACTCGCCGGTGTGGTTCAACATCGGCGTGGCCGGCGTCCCGCAGCAGGGCTCGGCCTGCCAGCCGTACCACACGTTGGTCAGCACGCCCGATGGCCTCGTGCCCATTGGCCGACTGGTGGAAGACGGCGCTGTCGGGACGAAGGTGCTCGACGCGAACGGTGTCACCGGGATCGTCGCCGTGCAGAACAACGGCACCAAGGAGGTGCTCCGGATCACGACCAAGGCCGGGCACCAGCTCGAGGTGACCCCCGACCACCTGGTGTGGCGAGCCAGCGATGCGCGCTACGGGCGGTTCGTCCCGGCCGGAGAGCTCCGACCCGGAGACGCACTGACCTGGCACCGCAACGAGGCGTTTGGTTCGGCCGAGATCAAGGGTCACGACGTCGCCGAGGCGGCGCTGGCCGGTTGGCTGCAGTCGGACGGTTTCGTGGGCCAATACCAAGGGACCAACCGCTCGCTCACCATCGAGGCGATGACCGTCACCGACGCCGAGCTCGAGTGGGTGACGTGGGCCCTCGACGAGGTCTTCCCCGGGGTGCACCGTAAGGCGCGCTCCGTCCAGCCCGTCGACGCCGACCTGGATTGCCGGCGTACCCGGCTGTACGGAAACACGCTCGGTCAGTTCGTGGAGGAGTGGGGCCTTCGTGCCCGGGGGGTCGACATGAGCGTTCCCCCGCAGCTCATGACCGCGTCCCTTCCGGTGGTCACCGCCTATCTCCGCAGTCTGTTCCAAGCCGAGGGTTACGTTTCGATCAACGAGCGCTCCGCCCTCATCGGGTTCGACATGATCTCGGAGGGGGTCGTGCGAGGGGTTCAAGCCCTGCTGGCCCGGTTCGGAATCTTCTCTCGGGTGCGTTTCAAGGGCGACCGACGCCACGACCGCCAGGGGTGCTGGTCGTTGACGATCCGGTCGCTCGGTGACCGGATGACGTTCGCCGATGAGATCGGGTTCATCGATCCAGCAAAGGCGACAAAGTTGATTGCCAGCCTCGAGCTGCACGGCCACCGGTCGGCTTCGCTCAAGCGCCTGGAGATCAGGTCCATTGAGAACCTGGGTGTGATGCCGGTCTACGACATCCAGACCGAGAGCGGGGAGTATCTCAGCACCAACCTTCGGGTTCACAACTGCTTCATCCTTTCAGTCGAGGACAACATGGACTCCATCCTCAACTGGTACACCGAGGAAGGAGTGATCTTCAAGGGTGGCTCGGGGGCCGGTGTGAACCTGTCCCGTATCCGGTCGTCCCACGAGTACCTGAAGGGCGGCGGTACGGCGTCGGGCCCGGTGAGCTTCATGCGGGGCGCCGACTCCTCGGCCGGCACCATCAAGTCCGGGGGTAAGACCCGCCGGGCGGCCAAGATGGTCATCTTGGACGTCGACCATCCTGACATCGAGGATTTCATCTGGTGCAAGGCCATCGAGGAGCGCAAGGCCCGGGTGCTGCGTGACGCCGGTTTCGACATGGACCTCGACGGCAAGGACTCGATCAGCCTCCAGTACCAGAACGCCAACAACTCGGTGCGGGTGACCGACGAGTTCATGGAAGCGGTGGTCGACGGCCGGGACTGGCCACTCACCGCCCGGGGCGATGGCGCGGTGGTACGTAGCGTGCCGGCCCGGGACCTCTTCCGCCAGCTGGCCCACGCCGCCTGGGAGTGCGCCGATCCTGGCATGCAGTTCGATACCACCATCAACAAGTGGCACACCGCGTCGAACACCGGTCGGATCAACGGAAGTAATCCCTGTTTCCCCGGTTCGGCCCAGGTGCACACGGACAAGGGCCTCGTGCCCTTCGCCGAGCTCTTCGATCGGGTCAACCGCGGCGAGTCCTTCGGCGTCTACACCCACGACGCCACCAACCACGAGACGCCGGCCGATCGGGTGGAGCTGACGTCGCCGGACGCGTTCATGATCACGGGGACCAACGAGATCGTCAAGCTCCGCTTCCTCAACGGGATGGAGCTGCGCTGCACACCGGGCCACAAGATCTTCACGGCCAACCGGGGGTTCGTCGAGGCCCGCGAGCTCACCGGTGACGACGAAGTCAAGACCCTCGACGTCGAAGCGGAGCCGGTGAACGCCGACCTGTGCCTCCCGGTGAGCGGCGATGTCGACTCGTACCGGTCCAAGGGCGATCATGGCGATGCTCTGCGGTTCCCGGAGGAGTGGTCCCCCGAGTTCGCTCACTACCTGGGCTGGCTGGTCGGCGACGGGTCGACCTCGGGTGCGACCACCAGCACTGTCTACGGAAGCGCCGAGGATCGTTCCGAGATCTTGCCCCGGCATGCCGAACTGATTGAGCGGATAAACGGCGACCGGCCGCTGAAAGTGTCGGAGCAAGCCAACGGGACGGCCCAGCTTCGCATGGCCCGTCGACCGTTCAAGCGCTTCATCGAGGCCCTCGGGGTGCGGTCGGTAAAGGGGCCCGAGAAGTCAGTGCCGTGGTCGATTCGCCAGGCCCCCGCGCCGATCGCCGCCTCCTTCCTCCGCGGGCTGTTCGATGCCGACGGCTGTGTCGTGCACAGTCAGGTCGAGGGCTCCTACGTTGGGTTCGGCTCGGTCTCGAACGAACTGCTTCGCGGCGTGCAGACCCTGCTCACGACGTTCGGTGTGTCGAGCCGTATTTACCAGGTGCACGACGGTAGTAGCAGTGGACATCTTCCGTACACGAACAAGGAAGGCGAGTGGGTCTCCTATGGTCGGTCGCCCTCGTACGACCTGCGGGTTACCTCCGCCTCGATCAGGGCGTTCGCCCAGCACATCGGGTTCTCGTTGTCCCGCAAGTCTGCGTTGTTGAACGAGATCCTGTTCGCCGGCCTCGAGGAGCATGGTGGCCGCGGCTTCTACGATGTGCGCCGGACCACGCGGCTGTCAGAGCGGACGAACGACGGCATCGAGCTGACGTACAACCTCTCCGAGCCACGGAACCATTCCTACATCGTCGATGGCATCGTCGTACGAAATTGCTCGGAGTACATGCATCTCGACAACTCAGCTTGCAACTTGGCGAGCCTCAACCTGATGAAGTACCTGAACGACGACGACTCGTTCGACGTCGACGGGTTCAAGGCGGCGGTGGAGGTCATCTTCACTGCTCAGGAGATCATCGTCGGCAACGCCGACTACCCGACCGACAAGATCGCCGAGAACTCGAGGTTGTTCCGGGAGCTGGGCATCGGCTACGCCAACCTGGGTGCCCTGCTCATGGCCCAGGGCCTTCCCTACGACTCCGACGAGGGCCGGGCGTGGGCGGGAGCCATCACCGCGCTGATGACCGGGCACGCCTATGCCACCTCGGCTCGTACCGCCGCCCGCATGGGTCCGTTCGCCGGCTACCACGAGAACGTGGGACCGATGCTCAACGTGCTGCGCATGCACCGGGACGCGGTGGCCGCCATCGACGAGGAGCAGGTCCCCACGGACTTGTTGTCGGCCGCCCAAGAGGCGTGGGACTCGGCCGTGGAGCTGGGCGAACAGTACGGGGTGCGCAACTCGCAGGCCAGCGTGCTCGCCCCCACCGGGACCATCGGGCTGTTGATGGACTGCGACACCACCGGGGTGGAGCCCGATCTCGGACTGGTGAAGACCAAGAAGCTGGTGGGCGGTGGGACCATGTCGATTGTCAACCAGACCGTCCCCCGGGCCCTCCACCAGATGGGCTACTCGCCCGACCAGGTCGGCGAGATCATCGCCTACATCGACGAGCACAAGTCGATCGTGGGCGCCCCGTACCTGTCGGCCGAGCACCTCGGCGTGTTCGCCTGCTCTATGGGCGACAACACCATCCACTACCTCGGTCACGTCCGCATGATGGGCGCAGTGCAGCCCTTCATCTCCGGTGCCATCTCCAAGACGGTGAACTTGCCCGAGGACGTGACCGTCGAGGACGTGGAGCAGCTCCACATCGACGCCTGGCACATGGGCATCAAGGCCGTCGCCGTCTACCGGGACAACTGCAAGGTGGGCCAACCACTGTCCACCACCAAAAAGGAAGGGGCGGACGACGCCCCGGCCGGCTCGGAGGCCGAGGCCCATGCCCGCGAGCTGGCCGACAAGATCGCCGGGCTCGAGGCCGCGCTGGTCCACGAACAACAGCGGGTCGGAGAGACACTGGTGGTCGGGGCGGTACGGGAGCGCCTGCCCCGCCGACGCAAGTCGAGCACGTTCGCCTTCCGGGTGGCCGACTGCGAGGGCTATGTGACCGTCGGCGAGTACGAGGACGGCCGTCCGGGCGAGGTGTTCATGAAGGTGTCCAAGCAGGGCTCGACCCTGGCCGGCATCATGGACGCCTTCTCCATCTCGGTCAGCCTGGGCCTCCAGCACGGCGTGCCCCTGGCCACCTACGTCCGCAAGTACACCAATATGCGCTTCGAGCCGGCCGGGATCACCGACGACGTCGACCTCCGCATCGCCACCAGCCTGGTCGACTACATCTTCCGGCGGTTGGCCCTCGACTACCTTCCCATCGACGAGCGGTCCGAGCTCGGTGTGCTGTCGACGTCGGAGCGCATGCAGCCGACCCTCCCCGGTGTCGAGGAGACGGCCACCGAGTCCCGCGGCGTGGTCGAAGACGGCTCGGTCGACCCGGTGACCGCCACCGTGGTCGAATCGAGCGCCCCGGCGGCCACTCCCGTCGTGCATCCCTCCCTGTCGTCCGATCAGGACGGTCCTATCGCCCGGGCCGAGCCACGCGACGCGCCGTACTGCTATCAGTGTGGCAACGCCATGCAGCGAGCGGGCTCGTGCTACGTCTGCGGCAGCTGCGGCACGACCAGCGGCTGTTCGTAGCCGCGCCGGCGGCGTCAGTCGGTCGAGGCGGCCAGCTTCCTCAGCCCGAGCAGGTCGAGCGCGATCACCGGTACGACGGTGGCTGTTGCCTTGGCCACACCAACACGCCCGACCAGCCGTGTGCTGGCCAGGCCGAACAGGAAGTCGAGCGAGTCGCTGACCAGCCCGGCCCGCACCCATCGCTGGAGCTCGGTCGGGCTGCCCGACCGTTCGGCCGCCAGCGTCCCCAGCCCCAGGGCCAGGTCGCGGACTCCGACGGTCCGAGCGAAGAGAACGAGCGAGCCCGATGACTCGTCTTCGACGAACCGGTCCACGAACATCTGCGGGGCGGCGGCCAAGAGCACCCCGACGCCGATCCTGATCCAGGCTGCCGCCCCCGAGGCGCTCAATCGCACGCGAAGAGACTACTTGGGGTTGATGCCGGAGCGACCCCGCATGGGTACCCGCTCGTTCGAGAGAGCCACTCCCTCGGATCGGAGCAACCGGGCGTGCTCGCGTTCGTGCCCGGGCACCAGCCGCCCCGTGCTCGTCACCACCCGCCACCATGGGACACCGCTATCGCCACGGGCCAGGAAGGTGCCGACGGCACGGGCGGCTCCGGGGTGCCCGGACTCAAGGGCCACCTCGCCGTAGGTCATCACCATGCCCGGCTTGAGCCGGCTGATCACCCGGTGCACGTCGTCCTCGAATTCCTCAGCTGCCACCCGACCTCCTCGATGGCCTGAGGCCGTCGTGCTCACGGTCGCGGACCTCAGGCCGGTCCTGGCTCCGAGGTCGCCGTCGGCCTTGTCCCGGGTTCCGGGGGCGCCGCCGCCGGCCCCGCCGCAGCCAGTGCCGACTCGATGCAGCGCACCAGCTCTCGGGCCGATTCGGCACTCAGCTCTACCGCCACCCTGGCTCCCGGACCGGCCGTGTTGTCCACGAAGTCTATGTTGAGCGTGTGCTCATAGGGCGCGTGGTAGGGATGGTCGAAGTAGACGGTGGCCGCGTTCAGACGGAACCAACCTTCGGGCCCCTTACCACTGCCGGCGATGTTGGTCTTCTCGGTGACGTAGGAGCACATCGGATCCTCCTCAGGACGCCAGGTAGCGGTCGAACCAGGTCCAGATCCGTTGCCAGCCGTCGGCCGCGGCCTCCGGTCGGTACATGGCCCGGTCGGAGGCGAAGAAGCCGTGCCCGGCTCCCTCGTAGCTGTGGAACTCGTAGGTCTTGCCGTATTCCTTCAAGGCCTCCTCGATCTCGGCCACGTGCTCGGGGGACGGCGCCTGGTCGTCGGCCCCGAACAGCCCGAGGAGCGGGCAGGACAGGTCGCCGGTGAGCCCGACCACCGGCTCCATCTTGACCGGAAAGCCCTCTGGGGATTTTCCGACCACGAAGGCCCCGTAGCAGTCGACAGCGGCATCGAAGGGGAGGCGACAGGCGCTGAGGTAGGTCTGCCGGCCGCCGGAGCAGTAGCCGATCACGCCCACCGTGCCGCTGGCGTTGACCAGCGACAACAAGAAGCGGCGGCCGCCATCGACGTCGCCCACCACTCGTTCGTCCGGGGCACCACCGGCGGCTCGGGCGGCGGCAGCTGCATCGTCGGGGCTGGCGTCCGGTCCTTCCCGGTAGAAGAGGTTGGGGCAGATGGCGGAGTAGCCGTGGGTGGCGAACCGCCGAGCGATCTCCTTGGTGGCCTCGTCCCATCCGGGCATGTGGTGGATGACCACGACGCCGGGATATGGCCCCGGACCGAGGGGGCGAGCGAAGTAGGCACCGATCTCATCGCTCCCTGCTCCGGTGATGCGAATGGTTTCGGCCATGATCCCGTCGTACATCCTGTGCTCCTCTCGCTGACGTAAACGTTAGGGTATAGCTGCGCTCGAGCCACCGACCACTGGCCCTTCGGAGCCGTCGGGCCGAGTTCCGATGCAACGTCGAGCCGCCCTTGACTCTGAGCCGCTTTCGGGCGGAAGAACCGCAGAGCAGTCAGCCCGACGGGTGGCGATCAGACCGACCACCGCCATCAGTATGACGTGGGCGGTGACGCATGGGGCCGAGCGGGGCTCCAATCCCGATCCCAGGACCAGGGGACGGAACACCATCGGGTATCAAGAGGCCACCGGATCAGGCTCTGCGGCGGCCACGTGCTTGGGGGCCCGGAACCTGTGGCTGCCCGTGTGGCGGGAGATCCCGGTGAACAGGGCCAGGATCGCCGACAGCATCATGAGGGACCCGGCAGCCAAGAGAGACAGGTCGAGCCCGTGTGAGAAGGCCCCGTACGCTGCGCCGACCACCTTGTTGATGATCGCCTGGATCGACGCGTTGCCACGAGCAGCGTGGGCCGCCTGGGATCCGACCGAGCCGGTGGTGACGGCCGCGATGACCTGGGATTGGTAGGAGTGGGGTATGCCGATGGCCGTCAGTCGCTTCACCAGGTTGACCGTCAACTGCCCATTGACGACCGAACCGAGGATGGCCACACCGGCAACAGCTCCGAGCTCCCGGCTGGTGTTGGTGGCCGAAGCGGCCATGCCCGAGTGCTCGCTCGGGACCGAAGACAGGGCCGACGACGTCACCGGGACAATGGCGATGCCGAAGCCGATGCCGGCGATGGCCAGGGTCCACCCGACGGTGGACACCCCGGCTTGTGGCGTGATCACCAAGTCGGTGAGCAGGATGCCGACCCCGGCCAGCACGCAGCCCATGGCCATGGGGATCTTGGCGCCCCAGGCGGCCACCCATCGGCCGGTCAGCAGTGAAGCGATGACCATGCCCGCAGTCAGAGGGAGGAAGTCGAGGGCCAGGCCGTACGGGGACTGGGCGCCCACCACCTCCAGGTAGAGGGCCACGAAGAAGAAAATGGAGAAGATGCCGAAATACGTGGTGAAGGCCACTGTGGTGGCGCCGGCGAACGGCGCCCGGCGAAAGAGCTTGACGTCGAGTACTGGGTTCTGTGCCCTCCGCTCCACCAGGACGAAGGCGATCGCGGTGAGCACGGCCAACCCGTAGAGGGCCACGATCCACGGCGCTCGGTAGCCCGCCGTCTCTCCGGAGATGGTGGCAAAGGTGGCGGTGCCCAGGGCCAGGGCGCCGAGCACGAATCCAGGGAGGTCGAGACGGGCTCGTACGGGATCGGAGTTCTCGGGGAGGACGATGGCCGCAGCCACGAAGGCCAGCGCGCCGAAGAAGAGGTTGAACCAGAACACGGCGTGCCACGACCACAACCCGACCAGAACCCCGCCGATCACCGGTCCGAGGGCAAGGGCAAGGCCGGACACCGCGGCCCAGATCCCGAGGGCCCGGGCACGCGCCTTTCGTTCAGGGTAGAGGTGCCGGATCATCGAAAGCGTGCCCGGCTCCGACGCCGCCGCGCCGACTCCCATGACCACCCGTCCGGCCACCAATGTCTGTGTCTCGGTGGACACCGCGGCGATCACCGATCCAGCGCAGAAGATCACCACGCCGATGAGCATCAACCGCTTGCGGCCGTAGAGGTCGCCCAGGGTGCCACACATGAGCATGAGGCTGGCGAAGGCCAGTGCATACCCGCTCACCACCCACTGGAGCTGGCTCACGCCCGCGTGGAGATTCGATTGGACATCGGAGAGGGTGGCACTGATGATCGTGTTGTCCAAGAAGGTCAAAAAGAGCACGAAGCACAGAACGGCCAGGCCGAAGTGCGGCCTGCTCCCGCCCGACTTCGGCGACAGCCCCGCCTTCGGGGTCCGTGTCGATTTAGCCACAGCCACCGGTGTTGTCCTGCGGCAGAGGAACCCTTGTGGTGACCCACCCGCCCCGCTCACCTTCGCCGATCCGCCGGTCCTCGCTCATCGTCCTAGCCAACGCCGGCGCGCTTGGTGGCATTCCGGTCGTCCTTCCGGTTGCATGTCTCGAGTTCTCTCGCATCTGTACCCAGATTTCCCGTTGCCCTACCCTCGGGATGGCCGCCTACCGGCTCTCAGGCGGTGGCTCGTGGGGGGGTCCGGGGCTGAAGGGGCCTCGGCAAGCGGTTCAGTGTGTGGAAATTCCCGGGGCGGCACATTGCCGACCAATCGCCGACCACATCGACGCGCTGGCCGAATTGCATTCCTGACCTGGCCTTCCTTTCGCACAAACGTGGGAAGGCGCAGATGCCTCCGCCCAAACTCGGGAATCTCGAATGGGACCACGACCAGTGCCCCCGCCGGTGGGACGCGGTCCAAACGGAGGTGCCGACTGCCTTCGCACCATGGGCATCCGAGTACGGTGCATGTGTGACCGAGACGACACATCATGAAATCCAAGACATCGGACCCGACGAGGCGGTGGCCCTGGTGGATGCCGGGGCCTTCCTGCTCGATGTGCGAGAGAACGAGGAGTGGGCGGCCGGCCATGCGCCCCAGGCGACCCATCTGCCGATGGGGGAGATCCAGGACCGTGCGTCCGAGCTCCCGGTTGATCGCACGGTGGTCTGCATGTGCCGGGTGGGAGGGCGATCGGGGGCCGTGGCCACATCCCTCGCGGGGGCCGGCTACGACGTGCGCAACGTGGACGGGGGGATGCTCGCATGGGCGGCGGTCGGCCTACCGGTGGTCGACGACGCCGGTGCGCCCGGTGCAGTTGTCTGAGTCCGTCAAAGGATGACCGTCTACGTCGACGACTGGCGACAGCGCGCTCGCCTCGGGCACGTCGACGCCCTGTGGTGCCACCTCATTGCCGACACGGACGACGAGCTCCATCAGTTCGCCAAGCAACTGGGGATGAAGCAGGCCTGGTTCCAAACCGACCCGCGCCGACCCTACCGGTCGCACTACGACGTGACCGAGGCCCTTCGCCGCCAAGCTATTGGGCTCGGAGCCGTCCCCGTCACCTGGCGCGACATCGGTCGGATGATGAGGGTGCGACGGACGCGCATGCACGGCGAGGACGAACGGCTTCCCACGGGCGGCCCGTAGCTTCGGTCGGACCGGCCCGTCACGACCAGCCGACCGGCCCGTCGCCCGCGTCGGACCGGCCCGTGACCACCAGCCGAACGGTCGGTGGCCACCACCGACTCTCCCAGCGGGGCCATCGTGCATACTGACCCGGTGCCTCCACGGAGCCCGATCGACCAACAGTCACCCGTCTTGATCGGGGTGGGGGTCGCCTCGGACGACGCCGAGCCCGTCGAGCTGATGGCCCGGGCACTGGTGGCCGCTGCCACCGACGCCGGGTCTACGAGGATGCTGGGCGCGATCGACCGGATGGCCGTGCCCCAGGGAACCTGGGCCTATCCGGATCCGGCCCGACTGGTGGCCGATCGGGTCGGCGCCACCGGGTGTCGCACCCATCTGGTGGAACTGGGCATCCCGCAGCAGTCCCTCATCAATCAGGCGCTGATCGCGATCCTCGAGGGGCGCTCCCAGGTGGCCGTCATCGTCGGCGGAGAGGCCAAGCGCCGCTCGCAGCGGGCGGAGCGGAACGGACGCACCGCCGAAGAGACCCCCCAACCGGGCGTGGTCCCCGACGTCTTCCAGACGCGCCCGGGCGAGCTCTTGGAGCCCGTCGAGGTGGCCACCGGACTCTGGGACCCTGTCCAGCAGTACGCCATGATCGACAACGCCCTTCGTCGAGCTGAGGGACGGAGCCTGGAGGAGCACCGGGACGAGATCGCCGAGCTGTGGGGCCGATTCAACCGTGTGGCTGCCGACAATCCCCATGCCGCTTTCCCCGCGCCCATGTCCGCGTCGGACATCGCCACCCCCTCCCGACAGAATCGGCCACTGGCCTTCCCGTACAACAAGTGGCACTCGACGCAGTGGACCGTCGACCAGGCGGCCGCGGTGCTGGTGTGCTCAGCGGGCGTGGCCCGGCGGTTCGGCGTCGCCTCCGATCGATGGGTGTTTCCCCTGGTTGGCTTGGAGTCGAGCCACGCGGTGTCGTTGCTGCGTCGAGTTGGCCCCCACACCTGGCCGGCCATGAACGTCCTCGGCTCCCGCGCCGCCCTCCGCATCGGACGTCCGGTGGCCGACGTCGACGTCACCGAGCTCTACAGCTGCTTCCCCGCTGCCGTCCGAGTCCAGCAGCGAGCTTTGGGGATCGGTCCGGACGCAACCCCGACGGTCACCGGCGGCATGACCTTTGCCGGTGGTCCGTTCAACAACTTCGTCTACCAGGCCACCGCAGCAGTGGTGGAGAAGATTCGGGCATCGCCCGGGGCGTTGGGCATGGTGACCACGGTGTCCGGTCTACTGACCAAACCCGGTATCGGCATCTGGTGCACCGAGCCCGATGACGAGCCGCCGTTGATCGGCGACCTGGCCGTCGAGGCCGAACGGTCCACCGAGACGGTCGAGGTCTCCGAGAGGCTGGATGAGTACACCGGCCCGGCCTCGGTAGCGTCCTACACCGTCACCTTCGATGGCGAGGAGCCGAATCGCACGGTGGTGGTGGCCAACACCCCGTCGGGCATCCGCTGCGTGGCCTTCTCCGATGATCCCGATCTCGCCCGTCACGCCATATCGAACGAGCTCGGGGGTGCGGCAATCCTGGTCCGGTCGGGCAACTTCGCCATGAGGTGAGGGGCGGCGGCCGCTGGTGACCGTCATCGCTGAGATCATTACAGTGGGCTCATGGCCATTCACCTCCCCGATGCGCTCGCCTTCGTCCGTGAGAACGACCGAGGTGTGCTCGTCACGCTCCGGCGCAACGGGCTGCCGCAGCTCTCGAACATCATGTACGTCCCCGATGAGAACGACGTCATCGGCATCTCGGTGACCGAGTCAAGGGCCAAGACGAAGAACCTGCGTCGAGACCCGCGAGCGTCTCTCCATGTGACCAGGGCCGACTTCTACGCCTACGTCGTACTGGAAGGAACGGTCACCCTGTCACCGGTTGCCGCCGATCCGGGTGATCCGGTGGTCGACGCATTGGTTGCGATGTATCGGACGGCGCGTGGCGAGCACCCGGACTGGGAAGAGTTCCGCCAGGCCATGGTGGACGAGGGCCGGGTGCTGGCCCAGCTCCGAGCCGACCGGGCCTACGGGATGCTCGGCGCGCCATAAGCCGAGTTGCCACAACCGGCGTTGTAGCTTGACCGGGAACGGTGAGAGCGAGGTCGAGGCATGGATGAGGGTAAGCGGCCCACCAGCGGGCCGGCAAACCGGCGCAGGGGACCCGACAGTGTCCTCGGCGCGCCGGTGGGACCGATTGCAATCAGCGGTCGACGAAGCCGAGGTGCAGTCATTCCCGGCCAGCGATCCCCAGTCGTCGTGGGCCGGCCCGGATCGGGAGAGCCTCGCCTGGCCGGGCATCGCACAGAAGCGTCGAGCCTCATGAGCTCCGGGGAAAGCGCACCGCACGTTCGGGTTCGACGGGGCCAGTCCGTCGGGGCCGCTGAACGGACGGCGTGATGGGGCTGTTGGATGGCGCCCGTGCCGTGGTCACCGGGGCCGGGTCGGGGATCGGTCGGGAGACCTGTCTGCAGTTCGCCGCCCAGGGCGCACGGGTGGTGGCACTCGACATCGACGGGGAGGCAGCCCGATCGGTGGCCCGGGAGATTGGAGGAGAAGCGGCCGTGGCCGACGTCGCCGACCGGGAGGCGCTCGAGACGGCGATTCATCGGGCGGTCGACCTCCTGGGTGGGCTCACCATCCTGGTCAACAACGCCGGCGTGGGATCGATGAAGCCCCTTCACCAGTACAAAGACAGCGAGTACGACAGCGTCATCGACGCCAGCCTGCGGGGAACGTTCAACGGGATTGGCGTGGCGGCTCCGCTCATGGTGGCCGGAGGGGGTGGCTCGATCGTGAACATGTCGTCGGTCAGCGGGATGCGCTCGACCCGCGGCGAAGCGCCGTACTCGGCGGCAAAGGCCGGTGTCATCGCCCTCACCCAGTCGGGTGCCCTTGAGTACGCCCCGACCGTCCGCGTCAACTGCGTGTCTCCGGGTCTCATTGAGACCCCGCTCACCGCAGCCCTCTTTTACGATGACGAGGCGCGCCGGGGCTTCGAGCGGAACACTCCCATTGGCCGACTGGGCACCGCGGCTGATGTAGCCGGTGTGATCGTGTTTCTGTGTTCGGATCTCGCCGCCTACGTCACCGGTGTGAACCTTCCCGTTGAGGGTGGGAGTCTCCTGGCCAGTGCCCAGATGGACCCAACCTTTTCGGTGATCCTGGCGCTGTTCGAGTAGGGGTGTTGCCGAACTGAGGCATGGACCATGGGCGAAGCGCGCAACGGGACTACGCTTCGGCCATGAGCGAGACTCAACAGGGAGCGGGCTGGTGGCAGGCATCGGACGGGAAGTGGTACGCGCCGGAACTGCATCCGAATTACGTTGCTCCGACGGCATCGTCGCCGACTGGGGACGCATCGCCCGCGGCGGGACTCGGAGCCGATGAGGCGCCGGAGGGACTCGCGCCGGAGTCACAGCTCCACCGGGAGCAACTGCACGGGGTCAAGTGCGGGCCCTGGCGGGTACGCCGGAGGTCCCGTCGGGTACGTGGGGTCCCCCACCGCCCCTCCGGCCGGGCCACCCCCAGGGGGCGGGTATGGGTACACCGCCGGCGGATTCCAGCCCAATCTGGCCGCGGCCAGGTACAGCGGCCTGGCCATTGCCTCGCTGGTGCTGTCGATCATCTGGCTCGGAGGCATCGGGGCCATCCTGGCCGTCATCTTCGCCATCATGGCCCTCAGGCGGGTTACCGCGTCCAACGGCATGCTCCGCGGCAGGGGCCTGGCCATCGCCGGCCTCATCGTCGGCATCGTCGGGATCCTGGGGGCGGCCCTCACCTGGTCGTTGGTGGCGTGGATCGGGACCAACGCCCGTGACGTGACCGTGCCCGTCGGGAGCACCGTCAACGTCAGCGATTCGTTCAGCCTGGGCGTCTCCACCATGCAGGTCAGGTCGGTTCATCGGATAGACCAGGTATCAGGCTCGACGACCGGGAGCTATGTCGTGGCCAACGTCGAGGTCTGTGCCGGGAACAGCGGGTCGAGGACCGGCGTGTTCGACCAGGCGTTCATTCTCAACACCGGGGGCGGGAACTCCGTCAGTCCGGCTCGGGTCAACAGTCGCCCGACATCGGCAACGGGTCCATCCCGAGCAATTCCTGCCGGACCGGGCAACGTGACCTTCAACGTCGGATCGGGAACGAACCCGACCTCGATCGCGTATCACGGCTTTTTGCCCTCCACCTACACGTGGACGATCACGGGCGGCCTGTGATCCCCGCTGCCGATCACTGCCCTTGAGCAGGTCGCAGTGCCGTCGGTTCAGCGGGTAGCGGCGCCCTCGGCCAAGGATGCGGCGGCCCGAAGGTGGTCGGTCAGGTCGGTCAGGCTCGACCGGCCGTTGAGCCCGCTGGTCGAGGGCATGAGGTAGACGGGCCGGCCGCCGAGCGCCTGGGGTTGGCAGCCGGCGGTGGCCGACCGGTCGACGACGGCGCGCCATCCGGCCAGGCCGACGAAGCAGACGGCGCCGGGTTGCAGCCACCGGACCAGCCGGTCGACACGGGCCAAGCCGTCCCGGTACTCGCCGGTTTGGAGCTCTGCCGCCGTCCGGGTGGACCGCTTGACCAGGTCGGTGAGGCCGATGCCTGACCTCGAGAGGGCATGCACCGGGTCACGCTCGCGCTCCACCAGCCCGGCGGCGACGGCCGCCGGCCAGAACCGGTTTCCCGGTCGGGCAAACGGGAGACCCGCCTCAGCGGAGTACACGCTGGGGTTCAGTCCGCAGACCAGCAGGCGCATCGGCGATCCCACCGTGTCAGCCAGCGTTGTGGCCCGCGTCGCCCGCAACCGCAGCTCGTCCCCGGAGAGGGACAACGAGCCGGCGTCGACCTCGAAACCGGCGCCGGTGACCACGTCGGCCAGGTGCTCGGGTTGCCACCCAGCGAAGAACCGTCCCCCGATGACGTCGTCGGGCAGTTCGCTCCCCTCGTAGTCGCCGGCCAGCACCTGCAGGTCGAAGGGAGCGCCAACAGCCAGCACGCGCTGGAGGTCCCACAGGGCCACGTGGGAGCCGGAGCCGAGGTACATGGACGTGCGTCATGCACGACCAGCCCCCGCCGATGGAACCGGAGGTAAAGGGGAGCGCCTCGACGTCGCCTCGTACGTACAGGGCACCGGGGGCGTGGACCCTGCATTCGTGGAGCATCACCTGCGACGCATCCAGGCCGATCAGGGGTCGGCCCAGGTGCGGGGCGTACCGCCCGGCGCCGCAGCCGATGTCCAGGCGCAGCACGCCGTCGCCCACCTGGGCGGCGAAGCGTGCCGCGTCGCCCTTGCGGCCTGCTCGGGCGTGGGACCGGGCCCAATGGAGGCCACGTTCCTCGTAGATGGTCACGGTTTGGCGTTGCACTCACCCCGATGCTAGGGGTCGGGCCGGATGGCGGTGGAAAAGGCCGCCACTGTCCGGTGGACGGGGCCGGGAGTCAAGGGGTGAAGCGGTAGCCCATGCCCGATTCGGTACGAAAATGCTCGGGCCGGGAGGGATCGCGCCTCGAGCTTTCGGCGCACTCGGGCCATGAGCACCCGGAGGTACTCGGTCTCGGTGTCGTACTGTGGCCCCCATACCTCATGGAGCAGCTGTTGATGGGAGACAAGCCTGCCGGGATTGCGCACGAGCACTTCGACGATGTTCCACTCCTTGGGCGTGAGGTGGACATCCGACCCGTCCCGAGTGACCCGCTTGGCGGCAAGATCGATGGTGAACGCCTCGGTTTCCACCCGTGGGTCCTCAGGACCGGGAACCGTCCGACGGAGGGCAGCCCGCAACCGGGCCAAGAGCTCGTCCATGCCGAATGGCTTGGTCACATAGTCGTCGGCGCCGGCATCGAGGGCCTCGACTTTGCTCACGCTCTGGTGTCGGGCCGAAAGGACGATGATGGGGACGGTGCTCCACCCCCGAAGTCCCCGCACCACCTCGACGCCGTCGATCCCCGGAAGGCCCAGGTCGAGGAGGATCACATCAGGCCGTTTGTGGGCGGCCAGATTGAGTCCCTCCTCGCCTCGCCGGGCTACGGTCACCTCGTAGCCCCGAGCCCTGAGGCTGATGCCGACGGCACGCAGCAACGAGGCGTCGTCGTCGATGATGAGTACCCGGGCGCCCAGTTCGATGTCGGTGCCCTCTTGAAGTTGGCCCGACCGAGGCGCTTCGATCACTGCGGTTCCTCCGTCTTCTCGACGGCCGCAACCTGTCGGTCCGGGGAACCGCCTCTGGCGTCGCGTCCGCTCCGCCTCGGCGTCAGGCTCCGCCTCCGGCTCGCGTCGGCTTGCGGTGCCGCGGGAAGGCGGACCACCATGGTGCAGCCGCCACCGGGAGTATCATCGACGTCGAGGTCGCCAGCAACCGCCTCGACGAACCCTCGGGCTACGGCCAGACCCAGACCTACTCCAGCCTCGTTCTCGCTGTCACCCAGTCGCTGGAAAGGCCGGAACACCAGCTCGCGATCCTCGGCCCGCACCCCGGGGCCATGATCCACGACCCGGAGGTCCACCCGACCGGCCACCGCGCCGGCCTCGATGCGGAGCCCAGCGCCCTCCGGCATGGATCAATGCGTTGTCGATCAGGTTGGCCACGGCGCGTTCGAGGAGAACCGGATCGGTGTGACCGGCGGGAGGTCGTCGGGCACATCCGATGCTGACCGCTGCGGCTCGGGGCCCCAAGCTGGCCAGAGCGGCGTCGACCACGTCGCCCAGGTCGATGGTCAACGTCCATGACTTTCATGGATCCGGTTTCCAGTCGGCTCATGTCCAGCAAGTTCTCCACCAGCGAGGAGAGCCGGTCGGATTCGTCGTCAATGGTCCGAACCAGAATCTCGGTCTCCTCCGGACCGAAGTGCAGCTGCTTCGACAACAAACTGCTCGAAGCGGCCTTGATCGATGCGAGGGGGGTTCGCAGATCGTGACTGACCGCGGCCAGCAAGGAGGAGCGGAGCTCGTTCGCCCGTGCCAACGAGTCGGCCTTCTCGGCGCCGGCCTGGAGGCGTTCGCTGGCCAGAGCGGCAGCCAACTGGGCGGCGAAACCGGCCAGGATCTCACGGTCCTCGGCGGACAGACCGGGGCCTCGCAGGGCGACCACCTCTCGATCGCTGAGGGATAGGGATACCGATGCCACTTCAGGACTGAGCGGCGGATCGGCCCCGACGGCCAGCACCGTCTCCCAGCCGGCCTTACCTCCGCCAGGAACGGACCGATCCGAGTCGGCCCCGTCGGGATGGCGCCGCAAGATGGCCGCAGCCTCGAGCCGGAAGGCGACGACCAGGTCCCCCAAAAGGGCGGGCAGTGGGTTGCCCTCGGGCGCGACCAGTCGCCCTGCCACCCGGGCCAGCATGTGGGCGTCCGCTCGGGCCTGGGCGGCAGCCACGGATCGCCTGGCCGACAGATCGACGAGCGAGCTGACGACTCCGGCGACGACGAGGAAAATGACGAGGGCGACGACGTCCCGGGTGTCGCCAATGGTCAGCGTGTGGATCGGCGGGGCGAAGAAGTAGTTGGACAGCAGGAATCCGGCCACTGCGGCGAGCGCCGCCGGCAACACACCACCGACCACTGCGACGGCCATCACCAGCATCAGGTACACGCCCAGGGAGGTCGACAGGTCGATGTGTGACCGGTTCATGCTCAAGATCAGGGTGGCCAGAGGGAAACCGACGATCCCGATGGCCAGAGCACCGAGCTGGCGGCGCCGAGAGATGGGGGAGGACAGCAGCCGGCGATGACGATCGGGTAGCTCGTTGACCTCGCGACCGGCACGGGCTCCGTCTCTACCGTCAGCCACCGCTTCCAACTCCTCATCGGCCGCGTCGGTGGCGATCACGTGGATGTCGAGTGAGCCGCCCGAGGCCCGGATGACGGAGTTCACCACCGAGCCACGGACGAACTCGGTGAGTCGGCTCCGATGGGTCGCACCCAGGACCAGTTGGGTGGCGTTCTCCGCCCTGGCCACCTGCATCAGGGCCGGTGCCACGTCGGCACCGACGACCTCGATATAGCGGCCACCGAGCTCGTCGAGGAGGGCGCGGTTCTTGATCAGGCCATCGGAGGCCGGAGCGGTGAGGCCGTCCTCGGCGCGCACGTGGACTCCCACCAGCTCGGCCTTGGTCCGCATGGACATCCGGGCCGCCCGGCGGATGAGCACGGCGCCCCCGGGAGCACCAGTCAACGAAACCACCACCCGTTCCTTGGTCTCCCACGGCCCGGCGATCCCATGCCGTTCGCGATAATCGTGGAGTTCCTGGTCGACCCGATCGGCCATCCACAACAAAGCCAGCTCGCGTAGGGCGGTCAGATTGCCGGCACGGAAGTAGTTGCCGAGGGCAGCATCGATACGCTCCGCCGGGTAGACGTTGCCGTGGGCCAGTCGGCGCCTCAGTGCCTCCGGGGACATGTCCACCAGCTCGAGCTGGTCGGCCGAGCGGACCACCCCGTCGGGAACGGTCTCTCTTTGGACGACCCCGGTGATTCGCTCAACGACGTCGTTGAGCGACTCCAGGTGCTGCAAGTTGACGGTCGAGATCACATTGATTCCGGCGTCCAGGAGCTCCTCGACGTCTTGCCATCGCTTGGCGTTGCGGGAGCCGGGTACGTTGGTGTGGGCCAGTTCGTCGACCAGGGCGAGCTGAGGGTGGCGAGCCAATAAGGCGTCAAGGTCGAGCTCTTCGAAGGTCTGACCCCGGTAGACGACCGGCTTACGGGCCAACACCTCCAGGTCCCGCAGTTGCTCTGCCGTCTGTTGCCGACCGTGGGTGTCGACCCACCCGATCACGACGTCAGTGCCACGCTCCTTGCGTCGCCACCCCTCATTGAGCATGGCGAAGGTCTTGCCCACACCGGGAGCCGCGCCCAGATAGAGCCGGAGCTTGCCCCGGGTCACCTCGGTGACCCCTCGCCGCAGGGTTGGCCCCTGAGCTTCCCGGGCCGACTCATGCCCGAGCCTCTGAACCGGGACGGAGCCGGTAGCCGACGCCGGGAGCAGTCTGAATCAGGGCGCCGGAGCCGTCGTTGAGCTTCTGGCGCAGTCGATGCACATAGGCATGCACATACTGGGCCTCGTGACCGTAGCCCGCGCCCCAGACGGCCGTGAGGATCATCTGGTGAGTACAGGTCCTCCCGACGTGACGGCCCAAGAAGGACAGCACTTCGAATTCCTTTGCCGTGAGGATCACGCTCGACCCCTGTAAACGAGCTTCCCGGTGGACCAGGTCGAGGTCGAGTGGCCCGAGGGCGAGCATCGTCGGCAACTGCACCTCCTGGTCGGCCTGGCCATGACGCAGGGCGGCGCGGATGCGGGCTTCCAGCTCAGCCATGCCGAACGGTTTCGTCACGTAGTCGTCCGCGCCCCCATCGAGGGCGGCGACTTTCCGATCCTCGGTCCCGCTGGCCGAGAGGATGATGATCGGTACCTCGCTCCATTGGCGGATCCTCTTGCAGACGGCAAGCCCATCGACGTCAGGAAGGCCGAGGTCGAGCACGATCACCTCCGGAGAGGTGAGGGCGGTCTGCGAGATGCCCTGTTCCCCGTTCATTGCCGTCGTCACCTGATGACCCCCGGCTTGGAGGCCGAGGCGCAGTGCCCGCACCAGCGACGAGTCGTCGTCAACCACCAGGACCTTGGCCATTGGCGTTACCCCCTGACGCCGTTGCTTGCTGCCAGCGGCAGGGTGAAGGCGAACCGGGCCCCACCCTCGGGCACGTCGTCGACCCAGATGTGCTCGCCGTGGGCTTCGACGAACGTCTTGGCGATGGTCAGGCCGAGTCCGGCCCGCCCTCCGGTGTCGAAGCGCACGAACCGGTCGAACACCGCCTCTCGCTCGGTGGACGGAACCCCAGGTCCCCGGTCGGTGACCGAGAGGGCGATCCGATCGTTGCCCACGTCAGCCGCCACCGTGATCAGACTATGTGGGGGAGCGTGGCGGTTGGCGTTGTCCAAGAGATTCACCAGCACCTGCCCGATCAGAAGGTGGTCGATCTCAACGTCTGGTATCGCCTTTGGCACCAACAGTTCGATGGGACGCTCCCCCAGCGAGGAATGCATGGCGTCGACAGCCTCGTTGACGAGGTCGGCGACCGATGTGGGGCATCGCTCAACCTCGAGCACCCCGGCCTCGAAGCGGGTCATGTCGAGCAGGCTGGTCACCAGTCGGGTCAGGTGATCGGTCTCGACCTCGATCAGGCCGTGCAGTTCGTGCATGTCCTCGTCGGAGAGCGAGATGGCTGGATCGTGGAGCGTCGACGCGGCCACCTTCATGGTGGCCAGAGGGGTCCGCAGGTCGTGTGACACTGCACCCATTAGGGCGTGCCTCAATCGGTCGACCTCCTCCAGCAGTTCCGAGCGCATGGCCTGCTCTCGCAATTGTGCTCGCTCGAGGGCCAACGCGGCGTGGTTGGCAAACGTGCGAAGGAGCGCCCTGTCAGTGTCGGAAGCCGGTATCCCTCGCATGGCCAGTATGCCGACCGGACGGCCCGAAGCCGACAAGGCCACGGTCCGCATCGTATGGGGAGACCCTGGTGCGGTGCCGACACTGACGGGTAGGCCGGATCGAGGGTCAAGCTGGTGAATTTCCCGGTCTGAAAGGGCTCTGCCGTCTGAGGCAGCGATCGTCAGGCGACCCTCCTCCGGGACCAGGACCGAGACACCGGGGACTTCGAACACGGAGCCGACGGTGTGGACGATCGTCTTGAGCAGGTCCTCGACCGACCGCTCCTCCACCAAGAGCTCGGACAGCTCGAAGAGGCGGTCCGTTTCGATCGCCCGCCGGTGGGCCTCGGCCCGTGCGGACTCGAGGCTGGCCACGACCCGGGCCACCAGCAGCATCACGATCAGGTAGACAACCAGGGCTACCCAGCCATCGGCCCCACCGACGGACAAGGTGTAGTAGGGCGGGGCAAACACAAAGTCGTAGACCAGGAACCCGGCGGCGACGCTGGCCACTCCAGCGGGAAACCCGCCAATGACGACTCCGGCAATGACCGGTACGACCAGGACCAGTGCCAGCGTGGCTGCACTGGTATGGGACCGGACCGGCACCATCGCCGCACCGAGCCCCACCGAGAGGAGGATGCCCACCATCGATCCGACAAAGGCCTTGCGCACCTGTCCATTGTCGTACGAAGTGGCGGCCACCAGTCCATTGGACTGGGCTTATTAAGGTTTTTTTAAGGGGTTCGGGCTTCTGTTCAGATTCTGTTACGACGGATCGGAGGATACTCGTCCCATGGCAGATTTTTTCGTAGCGCTGGGCATCATTGGCTTCACGGCGATCATGCTCGGTCTCATCTGGGCCCTCGATCGGGTATGACGGTCACACAGGGCCTGCTGCTCGGCGTGGCCATCGTGATGTTCCTCTACATCGGCTTCGCCATGTTCAAGCCCGAGAAGTTCTAGATGGGGCTCACCTGGACGATCGTCACCCTGGTCGTCGCCCTGGGCCTGACCTGGCGGTACCTGGGGTCATACATGGCCGCCGTCTTCGACGGACGGGTCCACTTCTTGGGATGGGCCGAGCGACCGATCTACCGGCTCTTGAGGACCAGTCCGAAGCAGGAGCAGACCTGGAAGCGGTATGCCGGGGCAGTCATCATCTTCTCGGCCGTCTCGATCGCCTTCACCTACGTGATCATCCGCATCCAGGGATCGCTCCCGCTCAACCCGCAGCACCTCGGCGCCGTGCCCCAGGCCCTCAGCTTCAACACGGCCTCTTCGTTCGTGACCAACACCAACTGGCAGAACTACGGCGGCGAGACGACGATGTCGTACTTCTCCCAGATGGGGGCGCTCACCGTTCAGCAGTTCGTCTCGCCGGCCGTGGGCATAGCCGTGGCCATCGTGTTGGTGCGAGGGTTCGCCCGTCGGAGCTCCCCGACAATCGGGAACTTCTGGGTCGACATCACCCGGTGCATGTTCTACATCCTGCTCCCGATGGCGTTCATCGCCGGGATCATCTTCGTCGCCGAGGGCGGGGTGCAAACCCTCGCCGGCACGGTCGCCATCCACAACTCGCTGAACGGCGTCACCCAGACCATCCCCCGAGGGCCGATCGCGTTCATGGAGTCGATCAAGCAGACCGGCACCAACGGGGGCGGGTTCTTGAACGCCAACTCGGCGACGCCGTTCGAGAACCCGACGGGCCTCACCAACTGGCTGTCGATCTATCTCCTGCTGTCTATTCCGTTTTCCCTCACCTACACCTTCGGGAAGATGGTTGGCAGTATTCGTCACGGGGTGGCACTCCTATCCGCCATGGTGATCATCTTCGGGGTCTGGGTCGGCTTTACCAGCTATGCCGAGCACCAGCAGAACCCGGCCGTCGTCGCGGCCGGGGTGCACTCGACGACGGGCAACACCGAGGGCAAGGAGGTGCGCTTCGGCGACACGTCGAGCGCCCTCTTCGGCGTGGCCTCGACGAATACGTCGACCGGTTCGGCCGACGCCTCGTACGACTCGTTCACCTCCATCGGAGGGATGGGGCTCTTGACCGGCATGATGCTCGGGGAGGTGACCCCCGGGGGCACGGGCAGTGGTCTGTACACCCTGCTCGTGTATGCCGTCATCGCCGTGTTCATCGGCGGCCTCATGATCGGGCGAACACCGGAGTACCTGGGCAAGAAGATCCAGGCCAAAGAGGTCAAACTCGCCGGCCTTGCGGCCCTGGTCATGCCGATCATCGTGCTGGTCTTCACCGCCATCGCCGTGTCGATTCACGCCGGGAGGGCCGGCCCCCTGAACAGCGGCCCCCACGGATTTACTGAGATCCTCTACTCGCTCACATCCCAGGGCAACAACAACGGTTCTGCCTTCGCCGGCCTGACCGGCAACTCGGCCTTCTACAACACCATCGGGGCGGTCGACATGCTGCTCGGCAGGTTCGCCATCATGATCCCCGCCCTGGCTCTGGGCGGCGCACTGGCGGCCAAGAACATCGTGCCCACGTCGCTCGGGACCTTCCGAACCGATAACGGTATGTTCGTCGGTCTGACCATCGGCGTGATCCTGATCATCGGTGGGCTCACCTTCTTCCCGGCCGTGTCCCTCGGACCGATCGTCGAACAGCTCAGCCATGGAAGGTTTTTCTGATGACGATGCTCGCCACCCAACCGGACCCGAGTGCCGAAGCACACGGAGTCGCCCAGGCGCGCGGCCTCTTCGATGGCGAGATTCTCCGGCAGGCGCTGATCGATTCGATCTTCAAGCTGAACCCGGTGACCCAGATCAAGAACCCGGTCATGTTCGTTGTCCTGGTGGGATCGGTCATCACCTTCATCGAGGCGATCGCCCACCCCGGCATCTTCACCTGGTCCATCACCATCTGGCTCTTCCTGACGGTGATCTTCGCCAACTTTGCCGAAGCCATGGCCGAGGGACGGGGTAAGGCCCAGGCCGACACCCTCCGCCGGATGCGAACCGAGACAGAGGCCCGCCGGCTGCTCCCGGACGGCTCCGAGGAACTGGTCGCCGCCGCCGAGCTGTCCAAGGGGGACGTCGTCGTCTGTGAGGCCAACGACCTGATCCCCTCCGACGGTGAGATCATCGAGGGCATCGCCTCGGTCGACGAGTCCGCCATCACCGGCGAGTCGGCGCCGGTGATCCGAGAGTCGGGCGGTGACCGGTCTGCGGTGACCGGCGGGACGAAGGTTCTGTCCGATCGCATCGTGGTGCGGATCACGGCCGAGCGCGGCCACACATTCATCGACCGGATGATCACGCTGGTGGAAGGGGCAAACCGGCAGAGGACGCCCAACGAGATCGCCCTCACCATCTTGTTGGCCGTGCTCACCATCGTGTTCCTCCCCGTGGTGGTGTCCCTGCAGCCATTTGGTCACTACGCCGGGGCGAGCGTCTCGGTCGTCGTCCTGGTCGCCTTGCTGGTGTGCCTGATCCCGACGACCATCGGAGCCTTGCTCTCGGCCATCGGCATCGCCGGCATGGACCGGCTCGTGCAGCGCAACGTGCTGGCCATGAGCGGGCGGGCGGTAGAGGCGGCGGGTGATGTGCAGACGCTCCTGCTGGACAAGACCGGTACCATCACCCTCGGGAACAGAATGGCGTCGGAGTTCGTGCCCGTGGGTGGTCACCAAGAGCAGGAGGTCGCCGATGCCGCCCAACTGGCGTCGCTGGCCGATGAGACCCCCGAGGGCCGCTCCATCGTGGTGTTGGCCAAGGAGCGGTTCGACATCCGCGAGCGACAGCTCGAGGCGGACCACACCTTCGTCCCTTTTTCGGCCACGACCCGTATGTCGGGACTGGACGTCGACCAGCGCCAGATCCGCAAGGGTGCGGCCGAGTCGGTCAAGCGGTGGGTCATCGATCAGCAGGGAACTGTTCCTACCGACCTCGACGGCATCGTGGACCGCATCTCCCGGGACGGGTCCACGCCGCTGGTGGTGGCCGACGGCCGGGTGATTCTCGGAGTCATCGAGTTGAAGGACGTGGTCAAGCAGGGCATCCGGGAGAAGTTCGACGAGATGCGCCAGATGGGCATCCGCACGGTGATGATCACCGGGGACAACCCGCTGACCGCGGCGGCCATCGCCCAGGAAGCCGGCGTTGACGACTTCCTGGCCGAGGCCACTCCCGAGGCGAAGATGGCGCTGATCAAGACCGAACAGGAGGGCGGAAAGCTGGTGGCCATGACCGGCGACGGCACGAATGACGCGCCTGCCCTGGCCCAGGCCGATGTCGGGGTGGCCATGAACACGGGCACCACCGCGGCCAAGGAAGCGGGCAACATGGTCGATCTCGACTCCAACCCGACCAAGCTGATCGACGTCGTCGAAATCGGCAAGCAGCTCCTCATCACCCGGGGCTCGCTGACCACATTTTCCATCGCCAACGATGTGGCCAAGTACTTCGCCATCATTCCCGCGTTGTTCGTCGCGACCTACCCGCAGCTGAACACGCTCAACGTCATGAAGCTGCACAGCCCGCAGAGCGCTGTCCTCTCGGCTGTCATCTTCAACGCCCTCGTCATCGTGGCCTTGATCCCGCTGGCCCTTCGCGGGGTGAAGTTCCGCGCTGCGGGTTCAGCCGCCATTCTGCGTCGAAACGTGTTGATCTACGGCGTGGGCGGGATCATCGTCCCCTTCATCTTCATCAAGCTCATCGACCTCGTGCTTGTTGCACTCCACGCCTACTGATGGAAGCCAACTGATGCTCGTACACCTCCGCCGCTCGTTCACCATGGCCTTGATCTGTCTCGTGTTCTTCGGCTTCGTGTACGCACTGGCCGGGACGGGCGTGGCCCAGCTCTTCTTCCGGAACCAGGCCGACGGATCGATCACGGCCAACGGGTCCATGCTCATCGGTCAGAACTGGTCGAGCCCGAGGTGGTTCCACGGCCGTCCGGACGACACCGGGCCCTATGCCGCTAATCCCAAGGCCAAGCCAGCGGTGCCTGGAGGGGACAACCCCCTGGTGGCCAACGGCAACAGCGGGGAGTCGGGGGCGAGCAACCTGGGGCCCCGATCCAAGGTGCTGTTGACCAATACGCAGGCGTTGGTTGCCTACTGGCATGGCCTGGGTGTCAACCCCACGCCCGATCTCGTCACCACCTCGGGCAGTGGCTACGACCCTGACATCACGCCGGCCGATGCGCTGGTCCAGATACCCATGGTCTCCAGGGCCACCGGGATCGCCCCGTCCGCCCTGCGTTCGCTCATCGCCAGGGAGACCAACAGCGCACAATTGGGCTTCCTCGGCAGCAGCTACATCAACGTCCTGCAGCTGAACGAGGCCCTCGCCCATCTTCGGTAGGGCGGTCGGCGACGGCCAGTGACCGAAGCAGGCCGGCTGGCCCGTTGCTCGCCTCGATCGGGGAATCTGGGGCACCCGTCGATGGACCATCCACCTGTCAGTTTAGATTGACAGCAACCACTTGTCAGTCTAAACTGACGACGTGGATGGCGGAGAAATCAACGCAAGTATCTCGTCAGATGACCCGGCGATGGGTCTTCGCTCATCATTGGCCCTGCATCGGCTGGCTGAGCGGGTAGAGGCGAGCCAGGTCGCAGTGGCGCGGGCCAAAGGCTGGTCTTGGCAACAGATTGGGGACGCCCTTGGAGTCACTCGGCAATCCGTGCACGCAAAATATGGCAAGGAGTCATCATGACCACGGGATCCGTCGCGGCTGATGTGTATCATCCGTGGACCACGTACATGTGGGCCAGCGAGGAGGCACGCCGACGAGGCGATCGGAGAGTGGGAACCGATCACCTCGTGCTCGCCTTGTTGGAGGAACCGTCCGTCGAAGCCGTGTTGAGCGTGCGTCTGCAAGACGCTCGGGATGCCCTCGACGCGCTCGACCGGGAGGCACTCGACGCCCTCGGCATGGATCCAGGCATCGACGCATCGCCATTGCCGATGCACGCTGTGCCCAAGAGGCCCACCGTCAGGGCCGTGATCGAAGATCGCCTTCGGATGACTCCCGCGGCCAAGCGAGTGCTGCAGGAGGCGGGCAAACCCATGCGCAGAGGCAAGCACATCACCGCTCAGCATGTATTGGTACGGATTCTTGATCTCGATCCACCCGATCCGGCCGCAGTCCTTGTCGCAGCACTTGGCGTGAACGCGCCGGAGGTCCGACACCGACTGGCCCCGGGAGCATCCGGAACCTGACGAACCGACGCACGTCAGTCGCGGTCGGTGACTACGTCGACAGGGATGTGTCAGACATGGCCGCACCCACCTGGTCAGCGATGGCGACGGCCACCCTCAGCTCCTCGTCGGACACGGGGACGACCGGTTTCGGGGTCAACAAGAAATGGCCGAGAACGAAGCCATGGCCGCGAACGGGAAGGTCGACCTCTTTGGTGGGGAGGCCGAACTTGCCGGTGGCCCAGGGAACCGTGCCGATGAGCACCGCTCCGTTCGGGGTGACGTGAGCGGCGGAGGACACCTCGAAGTCATGGGTGAACCGGCAGTCGCGGAGGTGCAACAAGTCGCGCAGCTCGCTGGCCGCCACGATGGCGACGAACTCCGGCCCTTCGCCTTCGGCCACCAGTTCGGTCATGGCGTGCATGGTCGCCAACTCGCCGCTGCGTTGGTCGGAGCGGGCCCGGTGAGCCCGCCCCCGAGCGGCCAGGTCCCCGACCACCAGGCCAACGACCAACAACAATGCGTCGGTGATGACATCGTCCCAGCGGGCGATCCTCAGTGAGTAGTAGGGAGCGGTCAGGAAGAAATCGAACGATATCGCCGCACTGAGGGCGGCAACGGCTGCCGCCAGTCGGCTCCCGTTGACGGCAACGGCCACCACCGCCACGACGAGGATCAGCGCGTTGTTGGCCGCGTCGAGGTGGCCGCGGCCGGGGACGAGCAGCGCGGCCACGATGACCGGCGCACCGATGGCCGCTGCGGCCAGGATCCTGGACCGCCCGATCTGGCTCATAACGTCACTGTCGCGCCTTCGGACCGGGGCGAGAAGGTCGTTTTTCACATTCGTTACGGCCTCGAACCGGATCTTCATGGTCTTGTAACGCCCAGCGGCGGTGACGACGGGTGCCCGATGAGGCGGTCGCGACCGTCCCATCCGATCCGCCGGCTCCTGGAGTGGGCGTTCCAACCCGGCGCCTGACTACCCTGAGACAACGATGACCGACATCCGGGGCGACCACCAAGGAGCTGACGCCGACCACGACGCCGATAACGAAGCCGAGGCCGAGGCCGAGGTTACCCAGGTCCTGGCCACGGCGGTGGTGGACAGCGCTTCCGGGCTCGGGGGCGAGGGCCGGGCCGGCGTCCACCGCCTGAAGGTGGACGAGGGGCTGAGTGTCGGGGGCCACGACGAGGGCCTCAACCCCTTCCAGCTGGTCCTGTTGGGCCTGGCCCAGTGCACGGCGGCGACGCTGCGCCTCTACGCCGACCGCAAGGGGTGGGAACTCGGTCAGATCCGGGTCCGGGTCCGGCTGGTCCAAGACGGCGAGGCCCAGCAGAGGATCGAGCGTCAGGTGCGCATTGCCGCCGACCTGGGTGTTGAGCAGACGTCCCGTTTGGCCGAGATCGCCGATCGGACCCCGGTCACCCGGATGCTCCGTTCGGGCGTGGCCATCGACACCACCATGGCCTGAGCGGGTCCGAAGATGCCGGCCTGCCCGGCGCTGCCAACCGAGCCGCTGCCCCCACGACATCTGGCCCCTGGGCCGAGAGCAGTGGTGTGGACGACGCCCGCGCTGACCTGCGCCGTGGGTATCCTCGTCGGGTGGGGCCGTGGCCGCCCCGGCGTGGGCCACCGGTCCCGGACGATCTCCGATGTAACCGACCGATCCGGGAGGGAGTGAGGATGGCCGAGAGCAGCGAACGCACCGACGCGGAGCTGGAGGCCGATTTGGGCGTCTGGCTCAAGGACCACTGGGACCCCGACAGCACGGTGGCGGAATGGTGGGAGAGCCTGGGTACGGCTGGGTGGGCCGCCCCCAGTTGGCCGGCCAGGTGGTACGGGCAGGACGTGTCGCCCGCCGAGGCCGTGCGCGTGCAGCAGATCATCGCCGAGTTCGGTGCCCTGGGCGCTCCCGGAGGCCTCGGGCTCTTGTTGGCCGGTCCCACCATCGCCGTCCACGGGACCGACGAGCAGCGCCAGCGCTACCTGCGTGACATCGTCACCGGCCAGCAGGCATGGTGCCAGCTGTTCAGCGAGCCCGGCGCCGGGTCGGACCTGGCCGGGCTGTCCACCTCGGCCGTCCGGGACGGCGACCAGTGGGTCGTCAACGGGCAGAAGGTGTGGACGTCCACCGGTACGACCGCCGACCTCGGGATGCTCCTGGCCCGCACCGACCTTGACGTGCCCAAGCACCAGGGAATCACGTACTTCGCCGTGGACATGCACCAGCCGGGGGTCGAGGTCCGTCCGCTTCGGGAGATGACCGGGCGGTCACTGTTCAACGAGGTCTTCCTTACCGATGTGGTGGTCGACGGCGACGCAGCCATCGGAGGCGTCAACAACGGGTGGGCGGTGGCCAACACCACCCTCGGGTTCGAACGGGCAGGGCTGGGTGCGGGCGGCGGATCGGCTGCAGGCGGCCTGGCCGGCCCGGGCACCGTCACCGGGGACCTGGGCCGGCGGGCCGGCGACTTCACCGGTCAGCGCGGCCGGAGGGGCGGAGACGGTGGCCTGGCCTTCGCCAGCCGGGAGACCCTCACCGAGCTGGCCAGGGCCAACGGAACCATCAACGACGCCGTGGTGCGCCAGGACCTCATGCGGCTCTACACCCTCTATGCGATCGGCCAGTACACCCGCCTGCGCCAGAAGGCCCTGGCCGCCCGGGGCGGCTCGGTGCCCGGTTTGGGCAACATCGCCAAGTTGTCGATGAGCGAGATCCTGCGACGCACCCGCGACCTCGGACTGCAGATCCTGGGCCCTCGGGGGATGCTCCACGGTTACGAGGCGTCGGACGCCCGCGCCCTGGCCGACCGGGACGGCAGCTCCCTGGCCGTCGGCGTCACCGAGGCGGCCCTCTTCGCCCAGGGACCATCGATCTACGGCGGTACCGACGAGATCCAGCACAACATCATCGGCGAGCGGGTGCTGGGCCTGCCCAGGGAGCCCAGCAGCGACCGGACCACCCCATTCCGGGAGCTTCCCAGGAACGGGTGAGGCTTGGACGGGCCTGAGCGACCGACCCCGTTCGGGACTGCTCAGTCCGGAGGGACTTGGCGGACCCAGTCGACGACCAGCTCGGGCTCCGACTTCGTCGCCTCTTCGATGGGGCTGCCACAGACGGGCACGGGCAACTGCCGCCCGGTCGTGACGGCCGCCTCCCAGTACGTCGTGGCGCCGGTGCTCTGCACCTGGAGCGAGACCGGTCCACCGGCCAGGTCGGTGCCGAGGCGGACGGAGGACAATAGGGGCCAGCCCATCTGGGCCAACACCGAACGTTCGAGCGCCTGGACTCGCGGGGAGCTCAGACCCGAGCAGCCCCGATACCGCGGCACCAGGTCATCGAGCGAACCATCCCGTCGGAGGATCCGCTCGACCATGTCCGGGTCGGCGAAAGCCCAGACCGTTGCCTCGGGAAGGACGATCATGGTGGGAGCGAACCGATGACCGCCGGTGTGGCTGGTGCGCCACAGGCGGACGCTGTTGCCGCCGACATGGCTGGAGGCCAGTTGCAGCGCCAGGGTCGTTCCGAGGGTCCCGCAGCAGCGGTCCCGTCGGCCGTGCCCGCAGATCAATGCGTCGGTCAGCTGCGCCCGCCCCCCGCCGATCGCCGACCCCCCGCCCGCCAGCAACTCGAGGGCCGCACTCACCAGGTGGTCGAGCGGGGCGATGGCCTCGCGTCCCTCGAATCCGGCGAACCCGGCCGGAACGTCACCGCGCCGGCGGTAGAGAACGGCGTGACGCTCGGGCCCATGGGACCAGGTGGCCACCAGCCCCTGGAGGCGGATCCCCGTCCCGGCCAGGACGCTGACGAGCGGCGCCAGCTCCGGCACCTCACTGAGGTCGCGTGGCCAGGGGAGCGGCCACTCCACCAAGAGGTAGCCGGCGTAGCTACCGGCCGTGCCGATCGGGTCGACGTCGTTGCGGCGGGTCCATTCCGAGCACCGAAGGCTGGTGTCCGTGTCCAGTTGGGAGGAGATGGTGCCTTCCTTCGATCGATCGCCTTCACCCTGCGGACGTCGACTGTCCGCCGGTAGCCGCCAATCTACCCGTGCGACGGCCGGGGAGGTCCGTCCGTCCCACTACACACCATGCCCGGGCCAGTGGGCATGCCCGGCGAGCAGAGCTCCCGTCCCCTACGGTCGGGGGGTGCGACTGGTGAGTTTTCGTCCCGACCACGTGGTTCGAACCGGGGTCGTGCACGACGATGAGGTCATCGATCTTACCGATCCGGCGCTCGGGCTCCCCGGCGACATGGCGTCCCTTCTGGCCATGGGCCCCGCCGCGCTGGACATTGCCCGGCAGGCCCCGGTGGGGGGAGCGCGCCGGATGCCCTTGGCCGAGGCCAGGTTGGTGGCCCCCGTACCCCGGCCGCCCTCGTTTCTGGCCATTGCCCGGAACTACGGCGAACACATTCGCGAGCTGGGACACGAGCGACCCGGTCACCAGACCTGGTTCGCCAAGCAGCCCACCTGCGTGATCGGGCCGGGGGCGGCCATCGAGGTGCCCCGGGTGTCCGACCAGGTGGACTACGAGGGGGAGTTGGGGATGGTGATCGGCACGCGCTGTCGGCACGTCCGCGCCGACCGGGCCCTCGATGTCGTCGCCGGCTTTGTCGTCGTGAACGACGTGAGCGTCCGGGACTGGCAACGGCAGGCTCCGACCATGATGCTGGGCAAGAGCTTCGACAGCCATGGGCCCACCGGGCCGTGGCTCGTCACCGCCGACGAGATCGCCGACCCTCAAGAGCTCCCCATCCGGACCTGGGTGAACGACGAGATACGCCAGGACGGGTCGACCTCCGACATGATCTACTCCTGCCGTGAGATGATCGAGCACCTGTCGACTGTGTGCACCCTGGAGCCGGGCATGATCCTGTCCACCGGTACACCCGCCGGGGTGGCGGCCAGCGGTAACCCGCCGCGGTGGCTCAGCGAGGGCGACACCGTGCGCGTCGAGATCGATGGCGTCGGCTCACTCCGCAATCCAGTGGTTGATGAGCCCGGGCCCCGGTGACCGCCGACCCGGCGCGGGCCGACCTCATTCGGGTGACGCCGTCGCTGGCCATTCCCTTGTCCGAGCTCCAGTTCCGGTTCACGCCCAGTGGAGGGCCTGGCGGTCAGCACGCCAACAAGGTGAACACTCGGGTGGAATTGCGATTCGACGTGGCCCGGTCATCCTCATTGGGCCCGCGCCAACAAGCGCGGCTCTTGCAGCGCTTCGGTCCTGAGCTTCGGGTGGTGGCCGACGACGAGCGGTCCCAGGCCCGCAATCGGCAACTGGCAGTCGAGCGATTCAAAGCCCGGGTGGCCGACGCATTGCACATTGAAAAGACCCGCCGGCCGACGCACCCGAGTCGAGGAGCGAAGGAACGCCGGCTGTCGGCCAAGCGTCACCAGTCGGAACGCAAGCGGCAACGCCGGCGTGGTGCCGACGACGACTGAGTGCTCGAGCGGGCGCCGGGGCTTTTCGTGTGAGGCTCAGACGGCCTTACGGCGGGAAGTGCGGGTGCTCGCGCCCCCTGGTCCCACACCGCGTCGAGGAACTGCGCGATCTCGCCGGTGAGTCGCTCCGGTCGCAATCTGAGCTCGAGCACCGACTTGGCTTGAACCAGCCGGGCGTCGGGGAGCCGACGAGCGAGCTGTTCGGCATCATGGAAAGGGTGAATGCGGTCCGACTGGTGCCCTATCACCAGGGCGGGAATGTGCATCTCGTCGCGCTGTTCCACCGTCGGGGCGATGGGCCCGGTCAGGATCCCGTGGAGCACGGCGGCGATCTCGACGGGGTCATTGGAGAGAGTGTTCATGACGCTGTCCAACGGCCCAAGCCCGCTGCGGGGAATCCGCCGAACGACCTGGCCGGCGGCCCGTACCGCTCGGCGAGCCAGGTGCACGGCCAATAGCATGGGCACGAAGGTGATGGCCGCAGCCGGGATGGCCCATTCAAGGACCGGCATCTCGATGACCAAGCCCTGCACTCGCTCTGGCGACTGGGAGGCCACCAGCAGGGCGACGTTCCCGCCCAGGGACACGCCGCCCACGACCGCCTTGTCGACGCCCAGGTGATCGAGCAGGGCTTCCACGTGCCGGGCATAGGTGTCCATCCGGTGATACGAAGCCCGACGCGGCTTCTCGGAGAGTCCGTGTCCGGGAAGATCGAGCAGGATAACCCGGTTGCCGGCCGCGGCCAAATCGGTGGCCAGGCGCCGGTTGAGGTTGGCGTCGAGCAGGATCCCGTGCATGAAGACGAAGACCCGGGGGCCGCTCCCGTGCACCTCGTAGTACATGGTCACGCCGCCATTTTCGAACTGGCCCACCTCGAAGGGTGTGGCGGCGGCCAGCGGCTTGTCCGCCGGACGGTGGGCCGCCCGCTCGGCTAACGACCCGTCGGGACGGTGGGCGCTCGACGCGGTGACCCTCTCAGTGGCACGCGGTGTGGTGAGGCCGATGGGGTTCGTGCGGCCGGGCGCCCGGTCTTCGTTCGCCGCCTCGCTGCCAGGTTTCGCGGTTGGTGTCGCGCCGTCAGTTGGCATGGGCCAACGGTAGGTCGCCGGCCCGCGCTTTGTCAGGGACCCCGAGGATGCCCGCCGCCTTGTCATGCCATGCGGCGGGCATGCCCTCGGTCATCGACGTCCGCCGCGCCGGTCGGGTCCGGCCGATCAATTCAGCCCGAGTTGAGCCGAGCACGAGGGCCACGGACCCCAACCACTCTGGGCGTGCAGCTGTTGGGCAGCCTGATCCTGCTGAGCAGGCGAGGCGTCGCTCGGAAGACCGGAATAGCCGAGACCCTGCCACGCGCTCTCAGAGAACTGGTAGGCGCCGTAGTAGCCATTACCAGTGTCGTCGCTGTAGTCGCCACCCGACTCACACTGGCGAAGGCGGGCAAAGTCGTCACCCGACGACGAGGTTGCGGCCGCTGCCGGCACGGATTGCGCAGCCTGTTGTTGCTGGGCGACCTGTTGCGCCTGTGCTGCTTGTTGCTGCTGTGCCACCTGCTGCTGTGCGGCCTGCTGTGCCGCAAGTGCCTGTGCCGCTTGTAGTTGGGCAGCCGCCTGTTGCGTCGCCGCCTGCTGCTGCGCGGCCTGCTGCTGTGCGGCCTGCTGTGCTTGTGTCGCCTGTTGCTGTTGTGCAGCTTGCTGTGCCTGTGTCGCCTGTTGTTGTTGAGCCTGGATCGGGAGGCTCAGCGAGGCCAGGGCAACGGAGTACCCGTTCAGTGTCGGTGAACCCGCATCCGGCCCGGCCAGGTCGCCCATTCCCAGTCCTGCAGGAGCCGCGTTCCCGGTGTGTGCCGCGGCCGACCCGTGGAATATGAAACCGACAACAGCCAGTGCTGCAATGACGAAGATATAGAAGCGGTGCTTGCGCAATTCTTGCGCCTCCTCAAAGTCGCGGAAGCCCGGAGGGCTTCGAGGGATGGCATGGGAATGCGGGCGCCGTCTTGGAAGCATTCGTCTCGCAAGCTGGTGCCGGGAAGGGCAGGCGGCCCTGGACGTACAAGTAGGTCCATACGAGGTGCAGACGAGAACCCTGTTGTGGTCAGTGTGAGGCGGCTCCGGAACTGGACTTTGGGTATAGGAAAGAAGGGCTCATGGGATGTGGATCATGCTGGTCTAGGCAGGTGACAGCGCCCGAACCATGTTCAGTACGGCAAACTCAGGCGCTGCGCCACGAGGTCGGTCACTTGATCGGAGTGCTCCTCAACACCCGGCAACGGCTCACCGCTGCGTGACCCCACCTGCCTCTGGCTGATCGAGTGCCTCCAATGTATGCAGGTAACTCACATCATTGCAATTCCATCAATGCAATTCGGACGGGACCCACCCCTCATACCCGTCGGTTGGGTGCGCCAAACCCGAGATCTTCAGCGCGGTTGGATCTCGGCCACTGCTTTGGCCAACACTTCGCTCCCGCCGGTGGAGCGGTCCTCCCGTATCCCCAGGATCGGTGTCAGGGAGGCCCATCGGTCAGCGACGAGGCCCGCGTCAGATTCCGGATCCACCTCGGCGGCTTCCTCTCTCGCGTCCGAGCCGCGAGCGCCCCGCAGCGTCAGCGTGATCGCCCCACCCATGGCCTCAGCCCGTCGGGCGTGCACTTCATCGACCGTCTGTGCCGAGCGCGCCGAGCGGATCAGGCCGACCCTTCCGAGCCTGCCGGCGCGCACACCCCGTAGCTCGGACAGCGGAACGGCGGGGACGTTGAGATTGAGGACCGTGCCCTGTTCGGCCGCGGCCAGAATCGGGACCAGGTTGCAGGCCAGCGTCACCGGCGTCTCCCACGGAACCGGGTCCGAGGACCAGGCGATGCTGACGGCGACGCCACGCAGCCCGAACTGGGCAGCAGTCAACGCCGCGCCCACCGTGCCGGAGTGGAGCGCGGAACGTCCGGCGTTCATGCCGTTGTTCACGCCCGACACGATCATGTCCGGTCGCGGTCCAAAACCCTCGATGCAGGCCAGGATGACCGCCAGTGCGGGCGGCCCGTCGATGCCGTAGGTGGGTACGTGCTCGAGCAAGGGGATCTGCACCGACTCGTAGGGGATGGACTCCCGTTCGTAGACCGCACCCACGGCGGCGCCGGCTCCGCTGTGATCGACCAGGGGGGCCACCATGATGAGGTCGTGCACACCGTCGAACCGGGCGGCCAGTCCTCGAGCCAGCGCCTCGATGCCCGGTGCGAACACACCGTCGTCGTTGGTGATGAGGATGCGCACGTTCATGCTCCGATTCTGGACTCTGTAGGACAAGCCGAGCCCGATGCCGGTGGATTCGTGTCCCGGCTTACTCGCTGTCGGGCTCTCCGGCTCCGTCGCATACCATACCGGTCGACCAACAGTGCGCCCCTTTGGTCGGGTGGCGGTAACACGAGGCCGTCCGACCCGGTGCCCACACGATTCGCTGTCGACCAACGCCCCCGATCGGACCACCGCCCCATGAGCCCTCGCCTTCAACCTGACGACCAGCCCCCGGCAGGGAGCACGCCGCCCACGGGGGACCAGTGGGTCATCGGCCACGGCCACCAACGGGCCGTCGTCACCGAAGTGGGAGCGACCTTGCGATCCTTCACCCTTGCCGACCGACCGGTCATCGAAGGTTTCGAGGTGAACGAGTGGAGCCACGGTGGCCGAGGTCAGGTCCTGGCGCCGTGGCCCAATCGCCTGGGCGACGGGCGCTACACGTTCGAGGGGGTCCAGGCCGAGGCTCCGCTCAACGAGCCGGCCAGCGGTAACGCCATTCACGGCCTGGTCCGCTGGATGCCATGGAAGATGGCGAGCAGGGCGCAGAACCGGGTGACCATGGCCTGCGTGCTCCACCCGACCCCGGGCTATCCGTTCACCCTCGGACTCAAGGTCGAGTACCGCCTGGGCCGTGACGGCTTGACCATCCTGGCTGAAGCCGAGAACCTCGGGGGCGAGTCGCTCCCCTTCGGTATGGGTTTCCATCCCTACTTCACCGTGGGGACACCGCACGTGGATACCGTCCGCCTCACCGTCCCTGCCGCTCGGCGGTTGGTCACCGACGAGCGGGGCCTGCCGACAGGCGATGCGCCGGTCGGCAACACCGAATTCGACTTCGCCGACGGACGAATCATCGGTTCGACCCGTCTGGACACGGGCTACTCGGCCCTCCGCCGCGGCGCCGACGGGACCGCACGGGTGACCATCGAGCGTCCCAACGGGACATCGGGTGTCACGGTGTGGGTCGACAGCGCGTACACCCACCTGATGGTCTACACCGGTGACACGCTCCCGGAAGGATCCCGGCGTACGGGCGTTGCCGTCGAACCGATGACGTGCCCACCTGACGCGTTCCGCTCGGGCACCGATGTCGTCGTGCTGCAACCCGGTGGGACCTGGGCGGGCACATGGGGGATCACCGCACGCTGAGGGGAGCCTTGCTCATGCGTTGCAGGACGACCTCGACGTCCGCCGCGGTCAAGGGCATGGAGAAGTAGAACCCCTGGGCGTAGCGGCAGCCCAGTTCGACCAGACGATCCTTTTGGCTCCGGTGCTCGATTCCTTCGGCCACCACCTCGAGGTCGAAGGCGTTGCCCATGGTCACCACGGCCGAGACCACGGCGTCGTACCGCGTGCCCAGCCCGTCGATGAACGCCTTGTCGATCTTGACCGTGTCGACCGGTAGGCGGGAGAGGGAGAACAGCGACGAGAACCCGGTTCCGAAGTCGTCGATGGCCAGGCGAACCCCGAGGCGCTTCAAGGCCGTGAGCCGACCGAGGGCGGCCTGGAAATCGCGGATGAAGAAACTCTCAGTGATCTCGAGAATGAGGAGAGCCGGCGGAATGCCCGTGGCCCTCAGCGCATCGCCCACATCGGTGACGAAATGATCGTGCTCGAGCTGGCGGCCCGACACGTTCACGCTCACCGTTAGGTCTGGGGCCATTGGAAAGTTGCATCGCCAGGCGGCCAGTTGACGGCAGGCCTCATCGAGAGCCCACCGCCCGACGGGGACCACGAGGCCGGTGTCCTCTGCCGTGCTCACGAACTGGTCGGGCAGTACCAATCCCTTCTCGGGATGGTGCCAGCGCAGGAGGGCTTCGACTCCGGTCATGTGGCCGTCATCGAGGGAGATGATCGGCTGGTAGGCCAACTCGAACTGGTTCCCGGCCAGGGCCAAGTGCAAGGAGCCCTCGGTGGCCACTCGCTGTGCGGCCAGTGCGGTCAGCGTCTCGTCGAAGAACGCCGCTCGCGCCCGGCCATTGCGCTTGGCCCGGTACATGGCCGCGTCGGCATTCCGCATGACCATTTCGGCGTGGTCGGGGGAGCGAGCGAAGGCCACGCCCACGCTGGCCGTCACGTAGCAGTCGACCGCATCGACCAGGAACGGTTCGTCGAAAACCGACAGGAGCCCGGTAGTGAAGTCCACCGCGGCCTGCTGGTCGCGCAGACCCTCCACCAACATCCCGAACTCGTCCCCACCCACTCGGGCTATGAAATGACCGTCCACGGCACCGACCAGCCGCTCGGCCACGGCTTCGACCAGGGCGTCACCCGTTCGGTGTCCCCGACTGTCGTTGACGTACTTGAAATGATCGAGATCGAGGAAGCAGACGGTCACGGGCGGATCGACACCCAGCCGCCCGTGAAGGGACGCCTTCAGCCGTTGCATGAACAGCTCCCGATTAGGGAGCCCGGTCAGGGCGTCGTGGGTGGCCTGGTGGGTGAGGCGACGCTCGAACTCGCGACGCTGGCTCACGTCCCGGATGGCCACCGACGTCAGCTCGCCCTCGGGCGTCTCGATCGTGCTGAAGGCCAGCTCCAGCGGTATCTCACTGCCGTCCTTCTTGCGCCCGAACACGGTTTGGTCTGGCCCGAGCCTCGGGTTGCCGGTGCCGGCGATCCAGTCATTGAGCAGTGCCGTATGCACGTCTCGGACGCGATCGGGCATGAGGAGGGTGACGCTCTGCCCCACAAGCTCGTCGGCGGAATAGCCGTACAGGAGCTCAGCCTGATTGCTGGCCTCCACGATCTGTCCGTCGGCGCCGATAACGATGACGGCGTCGGGAGCAGAGGCCAGGAGCTGGCGGAAGTGGTCTGCTTCCCGACGCTGACGCTCCACTGCTTGGGCTTGCTCAAGGGCGCGTCCGGCTTGAGCCGCAAACATCTCAAAGGCTGCGATCTGGTCCGACGCCGGGCAGCCCTCCTGCTTGCTTCCTGCTTGGAGCACGGCCACGATCTGGCCACTGACCCAGACAGGCGTGGCCACGACGGTCTTGAGCCCGGCTTCGACCGCGACCTGAATGGCTCCGGGCAGGTTCGGGTAGTGCTCGAAGACGATGGTAGTGCGCTTGTCAATGACGGCAGGGACCACCGCCTCGGGCTCTCCGTCGCGGGTCTTGACCGTGAACGGGTGGGTGAGGTGCCGGCTGTGCAGGACCCGCAGGGTCATACCGTCCTCCTCGAGCACCGAGATCGCTGCCGCGTCAAACCCGAGGGTGCCGACCGCATCGACGACCGTCTCCAGCACCCGAGTGGTGGCGGGCGAATCGATCTGTCGGATGAGGGAGGCGACCTTGCTCCACAGAACCACTCGTCGCTCCGACGCCTGCCGCTCATCGCTGGCACGATTGAGGCCGGTCATGAGCTCGCGGCTGAGTATCCCAACGGCCAAGGCGGTCGCGGCCATCATGCCGATGCGGAAGGCCAGCGTCGCGGTGTTGATGCCCCACCCCGTTGCCGCAAGCGTGATGACGTACGCGCCGATGGCCATGAGGTTGAGAGCGATTCCGGAACGAATGGAGTAGTAGGGGCCGCCCAGGAACACCATCAGCACGACCAAGACGATGAAGAGCTCGGAGCGTGCCCCACCGCTGATGGCGATACCGATATCGATGAGGGCGAGCAGCCCGAAGGCCCACCCGTAGATGAGGGCGCGGTCGAAAGTGCGGCCGACGATCCGGTACCAGGGGAAAACAGCGCTTACCGCGGTGAGCGCGGCCCCGACGAGGATCAGGATGAGACAAGCGTTCCGGTTCTCGAGGGCTTCACCTGGCAATAGCGCATAGAGGACCAGCACCAGCAGCACGAACGCGGACGTGATGACCCCGCCTCGGATCGACTTCAAGATGTAGGTCGTGACCGGATCCTCGGGTGCCGTCATGAGGTCGGCGTCGGACCCGGCTGAGCCCCCCTCATCTCCTTGCATGATCACCGGTGGCTCCTCGCCCATGGCCGACAGGAAAGTTCGAACGACTCGGTCTTGGATCCCGAACTTCGGTCGGATCGTCAACGTGTGGTACCGCTGGATGCTAGTGAAATTCCGGCCCCTTGACCTGGGAGGACTGTCGACCTGACACACAAATTGAGCGGCGCGCAGTGCGGGTCGACGACATCACGAAGTGTGGGAAAATGATCGACGTGAATGCCAGATTCGTCGGGGTTCGGCCTCCAATAGTGCGCAGAGTGACTGTAGCGTGACCCAGCCGACGGACGGGTCAGTTGGCAGCAGCATGAAGCAGAAGTGGGCCCGACCGGGGAGCCGATGAATTCTCGCGACCCGCGTCGTCTATCCCCTGGCAGAACGGCGACGGCCACGAGCGGCCCGACCTCAAGGAGCGTCATGACGAACGTTGTAGACCCTGACATCGCGGATCTCGAGCCGGCTGCGTGGCGTCTGGCCCACTTGGTCATCAGTGTTCCCGACGGACTGTTTGGCGGCGCAACGCCGTGCCCCGCCTACACCGTCGGCGATCTGGTCGAGCATATCGGCGGGTTGTCGCTCGCCTTTGCCGCCGCAGCGCGCAAGACGCCCATCGTCACGGGTGCTCGCGGGCCAGCGGGCGACGCGTCGCGTTTGGACCGCTCATGGCGGACGCGGATCCCGCAGGATCTGACGGCGATGGCCGAGGCATGGCGGGACCCCTCGGCATGGAGTGGGATGACCGAGGCCGGTGGGGTCCAACTTCCCGGCGAGGTCGCCGGCCTTGTCGCCCTCAATGAGCTCGTGATCCACGGTTGGGACGTTGCCCGAGCCACGGGCCAGGCATACCAGTGCGACCAGCCCTCGCTCGAGGCAGTGCAGGCATTCCTGGGATCGTTCTCGTTGGCTGGTCGGGACGCCCAACCCGACGGGCCGTTCGGTCCGGCGCTGGAGGTCCCGCGCCAGGCGCCGTTGTTGGACCGAGTGGTGGGGCTCAGCGGTCGCCGACCGGGCTGGGCACCGTGACCCGAACTGATCCGATCGGGGCCAGCTCGCCGCGTACGGGCCGTGGCCAGCTGGGCTGGTGCGCCCCCCGGGATTCGAACCCGGAACCTGTGGATTAAGAGTCCATTGCTCTGCCATTGAGCTAGAGGCGCGCAGTCACTGTAGAAGATCCCCCGGCGGCGCGGGCCAGGGCCCGCGGTCGCCAAGGAACGAGGGTGACCGAGGGGACTTGAACCCCCGACCTCCAGGGCCACAACCTGGCGCTCTAACCAACTGAGCTACGGCCACCAAGGAGCAACCAGTGTGGCACACGTCGGATGCCTCGATCGCCGGAGTATTCTCTCCGTCCTGGCCCCTGTAGCTCAATTGGATAGAGCAAGTGGTTTCTACCCACTAGGTTGCGGGTTCGACTCCTGCCGGGGGCGCCACTGCCGGGGGCGCCGGGGGCGCCACTGCCGGGGGCGCCGCCAACCAAGTCCAGCTCAGGGACCTGCCGTTCATTCTCCTTGCTGTTTCGGGGCCGCCGTGGGCATGAAGGCCCGACACTTGCGCTCGGGATGGGAACCATGTGGGCCTTGGAGACGAGGCCATCGAGCGCGTCGGCGATGGCCCCGTCGCGGTGTGTCCGTGGCGTGCTGATGGATGTGATGCGGGGTGCGACATGTGGCCAGCGCCGAATCGCCCTGCAACTTCTGTGGGCTGCGACGATCGGGTGGGGCAGCTGGACTCTCGCCGTCGCTGTATCTGTCCCGACTGCATCAGGTTGGCTTGTCAGCTACTGGTTGGACCGTGGGCGAAGGTGACCACCTCATGTAGGCGGTCCTACGGCTGCTTCACGCCACCAACCCGGCTTGGCCAGAGGCTAGATCGGCCACCTCGAAGATCCGAAATCGAACGACCGACGCTGCTGTGAATCACGACGGAGGGCGCTCGAGCGTGCCGCCACTGGTCGTGGTCGCGACTAACTGGGCGGGCCTCCCAATTGGGGTCCGCCGTCGACCGAGAAGACCTGGCCGCTTACGAACGATGCCGACGGGCTGCTGAGAAACAAGATGGGATAGGCCACGTCGGCTGGAGTGCCCATTCGTCCGAGCGGCACGCCCCGGCTGATCTGTTCGGCATCGATGTGGGCGACGTCCCATGCGGCCAGGGCCCGCTCAGATGTCACCAGCCCGACCGCGACACAGTTGGCCCGGATGCCATACCGGCCCCATTCCGCCGCCGTCACCCTGGTGAACATCTGCAGACCTGACTTGGCTGCGCTGTACCCAGCGCCCCACCGGACGCCGTTGACCCCGGCTCCGGACGAGACGTTCACAATGGCTCCGCCGCCCGAGCCGATCATGTGCTGGCCCACCTCCCGTGTGCAGAGGAACGGCCCCCTGGCATTGAGGGCGAAGACGGAATCCCACGCCTTGGTCGGCGTTTCCTCCAGAGGGCCCATTCGGGTTCCACCGGCGTTGTTGATCAGTACGTCGATTCGGTCGAACACCTCGATGGTCTGGCCGACCATGGCGACAACCGAGTCTTCGTCCTTCACGTCGGTCCGCACGGCCAGGGAGCGGAACCTGTCGTCACCGATCTCGTGGGCAATGGCGTCCAGCTCGGTCGCCACGGATTCGATGTCCGACTCGGTTCGGGCGGCCAGGACGATGCCCGCAGCGCCGTGACGGGTGAAGACCCGAGCAGTCTCTGCTCCGATACCGGTTCCGGCGCCGGTGATGACGGCCACCTTGCCCGACAGGCTCAATGGATCGGGCACGGGGGTCACGGCGCCGGACACGTGCGACCCATGGTTCGCGATGGCAATCCGGCGACATGACGAGCGGCTGGAGCCCTACTCGAGGAGGCCAGATTTCTGAGAGCACCGAAAAACCGGGCACGAGCGTCCCAAAGAGGTGACCGCCGCATAGCTCCACATTTCCATAGAAAACCACGCCGCGTTGGCGACCTGTCGGGCCCACCATCACGATCTCCTGTCAGCTGATCTGCCGCCCAGGAGGTACCACTACCGGTGCGGTGCACCTCATGCCGGTGACCCACATGGGGACGGCAGCAGATCGTGCTGCCACCACATCAGGTTCATCGCGCCCAGGCCCTTTGCTTTGCCCGCGGCTCCGATTGGCCGAAGGTCACGGTGGGTATAGTCGACGTCACCACGACCACAAGGCGCGGCCAGGATGGAAGGCACGTTGGTGGCTCCTGACACGGCGGCTCCTGACACGGCACCTTCAGACAGGCACCTACAGAAAGGAGGACGGATCCCAGATGACACTGTTCTCGGCATTGGAGGACTTACCCGTCCGGATCGCCACCGGAGGCTTCATCTTGAGCTCGGGGCTGGACAAACTCTCGGCTGACAAGGAACGGGCTGCCGGCCTCCACGGCTTCGCCGTCGGCGCCTATCCCTTCTTGGGCTCGCTCCCTCCCGAGCAGTTCGCCAAGGCACTCGCCATCAGCGAGGTCGGCCTGGGTACGGCCCTGTTGCTTCCCTTCGTGCCCTCCCGGCTCGCCGGAGCCGGCCTGGCCGCATTTGCCGGTGGGTTGCTCGGCCTCTATCTCCGTACCCCGGGGATGCGCCAAGAGGGGAGTCTCCGTCCTACCGAGCAGGGCATACCGCTGGCCAAGGACGTCTGGATGCTGGGCGCCGGCCTTTCGCTCCTCGCAGCCGACCGGCGCCGGACCCGGCGAAACCGGCGAAACCGAGAGGGATGATCGAGCCGCGCTCAGAGAACCGTCACGCCGGATGGGTGCTTGACGGCTCCGGGTGCGAGTCCACCTGACTGATCCAGGTGGCGTACATCTCGGCGTAACGGCCCCCCTGGGCGATGAGCTCGGCGTGGGAACCGACTTCGATGACCCGTCCGAGGTCGACGACCACGATGCGGTCGGCTCGCATCGCCGTCGACAGCCGGTGGGCGATCAGGATGGCGGTGCGGTTCTCGAGCAGCACATCGAGTGCCGCCTCGATCATGGTCTCCGACTGGAGGTCGAGGTTCGAGGTGGCTTCGTCGAGTACGAGCACCCGGGGGCGGGTCAAGAAGGCCCGGCCCAAGGCAATGAGCTGCCGCTCACCCGATGAAAGCGTCTGGCCCCGCTCGTGGACGACGGTGTCGATCCCGTTGGGCGTGCGTTCGATCACCTCGCCCAGACCGACCCGCTCCACCGCCTCGTGGATCTCGGCGTCCGACGCCTCCGGCCGGGCGAAGGCGATGTTGTCGCCGATCGTGCCGGCGAAGAGGAACGGCTCCTGGGGGACGACGCCCAGCTGTCGGCGCAACGACAACATGGTCACGTCCCGGAGGTCGTGGCCGTCGATGAGGACGCGACCCGATGTCGGGTCGTAGAAGCGGGTCACCAACTTGGCCAGCGTGGACTTGCCCGCTCCCGTCGGGCCGACGAAGGCGACCGTCTCACCGGGTGCGATGCGGATGTCCACGTCCTCGATCACGGGGACGTCGGGGTCGTAACCGAACGACACGTGGTCGAAGACGATCTCGCCCTCGATGGGCGGCAGCTCCACCGCATCGGGCGCCTCGGTCACGGTGGGCCTGGTCTCGAGCAGGGTACGGAGCTTGGTCACCGAGGACTGCCCCTGCTGATATGTGTTGTACTGCTGCACCAGCAGCTGGATGGGCTGGAAGAACCGGTTGAGGTACAAGAAGAAAGCCACCAGGGCACCGAGCGACAACGTGTGGTGGAGCACCATCTCCCCGCCGATGGCCAGGAGGGCGGCCTGCCCGAGCACACCCAGCATCTGGGTCCCCGGTCCGTAGACAGCGTTGACGTGGGCGGTGTAGTTGTTGGCGTCCCGATAGGCACCGACCACGTTGCGGTGGTGGATCACGTTCTGGCGCTGGCGGTTGTGAGCAGTGACGATGCGGACACCGTGCAGGCTCTCGGACAGGTCGGCCAGCACGTTGGCGATGCCGTCCCGCACCCGGTCGTAGCCCCGCTCCGAGGCCCGCTTGAACCAGATCGATGCGAGCACCAGCACGGGGATGATCAAGAACACGGTGATGGCCGCGAGTTCCACGTTGGTGCTGAACAGCACGACGGTGATGACGACCATGGTCAGCCCCTGGATGGCCAGCTGCGACAGACCGTCTTGGAGCAGTTGCTGGAGGTTCTCGATGTCGCTCGTCATCCGACTCATGATCACGCCGGCCTTCTCCTCGGTGAAGAAGCCGAGAGAGAGCCGCTGCAGGTGGGTGAAGATGGTGACCCTCAGGTCGTTCATCACCCAGGCGGCGATCCGACCGGTGACCCGTACCTGGGCCCGCTGGGACAGCGCGGTGCAGACGATGAACACCAGGTAGGCGGCGGCCATGATGGCCACCACGGCAAAGTTCTCGTGTCCCGGCGACATCCCGTCGTTGATGGCGATCTCGGTGAGCTTGGGCCCCGTCTGGGACACCACGGCGATGACGACCACGAGGACGCCGGCCAGCGCCAGCATTCCTGGGTACTCCATGAGCAGGCGCCACAGGGTGAGCCGGCGCCCCTCCATCTCCGTCCCGTTCTGGGTGAAGGTGAGGTCGGGCTCGGGGTGCTTGGGCTCGGACTCCAACAGCCGGTCCACCCCGTCCTGGAGCTCCGAGGGTATGCCGGCAAAGGGCAGGCCGGGCGCGGCCGCCCGGCCGAACCCCCCCGGTGCCCCTCCACCCATGCCCCAGGTCATCGGTCCCTCCCACTGCTGTGGCCCGAGCCAACCGGGTGGGTGAGGCCGTTGCCGTTGCCGTGGCCGTTGCCGTTGGCCGGGGTCGCCCCGGCGGTCGCAGCCAGGCCATCCACGCCGTCGACCTCGTCCCCGGGAAGGTCGAGCTCGGCCGCCTGGGCCAGTACCTCGCCGTAGAGCGGGGTGGTCTCCAACAATTCGGCGTGGGTGCCGTCGGCCACGATCCGGTGCTGGTCGAGGAGCACGACCCGGTCGGCCAGGGAGATGGTGGAGAGCCGATGGGCGATGATCAGCGTGGTGCGCCCCTCCATCAGCACCCGCAGCCCGGCGTGTATCTCGAGTTCCACCTGGACGTCGATGGCGCTGGTGGCGTCGTCGAGCACCAGGATGGGCGGGTTGACCAGCAACGTGCGGGCGATGGCGATCCGTTGCCGCTGGCCCCCCGACAGTGTGTAGCCCCGCTCGCCGACGACCGTGTCATAGCCGTGCTCGAGCTCGGAGATGAACTCGTGTGCGCCGGCGGCCCGGGCCGCAGCCTCGATGTCGGCGAAAGCGGCGTCCGGCTTCCCGTAGGCGATGTTGTCCCGTACCGACACCGAGAAGAGGAAGGGCTCGTCCAAGACGATGCCGATGTTGGCCCGCAGGCTGTCGAGAGTCAGGTCGCGGATGTCGTGGCCGTCGACGCGCACCGACCCGCTGTTCACGTCGTAGAAGCGGGTCAACAACCGGGAGACCGTGGACTTGCCCGCGCCGGTCCGTCCCACCAGGGCCACCGTCTCGCCCGGCGCCAGGTGTAGGTTGAAGTCGGACAGGACGAGGTTGGCCTCATCGCCGTCGTAGGCGAACCGCACATCGGAGAACCGCACGTCTCCAAGCGAGTCGGTCAGCTCGATGGCGTCGGGCTTGTCGGTGACCGTGGGCTGCTCGTCGAGGATCTCGTAGATCCGATCGGCCGAGGCGGCGGCGCGCTGTCCCATCATGATGAGCATCCCCAGCATCATGAACGGGGCCTGCAGCATCAAGAGGTAGGCGTTGAAGGCCAGGATGGCCCCGATGCCCAGCTGGCCGTGGATGACCATGTACCCGCCGAACAGCAGCACGAAGGCCAGCCCGACCTGGGGCAGGTTCTGGACGGCGGGCGTGAATCGGGCCCTGATGTCGGCATCTTTGATGTAGCCCCACTGGACCCGGTCGGTGGCCCGCGACAGGTTCCGGAGCTGCTGCTCCTCGGCGGCGAATGACTTGACCACCCGGACCCCGTTGACGTTCTCGTCAACCACGGTGGCCACCTCGGCCAGACGGGCCTGGATGATCCACGACACGGGGAACATCGACTGCCGCATCCGCACGCCGACGAAATAGACGAAGGGCATGGTGGCCATGGCCACGAAGGCCAAGGGGACGTCGATGGAGAGCATGAAACCGAAGGCAACGATGGCGATCGAGCACTGGACCAGGATCAGCGGGGCGAACGTCATGTACATCTGGACGGAGCGGATGTCCGAGTTGGCTCGGGAGATCAGCTGGCCCGACTGGACCCGGTCGTAGAAGGCGAATGACATCTTGGTCAGGTGCTCGTAGATGATGTTCCGCAGGTCGTACTCGAAGTTGTACGCCGTCTCGAACAAGAAGAGCCGGGAGATGTACCCGGCGATGCCCCCGGCTACGCCCAGGCCGACGATCCACCAGACGTAGTAGCTGACCGGCACGGTGTGGTGCTGGATGGAATTGGTGATGGCGTGGTTCAACAAGCTGGGGATCAGGACCTGGAGGACCAGCCCCACAAAGGTCAGGACCATCGAGATGATGAAGATGACCTTGTGGGCTCGCATGATCGGGAGGGCCCGGCGCAGCCAGGACTTGCTCCGGTCGGGGTCGATGGTGGCCCGGGGCTCCTCGTAGCTGGCCTTCTCGGTGACTGGGACGAATCGCGTGCCCTGCTCGTCGGTGGCCGACCGCCGGCGGGTAGGCAGCTTCACCGGGTGGCCCTCTTGGCCAGGCGGTAGGCGACGAAGGCCTGTCGCCACGCCACCAGTCCGTCGAGCGCCCGCTCCGTGTCGCACCGATCGTCGAGGCACCCGGCGATGTCGCGCAGACGGGCCGAGGTGGCCGCGTCGGCCGCGTCGAGGACGAGGCGTCCCTCGGCGGTCAGCGCGTGATCGACCTGTCGCCGGTCAGCGACCACATTGCGCCGCTCCACCAGGCCCCGGGCCACCAGCCCGTCGATGATGGCCGTGACGCTCGGCGGCCGGACAGCCAGGCGCTCAGCCAGATGGGACTGGACGGCCGAGCTCTCGTCGAGCAGCCCGAGCACACGGTACTGCGACAACGAGAGATCGACCGAGGCGAGGCCGATCTCCACCTGTTTGGCCAGCCAGGCCGCCGTCCGCCCCGGCGTTCGGTCGCGGTCGACCCCCTTCAGTGCATCCCTCATATAGTTAGACTATCGAAGTACCTGCCGGGCCCGATCACCCGCCGGACCTTGTGGTTTCTCCGACCTAACGTGCGGCCATGACCGGGCGGAATCGCTTCGAGCTGACGCACATCCCCTGGGACCAGGTCGGCTTCAACCTCCTCACCGCCTGCCTGGTCGCCGCACCCCTGGCACTGGGCTTCGGCACCGGCCATTCGGTGGCCGGGGGCATCGGCGCGTTGGGCGCCTACCTGTGGACGGCCAGCCATATCACGGACAAGCGCCCGATCGGGCTGCCGATCGGGCTGGTCACGGCCATGCTCCTCGGGCTGGCCGGCGGGATGGGAGCCCTGGCAGGGCGGCATCTGTGGTTGTTGGTGGTCCTGGCGGCCCTGTGGGCTGCCTTCCAGGCCGTGACCGACGTGGCCGGCGGTGCCTTGCGTCTCCCCGTCGCCCTGTCGGCCCTGTGCATGCTGCTGTCGGCCATTGGCGGCGGCGCGACGCCGACCGGCGCCCTCAGACAGGGGCTCCTCACCCTGGGCGGCGCCACGTGGATCGCCGGGACCGAGGTCGTCCGCCATCCACCCTGGCCGTCGCCCGATCGAGGCATGCAGAACCTCGGCGTCGAGGCGGTGCGGGCCGCATGGCCAACCGCGCGCCCCTTCGCCCTACTGCTCGCCGTCCCGACGGCTTTGGTCGCCGTCGTGCTCGGTGCGTTCCAGGTGTCCCACGGAGCCTGGACGGCGACGACCGTGCTGCGCGTCCTGAGGCCGGACGAGGCGACGACCATCGCCCGGAGCTGGCAGCGCGCCGCCGGTACGGTCGCCGGGGCGCTCCTCGCCGCCGTCCTGCTGGCCGCGACCCCGACGGCGGAGACGGCCGTGGTCGTGATGGTGGTGGCCGTGACGGCCATGCAGTTCGTCGGGCCCCGCCGTTACGCCGTCTACACGTTCTTTCTCACCCTGGTGGCTCTCGAGCTCAGCTCGATCGGCCACGCCGCCGCCTGGGGGGTCGCCTTCATCCGGGTGCTGCTCACCCTGATCGGGGTGGCTGTCGCCGTCGTCAGTGGGTTGGTCTATGACCGCATGACGAGCGGGTAGGGACCGGACCGCTTTGGGACGTGTTGCCGGGTGCGCTTGCCCGACCGGGGCCCGGCACCCCGACCGGCGACCCGCTCCCGCTGAAGGAGGCCACTGCGAATTCAACCAGGATCGGACGGAGCCCGGGGAGCCGATCGAACTGGTTGGCTCGTATGAAGGTGTAGACCCGGGCGTAGATGCCCCCGATGACCAACGGCACGAGGTCGGAGACCCGCATGGCCATTCCGGCCGCGGGCGTGGCTTCTGAGAACATGGTGAACGACCGCTCGAAGTCCTCGTCCACCCGCTTCATGGCCTTCGGACCCACCTCGATGGCGAAGAAGCGGGCAAAGGGTCGGTTGTCCACCAGGATCTGCAAGAACTCGCCGATGGCCGACTCGATCCACTCGGCCCAGGACGCGTCACCGGCCAGGTACGCCTCACTGACCCGATCGAACAAGGCTTGACCCCGGCGTCGTAGGCCACCAGGAACAGCTCTTCTTTGCTGTCGAAATACTCGTAGAACGTGTTGAAGGCCACACCCGCCTGGCGGCAGATGGACTTGATGCCGGCCGCGTCATAGCCGTCCTCGGCGACGACCTGGACGAAGCCGTCGATGAGATGGTCCCGCTGGACCTGACGTACATCTTGCGAGGTTGGCCGTGACCGCCCACCTTCAATGCACGCGACGGATCGAGTGGCGCCATTTCCCGGCTGGTGGCGCACATGTGGTGATCCTCCGGTTGCGGCGCACACGCTATCGGTGCTGGGTAACCCGAAAGAACCCTGGCGGCGAGGGCCTATGCTCACGCGTGTGACCGAGGTCCTGGCCGTGGCGAACCAAAAGGGCGGCGTGGCCAAGACGACCACGGTCCACTCGCTCGGGGTGGCCATGGCCGAGCTGGGGTGCCGGACCCTCCTGGTCGACCTCGACCCACAGGCCTGTCTCACCTTCTCCCTCGGCTTCGACCCCGACCGGCTCGATCAGTCGCTCCACGATGTGTTCGTCCGGCGCACCAAGGTGGCTGACGTTTGCCTCTCCGTGCCCGAGGTGGTCGGGCTCACCGTGGTGCCGGCCACCATCGACCTGGCCGGAGCCGAGGTCCATTTGCTCACCCGGACCGGCCGCGAGCACGTGCTGGCCCGGGCGCTCGAGCCCGTCCTCCACCAGTACGACATGGTGCTCATCGACTGCCCACCCTCCCTCGGCGTGCTCACCATCAACGGCCTGACTGCGGCCGGCTCGGTCCTTATCCCGTTGCAGTGCGAGGCCCTCTCCAACCGGGGGGTGGGCCAGCTCCTCGACACCATCGAGGATGTCCGGGCCTTCGCCCACGCTGACCTGGCCATCCGGGGTGTGATCGCCACCATGTACGACGAGCGCACCCGCCACGGCCGCGCCGTCCTCGAAGAGGTCGAGACCCGTTACGGGCTGACCGTACTCCAGCCTCCGGTCCGCAAGTCGGTGCGGTTCGCCGAAGCCCCCGCCGCGGGCAAGTCGATCCTGCAGCACGCCCCTTCGTCGCCTGGCGCTGAGGCCTACCGTTCCTTGGCCCGACAGCTGGTCGGATGACCGCCGGACCTGACCCGCTGGGCAAGCGCGCCCTCTTTTGGATGCCGGTGGAAGCGACCACCCAGGACGGGCGACCGACCCGCGGCGAGCGGTCCGTCCGCCCACGTCGAGCGCGCCCGCTGGGCAAGCATGCCCTCTATAGCGAAGGCGGTACCGGCGTCGATGGCCCCAAGGCGCCGTCGGGCGGCCCCATGCCCGATCGGGGTGCGTTCACCGTGACCTGTTCGGCCTGCGGTCAGGTCTCCCGGATCGGCTTGCTCGATCTCCTCGTCCTCCAGTTCCCCGTGGGCATCTGGCTACCGGGACGAACCTTCGACCACAAGATGACCTGCCCGGCCTGTCGCCGCCGGGCGTGGCTCAGTGTGACCCTCTTTCCGTGAACCTGCCGAGCGTCGCCGGCCTGGTGATGGTGCGCCTGGTAGCCGCCTCATCGGGCCAACAGCTCCCCGGTGGCTTCGTGGGGAGGCTGCTCCACTTCCACGGTCCGTCGGCCTACGCCCTGGTGGGTTTCCTGGCTTTCGCCGAAGCGGCTCTGCTCGTCGGGTTCTTCATCCCCGGTGAGACGGCTGTCGTCATCGGGGGCGTGCTGGCCGGGCTCCATCAGGTCAACTTGGAGATCATGATCATCGTGGTGGTGGTGTGCGCCATCGCTGGCGACAGCGTCGGCTTCGAAGTGGGGAAGAAGGCCGGGCCGTGGTTGCTCGAGCACCGGCCCCTGAGGGGAAACCCGGCGGTCAAAAGGACGATGCAGCTGCTCGAGCACTACGGCGGTCCCGCCGTGTTCCTCGGGCGGTTCATCGCCTTTGCCCGAGCGATCATTCCCGGGCTGGCCGGGTTCAGCGGGTTGCGGTACCGGACGTTCCTCTTCTACAACGCTCTCGGCGGCATCCTGTGGGGAGTGGGCTACACCCTGCTCGGGTACGTAGTCGGGCTCTCCTTTGAGCGGATATTGCGTCAGGTCGGCCTGTGGTCGCTAGCCGGGATCGGCGGCCTGGTCGTTGTGGCCGTCGTCGTCCAGGTGCTGATGAAACGGCGTGAGAAGCGGAAGTTGGCGAACGAGTTCGGTGGCGGGGGCGAGCCCACCACCCATTCGGCCACCACACCCGAGACCGAGACGACCACCGCCTCGAAGTCCGATTCCACTGGGTGAGGGCGGGGCCCCCTACGGCTCGGCGATCCCCCCAGGCTCGGTGACGTAGAACCGGGCCGGGTTGTGTCCCTCCCGGCGGATCCGGTCGTGGAGCTCCAAGAGCACGCAATGGGCCAGGGTCTCGCCATTGGCCGAGCGCTGCATGTAGTCGTGGATCTGATCCCACGGTCGTGACCATTTGAGCTGGATGGTGATCTCCCAGGCTGTTGACCCAGGTTGGTCGGCCACTACCTCTTCGATCTCCTCCAGGCGGTCGCCGTGGTGCTTCATCAGCTCGTCGAGCCGGTTCCGGAGATCGGCGAACCGGTACTCGTGGGCGGGGAGCACCTCATCGGTGTCCAAGTTCTGGATCTTCAGCAGCGACTCGAGGTAGTCGCCCAACGGATTGGGGAATTGCTGGGCGTGGACCGAGATGTTCGGGGTGATCCGGGGCAGCACGTGGTCCCCGGAAAGCAACAGCCGTTGGTCCTCGCTGTAGAAGCAGACATGGCCGGGGGAGTGGCCCGGCGTCCAGATGGTGGTCAGGTCCCAGCCGGGAAGGTCGATGTGCTTGCCGTCCTCGAACAAGTGGTCGGGCAGGGCCATGGTGACCTGCGACTTGATCATCATGGAGGCGAGGTTGAGGTCCGGGAGCTTGTCATCGGGCACGCCCGAGTCGATGAGGAAGTTGTTCATCTGGGCCAGCAGCTCATCGGTGTCGCCATAGCGGGCCTCGAGCGTTTCGGCGTCGGCCGGATGGAGTCCGATCCACGCCCCCGACTCGGTGCGCACCCTGCCGGCCAGCCCATAGTGGTCGGGATGGTTGTGGGTGACGAGCACGGCCCGTACGTCTGAAATGGACCCACCTGCGGTGATCAGACCGTTGTTCAGCGACTCCCATGCATCGTCTGTGTTCCACCCGGCGTCGACAATGGCCACCCCGCCGCCTCCGAGCTCCATGGCGTAGACCAGCACGTACCGGAGTGGGTTGTTGGGAATGGGGACGGGGATCGACCAGAGGCCCGGCCTGACCTGCTCGACCGGGGGCAGGACGTTCTTGTCCCACGCGTCTTTTTGGAGTGTGCCGGTGACCTGAACCACGGTGGGCACGGTACACGGGCTCCACACCGGAGCGCCTCCTCGGGGGCCGGCGAGTGACGGCGCCACTCCTCAGACACGGTGTGGCAACCTTGCTCGTTGCCATGACCTCCATTGACTCCCACCACCGGCTGGTGCCGGTCCGATGAGACCCGGCCACCCCCTCCGCCGCGGCGCGCTGCTGGCAACGCTGGGGCTGTGCACGTCGGTGCTCGCCTGCATTCTGTTCGTCGGCACCTCCACCGCGGCAACGTCGAAGACGACCGTTCCGCCGACCGGCGTGGCCGGTGCCCGGTCGCAACTGGCTGCGGCCATCGCCGTCCGCCAGGTCGCCCTGCGCCGGGTCCTGAACGCCGCCGGCAGCTCCAAGACGATCGTGCCCGATAACCAGGCGGTACTCGCCGGCTCGCTCACCCAGGCCCTGACCGGCATGAACGCCTTGGCGGCCAAGGTGCCGTCCGACACCACCCAGGAGGAGGTGGCGGCCGACCAAACGGCCATGGTCCAGGACTATCGAGTGCTGGCCCTCCAGGTCCCGGCGGCCGATATGGTACTGGCTGCCGATCTGGCCGCCAGCATCGAAGCCCAGATGTCGGCGCGCACGCCCGGGCTCCAGAGCCTCCTGGCGCCCGCGGCCAACCAGGGCTCCCCGGTCCCGGCCACCGTCAAGGCGGCGTTCACCGACTTCCAGCGGCAGCTGGCCGCGGCTCAGAGCGCAACCGCCGGGGTTTCGTCGTCCCTCCTCGCCCTCCTCCCCGAGTCCTATCCGTCCAACCAGGGCGTGCTCACCTCGGCGCGGTCCGATCTGGCCAACGTCCGACACGACCTGGGCCTGGCCGTCACCGACCTGGATACCATCGTCACCCACTTCCACCAGTAAGTCACCTGGCGGGGAGAGACGAGCAGGCCTCGACGCCAGAGAGATCCCCTCGGGGTCAACCCCAATTGGTCGGGGCGGCGGGATTTGAACCCGCGACCTCCTGCTCCCAAAGCAGGCGCGCTGCCAAGCTGCGCTACGCCCCGATGTCGCCGCCAGCCGGATGACCGGGACGCCAAGGAACCCAGGTTAGGCGAGGCACGCCATGGGCGGCTTCGAGTCGTCCCGCGGCACGCGTCGGCCGGAAATCACGCGGCACGCGTCGGTCGGAACTATGGTCTCGTGCGAAGCCAGCAGGCGGGATAGCGTCACGCCGATGCCGTCCGTCCGTGTTGCCGTGTTCGATCTCGGAAGCAGCTCGTTCCATCTCATGGTGGTTGACGCCGCCCAGGACGGCATGTTGATACCTGTCCTCCGGCGTCGCTCCTTCCTCCATCTCGGCACAGAGGTGGCCCGCACGGGCGGAGTGCCCGCTGACCGGGCGGCGATCGCCACCCGGGTGGTCCGTCGCCTCCGGACGACCGCTGACGAGGCCGGCGTCGACGTGGTGGTGGCACTGGCCACCGCCGCCCTCCGGGACGCCTCCAACGGATCCAGTCTGTTGGCTCGGCTGGAGGCCATCGTGGGCAGCCCCATCACGCTCTTGACCGGCGAAGAGGAGGCCCGGCTGTGCTTTTATGGCCAGCGGGCCGGTGTGTGGATGGGAGCCGATCCGGTTCTCGGACTCGATCTGGGCGGCGGGAGCCTGGAAGCCGGTATCGGCAATGCCAGCGAGATCCTCGCAGTGACCAGCGTCGCCCTGGGCACCGCCCGACTCCGGGGCGAGCTGGCTACTGGCGATCCGCTTTCGAGGCGCGATCGGCGGGCGATCGAATCGGCGACGATCGAACGGGCTAAGCCGATCACCGAGATCCTGGCCGCCCACCCCTCGGCTCGAGACCGCGCCGTGGCCAGCGGGGGCACGGTGCGGGCATTGGCGCGGTTGGCCATGGGCTTGCATCGACCACCGGCCCCGAACGCCTCAACCGTCCAGGTCAACCAGGTGGAGCTCCCGGCCGGGCAGATCCACGACCTGGCCGACCGGTTGTCCACCCTGGACCTGACCGCCTGTTTGGAGCTTCCCGGCGTGCAGGCCCGACGAGCCCCGTTGCTTCCCGTTGGAGCGGTGGTGCTGGCCACCCTCGTCGACGTGTTGGACCTCGCCCGACTGGTGGTGAGTGACTGGGGACTCCGAGAGGGCGCCGTGTTCGGCGCCCTCTCGCTTCAACCCGAGCTGACGACGGGCTCTGAGGACCCGGTGAACGCTATTGCCTAGATTCGGTCAGTCCTTCTTCTTGCCGAGGATCCGGTTCATCTTCGTGCCGCAGGTCGGGCAGGTTCCCTGCGCGGCACGTCGGCCGTTGGCCAACTCGACCTCATGTCCGTCGAAGTTTCGTTTTTCTCGGCATTTCACGCAGTAACCCTCGTATGGCGCCATTGCTTCCTCCTCAGATCTTGGATGGGAACGATCCCGGATGTGGACGATCCGAACGTACCGGTACCCAATCGTCGGATGGGGGATGGAGGGCGTTTTGCTAGCCGGCAGCTAATTCTGCTCGCGGCGTGTTTCGGCCGTATTCCGTCTTGCCGGGATCGTGGCGAGCCCAACCGGGGGGCGTCATCTCGGCCCTCCCAGGTGCAGCCGGGCCCACTGGGTCGCCGAGCGCCGGCCAGTCCTAAGCTGACGCCATGACCATCTATGAACCGACCATTCACACATTGTCCGGTGACGACGCGTCGCTGGGCGATTTCGAGGGCAAGGCCCTGTTGCTCGTGAACGTGGCCTCGAAATGCGGGCTCACCCCCCAGTACGAGGGACTCGAACGGTTGCAGCGCACGTACGGCGACCGCGGCTTCTCTGTCCTCGGCTTCCCGTGCAACCAATTCGCCGGGCAGGAGCCGGGAACATCCGACGAGATAGCCGAGTTCTGTTCGGCCACCTACGGGGTTTCCTTTCCGTTGTTCGAGAAGGTCGACGTGAACGGCAGCGACCGTCATCCCATCTATGATCAGCTCACGGCCGTGCCCGACGGCGAAGGCGAAGCCGGCGACGTGCAGTGGAACTTCGAGAAGTTCCTGGTATCGCCGGGCGGCGAGATCGTGAAGCGCTTCCGCCCGACGGTCGACCCGGAGGCACCCGAGGTCGTCGACGCGATCGAGGCCACGCTGCCGGGCTGACCTGTGGCCAATGACGAGGTGGTTGTCGGCCAGCTGGCCGAGGTGTGGGCGTCGGCTGTCGCCGCCTGCAAGGGGCTGACCCCCGAGCAATGGGCGTTGCCGACCGACTGCCCGGGGTGGTCGGTCCGCGACCAGGTTTCGCATCTCGTCGCCATCGAGCGGTCGCTGCTCGGTGACCCGGCTCCGCCGCCACTGGCCGACCTGCCCGAATACGTGAAGAACCCGATCGGCGAGATCAACGAGCCATGGATCGAGCAGCGGCGGGGCACGCCGGGTGATGAGGTCCTGGCCGAATTCGAAGAGACGGCGGCCCGACGCCTCGAAGCGCTCCGGTCCTTCACTCCGGCGAGGTTCGAGGAGATCGGATGGAGCCCCATCGGGGATGTCCCGTACCGGACGTTCATGACGATCAGGGTCTTCGACTCGTGGGCGCACGAACAGGACATACGACTGGCCATCGATCGGCCGGGCGGCCGTGACGGCGCCGGTGAGGCCGTCACATTGGACCGGTGCTTCCTGACGCTCGGATTCACCGTGGGGAAGAAGGTCGCCCCTCCTGACGGCACGATAGTGGTCTTCACAATCACCGGTCCGCTCGCGCGCTCGGAGGCCGTTCGGGTCGAGGGCGGTCGGGCCGTGCGCATCGACGAGGCGCCGGCTTCGCCCACGGTTACCCTCACGATGGACCAGGCCGCGTTCTGGCGGTTGGGTCTGGGGCGGTGTCACGGGAGCGAGGCGCTGGCGACGGGAGCAGTCGTCCTCGATGGCGACCCCGATCTCGGCCGCCGGGTCGTCGAGGCGATGGCCTTCATGATCTGAGTCGGGGGTTCGCTTCCGGGCCGACGACCTCTCGTCCACGTGCACCTTTTGGGGCCCGGCCCCGTGTGTATGTTGGAACCGCCCGCGTTTGGGCGAAAGCGGGAGTGGGCAAGAGAACTCGAATTCGCCGAAACGCGGGCGATCACCACTTAATTCGCTCAAACGTGGGCGGATCCCAAAAACAATTGCCCGATAGGGACCTAATTTCAGATGTCTGGACATCGTGCCCACGAGAAGACACCATAATTAATGGTGCAGATTGCCACCACTCCGGAGGCGGCATTCGGTAAAGTGAAGGCGTGGGAATCGGCTCAGACGCGCCCAGCGCCACACAGCTGTTCGAGTACCCGGTGGTGCCGGGTACTCCCATCGGCAGGCGTCTGACCTTGCTCGACTCGGACGGGAAACGGGCCGTGTTCTTCGGGTCCGTGGCCATCCAGATCTTCGGCGCCGACGACAAGGGCGCCGAAGCAGCGTGTATTGCCATGCTGTCGCGCGCCGATCTGGCCACGGACATCGACATCGCCGCTGCGTTCGGTTGCCATCGCAACACCGTGGGCCGCCTGGCCGGGCGCCTGGCCCATGAGGGCCTGTCGGCGGTGGTGCCGGCCAAGCGTGGACCCAAGGGTCCGCACAAGGTGACACCCGAGGTTCAACGTGTCATCGAAGGAGAAGGAGCGGGCCTCGGTCCGACCGCCCTCGTGCGACTGGTCAGCGAACGGACCGGTGTCGTGCTGTCGGCGTCGCACGCCCGGCGCCTCGCCGTGCCCGGTGTCGTGCAGCGCGAGCTCGCCATTGATGCGGACGAGGACGAGGACGAGGTGAGTGAAGAGCTCGAGGCGATCAGCCCGTCGACGGAGCCAGCACCGGCGCCCGTGAGTGACGAGCCGGACTTCGATCCCCCCGCCATCGTGCCGCGTCATGTGCGAGGGCAGTACATGGGTCTGGCGCTGTACTACCCGGCGCTGGCCGCGCTCGGCCTCGTCGACGCGTCACGCAAACTCTTCCGTTTGCCGCATTCGGAACGCTTCGGGGTGCGGGCCACATTCACCACCCTGTTCTTCATGACGCTGCTGGCCCGCACCACGGTGGAGTCGGCCAAGCACCTGCGCCGGGCCGAGTTCGGTGCGCTGGTGGGGACCGGTCGGGCCCCGGCGGTGAAGACGCTTCGCCGCAAGCTCTCCGAGTTGGTCGTCCAGTCCAAGGCCTCCGAGCTCGGCACCGCCCTGGCCCGTCGCTGGGTCGACGGCGGGGTCATTCAGAGCGCCTATCTCTACGTCGACGGTCACATGAAGGCCTACTCGGGCAAGCGTCATCTCCAAGAGGTCTGGAACTCCCAGCGACGCATGCCTTTGCCTGCCGTTCATAGCTATTTCGTGGGTGACCAGCAGGGCCGGCCGCTTCTGTTTCTGACCGAGGAGCTCTCGGCCAACCTGGCCAAGGCCATGCCCCGGGTCATCGAGGCCATACGAGAGGTGCTCGGCGACCGGCGCTTCTGTGTGATCTTCGACCGCGGCGGCTACGACGGGAAGCTGTTCACCTGGCTCACCGAAGAGAAGATCGACTTCATCACCTACCAGCGTCGTGACGTCACGCTCCCCGAGGACTCCTTTACTCATCGGGAGTCGCGCTTCGAGGGACGCCGGGTGCGCTTCATGGTCGCCGAGGACAAGATCCACATCGGGGGATCGGGACCGTGGCGCCGCATCGTGGTGCGCACCAAAGACGGGCACCAGACCCCCATCGTCACCAACATCACTTCGTCGCTGTCGACGCCCCGCATCTGCGCTTTGATGTTCGCCCGCTGGCGCCAGGAGAACTTCTTCAAGTACATGGGCGAGCACCACGGCCTGGACACCCTCGTGAGCTACGGGGCCGACGAAGCCGATCCCGCCACGCTCGTTCCAAACCCCGAGCGCAAGCGCCTCGACCGCCAGATCGCCGACCTGCGGCGCCAGGCGGCCAAGCTGAAAGAGGAACTGGGAGACGTCCTGCTCGACGAACCCCGGCAGCAGAGCCGGAGTGCCCACGGTCTGAAGGTGTCCCAAGGTGGTGCCGTGCGCAAGCTCCGGGCGCTGGAGAAGCAGATCGCCAGTGCCATCGACCGTCGGCGCCCCCTGCCGGCCAAGGTGCCCTTGGCTCAGTCCGGCAAACGCCGCGACGTGCTACGTCTTGAACACAAGGCCATCGTCGATCGCGTCAAGATCACTGCCTACAACGCTGAAGAGTGGTTGCTCGACCGGCTCGGCGAGCATTATCCCAACCCCCACGACGTGCGCGATCTGTTGCGATCCTTTGCCCAGCTGTCCGGCGAGATCCGGACGATCGGGGGCGTGGTCGAGGTCACGCTCGATCCCCCTGACACCCCCATCCACCGTCGCGCCCTGGCCGGGCTGGTCGATGATCTGAACGGCCTCGGCGCCACGTTCCCGGGCACCGACGTTCCTGTCAGATACCGGGTCGCGGTGCACCGGTGAGAGGTGGCTGCTTGACTTCCGATGTCCAGACATCTGAATTTTATTGCCCGATAGGGACCTTTCTGGCTGACACGGAGCCGAGCGTTGAGGAACTGTCGCAGCCCGTTCGTACCGTGGAGGGCATGTCACGAGCCGCCGAAGCCGATCGCCTCCCGACGACACGGGCCCGTTCCACGGAGGGCACACGGAAGGGGCGGCCACGGCACCGGCACGCCGGCCCCGGTTGCGCCCTGACCGCGAATGATCCATTGCGGGGAAGGCCGCTTCGACGGGCGGTGTGTGCCGTGATCATGCGTTCGTGGTACCCGTGCTCGGTCTCCATTGTCCTTGACGTGCTCGATCAGTGGGGATTCGAGGTGGGTACGGACAATCCCGGCAAGGCGGTGGCCGATGCGCTGGCCTTCGAGGTCGACCGAGGATGGCTTCGCCGGGTGCAACGGGGTTGGTATGCCGAGGGCACCGTGTCGCCCGGCAGCAGGCACCGGATTCTGTCCCTGTTCCCCTGAGGTGATCCGAGGACTCTCTGAGCGGATCGGGTCGCTCCGGCGGCAAAACGGTCGAGGGAGGAGGAGGCTCATTGCCCAGTAGACTCACCTACTCGTATGCGAGCCACAGCAGCGCCCGAAGAGGGCAATAAGGTCCGTCTCTCGGTTGAGATAGACGAGGCGGAGATCGACGAGGCCCTGGACGAGGTGATGCGACGGCTGTCCCGTGAGGTGCGGGTTCCCGGTTTTCGACCGGGCAAAGTGCCCCGCCGGGTCATCGAGGCCCGCATGGGTGGCGCCGTGGCCGTTCGTGGCGAGGCTCTCCGTGAGGCGCTCCCCGACTTCTACGCCAAGGCGGTGACCGACACCGAGGTGGATCCCATCGCCGCTCCGGAGATCGACATCACCTCGGGCAACGATGCGGGTGCCGTGGCCTTCGACGCCGTGGTCGAGGTCCGACCGACGGTCGCCATTCCAGGCTACCGGGGCCTGGTCGTCACGCTCCCCTCGCTGGACGTGCCGGAAGAGGACGTCACCAGCCAGATCGATCGACTTCGGGCAACATCGGGCGAGCTCATCGACGTGAAGCGCCCAGCCCGGGACGGCGACCAGGTGACCGTGGACATCCACGGGAGCCGCTCGGGAGCGGGCGCCGGCGCTGACCCAAAGGCAGACGACGATCTCTCGGCCGAGGACTTCCTCTACGAGGTGGGGAGCGGCGGCGTCGTCCCCGAGCTCGATGATCAGCTCCGGGGAGCCAAGGTCGGTGACATCCTCACCTTCGACAGCTCCGTCGAGGCACAGGACCAGACGGTGACGTTCCGTGTGCTGGTGAAGGATGTGAAAGAGCTCAAGTTGCCGGAGGTGACCGACGAGTGGGCCGCCGAGGCCTCCGAGTTCGACACGGCCGACGAGCTTCGAGCGGATATCACCAACCGGCTCAGGCAGATGCGGATCGTGCAGGCGCAGATGGCCCTCCAGCAAAAGAGCATCGACGCGCTGGTCGAACTGGTGACCGAGGACATTCCCGACGTGTTGGTGGCCGAAGAGCTCCGCGAGCGGATCCACGACCTCAACCATCGGCTCGAGCACCAGGGGATCGGGATCGAGCAGTTCCTCATGGCCAGCGGCCGCGACGAGCAACAGCTGCTCGACGAGCTCCGGGAGGGCGCCTTACGTGGCGTCAAGGCCGACCTAGCCCTCCGGGCCCTGGTCGAGGCCGAGGAGATCGGCGTGAGCGACGAGGAGCTGGACACCGAGCTCGTGACCATGGCCGAGCGCCTGGAAACCGACGTCGACCAGGTACGCGAGGAACTCGACCGGGCTGGGCGTTTGCCGGCGGTACGCTCGGACCAGCGCAAAGCCAAGGCCATGCGTTGGCTGCTCGACAATGTCGAGCTGGTGGATGAGGAGGGAAATCCCGTGTCACGGGACGACCTGAAGGTAGATCAGGGCGAGGAGGACTCGGAGTGAGCGTGACAGAGGGAATCGGTGGAATGGGTGCCCAGGCCTACAGCGTCCCATGGGTGGTGGAGTCGACCAGTCGGGGAGAGCGCAACTACGACCTCTTCTCCCGCCTGCTGCGCGAACGGATCATCTTTTTGGGCACGCCGATCAACGACACCGTGGCCAACCTGGTCTGTGCCCAGCTTCTCTTCTTGGAGTCCGAGGAGGCGGACAAGGACATCCACCTCTACATCAACTCGCCCGGGGGCGACATCACCGCCCTGTTCGCCATCTACGACACGATGAAGTACATCAAGCCGGACACGTCCACCTTCTGCTTCGGACAGGCCGCCTCTGCCGCCGCCGTGCTGTTGGCCGCCGGCACCCGGGGAAAGCGATTCGCCCTTCCCCATGCCCGCATCCTGTTGCACCAGCCCTTCGGGGGGGTGGAGGGTCAGGCCAGCGACATCGAACTGCAGGCCAAGGAGATACTCCGGATGCGCGACCTGTTGAACGGCATGCTGGCCGCCGACACCGGTCAGACCATGGAGAAGGTGTCCAAGGACACCGACCGGGACTTCATCATGACGGCCGAGGAGTGCGTGAGCTATGGGCTGATCGACGAAGTCATCACCGCCCGTGACTCGGTTGGCATCGAAGCTGTCGGCGCGGCATAGGGACAAGTTCGTGCGACGCAGCCAGTAGGGTTGCATTCGGCGTTCACTCAGCAATGGCGACCAAGGGAAAAGGGACAAGGGGAACCGACGTGGCGAAGTTCGGAGACGGTGGCGACCTCGTAAAGTGCAGTTTCTGCGGCAAATCCCAGAAGCAGGTCAAGAAGCTCATCGCCGGACCGGGCGTCTACATCTGCGACGAGTGCATCGAGTTGTGCAATGACATCATCGCCGAGGAGCTGGCCGACACCACCGAGCTGTCCTTTGAGGAGCTGCCCAAGCCGAAGGAGATCTACGAGTTCCTGAACGACTACGTGATCGGGCAGGAATACGCCAAGAAGATCCTGTCCGTCGCCGTGTACAACCACTACAAGCGGGTCCAGGCGGGCAACAACGGCACCCATGACAACGAGGTCGAGCTGGCTAAGTCCAACATCTTGCTGCTCGGTCCCACCGGATGCGGGAAAACCCTCTTGGCCCAGACCCTGGCCCGGATGTTGAACGTCCCCTTTGCCATCGCCGATGCGACCGCCCTGACCGAGGCCGGCTACGTGGGTGAGGATGTCGAGAACATCCTGTTGAAGCTGATCCAGGCGGCGGACTACGACGTCAAGCGGGCAGAGACCGGGATCATCTACATCGACGAGATCGACAAGATCGCCAGGAAGTCGGAGAACCCGTCGATCACCAGGGACGTCTCCGGCGAAGGCGTCCAGCAGGCCCTGTTGAAGATCCTGGAGGGGACGACGGCGTCGGTGCCGCCCCAGGGCGGCCGTAAGCACCCCCACCAGGAATTCATCCAGATCGACACCACTAACATCCTGTTCATTTGCGGCGGTGCCTTCGCCGGGATCGACAAGATCATCGAGAACCGCATCGGCCGCAAGGGCATGGGCTTCCGGGCCGAGGTTCGCAAGGCCTCCGAGCGGGACGACTCCGAGCTGCTCCGCCTGGTGCTCCCCGAGGACCTCATGAAGTTCGGGCTCATTCCCGAGTTCATCGGGCGCCTGCCCATGGTCGGGGCCGTGTCCCACCTGTACAAGGATGCGCTGATCCAGATCCTGGTGGAGCCGAAGAACGCACTCACCCGGCAGTACAAGCGGGTCTTCGAGTTGGACCGGGTGGAACTGGAGCTGACCGACGACGCCCTGGAGGCGGTGGCCGAGCAGGCCCTCCTGCGGGGCACCGGTGCGCGGGGCCTGCGGGCCATCCTGGAAGAGGTGCTGCTCGAGGTGATGTACGACCTACCCAGTCGCACCGACGTGTCGAAGTGCGTGGTCGATCGGGCGGTGGTCCTGGAGAAGGTCCATCCCACCCTGGTGCCGCTCAACCCCCCGACCAAGTCCACCCGCACCCGTCGGGCCGCCTCCTAGGGCCGACCCGGCCCCGGTCCGGAACCGCCTCGGCCCGATCCGACCGGAGGGCCCATCACCTTCGGGGATGCCCACGCCACCGCGACTCCTGACCATGACCTTCACCGATCTTCCCGAGGCCATCGCCTGGCTCGACTCGCACATCGACTTCGAGTCCATCGCTCCGACCCGCCGGGCCCTACCCACCTTGGACCGCATCCGCGAGCTGATGGCCATCCTGGGTGACCCCCAGCGCGCCTACCCCTCGATCCACCTGACCGGCACCAACGGAAAGGGCTCGACGGCGGCCATGGCCACCTCCCTCCTGTCCGGCCAGGGCCTGAGCGTGGGGACCTACACCAGCCCCAACCTGTACAGGGTCAACGAACGCCTGTCTCGGAACGGTGAGCCCATCGATGACGAGTCCTTTCTCGCCGTACTCGAGACCCTCGCCGGCCTCGAGGGGCTGGCGTCCGAGCGCCCGACCCGCTTCGAGCTCCTGACCGCCGCCGCGTTCGCCTGGTTCGCCGACGAGGCGGTGGACGTCGCCGTCGTCGAGGTGGGCCTCGGGGGCACGTGGGACAGCACCAACGTGCTCGACGGCGACGTGGCCGTCATCACCAACGTGAGCTTCGACCACACCGAGGTCCTGGGTCCGACGTTGGCCGACATCGCCAGCGACAAGGCGGGGATCTTCAAGTCGGGCAGCCGGGTGGTGATCGGGGAGACCGACCCGGCACTGGTGGCCCTCCTGCGGGCGAAGGCGGCCGAAGCCGGAGCCGAGGAGGTGTGGGTCCGCGGTGAGGACTACGGGTGGACGGCCAACCGGGTCGCCGTCGGTGGCCGCTTGCTCGACCTGCGCACGCCGCTCGGCTCCTACGGCGAGGTCCTCGTCCCTCTCCACGGCGCTCACCAGGGCGACAATGCCGCCACCGCCCTCGCCGCGGTTGAGGCCTTCTTCGGCACGCCCCTGCACGAGGACGTGGTCGACCAGGCCCTGTCTGCCGTCTCTGTTCCCGGTCGGCTCGAGGTCATCGGCCATCACCCCCTGGTGGTGGTGGACGGTGCCCACAACGTGGCCGGGATGACCATGCTGGCCCACGCGCTGGTCGAGGAGTTCACCGTCGACGGCGAGGACGTGGCCGTGATCGGGATGCTGCGCGGACGCGACCCGGTGGCCATGCTCGACGCCCTCCAGACCGCCGGCGTCCGCTCGGTGGTGGCCTGCGCGCCCGATTCGCCGCGGGCTCTCCCCACCGAGATCGTGGCCGAGGCCGCGCTCGGGCTCGGCATGGAGGTGTCGGCCGCCCCCAGCGTGGCCGAGGCGGTCGCCGTCGCCGTCGACCGTGCCGGGCCCGACGACCGTTGCATCATCTGTGGATCGCTGTATGTGGTGGCTGACGCACGACGCCGGCTGGTAGGCGACGGACTCTGACAAACTCGGCGCGTCTCGCCGCTGCGTCGGGGCCCGCGGGGGATTCGGCCTCCCGACCGATCTCGGCTAGCCTGCCCGCCTCGTGGGACACACACTTGTCATTTGCAAGCCTGACGCGGTCGAGCGGGGACTGACCGGCGAGATCATCGGACGCATCGAGGCGAAGGGGCTCCGCCTGGTGGCGGCCGAGCTGCGCACCATTCCTGTCGAGGTGGCTGGTCGCCACTACGCCGAGCACGACGGCAAGCCCTTCTACGCCGGCCTGGTGGCCTTCATCACCCGTTCTCCCGCGCTGATCATGGTGGTGGAGGGCCCCGACGACACCTATGCCGTGGTACGGACCCTCATGGGCGCCACCAACCCGGTCGAGGCCGCCCCGGGGACCATCCGGGGTGATCTGGCCCTCGAGGTAGGGGAGAACCTGATCCACGGTTCGGACTCGCCCGAGTCGGCGAAGAGAGAGATCGAGCTGTTCTTTCCCGGCCTGGCCTGACCCGGGCTGAAGCCCTGGTCGGTCGAGGGTCCGGGCCCTCCCAGTGGGAGCGCCTTGTGCGCACCCGCCCGTTCCCGTAGCCTTGGGCCACGATGTCCTGGCGCGCGCCCCGCGGAAACAGCGGATCCGGGGCAGTTACACGGGACGAATTGTCAACCCGACCGCTCTACGACGGAGGGGTTCATCTCTGATGGCCGACAACCGCTTTTTTATATTGGGCCGAGACATGGCTGTGGATCTCGGGACCGCCAACACCCTGGTGTACGTGCGCGGCCGGGGCATCATCTTGAACGAGCCGTCCGTGGTGGCGGTCAATGTCAAGGACGGCCGGCCCCTGGCCGTGGGGGCCGAGGCCAAGCGCATGATCGGCCGGACCCCCAGTCATATCCAGGCCATCCGGCCGCTGAAGGACGGGGTCATCGCCGACTTCGAGATCTGCGAGAAGATGCTCCGCTACTTCATCCACCGGGTCCACCAGCGCCGCTTCGCCAAGCCGCGCATGGTGATCTGCGTCCCCTCGGGCATCACCGGGGTGGAGCAGCGAGCGGTCATGGAGGCGGCCGAGTACGCCGGGGCCCGGAAGGCCTACATCATCGAGGAGCCGATGGCCGCGGCCATCGGAGCGGGCCTGCCCGTCCACGAGCCCACCGGGAACATGGTGGTGGACATCGGCGGCGGCACCACCGAGGTGGCTGTCATCTCCCTGGGCGGGATCGTCACCAGCCAGTCGATCCGGATCGGCGGCGACGAGCTCGACGAGGCGATCGTCTCCTTCGTGAAAAAGGAGTACAGCCTGGCTCTGGGCGAGCGTACGGCTGAGGAAATCAAGATCGCGCTGGGTTCTGCCTACGAGCTCGAAGAGGAGCTGCACGCCGAGATCCGAGGTCGTGACCTGGTGACCGGCCTGCCCAAGACGGTGGTGATCTCCACTCAGGAGATCCGCAAGGCGATCGAGGAGCCGGTGTCGGCCATCGTCGACGCGGTCAAGGTGACCTTGGATCGCACGCCCCCGGAACTGGCCGCAGACATCATGGAGCAGGGCATCGTTCTGACCGGCGGTGGCGCACTGCTGCACGGCCTGGACAGCCGGTTGCAGTCGGAGACGGGCATGCCCATCGTCGTGGCCCGCGACCCGTTGAACTGCGTTGCCATCGGCAGTGGTCAGTGCCTCGAGGAGTTCGAAGCCCTGAAGCAAGTGCTCATCACGTCGTCAGCCCGCTGACCGAGCCGCTCAGTAACTCGTGGCGAAGCCGCGGCGGCTCCGCCGCCCCCGAACAACGCTCCTGATCCTGGTCCTCATCTCGGTCACCATCATCACCCTGGATGCCCGGGGCGGCCTGAACAGCTTGACCTCCGGCGTGAAGTCGGTGGCCGCCGACGCTTTTTCGCCGATCCGCTCCGGGGTGGACGGCGTGGTCCGGCCCATCGGCAGCTTCCTGGCCGGCAGCGTGCACTACGGCGCGGTCCGCCAGCAGAACCAGAAGCTCCAGGCCGAGATCGGGTCCCTGCGACAGCAGATGCTGGAGCAGCAGAACGCGGCCCAGGCCCTGCACCAATTGCAAGCCCTGAGTGCCCTGAACAACCTTCCCACCGTCCAGGGACTGCAGCAGGTCAAGACGGAGGTCATCAACTTCAACACATCCGACTTCGCCGCCACCATCGAGCTCGGCGTCGGTCGCTCGCAGGGGGTCACGGTGGGCATGCCGGTGATGGGATCGGGTGGCGCCACCGGTGGGCTGATCGGCCAGGTGGTGTTCGCCAGCAAGAGCACCTCGACGGTGCGGCTGCTCACCGACGGGCAGTCGACGGTGGGGGTGGCCTACGGTCCGGGTGACTACGCCGTCCTCAACGGACAGGGGGCGGGCAAGCCGCTCACGGCCCAGTACATACCGTCCAACACGCCGTTGCCCAGGGGCCCAGCCTTTGTCACCAGCGGTCTGCAGGGCGCCATCTTCCCCCCGGGGCTGCCGGTGGCCGAGGTGACCGGCGTCAAGAACGGTTCGTCGGCCAATGACGAGACGGTGAGCCTCGAACCGGTCGCCGACTTCGCCCATCTTCGCTACGTCTCGGTGCTCTTGTGGGGGCCACCCGGCGGATCGGGCACGTAAGTGGCAGGACCATGACCAACCGAGCGGGGCGATCATGACCGGTCGGGACGCGGCGAAGGTCATCGTGGTCGTGCTGTTGTTCCTGACCGTGCAGCAGACCCTCATGTTGGATATCCATATCGACGGAATCCACCCTGACATCATGGTGCTGCTCCCCATCGCCGCCGGGATCATCGGCGGACCCTCGCGCGGGGCAATCATGGGATTCGGGTCCGGGTTGGTGGCCGATCTCTTCCTGCCGACTCCGTTCGGTCTCTCGGCGCTGATCGGCTGCCTGGTCGGGTACGGGGTCGGGCTCTCCACCGTGGCCCTCGACCGGGCGGCCTGGTGGCTCCCCCCGCTGGCTGCTCTGGGGGCCAGCGCGGCCTACGTGGTGGCCTATGCGGCCGTCGGGTCGATCCTGGGGCAGCCGCAGATGTTGCACGTCAACATTGTGGGCATCGTCTTGGTGGTGTCGGTCGTCAATGCCATCTTGGCCGTGCCCGCCGTGCGCTTGGTGGGGTGGGCATTGCCCAAGGTCTCGGCCGAAGGGATGCCCGGATCGGTCGGTCCCATCGGCAGCGTCCGATGACCGAGCTGAGCGAGACCGGTCGTTCTCTCAGCCGCGGAGACATTGAAGGGCAGGAACGCCAGGATAGGCGGCTGTGAAACGCTCCTGGCGCCATCCCATCAGCGGGTCGAAGCAGTACTTGCGTCCCGAACGTGAGCGGTTCGGCCCTCGCAAGGTGGCCAAGCAGCCGAAAATCCACAAGAACCGGGTGTCGGTGGGATCGATGCTTGACGCGCCCGACTCCACCGCGGCTCGGCCGCGACTGCGCCTGCGCATCACCGGCTTGGTGGTCATCGCCCTCTTTGCCATCTTGGGGCTGCGGCTGTGGACCCTCCAGGTCCTGCAGGCCCCGGCCGCCGTCCACGCCGTCTCGGCCAATCAGATCCGTGCCGTGGCCATCCCGCCGACCAGGGGCGAGATCCTGGACAACACCGGCGTGCCGCTGGTCAACAACATCGTCACCCAACAGATCACCTTGTCCCGGGTCTCGGCCGCCAATGACCCCCAGGTGGTCGGGAGCCTGGCCGCCCTCATCGGCCAGACCCCCGCCCAGGTCCAACTGACGATCAACGACAAGCAGTACAGCCCGTACAAACCGGTGCCCATCTTGGACAACGCCCCGCTGCAGTACGTGCTCTACATCAAAGAGCACCCCGCCGATTTCCCCGGGGTCAGCGTGGTCCAGACCACCCAGCGGAACTATCCCCAAGCCGAGATCCCCGGTCCGGCCGCCGGCGGGTACCCGGCGGCCCAGACCCTCGGGTACGTCGGCTCCATCAGCGCCAGCGAGCTGAAAAGCCTGGCCGGGCAGGGGTACCAGGCCGGCGACGAGGTCGGCCAGAGCGGGCTCGAGTACCAGTACGAGTCGGCTTTGCGGGGCACCTCCGGCCAACAGCAGCTGGAAGTGGACGCCCAGGGGCAGGTGGTGGGCACGCTCAAGACGGTGCCGGCCAAGTCGGGCAACAACCTGGTCACCAACATCAATCTCGGCCTTCAACAGGTGGCCGAGGACGCGCTCGCCACCCAGATCGCCACCGTTCGCCAGACGCCCGACGCGGTCAGCAACAAGCTGCCGCCGGCCATCAACGGTGCCGTGGTCGTGATGAACCCCCAGACCGGGGCGGTGCTGGCGATGGCGTCGTTCCCGTCCTACAACCCGAGCGTCTGGGTGGGTGGGATCTCCCAGGCCAACTACGCCGCACTCACGGCCAGCGGGGCCCAGAACAACTGGGCCATCAACTCCCAGCTGGCGCCGGGGTCGACCTTCAAGCTGGTCACGGCCACCTCGGCCCTCCAGACCGGCCTGATCACGCCTACCACGGCCTACGTGGATAACGGTGGCTATACGGCACCGAACTGCACTGGTCCAAACTGCACACTGAAGGACGACGTGGGCGACAACGCCAACGGTGCGGCCTACAACGTCAGCTCGGCGCTCACCGTGTCCAGTGACGCGTTCTTCTACCAGCTGGGGGCCGAGTATTGGGATGCACAGTCCCAGTACGGCAAGGAGCCGATCCAGACCACGGCCGCCCAGTACGGCTACGGCCAGCCGACCGGCATCGACATCCCCAACGAGTCCGTCGGTCGGGTCGACTCGCCGTCCGTGCGGGTGAAGTTGCATCAAGCCAACCCGACTGCCTTCCCGAACACCGCCTGGTACACCGGCGACAACATGGAGCTGGCCTTCGGCCAGGGTGGAACGGTCATCACCCCGCTCCAAGAGGCAGTGGCCTATTCCACCTTCGCCAACGGCGGTACCCGCTACGCGCCCGAGGTGGGCGCCGGCGTGGTCAGTCCGGACGGCACGGTGATCTCGAAGACCATGCCCAAAGTGACCGGCCACGTCGACCTGTCACCGACGAACTATCAGGCCATGCTGGCCGGCTTTGAGGGCGTGGTCAGCGATCCGAGCGGAACCGGCTACGGGAGCTTCGTCGGATCGGGATGGAACCAGGCGGCGTTCACCCTGGGCGGGAAGACCGGGACGGCCAGCGTCAACGGCCAGGAGCCGACCTCGTGGTTCGTCGGGTTCGGCCCCAATCCCAATCCGCAGTACGTGGTGGTCAGCGAGATCAACGAGGGCGGCTACGGCGCCCAGGCCTCGGCCCCGGTGGTCAGGAAGATCTTCGATTACCTGGCGGCCCATCCGGTGACCGCCCCCGCCCTGCCGCCGGCGGCCGCCTCGGTGAACGCCAGCGGGGCTGCGCCCCTGCCCACGACGACCACCACGACGACGCCCGGATCGACCACCACCACGCCCGGGTCCACCGCCACCACCGCGCCGGGATCGCCCACGACCCCGTCGACCACCGCAGGGTCCCCGACGACCACAGCACCGGGCACGGCGTCCGGGACGGGCGCGGCCTACAGGCGGAGATCGCCCTAGCCGTCGGCCGATCGCGGTGGTGGCCGGCGTCGGCCGGATCGGCGGCGGGGGTCGGGAATCACCCGGTCTGTGGATGCGTCGGGGTGGTGCCGTCGGGTGAGAGGATGTCGAACCCATCGGGAGTGTTGAGATAGCCCGGGTCGGTGCCCGGGTGGTCGGCCACTCCGTACTGCCAGATCAGGGCCCCGGTGACGGGATCGATGGCGGCCATGCGGTCGCGGTAGTCGTCGTTGACCATGAAGGCCCCGTTGGGCAGCTGTTCGACCAGCGAGGGCTGGTTGAGCATCCCCGGGCCCGAGGCAGGCTGGTAGCTGTAGGTGATGGCCCCGGACCGGTTGAACTCGACGATCGCACCGGGGTTCTCGTAGTCAGCCATCAGGTACTGGTCGGGGCCGAGCTGCTGGGGGTCCGAGGGATACCCGACGGCCACGTGTGTCGACCAGACCAGCTGGCCGGTCGGCGTGTACTCGTCCACCCACGACCCGGTGATCTCGGAGATGAGCAGGTTCCCGTCGGCCAACGGGGTGTCCCCGTTGGGGGAGGTCATCGAGGTCGGCGGTTGATGGACGCAGTTGCCGGTGGTGCCGATCTGGCTGGTGACGGCCCCCGCGGCACTGATCACCAGGACCCGGCAGTTTTGGGCATCGGCCACCGAGATGCTTCCGTTCTTCAACAAATAGGCGTCGTCGGGCTCGGAGAGGAAACCCGGCGCCGAACCGACCTGGGCGGGATGGCCATACGACCAGAGGACCTTCCCCGATGGATAGGCGATCTGGACGATGGTCTCGTTCTCCTCCTGGTTGGAGATGATGGCCGTCCCCTTGCGGATGAAGAAGGCGTCGTCAGGGAAGTAGAAGCCCTTGGGGCCGGGCGGTGGCGGCTCGGTCGTGCTCGGATAGCTCCAGGTGATCTTTCCGGTGTCGTCGAGGAGGAGCATCCGGTTGTTCCCCCGGTCGGCGATGAGCAGCTTGGATCCGAAGTACGGGGAGCCCGCCCCCGGGGCGCCCGCCGTCCCAAAGGCCACATTCGGCCGGATCATCTGGGCCCACGCCGTGGGAGCCCCGCTCACCTCCCCGCCGATGATCCATGCCGTATCACCCACCACGGCCGCGCCGGCGTTCGAGACGCCTATCTGCAGCATCCCGGCCACCTTGAGGGAGTGGGACGCCGGGTCGTAGGCCCAGATGGTCGAGACCGGGTGACCGGACGAGTCGCTCCCGCCGGCCAGGTAGAGGTGACCGCCGACGACCACTGCTGTCGCGCCCGAGAGGGCCTCGGGGAGATGCCCGACCACCCGGGCCTGGTGGGCGACGGTGTCGATGGCCTGGATGTCGGTCACCGGCGTGGCCGACCCGCCGACCGACTGGCCGCCGAACGCGTAGATGGTGTGCCCGATGGCGGCCACCGCCGGGTAGCGCACGGCCAGGGGGAGCGAGGCGATCGTCGAGAAGGCCCGCCCATCCGTCGTGGCCAGGACCTCGGGATCGCCCTTGGTGCCGTCGTACCCGCCGACCACGTATGCCGTCCGTCCGATCACCACGGCCGATGCGTCCGAGCGCACCTGGGGGAGCTGGCCGATCACCTGGGCCGGGGCACCCGCGGTGCTCGGGGTGAGGGCCTCCACCGTCGCCACGCTCGTCTGGTCGCCACCGCCGAAGATGATGTCCCGCCCGCCGAGGACGGCCCCGGCGGCGTCGTGGCCGGCCCTGGTGAGCGTGCCGAGCGTCGAGGGAGCTCCACCGGGTGTGGCGATCCCGGTCACCGCGGTCGTCGAGGCGCTGGCGCTGACCAGCCCGCCGAGGACCGTCACCGTCTGTCCCGGTCCGGGGAGGGCGACCTCGCGGCTGAGCACCGACGGGAGTTGCCAGGGCTCGAGGCCGGACTCGACCGCGGGTGTCGCTCCCTTCGGATGGGTGACACCGCCGACGGCCACCTTCGATGCGGTTGTCGAGGACGGGGGGTGGGTGGCTGGGGCGGTCGGGGGCGGGTTGTGATGGCCAGCACCGGTCGTGGTCGAGCTGGAGGGTCCAGGTCCCGATCCTCCGCTGGTGGCGACGATGGCCACGACGATGCCCACCACGACGACTAGGCCCACAGCCACCGTCCGGCGGCGCCGGACCACTTGGGCGTGGCGACGCTGGCGGTGCTCGGGGGAGCGGGGGCCTCCGGCAGGCGGACTCATGCGGACTGTCTAGCTCACGAACGACTCGACCGAACGGAGTCTCGTGGCCAGGCGGCCAGAGCCGGTGGCGAGCCCTAAGCTGGGGCCGGATGGAGTCTCTCTGGTCCCAGATCGAACCGCTCCTGTCCCAGGTCACCAAGCCGGCCCGGTACATCGGCGGCGAGTTCGGTGCACAGTCGCCCGACCACGTCGACGGCACGGTGGCCTGGCTCCTCGTCTACCCCGACACCTACGAGATCGGCCTCCCCAACCAGGGGCTGCAGATCCTCTATGAGATCCTCAACGAGCGCCCGGACGCCGTGGCCGAGCGTTCGTACGCCCCCTGGGTGGACATGGAAGAGCAGATGCGGGCCAACGGCCTCCCCTTCTTCTCGCTCGAGAGCCATCTGCCCGCCCGAGCCTTCGATGTGCTGGCCTTCAACCTCTCGGCCGAGCTGACCTACACCAACGTCCTCAACCTGATCGACCTGTCCGGCCTGCCGGTGCGCGCCGCCGAGCGGACGGCCGGGGACCCGCTGGTGGTAGCCGGCGGACACTGCGCCTTCAACCCAGAGCCGCTGGCCGATTTCGTCGACTGCTTCGTCCTCGGCGACGGCGAGGAGGTGGTCGGCGAGATCAACGAGGTACTGGCCGCCTGGATGGCGGGGCACCCGGTTGACGGTGGCGACGCCGATCCCGGGACACGGCCGGCCCTCCTCCGGGCCCTGTCCCAGGTACCCGGCGTCTACGTCCCGTGGTGTTACGACCCCCGCTACGACGATGGGACCGGCGCCCTACGCGCCACGGTCCCCCGGTTCCCCGAGACACCCGAGCGGGTCGAGAAGCGGACCATCTCGGACCTGGGCGAGTGGCCGTATCCCAAACAGCAGTTGGTGCCCCTGATCGAAGTGGTCCACGACCGATTGAACGTGGAGCTGTTCCGGGGGTGCACCCGGGGCTGTCGCTTCTGCCAGGCGGGGATGATCACCCGTCCGGTGCGGGAACGCCCGGCCGAGCAGGTCCGCACCATGGTTTCCGACGGCCTGAACCGGACCGGCTACGACGAGGTGGCCCTGACCTCACTGTCGAGCGCCGACTACTCGGGCATCGAGGACACGGTGACCTCGATCATCGACGACCCGTCGTGCTCGGGACAGGTATCGGTCAGCCTCCCGAGCTTGCGGGTCGACGCGTTCACGGTGGGCACGGCCGCCCAGATCCAGCGGGTGCGCCGGACCGGGCTGACCTTCGCCCCTGAGGGCGGCACCTGGCGGATGCGCCAGGTGATCAACAAGCTCATCCGCGAAGAGGACCTCTACGCCGCGGTGGACGCCGCCTTCAGCCAGGGATGGCGACGGGTCAAGCTCTACTTCCTGATCGGCCTACCCACTGAGACCGACGAGGACACCCTGGGCATCGCCACCCTGGCCAGCCAATGCGTGGAGATCGGCAAGCGCTACCACCAGAGCGTCACCGTCACCGCATCGGTGGGCGGGTTCGTCCCCAAGGTCGACACCCCGTTCCAATGGTTCGGGCAGAACACGGTCGAAGAGCTGAGCCGCAAGGTCAACCTCCTCCGGGAGGCCGCGCGGCGCGTCCGGGGCCTGACCATCCGCTGGCACGACCCCGAGGCCACCGCGGCCGAGGGGATCGCCAGCCGGGGCGACCGTCGGGTCGGCGCGGTCATCGAGGACGTATGGCGGGCCGGCGGCACTTTCCAGGAGTGGTCCGAGCACTTCGACCTCAAGCTGTGGACCGATGCCCTCTCTGCTCACGGCCTCTCCCTCGAGCAATGCGTCTACCGTCACCGGTCCGAGCACGAGGCGCTGCCCTGGGGCCATGTCTCGGCCGGGCTCCATCGGGACTTCCTCTGGCAGGACTGGCGCGACGCCCTCGCCGCCCACGGCCTGGAGGACTGCCGCTGGACGCCGTGCTACGACTGTGGCGCCTGCACCGGTTTCGGGATCGAACACGTGGTGGCATCAGCGGTGCCACCAGCTGGGGGAAGTCAGGGTACGGGCCAGGATCTGTCCGCCGGTGGCCAGGTACCGGTACGATTCCTAGTGACGGCGCCGGCCGGCGCCACCTCGGCCCCCCAGGCCGACAGGAGTCCCGCCGTCGTGGCGGGGGAAGGGAAAGGCTGAGGTGCGCATCCGGTTCCGCTTCTCGAAAGTGGGCAAGGTGCGCTTCACCAGCCAACGGGACGTGGCCCGGATGTGGGAGCGGGCGCTGCGCAAGGCTCGTCTGCCTGTGGCCTACACGGAAGGATTCTCGCCTCGCCCGCAGCTCAGCTTCGGCCTGGCCCTCCCCACCTGCTCCGAGTCGATCGCCGAGTATCTGGACGTGGCCCTCGATCCAGTGCGGCCAGAGACCGCCGCGGTGGCCGTAGACGGCCTTCCGTCCCTACTCACGCCCCTCCTACCCGAGGGGATCACCGTTACCCAGGCGGCGGCGGTGGATCCTCGGATTGGCTCGCTCCAGCAACAGGTGACATCCTGCTCGTGGGTGATGAATTTCACCGGGGTGACCCGGGAGGTCCTGGCGGAGCGGAGCGCCGCCTTGTTGGAGGCGTCGGTGGTCCCCATACGCCGGGAGCGCAAGGGCCGCCATGAGGACGACGACCTCCGCCCATCGGTCCTGGCCCTGTCGGTTCCCGAACAGGCAGCCGGCGCCGCCACTGTGGGCTGGGGACTGGATCGTCGAGCCGAGCCCGGCGTGGAGCTTCTCGCCGAGCTGGCCACGCAGCCTCGCGGGGTCAGGCCCCGCGAACTGCTCGCCGGGCTCAGTGCCGTCGGCCGTGCGCCCACGGTGGACGGCAGCGCAACGGACCGAAGCCGACTAGGCCAGGGCGAATCCGGCACCGTGCCGGTTCTCGACCGGGTCTGTAGGACGCAACAGTGGATCGAGCGCGACGGCGCCCGATGGGAGCCCCTCGCAGTAGGGGCCGTCCCGCCGGGCCCCGACCGCGCCGTGTACGCCAGTGGGCGTGCATCGTGAACAGTATGAGAAGGGAATTCGATGTCAGAAGCACCGACCGGGCAGCCGGTCGAGACCCCGGCGGAAACGCAGGGGCCTTCGACCGCGCCCATCGAGAACGACGCAGCGCGTGGGACGGAAACAGGTGAACGCACCAGCAGCCAACCGGTAAGCAGCGCCGTCGACGGCACCCCGGTGGCCACAGAGGTCGGTGGGGTCGACGGTGAGACCGGTGGTCAACCGAGGACCGGCCAGAACCGCCGACGTCGAGGGTCCCGAGGCGGGCGGGGTCGCGGTCGGAGCGTTGCCGGCACGGGTGGCGGTCCCGCCCCGCAGGTGACTTCGGGCCAAGGTGATCGCGACGCGGTGAACCCGGTGGGATCGGCCCAGAACGGGACGCCTGACGGCTCCGCCGGGGAGAGGGGATCGGAACCGGTCGACCCGGTGCCAGCGCCCGGGGGTGCGGTACCCTCCGGCCTCGCCATGCCGCGGCCGAAGATCGGGGATACCCGGCCGGGATCGCCCGTAGTGGCCCAGGAGCCGGCTCCTCGTGGCGCCGACGCGGCCAACGGCCGACGCCCGGGGGGCAACGGTGGCCCCCGGGACCGCGCCCGCAGCGACGATGGCCAGGCCACCGCCGCGAGCGAGCCGAAGAGGACGACAACCGGCCGAGGGCAACAGGCTTCTCGGGGATCGGACCCCGCCGAGGTGGTGGGCGACAGCCCCAAGCCCTCGAGCCGGCGCGGCGGCCGCGAACGCCGGGGCAAGGCGGTGGGGCGCTACATGATCGCCGTCCACGTGCAACCCCACCTGACCCAGATCGCGCTGCTCGAGGGTCGCACCCTGGTGGAGCACTACGTATCCCGGGCCACCGACGACGACACCCAGATCGACGGGAACATCTACCGGGGCCGGGTGCAGAACGTGCTCCCGGGGATGGAGGCGGCCTTCATCGACATCGGCACCCCCAAGAACGCGGTCCTCTACCGGGGCGACGTCCGCTATGACACCGACGACGTCGAATCGGGCGCCTCGGGCCAACCGCGGATCGAAGAGGTGCTCCGCCCCGGCCAGACCATCCTGTGCCAGGTGACCAAGAATCCGATCGGGGCCAAGGGCGCCCGTCTGACCCAGGAGGTTTCGCTCCCCGGCCGGTTCGTGGTCCTCGTTCCCAACTCCACCGCCTACGGCATCTCCAAGCGGCTCGACGACGGCGAGCGCAAGCGACTGCGCAAGATCGTCGACGCCGTCCGGCCCAAGGGTCACGGCCTGATCGTTCGCACCGCCGCCGCCGGGGCCAGCGCCGAAGAGCTGAGCAACGACGTCGAGCGCCTGGTGGCCGAGTGGGAGGGCATCGCCGCCGATGCCCTCAAGGGCACCGGCGCCGCCCTTCTCTATCAGGAGCCCGACATCGCCGTGCGCGTGATCCGAGAAGAGCTCAACCGCGAGTACCGGGGCGTGGTCATCGACGACCTGGGCCTCTACGAGCAGGTCCGGGACTACGTGGGCGCGGTGAACCCGGAGCTGGCCGACCGGGTCGAGTACTACGACCCGGTCGAGGAGGCCCTGCCCATCTTCGACCGGTTCCACGTGCACGAGCAGCTGCACAAGGCCCTCGACCGAAAGGTCTTCCTGCCTTCGGGGGGGTCGCTGGTCATTGACCGGACCGAGGCGTTGACGGTGATCGACGTCAACACGGGCAAGAACGTTGGGAAGACCAACCTCGAAGAGACCGTCTACCGCAACAACTTGGAGGCGGCCGAAGAGGTGGCTCGCCAGCTGAGGCTGCGGGACATCGGTGGGATCATCGTCATCGACTTCATCGACATGGAGATCCGCGAGAATCGGGACAAGGTGGGCAGCGCCCTCCGCTCGGCCCTGGCCCGGGACAAGACCCGGACCCAGGTGTTCGACATCTCCGAGCTGGGGCTGGTGGAGATGACCCGGAAGCGGGTGTCCGAGGGCCTCATCGAGTCCATGTCGAAGATCTGCGAGGTCTGCGCCGGCCGGGGCATCACCTTCGACGAGAGCGAGCTCTAAGGGGTCCGGCCCAGCTGGTACGGCCGGCCCGGAGGGGTCCGGCCCAGCTGGTACAGTGTCCCCCTTATGTATGCCGTGATCAAGACCGGAGGGAAGCAGGAGCGGGTGGCCGAGGGCCAGCAGCTCCGCGTCGAATTGCTGGGGCAGGCCCCCGGTGCCGAGGTGGCGTTCACCCCGGTCCTCCTGGTCGACGGCGACACCGTCCTGGCCACGCCCGAAGCCCTGGCCGGGGCCTCGGTCACCGCCCAGGTGGTGGGCGAGGAGCTCGGGCCGAAGATCCGCGGCTACACCTACAAGAACAAGTCGAACCAGTCGAAGCGTTGGGGTCATCGTCAGCGCTACTCGACGATCGAGATCACTGCGATCTCGTCGGCGAGCTGACCGGCAGCCTCAAAAGGAGCCAGTGCTATGTCCAAGACCAAAGGTGGCGGTTCCACCCGAAACGGACGGGACTCGAACGCCCAGCGGCTGGGCGTGAAGACCTTCGGCGGCACCTCGGTCCAGGCGGGCGCCATCATCGTGCGCCAGCGGGGCACCAAGTTCCATCCCGGTGTCAACGTGGGCCGTGGCGGCGACGACACCCTGTTCGCCCTGGCCGACGGTACCGTGCAGTTCGGGCACCGCAAGGGACGCAAGCTCGTCGACGTGATCACCGCCGACTGAACAGGTATCGCCCGGTACGCTCCCGCCCGTGACCTCGAGCGAGCGTACCGACGAACCGGTGGTGGAGTCCGGCGGCACTTCCCTGCCGCGCCTGCTGCCCATCGATGGCTGCGTGAACTTCCGTGACCTGGGCGGCTACCAGGTGGCGGACGGGCGCAGAGTTCGGTGGCGCCGGCTGTTCCGGGCTGACGGCCTCAACCGGTTGAGCGAGGACGACCAATTGCTGCTGAGCGGCCTGCGCCTGGCCACGGTCATCGACCTCCGCACCCTCGACGAGGCCGAACAGCGGGGGTCGTTCCCCGTCGATGCACTGCCGGTGGCTTATCACAGCCTGCCCCTGACCGACGTCCTGCCTTCGCCCGAAGAGCTCCCTTCGTGGGCCGAGGCCTCCTTCGTCGCCGCCCGGTACGCCGACCTGCTCTCGGGCGGGTCCGCCGTGCTGAAACGGTCCATCGAGATCCTGGCCGGCCCGGGCGCGCTCCCCGCCGTCTTCCACTGCAGCGCCGGCAAGGACAGGACAGGGGTCCTCTCCGCCCTCATCCTGGCCTTCCTGGGCGTGCCCGATATGGTGATCGCCGAGGACTACGCCCTCTCGGGCCCGGCCATGAACGAGCTCCTGGCCCGGCTGAAGGGGGACTACGCCGATGCGACCGACCTCGTCGAGCAGTTCGCTCCGGCCATCCTGCACGCCGCCCCCGAGACCATGGTGCGGTTCCTCGGCGAGGTACGGGCCGAGCACGGCAGCTACGAGGCGCTCGAGAACCGCCTGGGGGTCGGCGAGCCGATGGACCAGCTGCGTCGGGACCTACTCGAAGCGCCGTGATCGGCCCGCACCGATCGGTGCCGATGATCGGGCCGGCACGGCCGGCATAGGCCACCAACAGGGACGACGTAGTCCGGTCGCTAGGATCGACAGGATGCCCGGCTTCGTCGACGAAGTACAAATCCATGTGAAGGCGGGCGACGGCGGGGCGGGCGCGGTCTCGTTCCGGCGGGAGGCGCACGTCGACAAGGGCGGCCCCGACGGCGGTGATGGGGCCAGGGGAGGGGACGTGTGGCTGGTGGCCACGACCAACCAGTCCTCCCTGCTGGCCTTCCGGGACCACCCCCACCGGCGGGCGGGCAACGGCGGTCACGGTGGGGGCAAGAAGAAGCACGGCGCTCGGGGACTCGATCTCGAAGTGCCGGTCCCGGTGGGCACCAAGGTCCTCGACAGCGAAGGGAGGGTGCTCGCCGACCTGGTCGGACCGGGTGACCGCTGGATGGCCGCCGAGGGTGGGCGCGGGGGCAGAGGGAATGCCTCGTTCCTGAGCAACCGGCGCCGGGCCCCGGCGTTCGCCGAGCAGGGCGAGACCGGTCACGAGCAGTGGTACGACATGGAGCTGGCCCTGGTGGCCGACGTGGCCCTGGTCGGGTTCCCCAATGTGGGGAAGAGCACCTTGATCTCGCGCATCTCCGCAGCCAAGCCCAAGATCGCCGACTACCCCTTCACCACCTTGGAGCCCAACCTGGGCGTGGTGCGCACGGCCGAGGACGTCAACTTCACCGTGGCCGACATCCCCGGGTTGGTGGAGGGGGCCGCCGACGGCAAGGGTCTCGGGCACCGTTTCCTCCGCCACGTCACCCGGGCCCGGGTGCTGCTGGTGCTCCTCGAGTTGGAGCCGGTGACGGGCATCAGCCCAAAGGAGCAGGGCCGGGTGCTGCTCGACGAGCTGGGCCGCTACCGCCCCGAGCTTCTCGCTCGTCCCCGGTTCGTGGTCGGGTCCAAGGCCGACGTTGCCGGCGGCACGGAGGTCCCAGCCGACCTCGCCGGAGGCCGAGTGGTGCCGGCCCCAGCCGACGTCGCCGGAGGCCGAGTGGTGCCGGCGTCAGCCACGGAGGTCGGCCCCGGAACCCTCGTCCCTGACCTGTTGATCTCGGCCGTCACCGGCCAGGGCATCCCCGAACTGCTGGGCGCCCTGTCCCGCCTGGTGACCGAGGCCCGGGCCTCGGTTCCCGAGGGGGACGGGACCATTGTCATCCACCGGCCCCTCCCGGCGGGCATCATCGTGGACAAGGTGGGCGACGGCGTGTTCGAGGTGATCGGCAAGGGAGCCGAGCGGGCCGTCTCGCTGAACGACGTCACCACCGACGAGGCCGCCGCCTACATCCAGGAGCGGCTGCGCCGGCTGGGTGTCGACCGCCTGCTGGGCCGGGCCGGAGCGAAGGACGGCGACCTCGTGCACATCGGGGGGCTCTCGTTCACCTGGTACCGGGACCAGCCCGAGTTCACGGGCGACCCGCCCAGCCGCCGGAAGCGCCGGTCGTGAACGGCTCCCGCACCGTGGTGGTCAAGATCGGCTCCTCCTCGCTGACCGACCCCGACGGTGCCATCGACACCGATGCGATCGCCAGGCTGTCGGCCGAGGTGGCCCGGGTGCGGGGCGACGGGCACCACGTGGTGGTGGTCACCTCGGGGGCGATCGCCGCCGGTTGGCGGACCCTGGCCGAGGGCGCCCCCCGGCCGTCGGACCCGGCCACCCTGCAGGCGGTGGCCGCCGTCGGCCAGCACCAGCTCATGCGGGTGTGGAGCGACAGCCTGGCCGGCCTCGGGCTGATCGCCGGCCAGGTCCTGTTGGCCCCGCTCGACTTCGTCCACCGCAGCCAGTACCTGCACGCCCGCCAGACCCTGGGCCGACTGATCGACTTGGGCATCGTCCCTGTGGTCAACGAGAACGATGCGGTGGCCGACGAGGAGATCCGGTTCGGCGACAACGACCGGCTGGCCGCCCTGGTCGCCCACCTGGTCGGGGCCGACCTCCTGGTGCTGTTGACCGACACCGTGGGCCTGCTCACCGCCGACCCGCGGTTCACGGCCGAGACCTCGCTCATCGAAGAGGTGGTGGAGATCGACCATGAGCTCGAGCTGATCGCCGGGGGCCCGGGATCGCAGGCCGGTAGCGGGGGCATGGCCTCCAAGCTGGCCGCGGCCAAGATCGCCACCTGGTCGGGGGTGGAGGCGGTCATCGCCGATGCCTCCCGGGAGAGTGTCCTGACCTCGGTCGTCAACGGTTCGACCGGGGTGGGGACCCGGTTCCGGCCCCGGGAGCGCCGACTACCGGCCCGGAAGCTCTGGATCGCCTTTGCCATCGGCGCCTCGGGGACGGTGGCAGTCGACGAGGGGGCTCGGCGGGCCCTGGTCGAACGGGGCACGTCCCTGCTCCCGGCCGGCGTGGTGTCGGCCCGGGGGGAGTTCGGCCCCGACGACGCCGTCGAGATCATCGGTCCCGACGGGGCGGTCTTCGCCAAGGGACTCGTGCGCCACCCGTCGTCACAGATCCGTTCGTGGGCCGGCCGGCGGACCTCCGAGCTGCCCGAGAACCTGTCCCATGAGGTCGTTCACCGCGACGACCTGGTCGTCCTGGGATAAGCGCACCGGGGCCGGGGTGGCCCTTCCCGGGTGGGGCGCTGTCGCAGGCGCGGTCGTCCTGGGATAGGCCGCGGGAGCGCAACGGTACGCTAGAGGGGTGACCTCCGATCCCCCGGCCGCTCTGGCCCAGCTCGGGCGGCGCGCCCAGGAGGCCTCCCGCTTGGTGGCCCGGGCGTCGTCGGCCACCCGAGACGAGGCCCTGCGCTGCGCGGCGGACCTCATCGAGCGGCGCGCCGGGGAGCTGCTCGAGGCCAACGGCGCCGATCTGGCCCGGGCGGTGGAGTTCGGGTCCGACTCCACCGCGGTCGACCGGCTCCGGCTGACGGCTGAGCGGATCGCGGGCATGGCCGGCGGCCTCCGGGCCGTCGCCGCCCTCCCCGACCCGGTCGGCGAGGTGGTCGATGGATGGGTGCGCCCGAACGGGCTCCGGATCGTGCGGGTGCGGGTGCCCCTCGGGGTCGTCGGGGTCATCTACGAGAACCGTCCCAACGTGACCAGCGACGCGGCCGGGCTGTGCCTGAAGTCGGGCAACGCCGTGTTGTTGCGGGGCTCGTCGACGGCCATCGAGTCCAACACCGCCATCGTCTCGCTGCTCCGGGCCGGCCTGGCCAAGGCTGGGCTGCCCGAGGATGCCGTCGGGTTGGTCGAAGACACCAGTCGGGAGTCGGCCGTCGAGTTCATGCAGCTCCGCGGGGTCATCGACTGCCTGATCCCCCGGGGCGGGCCCTCGCTGATCGCCTCGATCCTGGAGCACGCCACCGTGCCCTACGTCATCGACGGTGACGGCAACTGCCACGTCTACGTGGACGCCCGGGCCGACCTGGACGTGGCCGAGGCCATCGTGGTCAACGCCAAGACCCAGCGGCCCGGCGTGTGCAACGCGGCCGAGTCGCTACTCGTCCACCGGGAGGTGGCCGCGGCCTTCCTGCCCCGCCTGGCCGCCGCGCTCGAGGGCGTGGAACTGGTGGGGGACGAGGCCACCCGTTCGATACTGACCGGGATCGGGGAGGCGACCGAGGAGGACTACGCCACAGAGTTCTTGGGGCCGAAGCTGTCGGTGGCCGTCGTCGGCGGCATCGACGAGGCCATGGACCGGATCGCCCGGTTCGGGACGGGCCACTCCGAGGCCATCATTACCGAAGACCTGGCCGCTGCGGATAGATTCACGTCCCAAGTCGATGCCGCGGCCGTCCTGGTCAATGCGTCGACCCGCTTCGTGGACGGTGAGGAGCTCGGCCTGGGGGCCGAGATCGGCATTTCCACGCAGAAACTCCATGCCCGGGGGCCGATGGGTCTGCGGGAACTGACGAGCATCAAGTATGTGGTGCACGGACAAGGGCAGGTACGCCAGTGACCACAGGGCAGACGAACGACTACGCCACCGGGTTTCCGACCGCGGGAGCGCCCCGATTCGACTCGATCGGCGCCGTGCGCTCCGGTCTGTCCGGGGTCGACTACCTGGCCGATGAGGGCATCTCCGGCGTGGTCTACCTGGCTGACCGACTGGCCAAGCCGGTGCTGGTCGAAGGGCCGGCAGGCACGGGCAAGACCGAGCTGGCCAAGTCCGTGGCCAAGATGACCGGGAGCCGGCTCATCCGGCTCCAGTGCTACGAGGGCCTGGACGAGTCCAAGGCCCTCTACGAGTGGAACTACAAAAAGCAGCTGTTGCGGATCCAGGCCGACTCCGACCAGTCCTGGCAGCAGCTCGAGGAGGACATCTTCTCCGAGGAGTTCCTGCTCGCCCGCCCCCTGCTCGAGGCGATCCGTTCGCCCGAGCCGGTGGTGCTGCTGGTCGACGAGGTGGACCGGGTCGAGCTCGAGACCGAGGCCCTTCTGCTCGAGATCCTCTCCGAGTACCAGGTGTCCATCCCCGAACTGGGCACGGTGCGGGCCACCCAGATCCCCCTGGTCTTCCTCACCTCCAACAACACGCGTGAACTTTCCGAGGCATTGAAGCGCCGCTGCCTCTACCTCCACATCGACTATCCCGACCTCGACCGGGAGCGGGCCATCATCCAGACCCGGGTGCCCGGGATCAGTGCCGAGCTCGCCGACCAGGTGGCCCGCATCGTTCGGTCCATCCGGACCCTGGAGCTGAAGAAGGCCCCCTCGGTCTCCGAGACCCTGGACTGGGCCCGGACCCTGGTGGTCCTGGGTGTCGAGTCGATCGACGCCGAGCAGGCCCGGGACACCTTGCACATCCTGTTGAAGTACCGGGCCGACATCGACCGCGCCGCCAAGGAGCTGGCCTCGGTCGACGTGTCGGACTGAAGCCGGGCCGGCCGCCATGCTCGATGTGCTCTCCGGGTTCGTCTCCGAACTGCGGGCCGCCGGCATCCCGGTGTCCCTGACCGAGCACCTCGACGCGGCCGAGGCCATGCGCCACGTCCCGCTGGAGGACCGTGAGGCCCTCAAGTACGCGCTGGGCGCCAGTCTGGTGAAGTCCTCCTCCCACTGGCATGCCTTCGACACGGCCTTCGAGGTCTACTTCTCCCTGCGCGGGCCCGAGTACACCATCGACGAGGACAGCGCGGGCCGGGCCAACGAGGACCGGGCCAGGACGTCGGGCGACAACGGGCACCAGGGGAGCGGGCGGGGAGGCGGAGCCGGCCAGGAGGCCATGACCCCCGAGGAGCTGGCCGACCTGTTGTACAAGGCCCTGCTCGGCGCCAACGACTCGATGATCACCGCGGTGGCCCGTCACGCCGTGGCCCGCTTTGCCGGCATGGAGGCGGGCCGTCCGGTGGGGGGCACCTACTACCTGTACCGCACGCTCCGGAACCTCGACCTCGACGGGGTCCTCCAACGCCTGATGGAGCAGGCCCGGGCGGGCGGCGCTTCGACCAAGGGCCAGCCCGAGGGCGAGGGACCCCCCTCCGGCCTCACCGGCCTGGAGGAGCGCTTGGTGCGCGACGAGTACCAGACCCGGATCGACAAGCTGCGCCAGGAGATCGAGGCCGAGATCCGCCGCCGGCTGGTGGCCGACCGGGGCAGCGAGGCCCTGGCCAAGTCGTTGCGCAAGCCCCTTCCCGAGGACATCGACTTCATGCACGCCACCAGGGACGAGCTGGTGGCGTTGCGAGGGGCCCTCCAGCCGCTGTCCCGGAAGTTGGCCGTGCGATTAGCCCGCAAGCGACGCCATGGCCGCAAGGGCCCGCTCGACTTCCGGAGCACGGTGCGCCATTCGTTGTCGACCGGCGGCGTCCCGGTGGACCCGCGCTTCAAGTACCCGCGGCCCTCCAAGCCCGAGATCGTGGTCATCGCCGACATCTCGGGCTCGGTGGCCTCCTTCGCCCGCTTCACCCTCCATCTCGTCCACGCCATCGCCACCCAGTTCTCCAAGGTGCGCAGCTTCGTCTTCATCGACGGCATCGACGAGGTGACCCGGTTCTTCGAGGGCACCGACGACCCGGCCGAGGCCGTGCACCGCATCAACACCGAGGCCGACGTCATCTGGGTGGACGGCCACTCCGACTACGGGCATGCCCTCACCGTCTTCTGGGAGCGCTGGGGCGAGGAGATCAACGCAAAGTCGAGCGTGCTGCTGTTGGGTGACGCCCGGAACAACTACCACGCCTCCCACTCCTGGGTGGTGAAGGAGATCCAGAAGAAGGCCCGGCACGTCTACTGGCTGAACCCCGAGCCGCGCGCCTATTGGGACTCGGGCGACTCGATCGTGGGCGAGTACGCCGTGCACTGCGACGATGTCGTCGAGTGTCGGACCCTCCGCCAGCTGGAGCGGTTCGTGGGCGAGCTGGCTTGAGCCCCCCTTCCCCTGCCGAGGGCGGGTTCGATGGCCTGGCCGGGGCGGGACGGCCGCTTCCCGGTGCCGAGAACGGCGCCGGTGCCGACCCCGAACGCAACCGGCCTCCCGAGGGGATCCGGACCACCCCGTCCCCGTCCCAGGCGGCCACCCGCCTCGTGTTGGTCCGACACGGTGAGGCGGTGTGCAACGTGTCCGGGGTCTGCGGCGGCCCCTTCGGTTGCACCGGCCTGACCGAGCGCGGGGTCCACCAGGTCGAGGCGCTCCGGGACCGCGTGGCCCTGACCGGCGAGTTGGCCGGGACCGACGCCCTCTATGCCAGCATCCTGCCCCGGGCCATCCAGACGGCGGAGATCCTGGCCCCGGTGCTGATGGGCGCTGACCGGTCGGCGCTACCGCTGGTCACCGACTGCGGTCTGTGCGAGCTGCACCCGGGCGAGGCCGACGGGTTGACGTGGGCCCAGTTCGCCAAGCGCTTCGGCCAGCTCCAGCTGGACTGGGACACCGACCCTGACCAGGCCATCGCCCCTGGCGGGGAGAGCTGGACGGGCTTCGTCAACCGGGCGGCCGATGCCTTGGCCACGATCGCCCACCGGCATCCGGGCCAGCTGGTGGTGATCGCCTGTCACGCCGGGGTGATCGAGGCGTCGTTGCTGGCGCTCTTGCCCGTGGCCGGCGGCCGCCAAGGGGCCCGCCTCCAGCTCCGCACCCAGCACGCCTCGCTCACCACCTGGGAGATTGAGCTTGGGCGCTGGCGCTTGCTCACCTACAACGACGCGGCGCACCATCTCGCAGGGGATCGCCCGGAAGGGCAGGGTGCGCTGGGACTGCGGGTGGTGGGCACCCAGCCGGCCCGGGCCTGACCCGCACCAAAGCTCGCCGTCCCGATCAGCCGAGGGACTGGTCAGTCCCGGAGGAACTCGGCGACGCGAAAGGCCAGGTCCAGAGACTGGCGGGCGTTCAGTCGGGGATCGCAGGCCGTGGTGTAGCGCTGGTGGAGCTGGTCCTCCACGATGTCCTCCATGCCGCCCAGGCACTCGGTGACGTCATCCCCGGTCAGCTCGACGTGCACCCCGCCCGGCCAGGACCCCTCCTGGGCGTGCGCCTGGAAGAACCCCCTGATCTCGGTGAGGATGTCGTCGAACCGCCGGGTCTTCCGCCCGCCCTCGGCGTTGATCGTGTTGCCGTGCATGGGATCGCAGACCCAGACCACCGGATGGCCCTCCTCCCGGACCGCCCGGAGGAGCGTGGGCAGCTTGGCCTCAACATGGTCGGCGCCGAACCGGGTGATGAGGCTGACCCGGCCGGGGACCCGGTCGGGGTTGAGCAGCTGGCACAGGCCCACCACGTCGTCGGGCGTGGCGCCCGGGCCGACCTTGGAGCCGACAGGATTGTGGATCCCCGAGAGGAACTCGCAGTGGGCCCCGTCCAATTGCCGAGTGCGTTCGCCCACCCAAAGCATGTGGGCCGAGCAGTCGTACCAGTCGCCGGTCAGCGAGTCGCGCCGGGTGAGCGCCTCTTCGTAATCGAGGATGAGCGCTTCATGGCTCGTCCAGAAGTCGACCTGGTGGAGGCTGTCCTCCCGTGACAGGTCGATGCCGCAGGCGCCCATGAAGCGGAGAGCGCGGTCGATGCCCTTGGCGATGGCGTCGAACCGGCGTCCCTCGGAGGAGGAGGCCACGAATTCCTGGTTCCAGGCATGAACCTGGGCCAGGTCGGCGAACCCTCCCTTGGTGAAGGCCCGGAGCAGGTTGAGGGTCGACACCGACTGGTGGTACGAGGTGACGAGGCGGTTGGGATCGGGGATCCGTGCCGCCCGGTCGGGCAGGTCGTCGTTGACCATGTGCCCTCGGAACGAGTCCAGTACCTGGCCATCTATCTCTTCGGTCGGGGAGGACCGCGGCTTGGCGAACTGGCCGGCAATGCGGCCCAGCTTCACCACCGGGACCCCGGCGCCGTAGGTCAGGACCACCGCCATCTGCAGGATCACCCGGAGCTTGTCCCGGATCCCGTCGGCGGTGAAGTCGGTGAAGGACTCGGCGCAGTCGCCCGCCTGCAACAAGAAGGCCCGGCCCGCGGCTGCCTCCCCCAATGCGCTGGTCAGGCGACGGGCCTCCCCGGCAAATACCAGCGGCGGGAGGGAGGCGAGCTGTTCGTGGACCCGCTTCAGCTCGGCGTCGTCGGGCCAGACCGGCTGCTGTGCAGCTGGTCGCCGCCGCCACGAGTCGGGAGCCCAGGCCTCCTCCGGGCGAGTCGTCGTCACCCCCACAGCGTAGGACCTGTGGCCCTAGGCTCGGGCAATGCTGCCATTTCGGTTTGCCGTCCAGCTCAACAAGGCGGACTCGGGTACGGCGTGGCGCGAGACAGCACGCAAGCTCGAGGGGCTGGGCTATTCCACCCTGTTCATCCCCGATCACTTCGACGATCAATACGGGCCGCTGGTCGCGCTGACCGTCGCGGCCGAGGCCACCACCGACCTGCGGGTCGGCTCGCTGGTCTTCGACAACGACTACCGCCACCCGGTGGTCCTGGCCAAGGAGGTAGCCACGCTCGACCTCCTGTCCGACGGGCGGGTCGAGTTCGGCCTGGGGGCAGGCTGGATGACCTCGGACTACGAGCAGTCGGGCATCCCCCACGATCCCCCCGGCACCCGGATCGACCGCATGATGGAAAGCCTGGCCATCATGAAGTCGTTGTGGACCGAGCACCGGACGACGCGGGCCGGTGACCACTACACCGTCACCGACGCGCTGGGCACGCCCACGCACCAGCGCCCTCATCCCCCGGTCATCATCGGCGGGGGCGGCGAGCGCATCCTCACCTATGCCGGACGGGAGGCCGACATCGTCGGCATCAACCCGAACCTGGCCGCCGGCTATATCGGCCCCGAGGTGGCTGCGACCTCCCTGGTGGAGTCCTACCGCCAACGGGTCGAGTGGGTGCGGGCCGGGGCCGGCGACCGCTTCGACCAGGTCGAGCTGCAGATCCTGACGTTCTTCGTCCAGGTGGTGGACAACGCCGCCGAGGTCTTCGAACAGATGGCCCCCATGTTCTCGGCCTCGCCCGAGGCGATGGCCGAGATCCCCATGGCCCTCGTGGGCACGGTGGTCGAGATCATCGAGACCCTGCAGCGCCGCCGGGAGGAGCTCGGGTTCTCCTACATCGTGGTCCACGAGGCCGAGGTCGATGCCTTCGCCCCGGTGGTGGCCCGGCTTGCCGGCACCTGAGGGTGGGACACGAGCGCATCGGCGTGTTCGGCGGGACCTTCGACCCCGTCCACACCGGCCACGTCGAGACGGCAGAGGCCGTCCACCGGGCCCTCGGCCTGGACCGGACCCTGCTGGTGGTGGCCAACGAGCCCTGGCAGAAGGAGGGGACTCGCTCGGTCACCCCGGCCGAGGACCGGTTGGCCATGGTCGAGGCGGCCGTCTCGGGCCGCCCGGGGCTGGAGCCCAGCCGGCTCGAGATCGACCGGGGCGGCCCGTCGTACACCATTGACACCATTGACGACCTCCAACGCCTGCAGCCTGGGTCGGAGCTGTTCCTGGTCGTGGGGGCGGACGTCGTGCCCGAGCTCCCGACGTGGCGCCACCCGGCCGAGTTGGCCTCCTCGGTGGTGCTGGTCGTCGTGGACCGCCCCGGAGCCGCCCGGGTGGAGCCGCCGCCGGGTTGGCGGGCCGTCTGGGTGCCGGTACCGCCCTTCGATGTGTCGAGCACGGAGCTCCGGTCTCGCCTGGAGGCAGGTCAGCCGGTTGACGGTTTGGTGCCTGCGTCGGTCATCCGTTGCATTCGCGGCAGAAATCTGTACGCTACGGGCAGATGAGCGTATGGACGACGCTGAGCGAGAGCCCAATGGCCGATGCGGATGTCCTGCCCGGCCCCGGTCCCAGCGCCGACCCGCTCCTTGCTCCCTACCTGGGCCCCGATCCCGGCCTGCCGACGGTCGATGTGGCCGGTGAACTGCCGGCCGTGGTCGGCCGCGTGGCCCTGCGCCAGGCCCGCCGGAGACGCCAGCTCACCGCGGTGGTGTGCATCGTGGTCGTCGCCGTACTTCTGGCCGTTACCATCATGATCCTCGGCATCGCCCGCGACCGGCCCGCGACGCCAGCGTCGCCGGGTGCCGCGGCCAGCGCCGGCCCGATCCTGTTGGCTCCCTTGTTGTGAACACGAATGGCGCGCCAGCGCCAGAAGGAGGACCCCATTGACAACTGCAGCTGCCCGACATCTCGCGGACCAGCCCCGGACCGCGGTACCCGAAGCGTCGCTCCTGGCGGCACAGGCCGCCGACTCGAAGCTGGGTGAGCGGACGGTGATCCTGTCGGTTGGCGAAGCCCTTGGCATCACCGAGGCCTTTGTCATCACCAGTGGTGGGAACGCCAGGCAGGTCAGGACCATCGCCGACGAAGTAGAGCTGCAGTTGAAAAAGGCCGAGGGCCGCGCTCCGATCCGTATCGAAGGGCTCGACGACGCCCGGTGGGTGCTCATGGACTACGGGGACTTCCTCGTGCACGTGTTCGTGAACGAGGCCCGAGAGTTCTACGACCTCGAGCACCTGTGGGCCGACGCCCAGCGCGTCGCCTGGTAGGCGCCAGCCGACGACGTCGTCGGAGCGCTCCCTCGGCGCTCATGCGTAGCCTTCACCTATGCTCCGGGCCGAAGGTCTTCATGGCTACTGAGCCGGTCCACGGCGCCGCGACCTGTCTCGGCGAGCCGGTTACGGCCCGCTGAACTGGGGCTTGTACTGGGCCTGGCCGACGGGGGTGGCGACCAGCGCGCCGTCCGGCGCCGTCGGCACGTCGATGGGTTGCCCGGCGATCTCGAACAGCACACTGTTGACACCCGGTTGCGTGGTGGCGGTATAGACGATCTGTGCGATCCCGAGCAGAGTCTGGGTCGATCCGACCACCTGGACCGGGTTGGTCACGAAGTCGATGGTGGCGACTCCATTGGCCACCGTGGCGAAGGCGTGGTTGGCCGTCCCGCTGACGAAGGTTTGGATCCCCCCCAGCGACTCGCCCGCTGTCGGCCCCAACAGCAACGCGTTGAGGACCTGGGACAGGTTGGCCGGTGGGGCGATGTTCCGGTTCCGGGCGATCAGGTGCAGTGTCGGGTCGACCAGGAAGATCGGCTCGGTGACACCCACCGGCACTGTGGTCGAGGTGGGCGGAGGATTGAGCAGACGGGAGGGGACGTTGGCCTTGGGGATGGCCTGCGGGCCCGAACTGGCCGGGATCCCGCAGCCGGCCAGGACCACCGCGACCAACGTGGCGAGCACGAGCACCATCCCGCGTTGCCCCCTGCGACCGGGATGCGCAGTCCTCCGCCCCCCGGTCATGACCCGTGTCCGTTCGCCGTCTCCGTCTCTGCCCGGGCCGCTGCTCCCCCCTCGGTCTGCCCCGGTGGGTTCCCCTCGTTTTGTCGCTCCAGCTTCGGCGGTGCTGCTGCCGCGGTCGATCCCTCTGGGGTCGGGGCTGGCTCTGCGCCGTTCGGGGTGACGGGACGGGCTGCGGGCAGGGAGGTGAGGTCACGGTCAGTGCCGTGGGCCGCCGCCTCGGGGTCGAGCGGCAACTCGACCACGAACCTGGCCCCCCCTCCCGGCGCGTCCTCGATCCACGCCGACCCACCGTGCAGACGCACGTGCTCGGCTACCAGCGACAGCCCGAGACCGGTCCCTTCGCTCGACCCTCGGCTCCCCGACGCCCGGCCCCGGTAAAAGCGCTCGAACAGATGTTGTCGGGCGTGGTCGGGCACGCCGGGACCTCGATCCTCGACGGCCACCCGGACGGTGAGCGGGGCCGATCCCGACGGAGTCGGCCCGGGGCCGGCCAAGGCGGGCCCGCTCTCGACCACGACCCGGGACACGCCATCGCCATAGAGCCGGGCGTTGTCCACCAGGTTGGCCATGATCCGCTCGAATCGCCGCTTGTCGACTCGAATCCGCAACGACTCCACCTCGGGGGCCACGATGACGGCGAACCCGACCGGCTGACGGTTGCCGTCCTCGCCGATGGGCACCGTAGAAGCCACGGCTCGCCGCACCAGTTCGCCGGGGCTGACGTCGTCGAGCGACAGTTCAGCCGAGCCGGCGTCGAAGCGCGAGATCTCCAACAGGTCGTCCACCATCCGCCGGAACCGGGTCAGGTCGGCCTCGAGCAATGACAGGGCTCGCTGGGCCTGGGGTGACAGTTCCCCCCGGTGGGTCTCGAGCACGCCGACGGAAGCAGACAGGGTGGTGAGGGGCGATCGCAACTCGTGGCTGACGTCGGAAGTGAACCGGGCCTCCCGCTCGATCCGCTCTTGGAGGTTGCCGGCCATGCGGTTGAACGACCCGGCCAGTGCCTTCAGGTCGGCGTCGTCACCCGACTCCACCCTGGTCCCCAGCTCGCCGCCGGCGATGGCCACCGCGGCCTCGGAGATCCCCGACAGCGGGCGCAGGACCCGGCCGCTGGCCCAGCGTCCCACCACGGCGCCGGCGATCGTGGTCACCAGGGCTGCGCCACCCAGCGCCAGGGCCAGGACCCGCAGGGTGCGGGACAGCTCATCGAGTGAGAAGACTTCGAAGTAGGAGGCCTGAACGGCATTGAGGGGGACACCCACGACGATCTCCGGAGTGCCTCCCAGGTCAAAGATTTGCGAGGCCGGTGTCCCCGAGATGACCAGCTCGCGCATGGCCGCCGGAATGGCGCTCTGGCTCACCGACAGCGACGTGTTGAACCACTGTTGCGTGTCGGAGCGATAGAGCACCGACCGCGAGCCGGATAGGGCGTCGACCGATGCCAGCGGCAGAACCGGGGGGGTCCCCTTGGCCCGGAGCGCGTCCTGCACGAAAGACGCGTTGACGAAGGCCTGGTGCTGGGAGGCGGACTGCCGCTCGTTGACGAAGGCCTGCCGGGCGGAGAAGTACGTGATGCCGGCCAACAAGGCCGACAAGATGAAGGCGCCGACGGCGAAGGTGGCGGTGACTCGGGCCCGGAGGCCGAGTCGGGACCAGGTGCGGATACGGGTAGGGCGCCGCAGCCAGGCCCGGGTCCGGTGGGCCTGGTCGGCGTCGCTCAGGGACTGAGTACGGGCTTCCGGTGCGTCGATTGCATGACCGGTCACTGCGTGCTCAGACTGCCAGCTTGTAGCCCATGCCTCGGACGGTGAGGATGAACTGTGGGTTGGCCGGGTCTGGCTCGACCTTGGTGCGCAGCCGTCGAACGTGCACGTCGACCAGACGCCCGTCACCGAAGTAGTCGTATCCCCAGACCCGCTCGAGCAGCTGTTCCCGACTCAGCACCTTGCCCGGGTTCTCGGCCAGCTCGCAGAGGAGTCGGAACTCGGTGCGGGTGCAGTGCACCTCGACCCCGGCTCGCCGGACCACCCCGGCGTCGGGGATCAGCTCCACGTCCCCGAAGGTCAGGGCGTCCGGTCCGTGGTCGACCGGCCGGGCCCGCCGGAGGAGGGCCCGGATCCGTGCGGCCAGCTCCTTGGCCACGAAGGGCTTGGTCACGTAGTCGTCGGCGCCGGCCTCCAGCCCGGCGACGACGTCGTGGGTGTCGGAGCGGGCCGTCACCATGATCACTGGGACCGTGCTCTGGCGCCGCAACGTCCGGCATGCTTCGAAGCCGTCGATCCCCGGGAGCATCAGGTCGATCAGGACCAGCTCGGCCGGTTGCTCGGTGAAGCGGGACACGCCCTCTTCCCCACTGGCCACGTCGTCGACGGTGTAGCCCTCGTCCTCCAAGGCCAGGCGCATCGACGATCGGATTCGCTCGTCGTCCTCGATGATCAAGATGCGGCTCATCGCTCCATGGATCACTCGCTCAGGAATTCAGCCAGATCTGACCGGGCCAGACAACCCCGGCGATCAGCCCGAACGCCGGCGTACCGGCTGGTGTGGTCGGGTTATTGAAATTCTCGACCCGTGGTTGTGAGGCTACTGCCCAGACGTTCCGGTCGGTCCATATATAGGGAAGGTCCTTGGCCATGAGGGTGGACACCTGTTGGTAGGCCGCGGCCCGGGTGGCCGGGTCGGCCGATTGCCGCCCCTTGATCAGGGCCGTCTCCATGGCCTGGTCGGTATTCCGGGCCATGTTGATGGAGAACGCGGAGTTGATCTGGGTGGGGCTCCAGAAGATGTAGTTGAGGTCCGGATCGGTGGCCGAGAACTGGGTCCACACCTGAGCCTGGAACTTCCCGGTCAGGGCGGTGGTGATGATCTGGTCCTGTTGGACCGGTGAAAGGGTGACCTCGATCCCAACGTTGGCCAGCTGCTGTTGGAGGAACTGTCCGATCTTCGAGTCGAACGAGTCGGGGACATGGTTGATGTTGGCCGAGACCGGCTTGCCCGTCTGGTGGGCCACCTTTGCGATCAACTTCCTGGCCTTGGACGGGTTGTACGTGGGATAGCCGTCCGGGGCGTAGTACGGGGAGCCGGGGACGAACGGGCCGTTCGATGGAGGGTTGACGTTCTGGTCGATCACCGCCGCGTACTGCTTGGAGTTGATGGCCATGGCCACCGCCTGGCGAACGGACAGGTTGTCGAACGGGGGAGCGGACAAGTTGAGCAACAGGCAGTTCATGTCCGGCTCCCCGATCAGGTGGGTCTTGTCGTCGATGTAGGAGAGCGACGAATTGCCCTGCAGCGCCTTGACCACAGATGAGGTATCGGTCTGGATGAGGTCCACGCTGCCCGATAGCAGGCTGTTGAGGAGGGCCTGGCTGTCGGGGATGGGCCGGTATTCGATGGTGTCCAGGTAGGGATACCCGGGCCGCCAGTAGTGGGGGTTCCGGTTGGCGGTGAAATGGTCGTTTTGGTCCCACTCACTGAAGACAAAGGGGCCCGTCCCGACCGGATGGGACGTCCCCGTCGAGCTCTTCAACATGGACGGGGCGGCGATATAGGCGACCTGGCCCCCGATGCCGCCGGCCAGGTAGAAATCGAACGGGACCCACGGCGCCTTCATGGTCACGGTGACGACGAGCGGGCTCGTCACCGTGATGGTGTCGATGTTGGAGAGCGCCGATCCAGTGAGGAGCGAGGCCTTCTGGGCTTCGAAGTTGGTGGCTATGGCCGCTCCGTCACAGGGCGTGCCGTCGTGGAAGTTGACGTTGGGCCGCATGGTGACGGTCCACACCGAGTAATCAGTATTGGGCGTGACCGACTGGGCCAAATAGGGCTGTACCTTGCCGTTGGCGTCGATGATGGTCAACGGGTCGAAGACGGTACGGGCGTACTGGACTCCGGGCGTGTCGAAGGTGGCCGTCGTGGGATCGAAGCCCTTCTCCTCGGCCGTGGTCCCGAACACCAGCTTGCCGCCCTTTTTGGGTTTGGCTGTGGAGATGCCGTCGGCGTGGTTGCCCGAACCGCTCGATGCCGATGGGGCGGCCGAAGCCCGTTCGGTGAACAGCCCTCCGGTGGCCCCGGCCACGGCAAGGCCGGCTGCCGCCGCCGTCCCCCTGGCCAGAAACGAGCGTCGATCGATCGGATTCGGCATGTTCCCCCTCGTGCGTGCGGTCAAGATGCCAGAGTCGGTCCACCGACGTAGCCGTCAACCCGGGCGCCCCGACCGGGCCTCCCCGAGGTGACGTTACCGCGGCGTAACCGGTAGGGGGTAGCAGTGACCGGGTGCAGGTCCGGGCCATCCTCGCCGGTTACCCTGGGGCTATGTGGGAATTGGCTGCATTTCACCGTTCCCTCGTCGGTCTGTCACCAGCGACGGTCCGGGCCTACACCTCGGACCTCGACTCGTTCACGTCGTGGGCCGAACGGGGTGGGGCCTGTGGACCTGCCGACGTCGACCGGATCGTGCTCCGCCGCTACTTGGCCTATCTGGCCACCCGCCGCTACGCCAAGGCCACCATTGCCCGGAAGGCCGCAGCGGTGCGGACCTACTTCTCGTGGTGCCACCGTCGGGGTCTGATCGCCGGTGATCCATCGGCTCGACTGTCGGCCCCCAAGCCGGCCTCCCGCCTACCCCGGGTGCTGGGCCGGGCTGAGCTGAAGGCCCTTCTGGAGCCCGGCAACGCCGCGCCGGCCACGGCGCCCGGCAACACCGCGCCGGCCACGGCGCCCGGCAACACCGCGCCGGCCACGGCGCCCGGCAACACCGCGCCGGCCACGGCGCCCGGCAACACCGCGCCGGCCACGGCGCCCGGCAACACCGCGCCGGCCACGGCGCACGCGCTGGCCACGGCGCCCGACAGCACTGCGCCGGCCACGGCGTACGCGCTGGCCACGGCGCACGCGCTGGCCACGGCGCCCGACAGCACTGCGCCGGCCACGGCGTACGCGCTGGCCGTGCGCCTACGGGACGATGCCGTCCTCGAGCTCCTCTACGGGAGCGGGCTCCGGGTGGCTGAGCTGTGCGGGCTCGATCTCGACCGGCTCAACGTTGGCCGCCGGCTGGTGGTGGTGATCGGCAAAGGGAACAAGGAGCGACAGGTGCTCATGCACGACCGTTGCACCGAGGCCGTGTCCCACTGGGTCGAAGAGGGGCTCGGCGTCCTGGTCAAGCCGTCCAGCCCCCGCGAGGCCCTGTTCCTCAACCAGCGGGGCAACCGCCTGGGCCCGAGGGACGTCCGCCGCATCCTCGATCGGCGCTCGCCGGTACCCACCCACCCCCACGCCCTCCGCCACACCTTCGCCACCCACCTCCTCGATGGAGGGGCCGACCTCCGGGTCGTCCAGGAGCTCCTCGGGCATGCCAGCCTGCAGACCACCCAGGTGTACACCCACGTGAGCAAGGAACGGCTCCTCACCGTGTACGACCACACCCACCCGCGGGCGTAGAGGCGGCGGGTGGCGCAGGGAGAAAGAGCTGGGGGAAGAAGCCTGTATTATGGGTGAGCTCCATCCGTCCGGAGGAGCGAATCGCGCGAACACTCACGCACCCGGCCGCGTCCACGGTCGCCCCACTGTGGTGGGGTGCTGCAGCCGGGGAGGACGAACCGTTGGAAGGAGCAGTACATGGCTGTCGTCACGATGAAGCAACTCCTGGGGGCGGGGGTCCACTTCGGGCACCAGACCCGCAGATGGAACCCGAAGATGCGTCGGTTCATCCTCGGAGAGCGCAACGGGATCTACCTGATCGACCTGCGCCAGACCATGAAGGGCATCGAAGAGTCCTACGCCTATACCCGCGACCTGGTCGCCGGTGGAGGGACCATCCTCTTCGTGGGCACGAAGAAGCAGACCCAGGGCCCCGTGGCCACCTACGCCGACGCCTGCGGGATGCCCTATGTGAACGAACGTTGGCTCGGCGGCATGCTGACCAACTTCCAGACCGTCTCCACCCGGGTGAAGCGCATGCAGGAGTTCGAGGCCATGCAGAAGGCCGGGGACTTCGACGCCATGCCCAAAAAGGAGGCGCTGCGCCACACCCGCGAGCTCGAGAAGCTCCAGCGCAACCTGGGCGGCATCCGCGGCCTCGACCACCTGCCTGACGCCATCTTCGTCATCGACACGAAGAAGGAGCACATCGCGGTGACCGAGGCCAACAAGCTCGGACTGCCCATCGTCGCCGTGGTCGACACCAACTGCGACCCCGACGTGATCTCCCACGTGATCCCCGGGAACGACGATGCCATCCGGTCGGGCACCCTGCTGTGCCGGGTCATCGCCGAGGCAGTGGTGGAGGGGCGCTTCATCGCCCAACAGCGTCCGGCCAAGGCTCCCGCGCCCGAAGCCGCCGCCCCGGCCAAGCCGGCGGCGAAGGTACCGGCCCCGCCGGCCACTCCCGCTCCAGCGTCCGCTGCTGCCGCGCCCGCTGCCCCGCCGGCCACTCCCGCTCCAGCGTCCGCTGCTGCCGCGCCCGCTGCCGCCCCGGCTGCTCCCGCTCCAGCGTCCGCTGCTGGCGCCCCCGCTGCGCCGGCCGCACCCCCGATTCCGCCGCCACCGGCTTCGGTGGCCGCCCCCCAACCAGCGCCGGCCCCCGAGGCCACCGCGCCGCCCGCCCCGGCTGCTCCACCGGCCGACGCTCCGGCACCGGCGGCAGTGGCAGCTCCCCAACCTGCACCTGCCGCTCCGGCTCCGACCGAGGACCCAGCGGCCACCGAGGAGGCCTGACCGTGCCCGATTTCACCGCCAAGGACGTCCAATCCCTGCGCCAAGCCACTGGCGCCGGCATGCTCGATGCCAAGAGGGCGCTGGAGGCAACCGGGGGCGACATGGACGAAGCGACGAAGTGGCTTCGGGTGCAGGGCCTCGGCAGCGCCGACAAGCGATCGGGCCGTGAGGCCACCCAGGGGGCCGTGGCCGTGGCCAAGAACGGCAACGTTGCCGCCATCGTGGAACTGAAGTCCGAGACCGACTTCGTGGCCAAGTCCGACGAGTTCGTCAGCCTCGCCGACGCGTTGGCCCGCCTGGTGGCGACGAAGGGCGAAGCGGCCCTGTCCGAGCGGCAGGACGAGGTCGACCGCCTTCGGTCCACGCTGAAGGAGAACATCTCGGTGGGTGAGGTTGTGCGCATCGAGGCCGAGCCGGACGGCGCGGTGGACACGTACCTCCACCTGCAGGCCGGCCGGGGCGTGAACGCAGTGATCGTCGCCGTCAAGGGCGGTGACGAAGCCCTGGCCCACGACATCGCCGCCCATATCGCCTTTACCCGGCCTGGATATATCACTCGGGACGAGGTACCGGCGGCCGAGGTGGAGGCCGAGCGGGCCACCGTCGAAGAGATCGCCCGCAACGAGGGCAAGCCGGACGCAGCCCTGCCCAAGATCATCGAAGGTCGGCTCAACGGCTGGTACAAGAACCGCGTCCTGGTCGACCAGGCCTACATCAAGGACGAGAAGCAGACCATCGCCAAACTGCTGGGCCCGGCCGTGGTGACCAGGTTCGCCCAGGTCGTCATCGGCGACTGAGGGACGAGGCGGTGGGGGACCGGCGGCGCATCGTCTTGAAGATGTCGGGGGAGGCGCTCGCTTCCTCCGCCTCCGACGAGACCATCGATGCCTCGGTGGTGGAGCGGATCGCCGCCGAGATCGCCCGGGCCCGGGGCGAGCTTGACCTGGAGCTGGCCGTGATGGTGGGTGGGGGGAACATCTGGCGGGGCACCACCGGCGCTGGCGCGGGAATGGACCGCGCCACCTCGGACACGATGGGCATGTTGGGCACGGTGATCAATGCCCTGGCCCTCCAGGACGCCCTGGAGCACCACGACCAGCCCACCCGAGTGCTTTCGGCCGTGCAGATGGCCGAGGTGGCGGAGCCCTATATCCGCCGACGGGCCATCCGGCACCTGGAGAAGGGCCGGATCGTGGTCTTCGCCGCCGGGATGGGCAACCCCTTCTTCACCACCGATACCTCGGCCGCGTTGCGCGCCGCCGAGATTGAGGCCGAGCTGCTGTGCAAGGGCACCCACGGCGGGGTCGACGGTGTCTACACCGCCGACCCCAAGCTCGATCCCACCGCCACCCGCTACGACGAGGTGTCGTTCATGGAGGTGGTCTCGAAGGACCTCCGGGTCATGGACCTGACCGCCATCACCTTCTGCAAGGACAACGGGCTCCCCATCTTGGTCTTCGACCTGATGGGACCGGGGAATATCATGAAGGCCCTGGGCGGCGAGCCCATCGGGACCCTGGTCCGGTGAGCCCGGCTCCGTCGGGCCGAATCCCCAGCTGGGGGCCCCGAAAGGGTACGGGGCGATCATCATCGCTACGCTGGTCTGTCGATGGATGACGACCTCACGGCCCTGGTGGTGGCCGAAGCGCGGGAGCGTATGGAAAAGGCGGTCGACCACACCCAAGCCGAGTTCGGATCGGTGCGGACGGGCCGGGCCACCCCGGCCCTGGTCGAGCACCTGAAGATCGACTACTACGGGACCGAGACCGAGCTGCGCCAGCTGGCCGGCTTCAGTGTCCCCGAAGCTCGGCTGTTGATCATCTCCCCCTATGACAAGGGATCGCTCGGTGCGATCGAGAAGGCACTCCAGGGCTCTGACCTGGGAATCCAGCCGTCGAACGACGGGAACGTGATCCGGCTCGGATTCCCCGTCCCCACCGAGGAACGCCGGAAGGACCTCGTCAAGGTGGTGAAGCAGAAGGCAGAGGACGGACGGGTTACCGTCCGCAACCTTCGTCGGGCGGCGCGCCACGAGCTCGATGCCCTGGAGAAGGACGGTGATATCTCGAGCGACGAGCTCGAGCGGGTGGAAAAGGACCTCGACCGGGTCACGCACGACCAGGTGGCTGCGATCGACCGGCTCCTGGCCCACAAGGAGCAGGAGCTCCTCGAGATCTGACACGATCGGCGGCGCTTGGCCGCTGTTCGGGAGGAAATACGACGTGGACGACCGCGACGACCTGCAGAACGAGACCACCGAGGCCGAATCGCTCCACACGACCGGCCCCAAGAGCGATCGCGTGAGGATCGTGGGGGCCGAGACCGCGGGCGAAGCCACGGGAAAGGTCCCGGCCGTCCGTGCCGACCCCATCCAACCGGGGGACACGGTCCAACCGGGAGGGGCGGTCCGGCCGGCAGGTACGGGCACCCCTCCCAGCCCGGTACGGCCGTTGGGGGATGATTGGCGCCAGGAGCATCTCGAACCCGAGGAGCCGGCCGAGGCGACGGATTCAGCTCCCTGGTCGGTGCCCTGGTCGTCGCAGCCGCCACCACCCCTCTTCGACGAGCCCGGCCCACCCCCGGCGGAGGAGGCACACGAGCCGTTCGGCCCGGTCGAAGAGGCCCCCTCCCCCGATGTCTCGGCCCTTCCGCACTGGACCGAGCCGCCGACCGGCCAGGTCCCGCCCGTCCTGGCCCGCGACAACGAGGACGGCGACGACTGGAGGAGCCGTTCGGGCCCGACCTGGCGGGAGGAGCACAGCGACTGGACCGCCCACGACGACCAGTTCGACCCTGACCTCTACGCCAACGAGGAGACGGCGCTGGGCTCGCTCGACGAGAACGATGCCCCCGACCCGGTCCGGCGCCCGTGGGAGTTCGACCTGCCGTTGGACACGGCACCAGTACCTTCAGTCAGGTTGAGCGGCGAACCGCTCCTCGACCCACGGGAGAGCGGGACGCCGGTCCAGGGCGACTTCGACTACGACAACGATGACGAGAGGAGCCGGGCCTCCGACCCGAAGGCACCGGCCGGGCCGACGCCGTATTCGACCATCGACCCGGTCACCGAAGTGGTTCCGGCCGTCGGGCGTGGGGCACGTGGGGGCACCGACCCCGATCCGCAGGCCGAGCCCGACGATGGGGGTTTCGATCGGTTCGGGCCGATGGAGGAGGCGCCGGCTCCGGCTCGCTACGGCATGCTGCGCCGGGCCGGAGAACGAGCCGGCCGGCTGCGCGCCCGGCGACCCGAAGGAGCGGTGGGCGACCCGGGCGCCGAGGCGCTGGCCGCCGAGCCTCCGGGCGCCTCGGTGACCGATGTGCCCGGCGTCGGTCTCCGTCGCGGCGGTGTTGCCGGGCTGGCCGCCGCCGATCGATCGGCGGCCGCTCCGTCCGGTTCGGCCGGCACCACGTCCACCGGCTACGAGGACAGCGCGGCGGGTGCCCGACCCGGCGTCCCGGTCGACGACCAGCCCGAGGCCGCAGGCCCGGGGTCGCCGGGCGGCGAGCAATGGTTCGACGACTCCGAAGGTGGCCCGCCGGCCCGACGGAGCTTCCGCCCCCTGCGGGCCCGGGACGACTCGAGCCTTCCCGGGATAGCCATGGAGCCACCGACCGGGGGCGCGACGGGCGAGGAGGCCAACGCGGGCGTGCGCATCGCCACCGGGTTGGCCGTGGCCGTCATCACCCTCGTGCTCTTCGCACTGGGGACCGTGCCTGCGCTGGCCTTGTGCATCGTGGTGGTGACCTTCGCCGCCGGTGAGTGCTTCGGGGCCTTGCGTCGCGCCGGCTATCACCCGGCCACCCTGCTCGGCCTGGTCGGGACGGTGGCGCTCATGATCGCCGCCTACACCAAGGGGACGGCCGCCGTCCCGCTCGTGCTGGCGCTCATCGCCGTATTCACCTTCCTCTGGTACCTCTTGGGGGTCGAACGCGGGGCACCGGTGGCCGGTACGGCAGCGACGTTCCTCACCGTGGGCTGGATCTCGCTGCTGGGATCGTTCGCCGCGCTGCTGCTCGCCCCCTCGAACTTCCCGAACCGCCACGGTATTGCCTTCCTCCTCGGGGCGATCATCGCCACCGTGGCCAACGACGTCGGCGGCCTCGTCGTGGGTGGGTGGCTCGGTCGCCATCCCTTGGCTCCGTCCGTCAGCCCCAACAAGACGTGGGAAGGCTGGCTGGGCGGACTGGTGCTCTCGGTGGTGGTGTCGGCCGCGCTGGTCGGCGCCATCCACCCCTGGACCCCAGCCAAGGCGGCGCTGCTCGGCCTGATGGTGGCGGTTGTCGCCCCGATTGGCGACCTGGCCGAGTCCCTCCTCAAGCGGGACCTCCACATCAAGGACATGGGAACCCTCCTCCCCGGCCACGGAGGGGTGCTCGACCGGGTCGACGCGCTGCTCTTTGTCCTGCCTGCCACCTACTACTTGGTCCGCGCCCTCAACATCGGTTGAAAGTCGGGCAGGCTAGGGAGGTGCCACCTACGACGAGTGTCAGTCTGATCGGCTCCACCGGGTCGATCGGGACTCAGGCCATCGATGTGGTGGACGCCTGCCCCAATCGGTTCTCGGTCGTGGCCATCGGTGCCCAGCGATCGGTCGAGCTCCTGGCCGACCAGGCCCGCCGCCTCCGGCCCGAGTTCGTTGCCATCGGCGATGCTTCGCGGGCCGGAGAGCTGGCCCGCTCCCTCCCCCTGACATCGAGGTGGTGACCGGAACCGAGGGGCTGGCCCACATCGCCACGGTGGCAGAGGTGGCCGTGAACGGGGTGGTCGGCTTCGCCGGGCTCACCGTGACGCTGGCCGCCCTCAACGCCGGCCGCCGATTGGCCCTGGCCAACAAGGAGTCGATCATCGCCGGTGCGCCGGTGGTGCGTCAGGCCCGGCAGGTGCCCGGGGCCGAGATCATCCCGGTGGACTCTGAGCACTGCGCCCTGCACCAGTGCCTCCGGTCCGGGAGGGCCGCCGAGGTGGCCCGCTTGTTGGTCACGGCGTCGGGTGGGCCGTTCCGGGGCCGGACCCGGGACGAGCTGGCCGCAGTCCGGGTGGAGGAGGCCCTGGCCCACCCGACCTGGTCGATGGGCCCGAAGATCACGGTGGACTCCTCGACCCTGATGAACAAGGGGCTCGAGGTCATCGAGGCCCACGAGCTCTTCGACATCCCCTTCGACCAGATCGACGTTGTAGTCCACCCCCAGTCCATCATCCATTCCATGGTCGAATACAGCGACGGAGCGGTCATGGCCCAACTGTCGCTCCCCGACATGCGGCTTCCCATCGGCTACGCCCTGGCCTACCCGGAACGGCTGCCGGTGCCCTTCGGGTCCATCGACTGGAAGGCGCTGTCGCTGCTCGAGTTCGAGGAACCCGACCGTTCGGCGTTTCCCTGCCTCGACCTGGCCTACCGGGCCGGCCGCCATGGCGAGCTCGCCCCGGCCTGGCTGAACGCGGCCAACGAGGTCGCGGTGGCCGCATTTCTCGACGGCCGCATCGGTTGGTCGACCATCGCCGACGTCGCCCTCGGCACCCTCGACGCCTACGAGGCCCCCGGATCGGGCAGCCTCACCGTGGATGACGTGCTCGAGGCCGATGCCAACGCCCGCCGAACGGCCGAGCGGGTGGTAGCCGGTCGGGAACAGGCGGCGTGAGCACAACCTCGGACGCGCCACCGCGGGCGCGGGAGTCGACCGCCCCGCCGCTTCCCCCGAACCCTCCGCTGGACGACCGGAGGACCGGCGGCCCCGGCGAGGGCGCCACCCCCGAACGGGTGAAGTCGCCCCGCCGGTCCGCTCTGGAGCTCCTGGTGGTCGTGGCCGCCATCGTGGCCCTGGCCATCCTCACCGGCGCCGCCGACCTGTTGATCGTGATCGTCGCCATCTTGGTCATGGTCATGGTCCACGAGCTGGGCCACCTGATGGCGGCCAAGCGGGGCGGCATGAAGGTGACCGAGTACTTCGTGGGCTTCGGCCCCCGGCTGTGGTCGATCAGGCGAGGGGAGACCGAGTACGGCATCAAGGCCATCCCCGCCGGCGGCTACGTGAAGATCCCCGGGATGACCAACCTCGAGGAGGTCGACCCCGAAGACGAACCCCGTGCCTACCGCAACCAGCCATTCCGCTACCGACTGTTGGTGGCGGTGGCCGGGTCGGCCATGCACTTCATCATGGCCTTCCTTCTTTTGTGGGGGCTGCTGGCCTTCGTCGGTGTGGCCAACAACAACCAGACCGAGATAGCGGGCTTCACCCCCCTCACCGGAGTGGCCAGCCCGGCCCGGGCCGGCGGCATACAGGCAGGGGACGTCGTCGTCTCGGTCAACGGGAAGCAAGTCGGGGGCAATGTCGAGGTCCTGGTCCGGGCGATCAAGGACAGCCCCGGGCGGCCGGTGTCGCTGGTCGTCGACCGGGGTGGCCGTCACGTCGACCTGACGGTGACCCCTGCCGACGGGCACACCGTGCACGAGGCAGGGGCGCCGCCCCCGACCGGAAGCGCCCCCGACGGTGTGATCGGCGTGAACCTCGGCAACCCGACGGCCACCGCCAACCCTGTGCATGCCGTGGGCACCTCGGCGGTCGACCTGGGCCGGGTCACCTGGCAGTCGGTCCTCGGTGTGGTCCACATCTTCTCGCCCAGTCAGGTGGTCAGCCGATTCGACCAGGCCACCAGCGCCCAGGCGGCCAACCAGGCCACGGCCAATGGGACCCGGGTCCAGTCGATCGTCGGCGTGGTCCGGACCGCCGACCAGGCGGCCCAGTCCGGGATCGGGAACCTGTTGCTGGTCCTCATCACCATCAATATCTTCTTCGGCGTGTTCAACCTGTTCCCCATGCTCCCGTTGGACGGTGGCCACGTGGTCATCGCCATCTACGAGAAGATCCGCACCCGGCGGGGCGGCCCCATGTACCACGCCGATGTGGCCAAGATGATGCCCTTCGCCTATGTGCTGCTGGCCTTCTTGGCCGTGCTCGTGGTCACGGCGCTGGTGGTCGACCTGGCCCACCCCATGGCCAACCCGTTCGGCTGAATCCGACCGGCGACGGCGCGGCCGCGTCTCGACCGGCCCTAACCGAGGGCTCCCGCTCAGGGGGCCGGGGGCGAGGCGTGGAGCAGCCAGTCCATGGTGGCCACCAGGTGCGACCGGTCCCGGGCGGGCAGCACCCAGCCGGTGGTCAGGAGGCGCACCATGATGTCCACCAGCTGTTGGGCGCTCAGCGCTCCCGCCACCACCGGCGGAGCGGCCGCCAGCTCCTCCTCCAGGTGGCAGACCAGCATCGCCTCCACCGCCGGCAACATGGTCCGCAGGTAGTCGATGACGAAGCCGGGCTCCGATTCGGTGAGCTCCCGGGCCGGGTGGTCGTTGATGTAGCCAACGGCGTAGTCGAGGAGGACACGCGTCCGCTCGGAGCCGGAGGAGGCCCCGGCCAACGCCTTGTCCAGCCCCTTCGAGAACCGTTGCCAGTCGTAGGCGGCCACTCCGTCGAGCAGGTTCTCCTTGGTGGCGAAGTACCGGTAGAGAGTGGTGCGTGACACCTCGGCCGCTTCGCTGACCTCGGCCATCGACAGGTACCGGACGCCCCGGCGGCTCACGACGCGCAGCGCAGCCTGGAGGATGCGCTCCTCAGTGCCGGTCATGGACGACGGCCTCTCGTTGGCCCCCGCTCGAGGGCCCGTCAGGGCTGGCCCCGTGACGATCGGCCCGGTTCCGCCGGCCAACCATCTTCACGATGTCGGTGTACATGTACTGTTTCTCTGGTTTGCTACATATGGAACGAATATGTACAGTTTGTCACATCAGATCCAGCCGTTGCTGAGCACCAGCCGTTGCTGGGCACCATCAGTTGCTGAGCAATGGCGCGATTCCAGGAGGTCCGCCATGGACGCCGACGCGAAGTCCACCGAGGCGGAGCACAACCCGTTCGAGGCGATGGACGCCCTGGCCGGCAACACCCGCGACCCCTACCCCGAGTTCGCAGAGAAGCGGAAGCATGACCCGGTCTGGCGGGGCACGCTCATGGACCACTCGAATGTGCCCCCCGAGTTCATCCCCGACGAGGAGTGGGCCGTCTTCCGCTACGGGGACGTCTCCCGGGTGTTCCGAGACGCGAAGCACTTCAGCTCCGAGGGGTACAACGAGACGATCGGCTTGGTCATGGGGCCGACCATCCTGGGCATGATGGGTACGCCCCACCGCGAGCACCGCAACCTGGTGGCCAACGTGTTCAAGGAGCGGTCCCTGCAGCGGTGGGAGCCCGAGTTCATCGCCCCGGTGTGCCATCAGCTCATCGACGAGGTGATCGAGGAGGGTCGGGCCGACCTGGTCCGGGCGCTGACCTTCGAGTTCCCGGTCCGGGTCATCGTCCGGATCCTGGGGCTGCCGGCCGACGACCTCGACATGTTCAAACGCCTCTCGATGCAGCTCATCGGCATCGCCGGCGACATGGAGACCGGGTTCAACGCCTCGCTGGCCCTCCAGGAGTACTTCCAGGCCCAGATCGACGCCCGCCGGTCGAAGCCGACCGATGACGTGATCAACGACCTGGTGACCGCCGAGGTGGACGGGGAGAAGCTGACCGACGAGGCCATCGTGTCCTTTCTCCGCCTCTTGTTGCCCGCCGGCGTCGAGACCACCTACCGGTCGTCGGGAAACCTGTTGTACCTCCTGCTCACCCACCCCGACCAGCTGGCCGCCGTCCGCCGGGACCGGTCACTCGTGCCCCAGGCCATCGAGGAGGGGCTCCGGCGGGAGACCCCCCTGACCAACGTGGCCCGTTTCGCCACCGCCGACGTCGAACTGGGGGGCAAGGTCATCCCCGAGGGGGCCACGGTCGGGGTCTGCATGGGCTCGGCCAACCATGACGAGACCCGATGGGACAACGCCGAAGCCTTCGACATCTTCCGTCCGCCCGTCCCGCACATCTCCTTTGCCGCCGGCCCCCACGTGTGCCTGGGCATGCACCTGGCCCGGCTGGAGACCCGGGTGGCCCTCAACGTGGTCCTCGACCGGTTGGCCGACGTCGCGCTGGATCGGGACGACGGCGATCCTCACATCCGCGGCATGATCTTCCGGTCCCCGACCAGCCTGCCCGTCACCTTTCGCGCCGCATAGGCACCGTGATGAGGGGTCGGGACCCTCGGCCGGCCGGCGGGGTGTGGCCGGCACGCGAGTAGGGCCGGCAGTGGGGCCGTGCCGAAGTCAAGGCGCCGGGCGCCGGTAGCATGCGTGCATGGGACGAACCGCCTGGACCACGACCGAGCGTCGCCCGACCCGCCAGATCCACGTCGGCTCCGTGGCCGTCGGCGGCGGTGCTCCTGTCACCGTGCAGTCGATGACCACCACCAAGACGGCCGACGCCGAGGGCACGCTCACCCAGATCTACGCTCTGGCCGCGGCCGGGGCCGACATCGTCCGTTGTACCTGCAACGAGGAGGCGGCAGCCGAGGGCCTGGCCCGGATCATCCCCCGATCGCCGGTACCCATCATCGCCGACATCCACTTCCACCACGAGATGGCCCTCGCCGCGCTCGAAGCCGGCGTGCAGGGTCTCCGCCTCAACCCCGGAAACCTCCGCAAGGCCCATGAGATCAAGCAGGTGGCCTCGGAGGCCAAGGACCGCGGCGTACCCATCCGGATCGGCGTGAACGCCGGGTCGCTCCACCCCGACCTGTACAAGAAATTCGGGGGGGCCACCCCCGAGGCGCTGGTGGAGTCGGCCCGGATGGAACTGGCCTACTTCGCCGAAGTCGGCTTCGAGGACGTGAAGATCTCGGTCAAGGCCTCGTCGGTGCCCCTGATGATCGAGTCCTACCGGCTGGCGTCGGAGACCTTCGATCATCCGCTCCATCTGGGGGTGACCGAGGCGGGGCCGCCACCGGCCGGATTGCTGAAGGGCACCGCCGGGATCGCCACCTTGCTGGCCGAGGGCATCGGCGACACCATCCGCTACTCGCTCACCGCTGATCCGGTCGAAGAGGCGAGGGCCGGGCGCCAACTGCTCGAGGCGTTGGGCCTTCGGGAGCGCAAGGGCCTCGACCTCATCGCCTGCCCGAGCTGTGGCCGGGCCGAGATCGACGTCATCGCGGTGGCCAAGGCGGCCCAGGAGGCCTTGGAGAACCGCAACCTCCCCATCCAGGTGGCCGTCATGGGCTGCGTGGTGAACGGCCCGGGTGAGGCCCGAGAGGCCGACCTCGGCATCGCCGCCGGCAAGCGACGAGGACACCTGTTCATCAAGGGCAAGATCATCCGCGTCGTCCCCGAGGCCGAGATGGTCTCGGCTCTGGTGGCCGAGGCCGAGCAGTTGGTGGCCGAGGGGGTCGAGGCCCGGCTGGCCCAAGCCGACGCCGGCGCCGAGGCCGAGGCCGAGGCCGACCGCCGAGCCCTACTCGAGGCCAAGGGAACCGATGCCAACGCCTCGGAGACCAAGGTCGACCTCATCCGGAAGAAGTACGGCGACGAGGGCTGATCGGCCGCCCTCCCCCGGAGGCGTTCACCGAGCGGGGTCGGTACGCGGCGGCGGTAGGCTCGCCGACCATGCGCATGTCCCGGCTCCTGCTCCGCACCCTTCGCCAGGCGCCGGCCGACGCCGAGGTGGCCAGCCACCAGCTGCTGGTCCGGGGCGGCTACATCCGGCGGCTCGCCTCGGGGGTGTACACCTTCCTGCCGCTCGGCCTCCGGGTGCTCCACAACATCGAGAAGGTGGTCAGGGAGGAGCTCGACCGGGCCGGAAGCCAGGAGGTCCTCCTCCCCGCCCTGCATCCCCTGGAGCTCTGGCAGCAGAGCGGACGGGCCGAGCTGTTCGGCAGCGACGCCCTGCCCGCCTTCACCGTCGACGGCCGGGGTGGCACCTTCGTGCTCGGTCCCACCCACGAGGAGGTGGCCACCACCACCGTGGGCGCTGAGGTCGATTCCTATCGACAGCTGCCCCTCACCATCTACCAGGTCCAGGTGAAGTTCCGGGACGAGGCCCGGCCCCGCTTCGGGCTGCTGCGCACCCGCGAGCTGATCATGTGCGACGCCTATTCGTTCGACGTGGACAAGGAGGCCATGCAGGCCTCCTACCAGGTGGTCTATGACGCCTACGTGCGGATCTTCGAGCGGCTGGGCCTGAACGCCACCCCGGTCGAGGCCGAGTCGGGTGCGATCGGCGGGGACGTCAACCACGAGTTCATGGTTCCCTCCGCCGTGGGCGAGGACTTCTTCGTGCGCTGCCCCTCGTGCCACTACGCGGCCAACGTCGAGGCGGCCGAGCGGGGTGGGCCGGGCCTGGCGGCCGGCGAGCAGGCCCCACCGGCGGACCCCCCGCCGGTGGCCGAGCACCACACCCCCGGCCGCACCAGCGTGGACGGCGTGGTCGAGCACTTCGCTGACCGCGGCGTCGCCGCCGGGGACGTATTGAAGAGCCTCGCCGTCCTCGATGACACCGGTGCGCCTGCCCTCCTGCTCGTCCCAGGGGACCGTGAGGCGCGGCTCCCGTCGGGCTGGCGGCTCTTCGAGGCGGCCGACTTCGCCGCCCACCCCAGCCTGGTGAAGGGGTTCCTCGGCCCGATGGGCCACCAGGGCGACGGCGTCTCGGTGGTCGCCGACCTCGGCGTCCGCCGGCCCGGCAGCTGGATCACCGGCGCCAACCGGGCCGACCACCACGCCTCCGGGGTCGTCCTGGGTCGGGACTTCGCCGTCGACCGGTGGGGATCCTTCGTCGAGGTGACCACCGGCGACCCCTGCCCCCGGTGCGGGGAGCCGGTGGAGCTGGTGCGCTCGGTGGAGGCCGGCCACACATTCCAGCTGGGGACCAAGTACTCCGACGTCATGCCCGGTGCCACCGTGGTCGACGAGGGTGGCACCGAGGTGCCCTTTTCCATGGGTTGCTTCGGCATGGGGGTGAGCCGGTTGCTGGCCGTCATGGCCGAGGAGTTCCACGACGACAAGGGCCTGGCCTGGCCGGCCGCGGTCGCGCCCTTCGACGTCCACCTCTTGGCCCTCGGGGCGGGCCGGTCGCCCGAGGTCGCCGAGGCGGCCGACCGGCTCTACCAGGAACTCTCCGACGCCGGCGTAGCCGTGCTCTATGACGACCGCGACGTGTCGCCCGGTGTCAAGTTCGCCGACGCTGATCTCTTGGGCCTGCCCGTACACGTGGTGGTTGGCTCGAAAGGCCTGGCCCGCGGGGTGGTGGAGTGGCGCACCCGCTCGACCGGGGCAGAGCGCGACGTTGCCATCGATGCGGTCCTCGGGCAGCTGGGCCAGCACCGGCGGGACGGCCACTAATTCCATCGGCGACCAACTGGCCGGTCAGCGTGGAAACGACCGGGATCGAACCGCAAACAGAGCCCAAAACCCCTCCGACCAGGGAGACAGAAAACGGGCGGTCCTGATATACTGTACCCCTGCCGTTCGGTTGAAGTGGAGTGACGCTGGCAAGGCGTGGGCGGACAGCCCACGCTTTTGTTTTCCGTGGTCATTCCCTCCGACCGGCAGGCATGGACGAGACAATGACGACCCTACCGACCCGAAGAGAGGAGAGACACAGATGGCTGAAGAACTGTTCGCTCTCCTTGCGCCGGTCCTGGCCGATTCTGCTCTGGAGCTGATCGACGTCGAGGTCCGGTCGGGTGTGGTGCTGGTCACCGTCGACCGGGAGGGCGGGGTCGACCTGGAGGCGCTCACCCAGGCCAATCGGGCGGTGTCGAACCTCCTCGACGAGCACGACCCCTTCCCCGGGCACTACACCCTCGAGGTCTCGAGCCCCGGTGTCGAGCGGACCCTGCGGACCCCCGACCATTTCGCCCGCGCCATCGGGGAGAAGGTCAGCGTCAAGACCCGCCCCCAGGTCGAGGGCGATCGTCGCCTGACCGGGACGCTGGTGGGCTCCGACGACCAGGGCCTGGTGCTGCGGATCGAGGGCGGAGCGGCGGGAGACCGCCGGCTGGGCTACGCCGACATCGACCGGGCCCGGACTGTCTTTGCATGGGGCCCCGCCCCGCGCCCCACCGCCGGGGCCAAGAACACACCGAAAGCGAAGGCCAAGAACAGCCCGAAGCAAAAGGCTGCCGGAACCGCGCAGAAGAGGAAGCAGGTCACCACGCCATGAGCAAGACGAACTTCGAGTTCCTCGATGCCCTCGGTCAGATTGCTCGCGATAAAGGGATCTCGGTCGAGGCACTTCTCGACGCCCTGGCCAACGCCCTGGTGGCGGCCTACAAGCGCACCCCCGAGGCGGCCGAGGAGGCGGTGGTCACCATCGACCCCGAGTCGGGCGAGATCCGCGTCTACGGACAGGAGCTCGACGAGGACGGCAACGTCACCCGCGAGTGGGACGACACGCCGGACGACTTCGGCCGGATCGCGGCCCAAACGGCCAAGCAGGTCATCCTCCAGCGCATCCGCGAAGTGGAGCGGGATCTCAAGTACGAGGAGTACGCCGGCCGCGAGGGCGACATCGTCACCGGGATCGTCCAGCAGACCGACAACCGCTACACCCTCCTCGACCTGGGGAAGGTGGAGGCATTGCTGCCCCAGGCCGAGCAGGTCTCCTATGAGCGCTACGAGCACGGCGCCCGTTTGAAGGCCTACATCGTCGAGGTCCGCAAGACGACCAAGGGACCCCAGATCGTGGTCAGCCGGAGCCATCCCGGTCTGATCAAGCGGCTGTTCGAGCTCGAGGTGCCCGAGATCTCCTCGGGCGCGGTCGAGATCAAGGCGGCGGCCCGGGAGCCCGGGCATCGCACCAAGATCGCCGTATGGTCCAACGATCCGAACGTCGACCCGGTGGGCGCCTGCGTGGGCGCCCGGGGATCCCGCGTCCGCATGGTGACCAACGAGCTCCGGGGGGAGCGGGTGGACGTCGTCCCGTACTCGGACGACCCGGTCGAGCTCATCCAGAGCGCCTTGGCCCCGGCCCGGGTACGCGAGGTCCGCCTGGACGACGAGACGGGCACGGCCACGGTCATCGTCAGCGACTACCAGCTGTCCCTGGCCATCGGGAAGGAGGGGCAGAACGCCCGCCTGGCCGCCCGCCTCACCGGATGGCGGATCGACATCAAGAGCGAGACGCAGCTGGCCGAGGAGGAGGCCGGGTACGGCGGCGAGGAGTGGGCCCAGGGCGAGTGGGTCCAAAACGACGCGGGCGAGATGGTCTGGCAGCCCGCCGAGGGCGGCGAGGCCCTCTCGGCCTCGCAATGGTCGGAGGGGGCCGAGGGCGCCGATGGAGCTGTGGGTGCTGTCGGAGACGCCGGTGCCGACGGGGCCACCCCGGGCGAGCCGGCCGTAGCACCGGAACCGTCACCGGCCGCCGAACCGGCCCCGGTGGCCAATCCGGCATCGGGCGCTGGGGCGCTGACCGGGGAGAATCCGGCATAGCCCCCATCCGGACCTGCATCGGCTGCCGGCGCACAGCGACGCCGGACCAGCTGGTGCGGATGACCCGTCTCCCCGACGGCGAAGTGGTCGTGGGACGGGACGCACCTGGTCGAGGTGCCTGGTTGTGCCGGTCGTCGACCTCGTGCATGGAGCGTGCCCTGCGTGGCGGGGCGTTGGCCCGGGCCGTTCGCGGCCCGGTTGCTCCAGACCAGGTCGAAAGGCTGCGAACCGCCCTGAGCCGGGCCGAAGGAGGACCCGGCCCTGTGATGTGCGAGGATAGAGGTTCGCATGTGCGAGTCGACGAATGCGAAGTGAACGAAGGACAGTAGGAGCCGTTGCCCAAGAAGATCCGCGTCTACGAGCTGGCCCATGAGCTCGGTCTGACCAACAAAGAGGCCCTTGACCTCTGCCTCTCTCTCGGGATGGGGGTCAAGAGCCATTCTTCGTCCATCGAGGACGCGCAGGCAGACCGCGCCCGCCGAAAGGCCGACCGCGAGGGCCTGCGCCGTCCGGTGCAGCCAGAAGAGCCTGCCGCGCCGGCCAAGGCCACGAAGAAGGCAGCGGCCAAGAAGGTCGCCGCCACCACCGAGAAGCCCGCTCCCGCTCCGTCCACGCCCGACGGGGAGAACCCGCCGGCCTCGACGCCGGCTCCTGGCGTGGCGGCCACCGATCTTCCCGAGGACCGCGGTGGGTCGTCCACACCCATCAAGCGCTCCGGTGCCCGCCTCGTCACCAGTCGACCCTCATCCGAACTGCCCGCATCGACCGGTCCTGCTCTGGTGCGCTCCGGCCCGGCGGCGGCTCCCGCTGCACCCCGGCCCGCACCGGCGGCCCCGCCCCGCCCCGCCCAACGCCCCACCCCGGCACCGGCACCCGCTCCGGCCCCACAGGCCCCGGCCGCAGCGCCTCCGGCTCCGGCCCCACAGGCCCCGCCCGCAGCGCCTCCGGCGGCTCCGGCTCCCGCGGCATCGGCCCCGGCCGCGCCGGCGGTAGCCCCAGCATCTCCAGCCGCACCACCGGCCCAGACGCCCCCGGCGGCTCCTGCACCACCGGCCCCGCGTGAGACGGCGACACCGGCCGCGCCGGCTGCATCGGCTCCCGCCCCACCGGCGCCGGCTGCATCGGCTCCCACCCCACCGGCCCCGCCCTCGTCGGGGCCGGCCCGGCCGCCCACCAGCCAATCGGGCCGGCCCGTTCCGCCCCCACCGGGCGGTCCACCCCGATCGGTCAGCGGTCGACCGATCCCGCCACCCCCCGGCGCGGGTGGCCGGCGCACCCCTCCGGGAGCCGGCCGTCCCGGCCCGGGTGGTCCGAGCGGCCGCCCGACCGGCGGCGGCTATGCCGGCCGTCCCGGTGGCGGAGGAGCCGGACGCCCCGGTGGTAGTGGCGGCGGCGGATTCGGCGCCCGACCCGGGGGCGGTGGTGGCTTCACCGGCGGTCGTCCCGGTGGCCCCGGAGGGCCCGGCGGTGGCCCCGGCGGTCCGCCCGGCCGCGGTGGACCGGGCATGGGACGAGGCCGCCCCAACCAGCGCCGGCCACGCCGCCGGCGTCGGAATCTCGAAGAGCTGGAGCCGACCCAGCTCACCGCCTACACGCCCTCGACCGCCCCGGTGCCCGACACCGAGGTCATCGTGGAGCGCGGCTCCACCGCCCGCGACCTCGGCCCCAAGCTGAACCGGTCGGCGGGAGACGTGATCCGCTTCCTCCTCCTCCAAGGCGAGATGGTCACCGCCACCCAGTCACTGACCGACGACATGATCGAGTTGTTCGCGGCCGAACTGGGTGCGAACGTCCGGCTGGTCGACCCGGGCGAGGAGCGGGAGGCCGAGCTGTTGGCCAAGTTCTTCGACGACGACGAGGAAGAAGAGGACGAGGCCGATCTGCGCCCCCGGCCGCCCGTGGTCACGGTCATGGGCCACGTCGACCACGGCAAGACGCTCCTGCTCGACCGCATCCGGTCGGCCAACGTGGTGGCCGGCGAGGCCGGCGGGATCACCCAGCACATCGGTGCGTACCAGGTCGACTACAACGGCAGCGCCATCACCTTCATCGACACCCCGGGCCACGAGGCGTTCACCGCCATGCGAGCCCGCGGGGCCGAGGTCACCGACATCGTGGTCCTGGTGGTGGCGGCCGACGACGGCGTGATGCCGCAGACCATCGAGGCCATCAACCACGCCAGGGCGGCCGAGGTGCCGATCATCGTGGCCGTCAACAAGATCGACCGGGAGGAGGCCGATCCCAACCGGGTGCTGCAGCAGCTCTCGGAGCAAGGACTGGTCCCCGAGGCCTGGGGCGGCGACACCATCACCGTGGAGGTCTCCGCCCTCCAGAGCCTCGGCATCGACGACCTGTTGGAGCAGATCCTCCTGGTCGCTGAGATCGAGGAGCTGGTGGCCAGCCCCGAGGGTCCGGCACGCGGGTTCGTCATCGAGGCCGAGCTCGAGGTGGGCCGCGGCCCGGTGGCCTCGGTCATCGTGGAGCGGGGCACGCTTCGTGTCGGCGACCCCATCGTGGCCGGGGCGGCGTGGGGGAAGGTCAAGGCCCTGGTCGACGACCACGGCGACCAGATCAAAGAGGCCCCCCCGTCGACCCCCGTGCAGGTGCTCGGGTTCTCGGAGCCGCCCAACGCCGGCGACGAGCTCCGCGTGGCTCCCGAGCTGTCCCAGGCCCGCACCATCGGCGAGGCCCGGGCCCACCGCTACCGGGTGGCCGGGCACGTGCCGGCGGCCGCTTCGGCGCTGGGCGGAGCCAAGTTGGAGGATCTCTTCGAGCAGATCCAACGGGGCGAGACAGCCACGTTGAACATCATCCTCAAGGCCGACGTCCAGGGCTCGTTGGAGGCGATCACCGAGAGCCTGCGGAAGCTCGAGCGCGACGACGTCAAGCTCAGCTTCGTGCAACGGGGCGTGGGCGGGATCACCGAGAACGACGTGCAGACGGCTCAGGCCTCGAACGCCACCATCATCGGCTTCAACGTCCGACCCGACCGTCGGGCCCGCGAGCAAGCGGAGAAGTCCAACGTCGAGATCCGGACCTACGAGATCATCTACAACCTGCTCGAGGACATCCAGGCGGCCATGCTCGGCTTGCTCGCTCCCGTCTTCGAGGAGGTGGTCACCGGTGAGGCCGAGGTCCGCGAGGTCTTCCGGGTGCCGAGGATCGGGGCCATCGCCGGGTGCTACGTCCGAGAGGGTGTCATCACCCGCGGGTCCAAGGTGCGCTTCCTCCGCGAGGGCGTGGTCATCTGGAAGGGCTCGATTACGTCCCTGCGCCGCTTCAAGGACGATGCTCGCGAGGTGTCCGCCGGCTTCGAGTGCGGTATCGGACTCTCCGACTACCAGGACCTGAAGCAGGGCGACGTGATCGAGACCTACGAAGAGCGCGAGATCCCCCGGACCTGACCCGGTTCCGGGGGACCATCGAGCCGGGCCCCGGGGCCCGGACCGGAGAAGCTGATGCCTGGTCGCCGCCATGACAACCGAGGTACGGCCCCGTACGCGAGGTCGCTCCGGGTCAACCAGGTCCTCCGTCAGATCCTGGCCGAGGAGCTCGAGCGATTGGCCGATGCCGACGAACGACTACGCCTGGTGACCATCACCGCGGTGGACACGGCACCCGACCTACGTACGGCCCGCGTGTACCTGAGCTCGATGTCCGATGACGCGGCGGCGGCCCTGGCCGATCGGCGGGTGGCCCTCCAGCGCTCGATGGGGAGCCAGGTGCGGATGAAGCGGACGCCGCTGCTGGCCTTCGAGCTCGACCCGGCCGTCGTCGCCGGCGACCGGGTGGAGGACGTGTTGCGCCGGCTCCGCCAGCTCGAGCAGCGACGCGACGCCACCGCCGACGAGGACCAGCCGGACCGGTGAGCGCCGACGGCCTGACCGGCCTGGTGGTGGTGGACAAGGAGCCCCAGTGGACGTCGCATGACGTCGTGGCCCGGTGCCGCCGGATCTTCGGGCAGCGCCGGGTGGGACACGCCGGCACCCTCGACCCCGACGCCACCGGCGTGCTCTTGGTGGGCCTCGGCCGCATGACCCGGCTGCTCCGTTTCCTCACCGCCTTGCCCAAGACCTACGAGGCCGAGGTCGTGCTGGGCACGGCGACCACCACGCTCGACGCCTCCGGGGAGATCGTGGCGACCTGGGACATGAGCGCCGTCACCCTGGCCCAGGTCCGGGCGGCGGCCGCCGGGCTGGTCGGCGAGATCGAGCAGGTCCCACCCATGGTCTCGGCGGTCAAGGTGGACGGGAAGCGGTTGCACACCCTGGCCCGCCAGGGCATCGAGGTGGAGCGAGCCCCCCGCCCGGTCACCGTCCACCGTCTCGAGGTGCAGCCGACGGCGAGCAGCGGCGTGTACCGCATCGAGGTCGAGTGCTCCTCGGGGACCTACGTGCGATCGCTGGCCGCGGATGTCGGGGCCCTCTTGGGCGGGGGTGCCCACCTCCGCAACCTCCGCCGCACCCGGATCGGCTCCTTCTCCGCCGATGACGCCCGTACCGTCGCCGAGCTGAGCCCGGCCGTGGTCCTCACCCCGGCCCAGGGCCTCCGGGACGTCGAGCAGGTCGAGGTGACCACCGAGGTGGCCAAGCTGATCACCCGGGGCCTGGCCCTCGACCGGATACCGGTCGGGGTGAGCGGGGACGGGCCGTGGGGCCTGGTCGATCACGGTGGAGCGCTGCTGGCCGTCTACGAGGCGACCGACACCGACCGCATCCGGCCTGCCGTGGTGCTGACGGCGGCGGGATGAGGCTGTTCCCGGCGGCCGGCCGCCTGACCGGTAGCCTCGAGCCCTGATGGAGATCGTCACCGACCCGACCGCGAGCGTGCCCCCCGCTGGAGGATCGGCGGTCACCATCGGCGCCTACGACGGCGTCCACATCGGGCACCAGGCCCTGTTGGCCGACCTGCGGGCCCGGGCCGAGCAGCGAGGCCTGGCCACGGTGGTGGTCACCTTCGACCGTCACCCGGCCACCGTGGTGCGGCCCGATTCGGCGCCCTTGCTGCTCTGCGACCTGGCCCAGAAGCTCGAGCTGCTGGCTGCAGCCGAGGTCGACCGGACGGTGGTGGTCCCCTTCGACGAGGAGCGGGCCAACGAGTCGGCCGAGGACTTCGTCTCCGAGGTCCTCATCGGTGGGCTGTCCTCCAGGCTGGTCGTGGTGGGGGAGGACTTCCACTTCGGGCACGGGCGGAAGGGCAACGTGGCCCTCTTGAAGGAGATGGGTGTCGACGGCGGCTTCACCGTCGAGGGGATATCCCTGACCACGGCGGGCGACGCCGGGCTCGGGACCGCGTCCATCTCGTCCACCCGCATCCGTTCGCTGGTGGCCGAGGGCCGGGTGGCCGATGCGGCCCTCTTGTTGGGTCGTCCCCACCAGGTGCGGGGCGTGGTCGTGCACGGCGACGCCCGGGGCGGAGCCGACCTCGGGTTCCCCACGGCCAACGTGGCGGTCCCGGCCGGGATCGCCATCCCTGCGGTCGGCGTCTACGCCGGTTGGTACGAGCGACCCGACGGCACCCGGTGGGCCGCGGCGATCTCGGTCGGCACCCGCCCGACCTTCTACGGGGACGCGGGCCGCCTCCTGGTCGAGGCCTTCCTGTTGGACTTCGACGGCGACCTCTACGGTGAGGAGGCCAGGGTCTCGTTCGTGGACCGGGTCCGTCGCGACGAGCTGCGCTTCGACTCGGTCGACGACCTGGTGACCCAGATGCACAGAGACGTCGACGCCACCCGGACCGCACTCGCCGGCGGTTGAGCTCCAGAAGCGCCGCTACGGGCTGGCCGCGGTGGACTTGTCGCCCAAGAGCTCGTCGCGGAGCTCGCGCTTCAGCACCTTGCCGGCCGGGTTGCGGGGCAGTTGCTGGCTCCGGAACCAGTAGCGGGTGGGCACGTTGAAGGCGGCCAATCGCTCGCCGACGAAGCGGGACAGCTCGTCGGCACCCACCTCGCGGCCGGGGTGGAGCACGACCACCGCCCCGACCTCTTCGCCCAGCACGGGATGGGGCACCCCGATGACCGCGCAGTCGGCCACCGCCGGGTGTTCGTAGAGCGCCGCCTCCACCTCTACGCAGTAGACGTTCTCGCCGCCGCGGATGATCATGTCCTTGGTCCGGTCCACGATGTGGACGTAGCCCTCCTCGTCGATGCGGGCTACGTCGCCGGTGTGGAGCCAGCCGGCAGTGAAGGCCCGGGCCGTGTCCTCCTCTCGGTGCCAGTAGCCGCGCACGACGTTCGGGCCCTTGATCCACAGCTCGCCGGTCCGGTCGGGGTCGGGGGCCTGGCCGAGGGGGGGCTCGGTCCCCCGATAGTCGTCGGGGACGACGGCGACATCGCACACCGGAACCGGGCGACCGACGCTGTCGGGCTTGCGGACGTAGTCGTCACCGGAGTTCATGGTGCTCATGGCCGACGTCTCGGTCAGCCCGTACCCGTTGGAGGGCGAGCCGACCGGAAAGTGCTCTTTGATCCGGCGGACCAGGTCCGGGGGGGCCGGGGCCCCGCCGTAGGAGATGCTCCGCACCGACGAGGTATCGCGCTGGGCGAAGTCGGGCGAATCGATGATCTGCATGACCATGGCGGGAACCCCGCCGAAGAGGCTGACCTTTTCCCGCTCGATGAGCTCGAGGGCCCGCTCGGGGTCGAAGTGGTGCATCATCACCAGCTTCCCGCCGGCCGCAGTGTTGGTGATGAGCACGGCGTGGCAGCCGGTGGCGTGGAAGAGCGGTACCGACAAGAGGTTGGCGTTCTGCCTGCCCGATCCGACGTCGCCCGGGGACCCGCTGTGGCGGAGCTGGCCCTGGCTGGCGATGAAGAACAGGTTCATGAGGTTGGAGCAGGTGTTGCGATGGGTGCCCACTGCTCCTTTGGGCTTTCCGGTGGTACCCGAGGTGTAGAAGATGGTGGCGTCGTCATCAGGATGGAGGTCGACCTCGGGGAGCCCTCGCTCGCTGTCGGTCTCGCCCATGGCATCGGCGAAGGCGGCCACGGTGATCCGCTCGGGCACCTCCACATCGGGGGTCGGGTCGGAGCGGGCGGAGACGCCCGCGTCCCTCGTCTCCGAGGCCACCACCATGGCGCCCAGGTCGGGCAGCTCGCCCAGGTGGGGACGGAGCCGGGCGGCGCGCTCCTCATCAACGAAGACCACCGAGGTGCCCGAGTCGCGCAGCCCGTAGGCCAGCTCGGGCCCGGTCCACCAGGCGTTCAACGGCACCACCACGGCTCCGGTCACGGCCGAGGCCCAAAAGGCGATGATCCACTCGGGGAGATTGCGCATGGCGATGGCCACCCGGTCGCCCTTGTATACCCCGAACCGCTCCTCTAGCTGCCGGGCCAGTGCGGAGGCCATGGCGAAGTGCTGGGCGAAGGTGATCCGCTCGTCCTCGTAGACGATGAAGTCCCTGTCGCCATGGGCGGCCGAGAGCTCGAGCACGGTACGCAGACTGTTCGGGGCCTGCTTCCAGATGCGCGTGGGCACGCCCCGGATCTCCAGCTCGTCCATCTCGAAGAGCTGTCCGGGAGCGGTCAGCGTGGCCGTGGCCTGGGTGAGGGTCATGGGGGCGGGATCGGGCGCGGGCTGCTCGGCGGTCTCGGTCATGGCTCTCCTTCTGGCTCGTCCGGTTGGGTGGTCACGGCCGGGCCCGCGGCTTCAGTCGTCGCCGGCGCCCCCGTGGCCGGTCGGAACATGGTGGCCCGGTAGTAGGCCAGCTCGGCCACGCTCTCTTTGATATCGCCCATGGCTCGGTGGTCGCCCGCCTTGGCCGGGGCCGAACGGACGACATCGGGGTACCACCGGCGGCACAGCTCCTTCACGGTGGACACGTCGACCGATCGGTAGTGGAGGTACTCCTCGATCGCGGGCAGGTAGGCGGCCAGGAAGCGGCGGTCGGTCCCGATCGAATTGCCGGCCAGCGGCACCGTTCGGGCCTTGGGCACGTGCTCTTGGATGAAGGCCAGCGTGGCCGCCCCGGCGTCGGCCAACGCGAGGGTCGACGCCTTGATCTCTTTCAACAGGCCGCTCGAGGTGTGCATCTTCCGGACGAAGTCGTCCATCTCGGCCAGCTTCGCCGCCGGCGTGGCCACGACCAGGTCAGGGCCCTCGGCCACGATGGTCAGGTCGTCGTCGGTGACCAGGGTGGCGATCTCGACGATGACGTGGCGCCCCGGGTCGAGGCCGGTCATCTCCAGGTCCATCCACACGAGCACGAAAGGGGACGCTATCGGGTGTGTTCGCCCACTCCAAGTGGCACGTGGCCCTGTGCCTGGCCCGGGCCTCCGTGACCGTCACACTCGGGACACGGGTTGGCCGTCGCAGTAGCGTCAACGGGGAAGCGACACATGAGGAGCGACTTTGTCAGGGCAGGTGGACGTGGTTGAGCCGATGGAGGGCCCCGGGGGCTCCCTGGAACTGCCGGTGATCCGGCTCGACCCCGGTCTTCCGCTGCCCGGCTACGCCACCGCCGGGGACGCCGGGGCCGACCTGGTGGCCCGGACGGGGGTGACCCTTGCTCCAAGAGGCGGGCGGGCGGTGGTGCCGACCGGCATCGCGCTGGCCATACCGGTCGGGTACGCCGGGTTCATCCAGCCCCGGAGCGGGCTAGCCATGCGCCACGGGGTGACCTGTCTGAACACGCCGGGGCTGATCGATTCGGGCTACCGCGACGAGCTGGCCGTACTCCTGGTCAACACCGATCCCGAACATACCTATGAGGTGCAGCGCGGGGACCGCATCGCCCAACTGGTGATCCAACGGGTGGACACGGCGGCCTTCGTCGAAGTGGCCGAGCTGCCGCCGAGCCAGCGCGGCCTCGGCGGCTTCGGGTCGACGGGTCGCTAGGGTCGGCGATCGGCGGTGACCATGCGGCGGATGCAGGGTCTCGACGGAGCATTCCTGGCCATCGAGTCGCCCACCACCCACCTGCACATTGCCGGGGTACTGGTCCTCGACGCATCGGGGGCACAACCCGGAGTCACGTTCCGGCGGATCAGGGAAGCCGTGGCCGAGCGGGTGCACCTGGTCGTCCCGTTCCGGCAACGTCTGTGGGCAGTGCCATTCGGGCTGCAGCACCCCTCGCTGGTCGACGACCCCGACTTCGACCTCGATTACCACGTGCGCCGAGTGAGCCTGCCCCATCCTGGTGGGCCCGACGAACTGGCTGCGCTAGTCGGGGAACTGGTGGGCCGGCCCCTCGACCGTCATCGCCCACTGTGGGAGTTCACCGTGGTGGAAGGGCTGGAGCACGGGCACGTGGCCATGGTGACCAAGGTCCATCACGCCATCATCGACGGGGTCTCGGGTGCCGAGATCCTGGCCAACTTCCTGGACCTGTCCGAGGAGGGCCGACCGGCGTTCGCACCGACCGATGCCTGGGCGCCCGATCCCGCTCCCGGCGAGATCGACCAGGTTCGAAGCATCATCGGCAACGTGGTGGGCCAGACCGGCGTCGCCGCGCAGACCGTCGGCCGGACGGTGCAGTCGATACGGAGGCTGACCAGTCACAACCGGTCGATCCCGGCGGCACTGCCTCCCGCCCCCTTCGAAGCCCCGAGGACATCGATCAACCGGGCCATCTCACCCCATCGCCGGGTGGCCTTCACCGAGGTACCGCTGGCCGACGTCAAGCGGGTGAGTGACGTGTTGGGCAGCACGGCCAACGACGTGGTCCTGGCCATGGTGGCTGGGACGCTCCGGGACTTCTTTCGTGACCGGGGCGAACCGTTGAGCTCGTCGCTCGTGGCCATGGTCCCGGTGTCGGTGCGCATCGACGAGGAACGAGGGTCGCTGGGGAATCGGCTGTCGGCCATGCTGGTCTCGTTGGCGACGAGCGTCGAGGACCCGGCGGCCCGGCTCCGGCTGATCAGTGAGGGAGCGGCGGCGGCCAAGGTGCAACAGACAGTGGTCGGCTCTGATCTGTTCACCGGATGGGCCCAGTCGCTGGCCCCGGCCATCGCCACGCGGGCCTCGAGGTTGGTGAGCAACCTCCGGGCCTTCGACCATCTGCCGCCGATGTTCAACGCGATCGTCTCGAACATCCCGGGTCCAGACGTGCCCCTCTACCTAGCCGGGAGCCGTCTCGTGGCCATGTACCCGTTGGGCCCGGTCATCGAGGGGGTGGGGGTCAACATCACCGTATTCTCGTATTCAGGGGCCATGTACGCCGGGATCAACGCCTGCTGGGACCTGGTGCCCGACGTAGGCGTCGTGGCTGCCGGCCTCCGGGACTCGCTCGACGCCCTGGTGAAGGAGGCGGACCGGCGGGACCGACCGGTGCCGTGGTGGCACGGGGATGTTCAGGGCTAGCAGGGTCCTTTGCTCCAGTCCGGGTGGGGGAGAGCCTGGCTGCTACAGTGTTCTCCTCACGCGGACGTGGCTCAGCTGGTAGAGCACAACCTTGCCAAGGTTGGGGTCGCGGGTTCGAATCCCGTCGTCCGCTCCAAGCGAAGTACCAGGTCAGGGGCTTGCGAGGGGCCGAAAAGGGCCCCTCGTGGCGCGTGCCAAGGGGACGGCGCACCACATTTGCACCTGAAGGGTGTCATCCGATAATCGGTCACTGACCGCGCGCAAAATGACCTCACGAGTATGTACTCGAAATAAGGGAATGGCTCCGTCGTGGTGACTCAAAGGAGACGGGGCGCGCTTCGATAGACCCCTGAACTCCGATTGGCGCCGTGTCAGAGCACCGCATTGCGGTACTCGTGGAAAGGCTTACGCAGCCTTCCGGTGGTATTCATGGATAAGGCCACCGAGGCGATCGCGGCGCACGATCGGCCCAGTGGCTTCTGCGATGCCGAGCGGCGGTCCGCCCTCGGGTATTCGCAGGTCGAGTCCTCGGTGGGGTCGCTCCCGGTTGTAGTGATTGATGTAGGTCTTCAACACCGACTCGAGATGACGTTCGCCGAGGATGAAGATCCTGTCGAGGCACTCGGTGCGAACTGTTCGGACGAAGCGCTCGGCATAGGCATTTGCTTTCGGGGCTCGCCACGGGGTGCGAATGATCTCCACACCCTCTGCTTTGAACACTTCGTCGAATGGCTCTCCGAATCGATGGTCTCGGTCGTGGACGAGGAAACGCAACGGCGTCGATCGGGACTCTCGCTCCTCTGACAGGTTGCGGGCGATCTGGGTACACCACTTCACGTTGGTCGCACCGTCAGTGACCCCGCCTATCAGGACCCTTCGGGTGTGGAGATCGATGAAGAATAGGACATGGAGGGTTTTCAGGCGTACCGTCTCGACGGTGAAGAGGTCACAAGCGACGATCGATGCCGCCTGGGTTCGCATGAACTTGCTCCAGGTGTCACGTTTGGGACCAGGCCTTCGCTTCGGGGCGATGACCCGGCGGATGCTCGATGCCGAGATCTCGATTCCCACCTTGAGCAGCTCACCTTGGATGCGCTGGTAGCCCCACAAGGGATTCTCCTTGGACAGGCGCCATACCAGTAGCTGGGTCTGTTGGGACACCGCCCTTTTTGGGGTCACTCGATGGGGTTGAGTCCATTTCCGTCGGATGAGCTCTCGATGCCAACGTCGCAGCGTGTCTGGCGTTACCAGCGACGAGGTGCGTTCCCACACCGGGCGGAGTCGCTGCAGCACCGCGAGCACCATGCGTTCCTCGGGCTTCACCTTTGGACGGTTCACCTGACGGCGGAGGATGGCTACTTCTTGGCGGAGGACCAATAACTCGATGTCCTTTGACCGACTGGTCCGACAGCAGAGGAGAAGGAGCCGGAAGAGCTGTCGGCTGAGCAAAGCGATGACTCGAATGACCATCGATTAATTCTGGCCACAGCGGGAGACGTTATTCATCGGATCGGGTGGAGGTCCTCTCACCAGGGAAAATGGGCCGACACTGTCATGACACCCTTCAAGGCCTTCCGTGGACAAGGACCTCCCGGTGCAGGATCAGCGTCAACGCGGCCGCCCCGGCCAGGACCATGAAGGCCACTGCCTCGACGATCAGTGATGTCGTGGCGTAGGGAGCGCTGAGGCTGTCCTGAAAGCCGAACAGGCCGACGTACACCGAGAGCAGCAGGCCACCGATGGTGCCGATGGCGAAGAGTGCGGCCCCGGCCAGCACCACCAGCCGCCGGAATACTGCGACCAGGACGGCCAGGACGATGCCGGCGATGCCCTGGATCAGAAAGAGCGGCCCGATCGTGGGGATGTGCTGATAGCTCTGTGACCACAGATGGAGATGGATGACCGCCGACAGCACCAACAGAACAGCACCGATCCACGCCATTCCACTGACGATCGGCCCCGGCGACCCTGTGAGGCTAACCATCCGTCCCCGTACGCCCGATGCCCGAGCATCCGTTCCGCGAGTCTCCAGTGGTTGGGTTTGGCTCATATCACTAGTTCGGAGCCGGAGAGGAATTGGATGGACGCGAGGTGACCGGGAGCCGAGGCGCAACTACCGCAACCGGTCGGTTGTGCGGTTGGGAAGACCGACGAGGCCAGGCGACCAGGGCCAACAAGATGACCAACGGTGCAGTGCCGGCATCGGTGGCACCCCAGTTCAGCACTCCACCGAGCCCTTGCCCGACGACCCAGAAGGCCACCGAGATCCCGATGCCCAGTCCCAGCCAAACTCGGGGGTGGCGGCCGTCGAGCCACCAGCCCACCGCGACCGACAGCTCCACCAGGCCGAGAACCACGGCCGTTGCGGCCGGATGGCGGAGGACTAGATCGGCCACGCCGTGGAGGCCCGGGCCAGGAACGCCCGCTGCCCACTCGAGGATTCCTGAAAGCCCGCTCGGAAGACCTGGCCGCTCGCATAGACCAAGGGCAGCTGGAGGGCGGCAGCTCCGATCCAGTAGATCGACCAGCAGGCTACCCATGGGCGCCTGCCCACGTCGTCGGACGAGCCGATCGTGTTTGGCCGGCCAAGCCAGACCAGCCAACGCTCCGTATATGACGGCCGCTCCCGGAGCTCCGAAGACGGCCATGGCGAAACCGGTCGGCAACATGCCCAGTCCCTCTCCGATCAGCCAGATGGCCGCCGACCACACAATGGAGACGAACAATGCCCCGCGGACTCGATACCCAACAATGAGGGCAATGCCAATCGTGCCCTGAAGCAGCGCCGATGCCAGGTTCCACCAGGGCCAATGGGTCACGAACGGGCTGATGCTCGAGAAGATTGCTCGGTTCTCCCATCCCGGTGCCCCCATGGCGGACTGGGCCAGATGACCGAGGGGAAAGTCCCGCGCGAAGTTCGGCGCCTCCAGCTGCAACAGGGCGTCCAGGAGCCACAGCCATCCGAGGGCGACCTGGAGCCCCCGTCGACCGATCAGCCGGCTGGTCCACTGGTCGGTCTTGCCACGTGGGTCCGTGGCCAGGGCCGAGACCTCGAGCCTGGGCCTGAGCGGAGATCGGGCTCCCAACCCGACGCTCATGGGGTGGTTGCCCGTGATCGGAGGATCAGGCGTCCCACCACAATGAGAGCTCATAGAACAAAAGCAGCGGTACGGCCAATGCCAACATCGAGAAGGGGTCCGAGCTCGGCGTGATGACTCCGGCGAAGGCGACGAGCCCCACAATCGCCCATCGGCGCCACGAAGAGAGACGCTGGGGCGTGACCACCCCGGCGATCTGCAGGAAGACCAGCAGAACGGGGAGCTCGAAGGTGATGCCGAACGCAGCCATCATCAACAGCAGCAAGCCGATATAGCTGCTCGGACTGTAGATCTGCTGCAGCGAGGGTCCCCCGATGGTTTCCAGGAACCGAAGCGTGTGGGGAATACGGCATAAGCGACCCCAGCTCCGCCCAAAAAGAGCACGAGGGAGGAGGCCACGAACGGGTAGGCGTAGCGCTTTTCCCCGGGATTCAGACCCGGGGCGATGAAACGCCACAACTGCCAAAGCAGGAGCGGAGACATCAGCACGATCCCGCCGTAGGCGGCGATCTTGACCCGGATCGAGAGACCGTCGAGGGGTCCGGTCACGTAGAGGTTGCAGGAGTGACCCGCCGCCACCGTGTGGCAGTAGGGAGTGAGCAAGGTACCCAGCACGTGATCGAACAGCGCGAACACGATGATGGCCCCGACGATGACCGCGGCCACCGAAATGAGCAGCCGGTTTCGCAGCTCGGTCAGGTGCCCGAGCAAGGGCATGCCGGTAGGCGGTGTCGAGGGGATGTCCCGACCGGCTCGGTCGACCGGGGGAGGTGGAGGGCCATGATGGGAGTGGTTCACGCCGGAACGACGGCGCTAGTTCTGTGACAGGTCCCGGTCGACGGATGCGGCATCGGTGACGAACCGGCAGAGACCGTCGCAAATGTGCTCGTGCCCACCAGGGGAGCGTCGTGGGACGAGTCGGTGCCGCTGCTCCGGGGGGTCTCCCGGAACGAGACGTCGATGGAGCCGGAGACGATCACGGCATCGGTACCCTGGTCGGACTGTTCGCGCTCTGTCCCGCCGTGCAGCTCGAGAGACCGGCCGCCCGGTAGAGGGCCTGACGCGGATCGGTGACAGCAGTCACCGTGCCGATGGCGTCCCGGGCACTCCTCAGCTCGTCGCTAAAGGGAAGGTCCCCGGTGAACTTCCTGGCTTCGGTCTCCAACGAAGCCCGCATCTTCTGCAGGTCCTTCAGGAGGGAGGAGATCTTCCGAGCGGCGGCGGGGAGCTTGTCGGGGCCGAGGACGACGAGGGCCACGACGGCGATAAGCAGCAGTTTGGCCGGATCGAGTGAGAACATGTTCGCTCAACCCTTCACGGTGAGCATGCCGGTCATGTATTGATGAATGGTGCAGATGTACGGGTAACTGCCGGGCGAGCTGGGGGCGGTGAACGTCACCGTCTTACCCGCGGCGATGTCACCGGTATTGAACTTCTTGTCGTTGGCGGTCACCGTGTGGGCCACCGAGTCCTTGTTGGTCACGGTGACCTTCTCGCCCGGGGTTACCGTGATCTTGGCCGGCGAAAAGCTGAAATTCTGGATGGTGATGGTCGCCGATCCGCCGGTCGATGGCGAACCGCCTCCCGAGCTCGACCCACCGAGCCCGTCGTGGTGCTAGAGCTAGAGCTCGCGGCGCCGGACCTGCAGGCGCCGGCCAGGACGGCCACGCCGATGAGCGCAACCCGACCATCCCGATCTTCCGGTGGACTCGAGCCCTGGGCCGAGTAGACGGTGGCGACTGACGGCCGGTTGCCGAGACATCGGACGTATGTTCCACGTGTTTGGTCATGCCAGACCTCCGTTGCTGGGTTGTCGCACTAGGAGACGAGATGGTCAGCAGGGGCCGTGACCGTCGTAGGCGGGGCGGGCACCGTGACCACCTGGACCGGGGTGCTAACCGGGACGGGGGTGACCACGGCCACGGGCTCGGGGTGTTCTTCGGTTGCCCGCTTGAGCTCGGTCTTGGCCTGGCCGATGGAACGGGCGAGCTTGGGAAGCTGGGTACCGCCAAACAGCACGACTACTACCACCAAGAGGATGATGAGCGAGTCGGGACCTGCGATCGAGGCGATCATGGAAGGCTCCTTTCGAGAGCGGTAGATGTGAGGGGGTGCTGGTGGGAAACCTGCACCGGCGGTGAATAGGGGAGACTCGCGCCGGCGCAGGTTGGAGGTTCCCGCGCTCAGGCCGCCATCGAGGTCGGATTGAATGCCAGCGGCGTGCCTGACGAAGTCTGCGCACCAGGGTACATCCCGAGCACGTAGTACAAGATGGCGATGTGTTGCATCTCCACCGGTTGAATCGACGAGGACAGCCCGATGGCCGCCTTGGTCTTCAGCATCGAGGTCTCCGCCTGGTAGGTCTGAGCGGCGATGTTCTCGAGCGTCACGGCCAGCTCGCCGAGCGGTAACGTCAGTCACCTTGGCGAAGTCGGCCTGGACGGTCGGGGTCAGCTTCGGGTTGGTCACGGTGACGGCCGACTTGCCATTGGACTTGAGGACACCGTTCCATGCGTCCGCGTGCTGCGTGTGCTGGCCCTTGACCGTTGTGGCGAAGGTGGCGACAGCCGGCGGGAACCGTCCCCAGCTTGCCCGCTGACGCAGCGGAGAGCCCGGCCGAGTAGGCAAAGACGGCGAGGTTCTCGAGGCTGGCGGCCAACTGCGGCCACGGCCAGATCACCCTCGAGCCCTGAGGGCGGAAAGGGTGCGGCGCGGGTACCGTCGAAGGACGACAGTGTGTGAAGCGCCGATTGCGCCGTGGCCGGGTCCGAGCGCACGACCAGCATGGCGGCACTGCCGGCGGCTGCGGCGCCAACTCCCAAGAGGAAAGTCCTCCGGCTGGTGCGGCGCGGGCTTCCTCCCATGGAGTCCATCATGTTGGCGATGCCCTCGGCAGTGGCCGGCATGCCCACGTCGTGGTGGAGCTCGTCGAGATCCCAGGTCATGGTGCGCAGTTCCTTCTCGGAACCCTCGAACGTCCGGCGCTTGCTCACTTCACGGCTCCTTGGTTGGCCGGGGCGGCCACGTTGGTCTTGTAAAAGGCGTTGGGGAAACCGACGGAACCGGCCGCTGCCGGCAGGGAGGCGGCAGTACCGGGTGCCAGCGAGATCAGCTGGGGGGCGCCCGCCATCAAGAGGGCCTGGACGGCGAGGAGCACGCTCACGTGCTGCGCCTCGATGCCCATGATCGACGCGAAGAGCGCCTTGTTGGATGCCGACTGAGCCAGCACCGTGTCCTTTATGTAGGTCTCCGCGGCGATGTTCTCGAGCTCAAGGGCGAGGGAGATGCACCGCGGCGGAGCCCTGGTCTGCCGAAGCTCGACTCAACCCGGCGACTGCCT
>CAVWLO010000004.1:0-561659 GCA_963755985.1 uncultured Acidimicrobiaceae bacterium
AACTAGGCGATTAGCATGATTAATCAATGGGATACACACCGCACGGACGGGGTCATGATTGGAGGCGCTTTCACACCAAGGACGGGCGCGACGGCGTCAAGCGCCATTGAGATCCCTATAGGATTTGTGGCGGCGCCCAGGGGTCACTTTCGCCGTTAGCCGAGCGATACACTTGAGCGTACTCGTTTATGACCGCTTGCTCCGACTTGGCGGCAGCGCCAGCTAGCTCGCGGATTGCCTCAGGGCTTGGCAGCTGCTCCCCTGCGGCATACGCCTTAAGGATTTCCTCGAGTACATTTTGTGAAATCGCGTTCGTCATGGCTTGTCTCCATCAACTGTGCGATTCTGCGGCGGGGACAAACGAATTGGTCAGGTTCTTTGCAATTTCAAGGCATGCGTACAGTGCCCCCCGCGCTCAAGTTTCCGGCGAAGTATCTTTCAAGAGGGCGCCCCTCCTGAACTGACGTGCACCTATGACTGTGCGGTGCGCGCCTGGCGCAGCTCATAACCATGCCCCTATTATGATGATGACGGCGCATGCGGCCAGGAAAACCGCCAGTGTCTGTTGATTCGACCACTCGTTCATCGCGGCAATCTCTACAAAAAAGCTGGCACCATTTGGTGCCTTCTTAAGAAACAATTAAACATGCTTGGCGTCTTGGGGTGTGTGTTTTGGCACCTTGATGGCAAGGCGCGGTGGGCGCCAAAAATCCAATCAAAACCAGCCGCCGTAACCATCCTTGCGCATGCCGTCGATCTCGTCGGGCGTTGGCGAGTCAATAGCAACCCCAGGACGGACAGCCCATCGCTCGCTTATGCTAAGGTGATCCAAAGAGTGGTTGCGCGCGTTCAACAACAAATCGGCGAAACGATCCATGGACCCAGAACTCATTGACCGAATTTATGAGTGTTCCTTCGTGCCGGAGCATTGGCCGGGAGTTCTGCGTGATCTCGGTGAAATAATCGATGCACCTCGAGGAGCGCTTTACGTCTTAAATCGCACGGGCACACACTGGACAGTATCGCCAGGCGCCCGCGAACATGCGCAAAGAGCAGTGAACGAAGGTTGGTTGGGGAGTGGACAATTTGCGGCGCGTTTGTTCGGCGCTCGCCACGCTGGCTTTTTGGTCGAGTACGATGTGTTTACGCCAGACGAGTTGGAAGTAGAACCGATCTACCGCGACTTTATGCGCCCGGTTGGTCTTGGCTGGGGCGCCGGTACGGTGTTTCCCATGCCGACCGGCGAAAAAATCTTTCTGGCTTTGAATCGTCTTTACGAACGCGGACCGGTGGAACGCGCGTTCGTGCAAAAGCTCGATGAATTGCGACCCCATCTCGCTCGTAGCGCATTCCTGTCGGCGCGGCTGCAACTCGAGCGGGCGCGTATCGCCAGCGAAACGCTCGCCTCTCTCGGCCTCCAAGCGCTGGTTGTCAATGAGCAAGGCAAGGTCCTTGCCGCCAACCCTTTGGCCGAGGCCCTCGGTGGCTATGTTCAGTGGCGGGCCCAGGATCACGTGTCGCTGAAAGACAAAGCCGCCGACCAGTTATTACGGGACGCGATTGCGGCGATTGATGAGGCGGGCGGCGCCGTGCGTTCTTTCCCGGTCCGCGATACGGACGCCGAAGCGATGATGGTCGCGCATGTCGTTCCCATTCGCTTGTCGGCCCGCGACATTTTTGTCCGCTGTGCCGCTGCACTCGTCTTGACTCCTGTCACCCTCCCTCAGGCACCGCCTGTCGAATTGGTCCAATCCTTGTTTGATCTGACACCTGCCGAAGCGCGCGTCGCCCGCAGTCTCGCCTCCGGCAAAACCGTGGACGAAATCGCAACTGATGGCGGCATTTCCCCGAACACGATCCGCACCCAGGTACGCGGTGTTCTAGAAAAGACTGGCTGTAACCGCCAAGTCGACATTGTAGCACTGCTCACGGCGATTTCCTCGACGCGGCTGACGCACCCGGCCTAGCGCGGCATCATTCCAAATAATCACGAAAAAACTTAGCCGCCTCATCAACCTTGATGAGGCGGCGACAACGATGGACGGTTAGCGTCCCCTTATTGGTTGAAGTAGCAGCCGACCGCCGCAGCTAACCGGTGCGGACACAATCCAGGCATCCAAGTAAGGATTGAAGTCATGACGAAACAAGACACACTACCACAATATTCGATTTCTCAGACAGCTTTGGTTTCAATAATCGGGCAAGTGATCTCCGGTTATCCCAACCCGGATGATCCAGAGCAGTTCGGCCCCTGGTGGGTAATTATCCGCAGAGCGTTGCAGCAAGTACTTTGGCGATCGGGCCCACAGCTCGACCCTTGGATTCAGGTTGAGCTCAACCCGCAGCCGCTTCCTCCGAGAACTTTATTCTTTACAGCGATCGCTCAAGAAGTGGTCGAACGCGCCGCCTTGATTCAGGAGACCGCCGATGCCTTGCAAAGCCAGGTCGAACGGCAGGGTATCATTATCATCGGAGGCTATATCTCCAGGTTTGCCGATGATTTCGAATTGTGCCCTCCGATCCCGTGGCCATTTCGCTGGCCGCGTCCCTATTGGCTGCCCGAACAGGCCAGTGGCGAGGATCTGATTGTAACCGGCGTGCAGTTCGGTCGCGCTGCATCTCAAATATCTGATGGTCAGCTTAGGCAATCATTCGCCGAGGCGGGAGCCCAGCTTACGCAGGCGGGTCTAGCCAAGCTTCAATGATTTCTTCTCCCAGTGACAATAACGTTCCTCGTGCCAGTCGGCGCGAGGACATCTACAATTCATTTTTCCGGTCTGAACTCGACCTTAGCCGAGCGGAGCAAAGAAGGTGTCCGGCCGACCAGCTTCTTGCGCGCGATGAGGAGAGCGCGGATGGCATGTGAAGGGAGGGACTTCACATGAACCGGTTTGAAGAAGCCGGTCCGCGCATGTGCAAGACCGCGCGCGTCATTGCGGTCTGTCTTGTGGGCGGTCAGCGACCTCAACGCCCATTAGAAAGCCGATCTTATCGACTTTCGGGGAGCAGCCGCCCTATTACCCGATGTTGAAAAACTCTGTTTTCAGCGACGAGCCAAAATTTGCAGGGACATGGGCTAGAAAATCAAAAAAAGATTTAGGGGGGACGCTGAAGTTGACGTTGATGCAGCAGGCGACCGCCGTAGACGGCGTCCGGCGGCATTGAACACCGATAGTCAGAGGATAAACGCCAGTTTCCGGGCGGCCTGACTCAAACACCGATCGGCCGACTGGTAGGCTGGCGCCGCAAGGCGCCCGGTGCGGTCTGACCCGCACTCCGATCGACCAGCCGTGTCTTTCCCTGGACCTGTCGACCGCCCGGGAACGCCTTGCGGTGAGGCTTTGCCTCGCCGATGCCTGTGACCCGAGAAGGGCCTGACCTCCATGGTCTCGTGACTGTCCTGTCCGCGCATTCGGTCCCGGCGAAGCCATTCATGCAGGGGTATGGGGAGGCTGGGAATGGCGGTAACCGGAGGCACACGTCGCATCGTCGGCGGCGTCAGTCCGGTTCCGGCGTCGTCTGGGAAGACCGTCAGGCATCGGCTCAACCGCGGCGGAGATCGCGCCGCCAATAGCGCGCTACACATCATTGCCATCGGACGCTTACGCACCGACCAGAGAACCAAGGATTACGTTGCCCGTCGAATAGCAGAAGGGCATTCCAAACTCGACGCCATTCGAGCCCTGAAACGCTACCTTGCGAGAGAGGTCTTCACGCTCATCACACAGCGTCGCAAGGAAATCAACGCCACGCGAATTGCCGCTTGACAAACAGAAGGGCGTCCTTCGCTCACAATGTCATTTAGTCGAATTTTTGTGGCACACCATTTTCGGAGCTTCCGAAACTAGCCGGACGGCTAGTTCTACTGAGTCATGAAATTTGATGGGGTTCGCTGTGCTCGCTGATCTGGTAATTTGGTGATTTGTTGACCGACAGAGGGTCGTTGATATGGATCTTTCCGGGCAAGCCAGCCAAGCGCGTTTTGCGTCCTATGTCGAGGCTCTCGTCGAAGTCATCGGCCACGCCGATCGCGCTGAGCCCTTAAATGATTATTGCGTTGGCCTGCTGATGCCGGGCGAACGCAAGAGCGTCGAGCCGATGGCGGCGATCGTGGCGCCGGCCCGGGTTTCCGCCAAACATCAATCGCTTTTACATCTGGTCGGCCAGGCGCCCTGGTCGGACGAGGCCGTTTTGCAAAAGATCCGCGAGCTGGTTTTGCCTGGCATCGAACGACAAGGGCGGATCGAAGCCTGGATCGTCGATGACACCGGTTTTACGAAGAAGGGCACGCATTCGGTCGGCGTCGCGCGACAATATTGTGGGCGGCTCGGCAAACAGGACAATTGTCAAGTCGCGGTTACGTTGTCGATCGCCAATCATTCGGCAAGCCTGCCGATCGCTTACCGGCTCTATCTGCCGGAGACATGGGCAAATGATGCGGCACGGCGGAAAAAGACACATGTGCCGAAAGATATCAGGTTCAAAACCAAGCCGCAGATCGCGCTCGATCAGATCCGCGCAGCCCATGCGGAGGGTGTCGCCCCCGGTATCGTCTTGGCCGATGCGGGCTATGGTGCAAACAGTGACTTCCGTGCCGGTGTCAGTGCTCTGAACCTGCCCTATGTCGTCGGCATCCAATCGACGCCCAGCGTGTGGCCGCCAGGTCAGGCGCCTTTGCCTCCCAAGCCGTGGAGTGGCCGCGGCCGACGCCCTTGCAATGTGCAGCGCGACGACGAACACAAGCCTGTCTCGGTCAAAGACTTGGCTCTGAGCTTAGGCAAAAAGGCATGGCGCAGCGTTACCTGGCGGGAGGGATCGAACGCGCCGCTTGCTTCCCGCTTCGCCACCGTTCGCGTGCACCTCGCCGCGCGGGACTACAAGCGAACCACACCGCATCCGGTCGAATGGCTGCTCGTCGAATGGCCGAAGGGAGAGGCGGCTCCCACAAAATACTGGCTTTCGACCTTGCCCGAGGACACGCCCCTCGCCACACTCGTCGATTATGCCAAACTGCGCTGGCGCATCGAACGTGATTACGAAGAGCTCAAAGGTGAACTCGGCTTGAGCCATTACGAAGGTCGAGGTTGGCGTGGCTTTCACCATCATGCCACGCTCTGCATCGCCGCTTACGGATTTTCTGATCTCGGAACGGGACGCGATTCCCCCCTCAGCCTCCCGGCGGCGCACGATGCCTCGCCTACCCGACGGTTATCGACCCCGAGGCGCCGCCGATCCGTCCCGAACGCCACGTCGAAAACTCGATCGCGACGATCAGAAAACGCCTCACCGTCGCGCTCGCAAAATCCCTCGCGCGATGTCCATGCTGTCAGTCGACGCCCCGACGACCTGCAACCCGATTGCGTTTATGACACAGTAAAACTAGCCCGGCTTTGTCGCAGGCGCAACCGCCCACCCTGGTAAGCTCGGAAATTGGATTGGCTTTAGGGGTCTAAGGCCAGCTTCGCGTTGCCAAGACGTAATCTCCTTGAGTGACCAAGTGCCCGAGGCGCTCGTCAATGCGAAATACAGATCCATGGTCGCCGCCACGGCACCACCTACTCCGGGGCTGTCAGAGCGTAGGAATTCGCCGACGCTGTATAGACCGCTCGGCGCTAGTGCGCGCGCCACCCTCTTCGCAAGCTCAAAATTCTGCGCAGGTGTAAAATGGTGTGCGACGTTATTGATCATAACGATGTCGAAGGCGGCCTGGCCAAAATCTTCGGTTAGAGCATTGCCGGAACGATATTGGACACGGTCTGCCATGCCGTGGCGTGCCGCGATAGCGGTGGCGCGGTCTATTGCGCCGGGCAGCTCCAAGATGGTGCTCTTTAGCGTGCCGTACCGCCTGCATAATTCGATCGAGTAGAGGCCATGGGAGCCACCTATATCCAATAGGCGGGTTGCTACTTTTGGGACAGGAAGACGCTTGGCCAATTCGATTGCTGGACCAGACGCGACATCGCGCATTCCGTCCTGGTATATCTTCCACTGCTCAGACGACATGGAGCTGTGGAAGTCGATTGGCCTTCCATTCCGAACGAAATCCTCAAGCCTTCCCATTAGATCCCATTCGAGGGACTGAAATGCGAGCTTGTCTACGACGGAGTTCGGACTGGCGCGCAGCAACCATTTGCGGTGAGCACGTCGCATGCCGTATTTGCCGTTAAACCAGCGCGCATAGCCAATGCCGACCAAACAATTGAGGAGCCGTTTTGTTGCGCCTGGATTCGTTTGGCAGGAGGTGGCGACTTCCTCGGCCGTCTTGTCGCCTTGGCCGAGTGCCTCAAACACGCCCAGCGTTGCAGCCGCCATGATCGCGCGAGCCTTGCTAAATGCAATTTGTGTATCCACAAGCGGCAGCGGAGCCAAATTGAGCAAGAGCGCAATGCGCTCCATCACGCTTTCAGGCTTTGTGCTAAGCTTCATGGATCCTCACCACCCATAAAAGTGCCGAGAGAACGCAACATCAATCATGTCAGCAAAAAGGGCTACTAAATCCGAAGTCGAGGGTTCAACCTACGCTAAGTAACTCACTTGTATAAAGTAAACTGTTGTTCGGTCCATCGTCCTTGGAGCCCCATCGATCTCGGTTGGCGCCGACAACGTGATCGAGTGAATGGACGTAATGTCGCCTGTTGGCGCGACTCCGAAGTATCTGGATGCGCTCCGCACTTCCGGTTGTTGAGTTACACCGGACCAGTCTGGCACGCGGGCGAAACGTCGAAGCTGACTTATCTCGGACTCTCTGGTGTTGCAATTACCTATCTCCGTCACGGCGAAGGTCGTTGCCTTTCTATTCCTCCGCTGTAACTTCTCTATGGGGGACAGTCATGGCAGAAGAGACGGAAGCAGAGGCGGCGCCGGACCGCGAGTGAAGGGCGTGAGCTCATGATATTTCTCAAACCGACCCTGACGCTCATGGCGATGCTCTGCGCTGTTCTGCTGGCAGATCTGCTGGCGGACGTCGCCTTTGGGGTGCAGGTTGAATGCAGAGGCGTCACGCTTCTGGAGGCGAAAGAGGAAATCGCGCTTGCCCGCGTCACGGCGACGGAGCCGCGGATCAATTTCATCGCCAACCCAGGCGAGCGAACACCAAACTGTCCGTCGGCCGAAAACTCGTGCCGACTGAAGGCTTTCCTCGTGCCAGGCGACGATGTCCTCGCGATCGAGCGGGATGGTCCCTATGTCTGCGCGACATTCAAGTCACCGAAGGGGGAGGAAACAAGCGGCTGGCTCCCAAAGGCGGCGCTCACCACTGTGGCGTCCAAGCCTGTCTCTGCTCAAGCGTGGGACGGCAAGTGGCGGCGCGACGGCGAAGCCGAGATCGTTCTGAAATCCCATGGCGACGAAGTGGAGATTTCAGGCCAGGCGACCTGGGGCAGCGGCGATCCCGAGCGTGCGCGCAAGGGCGCTGTTAATACGGGCGAACTCGAAGGAAGCGGCAAGCCGCGCGATCAAGTTCTGGCGGTTGGTTATGATCCCGACCGGTCCGGCTTTCCGCCCAGTCAGGACGCGCCCGATTGCGCCGCGCGGCTGCGCCTCTTTGGCCGCTATCTCGCCGTCGAGGACAATGGCGCATGCGGCGGCCTGAATGTCAGCTTCTCAGGGATCTATGTCCGCGCTGGCGGCACGTGACGGCGGCCGAGCTCTCAGACGAACGCCGCGAGCGCGCCGCAGACGGCGGCCGCGAACAGCAGGAAATCATGCAGGAACAGCAGCGAACGGGGCGCGCCATGCACGTGGGCCCACTGCGTGGCCCTAATGTGGTGATCAATCAGCCGCATCCGCTTGAGTGAGTGGCGGCCTTCCACCCCTTTGTGGAAATTGGGCTCAGGGTTATCGATGATGACCCCCAACCGGACATGGTGCCTGCGTTAGTGAGGAAAGCTGGCAGCATGCGAATAACACAAGGCCAGGCCCAACTGGTGAATGCCGGATGAAGAGAATGAACAGCTGATCCGGGAGCGGAGAACCAGCAGGTTAGAGCCGCTTTACGGACCACGAAGGGGCATGTAATGTTGCGTCCTAGCCTCGGTTCGATACCACCTCGCTTTTCCTCAAAAAAAGAGGGAGCGGCCATGGGTCGCGATCCGCGAGCTAGAGCATTGTGGAGCGCTTCGAGCCGCTAGGCCGTACCATGAGCCGACACAAAGAGCTCATTACTCTGATCAATTTGATCTACGAGGCGGCGCTCGACAGCGATCTTTGGCCGAGCGTTTTGATGGCGCTTGCCGACGCCGTGGGCGCGGCGCAGATTGCAATGCTGTCGATGGATCGGCGCGCCAATGTCGTCTCAACGTTCGCGCCGCGGCTCGATCCCGATTTGCTTGCCTCTTGGCAGAAATATTGGGCGTTCCCGGTTCTGGCGCGAGCTTCTCTTCGTCCCACGGGCGAAATCTATACCCTTGATAGCCTCATGCCGAAGTTCGTCGCCACCCGGTTTTTTAATGAATTTTGGCGGCCAGCTCAGCTTGGTCTCTCGGCGGCGGGCGCCAATTTGCTGGTCGAAGATCAGTTTTCAGCCCTGATTTTCTTTTCCAATGCACCCAACAAGGAATTCCTGACCACTCAGCAGATGCATGTTTTCGAAGTCGTGCTGCGGCACCTCACCCGGGCTGTGCGAATAAGTCGACGGCTTTGGGAACTGGAGATCGAGCAGATTGCCGCGGTGGAACGACTAGAGAGCCTGCAAGAAGGCGCTTTGCTAGTCGATGCCTCGGGCAGAGTAATTCGCGCGAACGCCGCCGCAAAGGCAATGCTCGACAACGGCGATGGAATATTTCTCGACAACGGACGTGTCGCCGCCGCCGGCTCCGAAATTTTACAAAAGCTGATTGCCTCCTGCGCACAAACCTGTCTGTCGCTTGGTGGCCCCGGCGGAGAATTTAAAATCCCGCGCGAGCATTCCCGTTCGCCCCTCCATGTGACGGTGACTCCGCTTCGCTCCAAGACCCAGCTCGCGGACGTTCCCTGGATCGGCGTCGAAGTTCCCGTCGCGATCGTCACGGTACGTGACCCCGATGTTGACTGCCGGCGACAGGAGGTTAATCTGCGCCACCGCTTCGGCCTGACCGCCGCGGAGGCAAGGCTGGCCGCCGAGATTTTGAAAGGGGACGGCCGCGCGGCCGCTGCGAGGCGGCGCGGCATCTCCACCGCCACAGCCAAATCTCACCTTTCGAGCATATTTGAGAAGACCGGAACCCACCGGCAAGCTGAACTTATTCGTCTCCTGCTCGACGCCGCCGACGAGGACAAGATCGAAACATGAGCGGTTCCGACATGCCGCCGCTCAAGCAAGTCGCGCGCAGCCAACCGCGAGCGGCAGTGCCGCGTTTGTTTCCTATAGGGCTTGTTATTTCGCCGATACGAGCTCGAAATTTATGTTCGAATGTTTTCCTTGCGGAATTTGGCGCAGACAAAATACCACGTTCAAGGTCGTTTCCTTGGACATCGACCGCGCCTCTAAAGCATAGTGATAAAGCGAAACTCTTCCACTTCATTTCAAAATACTCGGGATTTCTGCAATGGGCAGCGAAGACGACCTTCTTGCCTCGATAGATTTGATCTATGAGGCGAGTTTCGACAGCACTCTTTGGCCGAAGGCCCTGATAAGCCTTGCTGACAAATGAAGACGGCACACATTACCGTGTCCACAATGGACTTTCGCGCCCAGACATATCTTTCGATCGCCCCGCGTACCGATCCGGACATGACTGCGATCTATAGACAATATTGGGCCTTCCATAATCCGGTTTGGCGCCTCAGCGCGACGCGGCCCGCCGGCGAGGTATACTTACTCGATAGCCTGATCCCGCGAGAGGACTTCGCAGCTACCCCCGTATTCAATGAATGGTTTCGCCCGGCAAAATTCGGGCTAGCGACGATGAGTGCTAATTTGCGCATCGGTGACAGAGTCTCGGCATTGATCGCCGTCGCCAATGCACCCGGGAACGATGAAATAACTGGCGAGCAGATGCTTGTCTTCAAGGCCGCGCTGCCGCACATCGACCGCGCCGTTCGCATTCATCATGAGCTTCGGATGCGCGATCTCGACCATGATACCGCCCCCGAACGGCTTGAGTGCTTGCAATACAGTGTGATGCTTGTCGATGGCGCCGCGAGGGTGCTGTTCGCCAATGCGGCGGCGCGGAGGCTGCTCGGTTCTGGCGATGGGCTTGCCTGCAAGGGCGGCTGCCTTCATAGCACCGACGGCGCGGTCGCCTTACAAGGATTAATCGCCTCCTGTACGCCCAGGGCGCCCGCGCGGAATGGTCCCGGCGGAGAAACTTCAATTCATCGCGGCTCGGGCCGTTCACCTCTGCGTGTGACGGTGACGCCGTTGCGGTCGAAAGGCACCGTCGCGGAACTTCCCTGGCTCGGCCAGGGCATTCCCGTGGCCATTGTCACCGTGGCCGATGCGGCCAGGGAAAAATGGATGGACTGAGCACGGTCGCACGTCAGTCGCCGGTCAGCGGGTGCAAGTCGCGCACCGTGGCTTTCATACGCTCGTCGAGCACGTGGGTATAGAATTGCGTAATTGAAATATCGGCGCGCCCAAGCAATTCCTGCTCAATGCGCAAATCGGTGCCATTTTGCAAAAGATGGCCCGCGAAGGCGTGACGGAACACATCGCCGGGCAATCCCCGTTGAGATGTAAGGGGCGACGGCGGCGCAAAGGGCCTCAATCACGAGCACTAATGTCCGGTCTCGAACCAGCTGCGTCTTTATCGCGGCGAGAATGGACTTGCTCTCGGCCAAGCTCAGCCCAATGGACTCGGGGGAAATCACATTTGTCGGCCGGTCGCCGGTGACCATTTCGCGAGTCTCAACGCTCCCGGTTGTTTCCGTCAACTCCAACAAAATCCGCCACTTCATGCAATTTCCCCGGTCAATTTAGACCAGAACTCTATAGCACCCCCAACTTTGAGACGGTCTCAGGGAGAGGTGCGTCTTGATCACAACCAACTCGGTATTGTCCGGCGCGCGAGCGCCGATGTCACTGGTTTTGGTGTGCCGGAGCATCACGGCAGCGCGGCAATCTCAACCTCAATAAGCGGGTGATCCGGGAGATCTCTGTCTAGGCCGAATGGCTGATGTCACGGCAGGAGATCAATGATACGCGTTTGGCACTTATCTGGAGAATGCCAGTTATTGGCTGCAACCTTTGCCGCTTGCGGGCGCTTTCTTTTTTAGCCGGGTACGAACTTTTGGTGCCGGTCATGCTCAATAGACAGCCAGTTATTGTGCCAAAAAACCGGTTGTTGAACGCGTTTGACAGCGAAAGCCGCGCACGGGTCGATCCCTATCTTGAGAGAGTCGATGTTCGGCTTGGCGACGTCATCTGCGAGGCGGGCGGCGTCCTCGATCACGCCTATTTCCCCGATGGCGCCGTCCTCTCGTTGTTGACGGTTCTCAAGGACGGGATGGCGATCGAGACAGCGAACATCGGGCGGGAAGGTGCGTTTGGCCTCTTTGCGGCCATGTATAGCAAGACGTCTTTCAATCGATGCCTTGTGCAACTTCGGGGCGGCCTGCTTCGTGTCCCGATCAAAGTGTTGGGATCGGAATTCGAGCGCAGCGCGCACATTCGCAATCTTTTTGTCAGCTATTCCGAGACATTGCTGGCTCAGATCAGCAGACAGTCGCCTGTAACGCCCTGCACACAACTCAGCAGAAGATCTGCCGGTGGCTCCTCATGATGCATGATAGGGCCGACAGCGAAGATTTAGCGTTCACGCATGAGTTTTTGGCCGAGGTGTTGGGCGTCAATCGTAAGTCGGTGACACTTGCGGCGCAGGTGCTGCAGAAGACTGGTCTTATCGATTATCGCCGGGGCAAAATGCAAGTTCTCGATCGTCCCGGCCTCGAAAAGGCTTCGTGCGAGTGCTACGCCATCGTCAAGAAGCGCTTCGACGACTTCCTGAAATCGCCCTGCGTATGCGGTTCAGGAAAATACATACGGGCGGAAATAGCAGGGACGACGGCGGATTCGCTTTGAAGTCACTGGCCCGTAGCCCTGAAAAGTGTATCGGCCCTGCCAAACCGCGCTTCAAAATTGTATTTGAACACCGCCGCAGCCTCGGTACTTTCGATCACAATCAACTCGTTGTCCTGCCGCTTCAGGCCGGTTGCGGAAAAGTTCGCGGCGCCGGTGCACAGCAATCAGCCATTTGATTGATGTGCTCATAATCGCGTGCTGCTAAGCTGGAAGCAGATCATCAAAACCGGTGAACGGCTCGGGCTTGATACAGCGTATGCTCGGAGGACCAATGATGGAAACGTTAGGGTCGCTTCCAGGGCGTTTATCGAAACCCTTGGGAGGTGGCTCGCCGGTCTTGAATATCTAGAAGCGACGGGTGCCGCTACACCCGACACCTGCGAGGTGCTTACCGAACTCCATGAGCTTTTGGATAAGCTTTACGCGACGATGCTGAAGCGTACGCGCAAGACCTTGCAGTGAGCGGTTTCACGGGCGCGTGGCCCCAATCTTATGCCGCTCCTCCTACATCGAATTTCACGGAGCCATCAGCCCCCGTGGCATTTCCGGCGTGCGGCCGCTAAACCCGTCCGCGGAGGGCAAGCTCGTCGACAGCATCGTCGAAGATATCTTGCAGCTTGGATAGCAAAGAAGGATGCACAGATGTATTTCGAGTTTTACCCGATGGGCGAGGGTAGTGGCCATGATATCCAATCAGACAACTGGCCGGACGCGATTTCCGAGTGCCAATATTACAACCGTGTGCTTGGAATCCGGTGGACCGGACTGATTGCTTTATCAAACGAAGGTGGGATTGTTGGATTTGTTCAAGTGGTCCGGTTCGACCCCGCCGCTTGACGGGCCTGGAGGTCTGCTTGTGGCGCAACTCCGAAGTGTCTGAGTGTGCTCCGCACGTCCGGTTATTGCGGTACACCGGATCAGTTCGGGCACAGCGCGCGAAACGTCGAAAATGACCCAAAGCGGTCACGCTGCGGCGAGGGGCCAGCCGATAATGCACACTGTTTTCTCGACGCAGTCTATCTCAGGATGGGCTGGCCGCTTTGGTTTATTGGCGTGTTGGATACCGAGGGCGAGGGTTTTGATGTTCTATTCCAGATCAAAAGGAACAATACATGCAGCGCTGAAATTGATGCGGAAGCTATCGCTCATGCCTCAAAAGCGGCTAATGAGCGCCATGCCGCCGAAAGATAGATTGAGCCAACTGGTCCGAAAATCGAGAATGCGCGACAACAAGCGCGCGATGAATGAATTTCGCGTAAATCGGCTCGCTTGATTGCCGAAGAAGGTCTCTTCGTGGCAATATTGCGAATGTATTACAAGAGTGCCTTAAGTTGCGCCGATGATGCTCAAGCTGCCACCACCTATTTGGGCTCTCATATATGTTCTTTTCGCCTCGGCAATTAGCTGGCGCCTTGGCTGGCCGAAAATCCCCGGCTTGCCGTTCGCGCCGCTCGGAATCGCTCTTGCCGTAGCAGCCTGCATTTTGCCCATTTGGGCCATTTTGCTGTTCCGTCGTGAGGGCACCGAAGTGAGCCCGACGTCGCCTACTAATCAAAAGCTGGTTATCAGCGGACCCTACCAATTTACCCGCAACCCCATGTATTTGGGGCTGGTTATACTCACGCTCGGGATCGCGGTATGGGCAGGCACTTGGCCAATGATGATTGTGCCCTTTGCGGTCTTCGCCACGGCCAACTGGGTTCACATCCCCTTCGAAGAGGCCAAGATGCGCCGTCAGTTCGGAGCGTCTTACGACGATTATCTGAGCCGGGTGCGACGGTGGGTGTAAGGAACGGTGCCAGCTAGACCAATGCTAGGCCTCACAATGGACACGATGGCGCACGAAAATTCCATTGCTTGATTGCGCGCCAATCGCCGTTCCAATTCCGCGGTACCGAACCCCATTTCGCCGGATTGATTTGCGCTTTCGCCTGGGCATGGAGACGTCATGCGGTACTTGGCTGCGACCTTACTTGCGCTGATTTCTGCCCAGGCATGGGCGAACGAACTCGATTCCCTTTTGCAACAAGTCCAGGTTTTCGGCACTCCCATGGCCGCGGTTCAGCGCGCCGTTCAGGATCTCGCGCCGGCCAATCTTTCCAAAAAAGACGTCGATTCCCTTTTGCAACAAGCCCGGGTTCTCGGCGCTCCCATGGCCGCGGTTCAGCGCGCCATTCAGATCTCACGCCAGCCGATCTTTCCAAAAAAGGACGTGCTCGCGGTCTTTGACATTTCACAGCCGTCGGCAAAGAAAAGATTTTACGTTTTGGATTTCAAAACAGGTCAGGTCACCGCCCACTACGCGGCCCATGGAAGAGACAATGGACCCAACGCAAAAGCCATCAAATTTAAAGGCTTCCAGACGGACTTGGACATGGTGCCGCTGGGCCCGCTTAAAACCGCTCATTCCGAAGTGATGGAACCCTACAAGAAAATTGTGGACCGGTACGACGGAAGCGTTTATCCAGACATGATCGTCGTAGCACTCGAGGGCGTCACCTCCTACAACAGTTACATCAACCACACTCCCCCGTTCAAATGGTTCATCCACCCGAACTGGTACACCACCGCTGGTTTTCGCGCCAAAAATCGCGGCATGCTGGGGAGGAGCAACGGTTGCGTCGTCGTCGATCCGGTCGAAAACAACCAGATCGTCACGCGGCTTCAGGATGGAGCTCTGGTTTTCGTGACGGTCGGAGATGCCCCAATCGAACAATATTTGTAATTCGAGCCTTCCCTTTCAAAGTGAAGCTTTCGTGGAAATGCCGTGTTCCCTGGGCCGGCTCCTGGGTAAGCTATTGAACCGCTTTCGAAATAAGCGCACGCTTCCCGGAATAACTCGAAGAGGCGCGCGACAAGATAAGCTGGACAGAACTGCGGTAATTGCTGAATAATAATTCCGACGTTTAAAGAGGGCGTCGACTGCCGTGACCCACGCTGAGTGAAGTCCGCGCGCGATCCCTGAACGGCGGTCCGACCCGAGCCATCGTTCGGGCTCCCCTTTTTAGACCAAGCCCGCAGAACCAGCGATCGGCCAGATAGAGATGCGCTCCCTCGACCAATCAGAGCGAATGCCGCAGAGGAAACCGATCAGTAGCATCCGGATCATTCAAGTGAGGATTGATCGAAACGCCTCTTTGGTACTGGAGAGGAAATACCAGAAGAGCGCGCCAGCTCAGACAGCTTCAACAGGAGCTTCTGGCTCTCGGCGAAGATGCAATGCTGCTGAAAGAGTTGGACGGCTTCATCGCCGGACCGCTTGTCTGCCCGGAACTGATCATGCCCAGCAAATGGCTGCCTGTCGTTTGGGGAAGCGAAGGCAATGAACCGGCTGTTTTGGCCTTGGTGACAGGCATGCCGACGCGTAGGCCCGCGGCAAGAGCGGCTCTATCCGTGGCGAGCACTACGCGCCGTCTCCCGACCCGGCCGATGAGGACGAGCGACGCCTGAGCCGGAGGCGCGGCGGCGCCCAAATTCCTTCTGATCCGGTCCGTGGGCCAGGTCGGAAGGAAGAGCGAGACGACCCTTGGCATCGCAGGCCTCCACTTCGAAATCGGCACTTTCTCAGGCGCGGCACCGGATCAGTTCGAGCCGCCATCGGGCGCGTCCAACGCCTGGGACCGGCAAAGGGGTGGAGGGAAGCGCACTCACGCGCCAGCGGGTGACGGAAGCGGTGGGCTGACCGGGTGGCGAACGTTTCGCTCGCCGAACCCCGCCTCGGCCATGGCGGTGTCGAGTCGAAGCTGATAGCCCAGCCAGGCTCGACGGAGTGCCGGTCCGAGGCCGAACGATGGTGGCCGGGTCGAATTGTCGGCGTCGGCTTCGGCTTCGTCATCCGAAGGAGGTAGGTCGGACAGCACGCCTGGAGATGTTAGCAAACTGTGAACTTAGTTGACAGTTAGGGAGTGACACCCAATACTTCGAACATGCGGCGCGGCCCCACCACCGAGCACCAATGGGCGCCGCGTGCCTTGGCTCTGGTTCTCGTTCCGCTTCTGGTACTCACCGCTTGTGCCTCTCCAAGCGAAGCGTCCCAACCGCCCTCAAGAGGCGTCGTCTACCGGTTCGGCGTGGTTGGGAACCGGGGTGCGATCAGCCAGCTGCAGCTCCAACGGCCGACTCCTGTGACCGGAATCAGCGGTCGGGTTGTGCAGATCGCCACATCCAACTCCGACGGCTACGCACTGACCTCGAGCGGTGCCGTGTGGGGTTGGGGGGTAGCCAGCTATGGCGAACTCGGTAATGGGACGCATCCGTCATTCTCCACTCGGGCGGTCGAGGTCGAGTTTCCGGCCGGTGTCAGGATCGTCTCATTGGCCAACCCGATGCCTTTCGACGGTGCCTTGGCCATCGATTCCACCGGCCACCTCTGGGGATGGGGTCTGAACGCCATCGGCGACTTGTGCCTACCCGGTCTCATGGAGCTGCGTCCGATCGAGCTCCCGCTGAACGACGTGACCCTGGCCACCGGGGCGCGGACGCACTCGCTCTTTGACTCAGGCGGGCAGGGTCTACGCCTGTGGCGGAGGCGAGTACGGCGTACTCGGCACCGGCTCCACCGTCAGCAGCTCCACGCCGGTGCCCGTCGTCGGCCTGCCGAGCACGGCGCGGGTGACCTCGCTCACCTCGTCCTGGGAGGGCTCGGGAGCGCTGCTCAGCAATGGCCAGTACTACAACTGGGGCTACAACGCCTCCGGTCAACTCGGCACCGGCAACACCACCAACAGCGCCGTGCCAGAGCCGGTCGTCCTGCCCGCAGCCGTGCGCCAGGTGTTCCAGGGAGGAAGCGGGGCCAAGAACGGCCAGACCGTCGCCATCCTGGCCAACGGCTCGGTGTGGGCCTGGGGCGACAACGACCGGGGTCAGCTGGGTGACGGCACGAGGGTCAGCTCTGACGTCCCTCTGCGCGTCGCCGTCCCCAAGGGCGTGGCCTTCGTCCGGGTCAGCTCCGGCGGTTACGCCAGCTACGCCATCGACTCGTCGGGCCGGCTGTGGGCTTGGGGAGATAACAAGAACGGGCAGCTCGGGACGGGGAGCCGCGTCACCATTGCCACGAGGCCGGTCAGCGTGGGCATCCGCCTGTCGCAGGTCTCGTCGACCGCCCAGAACGTGGCCGGTCTCCAGAGCAGCCGGGGTGCGTGATGGACAGCCGTCTTGTTGCGCTCGGAGGTTCGCACCTGCACCTCCTCGGAGGCTCCCACCGCCTCCACGGACTACGGATCATCATCCTGGTGTTGATCGCGGCGGCGATCGGCGTCGGCATCTTCCTGCTGGTTCGGCGCTCGCGAGCCCGCCGGTCGCTCGGGAGCATGACGTCGGCCGACACGGGACCCATATCACCGACCGGCGGTGGAGCGCCGGGAGGGCCGCGAACCCAGGGAGGGCCGGGGACTCTCGCGGTGGCGCAGGGGGATCCGGTCCCCACGCGCACTGCGCCTTCCGCCACCGGAACAGCGAACACGATCCGGGCGACCGAGCTGACCAAGCGATTCGGGGAAAAGGTGGCCGTCGATGGACTGAGTTTTGACGTCAGGCCCGGCCAGGTCACCGGCTTCCTCGGACCCAACGGGGCAGGCAAATCGACGACTATGCGAATGATCATGGGGCTGGACCAACCCAACTCGGGGTCGGTCAGCGTCAACGGTCGCCCCTACAACGGCCTGGCCTGGCCGCTGCGCGAAGTGGGGGCCCTGCTCGAGGCCAAGTCCATCCACCCAGGCAGGAGCGCTTTCGACCACCTCTGGATGTTGGCGAAGACGAACCGCATCCCGCGGCGGCGGGTCGATGAGCTGCTCGGCCTGGTCGGCCTTTCGTCAGTGGCCGGGCAGCGGGTTGGCCAATTCTCCCTTGGCATGAGCCAGCGTCTCGGCATTGCCGCCGCCCTGCTCGGCGACCCGGGAGTACTGATGTTCGACGAGCCGGTCAATGGGCTCGATACCGACGGCATCCGTTGGGTTCGCCAGCTCTTGCGCCGCCTGGCCGCTGAAGGGCGCTCGGTCCTGGTCTCCAGCCATCTGATGAGCGAGATGGCCCAGACCGCCGACCAGCTCGTGGTCATCGGCCGGGGGCGGCTCATCGCCGAGATGCCGGTGACCGAGTTCACCGCCCGCTATGCCCGGGGCTACATCCGAGTCCGCTCCCCCCAGCTCGACGAGCTGCGCCGAGCCTTGGAGGAATCCGGGGCCTCGGTCTCCTCCGAGGAGGACCGCTCGATCTCGGTGCAGGGGATGAGCCAGGACACTATCGGCGAGATCGCCTGGCAGCACTCGATCATGCTCCACGAACTCGCGCCCCAGGCGGCGTCGCTCGAGGAGGCCTTCATGGAGTCCACCGAGGCCGACGTCGAGTTCGGGGGCAACCGCGAGGGGCTCTCACCCAACGCAACGGAGGGAGGACCATGACCACGGCAGCCACTGCGCTGAGCCCATTGGACGATCCGCTATCCGGCCGTTACGGGCTGGGCAGCGTCCTCTCTTCTGAGTGGACCAAGCTCACGAGCGTCCGCTCGACCGTCTGGACGCTGGTGATCACCGCCATCGCCGGGGTCGGGATCGGTGCCCTGGTCACGTCGGCCCAGGCGGCCAGGTTCTCGAACCGCTCGCTGGCCGCACGGCTGGCCTTCGACCCCACACGGTCGAGCCTCTCGGGCATGCTCTTCGCCCAGCTCGCCATCGGGGTCCTGGGCGTGCTGGTGGTGAGCGCGGAGTACAGCACCGGCACCATCCGGGCCACCTTCTCCGCCGTGCCCCGGCGACCGATGGTCCTTGTCGCCAAGGTGCTCCTCTTGGCCGTGGTGGCCTTCGCCGTCGGCGAGATCGTCTCCTTCTCCGCCTTCCTCCTGGGCCAGCACATTCTCTCGGGCAAGACGCCGACGGCTTCGCTCTCGGACCCAACGGCAGTGCGGGCGGTCGTCGGCGCCGGTCTCTACCTCACCGCGATCGGGCTGCTGGCCGTCGGGTTGGCCACGATCATCCGCCACACGGCCGCGGCCATCAGTGCATTCGTCGGAGTGCTCTTCATCCTCCCGATCATCGCCAATGTGCTGCCATCGTCTTTCGCCAACGACGTTGGCCGGTTCCTGCCGGCCCAAATCGGGACCCGGATGATGACCGTGAACTATCACGGCGCCGATTCTTTCGGCCCGTGGCTCAGCTTCGGCCTGCTCTGCGCCTATGCCGCCGTTCTGCTCATCGGCGGTTGTGTGCTGTTGGTCCGCCGGGACGCGTGACGTGCCCGTGCGGACGCGACTCCGCGGCAGTCGAGAACCTGCAGCGAGAGCTCGGACGCGGGGCCTGGCCGGACGCGTGGCCCTGTGCGTCGTGGGCGTGACGGGCATGGCGATCCTGGTGGGCTTCACCCTCGCCGCCTCAGGCACGGGCTCCGCCTCGGCCACAACCGCAGCCCCTGCTGACCAGGCCGCCGCCAACGAGACCGCCGCGCCCTACGGCGTGCCTGCCGTGCGCGAGCCGCTGACCACGAACCAGGGATCCCCGGTGGTTCACGACACGGAGACCGACGCGCTCGTCGGGCACGATGGGCGCCTGTTCGCCACGACCGACCAGTGGGAGTATCCCGGCCCGTCGCCCTCCGGCCAGATCTTGGTCAAGGACTCCCCGCGCAGCCCGTGGAAGACGTTCGAGCAGACCCAGGGCCTTCGCGTGTCCGAGGCACTGGACTCCTTCCCGATCCCGAAGGACCAAGGCCTCGGGCCGGGCCATGCATTGCTGATCACCCACGCGGTGGTCGACGGGCGATCACAGATCCAGTGGCTCATCGACGGGGCGACGTCGTTCAGCCCCAAGGATTCCTTTCCCGCCCCCGCCAACGTCAACGTCCGCTCCTTTGGCGCCCACGAGACCGGTGGGGTGTGGGCCGTCTACGCCGGGGTCGTGCCGACGGGCATCCTGCGGGGTACGTGGTCCAAGACCAGGCACACGCTGGTCTTCGACCCCACGCCCGAACTGACCGAACAACGGGGTGCGCCCGGGGTGCCGACGCAGAAAGTCACTGGCTTTGCCAACTGCGCGGGCTCCCTCTACGTGACCATCAACACCAAGCTGTATCGCCGCAACGACGGCGACCTTCCATCGGGAATCAGTCGCTGGGTACTGCTCTACCAGGAGCCGGCGGTGGGAAGGTCCAACAGTGGGCTCCGGGGCCTGACCTGCATCACCCACCTTGGGTCCCCGTCCCTGCTGCTCTCCACCGAAGGAAATGGTGATGTCTACCGGTTCGACCGCCTACCCCACGGCCGGCTCGACGATTCGCCCTCGGCGAACCCCGGACATGGTCCGCCCCAACTGACTCCCATCTTGGAATTCGATCCGGTCCCCGCCCTGCGGCAGATGTTGGCTGCGCAGGGGACGACGGTTCCCGCCAGCGGCAAGGGGTCCATCGACTACATCATCGCCGCATACAACAACTTCACCACCACCACCATCGACGGCGTCGACCGACAACTCTTCGGCATCGAGCACGCCTACCTTGGAGGGTGTCCTCCCACTCGGGTGTGCGGGCCCACCGCCTACGGGTTGGCGACGTTCGACGCAGACGCGTGCTTCGCCATTCGTACCGACGCTCAGACACCGTCGTACGCCCTGCGCTGCTTGAGGGGCCCGGCCTTCGCACTCTCGGGCCAGCCGAGCAAGCCGATCCGATCAGGCCAGGCATTCGTCTCCATTCGGACCATTGTGCCCTCGCCGTTCGGTGACGGGCGCCTCTATTACGGTGGCTACGACTGCAACTTCTACCCGGCTGACGGCACGGCTTGGGTCGCATGGTCGACGCCCGAAGCACTCCACCTGACCGGTTCGTCGAAAGGAAGAGAATCGTGACACGAAGAACCCGATCCCGTTCCCCTGGGCGTAAGACCGGGGCAGCCTTCGGCAGCGTCGCCGTCCTGGCCCTGGTGCTCAGCGCCTTCAGCAGCGCACCGGCGCAGGCCGCCTCGGCACCCAAATCGGTGAGCGGCGGCCCGACCGGCCACTACATCGTCCCGGCCGGCATCCACAAGATCAAGCACATCATCGTCATCGAGCAGGAGAACCGGTCCTTCGACAGCTACTTCGGGACCTACCCCGGCGCCAATGGCATCCCCATGCAGAACGGACAACCCTCGGTGTGCGTGCCGATGCCGACCGGCGGGTGCCAGGCGCCCTACCACAACACCGCGGACATCAACGGCGGCGGCCCCCACAACGCGCCGAGCGCGCTGGTCGACGTCAACGGCGGGAAGATGAACGGATTCATCACCCAGGCGAGCAAAGCGAAGAAGGGTTGTCTGAATACCACCGATCCGGCCTGTTCCACCTCGGCCACTCCGGACGTCATGGGCTACCACACGGCGGCGGAGATCCCGAATTACTGGACCTACGCCAAGGACTTCGTGCTCAACGACCAGATGTTCGAGCCGGTGAAGTCGTGGTCGTTGCCCGACCACCTGTACCTGGTGTCGGGCTGGTCGGCCAAGTGCTCGAGCCCGGCCCCCTCCAGCTGCGTGAACGAGATCCAGGGCCCGTACACGCCGGCCCAGATGCAAAAGTACGTCGACCAGGCCATCAACAAGGGCACGGCCGACGTCACCAACGCCTGGACGGACATCACCTGGCTCCTCTACAACAAGCACGTCTCCTGGGCCTACTACGTACAGACCGGGAGCCAACCCGACTGCGAAAATGACGCCGCCCTGAGCTGCCCGCCAGTGGCGCAGAGCTACCTGACCCCCGGCATCTGGAATCCCCTGCCCATCTTCGAGGATGTCCAAAAGGACCACCAGATCCGCAACATTCAGCCCTTGAACAACTATTTTGTCGAGGCCAAGGCCGGGACGCTCCCTTCGGTGATGTGGGTCACGCCCTCCCAGGCAGACAGCGAGCACCCGCCGGCCAGCGTCCACCAGGGCCAGGCGTATGTCACCGCGGTGATCAACGCAGCCATGAAGAGCCCCGACTGGAACTCGACCGCAATTTTCTTGCAATGGGACGACTGGGGAGGCTTCTACGACCATGCCGTGCCGCCGGCGGTCGACCAGAACGGCTACGGGCTGCGGGTCCCGGCCATGGTGATCTCGCCCTACGCCAAGCAGGGTTACGTCGACCACCAGACCCTCTCGAGCGACGCCTACCTCAAGTTCATCGAGGACGACTTCTTGGGCGGGTCCCGACTCAACCCGAAGACGGACAGGCGTCCCGACCCCCGGCCCAACGTCCGGGAGGACGCCACGATCCTGGGCAACATGGACAACGACTTCAACTTCAACCAATCGCCGCGGCCCCCCGTCCTCTTGCCGACCAACCCTCCCAGCGACTCGCCCAGCATCCCGGCCTACTTCAACGGGTTGGGACCCTGCATGGGGTGTACGGCCACGCCACCGAGCACGTAGCCGGAGCCTCGACGACCAACCGGTGCCCCGGATGGCTGAGCCGTGGTTCAGACGCTGAGTCCGCCGTCGACCGACAGCACCGCGCCGGTGGTGAAGGGTGAGTCGTCCGAAGCCAGAAAGGCGATAGAGGCAGCCATCTCGGCCGGTGTGGCGTAGCCCATCGGCGTCATCATCTTGTAGAGCTGTCTCCCGTCGGCCCCCTCGGGCAGATCGAAGGAGGCGATGATCGGCGTGTCCGTCGGCCCCGGCGCCACCGTGTTCACCCGTACCCCTTTGCCCGCGTACTCGGCGGCCAGCGCCTTCGACAACATCAGGACGCCGGCCTTCGAGGAGCAGTAGGCGGCGGTGTAGGCCTGACCGGTCAAGCCGGTGTTCGAGGCGATATTGACGATGGCCCCGCCCCGCTCGAGCAGGTACGGCAGGGTGGCCCGGCACATGAGGAACGGCCCGGTGAGGTTGACGCCGATGATCTCCTGCCACCGCTCGAGGGGCATGTCGACGGTGTGGAAGAACCCGCCGATACCGGCAATGTTGCACAGCACCGACGGCGCACCCAGGTCGGCGGCCACCGCGGCTACGGCACTGCTCACCGACTCCTCGGAGGTGACGTCACAGCGGTAGGCCACCGCTCGTCCGTCCGTTCCGGCCGCCGCTCGCTCCGAGTGCGCCTCGTCGATCAGCCGCACCGTCTGATCCAGGCCCTCCTCGTCGACGTCCAGTCCGGCCACGACGGCGCCCTCGAGGACCAGGCGCTGAGCCGTGGCCCGGCCGATCCCCGACGCGGCGCCGGTGACGATGGCCACCTTGCCGGTGAATCGGTGGCCGATGTTGTCGGCCATGGTCGTATCGGCGGCATCGTGCTCCTCGCCCCCGCGCCCCATGGAGATGCTCTGGATCGGGCTCATGACGGTGCTCCCTTCGGCCCCTTCGGGGCGTACTGTTCGCGCAGCTTGTGCTTCATGACCTTGCCCGACGGGTTGCGCGGCACCGAGTCGATCAGCTCGAGCTGCTCGGGCACGGCCGGTCGACGGAGACCCTGGTCGATCAGGAACTCCTGCATGGCCTGGAAGGTCAACGGCGGAGACCCTTCTTTGACGGCCACCACCGCGCAGGCCCGCTCACCCGTCCTGGCGTCGGGGAGCCCGATGACGGCCACATCGGCGATGGCCGGGTGGAGGTAGAGGAGGTCCTCGACCTCCTTGGCCGAGATGTTCTCGCCGTGGCGGATGATGACGTCCTTCAGTCGACCGGTGATGGTGACATAACCGTCCTCGTCGACCATGCCCAGGTCGCCGCTCCGGAAGAAGCCGGCCTCGTCGAAGGCGTCGGCGTCGAGCGACGAGTCGATGTACCCCCGGAACACCTGGGGCCCCTTGATCCTGATCTCACCCTCGACCCCCGGGCCGGCCAGCTCGCCGTCCACGGTGACCAGTTGCAGGGTCACGCCCGGAGTGGCCTGCCCCTCGGTCATGGCCAGCTTGTCGTCCGGATCGGTGCCGTGGGCCATGACCACGATCGGCGCCTCGGTCAGCCCGTAGCCCGAGATGATCCCGATCCCGCCGAGCTCGTTCTTCATGTCGTAGTGGAGCTGTGGCGGCTTGGGCGCGCCCCCGCCCGGGAACGAGCGCACCTCGGGGAAGATCGAGCCGGGGCCGTTGGCCCGCTGGGCGGCCAGGTAGGCCAGGTGGAAGGGCGTCCCCGACCCCGGGAGGGTGACGTGGTTCTCGGAGAGGAACTTGGGCGTCTCGGTGGGATGGAAGGCCTCGGTGACCAACAGGGTGCAGCCGGTCAACATGGTGTTGGTCAACCAGCCGATCCCCCCGATGTGGGTGAACGGGAAGACGAGACCGGATACGTCATCGGCGCCAATGTCGAGGCACTCGCTCATGGCCAGGGCCGAGGCGATCACCGTGAGGTCGGTGTGCTGGGCGCCCTTGGGGTCGGCCGTGGTCCCCGAGGTGTAGAAGAGCCAGCGGACCGGCGCCTCGGCCATGGCGGTCGGCGGTGCCGGCACCGGGGGCAGGCCGGAGGGGTCACCCTCGGGCAGGGTGCGGTCGGAGACCAGGACGGACAGCCCGTCCCGTTCGGCCGCGATCTCCTCGGCCATGGCGGCGAAGTCGAAGCCCCGGTACACCGGGGGGACGATCAAGAGCTCGGCACCGGTCTGCCCGGTGATGAAGCCGACTTCGCGACCCCGGTAGATGGGGATCAGCGGGTTCTGGCGGGCGGAGAGCCGGGCCAGGGCGCCAACCAGGACGAGCGACTCGTTCCAGGTGGGCAGCTCCCAGCTGACCGGCGTGTCGGCGGTGATCCCGAAGTCCCGGTGCAACCCGGCGGCGACACCGAGGCAGGCCTGGCGGTACTGGCTGAAGGTCAGCTCCCTGCCTGTGTCTTCATGGCACAACCGGGCATCGGGGGTGGCTTCCGCCCGCCGCTCGATGAGGCCCCACAGCGTGGTGGCCCACATCCAGCCGCGGGCCGCCGTCCGTGCCCGCAGCTCGTCAACGAAATCGGTCATCGGTGTGCTCCCTCGGGTGGCCCGCCCCCTTCTCGCCGGTGGGGACGGACGTGAACGGGAGGGATTGTGTCAGGTCCGGCCACCGTGTGGCCCCGCAGCCCGCCCCGGGCAGGACTGGTACGGTGCCATAGTAAGACTTCGCTGAGAGGGACGACTGTATCGGGATCGACAGGGCAATGGACAATGTCCACCATGGTCGGCACGTTCCTCGAGGCTCGCATCCCGGTGCGGCAACGGGGCCCCGATCGACCCGGGCCGGGCCGTTCGGGGCCGCGTCGGGCCCTGAGCCGCCACATCATGCGGGCCATGCTCGGCGCATCCAGCCGCTTGGTGATCCGGCTGGATGCCTGGATCGCCACCATCCCCGACACGCCCCGGCCCCCGGAACCGCTGTCTCCGACGAGGGCTCGGCTCCGATGAGGTCTCTCGGCCGCCTCTGCAACAGCTGCTGGCGATCGGCACAGCGGAGTCGTCGTCTCATGTCGGGCGCGGTAGGCAGAGCCGAGCAAGCCGTGGCACGGGCACGAGATCAAGCCGCACCACTGGGCGATCTCCCCGGGCTCTTGCGGCAGCTCCGATTCGTCGCCAGCCAGGTCGATCGGAACCTGGTCGTCCAGGCCGGTGCGGGAGTCCACCAGGCCGGCTTCGAGGAGGCGACCCGAAGGGTGGCCAACGTGGTGTCGGCTTCGACCCGGATCGAGTTCGCCGCCACCACCTGCGTCGAAGGCACCAGAAATTCCAGAGAGCGGTCGATTGCCGACTCGGTCGATCACGAGGCGAGCGAAATCCTGGCCGGCCTGGCCGCCGGCACGGGCCTCTCGGTCGACAGCACGGGCAACGCCGACGGCACCGAACTCGCCGACAGCACCGATTCTGGCGCCAGCACACCCCCGGGATCGGATACGGCAGATCGACGGTCCACATCCGCTCCCTGACGATCGGACTCCTCACAGCAGTTGTGGGCGTGGTGACGGCCGTGACCGGTGTGGCCGGTGTGGCCGGGCCCAGTGGTGCGGCCACGCCTCCGGCCCTGCCAAACCTCTCGACCGTCTCCCAGGTGGCGCCCGGACCTCTCGTCCCCACCGCGGTGCAGGGGCCCATCCGTTCCCCCGGCGGCCCATTCCTCTACGACCAACAGGGTCGCGTCGTGTTCTTCCACGGTGTGAACGCCGTCTACAAGCTCCCCCCCTACGAGCTCTACCCCGCGCCCGGGAAGCCCTGGAACTTCTCGGCCGCCGACGCCTCGCTCATCGCCGCGCTGGGCTTCAACGTCGTCCGCTTGGGCATGACCTGGAAGGGGCTGGAGCCGGGGACGGCCGCGGCCAACGACCCGTCGATCTGCAGCCGGGGGAAACCGGGGGACCCACATCAGTTCAACCAGGCCGTCCTCAACGCCTATCTCGGCGATGTGGCCAAGACCGTGGCCCTACTCGGGCAGTACCACATCTACACCCTGCTCGACATGCACCAAGACGTCTACAACGAGGCCTTCGACGGCGAGGGGGCCCCGAACTGGGCCGTGTGCACCGACGGGGCCCGACAGACCGATCCCCCCGGCCGGTGGTCCGAGAACTATGCGACCAAGGCCGCCGGAAACGCCTACCACCACTTCTGGGCCAACGATGTCGTCGGGAACCTGCAGGGCGAGTACGACCGGGTTTGGGCCCAAGTGGCTGGTTACTTCACATCGAACCCATGGATCCTCGGCTACGACCCGTTCAACGAACCGTTCTCGAAGTCGCTCGTGACTCACGGCGACGAGCAGTTCGACCGTCAGCTCGAATGCTTCTACACCGGCACAGCCATGATCGGCCGGCCGGCGGCCGGGGCACCCCCGATCACCTGCCCCGCGAACGATCCGGCGGCGGGAGTCATACCCCAGATCCAGGCGGCCGACCCCGGCCGCCTGGTCTTCTATGAGCCCGACATTTTCGGCAGCCGCGGGCGCCCCAACTTCGTCGGGCCCATGGCCTTTCCCAACCTCGTCTTCAACGTCCACGTCTACTGCAGCTACCGCAGCGGGAAGACGGGCAATCCGACCAACATCACCGCGTGTGCCGATCAAGGGGTCGGCACCCTGAACCGGCGCGCCGCGAGCCGGGGGGAGCTGGCTTCGGCCTACCAGCCCCAGGGTCCGGCCTGGTTCGTCAGCGAGTTCGGGGCCACCTCGAGCAACGCACTCCTCGACCGGCTCACGGCGGCGGCCGACCGGACCTTGGTCGGATGGACCTACTGGTCGTGGAAGTACTACGGGGACCCGACCGGGAGTGCCGACGAGGCGTTGCTCGCCCCCAACGGGCACCTTCGGTCCACTGCTCGAGCGCTGGCCCGCACCTATCCCCAGGCCATAGCCGGACGACCCACCTCACTGTCGTTCGACCCGGCCAGTGGCGCCTTCCAGCTCACCTATGTGCCCGACCACGCCGTCCACGCGCCCACCATCATCTACGTGCCGATACATATCCACTACCCGAACGGTTACTGCCCGCGGGTCTCGGGCGGAACGGTGACCTCCGGTCCGGGCAGCCAGTTCCTTCAGGTGGACAACGCGCCCGCCGGGCGGACCGTTCGCGTCAGCGTGACCGCGGGAAGCTGTCTGCAGTAGCCGGCACTCGGCATCGATCAACGGTGACCCTCACCACGGTGATCTGCACTCGATCGTTCAGGAGCGCCTGGGCTGGTGCCGGGCCCGCGTGGGCGGAACGAGCGTGGTCACGACGTCGACCGGCGCCCCTGCCGGCACGGCCCGCAGCTTCGCCATGTCGGTGTCGAGCAGGCGGATGCCCCCGTGGGACAGCTGCGCCCCTCCGGCCTGGATCGACGACAGGGTGTCGAGGGGCCCGGTGATAGCGATCATGGCCGTCCCTTGTTGCTCCCACTCGGTGACGGTGCTGGCCAAGGCCGAGGTGACGATGACGAAGGGCCCGTAGGCCGGGCTCGGGGCCTGGGCAAACAGGGCGACGAAGAAATGGCCGGTCGGCGTGGGGTACTGCGGTGACCCGACCACCGCCGGCGCCTGGAGGGCCAGCTTCGATCGCTGGTAGAGGAGCAGCCGCTTGGCCGACAGGTCGACGACGATGTGGTAGCCGGTGTGGGTCAGCGAAGCCGACGAGGCGTCGATCCAGGAGGTCAGCGGGTCTGTCTGCGCCAGTGGCAGGAGCAGCCGGATCTGGAGCCGCCCCCGTGCCATCCCGATGACCGGGAAGCCCAGGGTGGCTCCCGACCACGTCGGGGACAGCGATCCCGTCACCGTCGGCGAGGTCGAACTGGCGTAGCACGGGGTCGACCCGCGCAACGTGGCGATGAGGCTGAAGGGGGCGACGGTGAAGCTCCGGGGGGCCACCGTCGTCGTGGTGGACGGATGAGACCGGGTCGGTGGCGGCCCCGACGCCCGCTCCGACGGGGAGCCTCGGGTGAGCCACAGCCCGGCCACGACCAGGGCCGCTACGGCCACGAGCGCGAGGAGGGTCCGGGCCAGCCGACGGAGGCGTCGAGCGCGGCGGCTTCTCCGTCGTGGCTGTCGGTGGCGTGGCGGCATGGTGAGCGCATCGCTCGGGGGACCCGCCCCCTCGCTGGCATGTGCCGGTCACCTTAGACCTGGTCCCGCCGCCTCGGGTGGTGCTGTAACCACTGCCGGTCGGCACTGCCGTAGCATGCTCGGCGTGTCCGATCCAGGCCCGCCCTGCCCGGGGTGCGCCCACCACGGGAACCTGAACCGCCGACGCTTTCTCACCCTCTTGGCCGCCGGTGCCTCGGTCGCCCTGGCCGGGTGTACCACCGGGGTTCGGGCCCTGACCCGCAGCGCTGCGCCCAACAGGGCCAGCAGGGACAGCCCCGAGGCCCGCACGCCCGTGGCCCAACCGGCACCGATCCTCTCCGATCCCGGAGCCGGGCCGCCCCTCTCCCTCGGCCAGTTCCCCCCGCCCCGCCCGGGCCCTCCCTCCCTCGTGTGGCACGGGCCGGCCGGAACCAACCAGATCGCGCTCACCATCGACGACGGGTACTGCGGGGATTGCATCGCCAAGTACGTCGCCTTCGCCCAGAGCTCCGGGATCCACATCACCTTCAACCCGAACGGGATCTACGGCCGGTTGTGGACCCCCCAGGTGGTGGAGACCCTCGAGCCCCTGATCGCCAACAAACAGGTGCAGATCGGGAACCACACCTGGGACCACGCCGACCTGCGCCCGCTGTCCACCAGTGCCATCGCCCAAGAGCTCAACCGGAACGAGGACTGGATCCAGGCCACGTTCGGGATCACCTCCCGGCCCTGGTTCCGCCCGCCCTTCGGCTACTACAACCAGCGGATCAACGACACCGCCGGCAACCTCGGGTTCACCAACATCATGATGTGGAACGGCAGCTTCGGCGACTCGGAGGCGATCAGCCCGACCCAGCTCATGAACCTGGCCCAGCAGTACCTCACCCCGGGAACGATCGTTCTCGGGCATCTGAACCACCCGACGGTCCTGTCCCTCTTCGGGCAGATCCAGTCGCTGATCAGCGAGCGGAACCTCGATCCGGTCACCCTCGACGAGATGTTCGCGACCTCACGGACCACGGGTTGACCGGCCGCTTGGTCCAGTCGAGGATCAACGCAGCGAAGGGGGGTGCTTGTACGCCTTGAGGCGGCGGCGATCCCGTTGCGACCGCCAGAACAACGGCGGCCCCTCGAGTAGCACGGCTGCGCCAACGATGACGATGAGCGATCCGTTCACGGCGGCTACCACCAAGACGATCAGGCCGACGGCTAGGAACAATGCCCCCAAGGCCAGCCACCCGACCGGGTTCGGGGGGCGGCTGCGTTCTTCTGCTCCCGACCACCTCAAATAGCAGGCGAGCAGGTTCCTCATGCGATCAGGGGACCACCCGTTCGCCACAGGGCGCACTCAACCGGAGGTGTCGAACCCATGCTCCAACCCCTTGTTCACTCCCCAGTCTCCCCGACCCGTGTTCTCTGGCCAAGCGCTTTATCCCTCGGCCCCGGTCGCTCGACGACCGCCGGTTCGCGGGGGCCACCGGTTGGGTCGGGCTACGCGATTTAGGGTATGCGAAAGGCAATGCCGAAGCAGCCCACCTACGCCACGCTCGCAGTGCTCGAAGCCCTGCTCGATGCCCCGGGCGAGGTGCCGGACTACGAGATAGCGAGCAACGTCCGGGGCGTCGGCCCACGGGGGGTGTACCGGGTGTTGAAGCGGCTCGAGCGCGACGGGTGGCTCTCTTTCCGATGGGAGGAACGACCGGGCGAACGCCGCAAATACATCCGGCTCACCGGGCTCGGGACCCTCACGTCGCTGTCCCTGCTGGGGGGCGAGGGCGTCGACGTGCCACCCCCGCGGCCCTATCCGAGCGGCGGAACCGGACCCGACCCTCGGGCCGGGCCATCCCGGTTCTATGACCAGGACGCCTGAGCCGCTCGTCTTTCCAGGACGTCCGAGCCGGGTGGCCTTCATCCGTCCACCCGTCGGGAGTGACGGCCTAGGGCCTACCTCGAGGCGAGCGAGGCCGGCGCTTCGCCGCCCAACAGCGCCGCGGTGCGGACCGCGCTGCGTTGAGCCCGGGCCGTCGTCGTCGCCACCCCGAGCACCAGCACCCCGACCCCGCAGGCGGTGACGATCCACCAGCCCGGGTGACTGGCTCGGGCCAGCCCGGCCCCCAACGAGCCGTGCAGCCCCGACGTGGCCGCCACCCCGACGATGGCCACCCCCAACGACTGGCCCACCTGGCGGCTGGTGGAGGCCACCGCCGCGGCCACCCCGGCCTGCGCGGCGGGCATGCCCGATACTGCCGTCTGGGTGATGGGCGGGTTGACCAGTCCGAATCCGATGCCGAACAGCAGGTAGGCGGCGAGCAACCAGGTGAACGACGTCGTCGGGCTGAGCCCGGTCAGCATCAGGCTGCTGAGGGCCAGGAAGATGCCCGACGCCACCAGGGGCGGGCGGGGGCCCCGGCGCCCCACGATCGCACCGGAGATCGGTGACATGACGATGGTCATGGCCGCCATGGGCAGGGTGTAGAGGCCGGCATCGAGCGGGGACAGCCCCCGGACGTCCTGGAGGTACAAGGTGTTGAGGAACAAGAACCCGCTGAAGGCGGCGAACGAGGAGACGGCGATCAACGTCGCCCCCGAGAACGGGATGCTCCGGAAGAACCGGACGTCGATCAGCGGCTCGTACCGCCGCCGCTCGTACCAGACGAGCAGACCGGCCGCGGCGAGGGACGCGGCGAAAAGAGCGACGATCGTGGTCGAGCCCCAGCCCTTCTCGGGGCCCTCGATGATCGAGTAGGTCAGCGAGGCCAACAGCACGATGACCAGGATCTGGCCGATCGGGTCGAGCCGGCGGGGGCGGTCGGCCTTGGACTCGGGGACGAAGCGGGCGGTGAGGGCGATGGCGGCCAGCCCGACCGGGATGTTGACCCAGAAGATGGCCCGCCAGTCGATGGCATGGACGAGGATGCCGCCGACCACCGGGCCGAGGCCCAGGCTGATCCCGATCACCGCCCCCCAGACGCCGAGGGCCTGGGCCCGCTCTCTCGAGTCGTCGAAGGTGTTGCGGATGATGGACACGGCCACCGGGTTGAGCATGGAGCCACCCACGGCCTGGACCATGCGGAAGACGACCAGCCACACCAGGCTGGGAGCCAGGCTGCACAGGAGGGAGCCGAGAGTGAAGATGACCAGGCCCAGCTGGAAGGTGCGCCGCCGGCCGAACCGATCGGCCATCGAGCCCGAGAGCATCAACAGGCTGGCCATCACGACCAGGTAGGCGTCGACGGTCCACTGCAGCCCGGACACCGAGGCCTGGAAGTCGCGCTGGATCGAGGGCAGCGCCACGTTCACGATCGTGTTGTCCATCCCCACGATGAGCAGGCTCATGCAGCACACGGCCAGCACGATCACCCGACGGCGGCGGTCGAGCTCGCTCATCGCTACTGCGGTTGCGGTCGCGGCGGCCGGGCGGTCCCCCGGCGGCCTGGTCGCTGATGGAGCACTCTTTCCACTGTAGGAGGGTCGCCGAGCTTTCGTATTCGGTGACCAGGCCAGCGGTGCGGTGGTGCTCGTGTCCTGGATCTCACAGACCATCTTGCCATTGGTCCTGTTGTCCGCCGTCATCGCGGGCCAGAACGAGCTTGCTTCCGCCGCCGACATGCGGTCGGAGGCCATGTACAGCGATGCCGACGCCATGCTCCACGAGGTGGTGAAGCTCCAAAACCACCTTGTGGCCCAGGATCGAGTGCTGGGCCAGCTGGCCGACCGGCTGGCCCGACTCGAAGGCCGATGACTCGGGGCCGGTGGGAGGCGGTGTGTCGCGCCGGTGAGCTCGGGGCCGTCTGCCGATCTCGTGGCCGAATGTCCCGCAAGCGGCTCGCTCCTCCAGCTACGGTGGCACGGCAATGGACGATCGTCGATCGGACGCAGACGACGAACGACCCGCATCGAACACCACCTCGGACCACTGGCCCGCACCCGACCGGCCCTCGGCCGACTGGCCGGCGCCCCACCGGCCTTCCGACGATCAGGTGGCATTCGGCGTGGCGTCGACCGGCGAGCACCGTTGGCACGTAAACGCCGCGGTCGTGGTCGCCATCGTCTTGCAGCTGGTGCTGCCCGACCGGATCGTACGGGGTCTCGGTCCTCGCTGGCTCATCCCCGCGCTCGAGGGTGCACTGCTGGTTGCGTTGACCATCGCCAACCCCGCCGGTCGGATCACCAAGGAGTCCGTCCGCCTCCGCACGATGTCGATGACCCTGATCGCCCTCATCAGCCTGGCCAACTTCATCGCCCTCGCCGAGCTGATCAACGCCTTGTTGAACCACACGAAGGCAGGGGGCCAGACCCTGGTCTACGCCTCGGTACCGATCTGGTTGACCAACGTCATCGTCTTTGGCCTCTGGTACTGGGAGATCGACAGGGGTGGGCCCGCCGTTCGCCTCCGGCCCGATCATCGCCAGCCCGACTTCCTGTTTCCCCAGATGTCCACCCCCGGCTCCGCTCCGGGATGGACACCCAAGTTCTTGGACTACCTGTACACCTCGTTCACCAACGCCACCGCCTTCAGCCCGACCGACACCATGCCCCTCTCGACTGCGGCCAAGCAGTTGATGACACTGCAGTCGATTGCCTCACTCCTCACCGTGGCCCTGGTCGTGTCCCGGGCCGTCAACATCTTGAACTGAACCGCGGCGCTGCGCGCCGAGGTCGGGCCCCGATCGGTTGGCCACGAGAAGATCGGCGGGGCCCGCGCGGTGCTGTCAGGATGGATCGAGTGCAGCACGTCCGAGTGCGGATTCTGGGCGATCTCGAGGTTGAAGGGTGTGCACCGGCCCAACTGGGTCGGCGCCAAGTCCGCACCCTGCTCAAGGTCCTCGCCCTGGGCCAGGGTCGCCCGGTCTCGGTCGACCGCATCGTCGACTGTCTCTGGGGCGATCTCCCGCCGGCGCGACCAGCAGAACAGATCTCGGTGCTGGCCAGTCGGCTCCGTAGCCTGCTCGGTGCCGACCGGGTCCTACGGACCGACGGCGGGTACCGGCTGATCCTGGACTGGCTCGACCTCGATGCCCTTCGTGAGTACCTGGCTGAGGCGGATCGTCGACTCACGTGCGGGACACCGGCCACGGCTGGCACTGCCGCCTCGGCCGGGCTCTCGCTCATCCGAGGACCGCTGCTGGCTGATGAACCCGACGCTTGGTGGGCTGCGTCCGAGCGCGCCGCCGCCGACCTGGCCGTCTCCCGGCTGCGTCACATCGTGGCCGCTGCCGCCCTGGCCGGCGGCGACTGGGGCCGGGCGGCCCATCTGGCCGGCGAGGTGCTCCTTTCCGACCCGTACGACGAACCGACATTGCGGGTAGCAATGGAAGCACTGGCCCGGTCGGGAAGGCAGGCTTCGGCCTTGGCCACCTACGCCGCCGTCCGAGAGCGCCTGGCCGAGGAGCTGGGGATGGGTCCTTCGGAAGAGACCGAGGCGTTGCATGCCGCCATCCTGTTGGGCGGGGTTCCCGATGCTCGGAACGAGACGGGTGTCTCGGCCTCGCCTGCCGTTGAGCTGCCGGGACGAGAGCCATGCCTTCGCTCCTTGGATGGACTGGTGGAGCGAGCCGAGCGTGGGCAGGGCCAGATGGCCATGGTCGAGGGGGAGGCAGGCATCGGGAAGTCGCGGTTGCTCCAGGTCTGGGCCGACCGCCTGGCCGATCGTGGCGTCGATGTCGTGTCGGTCACCTGCGACGAACTCGTCCGGTCGCTACCCGTTCAACCGCTCCTGGAGGCGGTGGACATGATGGTCGGCCGAGCCGGGGACGCGGGATACACCGATGTCCTCGGTCCCGACGTCGCCGCCCTGAGCCCCCTCCTCGGCATGCCGTCCGAGCCACCCGGAGCCACCCAACTGAGCGCGCTGACCGAACCCGGGGCTGGACAGGCACTGTTGTTCGCCGCCCTCTTCCGTGTCGTGCGTCGCCGGGCCGAGCGGCGGACCCTGGTGCTGATCGTCGACGATGTTCATCTCGCCGACACGGCAACGACCGCATGGCTCGGCCAGGCGCCCCGTCGTCTGGCCGACAGTCATGTCGTCATCGTGGGCGGCCGAAGGACGGAGGAAGGAATGGCCCTCCCCGGGGTGACGACCATCACCTTGGGCCCACTCAACGAGGAGGACGCCGAGCTCATCGTCGGCCCAGAACGGGCGCCCGAATTGCACGCCCGCAGCAGGGGTCATCCACTCTTTCTGGTCGAACTGGCCGCAGCCGGGACTGACGAGGCATTGCCAGGCACCATCCGCCAGGCTGTCGAGGAACGCTGCGCTCGTGCCGGTGCCGCCGCGCCCACGCTGCGCGCCGCAGCCGTGATTGGGCCGAAGGTCGATCTCGACCTGCTCGCCACCGTGACGTCCACCAGACCGAGTGAGCTCCTCGACCATCTCGAAGAAGGTGTCGATCGGAAATTCCTGGTCGATGAGGGTACGACCTTCGTGTTCGCCCACGCGCTCATCCGTGAAGCATTGGCATCGACCGTTGGTGCGTCCCGGACCGCCTTCATCCATCGGGAGGCGGCGCGCCTGCTTGGCGGTCGATCAGGGGCCGATCCACTGGCGGTGGCCCGCCACGCCCGCCTCGGAGGCGACTTGGCTCTTGCCTCCTCCATGTTGGTCGCCGCCGCCCGGACCGCCGTACTTCGATTCGACGAGGACGAAGCGTTGCGCCTGCTCGACGAGGCCATCGGACTGGATGACTCGGTCGACGCCCGAGTCGAGCGAGCCCGAGTCGCGACCATGGCATCACGCTATGAGCAGGCGGCCGAGGACCTGGCCGCGGCCCGCCTCGCTGGCGCCGGTCCCGAGACCCTTGAGGTGGCCGCGTGGTCGGCACACTTTCAGCGGCATTTCGGCGAGTCGTTGGCCCTCGCTGACCGCGGTGCCCACGAGGCCATCGATCCCGATCTTCGCACCAGTTGCCTCGCCCTCGGTGGGTGGGTCTCCCTGGCCTGTGGCGACCTCGACGGCGCCCAGCTCCGGCTCGAAGCAGCGATGGGGGAGGCGCCCGAGGGCAGCGGGCGGATGGCCGAGGCGTGGCTGGCGTGGCTTCGCATGAACCAAGGGCGTCCAGCCGAGTCGCTCAGCCTGGTGCGGCAGGTCACCGGGCAGGGGCTGGCCGCGTACCGGTTTCCCAACGCCTACGGCGGCATGGTGGCCACGATGGCACTGGCCATGCTTGGGCGGGTCGACCAGGCCCTCTCCACCTTGGACGTTCTCGAAGGCGATGTGACCCGCATGGGTGCTCATCGATGGACGCCGCGCCCGCTCAACCTGCGGGGCTGGATCGTACGGAACCTCGGTGCATACGACCGAGCGGACGAGCTCAACTGGGCGGCCATCGACCTCGCCCGCAGTCAGGGACTCGACGAGCCGCTGGCCAACGGACTGCTCGATCTGGCCTCGGGCCGCCTCTTGGCCGGAGACGTCGACGGTGCCGATGGTCTGCTCAGTGAGGCGATGCCCCTCACCGAGATCGAGCACGCATTTCGCTGGCGGCACCAGCTCCGGGGTCGGCTGATCCGGGCCCGCCTGGATTGGATGACCGGCGACTTCGATCGTGCGCTGGCCGGTGCTGAGTCCTTGGCCGCCGACGCAGCCTTGCTCGGCACGCCCCGTTACGAGATTCAGGCCCGGTTGGTGGCGGCCATGGCTGTTCACCTGGTCGGCGGCCGCGTCGACCTCGAGATGGTGGCCGGGCTGCTGGCTCGCCTTGATGAGGTGGCCGCCCTCGAGGGGTGGTGGATCACCGCCGAGGTCGCCCGGGTGTTCGGAGTTCATGAGTGGGAGGAGTGGGCCGGTCGGCGGGTGCGCACCCTGCGCCGGCGGGCAGGTGATCACGCCGAGGCGTTGGACCGCGCCGCGACCCGCTACCTGGGATGAGCGGGGACCCGGGCGGTCAGCTGGATGACCGAGACCCGCCACCCGGGCACAGACGGTGCGATGGCGGCGCGCAGCTGCTGCACGAGCTCAGCGCGGACCGGCTCGCCGAGCCGAGCCACCCACGGGGCGATGTGGGGCATCGCCAACCGGTAGGCGACGATGTCGCCTGGATCGCTCATGCCCAGGTCCTCGTGGACCACCGTGGCCTGGACGTCGACCAGGCCTGCTCGTACCGCGTCGTCGGTGAGGCGGCCGGCGTCGCCAGAGATGGGCTCCACCGTGGACTTCATCGTCTCGTACCATGCCGGCGGCCGCCACCCCCGTGAGCGAAGCACGGTGTTGGTGGCTTCCTTGATCGGATCAGGTGGGTCTGACGCCCACGTCGAGGCGACGATGGCCCCGCCGGCGCAGACGACACGTGCCATCTCCCCCAGTGCCGCGGCGGGCGGGAGGTGATTGAGCAGGAATCCGGCCAGCGCCGCGTCGAAGGCACCGTCTTGCACGGCCAGCGCCATGGCCTCGGACACGATCGCCGTCCATCCACGGCGGTGGCCGTGGACGACCATGCCCGCCGAGCAGTCGGCGACAACCACGGTGGACCCCGTGGCCTCCAGCGCGCAGGCCACTGCGCCGGTTCCACTACCGATGTCGAGGACCAGCCTCCCGGTCAGATCGATCGGTGACGCCCGGACCAGCGATGCGGCCAGCGGCCCGTAGACGAGGCTCGTGCCGGCCGCCCAGCGGGCGGCCAGGCCGTCATAGGGTCGGACTACAGCCACGTGGCGCCCGCCGTCGCCCACTTCTCCCACCAGGCCAGTTCGGGACCCGGGCCGCCGAGCACCTTCTCCCAGCCGAACTGGACCATGGTTCCGAGCATCTCGAGGGCCAGGGCCCGGTCCCACCATCGGGCGGTGTCGATGCCGTGGCCTTCGAGGGCTGCCCGGTAGGTGGCGATGGCCGCGTCCTTGGTCTCGGGGAGAAGGTCGGCGTTGAGGGCCAGGTACCAGGACAGGTCGGCGATGGGCGAAGCCTCGCCCGACGCCTCTCCGAAGTCGAGCAGCACGGTCCGTCCGTCCTGGTCGCTTCCGAGGTTTGCCGCCTTCCAGTCTCCGTGCACCAGCGTGTGGGGCACGTCCTGGAGCGCGGACACCAGGGGATCCAGGTCATCGAGGAGGGGCATCACGACCTGGGCGAGGGAGGGCGACACGGTGGGTAGTCGACCCCAGCCCTCCGCCATGGCGATCGGCACGCCGGCCGTGCACCCGGCTGCGGCCTCCGCCTCGGCCACTCCTGGGGACAACATGAGGTAGCGGGTGGCCATCGGGGTGAGCCCGACGTCGTCGTGCCAGTTCCAGAACGAGGCGTGCATGGCGGCCATGTGGTCCAAGAAGCGCACGTGCTGCTCCATCGAGAAGGGCGCGCCGGGTGTGAGCAGGTGCGCGGTCACGTCCCGGAGGAGAATCATGCCGACAGTGCCATCGAATGCCGCGGCGACCACTGCGGCATCGACGACGTCGGGCAGGCGATCGAAGAGGCGGTGCTCCCACAGGCGGACGTAGCGCACACCTGGATCGCCGGTGGCCCGCAGCAGCCAATCCTGGCGAGGGTCCTGGTACTTCAGGACAAAGCGCTCGCCGGCGATCACGACGCGTTCAAATCGGCGCCCGACTTTGTGTCGTCGGGCTGCCAAGGCTCCCGACGGTCGGCTGCGTCGAGCAGGTCCTGCAGGACGGGGTGAGCGTCGAGCTCGGTGCCGGGAGGCGTCATTGGCTGTTCACCGCGGCCATCTCGGCCAGCAGCGCAGCCGGCCACCGCCCGCCGCACCATACCTGGTCCCTCGTGATGTGCCCGTTCGTGACTTCGAGGATATGGACTTGATGCACGGCGTGGGGAACGCCGGCCTCCTGCCAACCGAGGGTGAACTCCACCAGTTCCCCGTGGGGCAACGGCGTCCGCTTCAGCTCCTCGAACGTCCCGGCATCTGCGTACCAACCAGACAGCTCGGCCTTCACCGCGGGACCGCCGCGAACCTGATAGCGCCAGTTGGGCACGGTGGCGTCCAGGGTCATCTCGGGGCCCAAGGCATCGCAGTCGGCCATCGCCGCTCCCTCGATCGCCGAGAGGTACCGCTCGACGAGTCCGCTCTTGTGACTCCGTGTCGGACTGCTCCCCGTGTCGGACTGCGCCGTGTCGGACTGCGCCGTGTCGGACTGCGCCGTGTCGGACTGCGCCGTGTCGGACTGCTCCGTGTCGGACGGCGCCCTGTCGGACTGCGCCCTGTCAGACCTCTCCCTGTCAGACATGGTGGCCTCCTCATGGCAGTTCTCGAACCTGCTCGGCTTCTCGATCACCATGGCACGGATGCCTTTCCACCGCCTTGCCACGCGGGTGGCAAGCCGACGGCAAAGCGGTGGGGGGACGATCGCCAGTGCCGTGGCGCTGGGCCGACGGCATAGCAACAAAGGAGACAGATCATGGCTGGAGCTGAGCTCAAGAACTTTGCCTCACCCGACGAGACCCGGACGTTCGAGAAGGGACGGGTCGATCTCGTCGCCATCGGGGGGAGCGAGATCGGGCGCCTTACCCTCGAGCCCGGTTGGCGCTGGTCAGAGCACGTAAAGCCACTCGCCGGCACCGATCTGTGCGAGGCGCCCCATTTCCAGTACCAGGTCAGTGGCGTTCTGCACATCGCCATGGCCGACGGCACCGAACTCGACAGCCGAGCCGGGGACGTGACCGCCCTCCCCCAGGGCCACGACGCCTGGGTGGTGGGAGCCGAACCGGTCGTGCTCGTTGATTGGTGGGGAGCGTCGAACTACGCCAAGGCCTGACTTGAGCCGTCGACGTGCGAGTGCCGGCCGGAACTGTTCGGGTGAATCCTCGTACAGCCGAAATGGGCTCATGTGGGGAGGAGTGAAACATGACGGTGGCTATTTGTTCCCAGCCGCCCTAGTGTCGTAGGAAGAGGGCTACTCAAAATCATTAGGGGGCTCCGTTACGCAGTAGGACCGGGGAAGCTATGAAACTCCTCAAGACCCGCCGGATCACGCTGGTGGCCTTGCTCGGCACCGTGACCATGGGCGCACTGAGCTTCTTGCCCGGAGTGTTGCCGCTGGGTTCTCAGGTAGCCGGAGCTGCCCAACCGACGACCCTGGCGCTCAATGTCAATCCGAACCCAGCAGACTTTGGCGCACCGGTCACCTTCACTGCGACCCTGAGTGGTGGCTTGTCCTCTCCCAATCAGCCCACAGGGTCGATATCTCTTGCTGCCTACACCGTTTCCAACTGTAGCTCGCTGACACCTGCGTTCACGTTGGGCAACGCCATCGTCAATGGAAACGGCACCTACACCGTCGGGACGACTACCCCAGTGTTACCGGGCACCTACTACGGCGAGGCTTACTTCGCCGACACCGATGGCTTCAATACCAGCGCGAGCAGCGGTTCGTGCGTACCAATCCTGGTCGTCAATCCCAATCCGACCACCTTGACGTTGCAGGTGTCCCCGAACCCGGCTGCCTTTGGTGCCCCGGTCAGTTTTACTGGGACCCTGAGCGGCGGTCTTGCCTCCCCCAATGAGCCCACGGGGTCGATATCTCTTGCTGCGTACACCGTTTCCAACTGCAGCTCGCCGGAACCTGCCTTCACCTTGGGCAACGCCATCGTCGATGGTAATGGTTCCTATCTCATCGGTACGACTACGCCTGTAGCACCAGGCACCTACTACGGCGAGGCTTACTTCGCCGACACCGATGGCTTCAATACCAGCGCCAGCAGCGGTTCGTGCGTACCAATCCTGGTCGTCAATCCACCCGCGCCCGCGGTCACAAGCTTGACGCTGCAGGCCTCGCCTAACCCGGCGAACTCTTGGTCCACAGTGACCTTCAATGCCACATTGAGCGGGGGCGGCACCGCTCCCAATCAGCCTGTGGGCCAGATCTCACTTGGCGCCTACACCAGTCCCAACTGTTCGAACAACACCTCATTCACTCTGGCGGTCAACGTGAATGGCAATGGTACCTATACCGTCGGGACAGAAAGCCACCTCGCACCGGGCACCTACTACGGCAACGCCTACTTCGCCGACACTGATGGGAACAACACCAACGCCAGCAGCGGCCAATGCGGTCCAATCTTGGTGGTCAATCCCCCCCATTCGATTTGGTGGTGGATCTGGTGGTTCATCACCCACTGGCACTTCTAACCGGTTCCTTACTGTCGCCACGGCAGCATCGGGAAGTGTGACCACACACGATCTCGACGATCATTACGTCGTGGGTGATCGTCGGCGAGCACCCACATCCCGTGGCAGCAAGTTCCGGTGGCCGTCAACCTCATGAGCTGAGCTGAGTTGGGCCGGGGCCCCGCATCTTCGGGGGGCACTCGGCCAGCCCATCGATCATCGGATCATCGGATCATCGGATCATCACCAGGTATCCGTCGCCGATAACGGAATCGGGAAGGTCCCGCCACGCCCGGTCACCGCTGAGCACCGGCAGCTCGAGGCGATGACGGAGAGCCAGACAGGCTCGGTCCCCGAGCGAGAGACCGAGCTCCTTGGTTCTCGTTCGCAGCCGGGCCGAAACGATGGCATCGTCCACCGTAAACGGTTCGACGGTGAGTGTGTCGGGGATCGTGAACCCGGGTTCCCCGCCGAGGTCAGCCTGACAGGTAAGCACCTCAGCCATGTTCACCGTCGAGATAGCGGCACCTTCGAGGATGGCGTGCTCGACGACATCGGCCCCGGGTTCGTCCAAAAGGAAGGCGAGCAATGCCGATGCGTCGAGGACGACCATCTACTTTTGCCTGCCGACACGTGCAATTGATTTGTGCGCCCGTGCGACGGCCTTAGCGTCCCCCGCTGACTCGGCACCCTCCAGGGCGGCGTCCGCCGCTCTCTCGTCGGCCAGTTCCCCGAGGAGGTCGCGTCCTGGGGCGAGGTCCCGCCAGCTCCCGCGGAGTCGGGCGATCATCCGTTGGCGGTCCTCCAGGACCAGGCGCCCGTCGTCCTCGAGCACGGCGACGAGCGTCGACCCCTCGGTGAGCCCGAGGGCCCGGCGTATCTCGGCGGGAATGACGACCCGGCCATGTGGTCCCATGTGTACCTCGTGTGCCACATCTACTATCCTAGTGTCATATATCCACCCTAGTGTCACACTCCGTCAGGCTACGACAGATCGGTCCACTGATCAGCCGAGCAGCTCCCCGATGACCGACCTGAGCGTCTCGGTGTCGGCGCCAGCCTCCTCGTCGCGACCGACCCGGCCATAGAGCTGTGCCGCGGCCCGGTGGAACCCATCGGGCAGGCCGGCCGATCGGAACGTGGCCGCGATCTCGTCCATCTCGCCTTCCCACCGCCATCCCTTGGTCGCCGCACTCCTGGCGGCTGACAGACTGCGAGGGCCGAGCTCGGGGACCGACCGCTGCCACGCCTCGAGCAGCGGACCCTCGATCCCCAAGCTGACGGCCAGGGCCCGAACGTCCAACAGCAATGCCGTGGTGCCCTTGGTCCAGGCCGCGAAGCACATCTTGATGGCCGACGCCGCCGTCCGGTCGCCGGCGAGCACGTGGGCCACGACGGTCGTCCCGGCGAAGACCTGGCTCGCCCGGTGGGCCGACGGGCCCGAGAGATAGAGGTCCGTCTCCAGCGTCTGGGTGGGCGGGCCTCCGATGATGCCGCCGTCGACCGAACGGCCGCCCCCGGCTTCGATCACGTTCGCCACTTGGAGCGCCGTGGCTGGCGCGATGGCGTTTGCATCGATGTACAGGCCGTCGAACCCAGCCACCTGGCCGGCGACATCGACGGCGTGGGCCGGCGGGCAGACGGACATGATGATCCCGCAGTTGCGGGTCAGTGCCTCGACCGTGCCCAGGTCGATCAGGCCGGCGGCTTCGGCCCGAGCCACGGACGCCGGGCTCCTCCCCGAGGAGGCCCAGTTCACCGTGTGTCCGGCTCTGACCAACATGGCACCGATGCCGGCACCCATCTCGCCGGGATGCAACAAGCCGATCTGTTCGACAGCCATTGGCCTCTCTCCTTTCGGCGCTTGCCGGGCCGATCCTGCGCTGGCCGGCTCGGGAACCATGCCGATCCCGCCGGGCTCCAGCGCGCCGTGGCCGCTCCGTCGCTGTCCGCCGAGGCCGGCGCTCAGCCGGTCGCGAACTGGGCGCGCAGCTCTCGCTTCAGCACCTTGCCGGCCGCGTTGGACGGCAGGGCGTCGACCACCCGCACCACGCGCGGCACCTTGTAGTTGGCCAGCCGCTCCCGGGCCCAGTCGGTCAGGCCCGAGACCACCTCGTCGGTCGATGCACCCGGCGCCAGCACCACGACGGCACACCCCACCTCGCCCATGCGCTCGTCGGGGACCCCGATGACCGCCACCTGGTCCACACCGGGATGGCCCTGGAGCACCGCCTCGATCTCGGCCGGGTAGGCGTTGAATCCCCCGGTCACGTACATGTCCTTCATGCGGTCGGTGATGGCGATGTTGCCCTGGTCATCCATGGTGCCGACGTCGCCGGTGTGCAACCACCCCTCGGCGTCGATGGCCTCCCCGGTCCCTCCGGTGTCCGACTCCCCGCTCCCCCCGGCCTGCCCGCTCGCATCGCGCTCACCGGCCTGCCCGCTCCCCCCGGCCCCATCGGCCGCCCTCTCGGGACCGGTCCAGTACCCGCGCATGAGCGTGTAGCCCCGGACCAGGATCTCCCCGGGCTCGCCCCGCGGCAGCTCACGGTGGTCGGGCCCGACGACTTGGACTTCGACATCGGGAATGGCCCGGCCCGATGTCCCGGCGATGATCTCGGCGCTGTCCCCCCGCCGGCACATCGACACCACCCCGGTCGCCTCGGTCAGCCCGTAGGCGGTGAGGATCGTCTCGATCCCCAGCTCGGTCTGCATCCGGCCTATCAGCTCGACAGGTATCACCGACGCGCCGAGCACGGCCAGTCGGAGCGAGGACAGGTCGGCCCCGTGGGCGTCGCGGTGATCGAAAAGGGACTGGTAGATGGTGGGGGGGCCGGGCAGCACCGAGATGCGCTCGCCGGCGATCCGGGCCACAACGGCGTCCACGTCGAACACCGGCTCGGCCACGATGGTCGCCCCCCGCATCAGGCAGGTCAGGATGCCCGCCTTGTAGCCGAAGGTGTGGAAGAACGGGTTGACGATGAGATAGCGGTCGCCCTTGTCCAGGCCGGTGACCTCGGCCCAGGTGGCGAAGCACCGCAGCGTCTGGGCGTGGGTGGACATCACGCCCTTGGGCCGACCGGTGGTGCCCGAGGTGTAGATCAGGTCGGACAGGTCGCCTCCGTCGATCGACGCCGTCCGCCCGGCGGCCACGTCCTCGGGGACCGAGGTGCCCTCCTGGACGAAGTCCGACCACTGGACGACCGGGTCGCCGCGCCGGCTCCGGGGCGACCCGGCATCGTCGGCCCGGTTGTGCCCGTGCAACAGCACCACCCGCTCGAGGTCGGGCAGCGGGCTCCCCTCGGCCACCGCACCGGCCAGCATGGCCGGGTAGTCGATGCCCAGGAACCCCATCACGGTGAACAGGACCCGGGCTCCCGACGACCGGAGGATGTAGGCCGCCTCACCGCCCTTGAACCGGGTGTTGAGGGGCACGAGTACCGCGCCGGCGCCGACCGCGCCCAAGGCGGCCACCACCCACGCCGCGCTGTTGGGCGCCCAGATGGCGACCCGGTCCCCCCGCTCGATCCCATTGGCCAGCAGGGCCCGGGTGGCGGCGGCCACGTCCTCGGCCAGCTCGTCGAAGGTCAGCCGGATGGTGGTGCCGTCGGGCCCGTGTGCGTCGACCAGGGCCTCGGTCTCACCGAACCGTGCGGCTGCGTCTTCTACCAGGCCGGGAATGGTCTCCCACTGAAGATCACCGCGCGGATCGATGAGGATTGACACTCCGGTCAGGGTAGCCGAGCGAGCTGGAAGGGCCGTCCCCGACAGGAGCGGCCACCGCCGCCGCCGAAGGCTGCCACCGCCCCTGTCGGGTGGTCGTTGGTGTCGAGCGGCTCAGCCCCAGCGTTGGGGGTCGTCGGGGTTGAGACCCAGGCAGAGCTTCCCCACTAACTCGTGGGCCAGCAGTGAGTTCCCGGGATGGAAGTGGCCCATCCGCACGTCCCGGAATAGCTGCTCGAGCCGGTTTCGTTTGAAGGCACCGGCGCCGCCAGAGAGGTCCAGGGCCCGGTCGACGATCTCGAAGGACTGGTCGATGACGAAGGAGCGGGTGGCGACCAGCCGCACCGGCCAATCCGGATGCTCCACTCCTGCCGCCCAGTCAGCACAGGTCCGCTCGAGCATGGCCTCGGCCGCGTCATAGGCGATGCGCATGTCGGAGACGACGTGCTGGACTCCGGGATGATGAGCCATCGAGTTCGTCAACGCGATCGACGACCGTCTCGGCATCGCTTCCACGGTCAGGTCGAAGGCCCGCTTGGCCGCGCCCAGGTAGGACGATGCGAAGCCCATAAGGGCCCATGCAAATATCGACACCTGGAAGGGGCCGGCGCCACCGAAACCGGGCGGGCAGACCAGGACCACGCCGTCGTCGGGCACGAACACCCGGTCGAGCACGGTGTCCTGGCTCTGGGTGGCACGCATGCCGAGGGTGTCCCAGGTGTCGATGATCTGGAGTCCCTCGGAGTCGCGGCGCACGAAACCATGCACCAACTTCGGGCTCTCCGGGTCGGACACGTCCATGGCGTGGAAGCCGCCGTAGGTCCAAACGGGAGCCAGGCTGCCGAAGATCTTGTGCCCCGATATCTCCCAGCCGCCGTCGACCCGGGCCGCCGAAGCCACGGCTAGCAGGAGCGGGATATCATTGCCGGCCTCGCCATGGAGGGCGCAGAACACGTCACCCTCGACCATCTTGTCGAGGATCCACCGGCATGAATCGTCGCCGGAGCGAACGAGGTCGGCGGCGACGCCGCCCCAGTAGCAGTGCATGTTCGTGGCCAGGGCGGTGGCTGGTGCGACGTAGGCCAAGCGGCGCACGAGCTTGGAGTAGTCGTCCAGCCCGAGGCCGGCGCCCCCGATGTCAGCGGGGACCGTGGCCAGCAGGTAGCCGGACCCCTTGAGCTCGTTCCAGTCCTCGTCGAAGAAGCGATTCTCTCGGTCGTAGACGGGGTTCCGCTCATCGAAGCGGGCGAGCATCTCTTCGGTGAGCAAGTGCGCAGTGGTCAGGGTTGTCATGAGGGTTCCTTTGCTGGTGGTGGGGGCAAGATTGGTGGTGACAAGATGGCGGTGACAACGGGTGCGGGTGGGCCATGGCCACTGCTTCGGTCAGGGCGGTGGCGTCACCTGGTCGACGAGGATGATCACGTCGGCCGGCATGCCCAACCGCGCTGCTGCCTCTCGTATCGCCTCAGGGTTGGGCGCCTCGTAGAGGCAGTAGGTCTTCTTCTTGTCGGCCGACAGGAACGAGTACAGCCAGCGGACGCCGACGTCCTCGTTCACCAACTTGATGCCCGCGTGGTCGAGCTGCTCGGCATCCAGTTGCTCGGCGAAGTTCCGCTCGATCACAAACAGGGGCAAGGTTCCTCCTAGCGCCGTCGGCGACTCTGCCGCTCCGACTCGGTGATTTCGAACCGCAGTGCCACCGTATGGAAAAGTCCCCTGGCTGTCATGACCAGGTCTCGCTATTTGTGGCGACTTCGTCACCGGCGGTCGACAACTTCTCTATAGTCAGGAGTGACCGTTGAGAGGGGCACCGTGCCCGAGAACGGAACCGCTACCGCCACGATTGTCTTCACCGATGTGACGGGCTCCAGCCAGGTCGGAGCCCGTTTCGGCCCGCTCGCGTCAGGTCGGCTGCCTCCGGACCACCAACGGGACCTGGCCGAGATCGCGACCACCCATGGCGGCCATGTGGTGACGGCGGCGAGTGACGGGATCATGGCAGCATTCGATGCCGCCTCTGACGCGGTCATGGCCGCCGTGGCCATGCAGCGGCACATGGCTCCGACCGATGTCGCCATCGGAGTGGGCGCGGCATCGGGCGACGTGAGCTGGGATGACGGTGCCTGCTTCGGCTTTCCCGTTGTCATCGCCACTCGGCTCCAGGATGCGGCGGCGGACGGGCAGATCTTGGTGAGCCACGTTGTCCGCTCCCTGGCCGGGGACCGGACCGGTGACCGCTACACGCCCCTCGGCTCTCGAACGTTGAACGGCGTTGCCGAACCGGTCGACGTGTTCGAAGTGGCATGGCAGCCACCCGAGGAGGCAGACGGGACCATCGCCCCAGGAATCGTCCCCCTCCCGACCGAATTGGCCCTGCGACCGGGCTTCCAGTTCGTCGGGCGGGCCGACGAGTGGGACGCTCTGACCGCCAGCTGGTCGGATGTCGAGTCGGGGGGGCGCCGGGTCGTTCTGTTGAGCGGCGAGGCCGGGGCGGGCAAGACCCGCCTGGCCTTCGAGTTCGCCCGGTTCTGCCATCGGCAGGGCGCGGCCGTGTTGTTCGGTGGCTGCGATAGCGAGCTGGGAGTGCCCTACCAGCCCTGGGTCCAGGCCTTCGGCCACCTGCTCGGCTCGCTCCCCGACGAGCTGCTGATCGACGAGCTGGCGCCGGAGCTGAGCGAGGTGGCGGTGATTCTGCCCCAGCTCGATCGGCTCGTACCGGGACTGCTCCGGTCGTCGAGCGTCGACCCAGAGACCGACCGATACCGCCTGTTCGGAGCGGTGGACGCCATGCTGGCCAAAGCCAGCAGCCTCCGCCCGGTCGTGTTGGTGCTCGACGATCTGCACTGGGCCGGCGCCCAGACCCTGGCCCTGCTGCGGCATCTGGCCCGGAGCGGTTCGGCCGAGCGCCTGTTCCTGATCGGGGCGTTCCGCGACACCGCCGATGAGATCACCGAGCCTCTGGCCTCGTGTCTGGCCGACCTTCGTCGGCTCGATGGGGTGGCCCGACTGCGCATGGACGGCTTCGACGAGCGTCACGTCGAGCGCTTCGTGGCCATGGCCACCAGCCAGGACCTCGATGCTGACATGCGCCGGCTGGCGGCCACCGTCGCTCGGCGGACTGCCGGCAATCCCTTCTACGTGGGTGAGCTCTGGCGCCATCTCGTTGCCACCGGGACGGTGGTCCACTCCCGGAACCGATGGGTCGCCCCCCGCACCGACGCCGGGACCGCCGGCGTGCCCGAGAGCGTCAAAGAAGTGGTCGGCGCTCGCCTGGCCCGACTTTCCGATCCGGCCCGTGATCTGATCGAGTTGGTGGCTGTGGCCGGTCAGCGGATCGAGCTGCGCGTGCTCGCTTTGGCCGCAGGATTGTCCGAGCCCGAGTTGGTGGTCCCGCTCGACGAGCTGGTGGAGGCCGGCCTGCTCGACGCGGGCGGCAGCGCGCTCCTGACCTATGAGTTCCCGCACGCGCTGGTGCGCGACTCGGTCGAGGACACCGTCCCTGCCATCAGGCGGGCCCTCCTCCATCTGTCGGTCGCCGAAGCCATCGAACAGGTGCATGAGGCGGACCGGCGGCCGGTGCTCGCCGATTTGGCCCGCCACTTCGCCGCCAGCGCCACGCTCGGCGCCACGGACAAGGCGCTGTACTACGGGCAACGGGCCGGAGCCCAGGCCGTGCGTTCGGCCGCCTTCGACGTGGCCATCTCCCACCTCGATCGGGCTATCGCCCTGGCCGTGCCCGGGACCGAACTGCGGGTGGAGCTGCTACTGGATCTGGGTTTCTCACAGGTACGCGAGGGCCGATACCTGGAGAGCATGCAGACGTGCGGCACCGCATTCGAGGAAGCCCTCGAACTGAAGGCGGTGAACCTCGTCGCCCGCGCCGCTGTCGGCTTCGAGCAGGCGGTGCACATGCCCGGCCTACCCGGGGCCCCCGCCGTCCGGGTCGTCACCACCGCCATGGCCATGGTGCCCGACGACGACCTCCACACCCGGGCCCGGCTGCAGGCTGCGTTGGCTCGGGCCTACGCCCATGCCGGACGCACCGATGAGGCGCTCGACGCCGTGGATGTGGCCCTGGGCCTCGCCCGCCGGAGCAAGGACAACGACGCGCTGGGTGCAGCGCTCGAGGCCGCCCTCATCTCGACAAACGATCCCCTGCGCACGCTCTCGCTGTCCGCCGAGCTCGAAGAGCTGGTGGCTACGAGCACCGACCCGTGGCACGAGCTCTATGCGACGGCAAGCCAGCTCCGGGCGCTGATCAGCCTGGGCCGGATGAGCGAGGCCACAACGGTATTGGATCGGCACCGGGCTGCCTCTGACCGGGGTCGGTACCCGACGTTCCAGTTCGTGGGGGCCGCGTACGAGGTTGTCCTCTTGTTGGCCTGGGGGCACTTCGACGAGGCCGAGGCGGCCGCCGAGCGGGCCCACGCCCTCGGGTCCGCCGTCAACAGCCCGTTCGACGACGGTGTCTACGGCCTGCAGATGTTCGCCATCCGTCGGGAGCAGGGCCGACTGGGCGAAGTCGCCCCGATCCTCAAGCTGGTGGCCGAGCGAACCGATGAGCTGGCGATGTGGCGCCCGGGCCTGGCCGCCCTCTATGCCGATCTGGGACTGCTCGACGACGCCCGCCGGGCGTTCGAAGCCCTCGCACCCGACGACTTCGCCGTCATTCCCCGCGACTCGGTCTGGCCGGCCTGCGCTGCCTTTCTGGCCGAGGTGTGCGATGCCCTCGGCGACAGCGACCGGGCCGCCGTGCTCTACCAGGAGCTGTCCGCCTTCCGCGAGCGCAACCTCATGGTCGGCATGACCATCTGCTTCGGGCCCGCCGACCGCCTACTGGGCAATCTGGCCGCCCTGCTCGGCCGAGACCGGGTTGCCGAGGAGCACTACCGGGTGGGGCTGGAGCTGGCCCGGCGGAGCGAGTCGCCGGTGTGGGAGGCCCACGTGCTCGCCGACCACTCTCGGTTCCTGGGCCGGCGCGGTGCACGGAAGCGGGCGGCCGAGCTCGACCTGCGGGCCCATCGGATCGCCGTGTCCTTGGGCATGGAGGGCATAGCCGGACGGGCCGGCGCCGACGTGGCCGTCGACGGCATCGCCGGTCACCCCGGCCCCCCCGGCCCGTCGCGGCCCGACGGGCTGTCCGCTCGGGAGTGGGAGGTGCTCGAACTGGTGGCCACCGGGAGCTCCAACCGCGAGATCGGCGAGAAGCTCTTCATCAGTCAGAACACGGTCGCCAACCATGTGCGGGCCATCCTTCAAAAGACCGGCTGCGCCAACCGCACCGAGGCGGCCACCTATGCCGCCCGCCATCACCTCTCGCAGCACTGAGGCCGGCAACCGGGGAACCCGGCTCGGAGCCCCATGGCCCCCTCAGGGGTGCTGGCTCGACACCGAGACCACCTCGCCGGTCATGAAGGTGGCGTACTGGCTGGCCAGGAACACGATCACGTTGGCCACCTCCCAGGTCTCGGCCGCCCGCCCGAAGACCTCCCGCCGGCTCAGCTCCTCGAGCTCCTCATCGGACATCACCTTGTTCAAGAACGGGTGATGGGCCAGGCTGGGCGAGACGGCGTTGACCCGCACGTTGTACGGGACGGCCTCCACCGCCGCGCACCGGGTCAGGGCCATGACCCCGGCCTTGGCCGCGGCGTAGTGGGCCTGGCCGGCCTGGGCCCTCCAGCCGAGGACGGAGGCATTGTTCACGATCACCCCGCCGCCGAGCGTGTAGAGGTGGCCGAGGGCGGCCCGCATGCATCGGAACGTGCCGGTGAGGGTGATGTCGAGCACCTTGGACCACTGCTCGTCGGTCATCTCGACGATGTCGACCTGGCCCCCGAGGCCGGCGTTGTTCACGGCCACGTCGAAGCGCCCGTGGGCCTCGACGGTGGCGTCGTAGAGATACTGCACCTGGGACTCATCGGTCACGTCACAGCGCAGGGCCAGGGGCCGGTTGCCCCCGGCCAGCTCGGCCAGCTGGTCGGCCGTCTCGCCCAGACGGCGCTCGTGGGCGTCCGACACCACCACGGTGGCCCCCTCCTCGATGCACCGCTTTGCCGTGGCGAAGCCGATGCCGGTCCCGGCCGCCGCCGTGACCACCACGATCTTGCCGTCGAGGAGGCCGTGGCCCGGGGGTGACGTGGGCACGGGGCTGGTGCTCTGCTCGGGGGTGGGCTCGGTCACGGTCATGGGTTCTCCCTCGCCGGTGCGGACATGGATGGGGCTGGAGGCGCGGCCGCCTTGGGCGCCGGTTTCGGTTCTGCCGGCAGCCCGAGGACCCGCTCGCCGATGATGTTCTTCTGAATCTCATTGGAACCGCCGTAGATGGTCTCGGACCGGCTGAACAGGAACGAGCGCTGCACCTCGTTGAGCTCGTAGGGGAAGGCCTCGGCCACCATCGACGCCGGCCCGATGATGTCCATGGCCAGCTCGCCCAGGGCCCGGTGCCACGTGGCCCAGTACAGCTTGATGATCGATGCCTCGGGCGGTGCCACCGGCCCTTCGATGCTCGACAGGCTCCGGAGGGTGTTGTAGCGCAGGATCTCGAGCTCGGCGTAGGCGCGGGACAGCCGCTGGCGCATCACCGGGTCGGCCGTCTTGCCGTTCTCCCCGGCCAGCTCGATGAGGTGGTCGAGCTCGCGCCGGAAGGTGAGCTGGTGACCGAGGAGGGCCACACCCCGTTCGAAGGCCAGGGTGGCAAGCGCCACTCGCCAGCCATCTCCCACCTCGCCCAGCACGTTGTCCTTGGCCGTGCGGGCCCCGTCGAAGAACACCTCGTTGAACTCGGAGGTCCGGGTGAGCTGGGTGATGGGCCGCACCTCGATGCCGGGCTGGTGCATGGGGACGAGCAGATAGGAGAGTCCCTTGTGGCGCCGCGACCCGGGCTCGGTCCGGCAGACCACGAAGCACCAGTCGGCGGTGTGGGCGAGCGAGGTCCATACCTTTTGGCCGGTGACCACCCACTCGTCCCCGTCCAGGACGGCCGTGGTTGACACGTTGGCCAGGTCACTCCCGGCATTGGGCTCGGAGTACCCCTGGCACCACAGCTCGGTGCCGTTGCGGATGGGCGGCAGGAAGCGGGCCTTCTGCTCGGGGGTGCCGTAGTGGATGAGGGTCGGGGCGATCAGCCCCTCCCCCATCACGTTGACCCGGCCGGGCGCCCTGGCCTTCACGTACTCCTCGTTGAAGATGACCTGGTGGGCGATGGAGGCCCCCCGGCCCCCGTACTCGGTGGGCCAGCCCAGGCCGGTCCACCCCGCCTCGGCCAGCATCTTCTCCCATCGCAGGCGGGTGTCGAACCCGTAGGTCTCGTCTCCCGACCCGCCGCGGCCGCCGAGGGCGGCGAACTCCCCGACCACGTGCTCGGTCAGCCAGTCGTGCACCTCGGTGCGGAAGGCCTCGTCCTCGGGTCGGTCTCGAAGGTCCATCGTGTCAACCTGCTCGTTCAGACCCTGATGACCCGGAGCCCGGGCACGGCGTCGTAGTCCCCGTCCTGGGATGCGACGGGCAGGTCGTTGGCGATGGCCGTGGCTGCGATCCACGAGTCGTTGATCGGCATCCGTCTTCCCGCATCCCGCAGCTCGAGGAGCAAGGCGGCCCAGGCATGGGCGACCGGCGCATCGACCGGCAGGGGCTCGAGTGCTTCAACCACGGACAGCGTCTCGAGCCGTTGGGCCCGCAGTGGCCCGCTCCCGGCGGCCAGGACCGCGAGGCGGAGCTCGCCGACCGTGACAACCGACACGGCGATGCTCTCGGGCGTGGGCCCGGCCAGCGGCCGCTCCTGTTCGACCGCGATGAAGAGGGAGGTGTCGGCGAGGGCCAGTTCGGCGGGGCCGTCATGGGTGCGGGCCGTCATGGAGATGTCAGATCGTCAGTCGTGTCCGGCAACAGCTCGGCGAGCTCCCGGGTCAGCCCGGGATCAGCTCTCCAGCGCTCGCTTCCGCGCATGAACACGTCCCAGGGTATCGAGCGGTGCCGCTTGACCAACGGCACGAGCTCGGCGACCGGTCGGCCGCTCACCGTCACCCGGAGCCGCTCACCCGCCTCGACCCGGCGAAGCACCGCGCTGACGTTGTTGCGTAGCTCACGAGCAGCGACGTCGGAGCGAGCTGTATCTGACCGAGCTCCACGGGACCGAGCTCCACCGGACCGAGCTCCACCGGACCGAGCTCCATCGGACCCTGCATCGGACCCTGGGACATCAGGCATAGGCTTACCGTAGCATCTCTGCTACACCTGGCCCGGTTGACTTCGTCCGGGGACGGCAGCGCCGACGGCCAGGATGGCAGGCACATCTCCTCAGATCGGGTGCGGACGTCGGATCCCGATGACGATGTACTGCTCCACTCAGATGTTCAATGCGACGCTCGGCTCACCGCTCGAGTCCGGGGCCGTCACTTCCGGCTTGTCGCGTAGACCCGCGATCTTCAGCGACGCCACGGTCCCCCGCCGAAGCAGTAGTCCGGCGATGACGGCCCCGACCACCAAGAACGCGGCGGCATAGGTGAACACGACCTGGTAGCCGTGGACTGTGGCTTGAGCTTGCAGCGTGGCCAGCGAGGTTGCTGTCGCGTGGTTGGCCAGGGCGTAGGCGGTAACCGAGCTAGCCGCCAGGGTGTTGAGCAGCGACGTGCCGACCGACCCGCCCACCTGCTGGGAGGTGTTGACCATGGCCGAGGCAATCCCGGCGTCACTGGTCAGGCCGACGGTGGCCACACTGGCCGAGGGAGCCATGATCTGGCCCATCCCGATACCCAAGATGACAAGGGCCGGGAGGATCGCGGTCACGTAGCTCGAGTGAAGCCCGATGCGAGTGAGCAGCACCATGGCCACTGCCGCGATCACCATGCCGGTGGCCACCATGTACTTGGGTCCGAAGCGGGGAAGCAGGACGTTGGTGGCGAGCTGGGCCGAGCCGATCAACGCGACGATCATCGGCAGGTAGGCGACTCCGGTTCGGACAGGGGAATAGTGGAGCGTGCCCTGCATGTAGTAGGTGAGGAACAAGAACATGCCGAACGTCGCGATCACGCCCGTGAACACGGCGATGTAGGCACCGGCCCGGTTGCGGTCGACCACGATGCGCAGCGGGAGCAGCGGCTGAGATACTCGTCGCTCGATGGCTACGAAGATGCTGAGCAACATGGCCGAAGCCACCAGGCTGGCGACGGTGTACCTGTTTCCCCACGAAGTGGTCTCGGCATGGGAGAACCCGTAGACCAGAGCGAAGAGCCCGGTGCTCGCGGTGATCGCACCGGGCAGGTCCAGCCGAGGCCGGTTGGTGGCCCGGCTGTTGGACAGGAGACTGGCAGCACCGGCGATGGCTACCGCGCCGATCGCCACGTTCACGAACAGCGTCCAGCGCCACGAGGCATAGGAGGTGAGGATCCCGCCGAGCAACAGGCCGAGGGCGCCGCCGCCTCCGGAAATGGCTCCGTAGATGCCAAAGGCCCGCCCGCGTTCGCTCGGGTCGGTGAATGTCGTGGTCAGCATGGCCAAAGCGGCCGGGGCCAGCAGGGCGCCGAAGGAGCCTTGGAGCACCCGGGCGAACAACAGCATGGTGAAGTTGGTGGAGAAGCCACCGAGGGCAGAGGCGGCGGCGAACCCGGCTAAACCGATCATGAGGGCCCGTTTGCGACCGAGGATGTCGGAGAGGCGACCGCCGAGCAACAGCAGGCTGCCAAAGGATAGGGCGTAGCCGGTCACGATCCATTGGCGGTCGGCATTGGAGAAGCCGAGCGCGTGTTGGGCCGTCGGCAGGGCAATGTTCACGATGGTGGCGTCCAGCACCACCATGACCTGGGCCACGCCCAGCACGGCCAGGATGAGCCACCGCCGATCGTGGTTGGGGTTCTGCGCCCGCGGTGCATCTGCTTCCGCTGGCGCCGTTATCACATGGCTCGTCATGGCTTTCCCTCTCTCTCTGGGGTGAAACTCCCTTGGGCGTTGGCTGTCAGTGGATGGGGCCTCTGCGCAAGATCTCGTTGGACCCTCCGTCGGCCAGCCGCCTTGCCGCGTCCACGCTGTTCTCGACGGCTTCCCGTGTCCCCTTGCAAAAGCGGGTCTCCGCCCCGGGCAACCGGCGGAGGTATCTTCGTAATGTCTAGGTGCTACTGTAACACCGGTTGCTAGTGATTTACTAGTAGTCAGTCAAAACATTAGGGGCTATAATTTCGACGTGCCCAAAACGTCCGAAGCAGCCAAAGTGCCCCCGGAAGCCAAAGCGTCCGCAGAAGAAAGCCTCATCAAGGTCTTTTCGCTGCTCGGGAAGCGGTGGAGTGGTCGTATCCTCGGTGCCCTCATGGAAGGCCCCGTGCGTTTCGCCGAGCTCCGTCGCGCCGTGTCCGGGATCAGTGAGTCCATGCTCTCCCAGCGGCTCGGGGAGCTGATTGACGAGGGGTTGGTGCGGCGGGAGATCATCGAGGGGCCACCCCTCGGTGCCGCCTACCGGCTGACGGAGTCGGGGATGGCGTTGCGCCCGGCGCTCCAAGAGCTCATCCGCTGGAGTGTCGGTCACCTCGAATCGGGTGCTGATCGCACTTCGGTGTGCGAGTAAAGAGCCTCAACAAATGGGCGCCCGGCCTGGCCTGCAGCCCGAACGACTTCAAAGCCGGCAAGGCGCACGTACCGACCGGCGAGAGGTTGGCACGAGAGGTGTATCCTATGTGTATGGCGCGCACCAACATCGATCTCGACGATGCAGCCTGTGACGCCGTCATGCGGCGCTACCACCTCTCGACCAAGAAGGAGGCGGTGAACTTCGCCCTTCGCACCGTGGCCGCCGAGGCGCTTGACCTTGATGACGCCCGCCGGCTGCGGGGCTCGGGGTGGGACGGCAACCTCGACGAGATGCGCACCAGTCGCGCCGGATGATCCTCGTCGACACATCTGCTTGGGTCGAGTTTCTCCGCGACACCGGTAGCCCGGCCTGCCAGCGGGTGGACGAGTTACTCGCCGATGAGATCGCCATCTGCCATCCGATCCGCATGGAGGTGCTGGCCGGCGCTCGCGACGAACGACATCTCAGAGACCTGCGCGGGCTGCTGGCCCGGGCCTCCGTACTTCCGACGTTGCCGGTCGACTACGAGGAGGCCGCGGCGCGCTACCGCACCTGTCGGCGCATGGGTGAGACCGTCCGGAAGCTGATCGACTGCCTTATTGCCGCCCAGGCGATCCGTGCCGGCATCCCGCTCCTCCACGTCGACGCAGACTTCGACACCTTGGCCCGTCATACAGAACTGATGATCGAGCCGACCTGATGATCGAACGGACCTGACGGCGCGGGACCAGTTCTTGACCGGCTCGCCACGATTCCGGTCGATGGGCAACCTGCGGGAACATTCCCAGGTAGCAGGGGGTTTAATCTGTTGACGCTTTCGGGGCCCGCGTCTGGGGGGACGAGGTGGGCCGAACCAGGTCGGATATGAGAGGACAGCCATGACAGACGCCACCGGCACGACGGGAACGACCGAACCAACAGGAACGACCGACACGACAGGCAAGGTCGAGCTGAGCGACAAGGAGTGGCGGGAGCGGCTGTCGCCCGAGCGCTACGCCGTGCTGCGCAACAAGGGCACCGAGCCGGCCTGGTCGGGCGAGCTCCTCCACGTCGACGGGGACGGGGTCTTCACCTGCGGCGGGTGCGGCGCTCCCCTGTTCGAGGCCGGCACCAAGTTCGAGTCCGGTTCGGGCTGGCCCAGCTTCTACGAGGCTGTCAACCAGGGCGCGGTCGAAGAGCACACCGATCGCGCCTTCGGGATGGTGCGGACTGAGATCACCTGTGCGCGCTGCGGCGGCCACCTCGGGCATGTCTTCCCTGACGGGCCCCAGCCCACCGGGCTCCGGTACTGCATGAACTCGCTGTCCCTCGACTTCGAGCCGAAGGACGAGACGGCGACCGAGTCCGAAGCGGCCGATCCGGCCTGACCGGTCCCGGACAGGCTGGCCCGAGAAGCACGGGCGGGCTTGTTGAGGACGTGCTGCGCCATGGGCAGAATCGAAGCAGCTCAGGTCGACGCCGCGTCCTCGGCCAGGGCCACGAGGACATCGTCGTCCCCAGGTCGGCCCACCAACGCCAGCCCGACCGGGAGGTCGTCAACCGTGGCGAGCGGGAGGGAGACCACCGGTGCGCCGGCCATGCCCGCCGGCGCGGTCAGTGTCAGTGTCCGGACTCGGACGTCCTCCTTGGCTGTCGCCACCCGCCCAGACGCCTCGTCCGCACCGGACGGCCGGTCCCCACTGGCCGTCCGATCCCCACTGGGCGCCTGGTCTCCACCGGCAGCCTGACCTGCCTGACCGGTGACGAGCAACGGTGCCGGCCCACTGGCCGTCGGCTGCACCATCACGCCGTCTTCGCCCGTCACCCGTTCAAAGGCTCGGATGATGTCGGTGCGCACCTCAAGGGCTCTTCGGGCATCAGCCGGATCTGTCGATCGAGCGTGGGCGAACCGGGCGGCAACGCCGGGGCCAAGTGCCGGCTCACGCGAGGTGATCCAGTCACCGTCGGAACGCCACGCCTCCACCTGCTGAAGGACCCGGAAGCCTTCCCGCCATGCCTCGAGCCGGCCCGCACCGGCCAGCGCCATCTCGACCACCGACAGCCCGAGGCGGCGGCCCAGCGCCGTAGCCGCCGCTCGCAGCGCTCCGGAAGCCCGATCGTCGGCCAGGTCCATGAGGTCGGTAGCCACCACCAGCCGCCGAATGGCCCGAGGTGCGGCCGCCCGGGGCTGCTCCGGTCCCGGTGCGCCGGCGCCGAGCGCCCGCCACGCGGCAGCCAGCTGGGCCGGGTCGGCCGCGAACAAGCCCACGGTGTCGAAGCTGGGGGCGAGGGGCACCAGGCCGCGGACCGAGATTCGGCCGTGGGTGGTGCGAAGGCCGTAGATCCCGCAATAGGAGGCAGGCACTCGGGTCGAGCCTCCGGTGTCGCTACCGAGAGCCAGTTGCACCTCTCCGCCGGCCACGGCGGCCGCCGACCCGGACGACGAGCCACCGGGTACGTGCCCGGGCGCAGCCGTGTTGACCGGCGTCCCGTAGTGGACGTTCGTTCCCGAGAGGCTGTACGCGAGCTCGTCGGTGACGGTCTTACCCCAGAGGTCGGCTCCGGCAGCCAGCAACGCCGATACCGCCGGTGCATGGGTCGACGCCAGCGGCGCGTCGGCCAGCCAGTCGGGGTTCCCTGCGCCGGTCCGTGTGCCGGCCACGTCGAAGAGGTCCTTGACTGCGAAACGCAATCCCGACAGGGGGCCGCCGGGCGCGCCCGACTCGAGCAGGCGGGGCCCGATCACGAACGCGCCCAACGGGTCAGTAGGCACCACTGCGATCTGGCTCACGTCGGGTCCTTCCTTCGGTTTTCCTGGCCATGACCTCGGCCGGCGCTCAGGCTAGGAGCGCCGGGGATGGGCCATTCTGCTACAATTATGTACATGTCGGACGGCATGGAGATGGAAGAGGATGTGAGTCCCCAGACCGTCGGCGTCGCGGAGCTGCGCCAGAACTTGAGCCGCTTTTTGCAACGTGCTGCCAGCGGCGAGCGGTTGCTCGTCACTGACCACAACCGCCCAGTAGCCGAACTTGGGCCTCCTTCCACAACGGGGGGGACCGCCTTGGACCGCCTCATCGCCGACGGGCGGGTCGCTCGTCCCCGTCGTCGCGGACTTCCAGAGCCCCTCCGTCTCGACGGTGATCCTCGCGTCCTGAGCCGCGCTCTCGACGAGATCCGAGGGGAGACGTGATGTGGCCCTCTTCTATGTCGATTCTTCGGCTCTGGTAAAGCTGCTTCGGGAGGAACAGGAGACCTCGGCCTTGCGCGCTTTTCTTAGAGCTGCCGAGGTGATTTCCTCCGAGCTCGTGGTCACCGAGCTACCCCGGGCCATCCGGCGCGCCGCGGCACACCATCCCGACTTGCCTCTCGACCTCCTCATCAGGCGTGCCGACCGGCTGCTCGACGCGGTGGCCATGGTCCCTCTCGATCGTGTCCAGCTCATGGCGGCCGGAGCGCTGGCTGAGCCATGGTTGCGAGCCATCGACGCGATCCATGTGGCTGCCGCGATTGACATCTATCCCCACGACGGGTTCGTGAGCTACGACAATCGACAGAGCGCGGCAGCGCGCCTCGCTGGACTTCGCACATTCGCGCCATCCGACTGACATCCGCCGACACGTCTTGTCCGAGGCCTTCCACCGCGAGCGGCGAACTTGTTCGACGAGCTCGTCGTTGTTCTGCATCGACTGGAGCCTGACAGCGAAACCGTTGGTCCCCTGCACCTCAACGCCGAAGGAATCCAGGCGCCGATCTGATGGGATCAAAAGCGGGGCGGCCCCATTGTCAATCGGCCGTTCAGACGGCTACGACGGTAACGAGACCCTGGAGACCGCGGAAGTCGTCCGGGTTGCGTGTGTAGAGCGGGAGGTGCCCCGCGCAGGCCGTGGCGGCGATCAGAAGATCCAGTGCCCGAGTTCCCCGCGCCTTGCGTCCTGTGGCGACCTCGGCCGCATAGATCCGCCCATAGGCGCGAGCCGCGTCTCCGTCGAAGGGGAGGGGGTCGAACACCGCTTCCGCCCGTTGTAATCGGTCCTGTCGGCGGGCCCGTTCGCCCGGGTCACTGGTGGCGTGCGTGCCGGCCGCGAGCTCGGCCATGGTGATGGCGCTGACCGCTACCTCGATCGGCAACTGTCCGGCCTCGAGCTGTTCGAGGTCGATGACCACCGAAGTGTCGATGATCCCCCGCCGGGCGCGTTGGGGATCAGGCACGAGGTGAGGTGTCCGGTGTGGCGACGCGGTCGAGGTCGGCCCGAAGCCGGGCCAGATCGACGCTCGGAGCGCCCCCGAACACGGCGACGGTGGAGTCGGCATCCACGAACCGGTGCCGCCGAAGAGGAACCAATTCTCCCACCGGTACACCATGTCGGGTCACCACGAATGACTCACCTCGGTCCAATCCCCTCATGATCTCGCCGCTGTCGTTCCTGAGCTGGCGTTGAGTGATGTCTCGAGCCATATCCCAAACGTAGCACATGGTGCTACAGTGGGGATCCTCGCCCCGCGTGGACGCGGAGTGGTGCAGATGCCTTCCCATCACGTCGTCGCCGGTATGGCCCGGACTCCCGTCCACGGCGTTACCGGGATTCCTCAGTGCGACAGGCGAGCTTCGAGGAGCTCGAAGAGGTCTCCCAGGGCCGAGGCTTCGCTCTTTCCACCGCTCCTGAGTAGGACGCGGTCAGCATCGGCCAGGGCCTGACAGGCCCCGAACACCTCTCCTTTGGACAGAACCACCGAGTCCTGGAAACGAATGGGCCCGGCAGCGGGCTCCTCGGAGATTCCGTGATCGCCTGCATCTGGGCCGGTTGCCTTGACGTCAGGTTTGGTGCCGATCGCCTCGCTGGTCCCGGAGATCGGTCCGGTCGATGTCGTGATCGTCATGTCGATATTCCTCGTCGTCCTCGTGGGTTGGGCTCCTGCTGGCCGGAACACAGACCGGGCGGCAGGCCTGGGCGGTTGGGGTGAGCTGGAAGGTCCGGTCCGTCACTGGGGCCGTGCGTGGGCGACGCCGGGAGGGGGGTCAACGTCGCCGGCAAGGCGGCTCCGGCTCGATACCGGACCTTCCGCACACCGATCATCAGGCGCTGGCCGCCAGGGCCTCGCCACCTGTTCCCGCTTCGCCGTCCTTGGAGCCGTCGTCCAGGGGCGAGTGTCGCTCCACCTTCTGCACGTCGGCGGTGGCGAAGCGGAGGCTGGGTCCGATCTCCTCGGCCACGATCTCCACCTTGAACCGGCGGTCGCCCTCATCGTTCTCCCAGCTGCGTTGCTCGAGCCGGCCGACGACCACGACCCGCATGCCCTTGGTCATCGACAGGGCCACGTTCTCGGCCAGCTCCCGCCAGCACACCACGTCGAAGAAGGATGTCGACTCCTCCCACTCCTTGGAGTCGCGTTGCTGCCAGCGCCGGTTCACTGCAACCCCGAGCGTCGTCGTCGCCTGCCCGTCCCGGGTGTAGCGAATCTCGGGGTCCCGGGTCAGGTTCCCGGTTATCGAAGTCGCTGTGCTCATGGTTCGTTCCCTTCTCGTCAGCGCCATGGCGCTCCGTCGACGAGCCGCCCCATGACGACGGTCCCTTCCGACGCACCACCCACCATGGGTGACCAGACCCACGATGGCGGAGGGACCTTGCTGCGTGGCTGCTCACGACCTTGCCGGTCACCTTGCACGGGCGTCGCCCTGGCCGCGGCGACCGACACTTGCGCCTGGCTTTGGTTGACTTCCATGCGTCGGGCACCAATAGTGAGCCCATGACCGGATCGGGGGGACCAGGGTGGCCCTGCCTCGCGGCGCGGGCCCCGAGATGAGCGCACCGGGCGGCGAGGGGCCGGTCAGCAGGCTGTCCGAACGGCTCTGGACCGGGAACATCGACATCAGTGGTCCCGATCACCCGGTGCAGGCAGCGGGTTTCATGTCCGAGGAGATCAGCCCGGGCGTCTTCGTCTACTTGAGCCTGGCCAGCGCCACCGCGGTCGAGACGGGTGACGGTCTGGTGCTCCTGGACTCCGGTGGGCCCTTCGACGTCGCACCCCTGTTCGACCACGTCCGGGGCTGGCGTCCCCGGTCGCGGCTGGCCGCGGCCGTCTTCTCCCACCACCACCTGGATCACGTATTCGGAACGGCCCGCTTCGAAGCCGAGTCCACCGAGCAGGGTTGGCCGGCACCGGTCGTCTACGGGCACCAGGACCTCCATGCCAACTTCGACCGCTACGTGAAGACCCGAGGATTCAACACCGCCATCAACGTCCGCCAGTTCGCGCTCGAGGGCCTGGAGGGGTTCTCGTGGCCCGAGCACTGGCGCCATCCCGATGTCACCTACGGCGTGGGGATGACCGTCACCCATGGCGGACTGACCTTCGAGCTCCACCACGCCCGGGGCGAGACGGACGACGCCACCTGGACGTGGATCCCGGAGCTGAAGCTCCTCCATCCTGGCGACCTGTTCATCTGGGCCGTCCCCAACGCCGGCAACCCGCAAAAGGTCCAACGCTACGCGGGTGAATGGGCGGTGGCTTTGCGGACGATGGCCTCGCTCGGGGCCGAGGTGATGGTCACCGGGCACGGCGCGCCCGTCATCGGGAGCACCCGTATCCACCAGGCCCTCTCCGACACGGCCGAGCTCCTCGAGTCGCTCGAGCAGCAGACGCTGGCCCTGATGAACCAGGGCGTCGCCCTGGATCGCGTGCTCCATGAGGTGTCCATGCCGGAACACCTGTCCGATCGGCCGTACCTCCAGCCCGTCTACGACCACCCACAGTTCGTCGTCCGCAACATCTGGCGCCTCTACGGCGGCTGGTACGACGGCGACCCGGACCAGCTCCTGCCCGCCTCCCGGGCCGCGCAGGCCCGAGAGTGGGTCTCGCTGGCCGGAGGCGTCAGCAGCGTCCTCGATCGGGTACGGGACCTGTCTGCCCGCGGCGAGCTACAGCTGGCCGCCCATCTGGTCGAGACGGCCTGCTACGCCGACCCCGACGCCGCAGAGGTGCACCAGCTCCGAGCCGAGGTCTACGAGGCCAGGGCAGCGGCAGAACGCTCGTCGATGGCCGCCAACTTGTTCAACCACGCCGCCCTGGCCTCCCGACGAGGGAAGCGGGATCTGGCCGAGAAGGGCTGAGGCGACCGAAGGAAGCCGAACAGGCAACGCTCCGTTGTGCGCCACGAGACGGCCCTTCAGCCTGAGGGAGTAGTCATCGAAACACGCAGTCCGGGCGGAGCGTCGTCGTCATTTCACTCCGGTCACGAGGTAGATGCCGATGGCGAGCACGACGAGGAGCGAGGCGACGGCAGCTACCACCGCCGGCCACCTGGACGCGTCGAGCCGATCGCCGTGGTCGGCGAGAAGGGCTATGACTTGGCGGTGCTGCACAAGGCCGAGCACAAGCAGGAACGCCGCCGCCGCGACGAGAAAAATCCCGATGGCCCGGGCTGCCCCCCAGCTTGTCGCCGATGCCGGTTGCACCTGATGCAAGAACAGGTTGAACTTGGAGACCACGAAGCCGAGTGCACTCATGGCGATCGCGGTGCGGATCCAGGCCAGCAGGGTCCGGTCAGCCGCCAGCTGCTGGCGGACGTCGACCCGCGCCGGGCGTATCGGCCCGGCCTGTAGGGAGTCCTGATCCGGTCGCTCAGGCTCTGTCATCACGAACCTGCCCGTCGAACAGTGGGCCCGGAGCCCTTCTTGTGCCCTTCGGCACTCGCATTCGATCCAGCAACACCCTTGCAACCAACCCTCGACGCCACAACACAGCGGCTTCGTATACCGGGTGAGGTTAACGCAGCGCGGACTGTTCCGAGACCGTGCCCACACGGTGACCGCGGTCGACGCGGCGCTGAACCATCAGCTGCCGATCGGGAGACGGCCGGCGGCGACCACCAGCTCAGCCACGGCCACGGTGACGGCTTCGGCCATGGGAAGGTGCAGGAACTCGTTCGGGCCGTGGGCGTTGCTGCCCGGACCCAGCACGCCCGTGGCGACCAACTGGACCCCGGGATAGCGGTCCCCGAGCATGGAGAGGAAGGGGATGGTGCCGCCCTCGCCGTAGGCCGACGGTGGCCGGCCGAAGCAGGCCTCGGAGGCGGCCGCCAGTGCGGCGGCCACCCACGGCTCGGGCTCCGGGGCCAGCCAGCCATCGGCGGGGGACTCCATGGCCACCGTCACCCGGGACCCCTCTGGTGGGTCGGTGGTGAGGGCCGCGGCCAGGGCGGCCGCGGCCCTGGCCGCATCGACCGAAGGAGGCAGGCGGATGGACAGCTTGGCCTCCGTGTAGGGCCGCAGCACGTTGCCGCCGTCTCGAACCGACGGGATGCCGTCCATGCCGGTCACGGCCACCGCCGGAGCCCAGGCTCGAGCGACCAGCCGGTCGGCCTCGCTTGGTCCGGCCAAGACCAGTCCCGGCACCGTCGGCAGGCTCGCGCTGACCGCCGACGACAGCTCCTCGGCCACCGCCACCAGGTCGGCCCGGTTGCGGTCGGGGACCTCGGCCCGGAGCTCGGGCAGGAGCACCTCCCCGGTGTCGGCGTCCTCCACCCGCGACAACAGCTGGCGGAGGACCCGGAACGACGAGGGCACCACCCCGCCGGCCAGACCGCTGTGTACTCCCTCGGTCAGGACCTCGGCCCGGACCGATGCGACCAAGGCACCCCGAAGCGAGGCGGTGGTCCACAGCCGATCGTAGGTGAGGCAGCCCGAGTCCAGGCAGACCACGAGGTCGGGCCGACCGATGCGGACGGCCAGGTCGTCCAGGTGGGCCGGCAGGTCGGGACTGGCGCTCTCCTCGCTGGCCTCGATCAGGACCACCACCCGCGGGTGGGGGGTCCCCTGGGCGGCGAGCGACTCCAGCGCCGTCACCGCGGCGAAGACGGCGTAGCCGTCGTCGGCGGTGCCCCGGCCATAGAGGTGGTCGCCATCCCGGACGGCTCTGAACGGGTCCAGGCCCTCGCGCCAAGCCCCCATGGGCGGCTGCTTGTCCAGGTGCCCGTAGACCAGGACGGTCCCGGCCGGCTCCGATTTAGCCGGGGATCGGGAACCCGGTGGGCGACCCCCGGTGGCCGGGACCTCGACCAACAGCACCGGCGTCCGGCCAGGAGGTGACACCACCTCAGCCGTGAGGCCCGGGACCGATCGCCGGCCGCACCAGTCGGCCAGCAACCTGGCCGCAGTGGTCAGGTGGCCGTCGGCTTCCCAGCCGGGTTCGAAGGCCGGGGACAGGCAGGGGATCCGGGTGAAGTCGGCCAGCGTCGGGAGGACCTGGTCCTCCCAGGCCCGGTGCACCTGGTCCGGCGGGATGGTCATCGCCGAAACGCTATCGGGCCACATCGACGATCAGGGGCAAACGTCCAATGGCTCTGCCGTCAGGTCACGCTGTACGGGGTTGCCCGGTGGGGCTTGGCATATCGCATGTGCAACAGGATCGCGCCACAGGCCACGGCGGCATAGAAGCACCAGAGCGAGGCGAATCCATCGGCGCTCAGCCGCGCCAACACCACAACGGCTACGAGGTTTGCCATTCCGAAGACCACGATGTGGCGAAATCCCGACGACAGCAATGAGCCGCACGTCGCAACGATGTAGAGCCCGATGATGATGATCCCGTGCTGCAGCCCGATCGAATAGGCGAGATGGAATGAGCCCAGGATGACGGTCGGGTGGTTCCGCAGCATCGTGTCGAGCAACACGATCGACACCACGGTACCTATGGCCAAGAAGGGCGCCATTCGCCATCTTCGGCGACCGGTTGGCTCGAGCAGCATGATGACGATTGGCACGAATATCGGCAGGGCCACGAAGGCGATGATGAGGTAGATCCACATCGCCACCACGCCCACATCGTGAGGCACCACGCCCTGTAGCCCCCACCAGACAAAGGCCTCGTCGATCTGATGGAACCCGAGCAGCAGAGGGAGCGCGGCCAGGGCGAGATGGTCGTTACGGCGACGGAGGTGGCGCAACGCATCGACGCCGATGGCAACGACGATGGCCCCGCCAACGAGGTCACCCTCGGGGGAGAAGCACACGTCTACCTCTGGTGTCCTGATACGCCAAGACGTCGATCAATGGAAAAGACACGGGCATCGGCTTCCTATCCGAGGTCACTCAGAAGAGGGCGTCGAGCCCGTAACGGGACAACAACCGAGCCGGTTGTCATGCCCAACAAGGCGTCACTCCCAAGGGGACACGGCAAGACTACACCGTGCCTCTGTGGGCCACGCCCTTGCTCAGGCGACCCCTCCCCCATTCCGTTGGGTGTGCCCCAGGGGCGGCGCCGGCTGGATCTCCGCTCCCCCTGGTGCGACGTCGAACTGGAGGTGGAACGCCAGCATGGTCACCGGCTGACCCGTGACATCCTCGCCAGCGGCAAGGCGGAGCCACCAGTACGGTCCGTAGCGCCCCGCCCCGGCCACGTGCCAGGGTCGGCCAGGATCGGTGACCCCAACTGGGAGCGCCGAGGTGCCGACCAAGGCCAGCTGCCACCCCTCCCCGCCGACCACGATGACGCGGGGATCCTGGGCACGGTGGCAAGGCGCCTCGTCGATCACCACCCGGGCACCGGCGGCGGCCAATCGGCCGATGATCGAGAGGAGCTGCCGCTCATGGTCCGCACGAGCCCTGCGCTCCATCGAGCGCCAGCGACGGGCCGACATGCCACCCATCCGCGGGCCGCCGGGCGTCAACGACCTCCTCTGCCGCCATCGACGCGGTTGCCGATCAGCGCAACCCGTTGCCCCAGGCGCCGGCCCGACCGATCTGGCCCCCTCGGTGGGCTCGAGGCAATAGCGATCGTTGTCCTTGTCACCGGTGGTCATGAACGGGGCCTCGCCTTCTGGTTCGGGCCACATCGGCCATGACCCTTTATAGCGAACGAACGATCGGATGTCAAATGGCTCCCAACCGGATACAATGTGGGCATGCCAGGCCGCCGATCCGACGCCGATACGCGGGACACCCGTGCCGCCATCCTCCGCCAGGCCGCCGACATCGGCTCGGTCGATGGCCTCGAGCGGGTGACGATCGGACGTCTTGCGGCCGATCTGGGCATGAGCAAGGCCGGCGTCATCGGCCACTTCGGCTCGAAGGAAGAGCTGCAGCTGGCAACGGTGGCGGTCGCGTCGGACATCTTTCGGCTGGCCGTCTGGGAGCCCGTTGCGTCAGAGACGCCCGGGCTGCCTCGGCTGCTCGCCGTGTGCGCCTCGTGGACGGCCTACGCCGACGACCCTCCCTACCCCGGGGGCTGCTTCTTGAACACCACGTCGATGGAGTTCGCCGGCCGGGACGGTCCGGTCCACGATGCCCTGTCCCACTCCTTCCGGCTGTGGCACGCCACTTTGCGGCACGACGTCGTCACGGCGAAGAAGGCGGCCGACCTTCCCACGGCCACCGACCCGGACCAGGTGGTCTTCATGATCGCGGCGCTCGCCGGCGAGGTGAAGCCGGCGAAGCTGCTTCTGGGTCACACCGGAGCCGCCAGCATGGCCCTGCGCTCGATGCGAGCGGTCCTCGAACGACCGCCCGTAAATTCCCTCCCGCCGGACTAGTGCTCGGGACGATTGTGCCCCGTCTCGATCGTTAGGTCCCGAGAGAGCGGAGAGTATGGATGGCGGGGAATCCCTCGAAATGATCCCCGGCAGTGGTGATGACCTCAGCGATGTGCGGCGACGCCATGTGTGCGTCGACGTCCTCCTGCGACTGCCATTTCTCGATGGTGACAAAGGTGCCGGGCGTCGAGTCCGAAGCAAACAGTTCGTAGGAAATGCAGCCATGGTCACCCCTGCTTGCCCCAACGAGTGCCCGGAGAGCCTTTTCTACGATCGCCTCCGATCCCGGCTTGGCTGTGATCACTGCGACTACGTCACGATTGGGCATACGCCACTCTAATTCCGAACCATGCCCGATGCGCTCGGCGATTTCACGCCTTCGGGAACACACCGGCGACATGAAGGCTGTACACACACCGCTCTCAACCGGGACGGCGACAGCGACCAGAGTGCTGCGGATCACGTCCTACGGCAATCCTGTCCACGTCACAGTTCCTGAGGTCCTCCTACGTGGGGTCGCTACCGCATCGTTTGGTGTTGCCGTCTGCTGACCCTCTGGTCGGTTGTGAATCAGATCACCCTTCTCAGGCCACGCTGGCACTCAGGCGTCTCGGCGCACGAGAACCCAGCAGCCGATCCCCAGGATCACCACGGTGTACAACACGAGAATGGTGAAGCCAGTCCATGGGCTGAATGCGTGGACAAGCCGATCGGGCACGCTCTCGGTGGAGAACATGACCAACCCAATGTTGGCCGGCAGGTAGCGAGCCACGGCATCGCTGATCGACGTGGGCAACGCCTGGACAATGAGGGGCAGGACCAACACCACCCCGACGAAGGCCGAAATGGCGCCGGCCGTGTGTCGGATGATGGTGGCCAGTCCCAGTGCCAGTAGCCCGAGCATGGCCAGATAGAGACCGGCACCGACGACGGCCCGGAGGACACCTGGCTGCCCCAAGGACGCCGAGCCTGTCGAGAGCACGCCCTGAAGGTTGTGAGGGACCTTCACCCCGAGCTGCTGGGCGTGCTGCGTGGCGAACGCTGACGACCCGACTGCGTGTTTGGCCGACAAGAGGGCCTGGCCGACGGCAAAGGCGCTGAAGGCGAGGATCTCACTCACCACGATCGCCACCGCCCCGAACACGAGTATCTTGGCGGTGAGCACGACGGGCCGGCGGGGCACGGCCGACAACGTGGATCGGATCGTTCCTGTGCCGTACTCCGCGCTCATCACCAGGACACCCAGCACCCCGAAGATGAGCTGGCCGAGGAAGATCCCGATCAGGCTCCGGCGGGTCGGATCGTCGATGATGTCGGAGGGACTCACCGTGCCGGTGGCAATTGCGCATAGGCCTACGACCGCCACCACCGTTGCCACGAGCGTCCACATGGTTGAGCGGACCGACCACAGTTTCGTCCACTCGGCGGCCATGGCCCGGCCCAGACCGGCGCGACCAGCGGTCTGCTCAATCTCGACGGGGACCGGGGCCCCGACCACCGCGGTCACGATCCACCCCGGAACTCGACGGCTTCGTCAGTCAGCTCCATGAAGGCGTCCTCCAGTGAGGCAACAGGGGTCAGTTCGTGGAGGGCGACACCGATCGACGCGGCCAGGTCACCCACCTGCGGTGCCGACAGGCCGGTGACGGTCATGGACCCGTCGGGATCGGAGATGACGGTCCCACCGGCGTTGGTGACGGCGTCGGACAACTGGTGCGGTGCCTGCGTGCGCACCTTGACCGATTGACGCGAGCTGCCGGCCACGAAGTCGGCTACCGAGGTCTCGGCGATGAGCCTTCCCTTGCCGATGACGACCAGGTGGTCGGCGGTGAGCGCCATCTCGGCCATCAGGTGGCTGGACACGAACACGGTCCGACCCTCGCCGGCGAGCCTTTTGCAGAGCGTGCGCACCCAACGGATGCCCTCGGGATCGAGACCGTTCACGGGCTCGTCGAACAGCAGCACTCCCGGGTCGCCGAGCAGAGCGGCGGCGATGCCCAAACGCTGGCCCATCCCGAGCGAAAACTTGCCCACCCGTTTGCCGGCCACCGCACTGAGACCTACGAGCTCGAGCACCTCGTCGACACGCGCCCGAGCGATGGCATTGCTCCTGGCCAGGGTGAGCAGATGGGCGCGGGCCGAACGTCCGGGGTGGATGGCCTTGGCCTCGAGGAGACCGCCCACTTCCCGCAGCGGCCAAGGGAGGTCGTGGTAGCGCCGGCCCAACACGGTGACGGAGCCCGACGCCGGCCAGTCGAGGCCCATGATCATGCGCATCGTGGTCGACTTGCCCGACCCGTTGGGCCCGAGGAAGCCGGTCACGGTCCCCGGACGCACGTCGAAGGACAGGTCATCCACCGCCACGACGTCGCCGAACCGCTTTGAGAGCCCCCTGGCCTCGATCATGCGGTAAGCCTTGCACGGCTCCCCGTTCTCTGGGTATCGGGGAGAACCCTGATGGAGGGGGTCACCTCCCTGATACCGGCTCGTATCCAGGGGTGATGTTCCCGATGATGAGGGAATGGGCCGCGGTCCTCCCGGTAGCGGCCTGCGGGCTCAGTCCACCAGCTGGTTGAGCAGCCAGCTCGGCCCGACGACCTCGGCGTTGACCGCTCGGACCCGCTCGGCCAGTTCCCGGTCGGCCGTGACGACGATCACCTCGCGGTGCTCCCCAGCGATGGTCGCGATCGTGTCGTCGCCTTCGCCGGGCGCATGCACAACCTCGACGCCGTCCTCATCGCCTTCGTCGGCTCCCGCCCGGGCCTGGCCCTCGAGTACGAGCGTCACCGGCGGTTGCAGCCGGCCCGCGGTCACCGTTGCCCGCACTCGCTCGGTAAAGCTCCGTGTGGCGCCGGGCCGGTCGCGCCACCAGCCGGTTGGCCGAGACCCGATCACGTTGGCGACGTCGATCACCAGCATCCGAACAGCATCGCGCCATCCCACCGCCCTCAGGCCTATGCCCCGTCATGGTCGAGACTCACATGACGATCAAGCCAAACGACAACCGCCTCGAGCGATCGGGCTCGATGTGGGCGCGACGTTCGAGTCCCCCGTCGATACTCAGCCTCCGGTTGAGTATCCGACGGCGCTGTTGATGTAGCTGAGCATCGCCGATCCGGCGCCCACGGCCCCCGGCGGGTAAAACCCGATCTCGAGGTGTGGACCAGTCGAGATGCCGACGATCCCAGACCCGACCGACGAAATCTGCTCACCCTCGCTCACTTGTGCCCCGACCGCGACAAGGTCCGGGCCGGCATGCCCGTAATAGACGGTCTGTCCTGCCAAAGGACCGGAGGTGATCTGGAGCACTGGGGCGTTGGGTCCGAAGCCGTTGATGCCTTCGCCGATGATGACACCCGAGCCCATCGCATAGAGCGGGGTGCCGCCGGGGGCGGTGTAGTCCACTCCTTGGTCCACCGAGCCGCCGGTCAGGTACTGGACCGGAAGCGGCAATCCCCCGCCGCCGGTGCTGACCGGTGCCGGCGGGGTCGTGTGGTCGGTGCCGGCGGGGTCGTGTGGTCGGTGCGGCGGGGTCGTGTCGGTCGGTGCCGGCGGGGTCGTGTCGGTCGGTGCCGGCGGGGTCGTGTCGGTCGGTGCCGGCGGGGTCGTGTCGGTCGGTGCCGGCGGGGTCGTGTCGGTCGGTGCCGGCGGGGTCGTGTCGGTCGGTCGGGTGCCGGCGGGGTCGTGTCGGTCGGTGCCGGCGGGGTCGTGTCGGTCGGTGCCGGCGGGGTCGTGTCGGTCGGTGCCGGCGGGGTCGTGTCGGTCGGTGCCGGCGGGGTCGTGTCGGTCGGTGCCGGCGGGGTCGTGTCGGTCGGTGCCGGCGGGGTCGTGTCGGTCGGTGCCGGCGGGGTCGTGTCGGTCGGTGCCGGCGGGGTCGTGTCGGTCGGTGCCGGCGGGGTCGTGTCGGTCGGTGCCGGCGGGGTCGTGTCGGTCGGTGCCGGCGTCTGGTTCACCGGCGCACCGGCGGTGCCCGCGCCTCCTTGACCGCCAACGATCAGGGGTTGACCGGCATAGATCAGGTTCGGGTCGGTGATGTTGTTCGCCGCCACCAGGGCCTGCACCGTCGTGCCGAAGCGTTCGGCGATGGCGCTCAGGGTGTCGCCTGGTTGGACCGTGTATGTGGTTGCGCCCCCTCCCAGCACAACAAAGGACTGACCGGCGTAGATCAGGTTCGGGTCGGTGATGTTGTTCGTCGCGACCAGGGCCTGCACAGTGGTGCCGAAGCGTTCGGCGATGGCGCTCAGGGTGTCGCCTGGCTGGACCGTGTAGTTCGTCGAGGCGGATTCGGTGGTGAAGACCGTCGAGACGGGCTGGCTCATAGAGGCGGTGAGTGCGTAGGTAGCGTGCGCGTTCGGTGATGTAGCGGCAGAAGCGGTACCCGCGACCGCAACGGCGGACGTGGTAGCGACGACAGAAACTGCGACTGTACGCAGGGACTGCCTGCTCAACAGGGCAAGAAGCTTCCCCACCAGTCGCAGTAGCGCCAGTCGAAACCGTCCAAGGGAGGGGCTCTTGGCCAGTTGCTCAGCAAACCCCGCGAGGAGGTTGAACATACAGCCGGCGACACCGGCCCAAAGGACCTGCGTGATCGCCCAGCGGTCAAGCAGGGGCGGACCAGACTGCGGGTCCTGCTTGTTTACGCCCGGGAGGGACTCCTCGAGGCGCACCTGGCGGACGAACGACCACACTTCTTCCGCTTCGCACCAGGCAGGAGGCGAGGGAAACGCCATCTCTCGCTCTGCGTCACGATTGCGCAGGCGAATGAGGTGACACACATACAGGGCGAGCCATCCGGCCAGCAAGGCGCCGGCCGTCAGGAAGGCAACGGTCCCAGAGATCAGGCCCACTGCAAGCGTAAGGATGGTGGTACCCCCGAGAACTGCCAGCATCCGACGGCGTCGGGAGAGAGCTTGCGCTCTCAGAGATCGCTCGATATTCGATGTATCGAGGCCGACAGACGATGGTGATCGCTCCTCCACCGGGGGACTCTCCTTGTCCCACTGGCCCAGATCCGAATCGGATGCGATTGATGGACGCGGACCAACTGCAGTTAACGCCACGAATTCGAGCCTCCCTGAGATTCTGCTCAATGGTGAGCGTTGCGAGCGGGCTCAGGACCATCCGACAGGTCTGGCACGCTCCAACGACAAAGGGTAGTGGGACATGTCACGGAATGCCAGCCTTCCCGACGGCCGAACAGCCACGGGACCGCTCTATTCCCTCCCGGCCTTTGCGGGCGGCCGCATCGCCCGAGGGCGACGGCGGTTGCTCGCGATTTGGGTGGATGGCCACGCCTCGAACCCCATCGCCGTGGGCGGACAAGGCCTACTCCTGCTGGCCGCAGGGGGTGCTGATCGAGCCTCGGCGATCCGATGCGGTCGGATCTGGCCCACCACCTTGCCCCTCGCGCCTCACGCCTCACGAAGCGGATCCTCGTACCCATCTGTGGCGCCTCGGTAGGCGCTGAGTCTTTCGAGTCAGGAAATATGGCGGTGGGATGTCGAGAACCCTCGGGCGGCTTCGTCCCCGGAGCGAACACGGCCACAATGGGCCGTACCCACCAAGGAGAACACGATGGCCAAGTACCTGCTGCTCAAGCACTACCGGGGGGCGCCGGCGCCGATCAACAACGTGCCGATGGACCAGTGGACGCCGGAGGAGGTTTCGGCCCACATAAAGTACATGCAGGACTTCGCCGCTCGTCTCGAGGGCACCGGCGAGTTCGTCGACAGCCAGGCGCTCTCCCCGGAGGGCACGTTCGTCAGCTACGACGGCGAGGGGCGGCCGCCGGTCACCGACGGCCCGTTCGCGGAGACCAAGGACCTGATCGCCGGCTGGATGGTCATCGATGTCGAGACGTACGAGCGGGCGCTCGAGCTGGCTGGCGAGTTGTCCGCGGCTCCGGGTGCGGGTGGGAAGCCGATCCACGAGTGGCTCGAGGTGCGTCCGTTCCTGGCCGCGCCCCCCACCATCACGGAATGACGCCGGTGGACGAGGCCGTGCTTCGGACCCTCACCCCCACCGTGATTGGCATCCTCGTCCGTCGCGGAGCCGACTTCGCGGCGGCCGAGGATGCCGTGCAGGACGCCCTGATCGAGGCCGTGCGCCTGTGGCCGGATGACCCGCCACGGGACCCCAAGGGCTGGCTGGTCACCGTGGCTTGGCGTAAGTTCCTCGATGCCGCCCGCGCCGATACCTCCCGACGGCATCGCGAGGTGCGCGTCGAGGGCGAGCCGATGCCCGGCACGGTCGACGTGGTGGACGACACCCTCCAGCTGTACTTCCTGTGCGCGCACCCGTCCCTGACACCGGCCTCGGCCGTCGCCCTCACGCTGCGCGCCGTCGGCGGCCTGACCACGCGTCAGATCGCGCAGGCCTACCTCGTGCCGGAGGCGACCATGGCCCAGCGGATCAGCAGGGCCAAGCGGACCGTCTCGGGCGTTCGGTTCAACCAGCCCGGTGACGTCGCCACGGTGCTGCGCGTGCTCTATCTGGTCTTCAACGAGGGCTACTCCGGCGACGTCGACCTCGCCAGCGAGGCGATCCGGCTCACTCGCCAGCTGGCGGCCAAGACCAACCATGAGGAAGTCGCGGGCCTGCTGGCGCTCATGCTGCTCCACCACGCACGGCGCCCGGCACGGACGGGCCCCGACGGCAGGCTCGTGCCTCTGGCCGAGCAGGACCGCACCCTTTGGAATACCCGCATGATCGCCGAGGGCGTCGACGTGCTCCAGACAGCCCTCACCCGCGACCGCCTGGGCGAGTTCCAGACCCAGGCCGCCATCGCCGCGCTCCACGCCGACGCCCTGAGGGCCGAGGAGACCGACTGGATGCAGATCGTCGAGTGGTACGACGAACTGGTGCGCCTCACCGACAGCCCGGTAGCCCGCCTCAACCGGGCCGTCGCCGTCGGCGAGGCCGATGGCCCCCGGGCCGGTCTGATCGCCCTGGCGGGGCTCGACCCCGCCTTACCCCGCCACGCCGCCGTGGCCGCGTACCTACACGAGCGTGACGGTGACCCAGTCACGGCAGCACGGCTCTACGCCGAAGCCGCCCGATCAGCGCCCAATCTCCCCGAACGCGACCACCTCACGCAACAGGCGGCACGGCTCAACGTGGAACTGCGAACGTGAGCGGCTGGCGGGCGAGCAACTCACCAACCCGACCAGGGACGGTGCTTACCGGGTTGACTGGCCAGACCACGAAATTCGCATGTGGAGCACACGGCCAGCTTCGAGAAGGATACTGAGGTGTCCCCGTTCGAGCTGCCCAGGATCTCTCGAGGGGCGGTGGCGGACAGCGATACCCCCGTTTCGGAGCGTCAAACCTGGATGCCCGCACTACCGCGCGATGTCGATGACTTGGCGAGAGATGGCTACTCGACCTGGGCCGACCGCTTCAGCCCGGTAGGGTCGCTTCCTGGCTTGCCACCCCCGCAAGGGACCGTGCCTATGGCACGACGATGGAGGATATGTCGAGGTCCTGATTCCTATCGGCCACGAATCGGAACGGGCTTGCTTGATCGGTCTGAGCGTCGACAAGGACATCCACGGCTGGGACAGTCGATCCGAACGGCGTAAGTCCGCCAGTGATCAAGTGGCGGCTGTCGGGCAACCACTGTGCCCAGTGGACAGACTCTCCAACGTAGACGGAGACGCCGTTGACCAACGTCAGCGAACCGGACCGTGTGTTGACGATCGCGAGTTGGGCAGTCGGATCTCCGTGGATATCACCGGCATTGGCAAACGCGGCGAGTTGGTGTCCATCGGGAGAGAAGCCACCGCCCCAGAGGAAGCCGCCGATCGGGCTGGCCACCATCCGTGACGAGTAATTTGCCGTGTTGGTGATCCTCAGTGTGCAACTCTTCGAAGTCTCACAGGTGGCCGGATTCCAAGCGATCAGGCTGGTCCGTGCGCCTGGTGCCGTGTAGGTGGCGGTCACCTGCCAGAACTTGCCCACAATCCTCACCCGCCCCGTGGAGGGACTCCAGATGCCGAGCGTTCTGTTCTGGGCGGGTCCAGGCCACGACGCCACCACAATGCCGTTGGCGACCACCGGCGTCGGGTCGGTGTTGAGATCAGGGTTTAGCGGGAACCACCCGTCAGGGAGTGTAAGGGTTTGACCCTTCGGGGTGCCGTCGAGCCAGTACTCCGTGAGGTGCCTTTCATTGGTCTCCACGTAGATGAAGGTTCGGTCGACTGAGGCCATGACCTGAGTGCCAGGTGCAATCGGCTCGGTTCGTCCCGTTGCCGGATCGAATCCGAACACCTCGGGGTTCGGATTCGGTAACGCCGACCCATTCGGATTTGTTAGTTGCGACCCGTCCGGGTTGGTCAGTTGCGACCGAACCCAAAAGACCCGACCGCCCGCCGTCACGAGCGGCGCATTTGGGTCGGCATCGGCCTGGGCCACGACCCGTTGGCTGAACCCGGAGAGGTCACCGAGGTGGAGCTGGCCAGCCTCGTCGACCCAGGCGACCTGTGGGACAACGGCTCTACCAGGGAACGGATGGGTCTGTGATGTTGTTGCCGTCGGCGCTCTGTTTGGCGGTGGTCGCACAGCTCTCCTTGGACTGGAGATCACGACCGCGCTGATCAACCCAGCGATCAAAACGACTAAGAGTATCCCTCCGATGAGCCATCTCCGGTGCCGGCGTTGTCGCGCCTCTTTGAAGAGGACCTCGGGTTCCTGACGGGCTGGCTCAGTTGGGGTCTCGACGAGCTGAGTCATCTCGCCCTCGTTGCGGGGAGGAGAGACGCGCTCACGGCATGGTCTCGATCATCCTGATGACCTCTTCGCGCCGATAGCCCTCGCGGCGTGCAAATTCCATGAGCGCTCGGATCTGCTCGAGCACAGCGCTGCGCTGGGGCGTGCCAGCCACCGTGATGCCACGACCGCGTTGGAATTCCAGGAGTCCTTCGTCGCGAAGCATGTGCATCGCTCGAAGGACGGTGTTCTTGTTGACGCCCAAGACGGCGGCAATGTCCTTGACCAGTGGGAGCCGTTCCCCCGGGCCGGCTTCACCCTCTGCGATTGCCCGGCGGATCTCTGCAGCCACCTGGTCGTGCAGCGCCACCGGTTCGGACCGATCGACATTGAACCGCAACATGGTCGGCACTGTTCTAGAGCTGGGCGGCCAGCGACTTGGCCTGGTGTTCGGTGAGCCCTCCAGAGATTTGCATCCGGCCCTCGAACGAGGTGAACGACGACTGGAGGGGTTGAGTGATCGGTGCCGAGATGACTCTGCTATTGAGCACAATGCCGATCATGGCGTGGAACTGCGTTCGTGCCAAGGCATCCCACTGCGAAGCACCGTGACTATTGAGGACGATATTGACGAGCCACTGCCCGTCGACGCGTTGAACGGAAGCCGATTTGATTGCCCCGCCGGTCAGGCCAGCAGGTCCAAGTACGAAGCGGCCCTGGGTCGAGGACAAGCCAGGTAGGAGCACTGTGCGGTTCGGGCCGACACTTCTTGGTGAAGTGGAGGCGTACGTTGCGAACTGGGGGTCGGCGGGGATGCTGAGCGTGCCGGCGTAGCCGTTGGCGAATGGCTCTATTCCGATGTTCGCTGCTGTCAGCGCCGACGACGGTGCGCAAGTGGGCAGTGCCCCTGTGGTTGCAGTGAGCCCAGTCGGTAACGTCAACGGCGGTGCGAAACAAAGCACCGGGCGCACGCTGAACGTTGGCCCTGACCCAGCTGCGGGTTGGGCTGAAGATGGAACAGCTACCGATGGCGAAGGCCCCTGGTTCGCTTGACCAACCATCGCACTGAGGACGATCCCGAAGGCGGCGATTACGAGCATCGACACGATTCCCGAGATCAACCACCTGCGCCGGCGCCGTCGTCTCGCTTCTTGAAACAGAAGCTGCGCCTCATCGACTTGGGTTGTCTCAACCGGCGAGTCGACGATCGTCACCGGCGAGTCGACGATCGTCATGTTTGGCCGGCCGCTGGGTGCAACATGGAACTACTATGACTAGTACTATGTTGGATGTCAAGGTTGACCGGATGCGATCGACGGCACTCTCTAACCAGCCGACGATCGCGCCTCTCGGCCTCTCCGCTCGCGCTTCGCCCACGTGGGCTTGGGACGGCAGTACGAGCTGACGCCTGATCTTGGAGGATGCCTCGCCGAGCCGAGAGCGGGCTTTGTCGAGGATCTCGTCGGCGGGTTTGGTCCAGACAGCACACCGCCGGTGTGCCCCGTCGCCGGTACTCTTGCGAAATGCGACCCCTTCGGTACTCCATCAACGTCACATTGGACGGGTGCTGCGATCATCGTGCAATCCCCGCGGACGAAGACTTGCATCGTCACACGGTCGAGAACCTCAACCAGGCCGATGCCCTTCTCTTTGGCCGGGTGACTTACGAAATGATGGAATCAGCGTGGCGGCCGCCGGCGCCGACGGGAACGAGACCTGATTGGGGGGAACCCTTCGCCCAGACGATCAACGCGGCAAAGAAGTACGTCGTGTCGGGCACCATGGAGCAGGTCGATTGGAACGCAGAACTCGTGCGCGGGGATCTGGGCAAGGCCGTTCAGCAACTCAAGCGGGAGTCAGGCAAGGGACTGTTCGTGGGTGGTGTGAAGCTCCCACTGGCGTTGACGGAGCTGGGATTAATCGATGAGTACGAGTTCGTGGTGCATCCCAGGCTGGCGGGCCACGGGCCGACGTTGTTCGCTGGGCTATCGAGGCATCTCGACTTGAAGCTCGTGAGCCGGCTCGAGTTCGGCTCGGGGGCAGTGGCGATGCGATACGAGCCGAGAAGGTAGCGGTCCCACCGCGGCGGCCCACAACAACGCCTTGGCCGGGGGCACCTCCCGAGCCGGCGCGGGTTGCGAACGAGCACGCCCCTCCAGCTCAACCCGCTGTCCACCCGTCATCCAAAGCCCAAGCCGCAGCCACCATTCCGCCCACACTCCGACAGATCCCTACGTAGGCGACACTCCCACTAGCCCTGTCGAGGGTCGGTGCTGATCGTTGGTACACCAGGGCCGGGCGTGCGCCAGGAATCAGGCACGCCCCGGATACGAGATCATGCACGGGGCAGCCCTCCACTCACTTGCCCCCGCATCACCAATCGCTGACGTTCTTGCTCTGAAGGGCTGGGCGCCCTGCTCGGACGGTGCCCGTCGGTGCCCCAAGCGAACCTCCTACGGACTCTCGTCGCTACCTGGCGAGCAGCAACCGACCTTCAGAAAAGAATTCGAGCACCTTGGATGCAGTTTGCTCTGCCGTGAGGTTGGAAGAGTCCAGCACGTGATCGTCTGAGCCTCCTTGCTCCACGAACACTTGATGCATCAATGCGACCGGATGGGGGTTCACAAGGTCCCGATCACCTGTTCTTTCCCTAGCTCGTTGAAGGGCAACCTCTTTGGAGGGGCGCAGGACGATGTAGTGAACCGACAACTCATGTGATAGGTGGCCGAGCCATCGCTCCAGGAACCAAGGGCCGATGATGCCATCGACAACAACGAGATACCCACCACGTGCATACGCGGCCGCGGCGGCGGCAGTCGCATCGACGACTACTTCATTTTGATGCTCAGACTCCGCCTGCCACGGGGGGAGGTAACCCCGTCGGATGGCGTGATGAAAGTCATCACCCACTAAAAGGACCGAGTCATCAAAATGGTCGGCCACCATCCGAGCGACGGTGCTCTTCCCTGCGCCAGGGGGCCCTGTGACAATGACCATGGAACCCGGGATCGCCGCCACCGCCCAAGTCTTGCATCCCTGGTGGATGAGACGCTTCGATCGGGCTCTTGGGTCGGGGGTAATCGCCGTTCCAGCCCAGGTAGCCGAATTCGACGGCTGCATCGATGACCCGTTAGTAGCAACGCAGCAACTGCTTGAAGTTTCGCAACAGATTCTGCCCTCCAGACCGACTCCAGGCCGCGAGATTGCCCCGGGCCGAACCGCCACTGGTATGGGCCAGCAGGAGCGTCCCGAATGGGGAACCCTCTACTGAGGGTCCCAGCCGGCTACGACGGCGCCCGCCGGGCGCCCATGACGGATAGCCGGTGCAAGCGCGGGTCGGTGCTCCTGGCGCGCTCCGCGGCGACAACGGTTTGGTGAAGGAGGACAGCAATGGTCATCGGTCCAACACCACCCGGAACCGCCGTCAGGAGGCTGGCCGTGGCGAGTGCCTCGTCGAAGGCCACATCGCCGACGTTGCCGGCGTTGTAGCCGGCGTCGATCACCACAGCGCCGGGTTTGAGCCATTCGCCGCGCACGAACTGGGGCCGCCCGACCGCCGCTACCACTAGGTCGGCGGTCGGCACAATCTCGGGAAGCCCACGGGTTTGGGAGTGGCAGAAGGTCACCGTCGCATCCCGTTGGAGCCCATGCGAAAAGAACCCGGTCAGGTGGGTCGGGTCCAATCAGCGGCTTCGCGGGCAAACTGGCGGGGTGGATCTCGACGTGATCGAACTGCGCACTGTCCGGCTGCGCTTGCGGGGTTGGCGAGAGGAGGACCGGGAGCCGTTCGCGGCGCTGAACGCCGACTCGGAGGTCATGGAGCACTTTCCCGCCGTCCTCTCCCGAGCTGAGAGCGACGCTTTCGTCGATCGCATCACCGCCGGGTTCACTGAGCGCGGATGGGGCCTCTGGGCTGTCGAGATCGACGCCACCGGCACGTTCGCCGGCTTCGTCGGGCTCAACCCGGTTACGTTCGACGCGCCGTTCACTCCGGCCACCGAGATCGGATGGCGTCTCGCCCGCGCTCATTGGAACCGAGGTGTAGCCACTGAAGCTGCGCAGGCTGTGCTCGACTACGGCTTCGGTGTACTCGGCCTCGACGAGGTCGTATCGTTCACCGCTACTGCCAATCATGCTTCTCAGCGGGTCATGCAAAAGCTCGGGATGCACCATGATCCCGCCGACGACTTCGACCACCCGGGTCTTCCCGAGGGTCATCGTCTCCGTCGTCATGTGCTCTACCGGCTGGGCCGCCCACGCTGACGAACCGCTCGACTCGGCGCCTCGCAGTGCCCGCAAGGGATCGTTGACCGGGCACGGTGGAGGAGCGCGACAAGGAGCATCCCTGTCCCTGCGTCCGTGCCAGTGGTCAGCGAGCCAGCGGATGTGGTCGACTGTATCCGCCGCCTTCAAGGTACCGTCGCCAGCGACGATCCAGCCGTTGCCGTTGCTGGGCAGTGGCTAGCGACGACCACGCCGGATGAGCTGAGGAATCTCGGCCCAGAACGACCCCTCGGGTCCGCGCTCATCGTCCATCCCTGGCCAATGTCTCCTGCCTCCGTAGGGCGCCCTCCAAGCCGGCGACTGCTCCACATCGACTGTCATAATCCATGGCCAGCCGACGAAAGGAATAGCGTTGTCGCCGGCGCCGTTGAACCAGTCATGACATCAGGCCACACGATCAGCATCGTCCCGACCCTCGCTCACGTGGAAGTCCGGCTTGGCAGTCGGCTGCTCGCCACCACCGACCGGGCCATGAGGCTCGACGAGACCGGACTGCCCACTCGCTATTACGTGCCGCGGGACGACGTGCAGATGGATCTCCTGCGGCCCACAACGTTCCATACCAAATGTCCGTTCAAGGGTGAGGCATCGTATTGGTCTCTCGACGTCGACGGAGAGATCCATGACGGCATCGTGTGGAGTTACGAGACGCCGACGGCTCAGGCCGCTGAAGTGGGAGGAATGTTGTCCTTCTACCCCGACCGTACCGAGGTGACCGTCGACGGTCAGTCGCTTCGAGACTGATCATCTGTCGGGCTCGACATCCGGTTCAGGGTTCGGCGAGGGACGCGGCGGCGGGTGTGGTGAGGGCAAAGCCGCCGTATCGGCGGCTTTGCCGCGGACTGCCAGGATGTCGCCAGTGCTGGCAGACCACTTGTCGCGGGAGGTACCCGCCTGGACAGCCGAGTCACGGCTGTATCTAATTCATCGATGGCCCGCAAGAATGTGCTTGGGAGAACACAGCGGCCGTGGACCATGATGGCTGCAACCCTCACGGCCGCTCACCACGGCTTCGAGCTGTCGAGTGGGGTTGGACTGGTCTTGCAGCCTGAACTTGGACTCGGACCGGCGAGCGCGCTTTGGGGTACTCAGATTCCGGTGTGGATCACCCTGGCCGCAAGAGGGGACAAGCGTTGGGATAAGTTGCTTGCGGTCTGGTCTGGCGCTGCCCTAGCGGGCGTGCTCGTCCACTTCCTCCTTTGGCCCTGGAAGCCCAACAAGCTCGGTATACCTATCCTCACCAAGGCAGAGGGCCTCAGTTCCTCAAGTCTTCCGACTTACAATTTGCTCCTGTATGCCTGGGGTGCGGCCTCTGCACTCTCGATCATTCGAGATACGCGTCCAGGCACCCGGCGATGGGCCCTGGTGGGGTTGGCGACGCTGCCGCTCTTGCGGCGGTCGGCCCGACACCATTTTTCGTGGCTGGAGAAGCAGGCTCTGACCAATCCGACCTGGTGGAACCGAGGCGTGACCGGAGCCCACATGTCACAGGGCCCGTCGGCTCAAAAGTGATCGCCCCCAAACTGCCGGCCCACGTGCGAGCCTCTCGAAGAGGAACGGGCGCTCCCATCCGCCGGCGCTCGCAGGGTGGCCGAGCATGGGTTGCATGCGTCCATAGGACGACACGTTGGGGGCACCGTGGGTTTAGCTCGTGTACTTGGCACCAGGCTTGGATGGCCCAGTTCAGTCAGGCGGTGCCGCCCTATGTGAATGGCGCCTACGTCAACGTGCCAAATGGAGGCATGGCTGACTGGGAGACCGCCTACTGGGGATCCAGCGTCGGCCGGCTGCGCACGATCAAGGCGAAGTACGACCCCGGCAACGTATTCCACTACGAGCAGAGCATCCCGCCCGCGTCGGGCTGACCGCAGCGAGGAAACAGGCTTTACTCCCCTCGCAGGTCGCCCAACAGCTCCGCCCGGGACGCCGCGCTCAACTCGATGCCGTCGGCGCCCTCGGGGTACTCAGGGTGGGCAACGGCCAGCACGACCGGGCCCTCGGCGAAGGCGTCTACCTGAGTCTCGGTGAACCGGAACCGGATGTAGTGGACGGCAGAGGTGACGGCCTCCCGGGTCAGGTGAGAGGCGTGGTCGGCCTCGGGGACCGAGGGCACGACGTCGGCGCTGCCGGGTCGGCCGATGCGGAACTCCACGGCCTTTTCGATCCCGACCAGCTTGGGCAACCACTCCCTCAGCTGCGCATCGCTGGTCAGCTCCAAGAACAGGGTGGCCGACAGTTCACCGGGCGCCGGGAGCAGCCGGTTGTAGACGTCGAGCTCGACTTGGATCTGCTCGTCGCTGAACATGCGCTCGGCCCGGGCCATCTCCTGGACCTGGAAGCGCATGGTCAGCCGGTTCTCGAACGTGGCCGTGATCACCGGCCCGATCGACACCCGCCGCAGCTTCTTCACGGCAATGACGGCACGGCGGAACTCGTCGCGCTCGCGCTCATAGGCCCGTTGGTCGGAAATATCCGCAAGTGTCAGCGGTGTTGTCTCGCTCACCGGTCATCCTCCTCGACTCTCCCGTGCGCCCGGGCCGTCAGCTCGATGGGATGCACCGGCTTGATCCCCGTTCTCTGGTCGGTGGAGCCGTTCAAGGTGGGTGCGTCCGAAGAAGGGCACCGACAAAGACGAGAGCCACCGATTGGCGAGATGCGTTGGCCCCGGGTCGCCCCGGGGCCAACGCACTGCGAACTACAGCGTGAGCGCGCCCGGCGCTCGTCCGTCGATCAGGAGACCGACGCCAGCCCCTCGGTGAACCGACCGGCATGGCTCTTCTCGGCCCGGGCCAGCGTCTCGAGCCACTCGGCGACCTCCTCGAAGCCCTCATCGCGCGCCGTCTTGGCGAATCCCGGGTACATCTCGGTGTACTCGTAGGTCTCGCCCTCGATGGCCGACTTGAGGTTGTCCGCCGTGGGGCCGACAGGGACGCCAGTCACCGGGTCCCCGGTCTCCCGCAAGAAGTCGAAGTGGCCGAACGCATGACCCGTCTCCCCCTCGGCCACCGACCGGAAGAGGGCGGCGACATCCGGGTAGCCCTCGACATCCGCCTTCTGGGCGAAGTAGAGGTAGCGGCGGTTGGCCTGGCTCTCGCCGGCGAACGCCGTCTTGAGGTTGTCCTCGGTCTTGCTGTTCTTCAGTGCAGGCACAGTGTTCCTTTCATTGTCAAGATGGTCCATTGGTTGGTACTGCAAGCGTGGCCGTCCTGGCCTTGGCCGTGGTGGTGGCGGCCGTGTCGGCATCGGAGTTGGTAACAGAGCCAGAGGCCCCGGTGGCGGTATCGCCGACGGTGGCAGTTTGGCACTCGGAACACAGGCCACGAAAGACGACTTCTGCGCTCCCCACCTCGAAGCCCAGGTCCGACCCATCGGGAAGGCGGATGTCGGGAAAGTCAGCGTAGACGTCGCGCACCTTGCCGCACCGGCGGCAGACCACGTGGTGATGGGCATCGTCGACATTGGGATCAAAACGGGTCATCCCCGTCCCCACATCCAGCGATGTGATCTCGCCCAGCTCGGCCAGGTCGTTCAGCGTCTGATACACCGTCTTCAACGAGATCGTCTCCACGTCCCGGCGGGCCGACTCGAAGACCGCCTCGGCCGACGGGTGGGTCACGTCCCCCTGCAGAACGCGGAAGATGCACTGGCGCTGGGCCGTGACCTTCCGGCCGTTGGCCCGGAACAGCTGGGTGAGCTCCTCTGGCGTCTTCATCGCCACCAGCGTATCACCAACGATTGTTTATCTACAACGGTTGTAAATACAGATACCCGAGAGACCTCCGGGGGCGCCTGTGGCAGGCTTCCGACGTGTCTGCAACCGCTCCAGACTCCCCCGGTCGCGCCACGGCCACATCCGACCCCTCGGTCGGCGCCTCCTCCGATCTGGCCCGGTCCGATCGGGCCAGCGAGCGCGCCTCGTTCGATCGTGATGCGGCACTGGCCCGCCTGGCCAGTGACCATTTCGACGTCCTGGTCATCGGGGGAGGCATCACCGGAGCGGGGGTCGCCCTGGACGCCGCCAGCCGTGGCCTGCGCACCGCGCTGGTCGAGAAGGACGACTTCGCCTCGGGCACATCGTCCAAGTCGTCGAAGCTGGTCCATGGCGGCCTTCGATACCTCCAGCAGCGCGAGTTCCGCTTGGTCTACGAGAACCTGGCCGAGCGCCAGCGCCTGCTGGACAATGCGCCCCACCTTGTCTCGCCCCTCCCCTTCCTCATCCCCCTGTTCGGGAAGGACGGGGTGGTCAACCGGAGCGTGGCCACTACCTACCTCAGCGCCCTGTGGCTCTACGACTTGACCGGCGGCGTCCGCATCGGGCAGCGCCATCAGCGCGTGAGCAGGGCCCAGGCCCTCGAGTACCTGCCCACCCTGCGCACCGACCGGCTGGTCGCCGGGTTCCTCTACTGGGACGCCCGGACCGACGATGCCCGCCTGACCCTGGAAGTCATGCGGACAGCGGTGCTCGACCACGGCGCGGTGGCCGCCAACCACGTGGCCGTCACGGCCATGCTGCGAGAAGCGGACGGGAGCAGGGTCACCGGCGTCCGGGTCGATCCGGCCGACGGCGAGGCCTTCGACGTCCGCGCCTCGGTGGTGGTCAACGCCACCGGGGTCTGGGCCGACCAGGTGCGCGGTCTCGACGAGGGCGCCCGGCCGCCGTCCATCCGCCCGGCCAAGGGGATCCACATCACCGTCCCGGCGGACCGGCTCCCCTGCGAGATCGCCGCGGTGATCCCGGTGCCGAAGGACCACCGATCGATCTTCGTCGTCTCCTGGGGCGAGCAGGTCTACCTGGGCACCACCGACACGGAGTGGGACGGCCCCCTCGACGACCCGGCCTGCCTCCCCGAGGACGTGGACTACATCCTCGACGCGGCCAACGCCGTGATCACGAGCCCGATCACCCGCGACGACATCCGGGGCGTCTGGGCCGGGCTCCGTCCGCTCCTCTTGCCGACCAGGGGCAAGCGCAAGCTACGGGAACGCACGGCCGACCTGTCCCGCCGTCACACCGTCTCCACCTCGGCCGAAGGTGTGGTCACGGTGACCGGCGGCAAACTGACCACCTACCGCAAGATGGCCCAGGACACCGTCGACGCCGTCGTCCCGCTGCTGGGCCGGCGCACCCGGCTCGCCGGGCGCACGGGGCGCTCGCTGCCCTCGGTGACCAAGAAGCTCAAGCTGCACGGGGCCGGGAGCCGCGACCACGCCCCGGCGGCCTCGAGCCCGGATGCCACCTTCAAGGACCCCGACGCGGCGACCCGGGTGGCCGCCCATCTGGCCGGTCGGTTCGGCACCGACACGCCCGACGTCCTGGCCCTCACCGCCGGCCGTCCCGAGCTGCTCGAGCCGCTGGTGCCGGGTCTCCCCTACCTGGCCGCCGAGGCCGTCTACGCCGTCCGCTCCGAGATGGCCCGGACGCTGAGCGATGTGCTCGACCGACGGACCCGGGCGGTCCTCCACGACGCCGCGGCCACGGCCGAGTCTGCCCACCGGGTGGCCGCCCTCATCGCGCCCGACCTCGACTGGACCGATGAGCACACGTTCGCCGAGGCGGAGGCCTACGCTGCTTCCGTTCGAGCAGTGTTGGTCCGGGCCGGGCTCGGTGCCGAGGCGGTGCCGGCCCACAGAGCCGGCGCAGCGTCGGAGCGGGTGCCTGATGGAGGCCCCATGTCCCGAGAGGATCGCGAGTGATCGAGCCGACCCCCGTCTCGCCCATCAGCGCTCCCTGGGAGTCCGTGGGCGAGCGCCTCCCTGGGCCCAGGGTCGGCATCGACGACGGCCTCCGGCGCCGACTGGTGGACGTGTGCGACGAGGTCCGCGACGACGACGAGTCCCGGGCCGAGGCCGGACGCGACTGGTGGCCGCTGGCCATCGGGTGGGCGGCACGGGGGCAGGTGCCGGCCCGTCCAGCCCTCATCGCCCGACCCACCGACACGGCCCAGGTCTCCGGGGTACTCGCCGCCTGCAACGACGCCGGGGTCCCGGTCACCCCCTCGGCCGGGCGGAGCGGCGTGTGCGGCTCCGCCGTCCCCCTGTACGGCGGCGTGGTCCTCGACCTCTGCGGCCTGGCCGGAATCGGCAATGTCGACACCACCTCTCTCGTGGCCGACCTGCGCGCCGGCACCTTCGGTCCCGACGTCGAGACCGGGCTGCGCGACGACCACGACGTGACCCTCGGCCACTGGCCCCAGTCGATGGACCTCTCCACCGTGGGCGGGTGGTTGGCCTGCCGGGGTGCGGGCCAGTACTCAAACCGCTACGGCAAGATCGAGGACATGGTCATCGGCCTCGAGGTCGTCCTGGCCGACGGCACGGTGGTCCGCACCGGCGGCCGCGGTCCCCGTTCGGCCACCGGCCCCGACCTCAACCAGCTCTTCGTGGGAAGCGAGGGCACCCTCGGGGTCATCACCGAGGGCCGGTTCCGCGTCCATCCACTGCCCACCTATTCCGGGCCACGCGCCTTCGGATTCCGCTCCTTCGCCGACGGACTCGACGCCTGCCGCCGCATCCTGCGCCGGGGGGCAACCCCGGCCGTGCTCCGGCTCTACGACGAGACCGAGTCGGCGAGGTCGTTCGACCACGGATCGACCAACGTGCTCATCGTCCTCGACGAGGGCGACCCGGGCATGGTCGACGCCACCCTCGCCGTGGTCGACCAGGAGAGCGCGGCGGCCGACAAGCTCGACACCGGCCTGGTCGACCGCTGGATGGAGCAGCGCAACGATGTGTCCGCCCTCGCCCCCCTCTGGCGCCACGGCATCGTGGTCGACACGGTGGAGGTCTCCGCCCGCTGGTCGGTGCTGCCCGGCCTCTATCGCTCGGTGCTCGACGCCCTCCATGGCGTGGACGGCACCATCGCCGCCTCGTCCCACCAGAGCCACGCCTACACCGACGGGGCCTGCCTCTACTTCACCTTCGCCGCCCGCCCGCCCGACGCCCTCCGGCGGGCCGGTGACGGGAGGTGCCACCGGGCCATCGCGGGCCCCGGGGGCGGTGCGGGCCGCGGTGCCCGCCGGGGACGGCACCTCGGTGCCCGACCTGGACGGCGACGCCCCGGTCCTGGACGACGAGCAGCAGGCCTGGGTCGAGCGGTACTACACCCGGGCCTGGGACGAGGTGACCGCGGCCACCCGTGACGCCGGCGGCTCCATCAGCCACCACCACGGGATCGGCATCAACCGGGCCCGGTTCCTGCCCGACGCATTGGGTGCCGGCTTCGGCGTGCTGACCACCGTCAAGCAGGCGCTCGATCCCAAGGGCATCCTCAACCCGGGCAAGCTCGGGCTGCCCCACCCCTTCGGGCCGGTCGCATGGCCGTGACCGCCCAGCCGGGTGCGGGAGCGGCCGGGACGAGCGCAGCCGTGACCGCCCAGCCGGGTGCGGGAGCGGCCGGGACGAGCGCAGCCGTGACCGCCCAGCCGGGTGCGGGAGCGGCCGGGACGAGCGCAGCCGTGACCGCCCAGCCGGGTGCGGGAGCGGCCGGGACGAGCGAAGCCGTGACCGCCCAGCCGGGTGCGGGAGCGGCCCGACCGTGAGTGTGCTCGTGGTCGACATCGGCACCTCGGGCGTCCACGCCGGGGTGGTCCGCGCCGAGGGGACGGTGGAGCACGTCCACTACCTGCCCGTGCTCCCGGACACGCCGTTCCCCGGGCTGGTCGAGTTCGACCCAACCACCATGGCCGCCGCCGTGCTCGAGGTGGCCACCCGGGCCCTCGCCGACGAGGGCGGCCCGGTCCAGGCGGTGGGCATCGCCAACCAGCGCGCCTCCACCGTGGTCTGGGAGCGGACAACGGGCAAGCCCGTCGGTCCCGGCATCGGCTGGCAAGACCTGCGGACCGTGGGCACCTGTCTCGAGCTCCAGGCCGACGGCATCCGGCTGGCGCCCAACGCCTCGGCCACCAAGCTGGCCGCCCTGCTCGACCTGGCCGACCCCGACCGTTCGCGCAGCGAGCGGGGCGAGCTGTGCTTCGGCACCGTCGACACCTGGGCGGCCTGGACCCTGTCGGGCGGCACCTTGCACGTCACCGACACCACCAACGCCGGCGTCACCGGGCTCATCCGCACCGACGCATCGGGGTGGGACGCAGCGATCCTGGCCGCATTGCGGATCCCGACGGCGATCTTGCCGACCATCGTGCACTCCTCAGGCGCCATCGGCGAAGCGAGCGCGCTGGACGGGTCGCCGGTCATCGCGGGCATGGCCGGCGACCAGCAGGCCTCCCTGTTCGGGCAGGGCTGCACCCGACCGGGCCTGGCCAAGGCCACCTTCGGGACCGGGGGCATGCTCGACCAATGCATCGGGACGCCCCGGCCCTCGTTCAGTCACCGGGGCGGCGGTGGCACCTTCCCCATCATCACCTGGAGCAGTGCCGATGCCCTGGTCTGGGGGGTGGAGGCGGTCATGCTGTCGGCCGGCTCGTGCGTCGAGTGGCTGCGGGACGACCTCGGCATCATCGACACGGCCGACGCCTCGGCCGCGGTGGCCGCCGAGGCGGAGGACACGGGCGACGTCTGGTTCGTCCCCGCCCTCTTGGGACTGGGCGCCCCCGTCTGGGACTTCGGGGCCCGGGGTACCTTCCTCGGCATCACCCGGGGCACGGGACGGCCGGAGATGGTCCGGGCCGTGCTCGAGGGTGTGGCCGACCGGGGTGCGGACCTCCTGTACGCGGCCGAGGCCGACTCGGGCCTGCCCATCGAGACGCTGCGGGTGGACGGGGGCATGTCGGCCAACGACATCTTCGTCCAAGCCCTGGCCGACTCCTGCGGCCGTCCCATCGAGATCTCCCCCATCCTCGAGGCCACCACCCTGGGCGCCGCCTACCTGGCCGGCATGGCCGTCGGCATCTGGGCCGACGAGAACGAGGTGGCCGACGCCTGGTCCCCCCGACGGGTGGTGGAACCGGGGCTCACCGAGGCGGAGCAGGCCGCCCGCCGCGAGCGCTGGCTCCGGGCCCGGGATCGGTCCCAGGGCACCATCCCCGAGCTGTCGGTTCTCGACTTCTGAGCGGCCGATGAGCGACACCGACCGAACCGTTGCCGAGTTGATCGTGGACTGCCTCGAGTCCGAAGGCGTCACCCACGTGTTCGGGATCCCGGGCGAGGAGAACATCCACTTGGTCGATGCCCTCTCCCGCAGTTCGATTCGCTACGTGCTTGTCCGCCACGAGCAGGCTGCATCGTTCATGGCCGAGACCTACGGTCGCCTGACCGGGCGGGCCGGAGTGTGCTCTGCCACTCTCGGCCCAGGAGCGATCAACCTACTCCTCGGTGTGGCCGATGCCACCACCAACTCCACCCCCGTTGTGGCCCTGAGCGCTCAGGTGGGGATGCATCGCAGCTTCAAGGAGTCGCACCAGGGCGTGGACCTGGTGTCCATGTTCGCGCCAGTGACCAAGTGGTCGGCCCTCGTCGCCACGCCGGAGGCGACCCCCGAGATGATCCGGAAGGCGTTCAAGCTGGCCCAGACCGAGCGGCCCGGTGCTGTGTACCTCGCCGTTCCCGAAGACGTCGAGGAGGCGACAGCACCCGAGGACTCCCAGCCGCTCGAGGTCAACGTGCCACGCACCGACGAACCGTCCCGGGACCAGGTCGCCAGAGCGGCCGCCCTCCTCGGTGCGGCTACCAATCCCGTTGTCCTGGCCGGCCACGGGGCCACCAGAGCAGGGGCGGGCGGATCACTCCTCCATTTCGCCGAGAAACTCGGCGTGTCGGTAGCCACGACCTTTCACGGCAAGGGCGTGTTCCCAGACGACCACCCCCAAGCGCTGGGAGCGATCGGGTTCATGCGCCACGACTACGTCAATTTCGGCTTCGACAAAGCGGACGTCATCGTGACCGTCGGGTATGAGCTGCAGGAATTCGATCCCGTCCGCATCAACCCACATGGCGACAAGGAGATCATCCACATCCACCGCTTCCCGGCCGAGGTGGACCGGCACTACAACGTGTCCGTCGGGCTGCAAGCCGACATCGGACGGAGCCTCGATGCCTTGGCCGAAGCCGTCGATCGACGGTTCCGGCCCCGGGCCGACGAGTTGCGGATCCGCGGGCTGCTGGCCGAGGAGCTCGGTCGAGGCCGGGCCGACGGGCGCTTTCCGTTGGCGCCGGCGCGGATCGTGGCCGATACTCGCGCTGCACTCGGTCAAGACGACATCGTGTTGGTCGACACCGGGGCGCTCAAGATGTGGATGGCCCGGCTGTACCCGACATTTGCCCCGAACACATGCTTGATCTCGAACGGTCTGTCGACCATGGCATGGACCGTGCCCGGTGCCATCGGGGCGAAGATTGCCCGGCCCGACCAGAAGGTGCTGGTCGCGACGGGCGATGGTGCCTTCTTGATGAACTCGCAGGAGATCGAGACGGCGCGGCGGGAACACATCGCCATGGTCATCCTCATCTGGGTGGACGATGCCTACGGCTTGATCAGCTGGAAGATGGATCTCGAGCTTGGCCACGACGTGGATACGACGTTCGGCAATCCTGACTTCGTGGCCTACGCAGAGAGCTTCGGCGCGGCGGGATACCGCATCACCAGTGCCGACGAGCTACTGCCCACCCTGCAGACTGCGCTCGCAGCCGATGCTGTCTCGGTGATCGCCTGTCCGGTCGATTACACGGCCAACCTGGAGCTGATCCGCTCACTCGGTGAGCTCGACGAGACCTTCTCCTAGCCAGATGGAGAACCGGTCGCCAACCACTTGGGCCCGCGATTCAGGTGCGGAACCGAAACGCCATGTGCAGAGGTCCAATCATTGAACGTCTACCGGCGCTCGGGCACCTGGCGCGCTGGCCTGCTGGTGCGGCCAACGAGGTCCGGAGGAGCAGATGGGTGACCGTAGCGGCCCCACAGCCATGGCTCAGGAGCGAGCGTGCTCCAGCGCCTCATCGAAGGATGCGCCGGCGGCCAACAAGGGACGATAGGACATGAGCTGGCGGGGACGGCTGAAGGCCAGCGCCGCGCTGAGCCGGTCGCCGTGGCGGTAGAGGGCCACCAGCTTGTGCTCGTCCATCGACCCGTCCACGACCACCACCTCGTCGTCGGGTGACGGGCGCCCGATGAGCTGGATCTTGGTGGCGTACTGGTCCGACCAGAAGAACAACACCGGCTCGTAGGGCTCGGCTGCCTCCCGTCCGTGCAGGAGGTTGCGGGTGGCGGCCACACCGCTCTCGGCCGCGTTGGTCCAGTGCTCGACGCGCAACGACTGGTCGAGCCCCCGGTGCGTCCACCGGGCCACGTCCCCGGCCGCCACCACCTCGTCGGCCGCGAAGAGGAACTCGTCGCAGACCACGCCGTTCTGGAGCTGCAGGCCCGAGCCGGCCAGCCAGTCGACGGTCGGCGTGACGCCGATCCCCACCACCACCACGTCGGCCGGGAGCACATCGCCGTCGTTCAGGTGCACCAGGATCGGAGCGGTGCCCGACGTGGAGCCGGTTGCCGGCGTGCCCCCGGTGCCCGGCTCGCTTTGGGTAGTCGGGTCGGCGGCCACGACCCGGTCCACCCCCACGCCGGTCCGCAGGGCCACGCCGGCCTCGATATGAAGGGCAGCACACGCCGCCCCCATCTGGTCGCCGAGCACCGTCCGGAGCGGCGTGGGCAGCGCTTCGACCACGGTGACGTCAAACCCGAGTCCGTGACAGGTGGAGGCCACCTCGGACCCGATGAACCCGGCCCCGATCACCACCACCCGCGCCCCCGGTCCGGCCGAAGTCAGGTCGGCGATCAGTCCCTCGGCGTCGTCCAGGGTCCGCAGGGTGTGGACCCCGGCCACGCCTTCGGTGCCGGGCAGGGAGCGGGCGCCAGTGCCGGTGGCCACGATGAGACCGTCGTAGTGGAGTTCGGTGCCGTCATCGAGCGACAGGCGGCGGGTTTCGACGTCGAGCGCGTCGGCGCGACGCCCGAGCCGGAATTCGATGCCCAAGGTGTCGAGCTTGTCCGGCGCGTGATGGTGCAACCGACCCACGTCCCACTTGCCCGCCAGGAACTGCTTGGACAACGGCGGCCGGTCGTAGGGGGCATGTCGTTCGTCCCCGACCACGACGACCGGCCCATTGTGGCCCTCGTGCCGGACTTCCTCGGCCGCCCGGAGGCCGGCCAGCGAGGCACCGACGACGACGACGGTCGCATCGGGGGAAAGGGGCGAGCTCATGGGCGCCACAGTGTAGGTCGCTCCGCCGTCGGGAACGGCCGGGGCGGTGGGGCCGCGAGCCGGCGCAGGTAGCTCGCCCGGGCCCAGACCGACGGCCGAGCCAGGCCCAGCGTGCCAGCCGGTGGCGCCGAGACAGACTGCTAGCCGCCGAACATGGCCATCCACTGCTCGGGCGTCTTGGGGCGGAACACGTAGTTCCGCTGACGGGTGTCGCCCAGGGTGGCCGAGGGATCCGGCGAGTAGAGGTGCCCGGGGTACAAGACGGTCTCGTCAGGCACCCGGGCCAGACGGGTGTGCAGCGACTCGAACATGGCGGCCGAATCGCCCCCGGGCAGGTCGGTCCGCCCGCAGCCGTCCAGGAAGAGCGTGTCCCCCGCCACCAGTTTCCCGTCCACCAGGAAGCACTGGCTCCCCGGGGTGTGGCCGGGGGTGTGGACCAGGGTGACGGGGATTTCCCCCACGGTGACCACGTCGCCTCCCTCGTGGGCGATCAAGTTGCCGACGCCGACACCGGTGGAGCGGGTGACCCAGGGCGCCTCGGACGCCTGGACATGGACGGGCACGGGCGCCAACTCGAGCAGGCGTGCGATCCCCTCGACTCCGAATCCCATCATGTCCCCACCGACGTGGTCGGCGTGATAGTGGGTGGCCAGAGCGCCACTGACCGCCATGTCGTCGGCGGCCAGGATGCCGAGCAGGTCCTCGACGCCGTAGGCCGGGTCCACGATCAGCGCCTCGCCCGTCACCCGGTCACCGATCAGGTAGACGAAGTTCACCATCTGGAGGGCGATGGGGTCACCGACGGCAAAGTCCCGGCCAGCCAGCAATTGCCGGAAGTACAGGCGGTCACCGCCGGGGCGGTTGTGGCCCTCGTCGGCTGGGGCAGTCGAGAGGCGGTCATGGTCGGTGGGCTGCGATGCGGGCACCGTTTTAGCTTAGGGTCTGTGCTCTTGGGCCACGCAGGGGCGCCCATGACCGAGAAGGCACAGACCCGGCTGCCAATCGTCGGCCGGCGGGGGGCCGCTGCCGGGTCGCTCCGCCCGGGGTTCGCTATCGCCCTCCGCCGGACGCTGCTCAGGCGTATGGTGTCCCAGGTTGGGAGCATGACTGGAAGCGGGCGTGTGGGCGGACAACCGGAGGGGAGCAAGGGTGGGCGCGACGACAACGAGCGACACAGCCGGGCCTCGAGAGCCACAAGACCAGCGGGGTCAGCCACCTGGGAGGGGTACCCACAGCGAGCTCGATACCGGCTCACCGGAGACCGTCGACAACGCCACCGTTGCCGGGATGATCCGCCATTGGGCCGCGGTGCAACCGGATGCACCCATGCTGACGGCCGGCGAGCGGGTCGTGAGCTGGAGCGACATCTACCGGCGTTCGCGTCGCCTGGCCCAGGGCCTCCGGGCCGCCGGCGTGCGGGCCGGTGACCGGGTTGCCTTCCTCGATCGCAATTGCATCGAGTTCTTCGAGGTCCTCTTCGGCTGCTCGTTCATCGGGGCCGTCACCGTGGCCGTCAACTGGAGGCTGTCACCCAACGAGATGGCCGCAGTCATCGACGACTCGACCGCGTCCGTGCTGTTCTCGGGCCCCGACTACGCGCCGGCCATGGACACGTTGACCTCGGCCCTCCCGGCCGTTGCCCATCAGGTACCCCTCGCCGAGCTCGACGCTTGGCTCGATGAGCACGCCCCAGACCATGACCCTCCCGATCCGAACCACACCATCGTGGGAACCGACGTGGTCCTGCAGCTCTACACCTCGGGCACCACCGGACAGCCCAAGGGGGTGATGCTGACCAACGACAACGTCTCGTGCCTGATCACCAACGCGTTCAAGGCCTTCGACGTCACCCACGAGACGGTGAGCATGGTGGCCATGCCCCTCTTCCACATCGGCGGCTCGGGATGGGCCATCGTCGGGATGTCCCGCGGCGGTCACTCGGTCATCATCCGGGACCTCGACCCCGTTGCGGTCCTCCAGGCCATCGAGCGCCACGGCGTCACCGATTCTTTCGTCGTGCCTGCGGTCCTGATGTTCATGCTGGCCACTCCGGAGCTGTCCAGCACCGACGTCAGCTCGCTCAAGACGATCTTCTATGGGGCGTCGCCCATCTCCGAGGACGTCCTCACCCGCTCGATGCAAGCGCTCGGCTGCGGCTTCACCCAGTTGTACGGTCTCACCGAGACGTGCGGGGCCATCACCGCCCTGCTTTCCGAGGACCACGACCCCGAGGGACCCCGGGCCCGGCTCCTCCGGTCGGCGGGAAAGCCCTTCGACCACGTCGAGCTGCGGATCGTCGACCCCGACACTGGTGAGACCGCGCCCGAAGGTGCCGTCGGGGAGGTCTGGACCCGGTCGGCCCAGAACATGCTCGGCTACTGGCAGAAACCCGACGAGACCGCCGCCGTGCTCACCGATGACGGCTGGTTCCACACCGGGGACGCGGGCTGGCTCGACGACGACGGCTATCTGTTCCTGCACGACCGGATCAAAGACATGATCGTGTCCGGTGGCGAGAACATCTACCCGGCCGAGGTGGAGAACGTGCTCTTCGCCCATCCCGGCGTCGCCGACGTCGCCGTGATCGGCGTCCCCGACGACAAGTGGGGCGAGACGGTCAAGGCGATCGTGGTGCGGTCGACCGCCAGGGTCGTGGACAGCGCCGCCCCTCCCGACGGTGCGCTGGAGGGGGCCATCATCGCTTTTGCCCGCGACCGCCTGGCCCACTACAAGTGCCCCACGTCGGTCACCTTCATCGACGTCCTCCCCCGGAACGCCACCGGGAAGGTGCTCAAGCGAGAACTGCGTACGCCGTACTGGCAAGGACGTGGGCGTCACATTCAGTAGCGACCGACGTTCCGCTCCTGTCCCTGCAGGGATTGCGGGCCAATACGAGGGCATCCGCGCCACGCTGGGGCACACGGGCGGGGGCGCAGAGCGGCAAGTTGGCCTGAGCGCGGGCTGAAACGATCTACCCGGTTTGGACATGGGGCGCGGTGGGATTCGGTACGGTTTTCCCATGTCTCCCCGCAGCCGCAAGGTTGGAGGACTCGACGACCCCATCTGGACCGGGCCAGGGCCCGACGAGGGCACGAGTGACCCGCAAGCCGAACCACCTGGCCACCAGGCCGGCGAACAGCCTGCGGCCTGGGACCCGGGCGGTGGGAACGCGACCGGTCGGTCCGGCGAGCGCAGTGCGGGCCGAGCGGCTGCCCCTGGTGACCGTCGAGCGGCACGAAGGCCCCACAACGGCGGTCGCTCCGGAACCAGGAGTGGCTCGGGAAGGAACGGCGGAGGCTCGGGCGGCGCCACGGACATCCCCCGTCGGATCCTCACCGACGATCCTGGGAACGCCGGCGACGACGAGCGGGAGTGCGAAGCCGAGGGTTGGTTCCAGACAGACGAGGGAGTTCCGGTCTCGAGCGCATTTCGCCCACTCGGCGTCGCCTGTGCCCGGCCGGCGGGGCACCCCGGTCACCATCGCTCGGCACCCCGCCGGGCACGGTTCCACCGCGGCCGGGTCTGGGTCTACGAGTGGGGGGCGACCTGGGGCGACGGGGGCGACGGGGGCGACGGGGGCGACGGGGGCGACGGGGGCGACGGGGGCGACGGGGGCGACGGGGGCGACGGGGGCGACCGGGGCGACCGACGGCAACTGAGGGGTCACTGACGGCCGGCCGACGCTCTCGATTCGCCCGCGCCGTCGGTGACATGATCTTCAGGTGGCCTACTGGGAGCGCACGACCCCGGTATCGGGCACCGTGCTCTGGTGCCGCGAGGTCGGGCAGGCGCCAGAACGGATGCGGATCCTGCCCGACGGCTGCATGGACCTGATTTGGGACGGTCGCCGACTGTTCGTGGCCGGGCCGGACAGGAGGGCCCGGTGGCATCAAAGCCTCGGCGGTACGTCCTATGTGGCCCTTCGGTTCTCAGGAGGGACCGGGCCGGCGATGTTGGAGGTGCCGGCCGACCAGCTGGTCGATCTGACCCCCGGGCTCGAGGAGCTGTGGCCCGCCGATGAGGCCATGACTCTGGCCGAGCAGGTGGCGGCCGACCCGGCGGCGACACTCGTTGGGTGGGCTGTGGAACGTGCCGCTTCCCGCGAGGTGGATCCCCTCGGGCCGCGCCTGCTCGGTCTGGCCGCGGCCGGAACACCGGTGGCGGTCATGGCCGATGAGCTGGGGCTCAGCACCCGGCAGTTGGACCGACGATGCCTGAAGGCCTTCGGGTACGGGCCACGACGGCTGACGCGGGTGCTCCGGTTCGGCCGGGCGATGGAAGAAGCACGGGTCGGCGCGGCTCTGGCCCAGGTCGCGGCCGGTTGCGGGTATGCCGACCAGGCCCACCTCTCACGAGAGGTGCGCGCCCTGGCCGGGACGACACCGAGGGGGCTGTTGACTGAGCTACGCAGGAGGTAGCGGGGCGTACAGGTCGATCGCCGTGCCGTCAGGATCGTGGACGACGGCGTAACGCATGCCCCAGAAGGCGTCCCAGGGAGCCAGATGGCCCTCGTAGCCCGCGCCGGTGAGCTCGGCCCAGGCGGCATCGACCGCAGGCGGGTCCTCGCATTCGAAGGCCAGAGCGACTCGGCCACCACCTCGGGTGGGCGGAGACCAGTCCGCATCGAAGGAACGGATGGTGTCCTCGGTGTCCCAGGCCAGGCGCAGGCCGCCATCGAGCTCCACATCGACGTGAGGTTGATGGTCCGCCTCAGGTGGGACATCGAGTCCGATGAGACGATAGAAGGCGAGGCTTCTCGCCATATCGCCGACAACCAGTTCAATGAGACCAGGGCGCAGTTTCATACCATCGACGGTAACGGGCTACGACGATCCGTGTCTTGGACGATTCGGACACGTCGGCTCACGGCAGACACCCATTGCAGGGATCAAGGCAGACACCCATAGCCGGTTCAACCCATTGCAGGGTTCAAGGCAGACACCCATAGGAATCGCCCCGGAACGGCACTGGGGGCCGGGCTACGGGCACCCCTCTACCATGTCGGCCATGGCCGTGACATGCGCCTGCTGCTCGATGTCCGTCGATTGGTGGGTCCGACTGCGCTCGCACCCCGACCTGCCGATCTGTCACGACTGCCTCCAGGGGCTGAATGGACAGCGAGACGGCCAGCTCCAACTCGTGTCGGGAACATGGCTGACCACCGGATTCGAGCCCATCTTCAAGGTGGCCAACGTGACTCGCTCAGCTGCCTGGTTCGAGAAGGCGGGCTTCGAGGTGTCGTTCCACGATGAAACATATGCCTTCGCGCACCGGGATCGGGATCTCACAATCCATCTTGCCCAAGCTGCAGGAGACGAGCTTCCGGGTCACGGTGCCGTCTACATCCACTGTCAAGACGCCGACCGGGTGGCTGGGGAGTGGAGGGAGGTGGGGATCGAGGTGGACGGCCCGCGGGATGAGGACTACGGCAAGCGGGAGGGATCCGCCGCCGACCCCGACGGGAACGTCATCCGATTCGGCTCGCCCGTCCGCTAGGCGATTCTCGGGTGGGTGGCCGTCACCGTGCCCCCCGCTGACCCGCACTTCCGAGCCTGTCGAACGGTCGCCTACTCGGTACCGATACCGGACCCGCCCCGCTGGGGGCCACTCGCCTGAGCCGGGGCTCGTCGATACCTGCGATCAGCGCATTCATATCCCATGCGCCCGCCAGGCGACAGGACAGAATGGTCGGCATGAACGGTCATCTGATCCTGGTCGACGGTTCCGAGCGCGAGGTCACCGCGGAGAACGTCAAACGCCTGCTCGATTCCTCAGCCCGCTTTTGGCTGGACCTGGCCGGCCTGGACCTGGACACCGGAGCGGTGTTGCTGCGCGACACCTTCGGGTTTCACCCCCTCGCGGTCGAAGACGCCGAGCATTTCGGGCAACGGCCCAAGCTCGACTCCTACGACGGGTTCGCGCTGCTCGTCGTCTACGGCGCCACGCCAACCGGGGAGCTGGTGGAAGTCCACTGCTTCTACACCGAGAACTATCTGGTCACCGTCCACCACGACCCATGCCTGGACCTCGTGGCCGTCGCCGACCGATTACGACAAAAGGCCGGTCCTCACCCAGACCACGTCATGCTGCTCTACCGGGTGGTCGACGCCCTGGTCGACGGCTACTTCCCCGTGCTGGCCGGCCTCGACGACCAGATCGACGAGCTCGAAGACGAGATCCTCCAGCGACCCACCGAGCAGCAGCTCGGTCGGTTGTTCGACCTGAAACGGTCCCTGATTGCGCTGCGGAAGGTGGTCACCCCCCAGCGGGACATGTTTGCCACACTGCTGAGCGGCGCAGACGTGTTGCCGGGCATGACCCCCGACGCCGAGCGCTACTTTCGTGACCTCTATGACCACCTGATTCGGATCAGCGACCTCGTCGACAGCTATCGGGATCTGACCAGCGGCGCCCTGGACACCCACCTATCCACCGTGTCCAACCGACTGAACGTGGTCATGAAACAGCTCACGATCATCGCCACCATCTTCCTGCCGTTGAGCTTCGTGACCGGTTTCTTCGGCCAGAACTTCGCGTGGATGATCAACCGGATCACCACCCTGCCGGTCTTCCTCGCTCTGGGCATCGGCTTACAGGTGCTTACCGCAGGCGCATTGGTCGTCATGTTCCGCCGCCGCGGCTGGCTGTCTTCCGACGGTACGGTGCCACCCGCCACCCCGGCGGACCGGCCCCGGGTGGGACACGACCAACGCTGGTACCTGCTCCACCCGCCGAAAGGGACGAAGGCGCTGTAGCGCCAGGCCCACCCAAGCCACAAGCCCCGTAACCCGGGCAGAGGGCATCGACCGGCTCCGCCAGCCCGGGCGATCGATGCGGCAACGGCGAGGAGGAGCTCGTGCGACCCCGCCGACTGGCCGGTTGGCCAGAGGTCCGGGATCAGAACAGGCCGGGAGGGGAATTCTCCTCGCCCTCGTCGAACTCCAGGACCACTTCGGTCTCCTCGATGCTGAGCTCTTCGAAAAGGGCTGCTTCCTCATCATCGTCTTGTTCGTCCGGGTCCGGTACGCCAGCGTCCGGGCGCCCGATCCGCTCGAGCCGGGGGACGAGCTCCTCTACCTGCATCCGCGTGCGCCGAAGCCGCCGGTCGAGCTCGTCCACGATCTCGGTGGCCCGCTCGAGCCTCTCCACCAGCCGATCGACGTCGATGACGCCGGCCTCGAACTCCTCGATGATCCCGTCGAGCTCCTCACCCGCCGCCGAGTAGGTCAGTTCCGCCACTCCCACGCCGTCTGTGGCCGAGTCGTCGACCTCACCTTCATGTCCTCGTGCCATCGCCACGCTCCTCGTTGTTCGGCTCGGTGCTCTCGTTGCTCGTCTCGGTGTTCTGGTTGCTCGTCGCGCTGTTCGTCGCGCTGTTCGTCGGGCTGTCCGTCGGGCCGTCCGTCGCGCTGTTCGTTTGGCTGTCCCTCGGGCCGTCCGTCTCGCTGTCCGCCGCAGAGGCTCCGGGGACATCGGCGACCACCGAGGTCACCGCACCGTCAGCCACCTGGGTGACGAGCGCATCCCCGGACTGCACCGCAGCAACCGAGCGGACGACGGCGCCGTCGGGGCCTCGGGTCACTGAGTACCCCCGCTCCAACTGCCGCTGGTAGTCGTAGGCGGCCAGCAGGCGCCGCCACTGGGTGATCTGTCGCTCATCGGGCCCCAGCCGCCGTTCGGGAAGGGTTGAGACCAGCGCGGCCCGCCTGACCAGCGCTCGGTCCGCCTCCTCGACTGCCCGGACCGCCGATTTGGCGATCGTCTCGCCCTGACGGGACAGGTGTCGACCGTGGACGTCGATCTGGCCTTGAACCGCGCCCCGTACTGCGTGAGCCCGGTGGGTCAGACGATCGGCGTGGCGCCCCAACTGCATCCGGGCCCCAGTGGCCAGCCGCCGTCGGGCGCGACCGAGATGGTCGTCATCGCGGGTGACCACCTCGACGGCCAACCGGCCCAGCACCTCGCTCGCCTCCATGGCTGCGACCCAGTACGACCCGGCCCGGCGAGCCAGCTCCTGGCCGCACTCGGTCGGGGTGATGAACGATCGGTTGGCCACCTCGTCGGCCACCGACTGGTCGCCGGTGTGCCCGATCCCGGTCCAGACCGGGACGGCGGAGGTGACAATTGCTCGGGCGACAACCTCGCTGTCGAAGGCAGCCAGGTCGGCCTTGGACCCTCCGCCGCGGACCACCACGATGAGATCGCAGTCGGTGTACCCGAGGGCCGAGATCGCCCTGGCCACCGTCTTGTGTGCACTGCGGCCCTGGACTTGGGTGGCCACCACCCGCACGTCGAAGGCGAACCCGGACGCGTCGAGCTGACCCAGGAAGTCGCGATAGCCCTCGGTGCCCGGACTGGTCACCAGTCCGATCCTGAGCGCGACCGGGGCGATGGGCAGCGACCGGTTGCGGTCCAAGAGGCCCTCATCGGTCAGTGCCTTGATGACCCGGGCGCGTTCGGCCGCCAACTTGCCCAAGAGGGCATCGGTGTCGAACTCGGACAGGATGAAGCTGATGTCGCCCCGGGGCTTGTACAGCTGCACCTCGCCCCGGACCCGGACGACCAGACCGGCATTGAGTGTGATACCAAGCTGGTCGAGGGTGGTACGAACCCGGGACCAGCGACTCGACCAGCACACCACCTTCAGGACGGGCGAGCCTGTGTCGTGGGCGCTGGCCGGATCGACCAGGTCGATATAGCAGTGCCCCCGTGAGCTCACGTTGAAGGAGCGCACCTCGCCCGAGACCCAGATCTGGCCCGGCAGCGCCGAGCGCAGGGCCCGATCCACCCGGCCGTAGAGGTCGGCGATCGAGAACGAGGGTCGGTCACCGAGCCCGAGATCGGGAGTGGACGGGATGGGTGGGGTCATCGGCGCCAGATTAGGACGGGGCTCTGACCCGTGGTGACGGCCGGTCTATCCCCCGGGGACCAGGTGTGCGACCATAGAGGCGACGGTGAGTCGGCTGGGTGGTCGCGGCTCGACCTCTCGGAGCAGTGCTGTCCGACAGGATCGGGTCGAGGAAGGTCGGGACTCCACAGGGCAGGGTGCTGGTTAACGGCCAGTCGGGGCGACCCGCAGGACAGTGCCACAGAGAACAGACCGCCGATGGCCCGGCTTCACGGTTGGGCACAGGTAAGGGTGAAACGGTGCGGTAAGAGCGCACCAGCGACCGGGGCGACCCGGTCGGCTCGGTAAACCCCACCCGGAGCAAGGTCGAACAGGGGGCATGGGCTGCCCGTCCGGCAACCCTCTTTGGGTTGCCACCCCCAGGTGGACCGCTCAGATGGATGGCCACCCATCCCTCAAGCGAGGGTGGACAGGATCCCGCCTACAGGCCGACTCACCGTCGCCTATCCCTTGAACTACAGATGCCCGACACACGTACTCCCAACGTTGCTAGTGCTGTTCGTGCCGTCTGGGCAGGTCGTGTTCGACCACTTGGCCCAACTGAAGATGGCGCCGGTGGTCATGGCCCCTTTCAGGTTGGCGTTGGTCAAGGTGGCCAAGCTCAGGTTCGCTCCGATCAGGTTCGCTCCCTGCAGATTGGCCCCGCTGAGGTTGGTCAACCACAGATTCGCCCCCAAGAAGTTGAACCCGGCCAGGTTCGCCCCTTCCAGGTTGGCAAAGGCGAGATCGCAGCCCTGGAAGTGGGTGGCACAAAAAGTCACCGTCTGGCCGAGCGGGTTCGACGTGGAGCCGAGGAAGCCCACTCCTTGGTTGTAGGTGGCGACGATCGTGTGGTTGCCCACGCTGGGATTGTGGACGTGGCACAGGGCGACGCCGGCCGACACAGGCACTGCGCTACAGCCGGCGAGCGTGCTCCCCGAATCGGTGAAGGTCACCGTGCCGCTGGACGGTGAGGGCGAGACGGTAGCCGTGTAGGTGACGTCCTGCCCTGGATTGGCTGGGTTGGGCGAAGCCGTCACTACGGTCGAGGTGGGTATCGACTTGACCACGAGGATGGGCTGGCATGAACCACTACTGGCGCTGGCGTTGAACCCATCGCTGTCTGCGAAATAGGCGCTGCCGTAGTAGGTGCCCGGTGCCGTTGGGGTGGTCGTCCCGATGGTATAGGTCCCATTCCCCGCGTTGACGTTGTTGTCGACGCCGAGGGTGAAGGCCAGGTTGTGGCAACTGGGATCGGTGTAGGCACCGAGCGAGATCGACCCCAACGGCTCATGGGGGCTGGCCAGACCACCGCTCAGTGTCCCGTTGAAGGTAACCGGGGATCCGAATGTGGCCGGGTTGGGCGATGCTGCCAAGGTCAGCGTCGTCGGTGCTGGCTTGGTGAGCACCATCTGCCAGCTGGTCTTGAAGATCACCCCGCCGGTTTGGTCGGCCACCTGGACTGTCCCGGCATAGGTTCCCGGTTGGACGGTGTCGGGAATCGTGAATGGGACCAGGCCGGTGTTGTAGTCACCGGCCACGATAGGACAGGAGACGGCCGGGTCGGTGCTTGCGGGGGTGCCGACCGGCCACACGAAGGGCCCGGCCCATACGTTCGGGCCAGAGGCAGGAATGACCGCCGATCGGCTGTTGGCTGGCGTTCCGCAGACGGGATAGCTGAAAGAGATCGGGACGTTGTTGGGACCCTTGAAATCGACGACGACTTTCCCATTGGTGACGTCCTCTTGGAGGTTGAAGTCCCACCGGACGTAGTCGGTCTGGCCGATGACGGGCGGCCATGTCGTCGCTTCGGCGGCGTTGACGGTCATGTGCTGGATCGTATTGACCGTATAGATAATCGGGACGGTTCCTGGGTCGGGAGTGGGCGAGTAGACCGGGTTGGCTACCGACGGAGTCGAAGGCAGGATCAGCACCCCAACCGCCGTCGTCAATGCGAACCCGATTGCGGCCAGATGGCGCGCACGGAAGCGACTGAGATTCAACATTTCCCCCCTGTGATCTTCGGGCTACCACGGACCGTAGTTGACCCGCAACAAGGAGTCCAGACTGTCGGGCATGGCTCGGAGCCCGGCAGACCACGACTTGGACCCCGGTCGATACCCACAGGAAACGGTTGGCAGAAAGGCGGACCCTTCAGAACCAGCTCTATCGGGCGGCTCGGGACATGAGCGACGTCGAGGCCGTCAAGAATGGTGGCGTCGAGGGCCTGGTGAAGCGTGAGGTCGGTCGAGGCCCGATGCAGGGCATGTACTGAGGTGCTATTTCTTGCCGACGGCGCCCTTCACATTTCTACCCGCCTGCTTCAGATTGCCCTTCGCCTTTTCCCCTTTGCCTTTGGCCTCCAGTGACCGGTCGTGGGTGGCCTTTCCCGTAACTTCCTTCGTCTTTCCTTTCACTTCCTGTGCCTTGTTCTTCGCTACACCCATGCGGATCTCCTCGTCGTTGATAGGGGTCTCGGACCGCATCGACACTTGTAACCCACCGACGGACGCCCCAAACCGTTTCGGGCATGATCGGTTTCCCATCGCGGCGAAGCCGCCGACGCGAAGGACCAGGTGGGATGGCAACCCGTCCAGCCGATGATCTCAAACATTCAATGCGTATAGTCAATCGTGCGCTGGGTAGGTTTCAACTGCTAGCCTCGTCAGCACGACTCGGCGGGGAGATCTCGATGTCATCTGAGCAGTACGAAAATGGTCTAGCCCCAGCCGCTCAGGTGCTGCCCGACGAGATGACTCGCAGGCACGATGAGATGATCCTCAGGCACTCGGAGAGTTGGGCAGTGTGGAACGCTGCGTCCTTCGCAACTGTCAGTTTCCTCATCGTCCCACCATCGACCCCTATTTGAAAGCGCTCTTGCGAAATTTGAAAAGCGCTCTCTTGCGAATGAGGTCGTCGCTGGTCGGATGTATGGCCGACACGAGGCAGCCGTCCGTCGACGTCGCTAGGTATTGGAGCGATCCCGCTCCCTCGGTGACCAGTCGGGCGGCACAAGTTGAACTCCGCGTTTGCGCATTCGCTTCACCGCGGCGTCGCGTGACGCATCTGAGCGACAAGCAATGGCATCAACGAGAAGGTGAACCTTCAGCCCTCTTTTCATTGCACCTTTCGCAGTTGCGGTGATGCAGGCGCGAGCGTAGAGCCCGGCCAAAGTGATCCGCTGTACCCGGTTCTCTTCGAGAACCCGACAAAGTTCCGGGTTGCAAAATGCGTCACCTCTCCACTTGGCCAGATACGGGGCGTCAGCAACATCGAGCCGAGGATCCCACTTCGTACCGGGCGATCCCGCGGTGGCCGCGTGATGGCGAAGAGCATTCCCAACCACGTCACTCGGCCTGAACTCATTGCCAATCGTGAGAATGAGATCACCGGCGACTTGAGATCGCTTGACCGCCGCGTTGGCCGCCGCAATCACCCCGCTCACCTGGTGCCGAGCTACCGGCATCCGACCACTGTCGGATAGGAAGTCATCCTGAAAGTCGATCAGGAGCAGTGCGCCGCATGATTCGACTTCACTGGGATTGGCCATCGGGCCTCCTTGCGACGCGACGAGAATGCCATGGAAATAGTACATTTGGGACTCAATGGCGTGGCCAATTAGCCGACGCCAGGGCGATGACCCTGCGCCGGCGTCTGACTGGCAATCTCCAGCGTTGGTGCGGTCCTCGGTAGCCTGTGGCAGGAAGGTAGCCGAAGCTGCCCAGGACGATCAGCAAAGCGGGATCCGTGGCCGAGACCTGTACTACGAACGACACAGAACTCAACTGGCGACACAGAACTCATGTGGTCAGTGGCTGACCCACTCCGGTTCTTCAACATTTCGAAGATGGACGTTGAGCCGCACTTGGACTGCATCCATGAATCGTGAATCTCGGCAACCAAACGAACGGGTCGAAAGTTCGTCCAGCCGTCGGATTGTGCCGAGAACGGCCAATCTGCCTCGCAGCAGTCGCTTTCTCTATCGACTTGAGCACTACAGCTCACTGCCCAGCGTTGCTCTTGCCATCGTCTTGCTGCTCATTGGCCTCGTCGCCACGGGAGCGGCACTCGGCTTTCCATCTGGCTGGGTCGCCGGATTCGAAGTGGGCACTTCTGCGGTCACCTTGATGATGGTCTTTGCCATTCAGCACACTCAGGGTCGAGAGCAACTAGCGACGCAACGCAAGTTGGACGAGCTACTGAGAGCGTTACCTGGAGCAGCCGAGGAACTCATGATGTTGGAAGAGGCGCCTCGGGAAACCATGCTCGACATCGAGGAGGGCCAACGAGAGACCCGATCTGAATCGGTGGATGGCCATACGCATGAGTCGTAGTTTCCGCGTGAGGACGACGCGTAAGTGGCAACTGGCCTGAACCAACCGATGAGCGCCGTGCCTACGCCAGGGACCCTTCATCGGGAGAGCGTCGGAGCAGAGCCCTGTGCTCCCTGTATCCGCTCAGCCCGAGCCAACTGGTTGTGGCGAAGAGAACAAGCAGCCTCACCGCCACCGAAGGGAAAGGCCATCACGCGTCGGCCTGGGGCCTCGCCGAACCTTCCGTTCGTGGCCCTCATGGTTGTCCCGAGCGTAGTCTTCACCGGTGGCGGTGGACCCGACCATCCACACCGTATTCGTGGCCAACAACAGCGCCGACCGCGGGCGGTGATCACACCCCTAACCAAATCGGCCTCAAGCCTCCCGGGCTAAAACGGCAATCCCTCGACGCGAAGGTCTGTCGCTGGCGGGATTGCTCCTCCGACCAGCGGCGTCCAGCACGTGATGAGCGGCATGGTGATCAATCCGCTCGGCTGATCCACCGTGACCGTCTCGTCGATTGGGAACCAACCCATCCGCTCGTAAAACCTCAATCGCTCTGGGCGGCAGAACAGCATGCCGATTGATCCGCCCAGCTCGACCATCCTCTGCATCGCCCCCAAGACCAGCTGACGACCCGCAGCTTGTCCTCGGAAATCGCGATGAACCATCACTCCCCCGAGCCCCAGGACATCGGCGACCTGTCCGTTCGTTCCCTGCACCCGCACGGCCACCCAGCCTGCGTGACCGATGAGCCGACCTTCCTGGGATAGCCCGATATGACCCCTCTTGTCACGCCAGACGATCCCCAAGTGGCCGGTACCGTAGGGATCCGACTCTCCATCCACGATCCGTGCGTAGTCGTCGGCACCAAAGTCTCGAAGGTCGATCAACTTCACGAACCTCAATGTAACTGGTACCCGCGAATGCTTGATTCCACCCGATCAGCGTTTGGCTTTGGACTCGTTCAGCGCGACGGCGGCGCGCACGAGGGCCTTCAACGCCTTCTCGTCTATCTTCTCGCCCTCGTGGAAGTCGATGGCACGCCTGGTGTTGCCGTCGAGACTCGAGTTGAAGAGGCCCGAAGGGTCCTCCAGAGTGGCTCCTTTGGCGAAGGTCATCTTCACCACGTTCTTGTACGTCTCGCCCGTGCAGATCATTCCGTCGTGCGACCACACCGGAACCCCTCTCCACTTCCACTCCTCGACGATCTGGGGGTCGGCTTCCTTGACCAAGGCCCGGAGCCGGCTGAGCATCGTACCCCGCCAGTCGTCGAACTCCTTGATCCTCGCGTCGATTAGCTGCGAGGGTGACGTGCTCTTCTGCGACCCGCCCTTCTCCATGCCCGTTCCTCTTCCTTGTCCGTCGTTCCCTTGTCCGTCGTTCCCTAGTCCCGCGACTTCGCCATATCGAAGTCATCCCCGACCGGGCCGATTCTACGTCGAGCCGTGGTTGAACGGCCCCAGGACAGGCGCTTCGGCTGCTCGATACGACCGGCTTCGGCCGAGGCAGCTCGTCGTGGGCATGAGGGCAAGATCCCCGTTAGACGGTCTGCCGCCGCTTACGCAAGAAGCTCACGAACTCGACGCCCTCACGCAGACGCCGCTTCATGACGTCGGCATCGCGGAGCATCTCCGCGGAAATCTCAGCGATCTTGCCAGCCCGGAAATAGAACTTGCGGTAGAAGGCATCCACGGAGTCGAAGATCTCGGTCCGATTGAGGTTGGGGTAGGACAGGACGGCCGTCTGGACGCCGTGCTCGTCGACCAGGGTGGCGTCGTCAGTAGGAAGCCACCCCTCTTCTTGTGCCTGCCGGTAGAGCGCGGTGCCGGGATAGGGGGCGGCGATGGAGACCTGGAGGGTGTGGGGGTTGATCTCCCGGGCGAAGCGGATGGTCTCTTGGATGGTCTCGGTGGTCTCACCGGGCAAACCCATGATGAAGGTCCCGTGGATGGTGATGCCGAGGTCTCGGCAGTCCTTGGCGAACTGCCGGGCCCGCTGTACCCGTACGCCCTTCTTGATGTTGGTGAGGATCTGCTCGTTCCCCGATTCGAAGCCCACCAGGAGTAGTCGGAGCCCGTTCTCCCGCATCACCTTGAGCGTCTCGTAGGGGACGTTGGCCTTGGCGTTGCATGACCACTCGAGTCCGAGCCGGCCCATGCCCCGAGCGATCTCCTCGGCGCGGTCGCGGCTGTCGGTGAAGGTGTCGTCATCGAAGAAGACCTCCTTCACCTGGGGGAAGGAGTCTCGTATGAACTCCATCTCGCCGAGAACGTGGCCGACACTTCGCGTTCGGTAGCGGTGGCCCCCCACCGTCTGGGGCCACAGGCAGAACGTGCATTGCGAGCGGCACCCTCGACCGGTGTACAGCGAGAGGTAGGGATGCTTGAGGTATCCGATGAAATAGTCCTCGACCCGCAGGTCGCGCTCATAGACCTCGGACACGTACGGCAGGCGGTCCATGTCTTCGAGGACTGCCCGGTCCGGGGTGTGGGCCACCATGCCGGCGCGGTCCCGAAAGGTGATCCCGTCGACCTGGTCGAGCGGACGCCCCTCGGCGATCTCTACGACGGTGAAGTCGTACTCCTCGCGGGCCACGAAGTCGATGGCCGCCGAAGCAAGCAGAGAGCTCTCTGGCTCGACCGCCACCTTGGCGCCCACGAAACCCACCAGCATGTCGGGGTTGGCCTCCTTGAGGGCCTCGGCCACCCGCACGTCGCCGGGGAAGGAGGGGGAGCTCGTATGCATCACCACCAGGTCGTAGTCCTTGGCCAGCGGCACCACGTCGTCGAGTTCGAGGCCGCCCGGTGGGGCGTCGACCAACCGGCTACCGGGAACGAGGGCAGCCAGTTGGGCCAGCCAGGTCGGGTACCAAAACGAGCGGATCTCCCTCTTGGCCTGGTACCGCGAGCCGGCTCCGCCGTCGAATCCCTCGTAGGAGGGGGGGTGAAGAAAGAGGGTGCGCAGCATCGTCAGTAGACCTCCTCGGCGGGGTTGGTGGCACGTGTGTCCCAGACGGCGGACAACGGCTCGTCTTGGGGGACGGTCGGGCGAAGGCCGATCATGGCCAGCGCACCGCCGAGCTCATCGGCAAATCGGTCGGCACCCGACCGTCCCGTCCCCGGCGGGGCCGACCGATCAAGGGCACCGAGCGCACATGCGACCAGCCGTTCGGGGTCGGGGTCGCAGACGTCGGCTTGACCGAGCTCCAGCTCGTGCTGGACGTTGTCTCGGCCGTGCCCGGGCATGACGTCGAGCAGCATGAGCGGCCGACCCACGACGCGGGCCTCGCTGCACGTGGTGGCGCCCGGGGTCGTAAGGACCAGATCGGCGGCCGCCATGAGCGTAGGGATCTGATCGGTGAACCGGTAGGGCACCACTCCGGGCTGGCGACGGGCCACCTGGTCGAGAACTTGTGCCAACGACTCATTGTGGCCCGCGACCACGAGAACGACGACTCCCTGGTCGGCGAGAGCCTCGGCCGTCTCGGCCAGCGGACCGAGGCCCCAGCCACCTCCCATGACCAGGGCGCAGCGAACCTCGGGGCCGATCCCGAGACTGGAGCGGGCCTCGGCTTGAGTCGGGGCCTGATAGAAGGCGGGGCGGACCGGGGCGGGGACGATGGCGATCGGGGCACGCGGCACGTAGCGACGGACCGCGGCCGCGGCCGCCGGAGAGGTGACCAAGAAGAGATGGATGCCGTCTCGGACCCAGAGACTGTGCGGGCAGACGTCGGTGCACAATGCCACGGTCGCCGGACGCCTTGCCGCGCTCGTATCCGACGCCAGTTTCGCGATCGCCGACGCGCCGGTGGCAAAGGTGGAAACGATGAGGTCGATCGGTTCGGTTGCCAGTTTCTCAGCCAGAGCCGGGACCAGCCGACCGGTGGCTCCCCGGTCCATCAGCGACGCCAGGCGACTGCTCGTCCGGAAGTGCGAGAAGTGGATGCCGTCGTAGAGGGTCGGGGCGGCGAGGAGATGCCGGAACACCCAGTCCCCGGTCTTCCCGCCCAGGCGCCCGAGCATCGACATGCAGTCGAGCACGTCGGTCGACCAGCCAAGTCGGCCCAGACTGTCGCCCACCACCTCCGTGACCACGTGGTGTCCCATTCCGAGACTTGCGGTCAGCACCAGCGCCCGTGGTCGGCTCACGAGGACCTCCTTGGTCGGCCTGCTTCGACTCGTTTGTCCGCTGCGTCACCAGGGTAACGCTTGGCCGGCCCAGGTTGCTGTGAGGACACCGAGGGATGTCTGGGCCTCGGGCTCACCGATCCTCGTGATTGCTGTGATGCAGGGTGCACCCGATCTCCACCGGGCGCAACACCACCGGCGGTCACGTGCCGGCGGTCACGTGCCGGCGGTCACGGCTCGGCGGTCACGGCTCGGCGGTCACGGCCCTCAGTTCCCCGAGCGACTTTCGGATGAGCTGCGGCAGGTCTCGCCGGTTGCCCTTGTGGACCCAGCGTTCGAATGCGACTCTGAATACGGCGATTCCCGCCTCGGCGGCCAGACTGGCAGCTGGGTCCTCGACGCCGCGCCCCCGCAGCCCGTCGGCGAGCGCAGCGGCAAGTGCTGCCAGCTTGATCTGCTCGCGTTCTTGCAGCTCTACGTTCGCAGCAATGACCGCCTGACGCTGGAGGGCGTACGTCCGGCGCTCCTGGAGCAGGGCGCCGCCGGCCTCGAGAGCGACGACGACTGCGTCGATCGGGGTGGCCGAGTCGGGGGCGCTGGCCAGAACGCTCACGAGGAGCTCTTGTAGCGAGCCTGCGCCCGCGAACAGAACCTCGCGCTTGTCGGTGAAGTGCCGGAAGAACGTACGTTCCGTCAACCCGGCTCGCTCGGCGATCTCGGCAACGGTGGTGTCCTCGAACCCGCGCTCGCCGTAGAGAGAAAGTGCAGCCTGCTCTAGCCGGCCCTTGCTGTCCGGCTCCCAACGCACCATTGCGACGACTGTAGTAGACGATGACAGTTCCTGACATCTCGGCCCGAGGTGATGACAGACGCTGACATCCCTGCTACAGTGATGACAGCAACTGACATCCGTCTCTCGCTGGCGGAGTCGGTCGATCAACAGGCCGGTCGATCAACAGGAGGTCATTTTCATGCGTATCTTCGTCACTGGCGCGTCGGGCTGGATCGGATCCGCCGTCGTTCCCGAGCTCATCGGCGCCGGCCATCAGGTCATCGGGCTGGCTCGCTCGGATGCCTCCGCCGATGCCCTCATCGCCGCCGGAGCGGAGGTCCGAGCCGGCACCCTCGACGACCTCGACACCCTGCAGAAAGAGGCTGCCGCCGCCGATGGCGTGATCCATCTCGCCTTCAAGCACGACATCGCCTTTTCGGGTGACTTCGAGGGCGCCGCCGATGCCGATCGCCGCGCCGTCGAGATATTCGGCCAAGCGCTCGGGGGTTCTGATCGACCGTTGGTCATCGCATCGGGAGTGCTCGGACTCACACCGGGTCGAGTGGCAACCGAAAGGGACGGGCACGGTTCTGACCCGGAGGCGGCCGTTATGGGCGGGGGACCGCAGATGCGCCGGGACACCGCCGAGTTGGTGCTCTCCCTCGCGGCACTCGGCGTCCGCTCATCGGTGTTGCGACTTCCTCCGACGGTTCACGGCGACGGGGACAATGGCTTCATCGCCACCGTGGTGGCCATCGCCCGCGACAAGGGCGTCTCCGGCTACATCGGTGACGGCTCGAACCGCTGGCCCGCGGTCCACTGCCTCGATGCCGCCCGCCTGTTCCGCCTGGCGCTGGAGGAGGCTCCAGCCGGATCGACGCTGCACGGGGTGGCCGAGGAAGGCGTGGCCATCCGGGATGTCGCCGAGGTCATCGGGCGGCATCTCGCCCTCCCGGTCGTCGCCGTCTCGCCTGAGGACGCCGGCGAGCACTTCACCTGGCTGGCCGGTTTCCTGGCGACCGACAGCCCGGCCTCCAGCGTGCTCACCCGCGAACTGATGGGGTGGACGGCCACGCACCCCGGGCTCCTCAACGATCTCGACCAGGGCCACTACTTTCACCGGCCATCGGCCTGATCACGTCGGCCCGTGCCGTCCTGGCGCCGCCCGCGGGTTCCTTCGGCGGCCGGCCTGCGGTCGAGGTCCAGTGACCGGCCTGCGGTCGAGGTCCAGCGACCGGCCTGCGGTCGAGGTCCAGCGACCGCCAACTTGGCTACTGCATCGCCGTCCGAGCGCTACTGCATCGCCGTCCATTCGCCCGGATACTTGAACTGGAGCAGGACACCCTTGTCGCCGATGGCATCAGTGCTCCACAGCGACCAGCCCGTCTGTTCCCTTCGCTCGACCTCCTGCTTGAGCTGATCGAAGTCGTTGCCTTCGACAAAGTAGTCCTCGTACTTGATCTCCACTGTCCCGGCAGTATCGCCATTGCGTCCCGCTTCTTTGGGGCTCATCCCACACCTTTCACCGAGGGGGTCCACCTACGCGTCCAAGCTTGCGCCCCTTTGCCCGCCCCGTCTGTCTCCTTCGTGACAGAAGCCGAACAAATCTCTAGGTCTGTTGGCGATCGAGCGGGGCGAGGATACAACGGTGCCGCGTTAGGGCAGCAACCTCCGGAGCCGGCCGGGGTCGTCGATTCGGATCGACCTCGGCGCCACCGAGATCCAGTGGCGCCGCTGAAAGTCCTGGAGACAAGCGTTCACCCGCTGTCGACTGGCACCGATCGCCGAAGCCAGCTCGGTCTGGGTGATCCGGAGCTCGGCCGATGGCTCACCGGCGTGCTCGAGGAGGTACTTGGCGACCCGTTGGCTCAGGTCGAGGAACACGAGGTCGGCGGCGACGCCGGTCACCCTCCTGACCATGTCCGCCAGTTGGCGCAACATGGCCATGGCCAGGGCCGGACGGCGCTCGACGAGCTCCATCACGACCGATCGGGAAAGGGTCACGGCGCGACTCGGCTCTATGGCCGTGACCGTGGCCGAGCGCGGGACCTGCGACAGCATCCCGAGCTCACCGATCGTCTCGCCGGGAGAGACCATCGACAGCACCAGCTCGTTCCCGTCAGACGAATAGGTGGAGACCTTGAGCCTTCCGGCGGTCAGGACGAGCATGGACTCGGCCGGGTCTCCCTCGAAATAGACGGTCTGGCCCTTCTCGAACCGGCGTTCGACGCATCGCTCGGCCAGTCGGGCGCGGTCATCCGGATCGAGGGTGCCGAGCAGCCGGGAAGCGGCTAGCGGATCACCGCTGCTCGGGTTGATCGGTTGCTCAAGCATCCATCTACCCTATGGAGGTTCGACACTGGCGTGGATACGGATGCCGGGAGGATGTTCTGGCCGGGCTGCACGGTCCACCTGCCGGCTACCCACCCACTTTCTCGCACCCGGGCGCCTTACTCGGGCTCCCCTTGGGTGACGCCGGGCTGGCCAATCGACTTACGAAACTCCACTCCGGCTATGTCGGTACGGGCCGTCCAGGCAATGTCATTGACCGGAAAGATGTCAAATTCCAGATAAGGGCTGAACTTCGACGCGGGATCGGCAAGTGAGTCCGGATTGTCGGTCTCGACGACGGCCAGGCCACCAGAGCCATCGAGTCGGCCGACGAACTGGTAGATGGTCTCATCGGCCGGCACTGTCCATTCCTGGAACATCTCGAGCACCCGGGCCACGGACTCCTCCCGGCTGATGGCTGCGCTTCGCGGCTTCCACATCACAACGAACTTCATCCGGCTTCCTCCTTGCGGTGCGCGCTCGCCACCAGCTACCCGCCGCTTCCGTACCGCCTGGTGATGATCTCGAGCAGGTGACCGTCGGGGTCGGGGAAGTACACGCCCCGCCCGCCGTCATTGTGGTTGATCTCACCGAGGCGGCTCTGACCAGGGTCGGCCCAGTAGTCGAGTCCTGCCTCTGCTATCCGGCCGAAGATCGGGTCGAAGTCGGACTCGTCGATCAGGAAGGCATAGTGCTGGGAGGCGATCTCGCCGTCGACGTCGTGATAGTCGAGCGACACATCGTTACTCACCTCTACCGTCAGGAACGGCCCGAACGGTCGCGGTGCCGGTAGTCCGAGCGTGTCAGCGAGGAAGTTGGCGGACACGTCCTTGTCCCGACACCACACGATGGTGTGGTTGAGTCGAACGCTCACCGTCTGATCCTTCACCATTGCTGTCCCGGGGGCAACCGGAAAGCGGCCCTCCCGTCACGTGATCCCGGTCCCGCCACATAGCCGGGCCCTGTCGCGGTCACGTCACGTGGTCCTCCCGCAGAGGCCCGCTTTCTTACCCAGTGGCCGGCGTCAGTCTCGCAGAGGCCCGGGCCGCTCTCCCCGTGGACCGGCTCCGTCCCGACCGTGGCTTCAGGATGGTGTCCATGTACTCGCAAACGAGTGCGCGGGCCCTCTCTCTCGGCAAGGCCGGGTCGCCCATGGCCATGGGCCCGGCGATGCCCTCCATGAAGGCGTACAACCGAATCGAGTCTCGCTCCGGGTCCGTCTCGGACGGAAACTGGCCGCCAGCCACCCCGCTGGCGATGGCCTCGGAGATCATGCCTCGCCACGAGTTGTACTCGTCGAGCAGATCGAGCCGGAGCGAAGCGTCGCGACGGGCGAGGCGATAGAACTCCTCGGACAACAGGAGGGCCTGGTCGGACGCGTCGGGGTCGTAGGTGTCGAGGTGGGCGTCGATGACGTAGAGGATCCTGTCCCTCGGATCGGGGACGGCCCCGAGGCCGGCCCGGACCCCGGCCACGCAGGCGTCACTGCCGTGTCGGAAGGCAGCGATGAGGAGGTCTTCGCGGGAGCCGAAATAGTACTGGAGCGAGGCGATCGGGACCCCGGTGGCGTTGCTCACGTCGGCGAAGCGCGTTCGCTCGACTCCTCGCTCGATGATGACCCGGACCGCCACCTCCAGGATCTCCGGCTTCTCCCGGCCCGCCTTTCGAGTCCGCTTTCGTGTCGGGGCCGTATCCACCATGACTGTCGCCTTTCCCTCGGATCGGTTGCAGCAACGGTGCGTGTGCCCGACCGCCTGCCCGCCCGTCTCATCCTTTCACATTCATACTATACCACAACTTGTATTTGATACATGTTTAGATACAATACGACTGCCGCCCGAACCGGCGACCAACAGAATCCGGGCCGAACCGGCGACTTGGTCCCCAACCCCCTTGGAGGTGCACCCGTGTTCAGCGAAGCAGGCGGGAAGACGAACCCGACGCCGAGTAGCGAATCGTTGCCCGATCATGCCGGCCGGCCACGGGCCGCTCGGGGCAGGCAGGTCCACGAGACGGTGGTCCTCGACCGCGACCCTGACGAGCCGGAGGTGTGGTCGTTCGGTCACGTCATTGACGGCGCTTTCGGCAAACGCGGCCGCCTACATCACGATCCGTTTACCCACGAGACGACGCTCACCTCGGGTCACGGCGGCGGGCTGTACCGGACAGCCGCACTGATCGTTCATCTGGCCTGTCTCCGGACCGAGGGCGTGCCGTCCTCGTTTGTCTACGACGTCGCCACTCGGCAGATCGACAGAGGCGGGTGCTCGCCTACGTGGGAGTCGAGGATGGCGTAGGGCCGGTCACCGTCGCCACCTCTGGAGCGGTCGGGCCCTGGTTCGACCAGGTGGGCATTGACAGGCGAGAACCGGGGCCCGGGGTGTACACATGGACTTCAGTAAGGACCGACGGGGAAGGCGAAGGCCATGAACGAGAGTCACCTCCACTATCTCTCCAGCCCCGAGTGGGCCCAGAGGCTCGAGACGGATCTGTGGCCCTGGGTCCTCAGCGTCGGCGATCTGGGGGACGAGGTGCTCGAGGTCGGCCCGGGGCCCGGGCTCACCACCGACCTGCTCCGTCAGCACGTCCGAGCGGTCACCGCGGTGGAAGTCGACGCGACCCTGGCTAGAGCACTGACAGCGCGACTTGCCGGTACGAACGCCACCGTCATCTGTGCCGACGCCAGCCAGGGTGGACTTCCGGCCGGCCGGTTCTCGGCAGTGACCTGTTTTTCGATGCTCCACCACATGCCGTCACCCGAAACACAGGACCGGCTCTTCGCCGAGATCTACCGCGTCCTTCGGCCCGGTGGGATCCTCGTCGGCGTTGATGCACTGGACATCGCCCCGATCCGGGACGGACACGTCGACGACACGTTCGTTCCGGTGGACCCCACCACGCTCGGCGCACGCCTCGAAGCCGCCGGCATGATCGAACCGACGCTCGAGCGCGACGAATACCAGATCCGGTTCGTGGCCCGAAAGGGTGCCTAACCGTAGGGGCAGACCTCGTTTCCCGAGGCGAGCAAGGAGCTCTGCCGCCACCAGGATCGAGACTGGACGTCGGAGCCCATCAGTACAGGGATGAGCCATTACAGTGATCGGCTCAGGAAGCCGTTTCACATTCGATCGGAGCACCAGACATGGCCGAAACCGGCGTTCGCGTTCTCATCTGTTACGACGGTTCGGAGCACGCCAAGCATGCCATCGAGGGCGCGGGCAAGTTGTTCCCCGGCGCATCGGCCACCGTGCTCTATGTCACCGAGTCCTTGGCCCACATGCTCCAGCGGTACCCGTCACCCGATTCGTTCGTCGGCGACATTCCCTTCGAGTCCGTCGATGCCACCAATGCCGAAGTCGGGTCCTCCATTGCCGACGAGGGCGCGGCACTGGCCACGAAGGCCGGCATGACGGCCAAGGCCCGCTGTGTCACCTCCGATGACTCGGCCTGGAACGCTGCACTGGTGACGGCTGACGAGATCGACGCCCACGTGATCGTGGCTGGTGACCGCGGCCGCTCCGGGGTCCGCGAGCTCGTACGCGGCGGATTCAGCCGGCACTTGTTGCAGCACAGCAATCGTCCAGTTCTGGCCCTTCCCGATCCGGAGCTCGCGCACGCCCGGCGCAAGGCAACCCACTCCTCCGAATGATCGGCGCGCGGTGACCTCCACGCCCTGTTAGGAGCCGGGCGGCGGCCGCTGGTTCCGCAGCCGGTTATGGAATCCGCAGAGGAGCCTGCCGTTCTCCTGGTTGGTGGGGCCGCCCTCGGCGTAGGGGATGATGTGGTCGACCTGGCACGGTCTCGACCCGTCGCAGTAGGGGTGGGTGCAGGTCCGGTCCCGGAGCTCGATGGCCCTCCGGGTCGCCCCGGTGAACAGCCGGGCCCTCTCGCTCACCTCCACCCGCTGGTCGGGAGCGAACACGGCCCGCTCGAGGTAGGCCTCATCGAGCAGGGGCACGAGGGCCCCCGGGGCCAAGACGGTGCCGTTGGCCAGCTCGCAGACCCGCCCGGCGAGCGTTCGGAAGTCGACCAGGACCGAGAGGAGCGGGGCCGGGCGCTTCCCGTTCTTCGGGGCCGTCCTCGACCGGGTGGCCATCTCGGCCAGGGCGTCACAGCGCCGTTGGCCCGGGGTCCGCTCGAGGTCGGAGGCGGTGGGCTCGTGGCCCAGGCGCTCGGTGGCCTTCGCCCAGTCGGCCTCGAAGAGCTCGTCTTCCAACCGGGAGAGCTCCTCGGAGACGGCCGTCCCCGAGAGGGGGTCCATGGTCATGTGCCCGAGCCACATCCCGTCGAAGCTCTTCTCCACATAGACATCCCGGGCGGCCAGGCGCTTGTCGTGGCTCGTCTCGGTCCCGTCGGGGTCGGCCAACTGGTGCCAGTAGGAGACCGCCCGCACGTAGTGGTCAAACGACAGCGAGGCGGCCTGGTCACAGAGGACCTGTTCGTCTCGGGCCAGGGCCTCTTCGGTCACCGGGTTGGCCAGCGCGGCCACCGTGTCGATATGGGCCGCGTTGATGGCCCCGCTCGACCAGGCCCGGGCAAAGGCCGGCAGGTGGGAGAGGGCCCGGCCCCGGCGGACGAGGGCCCGGGCCTGGCCGGTCGGGATCCGGCTCCGGCGGGCCAACCAGGCCGCCGCGGTCCTCGCCCCGTCGGGGGCCCAGTCCCCCGAGGCGTCAAACGAGGCGGCGGCCTCGGCCACCACGGCATCGAGGCGGGCCCGCTGGGTCATGAGGGCCTCGATCGACTCGGGGTCGGCCGGGACCAACGGCCCGGCGTGGGCCAGGCGGTCGATCGCCTCGGTCAGGGTCTGGATATCGACATCCACGACCCCATTCCACCATCCGGGTGTAACGCGGCCCCGGGGCCTGCACCGGCCACGAATCTCGCTTCTCCATCCTGGCCAAGACTCTTGACACGTAACCATTTAGTTACGTATTATAAGGCCGTGAGCGACGACAACCAAGTGTTCAAGGCGCTCGCCGATCCAACACGGCGCTTCTTGCTCGATCTCCTGTTCGAGCAGGAGGGGCGAACGCTGACGGAGCTCGAGCAGGAGGTGGCGATGACCCGGATCGGCGTCATGAAGCACCTTCGGATCCTCGAGGACGCCGGGCTGGTGGTGACCGAGAAGTCCGGGCGCGAGAAGTTGCACTTCTTGAACCCGGTACCGATCCGGCTCATTCATGACCGTTGGATCAACAAGTACACGGAGCACCGGGTGTCGGCGCTCGTCGAACTGAAACAGCGATTGGAGAAGTGATCATGACTGCGAGTACGAAGAGCACGAACCCCAGGACCCAGTCGGAGGTGACCACTCAGGTCTATCGGATCTACATCAAGGCCAGTGCCGAGGCAATCTGGGAGGCCATCACCGATCCCGAGTGGACAAACCGGTACGGGTACACGGGCTATGCCCACTATGACCTGCGCCCGGGGGGCACCTATTCGGTGGTGGCCAACGAGGAGTTCAAGGCGGCGGCCGAGGCGCAGGGGTTCCCGTGTCCCGACATCGTGGTCGATGGGGAGGTTATCGAGGCCGACCCGCCCCACCGGCTCGTCACGACGTGGCGCATGCTCATGGACCCGGCCTGTATCGCCGAGGGCTTCACGACCGTCTCCCACGACATCGAGCAGCTCGACACGGGAGCCTGCCTGTTGACGCTGACCCACAAACTCGACTCGTCGCACAAAGCGATCGCTGCACTCGTCTCCGGCCAGCGGCAGGGGCAGGGCGAAGGTGGCGGCGGAGGCCACGCCTGGGTGCTGAGCGACCTGAAGTCGCTCCTGGAGACAGGCTCTGGGCTCGCAGGCAAGTGACGGTGTAGGGAGGCCCGAATCGCTCCCTGCCCGGCAGGGCCGTGCCCGGCGATCACCGGAGCAAGCTCAACGTCTGGCGTAGTCGGCGAAGCCCTGCCAGTCGATGACGACGCAGGGTTCGTCGCCGACGATCCAGGCATCGTGGCCCGGAGGGCACTCCATGAAGTCGCCGGGACCGAACTCCATCTCCTCGCCGTCGTCCATGACGACCTTCATCCGACCCGAGATGAAGTAGCCCATGTGCGCGGCCTGGCAGCTCTCGGTCCCGGCGATCGGCTGGATGTGCTTCGACCACTGCCATCCCGGTTCGAAAGTCGCTCGCCCGACTGGGCCACGATCGAGATTTACCATTTCGAGCTTGCCCATGCCCTCTTCAAAGGAGCGAATCTCCTCGGGTTGATCGAGGCTCATGCGAGTCAATCCGGCCATCTTGACCTCCTCGGTGCCATTAGCTCGTGCGATCGACATGCCAGCAACTTGTGCGCTCCTGTTCGGCGCCTTTGTGCGATGGGGACTGTGTTTCAACCGTTACCGCTCGGTCGCTCAGAGCACGGGCGCCTCGTCCTTCAGGTTCTGACGGAGCCAGTCCCGCACCTCGGCGGAATCCTCATGACCATGAACGGAGACGGCATGCTGAGTGGCGGCCCGGAGCACTTCGTCCTCCTCGCCGGCAATGGTCAAGGTGCAGCCGTTCTCGCTCGGGAAGTCTCGGCAATCGGCAATCTTTCTGGCCATGTGATACCCCTCTCTCGGTGGTCGCTCGCTCTGCTCTCTCGGTGGTCGCAATCCCTACATCTCATCCACGGCGCGCACATCGAGGTTTCGGAACGTGATCGGCCCGACGCACAATTGGGCAACACGCTGTGCGAACTTGGCGGTCTCGGGGAGCGCCGAGTTGGCCATGGCCTCCTCATAGGAAGGAAACTCCACGATCTGGATATAGGTGTCTACCTGCTCTCTGTCCTTGGTGAGGGTGCTCCGCTGAGCCGTCCGCCGTCCTTCGGTCTGCGAACGCCATTCATCGGACAGAGCGGCCACGTCGTCGGGCCGCGTAGTCCTGAATTCGATGATCTGCATGAAGCTCACGTCGCCACCCCCGGTTCTGCTCCTCGTACGTCAGTAGTACTCCCGGACCCCTGGCAACTCAATACGTCATCTCGCGTATCGGACCCCTCTGAGCTAGCGTTACTGCCAGCGAAAGCCAGTGAATTGGCGGCACATGACCCAGATGGACTCGATCGACGTTCCTCGAGTGCTCTCGATTCTCGGGGCGGTGGCTGAGGCAGCCACTACCGACGAGCTACTCGGTGCCGTGCTCGAGGCGTCGGTCGCCCTGGTCCATCCCGACACTGCGGTTGCGACCGAAGTCAGCACAGTCGACATGCAGGACAGCACAGTCGACAGGCGAGACAACGCCGCGGACATCGAGGACGACGCCTGGGACATGCAGGACGCCGGCGACATCCGGGACAGCGCCGTCGTGACCAGAGACAGTACCCAGGTGCCCACCCGCGTGAAGACGGGCAATGCCATGGTGAACGCTGTCGGCCCGGCCGGTCCCAGGATCAAGACGTGGCCCGAGGACCTCCTGTCGTTCAGCCAGCAACTGGCATTCGATCAGCTGAGCGCGAAGGGCACCGCGCCCCTTGCCACCCAGGCCCGACTCGGCGATGAATGCCCGCTTCGCATCTCGGACCCGTTTGGCCAGCGGCGCTATCGGAGCCTGGAGATCTACAGCGAGCTCTTCCGAGTCCTCGGTTTCCGGCATCAGGTGGCGTTCTCGATTCCGATCGACGGGTATCGGCGCATCTGCGTCGCCATGAACCGACGGGCGGCCGTCTTCTCGACTTCCGAGCTCGACCGGCTCGAGGCACTGCGCCGGCCCGTTGCCGCCTGCGCTTCCCGTATCGCGCTCGTGGAGCGCTTCGACATTCCCGGGGTTAGCGCCACCCCCTGTCTCACCCCTCGCGAACACGATGTCCTGACGCTCGTGGCGACGGGGCTCAGCAATGCCCAGATCGGCTTCCGGCTCGGGATCAGCGCGCGGACGGTCAGTAAACACCTGGAGCACATCTTCGCCAAGACCGGGCTCAGCAATCGAACCGAGGTTGCGGCCTGCTGGCCCCGGATCCACCAGCACCAACCCGGCCCGGCACTACCGGCAACCTGACCGCCCGGCCCGGCCCGGCAACCTGACCGCCCGGCTCACCGCCTATTCCCACCGCTCGCTCACCATGTCCCCTGTTCCTCCCGCCCATCGTCGAGGAGGTCGAGAAACCCTTGGGCGGCAGGAGCCAGCGGCCCCTGGCGGGCGGCCACCACGATCGTGCGCTCGACCGGCGGTGCGGGCACGGCCGCCACCGCGCCCAGACGCAGGGCCATAGTGGCCATCGCCTCGGGCACAAGGGAGGCACCCGCTCCCGCCAGCACCAGGGGGAGTATGGCATCGCGTTGTGCCGTCACCACCGAGACCCGGGGTGCGACGCCGGCCGCGGCAAACCCCTCATCGAGGAGCCGACGGCTCGACGTCCCGAGCGGAGTGGCGATCATCGTCGTGTCGCGCAGGTCTCTCAGCCGCAGCTGTCCGAGCCGGGTCCCACGCCGGGACCCTCCCCGGGAGGCTTCACCCCGCGACACCTCACCCCGGACCGCCTTCATGGCTGACCCCGGCGGCAAGATGACCAGCAGTCGCTGCACCTCGACCGGCACGGTGCGCAAGTCGGTCGGCAGGCCCGTCTCCTCCCCGATCCCGAGCTCGCACTGGCCGGTCCGGAGCAGTTCGACCAGGTCGGCGGTGTCCTCGGGAGCCGACAGGTCGACGGCCACGTCGGGGTATCGGCGGCAAAAGCGTCCGACCAGGTCGGCCATCGGATGGGCGGCCAGGGTGGGCAGGCTGGCCAGCGACAGGGTGCCGCCTCGGAGCCCAGCCACCGCCGCAACCGCCGCCCGCCCCGTTTCCACGTCCCGGAGGACCTGGCGCGCCGGGCCGACCAGGGCCTCGCCCGCCGAGGTGAGGCGGACCCTGCGGCCCAAGCGCTCGAACAGCTCGGTGCCCAGCTCGTGCTCGAGCTCCTTGATGGCCAGGGAGAGGGCGGGCTGGGAGACGAACACGGCCTTGGCCGCGCTGGTAAAGCCGCCCTCGTCCACCACGGCCAAGAAGTAGGTGAGGCGCCGGAGATCCATATACACAGCTTATGGGTGCTTCGAGAACAATGTCTTGGACTTGTGGGAGCATATGCCGCACGCTGGAACCGTGAGCATCCCGACCGTCGACGTGGTTCCGGCCGCGGGCTGGCACCGACTGCTCACCGAGCCGCGACGACCGTCGGGGATCCGGGACCGGCCCAACGCCTACCGCTACGCGGTGGCCGCCGTGTGTGTTGGCGCCTTCATGGGCCAGCTCGATGCCAGCATCGTCACCCTGGCCCTGCCCAGCCTCCAGCGGGACTTCCACACCAGCGTCGGCGCAGTCACCTGGGTGGGCTTGACCTACCTCCTCGTCCTGGTCACGACGGTCACGGCCATCGGGCGCTTCGCCGACATGGTCGGCCGCAAGCTGCTCTACCTCTACGGGTTCGGCGTCTTCGTCATCGGCTCGGCCCTGTGCGGCCTGGCCCCCAACCTGATCGCCCTCAACGGGTTCCGGGTCCTCCAGGCACTCGGGGCGGCCATGCTCCAGGCCAACAGCGTGGCCATCATCTACCTGGCCGCGCCGCGCCGGGCCCTGGGCCGGTCCATCGGCATCCAGGGCGCGGCCCAGGCCCTCGGACTGGCACTCGGGCCCAGCATCGGCGGGTTGTTGCTCGGGGCCGCGGGCTGGAGGCTGATCTTCTGGGTGAACGTCCCTGTCGGCATCCTCGGGATCGTGGCCGGCGTAGTCTTCATCCCGCGGAGCCAGCACCTCCAGCGGCGGGTGGCTTTCGACTGGCTGGGGCTCGGGCTCTTCGCCCCAGCCATCGTGGCCCTGTTGGTGGCCGTCTCCTTTGGCAACCGGCTGGGGTGGGGCTCGGCCCCCGTCGTCGGGCTGTTCGCCCTTGCCCTCGTCTGCGGGGCCGCCTTCGTCGCCCGGGAACAGCGGGCCCGCTCGCCCATGCTCGACCTCGGGCTCTTCTCACGGCCGGCCTTCTCAGCCGGCATCGCCAGCGGGTTGCTGTGCTACCTCATCCTGTTCGGGACGCTGTTCGTGGTCCCGTTCGCGCTCGAGCGGGGCCAGGGCTTCAGCCCCGCCCGGGTCGGACTGGAGCTGACCGTGATGCCCCTCGCCCTCGGGATCGTCGCCCCGCTGGCCGGGAGGGCCGTCGATCGCTTCGGGGCCCGACCCCTCACGGTCACCGGCATGACCCTGAGCGCCGTCGTGCTCGGCATCCTCGGCCTGACCCACCCGGGCGACGTCCTGTTCGTGGTCGAGCTGGGCCTGGTCGGGGTGGGGCTGGGACTGTTCATTCCGGCCAACAACGCAGCCGTCATGGGTGCCTCGCCGAGGGAGACCTCGGGGATGGCCTCGGGCGTGCTCAACATGACCAGGGGGACGGGCACGGCCATGGGCCTGGCCTTCACCGGCCTGGTGTTCGGGGTGGCCGGTGGGGCAGCGGCGAACGGTTCCATGCCCTCCAGTGCCGCCGTCGGGCACGGCTTCAGCGTGGCCCTGGTCTTCCTGGCGGTGCTGGCCGCGGCGGCCGCCGTGGTGTCGGGGCTACGCGGCCCGGTTCCCACTGGCCATCCCGGTTCCCACTAGCCATCCCGGTTCCCACTAGCCATCCCGGTTCCCACTAGCCATCCTGCCAGGGCGTCTCGTTGAACCGTTGCAGCACGGGTGTGCTGCCGGCGCCCCAGGCGATCCGGGTGATCGACGCGGTGGCCAGATAGAGGCGCCACGCCCCCTCGTCGCCCAGCCCCATGGCCCAGCACACCGCGGCCTTGATAGGAGAGACATGACTGACAACCACCACGTCGTCGGTGCGGGCCGCGCCGCCCGATTCACCGTCGGCTGCGCGTACCGAAGCTCCGTCGGGTGCGCGGCCGTGAGCACCGTCGGGTGGGCTGCCGCCGAACAACTCCTCGCAGGCCGAGCGCACGCGCCGGCCTAGCTCGGCCAGCGTCTCGCCCCCCGCCGGCCGGTAGTGGGGGTCGCTCCGCCACCGCTTCCAGACCTCAGCGGGAACAGAGCCGAGCGGCCGCCCGTCGTACTCGCCGTAGTCGAGCTCCACCCAGCGCTCGTCGATCTCGATCGGCAGGCCGAGGTCGAGCGCGGCAGCCGTGTCCCGCGCCCGCTCGAGCGGGCTGGCGATCACCCGGGTGGCTCCGGCCAGCGACGCTCCGAGCGTCCGGGCCTGGGCCAGGCCCCGTTCGGTGAGCGGCGCGTCGATCCTCCCGAGGAGGAGCCCGGCGGCGTTGCCCGTCGATTCCCCGTGGCGGACGAGGATCAGCACAGCAGTGCGGCGCGATGGGGAGTCAAGAGCAGAGCGGAGCGATGGGAGGTCAATAGGAAGCCGGCGCGATGGAGGTTCAACAGCAGTTCGGGGCGATGGGTCAACAGCTGTTCGGGGCGGCGACAGGTCCAGAGGGAGGACCGAAAAGAGGAGCCCACTGAGGGCATCAGAGGAGGCAACACCGGATAAGGCGTCAGCGGACCAGGATGCGGCCGCACTGGTCGCAGGTGGCGATCTCGTCGGCGGGAAGGCGGCGGATGCGCTCCACCTCCATGGACGGCATGACCAGGTGGCACCCGTCGCAATGGTTCTCGATGAGCCGGGCGGCGCCCACTCCCCCCAAGTGGTCCCGGAGCTTCTCGTAGCGTGCGGCCAGGTCGGGGGGGACGACTGCGGCCTGCACGGCCCTCGCCGCCAGCTCCTGTTCGATCTCGGCGTCGATCTCCGACTCGATCGCCGCCACCGCCAGCCGGAGGCGCTCCTCTTCGCCGACCAGGGCCTCGGCCGCCCTGGTGTTCTCGACCAGGGCGATGTCCAGGGGGTCCTCCTCCTCGAGAAGCTCGAGCTCGGCCTCTTCCAGCGCGGACTGGCGCTCGGCCAGATGATGGACCTCGGTATCCATGGCCTGGAGATCCCGGGAGGCCGACATGTCGCCCTTCAGCATCCGCTGCTCGATCTCGTGGCGCCGCTTGGCCGACGCGGCGATCTGCTCCTCGATCGAGCGCTGGCGGGCGGCCAGGTCCTCCACCTGGGCCCGGAGCGCCGTGCTGGCCGTGTCGAGGACGGCATGGCGCGCCTCGAGCTCGGCCAGCTGCGCCCGCTCGGCCATGGTGACCTTGCGGTGCCGGAGCTGGTCGACGGTGGTGTCGTGCTCCTGTATGAGCAACAGGGTGTCGAACGGCTCGGCCATGCGGGCTCCTCTCTGTGTCTTTTGCTCTCGTCGGTCGCTATCTGCCCTTGGCGGTCTGCTCTGCTTTGGCGGTCTGCTTTGGCGGTCTGCTTTGGCGGTCTGCTTTGGCGGTCTGCTTTGGGGTCTTAGCGGTCTGCTCGGGAACTCTTGCGGTCTGCTCGGGAACTTTTGCGGTCTGCCTGGGGTCTGCTCGGGATCTGCTCGGGGCGTGCTGAGACGAGACTACGGGCCACTCGCAGCGCTCCCCGCAGCGCGTCGTCGGCGATGGCCTCGGCATCGTCCCAATTGAACCAGCGGATCTCCTGGCTCTCGCCCTCCGGGGGGTCGGGGTCCTCGTCTGGGGCCAGGATCAGGAAGCGCACATCGAGGTGGGTGTGCCCCTTGGACGCCTCGTGGACGTCGACATGGATGAGTACAGGTCCGTCACTCGGATGGGTCACCGGCAGCCCTGTCTCCTCGGTGCACTCGCGCACCGCGGCCTCCTCGGGTGTCTCGCCGGGTTCGATGTGGCCGCCGGGCTGCATCCAGCGGTGGAGGCGACGGTGCTTGAGCAGGATCACCCCTCGGGGGCCCACCACCACCCCCGAGGCGGTGACATGGACGGGTCCCTCGCGCTCGTCGAAGGGGTGCGGGAGCCGGTCGAGCTCGTACAGAAACGCTTCTTTGGCGTCAGCCTCGCGGGGGTCAACCGGAGGATGCGCCTCGATCGAGACTCTGAGGATGGCGACGGGGTCCGACATACCGTTGGTCCAATCCCTACCACACCAGGCAAAATGGGGCCGCGTCGGGGGCTCCGGGCACTGCGGGCCGGCAAGCCAGTGCACCTCTCGGTCGGCAGGCCGGAAACCGGCGGTCACACAGGTGCTGTGGGATCAGGCAGACTTACGGCGCTGCCGGTGGATCCGGCGGCGCTCCCGCTCGGTGGCACCGCCCCAGACACCCTCTCGCTCCCGATTGGCCAGGGCGTACTCCAGGCAGGCTTCCCGTACTGCGCACTGATCGCAGACGGCCTTGGCTGCGCCGGCCTCCTCATCGGAGGCCGGATAGAACACGTCTGGGTCGATGCCCCGGCAGGCTGCGTGCTTACGCCAGGTGGCAATCATGGGAACTTCACTTCCTAGCTACTCGGGATACGGGTCGAACCGCCAAAAGTTCGTCTCAGTGACCTGGGAGAATTGCGGCCGCCCGGCGAAAATATGCGGAACAGCCAGTATGGACCACGGACCACCGCGATGTCCACACTTGTGCCTGGTCATTTTGTCGGCTCTGCTCGGCCGGGCGGCCTGGGCACCTGGTCGGCGGTGATTTGGCGCCGAACATCGCCCGAGAGCAGTGCCGAACATCGCCTGAGAGCATTCCGAGAGTTTTCAGCGCTATATGCGGTACATGTACAGCATATGAGAGCGGCGCCGAACATCGCCTGAGAGCATTCCGAGAGTTTTTCAGCGGCTATATGCGGTACATGTACAGCATATGAGAGCCGGCGAGAAGCACTACATGTACAGCAAGCCCGCCGCAGCACGTTGTGGGGAGCTGAGATCGAACACCTGAGACCTGTTCGTTGAGCCGAGGCGATTGTCAGGCTGAGCGAGTCGCGGTTGGTTCGACAGCCCCTTTTGGCCCAGGTTTTCGTCTGGGCGGGGTTGTCAGGGTGGCGAGGTGGCGGGTGGCGAGGTGGCGGGCGGCGAGGTGGCGGGTGGCGAGGTGGCGGGCGGCGAGGTGGCGGGTGGCGAGGTGGCGGGCGCTCCATAGGAGCGGGTTAGCTCCGCACCCAGCAGGGCCAGGCGTTGGCGGACGTCGGCGGGCTCGATGACCTCGACGCGTGATCCGAACCCGGCCAGCCGTCCAGCCGCACCGTCGCCCGTCAAGCCGACCAGCCCGATCTCGACCCGGCCGTCGGCCCCCGGGGCACCGGTCGCGAGCTGGTTCCCGAAGACCATGCGCAGCAGCCCGATGACGTCAGGGTCGGCCCGGGCCACGACCCTTCCCTCCCCCCGGCGTTCGTCGACCGCCTGGACCACCGACTTCCACGTGGTGGCCAGGTCGAAGCCCTCCGGGCGGTCGACCGGGTCCTCGGTCACCGTCACCGACCGGACCCGGTCGAGCCGGAAGGTGCGCATCCCGGCTTGCGTGTTCGCAACCAGATACCACACCGACCGCTTGACCACGAGACCGAGCGGGTGCGCGATCCGCTCGGACTCGGTCCGGTCCCGGGAGAGATAGCCCAGGCGGACCTGCAGCCCGTCGACGGTCGCCCGCTGCAGCACGTCGAGGTGAGCCGGGGCCGGCGCGTCGTCATAGCCCCAGCTGGTCGGGTCGAGCACCACCGCCGAGGCCGCCGACTCGGCCTCGGCCCGGAAGGTCTCGGGAAGGGCCCGCACCAGCTTGCGGAGGGCGGCCTTGACCTCGGGGGTGGCCGACGAGGACGGTCCGGCCACCAGGAACAACGTCCGTGACTCGGCCGCGGTCAGGCCGGTCAGGTCGGTGCGGGCGCCACCCAGGAGCGACCAGCCCCCGTTCCGCCCGGGCTGGGAGTACACGGGTATGCCGGCGATGGCCAGGGCTTCGAGGTCACGACGGGCGGTGCGCTCGGAGATCTCGAGCTCCTCGGCCAGCTCCGATGCGGTGACCCGGCTCTTCGCCTGGAGGATCAACAGGCAGGCAACGAGGCGGTCGGCGCGCATAGATACAGCATTGCAGGCAAAGTGGCCACAAGGTGTCCAGTTCAAGGGCAGAAGATGGCTCCATGACAAACACCACGACACACAATCCACGCGGACTCAGCCCTCAGGGCAACGCCGATCCCCGAATCGGCCTGGCTAGCGCCATCGCCCTCGGTGGTGCAGCCATCGCCTCGGTCGATCCCGGTCAGCTCGGCAACCCGACCCCGTGCACGGACTTCGCCGTCCGGGACCTGCTCGGCCACATGGTCTTCGTCCTTCGCCGAGTGGCCGCAGTGGGTCGAGGCGAGGACGCCTTCGCCGTAGCGCCGACCTCCGACGTGGCCGACACCGGTTGGGTCGCGGCCTGGAACGAGGCCGCATTGCAGGTGGAGCTGGCCTGGGCCGACCCCGGTGTGCTCCAGCGCATCATGGTGCTGCCGTTCGGTGAGCTCCCGGGCGCCGCGGTGGCGACCTTCTACACCGGCGAGTTGACCATCCACACCTGGGATCTGGCCGCCGCCACCGAGCAACGACCGGAGTGGGACGACGGCATCGTGGCCTCCACCCTCTTCGCCTTCGAGCGGTTCCTCCCGCCGACCAGGGCCCCGGAGGTCCCCTTCGATCCACCGGTGGCGATCAGCGGAGATCGCCCGTTGATCGAGCGACTGGTGGCCTGGACCGGGCGGCGGCCGTAGCTCACCGGCTGGCTAGCGGGCCGCGGCCGTAGCTCACCGGCTGGCTAGCGGGCGCCGGCCGTAGCTCACCGGTTGGCTAGCGGGCAGCGGGCGCTTCTCACCGGCTTGCTACCGGGCGCCGGCCGCCTTCAAGGCCCGTCCCATGGCTTCGACGCCGTGCACCAGCTCTTCGGCAGGCACGGGCAAAAAGGCCATCCTGAGGAACTGGCGTCCGCTGGTGTCGCCGGTGAAACGCTCCCCCGGTCGACAGGCCACGCCTTCAGCCTCCATGTGGGCGCTGACCTGACCCAGATCGATATCGGAAGCGATCTCGAGCCAGAAGTAGATCCCGCCGTTGGGGACGGCGAAGGACACCCACGGGACACAGTGCTCGTTCAGCGCGGCCAGCGCGGCATCGCGCTTGTCCCGGTTGATAGCCCGAGCCCGTTCGATGTGGGGCTCGAGCATTCCGTCATTGATGTAGGACTCGAGTAGGCGGGGAAGCATCTGATTCACGCCATGGTCTTCTCGCACCGTGGCCAGGGCATCGATGATCGTCTCATGGGCGGTGGCGAACCCGACGCGCAGACCCGGTGCCAGTACCTTGCTGAAGCTGTCGGTCTGGATGACCAGCCCGGACTCGTCCAAGCTGAGGAGCGTGGGCGGGGGCGGGGTGTCGAGGTACATGTCGTAGTAGCAGTTGTCCTCGATCACGAAGACGTTCCACTCCGCGGCCAGCTGGACCAGGCGCTCCCGGCGGGCCAGGGACAAGACTGAGCCCGTCGGGACCTGGAACGTGGCGATGGTGTAGATGAGCTTGGGCGTGACCCCCTCGACCCGGAACGCCTCCAGCTGGGCCTCCACCGCGTCGATGTCCATCCCGTCCTCGTCGAGGGGGACGGAACGGACGTCGGCTCCCCGCCCGGCGAGGTACTTCAGCATGAAGGGATAGGACAGCGATTCCACGATCACCCCGTCACCGGGATCGAGGAGGGCGGCGGCGCACAACGAGAGGGCGTTCGACGAGCCGTTGGCCAGGAGCACGTTCTGGCGGTTGTAGGTATGCCCCTCGCGGCGCGACAGCCGATCAGCCAGCACCTCGCGCAGGCCGATGTAGCCCTTGCCCATCTCCTCCATGCCACCGGCGGCGTACTCGCAGGCGGCGATCCCACCGTTCCTGATGGCCTTGGCCGCGTAGTCGGCCAAGTCGTCGATCGGGTAGGACTCGGGGGCGGGGATCCCCTGGTCGAAGTTGAAGCGAACGGGTACGGATGGATCGGGGAAGAAGGGGGCGGGGGCGGAGCGCACCCGCTCGGCCAACCGGCTCTCGATCCGATCCTGGATCCCCTCCGACGTCTCGTGCACGGTCATGAGCCCTCCTTGGTCGCCGACCGCTGACCAGGTCAGCGTTCCGGTCGTACCGCGGTTTGCCTAGTCTCGGACCGATGATCGGGTCAGCGTTCCGGTCGTACCGCGGTTTGCCTGCGATCCCAATAGTGCCCCCTGAGCGATGCGCCGGCCACTGCAGCTGCTGTACCCGCAGGATGACGGTGTAACCCCGCAGGATGACGGCGTGCCCGCAGGACGGAGCGCCCGGAATGGCTACGGCAGGCCCGCACCGGGGACGCCGACCCGGCATACCTCGATGGCCCCCGAGCGCGCCGCCACGGACTGCTTCGGATCCAGGGTCCCGGCGGTACAGACGTAGAGGTCCCGCCGGTCATCACCGCCGAGCATGCAGGCGATGGCCCGGCGGTCGCCGGTCGAGATCCGGTCGGTGACCGTACCGCCCTCCTCGACCCGGACCACCTGGTGCTCACGGATGGACGCGAACCAGATGCCGCCCTCGGCGTCGAGGCAGATGCCGTCGGGCGACTCGTCACCCACGTCGGCGAACAGCCGACGGTCGGCCAGGCTCCCGTCGGCGGTGATGCGGAACGAGGTGAGGCGCTGAGCCATCGTCTCGGCCACGATCAAGCGGTCCCCCGCCGGCGTGACGACCGTCCCGTTGGGGATGATTAGGTCGTCGGCCACCACTCGGGGCTCGGCCAGAGGCCGTCGGGGCTCGGCCAGAGGCCGTCGGGGCTCGGCCAGAGGCCGCGCATCGCCCGATGCCCCAGCACGCCCGGCGCTCAGATCCACGAGGACCAGCACGGTCGGGCGCAGCTCCTCGCCGGCGTACACGTCGAAGCCGATGTTGCCGATGTAGCAGCGGCCGTTGGTATCGACGACCATGTCGTTGCTCAGGCCCGGGCTGTACGGCTCGAGGTCGGCCACCACGGTGAGGACGGCCCCGTCGTCGCTCGCTTCGGAACCGGCGTCACCGAAGGCGACCTCGAAGAGTTTCTTCTCGTGCATCGAGACGGCCACCAGTGTCCCGTCGGGCAACCACCCGAGCCCCGAGGGCCCACCGGGAACGTCGGCCATCACCTCGGCCATCCCGGACGGCTCGCACGCCTCGGCCATCCCGGACGGCTCGCACGCCTCGGCCCTCCCGGACGGCTCGCGCGCCTCGGCCCTCCCGGACGGCTCGCGCGCCTCGGCCCTCCCGGACGGCTCGATCCGCCAGATCTGTCCTCCGTGCTGGTCCGAGAACCAGAGCCCGTCGGGGCGCCAGCGCGGGCACTCGGGAAAGGCCAGTCCGTCGACGACCACCTCGGTGGTGTTCACGATTCGTCGGCCGTCGGACTAGACAATGGTTTCGGCAGTGGGACGGCTTCGGCCACCGGAGTTGTCGGCCGGCCCGGGCTCAGACGGCTGCGGGCGCGGGATCCGGGCGGGTGGCCGGGTCGGCCAACGGCGGCGCACCCTCGAGCGTCTTTTCCAGCAGCTTGTGCAAGCTGGCCCGCTCCTCGTCGCTCAGGGCGCCGAACACGTCCTCCTCGACGCTCTCCATCCCGTGCTCGGCCTTGCGCAACGCCACACGCCCGGCGGGGGTCAGTTGCACGATGTGGCGCCGACGGTCCGAGGGGTCGCGCTCTCTCGTGGCGTGACCGGCCGCCTCGAGCTCGTTCAGCAAGATGACGAGCGTGTTGGCGTCCACGCAGAGCATGTCGCCGAGGGCCTGTTGGGACGTGGTCTCGACCTCGCGCAGGTGACTCAGGATGGCCAGGGCCTTGAGTGACATGCCCAGCACCGACTCGGGGCTCCGGCGGTACACGATGCGGGCCAGCCGGGTCACGAGGACCGAGACACCCGGCGTCGGCTCTGCGCAGCTCACCTCGCGCTGCTCACCTTGTGAGCTGCTCATCTGGTCGGCCCTACACCGCTCATTTGACAGATCCTAGTGACCCTTTGATAATCATACAACGTAGATCATCATGATTTGGTGATTATATGATCCTGGTGACCTCATTGTCACCGAAATCCGGCTTGAGGTCCAGTGTCTCGGCCGAGGAGGACTTTGGGACCGGCAACAGGCGCAACCAGCACCATGAGCGCAGGCGACAGGAGACGATGGATCGCCCTGGTCGTCGTGTGCTTCGCCATGCTCATGAACGCGCTCGATCAGACCATCGTGAACGTGGCCCTCCCCACCATCCAACGGGACCTGCACTTCACCCAGGCCGGCCTGTCATGGGTGATCGACGCCTACCTGATCACCTTCGGGGGCACACTCCTGTTGGCCGGACGGCTGGGTGACCTGATCGGCCGGAAGCGGGTGTTCATGTCCGGGGTGGCCCTGTTCACGCTGTCATCGGCGGTGTGCGGGGCATCGAGCTCCCAGGGGATGCTCATCGGGGCCCGCTTCGTGCAGGGACTGGGCGCAGCCCTCTCCTCGTCTGTGATCCTCGCCATCATCATCACCGAGTTCCCCAATGCCATGGAGCGGGCCAAGGCCATGAGCGCCTACGTCTTCGTGGCCGTGGGCGGTGGTGCGGTGGGCCTGCTCGTGGGTGGCGTGCTCACCCAGGCCCTCAGCTGGCACTGGATCTTCTTCATCAACATCCCCATCGGCATCGTGACCCTGGTGGCAGGGTGGAGGCTCATCGACGAGAACGTCGGCCTGGGCTTTGGCCGGGGGGTCGACATCGCCGGCGCCGTGCTCAGCACCCTCGGCATGCTGGCCCTGGTCTACGCCATCGTCACCTCGAGCGACTACGGATGGGGATCGGCCCACACGGTGGGCTTTGCCGCCGCGGCGATCGTGATCCTGGTTGCCTTCGTGTTGTGGGAGCGGCGGGCTTCCGATCCCATCATGCCCCTGCGCATCTTCTCGTCGCCCGGCCTGGTGGGCTCGAGCATCGTCCGAACCCTGGTCGTGATCGGCATGTATTCGATCTTCTTTATCGGGGCGCTCTATCTTCAGCACATCCTCGGCTATACGACCCTGCAGACCGGGCTGGCCTTCTTGCCCCAGACGCTGGTCGTGCTGGTCCTCTCTCTCGGTCTCACCGCCCGCATCATGCGCCTCATCGGAGCAAAGCGTGCGGCCATGCTCGGGATCGCTCTCGTCACCGTGGCCCTGTCTCTGTTCTCGCTCGCCGGAGAGCACACCCACTACGTACCGCTGCTCATGGCCGCATTCCTCCTCATCGGGTTGGGGGCAGGGATCCTGTTCACGCCGCTGATCACCATCGCCCTCGCCGGTGTGCAGCCCAAGGATGCCGGGCTGGGCTCGGGCGTCGTCAACGTCTTCCAGCAGGTGGCTGCGGCCATCGGGGTGGCCGTGCTCGGCACTCTCTCCCAAAGCCGCACCGCGTCGCAGCTGGCGGCAGGCCATCCGGCCAAGGCCGCCCTCCAGAGTGGGTACACGCTGGCCTTCGTGGTGGCCGCGTCCTCGGTGGGTCTGGCCCTGCTCCTCTCGACCGTCCTGCTGCGCTCGGACCGGACGCCAACCACCGACCAGGTCCACGGCGAGTTCTCCGGCATCACCGGTGATGTCATCGACGATTCGCCTCTCGTCGTATCAGCGACGATGCACCCGAGGGGCGCGCAGGACTCCGGTATCGTCGATCAGCTTGACCAGGCCCCGTAACGGCTCTCCGATCACCTCGGCGGCGAACCGCTCGTTTTGGGCGCACGTGGGCGTGCCGGGAGGGTGGGCGCCCGCGACGCGTGCATGCTCACTAGGGTGCACGGCGTGGCCGGCGTCGACGCAGTGGTTGTGGGATCGGGCCCGAACGGCCTGGCCGCCGCACTCACTCTGGCCAGGGCCGGCCTACGGGTATCGGTGCTCGAGGGAGCTCCGACCATCGGTGGAGGCACGCGCACCGAGGCCCTGACCCTCGACGGGTACATGCACGACGTCTGTTCGGCAGTCCACCCCGTCCTCCTCGCGTCACCGTTCTTCCAGACCCTCGACCTCGCCGCCCTGGGGGTGACGGTCCTCCAACCCGAGATCGCCTTTGCCCATCCGTTGGACTCCGGTCGGGCCGGTGCACTGTGTCGCAGCGTCGGTGAGACGGCCGCCCTGCTCGGCCCCGACGGGCCCCGCTACGAGGCGACCGTCGGTCCGCTGGTCGACCGGCTCGAGCGCATCGTTCCCTACGTATTCGGGCCCATGCGGTCGGTCCCCCGCCACCCTGGGGCCATGGCTCGCTTCGGTCTCTTGGGCGCCCCTTCGGTCCGGCACCTCAGCCGGCGCTTCCGGTCCGAACAGGCCAAGGGACTGCTCGCCGGCGCCGCCGCCCACTCCATGGAACGACTGACCGCGCCGATCACCGGAGCCTTCGGCCTGCTCTTCTTGATGCTGGCTCATGGCGTGGGGTGGCCGGTGGTCAAGGGCGGGAGCGCCCGCATCGGCGACGCGCTGGTCAGCGAGCTGGTCCGGCTCGGCGGCACCGTCGAGGTGGACCAGCCGGTCCACTCGCTGGCCGAGCTGCCCCCTGCCCGTGCCGTCCTCCTCGATACCTCGCCCCGTCAGTTCGTCGCCCTCGCCGGGGACGAGTTGACCCCCGGGCAGGGCCGGCCGTGGTCCCGCTTCGCTCCGGGCCCGGGGGTCTGCAAGGTCGATTGGGCCCTCGACGGTCCCGTCCCCTGGGAGGCCGACGCATGCCGCCGCACAGCCACGGTCCATGTGGGCGGGACGATGGACGAGGTGGCGGCGAGTGAGGCCGAGGTCAATGCCGGCCGCCACGCCGAGCACCCGTTCGTCCTGGTGGCCCAGCCGTCGGTGGTCGACGGTACCCGTGCCCCCGCAGGCCATCAGACGTTGTGGGCCTACTGCCACGTGCCCAACGGGTCGCCCGTCGACATGACCGATCGCATCGAGGACCAGATCGAGCGGTTCGCCCCGGGATTTCGCGACCGGGTCCTCGCTCGGGTCACGCGCACCGCGGCCGAGCTCGAAGGCGAGAACCCGAACCAACACGGGGGCGACATCAGCGGTGGGGCGTCCAATCTCCGCCAGACCATTTTCCGGCCCGTCCCCCGCTGGAACACCTATCGGACCCCGATCGAGGGAACCTACCTGTGCTCGGCCTCGACACCGCCGGGAGGCGGCGTCCATGGCATGTGCGGCTACTTCGCCGCCCGCACCGCCCTCCGAGATCGCTTCGGCATCCGCTGACTGGGCCCGGCCGCCACCCGGGTTGATCTGGCCCTATTCCCAGCCGACCGGGGTCGGCCAGGCCGCACTCGAGGGGACGAGCCGCGGGTACCGCTGCCGGGTAGGCACGGGGAGCGAGCATCAGCACGATCCTGGGGGACAAGCCCAGCGAGAGACGGAGCGACGGCCACGCTGCGTGGCCGTCGGAAAACGGTGGTCGACATCGAAAATATGCGCAAACATTGAGGTTATGGGTAAGACCCAGACGGTCACGATTATGTTTTGTGACCTTGTGGCGTCTACAGAGCGTCGTGCTCGGCTGGGCGACGACGTCTTCGACGAGTTCTCCGAACGCTTCCTCGCCACCCTGCCGCGACCAGATCGCTCGATCGGGTGGGCGCGAGCTCACCAACCTGGGGGATGGGCTCATGGCGGTGTGGACCGAGAGCACGGCCGACGCGGTGGCCTGTGCCACGGCCATGCACCGCACCGTGGCTGCGCTCGACACGTTGGACCCGCCCCGCCTCCGGGTCGGGATCAGCTCGGGAGAGGTAGCCCAGATCGGCGACGAGTACTCGGGCATGCCGATCGTCGAGGCGGCACGGCTCGAGGCTGTTGCTTCTCCCGGACGGACCCTGGCCAACACGGTCGTACGCGCGTTGGTGGGCACCCGGCGCGAAATTGAGGTTCCGGGACGTGGGCGCCCTCTCGCTCAAGGGGATCCCCGTCCCCCTGCTGGCCGTCGAGGTCATCGATGACGCGGCGGAGGTCTTCGATGGTGAGGTCCAGGCGATCCACTCGTCGTTGCCCCACTCGTCGTTGCCCCACTCGTCGTTGCCGCAACCGGGACGGCCGGGCGTGGATGACCGCACGATCTCGCGCCCGCCGGATGGCGGAGAGTCGCTTCCACCCCTCCGGGGCGGTTCGATCGCCGTCGAGAACGTCGCCGTCCTGGTGGCCGACGTGGTCGAGCCGACCGGTCTGCCGACCCAGCTCGGCGACGAAATCCGGCGGGGCCACCTCGCCGTCTTGCGCCAGGCGATCGCCGAGACGGTGGGCCGGGAGGTCAAGAGTCTGGGCCGCAACCTGATGGTCGTGTTCCCCTCCACGTCGGCGGCCATCTCCTGCGCCGTCGCCATGCAACAGGGCATCGAGCGCGACGGTCGTGGTATCGGCCACGCCCCTGGCCTCCGGGTGGGCCTGAGCGTGGGTGAGGTGAGCATCCAGCACGGTGATCACTTCGGCGACCCGGTGATCGAGGCGACCGAACTGTGCGCCAGCTGCGCGGAGGGTCACATCCTGGCCACCGACATGGTGCGGCTCATGGCCGGTCGCCGGAGCCGACACGACTGCAGCCCGGCCGGGTTGCAGGAAGTCCCCGGGTTGCCCGAGCCGGTGCAGACCGTCGAGGTGACGTGGGAGCCGGTCGACAGGACGGTCGGTTCGAGCGTGCCTCTGCCCGGGCGCCTGCACACACGCACCGCGACGAGAGTGGTGGGGCGCGAGGAGGAAATCGCTGAGCTGGCCAACGCATTCAAGCGCGTGGACAGCGGCCAGGGTCGCGAGACGATGCTGATCTCAGGGGAAGCGGGCCTGGGCAAGACCACGTTGCTGGCCCGGGCGGCGCAATCGGCGTTCGATCAAGGGGCGTGCGTGCTGTTCGGCCACTGCGAGGAGGACCTGGCCACCCCGTATCAGCTCTTCGGCGAGGCACTCACCCACTACGTGACCCACGCCAGTGAACGGCAGCTCCTCGACCATGTGGACGAACACGGGGGCGAACTGGCCCGGCTGGTCCCGGCCCTCGGGAGCAGGTTCCCGGACCTCCCGCCCTCGAGAGCCACCGACTCCGACTCCGAGCGCTACGTGCTCTTCGCCGCCGTCGTCGGGCTCCTGGCCATGATCTCGCGTTCCCAGCCGGTGGTGCTCGTCCTCGACGACCTGCAGTGGGCCGACAGCGCCAGCCTGCAACTGCTGCGTCACCTGATCGCGTCCGAGCAACCCCTGCGGGTGCTCGTTCTTGGCTCCTACCGCAACAGCCGGCTCAACCGGTCTAACCCCCTCCTCGAGACACTCGCCGCACTGCGACGGCTGCCGGGCATCTCCCGCATCGATCTGTCCGGGCTGGATGAACCGGGCGTGGTCTCGCTCATGGAGGCCGCCGCCGGTCACTCACTCGACGACGCCGGTGCCAGCTTGGCCCGCGCCATGTTCCGGGAGACGGACGGCAATCCGTTCTTCGTGAGTGAGATGCTCCGCCACCTCAACGAGACCGGGAAGATCTACCAGGACGAGACCGGGCACTGGACGGCGGTCCCCGATCTCGGTGATGCAGTCCTGCCCGACAGCGTGCGCGAGGTGATTGGCTCTCGGGTCGGGCGGCTCGGGCACGAGGCCGAACGGGTGCTCTCGGCCGCGGCGGTGATCGGAAGGGACTTCGATCTCGATGTGCTGGCCCGGACCACCGAGGTCTCCGAGGACGACCTCCTCGATGTGCTCGATGCGGCCGCGGCCGTGGATCTGGTGCAGGAGCTGCCCGGGGTCGCGGGCCGCTACAACTTCGCCCACGCTCTCATTCAACACACGCTCTACGTCGACATGGGATCTACCCGCCGGGCCCGGGTCCACAAGCGCGTGGCCGAGGCGCTGGAGGCCCTGTGTGGCACCAACCCGGGGACCCGGGTGGGCGAGCTGGCCCGCCACTGGATGGCTGCCATCCAACCCATCGACCTGGACAAGGCCATTGCCTACTCCCGGCAGGCGGGGGACGCCGCGCTCCAGAGCCTGGCTCCCGACGATGCCCTCCGCTACTACACCCAGGCTCTCGAGCTCGCCGGGAGGGCCGACCACCCCGATCCGGTCCTGGGCATCGACCTGGCCATCGGGTTGGGCGTGGCCCAGCGCCAGACCGGAAACCCGGCCTTTCGTGAGACCCTGCTCGGGGCAGCCCACCAAGCCGCCGAGATCGGGGAAACCAAACGGCTGGCGGCCGCGGCCATGGCCAACGACCGCGGCTTCAGTGTGCTCGGCACCGTCGATGCCGACAAGGTCGAGATCCTGGAGGTGGCCCTCGACCGGCTCCCAGAGGACCACCCCGATCGGGCCCTGGTGCTGGCCAAATTGTGCCAGGACCTCACCTACGGCAGTCCACTCGAGAGACGACAGGCGCTCGCCGAGGAAGCCATCGCCATCGCCGAGGCCTCAGGGGACGACGCCACCATCGTGCGGGTCCTGAACCACATCTCCTATCCCCTGCTGGTGCCGCCGCTGCTCGACCAGTCACTGAGCATTTCGGCCGACGCCATGGCGCGCGCCGAGCGCCTCGGCGATCCCGTCCTGAGGTTCTGGGCGGCGAGCCAGCGCCACACGGCGGCCGGTTGTTCGGGGAACATCGACGAGGTGGATCGCTGCCTGGAGTTGCTGGGGGAACTGTCGGCACAGCTCAACCAGCCAACCCTCGAATTGGCGGCACACGGCGATGCGGGCCACACGGGCCCAACTCGCAGGCGACACCGCCCGGGCCGAGGAGTTGGCCACCGATGCCTTTCAGATCGCCAATGACGGTGGTGAGCCCGACGCCGCCGCCTTGTTCGGCACGCAGATCATGGCGGTGAACCTCCAGCGCGGGACGCTGGTCGAGCTGGTCCCGCTCATCGAGCAGGTGGCGGCCGAGCATCCCGGGGTGACGTCCTTCATGGCTGCGCTGGCCATGGCCCACGTCGAAGGCGGCCAGATCGATGCAGCCTGCGGCCTGCTCCAGCAGTTCTTCGCCAGCGGATTGGACCTCCCCTTGAATGCGACCTGGACCACGGGGATGCACTGTTATGCCGAGGCCGCCATCGAATGCCGGGATCTGACCTGCGCCGCGTCAATACTCGACCAGCTCCGACCGTGGGCCCATCACCTGGTCTACAGCGGGGTCTCCACCGGCGGCCCCGTGGTCCACGTCCTGGGCGGGCTGGCGTCCGTCCTGGGCCGCTTCGACGAGGCCGAGGCCTACTTCGCCCAGTCCTCCGAGCTCAGCGCCCGGATCGGGGCCAAGTTCTTCGCGGCACGGACAGACCTCTCCTGGGGGAGGATGCTCGTCGAACGCCGGGCTCCCGGAGACCTCGACCGGTCCCGCGACCTCCTGGCCAAGGCGCACGGCGCAGCCGAGGCCCACGGGTACCGGGTCATCGGACGACGGGCTGCTGACACCCTGCAACAGGTCGACAGATGACAGGGCCGACGACTTAAGCCATGCGGGGCCCGTGGGCCGCGGGCACGGGCGGTTCGCCCGACTTGAGCCATGACAGGGCCGTCGGCCGGTCGACGGGCAGTAACGGATGGTCGATGACTCGGGCACAGGTGCCGTGCCCGCTGCCCGCGCCCTCGGGTCTCCCGAGCACCCACAGGCATTCACCTCTATCATGCGTCTCGTAGATTCATCGACGTCAGGGGGGCCAGCATGTTTTCCACGATCGTTGTCGGCACCGATGGTTCGGCCACCGCACAATCGGCAGTGGCCATGGCCGCACTCATCGCCCGCCAGAACAGCGCCACGTTGCACTTGGTTGCCGTGACCCATGCGACAGCCGGCGTCGGCGGTGGGGGGATCGCCTCCGGGGATCCCATTGGCAATACCGGCCTCTCGACGCTGGCGGCGGAACGCATGCTCGAGACAACGGCACGCGAGCTCGAGGACGTCGACACGGTGACCTTCGCCGGAACGGGATCACCGGCGACGGTCATCGTTCGCCACGCCGACGAGATCGGCGCTGACCTGATCGTGGTCGGGAGCAAGGGGATGCAAGGGACGAGACGGATCCTCGGTTCGGTGCCAAATGCCGTGGCCCACAACGCCAGCTGTCACGTGCTGATTGCCAAGACCGCGTGACTTGCCAAGGCCGCCTGCCTTACTGATTGCCAACCACGTACTGGCCAACCACGTGGCTAGCCCAACCACGTCTCGTCCTCGCTGACCTTCTCTGGCGCTGAGCTATCCGGTGGAGGCGGCGACCGCTCCGGTCTTGCGGGCCAGGTACCCCAGGAACGGGATGAGGGCAATCCGGAGCAGCCAGCCCGTCCCTCGGGGCTTTCCATCGAACTCGGCTCGCCACCGGACCGAGGTGCCCCCGCCAGGTCGCAGACTGAGCATGACATCTGCCCGGTAGTCGCGAGCAGGGAATCCGCTCAGAACCCGATAGGCGAAATGCCGGGGCCCATCGAACCCGACGACCTCCTCCTGCGTCCGGAAGGGCCCGACCACATACACGCGGATCGCCCCCATGCCGTTCGGCGGGTCGCCGTCCCGTCCCAGGTAGGTGTTCGAGAATGGGCCCCAGTCCTTCCAGCGGGCGATGTCGGTGATGACCTCCCAGACCGCCTCGGGTGGAGCCGAGCTATCGGCAGAGACCTCAACGACGTAGCGGCCCATCGTCGCCATGGTGCCATACCGGCCCAAGGGTGGCTACTGAGACTCAGTGCGCTCCGCAGCCGACCGCGGCTCGCGTCGGCCCACGGCGCGCCCGGTGCCTGGATCCGGTCCTCCGAGCCTCTCTCGCCGATTGACTGGTTGCAATCCATCGAGAATGGGAAGGGACTATCGACATGAGCACCCATCGAGACCGAGCAGAGTCTCGGAAGGCTGCAGCGCCTTTCGACGACGATTTCGACGACGATCAGAACGACGACTCTGAAGCAGGTAGGGGGGGAGATGTCACCCATGCGAATACGGCAACGGCCGGCGTCCGCACCGGGGAGGAGAAAGCGGCTACCAACAAGGAGGTGGATCCGCCCGCATGACCGATCAGCTCCGATCCGGGGTCCTTTTCGACGTCGATGGGACACTCGCTGATACCAACTACCTGCACACGATCGCCTGGTCCAGAGCGCTACGCGACGCGGGCGAGTGGGCGCCCATGAACGCCATCCACCGTCTCATTGGCATGGGAGGCGACCAGCTCGTGCCCGAGCTGCTCGGTCATAAGAGCCCCAGGGCGACCGAGGCCCGTCCGTGTCGCTATCAGGAGTTGACAGGCGATGCCCGGATCTACCGGGGAGCCCGTGAGCTCCTTTGGCGCATCCACAACGAGGGCGTTGCAGTTGTCCTTGCCACCTCGGCGCCCAAGGACGAACTGGCGCACGTACTGAACCTCTTGGCCGCAGACGATGCGATCGACGCGACGACGACCGCCGAGAACGTGGCCGCGTCGAAGCCGGCACCGGAGGTCTTCCTCTCGGCGATGGCGGTCGGACACATTGACCCGGAGCGGGCCCTTGCCGTCGGTGACAGTATCTGGGACGTCCAGGCGGCCAGGGCCGCCGGGATCGGATGCGTCGGGGTCGAGACCGGCGGGTTCAGCCAGCACGAGCTGGCCGAGGCCGGCGCCCTTCACGTCTACCGAGACGTTCAGGAACTGCTGGACCAGTTCCTGACCGGGCCTCTGCGAAGCTTGCTCAGTTGACGCAGCTCAGGCGTTCACGCTGTCCAGGTGAGCGAGGATGGCGGGAAACGTGTCGTGTGGCGCATCGGCACCCATGAGGACGTCCTGGTGGCCGTAGGCGGGGAAGACGACGCGCTGGTAGAGGTCACCGCCCCCTTGGCGGGTCGGGCTGCCAGCCAGTTGGCGGGTCAGGAGGTCGTAGGTGCGCTGGGTCGACTCGGCCGTCCACACCAGGTTGACGCTTCCCGACAGCAAGGTCACGGGCATCGAGATCCGTTCGAGGTGGCTCAAGTATTCGTCCTCACCGTTCGCCGAGACCAGCCGTTCCTTGCGGGCCATGAGCGACAGGTGGTCCATCATGGTCATGTTGGTGGGGCCGAACAGCTCGTGCATGGTGACATGGGTCAACTCGTTCACGTTCGGATGGTGGACGGCGACCCCGTAGATGAAGGCCAGGCGTCGGCACACGGCCTGGTCGCACTCTTCGCCCTCGGGTATCGGATAGAGGCGCAGTGCCTGGTCGAGCAGCCGCTGCCCTCTCGACTCGTCGGTGGTGGAGTCCGTGGTCAACAAGTGCACGCCTGCGGCCTTCATCACCTCGCCCAGGTGCAGCCCGACCTTGATCCGGGTGATGATGGGCCCGATGGGGTGGGCCCCCACCGATGAGCACACGATCGAGGTCGGCGTCGCTGTTCCCGCCAGTATCGCCATCATCCAGGTAATGCTCCCGACGCAATGGGCGATCACATGGAGCTTGTCTTGTCCGCTGAGTTCGCTGACTGCCCGCTGGGCGGCCCGATGGTCCTGGTGGGCCACCTGATCGGCGTTGAATTGGCTGTTGGCGCTGGGGAGCAGGGTCGAGCCACGCCACTCCTGGAGCCAGACGTCAAAGCCGTGGGCGTACAGGTACTCGACCAGGTTCGGCTCGATGGTGTCCAAGTTGAAGGTCAGCGGGTTGGCCCCCATGCCGTGGGACAGGAGCACCGGACCCCGGCGGCCTCCGTTGTAGCGGGTCAGGCGCAGGGAGACCCCGTCGTCCGTCTTGTAGGTGGACACCTGGGCGACGGGGAGATCGAGCACCCGGCGCCTCCGGGGCGGCGCCTGGCTATTGAACGAGGTGCTCCGGTGGATGACCGACCCGAAGTCCCGGTACAGCGCCCCGGCGAAGGCGCGGCCGAAGCGGGCCTCGAGCTCCAGGCGCTCCCGCCCACCGACCGGTCCGGTCACCGTCATGGTCCGGAGCTGCTTGGCGAAGTCCTCGGGCCGGATGCGGAGCACGCCGCGCCCGACGACCGGGCCGGCTGGGCTGTCCTGGCGGATGGTGACGTACAGGGTCGTCGTCGCCGGCCAGGCATCATCGACGTCGCCCGGACTGACTACCTTAAAGCCGGCGAAGTGGAACTTGCGGCCGTCCGATGCCGCCAGCGGCAACCGGTACCACATATGGGAGACCTCGGTATCGACCTGGTCATCGCGGACGAGGAGCTGAAACTGGCCGCCCTCGACGGTGAGTGGGTCGCTCGACAGAGCGGGGAGGTCGACGGTGCCGAAGGCGGCCATGGGCCGAGCCAGGTCAGCGATCTCGGCCCCGAGGTCGTCGGTCGAGAGCGTGAGCTCGAAGGCCAGCGTCGAGTCGGCCGCCTCGCCGGCCGCGGCTGCGTCCAGGTACTGGGCCAGGTCACCGGAATCGGGTGCGGTGGTCGGGCTCCAGTAGCCGACCATCCGCTCAGTGAAGCGCAGCCCCGGTTTGCTCGGCAGAGGGGGCGGGGTGGTCATCGGACCGGCCGGCCGGGCCGGCGTCTCGTCGACCGTCCAGCCGTGCTCGGCGGCCAAAAGGGCGGCGGCCCGTTCGGCCAGGGCGGAGATGGTGAGGAGCGGATTAACCCCCATCGGTCGGGGGATGATCGACCCATCCCACACCTGGAGCCCGTCATGGACGTCGGTCCCCGTCACGCCGGCGAAGACCCGGCCCCGGTCATCGACCACACCCTCCTCAGCCCGGTCGGCCATGATGCACCCGCCCAGTGGGTGCACGGTGACCAGGCTGTGGTTGAGGACCTTGGACCAGATCGGGTTGTGCAGGTACGTGCCGCCGCCCGTTGTGGCGACACGGTCGAGTGACTGGTTGGCGCGCTCGTAGTAGGCGCTGGTCCCGGCGCCGGGCCACTTGACGCAGACCTGGTCGCCGTCCATGACGATGGTGCCGTGATCGTCGTCGTTCCCCATGACCAGGAAGGTCTGGAGGTGCTTGGTCATGCCCAGCCGGCCACCGCTGACCGTACTGAGCAGGCTGGCCAACGGGCCCCCTCCACGAAGCCGGTCCTCCAGCCAATCGGGGGCGGCCTGGCCGGCGAGCTCGAGAGGCAGGAGGCCGGCTACTGCTCCGGGCACGACCGCGTCCTCGATGATGATGCCCTCGGAGACGGGCCTGTCGGCCCGTTGGTCGATGACGGACGTGATGCACGGACCGGCCAGGTCCTCCGGGTCCGGCCGACGGTGGCCGGCCCCGATCCCGCCGACGTCGGTCCCCGGCCGAAAGGCAAAGCCGAGCACGTCACCATTGCCGGTGAAGCAATGTCCCAGCCGGTCGGAGAGGGCCAGCCCGTGCTGTCGGGAGGCGTCGAGAACCCGGGCCGTCCCGAGGGTGCCTGCGGCCACCACGACCAGGTCGGCCGAGATGGCCAGGGGTGGCGCGTCGAACCGGTCCCGCCCGCCGCCCAGGGGCTGGACCCGAACCACCCAGGGTGGCTCCCCCTTCTCCCGGTCAGCGGCATCGCGCTGCTCGAGCCAGCGGACGTCGACCTCGGTGAAGACCTTGGCCCCGTGGGCCACCGCATCGGGCAGATAGTTCATGAGCAACGTGTTCTTGGCGCCGTAGTTGCAGCCGGTGACGCAGTCGCCGCATCCAGTGCATGCCTCCTGGTGCACCCCGGCGGCATTGGGCCCGGCCTTGAAGGTGACGTTGATGGGCGTCGGATACCAGGTACCGCCGTCGGCTGCCTGCTTGAGGGCCTCCATCTTGGCCAGCGGCGGGAAGGTCGCCGGGTAAGGCGTGGGCGAGAGCATCTGCTCGGCTCGGGCGTAGGCCGCCTCCATCCGGGCCGAGTCGGCGCGGAGGGCCTTGGGCCAGCACTCCTCGTCGAAGATGCGCCGATCGGCCCGGAGGGCGACGTTGGCGTTGATGAGCGACGTGCCCCCCAGCCCGCAGCCGGACAGGACGTTCACATCACCGGCGGCATGGAGCCAGAACAGGTCCCGGGGGTCCCCGGCCTCGTCGTCGCCCCCGCTCACCTGGAGATGCCGCGAGGCCTCCTTGGTCGTAGTCGGGTACTCGCCCGGATGAAGCTCTCGCCCCCGCTCGAAGACCGCCACCTCTTTCCCGGCCCGGCTCAACCGGCAGGCGGCGATGCTTCCTCCGTAGCCCGATCCCACTACGATCACGTCATAGTGCTCGGCCAGGTCGTCCAGTGACTGGGACAAGCGATCCATCACATATCTCCTTGTTCGCCGTCTTCTACGTCGTCTTCGGATGCGTCAGCGACCACCGAACGGGCGCCGCCCGGTAGACCCGACGGTCGAGCCCCTCGGCTGCCGTTAGCCGAGCCGATCTCACCCGATCGCCGGGCGTCGAGCGTGACCACTTCTGCCGACAGGCGGGCATCGAGCTGCCGCCGCCGGTCGCGCACCGTGGCCCCCGTCGCCTCGGCCAGCGCCCGCCACGGGTCGCGACCGGGGTCGATCCGCGCCCGTAGATCGGTGACCAGTGGGTTGTCGGCCGCGGTGGCCGGTCCTTCGACCCTGACGGCGTAGTTGTCCCCGGAGTCATTGTCTCCGACGTCTTGGGCGTAGACACGCAAGACGGCCACGTTGAGGTCGTCGTCGATGAGGACGATCGACGCGCCCTTGACCGGCTCGGGTTCGGGGGTGTCGACCACCCAGCCGCCGGTATTGAAGACGGCCACGGGAACGGCGTAGCCGGGAGGGTGTCGTACGTCGCTGAAGGGCTTGTGGGTGTGGCCGAACACGAAGGCAATGTCGGTCGGCTCCCCGACCTCGGCGGCCAGCTGGGTGGCCACCGGCCCATCGAGGTAGTCGAGCAGACCGGCTTGAGCCTTCTGGCTGAGCACGTCGGGATGGTGGCGCTCGCGCCGCATGGAGCTCTTCGCCGTCCTGTTCAGGATGCCGGCAACGACGGCCCCCTCGAGGTGGTTCCGGATCCGTGAGCCCTTGCGCTGGTTCAGGGCCCGCCGGATTGCCCGTACCTCGGCGTCGATGTCCTTCTCGCTCTGCAGCGACTCGTAGAGGCTTCGGGACCAGGTGCCGACGTCGCCACTGTCACCCATCGAGGACCAGAAGAAGTCGATCCAGCCACCGTTGTCGGCCTCGAGGTGCGGTGAGGCCATGTCGCTCAATTGCTGCCCGAAGACGGTGTCGAGCAGTGACATCATGCGATAGAGCGACTCGACGAAGTGCCCGTGGGACACGACGACAGCGCGGGATCTGCTGCGGTCGACCAGTCCCAGGTTGGGATAGCTCTGCTCCACCACCACCGGGACCGCCGGATCGGCCCGTGCCGCCAGAAGCTCGATGAACCGATCACGGACCGGTCGGGCCTCGTTGGCCGGGAGCAGGTGGGTGGTGTGGGCCGCGGGCTGAAGGGGCTGGTCGGCCGGGAGCCCGGCCAGGTACTCGAGGTAGTAGTCGCGGCGGGCGCGACTCCACAGTTGATGGTCGTGGTTCCCCGGGATGAACCGGATGTTCGGAGTCACCGCAGCGTTGTCCGCCCCGGGCCGCAGGCAGCCGATGAACTGGGCGAAGGTGGCGGCCGCGTCGTCGGTCGAGGAGAGGGCCAGTTCGAAGAGGTCGCCGGCCACGATGAGCTGTGGAGGTTCGTAGCCCTGGCTGAGCGCCCGCAGCCCGTCGCAGAGCGCGGATGTGACGGGCGACGTCGACGACTTGTCGACGTGCTCGCCATCGGCGCTGACCGACGTCAGGACGCTGTTGAGCGCACCCAGGTGGAGGTCGGACATGCAGATCCAGCGGATGGCAGGCATCGCCGATCCAGCTCAGTCACCCGGGGTGCGAGGACCCGAAGGAGCTCCGCTGTGCCCTGTGTCGACCGTGCCGGCTGGGGTCGCGGCGACGCTCGGAGTTGGCCGGCTGGCCACCGACGAAACTGCGCTCGAGGCCGCGCTTGGGAGATCCGGTTGTTGGGCCGCTGCTACCCACCGTGGCTCCACTACGCCTCCCCGTGTCACTACCCCTAGTGAACACTATCGCTCTGGCTGTGGTAACGCTCGTGCCACTCGCGGTACCGGCCCACCACGAGCAGTAGCAGCATGAATTTCGGCGCGAAGAGATCACCTTTTCGTTGCGAGTGTTTGACGACGAGTTCACCTCCGACTCCTACCTTGACCGGCGAAGTGAGCCGTCAACGTGCACCAACCGGCAGTGGGCCCGGCCTTCGCGCGAACAGGTCGTCCGGGTGCAATCGGTCGCCAGGTGCTACCGGTCAGGTCAGGTGCGCCGGTCGCCAGGTGCTACCGGTCGATCAGGTGCACCAGTCGTCAGGTGCACATCCATCAGTTGTTCAGCCAAGAACTCCCGCAGTCATGAACACCCGCAGTCATGAACACCCGCAGTCACGAACACCACAGTCAAAAACAGAACACCCACACTCAAGGAGGTCATATGAGCCGTCGTTCCGTACGCAACACATGGCGAGGGGCAGTGGTATTGCTCGCAGCAGGACTGGCCACGATGCCCGCGCTGTCGGCCGGGGCGAGCCCGGACGACGGTGGTAACGGCCACCAGGCCGGACAACACGTGCTGTTGATCTCGGTGGACGGCCTGCACCAATCCGACCTGCAGTGGTACGTCACCAACCATCCTGGATCGGCGCTGGCTCAGCTCTACAATGCCGGGACCGAATACAGCAACGCTCAGACCCCGGTGCCCTCCGACTCCTTCCCGGGGATGATCGCTCAGCTCACCGGGGGCAACCCGTCGAGCACCGGCATCTACTACGACGCGACCTATAACCACGACCTCCTGCCGGCCGGCACGACCTCATGCGCCGGGAAGACCCCCGGGGCGGTGGTCGACTACACCGAGGACCTCGACAAGAACCAGTTGTCGATCGACGCCGGTCAAGGGCTCCCGGGCCTGCCCAACAACATCCTCAGCATGACGAGCACGCCCAAGACGCTGATCGACCCGTCGAAGCTCCCCGTCGACCCGACCACGTGCCAGCCGGTGTACCCGGACCAGTACCTCAAGGTCAACACCGTCTTCAACGTGGCCAAGAGCGCTGGGCTACGCACGGCCTGGTCGGACAAGCACCCGGCCTATGAGATCCTCAACGGCCCCAGTGGCAACGGGGTCGATGACCTGTTCACGCCGGAGATCAACAGCAACGCGACCGGCTATCCCGCTGGCAACGACTGGACCACCGACAACAAGGCGACCCAGCAGTACGACTCCTACAAGGTGCAAGCGGTGCTGAACGAGATCGACGGCTACGACCACAGCCGGACCAACAATGTCGGCGTGCCCGCCATCTTCGGCATGAACTTTCAGACGGTCTCGACCGCCGAGAAGCTGCCGACCTCGGAGGACGCCAACGGCACCGTGCTGACCGGGGGCTACCTGCCCGGCGGGACCACACCGGGGCCATTGCTCTCCGAGGCGCTCGACTACGTCAACAACCAGATCGGGGCGATGGTCTCCGAGATCCATCGCCAGGGTCTGGCCAACAGCACGACCATCATCGTCTCGGCCAAGCACGGGCAGTCCCCGACGAACCCAGCTGATCTGACCAGGGTCCCCGACGCGCCCATCATTGCCGGCTTGAACACGGCGTGGGCGGCAGCGCATCCCGTTGCCGGTGCGCTGGTGGCGTACTCGACCGACGACGACGTGATGCAGCTGTGGTTGAACGACCGGTCCCAGGCGGCGGCCGACTTCGCCAAGGCGTACCTGTTGTCCAACTCGGCGAGTGGCAACGACGTCAACGGTGCGGCCAAGACCGTCTCATCCTCCGGACTGACGACGGTCTATGCCGGAGCCGAGTCGGCCAACTTCTTCGGCGTGCCGAATAGCGATCCTCGCCATCCTGACGTCTACGGGGTCGTCCAGCACGGGGTGGTCTACACCGGCGGGCAGGGCAAGATCGCCGAGCACGGTGGGTCCGGCCCACAGGACCGCTCAGTGCCGATCCTGGTCAGCGGGGCCGAGGTCCCGCAGCATCAGGTGGTGGACAGCCAGGTGGAGACCAGCCAGATCGCGCCGACCATCCTCCAGCTGCTCGGGTTGAACCCGGCCCAGCTCCAGTCCGTCCAGATCGAGCACACCGCCGTGCTTCCGGGAGCAGTATCCGGCCAGGGCGACCAAGGTGGCGGCGGTCAGGGCGGTCAAGGTGGTGACCAAGGCGGCCAAGGTAACCCGGGTGACGGTCAGGGCGGTCAGGGCGGTCAGGGCGGTCAGGGACGGTAGGAGGTCCGCCGGCGAGGGCATCGTTGTCGTCTACAGAGCGACGATGCCCTCGCCACCCTGCCCACCGGCCACCGTCACTGATCCGATCTCGGTCAGAGAGCCGCCCGGGTTGACCTGGAACTCGTCAACGATCCCGTTCCCGCCGGTCTGGACGTAGAGGAACTGACCATCGGGCGACGCCGAAGCATCGACCGTACCCGGGTCGGTGGTCGTCTTCCCGAGAAGGGTGAGCTGGCCAGAGGGGGCGGGCTGGAAGCCGCTCACCGAAGGCCCCCCAGCGTTGGAGGCGAAGAGGAAGCCCTGCGCAGGAGCCACCCAGCAGGTGGCCGGTTGGCCGGTACCCACCGTGTCGATGGGCGTCACCGTCCCGTCTCCGTTGAGGGTGAAGGTGGCCAAGGCGGGGTTGCTGCTCGAGGATTCGGCGACGACCAGGTGGCCCGAGGCGTCGAAGGTGATCCCGAAGGGGACGGCGTTGGGTTCGGAGTTCACCACCGGCGTCGGCGACAGGAGTCCGAAGAACCCGACGTTGAACACGTCGATGTCACTTCCGTTGGCCTTGGTCGTCACGATCAACTTGGAGCCGTCAGGCGAGAAGCCGACTTGTCCGGGGGTGTTGGTGAACTGCGGTGTGGCTGCGGGGTTCAGCCCCAGCCCCCGGCTCGACGTCGGGACCGGGATCAGGTATCCGAACCAGACGAGGTACTCCTGGAGCGTCCCCCCATTTTCGGCGTTCAAGACGTAGACGACCCCGCCGTGCACGGCCACGCTCACCGGGAAGCTGCCGAACGAGCTCACCACCTGATGCAGGGTGAGGTGGTCGTCGTGCACGGTGAAGACCGACACCGTGTTGCTGCCGGCGTTCACGGCATAGAGGAGGTTGTTGCTCTGGTCGTAGGTGAGAGCGCCCTGGGAGGCCAGGTGGTCCACCACCGAGCCGCTGAGGACGCCGCCCAGGCCCCCGGTGGCGTAGGTGTTGGCCAGGGAGAGGGTCCCGTTGTCCGCACGGTCGTACGCCACGACCTGATTGCCGGAAGGATTGTCGGTCTGGACGAAGACGACGTTGTGTCCACCGCCACCGAAGGAGCCCTCCGGCGTAGTCGCTCCGGCTGTCGACGCGGCCGTCGAAGAGAAAGCGGTAGCCAATGCGACGGCGACAACCACGGCGAACCCGGAACGGAGAAGGATCTTCATCGGTGCTGCCTCCTGGCGGTGGTCAATGGTGTGGGTCGACGCTCTGCGTCAACGCTGTACGTCAACCGTGCGGGTTGACAGACACCATGTAGTCCTCTCGGGCCGCAATCCGTTACAGGTGCGTGGTGGCCAGGTATTTCCGAAGCAAGAGTAGGGCCCGAGGCGGGATACCCGGGCCTCTAGTCCGATCGCCAGCGCCGGTAGAGATCGATGAGATCGGCCCGCGCCTGGGGGGTGAGGTCGTCGGGTTCGAGTGCCTGGGTCAGGACGATCGTCGCCCGGATCTGATCCAGGTACGCCGAGCAGTTGGGACAGGCGCGTATGTGGGCCTCGAATCGGCGTCGCTCCCGACGGGTGAGCTTGCCCTCGAGGTAGTCGGTGACGAGCTCAACGGCCTGTTGGCACTCGATGTCTCTCGGTCGCAGCAGTAGCATCGGTCAGACCTTCTTCATTTCGGTCTCAAGGATCGCACGGATGCGGGCGCGCCCCCGGTGCAACAGGATCCGTTGATTGCCCCCGCTGATCCCGAGCACCGAACACACATCGCCGTTGGAGAGCTCCTCGACGTCCCTGAGGAGGACGACCTGGCGCTGGCGGTCGGGCAGACTGTCGAGGGCCGCTTTCAGGATCGGCGACCAGGCGGCGGCCTCCAGACGGTCCTCACGCTGGTCCAACCATTGTTCGACCGGATCAGCCCATTGCCCCTGGTTGTTGAAGCGAGCCGGATCGACCGTGTGCAGTGACTCGACCGGCCCGTCAGAATGCTCGCGGGCACCGGCTGAGCGGGCTCGGTTGGCCAGGATCTGGAACAGCCAGGTCTTCAGCGAGGATCTCCCCTCAAAGCGCTCGACACCCCGGACCACGCCCAGCCAGGTGTCCTGCACGGCCTCCTCGGCCACTGCCTGACTGGGAACGAACGAACGAGCCAGGCGAAGGAGGGGCATTTGGTAGCGATCGACCAGGGTCACGAATGCGTCTTCGTCGCCGCTCCGGAGACGGCCGAGCAGCTCAGCCTCCGAATCGACCTGACTCACCTCAGCTCCTCTGCGTCACGGATCCGAGTCGTCCGAGTCTCATGGGAATGCATTTGCTCCACGTGCTTGGGGACGTTTGCCAGATCGGCAGTGTCAACGGATCCTGACTACTCAAGAGGTTGCTTCTGACCCAAAGTGTTCCACGACCTCTCGAGGCAGTCAGGTCGCCCACTGCGCACGTCATAGCGGCGCGTCGGAGCTCCACTTCAGACTGCGTCCCATGTGTGGACCTGGGGCCGGGAATCACATCGGCCGGCGCAGGATTTCGCCGAGAACGGAGCCGCAACAACCGAACGGCCTCAAGCGCCGCGGGCTGGGCTGCCACGTACGGCGGCCCGCGGCCGACGGACTGGAACTCCGGGGAAAGACGGGGTCTGTCCATATCGGCCCCTGCAGATGGGAACCACGACTCCACGTATGCCGGGTCGGTCGATAGCGACGATGCATCCGGAGGGGGAAAGGTCCGCAGCGTGCGACCATGCCGAGTGGGCCGGTTACGGTGCCAGGGTGGCCGCACTTCTCCTGGTTGCCATGTCGGTGGGGCTGGACAACTTCGCTGCCTCGACAGCTCTCGGTGTTTCGGGCGTGGACCGCAGGCTACGCCTTCGAGTGGCCCTCATCTTCGGGGTATTCGAAGGGGTCATGCCCATCATCGGCCTCTTGCTCGGTCGGTCACTGGCCCACGACTTGGGCAGCACGGCCAAACCGGCCACGGGCGCGCTGCTGGGCCTCGTCGGTTCCTATACCATCGTGATGGGACTGCTCCGTGATCGTGGTGAGGAGAAGAGCCCAAAACTGGGCGTCAAGCACCTCGTGCTCATCGGTGGGGTGCTGAGCATTGACAACCTCGTCATTGGCTTCGCCCTCGGCGCTTATCACGTTAACCTCGTAGTGGCTGCTGTCCTCATCGCCGTGGTCAGCGTTGCCCTCTCGCTGTTGGGCCTGGAGATCGGTGGACGGCTCGGGGCGAGGCTCGGGCGACGAAGCGAGCTGGTCGGTGGTGCTGTCCTCGTCCTCGTCGGGGTGGCCATCGGAGTCGGTCTGCTGTAGGGGGGTAAGGGGTCATACCCCGGATGACGCCGTGCTGGCCGTAGACGTCGAAACGTACCCTGATCCTGAGGGACGAAGGTGATCGGTGGACCCACCCAGGCTCAGCTCGTCTTTAGGACGAGCGGGCAACGATCCGACAGGGGACCAGGGTCTTCTCGTTCACGTGGTAGCTCACACAGATTCGGTGGTACCCGTCTGCCACCCACAGTGGAACACCCTCGATCAACAACACAGGGGACAGCTTCTTGCCGAACTTGATCTTCTCGAGATCGGCGGCAACCTCTGAATCGTCTGTACCCAGCAGGGGCAGACCGGATGCCCGCAGAATGTCCTTAGCCGCATGGTGCCTGAGCGTTTGTTGTTTGCTCAGGGCTTTGGTCAACTTGGCGGCCTTGTCCGCTCCGACCAGCAGAGAAAGATAGGACTTAGCCGCTGGCAGGTCTTGGGCCTCCGGCTCATCCTTCCAATGTTCCCCTGGCACGATCGCACCCTCCTCACATCGAAACCGTGGGCGGACCCTGCAGCATCCCGCGTGCAGCCGCCTCGGACTTCCGATGCCCGGTTGGGCTCGCTCTCAAACAAGGGTTGCGCGGGAGCGTTGTTCCACTCACGCCCTCCTCCAGATATCGGTGACCACTCCTGTCGATATCGGTGACCACTTCATGAAGGCATGATGGGTTGCAGCCGGGCGCTCAACTCACACGTGCACTAAGGAGTCCTTCGATGACCGACCATGCAATCTACGACTACGTTCCCCACCACCGAACCAAGGCAAAGCTCGAGGGAGCGCCTCATCTGGTAAAGGTTGCCGATCAACTCCCCAGGGCGAGCACCATGGACCGGTTCAATGCGTGGTTTGCCGTCAAGGTGACGAACGGAGTGGGCACCATGTGGTGTGCTTACGCCTTTGCCGCCCTGGCGCTGATCAGCCTGCCCCAGGCCATTAACTCCCACAGCGCGGTCACGCTCGTCTCCTGGGTGTCCCAGACCTTCTTGCAGTTAGTGCTGTTGTCCGTCATTATCGTCGGTCAGAACGTACTGGCCGCCGCCGCTGACAAGCGCTCCGAGGCCACCTATAACGATGCCGATGCCGTGCTCCACGAGGCAGTCAAGATTCAAGAACACTTGCTGGCTCAGGATCAGGTGCTCGGCGAACTGACCGACCAGTTGGCGAGGGTCGAGGCGCGATCGGCTTCGTAACTTCGAACCCACCGTACGCAAGCGTCGGGGCGATTGGTGCGAACGTGGCCGTCGAGCAACATCGACTACGCCCTCGAGACCGAGATATCCGTGATTCGAAGGAAGGCTGCAGCAACACTCAGCGCCGTCGATACCGAAGGAAAAGGTAGTTGTCGGCCTCGAGCACGTTGCACAGCTCGAGTGACGTCGACACTTCGGCCCCGCCGCCGCCAAGAATGCGCCTGGCCTCTCCGCCCACCAAGACTGGTGACACCGAGAGGCACACCTCGTCAAGCAAGTCATCGGCCGCCAGTTCGGCGGCGATCCCCGGGCCGCCCTCGGCCAGCACATTCTCATAGCCGAGTTCGCCAAGTTGGCGGACGGCGGCGGCGAGGTCGACGCCGCTCTTGCCGGGTTTGTCGGCCGTGATCACGTGGGCGACCTCGGCAGCTCTGTCGCGACCGGTGGCCGCGGCCGACGTCGTCGTGACCACGATCGGACGCTGTTCCGCCTCGGTGAAGAAGGGCGAGCCCCAGTCGAACCGAGGGGCACGCGTGACCACGGCAATGGGGGGCACCGGCGCACCGCCCCACTGGCGGCGCATGTCCCGCGCCTCATCGCCAAGGCGAGCTGGGCCATACCCCTCCGCCACCATGGTGGTGGAACCGACGAGGATCACGTCGGCCAGGGACCGCAATGCGGCAAACACGGCCTTGTCGGCCGGGCCACCGAGCGACCCGGACTTTCCGGCGATCGAGGCAGCGCCGTCGACGCTGGCGATCATATTGAGGCGGACACCGGGACGGTCGCCGACCCGGCCGAGCCGGCCATAGGCGTCGACGGGGTCGACCTCACCCGGGTCGGGAAACACTTGGCGCACGTCACCAAGCCTCGCTCCGGGCGTCACCATCGACGCCCGGCGAGAACGGCGAGGTCCGCCAGTCGAGTGAGGCGCGGAGATACACCTTTCGAGGTGATGCGCTCCGGAATCGGCAGCGGTTTCGGGAGGCCGAGCCCCCTCGCCAGGGGGCCGCTACCGGTGCGACCGCTGCCGTCGGTGTGCCCGCCACCGGCTGGGTCACCAGCCGCCGGCGCCGATCACGAATACTGCCAGCTCGGCGAGGGCTGCTTCCCAGCGGGCCACTCCATGCACTGCACGTCGAACCAGATCGGCAAGAGGTGCTTCACGTAGAAGGCGTGCACGGTGACCGTCGGATAAACGAGGTCCTCGTACTCCTTGATCCGAAGGCGCTGGTCCTTTTCCTGGAACCGCTTGCATTCGGCCAGGACCGAGTCGACCTCGTCGCGGGTGTCCATCAGAAGACCGAGGTGGTCGTAGCCGGGGGACGACATCGGGTCCTTGCCTTCTGCCAACAGGATGAACTGGCCCGGATCGGGCTGGAGCAGGTGGCAGGACTGCCCAACCACCTCAGTATCCAGCGCGTTCCAGCCGAGCACGTCGCAGTAGAAGGCGTCCACCTCGTCGCGGAACTCCTTGGTGAGGGTTCCCGCTGCGAACGACAGCTCCATGTGGTTGAACCGCATCTTGGTCATGGTTCACTCCTCCTTTATGCCCGGCTTGGCGGCTCTCGATCCACCATGGGTCTGGTGGTCCTTCGAGACCAGATCGTCGGTTCTCGCATGTTGGCACAGGCCCAGAAGCCCAGCACAGATATCTCTATCACTCCCTGACTCAGAAAGATGTCCCTCAGTCGGCTCACGGGGTGGGGTCCCCCGACCATCTGGCCTCGAGTCCGGCGACCTCGATGAGCTCGGCACGCGGTGTGACCGGCATCCTCGTGCTCAGCAGGCGACCAGCTGATCCACGCCCCGCTTGTCCAGTCGATGACTGTTGAAAGTCGACCACTGTTGATGACCGCCGAAGCGGAGAATGGCTATGTGTGGCCCTATTGGCCCAACGAAACGCTCCCTCTCCGTCTGGCCGGTTGCCCAGCGCAACGCACGACCTCGACGCTCGGGACGGTAGCTCGCGCCCGGCATGACCCCACCGTGCATCCACCGCCAGCCGCGATAGCAGTTGCAAAGCGAACGGTGTTCGGTTACTGTGACCGGATGCTCGCACTCATACGCCACCTGCTGGAGTTCTACAGCTACATCTTCCATGCACTCCAAGGGCTCGGGTAGCGTTTGACATTCCGCACATGATGTCCTAAAGGACATCCAGCACTCGCTTGTGAGCATCCGTCTCGCTTGTGGGCACACGCCGAGCAGCGGCACAACCGTCTCGATCGTGCCCCTCACCAGACAGGATCCTTTCCGGTGGCCTAGCGCGGGGCGGGAGCGAACGTCCGACGTCGTGTCAGCGACCGGTAGAGGTCGGTGGTCTCGGGGTGGACCGAGTCGAACGGCTCCACGTCGTCGGCTACGAGGTGCAACAGCTCGGACATAACTGCTTCCACACCGGCTGGATTGCCGCCCAAGTCGGCAGCTCGGAGCAGCATGCGATAGAGACGCTCGTCGTATGGGCTGACCAGTAGACCTCTGCGGGATGCCCACTCTGCACCGGCCGGGTCGGCTGCAGCAAGGCAATGCGAGGCCAACCGGGTGGCGACGTCGACGACCGAAGCCTCGATGGCAGCCGATAACCCTTCGAGAATGGGCCAGTCTGAGGCGCGGCAGACCGTCAAAAGGACGGCCTCGCACCAGCTCCATTGCCGCCCTCCAGCGTCCCGGCTCGTGGGTGTCGGCCAGCCTGACAAAGCGGTCCCAGTCCGTACCAACCGTATAGGCCAACTCAAGACGTCCGTGACCCTTGGGAAGGTGGTCGCGTCCGTCCTGAGCCTGTCCGAGCGACCTCCGGGCCACTGATGCCGTCGAATGCAGACTCGACGGCGCCATCAGCCGGTCCGGCCACAACGCCGTGGCCCATGTGTCGTTGGAAGCGCCACCAGGGTGCATGGCCAGGTAGACGACAAGCTCCTTTGCCCACGCTCTCGTGAACTGGCGAGCATTGCCGTGGACCTCAACAGGGCCGAGCACGGCCACCTTCACCTCGACCTCTGTCTCCGTTTCAGACAATGGGCCGCTTTCGGCCAATGGGCCGGCTCTGGCCAATGGGCCGGTTCTGGTTATCGGATCGGTTCTGGCCGGATTCTCGACCTCCATCTCCATCTCGGCGTCCGCAGCTCCCGCCCTCACCTCCATCTCCGCCTCAGGGAGGTCGAAGGTGGACCGCTCCTCAGGCCCTCCCAACTCCGCAGCTGATACCCGTGGGAGTGGTGCGGTGATGGACTCGTACGGCTCCTGTGACGCGGGGACCGACGAAAGATCTGCTGCAGTCATGACTAAGCCTCCGAGACCTTCGAGCTCCGACGACTCGACCCGTTGCGGCCAGACGACAGTGCCCAGCACATCGAGCGGCGACGACAGTCCTACTCCCTCCAACTTGAGGCAATGCCGAGCGCCCTCTCTGGCCCCGCACGTGACAACGGCAATGCCGGTCCGGGCGTCACCGACCGCTTCGACCAGGGCGCTGGCTACCCCCGTGTCCGTGGACGGGCCGCACAGGACCACCAGTGCGTCCCAGGTATCGGAAACCGCCGCCATACGAGCCTCGGCGAATGATCGGTAGCCGGCGGTATGCAGGAGTGACCGTCCGTCCCGTCCCCGGAGTCTCAGCTCATCGACGAGTGAATGCGCATCCGGCAGGACCCGCACCCGCTCAAACCTGGACAGCTCCTGTCCAAATCCGGCCAGCACCAAGTCGAACTGATCAGCCCAGAAAGACGTGGCCAACTCCACGGCCAGCGCCCGTAGCAACCCTTCGCAGGCCATCGCATCGCCGGAGACCGTTAACGAGCCCAAGGCCTCGAGGTTCACTAAGCACGGCCCAACATCGGACTGACCAACGGTCACCAGTGCCGGACAGGGCGCTTCGGCATCCCGGTCATCCCTGGCGACGTTCGGTCCGCGCCGGATCAAGAGCCTCCGGGGGACGAACCAGGAGCGTCCCCCCGACCGCACTTCGAACGGATCGGGGACGACTCCCGCCCACCCGTCGTCATCGGGGATCAGTTCGATGTCATCAGGGTGGACTTGCACCCCCACCATCACCGGACCCCCTTCCGAGGCCACGGAAGCGAAAAACCTGAGGGCGGCGTCCACGGCATAGGGGGCCAATGGGTCGTCACTGATTCGCAGGCGGCGTTCCAAACTCGATAGCGGTGCTCGGGGAAGGCGAATGTGCTCACCCACCCGCCGATGTCGCTGTTGGGCGCGACGCATCCGATCGATGACCCCCACCAACCCGGCGCCGAGTAGCCCGGCGCCGATCGGAGACAGTGGGAAGCCGCGCCGACCGTTCGCCTGGCCATTGGGCGCGCTGGCGGTCGGGTGGGACTGTGCCGATGTCGATTGTCTGGAGTTCGAGGGAGCCAAGGCCCTCGACGGAGCCGGAGCGGCCGAAAGAATCGGCGCCGACGGCTCGTCGCGCCGAACTGCTCCCTCTTGATCCGCCCGGGCTTGTTCTGTCCGGGCTTGTTCTGTCCGGGCTTGTTCTGTCCGGGCTTGTTCTGTCCGGGTTTGCTCTGGCCGCAGGGTTTGCTCTGGCCCCGATTGACCCGCCCGACTCGGGGCGGAGACCGGGGCCTGCCTTCGTGTGCCCGTCGGTGACGGCGTCCTGACGCGTCCATCCGGTGGCGGCACAACAGGCAGCGTTGGCTTCGCTGCCGACACCGACGCACCGGCCGGGGACAATGCCGTCTGCGCTGGTGCAGTCGGCGCGGCGGTGTCGGGCGCTGGTGCAGTCGGCGCGGCGGGGTCGGGCGCTGGTGCAGTCGGCGCGGCGGGGTCGGGCGCTGGTGCAGTCGGCGCGGCGGGGTCGGGCGCTGGTGCAGTCGGCGCGGCGGGGTCGGGCGCTGGTGCAGTCGGCGCGGCGGGGTCGGGCGCTGGTGCAGTCGGCGCCGTCGGGATAGGGGTGGAAGGGGGTGGGATCGGCGCGGCGGCAGCGGAGTCGGCTACCGCCCCATCGGCAGGCAGGAGCAACACCCATCCGGGATCGATCCAATGCGCGTCGGTCAGCGCTCCGCCGTCGGGTTGTTGGCGATCGTAGTTCGCCTGGGCGATCTCGGGCCACCTGAGCGGAGATCCGAGTTGCGTCGCGGCGATTGACCACAGCGTGTCGTGCGGCTGCACGACGTAGGTCCTGATGGTGGGTGCCGAAATGGGCCCGACCTGGTCCGTCAGCTTGGCGGATTGCCCTTGGGCCTGCGGCACCGGCTCGGCTGCCGCCCCTCCAAACCGGCCGGGTGGCTGCACCCCCGAGGGCGGGCCGGCCATGCTGCTCGTCGGAAAGGAGCCATTGAGTTGTGACACGCCGGGTCGTGAGGGTGAAGAAGCGCTGGGTCGAGGACTATCCCGGGGAGGGACGGTGTGCGCCGAGCGGGCGGAAGATCGGTCCGCCCGGCCGGCAATCGCACCCGGGGCCGCGGTTCCAGGAACCGGCGCCGTCGGTCGAGACTTGCCTCGCTTCGAGCCAACCGGCGACTGACGCCTGGTCATGCTCGTCGGCGAGGTGCTCGACGCCACCGCTACGGACACCCGGGTGTTGGCATGGGTCGCGGGCCTGGGCACGCGCTGAGCCACCATGAACGCCAAGGTGGTACCCACCAGGCAGGCAGCCACCGCCTGCATGGTCCGACTCCCCGGAACCCGAACCGGAGCCCGACCCGAGCTCCACGAGACCATCTCGACGACCACACAGATGCTCAACCACAGCCAGGCGATCCAGGCCAGCGCAAACGCGGCATGCACGATCCAGGTGTCCGCCACCGGCTTGTCGAGCAGCTGACGGAGGGACATGTCCACTCGAATGGCATGGACCAGGCCATGCGGGAGTGGCGAACCTCCCACGAGTACCAACATGACAGGGACACCCACTGCGACTAGCAGGAGCGCTGATCCTGAAAGTATGCCTTGCACCACCTGTTGGCCCCTGGGAACTGCGGGCACGATTCCTCGACTCAACTATTCCTCCTTCGTCACGCCGTGCACGTCAATGGCGCGTGCAGACGCCGAAACGGGCAGGGTGCCGATCCCGACCATCCCGAGGATGTCGGTGGGTACCCGATACTGGATGCTTACCTCGACGGAATTGCCGACCACAGTGGCTGTCCCAGGGTGTCCGGCCGCCACCGTGTAGGCCACGGCATCCGCCACCGCGGTCTGCGAATCGATCCGGACGGCTCCGGCCCGGAGCGCGCTCACGGACAGTGCTGCCGCACCGGAACGAGCTGCCTGTTCGGCCTCGTCCTGGGCCGCCTGTTGCGCACTCATGGCACGGCCGCCGTCGAGCACCAGACCAGCCAGGACGAAGAGGGCCACGGCCAGGAGCGCCACGAAGACCGTGACCCCGCCCGCCTCGTCGGGCTTCCCAGCCACTTCGAATCCCTCGGCTCGCCCTTCCGGTCCCTCGGCTCGCCCTTCCGGTCCCTCGGCTCGCCCTTCCGGTCCCTCGGCTCGCCCTTCCGGTCCCTCGGCTCGCCGTTCCAGTCCCTCAGCTCGGCCGCCGGCCCCTTCGGCTGGGCCCCCACCACCCTGATTGTTCTGCAGGCAGCAGCTCATGGGATCGACCGGTAGGGATCGAGTGGTGCGGTCGATGAAGCTTGTACGGTCGTCGAACCCGGGAGTCCGGGAACAAGCAGATCGGAAAGCTGCACGTGGCACGTCACCTGGACCACGACGTAGCCGCCGGGGACGAAGTGGGACACGTTGACATTGACCTGAGGGTTCTCGCAGGTGTGGGCGCTCGCCAGGATTCCGGTCGAGGCCGCCGCCAGCGCGTCTTGTTGCGCACTGTCGGCGTTGGACCCAACCGCGGCCGCCTGGGCTCCGGCCTGTGCGGCTTCGACGACCTGCTGGCGGGCTTGGGTGAACCGCCCGAAGGCCAACGTCGCCAGCGCGAACACCAGGATCACCGGAGCAAGCACCACCAGCTCGACGGTGAGACTGCCACTGTCACCGCACTTTTGAGCGCCATGCGTCGGCTTGGCGTCAGGGGCACCGACGCCCTCCCGGATCCTGGTGACCTGATCGGCGCCGAGGCATTCCTTGGTCCTCATGGCCTCGCGGAACCCGGCAATGCCAATGGCATGTCTCATTGGTTGGCTCGGAATTCTTGGATCGTTCCGGTCTGAGTGGCCGAGACCGAGAAGTGAATCCCAGGAATGATCGACACGGCATTCGCCGTCACCGTGACCTTCACCTGGTCGCCGGGAAGCCTCGACACCTCGACGGCCGGTCCGATCACGTTCGCTTGAGACGCTTGCAGCACTTCGTGAGCGCGCGTCTCACCCTGTTGCATTCCGCCACCGTACGAACGGGCAGAGGCATCTCCCTCTGATGCGGCCGTGTGCACGACCTGGGAAGCATGCGACCATAAGGCGAACTGCACCGTCACGAGCAACACCACCATGGCGATCGGGATAATCAGCACCGCCTCGACGGTGGCCGAACCACGCTCGTCCAGTCGAGGGAGACGCCGCATCAGTTCAGGTTGATCGAGTTGGCCTTGGCCGTGACCTTGGAGACGATGATGGCCCCGACGGCTATGGCCAACGCGGCAAAGATTGCGGTGAGGATCACCTTCTCTACTGCTGAGCCGGCGTCGTCCAAACCGCCTCGAGCGCGCGTGCGCTCCTTGAGATAGGTCCAGAGTGCGGCAATCTGTACAGGCAGCATGTCTGCTCCTCTCTATCGTTGTCTCCTGCGCTGGCTTGCTGTATTCCGGCATGCTGTGTTCGGGTGTTATTCCGGCGTGCTGGTTTTGGTGTGCCCTGTGGCTGTTCGGTTTGTATTGCGTCTATTGGATGCTGTGCGATTTGGATGCTGTGCGATCTTGCTGCTCTGGAGCTTCAAAATCCGGTGAGTATCCGACTGAACGCCGGGTATCCCACGAAAAGGAGGAACCCCACCAAGAGCAGCGCTCCAGGCAAAAAGAGCCGTTCGGTCACCGTGTTGGCCTCGGTTTCCGCTTCGGCCTGCTCGTGCCGCCGAAGGGCGGCGGCCCGGGCCGACAGCGATCGACGCACTCGGGCGCCCTCGGTTCCGGCCAGGCGTATGGTCGCAGCCAACTCGGTCAGCTCCGGGACCCCAAGGTTCTCGCCGAGCCGGGCAAGGGCCGACCACGAGGGCTCCCCCGAGTCCTGAGCCAAGGCGAGGGCCCGTTTGAGCCGCACCGAGGCCCAATCCGAGCTCGCCGCCGCCGCCGACTGGAGGGCTCCCTCGATCCCCACTCCGCCAGCCAGGCCGAGCACGACGAGATCGACGAACGAACCGACCACGATGCGGACATGGCGACGACGCTGGCGTGCCTCACGGTACAGCACGACGAAGGGGATGCAGGCACCCATCGGAACCAGGACCACAATCACTGCGAAGGGAACCAGGATGGGCAGATCGATCCCACCCACCTGCAGCAGTCCCCAGACGACCACCGGCAACAGCACGGCCGTGCCCACTGCTTGCACGGTCTGCAGGGCCAACTGGTCGACGCCCACGTCCACCACTGCCATGGCCGTCGTGACGCGGTCCCAGAATCGTCCGCGCATCAGACCGACCTCATCGGCCCAGGCGGCTGTGGAGGCGCCGACATAGTCGGGCCACCGGGACCTCGGCCTGCCTCGTCCCATCGACGACGAGAGGGCGTGCATGCCCGACGCGTCGAGCAAGGGTCGTGCCGAACGAAGACCTCTGATCAAGCCGCCCGCGCCCAGCCCGAAGAACAGACCACAGAAGATGGCCGCGTTCATGTCGTTCCCTCGTCCGTGAGCAACCGGACGGGCGCCGGCGGCTTCGCCATCCGAACCATCAATGTCAGACCAGCGGCGTAGAGGGCGCCGATGGTCACCAGGATGACCTGTCCGGTCGGAGTGCCTAAGGGTGCGAGGTAGCTGTGAGCCAATAGAGCCAGGGCGCCGGCAAAGGCCACACTGAACACGATCACGGTTCGGATGCCGCTTCGCGGCGACGCCCGGCTGGTCTCGATCCGTAGCCGAAGGGCAACATCTTCTCTGGTCGAGTCGGCCAGCGCTCCGAGGAGTTCCCCGAGGTGCTGAGCCCTGGCCGACGAGGCCAGGATCAATGCGCAGGCGACACGGTCCGTGCTCGGGTCGGCCACCTCCTCGGCGAAGAGGACCAGCGCGTCCTTGCTGTACATTCCGGCCCGGAGACGGCCGGCCAGCGCCAGTGTGGCTGGACGAATGGGGTCAGGGGACATCGGGGCGGTTGCCATGATCGCCTGGTTCAGTCCGGCAGATGCAGCCAGAGTGCCGTGAAGCATCTCCGTCCAGGTGGCGATGGCCTCGAGCTTGCTGACCGACAGTGCCGTCGAGGTCTGTCCGAACAGCGAGGGCAGCCCGAGGGTGGCGGCGACACCGATGGGAAAGGCAACGGGCCAGCGGGTGACGACCGTTGCCACCGCCCCCACGGCACAGGCCGTCGCCAGACGGAGCCCGCCGTGCCGTCCCAGAGCGGATCGAACCGGGGCACCGACAGAAGCTGAGAGGCCCGTCTGCTTCGGCGACGGGGAGTAGGTCGGCGATTGGGAGGGTTCGCGCTCTTTTCGGGTGCACGCGCTCACGATGCCGACAATGCCCAAGCCGAACCCGAGGGCGCAGAGGACTGCGGCTGCGATCATGCCCAAACCCGTTCGGAGGCGTCCGGGGCTGTGATGGGCTCGTACCCGTGTCGAACCAGTTCACGGAGAGTCTCAGGGCGAAGTGGCGCACCTACCTCGGCGCGCCGATCGTCACCCGGGCGGAAGACCTCGTTGGAGATGACCTGAGGTCCTTCCGCGTCCACCACCTCGCGGACGGACGATACGAAGCGCCTCCGGCGCCGCGGCCCGGCGAACCACGCTCCGCCGTTGGCGGTCTCGTCCGATCTGTCGATTCCGCCGGAACCGACTTCGGCGTCCGAAGCGGCCCAACCGGACGGGACCCGGGTGTAGGCGCTGTCATACCCGTCGTCGTCGGCCTCGGTCGGGTGCTCGATATCCAGGAAGACGACGAAGTGAACTGCCCCGGCGACCAACAGATTGGTGGCTTCGAGCGGGAGGCGTTCGGCGGCTTGGACGGCATAGGAGGCGATGCGGCGGAACACTCCGGCCGACGAGTCCGAGTGGATCGTGCACATCGAGCCCGATCGGCCCTGGCTCATGGCGTTGAGCATGGGAAGGATCTCGTCGCCCAGAACCTCGCCCACGATGACCCGGTCAGCGTTCATCCGAAGGGCCCGACGGACCAGGTGTGCGACTTCCACCATCCCTTCTCCCTCCAGATTGGCCGGCCTGGCCTCGAGGGCGACGATGTCCGGGTGGCGGACACTGTCCCGATCGAGAGCGAGTTCGAACGACTGCTCGATGGTCACCAGCCGTTCCCTGGGTGGGATCACCGAAGCCAGGGCGCGGAACAGGGTCGTCTTCCCCGAGTTCATCGCCCCGGCGATGATGACGTTCTTTCGAGCCCGGACAGCCGCGGCCAGAAATGAAGCCATGGAGGGATCGATGGTCCCGAGCTCGACCAGATCGTCCATCGAGAGGTCGATGAAACGGTGGCGCCGCACCGAGATGGATGGGCGTGCGGTGACGGCCATAAGCGCCGAGAGTCGACTTCCATCGGGCAGCCGCAGATCCAGCTCGGGGCGGGCCATATCGAACCGGCGCTCCGAAAGGCCGAACCTCGCCGCCGCCGACCTTATGATCTCGATGAGCTCCTCATCGGACTCGGCGATGGGCGGCATCGCCCGTTTGGCGCCGTCGGCATAGGTGACCCATACGCGATCGCACCCGTTGACGTCGATGTTTTCGATGGAAGGGTCGTCGATGAGGGACTGGAGCCCTCCCATTCCGAAGAGGGCGTCGAGGATCGACTGGGCGAGGCGTTGCTCCTCCTCCGAGGTGGGAAGGGGCGCGTCACTGGCCAGCTGCTCGATGCCGAGTGCATCCATGTGGACGAAGATGCGCTGCCGGGCGAACTCGCGGCGGTCTTCACTACCGAGTGCCGACACGTCCTCGGCGGCAAGGTCCTCGGCTACCAACGTCCGGATCTTCGTAGCCAGAGACGGAATCATGACCCCGCTACCGCCATCACCGACGTTGGGCCGACCGTCACGGGAGGACCTTCAGGGTGGTCGGCTCTACTTGCTCTTCGAGCCGAGCTCCGGCTTGGGCCTCGCTGGTCGAGTCGCGTGAAGCGGCCTGCATCCTGCTGCTCGATTCACCGGTGACCGGGGCCCCCTGTTCTGGGTGTGGCTGGTCACCGAACCGGCGAGACCCGCGCCCATCGAACGAGGCGAAGGAATCGGCGATTCGGCGGGCGGACTTGACGAGCACCGACCGGGCCAGACGGCGAGTACCGCTCGAGACACCTGAGGCCACCGCCGCGGCAGCAGGGTCGTGGGGCACCTCGGCCGAGACTCGAAGTCCCGTAGCCGCCTCGATGTCCCGGGATCGGCTCGGCCCACGGCCGACGACCATCAGGGAGATCCGGTCACCGCCGAGGCGCGTGAGCAACTCTCCTTGCTCGACGACATGGGCGACCGATGCCTGATCCGGCCCGATGAGCACGCCGATGGCTTCTGCCGCCTGGAGCAATTGTCTGCAGTCCTCATAGGGCGCAGCCAACCGACCAAGATCGGCAACGACGTCGACGTCTCTGGCCGCGGCGATCACTGCCTGATTGATGTTGGCCCTGGTCACCGACTGGGCCAAGGCCATCTCCGATGAGCTCCCACCGACAAGGACCTCGAGGCCTCCGGGCAACCGCTGCATGTGGGGATCGGCAACCACTGCCTCAGGATCCCGACGGGCGGCGGTGGCCAAGGACAGGCACCCCTTTGCCGTCGACAGCTCGAACCGTGCCGCCAGGTCGCCCCCGAAGGGATCGCATTCGGCAACCACCACTCGGCGATCGAGTGGCCAGGTCGCCGCGACCAGGCACGCCAGGGTCGTGACACCGGGCGCGCCCTTCAGTGATGCCAGGGCGAACAAGCTCATGGCGCGGACGGCCCCTGCGGGAGGACGACGATACTGACCTGTCCAGCTGCAGCCGCCACAGAGACGGCCGGCGCCAGTTGCTGGGCCAGCTCGACCGAGACCAGCTGAGTCGATGTGTCCCCGGAGGCCGCGCCGGGCGTGGCCACGTCGTACACCTGAGCACGCGGGACGAGCACGCCATCGCTGCCGGACTGACTCGAGCTCGACCCGGAGCCGGCACTCGGAGCGGGGCCGGCACTGGCGCCGCCGGAACCGGAGGTGGAGCCGAAGCTGAAGGTTGAGCTGGAGTCAGCGCCGGAACCCGAGAGACTCGGCGCCGGGCTACCGGGCTGACCCGTCTGGACCACCATGACCTGTTCACCGGGGACCACCCCGGCCGACGGCAGTTGCCCGGGCTTCAGAGCGATTCCTACGATTGCGTCGTTAGGCGGGATTCGGCTGGCGGTGGAGATGTCCCCGGTCGTAAGGATCGAGCCAGGGACCAGGCCGACGGCCGCTTGCTTTCCGACGACAGAGCCGACAGCGGAGTACGGGATCGGTTGTACGGAGCCGCTGATCGACGCGGTCGCCTCTCCGAGGTCGGAACTGGAGATCTCCTGGCCTTGGTGGACGGGACGTACCACGGCCACGATCGGGACCTTATGACCGGCGTTGGCGTACAGGCCGGCGAAGATGGCGACGCTGGCAAAAATGAGGACGGTTGACGCCAGGGCCATGACCGGGCGGCGAACCTTGTTGGGCTTCGGGAGTCTCTCGTTCGACGCGTCGGATCCACGGCCGTGCGATTCGGCTTTGCCCTTGCGGGCGCCGGTGATGCCGGAGCGTCCGTTTCTCTTATCGAGCGTCGAGCTCATGGCGTGCCTCCTCTCGGCGAGTGACCGTCTCGGCTACTGATCTCGGCTACTGATCTCGGCTACTGATCTCGGCTACTGATCTCGGCTACTGATCTCGGCTACTGACCCTTTGGCTATTGGCCACTGGTGGAAACACTTTCGATCTGCTCCACGGGGAGGGAGGTTGAGGACGAGGTGGTCAGCGGGGCCAGTGTCCCGCCGGCTGGGGTTCCTTGCGCCGTCCACGACACGCCCCAAGTGACCGTGGCCGTGACCGGGAACCCGGCACTGTTGGGGTCACCGTTGGCCGTAGGCTCACCGGCCGAGGACCTCCTGTAGGTGTACGAGCAGTTGGTGGTCTGGGACTCGGCGGGAACCGACGGCTGGTATGGAGTTCCTGGCCCATCGCAGGTAACCGATCCTCCGTCTCCCATCGTCCACACGACCTGCTCTGGGGTGGCCGTCGCTGTCGCCGTGACGGTCGCGACCGATGCCGACACCGACTCCTGGCCCCATGTACCCTGACCGACCCAGAGCCAGGTGGGCAGATTGACGATCGTTCGGTTGCTCGGATTTGTCTCGATCTGTGGTGCGGGGAGTCGCATCGAATTCTCTGCCTGTTGCGCCAAGACAGCTGGATCGATGGCCGGTATGGGCGGTGCAGCAGCCTGCCCGGCTGACGCAGCCGCGGCGGCTGGGGTCGGTACCCAGACGACCCCATCGCGGTGGATCTGGGCATAGTTGCCACCCTGGCATTCCACCAGGTACCAGTTGCCGGGAGAGGTGACGCCGGGCGGCCCCGCGACCGTCTGATCGCTTGCCGGCGCCAAATAGTAGGTACATGGCGGGGTGCTGGCTCCGCTGTTGTTGCTGCCGTTGTTGCTGCTGCTGCCGCTAGTTCCCTGGGGCGACGCTTGATTGGATGGGTTCGTGCCAGCTGATGGTGACCCGACTTCGTTCTCGGTCGAGTTTCCAGATGACCCGGACGATGACACGCTCACGGAGATCGTCGAACCGAGATCGCCGCGCCGACGTCGAGCGCTTGCCGATGGCAGGCGAACGTCAAGTGACCAATGGACAGCGCAACGGCGGCAATCGCGAGACGCTACGAACCGGCGCATCCGTCCACCAGCGACGTTCTGTTCGGAGAGCTTCCAGCCGGTTGGGTTCTGCGCATAACCGAATTGATCAACTCATACGATGGTCGGCCCAACAGCACCAGAACGCGGCTTCCCCGTCTTCGCATTGAACTCGATCTCGTCGTCGTGGGCGCACGAGAGACATCCGCACGATTTCCACCCATATTGATCCGAACTGTGGGCTGCCGTAATATGTGAGCCCTTCGCGCTCGATATCCATGTGAGGCGAACGTCGCGAGATTCGTTCGAGCCCGAAGTCGAGCTGGGGAGGGATCATTGCGGCAATGAGCTCGGGACTGTTTGCATCCGAGGTGAGCGCTGCGTCATGAAATGCCTTTTGGGCGGCGAGCCATGCCGTCACGATCGCCTTGGTAGCTGGGCTGGATGTGGCCGTTGTCGACGTCGACGCACTGGAACCACCGCAGGCCACGAGGCAGAGCGAGGAGATGGAAAAGCCCAGGACGGCAGGAAGGATCCGCACGTAACGTGATCGCATCACCGGTACGCAGCGAGTCCGCCGGGCCACAGAACGATGACCGTAGACCCCATCCGACGGGAGATCAAGGGGCAATTTCAGAATGCTGGATTCGCTTGGTTCAGAGAACATTGATGTCGCCAACAAGGCATGAAGGGACCCGTTGAAGACCTCGCTCATCAGACCAACGATGGTTGAACTACCTTGCAGAACTCCTAACTCGGCACCTTGCTCAGTTGGATTCAGCTGCCTCGTAAGGCCCGGAGGCCGCACTGGCAGGCAGGGCACTTCAGAGCTTGCAGTCGGCTTGAGCAGCGAGCTCGGTTCGCAGTCGCAAGATTCGCACTCCGAGATCCAGCCGGAACGCATGAGTTTGATTGTGTGTACATTGTGCGTACACTTGTTGCCGTGGATACCGACCCAAGCTCTGAGGCTCAAAGCGTAAAAAGTGGCCGGTTGGGTCTCCGTATCAGCGACCGGCAGCGGTCGCTCCTAGTGGCAGCGAGCCGCGCCGAAGGGGCGACGATCTCGGAGTTCGTATTGAAGTACGCCACCAGGGCAGCGGAGGGCGTGTTGGCTGACCGACGAGCGTTCTTGCTGTCGGAGCCCCAGTGGGCAGCATTTACGGACGCGCTCGACCGGCCACCCCGGAGCCTTCCGAGACTGGGCCAGCTGCTCCAGACCCCGACGGTCCTCGACGCCGATGAGTGATGAGCGACGCTTCAGCGCTGTCGAGGTGCTGACCTCTGCTCATCGCGTCGCCGGATTCAACTGCGGTTCGCATGATGAAACGATTTGGCTGCAGCACTCCGGGCTCGCCGCGCAGAACTCGAGATCGAGCAGGACCTACGTCGTTCGACGGCCGAGTGATGACCGGGTGGTGGCATTTCACACGCTAACCGCGGGCGCTGTATTGCCAGTTCGAGCCCCTAGGCGCTTGGCCACGAGTGTCGAGAGCTATCCGATCTCAGTCGTCATTCTCACCCGTCTGGGAGTCGACCTATCAGAGCATGGGCAGCGCCTGGGTTGCGCCCTCCTCGTCGATGCACTCCAGCGGGTCAATGCCGCAGCCGACATTGTCGGTGTCCACGCCCTACTCGTTCACGCGCCGAACCAGATGGCTCGAGACTTCTGTCAGGCAGTGGCCGAGTTCGAGGCAAGCCCAACCGACCCGTTCCATCTCTTTCTACTGATCAAGGATCTGCGCCGGTCGTTCACGTGACCACAAGCCAGGCGCGGCTACGGGGCGATTGAGCGGATCATCGACCGCACGTCATCCCAGCCGAACGCTGTCGTCTCACCGACCACCATGCCTGACGAGCCGTCCACGACTAAGAATGAGGGATAGCCGAGCACCCGATAGTCCGACCATGCCGCATCACTCACTACCAGGGGCACCCCGGCGAGATGGTCCGACTTGACAGGAGGTATCCGCTCGCGTTGTTTGGTGACCACGATCCGGGCCATGTTCGAGGTCCCCGGCAAGATGGCGGCGTCTCCGATCCCCTGCCAGAACTCCTCGCAGCCGAGGCAGTCGACAGCCAAGAAGGCGAGCAGGGTCTGACCGGCATGGCCGAGCACCGAGACCTCCACGGGATTCCCGGAAGGGTCGACCCCGACCAGGTCGAAAGCCGGTCGTTCGACGAGGGACTCGGCTGTGGGGATCGGCCGCAATCCCGAGCGCACCGTGCCGACGGCACTCCGGGAGGCGGCAGAGACCTGGGAGGAAGTTCCAGAGGAGCCGACCGGAGCCGGGGCAGACCGGCCCAGACCCTGATCCGGACCTTGATCTGGGACCGGAGCCGTCGGGGCTGGTCGCCCGTGCCTTACTCGGCCGAGGGCTGAATCGCTACGACCTCCACGGCGTCGCCATGGCCACACCACCGGCAGGTCACCTCCTCCACCTTCTCGTCGAGAACGTCCACTTCCTCGACGGTGAGCTCGCCACCCACCGAGTAGTGGTGAAATGCCTTTGTGCGGCGGCTGGTCACCACGTCGAAGCGGGTGAGGTTCCCACAGCCCGAGCAGCGGTAACGGACTGGCGTCTCGGTATTCGAGGTGTCGACTGTCACGCCGCCTACCGTAATCGCCCCGGAAGGGCACCGTATCTGCCGGTCCACGGTCCCGGGCGGGACTCCGGGGAAGGGCCGCTTTCGGCCGGACCGTCCTCTCCGACTCCGATGGGCCGTCCTCTCAGCCGAACCATGGCGTACGCCGTGTTGTCACGTTTCGTTCGCCCAGATGTCATCTCGGCGACACCATCAGGAAACGAGGATCGGGTACAACTGTGGCGCGGACCAATCCGTGCCCAGAACTCCTCTACTTGGCAAGGGATCTCCACTGATGAGAACTGCCAGGCGCAGCCACTTGGAACGAGACGGGGCCGAACAAGCCACTGGCGCTGGTGGCGCGCACCCGAATGAGTTGGACACTGGATAGATAGGAGCCAACATGGCACTTATGACGGTGAACAACGAAGAGGCTGGGGACTTCCGATCCAAGCCCCGGTGGTCAGCGGGCCGGAAGATGGACGTAGTCCTGCGTCTGCTCCGAGGCGAGAAGCTCGAAGAGCTCAGCCGGGAGCTGGGAGTCGAGGCCCATCGCATTGCCGCCTGGCGAGACGAGTTCCTCGACGGTGGCCGAGAGGGCCTGAAGGGGCGCTCCGGTGCTGGTGGACAGCCCGAGGACCGAAGACTCAGAGACGCCGAACGCAAGATCGGCGAGCTGACGCTCGAGAACGAGGTGTGGAAGAAGGTGGCCGAAAAAAGGGGGCTCCAGATGCCGCCGCAGAAGCGGCCGAAGTGAGCGCGGAGATGGGAATCCCCCTGTTCAAGGTGTGCCAGATCACTGGGGCACCTCGGTCGACCATCTATGAACGCCGGGCCCGTGGTGAGGCTCCCAAATGCCGGCCTGGTCCGAAGACCCAGATCGCAGACGCGGACCTCACCGAGCTGATCCGCCAGGTCATCGTCGAGTGCCCCTTTGCCGGCGAGGGTCATCGCAAGGTCCGAGCCCGACTTCGCCGGGAGCACGACCTCTCTGTGGGCAAGAACCGGGTGCTGCGCCTCATGCGAGCAGCCGGCCTGTTGGCACCACAGCGGGTGAAGAAGCGCAGGCGTCCCCGCCTTCATGACGGCACCATCATCACCGACGCACCCAATGTCCGCTGGGGCACCGACGCCACGATGGCCTGGACCAGAAACGACGGCTGGGTCTGGGTATTCGCACTACTCGACCATCACACCGATGAGGCCTGGACCCACGTGGCCAAGGTGGGCAATCGCTTCGCTGCTCTCCAGCCCGTCTACGACGCTGTCATCGACCGCTTCGGCACCCTTGGCCCCGACGTCGCCCGGGGGATCAAGCTCCGACACGATTGGGGCAGCCAATACCGATCCGGCCACTTCCAGGGGTCTCTGAACTGGCTAGGCATCGAGGACGATGCCGCCTTCGTCGGCGAGCCTCAAGGCAACGGAGTGGCCGAACGGTTCATGAGGACCATTAAGGAGCAGTGCCTGTGGTCCCGGCTCTTCGATGATGTCGACGACCTCCGACGAGGCGTGGCCACCTTCATCGAGACCTACAACAACGAGTGGCTCATCGAACGCCTGGGCCACCGCACACCACGAGAGGCGTTCCGGGATGCAGCAGCGGCTGAGGCCGCGTAATAGTCATGGAAACTGTCCAACGAACCGGGGCCGCAACACTGGTGAACGCGACAGCGCTGATCAGGTCACTCGAGGGTGGCTCGCTCAGCTGGATAGCCAGCAGTTTGGCTACAGCACCGACTTCATCAAATTGTTCGAGAAGCTCGGAGCTGCCCTCGATCTGGCCGACGTCGATCGGTGACATGTGGATCGGATCTCATTCGGGATCCTGATTTATCAATCTCCACCCCGCTGGGATCTCTGACCGACCACGGGTGGGCTGTGGATGACTCCCGGTCAGCTGGAAAGGGAACGAAGAATCGACGATCGGACGTATCCACGTAGTAGGACAAGTGGTTGGCCAGGCGGCGCGCTTCACGTGCTGTCCGCGGGGATCCGGCCCGGTGGCCGCCTCCGGCCCCCGGTGGCGGCCTCCGGCCTTGCCGGCTCTGACAGTTACATTGCCGGCTCTGACAGCTAGAAGAGCCGGTCCGGTGGCGCGGCGGGGTGGGAGCCGGTGGCCGGGTCGGCGTCGTCGGTCTCGGGGTGGTCGGGGTGGTCGGTGGATCCTGTCCTCGGCGGTGGCTTCTCGGGTGGGAGCCACTGCCAGGTCCCCGGGCCCCCCTCCAACCGGAAACCCTGGTGGTGGCGCAGGTAGTGGTGCCGTGAGCACAGGCGACAGAGATTCCACATGGCCGTCGGGCCGTTCTCGACCACGGGGATGATCCGGTGGTCGATCTCGAGGCCGTCTCTGACGTCACAACCGGGGACGACACAGGTCTCGTCCCGGGCTCTGAGGGCCCGGGCCAGGGGGGCGGTGATGGTCCGGCCCAGGTAGGTGATCGAGGCGATGTCGGTCCCCTTCGTGATGACCAGGTGCAAGATGGCGTCGCCCAGGAGCGACCGGGCCGTCTCGAGGGGGACGGGGCCCACCCCTGGTATCTCGCAGCGCTCGTTGCCTTCGAGGCTCCCCCGAGAGAGGGCCTCGAGGTCCACCCGGAGGTGCACGCTCGCCGGTGGGGGGAGACCGGTCGCCCGGTCGGTGGTGGCTCGCCGGCCGGCATCGGCCCGGTCGGCATCGGCCCGGTCGGTGTCGGCCCGGTCGGTGTCGGGGCTGGTCTCGTCGGTGTCCGGGCCGATGTCGCCCGGTCCGGTCTCGTCGGCGCCGGTGCCGTCGGGGTTCGTCGTGGCCGTGCCGGCCGGCCCACCGTGGCCCGGTGGCCGGCGCTCCCCGCTGAGCAGGGCGACCAGGGCGTCGGCCTCGTAGGCGTCGGGGCGCTCTCGGATCCCCAGCGTGCGGGCCTCGTCGAAGAGGACGGTGCGGGTGGGCTTCAGGGCAGCGAGCAGCTTGGCCCCGGCATCGGGGGTGAAGAGCCCCTCCAGGCGGAAGGCCCCGTCGCCGTCGGTGTAGTGGCGCAGGTAGCGGGAATCCCGGATGCGCTGGTAGGCGGCCAGGGCGTCCTCGTGGGATCGGGCCTTGGCCTTGGCCCGCAGGCACCGGTCGGCCAGCTGGCGGTGGGACTCGTTGCTGTCCGTGGCCGCCTCGACCAGCTCGTCGGAGCTTCCCGGGTCGAGGGTCAACACCCCGGCCACCTGGCGGGCCCTCGAGTGGGAGAGCTCGCCTGTGCGGAGGGCGGCATCGAGGCCGGGGTGGTCCCCCATCTGGTCGGCCAGCCGCAAGGAGCCAAAAGAGGACCCGACCGATTCCCCGGTTCTCCTGGAGAGCCACTCGGCCGCCGAGCGGGCCCCGTCTCTTGTGTGGAGGTCGGTCTCGGCCGCCCGCTTGGCCGCCAAGGCCTTCCCGGTGGCACAGAGGTGCTCACCCCGAGAGAACCGGTCGACCAAGAGGGCGGCGTCCTCACCCGAGTAGCGCCCCGGCTCGAAGGAGGAGACGAAGGACTCGAGCAGGCTGATGGCCTCGGTGACCGACTCGGCCGTGTCCGGGGAGGCGGTCGGCCTGTCGGGGGAGCCGGTACGCGGCAGGGCGGTATCGAGGGCGGCAGCGTCGGCGGTCCTCCGCTCAGGCCGACTGCCTCTTGGCCCGGTGTTGCTCGTGTTCCTTGGGTTCCGCTGGTCCGTTTTGGCCATGCGTAAAGCGTTCCACGGAGGTGTAACAGTCGCTAAAAGCCTGCTCATCGGATGCTTGGCCCCCATTCGCCAGGCCGCACCAAACTGTGATGCGCAACAATATGGAACTACTGCTCGGCTGGGGCGGCCCGGGAGCAGTGGGCTGTGGTCCCTGAGAATCGAACACCCGTTCGGTACCATGCCGATCATGGCGCTGGCCGTTCAATCATCGTTCGAGGACCTGAGCACCCCACTCAGCCAAGTCACCTTCGTCGTCGTCGACGTCGAGACCACTGGCGGCTCCCCAGCCATGTCTTCACTGACCGAAGTAGCGGCGGCCCGCTACCGAGGGGGCGAGCTCCTCGGCACCTACCAGACCCTGCTCCGGCCAGACGAGCGCATCCCACCGTTCATCACCGCCCTCACCGGCATTAGCGACGCCATGGTGACCGACGCTCCGCCGGTTGGCGCCATGCTCCCCTCGTTCCTGGAGTTTCTGGGGGGAGCCGTCGTGGTGGGCCACAACATTCGCTTCGACCTGGGGTTCTTGGACCACGCTCTGGTCTCGACCGGCCGGGATCCCATCGCCAATCCCCGGGTCGACACCCTGGCCCTCGCCCGTCGGCTCATCCGCGACATGGTGCCGAACTGCAAGCTCGGCACCCTCGCCGCCGTGCTCCGCCTCCCCAACCAACCCTCACACCGCGCCCTCACCGACGTCCTGGCCACCGGCGATCTCCTCCACGCCCTCCTGGAGCGGGCCGGTTCCTACGGCATCCTCGGGCTCGAGGAGCTGCTCGACCTTCCCCGCCTGGTCGGCCATCCCCAGGCGGCCAAGCTGCGCCTCACCACCAGACTCCCCCACCGTCCCGGCGTCTATTGGTTCACCGACGCGGCAGGGCACGTCCTCTACGTCGGCAAGGCCACCGACATCCAGTCACGGGTGCGCTCGTACTTCACCGGCGACCGACGGCCGAAGGTGGGACGTCTGTTGCGCCAGCTCTACACCATCCAGCATCGGGTGTGCCCAGGTCTGTTCACGGCGACCGTGATGGAGGGCCGTTTGATCCGCACCTGGAACCCGCCGTACAACCGCCAGGGCAGAGCCCGGCGGGCGAGGTCTGTCCCGCTGCTCGGTGGTGGGGCAGGCAGGTCGACGACGGCCTCGATGGGAACGACCGGGGCGCCCGGGAGAAGGCCACGGCGAGGGCGGATCGAAGCGCGAGTCGATGTCACCGCTGACCCGGTCGGGCTCCTGACTCCTTTGATGGCGGAGGTGGCAACGCACGCGGCGGCACAGCGGTATGAGCAGGCGGCCGCGGTTCGGGATGAGGCCAAGCGCCTTCGGAACGCGATCGTCAGGCACCGTCGGACCGAGGCCGTCCGAGGGGCCGGGCGCCTGGTGCTCGAGATCTGTGGAGAAGGGACAGTCGAGCTCCACGAAGGCCTCTTCGTCGAGAGCGGCGTGTTGCTCCCCGACTCGATAGTGGCTGATTCGAACCGGCTCGGGGTCGACGATCGTCGACCGGACGCCGGACCCTCGGGAAGTGGGCCGGTGCATGACAGCTCCACCGATGCGGAGCAAGACCGTACCCTGGCCGCCCAGTGGCTCCACGTCAACGCCGAGTCAATCCGGGTGCTGCACTCCGAGCATCCACTGTGTTGGCCGGCAGCGCGGATACCAGAACTGACCGACCTGGTTGTCCCGGAGTGCGACCTGGCCGCCGGGTGAGGGACCAGGCGAACCGCCCCGTCGGCATCGTCGCCAGCCGCCCGGCCGGTCGGCGCCTACGATCATGTTGATCGCCCGAACGGCATTCGCGACAAGCTGGTCGCCGGCCGGCCCGGCCAAATCCACTCGAAAGGTGCATACCGTGAAATTCCGCATCGCCCTGCCCGGCAACAACCACATCCCGCCGGCCAACGACCACGTTCCCGAGGCCGCCGACTGGGTGCCGGGCCTCATGGCTCCCGACTTCCAGGAGGTGGCCACACTCATCGACGGCTTGGGCTATGACGCCATCACCACCTCGGAGCACCTGGCCATGCCCTACGAGGAGGTCCCCCGGCTCGGACCCTTTTGGATGCACGCCCTCTCGGTCATGGCCTTCGTGGCCGGAGCGACGAAGCGGGTCCGCGTCGACGCCAGCGTGCTGGTCCTGCCGTACTACCACCCGCTGGCCTTCGCCAAGGCCCTGTCGACCATCGACGTGCTGTCGGGCGGTCGGCTCGATGTCTCCATCGGCGTGGGGCACGCCGTCCAGGAGTTCAAGGTGCTCGATGTCTCATTCGACGAGCGCGGCGCCATCACCGACGAGATCCTCGAGGCCACCCTCACGCTGTGGAGCGAGAAGGAGCCGGTGTTCCACGGTGCCCACTTCGACATCGACGGACTGGCCTTCGAGCCCAAGCCGGTCCAGACACCCAGACCCCCCATCTACGTCGGTGGGAACTCAAAGCCAGCCCTGCGCCGAGCGGCCCGGTTCGAGGGTTGGCAGCCCAACCCCACCACCTTCTCGGTGGAGGAGATCCCGCCCCTGCTCGAGTACCTCCACGATCAACCCGACTTCGCCGGCAAGGAGGACTCATTCGAGGTGTACTGGGTGGGGACCATCCCCGGTGTCGACCGGCCCGCCTTCGGCGACCTCTCCGACGCCGGGCGGGCGGGTTACCAGGACCAGATCCTCGACCGCCTGGGGTACCTCGCCACCGTGGGTGTGACGGGAACGTCGGTCCCGATCCCTGTCACCCGGTCGCTGGACGAGTACGTCGAGTTCGTCACGTGGTTCTCCGACGAGGTCATCGCCCGAGCAGACTGACGGCCTGCGGGACTGCGGGACTGCGGGACTGACGGCCTGCGGGGCTGACGGCCTGCGGGGCTGCGGGGCTGCGGGGCTGCGGAGGCTGCGGGACTGACGGCCTGCGGGGCTGCGGGGCTCGCGGTGTGCAGGGCTTCGGGGCTCACGGTGTGCAGGGCGGCAGGGCTACGATGCTGGGCCCGAGGGCGTGCCTGGCGGCAGGACGTCAGTGTTGAGGCCAAGGGCCTGCAGGAGCGACGGGCCAGCGACGCGTCCGGGCCGTCAGCTCCGGGTCCGGTAGTGGAGGTGCACCGCGCCGTTGTCGAACCGCCGCTCGTCGACCAGCTCGAGCTCCCAGTCGGCACCGTCAGGGAGGGCCCGGGTGCCACCGCCCACCACGACGGGATTGAGGATCACGTGGCACTCGTCGACCAATCCGGCCCTGATCGCCTGGCCGGCGAGGTGGGCACCCCCCACGCTGATGTCTCGTCCCTGAGCCGCTTTCAGCTGGCGCACCGCCTCGGGGTCGAAGTCGCGCTCGAGCCGCGTCCGAGCACTGGACACCCAGTCCAGGGTGGTGGAGTAGACGATCTTGTCGGCCGCCCGCCAGAGGCTCGTGTAGTCCTCCGCGACCGATGGCTGGTCGACCAGGCTGACCGTGTCCCAATAGACCATCGTCTCGTACAGGCGGCGTCCGTAGAGATACGTTCCGATCGGCCGCTCGAGGTCGTTGACGAACGCGTGCACCTCGGGGTCAGGCGCAGCCCAATCGAAGTTGCCGTCCTCGTCGTTGACGTAACCATCGAGCGATGTGATCGCCGTATAGATCAGCCTGGCCATGTGCGCTCCACCTCTGTCGTCGGATGCCTGGACGTTCCTTGCCTGGTCTCATGCAGGTCGACCACCTAGACCCTCCGGGCCAGGTCCACGAACCTGGACACCGCATCGAGATCCTTGCGCCGCCTGTCGTCGAGACGGCTGGTGCGGGTCTCCGAGTCGACGCCGGCGGGGTCCACCGCGGCAATAGCCGGGACGACGTTCTCCGGTCCGAGCCCGCCGGCGAGGATAACGGGAACGTCCACCGCCGGAGGGATCAGGGCGCTCACCGACCAGTCGTGGGTCAGTCCCGTAGCCCCCACGATCCCGGTGTCGGGGTCGTGGCTGTCGAGGAGCAGGTAGTCGCTGCACCCGGCGAGTCTTTGCGCCGTCCAGAGGGCCGAGTGGTCCCGAACCGCCACCGTGGTCATGACCTTCACCGGTTCGAGACCCGCTCGAACCTCGCCCACGGCGTCGGGGCCCATCCGGTCGGCGCGGACCAGATGGACGACGTCGGGCCGAGCCACGTCGACCGTTCTCGCGATGCGATCAAAATCGGTCCCGAGGCTGAGGGCCACGGTGGTCATCGTGTCGGGGATCTCGGCCACAATGGCCCGGGCCGTTGCCTCGTCGACGTGGTCCCAGGTGTCGAAACCCTCGTCGAGCACCACGCCGACGTGGTCGATGGCCAGGCCGGCGACGGCGGCGACGTCGGCCGGGGTCGTGAACCCGTAGATCTGGACGATCATGAGCGACTCATCATCGGCTAGCAGGTCCGAGCCGTCGTCCCTGGCTACTCGGTCTCGGCCGCCGCGCTCTGCGAGACCCGGATCAGCGCAGCCAGCACCTCCTCGGCTCGACCGTCGTCGATCACCTCACAGGCCCGGACCACCCCCGCGGCCAGGTCGTCGGCCTTGCCGATCACCACCAACGCGGCCGCCGCGTTCAACACGGCGATATCGCGATGAGGGTTGGGGTCTCCGGCAACCACTCGGCGGATGGCCTCAGCGTTGACGGCCGCGTCGCCGCCCCGCAGCTCGTCCAGGCTGGCCCTACGGAACCCGAGCGACGCGGGGTCCACCCGGTCCATCCGGACCTCGAAGCCGCCCTCGTCGTCGGCGATGAGCTCGTGCACGGTCGAGGGCCCGGTGGTGCTGAGCTCGTCGAGGCCGTCGTCGCCGTAGACGACCATGGCCCGCCGCGCCCCGTTGGCCGCCAGCACGCCGATCATCTTGTCGGCCATGGCCGGGTCGCTGACCCCGATCACCTGGAACTTGGCCCGGCCCGGGTTGGCCAGCGGGCCCAGGTAGTTGAAGACGGTGGGGACGGCGAGCTCCTTGCGGACCGGGACGGCGAACCGCATGGCCGGGTGGAACCGGGGAGCGAAGCAGAACCCCATCCCCACCTCGTCCAGGCAGCGGGAGACGCCGGCGGGGCCGAGGTCGGCCACGACACCCAGAGACTCGAGCACGTCGGCCGCCCCGACCGACGAGGACGCCGCCCGCCCACCGTGCTTGCACACCTTCGCCCCGGTGGCGGCCACCACCAGTGCGGCGATAGTCGACACGTTGACGCTGCGCAGCCGGTCCCCGCCGGTGCCGCAGGTGTCCACCAGGTCGCCGGGGACATCGAGCGGTACGGCGTGGGCCACCATGGCCCGTACCAGTCCGGTCATCTCCTCCACCGTCTCGCCCTTGGCCCGTAGGGCGACGGCGAACCCAGCGATCTGGACCGGCGTGGCCTCGCCCGAGAGCACCTGGCCGAGGATGGCCTCGGTCTCGTCGGAGGACAGCGACTGGCCGGCGATGAGCCGGGTAAGGGCACCGGGCCACCCGCCGATGGCGTCGAACGCGACGGCCTCCGGGCCGTCCACGTCGGCACCGGTCGCTCCGGCAGGATCGGAGCCCTGCGCTCCCGCAACGACCGAGGGGGCGGCCGCCGGTCCGGCAGGTCCCGAACCCACTGCCTCGGGCTTCACAACACTCAGTCCCACCAAAGGTCTCGGCCCAGCACCCCGCGGGCGATCAGGCCGAGCTGGACCTGGGAGGTCCCCTCCACGATGGTGAGCTGCTTGGCGTCCCGGTACCAGAGCTCGGCCGGGTGGTCCTCCATGTAGCCGGCTGCCCCCAGCAGCTGGACGGCCAGGCCCGAGGCCCGCACGGCCAGCTCGGTGGCGTGGTACTTGGCCATCGACAGGTAGGGGACGAACTCCTTGGTGAACTTGCCCTGGTCGGCCAGCCAGGCCGAACGGTAGGTGAGCAGCCGGGCGGCCTCGATGTCCACGGCCACCTTGGCGATCTCCCACTGGATGCCCTGGAAGTCGGCGATGGTGCCACCGAACGCCTCTCGCTGCTGGACGTACTCGGTGGCGTACATCAACGCCCCTTCGGCCAAGCCGATCCCCCGGGCGGCGACGATGGGGCGCATGGCATTCAGGCCGAGCATGGCCAGGCGGAAGCCTCCCACCTCGCCGATGACGTTCTCGGCCGGCACCTGCACCGAGTCGAGGAGGAGCTCGCCGGTGTCGATGCCGCGCACGCCCATCTTGTGGTCGGTGCGGCCCACCGATACCCCGTCCCAGTTGCGCTCCACGATGAAAGCGGTGATCGAATCGTGGGCCCGGCTGGCCGGGTCGCCGGTCTTGGCGAAGACGGTGTACCAGTCGGCCTCGCGCACCCCGGACATCCAGCACTTGGTGCCGCTCAGCACCCAGCCGTCACCGTTGGCCGACTCCGGGTCGGGGACGGCCCGGGTGCGCATGCCGGCCACGTCGCTCCCGGCTTGAGGCTCTGAGAGCCCGAAGCCGGCCCGGAGCGTCCCGTCGGCGATACCGGGCAGGTACCGCTTCTTCTGGTCGTCGTTGCCGGCGATGAGCACGGGCCCAACCGGCAACCGGGTGAGCAGCAGCATCAGCGCCGCCGTCTGGGAGTACTTGGCCACCTCCTCGATGGCCAGGGTCAGGCCGACGATCCCCGCACCCGAGCCACCCAACTCGGTCGGGAGGCACAGGCCGAGGAGATCAGCGCCCCGGAATGCATCGAAGATGTCCTGGGGGTACTCACCCGTGGTGTCGATCTCCCGCGCCCGGGGCTTCACCTTGTCGGCGGCCAGACGGCGCACCGTCTCCTGGAGGGCGGTCATTTCTGGGGAAAGGTCGAAGTCCACGGACTGCGAGGCTACCTGGTCCCCGACCCGGGCCCGGCCGCCAACAGGCCGGCTACTCGGAGGCAGTCCGACCACCGCGGCTGTCCACCCGTTACTGATGGGTAAGCCTCCGAGAAGCCCGCCCTCGGACGTCTCTCGATCGTGAGGCCTGTGCCTGTGGGTAGGTCCACATCGGTGAACGCGGGACCTTTGACCCTAGTTGAACCGGCAGTCGTTCCTTAATCTCCTCACAAGGAGGTCACACCATGCACCTATTAGGAGCGACACTCAACAACGTCCCGGGAGCCCTCGTCAACCTGAGGGGTCCTGGCCGTTACGTCCACTGGGGATTCATCCAGATCTCGGTGGCCAACCTGATCCTCATCGGGCTCATGGTGGTGGTCTTCATCGCCGCGATCCTCATCCCATTTCGCTCGCACCGCGGAGGTGACCGATGACCACCGACCTCGACTCCGCAACACCGGTCGATGTCACCGCCGACCTACCCGAGGACGCCGACCAGTGGACGGCCAAGCTGCGCCGGACGGCCGTCGAGGCTCTCCCCCCTCGGCGCCTCTTGCCGGACCGCCAGCCCGCCTACGTGGCCTCGTGGATCTACGTCTTCGGCGTCCTCACCCTCGCCGCTCTCTGCGTGGTGATCCTCACCGGGGTCGTGCTCGCCATCTTCGGGCCGGCCTGGTGGCATACGTCGACCGTCGGGCTCTTCGTGAACTCCCTGCACCTGTGGAGCGTCGAAGTCTTCTTCTTCGCCATGGTCGTGCACCTGTGGGGCAAGTTCTTCATGGCTGCCTGGCGCGGGCGTCGTCGGGCAACGTGGATAACCGGGGTGGTCTCCTTCGTCGTTTCGATCGGAGCCGCCTTCACCGGCTATCTCTCCCAACAGAACTTCGACTCCCAGTGGATCAGCACCCAGGCCAAGGACGGGATCAACGCGACCGGGGCCGGCGCCATCTTCAACGTCACCAACTTTGGCCAGATGCTCATGTGGCACATCGTCCTTCTACCTTTGGTCGTTGTCCTCCTGGTCGGCGGCCACGTGTTGCTGGTGCGACTCCGTGGCGTCGTGCCCCCGTTTGCCTCCGCAAACGAGGCGGCGCTTGCCCCCGCAAACGAGGCGGCGCTTGCCCCCGCAAACGAGGTGGAGTTTTCCTCCGCAGACGAGGCGGCCGCCGGCACCGACGCCCCAGCCGAGACCGAGATCACCGCGGAGGACCGGCCATGACGGATACTCAAACCGCCGGCCATGCCCCTCGGCGCCGACGATTCAAGCCCGATCGCGACGTGGCGGAGTGGCACGGGAAGTACCGGCCCTATGACCTGGTAAAGGAATTCCTCATCGCGCTGGTCGTGGTAGCCGTCCTGGTGACACTCCTGGCCGTCATCTTCTCCTCCCCCGACGACACGCCGGTCACCGTGCGTTCGTGGTCAACGGCCAACCCGGTCGACTTCGCCCAAACCGCCATCACCGAGCTCGATGGCACCAGCGGCGTTGCTACCTACGGGCCGCCGTACAACAACACGCCGGGGGCGGCCCAGTCGATCGGCCCGTTCTCTCCCCAGCAGTGGTTTGGTGTTCACCATCCCATCGACACAGCCAACGACTACGTGCTCGGTCCATTGCGAACCCTGCCCAACCGGCCGGCGCTCGATGCGGCGATCACCGCCTACACCTCGGCTTCGCCGACCCAGCAGGCAGCATGGACGACGGCATATACCAAGGGCGTAGCCAAGGCCTCAACGGTCAACGGCGTGCTGAGGGTTCCGGCCGGTCCATACGGGCCCGTGGCCCCGATGGTCAGTGCTCTCACCTCGATGGCGCGGAGTGGCGCCTTGGACGGTGCGCTGCTCAGCTCCAAACAGTTCTACGGGACCGACTACACCAAACCCCTCCTGTTCATCGCCGATGGCACCTACTTTGCCGATCTCGGCCAAGCCCAGCACCTCTCGGGCGATCAATGGGGCATGATGAACGAGACGGGCAATTACCCGGGGCAGGCATGGCTGTGGTTGTACACGCTGTGGTACCAGGTGCCACCCATGAACTCCTCGCCGAATGCCGACCTCCAGGTCTGGGCGATCATGATGGGCCTCACCTTGATCCTGGCCCTGCTCCCGTTCATCCCCGGCCTGCGCTCTATCCCTCGCTGGAGCCGTGTCTATCGGCTGATCTGGCGTCAGCACTACAGGGACGTCTCGCGAGGGAGTGAACGCGCCGTGGCCGAGATGCCAGCCCGTGTGTAGCTCCGGTCACCGGCGTCCGTAAGCCGGACGGATCGCCGAGCACCTCCGGCGATGGCCAGGGCGCTCTCCGGTTCACCCAATAGGGCCTCACCGGCCGGTGAGGCCCTATTGGCCGGTGAGGCCCTACTGGCCGGTGAGGTTGCTTTCTCCAGCTGACCCCGCCGCCTGGTGGTGTTCGATCAGAGGCTGGCTCCCGGTAGGGCGAGGACGATCGGCTGCCCATGGCGCAAGGTGCGAGGTGAGGGTTGTGCCCCGCCAACGACCCTGTCGCCGCAGCTGCCGCCACCGGCCACGGGGGGACTAGCCTCAAGCGTCCATGGACACCGTGAGTCGCTGGTTGCTCTGTAAGCGACGGGGTGCCGGTGCTCTAGGCCTTGCCATCGCATTGGCACTCGTGACGACTGGCTGCAGCACCAATGCCGCCACGGGGGGTACCACCCGAACCACGGCATCGAAGGGGCAAGGCAACCTCGCCAAGGTCTTCCCCGTGGACGGGCACGGAGTGTACGTGCAATGCATGGGCCGCGGTTCTCCCACGATCGTCCTCATCTCGGGAGCAGGTGTCTCGTCGGCGAGCTGGGACTACGTGGGCGACACCTCAGACAGGGCCCACCCCCCGAAAAAGAGTCCGGCGGCGGTAGAACCGCAGCTTGTCAAGGTCACCCGTGTCTGTAGCTATGACCGACCCGGCACGGCCGGGTTCGACGACTCACCGTCTCGCTCGACCACGGTGCCACAGCCCACGACGGCCCAGGGAGACGCCCGCACCCTGCACGATGCCCTCCGGGTCGCAGGCGTCTCCTCCCCGTACCTGCTCGTGGGCCACTCCTGGGGCGGCTTCATCGCCACAACGTACGATCGCCTCTACCCGAACCAGGTGAACGGCATGGTGTTGATCGACCCTGGTTCGCAGTACTTGCAAACCGTGCTGCCCCCGGATATCTGGAATGCGTGGATGCAGGCGATCACCGCCAACGGAAGCAAGAATCCCACCGTTGAGCAACCGGACTACCCCGCCAGCATCTCCTTCCTCTCCACTCTCCCGACGGTGAAGAACGTCCCGACTGTGGTCCTCACCTCCGACAAGCCGATCGACTATCTCGGCATCGGGGATGCCCCCACATACCACCCACATTGGGTGGAGGCGCAATCCCTGCTGGCCCAGAGCCTTGGTAGCAAGCAGATCACCAACACCGATAGCGGCCACTTCATCCAAGCCGAGAATCCCGCCTTGGTGATCGCCCAGACAAAGGCGGTACTGACCGCATCGAAAGTACAGGGCGGCACTTGAACTAGACGAGCGACACCGAAGATAAGCGACACCGAAGATAGACGTCCCGATTCTGGTATCTCCCCGAGCCATATGGGTGTCGAACAAACCCAGCCGTGGTCCCTGCGATCAGGCACCGCGGCTGGGGCCGGCGAGGGCACGGTCGTCCGACGGCCGGTCGGCATCATCGCCAAGGGACAGGTAGCTCTCTTCTTCCTGCGCGGTGTGGAGGGCAAGAATGGCGCGGAGACCATAGAGGAGGCCGCGCAGGTCGGCCAGGTCGACAGGGTCGGGATCCTCGTCGCCGATCTCGTCGAGCAGCCGACCGAGCCGTCCGATCTGATGGATGATCTCCGCATGGGCGCGGCTCATCGGACCGGTCGGATCGGACCCACCGAGGACCCGATCGAGCGCCGGATAGAGGACCGTCTCCTCGGCTTCCTCGTGGGGGCGGACTTCTTCGGCCAAGACGCGGTACAACCGGCGGACGCCAGCGAGTGCCGCTGCCGGCTCCATCGTGCCGAGAGAATCGGCCACCGAGCGAAGCTGGTCGAGATCGGCCCGAATGGCCGCGTGCTCGGCCTGGAAGCGCTTGGCCACGGCGGCGTCCTGCTCGTCCAGCCGTACCTCGCCCGATCTCGTACCCAGCACGCGCAAGGCATTCAGGATCACCGCCACGTCGATGCCCTCTTGGAGAACGGCACCCCACACCGCCGGAAGCAGGCCCACGGCGGCCAGCCCCATGGCCGCCAAGGACAGGCCCATGCCGACCAGCACACTCTGTAGGGCAATTCGTCGGGTGCGGCCCACGATGACCCGTGCTTGACCCAGGCGGTCGATTCGGTCGACGGTGAGCACGGCATCGGCTGCTTCCGAGGAGGCCGTTGCCCCCCGTGCGCCCATGGCCACGCCCACATCGGCCAGTGCCAGTGCCGGGGCGTCATTGATGCCATCGCCCACCATGATCGTGGGGGCGCGGCGACGTTCGAGGCGGACTTCCTCCAGCTTTTCATCTGGCGACCGCTCGGCCAGCACGGTGTCCACCCCGATGTAGGCGCCCACCGATTCGGCGACCTCCGCCCGGTCACCGCTCACCATCACGATCCGATCGATTCCGGAGCTCCGCATCACTCGGAGCGTGCGGCCGGCATCGGGTCGGATGGGATCCTGCAACACGAGAGCGCCGACCGGTGCGTCGTCGACCCCGACGAAGACGGTCAGCGCGCCATCGAGGCGGGCTTTGCGCCTCGCCGCCTTCACCCAGGGAGGAACGGCGACCACGCCCACCCATGCGGCCTTGCCCACGGTCACGAGATGACCGGCCACGGTGCCACGCACCCCCTCGCCGGCCACCTCCTCCACCTCCGTGGGCAACTCGAGCTCATACCCCCGCTCGGCGGCGGCCCGGACAATGGCGGCCGCCAGCACGTGGGGCGACACCTGATCGAGCGAGGCGGCGAAGTTCAGGACGTCCTCCTCGGGCATCGGGCCGGCGGGGATGACCGCCTCCAGTACCGGGCGGCCGCTGGTCAGCGTGCCCGTCTTGTCGAGCAGGAGGGTCGTGCAGCGGGCCAGGCGTTCGAGCACGGCACCACCCTTCACGACGACGCCCCGTCTAGCCGACAGCGACAGACCGGCGACGAAGGCGACCGGGGCAGCCAGGACCAACGGGCAGGGCGTGGCCACGACCAGCACGGCCACCGCCCGTGCCGAGCCCGCCGCGGCCCAAGCAGCACCGGCAGCAGCCAGGGTGACGGCCAGGAACCACACTGCGTACCGATCGGCGAGCCGGACGAAGGGCGCGGGCGACGACTCAGCCAAAGCAACGAGGCGGACGATGCCGGCATAGGCGCTGTCCGTTGCCCGCGTCGTCGTACGCAGGTCGAACGGGTTCCCTGCGTTCAGGGAACCACTGCGCACGGCGTCGCCGGCGCCACATTCGACGGGAAGGGGCTCGCCGGTGAGGGTCGACTGGTCGAGGACGGCGGACCGGGTGACCACGGTCCCGTCGACGGGCACGACCTCGCCCGGCCCCACCATCAGCAGGTCACCCACGACAACCTCATCGACCTCCACTGTCTCGAGGCTCCCGCCCCGGTACCGGTGAGCGATCGTGGGCGCTCGCTCCAGCAACGAGCGCAGGTCGCGCCGCGCCTTGCCTGCGGCCCAGGACTCGAGGGCACGGCCGCTCGTGACCATGACGCTGATGACCGCACCGGCCAGGTACTCCCCGACCGCCACCGCGCCCACCAGGGCCAAAAGGGCAATGAGGTCGATGCCCAGGCGGCGCTGCCCAAGGCTGACGACCGTCGACCAGAGGGTGTAGGCCGCCCCGACGACCGCGACCGCTATCCAGGCGACGTTCCCACCGTCGCCGTACCCGACCAGATGGAGTGCCCCGCCGAGGGCGAGCCCGGCCAGTGTCAGCGTCAGCAGGGCGACGGCCGAGTTCTGGGCGATCCAGGCACGCCGCTCATGGATGTCACCGTTGCCCATACGGCCAAGGGTGAACGATGACAGGACGTCTGACTAGGGCCGAAAGTAACAGGGACGATCACGACCAACGTTGACGATTGCTCTCGTGTACCGATTCCGTCCCCGCCTCGGTCGAGCGCCGCTCGCCCCGGCGCTAGCCCTCCTGGTCGCCGCCCACACTGGAACTGCGGACCCAGGGGTTCTCCACCATGGTGGCGAGTCGTGATCCCCAGGCGCAGGCCCGGTCGGTCTCGCCCGCCACGAGGTGGTTCTTGGTCACCAGGAAGCTCTGGGGTCGCGTCACCACCCTGAAGCCGACCTTCGAGAGTCGGCGCCCGATGCCCCTGGATGCACGGCCGGTGAGGGCCGACGGGCCCCGGGAACGGGTATCGAAGACGGCCCCGTCGGCGTGGACCGGGCCGAGAGCGGCCAGCCATTCCCGCACACCCGGCCCTGTGTCCGCACCCGGCTCGAGGACAAGATCACTGCCCGGCTTCTCGACGTAGCCAGAGGCCCCCTTGCGGGTACTCGGACGGGACATGCTTCTCGCGTGCGTCGGCCCGCCCACGACGACCAGATCGGCATCGCCGACGGTTCGGGCATCGGCGTCGGCGACACCTACAACCTTCACATCGGCCAAGGCCCGCATCCCCTCGGCGATCGCCTCGGCAATGGCCCGTGTATTCCCGAACATCGACTCGTACACGATCAAAGCGTTCATCGGTAATCTCCTGACGCGTGGGCAACACGGCCAGCGTGTCGCCTCGGCTCCGAATGGGACAGGGCCGAAGGTCCCGAGTTCGGATAGTCGTTCGGGGCTGGAGACAATGGATGGACGAAGGTCCCGTCGGCCATGAGGCCCGGGTCTCAGCGTGGCGTGTGCCCGAGGACGGTCCCGACCCTCGGCCGCCGGGTGGACGCCCGTTGGTGTGGGCGGCAGGAAAGCTGCGGGCCTCGAAGCCCTCACCCCCTATCCGAGCAGCTCCCGCTATCCGAGCAGTTCCCGCACGGCGCGCGCGATCTCAAGGTCTTCACGGGCGTGGACGACGAGTACGGCCGGGTTCTCCCCCTCCGCCGACACCAGCGCGTCCCCGCCATCTGCCTCATGGTCGGAGCCGGCCAGCCCCAGCCCGAGAAAGCCCAGTCCGGCACACGTGTCGGCGCGCAGCCGGGCCGAGCCTTCCCCGGCACCCCCGGTGAACACGAGGCAGTCGATGCCGCCCATGGCCGCGGTCATGGCGCCCACGCCGGTTTGGATGCGGTACACGTACACCTCGTAGGCGAGCCGTGCCGCCGCGTCCCCGGCGTCGGCCGCGGCGATCACCCGACGCAGGTCTCCGGAGTACCCCGACAACCCGAGCAACCCCGACTCGTGCTCGAGCGCGGTCTCGACCTCCTCGGCCGAGAGGCCACCGTGTCGCTGCACCCACAAGATGAGTCCCGGATCGACGGTACCCGAGCGGGTCGCCATGACGAGGCCCTCGATCGGCGTGAACCCCATCGTCGTGTCGACGGAGCGCCCGTAGGCCACGGCGGCGAGCGATGCGCCGGAGCCGAGGTGGGCCGTCACCACCCGGAGATGCCGTCGCGGCCGTCCGAGCAGCTCGCCGGCCCGCCGACTGGCCCAATCGTGACTGAGCCCGTGGAACCCGAAGCGTCGGATGGCCCACCGTTCCCGCCAGTCGCGGGGCACGGCGTAGGTGGCCGCCTTGGCCGGCAGACCGGCATGAAAACCCGTGTCGAAGCAGGCGACCTGTGGGAGGCCCGGTTGCAGCGATCGCAAGGCGCCGATCGCAGCCAGGCTCGGCGGATTGTGCAACGGCGCCAGATCGGCCAGCGCCTCGAGGACCGCATCCGTGTCGTCCTCGAGGAGTATGGGCTGACGGAACGCCGCACCGCCGTGGACGATGCGGTGTCCGGCCGCATCGATCGGCGGGCACCTGGCCAGGAAGCGGCCCAGGCCGTCGGCCACCCCGGCTGCCTCCGGGCGGGGAAGGTCCTCCTTCGTCACGAGGTTGTTCGCGTCATCGACGACGCGCAGCTTCAGCGAGCTGGAGCCGACATTGACGGCGAGGATGTGCACCGGCACACCTTGCCAGATCTAGTGCATGACACGTCCCGAGAGATGCCTCCCGAAAGACATGGCTTACGGGTCGGGAACGCTCGAGCGCCCGGGCTCAGTCGGGGTTGTGGTCGACCCGACTTCCGCACATCGACTACGGCCTTTTCATTCCAAAATAGGCAGGGGAGGGATCTGGTAACGGTTGTGGCGTCCTTCTTTGGTCTTGCTCACGCACCCCGCGTCGGTCAGGTCCTTGACGATCCCGTATGCAGTGCGGTCCGTGATCCCGAGGCGGTCACCGATATCACGGAGTCGAACCTCTGGGTCGCGTGCGATGCACACAAGTGCACGACCATGATTGGTCAAGAACATCCAGTCCTCCAATGAGGGAAGGCGCGTAAAGCGCCCCTCAATGGGAGATGTGTGAGATGAGGCCACAGCGGGCTCGGTCCCTCTAGGAGCCAGTCTCGTTCCCCGAGACTCGAAGAGTTATATGGCTGACCTCTATGTGCAGCCTAGCTGCTTTCAGGGCAACCACCGCCCAGGTGCCTGGAACGCCGCCTGCGCACCGTCTCCCCCTCTCTTCAGCGACACTCCACGGGGCTCTTGGCGACCCCCGAACGGCTAGCCTCGTCCCTTCACCAGCAGCTCCAGGACATCGCCAATGGGGGCGTGTTGCAGGTCTGCCCGCTCCGGTAGCGGCAGGTGGTCCTGAATCTGGTAGCGGTTGCGTCGGCCCTCTTTGGTCTTGATCACGTACCCGGCGTCGGTCAGGTCGTTCACGATGCCGTAGGCGCTGCGATCGGTGATCCCGAGGCTGGCCGCGATATCACGGAGTCGGACCTCCGGGTCGTGGGCAATGCATAGCAACGCCTGACCGTGATTGCTGAGGAAGCTCCACTTAGCCATGGGTCAAGAGGGTACACATCTCCACGAATTACACAAATGAAAGTATAGAAATCTCTTGCTAGTTTTTCAATACGCGAGTAGAACTGTTAGTGAACCGGTGCGGGTTAACTATTGCTAGTTAGTAGTTGCTAGTTAACTCGAGCCGGTGACCCTACACCCGAGCGATGCTGAATCTGGGTTAGCACCAACGTCGGTTCCGGTGAGAAATGTGTTCTCAGGAGGACGTCGGTGGCATCGGTACTTCGGATAGGTCGCAAAGGATTCGGTCGAATTTGGGCGGGGACCTACGTTGTGGCGGCCATCATGGCCGCCCTCGTGCTCGTACTGGTGTTCATTGTCATCCCACGGTCTGCGTCGGCGGCCCCCCCCTCAACGGTGAATCTGGGGACGGCCGGATCCTTCGCTGTCCTGGGGGGATCCACAGTCACAAATACTGGTGTCTCCGTCATTACCGGGGACATTGGCCTCTCTCCAGGTACCTCGGTCACGGGCTTCCCGCCAGGAACCGATACCGGCTCTATGCACATTACGGATGCGGTCGCCGCTCAAGCCCAGGCCGATTTGACCACCGCCTACAACGATGCGGCGGGGCGACCCTCAGACGCGTCGGAAACCGACCTGACCGGGCTAACCCTGGTTCCGGGCGTGTATACGGCGTCAACCGCCCTGAGCCTGAACGGAGCTCTTACCCTGAACGGGAACAATCTGACCAACCCGGTCTTCATCTTCCAGGCGGGATCGACCCTCATCACCGGGTCGACCAGCTCGATCGTCTTCGAAAATGGCGCTACGGCATGTGATGTGTTCTGGCAGGTCGGCAGCTCAGCGACTCTCGGGACCGGCACCGCATTTGCGGGCACCATCATGGCGCTGACATCGGCGACGTTGAACACGGGGGCGACGCTCGATGGGCGGGTGTTGGCTCAAAACGGTGCAGTGACCTTGGATACGAATACGATCACCGTGCCCAATTGCACGACGACGCCACCCACCACCACGACCACAACCACGGGTCCGACGACCACCACCACATCGCCGACGACCACGACCACGTCGCCTACTACGACGACCACCGGGCCGACCACTACAACGACCACGTCGCCTACTACCACGACCACGTCGCCTACTACCACGACCACGTCGCCTACTACCACGACCACGTCGCCTACTACCACGACCACGTCGCCTACGACCACGACCACGTTGCCGACGACCACGACCACGTTGCCAACCACGACGACGACTAGGCCGACAACCACCACGACTACGAGGCCGACGACCACCACCACGAGACCGACAACCACCACGACTAGGCCGACGACCACCACTACGAGGCCGACGACGACCACCACTACGAGGCCGACGACCACCACTACGAAGCCGATCATCGGTGCCGTTGGCGGTGGTGGCACCGGTGGCGGTGGCGGGACGAGTGGAGGCGGTAGCACCGGTGGCGGTGGCGGGACGAGTGGAGGCGGTAGCACTGGGACATCGGGTGCAACCGGGACATCGGGTGCAACCGGGACATCGGGTGCAACCGGGACATCGGGTGCAACCGGGACATCGGGTGCAACCGGGACATCGGGTGCAACCGGGACATCGGGTGCAACCGGGACATCGGGTGCAACCGGGACATCGGGTGCAACCGGGACATCGGGCACTACCGGCAGCAGTGGCCTGACCGCCACCGGAGGAGCGACCGTCATTCCGACCGGTGGTGCACACACGGGGGCAGGCGGAGCCTCCCACTCCGATTACAGGGGCCTGGTCGTAATCGGCGGTGTGGCTCTGGCCGGAGCTGTACTGGCCATGATCCTGGCCATCCGCCGGAGCCGGTCACTACTCATGGGGACGACCACGAGCGGGGGTAAGCCGGGCGAGGATGAATGAGCCCGACGGCATTGCCTGGGAACCCGAGAGGAGGCGGAGTGCGCTGGTGGGCTCTGGCCGCCGTCCTGGTGCTCGTTGCCGCTGGATTCCTGACGGTGGGCCTTCGCGGACACCAGCACTCATTGGCAGGGCCATCGTCGGCCGCGGCTGCTATTCCCACCCCGGGCATCGACCCCCTACGAATGCCGTCGGTGTTCGGTGGCACGGCCTTGACTCATTCGAAGGTGAGTACCACCTCCGGAGGAGTCCCCACATCTGGGAGTCCGGCAACGACAGCTGGGACCACCGCAACCACGGTGTCGACGCCGGCCGCTCTGCAAGTGGCGAGATCGACGCCGGTTGAGCTCGATATCCCCGCGCTTGGTATGTCTGTGTCCCTGGGCACACTGGGGCTCAACCCCGATGGAACCGTCCAGGTGCCAACTGACTTCCAACAACCGGGATGGTTTCAGCCCGGGCCATCGCCCGGTCAGTACGGCTCAGCGGTCATCCTCGGGCACGTCGACTCGTATCAGGGCCCGGCGATCTTCTTCCAGTTACGCACCCTGATGCCCGGGGATCAGGTCGATGTCACTTTGGCCGACGGAGTGGTCGCCCACTTCGCGGTCAGCACTGTAGCGATGTACCCGAAGGATCAGTTTCCAGATCAACAAGTCTATGGCCCTCACGGCTACAGCGCCCTCCAGCTGATCACCTGTGGTGGGACGTTCGACAGTGCAACAGGAAGTTACCTCTCGAATGTCGTGGCCTATACGTCGCTCGTCTCAACGACCCCGGCTGCATAACGGAAGGGTAAGCCATCATGTTCGTTCATCTGAGGCATTCGAAAGCACCGCTTTCGGTCAGCGGCCGTCGCCGCGGGCCGGCAAGGGGAACCAATGTCGCCAGAGAAAGGCTTCCTCGGTCGCCGACACGAGCGGCAGACCCCCAGACGATCGAGTGGGTCATTACCGAGGGTCCCCATCGGCACGTCGTCAGCGTGGGCGTCGGCACCGTTGGTGTGCCATCAAGAGAGATGTCAATTGGCGAGGTCCTCGGCGCCTTGGAAACAGGACAGTCGTTTTGCACCCATCGTCCGGGCATGGCCACCGCGCTCTCCGTCGAGCGGGCAACCTGCCGATTCTTCGATTGCACGGCGGAGACCATCCGGTCTGATCCCGACGAGATGACGGACAACAACCTCGACGTGTTGCCGCATTGCGGGTAGTCCTTCCGCGGCGTCAAGCGCCTCTTTCCATTCGACCGTCGGCCAGATCGACCGGGATCGAGTTCGTGGGCCTTGTTGCAGAGGTAGCTCCGGCACTCGAGGTTGGGCACTGTTCTTGACTCGAAGTTGGGCGCCGTTCTTGACGGTCACGACTCTTGAGCTATCTGAGCGCGTTGCCTGCAGCCCCATTTGTTCTAGATAAGGCGCACGATATTATGGATATAGCGCATGATTATTACAATTAGTGTTCTGGCGAACGCTGCACGTGTCGAACGTAGGATCCAACCAACGCGTCTCGGAGGATCGAAGTGGCGAGAGAGAGGACTCAACAGTCACGAATGATCCTGTGCATCACCATTGCCGAGGACGACCACCGACACATCACCAGCGTTGGGATCCGGGGCAACGCGGAGGATCCACTCAAGAAAGTAACGGTTGCCGATGTGTTCGATGCCATAGCTTCCGGCACTGTCTTCTATACGTACAGTCCGACCACCAAGAAGATCGCAACTGTGCAGAAGGCCACATGTACCGTCCCTGGCTGCCATGCGGAAACGATCGAATCGGCGCCGGAAGCGGGCCCGGACAACAGCCTCGGCGAGTTGGCAGTCTGCGATGAGACCGAATAGGTCCTCACGGCTTGCCATCGATCGCGTCCGATGATTTGTCCTTTCCGCGCGTTCTAAGCTGTCCTGCACGCCGATCGATCCAGCTCGTTCTCTTTCCGCTTCGGCGCGCCCGAAGACCCCGCTCCGGTTGAGCGTCGTCGTCCCTGCCTACAACGAGGCCCACCGACTGGCTGATGGGTTCGAACGCTTTCGCTTCGCCATCCGAGCGGGAGCAGTTGATCCCGACTGCACGGAGGTCATCGTGGTCGACGACGGAAGCGAGGACGCGACCGCGGAACAGGCCCGATCCTTGCTGGCCGATCTCCCCCATCACCGCGTCATCCGGCTGCCGTCCAACCACGGCAAGGGAGCAGCCATCCGAGCCGGTGTCAAGGTGGCCCGCGGTGAGTCGACCGCCTACATGGACGCGGACATGGCCATCGACCCCCGAGCCATCCCCCTACTGCTTGACCGCCTGGGGACGAACGACGCTGCCATCGGGTCCCGCTCCCTCCCGGACTCCATGGTCGAGAGCCGGTACATGATGCGGCTCTTGATGGGCCGGCTGTTCAACCGCCTGGTGACGGCCGGCACCAAGCTCGACTTCCTCGACACGCAGTGTGGGTTCAAGGCCTTTCGCAGCGAGGCAGCCCGGCTGTTGTTCCACCTTGTCCCCATTGACCGCTTCGCCTTCGACGTCGTCGTGCTGGCCCGAGCGCACGGCCTAGGGCTCTCCATCGCCGAGGTCCCGGTGCAGTGGAAGCATGTCCCGGGAAGCAGCGTCCAGCCCCTGCACGACTCGATCACCATGCTCGCTGATGTGTACAGCTCTCGATTCGGCTTGCGAAGGCCACCGGCCATTCCCGCCTTAGCCATCACCAGCCTTGGCTCCCGGTCGGGAGGCGACCATGTGTCGGAGGCGGATCTGGGCCTACACCACGTACGCGCCGCACTCGCCGGGGACGAGAATCGCCTTCCCCTCCCGCTCATTACCGGGCGGAACGAGATCCTGGTCCTTTTCCCTCTGACCGATCGAGCCGATTTCACGGACCGTGCCCGGCAGCTGCGCGCCGCCCTCCCCGACCGGAGGATGGTCGAGCGCTCCCTGTCATTGCGTGACCTAGTGGCGTTGGGTCCCCTTTCGGGCCGCCTCCACAGCTCGGTCCGACCGGAGCCCCAATCGACGTAGTCGAAGCGACTACAGCCTTGCCCCAGCCGTGTCACCAAAGACCAGGGACGAGTCGGAGGAACGATGTCATTCCACGGCTCACCCGCCGGTCAGCCCATCACTGCTCTTTGACCACCGCGTACCAGACGCGACGGGCGGTGTGCTCGACGGCGTCCCCCATGCGGACGTAGCGCCGGTAGAGCTCGCGCCGGCCGCTGAGCTCTCGGACGTCGGCCAGGTCGAGGAGGGCGGACATCGCCTCGTCGTAGACCCGCTCGATGGCCTCGAGTCGCTGGACGGCAGCATCGGCGGCCTCCGTGGCCCGGTCGGGGCTCCGGGACATGTCGGGGAACGCGCCGACCAGGTCGCGCACACCGAGCCCGATCAGATCGGCCATGTCGGCCATGGGCGCATCGGGGGACATGGCCACGAGACGGGTCTCACGCACCGTGTTCTTGGCCGCCGTGACGATGGTGCCGATCCGCTCGGAGAGCTCGAAGACGTCCTCGGGGCTGATGGGCGTGACGAATGACCGCTTGACGGCCATCAGCACGTCCCGCCGGGCCTCGTCGGCGCGGCGATCGTAGAGCGCCACTTGGCCTCCCCGTTCGACGTCTCCGTGCGACCAGTCCGAAAAGGCGTCGATCCCGGCCGCGACCAGGTCCCCCTGACGGCTGAGCAGGCCCAGCAGATCCACTTCCTCGGGCAGGAACCAGCGCCTCATCCGACCCACCTCCACACGGGCAGCGCCACCGCACCCAGGATGGCGGCAACGGGAAGCGTCACCAGCCATGCCAGCGCGATCTCTTGGACCACGCGCCACCGGACATGACGCCACCGCTCGCCCGCTCCCACCCCGACCACGGCTGGGGCGACGACATCCGTGGTGCTGACCGGCGCGCCGGCAACGGAGGCGGCCAGGACGATGACCGATGCCGTCCCCTGGCTGGTCAACCCGTCGAGGGACCGCAGGGGGTAGATGCGCCGACCCAGGGTCCGTACCACCCGCCACCCCCCAAGCCCGGTGCCCAGCGTGAGGGCCGCGGCCGCAACCAGGACGACCCAGAGGGGCACGATGAACTGGGCCAGGTGTCCGCTCGCCACCAGGGCCAGGGTGACCAGGCCCATTGTCTTTTGCGCATCGTTCGAGCCATGGGCGAAGGCCAGCGAGGCGGTCGTGAGGACCTCCCCCCGGCGGATCGGCGCGGCGACCGCCCGAGTGGCCCTCCGGAGTCCCCGCCGGGCGACGCGGATGGCCACGATGGCCAGCGGCACCGAAACGGCCGAGGAGAAGAACAGCCAGATCAGCGAGCCGACGACCCCCACCGGTCGGACCCCGTTCAACCCGCCCCAGCGGACTGCATCCACCCCGCCCTCGGCCAGGGCGGCTCCCGCCAGCGCTCCGACCAGGCAGTGGCCGGAGCTGCACGGCAGGCCCCACCACAAGGTGAGCAAGTTCCAGGCCAAGGCACCTGTGACGGCGGCGCCGAGCACCACCAGGATCTGGCTGTTCGGAACGGCGATGATTCCCGCCACCGTGGCCGCCACCGCGGTCCCGACCAACAGGGCCCCGAGCACATGGAAGCAGGCGGCGAGCGTCACCGCCGATGCCGGCCGCAGCGCCCTGGTCACGACGGGTGCGGCAATGGCGTTGCCCGCGTCATGGACGCCGTTGACGAGCCCAAAGGCGATGGCCATCCCTATGACGGCAATGAGCACGGAGTCATCCCTATGACGGAAAGCAGCACGGAGTCATCCCTATGACGGCAATGAGCACGGAGTCATTCCTATGACGGAAAGCAGCACGGAGCTGGTCGCGGCTACTTGGGGCCCCGAACGACGACGACAGGGCATTCGGCGTGCCTGACGCACCGTTCGCTCACCGAGCCGAGCACCATGCCGGCAAAGGAGCCGAGGCCCCTACTGCCCACCACCAGCAGGTCGGCACCCCGCGCCGCGTCCAAGAGGACGGGGGCTTCATCTCCGGGGACGACGTCGGCTCGAACCTCGAAGTCCGTGTGGCTACCGAGGGTGGCCGTGATGGCGCGGTCGAGCTCCTTGCGGGCCCGGGCCGTCGGATCGGCGATCGACTCCAGGTCGAAGACGATCCCGAACGGCGTGCGATGCTCGGGAAACGCCCAGGCCGTGACCACGTGCAGCGATGCCCTGGTGAGCGTCGCCTGTCTCCCCGCCCATCGCAGGGCCTCCAATGATCCCTCCGACCCGTCCACGCCGACCACGATGGTGGAGCCCGACGGCGAACCCTCCCCCGGGGTCACGCCTCTGTGCTCCTCTCGTCGGTCGGAACGATCACCAGCGGAACGGTGACGTGGTCGGCCAGCTCGAGGCTGGTGCTGCCGATGAGCAGCCCGGCGTGCGCCTCCTGTCCGCGAGACCCGACCACCAGCAGATCGGCGCCGATGGGGGCACGACTGGCACGAGCCAGGGCCGAGCACGGATCGCCGTCGCTGAAGGTCACCCGCACCCGACCGGGATCGATCCCGATCTCGTCGACGAGCTCCCCCACGGCCGCTTCGAGCCCGTCGGCCTCGGCTCGGCCAACCGTGTGCTCGAGCAGTCCGACGGCGTGGACCACAACCACATCGGCCCCGGTTTGCTTGGCCTCGCCCAATGCCCAGCGAAGCGCGCCGCGGGCGTCCGGCGATCCGGCAAAGCCGACCGCGATGGTCCGGCCCGTGGTCATGGGTGGGCCTCCTCGGTCTCGTCCAGCTGCTCGGCCTGCTCGAAGGCCTCGGCCCACTCGGTGCCGGCCCGTTCCACTGCTTCGGCTCCGGAACCCCCGTGTGTGGGGGCCTCGGGTGGATCGCCGGCTCCGAGGAGCCGACCCAGGGTCGCAGCCACCGAGGTGCGCAGGGCGGCGGCGTCGTAGCCGCCCTCGAGGAAGAGCATGACCCGGCCCGGCCGCGGCGCAAAGCCGGCGACCAGGTCGGCCAGGTCGGCGAAGTCGCCGCTCGAAAGGGCCAGGTCCGCCAGTGGATCGGCCCGATGGGCGTCGAACCCGGCGGAGATCAGCACCCAGGTGGGGTCGAACCGGTCGATGACCGGTCCGGCCACCTCGACGATCGCTCGCCGCACCACGTCGCCGGTGGCTCCGGCGGGAAGGGGGACGTTGACGGTCTTGCCCCGAGCCGGCCGGCCGCCGATCTCGCCGGCTGTCCCGCTCCCCGGGAACAGCGGCCATTGGTGGGTGGACACGTACAAGACGGACGGGTCATCCCAGAAGATGGCCTGGGTGCCATTGCCGTGATGGACGTCCCAGTCGACGATGAGCACGCGCTCCCCCTCGTCGGTCAGGGCCGCGGCGGACACGGCGATGTTGTTGAGCAGGCAGAACCCGAGGGCACGATCCCGGAGCGCATGATGGCCGGGCGGGCGGGCGGCGACGAAGGCCACCCCGTCGTCGTGCCGTCGCAACGCATCGATGGCGACTAGCCCGGCTCCTGCCGCCCTGCGGGCGGCCGACCACGAGTCGACGGTGGCGTACGTGTCCGGGTCGACGTCGCCCCCGCCGCTCTCGCTGAACGCGGCCAGCTCGTCGAGGTAGTGGGGGGCATGTACCCGGGCCAGCTCGGCGCGACCGGCTACGAACGCGGGCAGGACCTCGAGCTCCTCGCCCAGGTGCAGGTCACCCACTCCGGCCATGGCCGCGGCAATTCGCTCGGGCCGTTCCGGGTGGCCGGCCCGCTCGTGTTCGAGCTCCGCCGTCCCCCCGCTGACGATCAGCATGACAACTTGATGTCCTCATCGGCCAGACGGCTCATGGCCCGGGTGAGCCGGGCGGCCTTGTAGGCATCGTCCGGCTCGATAGGAAAGCGAACGCTGACGATGCCCTCCTCCATGGTGGTCGTCACCGGGAATCCGGAGTCGAAGAACACGTCGAGCATCTCCCGGTTCTCGGCCAAGGTTGTGGCGACGAACGTGGTGATCTCGCGCTGCCAGGCCGCCTTGGCCAACTGCTCCAACAGGAGCGTGCCGATGCCATGGTGCTGGTACTCGTCGGCCACCACGAAGGCCACCTCTGCCTCTGCGGTGCCCGAGGTTCGGTCGTAGCGGCCGACCGCGACCAACCGATCACCGTCCTCGGCGATGAGCGCCAGCCGATCGAGATAGTCGACGTGGGTGAACCGCTCGATCTCATCGACCGACAGGGTCTTGTGTACGTACAGGAAGCGTCGATAGACGGAGCGTAACGAAAGATGCTGGTGGAAGGCGACAAGCCGTCCGGCGTCGTCGGGCCGGATCGGCCGAACATGGAGCCTGAGCCCATGTCTGGTGGTGATGTCGCAGGCCAGTTCATCGGGGTACTGGTCGCGAGGTTCGCCGTTCCTTTTCAGCTCGGAGGCACACGCTCGGCCCTTGGGCTTCACCATTGCATCATTCCTTGTTCGCTTGGCTCACCTCCACAATGGGCCGACCGCCGATTGGGTGACAGGGCCGAAGGTCCCTTCCAGGCCGGCTCGTCTTGAGGACCTTTGCCCCTAGCGGCTCCGACCCATCGGTGTGCACGCTGGATGCAAGCCGGACCACACGAGAGGACCAGATCCATGCAAGCACTTGTTTATGGGGGACCGGGATCGAGCGAGTGGTCGGACGTCCCTGACCCCGTGATCCACGACGACACCGACGCGATCGTCCGGGTAGATGCCACAACGATCTGCGGGACGGACCTCCACATCCTGAAAGGCGACGTCCCCGAGGTCGAGCGCGGGCGAATTCTGGGCCACGAGGCCGTTGGCACGGTGACCGCCGTGGGCCGCGGGGTAACGACCGTCGCGCCGGGTGATCGCGTGCTCGTCTCGTGCATCACGTCGTGCGGGCGTTGCCGGTTCTGCCGGGAGAGCCGTTACGGCCAGTGCGCCGGAGGGGGTGGATGGATACTCGGGCACCTCATCGACGGCACCCAGGCCGAGCTGGTTCGGGTCCCGTTCGCCGACACCTCCACCTACCCGGTGCCCGAGGGAACGAGCGATGAGGAGATCCTCATGCTTGCCGACATCCTCCCGACGGCCTACGAGGTCGGGGTGTTGAACGGCAGGGTGCAGCCAGGTGACACCGTGGCCGTTGTGGGCGTGGGCCCCATCGGCCTGTCGGCCATTGTGAGCGCCATGCTCTATTCCCCCAGCCACATCGTGGCCATCGATCTCGCCGATACGCGGCTCGATGCGGCCAAGCGCTTCGGCGCCGACGTCACCCTCAACAACGGGCACGAGGACGCGGTGGCGGAGGTACGGAAGCTCACCGGTGGTCTGGGGGCCGACGTCGCCATCGAGGCGGTCGGTGTGCCCGCCAGCTTCGAGCTCTGCACCGAGCTCGTCCGGCCCGGTGGCCACGTCGCCAACATCGGGGTCCACGGAGGCCCGGCCACGCTCCACCTCGAGTCTCTATGGGACCGCGACCTGACCGTCACCACCGGGCTCGTCGACACGTACTCCACCCCCACGCTCCTGCGGCTGGTCGCCGCCCACCAGATCGAGGCCGAGCGGTTGATCAGTCATCACTTCGGCCTGGTCGACATGGTGGAGGCCTACGACGTCTTCGCACGGGCATCGGACACCGGCGCGCTCAAGGTCGTGCTGGCCCGTTGACCTTCGACGTCAGGTCCGACCGCCACCGACGTCGTTGCCCGGGTCGTCGAGCTGGACGCCATCTCGGGCCACCTTCGATGTCCATTTCTCTCCATCCCACCAGCGGTACTCGAACTGGCCGCTCGGATCGGGGTGCCACATCGGGGGCGACACGGCCGGGACAGTCGGGGCTGGCGGGACCGCCGGGGCGGGGGCAGCTGCCGAAGGATCGGCGACCGGCGAGGGACCGGGGACGGACGGCCTGAGCCCCTCGTCACCGGGAGCGACCCTGCTCGGGTACCGACCGGGGAGCCCGGTCCCCCTCTGGGCCGGACCGGGCGCGCCCGACGGCCGACCGGGCCGATTCACCGGGGCTGTTGCCCCAGCCGCGGGATTCACCTTGGTCGTCGCCCGAGCGATCAGGTAGAGGACGAGCCCGAGCAACAGCGACAGGAACCAGATGAAGCCCCAGAGAATCGAGGACATCCCCCAGGGCGTCCTCCCGGTGAGCTTCCGAAAGCTCTCCGACAGTCGGTAGCCGATCAGGCCGAAGAGGCACGCCATGATGAGGGCGAACACCGTCTCGGAGCCACTCAGCTTCATGACCTGACTCTACGCCCGCATCGGGCGGCGCCGGCAGCAGGCGGCGGCTGTCCCGGCGCCGACCGGCTTATGGCAGGCACGGCGGCAGGCCGAGCCGGGAGTCAAACCCGTGCCGGGAACCAGTGGGCCAGGGAATCACGCGAAGTAGACGATCATGGCTGTGCCCATGGCCAGGCAGTAGGCCGCGAATGGCCACAGCGTCCTCGTCGTGAACCAGCGGATCAGGAACCGCACCGACAGGTAGGCGGCGATGGCGGCGGCCAGGCTTCCGGCCAGGATCTGGCCGCGGATCCCGTTGCCGAGCGGACCGAACAGATCGGGGATCTTGAGGACCCCCGCGGCGAGAATCACTGGGGTGGCCAGGAGGAAGGAGAACCGGGCCGCTGTCCTCGTGGCTGAGGCCTCGGGCCAGACCGGCAGCCATGGTCACGCCCGAACGGCTGATCCCGGCGAACAGAGCCAGGATCTGGGCGCTCCCGATCACGACCGCCTCCCGGTACTTGAGCGTGGCCACGTTCCGTCCCGGCTCTTCCGACTTCGATGCCGTCGCGGTCGACCAGGCCGTGGCCGTGTCGCCCGATGCTCCTGTGTCGCCCGGTGCTCCGGTTGCTCCTGTTCCTCTGTTTGCCGTTGTGGCCGCGGCGGTTGCATCGGCCGACGCGACAGCAATACTTGGCGCCTCCGCTGCCAGCTGGTGCCGGCGACGAGTCCCTCGAATCAAGCGTGGTGGAGCGAGTCCGTCGCTTGAGCAGCTCGGCACCGACCAGGATGAACCCGTTGATGGTGAGAAAGACGGCCGCAGCTTCTGGTTTGGCGAAGAGCGTCCGGAACTGGTGCTCGAACAGGACCCCGGCGATGCCGACCGGAATGGTGGCCAGGATGAGCATCCAGGCCATGCGCTGGTCGGGCGTTTCGATCCGGCGCGTCCGAAGGGTCACGAAGAACCCGCCGATGATCCGCACCCAGTCCCGCCAGAAGAATGCGATGAGGGCGAGCGCGGTGGCCACGTGCAGCCCGACCACGAAGGCCAGATAGAACGACTCGCCCTGGGACTGGTCGGTGACCAGGTTGTGCCAGCCGAACAAAGCCGGCAACAACACGGAGTGCCCCAAGCTCGACACCGGGAACAGCTCGCTGACCCCCTGGATGATCCCGACCACGATGGCCTGAACGTACGTCAGCACGCAGCTACCCTCTCCGTTGGGGCTGTCTGGGGATACCCACAGGGCCTGAGGGTTGGACAACCGGCTTAGCCCGGTGACCGTGACCGGACGTCCCCGAACCAGCCTCGCGTCGGACGGCCCGCAGCCGATGCCACACGAAGGCGGCGACGATCACGACGGCGATGGCGGCGACGACATAGCTGGCGTCGCTGAAGCCCTTGGTCACCGACTGCCACTGACCGCCCACCTCGTAACCGATGACCGACAGCGCCGCCACCCACGCCGCGCAGCCGATCGTAGTGAGAGCGACGAAACGCAGAGGGTTCATCTTGGCCATCCCGGCGGGGAGCGAGATGAACGTTCGCACCACCGGGATGACGCGACCCGAACAGAACAATCCATTCGCCGCGTCGCGCGAACCACGCCTCGACCCGATCGAGGTCTGCGTGGGTAAGGAGGACGTACTTCCCATAGCGGTCCACCAGCCGTCGTCCCCCGGTTCGCCCGACCACATAGGCGACCAGGGATCCGATCACAGAGCCCAGGATGCCGACCAGGATCACGAGCCCGAGGTCCAGGTGGGTGGACGAACCGGACTGGAATGCAGCCGAGGACAGTGCACCGCCGAGCCCGAGGGTGACCTCCGACGGGATGGGGATGCAGGCCGACTCGAGCACGGTGAGCACGAAGACGGCCAGGTAGCCCCAGTGCTCAAGGAACTGTTGCATGGGGTCAGTCTCCCCGCCCGACCACCGTCCCGGGGAATTTGTCCTCAGGAACCGCTCAGTATCTATCGCTGGGTTGGAGCGACTCACCCCCTCCGCACGCCGGGACGACGCACGGACTCAAGTCAACCCGATCCTTGCCGAAGTCAGGGAATAGGGCCATGGTTCAGTCCTCGTCGGGCTCGGCCGGAAGCCGCACCACGATCCGTGCGCCAACCGCGCTGTCCGCCACCGCGACCGACCCACCGTGAACGGACACCACCTCGCCCACGATGGCCAACCCGAGCCCGGCGCCCCCGGCGGGGCGGTCTCGGGCCTGGTCCGCCCGGGCGAAACGCTCGAAGACCCGCTCTCGCTCATCGACCGGAATCCCCGGGCCGTCGTCGGCCACCACCACGTCGACGTACCCGTCGGTGCGGGCCACCTCGAACGACACCGTGCTGGCCGCGTGGCGCTCGGCGTTGTCGGCCAGGTTGCGGAGTACCCGGCCCAGTTGCTCGCGGTCCCCGAGGACCCGGCCCGCACCCACCCCTCGCAGGTCGACGAGCACCCGACCCTGGGCCTTCAGCCGTTCCCCCTCGGTCAGGGCCAGCTCGTCGAGATCGACGGGCTCGTGCCCGCGGACCAGATGGCCCTCGTCGCTCCGGGCCAGCAGCAACAGGTTGTCGACGATGTGCCCGAGGCGACCCGCTTCGACCTCGGCCGTCGCCGCCACCGACGGCCAGTCGGCGCGGTCGGGGCGCGCCCGCGCCACTTCGAGCAGGGTGATCACCGTGGCCAACGGACTGCGCAGCTCGTGGGAGGCGTCGGACACGAACTGCCGCTGACGATCGGTGGCCGTCTCGAGCCGGGACAGCATGGCGTTCATCGTGCTGGCCAGCCTGGCGATCTCGTCGTCCACCGGAGGCACGGGGACGCGCCGGTGCAGGTCGCTCACCGAGATGTCCGAGACCTCACGCCGGATGGACTCGACCGGCCGGAGCGCCCGCCCGGCCAGAACCCAGACCAGAACGGCCGAGACCACGACCAGGATGGGCAGGACGATGGCCAGGGCGAGCTCCAGGTCGTGCACGGAGTCCTCGGACTGGCTTCGGGACGACACCGCGTAGATCGTGAGGTTCCCCTGGGACGTGGCCACCGTGGTGGCCACGGTGATGCCGTTGTGGTCCTCACCGGGCAACGGGACCCCGGCCGGCACCAGCACGTGGGTCCCCACCGGAGGACGAACCGACGCCACCGCGGTCCGGCCCCGTAGGGCGGTCGACGAGGCCACCACCTGGCCGCTTGCGTCCACCACCTGCACGGCCGTCCCGGAGAGGACGGGCAGCTCGGTGGGAATGGGGCCCTGGCTGATCAGGCCGCCCACGTTGGTCGCCTCGGCCGTGGCCGAGTTGACCAGCCCGTTGGTCAGGGAGGTGTGCAGGAGCCAGACCAGGGCGGCGCCCCCCACGGCGAGGGTCACCAACACGACCAAGAGCGCGGCCAGCGTGAGCCGGACCCGGATGGACCAGAGCATCGGGGCGCGCCGCTTCGAGGTGGCGCCGCGACTCCCAGTCGAGCGATCGGCCAGGCGATCGCCGGGCGCGCCGTTTCCGGCGGTGGCCTGCCCGGAGGACCCATCTGAGGGACGGCTGTGGGAATCAGCCACCGTTGGCCGCGAGCCGGTAGCCGATGCCTCGGACCGTCTCGACGGAATGCTTGTTGAACGGCCGGTCGATCTTCCGTCGGAGGTAGCCGACGTAGACCTCGACGATGTTGGGATCACCTTCAAATCCTTCTCCCCAGACATGGGAAATGATGTCCTTCTTCGATACCGATTCGCCCGCGAAGCGCAGGAGGTACTCGAGAAGGTAGAACTCGCGAGGGGTGAGGTCGATCACCGTCTCACCCCGCCGGCAGCGGTGTTCGGCCGGGTCCAAGGTGAGCTCGCCGGCGCTGAGGATGGACGGGCGCTCCCGGCGGCCCCGCCGCAGGAGCGCCCGGATCCGGGCGACCAGCACCACGAACGAGAACGGTTTGGACAAGAAGTCGTCGGCGCCGGTATCGAGCGCCTCGGCCTCGTCGAACTCGCCGTCCTTCGCCGTCAACATGAGGATCGGGACCCAATTCCCCTCGGCCCGAAGCGTGGCGCAGACCTGAAACCCGTTGCTGCCCGGCAACAAGATGTCGAGCACGATCACGTCGTAGCCGTGCTCGCGGGCCCGCCGGAGGCCGTCGGTTCCGGTGAGGGCGGTGTCGACCGTGAATCCCTCTGCCTCGAGGCCCCGGGCCACCGCCGCGGCCAGGTGCTCCTCGTCCTCAATGATCAGAATGCGCATCGCCTCACAGTGTGCTCTTATTTACCTGAGAAGTAAATAAGAGCCTGAGAGTTCACGAATAAGCGCCGTTGGGCAGGGGTCAGCGAGGTCGACGGAGTCAAGGGGTCAGCCGGACTGCGGCCCGTGAAGCCGGTCGGGTCAGTACGCGGTGATGGACCATCGGGGTGATTGGGGAATATTTGACCTTTGTCAGCTGGGAGTTAACATGGTTGAAACAAAGGAAACAGGGACGGCAGGCCGGGGATGCTGCCCTCGAACGGAGAAACGCCATGTTCCAGCGACTGCTTGTAGCCATCGACGACTCGGCATCGTGCCCTGTGACCCTCAGTTTCGCCAGCGCCCTCGCCCAGCGGGACGGTGCCTCGGTCCATGTCGTCCACGTCAACCAGTTCCAGGTGGGTGGACGAGGGATGACCAAGCTGACCGGGACGGAGGCGTCTCGCCTCGTCGAAGGGGCGGTACGAGAGCTCACTGAGGGGGGCGTGGAGACCTCCGGCTCGTTGGCCCGTGCCACGTGCTTCAACGTCGCCGGAGTCATCGCCGACGCTGCACGAGCCCATGATTGTGACGCCATCGTCCTTGGCTCGGCGCGACGGCGGCGGTTCGGGCGCCTGTTCGGGCAGGGCATCCGGGAACGGACCACCGCGTTGGCCGCCCTGCCGATCCTGACCGCCCCGGCACCTCTCAGGGTGCCCAGCGGGCGGAGATCGCGGGACCTTCCCCCGCCGGTGCCCGATCGCCAGCAGCCCACATGGGCCCGGTCATGAGCCCTCGGTCGCCGCAGCTCCGACCGCCCATGGTCAGGGCTCAGAACGCCAATTAGGTGGGTCCCGCTCCGGGCGGTGACCCACCCCACCCGATCCTCCGGTTGACGTAGGGGTCGACGAACGGTGATCGGTACCCGTCTCGCCGCCACGTGATCGGGAAATGGCTCTCGTCCATCTCGAGGTCACCGAACCGCTTGTATCGGCTGTAGATGCCTCCTGTCACGGTGGGGTGGAACCGGGTATCCGAAGACATGCAGTGGGCCACCAACGCTCGCCGGGGCACATCCGACCCATTGACATTGGATCCGTGCCACGTCCAACCGAAGTGGAAGGCACCTCCTCCCGCGGCCACCTCGACGGGCACGCATTCGGGTTCGACCCCGGCACGCTTGGCGGCCGTCCGCAGCTCACGATCGGGGTCGGCCGGACCATGGAACTGCTCGATCATGTCCGACGCGCCCCACCGGTGCGAGCCACGGACGTACTCGACCGTTCCCCCCGCGGCCGTGGTGTCGTCAAGGGCGATCCAGCAGCTCACCCAGTCGGGCGGGTCCGCCCATTGCTCGTAGCTCGAGTCCTGGTGAAAGCCGAGGGCCCGCCCGCCGCCCGGCTTCCACAACACGTTGTCCTGGCTGAGCCGGGTCCCGGCCCAGCCGGCCAGGGTGGCACAGGCCCGCCCGATGTCGGCCCGCAGCACGGTGGCGGCGACCGTCCGGTCCGACTTCCAGCCGTTACAGATCTGGCGGGTCAGGTCGGGCGAGTCACGGCCCGGTCGCCAGTTCCACTCGTCGGGCTGAAGGCCGGTCTCGAACCGGCCGGCAAAGAGGTCCTCGAACGACGCCAAGAGAGTCGGGATCGTCGCCGGATCGATGATCCGGTCGCACACGATGAAGCCGTCGGTGCCGAAGCGCTCCACGTCCTCATCGTGCAGCTCGAGCTCCCAGGCTTCGGTCTCTGTTTCGATCACCGCGCTTCGTCCTCCCAATCCCCCATCCGGGCCGGCCGTCTTATCCCATCGGGTCGCCAGTGGCCGGCGTGTGCTTCGGCCCCTTCACGCCTGCAGCAGGTACCGACGACGCTCGCCGACGGGCACCAGCGGGCGACACGCCTCGTCCTCGGCCAGACAGGCGCCGGCGTGATGGGATACGAAGGCCTGACCAAAGAGATCGACCGCCACCGGACTGTCGAGGAATCGATCAGCGGCCTCGGCCACCGTGCGCGGAAAGCGGGTGGGCCCCGTGACCAGCCGACCGTCGCCCGGAGGGTCGACCGGGGGCGGGGGCTCGAGCCCCTGCTCGATACCCCAGACGGCGGCACCCAGGAACATGGCCAGGCACAGGTGGGGGCTGGTATCGGCACCGGGGGCGCGCAGCTCCAGGCGGGCATGCTCCGGCGGTCCGGGAACGACCCGGAGGGCGCAACTGTAGTTGCCGATGCCCCATGTGGCGCTGGCCGGCGCCCAGTTCCCGGGTGCGAAGCGGCGGTAGGCGTTGGGGTTGGCGGCCACCATGGCGAACAGTTCGGGAAGCAGCGTGACCACGCCGGCCACCGCCGATCGGGCCGTGGCGCTGAGCCCGCCGTCGGCTCCGGCGAGCAGCGGGCGGTCGTCGTCGAGCGAGCGGAGCGAGAGGCTGGGATGGCCGCCGAGGCCAGGGAGGCCCTCGGCCACCTGGGCCATGAAGGTGGCCGTCCGGCCCTGCTGGTCGAAGAATGCCTTGGTGTACAGCTTGGCCAGCGCGGCGTCGTCGGCCGACCGGACCGGTCTGGCGTGGGCGGTGGCCAACTCCAGGCAGCCCGGCCCCAACTCGGCGCAGCAGTGGTCGAGCGGAACGGCGCCGGCGGTCAACACCTCGGTCAGGTCACGCACGGTGTGGGCCTCGGTAGCCAGGGTTCGAGCCGACCAGCATCGGTTGGCCGTCATGGCCGGCTCGGGCTCGGCCATCTGGGCCATGTCGTCGGCCGGCCCGGCGAGCACGATGCATTCGTACTCCCACCCCACTTCGGCCACCAACCCCGCCGCCCCGGCGCGAGCGGCCATGCTGCCCAGTTGGGCCCGCGGCGACAGCCCGGCCAACGGGTCGGCGAAGTCGGCCAGGAACAACAAGGCATCAGGCTCGAAGGGATAGGGGCGACCGCTGTCGAGGTCGACCGCCGCCGGTTGGTGGGTCGACCCGCCGCCCCGCCAGGTCCCGTCGGCCGCGTCCCACCAGTCGATGGCGTCGATGAAGCTCCATCCGTCTTGGAAGGCACGTACCGCCGCCGCCGTCGACAGCCGCTTCTGGCGCAGGACCCCCGACGAGTCGAACAGGCCGACATGGACCGCCTCGATGCCGGCTGCGGCCAGCCATGGCCCCACGTTCCCGGTGCGGACGGCCTCGGCCACATCGGAACCCGGGTGGGTGGTCATGACCGTTGCCATGCCGCCTGGACGCCAACGTGGGGATGGGACGACGGCCCGGCCGTTCGGGACGGTGTCCCGAGCGAGGTCCCGGTCACGACCCCCACTATGTGATCAGTCAGGACGGCACTGACCGTATCCATGTGGTCGATCCATTGCGACACTGCGGCCTCGAGCCCTTCAACCGTGGCCGTGGACGAATGGGCCAGTGCTTGGCGGTACTCGGGGACCGACGACCATTCCTTGACCGTGGAAGGCAGGACCTCCACGTGGAATTGGATACCCCAGGCACAGGCCCCGGCCCGGAAGGCTTGGACCCGGCACGCCGTACTGGTGGCCAGCACCGTGGCGTCCTCCGGGAGCCGGCGGACCTCTGCGCCGTGCCACTGCAGCGCCCGAACGGTCGACGGCAGCTGTCCCACCAGAGGATCGTCGGCGGCCGCCTCGGTCAGGAAGACAGGCCGCACGCCCACCTCGGGGGCCTCCATCGGTCCCACGTCGCCACCGAGGGCTGCGGCCAGGAGCTGGTGGCCGAGGCAAATACCCACGAACGGCCGACCGAGCTCGAGGACCCAGCACCGGATGGCCTCCTTCTCGCCGATCAGCCATGGATGGGCCTTCTCCTCCCAAACGTCCATGGGACCACCCATCACCACCAGCACGTCGAAGCGCTCGAGGTCGGGCACGGCATCGCCCTCATCCAGCTCGACGGTCTCGAGATCGAAGCCCGCCGCTCGCAGTCGGACGCCGACCGAACCCGGGTGCTCGACGGATAGATGCTGGAGCACCAAGGCCCGACGGCGGACACCGGTCGAGGGACGGCGCAGAACGGTCACGGCAGGATGTCGAGGTATTCGACGATGTCCCAATCGGTGACCGTGCCGATGAACCGCTCCCACTCATCCCGCTTGTAGTGGTTGAACACCGTGTACATGTCGCCCGGCAGCGCCTCACGGACCACGGGGTCGGCGTCAAGGGCGTCGAGGGCCTCTCCGAGTGTGCGAGGGATCCGCTCCACCGACTTGCCCGATGCGATGGCGTCATAGATGTTCCCGTCCTCGGGTGGCCCGGGGTCCACTCGCCGCTCCAAGCCGTCGGCCATCGTCGCCAGCAGCCCGGCCATCGAGAGATAGGGGTTGACGGCCGAGTCGACCGAACGGTACTCGAAGCGCCCCGGCGCACTGATCCGAAGCGCGGTTGTCCGGTTCTGGAATCCCCAATCGGCGAAGATCGGTGCCCAGAATCCTGCGTCGGCGAAGCGTCGGTACGAGTTCACCGTCGGGGCGGTGATGGCGGTCAACCCACGAAGGTGCTCGAGCACACCACCGATGGCGAACAGCCCGGTCTTGCCGGGCATGCGCCGGTCGGGACCGTCGGGAAGGCAGACGTTCACGTCCCCCTCCCACAGCGAGAAGTTGTGGTGGCAGCCGTTGGCCGAGACCCCCATGAAGGGCTTCGGCATGAAGCACGGGAAGGCGCCGAGCTCGCGGCCCACCTGTCGGCAGACCTGCCGGTACGTCGTCAACCGGTCGGCGGTGAGCTCGGCATCGTCGAATGCGAAGTTGAGCTCCAGTTGGCCCGGCGCATCCTCGTGATCGCCTTGGATCATGTCGAGGCCCAGCTGGCTGCAGTACTCCAGGACACGGTGAATGATCGGCTGGAGCTCGGAGAACTGGTCGATGTGATAGCAGTACGGCTTGGTCATCCCGTCGACCGACGGCGTCCCGTCGGGGTTGGTCTTGAGCCACATCATCTCGGGCTCGCAGCCCACGCGGCAGGGTGAACCCGGTCTGGGCGGTGAACCGCTCGTGCTGGCGGTGGAGGTTCCCCCGGCAATCCGAGGTCAGGTGGGCACCCGGGTCCTCGACCTCCTCGCGGCCGCGGAACAACGTGCAGAACACCCGGGCCACCTTGTGGTCCCAGGGCAGACGCTGGAACGTCTCCACATCGGGCAGTCCCACCAGTTCGGCTGCCTCGGGTCCGTAGCCGATGTAGGCACCGTGGCGGTCGGTGAACAGATTGGCCGTGGCCCCATAGACCAGCTGGAAACCCTTTTCCGCCACCGACGACCAGTGGGCGGCGGGGATACCCTTGCCCATGACCCGACCGGTGACCGAGACGAACTGGAAGTACACGTAGGTGATGCCGTCGGCTTCGATCCGGTTGCGGACTTCGTCGATCTGGCGACGGCGCCCGTCCTGATCGAGGAAGCGCTCGAGGTCGGTAGGCATCTGACCCCTCTCTCATCGTGGTGCAGTCGGCCCCGTGAGTGGATTCAGTGAAACATTGTTGCCTACTAGTAAACAGACTCCAGGTTTCCTGGTCGTATCCCCGACGTGTCGATCGCGTTAATCGGACGCGGTCTCGTCCCCGCCAGTCCCGGTCGGTCAGGCTCGGTCGCCGTAGAAGGTGATCGACAAGAAGCGAATGGGGAGCTTGACAAGGCCGGTCGGCCCGTGAGGGATGTCCCCGTCGAACTGCAGGGTGTCCCCCGGCTCCATTCGGTAGAGCTGCTTGCCGTAGCCGTACTCCATGACCCCGTTGAGCATGTACAACAGCTCGATGCCGGGGTGCTGGAAGCTCGGGAACACCTCGCTGACCTCGGTGAGCGTGACCAGCAACGGCTCCAGGCGCTTGCGCGGACCCCGCATCGTGCCGAGCAGCTGGTACAGGTGACCGGCCCTGGTGCCCTGACGGACGATCTCGGGCCCGCTGTCGGCCTTGACGAAGACCGCATCACGCTCTTCGGCCAACCCCCGGAACAACGAGGTCAACGGCATGTCCAGGGCCGCAGCTAGGCGTTCGAGGGTGGCCAGGCTGGGCGAAGTCTGCGCGTTCTCGATCTTGGACAGCATCCCCTTCGAGATGCCGGTGCGCTCGGCCAGCTGGCCCACATTCAGCCCGATGTCCTGTCGCCGACTTCGCACGTGATTGGCGATGACCCAACCCACCCTGCCACTGGCACCCTCATCGACCTCGGGCAGCTGAGATTCCGTGCTCGGATTTCGTCGACTTCGGCCGCGGGGCTCGACCAGCTGGCCCGAGCGCACCTGCACCTGACCGGTGACCTGCCGGCCCACCGCACGCTTGCCTGCGACCGGCCTGCCGGTGCCCGCCGTCCGCTTGGCCGACTTGGCCGACTTTGCCGACTTTGCCGACTTTGCCGCCGAACGACGAGGCTGCTTGCCATCTGTCGATCGAACGGGAGCCACAGCGGCAATATATGCCAGCACGGCCGATGGGGCAGTGACCGCCCATCAGTCGGACCCCGGGACTGGCGGCCCGAGAGTCAGCGCATCTGGCCGGCCCCCACATAGGGGTGTGCGCTGACCAGCAACTCGTCGTCGTCGAACCGCTGCAATCGGAAATCGCGATGGTCGACGTCGGGAACCCGGCTCTCACCGCTGAGGACGAGATCGGCAACCAGGTCGCCGGCGGCGGGGGAGATCTTGTACCCGTGTCCGCTGAAGCCGGCACAGATCCAGAGCCCATCGATTTGGGTGGCAGAGATGATCGGGTTGTAGTCCGGTGTCACGTCATAACATCCGGCGTAGGTCGACTGCAGCCGTGCTCGGGGCAGCCCCGGGAAGCGATGGTCGAACTTGGCGATGCTCCGCACCAGCAGGCGATCGTCCGCCTGGTCGGAGTAGCGGTCGGGATCGGACCACTCGGGCTCCGAATGGTCGCTGTCCCCTACCAACAGAGAGCCGATCCCCTCGGTGCGAACGTACTGCAACGAGACCAGGTCGGAGAGCACGGGGATGGGGCCGAGTTGGTCGGCGGCCGAGTCGACCAGCAGGATCTGCGCCCGTTGGGTCCGGATGGGGAGGACGAGCCCCACTCCCGCCACCAAGCCCGGCGACCATGGTCCGGCCGCCACCACCACCTGGTCGGCATCGATCCGCTCCCCGTCGGCCAGCTCCAGGCCGACGGTCCGGTCGCTCCGAGCGAGCACGCCGGCCACCCGGGTGTGCTGGCGCAGGCGCACGCCGTTCCGGCGCGTGGCCGAAGCGAAGGCCAATGCGGTCTGATGGCCGTCGCCGTAGCCGCCCCGTACCTCGTAGGCAAAGGCGGCGACGTCGTCGAAGCGGGCCTGGGGCCACAGCTGACCGGCGGTCAGATGGTCGATCTGCTCGACGTCGATGCCCAGCTGCCGCTGCATCGCCACATTGGCCCAGAGGGCGTCGGCGTTCGCCTCGCCCACAGCCACGAGGTAACCGGTGCGGCGGTAGCCGGTGTCCTCGCCCAACCGGTCGACACCGCCGGCCAGGACGGGCAAGGAGCGCCAGGCCATGGCGGCCAGGGAGCGAATGCCGTAGTGGCACCGCACCACGCCGCTCGACCGGCCAGTGCCGCCCGAGCCCATGACATTGCGATCGACCACGAGCACGTCGTCCACCCCGCGCTCGGCCAGGGCGCGGGCTGCGCTCAACCCGATCACGCCGGCCCCGATCACCACGACCGATGCGCTGTCCCTCACCCTGGGATCCAATCGGTGCCGGCCAGTGGCACCTTGGCCATGGCCGCGGCCTCTACCGTGAGCGCGGCCAGGTCCTCCGGCTCGAGATGGTGAACATCGGACTTTCCGCAGGCCCGAGCCAGCGCGGTGAGCTCCATGGCCATGGCCCGCAGGTAGTTGGCCACCTCCTCGGCCCCCCGGTCGGCATCCAGTCGGCTCTCGAGGTCGACGTCCTGGGTGGTGATGCCCACGGGGCAGCGTCCGGTGTGGCAGTTGGCGCAGTGCCCCGGCCTCGTGTGCATGGAGCGGTAGTCCCCGGTGACGTCGAGCAGGGCGCCGTCGACCGTCACCGTGGATCGGTTGCAGCCCAGCGCGACCAGGGCGGCGACGCCGATCGAGACGGCATCGGCCCCGAGGGCCAGAGCCTTGGCCACATCGGCTCCCGAGCGGATACCTCCCGACACCACCAACTGGACCTCCCCTTCCATGCCCATGTCGGCCAGGGCCTCCGCCGCCAGTCGCACCGCGGGGAGCGTGGGTATCCCGGCGTGCTCGATGAACACGTCCTGTGTGGCCGCCGTGCCGCCCTGCATCCCGTCGACCACCACCACGTCGGCACCGGCGGCCACCGCCAGCTTGACGTCGTGGTCCACCCTGGTGGCGCCGATCTTGACATAGATGGGTACCTGCCACTCGGTGGCCTCGCGAAGCTCCTCGATCTTGATGCGGAGGTCGTCGGGCCCGACCCAGTCCGGATGGCGACTGGCCGAGCGTTGATCGATCCCGGGCGGCAGGGTGCGCATTGCTGCCACCCGATCGTTGACCTTCTGACCGAGCAGCATCCCTCCGCCGCCGGGCTTGGCTCCCTGTCCGATCACGATCTCCACCGCATCGGCCTGGCGCAGATCAGCCGGGTCGAATCCGTAGCGCGACGGAAGCACCTGGTAGACGAGCTGCTCGGAGGCGGTGCGCTCCTCGGGTGTCATGCCACCGTCCCCGGTGGTGGTGGAGGTGCCGACCTCGGTGGCGGCCCGGCCGAGTGCCTCCTTGGCCGAGGCGGACAGGGCGCCGAAGCTCATCCCCGCGATGGTGATGGGGACCTCGAGCTCAATGGGTTGGGCACCGTGACGAGCGCCCAGCACAGTACGTGTCTCGCAGCGCTCCCGATAGCCCTCGAGCGGATAGCGGGAGGCAGAGGCGGTCAGGAACACGAGGTCGTCGAAGGTCGGAAGCCGGCGCTTCGCCCCCAGCCCCCTGATCGGGTACTGACCACTCTCGGCCATCTGGTGGATCCGGGCGATGACATCGGGGGGGAAGGTCCCACTGGTCACGGCGGGGGTCACGCTGCGGTCGACAGGGGCCACGGTGCGGTCGACAGTGGTCATCAGTACTCCCCGTGATGGTGGGTGGAGAAGTGGTAGAGCTGCCGGGCCGACCCCACCCGCCGGACCCGGTCGGGGTCGATGTGGTCAAAACCGGTGCGCGCCACCAACCCCTTGACCGCCAACACGTCGTCGTCGGTCAACTCCTCCTCGCGTGCGTCAGCGCCCAAAGAGGCGATCGATCCTCCGACGTAGATCACCGCCTCGTACAAAGAGTCACCCAGCCCGTGGCCGGCGTCGCCGCCAATGAGGATGGTTCCCGCCTGGGCCATGAACCCGGCCATGGCCCCGGCGTCACCGGCGATGGCCACGGTGCCCCCCTTCAGCGAGATGCCGGCTCGGAGCGACGCATCGCCCTCGATGGCGATGATCCCGTCGCGGGCGCTCGACCCGGCGCTTTGGGACGCGCTCCCCTGGACCCGGACCGAGCCTCCCATGAGGTTCTCGCCCACCGACCAGCCGACGAAGCCGTCGACCACGATGTCGGGACCTTCGCCGCCCCGGGTCCCGCACAGGCCACCGATGAAGTACCCGGCATTCCCCTCGATGGTGACCGATACCGGGTCGGCCAGCCCTACGGCCAGGTTGTGACGACCCCGCGGCTGGAGGACGTGCGCCGACGACCCCGGTGGCAGCGACCGCAACGCGGCGTTCACTTCTCGTGCCGACAGGCGGTCGCAGCTCAGCAGGTCCACGTGTAGACCTCCGCAGGTCGGGGCTCGAAGACGGTGGCCGTCGAGATGTCGGGAAGATGGGCCAGAGCCCGGTACTCCGAGGCGACGGCCACGTACCTCGAGGTCTCGGCCACCACGGCCGGCTTGCAGGCGAACGGGTCGCGTACCACCGACATCGCAGTCGCCGTCGTGATGACCAGGGTGAAGAATCCGTCGAGCTCCTTGATCACCCAGCGGGTCGACTCCTCCAGATCGTCCCCCCGCGAAGTCGCTCAGCCAGCAGGCGGGCAGCTACTTCGGAGTCGTTGTCCGACTCGAACACCATCCCGCGGGCCTGCAGGGCGCGGCGAACGCTGGCGTAGTTGGAGAACGAGCCGTTGTGCACCACGCACAGATCCGGAGCAGGAGCAAAGGGGTGGCAGTGCAGCAGCGTGACCGCCGACTCGGTCGCCATCCTGGTGTGGGCCACGGCAAGGTAGCCCGGCCAGCGACTGAGGCCGATCTGGCGACACGTCTCCTCGGGTCGGCCGATGTCCTTGACCACCGCTGCGGCAGCGCCGGTGGCCACGACCCGGACCGCGGGCCAGTGGTCCTCCACGAAGGCCTGCACCTCTGCGCTCAGCTGGGCCGCGGTCTCGATCACCGCGCCGTGGGAGAACGGCTGCACGGTGACCGCTCCTCCAAACCGGTCCCCGACCTGCGCCGACACTGTCATCCAGGGTACGGCGCCATCGCTCCCCACCGAGATTCTCACCGGCGGCTCGGGACCATCGGACGCTCGGTGGTCGCCGGGGCTCGGGCGGCTGTAGACGGCAAGGCCGGACGAGTCCGGTCCCCGGTCGGCCAGAGCACCGATCATCGGCTCGAGCATCTGGCCCAGCACTGGCTCCAGCGCAGGATCCTTGATCAGCAGACCGATGACGCCGCACATGCGCTCTGTCCTCTCACTCGCCGGCTTTGGCCACCGGCCGGCGAGCGGGATCGTCTGACCGTCCCGGCCGTCGTCGCAGAACAGCAGGCCCTCGAATGAACGACTGGCCCCCGCCCTCGGTCTCGAGCGGTGACACCATTACGACACGCCCACGCCGGGCCGCGCGTAGGCGACGGCATAGGACGGGGGGGCCCACGGGTGGCGCAGCTGGGGATCGGGCAACGGGCACTCATAGCTGGTCCGCATGGGGAGCACGCCGGCCCAGATGGGCAGGCCGTAGTCCTCCTCGTTATCCTCGGGCCAGCCCGTCCTGACCTTGGCCGAGGCCTCGACGATGGGCAGCGACAACAGCATGGTGGCTCGCAGTTCCTTCTCGGTGGGGACACGAGCATCTGCGGTCCGGCCTGGAATCACGTGCTCGACCAGCGCCTCGAGACCACGGGCCTTCTCGTCGAGGTCGCTGACCTCGGTGGCATCGCCGATGAGCACGACCGAGCGGTAGTTGATGTCGGTGTTGTAGGTGGACCGGGCAACGACCAGGCCGTCCACGATGGTCACGGTCATGCAGATCTCGACCCGGTCGCCCCGGGCGTTGCGGAACAACCTGCTGGCCGCGGAGCCGTGCAGGTAGACGACATCGCCCTGGCGCCCGTAGGCCAACGGGATGACCACCGGGAACCCTTTGTCGGTCTGGAGGCCGACGTGGCAGACCAGGCCCTCATCCAAGATGGCATCGACGGTGGCCCGGTCGTAGGCGGCCCGATGGGCGTAGCGGTGGACAGTCGCTCGCTCGGACGAAGGCTCGGTCCGTTCCGACGACGGCTCGCTCATTGTGGCTCGCTCAATGGGACCGCTCGTTGGGGAAACCGACTCATTGGGAAACATTGTTGCATGAAGTGAAACCGGGCGGGTTTCCACCGTGTTAACGGACCACACCCGGAACATGACCTCGGCATCCACCTGAGCGGGAGCCCCTCAGTGTTAACGGTGAGGCAACACTTCGTAACCGTGCGGTAACCCACAATGGTTTCCTGTGGTGCAACGTTGTTGCAAGACAGCGCCGACCCCAATCGAGGAGATGGGCCATGGACATGTCCGCCGTGTTGAGCCCGGCCCCACCCACCGGCTCCGGGCGCCACGCCCCGTCCAACCGCGAGGAGTTCGAGCGGGCCCTGGGCCAGGACGAGGTCGAATTCCTCTTCGCCATGTTCGTGGACATGCACGGAAAGCCCTGTGCCAAGTTGGTCCCGGTCGGGGCGCTGGATCAGCTCATGGCCGACGGCGCCGGGTTCGCCGGCTTCGCCGCCGGGCCCATCGGCCAGACTCCGGCCTCGCCCGATCTGCTGGCCGTGCCCGACGTGGCGTCCTACATGCCAGCCCCTTGGCGTCCCGGGCTCGGCATCGTCCAGTGCGACCCGACGTGCGAGGGGGAACTCTGGCCCTATGCCCCCCGGGTCATACTCCGGCGCACCCTCGATCGGTTGGCCGAGGCCGGCCTCGCCATGCGGGCTGGAGCCGAGGTCGAGTACTTCCTCATCCGCCAGGGGCCAAGCGGCGAGATTCAGGTCGCCGACGCCCGGGATTCGTCGGCCCTGCCCTGTTACGACGCCAGGGCGCTGACCCGCATGTACGACCACCTGACCTCGGTGGCCAGACTCCAGACCGAGCTGGGCTGGGCCAACTACGCCAGTGACCACGAGGACGCCAACGGTCAGTTCGAGCAGAACTTCCGCTATGCGGATCCGATGGTCACGGCCGACCGGATCGTGGTCTTCCGGTACATGGTGCACTGCCTGGCCGCCGACGCGGACATGCTGGCCACGTTCATGCCCAAGCCCTTCCAGCACCTGACCGGGAACGGCATGCACATGCACACCAGCTTGTGGGATCCCGAGGGCAACACCGAGTTGTGCCTCGAGCCCGACGACCCCCGGGGCCTCGGCCTTTCAGAACTGGCATACCACTACATCGGTGGGCTGTTGGCCCACGCGCCGGCACTGACCGCTCTGGCCTGCCCGACGGTCAACTCCTACAAGCGACTGGGTGCGGGAGCACCCAATTCCGGCGCCGCCTGGTCGCCGGCCTACGCCACCTACGGAGGCAACGACCGCACCCAGATGCTCCGGGTGCCCGAACCGGGCCGGGTGGAGAACCGGTGCATCGACGGTGCGGCCAATCCCTACCTGGCCCTCAGCGCACAGATTGCGGCCGGACTGGATGGAATCGCCCGACAGCTCGATCCCGGTGAGCCCTGCGATTCGAACCTGTTGGCCATGGACGATGCAGTAGCGACCGAGCGAGGACTGCGGATGCTCCCGACCACACTCTCTGAGGCGCTCGACCATCTCGAGGTCGACGACGTCCTCCGCGATGCGCTGGGCAAGACCCCGCAGGGCGACTACGTCGACTACTTCATCGACGTCAAGCGAGCCGAGTTCCGTACCTACCACTCCCAGGTGTCGCCGTGGGAGATCGATCGCTACCTGAGCCTGTTCTGACCCCGAGCCCCCGCTGACCTGCCGCACTCAAGCGAGGACGCTGGCAACGTCCGCCTAGCCAAGGAGGATCTCCATGAGCATAGAGACCACGGGCACCGCACCCGAGATCGAGACCTCACTTCACCGGGGGACCAACTGGTGGGGCGCATTCGTCATCGGGCTGGCCGGCACCATCTTGGTCACCGGGATCGTGCCCTTTGCCGTGTCCTCGATGGGAGCGGCAGCCATCCCGGCCATCGCCTTGGTCGTGGTGCTGGGCATGTTCTTGTGCCTGTGTATGGCGGAGATGGCCGCCATGCTGCCTCACCGCACCGGCGGGCTTCCCTCGTTCGCCTACGACGCCTTCAAGCCCATGGGCCACGGGGTGGCCCGCCACGTCGGCGGGGTGTCGGGCTGGGGCTATTGGTTGGGCTGGTTCCCGGTCGCGCCCATCAACATGCTCCTGGCCGCCGGCTACATCGCCGTGCTCTTCCACGTGCCGCTCGGTCGCTCGGTCCTACCCCTCGGCAGCGTGGGCACGCCCGTCACCATCGGCGTCCTGATCATCACCGTCATCGGGCTGGTGGCGCTCTACGTCCCCTGCTACCTGGGCATCAGGCTGGGCGCCGTCTTCGCCACCGTGCTCGGAATCGTCTCCATGGTGCCGCTGACCCTGCTCGTCATTCTGCCCGCCTTCAAGCCGAGCACCTTCCACTGGTCGAACGTAGCCGGCTTCCACTTCGCCGATCCGAAGACAGCCAGCTTCACGTTCTTCATGGCGTGGATCTTCGTCATCTCCTGGAACGCCCTGGCCATGGAGGCGGCGGCTTGCTACGTGGGTGAGTGCCGTGATCCTGGCCGGGACGCCAAGATCGCCCTCACCGCCGAGGGGGCCTATGGCGTGTTCATCTACATCGCCACCGCCGTCGTCTTTGTCGCTGTCCTCGGCGCCTCGTTGAAGACAGCCGACCCCTTGACCTTGTACACCAGCTTCTGCGACCACATCTTCGGCAACTCGCCATGGGTCAAGTACGTGATCGGCATGCCGCTGGTGTTCGCCCTCCTGCTCTCCGTGCTCAACGCCATCATGGGAGTGGGGCGATCGCTGTTCCAGGCCTCGGAGGACGGGCTGTTGCCCCGGTGGTTCATGCACAAGAACCGCCACCACGTCCCGGACCGGGCCATGGCCTTTAACGTGGTGTGCGCCATCATCGTCGCCCTCTTCGGTTCTCCCGTCCGGATCTACATCTTCTCCAACGTCGGCTACCTGGTGGCCGTCATCCCGGCACTGTTCGGGTACTTCGTAATGCGGCAGTTCCAAAAGGAGCGGGTGAGCCCGTTCCGGCTGCCCGGTGCCTTCCGGTGGGTGGCCCTGTTGGTTGCCGGCTTTATCGCCTTCACCTTCGTCTATGGCGGGTGGAATTCGCCCGAGATCGTGGTCGGTCCGGGCACCTCGCACTTCCTCTTCATCCTGGGCGTGATCATCGTGCTGGCCTACGTACCCCTCTACTGGTGGCGCAAGTTGAGCGATCGACGGCTGGGGTCCGCCCTGGTTGACACCATGCACGAGCCCATCGCCTCGCCCGGTTCCGCCGCCATAAGCTTCGACGATCCCCTCCCCACCGGTCCGGTCCCGGTGAGCAGCGAAATGGGCGACACGGTGGAGGCGCCGTGACCACCGTGAGCACCGCCCCTCGAGCCACCAATTCCTATGACGCAGCCGGGGCCGACGCGGTCAACCGCGCCTCCAACGGCTCGAGGGCGCGACGCTCCGGCTTCTCACGTATGTTCCGGAGAAAGGGCCGGTTCGATCCACAACCTTCGCAATCGTCGGTCGTGCTGCTCGCCTCTCACGGCGGACCCTTCCCCCCGGCCGCCGTCCAAAAGGCAGTGCAGCTGAGCGACGGCGGGCCGGTGGCCGTCATCACCATCGCACGGCTCTACGGATCAGCCTTCGGGCTGCCCAACCCCGGCCTGCTGCCGACCACCAAGGAGATGGACGTCCAGCGAACGCAGGTCCGGCGAGCCATCAAGTCCATCGAGCGCACCGGGCACGAAGCATGGGGCCAGGTCGCGGTGTCCCGGCGGCCGGGCAAGACCATCGCCCGGGCCGCTGAGGCCCGAGGGGTGCGCCATGTGCTCGTGTGCGCGCCACCGTCGCCCCGGTGGCGCGCCGTGATCGAGGGAGACCCGGTCAAGGACATTCGACGCCGGGTGGGGAACGAGATCACCGTCCAACTCGCCACCTGACCACCGGCCCCAACGCCGACTGAATCAACTCCATCCGAGAATCCAAGGAGAAGATGCCATGGCCGTCTACCTGAGCATGCAGCGTGTGCGGTTCTCGAGTCCTGATGCCTACGAAAAGTTCCAGGTGGTGTTCGAAAATGTCCGCCACCACCTCATGTCCAAACCGGGTTTCCTCCATCTCACCTGGTGGACCCACCCCGACGAGGCCAACTGGTTCAACGAGGTGAGCCTCTGGGCCAGCAAGGAGGCCCTCAACGACTGGCACATGGACACCTACCACAAGCACGCCAAGGAGTGGGCGGCGAACGGCGCCATCATGGAAGACATCATCACCAACTTCGAGCTCGTGAGCACCCGGTTGCTCCGCATCTGCCCGACGTGCGGCAACTTCCAAGACAAGCCCTACGAGCTCACCCAGGAGCAAATGGTGCTCCGGCAGAGCTGCCCGCAGTGCGGCTTCCACTTTCCGGTGGCTCAAGAGACGCCAACGAGCACCTCGGTGTTCAAGGATCTGGTCGGCGCGCCGCAGGACGGCCCTTAGCGACGGGGCGGCCACCGGCGACTCGTCGTACGACAACTCCGCCGGGGTCGCTTCAGCGGGGCGTGACCAACCCGGCCTCGTAGGCGATCACCACCAGCTGGGCCCGGTCTCTGGCGCCGAGTTTAGAAAGCAGGCGGCTGACGTGGGTCTTTGCCGTTGCCGTGCTCATATGCAGCGCGTTGGCCAACTCGCTGTTGGACTCGCCTCGGGCCACCGAACACAGGACCTCCCGCTCGCGGTCGGTCAGCACGTCCAGCACGCTCGTCGACGGTGGGAGCGGAGCGTCGGGGCGACTGACAAAGTCGGCAATGAGGCGGCGGGTGACGCTCGGGGCCAGTAGGGCGTCACCGGCGGCAATCACCCGGATGGCGGCCAACAGGTCGCCGGGCGGGGTGTCCTTCAGCAGGAACCCGCTGGCGCCCGCCCGAAGCGCCTCGAAGACGTACTCGTCTAGATCGAAGGTGGTGAGGATCAGTACCCGCGTGCCTCCAAACTCCTCGGAGCCGGCAATCCTGCGGGTTGCTTCCAACCCGTCCACTACCGGCATGCGCACGTCCATGAGCACCACATCGGGGTCGGTGGCCCCGATGACGGCAATGGCTTCCTCCCCGTCGGCCGCCTCGCCGACCACGGCCAGGTCGGGGGCCGAGTCGACCAGCACCCGGAATCCGGCGCGCACCAGTGCTTGGTCGTCAACGACTACGACGCGGATGGTCATGGCTTCAGGCCGCGGTTCATGGCTTCACGCCGTGATTCAACGCTTCACGCAGTAATTCAAGGCTTCACGCAGAGGTTCACGGTGCGCGGCGGGGGTCATTGCGCAGCGGACTCCACGGGCAGGCGGGCAGAAACCCGGAAGCCGCCACCGGGCACGGGCGTAGCCACCAAGGTGCCGCCGAACACGGCCGTGCGCTCGCGCATGCCCATGATGCCGTGGTGCTCGGAGGCCCCGGCCGCCGGCGAGGCCGCCCACCCGTTGCCGGATCCTCCCGTCCCATTGCCGGGTTCCTCCCACCCATTGCCGTCATCCACGACCTCGATGGTGACGTCTCGTGGACCGAAGCGCACATCGACCGCAGCCTTCGCCGGTGCGGCGTGCTTCACCACGTTGGTCAATGCCTCCTGGACGATCCGGTAGATCGACAGCTCCACGCTGGGGGGCAGCGGATGTACCTCACCGTCGATGTGCAGGTCCACCGGGATCCCGGCGGCACGGACCTGGTCCACGAGGGCGTTGATGTCCGAGACGTTCGGCGTCGGCGACAACATCGGGTGGACGTTCTCGTCGCGCCGCAGCACGCCCAGCACCCGCCGCAGGTCCTCCAAGGCACCCCGGCTGGTCATCTCGACCGCGGCCAGGGCCTTGCGTGCCTCCTCGGGCTGAGTGTCCAGCACGTGATGGCCCACCGCCGACTGCACGGCGATGACGCTCAGGCTATGGGCGACCACGTCGTGGAGCTCCCGGGCGATCTGGAGCCGCTCCTCGGCGATGGACCGCTCAGCCAGTTGCATCTCCTGGCGCTGCCGTTGCGCCTCCTGCTCGACCAGTCCGGCCATGTAGGCCCGTCGGGCCCGCACACTGTCCCCGATGAACCAGGTGGCGGCGGCGAGGAAGATGTTGAACGTCACGTAGAAGTCGGCGGGGCGCCGGGAGACACTGACCGCCATGGCCCCGATGAGGGCCAGTTCCACCAGTCCCAGCACCACGGCTGCCTCCCGGCGCTGGAAGGTCACGGCCACCATGTAGAGCGGCGGCGCGATCAAAGGGTCGGGCGCGAACGACGCGCCGGACATGGTGGTCATCACCACGCACGCCGTGACGATGACCAGCGCGGTCAGCGGATACCGGCGCCGGAACATGGTGGGCAGTGAGGCTCCGGCCAGCAACAGGACCAGAAGCCACACGGGATAGCTGCTCCCCGCGTGTCGGTGGCCGGTGACGTGAACCAGTCCGCCCATGAAGAGGAGGAGCGCGAAGACCACGTCGAGGGCCAGCCATTGCTGGACCGAGATCCGCTGCAGCAGCGGAGGTCGTGGGATCGGGGGCCCGGGCGGTTCCGCCTGGTCCGAACGCCACGCGAGTCCCGGGCGCGCCGCGAGTCCTGCACGCCAACCGGTCAGAGAACCCATGGCCACGACGCTAGCGCCCTGCCGTTTGAGATTCCCTGGCAACAGGCCTTCCGACGCCGCCTTGGGAGCACGGTCGAGATGAGCCGGAGCCGGCCGGGGTGAGTCTGAGTCGAGTCTGAGAAGACGCCATAAGAAGGCCGTAAATGATCGGCTTGGCGACCTCCATTTTGGGGCCTCTCGACCTATCGTGTTGGGAGCGACACAAGCCTGGGAGTGTCGTACAACCCAGGGTGTACAGAGAGGCGACACAACCGGCATCTCGTACTCCCTGAGTAGGGTCAGCAATGGTCCCTAGGCGGATGACGCGGCGGCGGCGTTCGGCCAGGATGGACGAAGGGCTTTCGGCCTCATTTTGGCCTGCCTCGGCACCAGCCGGAGGCTGCGGCCCCAGCCGGACGCGGTCGGTTCGGATCAGCAAGAACATCGCAAGGTCGAGTTAAACAGGAGCTCATGTGATCGAGGCAAGAGGACTGACGAAGCGGTACGGGGACACCGTGGCCGTGGACGATCTGTCCTTTGAGGTCCGTCCGGGCCAGGTCACCGGGTTCCTCGGGCCGAACGGGTCGGGCAAGTCGACCACGATGCGCATGATCATGGGCTTGGACAAGCCCAACGCCGGCGAGACCAGGGTCAACGGGGTCAACTACCACGACCTGGCCTGGCCGCTCCGAGAAGTCGGCGCCCTGTTGGAGGCCAAGGCCATCCATCCCGGGCGATCTGCCTTCAACCACTTATGGGCCCTGGCTCAGACCAACGGGATCAGCAAGGACCGGGTGCGCGAGGTGCTCGACATCGTCGGCCTGCCCAGCGTGGCCAACAAGCGTGCCGGGAAGTTCTCACTGGGCATGGGGCAGCGCCTGGGCATCGCCGGAGCACTGCTCGGCGACCCGGGTGTCCTCCTGTTCGACGAGCCCACCAACGGGCTCGACCCTGAAGGCATCCGCTGGGTCCGGAACCTCTTGCAGACACTGGCGGCCGAGGGCCGGACCGTGTTCGTCTCGAGCCACCTGATGAGCGAGATGGCTCTGACCGCCGAGCATCTGGTGGTCATCGGCCGTGGCCGGCTCATCGCCGAGATGGGCGTGTCCGACTTCATCGCCCAGAGCTCCCGCCAGTTCGTGCGGGTCCGCACCCGCCAATGCGAAGTCCTCACCCGGGAGCTCGAGTCCACCGGGGCCACCGTGGTCCCCGAGGAGGACGGCGGCCTGGCCGTGACCGGAGTGCCGGCCGCGGAGATCGGCGCAGTGGCCAGCGCCTACGGCGTAGTCCTCGAGGAGCTGTCGCCCCAGTCGGCGTCCCTGGAGGAGGCCTTCATGGAGCTGACCCACGACAGCGTGGAGTACGGCGCCACCGAGACGACCTCCGGGCGCGACGGACCCGGTTCGCCGTCGGGCCCGGGACCGGGGACCTCCGAGGAAGACAGCCGGCTCATCCCGGCGGGAAAGTGAACGGTTGATGACCCTGACCACCCCGACGGCCGCGACCGCCTTCGCGCCGCCCACCCGGCCGGCCCTCCGCGGCCACTACCACTGGCGAGGCGTCTTTCGCAGCGAGTGGACCAAGATGCGCAGCGTGCGCTCCACCACGTGGAGCCTCGTCGTCATGTTCGTCCTCAGCATCGGCATCGGCATCCTGGCCACGGCGACCGAGGCCAGCCGCTGGTCCCATGCTTCGCTGCAGGACCGGATCCTGTTCGACCCCACCAGCCTCAGCCTGACCGGGCTGTTGTTCGGTCAGCTGTGCATCGGCGTGCTGGGCGTCATCGTCATGAGCTCCGAGTACGGCACCGGCACCATCCGGGCCACGCTCGCCGCCGTCCCCAACCGGCGGTTGGTCCTGTTCGCCAAGGCCGGGGTGTTCACCGCCCTGGCCCTGGTCATCGGCGAGATCATCTCCTTTCTGTCCTTCTATATCGGCCAAGGATTCCTGTCCGGTTCAGCTCCGCAGGCCACCCTCGGCCAGCCCGGCGTGCTCCGCGCCGTGATCGGCGGTGGTCTCTACATCGCCGTCCTCGGCCTGTTCGCCCTGGGGTTGGCCACCATCATCCGGCATACGGCCGGAGCCATCACCGCTTTCGCCACCGTCCTGCTCATCCTGCCCCTCATCAGCCAGGCCCTCCCGTCGTCGATCAACGACGTCATCGCCCGGTACCTTCCAGCCAACATCGGGGTGGTCATGATGACCGTGCACAGCGGGTTCCGATCGGACGCACCCATGTTCAGCCCGTGGGCCGGGTTTGCCGTCCTGTGCGGTTATGCGGCGGCGGCCCTCCTGGTCGGTGGCTGGTTGATGTCGCGCCGGGACGCCTAGGTCAGCCAGGGCTCGCGCCGGGATCGCGTTCCGCCCCCCCCCGTCCCGTGACCGGGACGACTCATTCGAGCCCGGCGCGGCGGCACCGGGGGCGGCGCGTGCGAGCTCGAATGACTCGGCCTCGTGCTCGAGCTGCCGGTTCAGCTCGGCGCCGAACAACAATGCGTTGGCCGTGAGGAACAGCCACAACAGGAGCACGGCCACACCGGCAAAGGCGCCGAAGGTCACCGACTCCCGACCGAAGTGGTCGAGGTAGGTGGCGAAGGCGGCCGAGGCCACCAGCCACCCGGCCGTGGCCACGACGCTCCCGGGGCTGATCCACTCCCACCGTCGCTGCTTACGCGTGCCGCTCAGGACGAACAGGGTGGACACCAAGAGCACCACCAGGATCAGGGCACCGGCCCAGTGCAGGAGGCCCCAGGCCAGGTCGGAGCCGTGCCGGGCCAGAGGAACCGATGCAGGCAGGAGGGACCGGATGGGATCCCCCAGGACGAGCAGCACGGAGGCAGGGACCCCGAACACAACCAACGCGGCCAGCATGGGGAGCGCATTCACACGTCGCCCGAGAAAGCCGCGATGGACCCCGGCCTCTCGGGCCATGTCCAGGCCCACTTGCAACGCGGCCATAGCTTCGACCGAGCTCCACAGCGCGACCGCGGTGCCGACGACGAGGGCGGCCACGCTGGCCTGGTGCCCGACCGGGTTCCGGAGCGCCTGGTCGAGGAGGCTCGCCATCTGGGTGGGCAGGATGACCCGGGCGCCGTGGACCACGCTCTGCAGCTGCGACGGTGACAACCCGACCAGCCCGGCCAGTCCGATAAGGGCTACCGCCGCCGGGAAGATGGCCAGGAACCAGTGGAAGGCGAGGCTGCCTGCGCTGGTGGCGATCCGGTCCTCGGCCGACCTGAGTAGGGCGTGCCCGACGGCGCGCTTCCAGCCGCCGAGGCCCAGCTGCAGGACGCCGATCCTGCGGGATGGCCTCGGGCCCGGAACGGGTGGGTCCTCGGTTGTTGCCGGGTCGGGCTCGGCGCCGGTGACGGTGGCCGGGTGCTCATCCGCCGGTGGCCGTCGGGTCGGGCTCGGCTCCGGTGACGGTCACCGGTGTGCAGGCTGGCCGGCTGGCCCGTCGCCACCGTGGCGCCGGTCAGCCCCACCCGGCTCGGGTGCGGGGCATACCGCTCTGGCCCTCGGGGTCGGGCACGATCCCCAGTACCTGGTGGATCCCCAGGCCGCCATCGTCGAACCCGTTGGCCGACGCGGCCATATAGAGGCGCCACACCCGGGCCCGAGCGAGGCCCACGTAACTGACCGCGACGTTCCAGTGCTCCTCCAGGTTGGCCACCCAGGCGTGGAGGGTCTGGGAGTAGTGCTCGCGCAGCGACTCCACGTCGCGCACCTCGAAACCGGCCCGCTGCATGGCCAGGACGACGGAGCCCACGTCGAGCAGCTCACCGTCGGGGAACACATAGCGGCCCATGAACGTGTTGCGCCCGATCCTCGTGCCGCCCGGGGTGGAGATGGCGTGGTTCAACAGCCGACCGAAGGGCGAGAGCAGGCTCCGGAGCGTCTCGAAGTACTGCCCCATCTTGGCCATGCCCACGTGCTCAAACATGCCCACCGACGAGATGACGTCGAACCGCTCGCCGGCGAGGTCCCGGTAGTCCTGCACCCGGATCTCCACCCGGTCGCCCACCCCGGCCTCGTCGACCCGGCGGCGGGCCAGGTCGGCCTGCTCGCGGCTCAGGGTGATCCCCACCACGTGGGCGTCGAACCGGGTGGCGGCATGGATGGCCAAGGTCCCCCAGCCGCATCCGACATCGAGCAGCCGGGCGCCCCGCCTCGCGTCCAAGCCGAGCTTGCGGCAGATCAATTTGTGCTTGGCCTCCTGGGCTGGCTGCAGGTCCATGCCCGGTTCAACGAAGCGGGCGCACGAATACGTCATCGACGGTCCCAGCACGAGCCGGTAGAAGTCGTTGCTGACGTCGTAGTGGTGGCTGATCGCCGCCGCGTCCCGGGCCGGGGTGTGTCGTCTCCCGGCCGGCTTGGCCTCCTCGGGGGGGTTGGGCAAGGGGCGACCGATGGCTCCCAGCTTCCGGGCCGCGTCGAGGGCCGAGGGCAGTGTCTTCAGTGCAGCCACGCCGATCCCCGTCCGGCGCGGTCCGGCCGACCGGTGCAGGGCCTGCAGGACGGCGAACAGGTCGCCGCTGAGCCCGATCTCGCCCGCGATGTAGGCCCGGCTCAGCCCGAGATCCCCGGGTGCCCACATCACCCGGCGGACGGCGTCGACCGATTGGATGTACACCGTGCCCACCCCGTCCTCGGGCCCGATGGCGCTACCGTCCCAGAAGGCAAACCGGACGGGGAGGGGATCGGAGAGCAGCGCCCGGATGAGCGGGGCCAGCAGCTCGGCGACGGTGCCGGCGCCGGTTCCCGAGGGGCCGGTGCTCGCCTGGCCTCGTGCGGCCGTGCTCGCCTGGGTCGTTATGCCGGGAGCTGCGGACGCCTGCTGATGATCCACCGGCGATGCAGCTGCTTCTTCGCGTACTGCCACTGTCATCTCCTTACCTACGCCGTGCACCGGTCCGGCCATCACAGGCTGGAATGGTGCCGCGCTGCTCTCACTCAAAGACAGTCCGGCCCCCGTTCTACTCGGTGCGGCACGAGCTGTCGCCACCGGCGGCGAAACGGGCAGCCTCCGCTACGAGTTCTGGTCGTTCTACGATCGTCACACATTCTCATTCCCGGGCCAGCCCGGTGCCGTGAACGAGGTGTCCGGCACCCCTCACGACTGTGCCCATCTGCATTCCGGGTACGACACCACACCCCAGGGTGAGCTCCTGGTGTCCACCTTCACCTCCCAGCAACTGCCGTGGCCGGAGTGGACTACAACCCATAGCATGACCATGTTCTGAGACCGTTGGGTGGGGGGCCGGGCGAGCCTCTGCGTGCCCGCCATGCCCCGCCTGCCGGCTCAGCCGTCGACCGTCATCGCCTGGGGGTTGGACACCCCGAGAAAGCGGGCCACCTCGGCGGCGTCGGCCGACAAGGCGGCCCGGTCCCTTTTGGACACGCTGGTGAACGGCTTGAGCACGATCGACGAACCGGGCATGGTCCATGTCGCGACCGCTCGCCCACGGACCAGGGCGAACGGCCGGAAGAGGCCATTGACCGTGAGGATGGCCTGTTCGGCGCCGACCAGTGGCTCCCGGGATCGCCAGCCCACGAGCAGTGGGTCGAAGGAGCCAAGGAGGCGGGGCGGCGGCAACTCAGCCGTGGCTGGTCGTCTGGCCAGGTCAATAAGGCCGTCAGCGCGTTGGTCGAGCTCGCGGGCGATCGAGTTGAGTCCCGCCCGCGCATCCCGGAGCGGAAGCCCGGCCCACTTGGCCAGGTCCCCCGCCTCGGCTGGACCATGCCCGCCGAGGTAGCGCCGAGCCAACTCGGCCAGGGCCGTGTCCCGGTCGACCGCCGGCGGATCGCCGAGCCAGTCCCTGACCAGTACGTAGGCATGCTGACCGTCGACCATCGGGCCCCGCACGGTCAACCCCCGCAGGCTGGCCAGCAGGAGGACATGGACGAGCGCCTGGCCCCGCGTGGGTATGCCAGCTTGGTCGAGTCGTTCCCTCAAGTGATCCCGAGAGAGTGGGCCGTCTGCTTCGAGGGCACGCCTGATCACTTCGACGCCACGATCCCCGGCTTCGACTGAGACGCCCTCCTGCGCCAGCCGCCGCTCGTTGCCTCTGACAATGGGGGGAGCGGTCAACGTGTGCAGCCACGGATAGTCGTCGCTCCGGACCAGGTGGAGGGTGCCGCGGTTGACCCAGGTGAGAACCAGCGAGCGATCCACCGTGAGCGCCCGCTCGACGTCGGCAACCGAGAGTCCGGTGGATCGAGAGCGGATGGCGAGCCTGAACCCCCGTTGATTCTGTCCCTGAACGGCCAAGAGACGCTTGACGACGGCGAGGGGGTCCCGGGCCGGGGGTCCAGCCAGCAGCTGTGCAGTCAGGCGCTCGGCGATCACCGGATCGACATTAGGTTGCCCCGATCACCGGGTCGGCACCTTGCGACGGCAATCCGAACCTTGCGACTGCGATCGGAACCTTGCGACGGCAATCCGAACTTGCGCCGGCAATCGGACCTGACGAGTGTCTCCGCCGGCATTGTGAATTTTGGAACCTTCCACGTTTGGGCGAATCGGAATCATGGCCGGAGTCCTACCTTTCGCCCAACGCGGGCGAGACCGGGGCGTTTCGCCCAAACGCGGGAACTTTCGGAATCCGAATTTGGTCCATGCTCGTGGATGGTGAAGTCGACGGGCAAGGTGCGACTACCAGTTGACGGCGACCCGGCGACCCGGCGACCCGACAACCCGATGGGCAGCCCGACCCGGAACACCGGCAACCGAATCAGGTGATGAGCGGTCGGGCGGCCGCGGCCATCTTCCGAGCCGCGCCGCCGGCACCGTGGGTAGCGACCAGCTCAGGATTGAAGATCTCGGTGGCAACGAAGGGCCGGGCGCCGATGGCGCCGAGCTGGTGGACGAGAGCGGTGAAGTCGACCGCTCCGTCACCGGGCAGCAGGCGATGCTGCATGGTCTCTGTCATCATGTCGGCGCTCGGCTCCTCGGCCGCGTCGCACAGCTGGACGTAGCCGATGCGGTCGCCGGGGATCCTGGCCAGGAGCTCAAGGTTCGGCCCACCGGGTTGGCGCACCCAGTGCCAGGAGTCGAGCAGGATCCCGGCGCCGGAACCGAGAGGCTCGACAAGCGCCCAGGCCGTGGCCAGATCGGGAATGCCGGTCCACGGCAGGAACTCGACACAGACCTGAGCTCCGACATCGGCGGCCGCGGCGACCAGGAGGCCCAGGTTGTCCCGGGCATGATCGAGGTCAGGCAGCGTCGGCTCGAGGGTGATGGCCGCGATCTTCGAGGCACCGACGTCTTTGGCTACCTTGGCGATCTGTTCGGCCTCGACACGCGCATCGGCCGCAGCGGTGTGCGCCCAACCCGATGCCGCCTCGACCACCTCGACGTGCAGGCCCATCCCGGCCAGGGCCGGGATGTGGAAGGTCCACACCGATGCCTGACTCACACCCGCGGCAAGGAGGCCCTCGCCCGCGGCACGAATCTCCGCCTCGGTGGCGGCCAGCGGGTCGGTCATCAGGGTTGCCGTACAGATCCCCAGTGCCATCCCTGCCCCCTCGGTGTCGGCTCTCGGAAGCCACGTCCAGCTGTCAACCGCTTCAGCTTGCCACCACGTTCTAGCTTGGCCGGCGACGCTGTGCGACCTGCCTCACCCGTGACCCCTCGAATGAGCCACGTGGCCCGGCCGTACCTGTCTCGCCGGGCCCGTGCGACGCGGCTCGCCCGACAGGTGCCGAACGACCCAAGGATGGACTCAGGGTCTCGGGGGCAATACCCCCGCCTCCTGTTATGTTCTCGTCACTGCCGCACACTCATCGGTTCCCACCGCGGCCCGAATCGAGCACCCTCATCCCTCCAAGAAGGCGGACTCCCCATGACCGCTCCCCATTCCCGTGACCCTGGTCAGGATTCCCGTGACCCTGGTCAGGATTCCCGTGACCCTGGTCAGGATTCCCGTGACCCTGGTCAGGGCCCGAACCGTTGGGCCCCGTGACCGTCGAGGTGGTGCTCCTCGGAACCGGCAACCCGCTCCCCGACCCGGCCCGGGCCGGCGCAGCCACGCTGGTGCGGGCCGGTGACAAGACGATCCTGGTCGACGCGGGGCGAGGGGTGTGCATGCGTCTGGCCGCAGCCGGCGTCCTCCCCCTGATGCTCGATGCCGTGCTCGTCACCCATCTCCACAGCGACCACATCTGCGACCTGAACGACGTCCTCACCACCCAGTGGGTGATGAGCCCGACGGCGCGACCCCTTCCCCTATTCGGCCCGGAGGGGACCGGGGCGGTGGTCGAGGGCATCATGGCCATGCTCGGGCCCGACATCTCCTACCGGCGGGCCCACCACGCCGGCCTCGACTGGGACCCGCAATTCGAGCTGACCGAGGCGGCACCCGGTGCGCTGTCCGACGTGGGCGGGGTGCGGATCACCGCCGCTCGCACCGATCACCGCCCGGTCGATTCGACCCTCGCCTTCCGGGTCGAGCACGATGGGCAGGCGGTGGTCATGGCCGGCGACACGGTGCCCTGCGCCGGCCTCGACGAGCTCTGTGCCGGGGCCGACATCTACATCCAGACGGTGCTGCGCGACGACCTCGTCAGCCTCGTGCCCATGCAGCGCTTTCGTGACACCATCGACTACCACTCGACTGTGGAGCAGGCGGCCACGACCGCCGCCCGGGCCGGAGTGGGCACGCTGGTCCTGACCCATCAGGTCCCCACTCCCGCCCCCGGCTCGGTCGACGAGTGGACGGCCCTGGCCCGAAGGCATTTCGACGGGCGGGTGGTGTTCGGCGAAGACCTCCTCTCCATCACCCCGTCGTGGTGATGGAGAGATGAGCCCTACGGTGCCGTCCGGGCGAACTGGACGTGCATGACCGAGGTCGGACCGGGGCCAACGCCGCTCGAGGTCATCGTAGACATGGCGGGACGGCCCACTCATCGCTCGAGGCCGCGGTTGTCCTAACGGCCGATGCATGTCGAGGGCCGGTGACCGCTAGCTTCCTCTTGGGGGAGGCAGCCGAGGACGACCGTGTCACGCCAGCCTGGAGGAACGACCATGCCGAGTGGCCGCCGGAGACCGAGGACGACCGGTGGCTGAGCTCCTCGCTGTGGCCTTCCTCGGCGGCTTCATCACCGGGATCTCTCCGTGCATCGTCCCCGTCCTCCCGGTGGTCGTGGCCGGCGGCTCGACCAACGCCAGCCGGGCCCGCCCGTTCCTGATCATCGCCGGGTTGGTGGTCAGCTTCAGTTTGACCGAACTGGTCGGCAGCACCGTGCTCAGCGCCATCGGACTGCCCCAGAACCTGCTGTTCTGGCTGGGCATCGCCCTGTTGCTCATCCTGGCCGTCGGCCTCTTGGTCCCAGTGATCGGTCAGCGGCTCGAACGTCCCTTTGCCCGACTCGGCTCTTCCCGCTATGCCACCTGGGGAGGAGGGTTCGTCCTCGGACTCAGCCTGGGCCTGGTCTTCGTGCCCTGCGCCGGTCCCGTGCTGGCTGCCATCTCGGTGGCCGCGGCCAACCACCGGGTGAATGCCTCGGCGTTCTTCGTCACCGTCTTCTACGCCGTGGGCGCCACCCTCCCCCTGTTGGTCTTCGCCGTGATCGCACAACGAGCGGTCACCGGATGGCAGACACTGCGGTCGCACCTGCCCCTCATCCGCCAGGTGGCCGGCGCCGTGCTCGCGGTGACGACGCTGGCCATCGCCTTCGGCCTGCTCGACCCGCTCCAGCGCTCGGTCCCCGGCTACACCTCGGCCCTCGAGAACCACATCGAGGGCAACGCGTCGATAGCGGCCCAGCTGCGGGCCCTGAGCGGCGAGCACGCCAACACCTTCGCCACCAACCAGGCCAAGGCCCCGTCCCGTGCGTCGGCATCCCTTCCCGATCTGGGCACAGCACCCAACTTCACCGGCATCGTCGCCTGGCTCAACACCCCGGGCCACCGGCCCCTGAGCCTGGCCCAGCTGCGTGGCCGGGTGGTGCTGATCGACTTCTGGACCTACTCGTGCATCAACTGCCAGCGTTCCCTTCCTCATGTCGAGGCATGGGAGAACGCCTACCAGAAGGATGGCCTGGTGGTGGTGGGCGTCAGCACGCCCGAGTTCGCCTTCGAGCACGTCGTCTCCAACGTGTCCAGCGCGGCGGGGAGCCTGGGTGTCCATTACCCCATCGCGGTGGACAACGACTACAGCACCTGGAACGCCTACAACAACGAGTACTGGCCGGCCGAATACCTGATCGACCCGAGTGGGCACGTCCGCGCCTACGACTTCGGCGAGGGCGGGTACTCCACCATGGAGAGCAACATCCGGGACCTGCTCATGGCCAATGGCGTGACCCGGCTCCCGGCCCGTACCGACGTGGCCGACCAGACCCCGACCACCCAGACCACTCAGGAGAGCTACCTGGGCTATAGCCAACTGCAGTACGACGTCGGGACGGCCGCCGTGCGCGACCGGGCGGCCGACTACCAGGCCCCGTCCACCATTCCTTCCAACAGCCTTGCCTTCGACGGGACGTGGACCGTCCACAAGGAGAATGCGACCGCAGGCGACAGCGCCCGAATCCTGCTGCAATTCACGGCCCATGACGTCTATCTGGTACTGGGCGGTCAGGGCACCGTGGCCGTCTCCTTCGACGGGCGCCCGCTGTCCTCGGTCGAGGTGAACGGGATACCCCGGCTGTACACGCTGTTCTCAGGAGGATCGCTGCAGTCCGGCGAGCTCACCTTGGCCTTCTCGCCGGGGATTCAGGCCTACGACTTCACCTTCGGCTGACCGGACGGCGCCCGCCAGCCACTCATTGCCGAGCCCTCTCCGCTACGGTGATCGACACATCGCATCTGACCAGAGGGCTCTGTGGCTACGGGGGAGACAACCGGGGAGGGGACGGAGCGGCCGGGGGACGTGCTGGCGCGGCCAAAGCCCAACCACCCGGCCGGGCTCAGCCTCCTCGTCCTCGCCATCGGGCTCGTCATCACCGGCGCCCTGGCCTGGACGGCGTCGGCCATCAACGACCGAAACGAGAGCCGACTCCTCGGCCTGCAGGTGCGCGAGGCGGCCACCGCCCTCGGAGGCTTCTTGCCCAGCATCGAGATCCCGCTCGCATCGTCGGTGGGCATCGCCAACGCGACCGACGGTGACGCCTCACAGTTCAGCGACTTCATGGCCGCCTACGTCGGGCCTGGACGACCTTTCGCCTCGGCGTCACTGTGGCAACTGACCGGCGGGTCAGCTCGGGCTGTGTCCGTCGTGGGTCAGCCCCCGATCCTCACTGCGGTGCCGGCCAAAATCGCCACGCTGGCCGTCGGAGGACCGAACGGCGGCCAGATCTCGGTTATCGGGATTCTGGGCGGTGGACGTCGGCTGGGCTTTGCCGACGGGCCGTCAGGCGGACCGTCGGGCTTCGTCGTGTTGGCCGAGTTCCGGCTTCCCGCCGGCCACAAGGTGTCGCTCCCCAAGAATTTCGCATTCTCACAGCTGACCTTTGCCCTGTACCTGGGTGATTCCCAGCGTCGCTCCGCTCTCATCGAGTCATCGGTGTCCACCGTGCCGCTCAAGGGGCGAACAGCGGTGGCGACGGTGCCGTTCGCCGATACCACCCTGACGCTGGTGGGCACGCCCACGGGCACACTGGGAGGAACGCTGGGCCAGCGGCTGCCGTGGATCGTCGGGGCCATCGGCGTCGTGCTGTCCATCGCCGCCGCGCTCATGACCGAACGGCTGGTCCGGCGGCGCCGACTGGCCGAGAGACTGGCGACCGAGAATCGAAGGCTCTACGGCGAACAGCACGGCATCGCCGAGGCGCTGCAACGGGCGCTGCTGCCCAACGAGCTGCCCGCCATTCGAGGGGTGGAGATCGACGATCGCTATGTGGCCGGCATGAAGGCCATGGACATCGGCGGGGACTGGTACGACGTCATCCGACGCGACGACAACCACTTCCTGTTCGTTGTGGGTGACGTCTCGGGCCGCGGGGTGCGGGCAGCCACGATCATGGCATCGCTCCACTATTCGATCCGGGCCTATGCCGCCGAAGGAGACCTTCCCGCCACGATCCTGGCCAAGCTCTGCCGCCTCTTGGACGTCGATCGGGATGGTCACTTCGCCACGATCCTTGCCGGATACGTCGACGTCGACCGACGGGAGGTCACGCTGGCCAGTGCCGGGCACTTCGCTCCCCTCCTGATGAGCCGAGACAAAACCGACTACGTCGATATCGTCACCGGGTTGCCGATCGGCATCGGCACTTCACCGACCTACCCGACTGTGACCTTCACCGTACCGCCGCATGGCACGCTCCTGGCCTTCACCGACGGGCTGGTCGAGCGCCGGGGCGAAAGCCTTGACGCCGGTCTCAAGCGGCTGCGGGACGCGGCGGCCCCTGGCGATGGTGCGGCGCTCGGCGGCCAGCTGGCGGATATCATTTCGCAGCTCATACCGCACGGTTCCGACGACGATGTGGCGATGTTGGGAATCAGATGGCAGAACTAGACGATAGTGACCCCTCCGCGTCGGTAACCTCGTTGTCGAACGATCCCGAGGCACCGGTGGTGGCGATCGCGGGTGAGATCGACATCTCGAACGCCGACCGGGTGAAGGCGGCCCTGCTGGCTGAGGTCGGGGACGTGCCCCAGCGCATCATCATCGATGTCGGCGCGCTGACCTTCATGGACAGCTCCGGGATCGCCATCTTGGTGCAGATATCCAAGAGCGTGGCACCGGTCGAGCTCCAGCACCCGACACCAATCGTGCGCAGAGTCATCGAAGCGACCGGTCTGTCCGAGCACTTCGGGATGCAGCGGTGACCGTGCAACGCCGCCTTCCCGGCCTGCCCGAGTCGGTGGCGCAAGCCCGGCAGTTCGCCATCGAGACTCTTATCGATCTGCCCGAAGATGCGGTCAACGACGTGGCCGTCATGGTCTCGGAGCTGGCCACGAACGCCCTCGTCCACGCAGCCACGAGCTTTGCCGTGACCATCGACCGACGCCCGTACCAGGTCTACGTCGAGGTGACCGATGCCGGGGCCGGGATACCGACCCGGCGCTCACCGGGAGAGATGGAGCCGCACGGCCGCGGGCTCACCATCGTCGAGGAGCTCTCCGACCAGTGGGGAACGATCCACGCCGCGGGCGAGATCGGGAAGTCCGTGTGGTTCACGCTCACGGTGCCGCTGAGGGCCGAGACGTCCGACTCGACCACGGCCGAACGGGGTCTGGTGCCCGACGTGTCTTCCGTGGCCGCCGCCGCCGACAACCGTTCCGGCTTCGACGCCATGGAGGCGCCGCCCGCCCCCGGATCGATGCCGCCGATCCGGGACCGGATCGGCCAATCGCTCAGCCACCCTCATCCAAGTCGGCTTCGGGTCGGAGTCGGTAGATTGCCATCGGCGCGGGCGATGGCTCGGAGGCCACGAGGCGGACCCCGAGAAGCTCGAATCCGTTCTTCTCCAGTACCCTCCTCGAAGCGACGTTTGACGCCTCCGGGTCGGCGACGATTCCGGCGCGCCGGTGGTGTCGCCTGATAGAGCTGACGAGCTCGTCGATCAGCGCAGTCCCCAGCCCGAGGCCCCACCGAGCCGGATCTCCGATGGCGTAGTCGATCCCAATGTCGTCCGGTCCTGCGCCGATCCCTTCGGCATGGGCTGGATACTCCCGACAGAGATACCACTGGCACCAGCCGATCGGTTCGTCATGATCGGCAATGACCAGGACCTCCGTTGGCTCCTCGCCGACCAGACACCGACGCAGGTCGTCCATCTCCTCTTCGACGGTCGAGGCGGTGAGATACCACTGAGCCACCTGGGGTTCGTCCAACCAAGCGGCGACCAGGTCCAGGTCCGCAATTTCCATGGCTCGCAGCGTCAGCATGGCCCGATTGTCGCAGCTGCTCGCTGATCAACGGCCATGGCGAGGTACCGGGGGGATCACCCCGTTCGCACGGGCACGGGTGCCGTCAGACGGGAACGCCGGCGAGGGCCAGGACGACCCCGACCGCCCCGGCGCTGAGCAGCGCACTGACCACGCCGTGACGGAGTACGAAAAGCCAGAGCATGGCCGCGCCGAGGACGGGGATCTGCCAGAGATGGCCGAGCGAGAGGCCGAGGGGGATGGCCGACCCGGCGATGGCGCCGATGGCGCCCGGACCGGCACCCGTGAGGAATGACCCGACCGCCGTGTTGGCCCGGAGCTGGTCGAAGTGCCTGGCCCCGACGAGCACGAAGGCGAATGAGGGGGCGAAGGCGATGAGCGCGGCCAAGAGGCCGCCGCCCACTCCGCCGGCTGCGTACCCGACCACGGCGACTGTCTGCACCACCGGGCCCGGGGTGACCTGGCCCAGCGCAACGGCGTTCAGAAACTGGGCGCCGGTCATCCAGTGATAGGTGGTCACGGCGTCGTGTTGCATGAGCGGGATGATGACGAACCCACCCCCATAGGACAGGGCGCCCACCTTGAGCGCCACCCAGGCCAGCGCTCCGAGCCCACCCAGGGCGGCACCGTGCAGGACGATGGCGGGCGCCGCGGCCCGCAACGAGTTGGGTGGCTTGCGCTGGCCCCCCTCGCGGCGGACCATGATCTCGGTCGTGCCACAGGCCAGGAGCACGAGTACCAGGTACGGGCCGACCATGGCCGCCGCGGTGCCACCGAGCAGGGCATAGGCAATCCAGCGAACTTTCTGGGCGCGCTCGGGGCCGATGCCCTTCCAGCTGGCTGGTGAAAGCCCCCACGCCGCGTGCAAGGCGACAGAGGGCACGGCGGCGCCAGCACCGGCGGCCGCCCCGAGGATCCAGTCCGGCGGGTGGCCGGCCAGGAACACGGCCGAGAGGGCCAGGATGAGCACGAGGCCGGGGATGATGAAGCACAGCCCACCGAGCACAGCGCCGGCTGGCCCGCGCAGCCGCCAGGCGCAGTAGATGGCGAGCTGGGTCGAGGCCGGACCGGGCAGGAGGTTGGTGGTGGAGATGGCGTCCTCGAACTCATTGGCCTCGATCCAAGCCCGCTCCTCGACGCACAGGCGACGGAGCAGGGCGATGTGGGTGGGCGGTCCACCGAAGCCGATGCAACCGAGGCGGAGCCACTCCTTCCCGATGGTGTGGAGGGCCACCCGCTCGGCCGGTCCTTGCTTCGCCTCACCGTCGCTGCTCATCGGGACTCGTCGCCGAGCACCTCACCGGCCAGTTCCCTCAGGTGCTGCTTGGTCGACTCGAGGATCCGCCGCCCCTTCGCCGTCGCCACATAGGACCGACGGGCCCGACCGTCGACCACCCGCCGGTGCGATCGGATGAGCCCCTCGGACTCCATCTTGTGCAGCGTGGGATAGAGGGACCCCGGACTGATCCGGTAGCCATGTCGGGCCAGCTCCTTGGCCATCCAGGCCCCGTGCACCCCACCGTGGGCGGCGTGATGGAGGATGTGCAAGCGCACCGCGCCGCGGAGGAACTCACGCACCGCCACAGGCTAGCCCGATATCGATTTTCGATATCGGTTTGCGACTAGTGGCGATCGCGCCGGTTCATGGCTTCGGCTCGAGCAGTCCGGCCCATTGAGGAGACGCAGCATCGGTCCCTGCGTTTCGGGCCAGGCGATCGAGAACGCCCTCGACCCGGGCGAGCTCGGCTTCGGTGATGCCGACGCGGAGGCGCTGGTCGAACACGATCGCTGCCCTGCGCAGCAGAAGGAACGCCTCCTCGCCCGCCTGGGTCAGTTCCACCACGTGGATGCGGCGGTTGGCCGGGTCGCGGCGGCGGGTGATCAACCCGGCCCTGTCCATGGCATTGAGGTGATGGGTGAGGGTGGCCTCCTTCACCCCGACCGCCTCGGCCAGCTCCCGCTGGTTGGCGGGGAGCCGGATCTTGAGGTTGAGCAGGACCAACCACACCGGCAGCGACCCTCCCGCCTCGGCAAGGGCGTTGTCGAAAGCACGGCTGACGACCCGGGCGGCGTTGGCCAACTGCAGGCCTATCGGTGGCTGAGCAGGAGGCATACGATCACCGTATCACAATTCATCGATCTCTAATTCTTTGACTTCTAATCATTAGTGGCCTATGCTTTAGCGAGGCGACAAGCCAAGAACCCCTCCCTCTGGAGCCTCATGACTGACCACATCGACACGTTTCTTTCGGCATGGACGGCCGCCGAGCTGGCCGGGGACACGGAGAAGTTGGGGGACCTGCTCACCGACGACTTCTATGGCGTGGGCCCCCTCGGGTTCGTCCTCCCGAGGCCGGCGTGGCTGGGCCGCTACGGACAGGGACTCGACTACGAGGTCTTCGAGCTGGACGAGGTCCAGCTCCACCACCACGGCGGCGTTGCTCTCGTCACTGCCCGCAACAACACTCGCGGCAGCTTTCGCGGTCAGCCCGTCCCCGAAGCCGTGCGGGCCACCCTGGTCATCCAAGCCGACTCGAGACGACGGCGCCTGGCTGCCATCCACATGAGCTACATCGCCGGCACCCCCGGGGCCCCACCCCTCCCGGGACGGACCAACCCACCGCCGAGCGCGGTCCGACCCGCCCGAGGCGATGGCAACGATGCCACTGGCGCCGACACCGGGGCCCCATCATGAGAGAGCTCGACGGCCGCATCGCGCTGGTGACCGGTAGCTCTCGCGGCATCGGTGCTGCCATTGCCACCCTCTTCGCCGAGCAGGGCGCCGCCGTCGTGGTCCACGGCCGCGACGCCGAGGCGGTCGCCGCGGTCACCGCCCATATCGAAGAGACCGGCGGGCGGGCCGTCGCCGCCCTCGCCGACCTCACCCGATACGAGGAGGTCGAGGCCATGCGCGACCTGATCGAGCAACGCCTCGGGCCCGTCGACCTCCTGGTCGCCAACGCCGGTGGCAGCCCTGTCCCACCCCAACCGCTGGAGGACATCACCGAGGTCGGTTGGCGTGAGTCGGTCGATGCCAACCTCACGGCCACCTTCTTCACGGTCAAGGTCTTCCTGCCCGGCATGAAACTGCGTCATCACGGCAACATCATCACCATGTCGTCGGCCGCTGCCCGCCGTCCGACCGCCTACTCCCCCATGGCCTATGCCGCGGCCAAAGCCGGAGTCGAGGTACTCAGCCAGGAGGTCGCCGCTCAAACCGGGCCGCACGGCGTGCGGGTGAACTGCCTCGCCCCCGAGACCATCCTGACCGAGCGCAACCAGCTGCAGATTCCCGAGGCGATCCAAGAGCAGCTGGGCCAGACCCATCCGGTCCAGCGTCTGGGCACGCCCGATGACGTGGCTCACGCCGCGTTGTTCCTCGCCTCCAATCACTCTTCATGGATCAGCGGGATCACCCTGGACGTGGCCGGGGGTGCCGTCCTCGTCTGAACGCACTTCCATCGGATCACGCTCGGCCGCTCGGCCCACAGGCCGGAACCACCGGCATATCACACCACCGGTACATCACAGGGAAAGGAAAGCCCATGACATCCATGACACCCACGAGTCCCATGACTGTCGAGGACCCTCGGCCATCACGACTGAAGCGCCAGGCGATGGCCATGCGGATCGTCAACGTGCCCATGCGGCGCGTCCTGGCGCTGCCCTTCTCGACCCCGCTGAGCAAGCGGCTCATGCTGGTCCACCTGACCGGTCGGCGCAGCGGGAGGCACTACCGGCAGCCGGTCAGCTACGTCCGCCAGGCGGACTCGTTGCTCACGCCGGGCGGCGGGAACTGGAAGCTCAACCTCCAACCGGGTCGCCCCGAGCGGATCCATCTCGACGGTCGCGACGTGACGGCCCGGCCGGAGCTCATCGAGGACGTGGATGCCATCGACAACGCGCTCATGGTGATGACCGCGGCCAACCCGAGAACGGCGAGCTTCATCCCGATCCCCCGCCGAGACGACGGGCACTTCGATCGAGGAGGGCTGGCCAATGCCGTCGCCCATGGATTCCGGATCGTCCGCTGGCACCTCGACGGCCCGGCGGAGTAAAGCTACGACCGAGCAAATTGGGCAACAACGACCACGCGGTTGACGAGCCTGGCCCCCATCTTCGCCCAGGTCAATCCCCATTCGCTGCGATCGATAGTCGCCTCGGCCCGCACGGTGACGCGGTCGGGCGACGGCTCGGTCGACGTGGCCGCCAGCTCGATCGGGTGCGACTGGTCTTTGATGCGCAGCGTCCCGGTGACCCGCACTGTTCCGTCAGCCGAAGGTACCGCCTCCGAGGCGGTGAAGGCGAAGGTCGGGTACTTGCCCACATCGAAGAAGTCGTCGCTCCGGAGATGCGTGTCGCGCCTCTTGTTCCTGGTGTCGATCGATGCTGCGTCGAAGACCAGTTCACCCGAGACGGCGCCATCGTCGCCGACGACCCCGGTGCCGCGCACCGCGTCGAAGGTCCCGGTGACCTTGGCCAGGCCCCACATGGCCTTGGTGTGGAACTCGACGGTGGTGCCCTCCGGGTTCAGTTGCCACGCTCCGGCGATGCTGGCAAGTTGAGGGTTCGCACTGGATTCAGTCATGTCGTGCCTCCTGTCACCCACGCCATCGCGGGCCCACTCGTGAGCATACGGATGGTTCTGCTATCCGAATCCTTCGCCGTACCGGCCGGTACGCCGCTCCCATACCAGGCTACCGAAGAGAGGCCGTCGGCCATGACCGAGCCATCGATCGGGGACGGTCCGACCAGGTGGCGGTGGGTACGGGTCGTCTCCACTGCCTCAACGTGGCCAGTGAGCATGGCAATCGAACAATCCTTCTATGCCGGCTTGGCCCGAGCCTCGACCGAGCCCTTGGTCGGCCCCGCCCGCACGTGCATGCGCTCCCCCTGGGGCCCGAACAGGCTGAGGATCTCCACCGGGTCCGAACCGGCATTGGTGAACCAGTGCGGCACCCGGGTGTCGAACTCGGCCGCCTCGCCGGTGGTCAGGACCAAATCGTGCTCGCCGAGAACCAGGCGGAGACGGCCGCTCAGTACGTACAGCCACTCGTAGCCCTCGTGAGTTCGGAGATCCGGCGCCTTTGGAACCCGGCTCGGCGGGATCACGTGCTTGTAGGCCTGGAGCCCGCCCGTACGCCGAGTGAGGGGGTACATGGTGGTCCCGTGTCGGGTGATGGGACGGGGACGGATACGGGGGTCGCCCTGAGGTGGCACCCCAACCAGCTCGTCGAGGGGGACCTGATAGGCCCGGGCCAGCGGGACCAGAAGCTCCAGGTTGGCTCGGCGCTGCCCGGACTCGAGCCGTGAGAGCGTACTGACCGAGATGTCGGTCGCGGCCGAAAGGCCGGCCAGTGTGATGTCCCGCTCCTGGCGGAGCGCCCGTAGCCGCGGCCCGACCGCGCCGAGCACCCGGTCGAGATCGTGACGAGATCCTGATGTTGCCATATTAGCAATGTAGTTTGCCACAGTGGGTTCGGGCCTGCGCAGAATCAATCCCCACAGCCATCGACCGAAGGCGTCCGAAATGGAGCGGCCGGCTATGCCCGAAGCGGAGAATCCCCCAGTGTCCGAACAGTTCGACCAGGACTTCTGGGACGACCTGTACGGCTCCCGGCCGGCCCTGTGGAGCGGAGATCCCAATCACCACCTGATTGTCGAGGTCGGAGGGCTCGCAGCCGGCACGGCCCTCGACATCGGTGCCGGAGAAGGCGCCGACGCAATCTGGTTGGCCCGGCGCGGCTGGCGGGTCACCGCGATCGACATCTCCACCGTCGCCCTCGAGCGCGCGGCCGAACATGCAGCCCAGGCCGGTGCCGAGGTCGCCGGCAGCATCGAGTGGCTCCATCAGGACGTCACCGAATGGGAGCCACCCGAGGGCCGCTACGACCTGGTCTCCGCCCACTACTTCCATCTGCCGCCCCCACCTCGGCCGATCCCGCTCAGCCGCATGGCGTCGGCCGTCGCCATCGGAGGCACCCTGTTGGTCGTCGGACACCAACTGAACGAGCACTCGCACGTGCCCGAGGAGTACTTCTTCACCGGCGAAGAGGTCAGAAGCCACCTCGACACCGAACGATGGGACATCGTCACCGATGCCGTGGCCGAGCGGGTCGCCACCGAAGCCTGGGCCCAGCGGGCGGGCGCCGACTCGGACGACCACCCGTCCACCACCAGAGACGTTGTGATCCGGGCTGAGCGTCTCCGGTGAGCGTGCCTCCTCACTCGCCATGTCGGGAGGCCCTTGACAGCACTCTGGTCACGTGTAACTATGAGTGATAGATTTTCTATCGGTCATAGTTATGTGAGGTCCCCGAGTGGCAACAACCGAAACGGACCAGATTGACCGGCGAGGTCGTCGCCGGGAGGCCAAGCGGGCCACGATCCTGGCCGAGGCCTGGGCGCTGGCCCATCGTGATGGCCTCGCCGCCATCTCGTTGCGGGACCTCGCCGACCGGGTCGACCTACGCCAACCCTCGCTCTACGCCTACTTCGACTCGAAGCTCGGGCTGTACGACCTGATGTTCGCCGACGGCAACCGGCAGCTGCTCGAGCTGGTGGGATCCCTGTCGCCGAGCGACAGCCCACGCGATGACCTGGTGGTGTTCGTCGAGGCATTGGTCCGGTTCTCGACCGTGGACGTGGTGCGCCATCAACTCTTGTTCCAGCGGACGATCCCGGGTTTCGAACCTTCTCCGGTGTCCTACGCGCTCGCCCTCGAGTTCTACGAGATCGCACGCGGGCGTCTCGCCGCCGCAGGGGTGTCCGACCCCGGCGACGTCGACGTCTTCAGCGCCATGGTGAGTGGGCTGGCCCATCAACAGGTAGCCAACGACCCCGGGGGCGACCGCTGGGTGCGGCTGGCCGAACGGGCCGTGGACGTGTTTCTCGCCGACGTCGACCGGCGTCGGCCCGGGAGCTCTCGGAAAGGAGCCCAGCAATGAACCAGACAATTGCCGACGGAGGTGACCACGATCCCGAGGATCCTGCACGGCGAGGCCATGCAGGTCGCCGCGGCGGAGAACGCAAAGTTTGCCGCACTGCTCCGCAGCTTTGGGCCCGACGACTGGGGCAAGCCGACTGATTGCCCGCTCTGGGACGTGCGGGCCCTCGCCGCCCACGTCGTCGGCTCGGCCGCCGGACAGGCCTCGCCCCGCGAGTTCGTTCGCCAGGTCAGGAAAGGGCGCCCGCTGGTGGCCGAGATCGGTGGCCAGTACTGGTGGGACGGGATGAACGAGCTCCAGGTTCGCGAGCGAGCCCAACTGAGCACCGAGGAGCTCATCGCCGAGTGGGACGAAGGCTCGGCCCGAGCGCTGCGGGCCCGCTCACGGCTCCCCCGTCCGATCGCCCGGCTGCCGTTGCTCAACCTCCCCGCCCCCGTTGGCCGCCGGCCGGTTTCGTACCTCTTCGACGTCGGCTTCACCCGCGACGTGTGGATGCATCGCATCGACCTGGCTCGGGCCACGGCCCAGCCACTCGATCTCGATCCCGAGCACGACGGCCGCATCGTCGCCGACATCGTGGCCGAATGGTCCGGCACTCACAATGAACCGTTCACCCTGGCCCTCGGCGGCCCCGCCGGAGGCCAGTTCCGCTCCGGAACGGGTGGCGAGGTCGTCGACATGGACGCCATCGAGTTCTGCCGGATCCTGGCCGAGCGTGGCCATGGCCCCGGCATCCTGCGCCACCCTCTCCCGCTCTGATCGATACGCCTTCCCCCATCAGCCCATCCCCCATCAAGGAGACTCAGTCATGGACACGCAGACCAGCGAGATCGCCGACCGCATCTACCGGTTCTCGACCTTCGTTCCCGACGTCGGGCCGACTGGCTTCACCTTCAACCAGTACCTCATCGACGACGAACAGCCGTTGCTCTTCCACACCGGGCTCCGGGCCATGTTCCCGCTCCTGGCCGAGGCCATCGCCCCGATCACGCCAATCGAGCGCATTCGCTGGATCACCTTCGGCCATGTGGAAGCGGACGAATGCGGCGCCATGAACGAACTGCTGGCCGCGGCGCCTCAGGCCGAGGTGGCCCACGGAGCCCTTGGCTGTCTGGTCTCCCTCAACGACCTGGCCGACCGACTCCCGGTCCCGCTCGCTGACGGTCAGGTCATCGAGCTGGGCGACCATCGGGTCCGGCACATCGACACCCCCCACGTCCCCCATGGCTGGGAAGCAAGGGTCCTCTACGAGGAGAGCACCAATACGCTCCTGTGCGGAGACCTGTTCACCCAGCTCGGCCGCGGGCCCGCCGTCACCGCCGAGGACATCGTCGCCGCCGCGGCCGAGGCGGAGGATGTCTTCGGGGCCAGCTGCCTGACGCCGAACACCGGTCCCACCATCCGACGACTGGCCGACCTCAGCCCGGCCACGCTCGCGGTGATGCACGGCTCCTGTTTCGCCGGCGACGGCTCGCAGGCGCTCTTGGACCTAGCCGACGAGTACGACAAGCGTCTCTCGGACGCCCGCCCATGAACTTATCGTTCCGCTGAATTGCTCGTTCGGGCGGGAGCATTGATGAAGGCGCCCCATGACGGCCACCTGGCGCGGCTCGGGATGTGCTGCACGTCGAAGTGGTCGAGCGCCCAGAGCCAAGGGCGGCTGGCGCCCCAGGGCGGTCGGGTCAGACCACCCACGACCCGTTGCGCATGACGGTGCGTCCCGTCGGGTCCTCAGCCTCCTGCCAGACCTGGATGCGCTCGGGCCTGAGCATCAGGTAGACGTAGTTGCCGCCGTCGGTCCGGGGGTCCCAGCCCGCCTGGCCCGCGTACCCTTCGGCGAGCGCCGCCGGGGCTTCGGTCACGGCGACCGCCTCCACCAGGACGGCGTCGATCACGACCACGTCCCGGGTCTCGCCCAGGGCGAGACGGACCCGCGGGTTGGCCGTCACGTTGGCCACCGTGCGCGACCTCGGCCCGGTCGCCAGTACGGTCTGACTGCCGTTCCAGGTGTGGGTCACCGGCACGAGGTGGACGGCGCCGGTGGGCGAGGCCGAGGCGACCCACACGTTGGCCTCCACCGCAGTCAGCTTTCCGAGGGCATCCGCCTTGCGCTCTTCGCCGGACCGGGTTCCCACAGCGCAAAGCTTGCCACCGTCGCAGCCGGGGCGCCATGCAACGTCGCGTTGGCTCGCGAGACCGGCGTTCAAGGACGCGGCCGGTTCGACGTTTGGGGATGGGAATTGCCGAGGATATGGGGCATCCGGCGAGCTAACTAACTGACTCGCGCCTCTGCTCCAGCAGGAAGCGCTGGTAGCCATATCCTGCACATGGCGGCGTCGTGTTCAAGGTCGTGCCCGTGACACCCGGATCTCGCCGATGATCAGTTGAAGAGTCGAAATCTCGAGCGTTCCTGAACGGTGGCGGGGGAACAGTGTGTTGGGGAGAGTCGCTCCGACCCTATTGGCCGCAGGCGGTCGGGCGTGCCGAGAGATGGTCGCGGCCTCCGGATGTCCCTGCTGGTGGCCAGGCCAGATCAGTTGGCCAATCATTCTCCTGCGGACTGACCACCGTCGATGTGCAGGACAACTCCCGTGACGAATGAGGCCTGCTCGAGATAGAGGATTCCCTCGACAACGTCGCTAATCTGGCCAACTCGGCCCAGCGGGTGGAGCTGGGCCAGGCCGTCATACGACGCCGGGTCGTAGACGGGGTTCTCTATAACTCCGAGGGCGACCGCGTTGAACCGCACGCCGCGCGACGCGTATTCGATGGCCAGTGAGCGCGTCACGGCCGACAGTCCACCCTTGGTAAGCGATACAAGTGCAGATGGGTTCTCGCTCTGGGCGTGGTCGACAAGACTCGTCGTGATATTGACTATGTGACCACCGGTGCCTTGAGTGAGCATCTGCCGGATGACACCCTGGGTTATATGGAAAAACCCGGTCAGGTTCACCGCAGTAATCGCCAGGTAGTCATCGAGTGTGTAGTGGGTGAATGGCTTGCTGATGAACATCCCCGCGTTGTTGATCAGGCTGTCGATGCGCCCAAAGCGATTGACCGCCTGTTCCACGATCATCTCGGCGGTCACGACCTCGGCAATGTCTCCCCTTATCGTGAGGAAGTCGGACGCGTCGGAGGGGCCGATCGAGCGCGACGAACCCACGACCGCATATCCAGCACCACGGAAGCCTTGTGCAACGCCCGCGCCGATGCCTTGAGAGGCTCCGGTGACGATAACGACTTTGCGCGAGGCGTTAGGCACGTCGACGCCAGGCGTCGGCGATAGTTCTCTGGAGTCGGATGGACGGCTCATCTGACCAGATGGACCTCGTACATCACACCTCCGGGCTGATGGCCTCCGACACTTTTCACGGCGTCACTCTTGGTTTGGTCTCGGTCGCTTCGAGAGTCGAGGCGTCAAAGCGATCAGGCCCCAACGATCAGGGACCGCGCCTCTGCAGGGCCGACCACAAGATCGTGAAGGTCGCCACCCACTTCGAGTCGGCTCGACTGTTCGATCCCACCGACCTTCATCGGCTCGAAGCCAGCCGTTCGGATCAGCCGCTCGACGTCGTCGCCACCACGGTTGTCGTCGGTCACGTAGAACAGAACAGCTGACTCGGGTGAACGGTTGCTCGAGGACTCGAACAGATCGGCCGACATGGTGCCGAAGGCGATGGCCACGCGTGCCCCTACCGGTGACCATCCGGCAACGATCTCGCCAGATGATTGCCCTGCCGGCAGGAGCCGCACGACCTTACCTTCTCCGTCGACGCCGACCGGGTTACTCGGAACAACAAGGGACTTGTCGCCCAGCGCGTCAGCGATCTCGTCGATGACGACCTTCAGCACGGAAAACCGCAGCGCAAGGATGACAGCATCGGCTTCTTGCAACGCGCTTCGGTTGTCGACCGCGACGACCGCGGCTGCCCCGATCGCCGCGGCCAGCGTTCGTGCCGACTGCTTGTCGGCGCTCGAGAGCTGCAGGGCCTCGCCACCGGAAGCGAGCTGGCGGGCGATGGCCGATCCGATCCCTCCAGTGCCGATGATCGCGGTGGTCATGATCGAAGCCTCTCCAACCTCGCTAACAACAACGGCTCGGGACATCAGCGGCCCCACCGGTCTCGCAGTGCCTCTCTGAGAGCAGAGGAAACGCGGGGAGGTGTTTGCGGCATGGTCGTCCCTCGGCGACGGAGGCGAAAGGTCCACTCGACTCCGACCGAGGCACGGAACTCACTCTGACTCCTCGGCGGAGGTACTCGACGGCCAGTGCTCGGGCGACCAGTCCCCCTCTGGGTCCGTGGTTTGCCCCACTTCGATCAGATGACCATCGGGATCCCGGATGTAACAACGGATCTCGTACTGGTGCTGCTTCGGCGGCGTCAGGAATTGGGCACCCCGCTCGCTCCATTCGGTGTACACAGCCTGGATGTCAGCGACCCGAATATTGAGGAAGCTGCTGACACGGTTGGTATCGCCAGGCGGCTCTAGGGTGACCTCCGGCTTGTCATCGGTCGGGCCTCCACCGACATTGATGATGATCCAACTATTGGAAAGTGCGACATACGTCAACCCTCCGGGGCCGGAGAAGGCGACCTTGCCGCCGAGCACTTCGGTGTAGAAGCGCCGAGAGCGTTCGACATCGTCCGAGACGATGAAGTGAGCTAGCACGATTCCCCCTGAGGGGGGTGGGAACTCGGCCATCAGATACCTCCACTAATAGGGTCTCACGCCCGGTTGCAGCCGGTGTCATGACGATCGCCCATTTCCATGTTCTTCAACCGCCAGGTGTGTAGGGCGCCAGGTCTCCAACCCCACCATCCCACCGGTTTCGCCACTACGTCCGTCGATGGTGCCCATCCGTGGCTCCTCTGGTCCTCGCTCTATGGATTATCGCGCCAGGTCGACCGCCTTGCACTCGGACGGACCTCATCTCAGCGTTCGACGTCATCTCAGCCGGCGCGGCCTCGAAAAGCGACTCACGGGTCCACGGCTGGACGCTTCCCGCCCAGTCCCTGAACCACGGGAGCCTCCACGTTGTCGTAGACCGGAACGGGGGAAAGGCGCCCGCCCCCTTGCGGTGGTCAGCGTTTGATGCCGATGCTCTTGCCTTCGGTGTACCGGATCGGCTCTTCCAATGTGTCGACGAGAAACTGATCGCGGTCTCCTCGTTCCCAGGCCTCCTTCAATCCCGGGGACGCCAAATCGAAGTCCGGTCGAATCTTCTGAAACACAGCCCGGAGATCCACGTGCAGCTCCATCATCGTGGGTCGGCCCCAATACCAGTAGCCGTTGTAGATCTTGAAGATCTTCAGTCCGGGCTCGAGAACGAACGTGTGGGGAATCATCGGATCGTGCGGCTCATCGGTGAACTCTTTGATGTCCAGATCCTTCTGGACAACTCGATCAGGGTCCGACAGGAATGGCCACGTGGCGCCTAACGCGTCCCGGAACTCATTGATGTTCAGCTGATTATCGGTCGAGATGAGGACCAGCCGCGTGTACGCATTTCGGAACTCGGGATAGGCGTCGACCAATTTCCGAACGAACTGATGCTCCTTCGGATCGAAGCCGCCACGGGACAGATGGAGCACCATCGGGTTGCCCCCTTGCAGCTCGGACAGAGACCGCGGCCTGCCGGACTGATCGGTGAGCTCGTAGTCGGGGAACGTCCCGCCTTCACGTATGTCGCTGCGCATGTGGCCTCCAAACTTGAAAGGGTCTGGCCGAAGGATCCCATGAAAGTCCAGCAGATTCAGAGCGCACGCGACCGATCGCCGGATCCAACATGGGCCCAGCCCGTTCATTGGCGAGATCGATCGAGATGCCGACTGCCACTGTCCTCAACTGGAGTTCGATTGGACGGATCGGCGACACTGCGACACGTTCAAGTCCGTGGCGTCTGTCGGAGTTCGCTCTCGGAAATGGCCCAGGCCGCGTTGACGAGCCCGATGTGGCTGAACGCCTGCGGGAAGTTGCCGAGCATCTCCCCGCTGACCGGATCGACTTCCTCAGCGAGCAGGCCGACGTCGTTGACGAAGGCGGCAGCTCGTTCGAAGACGGTGCGGGCCCGAGCCGACTGGCCAGCACGGGCCAGCGCCTCCGCCAGCCAGAAGGTACAAAGAAGGAACGAGCCTTCATCACCCTCGAGCCCGTCGTGGGACCGATAGCGATACACCAGCCCCCGCTCATCGGTGAGGCGTTCTTCGGTCGCGTTGATCGTGGCCAGCACTGTGGGATCGTCGGCGGGAAGGAACCCCACCAGGGACAGCATCAGGGTGGACGCGTCAAGCTCATCCGACCCGAAAGACTGGGTGAAGGCGTTGGCCCGATCGCTCCACCCTCTGGTCAGGATCGCCTCACGGATCTGGGCCTGGGTCTGCTTCCATGTCTCGACTCGCGTGGATGCGTCGAGACGGTCAGCCAAGGCCACGGCCCGGTCGAGAGCCACCCAGCACATCAGCTTGGAGTACAAGAAGTGGCGCGGCTCGCCCCGAACCTCCCAGATCCCTTGATCTTTCTCCTGCCAGCGCCGGGACGCGGTGTCGGCCAGCTGGACAAAGAACCGTCGAGTGGCTGGTGCCAGATCGGGGGGCGCACCCCACTTGTCCGGGGCCGACATTGGCCCAACCCGCTGAGTGGCGTTGTCGAACAGATGGTCGGAGAGGCGGTGCACCGCGCTGAGCAGCTCGCCGTAGACGTCAAGCTGGCGCTGGTTCCAAGCACCGTTTCCGACCCGAACCGGGACAGAGTGTCGCCAGCCTCCCAACTGCGGCAACTCCCGCTCGGTCAGGTCCCGTTCGCCGCCTATGCCAAACATGATCTGCAGGTCGCCGCCCCCGTCAAGCGATCCGGCCGCGGAGGAGGTCACATAGTCAAAGAACTCATTGGCTTCGTCAGGGCAGGCCGCAACCCAAAGGGCCTGGATCGTGAAGGAAGCGTCCCTGACCCAGGCGTAGCGGTAGTCCCAATTTCGGACGCCGCCCACCGCCTCAGGCAGCGAAGTCGTCGCCGCCGCGGAGATTGCACCGGTGGGGGCAAACGAAAGTGCCTGGAGCACCCGTCCGCTGTGATGCACCAGGTCCCGCCACGGACCCACGTAGGCCTGGTGGAGCTCCGACCAAGACTCCCACGCCGACACGGTGTCTTCGAACCGAGCACCTATCTGGGATTGGCTCCAGACCTTGGCTGTGCCCGTCTCGGCCCGCTTCTTGTGATGGAGGGCGAAGCCCGCGCTCTCGCCCCGGCGGAGCTGGAGGTGGCCCAAGACGGCCGAGTGGTGGACGGTCAGGGCCACAGGAGAAGAGAGGACCAGCACGTCGGCGCCTCCGAACGCGGCCACTCCACCGTCGACAGCATCGAGCAGGGGATGGACCAGCCCGTACTCGGGGCGCGGGACGTACTCCAGGGACAACTCGACTTCTCCTTCAACGCAGGTCGCACGGCGCAGCAGAAGATGCGGCGCATCCTTGCCGAGCTCATGCCCCCGGTTGCCGTCGCCCATGGCCAGTGCGTCGGTGATGGCAACCGTACCTGTCGGCGTGCGACACATGGTCTCCAACACCATGGTGCGGTCCAGGTAGCGGCGAGTCAGGTTTGTGGCGCTCGTGGCCCGGATCGACCAGTGGCCAGCTTCGTCACCGAGGATGCGACCGAAGATCGACGGGCTGTCGAAGCGGGGGAAGCACAACCAGTCGATCGACCCGCCACGGCTCACCAGCGCAGCGCTGTGCCGATCCGAAAGGAGCGCATAATCGGCTAGAGGGGTCGTGCTCATGTGAGCTCCTTCGGCCGTACAGATGCCGGGCTCGGCACCAGGCAGCTTGGGTAGAGCTCGGGGTCCCGCTCATGTGGTCCGAGCCGCTAGCTTGCCACGCTCAGCGTATCTGACCCCGAAAGACAAGGGCCAAGAAGCCTGCGGTTGTTGTGGCGTGTCGAGCTGGTCTCATCGCGCTACAGTTCGCTCAGGCATCACCTGACGGGTGAGCCGTGCCGACGTTGGGCCGCTCCATCTCCGAAGTCGGGAGGTCACCAACGATGGGGATCTACCAGACAGATCGGGCCGATTTCAGATCGGTTCTGCCTGAGGACATCGACTGGAGCCGTTTCCAGCCTTTCCGCCTTCGGCGCGACTGGCAATCGTGGTCGGTGAGCCTTCCGAACCGGGCCATACGTCATCCGGGTCAAGCTGCCCTCGGGGGTCAAGCTGATGCCGCACCAGCATCGGGAGGACCGTGTCTATACCGTCATCTCCGGGTTGACGTTGAAGCGGCGAGGAGGCGGTCACGCGTGCCCCTGAAGGACGATCTTGTGGCGATTCCTTGGCTGAACCGGATGGAATTCACTCCGAAACAAAATCCGCGGTTACACCGACGAAGGAGGCCCTAACGATGCGATCGGACATCAAACCCGGCGGAACCTTGCCTGACTACGCCCTGCCGGATCACACCAACACGGTTCGCAAGCTCAGCGAGCTCCAAGGCGAAGACCCGCTGATCCTCACATTGGCGCGGGGCAACTACTGTCCGAAAGAGCATCAACAGCACCTGGAGCTTGCTGCGAACTACACGAAGGTCGCAGTTGCCTATACCCAGATCGTCACGATCTCGACCGATGACCATCACACCACACAAGAATTCCGCGCCTCGGTCGGCGCGCAGTGGCCGTTCCTTTCTGACCCCTCTCGGACGATTCAGAAGGACCTCGACATCCAGGAGTACACCGACCCGGAGCACGACCCGATGATCCCCCACACGCTGGTGCTGAAGCCGGGACTCGTCATCCACAGCATCTACAACGGGTACTGGTTCTGGGGCCGTCCGTCCTTCTACGACCTCTGGCACGACCTGTGCGCGGCGTCAAATGAGATCCGACCCGACTGGGACCTGAGTAAGCCGGGGCTGCGAGAGGCCTGGGATGCAGGCGATTACTCGAACTTTCACGGGTGGAACAAGCGTGCGAAGCAGTCGATGCCGACGTCGTATGAGTCATAGCTGCCTGTGGATCGCTTGCGCTGGACAGACGGTCCACGTCGAGGCTGGTGGCCCGGGCTGAGACCCGTAACGATCGGCTAGGTGGTGGTGATGCGAACTCCAGTCTGTGAACTGCTCGGCATTGAACGGCCGATCGTCCAGGCGCCGATGTCGGCGGTGCCCGAACTGGCGGCCGCGGTCTCGAATGCCGGCGCGCTCGGCATGTTGGCGCTGACGTGGTCCACTCCCGCCGGGAGCGTGGTTCGTGAGACTACGGCGCTCACCGATCGCCCGTTTGGCGGCAATCTGGTTCTCAACTCCGATCAGCATCGTCGCCTCGACGAAGCCCTCGAAGCCGGTCTGCGCATTGTGTCGTTCTTCTGGGGAGATCCCACCGACTACGTCGAACAGATTCACGATGCCAAGGGAGTCGTCCTGCACACGGTAGGCAGCGCCGAAGAGGCGCGGCGTGCAGTCGCCGGCGGAGTCGATGTCGTGGTCGCGCAGGGTTGGGAGGCTGGCGGGCACGTGTGGGGTCAGGTTGCGACGCTTCCACTCGTGCCCGCCGTCGTGGACGCGGTGGCGCCGGTACCAGTGATCGCGGCCGGTGGGATCGGGGACGCCCGTGGAGTGGCCGCCGTGCTCGCGCTGGGTGCTCAAGCGGCATGGCTGGGGACCCGGTTTCTGCTAGCCCGGGAAATGCCGATCCACGAGGAGTATCGCCGTCGTGTGATGGACGCGGCCGAGACCGATACGCGATGGTACGCCAACCTGTACGAGGTTGGGTGGCCGGATGCTCCCAACCGCTCTCTCCGCAATTCGACGGCCGAGGCGTGGGAGGCCGCGGGTCGACCCCCACCTGGGACTCGACCGGGAGAGGGGGACGTCATCGCGCACTTCGCTTCGGGAGAAGAAATCCTTCGGTACGAGCCGGCGGCGCCAATGGTCGGAACCAGCGGTGATATCGAAGCAATCTCGTTGTGGGCCGGTCAGAGCGTTGCACTGGCCAGGCAGCCACAACCAGCGGGAGAGATCGTGGCCGAGCTCGTCACCGGCTTGTAAACCAAAAGTCGGCTCTCCCAGTCTCCTACCCGACATTCATCGCGCTGACGGGGCCCTGGCAGCCCACGGTCGGTCCCGGCCGAGCGTGGACATGGGACGCGGCTCGGCCAGGATTGTCCATTTGCCCGACGAGCAGTGGCGACGACGCGATGGCTTCGTGCGACCGTCTGGCTCTGGACCGGCGGCAAGGGGAAGGTGTCCATACAGCTGATCAGTCTGACGATGCGGTCATTCTTCGCGCAGAGTTCACCTCAGGTTTGCCAACTCGTGTCTTTCCATTGGCCGCACCGTCACAAACGGCTGGTACAACGATGGACGAAGAGATCGTCGGAGATTTCACCCGCGATCGCCGTGTCGATCATGACCGTGTCGAATCATGATCATGACCGTGTCGAATCATGATCATGACCGTGTCGATCATGAGAATGGAGAGAGCCGTGGTTTCCAGGTCCGTTCTGGGTCGAAGCTCGCTGGCTGTTGCCACCGCGGCGGTGATGGTTGGGCTGTTACCCACGCCGGCCGGGGCCAACCCGGCGACCGTCCCCTCCAATCCCGGATGGACGGTAACCACCCTTCTTTCGGGCTCCTCCCTCCATCACCAACTGCCCAACGGTTCGAGCGAGGCCCTCAAAGGGCCCGATGACTTGACATCGATGGACGGAAACCTCTTCGTCATCTTCCAAAATGGCGTCGGACCCGCTGGTTCGCCCAGTCCGTCCGGGAACACCAGCAGCACGGTGGTCGAATTCACGGCCGGAGGAATCGTCCTGTCCCAGTGGGACGTGGTCGGGCATGCCGACGGCATGATCGCCGATCCCCAACGAGACCGCCTCATCGTCACGGTCAATGAAGACGGGAACTCGAGCCTGTACACCATCGACCCTCAGGCTCCGTCGGGCGGTAGCGAGCAGCACTTCGTGTACTGGCCGAGCCCGCTCACTCACGGCGGTGGAACGGACGCCCTCTCGATCTATGACGGGCAGATCTTGGTCAGCGCTTCAGCGCCGACAGGGGCCAATGGGCCAGCGGTCTACGACGTGTTCCTCTTCCTCGGGCTTGCCGTCGCCTTGCCTGTCTTCAACGACAACACGCTCGCCCAACTGGCCAACGGTCCAAATCAGGGAGCCTCGACGACGCTTGCTCTCACCGATCCTGACTCCAACGAGGTTGTTCCCGGACAAAGCCCCCGCTTCGCCCACGACTTCGTACTCGACAGCCAAGGTGACCAACAGCAGATCTACCTCGATGGCTTCTGGGGATTCGGCGACGCCCAGTTGCATGTGCTCAACCTGTCCCAGTCGGTGAACGACACCGCCTGGGTGACTCAGCCCGACGGGACCTTGTTCGTGAGCGATGGATCGGCCTCGACGGTGTCGGCCATCCGGGGGCCGTTTAGCGAGGGGACCGCATTCGTTGCCGTGACGCCATGCAGCGCAAACAGCGCCCCGCCCACATGCCCTGGACCGGGGTATCCGGCCAACTTTCTGGGCACACTCGACATGTTCACCGGTGTGGTGAGCCCATGGACACTGCCCGCCGCGGCCAGCCTCCAGCCAGGGGGTCTCCTCTTCGTCAGCCCCGATGGCCAGTGACGACCACCGAGCCCTGATCGGTGAGGAGCGGATGGCGGTGAACAAACCCGAGTAGTGCTTCCCGTGTTGGCCGAGCGACGGTGCGCCGGGAGCTCGCCGCGTAAGCTATCGACTGGCGGTAGGGTGGCAGGGAGTTACGTTCCCCACAGCCCAGGACATACCATCACTCACCCGAGTTGGCTGCCTACTCCACGAGTTCCCGTCCGTCATATCAGCGCGCCGACCGGGCTCCGTTCGGTGATGCAACAGGATCCTCTCGGTCGCGCCGAATTCGTACGCAGCGCGGCATGACACCACGGGGGTCGGGTCAACCTGGAGTTTGGGTGATCCGCTTGGACCACGGCAGCCAGATCAGGTCGGGGCTCCATCGGCACGGTGGGCGACTGCTACGACGATGGCCCCATGGAGTCGTACTGGGCCTCGATGCAGATCGAGCTGCGGAACCGCCGGCATCTCTCCTTCAACCGAACTGACAACACTCCAACGAAGAAGGTAACGATGAATCTTGAGCAAACTCTTGAGAAGATTGTTGAGCATGCCCACGACGAGCTCCGCATCGTTCGGAAGCGAGCCGAAGAGAAGACAGCCCCGCGCGACCACGGCAAGGACTATCACGAAGCTCAAACCGCTGCCGATCAACTGGACCATTACGCACACCAGCTCCGTCGGTTACATGATGCTGAATACAAAGATGGTTGGCGACACCAGAGTCTGAATGAGAGCAGTTAGATATCCGTCTGGTCGGCAGATCCTGCTCGTCCCGACCATCCCCCACGACGTCCAGACGGTCACCGAGGCGTTGGCCCGTCGGAGCGCTTCGCCACCCTGCGCCTTGCCACCACTACAGAGGCGGCTTAAATTCAGGACCACTCCAGTGCCTTGGCCGCCAGCGCCTTGATTTCCGCCCGGGTCGCGTCTCGCCCTTGTCCCGAGCGCCATGGGTCCTCGTCTCGGAGGCAGACGGTCAGCTCGGGTGCCTCCACCCATGAGCACCGAATCACCGTCACCGTCCCGGGTTGTGGCCAGCTCGCGTGTAGCTGGAGGGCGAGCTGACGGTACCGGCCGCCCTCGGTCACGGTCGTCGCCATCGAGGACAACCTCACCCTGTCAGGTCGCCGCTGGTCCTCGGCGGGTGGCGAGTAGCGGAAGCGGGTGCGGGTGTACTGGTCGCCCGCGGGGTCCTCTTCGTACCGAGTGTTGGTCAGCTCACCGACGATGACCGTCGAGATGAAGTCGTACGGATGGTCGTGAATGGGGGGTCCCCGACGCTGTAGCTCGGGTCCCAGATGTGCAGTCGGTACTCGCGCCGGTCGTCAAGACGCAGGACCATGAGCCCGATGTCCTGCATCCTCCACGGGAAGTCCTCGGCGTGTCGGAGGATCGTGAGTACCAGGGCCTTGCTCAGCGTCTCGCTCATCGAGTCCAGCCGTAGATGAGACGAGCTCGGCCAGATGGTTCAGCGAGTTTTGGAGATGATCGGGGGAGAAGGGTGGGAAGCTTGGCCCTGTTTGGCGCACGTCCTCGGGTACCCCCGACCAGTCGTATGAGAGCCTGACCTCGGTCTCTGACCGGCCGGATGGAGCCAGGTCGTAGCGCCAGATCCAGCCGCCGAAGCGGAGGACGCCGTCGCCCGGGTCGTAGCCTGGTTTCCAGGCGATGGCGTGTGGAGGGTCGAAGACCACGACCTCGTTGGCCATCTCGTAGTTCCCGTTCGGATGGTTGGGGTGGTACATCGCCATCCGGAAGACCTGACCTCGCGTCGCGAGCTGGTTGCTGCCCTCGAGGGCTTCGCGGACCCAACCCGTGCCATCGATCGCGGCATGACTGGCCGGGTCCGCGATTATCGCGAAGACGGGCTCCGCCGGTGCCTTGATGGTGACCGTGGCGCTGACGCTCTCGTTCGTCATGCTGGGGGCTCCTTTCGGGCAGCCGATGAGACGGCAAGCGAGAAACTACAAGAACGGACGCTCCGACGGGGCAAAAGTCATCGGTCATCGCCCCCGACCTCGTCGAGAACCAGCGAACTGCAGGAGGATCGCCTTGTGACGATGCTCAGGGCGGGCCCTTGCCCGTCGTCTCAGCGTCGGTCACCGTTTCGCTAACGGACACGAGTCCCGATGAGCGAGGTTCCTACCTCGTCCTTGACCGTTCGGTCGTCTCGTCGAGGCCGTGGGCGACCCAGCCGGGCGTGTCGACACGCACCGGCGATGCCCCGACCAGGGCCGCCAGGTCAGACTCAAGGCGCTCGAGCTGTTTGGTGCCGATCTTCCGCTTCCACTTGTCGCGCAATTCATCGAAGACGGCTTCGCCTACTCGCATCACTTCGAAGCCGAGCGCCGTGACCTGAAGGCGTTTGCGACGGGCGTCGAGCGGATCAGCACCGCGTGCCACGTAGCCGCGCTCCTCGAGCACGGCCACAGTCTTTGCCGCCGCTTGCTTGGAGACCGACAGTCGGCGACCCAGCTCCGAAGCATTGTCGGCGCCCGCCGCGATGGCTCGCATCGCGAAGTCATGGACGGGGCGCACATCCTCGTATCCGCGCTCGGCGAGCTCTTGGATCGCATCGTCCACCAGGACTCGAAATCCTCCGAGGAGCAGCAGTGCGAGGTCGGCGCCCGAGCGTGCCATGGAGCTGATCGTAAATCAGCCGGCTTGACAAGGTCAACCTGGTTGTCTACATTTGGACAACCGGGTTGACGATTTCGGTTTAACGATTTGAGGGAGATTGACATGAACGCAACTGCCGAGCAGGCCTCATTGGCCGGGGTCACGCACCATTACGCCAAGGTCAACGGGACCAAGCTGCACTATGTGGCGGCGGGCACTGAAGGACCTCTGGTTCTGCTGGTCCATGGGTTCCCCGAGACGTGGTGGACGTTCCGCAAGCTCATCCCCCTGCTCGCCGCCAGCCACCGTGTCTATGCCGTGGATCTGCGAGGGTTCGGTGACTCTGACAACGGGTCAGGCGCCTACGACTCCAAGACCTCGGTCGAGGACCTGCACCTTCTGATCGAAGAGCTCAACGTTGGCCCAGTGCACCTCACCGGCCAGGACATCAGCGGGGCGACCGTCGTGCGGCTCGCGGCCACGCACCCTGAGGATGTGCGCAGCTTCACCGCCATCGAGATGGGCCTACCCGGGTTCGGCCTCGAGATGCTGGCCGACGTCACTCACGGCGGTACCTGGCACATCGGCGTTCTTGCCGCCCCCGGGATCCCCGAGATGCTTCTCACCGGTCGCGAGCGCGAATTCCTCGGACAGTTCGCCTTTCCGGCCATGAGCGCCACCCCCGGAGCGATCACCGACACCGACATCGACGAGTTCGTCCGCACGTACTCGCGTCCCGACGGCTGGCGCGGAGCCATCGGCCTCTACCAGTCCATGCTCCAAGAAGGCGACGAGATCCGAACCCTTATGGCCGGCCACAAGCTGAACATTCCCGTGCTGGCGATCGGAGCTGGAGGCGGCGAGTTGACCTTTGCAACGATGAGCCAGGTCAGCTCCGATGCAGTCCGGTCAGTGACTCTCGAAGGCGTCGGCCATTACGCAGCCCTAGAGGCACCCGACCAGGTGGCACACGCTCTTCTCGACTTCTTCAGCACCGTGTGACGCCACCTGAACGTCGGATGGCTACGCCGACCACGTCCAACCGAAGCGTCCAACCCATCCGCACCAGGACGAGAACTGGCCGGCCACTGGGGTGTCCGATCAGCCCGGTGGTGTGGTAGATGGTATGGCTACGAGGAAGGTCACCATCACGCTCGACGCCGATCAGCTGGACCGTATTCGCACGCTCGTCGGGTCGGGCGCAGCTCCGAGCGTGTCGGGGTTCGTGCAGCACGCGGTAGGTGTAGCCCTCGACGACATCGTTGGTTGGGGCGCCATGCTGGCCGATGCCCTGGAAGCAACCGGGGGCGAGCTTTCCGCCGAGGAGCGCCGTTGGGCGGACGAGACGCTCGGCAGCAAAAGGCGCCGAAGGCCCTCTGTGGCCTGATGGCCGGCATCACCTTCGACGCCGGGGGGCTCATCGCCCTCGACCGGAACGACCGACGGGTCCTGGTACTGGTGGCACGCACCGCAGAGACGGCTGCTCGCGTCACGATCCCAGCCACCGCCTTGGCGCAAGCGATCGGCCAGCCGCAACGCCAAGCCCGCCTGACCCGGCTCATCCGCCAGCCGACCACCGACGTCGTCCCACTCGATCGGGTCGATGCGACGAATGTGGGGCGCTTGCTGTCGGCGAGCGCGACGGCCGACGTCGCCGACGCGCACGTGGTGATCTGCGCGCGTCGTGCCGGCCAGCAGGTTGTGACGTCCGATCCAGACGACCTCAGGAATCTCGATCCGCGTATCGGTCTCGTCATCGTCTGACCACCATGAGCGCAGTGCATACTACTCCTGCGCCGCGGCTCGGCGCGATCGGAGACGCGTGGCTCGATGAAGTCATCGAGTGGTGGGGACGGAGGGATTCGAACCCTCACTGGAGGCGGTTTAAGCGCCCTGCCTCTACCGGTTGGGCTACGTCCCCCGGGCAGCAGACTAGGTGGCCGGGTCGCAGTCCGGCCTGTCCGTCACCGGACGGGCTCGTTTCCGATCGGCGCGGGTGGCAGTGCGGTCGACAAGGCCACCAACTCGTCGTCCCGGGGGCCGTCCACCACGTGCACCATGCCTTCACCGTCGGGCCAGGGTCCAAAGACCATGGTGGTCCGGCGAAGCGGATCCCAGACCGGCCACTCCCCGACCACGTCTCCCGAGGGCGACCCGGTCCGGGCAAACGAGATCCACGCCTGCCGCATGCCGGCCGAGAGGGCGAGTGCGTCGCTACCCCCTCCGGCGAACTGCTGGATCACCGGGTTGGTCACCGTGCCGAAGACGAATGGGATCTCCAACGCATGGCACGAGCCCAACAGGCCTCCGAATGCCGGCGTCTCCCATGTGAACAGGTACACGTAGGTGCCCGTCGACCCGGAACCGGCCAGCGCGTGGCTATCGGCCAACAGGACCGACGGGGCGCGGAAGACGACGTCGCTGGCGATGGCCACCCAGAGGTCGCGCGGTCCCGCGCTCTCCCCCCGCGAGGCCCGAGCCGTCCGGTACCGGTCGATCAGCGCCTCGGCGTTCTCGGCCGAGGGGACCACCCGCCGGACCCAGCGAAGCAGCCCGGCGTCGTCGAGGGCGTTGACCGCCGGGAGGGCGACGGCGAAGAAGGCGGCCTCGTCCCGATTGCTCCCGATCAGCAGCGGGACGTCTGACGACGCGCCGTCGGCCACCTCGACCTCCGGTGGCCGCGTCAGCAGGCCGCCGTCCACCGCAGGCAGAAAGGGCAACGGGAGGCCGCCGTCCCCGAGGGCCAACGTCTGACCGATCTCCTGGCCCGCTCGCACCAGCTCGTGCGGCGGCACCTGCTCGAGCGCCTGGCGCGTCAACGGCACCCCCAGCTTCTCGGCCACGAGCTCGGCTCGGCCCGCGGCCTCGTCGGCCGTGTGGGTGAACGGTGGGCCGCTCTCGACGATGGCCCGGTGAAAGAGCCCGCGGGCGGCGGGGATGCCGAGCAGGGCCGAGACGCTCATCCCCCCGGCCGACTCGCCGAAGATGGTGACGTTGCCCGGGTCCCCCCCGAAGGCAGCGATGTTGTCCCGAACCCAGACCAGCGCGGCGATCTGGTCGGCGATGCCCCAGTTGCCACAACCCGACCACGCGTCACCGCCGGCCCACGGGGACGAGGGCAGCCCCAGAGCGGGGTGGGCCAGAAAGCCCAACGCGCCCAACCGGTAGTTGATGGTGACGACGACCACGTCGCCCTCCCGGGCCAGGGTCCCGCCCCGGTACAGGTCACCGGCCCCCGTTCCGGAGTTGAAACCACCGCCGTGGATCCACACCATGACCGGACGCGGTGCTCCGCCGAGCTCCCCGGTCCAGATGTTGAGGGTCAGGCAGTCCTCCGACTGCTCATCGGGGGCACCCCCGATCGACATCCCGGGGATGGGTGGGGTCTGGGGAGCGACCGGCCCGAATTGGTCGCACTCCTTGATCCCGGCCCACGGCTGGGCCTCGAGGGGCGGCTGCCAGCGCAGGGGTCCGACCGGCGGGGCGGCATAGGGCACTCCCGAGAACGACCAGACCCCGTGTCGCTCGATCCCCCGAAGGCGACCTCCCCGGACCTCCACGATTCCGTCCATTGGCTACCTCGACCCTCGCAGCGTCATCCCTCCGTCATACTCGACGGCTCGACCCTCGGAACACCCTGCGCCGTGACCAGGTCCAACGCCCTTGGATTCCTGTTCGGCTGGTACTACTGTGACGCATGTGGCTGTTGTGACCAATGTGGATACAGCTCGAAGGTGGGGCCGGACCGGTCACTCCGGTCCGCGCCACGCCGTCCTGGTGGCCGGCGCGTTGGCCCTGGTCGCCTCCAGTGCCTCGCTCGTGGCCGGGCCGGCCGCCGGGGCGGACCCGACGCCGAGCAACGCGTCGATCGCGGCCACCGAGGGCCAGGTCGCAGCGATCGAGGCCCAGATCGAGCAGGAACAACAGCAGCTGAGCGCGCAAGACGAGCTGTTCAACCAGGCCAACGTCCGCCTCCAAGCCACCCAGGCCGCGTTGGTGACGACGAACGCGTCGCTGGCCGCCGCGGCCAGCCATCTCGCCGCTGACCGCCGCCAGCTGACCAAGGACGCACTCAAGACGTACCTCTACGACTCCTCCTCGACCAGCATCGCGTCGGTCTTCTCCTCACCCTCACCCGATGCCGGGGCCCGGACCACCTACACGCAGATCGTGGTGGGCAACGTGGACCGCGACGAGGCCCTGGTCCAGGCCGGCCAGCGCCGGCTGGCGGCGACACAGGCCACCCTGGTGGCTCAGCAACACGACCAGTCGGTGGAACGAGATCAGGCCCAGCAGGCCGCGGCCGCGGCCCAGACCACGGCCAACCAGTCCCAGGCCACCCTGGACCAGGTCAAGGGCACGCTGGCCACCCAGATCGCCCAGCAGGCCGCGGCCCAGGCGGCCCAGGCTGCGGCGGCGGCCCAGGCGGCCACCGCCCAGGCGAACGCCCAGGCCGCCGCGGCCCAGGCGGCCCAGGCCTCGCGGGCCGCGCAGGTGGCCAGCTCGGTCGGCAGCAGCGCCACCGCGGCCCCAGCCGCCCAGGCGGCCACCCAGACAGCCACACAGGCGGCCAGCCAGGCCGCCACCTCGGCGGCCACCTCGGCCGGGTCAGCGACCACGCCGGCCTCACCCGGGAGTGCCCCCTCGTCGGCCGGCGTCGCCGCCGTCAATGCCGCGCTCTCCTACTTCGGCGTGCCCTACCTCTGGGGGGGTGCCAGTCAGGCCGGGGTCGACTGCTCGGGCCTGACCATGCTGGCCTGGGGACAGGCCGGGGTGGCCCTGTCCCACTCGGCGGCCGACCAGTATGCCGAGTCCCAGCACGTCAGCATGTCGGCCCTCGAACCGGGGGACCTCATCTTCTATGACCTCGACGGCTCCGGTATCGACCACGTGGTGATCTACGTGGGCCCCAGCCTGAACGGTGCGGCCACTCCGTACGGGAGTGCCACCATCATCCAGGCCGCCCATACCGGGACCGTGGTCACCTACGACCCGCTCTGGTACGGCGGCCTGGTGGGTGCGGCCCGACCCTGAGGACGGCGTCTCCGACCCTAAGCTGTCGCCCACGCCGATCGACCCAGCTCGCTCCCTTCCCCCCTCCGGGCGACCGACGACCGCATTCCGGTTGAGCGTCGTCGTGCCCGCCTTCAACGAGGCCCACCGACTGGGTGACGGCTTCAACCGGTTCCGGGTCGCCGTCCGGGCCGGTGCGGTCGACCTCGACTGCACCGAGGTCATCGTGGTCGACGACGGGAGCGATGACGACACCACCGGACGGGCCCGAACGCTGCTGGCCGACCTTCCCCACCACCGCATCATCCGGCTGCCGGCCAACCAGGGCAAGGGCGCGGCCATTCGGGCCGGCATCAGGGCGGCCCGGGGCGCGTACACCGCCTACATGGACGCCGACATGGCCATCGACCCCCGGGCCATCCCCCTCCTGCTCGATCGCCTGGTCACGAACGAAGCCGCCATCGGATCCCGGTCCCTCCCTGACTCGATGGTCGAGAGCCGGTACATGATCCGGCTGTTGATGGGCCGGCTGTTCAACCGACTGGTGACCGTCGGCACCGATCTGGACTTCCTCGACACCCAGTGCGGGTTCAAGGCCTTCCGCACCGAGGTGGCCCGCCTGCTGTTCCACCTCGTGCCCATCGACCGCTTCGCCTTCGATGTCGAGGTGCTGACCCTCGCCCATCGCCTCGGTCTGGGCATCGCCGAGGTCCCGGTGCAGTGGAAGCACGTTCCCGGCAGCAGCGTCCAGCCGCTGCACGACTCGTTCACCATGCTGACCGATGTGTACTGCTCCCGGTTCGGACTGCGCCGGCCTTCGGCCGTGCCCGCCGTCGCCGTGAGCGAGCCGGACACGGACCGGGTGCGCCAGGCGCTGGCTGGCGGGTCACTAGGCCTCCGCCTCCCCCTGATCACCGGGCCGGATCAGACATTGATCCTCTTCCCCCTGGTCGACCCGCCCGACGTCGCCGACTGGGCCAGACGCCTCCGGGACGCCCTCCCCGACCAGACGGTGGCCCGGCGCTCGCTCACCTTCTCCGGGGTGGTGGCCCTCGGGCCGCTCTCGGGCCGGATCCACAGCTCGGTCCTCGACGGCCACCACGCCGGGTAGGCCTCGACCCGAGGCACGCCATCGGGCACGCCGCCCGTTGCCTCCCGGTTGCCCCACGATCGGTGGCGAGGTCGGCGGTACGATGCACCACGTGAGCGCGGACGGGACGGATGCGGGCCGGACGGCGGAGCGCCGACAGGCGGCCGAGCGCCGAGCCCGGGCCATCGAGGTCGAGGACCCGAGTCCCACCACGCCGGTGGCCCCCGAGCCCAGCCGTCCGCTGCCCGTCGTCGTCCCCCGGAACTTCCGCCCCGACCTCGACGACGGCGAGCCTGTCGATCCTCGCCGGGGGGACGTCGACGAATGGGGTCGCTCCGAGCACATGCGCTCGCTGGTCCGCCGGGTGTACGACCCGCTCTACAAGCACTGGTTCCGGGTCGAGTGGGAAGGCATGGAGAAGATCCCCACCGAGGGCGGTGCCCTCCTCATCGGCAACCACGCCGGTGCCATTCCCTCCGACGCGCCGGCCATCATGCACGGCATCGAACGGGACCTCCATCGTCCCGTGTACGGCCTGGCCGACTACTTCTTCCGGACCGTCCCCGGCGTGGGAACCATGTGGTCCCGCACCGGTGGAGTCCCGGGCCACCCCGACAACGCCTACCGGATCCTGCACGACCAGGGCCAACTGGCCCTGGTCTTTCCCGAGGGGACCAAGGGTCCGTCCAAGACCTACACCGATCGCTACCGGCTGCGGCGGTTCGGGCGGGGCGGGTTCGTGGAGATCGCCATGCGATCGGGCGTTCCCGTCATCCCCATCGCCGTGGTCGGCGCCGAGGAGTCCATGCCCATCCTCTTCCGCCTCCCGTCCCTGGCCAAGGCCCTTCGGCTCCCCTATTTCCCGGTCACGGCCAACCACCTCGTCCTCGGGCCCATTCTCGGCACCATCGGCTACTTCCCGGCCAAGTTCAAGATCCGGGTGCTCGACCCGGTCACCTTCGACGTCCAGCCCGATCAGCCCCGATACTCGAAGTCCACGGTGATGGACGAGGCCGAGCGGATCCGGGCCATGCTCCAGGACACGCTGCACGACATGCTGCGCGAGCGCCGAAGCGTCTGGTTCGGCTGAGGTGGGCCGACGAGTCCTGATCACCGGGTTGGACACGTTCTGGGGCGGCCGCATGGCCCAGGCCCTCGAATCGGATCCCGAGGTGGAGATGATCCTGGGCATGGGCACCGACGAGCCCCGGGTGCCGCTCGAGCGCACCGAGTACGTCCGGTCGGACCAGGCCTACACGATCCTGCATCGCATCGTGCAGGCCACCCAGGTGGACACCGTCGTCCACACCTTCTTGGAGACCAACTCGGTCGGCCTCTCGGGGAGGGCCCTCCACGAGACAAACGTCATCGGCACCTTGAACCTGCTGGCCGCGGCGGGGGCGCCGGGCACCCCGGTCCGGCATGTGGTGGTCAAGTCCTCGACGCACGTCTACGGCTCGTCGGAGAAGGACCCGGCGTGGTTTCGCGAGGAGACCCCTCGCCAGGCCCCGGTGCGCTCCCGGGTGGAGCGCTCGCTCCTCGAGGTGGAGGCGATGGTCCGCGACTTCGCCGACGACAACCCCCACCTCATCGTCAGCGTGCTTCGGTTCGCCAACGTGCTGGGCACGGACATCGTCACCCCCATCAGCACCAACCTCCGAAAGCGCGTGCTCCCCTGCATCCTCGGCTTCGACCCACTGGTCCAGTTCATCGAGGAGGACGACGTCGTCCGGTCCCTGGAGCACGTCACCCGCAACCGGATCCCCGGTGTGTTCAATGTGGCCGGCGCGGGAAAGCTGCCCTGGAGCGAGGTGGCCACCATCGGCGGCGCCCATCTCCTGCCCCTCCCGCCGCTCAATCCCCGTGCCTTCGCCGCCCCACTGCGCCATATGGGCATCGTGCAGTTCCCGGCCGAGATGGAGGCGTTGGTCCGCTACGGGCGGGGCGTCGACACCTCGCGGCTCATCGAGACCGGGTTCCGCTATCGGTACACGTCGGCCGGCGCGGTCGAGAGCTTCGCTCGAGCCAACAACCTGCGCCGCACCCTCGGCTCCACCGGGAACGAGTACCGCTACGAGCAAGACGTCGAGCAATTCTTCCGCCACTCCCCCGCCGTCATCCGGGGTAGCGACGGCTGAGCACCCGACCGGTCAGCTGCGTCGAAGCCAGGTGGTGAGGAGCTGGGCCCGGCGGGTGGTCCACTCCTCTGAGGTGATGGCGTAGCGGATGTGGTCCTCCCACCGCCCGTCGATCTCCAAGAACCGCTCCGCCACCCCTTCGTTGCGCAGTCCCAGCTTCTCGACCACCCGGCGGCTCGGGGCGTTGCGGGGGATGATCGAGATCTCCACCCGGTGCAACCCGAGCGACTCGAAGGCGAAGCGGAGGACGACGACCACGGCCTCGGGGACCAGGCCCTGCCCGGCGTACTCCCGATCGATCCAGTAACCGATCGACGCGTTCTGGAACGGGCCGCGCTGCACCGACGACAGGGTCACCTCCCCGCAGAAGACCTCGTCGGCGAAGATCCCGAACCCGAAGCCACTACCCAGCTGGCGCTCTCGCTCCCGCATCATGCACCGGGTGATGAAGCTCGACCGGTCCTCGGGCGCCGGCGGGGCGCCGTTGGGCCGCGGCTCCCAGGGGACCAACCAGTCGCGGCTGCGGTTCCGGACCCGATACCAGCCGTCGTAGTCGGACTCGGACAGCGTCCGGAGCCGGACCCGCCAGCCGGTCAGCTCGAGCGGGGTGGTCGTGGGCGAGCCGACGGCCGCGCTCATCGTCCCGGCATCCGGCAGGAATCGGCGAAGGGTTCCGCAGTCGGACCCATCACGATGGAGACGAACAGTGCCACACGCGCATCGTAGGCGGCCCGCGCCGAGAGGGCACATGGCGACGTACCGGTGATGTTGTCGGTAGGAGAGCCAACACAACCCGGGGCGCGCAGAGTCGACGGGAACCAACAGAGCAACAGAGCTCAGCTCAGAGCTCAGAGCTGCGAGGCCACCAGGCCGTCGAGGATGTCGGACTCGGAGACCAGGCAGAGGTCGAACCCGAAGCGGGACATGACCGCATCGAGCACGAGGGCGCCGCCCACGATGACGTCGGCCCGGCCGGGGATCAGACCGGACCGGGCCAGGCGCGCCTCGGCCTTCTCGCCGGCCAGGCGATGGAGCCACTCCTTGACCTGCGCCGCGGTCAGCACCGAATGGTGGATCCGATCCCGCTCGTAGTCGGCCAGACCCTGCTGCAGGGCCGAGATGGTGGAGACGGTGCCGGCCAGGCCGACCAACTGTCGGGCCTCGGCAAAGCGGGGATGGGCCGCGGCGGCGCCGTCCAGCTCCACCATGACCATGGACCGGGCTCCGGCCAGTTCCCCTGCTGTGGGGGGATCGTGGTGGAAGAATCGCTCCAGGATGCGGACGCAACCCAACTGCAGGGAGACGGCGTCAACGGCCGGGTCGTCAGGGCCGGATCCCACCACCAACTCGGTCGACCCGCCGCCGATGTCCAGGACGAGGAACGGGCCACCGCCCTGGTCGAGCTCGGCCACCGCCCCGGCCAGCGACAGCCGCCCCTCCTCGATCCCGCTCAGCAGCTCGGGCTTCGCCCCGGAGGCCGTAGCGGCCAGATCGAGGAAGGCCGCCCCGTTGGCCGCATCGCGGACCGCCGAGGTGGCCACCAGCCGCACCGACACCGCCCCCAACCGGTCGATGACCTTCCGGTACTCGCGCACCACAGAGAGGCAACGATCGATGGCCTCGGGCGAGAGACGGCCGGTGGCATCGACGCCCTCACCCAACCGGGTGATCCGCATGAGCCGCTCGAGCGGCTGCCCGGAGGCGTCCGCCACCAGGAGCCTCGTGGAGTTCGTCCCACAGTCGATCGCCGCCACGGGCCGGTTCGAAGGCATGCGGCCTTGCTACCACGTCGGGTGTGCTGGAGGGCGAGGCCCGGGCGAGGCCGCCTGGTCTCGCTCCTGGTGGCGTGCTGGCGAGCGAGGCCGGGCGCGCTCCGTAGCCGTGTCGGTACAGTACGTGAGCGGAGACAAGGGTCTCCGCTGACCAAAGGGGTCCCCAATGAGCGCCACAATGATCATCCGCCATACCGTCGCCGACTATGGCTCCTGGCGAAAGGTGTACGACGAGGTCGAACCGCTGCGGGTCAAGCACGGCTATACCGCGCAGCGGGTGATGCACCTCCCCGGCAATCCCAATGACGTGGCCGGGACTCACGACTTTCCGACCGTCGCCCAGGCCGAGGCGTTCGCCAACGACCCGGAGTTGAAGGCGGCGATGGAGCGCTCCGGGGTGACCGGCGCTCCCCGCATCGAGATCTTCGAGGACATCTCGAGCTCGGTGCCCTGATCGACCGCCCTGGGCGGCGGTCAGTGCGGACCCGAGCCGGGGTGCAGCCCGATCCGCACCGCGGTCCACGCCCCGACGGGATCGTCGGCGCCGGTGAGCCACCAGGCCAGATGGGCGTGCAGGCACTTCACCCCTTGGCGCGTCCCGCCCACACCCCCGGTCGGCCGCGGGCCCTGGTGGCCGACCGGGATCAATGCTTCCCGCTCGGCTCCATATCGCCGGTGTGCCTCGGCCACCGCGTCCGGAGAGACCTCCGCCTCGGCCTGGCGCACGCCACCCGACGATTCGAGCCTGCTCACCGCCTCGCGCAGTGTTGGGTCCACCAGCCAGTACCGGGTGGGCATGGGCGTCCCGTCGTCGAGAAACGGGGCGTTGGCAATCACGGCCGGCGCACCGTCACCGGCGCGGACGACCACCTCGAAGCCCCCCCGGGGGGGCCGGCCCAGGAGCTCGGTGACCTCGGCAACGTCCCGCTCGTCGCCAGACCCGCCTCGACCTCCGCTCCCGCGACCGCCGGTGCTCCCGCCAGAGGCTGTGCCCCTGCTCCCGCCGTCGCCACTCCCGGCGGGGACTGCGCCGGCCGTACCGCCGTCGAGGCGGTCGGCAATCATCTCCAGAATTCGAGCGTGCGGAGGGTACGGGACCAGAAACCTCCACCCGTGCCTGTCGGCTGGGCCGCGGGCTTGGTCGCCGGGCCGGCACCCGAGGTCGTCGCACCCGAGGTCGTCGCACCCGACGCCGAGGCGGACGACGTCTGCGGGCTGGAGGGCGCCGTGTTCGGCAGTCCCGGATCCGGGCTCATGCCTGCAGCATTGGCCGGGGCCACCAAGGGCTGGTTGCCCGGGTCCCCGGTCACCGACCCACCCTTGCCGGTCGACTGGGCCCCCGGGGGCAGCACGTTGTAGGCTGTCTGGCCCGGTTCGACCAGCTGGTAGCTCAGGCGGGCCAACCGCTGGATCTCCGCCTTGGAGTTCAGCTGCTGTTGCTCCACGGTCAGCGCCTTGTTCTCCGACTGCAGGCGATGCACGGCCGCGTTGGCCGCGGTGAGCTGCCGGTGCTGGTCCAGCAGTCCCGAAGCAGGGAAGCTGGTGACGAGCACCACGGCGGCAAAGACCGCGGCCACCACCACCATGAGCCGGCGCCGGCGAACCATCGGGATGGCTCGGGAACGAGGCTCCCCGCTCCGGCGGTGCCGAGCCGGCCGTCGCGTGGATGCCCGCCTCCTGTCCTGCTTGCCGCCGCCCTTCTCGCCCTTGCTGCTACCGCGGGCCCGGTCCTTCTTGGCGCCGGCACCGGCCCGGCCACGACCGGCCGACCCCCCCTTCGGCCGACCCTTCTTGGTCGGGCCGGCCCGATGGCTGGGGCCGGAGCGGCTGGACGTGGACCGACTGGACGCCGACCGATTCCTCGTCGCCCGGCTCAAGTCGACCGCGTCCACGACCGCAGGGCCTCACCGGCCGGGAAGGCCGCCGACTCGCCCAGGGCCTCCTCGATGCGGAGCAGCTGGTTGTACTTGGCCACCCGGTCGGAGCGGGCCGGAGCCCCTGACTTGATCTGGCCGCAGTTGGTAGCCACGGCCAGATCGGCGATGGTCGAGTCCTCGGTCTCGCCCGAGCGGTGGGACATGACGCAGGTGTAGGACGACCGGGTTGCTCTCGACATGGTCCCGAGCGTCTCGGTCAGCGTCCCGATCTGGTTGACCTTGATGAGGATCGAGTTGGCCACCCCGCGATCGATGCCGCGCCGGAGCCGCTCCTCGTTGGTGACGAACACGTCGTCGCCCACCAGCTGGATGCGGTCGCCCAGCGCCGCGGTCAGGGACGCCCACCCGGCCCAGTCCTCTTCGGCCATGCCGTCCTCGATGGAGACGATCGGGTAGCGGTCGCACAGGTCGACCCAGTACCCGACGAGCTCGTCCGAGGAGAGGCTCCGCCCCTCCCCGGCCAGCACATAGGCGCCGTCCCTGTACAGCTCGCTGCTGGCCGGGTCCATGGCGATGGCGATCTCGTCACCGGGGACCCGGCCGGCGGCCAGGATCGCTTCGACCAGCACCTGGACGGCGACCTCGTTGGAGGCCAGGTCGGGGGCGAAACCGCCCTCGTCGCCCACGGCCGTCGACAGGCCCCGGTTCTTCAGCACGTTGGCCAGTGCGTGGTAGGTCTCCACCCCCCACTGGAGGGCCTCGGAGAACGACGCCGCGCCCACGGGCAGGATCATGAACTCCTGCAGGTCGATCGAGTTGTCGGCGTGGACGCCTCCGTTCACCACGTTCATCATGGGCAGGGGCAGCACGTGGGCATCGGCACCGCCGACGTAGCGGAAGAGCGGGATCTCGAGCTCGGCCGCGGCCGCCTTGGCCGAGGCCAGCGAGGTGCCGAGGATGGCGTTGGCCCCGAGGCGCGCCTTGTTGGGCGTCCCGTCCGCGTCGACCAGGGCCAGGTCGATGCCCCGTTGGTCGAGCGCCTCGAAGCCGTCGAGGATCTCGGCGATCTCGCCGTTCACGTTTCCGATCGCCCGCGAGACGCCCTTCCCGCCGTAGCGGGAGCCGCCGTCCCGCAGTTCCACCGCTTCGAACGATCCCGTGGACGCCCCGGAGGGCACGATGGCGCGTCCTGTCGCCCCCGAGTCGAGGATGATCTCGACCTCGACGGTCGGATTGCCGCGGGAGTCGAGAACCTCCCGGCCGATGACCTGTTCGATGCGGCTCACTGTGTGCTGTTGCTCCTGTGGCTGGTGGGAGAAAAGTTATCAGTTGGACCACCCGAGACCTGGGCATCGGTGCAGGAGGCCCTCCCGACGAGACCTTCCAGGAGGGGCTCCCGGCTAGCTGCCCTGTTCGTGTCGCGCCACCTCTTGGCGAAAGGCCACCGAACGGGCCCGCAGCGCAGTCTCGGGGTCGACCCCCAACTGCCGGGCCACGCTCACCAGTGAGAACAGCAGGTCGCCGACCTCGGGCTCGCGGTCGGGCCTGGTCGCCGGTGCGGAGAGCTCGTCGGCCCGCTCGAGCAACCGGTCCAGGCCGGCGGCGATCTCGGTCGCCTCGAGCCTCCGGTCGGGGAGGTCGATCCCCACCGTCAGCGCCTTCCGCTGCAGCTTCGCGGCCAGGGCCAAGGCGGGCAGGGCCGCCGGGATGCCCTCGGTGACGCTGGCCCGGCCCTTCTCCGCCAGCTTGGACGCCTCCCAGTTGGTCGCCACCTGGTCGGGCGAGTTGGCCACCGTGTCACCGAACACGTGGGGGTGGCGGGCAACCAGCTTGTCGTGCACCCCGCGGGCCACGTCGGCCAGCGAGAAGCGGCCCTCCTCGGCGGCCAGGGTGGCGTGGAAGTACACCTGGTAGAGGAGGTCACCCAGCTCTTCTTCCAGGTGGGCCACGGCTCGTTCCACCTGATCGGCGGATGCGGAGGCGTCGCCCTCCACCGCCACCAGCCCGTCGATCGCCTCGAGCACCTCGTAGGACTCTTCGAGCAGGTGACGGGAGAGCGAACCGTGGGTCTGCTCGCGGTCCCACGGGCAGCGCTCCCGCAGGGTGTGGACCAGCTCGTCCAGCCTGGCCAGCTCGACGGCCACGGGCGCCGCCAGCTCGGGGATCCACAGCGAGGTGAGGTGATCGGGCTCGACGGCGCGGTCGAGCTCCTCCCAGGGGAGCTCGACGACGGCCTCGTCCGGCAGTCCCAGGTGGTGGAGCACGGTCACCGTCGTGCCCGCCGGTGGGTCGGTGGCCAGCTTCACCTCCGACAGGATCGCCTTCGACCAGCACTGGGCCACGAGCAGCGGTCCGCGCAGGCCGGCGGCTCCGGTGGCGAACGACTCGGCGTCGACCAGCCGGACCCCGGCGGCCAGGGGGTCGATCCCCAGTCGGCCGTAGGCCAGGTCGAGAAAGGAGAGGGCCGGGTGGACCACGAGGGCGACCTCGCCGTCGACCACGGCCGGGTCGGCCCGGAGCAACGTGACCGTGCGCTCGGCCACCAACGGGGAGCCGGGAACGGCGTAGACCACGGGCCCGGCCCGGGCCGCCTCGACCAGGTCGGCGACGATGGCCCGGTAGACGGCGTCGAAGGTGTCCTCGTGCTCGTAGTGGCGGTCGAAGGAACGGGCGCCGGCCGCCAGCACGGCCGACGGGTGCCGGGTCGTCCGCACGAAGAGGCGGTCGGCCCGGGCCATGAGGTCCCGCGTCGACTCGGTGATCAGGTCAGGACCGGCCGGCCCGAGGCCCACGACATCGATGCGGGAAGCCGCCGGTTCGCTCTTGACAGCCCACCGGCCGGCAGTCGTCGCTTCGGTCATGGCCGACGGCCGGCAGTCGTCGCCTCGGTCATGGCCGACGGCCGGCGGTCTTCGCTTCGGTCATGGCCGACGGCCGGCGGTCGACGCTTCGCTCTGGGCCCACGGTCACCAATGGCGATCAGCCGCCCGAGCCCGACGAGCCCGTGCTCGAGGAGCCCGTGCCACCCGACGCATTCGCGGCCGCACCGTTCACGGCCGCGGCCAACAGATCGCTGGGCCGTGGTCCCGGTGGTGGAACGATGCGGGAGATCGTCCAGGTGCCGTAGCGGGGGTCGACCGAGATCGAGGAGTGCCGGGCGAACGCCTGCACCTCGTTGGCCACGCGGGTCTGGTTGGACGTGGAGCGCAGGAGGTCCTGGCGGATGGTGGGGGTGGCGTCGGCCAGGGACTGGGCGACCTCTCCGGTCACCTCGAAGATCACCCAGGCGCCCGAGGAGGCCTCTTGCACCGGCCCGACCGGCGCGCCCACGGTGATCGAGGGGACCTGCAGCTGCTGTTCGACCGAGGCCGCGGTGAAGTTGCAGCCCAGCGCACCGCCGTTGGCGGCCGAGGTCTGATCGAGGGAGTTGGCCTTGGCCACCGAGGCGAACGGGGCGCCCCCGTTGATCTGGGCCAACAACGCGTTCGCATGGACCTGCGAGTCCGTCAAGATGGCGCTCACGCACGCCCCGGTGAACTGGGTGGGATTCTTCGCGTAGTAGGCGGCGATGTCGGCCGCGGTGATCGTGGCCCCGCGGGCCAGCAACCGGTCCTCGATGGCCTGCGACTGGATCTGGGCCTCCCGCAGCGACGCCGGCAATCCGGCGAGCACCTGGGCCCCGGTGACCGCCTGCCCGGTGTTCGTCTGGCAGAAGGACTGCTGGCCCGCTGCGTTGGCCTGCGACAACTGGGTGGAGATGGAGCCGTCCAGGAACGATTCCACTTCTGACTTCGCCGTCGCCGTCTCGGCCGGAGTCACCTGTATGTGTCGGTCGGCGGCGTACTGCTCGTAGAGGATGTTGCTCACGCCCTGATGGAGGACGCTGCCGGCGAAACTCATGTTGTAGGTCCCCGCAGCCCCTTGGCCCCGGACCTGCACGGCGCTGCCCGCCGCTTCGATGGTCAACAGGCACGCCCCGGCCTGCGTGGTCTCGAACGCTTGCAGCTGGTCGTTCAGCGTCGAGATCTGGATCGTCGTGCCGTTGACCGACGCGGCCGGCGGCGTGACCTGGCAGGCCGAGGCCAGCCCGCCGGCCACGACCAGCACGACGACGACAGAAAGGGCGGAGACGAGGCGCTTCACGGGGGGCGATGCTACTGGTTGGCGCTGGTGGCAGCGGGGGCGCCCGCCGCCGGGGCCCCCCGGCCCGCCACCCCATCCGGTGGCGCCGACCCCGCGCCGGCGGCCCGAACCGGCGCCGCCGACCCCGGGCCCGACGCCCCATCCGGCGCGTCGGCCGGCGGGGGGATGAGCGACCGGAGCAGCTCGACCAACACGGGGGCGTAGCGCCCTTCCGTGCCTTCGGCGGCCAGCGGCACCAGCAGCCGATGGAGATCCTCGTGCCAGCTGGCCCCGGGGGCCAGGCGTCGGAGCCGCACCTGTGCTGAAGCTGGAAGGGTCACCGGCGACATCTTCACCGTCGCCCGGCCGGCGCCGAGCCCGGGTCCCCCACGCGGCGCCGACACGGCCAGGTCGGTGATGCCGAGCCGGATGCACTCGACCCGCAGGAGGGCCACATCGAGCAGGGCCACCGCTGGCGGCGGGAGCGGCCCGAAGCGGTCCTCCCACTCGCTGCGGACGTCGTCGACTTCGGACACGGTCCGCACGCCGGTAAGGCGCCGGTAGGCCTCGAGGCGGACGTCCTCGGCAGCCACGTAGGTGGGGGGCAGGTGGGCCGGGTCAGGAAGGTCGAGGGACAGGTCGACGACGGCCGGGCGGGCCTCGCCCTTCAACTCGGCCACCGCCTCGGACACCATCTGGACGTAGAGGTCGTAGCCGACGGCGGCGATATGGCCCGACTGGTCCCGGCCCAACAGGTTGCCCGCCCCCCGGATCTGCAGGTCGCGTAGGGCGATCTTGAAGCCCGAGCCCAGCTCGGTGTGGTCGCCGATGGTCCGCAGGCGCTCGTAGGCCTGCTCGGTCAGCACCCGGCCGGCCGGATGGAACAGGTAGGCGTAGGCCCGCTGGCCGGCCCGGCCCACCCGGCCCCGCAGCTGGTGGAGCTGGCCCAGGCCGAGCAGGTCGGCCCGGTCCACCACCAGGGTGTTGACCGTGGGCATGTCGATGCCCGACTCGATGATGGTGGTGCAGACGAGGACGTCGTGCTTTCCCTCCCAGAACTCCATGACTACCTGCTCGAGGGTCCCCTCGTCCATCTGCCCGTGGGCCACCGCCACCCGGGCCTCGGGGGCCAGACGGCGGACCTGCTCGGCCACGGCGTCGATGCTCTGGACCCGGTTGTGGACGTAGAAGACCTGGCCCTCGCGGAGCAGCTCGCGCCGGATGGCCTCCGAGGCGGCGGCCGACTCGAACTCGCCCACGTGGGTGAGGATCGGGCGGCGCTCGGCCGGGGGCGTGTTGACCATGGACAGGTCCCGGATGCCGGTGAGGGCCATCTCCAGGGTGCGGGGGATGGGGCTGGCCGTGAGGGTGAGGACGTCCACCCCGTCGGACATGGCCTTGATCGTCTCCTTGTGGGAGACGCCGAAGCGCTGCTCCTCGTCCACCACCAGCAGGCCGAGCTTCTTGAAGGCGATGTCGGCGGCCAGGAGCCGGTGGGTGCCGATGACCACGTCCACCGACCCGTCGACCAGCCCGTCGACCACCTTCTTGGCCTGGGCGTTGGTCAGGAACCGACTGAGCAGCTCGACCCGCACGGGGAAGGGGGCGTAGCGCTCGGTGAAGGTCTGGAAGTGCTGGCTGGCCAGCAGGGTGGTGGGCACCAGCACGGCTGCCTGGGTCCCCTCTTGGACCGCCTTGAAGACGGCCCGGATGGCCACCTCCGTCTTGCCGAACCCGACGTCCCCGCAGACCAGCCGGTCCATCGGCAGCGGGCGCTCCATGTCCGCCTTCACATCCTCGATGGCCGAGAGCTGGTCGGACGTCTCGACGAAGGGGAACGAGGACTCGAGCTCTGCCTGCCAGGGCGTGTCCGGTCCGAAGGCCCTGCCCTCCACCTCGAGGCGCCGCCGGTACAGGGCCACCAGCTCCTCGGCGATCTCGTGGACGGCCGCCCGGGCCTTGGAGCGGGCCCGCTGCCACTCGGAGCCCCCGAGCCGATTGACCGTGGGCGAGTCCCCGCCGGCGTAGGGCGTCAGCAGCTCGATCTGGTCGGTGGGTAGGTAGAGCTTGTCACCGCCCCGGTACTCGAGCAGGAGGTAGTCGCGGGTGGAGCCACCCATGGTCCTCGTCACCATCCCGCCGTAGCGGGCCACGCCGTGCTGGCGGTGGACCACGTAATTGCCCGGGGCCAGGTCGTCGAAGAACCCGTCCACCGGCCGAGCCCGGGTGCGGGCCTGGCGGTGGGGCCGGTGGCGACCGGTGACGTCGGACTCGGCCAGGACAGCCACCTTGGAGGCCGGGGCGATGAACCCCCGGTCGACTGCGGCCACCACGATCTGCGCCCCGGGCCTCGGGGGAGGCTGCTCCGCCCCGGGCCTCGGGGGAGGCTGCTCCGCCCCGGGCCTATCGGCTCCTCCGGCACCGCTGTCTGCCGCGCCGCCTCCCACATCCTCGACGACAGGGACGACGACGCCCTCCTCGGCCAGGATGGTGGCCAGCCGGTCGGCCCCGGTCCGGCTCCCTGCACATAGCACCACGGTGAAACCACCGTCCACCAGGCTCTGGACCTGGCCGGCCAGCTTGGCCCCGTCGCCCAAGATGGGCTCCCACCCCCGGCTCTCGATGGCCGGGACCTCGGGGCCCTCGGCCGTCGGGACGAGCCAGAGCATGGGCGCGTCGCTCTTGGCCAGGAGGCGGTCGAAGGGGACGTGCAGCCGGGGCGCGCCGGCCCCCTCGTCCAGGCCCCACGTCGAGGCCAGGGCGTCGGCCAGCGCCGATTCCTCGTCGGCCAGCTCCTCGGCCCGCTGGCGGACCCGCCGGGGCTCGACCACGATGACCACCGCATTGTCGGGGAGCAGGTCGGTGATGATCTCCTCGGACGGGGAGAGCCACGGCAGCCACGACTCCATGCCGTCGAACAGCGACCCATCCGAGAGCTGCTCCCACTGGTGGCGACCCCACGGGGCCGTGCCCACCAACCCGGCCGCTGCCCGGCGGACGTCCTCGTCGGGCACGAGCTCCCGGCAGCCGAACAGCGACACCGTGTCGACGGCCGCGGTGGACCGCTGGTCGGCCACGTCGAACCGGGTCAGGCGATCCACCTCGTCGCCCCACAGGTCGATGCGGACGGGCCCGTCGTCGGTCGACGGGAAGACGTCGACGATGCCGCCCCGGACGGCCAGCTCGCCGCGGTGCTCCACCAGGGACTCGCGCCGGTAGCCCATGCCCACCAGCCGGGCCACCAGGTCGTCCACCACCAGCTGGTCGCCCCGGGCCACGGTGACCGGGCGGGCCGAGTTGCGCCACGGGCCCAGCCGCTGGAGGACGGCCTTGATCGGGGCCACCACCACCCCCGGCGACTGGTCGTCGGGCTCGCCGGCCAGTCGCCACAGCAGCTGGAGGCGCCGCCCCATGGTCGAGACCTCCGGGCTCACCCGCTCGAAGGGCAACGTCTCCCAGGCCGGGAACACGGTCACGCCCTCGGGGCTGAAGACGTCGAGGTCGTGGGCCAACTGCTCGGCCGCCGTCCCCGTCGGCGTGACGACCAGTACCGGTCGACGGGTGCTCAGCCGGACGATCCCGGCCAGGGTGAAGGCCTGGGCCGGGGTGGACACGGCCAGGGTGGCGCCGGACGCGCCGATCACCCGCGCCATGGCGGGCTCGTTACGGAGGAGGGCGGGGAGCGAGCGGAGGCTCACCCGGTCAGGGTACCGGGATGGTGCGACACGGCCGGCACGTCACAGGAGGGCGTTGAACCGGTTCATGGCCACCTCGATGCCCTCGCTCACGATGGCCTCCACCGAGTCGGCGGCCAACGCCTCGGCCACCTCCAGACCCTCCCGTTCCGCTCTCCCCGGGCGCTTCAGCACGTAGTCGGCGCCGGGCTGTCGGCCGGGGGGCTTGCCGATCCCCACCCGCACCCGGAGATAGCCGTTGCCGTGCAGGTGGTTGTCGATGGACTTCAGGCCGTTGTGCCCGGCGTTGCCCCCGCCCACCTTCAGCTTGACCCGGCCCGAGGGGAGGTCGAGCTCGTCGTGCATCACCACCAACCCGGCCAGGCCCCGGTGCTCGGTCAGGCCGGCCCGGCGGACCAACGGCGCCACGGCCACCCCCGATTCGTTCATGTAGACGGTCGGGACGGCCAGCATCACCTTGCGGCCGTCGATGGTGACGGTAGTGGCCGCGGCGTGGAGGCCCTTCTCCACCTTCAGCCGGCCGCCGTGGCGCTCGGCCAGGAGGGCCAGTGCATCGGCGCCCACGTTGTGCCGGGTGCCGGCGAACTCCGCCCCGGGATTGCCCAGCCCCACCACCAACAGGTCGGCCGGCGAACCGGTCCGGGAGCGGAAGAGGCTCAGCCTTCGCCCTCGCTGCCGGCGTCGCCGGCCTCGGCAGCCACTTCGCCCTCGGCCCCCTCTTCGCCCTCGGCCCCCTCTTCCTCGAAGCCCTCTTCGCCCGTGGTGGCCACCCGCGGCGGCTGGCCGGTGACGACGTTGACGTCGTCGTCGATGTCGGCGGTCACCCCTTCGGGCAACGTGATGTCCGACACCTTCAACGAGGCGCCGATGGTGAGGCCCGAGATGTCGATCTCGAGCGAGGCCGGGATCGACGCCGGCACGGCCCGGATGGGCAGGGTGAACAGCTGCTGGTCGACCACACCGTCGCCGTGGTGGACCTCCACGGCCTCGCCGATCAGGTTGATGGTGACCTCGGCGGCGATGACCTCGTCGCGGCGCACGATCAAGAAGTCGACGTGGGTGACCGTCCCCTTCACCGGGTGCCGCTGGATGTCACGGGCCAGGGTCAGGTAGCTGGTCCCGTTCACGTCGAGAGTGAGCAGCGTGTTCAGGCTGGCCTCTCCGGACATGGCCGTCCGGAACTCCCTGGCCACCACGGAGACCGGTACCGGGTCGGTGCCGTGCCCGTAGACCACACCGGGGATCTTCCCCTCGTTCCGCAGGCGGCGCGTCGAGCTGGTGCCGATGGTTCGGCCGGGCTCGGCGACAAGCGTGGTCTCGGGCATGCGGGAACTCCTCAAGTGATCCTGACAGGGGTGCAGCGCCACCGGTCTCCGACCGGCAGGTCGGTGACAGCCGCGGCTGACGGCCCTACAGCATAGACAGTGGCGGGGACCCGAGCGACCCGGGGGCTCGCCCGACCGGGCTGAGGCCTGCGCCGGACCCAGGCGGGCCCGCCTGACCCCGGGCCCGGGCCCACACCGAGCCGGGCCCACACCGAGCCGGGCCCACAGCGCCGGGCCCACAACGCCGGTCGCTAGACCAGGTTGTCCCCGCCGAAGATCTCGGAGACCGAGGTGTCCTCGAACACGGCGTCGATGGCGTCGGAGATCAGCTTCGCTACCGAGAGAACCTCGAGCTTGTCGAAGCGCCGATCGGGCGAGATGGGCAAGGTGTTGGTCACCACCACCTTGCTCAGCGCCGAGTTCTTCAGCCGGTCGACGGCCGGATCCGACAGCACGGCGTGGGTGGCCATGGCCCACACCTCGGTCGCTCCCCGCTCGGCCAACAGGTTGGCCGCGGCCACGATGGTCCCGGCCGTGTCGATCATGTCGTCGATGAGCACGCAGGTCCGGCCCTCGACGTCGCCCACCACATGGAGGGCCTCCACCGAGTTGGCCTTCACATGGGACCGGCGCTTGTGGACCACGGCCAGATCGGCCCCCAGGTGCTGGCCGAACCGGTCGGCCACCCGCACCCGGCCGGCATCGGGAGCCACCACCACCAGGCCCTCGCTACCTTGGGCCCGCAGGTACTCGACCAGGACGGGCGCGGCGGTCAGATGGTCGAAGGGCACGTCGAAGAAACCCTGGATCTGGCCGGAGTGCAGGTCCACGCTGACCACGCGGTCGGCGCCGGCCACCGACAGCATGTCGGCGACCAGCTTGGCCGTGATCGGCTCCCGGCCGGTGGCCTTGCGGTCCTGGCGGGAGTAGCCGTAGTAGGGGCAGACGGCGGTGATCCGCTTGGCCGACGCCCGCTTGGCCGCGTCGATCATGATCAGGTGCTCCATCAACGAGTCGTTGACCGGCCCGCAGTGGGTCTGCACGATGAACACGTCGCTGCCCCGGATCGAAGCGCCGTAGCGGCAGTGGATCTCGCCGTTGGCGAACTCGCGGAGGTTGGCCTCACCGAGCTCGACGCCCAGCTGGCCGGCGATGTCACGAGCCAGCTCGGGATGTGAGCGGCCCGAGACCAACTCCAGTCGCCGCTGGGGCGTGAACTCCATGGACCAGACGCTACCGCGCCTCGGACACCGGCCCCACTGCCCCCCCGGCCGGGACGACCTCGCCCTCGCCGAGCACGGCGAACGGGCCGACCGTGGCCTCACCGCCGATCTCGGCCCGCCGGGCCACGCTGTTGGCGATGCGCGCACCCTCGCCCACCACCGTGTCCACCAGATGGCAGTTGGGGCCGATCTCGGCGTGCTCGGCCACCCGGCACTCGCCCTGGAGGATCACCCCGGGTAACAGCACGACGTCGGGCGACAGCTGGACGTCGGTGTCGATGTAGGTGCGCTCCGGGTCCCACATGGTCACCCCCCGGCGCATCCAGCGCTCGTTGATCCGGTCGCGCAGCTCGGCCTCGGCCACGGCCAGCTGGGCCCGGTCGTTGACCCCGGCCACCTCCATGGTGTCGTCCACCACCACCGAGACGACCCGGTGGCCGGCCTCGTAGAGCACGCCGACCACGTCGGTCAGGTAGTACTCGCCCTGTGCGTTGGCCGGGCTGAGCCGCCGGAGCGAGGGGGCCAGCACGCTCCGGCGGAAGCAGTAGATGGACGTGTTGACCTCGTTGACCGCCAGTTCCTCGTCGTCGGCATCTGCGTGCTCCACGACGCGGGCGACCGCCTCGTCGCGGCCACGGACGACGCGCCCGTATCCCGAAGGATCCTCGATGACTGCGGTCAACAAGGTGGCGGCGGCATCCGAGGCCCGGTGGTGGCGGACCAACCCAGCCAAAGTGGCCGGGCGGAGCAAGGGGGTGTCGCCGGGCAGGACGACCACGTCCCCGTCGTCGTCGAGCTCGTCGGGCAGACCGGTCAGGGCCACCGACATGGCGTCTCCGGTCCCGTGCTGTTCCATCTGCTCGACGAACTCGATATCCACGCCCTGGGGGGCGTGCTCGACCAACGTCTTGGTCACCCACTCGGCTCGATGGCCCACCACGACCACGACCCGGTCCACCTCCAGCTCGGCCAGGGCGTCGAGCACGTGGAGCACCATGGGGCGCCCGCACAAGCGGTGCAGGGGCTTCGGCCGGGAGGAGCGCATCCGCGTTCCCTCCCCTGCGGCCAGGACGACGGCGGACAGCGGGCGGGATGTCATCGGACCGAAATCGGCGGGGGCATGAGCATGCGCCTATTCTTCCCACGTCCGGGCCGCACGTGGTGCACCCCGCCCGGCGCACAGCCGCCATGCCCGTACTCACCACCGCCATCGACACCGAATCCCAGGAGTATCAGGCCAATCGCGCCTCCCTCCTCGAGGCCATCGGCGCGGTGGACGAGCAGCTGGCCCTGGCCCGGGAGGGGGGCGGCGCCCGCTATGTCGAGCGACACCGCTCGCGGGGCAAGCTCCTGGCCCGGGAGCGCATCGAGCTGCTGGTGGACCGCGACTCGGCCTTCTTGGAGCTCTCGCCCCTGGCCGCCTGGGGCACCGACTTCAGCGTAGGTGCGTCGTTGGTCACCGGCATCGGGGTGGTCGAGGGCGTCGAGTGCATGATCTCGGCCAACGACCCGACCGTGCGCGGCGGCGCCATGAACCCGGTGACGTTCCAGAAGTCGGGGCGGGCTGCCGACATCGCCCGAGAGAACGGGCTCCCCACGGTCAGCCTGGTCGAGTCGGGTGGGGCCGACCTGCCCACCCAGGCGGAGCTCTTCATCCCCGGGGGACGGGCCTTCCGCGATCTCACTCGGCGCTCGGCCATGGGCCTGCCCACCGTGGCCCTCGTCTTCGGGAACTCCACCGCCGGAGGGGCCTACGTCCCGGGCATGAGCGACTACATCGTGATGATCGAGGGCCGCTCCAAGGTGTTCCTGGGCGGGCCGCCCTTGGTCAAGATGGCCACCGGCGAGGAGTCCGACGACGAGGAGCTGGGTGGGGCCGACATGCACGCCCGGGTGTCGGGACTGGCCGACGAGCTGGCCGTCGACGAGGTCGACGCCATCCGTCTCGGCCGGCAGATCGTGTCCCGCCTCAACTGGCGCAAGCGTGGTCCCGGCCCGACCCAACCGGCCGATCCCCCCCTCTTCGATCCGGACGAGCTGCTCGGCATCGCCTCGGCCGACTCCAAGGTCCCCTTCGACCCGAGGGAGGTCCTGGCCCGCGTGGTCGACGGGTCCCGCTTCGACGAGTTCAAGCCCCACTACGGCACCAGCCTGGTCACCGGCTGGGCCTCCATCCACGGCTACCCCATCGGGGTGCTGGCCAACCACCGCGGCGTCTTGTTCTCCGAGGAGGCCAACAAGGGCACGCAGTTCATCCAGCTGGCCAACCAGATCGACGTGCCCCTGGTCTTCTTGCAGAACACCACCGGCTACATGGTGGGCAAGGAGTACGAGCAACGGGGGATCATCAAGGACGGAGCCAAGATGATCAATGCCGTGACCAACTCGTCGGTCCCCCATCTGACCCTGAACATCGGGGCCTCCTACGGGGCCGGCAACTACGGGATGTGCGGCCGCGCCTACAACCCCCGTTTCCTGTTCGCCTGGCCCAATGCCCGCTCGGCGGTGATGGGCCCGGCCCAACTGGCCGGGGTCCTCTCCATCGTGGCCCGCCAGTCGGCCGAGGCCCGGGGCCTCCCCTTCGACGAGGAAGCCGACGCGGCCATGCGCGAGGGGGTCGAGTCACAGATCGAGTCGGAGTCCCAGCCGCTGTACCTGACCGCCCGCCTCTACGACGACGGCATCATCGACCCCCGGGATACCCGGACCATCCTCGGGCTGAGCCTTTCAGTCATCGACAACGGCGAGATCAAGGGCACGCGCGGCTACGGCGTGTTCCGGATGTAGCGGCTGTGGCTCCCATCACCTCGTTGCTCGTGGCCAATCGGGGCGAGATCGCCCGGCGCATCTTCCGGACGGCCCGGTCCATGGGCGTGACCTGCGTGGCCGTCTACTCCGACGCCGACGCCGACAGTCCGCACGTGGCCGAGGCCGACCTGGCCGTCCGGCTCCCGGGCCTCTCGCCCGCCGACACCTACCTGCGCACCGATCTCCTGCTCGACGCGGCCCTTCGTTCCGGCGCCGACGCCGTCCATCCCGGCTACGGCTTCCTGTCCGAGAACGCCACCTTCGCGTCGGCCGTCGGCGACGCCGGCATCACCTGGGTGGGGCCGCCCGCCGCGGCCATCGCCGCCATGGGGTCCAAGATCGGGAGCAAGGAGCTGATGCGGGCCGCGGGCGTGCCCACCCTGCCGTCGGTCATCGTGCCTGCCACCGGTCGGAGCGGTGTGGATCCGAGCACGGCCGGCGCCCTCGGTTGGCCATTGCTGGTCAAGGCCTCGGCCGGCGGTGGCGGGCGGGGCATGCGCATCGTCGAGAGCATCGATGACCTGGCCGAAGCGGTGGAAGGTGCCCAGCGCGAGGCCGAGTCTGCGTTCGGTGACGGCACGCTGTTCCTCGAGCGGTACGTGACCGACCCCCGCCACATCGAGGTGCAAGTCCTGGCGGACAATCACGGAGAGGTGGTCGCCCTCTTCGAGCGGGAGTGCTCCATCCAGCGGCGGCACCAGAAGATCATCGAGGAATCGCCGTCACCGGTGGTCACGACCGAACAGCGGGTCCGGCTCTGCGACGCGGCGACCGCCGCCGCCCGTGCCGTCGGCTACACCAATGCCGGCACGGTGGAGTTCGTCCTGGACCCGGCCGGGGCCGACCCGGAGGGCAACTTCTACTTCTTGGAGATGAACACCCGGCTCCAGGTGGAGCACCCGGTCACCGAGATGGTCGCCGGTTGCGACCTCGTCCGACTGCAGCTCCTGGTGGCCGAGGGCCGTCCCTTGCCCGCCGCGGTGCATGCCGCCGCCGCTCGCGGCCCGGTGGGACACGCGGTGGAGGCCCGGATCTACGCCGAGGACCCGGCGGCCGACTGGTTGCCCTCGACCGGCACCTTGCACCGATTCGAGATACCGGCAGCCGTGTCGTCGCCAGGTGCCGTGCCCGGCACTCGGGCAGGCGCGGGGCCGGGTGCCGGACGGAGTGCCGGGGCGGGTGCCGGGGCGGTCATTGCGGTTTCCGATTCGCCCGCCTCTCGGCGAATTGGCCCCCTGGCAACCGACCGATTCGCCCCAACGAGGGCGATTTCCAAAAACGCCAACGAGGTCGGGCCCGGCGAAAGGGTCGGCGACAACGGGAGCGAGAACGGCGGCGCCGGCGGTGAAGGCGATGCCGGCGGCGGTGCGGGCACGGTACGGGTCGACAGCGGGGTCGAGTCGGGCAGCACGGTCAGCCCGCACTACGACCCCATGTTGGCCAAGGTCATCGTGCATGCCCCCTCCCGGTCCGAGGCCATCGCCTCCTTGGCCCGGGTCCTGGCCACCTCGGCCATCCATGGGGTGACCACCAACCGCGACCTCCTGGTGCGGACCCTTCGCCATCCCGCCTTCGCCGCCGGTGACATCGACACCGGCTTCATCGACCGGCACGGCCTCGACGCGCTGAGCGCTCCGCTGGCCGATGCCGAGGCTGTCGGGCGCCATGCCATCGCCGCCGCCCTGACCGGTTGCTTGCAGCGCCGGGCCCAGGCGACGGTGCAAGCGGATGTGCCCACGGGCTGGCGGAACAATGCCTCGCAGCTGCAGTGGGCAACGTTCGACTACTCGGGCCCCACCGTCTCTGGTCCCATCACCGTCGGTTACCGCTTCGACCGCACCGGCGGGCAGATCGAGCTGGTCGAGGTCGGCGGCGAGGCCCTGCCCGTCCTGGCCGCAAGCCTGACGGCTGACTCGGTGCTGCTCACCGTGGACGGCGTCACCCGTCACTACCGGGTCGACCGGGTCGGGCGCAGCGCGTTCATCGATGGCCCCGACGGGTCGACGGTCCTCGTCGAAGAAGAGCGGTTCCCCATCCCCGGCAGCCAGATCCCGGCCGGTTCCGCCGTTGCGCCCATGCCCGGCGGCGTGGCCCGGGTCAACGTGGTGGTCGGTGAGCACGTCAAGGCCGGGCAGGACCTGGTGGTGCTCGAGGCGATGAAGATGGAGCACACCGTGCACGCCGCCCTCGAGGGCACGGTGGCCGAGGTCATGGTCACTCCGGGCACCCAGGTCGAGTCGGGTCAGGTCCTGGTGGTGCTCGAGGAGGACGAAGGGTCCGGCGAGCAGGCGGAACAACGGTGACCGATCCCATCCGCATCGCCAACTGCTCGGGGTTCTTCGGGGACCGGTTGAGCGCGGCGCGCGAGATGGTCGACGGCGGCCCCATCGACGTCCTGACCGGGGACTGGCTGGCCGAGCTGACCATGCTCATCTTGTGGAAGGGACAACAGCGGGACCCTTCCCGGGGCTGGGCCCGGACCTTCCTGGCCCAGATGGAAGATGTCCTCGGCACGTGTGCCGACCGTGGCATCAAGGTGGTCACCAACGCCGGAGGCCTCAACCCGGCTGGACTGGCCGATCAGGTCCGGGCCCTGGCCGAGAAGCTTGGGCTCGGCATCACCGTCGCCCACGTTGAAGGCGACGACCTGGTCCCCCGCATCGCCGACCTGCAGGCCCAGGGCCATGACCTGGCCAACCTCGACACTGGCCTCCCCTTGACCGAGGCGAACGGCGAGGTGGTCACGGCCAACGCCTACCTGGGGGCATGGCCCATCGTCGAGTCGCTGCGGAACGGGGCCGACGTGGTCATCTGTCCCCGGGTCACCGACGCGTCCCTGGTGGTGGGGCCGGCCGCCTGGCATCACGGCTGGGGCGAGACCGACTGGGACCGCCTGGCCGGGGCGGTGGCTGCCGGGCACCTCATCGAGTGCGGTCCCCAGGTGACCGGCGGGAACTACGCCTTCTTCACCGGGGTCACAGGCCTCGAGCATCCCGGCTTCCCCATCGCCGAGGTGCGGGACGACGGCTCGTCGACCATCACCAAGCACCCCGGCACCGGCGGCGAGGTGTCGGTGAGCACGGTCACGGCGCAGCTGCTCTACGAGATCGGCGGCCCGGACTACCCCAACACTGACGTCGTGGCCCGCTTCGACACCGTCGAGCTCGAGCAGGAGGGCCCGGACCGCGTGCGGGTGTCAGGCACCCGGGGCCTGCCGGCGCCGAAGGACGTCAAGGTGTCGATCAACCTGTTGGGGGGATGGCGCAACACGATGACCTTCGTCCTCACCGGCCTGGACATCGAGGCCAAGGCCGCGCTGACCCTGAGGACTATGGAAGAGAAGCTGGGCGGGACCGAACAGTTCGGCGCCTATGACACCCTGCTTATCCGCTCGGACAAGCCCGACGCGCCGACCAACGCCGAGGCCTCGGCCCAGCTCCGGATCACGGTCAAGGACGCCGACCAGTCCAAGGTGGGCCGCCGGTTCGCCGACGCGGCCACCGAGCTGGCCCTGGCCAGCTACCCCGGCTTCCACCTCACCTCGCCGCCCACCGACGCCACGGCCTACGGCGTGTTCTGGCCCGCACTGGTCCCGGCCGAGTTGGTGGAGCCGGTCGTGGTCCACGCCGACGGCAGCCGGGTGCCCGTTCCCCACCAGGCGTTCCGCTCGCACGTCCCGGCGTTGGCCCTCCCCGAGTTCCGCCGGGCCGCCCAGTTCCCGGCAGAGCCGGTGGCCCGAGTGCCCCTCGGCACCATCATCGGCGCTCGCTCTGGCGACAAAGGGGGCAATGCCAACGTGGGGCTGTGGGCCAATCGGGGCACCCACTACGTCTGGCTGCGCGACTTCCTCACCATCGAGCGCATGGCCGAACTGCTTCCCGAGGCCGCCGGGCTCGAGATCCACCGGTATGAGTTCCCGAGGGTGCTGGCCCTGAACTTCGTGGTGGTCGGTCTGCTGGGCGAGGGGGTGGCGTCTTCCACCCGTCCCGATCCACAGGCCAAGAGCCTGGGCGAGTACGTTCGGAGCAGGCTGGTCGACATCCCAGTCCACTTCTTGCCCGATGGCCACTGATCGGGCCACTGAGCAAGCAGCTGATCGGACACGGAACAGGCAGCTGATCGGGCCATCGACCGGGCAACCGGGCAACAAAGGAGACGCGCCATGGACTTCATCCAGTCCGACGAACACGTGATGCTGCGCGAGGCGGTCAGCGCCATCGCCTCCAAGTTCGGGCATGAGTACTACGTGGCCAAGGCCCGCGCCGACCAGCGGACCGAGGAGCTCTGGCACGCGGTGGGCGAGGCCGGGTTCCTGGGGGTCAACGTTCCCGAGGAGTACGGGGGTGGCGGCATGGGCATCACCGAACTGGCCATCGTGACCGAGGAACTGGCCGCAGCCGGTTGCCCTCTGTTGATCATGGTGGTGTCCCCGGCCATCTGTGCCACCATCATCGCCAAGTTCGGCACCGACGCGCAGAAGCAACGGTGGCTTCCCGGCTTCGCCACCGGCGAGATCAAGATGTCCTTTGCCATCACCGAGCCGGATGCCGGATCCAACTCCCACAACCTGTCGCTCACCGCCACCAAGGACGGGGACATCTACCGCCTCAACGGTTCGAAGTACTACATCTCGGGTGTGGACGAGGCCGACGCCATCTTGGTGGTGACCCGGACGGGCATCGACAAGGAGACCGGAAGGGGACGCCTGTCCCTGTTCGTGGTGGACACCGACGCGCCGGGACTGGAGAAGACGGTCCTGCCCGTCGAGATCACCGCTCCGGAGAAGCAGTACACCCTCTTCTTCGACAACGTCCAGGTCGAGGCGGACCGATTGATCGGGTCGGAAGGCGAAGGACTCCGGCAGGTGTTCTTCGGCCTCAACCCGGAACGTATCCTGTCGGCGTCGATGGCCAACGGGATCAGCCGCTACGTCCTCGACAAGGCGGCGGCCTACGCACGGGAGCGCGAGGTGTGGGGGACGCCGATCGGGCGCCACCAGGGCATCGCCCACCCATTGGCCAAAGCCAAGATCGAGGTGGAGCTGGCCCGGCTGATGACCGACAAGGCCGGGTGGCTCTGCGACAATGCCGGCAATACCCCCGAGGCGGGAGAGGCGGCCAATATGGCCAAGTACGCGGCGGCCGAGGCAACGGCCGCCGCCCTCGACCAGGCCATCCAGACCCATGGCGGAAACGGCATGTCCTCCGAGTACGGCCTGGCCGACCTGTGGGGCATGGTGCGGCTGTTGCGGATCGCCCCGGTCAGCCGGGAGATGATCCTGAACTTCGTGGCGCAGCACTCGCTGGGCCTGCCCAAGTCGTACTGATCGGCGCCGAGTCGGTGACTGACCGGCCATGACTCGGTGACTGATTGGCCCTCACTCCGTGACTGATTGAAGCGGAGCGGGGGTTGAGCAAGCATGTGCCCCGAGGGCCCGCGGTCGGGGACCGGCAGGGTTGGCGGTACCCTGGATAGGCGGATCGTCCGTCCGAAGGCTGGGATGGTCGATCGTCCGTCCGAAGGCTGGGATGGTCGATCGTCCGTCCGAAGGCTGGGATGGGCGGATCGCCCGTCCGAAGACACGGACAGGGTGACACTCTCCGGGTTTCCGCAACCCGCTCCGTACCACCGAAAGGCCCGGCAACGCCTCCATGCAGTCCCGTGACGACATTCGCAACGTAGCTATCGTGGCTCACGTCGACCATGGGAAGACCACCTTGGTCGACGCCATGCTCTGGCAATCCGGCGCCTTCCGCGCCAACGAGTCGGTCAACGAGCGGGTCATGGACTCCGGCGACCTCGAGCGGGAGAAGGGCATCACCATCCTGGCCAAGAACACGGCCGTGGTGCACAACGGCGTGAAGATCAACATCATCGACACGCCGGGCCACGCCGACTTCGGCGGCGAGGTGGAGCGGGGGCTCACCATGGTGGACGGTGTCCTGTTGCTGGTCGATGCATCCGAGGGCCCTCTGCCCCAGACCCGGTTCGTGCTGCGCAAGGCCCTCCAGGCCCGGCTGCCGGTCGTCCTGGTGGTCAACAAGGTCGACCGGCCCGATGCTCGCATCGACGAGGTGGTCAACGAGGTCGAGGAGCTCTTCTTGGACCTGGACGCCGACGAGCACCAGATCGACTTCCCCATCCTCTTCTCCAACGCCAGGGCCGGGTGGGCCGCGACCGAGCAGGGGGTGGTGGGCACCGACCTCGAGCCACTGTTCCAAGCCATCCTCGACCGGATCCCCGCGCCCCAGTTCGATCCCAATGCCCCGCTCCAGGCCATCGTGTCCAACCTCGACGCATCCCCCTACCTCGGCCGGCTGGCCATCTGCCGGGTCCATAACGGCACGTTGCGCAAGGGCGCGCTGGTGGGCTGGTGCAAGCTGGACGGCACCATCGAGCGGACCAAGATCACCGAGCTCTTCGTCACCGATGCCCTGGACCGGGTGGACGCGGCGGAAGCGGGGCCGGGAGAGATCGCGGCCGTAGCCGGCATGGCCGAGGTCACCATCGGTGAGACGCTCGCCGACCCCGACGATCCCCGTCCCCTGCCCGTCATCACCGTCGACGAGCCCAGCCTGTCCATGACCATCGGGATCAACACCGCCCCCTTGGCCGGGACCGACGGGTCCAAGCTCACCGCCCGCCAGATATTCAGCCGGCTCGAGTCCGAGTTGGTCGGCAACGTCTCACTGCGGGTCCTTCCCACCGAGCGCCCGGACACCTGGGAGGTCCAGGGTCGAGGCGAGCTCCAGCTGGCCGTGCTGGTGGAGACCATGCGACGCGAGGGCTTCGAGCTGACGGTGGGAAAGCCCCAAGTGGTCACGCGGGAGATCGACGGGAAGCTCCACGAGCCCATGGAGCAAGTGGCCGTGGACGTGCCTGACGACTATCTGGGCGTGGTCACCCAACTGATGGCGCTCCGGAAGGGAACGCTCATCGAGATGGTCAACCACGGCACCGGGTGGGTGCGGATGGACTACCGGGTGCCGGCTCGGGGGTTGGTCGGATTCCGCACCGAGTTCATGACCGAGACGCGAGGAACGGGCATGCTCCATCACGTCTTCGACGGTTGGGAGCCCTGGCACGGCGAGCTCAAGACCAAGCGCAATGGCTCGATGGTCGCCGACCGGCGAGGGATCACCACCGGCTACACGCTGATGAGCCTGCAGGAACGGGGCATCTTGCTGGTCGGGCCGGCGACCGAGGTCTATGAGGGCATGGTCATCGGCGAGAACGCCCGGGATGAGGAGATGGACGTCAACCCGACCAAGGAGAAGAAGCAGACCAACGTGCGCTCGGCGTCGGCCGATGAGGCGATCCGGCTCACTCCCCCGTTGCTGCTCTCCCTCGAACAGGCCCTGGAGTTCATCGCCGACGACGAGTGCGTCGAGGTCACCCCGGCCAACGTCCGGCTGCGGAAGGTGATCCTCGATGGGCACACCCGGGGTCGACTGCGAAGCCGGAGCCGAAACCCGCGCTGAACCTGCCGGGCGGCGGGACTGCCCGCGCCGAAGTCGGCCTGCGCCGCCGGCTGCCTGCGCGAAGTCTGCTTGCGCCGAAGTCTGCCTGCGCCGAAGTCCGCCTGCGCCGCCCCTCTTATCTGAATCTTCACAACAATTCAGGTCGTTCTTGGTGAGCTCTCAGGTCGCCCACAGTGGGGGTCGGCATAGTGGGATCCGTGGACAGGAAGCCCGGCGACAAGACGATCTGGATGGTGAGACACGGGGAAAGCACCTGGAACGTGCTCGGGCTGGTCCAGGGCCATGCCGATGACGCCGCGCTGAGCAAGCAGGGCCGGCGGCAAGCCCGGCTGCTGGCCCACCGGCTCGGCGGACGGACGTTCGAAGCCATCTACACGAGTGATCTCCACCGCGCTCGAGAGACGGCCGACATCCTGGCGACGTTCCTGCGACTGCGGACCCGGACTGACGCTGCCCTCCGGGAGCGGTCCCTCGGCGAGCTCGAGGGCTCACCGGCGAGCAGGCTGCGACCCGAGGACACCGGTATCGCCGGCGACCAGGTGGTGGATATCCACGCCCGACCGACCGGTGGGGAATCGCTCGAGGAGCTTTACCAACGGGCCGGCGGCTTCGTCGACTGGCTCCGCCAACAGCCGCTCGGCGCCGACCCACTCGTCGTCAGCCACGGGGGCACCATCCGCATGCTCCGGGCCTATTGCGCCGAACGCCTCGTGGACGGCCTGACCTGGGACACGGTCCCCAACGGCAGCCTCTGGCGTGTCCGGGTGCCGAGTCGGCCGACCGCCGAAGGCCTACTACCAGCTCGAGCCCTCTGAGACTCGAGCCCCATGAGACTCGAGCACAGTGAGACTCGGGCACAGTGAGAACGGAGCGACCAGATGAACCCGACAGCACTTCTCCTACCCCAACGCGAGGTCAAGCCCAGGTCAGCCGGTCTCACCATGATGGTCGACGGGGGCTTGCCCACCCGGTACTTCGAAGACGTCGTCGATAGCGGGGCTGAGTACCTCGACTTTGTGAAGTTCGGCTGGGGCACCGCCGTCGTGACCAACGATCTGCGCCAGAAGATCGCGATCCTCGAGGGGGCCGGCGTGGACTACTACTTCGGTGGCACTCTCTTCGAGAAGTACGTGCTCCAGGATCGTCTCGATGCCTTTCGGGACCTGTGTCACGACTACTCGTGCCAGTTCGTCGAGGTGTCCAATGGGACGATCGACCTGAGCAACTCGGAGAAGGCCGGGTACATCAGGAAGCTCTCCGATGAGTTCTCGGTGATATCCGAGGTCGGGTTCAAGGACGCCGGGCGTTCCGAGAACCTTCCGCCCAGCATGTGGATCGAGTGCACCCACGAGGACCTCGACGCCGGAGCCCGTCTGGTCACGCTAGAAGCCCGCGAGAGCGGCAAGTCGGGCATCTGCCGCCCTGACGGCCAGCTGCGTTTCGGCCTCATCGAGGAACTGTTGGCCAGCGGCCTCCGTAGCCAGGACCTCCTGTTCGAAGCGCCGTCGGTCGAGCTGCAGAACTACTTCGTGAAACGGGTGGGGCCCGACGTCAACCTGGGCAACGTCGCCGCCACTGCCGTCTTGGGCCTCGAGACCATCCGGCTCGGGCTGCGGGCCGACACGTTGACCTGTTTCGACCGCGGGGCGGCGTGAGGGACGGCGGCGACACCTTCCACCTGGCCATCCCGGCCTACGACCTGGCCGAGTCCGAGCGCTTCTATGTCGATCTGCTCGGCTGCAAGCTGGCCCGGCGGTACCCGGACCGCATCACCCTCGACTTCTTCGGGGACCAGGTGGTGTGCCACCTGACCGAGCGACCGGCGGACGCCGGCGTCGAGCTGGACCTGTACCCGCGGCACTTCGGGGTCACCTTCCGGCGGAGCGAGGACTTCGACGCCGTCCACGGCCTGTGCGTCCAACGTGGTGTCCCAGTGTTCCGGGAGCTGGCCACGCGGTTCGAGGGAAAGGCCGAGGTGCACCGGACCTTCGTGGTGCGGGACCCGTCGGACAACCTCGTCGAGTTCAAGCACTACGCCGATCCCCGGATGATGTACTGAATGTCCATCGCCGACCAACTCCACCGGCGGCCGACCGCCATCGCACCCGGGAACGCCATCGCCGGGCTGGTCCGGTCCCGATCGGTGCACGACGGCGATGCCGTCTATCTGAGCGAGGCCAGGGGTTCGAGGCAGGTCTCCTTCCGCCATCTCGAGCATCAGGTGGCGTCCCGGATGGCAGAGCTCGACGATCGAGTCGTGGCCGCCGACGCCACGGTGGGCATCGCCGTCGCCGACCCCCTTGCCTTCGCGGTGCTCTTCCTGGCCGTCATGGCCTCCGGTCGGTGGGTGGCCCCCCTCGACCCGAGCAGTTCGCCCGAAGCCATCACCACCGCCGTCTCCCGACTCGAGATCGCCCTCTTGGTCTCCGATGGCGGGCGCGGGGACCCGTCCGACCTCGACTGGACCGACACGGACGGAGACCCTCGACCGCGTGCCCCGGTCCCCATCGAGCGAGCGCTCGAGGAAGGGGCGCTCAGCCCCGCTGGGATGGGAGGCGCCCTCCTGTCGTCGTCGGGCACCACGGGGCCGCCCAAGGTCATCCCCGTCCATCAGGGTCGACTGCTCCACACCGCCCGGGCCGTGGCCACCCATCACCGCCTCTCGCCCAGGGACAGGGGATTCAACCCACTCCCCCTGTTCCACATCAATGCCCAGGTGGTCGGGTTGCTGGCCAGCCTGGTAGCCGGGTCCAACCTGGTGCTCGACGACCGATTCCACCGGACCGGGTTCTGGGCCTTGATGGCCCGCCACGACGTGACGTGGATCAACGCCGTCCCGGCCATCATCTCCCATCTGGCCGATCCCGCTTGCGACGAAGCCGTTCCACCCGGGATCCGGTTCGTCCGCTCGGCATCAGCCCCCCTGCCCGCGGCCACCCTGTCCCGGTTCGAGGCCAACACGGGCATCCCGGTGCTCGAGACCTACGGCATGACCGAGGCAGCCAGCCAGATCGCGGCCAACCCGTTGACCGGTACACGAAAGCCTGGTTCGGTGGGACAGCCGGTTGGCGTCGAGCTGCGGATCTCCAGGGACGAGGGTCCAGCCACACCGGCAAGCGGTGCGATGGTGGGAGCCGTAGCCTCCGCAGGCCCAGGCCAGGTCGAGATCCGCGGACCGTCGGTCATCACCGCCTACGGCGGGAACGGCCACCGCGACCGCTTCACCCACGACGGCTGGCTGAGAACCGGAGACCTGGGCTTGCTCGACGAGGACGGCTATCTCTATCTGGTCGGACGCACCGACGACGTGATCAACCGGGGCGGCGAGAAGGTGTACCCGAGAGACATCGAAGAGGCGATCGTGGTCGACCCCGATGTCGCCGCCGCCGCGGTGGTGGGCGACGACGACGCAGTGCTCGGCCAGGTGCCGGTGGCCTTCCTGGTGCTGCAGACCGGTGTCGATGCCGCACACGTCGACACCGTCGCGTACATCGTGAACCGGGTGCGCAAGCACCTCGACGCCACGTTGGTACGCAGCCAGCAGCCGGTAGCCGTGCACGTCGTCGAGCGGTTACCGGCCGGAGGCAACGGGAAGGTACAGCGGCGGGCCCTCCGCCAGCAACGGCCGCCGACCCTGTTCAGCATCGACTGCCGATGACCACCACCGTCGCCGCCCTCATCGAGGTCGACGAGCGAAGCGCGGCGCCCGCCCCCGAACGCCCACCGCGCTCGACGCCGCCCGGCCCCGGTGCTCCGGTCACCTCCGAGCGCGGCGCCGTCCAAGGGACCAGGAAGCGCCTCGATCACATCGACGCCATGAGGCCGGTGAAACAAGCCGGAGTGGTCGGGACCCACACCCTGCTGGCCTTCGCACCGGTGGCCGCCACCATCGCCGCCGGCGCGTCGCTGATGCTGCTGCACGTGACCCGCGAGGCCTTCTTGTTCGTGTCGGCCTGCATGCTCACCTTCAGCTACGGCCAGACCAAGCGCATGGACCCGGGGCCGTTCTTCCGGCGCCGGTTCTGGTCGGTGGGCGTGCCCTACCTGTGCTGGACCCTCATCTACTTCCTCTTCTTGCTCCCCACCACGTACCAGAGCCTGCCTTCCGCCCTGGGGCACCTGGGGTACCTGATGGCCACGGGCTACTACCAGCTCTACTACCTGATCGTGGTGGCCCAGTTCTACCTGGTGTTCCCGCTGCTGTTGCTGCTCGTCCGGCGCACCACCGGACACCATCGCGCCCTGCTGGCCGTGAGCGGTGCGATCCAGCTGCTCACGGTGAGCCTGATGCACTGGAACGTGCTGCCGCCGGACATGCGCGGGTTCTGGGCCAGCCGCGAGATCACCTCCTACCAGTTCTACCTGATCGCCGGCATGGTGGTCGCCTTCCACCTCGATGCCGTGCACGCCTGGTTGACGAGCCACGTCCGCCTGCTCGTGGTCACCACCCTCGTGAGCGCGGGTATCGCCGAAGCCTGGTACTACCTTTCCGCCGAGAACGTGGTCGGGTGGCTGGGATCGAGCTCGGACCCGTTCCAGCCGGTCGTCATCCCCTTCAACATCGGGGCCATCGCCTGCATCTACCTGATCGGGGTGACCCTCGTCGACCGACGCCGCTCCCGACGCACCCGCGCCATGGTCCAATCGGGTTCGGACAATGCCTACGGCATCTACCTGGCCCAGATGATCTTCATCACCCTGCTCGGCTGGCTGGGATGGCGGAACCTCGACAGCGTGTTGCCCTGGCCAATCGTCGCCGTCGTCACCGTGGCGGTGGTGTTCGGCGCCTCCATCGGCCTCACGGCCCTCCTGGCCCGGACCCCGTGGTCCAAGGCGCTGACCGGTCGCTCTCGGGCGTCGTGGGCCTCGTTGGTCCCCCGTCGAGGGATCGGGGCCACCCCGACCCCGGACTCGGCTACGGCTGTCGTCCCGATTGCCCCGGCCGCTCGTCGGGCAACGGTGGCGGCGCCCTTGGACAGCCCACTCGAACCGGCCTGAGTCCGACTGGCCCCAGCCGGCCCGTGCCCGGCTGGCCCAGGCCGAGCCCAAACCCTCGCCGAGCCCAAACCCTCGCCTAAAGGCCGAGGGCCGTCTCGATGGCTTGACTGATCACGCGGTACCCATCGGCGTTGGGGTGCTGGTTCGGCCCGTAGGGGGGTGGGGCGCACATCCAGGTGAGTGCGCAGATCCGAGCCACATTGCCCGGGACGACGCCCACCCCGCTCACCATGGTCGGCGCGGTGCTGTTCGAATTGAACGACCCGGCCACGTTGGCCATGGGAATTCCGAAGCTGCCGTAGATCGACTGCAGGGACTGGTCAAGTTGGGAGATGGCGCCGAGACTGGCCGAAGCGAACAGCCTCCCGGCCGAGCCGTGGAGATAGGCCCCGAGGTACGGGTCGTAGTGGCCGATCCCGACGATGCGCAAACCCGGGCCGCCGGCCGCCCGCAGCTGGGCGAGGATCTGGGGCAGCTGCTGGCCCACGAGACCGATGGACTGGTCCACGCAGACCTGGTCCACCTGGCCGTGGGCGATGCAGGCCCGCATGTTGTTGAACCCGAGGTCCACCGTCACCAGCGCCGTGTTGTGGGTGTGAAGGAAATCGACCGCGGTGGCCAGCTGGGTCCCGTCCGGGTAGGGGCAGTGACCGCCACCCCCGAGCATGGTCGCGGTGGTCGCTCCGGGACATCCGATCTGGGCCAGCTGGAGGCCGGGCCAGATGGATTGCACTTGGTGGACCAGGTCGTCGGCATAGCCGGCTTGGGTCGGCTGGCCATGGGGTCGCGCCACAGTGGGCTGAAAGCCCACCGAGGCCGACCCGCCGACGTCGAGGTAGTACGGCACACCGATGGTGGCCGCGTCGGCTCTCCCGGGCAGCCATGCTCCCACCAGCAAGAGGGCGAACCCCATGGCTAGGGTGAGCGGCACTGTTCGCCACAGCCGTCGCGGTGGCCTCATTGACTCTCTCCTCGGTGGCAACTCCTACGTGGCGAACCGGGGGCCCGGGACGGGACCGGCGTGGGCCGACCAGCGGGCGCATGGTACTTGATGAGCGCCGACACTCAGAGTCAGGGTCCTCAGCGAGATGCGAGGAAATCGGCTACCTGGCCCGTGACGAACGAGATGTCGTCATCGGACATACCATGATTGGACGGAAGGACGATCCCGGCCTCCATGATCCGGTCTGCCACCGGAAGGCCTTGCGCCGGGGTGCGAGAGTCGACGCCTGTCAACATGGGCTGTCTCGTCGCATTACCCGTCCAGACCGTCCTCGTCTCCACACCGTGACCGTCGAGGTACGCCTGCAGGGCCGGTCGGTCGAAGCCCGCGTCCGGTCGAATGGTCAACGGATAGCACAGCCATGCCGTGTCGACCTCGGGCAACTGCCTCGGCACCACGAAGCAGTCCTCGTAGTGGCCGAAGAACTCGTTGTAGAGATTGAAGTTCCTCTGTCGCCGGAGAAGATTGTCCGGGAGCTTCTTGAGTTGCTCGAGTCCGAACGCCGCCCCCATCTCGGACGGCTCGAAGTTCCAGGCCAGCTCATCGAAGATGAATTGGTTGTCATAGTCGATGCCGTCCAGGTCCTCCCAGAAGTTCCGGTCCCCTCTCTTGGATCCGAAGAAGTGCAACTCCGACCGCCGCCCCCACCTTCGCAAGAGCAGCGCCCGGTCGCGAAGTGCTGGCTCGTTGACGAGGAGCATGCCCCCTCCACCCCCACAGGTGATGATGTGCGACGAGGCGAAGCTGGTCACGCTGAAGTCGGACCGGGATCCACTGGGGGTACCCCTCAGCACTGGCCCCAGCGCGTCGCACGAGTCCTCGATGACGGCGATCCCATGGTGATCGGCGATGGAGCGGATGGCATCCCAATCAGGAACGTTCCCGATCAGATTTGGGATGAGGAGGGCGCGGGTCCGGTCGGTGATCATCGCCTCGATCTGGTCCACATCGACGACGTAGGTGTCCGGTTCGACGTCGACGAAGACAGGGACGAGACCTGCTCGGACGATCGGAGCGATATCGGTTGAGAAGGTGACGGCCGAGCCGATCACTTCGTCTCCAGGCTGCGCGCCCAGAAGTTCGACGGCGAGGTACAACGCCGAACTACCGGAGTTCACCATGACTCCGACATCCTTGCCAAAGAGGGCGGCGACCGCCCGCTCCATCGCGTTGACCCGCTTGCCGACCCACAACCCTCTGGGGTCCCGCAACACCTCCACTACTGCATTGATCTCCGCTTCGTCGTGGACGCTCGCGGCGTAGAACACCTGTCGAGGTGCCGTGCCCTCACCCATGTCGACGTCCCTTCTGGTAGGCGTGTGACCAGTCGCTGGCGATGCTGCGCGCACATGGCCCGAGGCGTCCGAGAGCTGCGGCCCAGGGCCAGATCCGTTGTGATTATGGCCGAAGGGAGCAGCCGAGCACCTCGCCGGCCGTGGTTGGGCCGTTCGGCAGGCCGTGGCCGACACACCGACTCGGTAGATTCGTCTGGTGCCCTCGATCCCGCCCGGCCCACCCGAGCTCGGCCGCAGCGTCGTGGTGTTGCCCGGGGGCCGGGTTCCCGCTCCCTGGGGGGGCGCTCCCCGAATCGTGGTCGACGCTGCCGCCCTGGCCGACCCGCGTCAAGTTGTCGACGCCCTCCATGCCGCCTGGGCCGACCGACGCCCGGTGGTGGTCGAGCTCGGGGTCGGCACCGACCGGCTCCGGGCCCGCCAGCGCTACGACGACCCTCCCTACACCCTGACCCCCGCCTTCGAATTGGAGCTCGAGCGCCTGCAGTTCCTGGTCTGGGCCAACGCCTATGACGCCCGGAGCAGCGAGGTCATCTGGTGGCACGGGCAAAAGGCCGCTCGCCGCTTTGCCGACGACGGCGTGGGCCCGAGCGAGGACGCCGACCTCACCCTGGCCGACGGCACCCCGTTGTTCATCGACGGAGGTCCCTCCCATCCGCCTCGGTTGGGGCCCGGGGTCGAGGTCGTCCACCGGTGGAACGTCGAGGCCGGCGCGCTCCGCTTTGCCCGCCACGCCACGCCGGGAACGGCCGTGGCCGGTGCCGGCGGTCCGACATCGGATCCAGCAACGGGTGTCTCACTGGCCCCGGACCAGATGGCCGCGGTGGTCCACCGCTCGGGGCCGGCCAGGATCATCGCCCCGGCAGGATCGGGAAAGACCCGGGTGCTGACCGAGCGGCTCCGGCACCTGGTGGCCGACCGGGGCGTCGACCCCGCGGCGGTGACGGTCCTGGCCTACAACACCAAGGCGGCTGACGAGCTCCGGGACCGGTGCGCCGACATCATGACGGCGGAGGGCCCGTCCATCCGGACCCTCAACAGCATCGGGCTGTCCATCTGCAACCAGACGGCGGGCGGGGAACGCCTCCGGGTCCTGGACGAAGCCGGGGCGAGGGACCTGGTGGGGTCGGTGTTCGAGATCAGACACCGGTCCAACACCGACACCGTGGTGCCCTACCTCCAGGCTCTCTCGGCCATCCGGCTCGGGCTGATCGACCCGAACCAGGCCGAGGACGCCTACCCCGACGCCGCCGGGGTGGCCGGGGGGTTCGGCCGCTACCGGGACGCGCTGGTGGCGGCCAACGCCGTCGACTTCGACGAGCAGATCTATCGGGCCATCGAGATCCTGCTGACCGACACCATCGTGCGGGACCGGGCCAACGAGCACTGTCGGTACCTCCTGGTGGACGAGTTCCAGGACCTGAACCCGGCCCACCTCCTGCTCATCCGGCTGCTGAACGCACCGGGATACGACTGCTTCGGGGTGGGGGACGACGACCAGGTGCTCTACGGCTACTCGGGCGCCACCCCCGAATACCTGATCCACTACGACCGCTACTTCCCCGGTGCGGCCCACCACGCCCTGGAGGTGAACTACCGATGCCCCCCAGTGGTGGTGGAGGCGGCCGCCCACCTGCTCGGCTACAACCGGGAACGGGTGGTCAAGACGATCAGGGCCGCGCCGGGTCGAGCGTCGGACCCGGATGGACTGATCGTTGGAAAGGCTGCCGGCGAACAACTGGCATCGGTGGCCACCGGTGTCATCTCTGACTGGCGGGACCAAGGCGCCGAGCTGACCGATATGGCCGTGCTGACCCGGGTCAACTCGGCCCTCCTCCCCATCCAGGTGGCACTGAGCGAGGCGGGTGTCCCTTGCCAGTCCACGCTGACCTCCAGGGTGCTCGGGCGCACCGGCGTGCGGACGGCGTTTGCCTACCTGCGCATCGGGGTCCGTCCCGAGCGCATCAGCCGCCGGGACGTGGAGGACACCATCCGCCGCCCCTCCCGGGGCATCGCACCCAACGTGGTCTCGATGCTGACCAAGCGGTCGCACACCTCGGTCGAGGAGATCAGGCGACTGGCCGGGAGCCTCTCGGGCCGGGACGTCCCCAAGCTGTCGGCCTACGCCGACGACATCGAGCTGGTGGCACTGGCCTGCACCAAGCCCACGGCCCTGGCCCTGCGCACCATCCGGGTCGAGCTCGGTCTGGGCGAGACCATGGACGTGCTCGACGCCTCCCGGGACGAGCCGGACCGCTCGACCCACAACGACGATCTCATGGCCCTCGAGTCGGTCGCCGCCTTCCATCCCGACGTGGCCACCTTCGGCACCTGGCTGCGTGATGTGCTCGAGCGACCGACCCCCGAGGGCTCGGCCCTCCTCTTGTCCACCGTGCACCGCATCAAGGGACGCGAATGGGATCGGGTGATCGTCTTCGGCGTCTCGTCCGACGCCTTCCCCCACCGGCTGGCCGACGACGTCGAGGGCGAGCGGCGGGTCCTCCACGTGGCCCTGACCCGGAGCAAGGAACAGACGGTGGTGCTGGCCGATGCGGTATCTCCGTCGTTCTTCCTGGAGGAGCTGGACGGGAGCCGGCCACATGTCCAGCCCGAGCGGTCGACCCGACCCAAGCGTCCCGACGCGCCGTCCAGAGCCGCGACCAAGAAGGCGGGGCAGGATGATCGGTACCAACCGGTCGAGCCGAGTGCAGCCAGCGCCGCGCTGCGGGCCTGGCGCATCGAGAAGGCCCGCGAGGCGGGCATGCCTCCCTACGTCATCCTCAGCGACCGGCATCTGGAAGGCATCGTCGAGAAGGGCCCCTCCACCCTGGCCGGGTTGGCCGCCTGCAAGGGGATCGGACCGATGAAACTGGAGCGCTGGGGGGACGAGATCCTCTCCGTGCTCGCCCGGGGGGCCGACGAGTAGCCGGCTGCCCACGCGACGCCGGCGGCCGAAGTCGGCACAGCACGGCCAGGATGGGTCATGGGTCCGATCCGATGGTGGCCAGGATGCGGTGACGGGTCCACGAACCCAGCACGATGAGTGTCTTGGTGCCCGTCACCCGGCCGCTCCGGCGCAGCTGCTCGATGACCTGGCCGAGCCGCTTGACATCGGGTACCCGGATCCATACGAGCGCATCGGGGTCGCCGGCGGTGGTGAACACGGCCTGGACCTCGGGGAGGCGGATGGCCGCGCTGCGGATCTCCCCCATGTCCGCCGTCCCGGCAAAGCGCACCTCGGTGAAGGCCTGGATGGGCCGGCCCACCTTGGCGTGGTCGACGACCACGGTGTAGCCGGTGATGACACCGGCCTGCTCCATCCGGTCTATACGTCGCTTGACCGCAGAGGTGGACAGTGCCACCTGCTCGGCGATGTCGGACATGGTGCGCCGGGCGTTCTCCTCGAGCAGGGCCAGGATCTCGTGGTCGGTCCCGTCCAGCTCGGCGCTGCCCTCCATCTCAGCACTCCCTCGCCTCCCTGGTCCGTCCATCCCCGGTCTCCCCTTCGGCCTACTGTGCAGCGTCCTACGCACCGTCGCTAGATCCTTGCCTCGCCAGATCTTTGCGTCAACGAGCGCAATCTGTCCATTTCATTGCGTTATGTGTCTGATCTGAAGCATATCTGTACCCGAGCGCCAGGGGAAGACGGTTTAATTGATGTGTGGGAGAGGCTCGTTGGGGCATGGACGAAACGGAGCAGCTGACACGTTGCCACGACCCGGCGAGCGGACTGCGGGCGGTGATCGCCATCGACGACACCACCCTCGGCCCCGGGCTCGGAGGTGTGCGCTGGCTGGCCTATCCCGACGAGCAGGCGGCCGAAGACGAGGCTCGCCGGCTGGCCCGGGTCATGACGCTCAAGAACGCCTGTGCCGACCTCCCCTATGGCGGCGCCAAGTCGGTCCTGGTGAAGGACCCCGTCGACCGGGGCGACGCAGCCGGTGGGCCAGCCCACCGCCGGGACCAACTTCGGGCCTTCGGGCGTTTCGTGGACCGCCTCGGCGGGGCCTACATCCCCGGGGTCGACATGGGCACCTCGGTGAAGGACCTGGCCGTGATCGGCAAGGTCGCCGGTGAGGTGTCCTGCGATCAGGAGGATCCCTCACCGTGGACCGCCCTCGGCGTCTTCGCCGGGATCGAAGCCGCCCTCTCGTGTGCCGGCCTCGAACTGGCCGGCGCCCACGTCCTCGTGCAGGGCGCTGGTCACGTCGGCGCCGACCTGGCCAAGAGGTTGGCCCGGGCCGGCTGTCGGATCTCGGTGGCCGACGTCGATGCGACCCGGGCTGGAGCCGTCGCCCGCGATGTCGGTGGCCAACTGGTCGATCCGGCCGCGGCGGTAGCCACCCCGTGCGATGTGCTGGCCCCCTGTGCGCTGGCCAAGGTCATCGACACCTCGACCGTCGACGCGCTCCGGTGCCGCATCGTGGCCGGGGGCGCCAACGACGTGCTGGCCTCCCACGACCTGGCCGCCGCGCTGGCCGATCGGGGCATCGTCTACGTGCCCGACTTCGTGATCAACGCCGGTGGCGTCATCCAGATTCACGCCCGGCGCTCCGGCTGGGGCCCCGACAAGCTAGAGGGCTCACTGCTGGCCATTGGGGATCGTGTGGCCAGGATCGTCAATGACGCCGATCGCACCGCGCAGACCCCGGTGGCAGTAGCCGAGGACATGGCGTCGGACCGACTCGGGCGTCCAGTCCGCCTTCTCACCTGAGCTGATGACGGTCGCCCCGCACCCGAGGATCACAGCGGGCCGGGCCCCGGTGAGCCTCGAGGACGCCTACCAGGCCGGCGACGGAACGGCCCTCATGTCGGGGATCCAGGCGATCGTGCGACTCGTGCTCGACCAGCGCCGCCTGGACGGCGTCCGCGGGCTGAACACCGCCGCCTTCGTGAGCGGCTACGAGGGGTCCCCTCTGGCCGGGCTCGACCTCGAGCTCGGCCGGGCCCGCCGCCACCTGGAGGAGCACGGAGTGGTGTTCGCCCCGGCGCTCAACGAGGAGCTGGCCGCGACGGCGATCGCCGGAACCCAGCTGTTGGCCGAGGTGCCTGGTCACGACCACGACGGCGTGGTCGGCTTCTGGTACGGCAAGAACCCTGGCCTCGACCGGGCCGCCGACGCCATCCGTCACGGCAACCACGCAGGGACGGCGCCGCTCGGCGGGGCGGTGGCCCTCATCGGAGACGACCCGACGTGCAAATCGTCCACCCTGCCCAGTTCCTCGGTGTCGATGGCCCAGAGCCTGAGCATGCCGCTGCTGTCGGCGTCGTCGGTCGCCGACGTGGTGCGCCTGGGCCTCCACGCCGTCGCCCTTTCCCGCTACTCGGGGCTGTGGGCCGGCCTGCAGATCGTCGCCGACGTGGCCGACGGGACCGCGGTGGTCGACCTCGGCGCGGCCCTGGCCGAGATCCCCGCTCCCGACCCCACGCGCCCGGCCCGCGTCCCGTTGCTGGTGGGGCCCAACGCCGTCGAAGCCGAGGAGCGCCTCGTCGGGGTCGGCCTGCCCCGGGCACTGGAGTACGCCCGGCTGACGTCGCTGAACAAAGTCACCGTCGACCCACCCCGGGCCCGCCTGGGCATCGTGGCCGCCGGCCACACCTACGCCGTCACCGTGCGGGCGCTCGAGGAGATGGGCATCGACGCCGATGCCTCCGCCCACCACGCAGTGCGGCTCATCAGGATCTCCCTGCCCTGGCCGCTCGACCCAGCCGAGCTCCGCCGGCTGACCGCCGGGCTCGACGAGGTGGTGGTGATCGAGGACAAGGCTTCCTTCATCGAGTCCCAGGTCAAAGAGGCCCTCTACGGCGTGGCCGGGCAGCCCCTGGTCGTGGGCAAGCTCGACCCCGAGGGTCGCCCCCTGGTCCCGGCCACCGGGTCAGTGGACAGCGATGCCGTCGTCAGGGTGCTCGCCGCTCGCCTCCCGCCCGACCGCCTTCCCGCGGCCGCCTCGGAGCGCATCCGAGCCCTGGCCCGGCGGCCACGGTTAGTGCTGCACGAGGCTCCTCCCCCGGCCCGCACGCCGGCGTTCTGCTCAGGGTGCCCGCACAACATCTCGACCCGGTCGGACAACGACCAGCTGGTGGGGCTCGGGATCGGGTGCCACATCATGGCCAGCTTCGACACCGACGGCCGGGGGCACCAGGTGGGCATGACCCAGATGGGCGGCGAGGGAGCCCAATGGACCGGGCTGGCTCCCTTTGTCCCCGGCCGTCACTACGTCCAGAACATCGGGGACGGGACCTTCTTCCACTCCGGCTCCCTGGCCGTACGGGCCGCGGTGGCATCCGGTGTCGACATCACCTACAAGCTCCTCTACAACGAGGCCGTGGCCATGACCGGCGGCCAGCAGCCCGAGGGCCGGATGGCCGTGCCCGAGCTGACCCGCGTGCTGGCCCTCGAAGGGGTCCGCCGCGTGATCGTCACCACACCCGAGCCGAAGCGCTATCGGGGGGTCGCCCTCGACCCGGTCGCCGAGGTCCGCCACCGGGACCAGTTGCAGGACGCCCTCGGCGAGCTGCGCCAGGTGGGCGGGGTCACGGTGCTCATCCACGACGACCGCTGTGCGGCGGAGGATCGCCGTCGCCGTCGCCGGGGCCAACTGCCCGAGCCCGAAAGCCGGGTCTGGATCAACCCGCGGGTGTGCGAGGGGTGTGGGGACTGCGGAGAGAAGTCGAGCTGCCTGTCGGTCGTCCCGGTCGAGACCGAGCTCGGCCGCAAGACGATGATCCACCAGGGATCGTGCAACGACGACCGGTCGTGCCTCCGCGGGGACTGCCCGTCCTTCGTGATGGTGACCCCCGACCGGGGACAGAGGCGCCATGCCGGTTCGTCACCATCGGTGGCCGAATCGGCGGTCGCCGAACCGCCGGTCGACCTGGGCGCCCCGCGACGCCGCCGAACGCCGGACGACGTGCTCGTGCGGATGCCGGGCATCGGGGGGACCGGGGTGGTGACCATCTCCCGCATCCTGCAGATGGCCGCCCACCTCGACGGCCTCTATGCCGCCGGCCTCGACCAGACGGGGCTGGCCCAAAAGGGAGGCCCGGTGATCTCCGACGTGCGCATCGGCACCCGGCCGATCACCGGCGCGGTCAAGGCCGGCGCCCGTTCGGCCGACCTGTTGCTCGGGCTCGACCTGCTCGGGGCCCTGTCCGACCACAACCTGGCCGTCGCCGATGCGGGTCGCACCGTCGCCGTGGTCAACACGGCCAAGGTGGCGACAGCAGCGATGGTGCGGGACCCGTCGATCCCCTTCCCGCGGGACACCGCCCGCATCGACCGGGTCACCCGGGCGGCCGAGAACGTCTTCGTCGACGCCCAGTGGATCTCCGAACGGCTCTTCGGCGACCACCTTCCCACCAACCTGGTCATGCTCGGGGCAGCCTTCCAACACGGCTGCCTGCCCGTCACCGCGGGCGCCATCGAAGAGGCCATCCGCCTCAACGGGACCGGCGCGGTCCACAACAGCGCCGCCTTCCGCTGGGGCCGGGCCGCGGTGATCGACCCCGCCGCAGTCGAGGCCGCCCTCGGCCCGGCCGCGCCCCCGGACCCGGCCCCGCCGGCCGGGTTGCGAGCCCAGCTGGCCGCCGCGCCTGCCGTCCTGGTCGCCCTGCTCGAGCTGCGAGCAGCCGACCTGGCCGGTTACCAGAGCATGGCCTACGCCCGCCGTTACCTGGACGAGGTGCTGGGTGCCGCCCGCATCGAGGGCGAACGGACCGGTGACCCCGACCTCCCGGCCACCACTGCCTTCGCCCGTGGCCTGCACAAGCTGATGGCCTACAAGGACGAGTACGAAGTGGCCCGCCTCCATCTCGACCCGGCCCAGCGGGCCGCAATCATCGCTGAGTTCGGCGAGGGCGCCTCCACCAAGGTGCTGTTGCACCCGCCCGTGCTCAAGGCCATGGGCCTCAAGGGCAAGATCCACCTGGGCCCGGCGGCCCACCCCGCCTTCTGGCTGCTCCGGGCCGGCCGGCACCTGAGGGGCACCCCCTTCGACCTCTTCGGCTGGTCCCGGATGCGCCGGACCGAGCGGGCGCTGGTCTCCGAGTACCGCGCCCAGATGACCGGGGCGCTCGGACAGCTGACTCCGGCAACGGCCGGCCTCGTGGCCGACATCGCCGCGTCGGCCGACGAGATCAGGGGGTATGAGGACGTGAAGCGACACAGCATTGACCGCTACCGCGCCCGGTCCGGCGAGTTGGTCGCCCTGCTGGCCGAGCAGTCAGGAACCGGGCCGGGCCGGCCGTCGCACCGGTGGCCAATGGCCGGCTGATGCTCAGCCCGGCAGGCTCTCCACCTTTCCGGCCGCGATGGCCGCAACGAGCTGGGCGTGGTCCCGCCCGTTCTGCCCGGCGTACAGCCGGCCGAATTGCCGCATCGCCTCGACGAACTTCGGGCCCTTCCCGATATAGCTGTCGATAGCCATCGGGTCGCCGGTGCGGGCGTGGGCCCGGGCCAGCGTCTCGCCGCAGGCGGTGGCGAACTCGGCCAGGCGAGGGGCGATCAGCGTGGTGGTGGGGATGATCTTCATGTCACGGAACTGGCGCACGTAGTAGTCCCTCCCGTGCAATGAGCCCCACCCGACGAAGATGTCGGTGGCGCTTTGGACCAGCCGCTTCCCGTTGATGACCCGGGCTCCGTGATTGTCGTGCTGACTCGGTCGGGTGTGGGCCTCGTACACCGAGGGGCCGGCCTGCTTGATCTGCAGGAACAGCGGGTCGGCTCCGGTGCGCCCTTCGAAGAGGACCAGATAGACCCGCATCCCGACGCTGCCCACCCCCACGACCTGGCGAACGACATCGACCGGCGTGAACCGGTCGAACAGGCGGCGGCGGTCGTCTTGGAGGGTCAGGCGGTAGTCGGCCAGGAGGTGGTCGACCAGGTCCGCCTGCTCGTCGTCGCTGATGGCCACGCGCAGCGGCGGCTCCTCGGTGATCCGAGGGCGGCCGTGGGTCATGGCCGCGAGCTTGGCGAAGGCGCCCCGACTGGTGCGCTGCTTCTTCTTCTTCTCGATGTGGACCGAGACCTGCCCCCGGTCGGCCGGCTCGTAGTAGCCGATCAGGCTGTCGACGTGGATGCCCTCGTACCAGATGTCGAGCTCGGGCATCCGGGCGTACCGGCGGATGCGCTGACCATAGGCCTCGACAGCGGCCACAACTGCCGCTTCGGCCTTCCGCGCCTTGAGCCCACTCTCCCGGGCCAGGACCACCAGGCTGGCCACGAGGCGCTTCACGTCCCACTCGAACGGGCCGGGCAGGGTCTCGTCGAAGTCGCGCAGGTCGAACATGAGGTTTCGCTCGGGAGTGGCCCACAGCCCGAAGTTGAGGACGTGGGCGTCTCCGCACAGCTGCACCTCGAGCCCGCTGTCGGGTTGGGACGCGAGGTCCGAGGCCATCACCGCCGCGGCACCCCGGTAGTAGTTCCACGGTGAGGCGGCCATGCGCTGGTGGCGGAGGGGGGCGAGCTCGGGCACCCGTATCCGGTTCTGGGCCAGGATCGTCTGTAGCGCGTCGTGCCCGCGGTCACCCTCCCGCCACTGCCCGAGCCCGGCCCGTCGGGCCCGTTCACGAGCGGCCACGCCTGCGCCCCGTCGCTCACCGCTCGTCGCCAACAGGTCGTGCCGCACGGACCGCATCCTACGGGGCGCACCCAGGCACCTGGTAGTTTGCCTGCGCTGCACCGGACAGCTGGCCGAGCGGTTCGCGCCCAAGGGGGTCGTCAGTGGCGGAGAACGAGCCGAGGGAACCGAGCGCCGGGGCCAAGCGCCCGTGGGCCGTCGGCGCGGCCGCACTCATCCTCTTTCTCGGCGTCGCCGTCCTCGTGGCCGTCGCCATCCCGCGAGGCAGTTCGACCACACAACGTTCGACCTTCGTGGCGGCGTCGTCACCATCCAGCTCCAAAGAGCCCGCCGTCCAGCTTCTGTTGACCGTGGACTCACTGGCCGCGGCGACCGGCGGCATTCAGGCCCGATTGCAGGCCGGCCCCGGACCGGCGCTCCCTCCTGAGGGGGCGACAGTGTTCAGTTCCATCGGCTCGGTACCGTCGCTCGTCGTGCGCCCGCACCAGATCGACCAGGAGCGCACCGCGATCCTCTCCTTCGAGCGGGGTGCGGTCTCGGACTACCCGTTCGATTCCTACCGGGTCACTGTCGACCTGCTCGCCCTCAACGGCACCGATACCGCCCTGACCAAGGTGAACCGCACGGTTGTGCCGCTGAAGATCGAGGGGGCGAGCGTGGCCGCCGGCACCATCGTGACGGCCACCACCCACACCAATGGCGACGGCGTCCTCAGCCTCACCCTGACCGTCAGTCGCTCGCTGGTGAGCCGAGCGTGGGTCCTGGCCATGATGGCCATCTACTGGGCCCTGGCCATCCTGGCCGGTTGCATCACCTACATGGTGGTACGCCGTCGGCGACCGATGGAGACGCGGCTCCTGGCCTGGCTGAGCGCCATGGTCTTCGCGCTGGTCGCCCTCCGCACGGCCGCGCCGGGGGCACCACCCGTCGGGACGTTCCTCGACTACTACGCCTTCTTCGAATCGGTCGGCATCGTGGCCGTGTCGCTGGTGGTCCTGATGATCTTCTATCTGGTCGCCCCCCAGGAGGGCATGATCTTGGCATCGCCATCGAGCTCCACATCGGCCCCGCTCCAGAAGTGATCCAGGTAGGTGCGTTGTTCATCGACCAGGCGGTCCCACCCGGTCTGACGAGCGCCAACAGGGCGGCGGCTTGGTCTCGCCGGGCGGCGCTGATCGCTGGCCTGACCACCGGTAGGCGGCGAAGTTCACGATTCGCAGCCGCTCGCCGGGAGGCGCGGCCGTCACTCAGGTCTTGTCACGTTCGCCGACCTCGAACAGCTCGGAGGCGGGTCCAACGATGAGCGGGTCGGGCGCGACGGCAATTTCGGAATCCTTATAGGGGTAGTCGATGAGGCTCAGGACATGACGCATGGCGTTGAGCCGGCCCCTGCGTTTGTCATTGCTCTTCACGACGGTCCATCGGGCCCAGTCGGTGTCGGTGCTCAAGAACATCGCCTCTTTCGCCCGGGTGTAGTCATCCCAACGCTCGAGGGATTCAAGGTCGGTCGGTGAGAGCTTCCACCGGCGGACGAAATCGATCTGGCGGACGATGAACCTGGTTCGCTGCTCGCTCTTCGAGACGGAGAACCATAATTTCACCAGCTCAATTCCGTCTTCCACCAGTATTTTCTCGAACTCCGGGACCTGGCGGATGAATTCGCGCGTATTGGTCATTTGTGCAGTAGCCCATGACCCGTTCGACGCCGGCCCGGTTGTACCAGGAACGGTCGAACAGGACGATCTCGCCACCGGAGGGGAGATAGGGGACATAGCGCTGGAAGTACCACTGCGTTTGCTCTCGCTCATTGGGCTTCTCCAGCGCCACGACCCGGGCGCCCCTCGGGTTCAGGTGCTCCATGAACCGCTTGATCGTGCCCCCCTTTCCGGCCGCGTCCCGGCCCTCGAAGATGACCAGCATGCGACGGCCGCTCTCTTTGAGATAGTTCTGGAGTTTCAGAAGCTCGATCTGTAGGTGGCGCTTGGTCGCTTCGTACTCGTCACGGTCGAAGCGATCGGCGTAGGGGTAGCCCTCCCGCCAGGTATCGACCTCCCGACCGTCCTTCCAATACAGGATGGGCTCGTCATCACCGTCGTCAACCACGGTGTACGAGTCGAGATCCGAACCGAGAATGGTCACAGCGCTCCGTTCCTGAATGTTCAAAGAGAACGAGGTCAATGTATCCTGAGATGGAGGACCAATTGTCCTGCTGGTGCACGGCTCGCCGAACCACAGGTCTCAGTCGATGGTTTGGAGATGCCGGCGATCTCCCCTTGGCGCACTCGAGTCCATGAACCTGTGTCCATGGCCAACCTGGCTCACCAGTACTTCGCGCCCGGCACCATCGTTCTCGGTCACTTGAACCACCCACCGTCTTGTCGCTGTTCGGGCAGATTCAAGCGCTCATCGCCGAACGCAACCTCGACCCCGTCACCCTGGACGAAATGTTCGACACGTCCACGGTGACGGGTTGACCGGAATAATCGGGTCGCGGCTGGGCCAGCATCACGGACTCGGAGCCAGGCCGCCGATAGGGCTTCGAGGCAGTGTGGCACTGCCAGGAGGCCACCGGATTCAGGATGCCGCTGCCGCTCGGTTGCCCGGCTCATGTGCCCAGCAGTTGCATCAGCTCCGGGGGGAGGGCTCGAACCTCCAACATCCGGCTCCAAAGGCCGACGTTCTGCCGATTGAACTACCCCGGATAGGCCCGCCGGCGGCATGTCCGGCGCCCGCGTCAGGACCATAGGCTAGGCCACCGGCCCCGGGTCCCGAACCCAACTACGTCTCGATCATTGCCAGTGTCCGAGAGTGCCTTGGGTTGAGCAGGCCGATCGCTCCCGCGGTACCGACTGCGATACAGGCGTGGGCCTGAACGCACGAGACGGCTTCCAGTGTTCCCCCTGACCCACTCGTCGTTCCCCCTGACCCACTCGTCGTTCCCCCTGACCCACTCGTCGTTCCCCCTGACCCGCTCGTCGGCATCAATGGACGGTCAATTGCTGCGGAACCTGCACCGAGCGTGCCGACGATGGCATGTCGAGTAGTCGACGACGGCCCAATCGGCAGAGTACTGCCGACGAGCGTGCAATCGACCCGGCCCGTGCAAGCTATGCCGTTCAAAGCAACCGCGTTCGGCGGAACGTTGGTCCCACGGGCGTGCCATTCCCGACCATCGAAACGGTAGATCCTCCCCGATGCACGCGACTCGCCCTGCAATGGAACCGCCAGGCAACTGTGAGCGACCGGACAGGCCACAGCAGCGAGGACATCGGGTGGCGGGGCCGCCGTCTGCCAATTGCCTCTGACCAGTGAGAGGGCCCTTGGGCCATTCGGCAGGGCCGGGCCCGAACCTACGGCGAGGCACGTCCCCGTCATGCAGGAGACACTCAGGAGGTCCAGCTGCAGTAGTGGATCGGGCGATGCCAGTGACCACCTTGTACCGACAAGCGTGTCGATACTGGGAACTTCAATTTCCAGACGATTGACCGAGTGATCGTCGAGGATCGATCCGACCGCGACACAGAACACGGAGCTCGTGCACGATACCGACCAGAGCCTCCTTGTATTCGCGCCAGCAGGGCCCCCACTCACACTTGAGATCAGCTGCCAAGAGGTTCCGTTGTATTGCTCGACAATGGAGTCAGCACCCTGCCCGGTTCCGTAGCCAACAGCAACGCAAAACGTACTGGACGTGCAGGACACACCGAACAGCGCGCCACGAGTAACAGGATTGGGAACGATCCTCCATTGCCTGCCATCGAATTGCTCGATTAACGGGACATCTCCGACCGGAAGCTCCAAGCCCCCCAACGCTGCGTCGGGATATGCACTGCTATTTGTCCCTCCTACAGCCACGCAATTCCGAATAGTCACACATGATACTGCGAGCAGCTCGGCATTCGTTCCCTCCGGCAAAGCGGCGCTCGTCATAAGAGACCAGTGGTCTCCCCGAGCCACCGTGATTCCTGCCACATTGGTAGCTGCATACCCACCGATACTTGCGGCAAGAGCCGAGAACGTCATCAGCAGGAGAATTGTTCTTGACTTCTGCATCGTAACGATCATAATCATCTGAATGAGATGGCCTCAGATGCCCAGGCAGTTGAACCGTCTCTCGAAAAGGTTTGCCATCGTTCTATTGATACTCTTACCAGTAGTTGGATCGGCGTGCCTTATTCCTCCAGGATCGCCAGCAGTTGTTTACCCGGTGAACGGGCCTGATCCTGCGTTGTCTGACTCTAGCTTCGTCACCGCTGAGGCGTATACGACCAACTCGGTGTCTGCACACGTTCCGTCGTATCAAGTTGCGATTCCGCCGGGATCGCAAAATCCGACGACGTTCGATGCGCTTCCAGCAATACCATCCCAGAGCTATGGGAATATTTGGGCACCCACCGTTCGAGCCATCAAGTTCAACCAATCCACATCTGGATGGCTCATGATGTTCTCAGAAGGAATTACGAATCGCGGCGACTGTATCGGTGCCGCCAAATCGAGTAACGGGCTCAACTTCGTTCCCATCAATACATGGACATTCTGTTCGCCGACGCAATCGACCGGATTCTTGGACCCATCATTGTTCATTGATCCTGGCGGTCGAGTGTGGCTTCTCTATAGCCAGCAGTGGGCACCGAATGGTGGTTCGGCCATTGACGCGGTTCAGATCGATGCTCTCGGAATATTCAACGGCAGCGAAAATTGCCCATTTCCCGCAGGTGACTGCGGAATTGTCGGAGAAGTGGGTGGAACGTGGTCCGCCTATACGCTGTTGAATTACTGGTAGTGTCGCCAACATCAATGCCAATCCGGGCTCATCCTCATTCTTGGAGAACCCGTCAATGACTACCGACGACTACAACGGATTCGACTTGACATTTTCGTTGGGAACATGGGCCAGCAATTCGACATATGATACCGGCGAACTACCGTGTGGATCTCCTTCAAGTGGTTGTCTGCCATCCTGCGATGGGCGAGTCATTACTGGTGGAGGCGGCGCTTCAACGGCGAGCGATGGATCCCCCAACGGCAATGTCATGATCTATGACACTTGGAGCGGCGCCCACAGAGTGGACTTGGCCGGCATGACCACCGAAGCCAATCTCAATGGCAGTAGTTGCACGAAGGCAAGTGCACAAGCGCTTCCAGCTCAGATGGCGCAAGAGCATCCGGTGGCAACCCCATATCATTGGCCCCAACGCGTCGTCATCCCGGCGTTGGGGAACGTGGTGATTGGTGAAACGAGCCCAACGTCGGTTTATCCGAGTGCACCGTCCACGGCGACCACTCCTTCGCCGGCACCCGTACAACCAGCCACCTTGCCTCCCACCCCACCTCCTCCGAACCCGTGACCGGCGTGGAGCCAGCCCCACCGCTTTGGTCCTCAGTGGTCAGGGCTCGAACCTCCAACATCGGGCTCCGAGGCCGACCTTCTGGCGATTGAACCACCCCGGATAGGCCGGGCGGCTGGTCCGGCGCCCGCGGGAGGACCATGGGCCAAGCCACCGGCAGCGGGTCCCGATGCCGCCTCCCCGCCCGGCTGCCACGGCACGGCTCCGCCGCCCCGGTAGGCTCCGCCTGCGATGCAACGTCTTTTCTCGCAGGTCACCGAGCACATCGGTGAGCCCGGCCGATGAAGATCCTCGTCGTCGACGACGACCCGTCGGTCAGCGCGGCACTCAACCGGGCACTGCGCCTCGAGGGCTACGAGGTGGCGGTGGCCGGCGACGGTCCCGTCGCCCTGGAGGAGATCGCGGTCAGGCCCCCTGACGCCGTGGTACTGGACATTCAGCTGCCCACGCTCGACGGGCTCGAGGTCTGTCGCCGGATGCGGGCCGCCGGCGACGACACGCCGGTGCTGATGCTCACCGCCCGGGACGCCATCAACGACCGGGTCCAGGGACTCGACGCCGGCGCCGACGACTACCTGGTGAAACCCTTCGCCCTGGCCGAGCTGCTGGCCCGGCTCCGCGCCCTGCTCCGGCGCCGCCACGACGACGCCGGGGAGATCCTCCGGTTCGCCGACCTGGAGCTCGACCCGGGCAGTAGGGAGGCCCGCCGCGGAGACCGGGAGTTCACCCTCACCCGCATCGAGTTCGACCTCCTCGAGCTGCTCCTGCGCCATCCTCGCCAGGTCCTCACCCGCGAGGTCATCCTCGACCGGGTGTGGGGCTACTCCTTCGACTCGGGCACCAATTCGTTGGCCGTCTATGTCGGCTACCTCCGGCGCAAGACGGAGGAGGGTGGCGAGCCCCGGCTGATCCACACGGCCCGGGGCGTCGGGTACGTCCTCAGAGAACAATGACGTTCCGGGGCCGCCTGGTGATGGCGGCCACCACCGCGGTGGTGATCGCCGTCGTGCTGGCCGCGGTGGCCGCGTACGTCGTGTCCAAGAATTCGCTGATCGGCTCGCTCGACGACACCCTCACCCAGCAGGCCCAGGCCCTGGCCACCACGCTGACGTCGCCGGCCAATCCCGGCTCGATCATCTCCAACCAATGCACCAGCACCCCGGGCCAGTGCATCCAGGTTGTCCCGCCCAACGGCAGTACCGGAACGGGTCGGGTCGTCGTCCCGGTGACCCCCGACGTGGTCGCCGTGGCCTCGGGGAACGGCAGGGGCTACTTCACCGACGTCACCGTCCACGGCGGCATCGACGCACGGGCCATCGTGTACCCGATCACCAGCCCGGTCAGCTACTACCAGAGCGACGGTCAATACGTCACGGTCGACCGCGCCGCGTTGCAGGTCACCGCCCCCCTCACCGGCGTGAACAAGGAGCTGCGGAGCCTGGCCCTCGACCTCTGGGTCATCGCCGCGGTCGGCGTCACGCTCGCCGTCCTGTTGGGCCTCCTGGTCGGTCGCACCGCGCTCGGTGCCCCTCAACAGCCTGACCGAGGCGGTCGAGGGCCTGGCCGAGACGACCGACGTCTCCCAGCGCCTGGACCCCGGTGGCCCCGACGAGCTGGGCCGGCTGCGGCGCGCCTTCAACCGGCTCTTGGCCGCCTTGGACTCCTCGCGCGACTCGCAGCGCCAGCTGGTCCTCGACGCCTCCCACGAGCTCCGCACCCCGCTCACCAGCCTCAAGACGAACATGGAGGTAGCCCGCCGTCTCGAGGAGCTCGCACCCGAGGACAGGAGCGTCCTCATCGGTGACGTCCTCACCCAGCTCGACGAGCTGACCTCCCTGGTCGGGGACCTGTCCGAACTGGCCCGCGGCGATGTGCCCGCTCTGACCTCGGGGGTCGTCAGCCTGGACAGCGTGGTGGCCGACGCCGTCTCGGTGGCCACCACCCACGGGCGCAGTCGCAACGTGACCTTCAACGCCACCATCCAGCCGAGCCTGGTGACCGGGTCGAGGAACCGCCTCGAACGAGCCATCGGCAACCTGCTCGACAACGCGCTCAAGTGGAGCCCGGACGGCGGCGTGGTCGAGGTGTCCTGCATCGCCGGGACGGTTGTCGTGCGGGACCATGGCCCGGGCATCAGCGATGACGACCTCGTCCACATCTTCGACCGCTTCTACCGTGCCCCCGCGGCCCGGGGCCGTCCGGGATCCGGACTGGGACTGGCCATCGTGGCCCAGGTGGCCCGGGAGGAGGGTGGCTCGGTCATCGCCGGCCACGCCCCAGGGGGCGGGGCGATCTTCCGGTTCAGCCTGCCCGAGCTGCAGCTCACCGACATCCCGGTCGACCCCGACTGAAAAGGCGTGACATGGCGCTGCCGCCCGTTGGCGACTAGCCTGCCGCACGACATGGGATCGTTGATCAAGAAGCGCCGCAAGCGCATGCGCAAGAAGAAGCACAAGAAGATGTTGAAGGCCACACGCTGGCAGCGTCGGGCCGCCGGTAAGTAAACTCCTGGTCAGGGGCGATTCCCTGGTCCTCCTGCGACGGCATCTTCGGCGTCCGCCGGGACCGTCCTCGTCGCCACCACTGCGCCCAGGGCCGGACCGAGCCTCAGGGACACCGTGCCGGCCAGGCCAAAATCGGATGGCCTCCCCTCGAGGTACCACGTCGAGCCGCTCCCGGCCAGCAACGGACGGGCCCCGGTGACCCCGGCGAGCAGGTCGCGCCACTCGGCCAGGCGGGGCTCGACAGTGAGCGCGGCCTCCTCCAGGTCGTTCGGGCCTGCCGGGCTGTGCCGAGCCCCAACGGGTGGCCCCAGCTCGTCCCAGGCGCGGTAGACGGCTGCGGTGTTCACGCCGAACGGGGGCAAGAGGAGCACGAAGCGCCGTTCCTCATAGGGGAGCGGCGCCACCGACTCGCCGATCCCGCGGACCGACGCCCGACCCCCGACGAGGCAGAAGGGCACATCGGCACCCAGGCCGGCGGCCACGTCTAGATCGGTGCAACCGGCCCACCGGAGCACGGCGGCCGCATCGGAGGAGCCTCCCCCGAGCCCGGCCCCGGGCGGCACCCGCTTGATCAGCCGGACCCGGGACTCCCGGCCCACCGCGGCCAACGCCTTCCTCACCAGGTTGTCCGGCCCGGTCGGGACCGGGCCCAACCGGGCGCCGGCGGGCAGGTCGGGCTCGACGGTCAGCCCGGTGCCCGGTTCGATGACCAACGTGTCGTGGAGGTCGAGGGCCACCATCTCGGCGTCGAGCTCGTGGTAGCCGTCCGGGCGCACGCCGGTGACGCGCAACGACAGCGTGAGCTTGGCCGGAGCCGCGAGCTCCACCACCTCTGTCGGCTCAGGCCCCCCTGCCGGCTCGACGGGGCCGGCGTCCCCGTCCCCCGTGGCGGGTCCGCCGGCCGTCATGGCCCGCTCACTTCGGCCAGCCTCCCCCACTCTTCGAGCGTGAGCTCCTCAGCCCGCGCCGTGGGGGCGATGCCCGCCTCAGCGAACGCCTCCGGACGGACCAGGTCGGCCAGGGAACGCCGAAGCATCTTGCGACGGTGGGCGAAGCCCCCCCGGACCACGGCGAACAGCCGGTCGTAGGAGACGGGCCCCGATCCGGCGCCGGGGTCTGTCCGGCGGACCAGGCGCACCAGCACGGACTCGACCTTCGGCCGCGGCACGAACACCGACGGGGGTACCCGCCCGACCACCCGGGCCGTGGCCCAGTAGGCCACCTTCACCGACACCGCCCCGTAGGCCTCGTCGCCTGCGCCGGCGGCCAGGCGCTCCCCCACCTCTCGCTGCACCATGACCAGGAGCGAACCGACCTGGGGCGCCTCCTCCAGCACCCGGATGACCAAGGGGGTGGCCACGTTGTAGGGGAGGTTGGCCACCAGGGTCCACGGCCCGTCCCCGTCGACGCCGAGTAGCTCGCCCCAGTCGAGGCGGAGCGCATCGGCCTCGACCACACGGACCCCGTGGGGCTCGACCTGCCGGCGGAGCACGGGCACGACGTGCCGGTCGATCTCGACGGCGGTGACCCTGGCCCCCGCTTCGGCCAGGGCCAGGGTGAGGGACCCGAGCCCGGCGCCGATCTCGACCACCGGTTGCCCGGGCACGACCTCGGCCAAACGGACGATCCGGCGAACCGTGTTGGCATCGGCGACGAAGTTCTGCCCCAGGGCCCGGCTGGGCCGGAGGTCGTTGTCGGCCAGGAGCTGGCCGATGTCCGCCCGGTTGTGGGTCATGGGGACGCTCTCACCGGTGGACGGCACGGGTCGAACTCGTCACAGGTTGAACACGGCCCGAGCCGAGCGGGTCGACGATTCGGCCACCACCTCGGCCGACACCCCCTTGACCCGGGCCACGGCCCAACCGACCAGCGGGACGCGGGCCGGCTCGTTGACCGAGCCCCGGTGGGGAACGGGAGTGAGGAAGGGCGAGTCGGTCTCCACCAGCAAGCGATCGAGTGGGCAGAGCTGCGCCGCTTCCCGGACGTCGTCGGCCGTCTTGAAGGTCACGATCCCGCTGAAGGACAGCGATGCGCCGAGGTCGAGGCAGCGCCGGGCCTCGGCCGGCCCTCCGGTGAAGCAGTGGAAGACCGTCCGTTCGGGGACACCGGCCGAGGCCAGCACGTCGAAGGTGTCGTCCCAGGCCTCGCGGGTGTGGATGACCAGGGCCAGGCCGTGGCGGTGGGCCAGCTCGACCTGGGCGGCGAAGGCCGCCCGCTGCACGTCCCGGGGCGAGTGGTCGTAGTGGTAGTCGAGTCCGCACTCCCCGACGGCCACCACCGCGACTGTTCCCTCTGCGTCTGCCTCTGCATCGGTTCGCAGTGCGTCGTCGAGCACCGCGGCGGCGGCGTCGACCCCGTCGGAGGCGTCGTGGGGATGCAACCCCACCGTGGCCCATGCCTCGATGCCCTCGGCCCGTGCGGTCGAGCCCGGGTGGCGGAGCCTGCGAGCCAGGGCCACGGCCTCCTCGGACGACCGGGCCCCGGTGCCCACGCAGACCAGCCGGGTCACGCCGGCCTCCGAGGCTCGGGCCAGCGCCGCGTTCAGCGGGGTGGCGTGCACCGCCCCGGCCGACCCGTCGGGGACCGATGCGTCCAGGTACTCGTCTTGCAGGTGGCAGTGGGAATCGAACCACTCCAGGACCGCGTCGCTCATCGCCCCCCTCTCCCCTTTCCCGACCTGTCTGCTCGGTTGGTGACGAGCCTGGTCACCGGGCAGTTCTCACACCTTCCGCCGCGGGAACAGCGGCGGGCCCTTCTCCACCGGGAGGCCGCCGGGGTAGCGGCCCCAGTTTGCGTCCTCGGGAAGCCGGCCGTCCGATGGGCTCCCGCTCAGGCCGATCCGGCGCCAGATCTCATCGGCCGAGGTCGGTATGGCCGGCGAGACGAGCAGGGCGACGATCCGGAGTGCCTCGAGGGCACTGCCGAGGACGGCGTCGACGGCGGGACCGGGCTCGGACTTCCAGGGCTCGGCCGTCTCGAGCTCGGCGTTGGTCTCGCGGATCAGGCGCCAGGTCGCCTCGAGGCCCAGGTGGGGAAGTGAATCGCTCCATGCGGCGATGGCTTCTGCGGCCACCGAGGCGGCCACCGCAGCCAGCCGGCTCTCGCCGTCTGGCGCAGGACCGATCCCGTTGCACTTGCTGTCGACCACGGTGGTCACCCGGGCCAGCAGGTTGCCCAGGTTGTTGGCCAGGTCGGCGTTGTAGCGTGCAGTCATCCCCTCGGCCGAGAAGTCACCGTCGGAGCCGAGGGGCGTGTCCCGCAGCAGCTGGTACCGCACCGGGTCCACGCCGTAGTCGGCCACCAGGTCACCCGGAGCGATCTGGTTGAGGCTCGACTTGGACATCTTCTCCCCACCGACCAGCAGCCAGCCGTGGACCTGTACCTGGGCCGGTGGCTCGATCCCCGCAGCCATGCACATGGCCGGCCACCACACGCAGTGGAAGCGGATGATCTCCTTGCCGATCAGGTGATGGACGGCGGGCCACCAAGCGGCGAAGCGCTCCTCGTCGTCGCCGTACCCGATGGCGGTGAGGTAGTTCACCAGCGCGTCGTACCAGACGTAGAACACGTGGGCGTTGTCCCAGGGGACGGGGACACCCCAGGTGATCGAGGTACGGGTGATGGAGATGTCGTTGAGGCCGCCCTTGATGAAGCTCAGGGCCTCGTTCCGCTTGGCCTCGGGCATCACTGCGTCGGGGTGCTTCTCGTACCACTCGACCAGGCGGTCCTCGAAGGCACTCAGGCGGAAGAAGTAGTTGTCCTCCTCGAGGACCTCGACCGGTGTCCGGTGGACCGGGCAGAGCCTGCCCTCGAGCAGCTCGGCCTCACTGTAGTATTGCTCGCAGGAAACGCAGTACAGCCCGCTGTAGGTGTCCTTCACGATCCAGCCGTTGTCGTAGATTTGCTGGAGGAACTGCTGGACGGTCCGGTGGTGGCGGCGCTCGGTGGTGCGAATGAAGTCGTCGTTGCTGATATCGAGCTCGTCCCACGCCGCGGCGAAGCGGGTGGAGAGCTGATCGGTCCACTCCTGGGCGGTGACCCCGTGCTCCTCGGCCGCCCGGGCCACTTTCTGGCCGTGCTCGTCCGTTCCCGTCAGGAAGAAGACGTCGTCTCCGGCCAGTCGGTGCCAGCGGGCCAAGGCATCGGCATTGACCGTCGTATAGGCGTGGCCGACGTGCGGGGCGTCGTTGACGTAGTAGATGGGGGTCGTGACGTAGAAGCGGGGCACCGCCGGTAGCGTACCGACCCGATGCGATCGGGCCGACCGACCGCCCGTCGGCTCACCAGTTGGCGACGTGGCAACCGCCCATGCCGGTGCGCTCGGTATAGCGCTGGTGGTACGCCTCAGCCGGCCAGAAGGTCGAGGCCGGGGTCACTTCGGTGACGATGGGGCGCTTGAACCGTCCCTGGAACTGCCCGATGGACTCTTTGGCCTGGAGCTCCTGCTCGTCGCTATAGGTGAACACGGCCGACCGGTACTGGGTGCCCCGGTCGGGGCCTTGTCGGTTGGGGGTGGTCGGGTCGTGGTGCCGCCAGAAGGCCTCGAGCAGGTCGGGATAGGACACCACCTTGGGGTCGAAGGTGACGAGGACGGCCTCGGCGTGCCCCGTGGTGCCCGAGCACACCTGTTCGTAGCTGGGATTGGCCACGAACCCTCCCTCGTAGCCGGAGACGGCATCCACCACGCCCGGAACCTCCCGGAAGAACTCCTCGACCCCCCAGAAGCACCCGGCTGCGAAGGCGGCAAGGGCCAGGCCCTCGGGAACGTCCCCGGGCTCGACTGCCGGTGCCTGCGTCGTGTCCATCTGCGACCGTCCGAACATTGCGGGTCCCCTCTCGGTCCACTGCCGGGCATGCCGTAGCCCTGGCCGTTTCCTGTGTTTCTACGTCCTCTCTAGTCAACTCTCTCATCGGGCTCCGCATTCCTGTCGTCGGGACCCCTGCCGGGGCCCTTCGAGCCCAGGGCCAGGTCGTAGACCCGGCGGCGCGGGATTCCGAACTGGGCGGCCACCGCGTCCACCGCTCCCCGGGTCCGCTCGCCCGCTTCGAGGTGGGAGGCAATGGCCGCCACGACCTCGGCATCTTCGACGACCGGCGTCGCGGGCGGCGGTGACCCCTCGACCACCAGCACCACTTCCCCCCGCACCGTCGTCTCGTCGGCCCAGGACCGTGCCTCGTCCAATGTCCCTCGCCAGATCTGCTCATGGAGCTTGGTCAGCTCCCGGGCCACCGCTACCCGCCGGCTGCCGCCGCAGTGGGTGGCCAGATCGTTCAGGGTGCCCAGAACTCGGGCAGGGGCCTCGAAGAGCACGGTCGTCCTCTTCTCGGCGGACAGCTGCTCGAGCCGGCTGCGACGGTCGCGGCCCGAGCGTGGCAGGAAGCCCTCGAAGCAGAACCGGTCGGTGGCGAGGCCGCTGACCACCAGCGCGGCCACCACCGCCGAGGGCCCGGGAATCACCGACACCCTGACGCCGGACCTGGCTGCGGCGGCCACGAGGCGGCTACCGGGGTCCGAGATCCCGGGCATGCCCGCATCGCTCATCACGGCCACGGTCCGGCCCCTCCCTACTTCCGCCAGGACCTCGGCGATGCGCTCGTCCTCGTTGTGCTCGTGCAGCGAACGGAGCATCGTCCCTGTGATCCCGGCGTGGGTCACCAGCTTGCGGGAGTGCCGGGTGTCCTCGCAATAGATGACGTCGGCGGCGGCCAGCACGCTCACCGCCCGGGGCGAGAGGTCGCCCAGATTGCCGATCGGGGTGGCGACCAGCACGATGCTGCCCTCGCCGCCGGCCCTCTCGACCGGTTCCCCGTTCACCGCAGCTCCAGGGTGTCGCCCACGGCCAGGCCCCATCGCTCGAAGGACCCCGCTTCGCCCTCGATCACCAGCCGGGCCTTGGGGCAGGGCAGGCCCACCCGCCAGGGCCGCATCCGGCGGACCCGTATCACGACCAGGTCCTGGTCGCAGTAGGCGACGTCGATCGGAAACCGCATGCCCAAGGTGTGCACGGCCCGGGTCCGGTCGAGGACAAGGGCGCCCTCGTACCCGTCCTTGCCGTGCAAGCCCTGGGCGAGAGGCGACCACGGCGTGACGACATCGGCCGCGGCCAGCACGTCACCCCCTCGGAGCAACCAGGTCATGTGCCCGAGCGGCTCCACTGGTGGCAACCTAGTCGACCGAGTAGTGTTGCCAAGCTATGTCGAAGCGAACGAACAAGCGTAAGATCCGCGCCAAGAAGAAGGCCAACCACGGCAAGAAGCCGAACTGCGGCCGGGGCTGACTGCACTGGGGCCAGAGCCCACGGCTGGGGCCTGGGCCTGAGCCCACCCATTTGGTTCAGATGGCGGCTTCGGACGGGATCCACTTCACGTCGTGCCGGCTCAGGACGGCGTCCAGTTTCGTCGGCAGGTCGGTGATGATCCCGTCCACCCCCATCTCGACCAGTTCGCTCATCTCTGACTCGTCATCGATGGTCCATGCGTGGACGGCCAGTCCGGCCCGGTGGGCCGCCTCGACGAAGGCCTCGTTCAGGAGCTCGAGCTCGCCCACCCGGTGGGGAACCTGTAGAGCCACGTGGCCCGTCGGCGCGGGGGTCTCTCCAGCCGCCACGGCCTGGTAGAAGGCGCTGACGGCCAGCGTGCCCGCCGAGGTGGGGATCTCGGGTGCGCAAGCCGAGAAGGCATCGGTGGCGGCATCGAGGAACGACGCCACGATCACGTCCTCGCTCCGGCCGAAACTCCGGAGCAGGGCCGCCAGTGTCTCCTCGTACGGGGTCACAGTGGGCGCGGTCCGCTTGATGTCCAGGTTGAGGATCACGCCGGGGAACTGCTCGAGCACCTCTTCCAACGTGGCGATCCGGAAGTCCGGGTCATCAGGTGCCCGGCCCCGGAATGGGTACGCGCCCGGAGGCTGGTCGTGGTCCACGTCCGAGCCCCCCACCCACCAGTAGGCGTTGTCGAGCCTTCGGATCTGGGCCAGCGTCATGGCCGCGATCTGGCCGGCTCCGTCGGTGGTCCGGTCCACTGCCGGATCGTGACAGACGACCAGATGGCCGTCGGCGGTGGCATGGACGTCGAGCTCGATGGCCGTGGCCCCGGCGGTCAGCGCCCGGCCGATGGCGTACAAGGTGGATGACGGCGCTTCCCACGCGCCGCCCTGGTGGGCATAGGCGATGACCCGGCGGTCGAGCCAGCCGGCTGATGGGATCATCGTGGGGCTACCACCGGCCGGTGGCGCAGAGCCCATACCCGCACTGGGCGGATGGCCCATACCCGCACTGGGCTAATGATTGGTTCATGGAAGAACGGTAGCCTCTGCCGCGCAATGCTCGACCACATTTTCATCCAGCTCGTGACCTCGCTCAAGGAGTCCTTCGAGTCGGCCCTGCTCCAGCGCCAGGCGGTCGAAGAGCGGTTCCAGGTCGACGTGTTCCTGGGTGACGTCAGCTTCGAGACCTCCTACAGCCTCCCCGGCGAGCAGCGCCCAGCACGGATCCGGATGGACACCAGCCTCGACTGGCCGACGTGGAGCCAGACTGCCTACCGCAGCTGGTCCATCGGCGAGGAACCCGAGGAACTGCCAGAGCTTCTGGTGGAGATCGCCTTCCGGGCCCAGAATCTCGATGCCGTCCCAGAGCTCCCCCCGTTGCTCGAGGTGCTGCCGCCCAACCTCTCGGTTCTGGGCCGCGATCGGTTGACCAGGAGCTCCCCCACCGTCGAGCAGGTATTCGCCGCCGATCCCCGTGGACCGGAGTGCGCCGTCGAGGTCAGCTATGAAGGAGCATGCCCGTTGGACGAGGGGATACTCGAGAACCCGTCCGGTCTGGCTGAGGCGTTGGCGCCCCTCGGCCGTTCGGTGGCATCGGTCCTGGTGCGGCTGGGGGACCTGCCCTTTGCCTTCCGGCCGCCGGCACCTGTGGACCCGAGCGGCTGAGCCGCTCTACCGGTTGCCGGGCGAGCGGGCAGCCGTCACGGTACAACGTGTAACAGCTGGGTTCCGGCCCCCTGCCGAAGTGGTTCACCGCGACAAGGAGCCGGAACCGACCACTGTCAGGTGGTTCTACGCACCCGCCTGGTTGCCAGGAGCAGGATCAGACCAAGCAACAAGAGCAGGCCAGCAAGTGCCAGCTCTAGCGACGTCTCGGCACCGGTAAATGCGAGCGTGGTCGCGGCGGTCGTTCCTGTCGCAGGTCCCGATGGTCCCGTAGCGACTGTCTGTGCTGGCGGCACAGACGTCATCACGAGAGCAGTGAGTCTGCCACCCGGGCTGCCAGGCGTGCCGGGGGCTCCGGGCGTTCCAGGTGTGCCCGGAGTTCCGGGTGTTCCAGGTGTGCCGGGTGTGCCTGGGGTTCCGGGTGTGCCTGGGGTTCCGGGTGTGCCCGGGTGTGCCCGGGTGTGCCTGGGGTTCCGGGTGTTCCTGGGGTTCCCGGTGTGCCTGGGGTTCCGGGTGTGCCTGGGGTTCCCGGTGTGCCCGGGGTTCCCGGTGTGCCCGGGGTTCCGGGTGTGCCGGGCGTTCCACATGAGCTCGTGGCATCACCGAGCAATCCAACGGATATTCCGCAGACATTCACCGGGGTGGTCACGTTTACCAAGCCGCCCTGGCTGGTCGAGCCGCCACTCGGGGCGCACTCCGAGGAGGCACCTCCGAGCACGGCCGCACTGATCCCGCACACGTTCACGGGGACATTGGCATTGACCAAGCCGACCTGGCTGGTCGAGCCGCCACTCGGGGCGCACTCCGAGGAGGCACCTCCGAGCACGGCCGCACTGATCCCGCACACGTTCACGGGGACATTGGCATTGACCAAACCGACCTGGCTGGTCGAGCCAGGGAGGCCGCCTCCAGGTCCATCGGTGCTTGCGGTCGCATGCCCCAGAACCCCTACGGCAACGTCACTGACGTTGACGGGTGCGTTGGCATTGACCAACCCGACTTGTTGGGTGGTTGGGGGTGGATTGCTTGTTTCCCCGGCGGAAGGGGTGGTTACTTCCCCTGCCGGTGGGGTGGATGTGGGCCCTTGGTCAGCTGCATCACCCGCCCCGCCTGCAGGTGGGTCAGCGTTTGCCGGTCCTCCTGACTGGGTGACGTTCGGTGAACCACCACCGGTCCAGTCCGACGTGGTCGTTGCCGGCGCATCCGATGGTGCGCTTGCGCTCCAGTCCGACGGGGTCGTTGACGACCCTTCCGGTGAGCTATTCGCAGTCGCATGGCCGACCACGGCCACGGCAACGTCGCTGACGTTGACCGGAACGTTGGCATTGACCAATCCGACCTGGGTGGTTGGTGTTGCTGCATGGGCTGTCCCCGCTCAACATGAGCGCGCAGATGACCCCAGCGCCGCCGCCCGCAAGGGACAGCAGCAAAGTCTTTGGCCTGATCATGGCCTCTCCTTCTCTCAGAGTTCAATGGACGATCGCCCGGCTGTCCGGGCGCATTCGCGTCGATCTCGAGAGAGGATTAGGCAGGCGAAATTGCGGGTTCGACCAGTGCTTCTGGTAGGGGAAGACTGCCGCGTTGTCCGAGGCGTTCAGCCCGGTTGGCGAATTCAGACGAATCGGTTGCGACATAGGCGGCTGCCGACGAACCGGATCCGGAAGACGACGAGCTCGAAGGTCCGTTGGCGGTGGGAGCAGGCACGGAAGCCGGAGTTCCCGGCGGAAGCACACCGCCATTCCCGCCGAGGGGGACCCGGAAGGGCGAAGGTGGCCCGAGAACCGAAGCGCCAAGAACGTCGGAGCGAGTTGCCTCGCCCGTCACGGGTCTCCCCTGGTTCGTACCGGGTTGGAGCCAAGCCGGACCCCTGTAGGCGCTGGTCACGGCGGAGAGGAGAGTCTTCGAACCGGCCGCGGCTGGAAGGATGTCGAAAGTGGTTGCGGGGCCAGACGCTCCGACCACCGCCTTCGTCAGTGCGCCCAGCCCGGACGGCGAACTGCTGACCGCGCCCGCCGGGGTCGCGAGCGCGGGTAACGACCCAGTTGTCGGCACGGGGAGCGCAGGGGGCTGGTCCGCCGGCACGGTGAGCGGCGCCGTCACTTGACCGACGAGAGTGGTGACGGGCGAGGCAACCTGGCCGACCACTGTCGTGACGGGCGAGGCGACCTGGCCGACCAGGTTGGTGACGGGCGAAACCACCGCCCCGACCGGCGCGACGACGTCGCCGACGAGCGAGGTCACCGGGGAGGCGACCTGGTCGACCCCTGTCGTGACGGGCGAGGCGACCTGGGCGACCACTGTGGCCACCGGGGAGACGACGTCGGCCACGGGCGCAGCCACCTGGCCGACCACTGTCGTAGCCGGCGCAGCGAGCGATCCTGCAGCTGGGTCGGCCGTCGGTTGAGCAGCCGAAGCTCGGCCGGACAAGAACACGACGGCCAAGCACACTAAGAATCCCCCGGCCAGAACCCCAAACACGATGGAAGATATCGACACCCCACGAGCTTGCATAGAAGAAGTGCCTATGGGTTCCAAGTCAATAGTCGCGCCCGTCAGCGGATGTGGACCATGGACCGTCGATGCACAGTGCGATGCGCAGTGTCTAACGATTCGATCAGTTCCGACGGCGACGTTCAGCGTCGCAGGGCGGCAATAGCCCGTATTGCTCATCATCCAACGAGTCCTCATGGCTGAACGCTGTTTTACCTCTGTGGAGCCTCGCCTGGCTGAAGCATCCACTCCAGGTGTATACCCAATTGTGTTTGATTGAAAACCAACGTCATCGAAGAGCTCGATTGTGTCGCTTTTGCGGCGTTTGAGATCCAATCCGATGCGCATCGACGGTAGCTCCCTGATCCACACCGACCGGGATCCATTGAACTGCGCAGTGTCGGCGGGCTTCAGGGAGCTTTGGATCTTTTTCGTGACGGCTGTGTGAAATAACTACGACCCCACTCCATCGGCGGGATTGCTGTCGAAGGAAGCCAAGAGGGCGATGGATCAATGATGGTGCCGCAACGTATCCGGAGCATCATTGGACCTCGATTCGGTCGCGCATCGGACCGAATCGTGTCTGGGCCCATTGCTCGTTGCGCCCGGCGGCGACGCCTTGAGCGCCCCCACCGACTCACCCAAACAGCCCGGCGGCAACGGCCAGCTCCCGCAGATCGGCCTGAGGACGGGCCCCGACGTGGGCGATCACCTCGGCCGCGCACACGGCTCCCAGCTTGGCGCTCTCCTCCGGCGAGAGGCCATTGGTGATCCCGTAGAGGAAGCCGGCGGCAAACAGGTCCCCGGCACCGGTGGTGTCCACCACCTTGTCCACCGGAGTGGCGGGTACCGACAACGGACCACCGGCAGTCACGACCACGGAGCCAGCCGCTCCCCTCGTCAGTGCGGCCAGGACGCCGGTCTCCTCGACGGCGGCCACCGCCGCGTCGAAGTCGGCGGTCCCGAACAGCAACATGATCTCTTCCTCATTGGCCAACAGGATGTCAAGGTCGCCGTTCAGCAGGGCCAAGAACTCGTCTTGGTGGCTCTGGACGCAAAATGGGTCGGACAGGGTCAGGGCCACTGCGGCGTCGTTGGCATGAGCCAGGTCCATGGCCTCTCGCATAGCCGCCTTGGCCGCTTCCTGGTCCCACAGGTAGCCCTCGAAGTAGGCCACCTGCGTGGAGGACAGCTGATCGGCGTGCAGGTCGACCGAGGCGAAGTCCGAGGCCACCCCGAGGTGGGTCGCCATCGTGCGCTCGGCGTCGTCGGTCACCAGGACCAGGCAATGACCGGTCACGCTCTCGCCCGAGTTGGCCGGCGTAGGCCTGGGCTCGAAGGCCACACCGATGGAGCGGATGTCGTGGGTGAATGTCCGACCGAGCTCGTCGTCGGCCACCCGGCCCAAGAAGGCCGCGCGCCCGCCCAGCGCGGCCACCCCGGCCACGGTATTGGCGGCAGAGCCGCCCGACGCGGCGATGGTCGGCCCCATGGTGGCGTAGATGGCCTCGGAACGCTCCTGGTCCACGATGGCCATGGTCCCCTTGACCAGCCCCAGTTCTTGCAGGTCCTCGTCCGTAGCCGAAGCCAGCACATCGACCAGGGCGTTGCCGATGGCGACGGCATCGAGCTCGGTACCCGGGCGGGGCCGAAGTTGGATATCGACTGGTGTCGCTTCGTGGTCGTTCTGCACGGTGCGACGGTAGCCTGCCGGAGATGAGCCCTCCCACCGACGATGATCCGACCACGTACCGCCTCCCCTACTCGGTGGTGCCCAGCCGGTACCGGCTGACCCTCGTCCCCGACCTGGCCTCTGCCACCTTCACCGGTGACGTGGCCATCGACGTCACGGTGGACGAACCGGTCACCGACATCGTCCTGAACGCCGCCGAGCTGACCATCGACTCGGCCGCGCTTGTTCTTTCCGGTGCGGGGGACGCCGGCGACGGTGTAACGGGCGACCCGGCCCCGCTCGAACCCTCCTCGACCGCCCTCGACGCTGACGAGGAGCGGGTCACCCTCACCTTTGCCCAGCCCGTCCCGGTCGGCCCGGCCACCCTCCGCCTGTCCTTCACCGGAGTCCTGAACGACAAGCTCCACGGCTTCTACCGGAGCACCTTCACCGACGACGACGGAAACGAGCAGCTGATCGCCACCACCCAGATGGAGGCCACCGACGCCCGCCGGGCCTTCCCCTGCTGGGACGAGCCCGACCGCAAGGCAGTCTTCGAGGTGACCCTGGTCGTCGAGGAGGGCTTGGCCGCATACTCCAACGGCCCCATCGTCGAGGAGACCCCTGAGCCCGCCTCATCGGGATCGGGCCGGGGCCGCCGGATCCGATTCGCCCCGACCATGCCGATGTCCACCTATCTGGTCGCCTTCATCGTCGGGCCCCTCGAAGCCACCGAGCCGGTCGACGTCGACGGCGTCCCCCTGCGGATCGTGCACCCCCCCGGCAAGGCCCACCTGGCCCCCTACGCCTTGGAGGTGGGGGCCCACGCCCTCCGCTACTTCACCGATTACTTCGGCATCCCATACCCGGCCGACAAGCTCGATTTGGTTGCCATCCCCGACTTCGCCTTCGGAGCCATGGAGAACCTGGGCTGCGTGACCTTCCGCGAGTCGGTGCTCCTGGTCGATCCGGCCCAAGCAGCCCGCGTCGAGCTCGAGCGGGTGGCCGACGTGATCTGCCACGAGATCGCCCACATGTGGTTCGGCGACCTGGTCACGATGAAGTGGTGGAACGGCATATGGCTCAACGAGGCCTTCGCCACGTTCATGGAGGTCCTGGCGGTCGACGCCTTCCGCCCCGAATGGCAGCGGTGGGTCAGCTTCGGGGTGGAGCGGGAGGCGGCGATGGCGGTCGACGGCCTCCATGCCACCAGGCCGGTCGAGTTCGCCGTCGGGCGTCCCGAGGAGGCGCAGGGCATGTTCGACGTCCTGACCTACCAGAAGGGCGGCAGCGTGCTCAGGATGCTGGAGCGCTACCTCGGGGCGGAGACCTTCCGGGACGGCATCCGCGACTACCTGAGAACCCACAGCCACTCCAACACCGAGACGGCCGACCTCTGGGACGCCCTGGAGCGATCGAGCGGCCAGCCGGTGCGCGAGATCATGGACACCTGGATCTTCCAAGGCGGCTATCCCCTGGTCCGCTTGGCCGAGGACGGGTCACTGTCCCAGGAGCCCTTCTCCTACCGAGGTGAGCCAGGTGGCGCCATCGGATCGTCCTGGCGGATCCCCGCACTGGTCCGGTCCACGTCGGGGACCGGCCGCGACCCGGTCCCGGTCCTGGTGGGCGCGGATGGCACGCCGGACTCCGCCCTCCGGGCCACCGACCCACTGGTCAACGCCGGGGGGTCCGGCTTCTACCGGGTCGCCTACCCGACCCCGGTCGTGGAGAGGCTGAGCGGCATCCTGCCCGAGCTCGAAGCCCTCGAGCGCTACAACCTGGTGTCGGATTCCTGGGCCGCCGCCCTCGCCGGCCAGGCGCCCGCTGAAAACGTGCTCCGCCTGGCCGGCGCGCTCAGCCGTTCCGGTGAGCGCGACCCGAGTGTCTGGTCGGTGGTGATCGGTGCCCTCGGCCTGCTCGACCGCGTCGTGCCCGACGCCGACCGCCCCGCCCTCCAACAGGCCGTGCGTACCCTGGTCGGCCCGGTCGCCGAGCGGGTGGGCTGGGACCCGAGGGACGACGACGGGGAGCGGACGCCGTCACTGCGCGCCTCGGTGCTCCGGACCCTGGGCACGATCGGTGCCGATCAGGCCGTTCGCGACGAGGCCGCCCGGCGCTTCGGGGCTGCGGCCGGGCCCCCCGCCACCGGGATAGGCCTCCACCCCGACACCGAGTCGGCCATCCTGGAGATCGTGGCCACCACCGGGGGCTCGGCCGAGTTCGAGGCCTATCTGGATCGCTACCGAAAGCCCGCCAACCCGCAGGAGGAGAACCGGTACCTCTACGCCCTCGCCGCCTTCGACCAGCCTGAGTTGGCCCAACGGACCTACGATCTGGCCCTCTCCGAGGTCCGCACCCAGAACGCCCCCTTCGTGTTGCAGCTCCTGGTGGCCAACCGGCTGACCGGCCCGGCTTCCTGGGAGCGGATCACCGCCAACTGGGACGCGCTGGTCGATCGGTTCCCGGCCAACATCCTCCCCCGCATGCTCGACGGCGTCCGCACCCTCTGCCGAACGCCCGAGCAGGCCGAGGCCGTCGCCGCGTTCGTGACCTCCCACCCCCTGCCGGCCGGCGGCAAGACGGTCGAGCAGATTCTCGAGCGGCTGGATGTGAACGTGGCTTTCGGCCAGCGGGTCGGTCCCGGGCTGGCCCAGCTCCTGGCCGACGCGGTCGGCACCTGACCGGTTGACCGCCCGCGGTGTTCGTGGGTGCGACCCTCGGCCTCACCGCGGTGTGGGCCCTCGGCGCGTTCGCGGGGCGGCCCCGGGCCAGGGTGCCGCCCTTCGGCGTCGTCGGCGAGGCAAGGGCCGGTGCTGGCCGGGTTGGCCGCCGCCACCCTCGTCGGGCTCGTGAGAGGCTGAACCGATGCCCTCCGAGTACCCCAAGGCCACCCGGGACGCCGATCGCCTGGAACACCTCTTCACCGTGGCTCGGTCGGCAGAGGGTTTCATGCCCGACGAGGAGGGCGAGGCTCTCTACCGGGCGGCCCTTCGTGCCGGACGGGCCTCGGCGTCGGCGACCTTCGTCGAGGTGGGTGCATGGTGCGGGAAGTCGACGGTATACCTGGGCGCGGCGGCCGAAGCGTCCGGCGCCGTCCTGTTCAGCCTGGACCACCACCACGGCTCCGAGGAGAACCAGGCGGGTTGGGAGCATCACGACCCGCGCCTGATCGACCCGGACACCGGTCGCATCGACACGCTGCCCCATTGGCGCCGCACGGTCGGCCGCGCCGACCTCGAGACGACCGTCGTCGGCCTGGTCGGCGACTCCCCGGTCGTGGCCGGCCGCTGGACCACCCCGCTCGACTTCTGTTTCATCGACGGGGGACACGGTGACGAGCCCGCTTGGGCCGACTACCGAGGTTGGTCGCCCCACGTGCCGGTCGGCGGCCTGCTGGCCATCCACGATGTGTTCCCCGATCCCGCCGACGGCGGTCGGCCACCGTTTGACCTGTGGCGCCACGCCCTCGACTCCGGGGCGTTCACCGAGGACGGGGAGTGCGGCTCACTGCGGGTACTCAAGCGGGTACGCCCAGCGGGGTGAGGCCGGGCCGACCGGGCCGGGGCCGCCGTCATGGCGGGCGGCGATCCGTGCCGGTCGGGCTCAGACGGTGCCCGAGGAACCTTGCGGGAAGGCAGGCTCGGTCGGTGCCTCGGGGGCCGGCTCGGTGAGGTCGAGATGAGTGGGGAGGCCCTCGCCGCGGAACAGGCCTGACGCCGGGGTGGTCTGGCTTAGGGCGTCGGCGGCCAGCACCATGGCGCCCGCGGTGTACGTGGATCGCTCGAGGGGCGGGAAAGTGGCTTCTTCCGGGTAGACCATGCCGGTCCAGTATGAGCCGTCCGCAGTGCGCAGGCCCTGACCCCACTCGAGTAGGGAGAGGGCTACGTCATCCATGCCGATGGCGTCGAGGGCCAGGACGCACTCGGCCGTCTCGGCTGCGGTGACCCACTCGCCGGTCGAAACACAGCGGACGCCGAAACCCTCCATCACGAAGGTCGACCAGCCGGCCTCGATCCGGTCCCTCGCCGCCTGGCCGGTCATCGCCCCGGACAGGACCGGGTAGTACCAGTCCATGGCGAATTCCTCTTTCGGGGCGAAGGCCGACGAGGGCTCGTAGGCCACAGCGTGGGCCAGGCGGCCCGCCGCCCACTCCCAGTCCGGGCGCTCGTGATCGAGCCGTTCGGCGCAGGCGATGGCGCACCGGAGGCTGTGGTAGATGGACGACGAGCCGGTCAACAGGGCGTAGTTCTCCAGGTAGCCGGCGGGGTCGAGAGACCAGCAAATCGATCCGTCCGGGCGCTGCCACCGGAGCACGAAGTCGATGCCGGCCTCAACCGCCGGCCACAGCGACTCGAGGCCGTCGGTGTCCCCGGTCGAGATGAAGCGGTGCCAGGCGCCGGTGGCCAGGTAGGCGCAGACGTTGGTGTCGAGCCGGGGATCCTCGATGCCGCTGGCCAGGTAGTAGTTGAACCAGCTCCCGTCGGGAAGCTGGGTGTCCACCAGCCACTGGTAGGCGCCATCGGCCTCGGCGTCGAGGCCGACCGTCGTCATGGCCATGGCCGCTTCGACATGGTTCCACGGATCACAATGGCCGCCCGGGAACCATGGGATCATCCCGTTCGGACGCTGGAGGCCGGCGATGGAACGGGCGGTGGCCAGTACCTGGTTCGACGAGAGGATGCCCGGCACCTCGGGGATGACCCTCATGCCGGCGCTCCCGCCCCGGCCAGTGAGGGCTCGGGCCGTTGCCCGGCCGAGCCGCCGGCCGCCGAGGGGTGCGTGGCCACCGGGCCGCTCGCTCCCGGCGTGGTCGCTGCCGACCTGCTGTCCACCGGCTTCATGAGGTAGACGACCAGGCTCTTCCCGACCAGCGGGTTGAGCACCCGTTCGGTGTACCGCGTCGCTTTGGGCGCCTTGACGATGTCCCAGACCAAGAGGCGATGGTAGGCAGCCACCGCGGGATGGTCGTCCTTCGCCGGGCCGACCAGGCAGCGCAGCCACCAATAGGGCGTGTGGAGGCCGTGGGCGTGATGACTGCCCATCATGGTCAGGCCGGTGCGCTCGAGCCGGGCCACCAGCTCCTTGTGCCGGTAGATGCGCACGTGGCCGCCGGGGACGTTGTGGTACTCGTCGGACAGGGCCCAGTTCACGAACTCGGGGCCGCACCGGGGGACGGTGACCGCCATGGTGCCCCCCGGACGGAGGACCCGGGCCAACTCGGACATCGCCGAGCGGTCGTCGGGGATGTGCTCTAGGACCTCCGAGGCGATGACCCGGTCGAAGGAGCTGTCGCCGAAGGGGAGCCGGAGGGCGTCGCCCCGGACGGCGCCTACCCTGGCCGTCTCTGCGTGCAGCTCGCCAGCGACGCACATGGCTCCGAAGGTGTCCTGCACCTTGCGCACCTCGTCGGCGCCCGCGTCGAACCCCACCACCTCGGCCCCGAGGCGGGCCGCCTGGTAGGCGTGGCGCCCGAACCCACATCCCAGATCGAGCAGGCGGTCCCCAGGCCCAACACCGAGCTTCCCGTAGTCGACGGTCAGCATGCCAGCGTCTCCGCCGGGTCGGCGGGCTCACAGACCGTCTCGTTGGGCACGGCCGGCGCGGGGAGCCTCTCGGCGAGCTCGGCCGGCCCAGCCGGAGGAGTGACGGCGCGCCCGGCCATGAGGGCGCGGTACTGCTCGACCGTGCCCCGGGCCGTGACCTCCCAGGTGAATCGGCCGAGCACCCGATGCCGCCCGGCCTCACCCAAGGTCGTGCGCAGCGCGGGGTCATCGAGGAGGCGACCGATGGCGCCGGCCAAAGCGCCGGGATCGTTGGGAGGCACGAGCAAGCCGGTCTCGCCGTCGGTACCGACCACCTCGGGCAGCGCGCCACCGGTGGTGGCCACGACCGGGACGCCGCAGGCCATGGCCTCGATGGCCGGGAGTGAGAACCCTTCATACAAAGACGGCACCACCGCCACCTGGGCTCGCCCGTAGTTCCGGGCCAGCTCCTCGTCGCTGATCCCAGTCACGCAGCGAACGATCGGGGCGAGGCCGAGCCGTTCGATGGCGCGGGCCACCCGGCCGTCCGGGCGCGGGCTCCCGATGACCACCAGCTCGATGTCCCGTTCGGTGCGCAGTTTGGCCACCGCTTCGAGCAGGGGAACCAAGCCCTTCATGGGCACGTCCGAGGACGAAGTGACCATCAGGCGGCCGGAAACCGGCCGCACATCGGCCTGAGGCCGGAACACAGTGTGGTCGACACCCACAGGCACGACGGTCATGCGCGACGACTCCACCCCCATCTGAGCGGTGATGTCGGTCTTCGACGACTCGGACACGGTGATGATGCGGGGGAGCTCCCGCGAGACCCGGACCTGCATGCGCAAGAAGCCGAACCAGCGGCGGGTTGTGACCCGTTGCCATGGGTTGGTGGAGTGGCTCAGGGCCAATTGCCGGTCGACGGTGATGGGGTGATGGAGCGTGGTCACGAGCGGCCACCCGTCCTCGAGCATCCCGATCATGCCGTTCCCCATGCACTGGTTGTCGTGGACCAGGTCGAACTCGTCCCGCCGCTCGGCCAGGAGCCGCCTGACCCGCAGGCTGAACGTCCACGGTTCGGGGAACCCCGCCGTGCACATCACGCCGAACTCGAGGGCGTCGATGGAGCTGGTGAACTCCTTCGGCCACGGGATCCGGAAGGGGTCGGGCTCCCGATAGAGGTCGAGGCTGGGCACGGGCGTGAAGCCCACGCCCTCGTCTACTTCGGGCCAGGGTTGGCCGGCAAAGACCTCGACCGAGTGGCCCAGCTTGACCAGCTCCCGCGACAGGTGGCGCGTATAGACGCCCTGCCCCCCGCACCTGGGGTTCCCCCGATAGACGAGAAAGGCGATCCGGAGCCCGCCGGGCGCCGGCGGAGCGGGAACGATGCGGTCGGGAACTGACCGCGGGGTAACCGACGAGCGGCGCCGAAGACCGAATTTAGGCACGGGCGAGCCGGTCGCAAGGGGTCATAGGGGGGAAAGCCTCCCCCGGCCAGGGCCTTCGGCGCAAACGCGTTCTAGTTCCAGGCACGAGGACCCGACCGCTCGGAGGACCGTTCCACCCACCCGGAGCAGGGAATCCGCCACTCGGAGCAGGCAATCCGCCCACCCGGATCCGGGCGCGCACCTACCACCCAGGGACCAGCGGCTAAGCCCAGCAACGGCGCTTCCGCTTCATCCTGTCGTTCAGGCAGCCGTTGGCCTGCCCGCTCGGCTGTTTCAGGCAGGCGTCGGCCGGCCCGATCGGCTGTCTCAGGCACGGGCCGGCCCGTTCCGTCACGAAATGTTCACCGAGCAACGGAATGTTTACCGTCCTGAGGTGCCTTCCGGCCCGCTCTGGCGGGTAGCGTCACACAACACCCCGACGGTGTCGGACAGCAGGGGTCGAACCCGCTTCGCAGCTGGCTCCTGAACGACGCCCGGCATCGACAATGCGGACAGTGCGAATGTGGGCAGTGTGATGGCACCTCAGCTCAATGGACTCAGTACGACTCGTTACAGTGCCGACGTGCACCTGTCCGGGCTGTTGGGTCGTCCACTCTTTTCTCCGACCAACGAGGGCGTCGGCAAGGTCGACGACGTCATTGTCCGCCTCCGAGGAGACGACTACCCAGTGGTGACGGGGCTGGTGGCCAAGGTGGGCGGCCGCCGGGTCTACGTGCCGATGGAGCGGGTGGCGGAGTTGAGCGAACAACGGATCGCGCTGGCCAAGTCAAAAGTCGACCTCCGGGGATTCGAGCGCCGCGACGGCGAGGTCCTCTTGCGAGAGGACATCCTCGGCCACCGGCTCATCGACGTCGCCGACGCCGAGCTGGTCCGGGCCTGGGATGTCGAGCTTCGGGCCAGTGACGAGGGGTGGGTCGTGGTCTGCCTGGACACGCGCCGTCCGGCCCGGCTGCTGGGCCTCATCCGGACGACAGCGGGGCATCCCTGCCAGGACTGGAAGGCCTTCGAGCCCCTGATCGGCCATACGCCCAGCGTGCGATCGAGGGCCAGCTTCGGCCGGGTCGTCAAGCTCAAGCCGGCCCAGATCGCCGACCTGCTCGAGGACGCCTCGCATACCGAAGGCGAGGAGATCCTCGACGTCGTCCATGCCGACCCTGAGCTCGAAGCGGACGTGTTCGAAGAGCTCGACCCGGACATCGCCACCCGGTTGTTCGGTGACAAGACCGACCCGGAGGTGGCCGATGTCATCGCCCACATGCGGGCAGACGACGCCGCCGACGCCATCGCCGAACTCCCTCAGGCGCGCCGCCAAACCGTGCTCGACCTCCTCCCGCCCGGCACGCGCACCAAGGTCCTGACCCTCCTCGGCTTCAATGCCGCCAGCGCCGGGGGGATCATGGGCGTCGACTTCCTGACCGCGCCCAAGGACGCCCTCGTCGAGGAGGCCCTGCGACGCATCCGACTCGCCGAAAACGTGCAACCGGAGGCGCTCATCACCATGCACGCCGTCGACGCGGCGAACCGCCTGTTCGGGACGGTCAGTGTCATCGGCCTGCTCCAGGCCGACCCCGAGTCTCGCCTACTCGACGTCGTCGACGACGACCCGGTACGGGTCACCGCGGCGGCCGACGTCGTCGACGTGACCCTTCTCATGGCTGACTACAACCTGATGACCGTCCCCGTCGTCGACGAGGACAACCAGCTCCTCGGTGTGATCACCGTCGACGACATACTCGAGGCGACGATCCCCGAGGACTGGAGGCGCCGAGAACCCCCGCCCCATCCCGAACCAGCCCATGCTGGTTCGGAGCCGACTAGCTCACCCATCAAAGACTCCGAGCCCCGGGGGTAACTGTGACGGACCGACCAGCCGCCACGGGTGCCACCGGGGCGGCCGATTCGTCACGCCCCGACAAGTCCCCGGAGACCCGGGCGCCCGCCGCACCCCAGTCACCGGCCGCACCCCAGTTGCCGGGCGCACCCCACTCACAGGCCGCACCCCGGTCACCAGCCTCGGCCCAGGGGTCGGGCACACCCCGGGCACCGACGGCGCCGACCGATTCGAGTCGCCCGGACGAGTCCCGTGAAACCGGCGGAACCGCGGCGGGGGGCACGGGGACGACCGATTCGGCCCGCCCCGACCCGGGCGCCGACCGCCAGCTCCAAGCCCCCGCCTCCGCCGTCCTCGACGAGGCCCACCTGGGCGATATCGAGGGTGCGCTCGGCCGGATCTCCGTGGGCGACGTGGGTGAACGCCGCAGCTTGCGCAGACGGCTCCTCACCTTTGCCGCCATCGCCGGTCCGGGGCTCATCGTCATGGTCGGTGACAACGACGCCGGCGGCGTGTCCACGTATTCTCAGGCCGGCCAGAACTACCACACCAGCCTGCTGTGGGTCCTGCTGTTGCTCATCCCGGTCCTGATCGTGAACCAGGAGATGGTGGTCCGCCTCGGCGCAGTCACCGGCGTCGGTCACGCCCGGCTGATCAACGAGCGGTTCGGGAGGGGCTGGGGCTGGTTCAGCGTCGGGGACCTGTTCATCCTCAATTTCCTGACCATTGTCACCGAGTTCATCGGGATCTCGCTCGCTGCCTCCTACGCCGGCATCTCGGAGTACGTCGCCGTGCCCATCGCCGCGGTCGCGCTGGTGGCCATCATGGCCTCGGGAAGCTTCCAGCGATGGGAGCGGGCCATGTTCGTTTTCATCGCCATCAGCCTGGTCCAGATCCCGATCTTCTTCATGTCCCAACCCCAATGGGGGACCATCGCCCGCAACTTCGTGATACCGGGGGTCAGCGGTGGGATGACCTCGGCCGCGGTGCTGCTCATCATCGCCATCGTCGGCACCACTGTTGCCCCCTGGCAACTGTTCTTCCAGCAGTCGAACATCGTCGACAAGCGAATCACCCCCAGGTTCATCAGCTACGAACGGGCGGACACCGTGGTGGGTTCGTTCGTGGTGGTGATCGGGGCCGTCTGCATCATGGTCGCCGGCGACTACGCTGCCCGGGGCACCGGTGCATTCGGCCACTTCACCAACGCGGCCGGGGTTGCCCATCTGCTGGCCCAGCACAGCCGCGTCCTGGGCGACCTGTTCGCCATCCTCTTGTTCGACGCCAGCATCCTCGGCGCGGCGGCGGTCACCCTGTCGACCAGCTATGCCTTCGGCGATGTCTTCGGCATCCGCCACTCCCTTCACCGGGGGTTCAAGGAGGCCAAGCAGTTCTATCTCAGCTACATGGCCATGGTCGTCGTCGCCGCCAGCATCGTGTTGATCCCCCACGCACCACTCGGCCTGATCACCACCATCGTCCAAGCGCTCGCCGGACTGCTCCTCCCGTCGGCCGCCGTATTCCTCCTCCTGTTGTGCAACGACCGAGAAGTGCTCGGCCCCTGGATCAACCCGAAGTGGCTCAACATGCTCGCCTCCCTGATCATCGGGGTGCTGCTCATCCTCTCGGGCATCCTCATGGCCACGACCCTCTTCCCGAGCGTCAACGTCATCGCTGTCTTCATTGGCATCACCGCTGCGTTGGTGGTCGCCGGCGCCATCGTCGGCATCGTGCTGCGCATCATGGCCCGGCACAGCGGACAGCCCAGCACCCCTCCGGCCCCGCAGATGAGTGAGACCGAGAAGCTGTCGTGGCGGATGCCGCCCCTGGCCCTGCTCAAACCGGTCAAATGGTCGCCGGGGCTCAGGGTCGGCATCCTCTCCCTGCGGGCCTATCTGGTCGTGAGCGCTGTGCTCCTGCTCGTGAAAGCCGTCCAGCTCGGGGGAGGCTGACCAGGGCCGACCCGGGACGCCCTCGGTGCAGCCAGCATCGGGGGCCGCCCCATCACACCGGACCGGTCAGCCGATGGCCGAGGTCAGTGACGGTGCGTGCAGACGGGAAGCTGAGGTGCGGATCCCGCTGGTCCAGGGGTTTCTCCCCGTTCCATCGGCCACACCCCCTTCGTCACGGTCCATAGAGGACCTCTCGTCCGTTGATCCGACCCTACCCGAGGGACCAGTGCGGCCGTCGGGTCGTCGTGGGTGCCGGCGAGTGTCCGCAGCACTGCCGGCGGGTACTGTCGATCCATGGACCTTTCCTATCCGCCTGAGGCCGAGACGTTCCGTTCCGAGATCCGCACCTGGCTCCAGGAGAACCTGCCCGACGGCTGGGGCAAGCCCGACTTCTCGATGACCCGCGAGGAGAAGAGGGCGTTCAACCGGGACTGGACCAAGAAGCTGTTCGATGGAGGCTGGATCTGCGCCTCCTGGCCGACCGAGTACGGGGGCAAGGGGCTGTCCCTCATGGAGTCCGTGGTGCTCAACGAGGAATTCGCCCGGGTGGAGGCGCCGCTCCGGGCCGACTTCTTCGGCGACACACTGGTCGGGCCCACCATCCTCCAGTGGGGGACCGAGCAGCAGAAGAAGCAGTTCATACCCGGGATCTTGAACGGCTCCATCGCCTGGTGCCAGGGCTTCTCCGAGCCCGACGCGGGGAGCGACCTGGCCTCGTTGAAGACGAGAGCCGATTTGGACGGTGACGAATGGGTCATCAGCGGGCAGAAGGTGTGGACCACCCAGGCCCAGTTCGCCGACTACATCTTCCTGTTGGCCCGGACCGACCAGGCCGCACCCAAACATGCCGGGATCTCCTATCTGCTCGTCCCCATGAAGCAGGACGGCATCGAGGTCCGGCCCATCGAGCAGGTCGACGGGTCGGGCGACTTCAACGAAGTCTTCTTTGACAACGCCCGGTGCCCCCGGGCCAACGTGATCGGAGGCGAGAACAACGGGTGGAAGGTGGCGATGACCACCCTCGGCTTCGAGCGGGGCTCGTCGGCCACCACCGGCCACCGGCGGTTCGCCCGGGAGCTCAACACCATCATCGACGAGGCCAGGGCCCACGAGCGCGATACGGATCCCCTGACCCGCCAACGCCTGGCCCGGGCGTGGTCCAAGGTCAAGATCATGGAGATCAACGGCTTCCGGTCTCTCACCGACTCCCTCCACGGCACCCACCACATGGCGGCCCTGGGTGCCTGCAACAAGATGTTCTGGTCCGAGTACCACCAGGACACCATGGATCTGGCCCTCGACATCTTGGGCCTCGACGGTCAGATCCTCACCGGCGACCCAGACGAGGACAGCGACTCGCCCTTGAAGCGCGGCCGCTCCGACTACCCGGTGAGCGACCTACAGGCCGCGTACTTCTTCTCCCGATCGGAGACCATCTGGGGCGGAACGGCGGAGATCCAGCGGAACATCGTGGGCGAGCGGGTGCTGGGCCTACCCAAGGAGCCCAAGCCTGCGGCCACCGCCTGATCAGGCCAACGGTCCGGCCACCGCCCGAACAGGCCAACGATCCGACAAGCCCTACCGGGCACATCGGCTGGCCACCCACCTGACCTGCCTCCATGGGCCGCTCAGGCCACCTCGGTGGTCACTTCCCGGGCCGGCTCGCTCCCCGGCGCGGCGGCGTCGGCCAACGTGGTCGCCGTCCGTGCCTCGCCCGCCCGGTATCGCCACCGCAGGATGCCCGCCGCCAACAGCGTGGCCGCCGCGCCGACGGCGATGGACACCCGCGGGTTGGTCCACTCGGAGATGGCCCCGATGAGCGGGCTGCCGATGGGAGTGCTGCCGAGGAAGGCCATGGCGTAGAGGGCCATGACCCGGCCGCGCATGGCCGGCTCGGCCTCGAGCTGGAGTTCGGCATTGGCGGTGGCGATGAAGGCGATGGAGGCCGCGCCCATGAACACGATGACCACTGCGGCGACAGCCAGACTCGGGGACAGCGCCACCATGGCCAGCAACGCACCGAAGGTGAGGGCCACACCCTGGAGGAGACGGGGCGTGGGCCGACCCCGATGGGCCACGGTCAGCCCCCCCATGATGGCGCCGATGCCCATGCACGACGTCAGCACCGCATAGGAGCCGGCGCCGCCGTGGAAGGTCACGGTGGCGAGGAGGGCCAGGGTGACCTGGAAGTTGTAGGCGAAGATCCCGATCACGGCCATGGCGATCAGCGTGTTGCGCAGCGAGGGGGTCCGCCAGACGTAGCGGAACCCGTCGCGGAGCTGGCCCTTGGCCCGCACCACCGGGTCGATCTTGTGCAGCTCGCTCGATCGCATGAGCGCCAGTCCGACCAGGACGGCCCCGAAGGACGCGGCGTTGGCCAAGAAGCACACGCCCAGTCCGACCAACGTGATCACCACGCCGCCGATGGCCGGTCCCACCACCCGCGAGGCGTTCATGACCACCGAGTTGAGGCTGACGGCGTTGGGGAGATCCTCCTTGCCGACCATCTCGAACACGAACGTCTGGCGCGCCGGGTTGTCGAACAGGTTCATCACGCCGAGGCAGAAGGCGAGCAGGAAGACTTGCCAGAGCTGGATGGCATGGGTCTCGACCAGGATCCCGAGGGCCAGGGCGATGAGGCCGCCGCCGGCCTGGGTGGCGTACAGCAGCCTCCGCTTGTCCATCCGGTCGGCCATGAGGCCGCCCCACGGGCCGACCAGCAGGATGGGCAGGAATTGCAGCCCGGTGACGATGCCGAGGTCGAAGCCGCTCCCGGTCAGGTGCAGGACCAGCCAGGCCTGAGCCACCCGGTCCATCCACGTGCCCGAGTTGGATATGAGCTGGGCGACGAAGTACAGCCGGTAGTTCCGGACCCGGAGAGACCGGAAGGTGCGCCGGGTGGCGACACCCACTGCGCTCATCGTTCGTGCCGCCGGCTCATGGGTCCTCGAGCTCCAAGAGGCGCTCGAGGAGGACGGTGAGCTGGCCCAGCGCTTCCCGCTCCTGCTCGTCGAGCTGGTGCAGCTGCCGGGCCAGATAGGCGTTCTTCAGCGACCGGTTCTGCTGCAGCACCTTGCGGCCCGGTGCCAGCAATGTGACCCGGGCCACTCGCCGGTCGGTCTGGTCGACGACCCGTTTCACGTAACCGGCCTCTTCCAGGTTGGCCACGATCTTGGTCATCGACGGCGGCTGGATTGATTCGGACACGGCCAGCTCGCCCAGCGTCGGCGCACCCAGCCTGTTGATGGAAGAGAGGGCCGAGGCCTGTGACGCTGTGAGGCCGCCCACGCTGTGCTGGCGCAGACGCCGGTAGAGCCGGGTGACAGAGAGGCGGAGCCGGGCTACCAGCTCGGCCTCGGACTGCTCGTCGCCGGCGGGCAGTCTCCCCGGTGTCCTGGTCGCAGTCGACCTGGCGCTGGCGGCCGGCTCGGTCACGGCCGGCTCGGCTACACCAGGCGTGCTCGGATCTGACGTGGTGGCTGTGGTCACATCCTCTATTTTAGTTAGTTCGGCTAACTAAGGCAACAGCCGATCCCAGTACCAGATCCAAGGGCCAGGGGGTACCCCAGATCCGAGGGGCCAGAGGTACCCAGATCCGAGGGGCCAGATCCCGGGGGAGTCGATTCGAGGGCCCAGAAATACCAGAGGAACCGAGCCGGCATACGATCGGCTCCATGCTTCCCGACTACGCCGAGCTCGATCAGGCGATCGGCAACGACTGGTACCGCCTCGATCCCAACCTGTCCCTCCTCCTCGATCGGTACCTCCCCGACCCGGCTGACCGCTCCTTTGCCGAGGAGCACGTCGCCCGCTACGGCGACCTGGTCGGGCGCACCCTGGCCGCCCGGGCCGAGGTCACCGACGCCCACGGGCCTGTCCTCAACCGCTACGACCGCTGGGGCTTCGACGTGGGTGAGGTGGTCCACCACCCATCCTGGCTGGCCAACAAGGCCGACCTCATCCGCAACGGGTTCGTCGGGCTCCCCGCCCATGCAGGGCGCCCGGTTCCCGCGGTGGTGACGGCCTCCCTCTCCTACCTGGTCAGCCAGGCCGAGACCGCCGTCTACTGCGGACTGGGCATGACCGGCGGGGCGGCCGACATAGTGGAGCGCTACGCCCCGGCCGGCGTGCGTGACGATGTGCTGGCCAAGCTCACCTCACTCGACCCCGAGGTGGCCTGGGAGGGTGGGATGTTCCTGACCGAGCGGCAGGGCGGCTCCGACGTCGGCGCCAACACCACCCGTGCCGTCCAGGACGGCGAGGAGTGGGTCCTCGTCGGCGAGAAGCACTTCTGTTCCAACGTGGACGCCGACGTGTTCATCGTGCTGGCCCGGCCCGAGGGTGCCCCCGGGGGCAGCCGAGGGCTCGCTACCTTCATCGTTCCCAGCCGGCTACCGGACGGGTCGCCAAACGGGTTCGTCATCAAGCGGCTGAAGCCCAAGTTGGGCACGGTCGGTGTCCCCACCGGCGAGGTCACGCTGGACGGGGCGCGGGCCTGGCTGGCCGGCAACGAGCCCGCCGGCTCGGGGGCCGGCAGTGCGGCAACCGGCAGTGCGGCAACCAGCGGTACGGCAACAGACAGTGCGGCAACAGACAGTGCAGTCACCGATGCAGCGCGGGACGGTCGGGGCATCAACCGGATGATGGAGATGGTCAACGGCAGCCGTTTCGGCGTCTCGCTCATGGGTCTCGGCATCCACCGCCGGTCGTTCCTGGAAGCAGCCATCTACGCCGCCCGGCGGGAGCAGTGGGGCAACCGGATCGACAGTTATCCGCTGGTCCGCGAGACCCTGGTCGACATGCTCGTCGACCTGGAGGCGGGCATGGCCATCAGCTACGAGTGCGCCGGCGCGGGCCGAACCGCCCTCGACCCCGAGGAGGGCCGGCTGCTGCGCCGCATCCTCATCCCACTGGCCAAGATGCGCTGCACCCGCGTGGCCCTGTGGGCGGCCAGCAACGCCCTTGAGGTATTCGGTGGCAACGGTTACATGGAGGACTGGCCCATGGCCCGCCAGCTCCGGGACGCCCAGTGCCACACCATCTGGGAGGGGACCGAGAACATCCTGTGCATCGATGTCCGTCGGGCCGTCCGGGGCGAGCATGCCCACGAGGCGCTGTTCTCCCGGGTCGAGCGGGCCATCGACCACGGTGCCCGCCACTCGGTGCTGGCGCCGGCGGTCGACGGCGTCGCCGCCGCCCTGTCCGACGCCACCGAGGCGGTGAAGGTACTGGCCGGCCTGGATGACGACTTGGCCCTCCTCCACTCCCGGCGGTTCGCCGAGCTTCTGGCCGACACGGTCGAGGGTGCACTCCTGGTCGAAGAGGCGGCCTGGTCGCTCGATCGGGACGGCGATGCCCGCAAAGCGGCGGTGGCCCGCCGCTTCTGTAGCCGGCGACTGGGCACGGCCCCCCTCCGCGGGATCGGCGACACCGACCGAACCGTCCTCGACCAGTTCGAGCCGCTGGTGCGCTATGGGCCGATCGGGGTGGAAGACCTGGCCGGCTGAGGTGGGCGACGTCGCCGGCTGAACTGTGCCCCGGCCAGTGGGCCGGTTTAGCGACGGCGGAGCTTGCGGGGGTCGGTATCCACGGTGAGGTCGTCGAGCGGGACGACCATCTCGGGTGCAACGGAGCGGTGCTCGTCGGTCACCAGGCGCACGGCCGTGCCGATGGCCAGGAACTCGATGACGTGGCTCCCCCACACATGAGTCTCCTCCTGGATGCGCACGCCCACGATGCCGTCGGCGCCCAACGAGTGGGACTCGGTCTGCATACGCTCCATGGCTAGTTCCCGGGAGTCGTAGAGAGCCGTGGTGATCAGCTCGAGCTCGATATTGGCATTCTGGGTCTTGAGCCACTCGCCGAACTGCCGGCGGGCGACGTGATAGACGCATACCCCCATCACCATGCCGGCAGGTACGTAACCGGCCCGGGCCAGGAGGGCGAAGTCACGGCCGCTCAGGTCGCTGGTGAACACCTCGCCCTGTTGTGGCGGCATGCCGTCGGACGGTCGTTCGTTGGCCAGCACGGTGGCGTGGCGGGTGGCCCGCACGGCCGTGCCGATGGCCTTGAACGAGTAATCCCGGCCCTTGCCCTCGGCCCCCTCGAACTCGAGGCGAACACCGACCACGCCATCGGCATTGAGGGCGGCAGCCTCGGCCCGGAGCCGGCCCATGGCGATGGTGCGAGCCGTGTGCAGGCTGTCCGAGAGGTCGGCCAGCTCGCGGTTCTCCCGCATCGACACCCCGTAACGCCCCCAGAACGGCGGCCGGTAGATGGCCGCACCGGTGACCAGGCCGAGTGGCTCGTAGCCGGTCCCCTCGACCAGGATCGCCTCGTCCACGCTGAAGTCGGTGGAGACTGCGCCATGGTGGCGAGACCCAGACCCACGCTCCCGTCCGGCCGACTTTCCCGGGGGCCGGCGCAGGGCGTCCAGGGCCAGGTCGGCGACATGGCGGCCCGGCGGGCCCGGCGGCCCGGACATCACCGGCGCACGTCGGCCAGACCCACCGTCACGCGGGCCGGTTGGGGGTCTTCGATCTCTCGGAACCGTCGCACCGCGGTGCCGAGCATGACGTTCTCGACCAGCATCGTGTCCTCCATCGAGCTGTGGAACTGGGCGGCTACGTCCACCCCGACCACGCGCTCCCCGTAGCCGGTGGCGTGGGCCTCCAGCCGGTCGACCGCGAACCGCCGGCAATGCTGGATGGCGTCGGACCGCTGCCGGAACTCCCCGGCCGAGTACTGATTGAAGACGGCCGAACCGGAGGCGCTCCCGTCGCCGACCACGCAACCCCCGTAGGATCGGATGGCCCCGACCCCGACGACCAGCGCGCCGGGGACCCAGCCCGTGTCGATCAGCTTGGCGAACTGCTGCCCGGAGAGGTGGGAGGTGAAGGGCTCAGCCAACAGGGGCGAGCCCTGGCGCCGGATGGCCGTCCCCACCATGCGGATCTCGATGACCGGGGCCGAGGTGGCGAGGGGCAGGCGGCGAGAGTCGTAGCGCACCCCGACCACCCCATGGGCCTCGAGCAGCTCGGCCTCTTCCCGGAGACGGTCGATGGCGATGGTGTAGGCCTCGGTCAGGCCCTGCTCGTACCACCGATCCTCGAAGTTGTAGCCGGGCAGGTGGCCATAGGCGCCATGTTGACAGACGTAAGCCTGCTGGTAGCCGCCTGCCCCACCGGGGGTCATGTAGAGCTGGCCCCCCATGACCGAGCCGACCATTCCCCTCGAGGCCTGGTACTGAGACCCGTACCCCTGCAGCCCGAACTGGTACACGGTCATCCCCACCACCATGCCGGCGGGGGTGAAACCGCATCGCTCCACGGCCGAGAGCTCGGACACGGAGAGGTCGCTGGTCCAGGTGCCCCCAGGGACGGCCCCTTCGGCCAGCCGGGAGCGAGCCGCCTCGGGCAGGTCGCCGGCCGATGCCGCTCCCGGCGAACGATCGGCGCTCGGCGGTGGGGGTGGTGGGCCGCTCATGTGTCCAGGGTGACGATCATCTGCGGTTGGGCGATCACGTGATCGGACCGGAGGGGTCGGACCGCTGTGCCGATGGCCAGGAACTCGATGACGTGGCTGCCCCAGAAGTGGGACTTCTCCACCAGCTGCACGCCGACGATGCCCTCGGCCCCGAGGGCGCGGGCCTCTTCTTGCATGCGGCTCATGGCCAGCTCCCGCGCCTCGTAGAGCGCTTGGGTGAAGTGGGGGAGCTCGGCGTTCCGCATGCTGGTGGACATCACCGCACCGACGCCCCGATAGCCGACGTGGTACACGCAGGTCCCCATGACCAGGCCCAGAGGGGCATAGCCGGCCTGGACCAACGTCCAGAAATCCTGACCACTGAGGTCGCTGGTGAACGGCATCCCCGCCGACGTCCTCCACTGGGTGCTGGGATCGTCGGCTGACACAGCCGTCCCGATGGCGATGAACTCGGCCGAGTGCTTCCCCCAGTCGTAGAAGTTGACCGAAAGGCGCACGCCCACGACTCCATCGGACCCGAGCACGTCGGCTTCGGTCTCCATCCGGGCCATGGCCAGCTCCCGGGCCGTGTACATGGCCTGGGTGAGCGCGCCGAGCTCCCGGTTCTTGCGCATGGCCCGCCGCTGGAAGCCGATGTGGTAGATCGAGCTGCCGAACACCAGGCCACGGGGATGGAAGCCGGCCTCCTTGACCAACAGGAATTCGTTGACCGACAGGTCGCTGGTGAACAGACCCCGCCGCCCGGCGCTGTCCTCGGACTCCTGGAGCCGGCGCAACGCGTCCGGGGGCAGGCCTTGGGTCGAATCGGTGGTTGTCAACGGATCCTCGTCATGTCAGCAGGGACTGGTGCGTCAAGCCGGCGGGAAGTGGGCGTCATCTCAAATGGGACTGCGTCATGTCAGCAGGGACTGGAGTGGTCATGTCAGCAGGGACTGGAGTGCGATCCGGGTGGAAGCGCTGTGGGTCGCCTCGTCGGCCAACGAGGCCACCAGCGTCGATGTCCAGGTGGCCACATCGACCTCGGTGTCGCTGATGACGATGCCCCGCACCGTCTTGCGTACGTGGCACGAGAGCCCGCGCTTCTCTCGGGCCACTTCGAGGCGGGGCCCGACCGGATCGAAGTCCACGGCGATCCGCCCGATGGGCCTGTCCTTCTTGAACCGGGAACCGGTCCGCTCGATCTCGACCCGGTCGCCCAGGATCTCGAGGAGCTTTCCCCCCAGGACCTCGAAGAACAGGTCGATGTCGGCGGTATCAGCCCTGAGGGCGGCGGCCAGGAGGTCCAGGTCGACCGGGCCGGTACTGCCCGTGTCGCCGTCTCCACTGTTGGCCATGGTCATCCGCGTCGATGCTAGTGCGCCCGGTCTCGCGCCGGTCGGTCGGGAGGGTCGGGTCGGGCCGGACTCGGGCGGCCTTCCCATTTCGGTTGGGCTATTGCCTGCTTACGGGCTGCCCGGGTATGGAAAGCCGGTGTTCGGGCTGCCTGGGTATGTCCGCGTTCGCACTGCCGGCGTTCGGGCTCCCTGCGTCTCGGGTTGCCTGCGTGCGGGATGGCCGCCCTCGCTGTCAGAGGCTGGGGACGTAACCGCCGCGGCCCATGGCCTGGCTCTCGAACAGGTCCGCCGACTCGTCGACCCCGCCGACCACTTCGGTCACCCAGTCCAGGCGGTCGTGGAGGATCCGCTCCACCCCACCTTGAAGGGTGGAGGAGCTGATGGCACACGAGCTGCACGACCCCTGGAGCTGCACCTCGACCACACCGGTCTCCACATCAGCGTGGACGAGGGCCAGGTCACCGCCGTCGGACTGTACGGCCGGCCGCATGAGCTCGATGATGGCGTTGAGCTCTCCGAGCCGCTTGGCTCGCTCGTCGTCGGTCAACGCCTGCTCACCGGTCGACACTGTCTCGCCGGTCGACACTGTCTCGCCGGTCGACACTGTCTCGCCGGTCGACACTGTCTCGCCGGTCGACACTGTCTCGCCGGTCGATACCGAGTCATCGGTCAGCGCTGTCCCATCACTCGGCGCTGTCTCATCAGTCGACACGGAACCTCCTGTACGCAGGGCCCAGCCGGATCTGGCTGCGCCGCACCCCCATTCTGTCGTGCCGGGCGCCGGCTTCGAACACGCCTCCGGACTGCTCCGGTTACCAACAGGTAAGAACCTGCTGAGGAATCAGCGCACCACCGGTCTGTGGCCGGTTACGATGGTGTGTGCCCATGGTACGACCAGCCACCCCACTCGGGCCGGTCGGACTCATTCTCCCGACCTTTCCGCAATCCCTTCAGCATGCGTGGACTGGGACTTCTCCGTTTGGTCGTACCGATGGTGCTACCAGCTCGGCGAGCTCGGCCGAGGGGCCGGGCGGGGCAGATCCACTTGCCGAGCTGGCCGAGACCTGCCGGGCCGCGGAGGCGCTGGGTGTTGACGCGCTGTGGGCCACCGACCATCTCTTCTGGCACGGGCCCGCCATCGAGTGCATGACCGCCCTCACCGTCGCGGCTACGGCGACCCGACGGGCCACGCTCGGCACCTGCGTGATCCAGCTGCCGCTTCGGCAGGCACCCGCCGTGGCCAAGCAGGCCGCCTCGCTCCAGTCGCTGACGCAGGGCCGAATCGTCTTGGGGGTAGGGGTCGGCAGCCATGCCGGCGAGTACGAGGTGTCCGGGATCGACTACGCCACCCGTGGCCGCCAGCTCGACGAGGGGATCGCCCAGCTTCGAACTTCGTGGGAGTCCGGTGCCGGCGTCAACCTCGGGGATATCACCGGGTCCAACGCCGACCGGTACCGTCAGCTCCCCGCTCCTCAGTCCGTCCCCATCTGGGTGGGGGGATCCTCGGAGGTGGCGCTCCGGCGCGCCGCGTCGTCGGCCGACGGGTGGATCCCCATGCTGTTGGACCCCGATGACTATCGCGCCGCCCTGGCCCGGCTGGCCAAGGAGCTCGATCGGGCCGATCGTCCCGACGACTCGGTGACCCGCTCAGTTGTGTTGTTTGCCTCGGTCGACGATGACCCGGATGTGGGACTCCGCCGAGGAACCGAGTGGATGTCCTCGCTCTACGGGATACCGGCCAAGGCGTTCCAGCGCCACCTGGTCGTCGGTAGCGGTGACTCCGTGGCCCGCACGGTCGCCGCCTACCGCGATGCGGGCGCCGAGCACGTCGTCCTGTACATCACCCACGACCAACCATTGCCGCAGGTCGACCGCCTCATGGAGGCCCTCGCCCGCCTCACCACCTGACCGCGGCACGACCGAGTCCACCACGATAGAAGGACATTCATGGAGCGCTTCGCACACATCGCCGGTATGGCCGTCACACCGATGAACCGACGGGACCGGACCGTCGAGGACATGTCCCACCAGGTCGTGGCGGAGGCCGTCGCCGATGCCGGGGTGGACCCGGCCGCCGTCAACCTGGTGGTATTCGGCAATGCCACTGCCGGCCGGCTCCTCGACCAGGGGTGCGTCCGCGGCCAGTCGTTCCTGAAGCGGGCCGGGCTGCGTAACGCCGGCATCATCAACGTCGACAACTCCTGTGCGGGCGGGGCCTCGGCCCTTCACCTGGCCACCCTGGCCGCCCGGGCTGACGGTGGTCTGGTGCTGGCCGTCGGCGTCGAGAAGATGTGGACCGGCGACCGGGCCGAGACCATCGCCGGCATCGAGGACGGGGTGCCGCTCCCGGACAGGATCGAGATGCATGAGCGGCTCGAGAACGCGTCGGGGTCGGTGCTCATGGGCCTCAACGCAACCTGGACGGTCGTCCAGATGGAGGAGCGGGACGCCACCCCCGAGCAGTTCGCCGCAACCGCGGTGAAGGCCAGGCACCACGGGGCCCTGAACCCGAACGCCCAATTCCAGACCGAGGTCACCGTGGACGAGGTGCTGGCATCGGCGCCCATCGCCGGGCCCTTGACCCGGTTCATGTGCTCGTCGTTCACCGACGGCGCCGCCGCCGTCCTGTTGACCACGGGACCAGCACCGGGCAGGCCAACGATCGTCTCGAGCACCGTGCGCTCGGGCAACGGCGACCTCGACTACCACGAGCGCCTGGCCGAGACGGCCGCGGCGGCCTGGGACACCGCCGGGGTCGGGCCCGAGGACATGGACGTCATCGAGCTGCACGATGCCACGAGCGCAGAGGAGCTCTATGCCCTCGAGTCGCTGGGTTTCTTCAAGCCTGGTGACGCCGGCCCCGCCACGGTGGCCGGCGACACGACGGTCGGCGGGCGCGGGGTCACGGTCAACCCCTCCGGAGGCCTCGTGGCGCGAGGCCATCCCCTAGGGGCCACCGGGCTGGCCCAGGTGGTGGAGCTGGCCACCCAGCTGCGGGGTGACGCCGGCCCTCGCCAGGTTGCAGGGGCGCGGATTGCTGCCGCGGCCAACACTGGTGGCATCATCGGGACCGATGCGGCATTCATCGGGATCCACGTACTCGAGGCGGGCTAGGTGACGCTCCCGGGCCGAGGCGGCATCATCACCGGGTGGGGCATCGCCGTCCCCGACAAGGTCGTCACCAACGAGGACCTCTCGGCCACGCTCGACACCAATGACGCGTGGATCCTCGAGCGCACCGGCATCCGGGAGCGCCGGATCGGGGGGACCACCTCGGGGCTGGCCATCGAGGCCGGACTGGCGGCACTGAAGAAGGCGGGGCGTCGCCCTGACGAGATCGACTCCGTCATCCTGGCCACGACCACGCCCGACGGCATCGTGCCGGGAACGTCGGCCACGGTCCAAGACGGCATTGGCATTCCCGGCGGCGCCTTCGACGTGAACGCGGCGTGCTCGGGGTTCGTATACGGCCTGGCCGTGGCCCACGGCCTGCTGGCCGTTGGTGCCGAGCGACTCCTGCTCATCGGGTCCGAGACCCTCAGTCGCATCACCGACTGGGACGACCGGTCGGTCGCCGTGCTGGTGGGTGACGGGGCCGGAGCCGTCGTCCTCGAGGCCACCGATGGCCCCGGTCAACTCCTGTCCTGGAACCTGAACGCCGACGGCTCCCTCCGGCACCTCCTCAAGTGCGACCACGGTGGCTACCTGTACATGGACGGCAAGGAGATCTTCCGGAAGGCGGTGCGGGCCGTCGTGGAGTCCTCAGAGCGCGCCATCGCCGAAGCCGGCCTTACCACTGACGACATCGACCTGGTCGTTCCTCATCAAGCCAACCTGCGCATCATCTCGGCCGTCTGCCAGCGCCTCGACATCCCTGAGGAGAAGGCGGTGATGGTGATCGATCGCTACGGGAACACCTCGTCGGCCTCGATCCCGCTGGCCCTGGTCGATGCCATCGACGCCGGTCGGCTGCACACAGGCGACCTGGTATTGCTCAGCGGCTTCGGTGGCGGGATGACCTGGGCCAGCGCCGTGTTGCGCTGGGGCGGGTGAGCCCCTCGGCGGCTCCGGTGCTGGTCGTGCTGGCGGCCGGGGCGGCGCGTCGGTACGGCGGCTGCAAGCCGTTGGCCCCGGTCGGGCCTTCGGGAGAGGCCGTGATCGATCTGGTGGCTAGCGACGCGGTGGCCTCCGGCTTCGGCGCGATCGTGCTCGTCGTCCATCCCGAGACGGGTCCGGCCATCCGCTACCACGTGGAGCGGTGCTGGCCGTCCTCGGTCGACGTGAGCTTCGCTGAGCAGCGGGTCCCGCTCGGGACGACCCACGCCACCCTGGCCGCCCGATCGTCCATCGGCACCGGACAGCCCTTCGCCGTGGCCAATGCCGACGACGTCTACGGCCTCGAGGCCTTCGGACTGTTGAGCCACCAGCTCGCCACCAGTGAAGGCGATCACGCGCTGGTGGGGTTCCAGCTGGCCCGCACCGTGGTGACCGACGACCCAGTGACCCGGGGGATGTGCGAGGTCGACTCAGGCGAGCACCTGGTGGGCATGACCGAGCGGCGGCAGGTCTCGCGTCTGAGCGGCGGCACGTACTTCTCGAGCCTGGACGGCCTGCAGCCGGAGAAACTGGACGGCGAGGCCACGGTATCGGTCAACCTGTGGGGCTTCCGCCCCGAGATCTGGGATGTCTTCGAGGCGGCCATGGCCGACTCCGGCCTCGACGAAGATGCCGTCCTCGATCAACTGGCCCGGGGTGTCGAGGTACCCAAGGCCGAGGTCCTACTGCCCGAGGTGGTCGGAGCGGCCATCTCGTCAGGCACCGGGCTCCCGGTGCGGGTGCTCCGTACCGACTCGCGGTGCCTGGGGGTCACCCACGCCGACGACCTTCCAGTGGTGCAAGGAGACCTGTCCCGGCAGGTGGCGTGGGGAACCCGTCCCAGCCGGCTGTGGGGGAAGCTGCCCTGACCGAGTGACGGGCAGGTGCCGCTCCGAGCGCTCGTTCTGTGTGAAGGGCAGGGCCGCTCTTGGCCCAGGTCCGGGGGTCGGGGCTCCAGGTCCCGGTAGAGTGGACGGCGAGAGGCCCCATGACCCGCACACGAAGATTGACCATCAGCTTGGGACTCAACGTCGTCTTGGTGGTGGTCCTGGTCGTCTCCGGGTTGGCCGCCCATTCCACTGGTCTGTTGGCCGACGCCGGGCACAACCTCACCGATGTCGCCGCGCTGGTGCTGTCCCTTTTCGCCGTACGTTTCGCGTTGCGCCCGCGGAGCGCAGCCCGCTCGTTCGGCAACCACCGAGCGACCATCCTCGCCGCGCTGGCCAACGCCGCCGCCATCGCCGTGGTCACCGTGGTCATCGTGGTCGAGAGCATCCGGCGACTGCAGGATCCCCAGCCTGTTCACGCCGGCATCGTGGTCATCGTCGCCGCCCTGGCCATGGTGGTCAACGGCCTCGCCGTCCTCGTGTTGCGGGACGGCTCGAAGGACCTGAACATGCGATCGGCCGTGCTGCACATGGCCGGAGACGCCCTGGCTGCCGGGGCGGTACTCATCTCGGGCATCGCGCTGCTGTTTGTGCCCACTGCCGAGTGGCTCGACCCCGTGAGCGCGTTGGTCGTGGCCGCCATCATCGTCTACGAGGCGGCCGGCGTCTTCCGGTCCAGCGTGTCCGTACTCCTCGAATCGACGCCCGCGGACGTCGACCTCCCCTCGCTGACCGCCAGCATGGCCGCGGCTCCAGGGGTGGCCGAGGTCCATGACCTGCACGTCTGGAGCCTGTCGAGCGAAGTGCGAGCCCTCTCAGCCCACGTGGTCCTGACCGGTCATCCCACCCTGGAAGAGGCACAGGAAGTGGGCGAACGGGTCAAGCGGGCCATCGCCGGTCCCTATTCGATCTCCCACAGCACCCTGGAGCTCGAATGTGAGCGATGCGACGACGAGCTTGCCGATCCCTGTCTCATGGACGCGCCCGAGGCGGGCTCCACCGGTGCGGTGCGTCCTGCCGGTGCGGCGGGCTCCCCCGGGACCGGAAGCTCTGCCGGGGGTCCGAGCTCTCCCGTTCGGACGCTGAGCGGCCACCATCACTAGCGCCGATGGCGCTGAGCGCCCGGCGACGGACTCGAGCCGGCCTTGCTCTCCTTGGAACCGCCGGCCGAGGCCGGACGCGGCAACGGCCCCGAGTAACCGGACGGACGAGCCGCCCGTGCTCCTCGGGACCGTGCAGCGGACTGATCCGGGGCGATCGCGCCGGGTCGTGTCGGACGACCCTGCAGCGATCGCCGGTCCGGCGAGACCTTGCGGACCCACCGATCCGACACCGGATCGCCTATTCGGAAGACCCCGGTTCCCACCGTTTCCGGCGGCCGTTGATTTTTCCGAACTACACACACATTGCGCCTCTGACCAGCCCGGGTCAATGGCCTGACGAGAAATCCCGACCTTGTCCCCAGAACTTTTTCAGAGATCCCCAACACCAGCGCAGATATCCACCTGTCATCCCCAGCGCACCTTTCGGCGGCCGTCGCCTCGTCGCCGGAGCGGGGTTGTTCGACGGTAACGGTCATGACAACCTTCTTGTGTCGGCAGCAGTGGGGGGCAAGACGCCCACCGCCGCATCAGCTGGTTCGGAGTCGGTTGGTTCGGAGTCGGTTGGTTCGGAGTCGGTTGGTTCGGGGTCGGTTGGTTCGGAGTCGGCGCGCTCCGAGTCAGAGAGCCAGGCCCCTGCGCTCCCGAGGGCACGGAGGTCGGGGAGCCCGTCGCACACCAATCTGGTGAGGTACTCGGTCAGGCGAGCCCGCGGCATCGCCCCGCTCTCCAGCCACCAGTCCCCCGAGGCATGGACCAGGCCGACGATGCCGAAGGCCCATGCCTCGGCGGGCCCGCAGTCGAGGCCTGCGGCTCTCAGCGCCTCACCCAGGACGACGGCCACCTGTCGGCTGGTACGCCAGATGTATCCGTTGATCGACGCGCCCGTCTCGGACACACTTCGCTGGACCAGGAACCGGTACACATCGGGGTCGGACTGGATGAACACCAGATAGGTGTCGATTGTCGATGCCACCAGTTCCCTTGGCGTGGCGTCGGCGTACAGCGCCGCCTCCAGGGCCTCGCTTACCTGCCTGAAGGCGAACTCGGCAATCGCCGCTACGAGCTCGGCCCGGTCGGAGAAGTGCCGGTAGAGGATGGGCTTGGTCACCCCCGCCTGGGCCGCCATCTGGTCCATGGATGCCCCCGGGCCCTCGCGTTGGATGACGATGATGGCCGACTCGATCAAGTGGGCCCGCTGGGCCAACCTGCGGCTCTGACGGTCGGCTTTCAGATCGGAGAGAGCTGTGCGAGGAGCAGAACGGCGAGCCCGAGGCATGGCGCCCATAGTAACGTTACTGCAAGTAACAAATGAACCTCCGGTTGGCGCCGTCCCCACCCGACGCCCGACCCCGAGCCCGTGCGCTAGACGCCCGAGCCCCGGCAAGTTCGTGGCTTCACAGTGACCGCCACGATCGAGGCATTCGACGAGTTGGCGATCAGGAGGTGTGTGGCGTTGGGCTTGGAGACGATCGTGCCCCCAGCGACCTGGGCGCAGTAGCCCTCGGGATAGTGCACGGCCACTGGGACGAACACGACGGTGGGGGCGGCCACCTGGGCCTTCGGCGCGTAGACCAGGTGGAAGTCGGCGCTTGCCGGATCGAAGGCGAACGAGATCGGCGTGCCCGACACCGCCTCGGGGTACGCCCGGGAGAGTGATGCCACCGTGGGTGAAAGAGCGCCGGTGGCCGTCACCAGTGCCTCGTCCGAACTGCCGGTCGGATCGTCGTAGTACTTCCAGGCCCAGTACGTCCAGCCCAACTCGAGCTGGTCGGCGTTGGCCGTGAGCCGTTCCATCAGGGGCTCGCTGGACGTGGCGCCGAACTCACTCATGAACCAGGCGGGGCCGGCCGGCTGCTGGGGGCTGGCGATATCGGGGCGCTCCTCGCTCCTACGATGCATGGTGTGCAGCTCCTGGGCCGCGCAGGCGTCGAGATCGGTCGGGTCTCCGGTCACACCGCTCCGGAGCCCGCAGTAGACGTGAAAGTTGAAGACCAGGCCCTTCAAGTCCATGGGCCCCACGTCGTTGTGCTCGCCCCGGCTCGAGAAAATGTCCGGCTCGAAGAACACCAGATGATGGGGATCGGCATCCTGGATCGTCCGGATCAGCCCCTTTGCCGGATCGTCGGGTGGGCAGCTGAGGGTGATCCCGTCGCGGAAGCTCAGGCCCGGATGGGCCGTTCCCGTGTAGAAGCACTCCAGATGGCCTGCGACCAGCGGCGATCCGGGCGGGGCCGACGTGGCCGTCAGGTCCCTGGTGAAAGGCTCGTTGATCGGGTCGTAGCCGGCGACCCAGGGATTGTGGGAGAAGTACCGCGCCACCGTCTGCCACACCCGGTCATACTCCCCCTGCAAGTCGCCGACGACGTCGTTGGACCAGAAGTGCTGGACGGCCGTGCGCAGGGCGGGATCGTTATAGGTATTCGACCACCGGCCGGGGAGCGTGCCGATGGGCAGCCCGTCGGTGCACACCGCCCACGGGGGGGCACCCTCACCGCCGAATTCGGAGCTGTACACGTCCTCGTGCATGTCGAGCAGTGTGTAGATGTGGAAACGGCCCAACAAGGCGACAGTCTTTGCCACCTTGCCCAGGTAGGCCGCAGCCACCGCCGCGTTGAACTGGTGGGGGTTCTGTGGCCTGCCGGCCGAGCAGATGGCGGGGTCGTTGGGGGGTGCCGAGCCCGGTTCGAGGCCTTCCCAGATCAGGCCCAGCCGGACGACGTTGAACCCCAGCTTGGCCATCCGCTGGGCATCGGCTGCGGTGAAACTCCATGGCTTGCCGGGGTCGGCGTAGAGCTCGTAGGGCGCCCGCTTGTACACCGCGTTGACCCCGCGCAGAAACACGATCCGACCCTGGCTGTCGGTAAGGAAGGGACCGGCATTCGCAGCCAGCGGACCGTGGACGTACGAGTCGGTGGCGGGGAACCCGGTGGTCCCCGAGGTGGCCACGAGCCCTCCGACGACCCCGCCCGCCACCACCAGCACGACCCCCACGAGGATGAACACGCGCCGACCGGTGACTCGCACGACGACAGAATAACCAGGGAACTTTCCTGCACATCGTCAGGTGACTGCGCCCGAATCGCCCGCAGCCGGCACCGGAAATGGCCGCCAGCCTGCACAGTACGACGGTATTGCCGGGCGGCACCTCCCCGAGCAACTCAGGTACCTGCAAACCGTCCACCCGGTCCTTTGGTCTCGGGCCGGGACAGGTTAGAGTCGGCCCGAGCCGACGTCATGTCAGCGAGCGCCCGTCCGGGGGACGGCACCACCCAGGAGGGACGACCACAGCCATGACGACCGATCGGCCCGCGACGAGCGGCCGAGCCATCAGGCGCCGCACGGTCCGCACTGCCGGTGTGCTGGCCCTCGTGGGAGCCGTTGTGATCACCGTTCTCATGGTGTTCACCAATGACCCGGTCGGGGGAGCCGGCCCTGTGCCAACTGCTCGGCACCAAGCCCGCTCCAATTCCATCATCGGGGCCGACCCCAATACCACCACCTCGACCGCTCCGCCGACGACCCCTCCGGTCGTCCCTGCCGCCCAGTTGCTGCCCCCGGTCACGACCGACCCGTCGGGCCCGGCCCTCGTCCTGCCCCAGGGTCAGGACCAAGGCGACCCTTTCCTCCTCGACACCGGTGATCAGTACTACCTCTACACGAGCCAGTCGACGCCGAATGGCGCCAACGTCCCCGTGGTCTCAGGCACAACGGTCGGGAACTGGGGAGCAGTGACCGACGCGCTGCCCACGCTCCCCTCGTGGGTCGAGGCCGGCTTCACCTGGGCTCCCGACATCCACCGCTTCGGCTCCACCTACGTCCTGTACTACACGGCGGCGGTAGTGGGAACCAGCCCGTCCATGCAGTGCATCGGCGACGCGGTCGGTCTCTCGCCTACCGGTCCTTTCGACGCCCGGTCCACGCCGTTCATCTGCCAGACCGGCAACGGAGGGTCCATCGACCCCCGCGTGTTCACCGACGCCGACGGGTCGGATTGGATGGTGTGGAAGTCGGACGAGAACATCGGAGGGAACCCCACCCCTACCGGTATCTGGACCTCTCGCCTGAGCCCCGACGGGCTCACCCTGGTCGGGACGCCGACCAAGATCCTCGCACCCGACGAGCCCTGGCAGGGGACGATCGTGGAGGCCCCCGACCTGGCGCTGGTGGGCGGCAAGTACTGGCTCTTCTACTCGGGGAACTGGTTCGACCAGCCCGCCTACGGCGTTGGGGTGGCCAGCTGCGCAGGACCCCAGGGGCCCTGTCAGGACTTGGGCAACCAGCCCCTGGTGTCCTCGAACCAACAAGGGGAGGGGCCTGGCGAGGAGTCGGTCTTCATCGGGCAGAACGGGGTCTGGCTCCTCTACAACCCGTGGCGGAGCTATGCCCCGAGCCAGCTCACCCCGCCTCGCCCGGTGGCCATCGCCCGCATCGGGTTCGGGCCGTTCGGTCCCTACCTGGGCCAGATGAGCGGAACCCTGGCCGGCGGCCTCAGCTGTGAGCCCTCAGCCTGTGAGCCCTCAGCCTTTGAGCCCTCAGCCTTGAGCCTCAGCCTTTGAGCCTCAGCCTTTGAGCCTCAGCCTTTGAGCCGCTGCAACTCGGCGACCACGGCCTTCCCGTTGGCCTGCCCTTTGGTTGCCTTCATGACCTGCCCGATGAAGAACTGGGCCAGCTTGTCCTCACCCTCCCGGTAGCGACCCCACTCGTCGGGGTGGGCGGCGACCACTTCGCCCACGGTGGTGGCCAACGAGTCTTCCGACATGGCCTCGAAGCCCAGTCGGGTGGCGATGACAGCCGGGTCCCCTCCGCCGGACTCGAGCAGTTCGCCGAGTACCGCCTTGGCCTGGGTGGCGCTGAGCGACCCGCTCGCCTCCATGGTCAACAGGGCCACGTACGAACCGCTGTCGAGACGTCGGGCTGCATCAGGGCGGGTGGCCGCCTCGTTGGCGGTGCGAGCCAGGGCCAGCGGGGCCCCCACGCCCGCGGCCACCGCCTGTGTGACCAGGTCATCGAGACCCAGGTCGACCACCGTCACGATCTGATCCCTGTGGGCGTCGGTCGGCCGACCCTCGCCGTCGGACAGGAGGTTCCGGAGCCGGTCGCGCCGGTCGGCCGGCATCGGGCCCAGTGTGGCGCTGACAGCGGCCCGCCACTTCTCGTCGGGCACCAGCGGTACCAGGTCCGGCTCCAGGAAGTACCGGTAGTCGTACGCCTCCTCCTTGGAGCGGAGGGCCACCGTCCGGCCAGCGTCCTCGTCCCAGTGGCGGGTCTGCTGGACGACCGGCTCGCCCGACTCGATCAGGGCGATCTGCCGCTCGGCCTCGTACTCGATGGCTCGACCCACCGACCGGATCGAGTTCAGGTTCTTGATCTCGCAGCGGGTCCCGAAGGGGTCGGTGGAGGACCGGCGAACCGACACGTTGGCGTCGACCCGCATAGACCCCTCTTCCATCTTGCCGTCCGACGCCCCCGAGGCCACCAGGATGGACCGGAGCTCGCCGGCATAGGCGCGTGCCTGCTCGGAGGTGCGGATATCCGGGGCACTGACGATCTCCACCAGGGGTACGCCCGAGCGGTTGTAGTCGACCAGCGAATAGGCCGCGCCGTGGATCCGGCCCGAGGTGCCGGCATGGGTGGTCTTGCCGGTGTCCTCTTCCATGTGGGCCCGCTCGATGCCGACCCGGAACCCGTCTGGTAGCTGAAGCCAGCCGTTGACGTTGATCGGCTCGTCGTACTGGCTGATCTGGTAGTCCTTGGCCTGGTCCGGATAGAAGTAGTTCTTCCGATGGAACGTCGAGGGCCGGATCTCGCAGTGCAGCGCCGTGCCGATGGCCATGGCCAGCTCCACCGCCCGCTGGTTGAGAACGGGAAGCGATCCCGGGAGGCCGGTACACACCGGGCACACGTTGGTGTTGGGCTGGTCGCCGAATGCGTTCCGGCACCCGCAGAACAGCTTGGTCGCCGTCTTCAGCTCGGAGTGCACCTCGAGTCCGATGACCATCTCCCACTCGCCGCTCACGGTCTGCTCCTCTCGTGTTCGGGGCCCATGGTGATCCGCTCCTTCACGGCTGGGACGCCGCCGCGGCGACTGACTCGGCTGGACCCGGGGCCGCGGCCTCGAGCACGGCGGCGGCCCGCAACAAGGTGCCCTCCTGGAGGGCGGGGGCCAGCAGCTGCACCCCGATGGGCAGCCCGTCGGCCCCGAGGCCGAAGGGGACGCTGATGGCTGGATGGCCGGCCAGGTTGGAGGGGATGGTGCACACGTCGGACAGGTACATCTGTAGCGGGTCGTCGACCTTGGACCCGAGCGGGAAGGCGGTGGTCGGCGTGGTCGGGCCGAGCAGGATGTCGCAACGCTCGTAGACCGCGGCGAAGCCGTTGATGATGAGTGTCCGCACCCGGAGGGCCTGCCCGTAATAGGCGTCGAAGTACCCGGCCGACAGGGCGTAGGTCCCGAGCATGATCCGGCGCTTCACCTCGGCGCCGAAGCCGGCCGACCGGGTGGCCGTGTTCATGGACACCGTGTCCTCGGCGTCCACCCGCAACCCGTAGCGCACGCCGTCGTAGCGGGCCAGGTTGGAGGACGCCTCGGCCGGAGCGATGAGGTAATAGGCGGAGAGGCCCAGTCGGACCTCGGGCACCGAGACCTCCTCCACCCGTGCGCCCGCCGCCGCGAAGGCGTCGGCCGCCTGGCCGACCCGGGCGGTGACGTCGGGATCGGCGCCATCGAGCAGCTCGGTCAGCACCCCGACGGTCAGCCCGTCGACCCCGTCGTCGAGCACCGACAGGGTGCGCGGCGTCGGCCGGTTGAGCGAGGTGGAGTCACACGGGTCGTGTCCGCCGATCACGTCCAAGGTCAGCGCGGCATCGGCCACCGTGGTGGCGAACGGTCCAATCTGATCGAGCGAGCTGGCAAAGGCGATCAGCCCGTACCGGGAGACGACACCGTAGGTCGGCTTCAGCCCGACCACGCCGCACAGGGCCGCGGGCTGGCGGATCGAACCGCCGGTGTCCGAGCCCAGGGCCAGCGGGGCGAATCCGGCGGCCACCGCGGCGGCCGAGCCTCCCGAGGAGCCGCCGGGTACCCGGGTGGTGTCGTGCGGATTCCGGGTCGGGCCGAACGCCGAGCTCTCGGTGGACGAGCCCATGGCGAACTCGTCCATGTTGGTCTTGCCCACCACCACAGCCCCGGCCGCCCGGAGCCGTTCGACCACCGTCGCGTCATACGGAGGGCACCAGCCGTCCAGGATGCGCGACGAGCAGGTGGTGGGGACCTCCCGGGTGCATAGGTTGTCCTTCAGGGCAATGGGCACCCCGGCCAGGGGCCCGGGGTCGCCGCCCGAGTCCACCCGCTCGTCGATCTCCGCCGCCCGCCGGCGAGCCTCGTCGGCCAGGACCAGGTTGAAGGCGTGGACCTCCGTCTCGCGTCGGCCGACCGCATCGAGGTAGGACTCCACGACGTCCTGCGCCCGGCGCTCACCGGACCGGACGGACGCGGCGAGGTCTGCCGTCGGCGACAACGCGGTCATGGCGCCTCACCCAGGATGCGGGGGACCCGGAACCGGTTGTCTTCGACCGCGGGCGCCTGGCTCAGGAGCTCCTTGCGATCGAGCGACGGGCGGGGCTCGTCGGGCCGGAGCACGTTGGAGACGGGGAGTGGATGGGCGGTGGGTTCGACCCCGGCCAGATCCAGCGACGCCACGTCGGCCGCGTGGTCGAGCACGCTGGCCAGCTGACCGGTGAAGCGATCGAGCTCCTCTTCGCTGAGATGGAGTCGGGCCAGGCCGGCGACGTGGGCCACGTCCTCACGGGTGAGGCGGTGATCGCCGCTCATCGGTGTCTGTCGCCGTTGGCCCTGTCGCCGCCCTCGGCCCTGTTGCCGACCTCGGCCCTGTTGCTTCCGTAGGCACGGTCGGCTCCCAACTCCTTGGCCGCGAAGGCCACCACCCGCTCCTCGATCACCGGGGCGTCCCAGTCGAGCGTGGCCACGTGGAAGCTGCGCTCCAACCAGACCCGTTCGAGTGGCCCCCCCACTGAAGCCTCCAGGGCCTCGCCGGACTCGACCGCCACCACATGGTCCTCCCGGCTGCTCATCAACAACACGGGGCACGTGATCTCGGCCAGGTGGTGCGAGAGCTCTTCGACCCCCTCGAACAGCGAGAGGGCGGCCCGGAGAGGCGATCCCTCGTACGCCGACTCGGTGATTCCTTCCTTGGCGATGTCCGAGCCGATCCCCGGCGCCACCTCGGTCCCCTCGTCGAGCAGCGTCCGGATCACGGCCTGGAAGTCCTCGGCCGGCGGGTCGATCAAGGGGTTGATGAGAGCCAACCCGGCGATCTCGGCGTGTTGGGTGGCGAGCCAGCAGCTCAGGCTCCCTCCCATCGAGAGCCCCGACACCACCACGCGCTCACAGCGCGCCGCCAATGCCTGGTAGGCCTCATCGGCAGCCTTCGACCAGTCCGCCCAGCGGGTAGGCACCATGTCGTCGACCGCGGTGCCGTGGCCCGGGAGCAGGGGCAGGTCGACGGTGAACCCGGCCGAGGCCAGAGCCTCGGCCAGTGGGCGCATGGACTGGGGGTTGCCAGTGAACCCGTGGAGTACGAGTACGCCTTGGGGACCTCCGTCGGAGGACCATGGCTCGGCACCAGGAATGATCGGAGCGGTCACGACTGGGCATGCTACCGGTCGACCACCGGTGCGACCGCAGAGCGACGGTCCCCGGACGGCCGACAAGAGGCCGGCCACGGTCTGCGAGCAACCGCAGAGCGACGATCCCCGGGCGGCCCCGACGATAGGGCCGCGAGCGCCCGCAGAGCGACGGCCCCCGGGCGGCTGGCGATAGGGTGGCCCGGCAGTTGTCACCCGTCGAAAGCGAAATCGCCGGGCAGCGAGCCGTCGAGAACCCACGGTCGAGATCGAACCGTCGAGCAGGCAAGGAGCACCGCAAGCATGGCCACTCATCCGTTTCTGAGCGATCCCTGGCTCGTGGAGGCGCGGGCCATACGCGCTCGAGTACGACGGAAAGGGCACCTCGATCGGGCATTCGGTGCGGATGAACCTGGTCATCACCGGTGTGCCCTTCGAATCCGGGACCCTGGACGCCCACCTGGATACCTCTTCCGGCGAGCTGCAGCTGGATGTGGGGCACGTCGACCCGGTCGACCTCACCGTCACCCTTGAGTACGACATCGCCAAGGCCATCCTCATCGAAGGCAATCCTCAAGCGGGTATGCAGGCGTTCATGGCCGGCAAGATCAAGGTGGAAGGAGATATGGCCAAGCTCCTCGCCCTCCAAGGTGGCGTGGCCGATCCGTCGACCGCCGAAGTCGCGGCCCGGATCAAGGCCATCACCGAGTAAGCCCCGGGCCCAAGGGTCGGCTCCCCTGAGGCTCCAGGAGTGCGGCTTCGTGCACCCTCCCGGTTGAGGTCCAACCCCGTGCGGCGAGTTGAGCTCGGATCCCGCCCGGCAAGTCCCGAAACCGCACCGGGGGCCCCACGCCGCAGGCCCCGGGGCCGCGTTACACCCGGATGGTGGAATGGGGTCGTGGATGTCGATATCCAGACCCTGACCGAGGCGATCGACCGCCTGGCCCACGCCGGGCCGTTGGTCCCGGCCGACCCCGAGTCGATCGAGGCCCTCATGACCCAGCGGGCCCGCCTCGATGCCGTGGTGGCCGAGGCCGCCGCCTCGTTTGACGCCTCGGGGGACTGGGCCCCCGACGGGGCGAGGACCGCGGCGGCCTGGTTGGCCCGCCGGAGCCGGATCCCGACCGGCCAGGCCCGGGCCCTCGTCCGCCGGGGCCGGGCCCTCTCCCACCTGCCGGCCTTTGCCCGGGCCTGGTCGAGCGGGGCCATCAACGCGGCCCATATCGACACGGTGGCCGCGCTGGCCAACCCGGTGACCGAAGAGGCCCTGGCCCGAGACGAACAGGTCCTCTGTGACCAGGCCGCCTCGCTGTCGTTTGACCACTACGTGCGGGCGGTCTCCTACTGGCACCAGTTGGCCGACCCCGACGGGACCGAGACGAGCCACGACAAGCGCCTGGCCGCCCGGGATGTCTATGTGGAGAAGAGCTTCGACGGGATGTGGCTCGGGCACATGACCATGGACCCCCTCTCGGGGACGGCCGTCTCCGAGGAGCTCTCCCGGTTGGAAGACGAGCTCTTCGAGGCCGACTGGGCGAAGGCCACCGAGCGCCTGGGCCACGAGCCCACCGCCTCCGACCTCGAGCGGACCCCGGGCCAACGGCGCTGTGACGCCCTGGCCGAGATGGCCACCCGGTCGAGGACGGCCCCGAAGAACGGGAAGCGCCCGGCCCCGCTCCTCTCGGTCCTGGTCGACTTCCGAACGCTCGCCGGGCGGGTCTGCGAGCTGGCCAACGGCACCGTCTTGGCCCCGGGGGCCCTCGTGCCCCTGCTCGATGAGGCCTACCTCGAGCGGGCCGTGTTCGCTCCCGACCAGCGGGTGGAGGTGAGCGAGAGGGCCCGGCTGTTCACCGGGGCGACCCGGAGGGCCATCGAGCTCCGGGACCGGACCTGCACCCACCCCTACTGCGACGGGTCGAGACCGTGCCAGGTCGACCACATCATCCCCTACGCCGAGGGCGGCCCCACCAACCAGGAGAACGGCAGGCTCCTCTGCGGATTCCATAACCGGCTGCGGAACCAGCCCGGAACCAAGCCGCAGCGGCCGCCGCCGCAAATCGGGTGAGCAACCCCCGCGTTTCTCACCATGTCCCGCCACTGACGGCACAAGCTCTTTGTTCCACCCCGCTCTTTGTTCCACCCCGCTCTTTGTTCCACCCCGCTCTTTGTTCCAACGCGCTGTTTGTTCCACCGCGCCTACCTCTTGCACTGCGCTCTTTGTCCCACCGCCCCTACGGCGAGCTCTCGGCGTGGACGCCGTTGCGACTCGGCCGCTCGGTGTCGCGCATGAACACCGCGGACAGTGCGGCCAGTACGGCGACCACCGCGCCGACCAGGAAGGCGCGGTGGAACGAGCCCAGCGCGCCGGCCGTCGTGTGGCTCGATGCCTGGACGGTCTCCATGACCTGTATCCCCGCCACCACACCAATCTGGGTCACCAATTGCTGGGCGGCACTCATCACCCCAAGCTCCTCGGGCCGAACCTCGTTCGACGCTGATGCCGCCGTGGACGGCGTGACGATCCCGATACCCACACCGGACAGGGAAAGCGCGGCCAGGATCAGTACCAATGAGGGTTGCTGGCCGAGTTGGGTGAACAGGATCATGGACACGGCGAGGATCAGCGCCCCGACAACCGATGACAGGCGCTCGCCCACCCGGACGGCGGCGTAACCGGCCAGCGGCGCCACGATCGAGAACATCAGCGGTCTGGCCGTCGACTCCAGCCCGGCCCGTGTCTCGCTGTAGCCATAGACCCGCTCCATGAGGATGGGGAACAAGAAGAAGCCACCCATGTAGGAGAAGTTGGTAAGCGCCCGGGCTCCCAACGGGAAGGTGAAGTTCCGGATCAGGAAGTACCGGAGCGGGATCAGGGGTTCGGGAGTACGCCGTTCATGGGCGACGAAGGCCAGCGACCCGAGCACGCAGAGTGCGGCCATGGCCAGTGTGGCAGGAGAGGTCCAGCCCCAGGTCGGGGCCTGGTTGAGGCCCAAGAGCCCCGCGACCACGGCCAACGAAAGCAACCCCGAGCCGGCCCAGTCCAGCCGCCACAGCGACGGCCGGCGGCCAACCGTGCGTGGCGAACCCGGGTCGGACGGGGCGACCGGGTCGGCTCCGCCATCCACCGCTTCCTCGGGGACGGTCGCCCCGGTCTCCAACGCCGTTTCTGCGGTGTGCTGCATGGTATGGCCGGGCAGTACGACCACGGCCAGGACCATGGCCATCGCCATCAGCGGCAACTCGCACCAGAAGAGAGCCCGCCAACCGAGGTACTGGATGATGGGCGCGCCGACCGTCACCCCGATGACCGGGCCGCCGGCGCCCACCAGGGCCCACCAGCCCATGGCCTTGACCCGGTCCTCCGCGGAGAACACCTGCAGGATGAGGGCCATCGACGCCGCCCCGGTTGCCGCCCCCTCGACGCCGTCTAGCACCCGGGCGGTGATGAGCACCCCGGCGGAGGGGGCCGTTGCGGTGAGCACGACACAGACAGCGGCACCGACCAGTCCCCATAGGTACAGACGCCGGAGGCCCCAGACGTCGCCGATCTTCCCCAGTACGGGCGCGGCTACTCCGAAGGCCAACAGCGGGCCGGTCGACGTCCAGGTCAGAGTGGAGACCGAGGTGTGGAGCTCGCCGGCCACCTTGGGCAGCGCCACCACGAATACGGTGAAGGTGATGTTGACCGACAACAGGCCGGCCAGCACGGTCCACAGCACCCACCACTGGTATCGGTCCGAGGAGCGGACCCGATCGTGGGCCCGATGACGCAACAGGACGGGCCAGGGGACGATGACGCCGCCTTCGGCCCCCGCCCCTGCCCCCGACTCGAGGCTGAGCGCTGTGCGCTCGAGCGTCTCGGCCGACGCTGTGCGCCCGGGCGTCTCGGCCGACGCTGTGCGCCCGGGCGTCTCGGCCGACGCTGTGCGCCCGGGCGTCTCGGCCGACGCTGTGCGCCCGGGCGTCTCGGCCGACGCACGGGGCTCCAGGGGTTCGGGAGACGCTGGCCGCTCCGGCCCGGCCCCCGGTCTCACGTCAGCCGTCCAGGCGCTGCATCTCCGTCTGCAGCTGCGCCACCGTCCAGCGGTCGTCCTTTTCCAGCGTGTCCGTCATCGTCCACGGCTTGAAGAGCCGGATCTGGCCACCCTGGATGAAGTACACCTTGCCGTTGGCCGGGCACCCCTCGGTCGACAGGTAGGCCACTAGGGGCGAGACATTGGCCGGGTCCCAGGAGTCGAACTGGGCCGCATCCTTGGGGGCCTGCACGATGTCCGACAATCCGGGGGTCTGCTCGGTCATGCGGGTGCGAGCGGCCGGGGCGATGGCGTTCACCCGGACGCCGTACCGGGAGAGCTCCTCGGCGGCAATGGTGGTGAAGGCGCCGATCCCCGCCTTGGCCGCCCCATAGTTGGACTGCCCCGGATTGCCCAGCAGGCCCGAGGTGGACGACGTGTTCACCACGGCCGCTCTGACCTCCTTGCCCGCCTTGGTCTGCTCCCGCCAATAGGCGGCGGCGTGCCGGGTGGGCACGAAATGACCCTTCAGGTGCACGTGGATGACCGAGTCCCACTCCTCTTCGGACATGTTGACCAGGACGCGGTCGCGGAGGATGCCGGCGTTGTTGACCAGGACGTGGAGGTCGCCGTAGGCCTCGATGGCTGAGTCGATCAGTCGCTTGCCCCCGTCCCAGTCGGTGACATCGTCGCCGTTGGCGATGGCTTGCCCGCCGCCGGCGGTGATCTCGTCGACGACCTGTTGGGCCGCCGAACGGTCATCACCGGAACCGTCAACCGAGCCGCCGAGGTCGTTGACCACCACCTTGGCCCCTTCGGCCGCGAACAACAATGCGTGCTCCCGGCCGATCCCCCGGCCGCTGCCGGTGATGACCGCTACCCGCCCATCCAGTGCACCCATGACGTCGGTCCCTTTCGCATGCTACGAGTGCGGCCACGTTGTCAGGGCGTTGACGGACCGGTCAAGCCCACATGGGCCAAGGTCTGCTGGTCCTGGTCGCCTCGCGACGACAGTCGGACCCGGGCCGGGGGGCTGTCGGGACCTGCTCGTCATGGTCACGTCGGGACGACAGCCGAGCCCGGCCCGACCGGGCTGCCGAGCCCGGCCATGGCCACCGCCCCAGCCATGGCCCGGACCCGGCCCCGCTCCCCCGCCACTAGGACATACTCCGTATTGCGGAGGTGTGAGACCCTGCCCACCTTCCGGCCCTTCGGGTCGTGGATGCCGATCTGGGCGCCGACATAGCGGGCCGAGTCGAAGGCCAGCACTTCGACCTGACCCCGGGGCCGGCACAGGTCGTACAGCTCGGCCAGGGAGAGCCACGACTCGTCGTTGTAGGACAGCACGATCACGTCGGCGTCCACGGCCGCGACCACTCCGGCCAGGGCGTCGGGCATGGTACGGCGGCTGTTGAACGGGCTCCGGCCCACCGTGTCCCTGATGTCCGCCCGCTTGCACGCCACTCCGTAGTGCTCCGGCTCATCCCACTCGATCACCGTCTCCCACACGTGGTAGTTGGCGTCGTAGCGGTGCTGGTTGTAGGGGGGATCGAGGTAGGCCAGGTCGCAGGGATCGAGCCGGCGGCCCGCGACCAGGGACAGTGCGTCGCCCCGGACGGCACCACCGGGGCCGGCCAGGAGATCGGGGACCCGAAGCTCCATCGGCCGATAGGAGCGATCGGCCCACTGCTTCAGGTAGGCCATCTGCAGCCCGGTCGTGGAGTCCACTCGGTCGGCCGCCTCCAGCAGGCTGGTGATGAGGACAGGCCAGAGCGGTGTCCCGGCGAACTCGGCCTCGATGGCGTTACGGATGGCGTCGATGCGCGCCCCGTTCTCCGGCTGGAAGTACCTCGACGACACGCAGAAGGTCTCGGTGACATAGCCCGGCTCACCGGGAAGGCCGTTCAACCAGCGCACCGCATCGGCCAGGATCGCCGGTGAGACGGCCGGGTCGTCGAGATCGGTGGCCACGTAGGTCTGGGCCAGCACGTGGGCGGTGCGGGACGAGTCGACGGCGGTGACGCAGGCGCCCTCGCCCTTGAAGGCCTGGGCCACCCGGGTCGTTCCGGTGAACAGGTCGACGGCAGTGCGGGCGCCCGAAGCCCGGCACAGCTCGGTCAGGGCCGGCACCAGTCTTCGTTTGGACCCCAGGTACTTGATCAACGGCGCATCCGCCGGTACCACCAGTCGGGGTCCCGGGCGTGGGCGTGGAAGTGGTCGGGGATCTGGCGCATGACCCGGTCGAAGGACCAGACGTCGACCCCCAGGCGTTGGTCGGCCACGGCGGCCAGGCGGGCCAGCATGTGCTCGACCTCTTCTGGGGGCGGCTCGGTGCCGTGGCGCTTCCATACCACCATGGGCACCGAGCACACCTCGCAGTCGGCCACCCAGCACACCTCGTCCTCGTGGAACCACTCGGTCATGCGGGCCGCCTCGCACAGCTCGCACTCGGGGTCGCGCCCGGTTCCGGTCACGGCCGGCCCCGCGGCCGGCCGCCCGACGCCTGCCCCCACTCGGGGGCGAGACCGGTATCGGTCATTTCGTGTACAGGTTGACCGGCGAGCCCGGCTGAACCTGGGCCCCGACAGCAGGGTCGGTGTCGAAGACCTTGCCCGTGGCCGGTCCGAAGACGCTGCCCACAGTCAGGCCCGCGGCCTGCAGAGCCGCCGTCGCCTTGGCCACGGTGAGGCCATTCAGCCCCGAGGGGATGGGGACGGGCTGAGGTCCGAGGGACACGTTGACCGTCACGGTGGAGCCGTAAGGCTGGGGGCCCGCGCTCGGATCGGGGTTGGTACCGATCACCGACCCGGAGGCAACGCTCGAGTTGTACGACTGCTGCTGGGTGGCCACGAACCCTGCTGCTTGCAGCGCTCCCGCCGCGGCGGAGTAGGTCTGGCCGGACACGTCGGGGATGGCCACCGGCTGGTGGCCCTTCGAGGTGGCGATGACCACGGTGGAGCCGTACGGCGCAGTGCCCGACGGGGTGGACCCGAGGATGGCGCCAGCCGGAGCCGAGTCGCTGTACTGCTGGTTGGCCGGCGGGCACACCCCGACCAGGTGCAGGGCCTGGAGCGCCTTGATGGCATCGCTGCAGCTCGAGAACGTGGTCAGGTCGGGGAAGTTCACGGGGGGCGGGCCGTCCGACACCACCACGTTGATGACCAGTCCCTCCTTGGCCATGACCGGCGGCCCGTGGGCTGGCGCAGAGGCCGGGGTCTGGCTGATGATCTTGCCCGCGGGCACGGTGATGTCGGAATGATGGCCGCTCTCTTGCACGGTGAAGTGGCTCGGAGCCACGGCAGCGCGTGCTTCGGCCACCGTCTGGCCGGTCAGCGAGGGAATGGCGTGGCTGGGCGTGAACACCTTTTCGTGCACGGCCCAGGCCGCGCCGGCCCCCAATAGGGCGAGCACCACGATGACGATGCCCAACACCCAGGGCCACCGCCGGCGACGAAGCCCGATCGGCCTCCTCGGCCTGGGCGCCTTTGGCCTCCGATTGGCCCCGCTCGCACGCTTCGCTCGCTTGATCTTCGTGGCGCCGCCCGGGGCGCCGGCCTCGAAGTCGAACACCCCCTTGGTGGCGTTTGCACCCGTGGTCGCGCTCACACCCCTCGTAGCGCTGGTGGCGCGGCCGAGGGCCTCCAGCGCGGCGGCCGGGATGCCTAACTCAGTCCGGTCCGGGTCGTCGCCGAAGACCGGGAGGGTGGGTGCGGGATGACCCGACGTACCCGGAACCGAGGCCGCCTGTGGATCGACGGTCGGCCCGGCCTCGGATCCAGCCATCGAGGCCGGCAGCCGAGCTGTCACCGATTCTGATGGCAGCCCCGGCCGCGCCACCACGGGGCCGGCGGCGGCACCGGAATCGGGGACCCCGTCGGTGCGATCGTCCACACCGGAATCACCGGCGACATCGGGCCTACCGTTCCCAACCGCGCCGCCCCCGCCGGCTCCGCCCCCAGCAGTACCGCCCGCAGCGCCGCCCCCGCCGGCAGGCCCGCCCCCGCCGGCAGGCCCGCCCGCAGCACCGCCCCCGCCGGCAGGCCCGCGTTCCCCACCTGCACCGCCGGCGTCGGCACCGGTGCCAAGGCCCGCACCGCCCACAGAGCTGCCCAGGCCCGGAGAGCCACCGACACCCGCATCGCCTGCTCCTGGAGGGCCCTCATCGCCCGCTCGCGCAGGACCCGCACCGCCGCCCACTCCCACCACGCCGGCAGCACCCCCAACACCGGCAGCACCCCCAGCAGCGGCAGCAGCGGCAGCAGCGGCAGCACCGGCAGTACCACCCACGGCACCGCCCAGGGCCGCAGCACCCGCGACCCGGCGGCCCCAGGGGCCTCGACGGGGGACTTCCTGGGCGATGGGAAGGGGCATGGGCGGCGGGAGCGTGGTGCCCAGCTCCTGGAGCCGGGCGGCCATCTCGGCCGCCGTGTAGCGCTCGCCCGGGTCGGGAGCGCCAGCCAGGGCCAGGACCTGGTTCAGTGGGCCGAGCCGCTCATGGGGTGGGAGCGGCGTGTTGACGCGGCCCATGAGCGTGGCGATGGTGGTGTCGCTCGAGAATGGCACCTCGCCGGTAACCCCTTCATAGAGGACGAGGGTGAGGGCGTAGACGTCGGCCCGCCCGTCGAGCGGCTTGCCCTCCACCTGCTCCGGTGCTGCGTACCGGGCCGTCCCCAGCACGGCCCCGGCCGGTTCCGTCCAGGCCGCCTCGGCCAGGGCCCGGGCTAGGCCGAAGTCGGCGATCCGGAGGCGGTGCTCGCCTCCGAGCAGCAAGTTCGCCGGCTTGATGTCCCGGTGCACGAGCCCCCGGCGGTGCGCGAAGTCGAGTCCGGCCGCGGCCTCGACGCCCACCCGCACTGCCTGTTCGGGCGTGAGCAACACCCCGGTGTCGAAAATCTGCCGCAGGCTCCCACCGGAGAGGAACTCGAGGACGAGGTAGGGCTCCTGCTCCTGCTCGCCCCAGTCGAACACCTGCATGATGTTGGGATGGTTGAGGGCGGCCGCTGCCCGGGCCTCGGCTCGGAACCGCTTCAAGAAGGCGCTGTCTCCGGCCAGGGACGGGTGGAGGACTTTGATGGCCACCTGGCGGTGGAGGGAGATGTCCTCGGCCAGGTACACGTGCGCGGACGCGCCCGTGCCCAAGGCGGTCAAGAGTCGGTAACGGTCGCCGAGGACCCGCCCGATGGAGTCGGTGATGCCCGGCATCTTCGTGCCTAGGGTACCGACCCCCTCGGCACTTTCGGTGGAGGGTGCCCGCCCTTCGTCCAGATTTTCACTGCTTTTTGGTCCTTCTCATGGTGTTCCGGACGCCATCCTGCCCACCGACGGTCGTCGGCGTCGAGCCGGCACGATCATGCATCGGGGAGGGGGTCACCATTGGACTCGCCGGGCTTCAGCACCCCCGACTCCAGCAGGTCGGCGAACGCTTCCCCATCGATCATGGGCACCCCCAGGGTCTCGGCCTTGGTCACCTTGGAGGCCCCCGGCTCGGCCCCGACCACGACGGCGAAGGTCCTCTTGGACACGCTGCCCGGGGACTTGCCGCCCCGGGCCAGAATGGCCTCTTCCGCTTCTTCCCGGGTGAAGGCCTCCAGCGTGCCGGTGACCACCACCGACTTGCCTGCCAACGTCTGGAGCACCGAGGACTCCAACCCTCCACCCGTCCCCCCTTCACCCGCTCCCCCGGCACCGATGGCCCCGCCGGGCTCCTCCAGGGTCAGTCCGGCAGAACGCAGCCGCTCCACCACTGCCCGGTTGGGCTCGGAATCGAACCAACGCTTCACGCTGGCGCCGATCACCGGGCCGACGCCGTCAACGGCGGCGAGCGTCTCCTCGGTCGCCGCCATGATGGCGTCGAGGTCCCCGAGGGACCGGGCCAGGGCCAGCGAGCCGACCTGGCCGAGGTGGCGGATACCGAGGCCTATCAGTAGGCGGTGCAGCGGGCGGGTGCGCGAAGTGTCGATGGCGGACACCAGGTTCGCGGCTGAGAGGGCGCCGAAGCCCTCCAATCCCGACAGCGACTCGGCGGTGAACGAATAAAGGTCGGCCACGTCGTTCAACATGCCTGAGCCGACGAACAGCTGCACCCGCTGCTCACCCAGCCCTTCGATGTCCATGGCCGAGCGGGAGCCGAAGTGGGCGATCCGCTGGACCCGCTGGGCCGGGCAGTCGAGATTGGTGCAGAACGTGTCGCTCTCCCCTGGTAGCCGGGTCAGCGGGCTGCCGCAGCTCGGGCACGTGGTGGGGAACTTCCACGGGCCGGCCCGGCGGGGCCGGCGTCCCCTCCTGCCGCCCGCCGAACCATTCGCCCCCGCCGCCGCACCAGCCGCGGTCGCACCACCCGCTGTCGCACCATCAGCTGTCGCACCATCAGCTGTCGCACCACCCGCGACCGCCTGACCCGCTGTCTTACCATCCGCGCCGGCACCCCCCGTTACCGCACCGCCCGCTGCGTCCCCGGCGGTGCCGGCCCCCGGCCCCAGCACCGGCCCCACCACCTCGGGGATCACGTCGCCGGCCTTGCGCACGATGACCGTGTCCCCGGGCCGGACGTCCTTGAGGGCGACCTGGTCCTCGTTGTGGAGGGTGGCAAGGGACACAGTGGAACCGCTGACGAACACCGGCTCCAGTACGGCGAACGGCGTGGCCTTGCCCGTACGCCCAATGGACACGGCTATGTCGTTGAGCCGGGTGGTCCGCTCCTCGGGCGGGAACTTGTAGGCGATGGCCCAGCGGGGGGCGTGGGCGGTGGAGCCGAGCTGGCGCCGGAGGGCAAGGTCGTCGACCTTGATCACCACGCCGTCGATCTCGTAGTCCAGGTCGTGGCGGTGCTCCTCCCAATAGCGACAGCGCTCGAGGGCCTCTTCCAGGCCCTGGACCACCCGCACTTCGGGGTTGACCGGGAACCCGGCCCGGCCCAACCAGGCCAGGGTGTCCGAATGGCTGCCGGTCAGCTCCACCGGCAGGGCTTCCCCCGGTGCCGGCTCCAGGTCGCCCACTTGGTACGACCAGAACGACAGCTCGCGCGACGCGGTCACCGAGGCATCCTTTTGCCGGAGCGAGCCGGCGGCCGAGTTCCGGGGGTTGACGAACACCTTGGCCCCGGCCGCCTCCTGCCTGCGGTTCAGCTCTTCGAAGGCGGGAAGGGGCATGTAGACCTCGCCCCGGACCTCGATGACGGCGGGAGGAGTGCCCACTTCGTCCGAGAGCACCTGGGGTACGGCCCCGATGGTGGCCACGTTGGCCGTGACGTCCTCGCCGGTACGGCCGTCGCCCCGGGTGGCCGCCTGCACGTAGCGCCCGTCCCGATAGGTGAGGGACATGGCCAGCCCGTCGATCTTCAGCTCGCACACGAAGGCGGTGCTGGTCGGGACGCTCTTGGCCAACCGGTCGGCCCAGGCCTGAAGCTCGTCGGGCATGAAGGCGTTGTCCAGGCTCATCATCGGTACCCGGTGCTCCACCGGCGAGAACAGGGTGGACGGCGGGGCCCCCACCGACTGTGTCGGCGAGCCCGGGGTGGCCAGGTCGGGGTGGTTGGCCTCGATATCACGCAGCTCGCGGACCAAGGCGTCGTACTCGGCGTCGGGGATCTCGGGCGCGTCAAGCTGGTGGTAGCGCTGGTTGTGGTATTCGATGAGGGCGCGCAGCTCACCGGCCCTGGTCGCAGGATCGAGGTCCCGGGTCCTTGTGGTGGTGGGCTCCGTGGTGGGGGGCTCCGTGGTGGTGGGCTCCGTGGTGGCGGGCTCCCCCCCGGGCTCCTTCGACTCCTGTGTTACGCCGGGTCTGCCGGGCGTCCTGGCGGATCCCTTCGGTCTGCCGGGCGTCCTGGCGGATCCCTTCGGTTCGCCGGGCGTCCTGGCGGATCCCTTCGGCTTCCTCGCTGACGGCGGGCTCAACGGGCGATCCCCGATCCGACCACCAACCCGGGGTCCGCCAGGTCGTAGAGGGCGACCGTCTGCCCCGGCGCGATGCGGCGCTGGGGGTCGTCGAAGCGGACGGACAGCCCTTCGTGGCCATGATGGGCGATCTCGCATCCCACTGGCACGCCATGGGCGCTGCACTGGGCGATGGCTCGAGCACCGTCCGGCCAGACCTCGTCCACCCAGGTCACGGTATGAAGCTCGACGCCGGGCGCGTTGGCCGACTCCGGCGGCCCGACCAGGACCCGGCGAGCGGTCAGGTCGACCGCGGTGACGTAACGCCGCCGGCCGTCGCGGCCGTGGCCCATGCCCCGGCGCTGGCCCACGGTGACCAGCTCCAGGTCCTCGACCGGGCCGAGGTCGTCGCCGGTGCGATGGTCGACCAGGCGTCCGGGGTGGAGGGGCAAGCGATCGCCCAGGAAGCCTCGGCGCCCCTCGTCCGAGCGGATGAAGCAGACATCCTGGCTGTCCGGCTTGGTGGCCGTGCGCAGGCCGAGTCGGGCCGCTTCGCTCCGCACCTGCTGCTTGGTGAGATCGCCCACCGGGAACGAGCAACGGGCCAGCTGGTCCTGGCCCAGCATGGACAGCACGTAGGACTGGTCCTTCAACGGGTCGGCCCCCCGGCGGAGCCGGAAGCGTCCGGTGGTGGTGGTGGCCCGCCGGGCGTGATGACCGGTGGCCACCGCGTCGAACCCGAGGACCATGGCCCGGTCCATGAGCCGATTGAACTTGAGGTGCCGGTTGCACTCGATGCAGGGGTTGGGGGTCCGGCCCTCGGCGTGGCCGGTCACATAGGGCGTCACCACCCGCGCCTCGAAGTCGTCGGCGAAGTTGAAGACGTGATGGACCAGTCCCAACTGATCGGCCACCCGGCGGGCATCGTCGACATCGGCAACTGAGCAGCACCCCGAGTCGGAGCTCCCGCCCCACAGTTTCAGCGTGGCCCCCACCACGTTGGCCGGCCCGAGGTGGTCGGCCAGCATGGCCGCGGCGACCGAGGAGTCGACCCCTCCCGACATGGCAACGAGAACTCGCACCCGTTCAGTTTCGCAGTTGCGAGACGGCGTCCGGGACGGCGGCCAGGGCCAGGTCAACCTCGTCGGCCGTCGTGGTGTGCCCGAGCGAGAAGCGGATCCCCGTTCGGGCCTCCTCCCGGCTGAGCCCCATGGCCAGGAGCACGTGGCTGGGCTCGACCGCGCCGCTCGAGCAGGATGCGCCGGCCGAAACCGCCAACCCGGCCTGGTCGAGGAGGACCAGCAGGGCCTCACTCTCCACGCCGGCAACCCGGAGATGGGCGATACCGGCGACGGTGCACGACCTGTCGGCCGTCGGCGTGGCCCCATCGACCCGGTCGAGCAGCCCGTCGACCAATCGGTCCCGGAGAGCGCCGATCCGGGCCGACGCCTCGCACCGCTGTTCGCCCGTGATGCGGAGGGCCTCGGCCATCGCCACGATCCCGGCCACGTCGGGAGTCCCGCTCCTCCGCTCCCGCTCCTGGCCGCCGCCGTGGATGATCGGATCGAGGGGCACGCCGCCCCGGGCGGCCAGGGCCCCGATCCCCTTGGGGCCGCCGAACTTGTGAGCGCTGATGGCGACCAGGTCGACCGGTGCGCACCGGTCGGCCATGTCGAGCCACGGGGCGGCTTGGACCGCGTCGCTGTGGACAAGGGCATCGGGCGATCGCTCGCGCGACCAGAGGGGCCACCTCATCGAGTGGCTGGATGGTCCCGATCTCGTTGTTGACGGCCATCACGCTCACCAGGCTGACCTCCGGCGTGCAGGCGTCGGCCAGTTGCTCGAGGTCGACGACGCCGCACGCAGTGCTCGGCACCTCGCGCAGCTCGACCCCGAACCGTGCGGCCGCAGCCCGGCAGGCGTTCAGGACGGCGTGGTGCTCCATGGCCGTGCACACGATCGGCCCCACCGATCGGCCTCGGGCCGCCCGTGCTGCCAGGCCCCCGAGCACGGCCAGGTTGTCGGCCTCGGTGCCACCGCTGGTGAACACCACCTCGCCGGGGTCGACGGCAAGGGCGGCAGCGACCACCTCGCGGGCGTCGTCGAGCGCCAGGCGGGCGTCGCGGGCGGTCGCCGTGCCCCCCCGACGGGTTCCCGAACCGTTCGGTGAGGAAGGGCAGCATGGCCCCCACCGCCTCGCTCCGCATCGGCGTGGTTGCCGCATGATCCAGATAGGCAGGCACCTGCTCAGTCTGGCACTGGCCTGAGACCGGCCGGCCCGTGGACGGCCCTCAGGCGACCGAGACCGCTTTGATGTTGCAGAACTCCCGGATGCCGTGGGCCGACAGCTCGCGACCGTGTCCCGAGCTCTTGATCCCCCCGAAGGGAAGGGGGGTCATCGAGGCGACCATGCCGTTCACAAAGACGAGGCCCGCCTCCAGGTCGTTCACGAACCGGCTCTGCTCGTCGGGATCGTTGGTCCACACGCTCGAGCCCAGGCCGAACTCGGTGCCGTTCGCCACGGCCAGGGCCTCATCGGCGCTCGACACCCGGAAGAGGAGGGCCACGGGCCCGAACACCTCTTCGGCGGCCACCCGCATCCCCGGGGTGATGCCGGTGATGACCGTCGGCCGGTAGAAGAAGCCGGGATGGCCGGCGCCGCCCGGCCCGACCACGCGCTCGCCTCCGCAGAGGATCGCAGCCCCCTTGGACCGGGCGTCTTCCACCTGCTCCTCGATGGTGTTTCTCGCCACCGCGGTGACCAGCGGCCCGACCTCGGTGGCCGGGTCGAAGGGGTCGCCGACCGAGAGGGCCTCCATCCCGGCGACGAACCCCTCGGTGAAGGCGTCGGCCACCGACTCGTGCACGATGAACCGCTTGGCCGCGATGCACGACTGGCCGTTGTTCTGCACCCGGGCCTCGACCCCCACCGGGATGGCCCGGTCGAGGTCGGCCGAGGGGAGGACGATGAACGGGTCGCTCCCGCCCAACTCGAGCACCACCTTCTTGCCCGCGGCTCCGGCTTGTCCCCCGACGGCGCGGCCCGCACCGACGCTGCCGGTCAGGGTGACCGCCTTCACCCGCGGGTCGGCGATGATGGCCGGGACCTGGTCGGTACCGATGAGCAGGGATTGGAACACGCCGGCCGGTGCACCGGCCCGGCGGAACAGGTCCTCGAGGAGCAGCGAGGTGCGGGGGACGTTGGGCGCGTGCTTCAAGAGCCCGACGTTGCCGGCCAGGATGCCGGGGGCGGCGAACCGGACGACCTGCCACAGGGGGAAGTTCCAGGGCATGATGGCCAGCACCGGTCCGAGGGGCTGGTAGCGGATCAGACCCCGCGCCCCCTCGATGGGCACCTCCTCGTCGGCGATGAAGGCGGCCCGTGCTCGGCGTACCACCGAAAGGCGCTGGCGCACTTGGCCACCTCGCCCTTGGCCTGGGCGAACGGCTTGCCCATCTCGGTGGTGAGGGTGTGGGCGATGTCGGGAAGCTCCCCCTCGAGCAGCTCGGCCACGGTGATCAGCAATCGGGAGCGGTCGCCCACCGGTGTGGCCGCCCACGCCGATGCCGCCGCAGCCGCCCGGGCCAGCCGGGCCTCGACCTCGGCCGCGTCGAGCGGCTCGAATCGCTGCAGCGTCTCGCCCGTCGTGGGATTGACGGTCGCCAATGGCGGACCGGACGGCGCAGGGGTCATTGCCCGATTCTCCCTCATCGGGCGCCGTCTCCGAAACCGAGGGCACCGGGCACCAACCGGCGCTGCAGCTTCCCCGTGGCCGTCCGGGGCAGCGAGGGGGTGACGATGTACTCCTTGGGCCGCTTGTAGGGCGCCAGGCGGGCCTCGGCCCGGGCCCGGAGGAGCCCGACGTCGAACTTCCCGACCTCGGCCACGACGGCGGCGCACACCCGCTCCCCCCAGGTCCCGTCGGGCACACCGAACACGGCCACCTCGGCCACCCCGGGGACCTCGGCCAGGGCTGCCTCCACCTCGGCCGGGTAGACGTTCACCCCGCCGCTGATGATGAGGTCGTCGCGGCGACCGTCGAGATAGAGGTAGCCCTCGGGATCGAGCCTCCCGATGTCCCCCACCGTGAAGCTGCCGTCCCGCCAGGCCGCCGCCGTCTTCGCCTCATCGTCCCAGTAGACGAAGCGGGCGAACTCGGGGCCACGGCACCAGACCGTGCCGTCGCCGTCCACCGTCAGCCGGCGCCCGGCCCGGGCCCGACCGACGGTCCCAGGTCGATCGAGCCACTCGGTCGACGAGCACGCCGTGAACTGGCCCTCGGTCGAGCCGTAGAACTCCCACAGCACGTCGGGGCCCACCCGGTCCAGGGCGGCCCGCTTGACCACCGGTGGGCACGGCGAGCCGGCGTGGACCAACAGACGGAGCGAGTCGAAGCGCCGGGGCAGGGCATCTCCGAGACCCAGGAGCCGCTGGAGGGCGGCCGGAGCCATGAACGTTGTCGTGGGGACCACCCCGGCCCGGCCGGAGAGGGCCTGGAGGGCCTCGGCCGCGTCGAAGCGGCCGAGGATGACACAGGTCCCGCCGGACAGCAGGGTGCCGGCGGCGAAACGGATGGATACCGAGTGGAACATCGGCGAGCAGACCAGATGCACGTCGCTCGGGCCGAAGGCCCACAGGTCGGCCTCGTCGGCGAAGGCGGCGGCCGCCGTCGGCTCGCCCCACACGCCGGTCCACACGCCCTTGGCCCGACCGGTCGTGCCCGAGGTGTAGTGCATCGGCCGAGCCCGCGGGTAGGGCGACAGGTCCATCGCCGGGCCTCCGTCGAGGGCGGCAAGCCCGGCCTCATCGGTGATGGTGAGCGACGGTCGGGCGTCGGCCACCAGTGCCTCCCGCTCAGATTGGACCAAGGTGGCGTTGAGCAGCACCGGCACCACCCCGGAGCGTAGGGCGCCGAGGACGGCGCAGAGCAGCCCGGCCGAGGAGGACAGGCAGAAGGCGACACGGTCCCCAGGACCCAGGCCGGCCGCAGCCAGCGCCCCGGCGGCACGCCGCTGTCGAACCTCTGCCTCCTCGCTGGTCAACACCTCGACGACGGGGCGATCGGTCATGGCGGCTCCTCGGGGACGGGGAGGGGTGCGGCCACCACGGCGGGCGCCGGTCCTCCAGCGCCGGCATCATGCCCGGCCCCGGCCGAGGCTACCGGACGTCATGGCGTGCCAAGCTGACCGGGTGCCGACCACCGACCCTGCTGTCGAGGCGGCCCGGGCCATCATGAGCCGGGCCTCGCGCATCGTCGTCCTGACCGGGGCCGGTATCTCGACCGACTCGGGGATCCCCGACTTCCGGGGCCCCTCCGGCCTGTGGACCAAGGACCCCGGGGCCGAGAAGCTCGCCACCCTGCAGACCTACCGGGCCGACCCCTCGGTCCGAGCCCGGGCGTGGAAGAACCGGGTCGAGTCGCCCACGTGGGCGGCCGAGCCCAACGCCGGGCACGCCGCGGTGGCACGCCTGGCCGCCGAGGGCAGGGTCCTCCTCGTGGTCACCCAGAACATCGACGGGCTACACCAGGCCGCCGGGACCGACCCGTCCCTGATGGTGGAGATCCACGGCACCATGCACGAGGTGGAGTGCATGTCCTGCGGCCAGCGCGGCCCGATGTCGGGGACGCTCGAGCGGGTCCGGGCCGGGGAGGACGATCCACCGTGCCTGGTCTGTGGCGGCATCCTCAAATCGGCCACCATCAGCTTCGGCCAGAGCCTGGTGCCCGAAGACATGGCCCGGGCCGAGCAGGCCGCCGCCGACTGCGACCTCCTAGTCGCTGTGGGATCGAGCCTGGCCGTGTTCCCCGCCGCCGGACTAGTTCCGACCGCTCACCAGGGCGGCGCGGGCATCGTCATCGTCAACGCCGAGCCCACCGGCTTCGACGACCTCGCCGACGTAGTCGTCCGCGTTCCCATCGGTGAGGCGCTCCCTGCCATCGTGGGCTAACTGCCCGCCACGGGTCCGCCACTGGACCAACGTTGGCTGACTACCGGGTCGTCACCGGCCGTCCGCCCAGCATGAGCTGGGCATTCATCCAGCAGTATCTAGTCGGCCTTATTCTGCTTCTTGGCCCGCTTTGAGGCGCGCTTGGAGTCCTTCTTGTCCGGCTGATCGAGCCTCACCTTGCGCCTGGGCTTCAATGCGAACCACCAGACGCTGGCCATCGTGGCCAGGACGCCAGCTGCGGCCGCCGGTTTCAGGATCTTGCGGGAGCGGTCTGACATGCCTGGGACGTTACTCCCACCGACGACCGGGACGCCCCTCTACTCCCCTCGCAGCGCTCACGCTCCTCTGCTCACGGTGCCCTGCTCACACCCTCAGCTCGCCTGCACTGCTCACGCCCGTCCGCTCCCGCACTGCTCTCCTGTCCCGTCGGGTCTGGCCCGTCCTGTCCTCTTGCCGGGCGGTCCCGTTGTCAACGCTCGTCAGGCACCCGCACGACCACGCCCTCGGGACGCCTCGTGCCTTCGACCAGGTCGAGCAGGAACTCAGCCACCCAAGCCGGCGAGTTGAAGGCCTCGGCCTCTTTCAAGGCCACAAATCGGCCGGTCGCCGGGAGGCGTTCGACCGGGGTTTCGCGCATGAGCGCCTGCATCCCGGTATCGACAACCCCGGGGGCAACCGCGTAGGCCACCAGGCCGTGGGCAGCTTCCTCACGGGCCACCACCTCTGTGGCCATGTCGACGGCCGCCTTGGAGGCGCAATAGACGGCCATGCCCTCGTAGACGGTGCGAGCCGCCCCCGAGGTCATGTTGACCAGGACGCCGGTCCCCTCTCGCTCCCGGACGTGACGGGCGAAGGTCCGACTGCCCAACAGCATCCCGGTGACGTTGACATCCACATGGCGAGCAAGTGCATGGACGTCGGCGTCGATGAGGAAGTCGATCGGCTCGAGGACACCGGCGTTGTTGACCCACAGGTCGATCCGGCCGAACCGGCCGACGACGGCGGATGCGAAACGATCGAGATCGGCGGCGTCGGTCACGTCCACTCGTGCCGTCACCGCTCCTGTCCCCTGCGGTGCACTCGGCTCGGTCCGGGCACACAATCCGAGCCGCAATCCGTGCTCGGCGAAGGTGGCAGCGAGGCCGGCTCCGAGCCCCCGGCTCGCCCCGGTCACCACGGCCACCAGGTCGCTCACTCAGGCCTCGGTGGCGATGAAGACGTTCTTGACCTCGGAATACGCCGCCAGCGCCTCGAGACCGAGCTCCCGGCCGAACCCCGATTGCTTCATGCCGCCGAAGCTGGTCTGGACTCGGACCGAGCCGTTCGAGTTGACCGACAAGTTGCCGGCCTCCACCGCCCTGGCCATACGCAGAGCCCGGGCTCCGTCCCGTGTCCAGATGGAACCGGACAGGCCGTAGGGGGTGTCGTTGGCCAGCCGCACGGCCTCGTCCTCACCGTCGAAGGGTATGACCGCGACGACCGGGCCGAAGACCTCCTCGGTGGACAGGCGCCAGTGGTTCTCGGCCGGGGCCACGACCGTCGGGGGGAACCAGTAACCAGGACCGTCCGGCTCGAGACCGGTGAACGCTGGCTCGACTGCGGCACCATCGGGTTGGCCCATCCCGGCAGCCAGATAACCGGCCACGAACTCCCGTCGAGCCGACGAGGCCAGGGGACCCATCTGGGTGCCCGGGTCCCGCGGGTCACCCACCCGCCAGTCGGCCACGGCCTGGCCTAACCGCTGTAGGAACTCATCGAAGGCCGGGCGCTCTACCAGGATCCGGCTTCGAGCACAGCAGTCCTGCCCGGCATTGGCGAACACCCCAGCGGGAGCGGCGGCGGCCGCCCGCTCGATGTCGGCGTCGGCGAAGACGATGTTGGCCGACTTCCCTCCCAACTCCAAGGTGACCCGCTTGATGGTTCTCGACGCCTTGGCCATGATCTCGCGGCCGACGGCGGTCGAGCCGGTAAAGGCGACCTTGGCCACGTCGGCATGCTCCACCAGCCGGGCCCCGACTACCGGCCCGGTCCCCACCACGACCTGTAGGACGCCGGGCGGGATACCGGCCTCGAGGGCCAGGCCCTCGAGGCGGAGGGCGGTGAGCGGCGTGAGCTCGGCCGGCTTCACCACCACGGTGTTCCCGGTGGCCAGGGCGGGCCCCACCTTCCAGGACGTGATGGCGATGGGGAAGTTCCAGGGCACAATGGCCGCCACCACCCCGAGTGGCTCGTTGAAGGTGAGGTCCACGCCGGCGGCCACCGGAACCGTGGCCCCGCGGTGCTTGTCCACGGCACCGGCGTAGAAATGGAGCACCTCGGCTACCATCGCCACCTCGTCCCGGCTGTCGCTGATCGGCTTGCCCACGTTCGCCGTCTCCAACTGGGCCAGTTCCTCGGCGTGGTCTTCCACTTGGGCGGCGAAGCGCCGCATCAGGCGGGCCCTGTCCGTGGGCGAGACGGCCCGCCAGGCCGGGAAGGCCCTGCGGGCCTGGGCCACGGCCACGTCGACTGACTCGACCCCGCCGAGCGGGAGCTCGGCGATGGGCTTCTCGGTGGCCGGATTCACCACCGTGAGGGTGTTCTCGCTCACGACCTGCCCTTCCCTCGGGACGCGTCGACCAGTGCGTCGAACGGGGGGGCACCACCCGCCGGCCTCGGCAACGCGGTCGACGTACGGCGCGGGAACCAGCGCCGCGTCGCGCTCCATGCCCACCCCGAGCTGACCTGCCGGTTTGTGGTCACCCCGATGAGCGGGCGAGCACCGGTCGTCGACATGGGGGCCAGTATCCCATCCGAGCGCACATCCTCGTTTTGGGACTCGACGATGGGGGCCGACGCGAGGGCCGACCACGGAGGCCGAGGCGAGGGTCGACGATGGGGGCCGACGATAGGGTGCGGATCCGGAACCCATGGGAAGGCGAGAACGGCAATGGCACTGGGCGACACAGCTCGAACGGACGGCACGGCAGGACGGGACGGCCCAGCCCGGATGAAAGGCAAGGTGGCCATCGTGACCGGGGGTGGGAGCGGCATCGGAAGGGTGACATCCGAACTGTTCGCGGCCGAGGGAGCGAGGGTGGTGGTGGCCGACGTCCAATCCGACCAGGCGGCTTCGGTGGCTGCGGGCATCACCGAAGCGGGCGGCGTGGCCACCGCCGTCGCCGTCGACGTGACCGACGAGGATCAGGTCACGTCGATGGTCGACCACGCCATCGACACCCACGGCGGCCTTCACGTGCTGATCAACAACGCCGGCATCTTCCCCGACGACGACGGAGGGGTGCTGGACACACCACCGTCGACATGGCAGCTGGTCATGGAGGTCAACCTGAAAGGGGTGTGGCTCGGGTGCCGGGCCGCGGTGCCGGCCATGCTGTCCTCGGGCGGAGGATCAATCGTCAACGTGGCTTCCTTCGTGGCCCTGGTCGGGGCGGCGACGGCCCAGGTGGCCTACACGGCCAGCAAGGGCGGCGTGCTGTCGTTCACCCGCGAGCTGGCTGTCGAGTATGCCCGCCAGGGGATCCGGGCCAACTCGCTGTGCCCGGGACCGATCGAGACGCCGTTGCTGGCCGAGCTCCTGGCCGATCCGGCCCGGCGCCAACGGAGGCTGACCCACATCCCCATCGGCCGGTTTGGCCGGCCCGATGAGATCGCCAAGGCTGCTCTCTTCCTTGCCTCCGACGATGCCTCATTCGTCACCGGATCGTCCATGGTGGTCGACGGAGGGATCACCGCCGCCTACGTCACACCCGAATGACGCTGGACGGGACCGTTCCGTCGCGAAAGAGTGCGGGAATGCTCACCGTCGAGTCCCTTCGACAGGAGATCGTCTCAGGCGCCATCGACACGGTGGTGGTCGCGTTCCCCGACATCCAGGGACGGCCGGTGGGGAAACGGGTCACCGGTCCCTTTTTCCTCGAGCATGTCCTGGATCACGGGATCGAGGTCTGCGACTACCTGCTGGCCGTCGACGTCGACATGGACCCGCTGCCCGGGTACCGGTTCGCCAACTGGGACAGTGGATACGGAGACATGAACGCGGTGGTCGATGTCAACACCATCCGACCCCTTCCCTGGCTCGAAGGCAGCGCCCTCGTGCTCTGCGACCTGGCCACCATGGAAGGCGACCCGGTCGAGGTCTCTCCCCGCCAGATCCTACGCCGCCAACTCGAGCGAGCCCGGGGGCACGACCTGCGTAGTCAAGTGCGCCACCGAGCTCGAGTTCTACCTCTTCCGGGACTCGTTCGAGGAAGCCGCAGGGAAGGGACTGGCGCGGCCTCGTCCCCCATGCGGACACCATCGAGGACTACCAGCTGCTCCAGACCTCACGCGATGAGTACATCATCGGCCAGATCCGGAACCAGATGCTCCAAGCCGACATCCCCATCGAGTTCTCCAAAGGCGAGGCGGGCCGGGGCCAGCACGAGATCAACGTCACCTACGGGGAGGCGCTTGAGGTCGCCGACCGCCATGTGGTGTTCAAGAACGGGGTGAAGGAGATCGCGGCCCAGCACGGCCGGGCAGCCACGTTCATGGCCAAGTGGTCGATGGACGCGGTCGGATCCTCGTGCCATCTGCACACCAGCCTGTGGGACGCCTCATCGGATGCGCCTCTCATGGCCGCAGGTCCGGGTGAGCAAGAGGACGGCGAGGGAAACGGCGACCCCTCGAAGCTGTCCGAGCTCGGGAGGCGGTTCCTGGCCGGACAGCTTCACGCCGCCCGCCAGCTGGCCTGGTGCTTCGCCCCCTACGTCAACTCGTACCGGCGCTATGTGCCCGGCTCATGGGCCCCCACCGCGCTCGTCTGGGGGGACGACAACCGGACCTGCGGCTTCCGGGTGATCGGGCACGGGAGCGGGAGGCGGGTCGAGAGTCGGGTCCCGGGCGCCGACGTCAACCCCTACCTGGCTCTGGCCGCGGCCATCGCCGGCGGGCTGTGGGGCATCGAGCACAAATTGGAGCTCGAGCCCGAGTTCGTCGGTAATGCCTACGAGTCGGTCGAGGTGCCCCGCATCCCGGCCACGTTGGTCGAGGCCTTGGCCGAGTTGGAGACCAGCGAGGTCGCGGCCGAGGCATTCGGCGCCGACGTGCACCATCACCTGGTCAACACGGCCCGACAGGAATGGGCGAAGGCCAATCAGGTGGTCACCGACTGGGAGCTGGCCCGGAACTTCGAGCGGATATGAGTGGCACCCACTGAGGCGGCGTCCTGTGGTCCAATGGCGAATATCCAGGTCTCTGACAACCCCGAGGCGCTCCTCGCCGTGCTTTCGAGTGCGGGATTCGTCGCCGCCCGGGAGGAGGCGGACGAGCTGGTCACGCACGCGGCGGGCGATGTCGAGCTCCTGGGCTCTCTCGTCGGGCGTCGCCTGGCCGGTGAGCCGTTGGCCTGGATCACCGGGGCCATCTCGTTCTGCGGCGTGGACGTCCGCGTCGATCCCGGGGTCTACGTGCCCCGATGGCAGACCGAGCCGCTGGCCAAACGAGCCATCGGCCGCCTGTCGGCCACCGGCTCAGCCATCGATCTCTGCACCGGATCGGGAGCCCTGGCCAAGATCCTACTCACGGCCCATCCCGCCGCCCGCGTCGTGGCCTCAGACGTCGACGGGCGAGCCGTCACCTGCGCGGCGGCGAACGGCGTGGAGGCCTATTGCGGCGACCTCTTCGCCCCCCTGCCAGCCACGCTGGAAGGAAGGGTCGACGTCGTGGTGGCCGTCGTGCCCTACGTGCCGACGTCCGCCCTGTCGCTGCTCCCGCGCGACACCCTCGCGTTCGAGTCGCCGCTGTCCTATGACGGTGGCCCCGACGGCACGGCGATCCTGCGGCGCGTCATCGCCGGCGCTCCCCGCTACCTCCGGCGGGGCGGCGCGCTGCTGCTCGAGCTCGGCGGAGAGCAGGCCGACGCGTTGGACGACGACCTCGCCGGTCTCGGCTACAGCGACGCCACCGTTCTCCTCGACGAGGACGGCGACGTCCGCGGCATAGAGGCGGTCCTCGTGGGTTGAGGTGGCGGCCCTGGCGGTTGAGGTGGCGGCCCTGGTGGGTTGAGGCCGAGGCGGGAGCGGCCACCGGTGCCCGGACCGTCGTGGGACGATCAGGTCGTCTTGAACATCAAGTCGGCGTAGCGGCCGAGCAATTCCTCCACCGTGGCCCGCGTGTCGACGGCCCCGGTCATCCCGTAGATCGGGGCCATGACGCCCTCGGCGCCGGGCATCCCGACCAGCGCCTCGACCGAATCCCGCAGGTCGGACACGAAACGATCGGCCACGCCGGGCTGGGTATGGCGCAAGGTCACGCAGATGTGGGCGGCCGCGGGCCGCTGCAGCCCGTTCAGGCTCCACCCCCGCTGACCCATCTGATCGGAGATGCCGTACACGTCGAGGGAGTCCGAGGTGAAGGCGATGACCCACAGGGGGTTCCCGATGACCTCCAGTTGGGGAATGTCCTCGATGCCCTTCCGGATGACCTGGGCCGCCTCCAGGATCTTCTTGGTCGCGGCCAGATAGCCCTCCTCGCCGAAGGCCACCATGGCTGCCCAACACTCGGCCGACAGGGCACCGGGTCGGCTCCCGGCGAAGGTGGGCGAGTAGTACAGGCCCCCCATCCACGTGGCCGTGCGGTAGTACTGGTGCATCCGGATGTCCGGTGCCCGGTAGAGCACCACCGATGTGCCCTTGGCCGCGTACCCGAACTTGTGGGTATCGGCGGATATGGAGGTGACCCCGGGCAGCCGGAAGTCGAAGGGGGGGACGTCGTAGCCCAGCTTCTCGGCCCACGGGAGAACGAAGCCGCCCAGGCAACAATCGGTGTGGAAGCCCACACCGGCGTTCCGGGCCAGCTCCGAGAGGTCCTCGATGGGATCGATGATGCCGTGGGGGAACCCGGGGGCCGAGCCGACCAAGGCGACGGTGTTGTCGGTGATGGCGGACTCGGCTGCTCCGACGTCGGCGCGCCAGTCGGAGTCGAGCGGGACGGGGACGAGGGTGATCCCGAAGTAATGGGACGCCTTGTCGAAGGCAGCGTGGGCGCTGACCGGCACCACCATCTCCGGTTCGGTGATGCCCCGCTCGGCCTTGGCCCGGTCCCGGTAGGTGCGCATGGCCAGCATGATCGACTCGGTCCCCCCCGAGGACACCGTGCCGCAGACCGTGGGCACACCCGTCTCGCCGCCACCGAGCATGGTGGCGGTCATGGCCACGATCTCGGCCTCGAACTTGACGGCGCTCGGCCACAGGTCGGGGTGCAACGGGTTGGCTTGCGAGTTGAGGGCGTAGACCTCGTTCAGGAAGTCGATGTGCTCCTTGTCGCCGTGGTAGACGGCACCCGAGGCAAAGCCGTCCCGCCACTTCGCCTCCTCCCCGGCCGTCAGCTCGCGGATCTCGGCCAGGATGTCAGCCCGGGCCCGGCCCGCCGCAGGAAGGCGGGTGTAGGTGTGGTGCGACTGGCGGTAGGGGCGCATCTCGCCCTCGAGCACGTCCATCACGAAATCGAGATCCGATGATTCCACGGCAGTCCCCCTTAGAACCGGTTCAGGCGCTTGTGGATGCCCTTGGTCTGTTTGTACAGCGCCACGAACTCCCGGTAGAGCTCGTCGTACACAGCCGTCGGAGAGCTGTCCGGCGTGTAGGTGGCGCGGATGGCCACCATAGAGGGGATGTCGCCCACCGTGATGTGCCCCAGGGCCATCAGGGTGAGCAGGCCCGCCCCCCGCACATTGGCCAGCACGGGCTCGTCCACCTGTCGGATGACGCGACCGGTCACGTCGGCGTGGATCTGGGCCCACAGGTCCGAGCTGGCTCCGCCACCGATGAAGGCCAGGGAGTCGAAACGCTTCCCGGCGAACCGCTCGACGGCGCCGAGGAGCCAGCGCGAGTTGAAGGCCACCCCTTCGAACACGGCCCGGACCATCTGTTCCCTGCTGGTGCCGAGCGACAGGTTGTGGAACCCGCCCCGGATGGTGTGATCGTCGACCGGGGACCGCTCGCCGTTCAACCAAGGGGTGAAGAGCACTCGCCCGCTTCCCGGAGCGATGCCGGCGGCCATGGCGTTGCACGATTCGAAGTCATCGGCCCACCCGAGGTTGTCCCGTACGAAGGTGAGGCAGGCTCCGGCCGTCTCGTGCTCGTCGACGATCACGTACTTGCCGGCCAGCGCGGCGGGAATGGACGCCACGTTCCGGAGGGCATCGGTCTTCTTGAAGGGAACGTGGCCCGAGATCCACGATGAGGTCCCGATGTAGAGGTGGGCCTCGAGATCGGCAACCGCGCCCGACCCGATCACGGCCGAGTGGACGTCGCCACTGCCGGTGGCCACGGGCAGTCCGGCCGGGATGCCAAGCTCGTCGGCGACCGACGGGGTCACCGTGCCAATGACCGTCCCCGGTGGCACGAGGTCGGGGAGCCGGGAGCGGTCCAGGCCGACCATGGCCAGGAGCCCGTCGTCGTAGTCAACGGCATCGATGCGGCGGTTGTCGGTGACCCAATGGGCGGCGATGGAATCGAACGAGGCGCACGTGCGCCCCGTGAGCCGCAGGTTCAGGTAGTCGACCGGTTCGAGGAAGGTGACCGTGTGCCGGTAGACATCGGGGTGCTCGTCCCGAATGAACAGGATGTGGGCGGCGGGGTCCTTGCCCGACATCCCCGGTGCTCCCCCCGTCCGCCACAACCAACGGGCCAGCTTGGCCGGTGCGTAGCCGAGAACCGTCACCGCCCCCCCGGCCGCCTCGCGAATGGCCCGGTTCCCCCTCGAGTCCAACCAGATCACCGCCCGCATCAGCGGTCCTCCGTCGGCTCCGACGGCCACCGTTCCCGACCATTGGGCCGTGCACCCCACGCCGATGATACGCGTGGCGGCCACGCCGCTGTCGGCCACCGCCCGACGAGTGGCAACGACAATGGCCGACCACCAGTCGGCCGGGTCCTGTTCGGCCCCACCGTCGGGCAGCAGGTGGAGCGGAACAGGATGATGGGCATGGGCCGCCACCTTCCCGCTCGTCGACACCAGGGCCACCTTGGGTCCACCGGTACCGAGATCGATGGCCAGGACGAACTGCTCGCCGACCTCGTCCACCGGGGACGCGGTCAAGCCTTCGTCACCCACGCTCGGGCGGCCAGGGGTACGCCGTCCTCGCCGTCGAGCTCGAGGGCTGTTCCCTCTCCTCCCCCTCGGGCGCCCCCGTCGGGAGAGGGAGCGGTCGTCTCCACCGTCCGGGCCAGGACCTCGCGGCCGACGAGCTCGAGGAGCGGACGGCCCAGGAATTCGAGCCCGACCAGATGGAGCCGGATCCAGTCCGACACCTCCAGCCCGGCGGCCTTGCGCATCTCTTGGACCTGGCGCACCACTTCCCGGGCCAGGCCCCGCTGCCACAGCTCGGTGTCCACGGTGAGATCGAGGGCCACCACCTCGGCCCCGTCCCGGGAGACGGCGAACCCGGGCTGGGCCTTGACCCGGAGCTCCACCTCGTCGGGTCCCAGCTCGACCGGGCCGTCGGGCAGTCGGACGGTCACCGGCCGTCCCTCCCCCAGCGCACCGGCGGCAGCTGCACCGTCGACGTCGCCCATGGCCGCCCGGAGCTGTTGGACCCGCTTGCCCAAACGGGGCCCGAGCAGCTTGAAGTTCGGTACCAGCTCATAGGTCAGGACGTCGCCCAGTTCCGAGGTGGCCTCCACCCGGTCCACGTTCAGCTCGTCCTCGACGATGCCGCCGGGAAGGCCGGGGCTGCCCGGCGGCAGGTACACGAGCGCTCGAGCCAGGGGCTGGCGCACCTTGATGCCCGCCTCGGCCCGGGCTGCCCGCCCGAGGGACGACAATTGGCGGGCCAGGCCCATTTCCCGCTCGAGCGTGACATCGACGGCCTCGGTGTCGACGACGGGCCAGTCGGTCAGGTGCACCGACTGGTCCTCGGCCGAATCGGTCAGGTCCCGCCACAGGCGGTCGGCCAGGAACGGGCACAGGGGGGCGAGGAGCCCGGACAGGGTGACCAGCGCCTCGTGCAAGGTGGCCTGGGCGGCGAGGGAGTCAGCAGGGTCGGCGCCAGGGTCCGTCCGCCAGAACCGCCGCCGGCTACGCCGGACGTACCAGTTGGAGAGGTCATCGACCAGGCGGCCGATCGACGACGCCGCCGGGTAGGGCTCGTACCCGTCGAGGGCCTGGGTCACCTCGGCGACGGTGCCGGCGATACGGGAGCGCAACCACCGGTCGAGCACCGAGCGGTCCGCCGGAGCCGGGATCCCCGGGTCGGACGGGTCGAAGTCGTTGAGCGACGCGTAGGTGGTGAAGAACGACCAGGTGTTCCAGAGGGTCAGCAGCGTGTCCCGCATGGCCGTGTCGATGATCTCGAAGCTCACCCGGGTCGGCGTCCAGGGCGAGCCCTGGGAGAACATCCACCACCGCAGCGGATCGGCTCCACGGGTGTCGATGATCTCCCAGGGGTCGATGACGTTACCGATGCTCTTGGACATCTTGCGGCCGTCGCTGTCCACGATGTGCCCGAGGCACAAGACGTTGCGGTACGGGGCCTGGCCGTGCACCAGGGTGTTCACGGCCAGTAGGGAGTAGAACCAGCCCCGGGTCTGGTCGATGGCCTCGGCGATGAAGTCGGCCGGATAGACGAATCGGTCCTCGGATCCGTCGGCCAGGGGGTACCCCCACTGGGCCGAGGGCATGGCGCCCGAGTCGAACCAGGCATCGATGACCGGCTCGACCCGCCGCATCTCGGAAGGGGGCCCGCCGAACCTTGCGGCACCGCCGGTCTCGACCGCCTCGCCGGCCTCTTCTACGCCGGCGCCCTCGCCGGCACAGGTGGGGCAGGGGAAGCTGATCTCGTCGATGGCCGGCCGGTGGGGGTCCACGTCGGACACGTCGCGCCCGGCCAGCTCGGACAGCTCGGACAGGGAGCCCACGCAGTGGAGATGACCCTGCCCGCACCGCCAGACGGGGAGCGGCGTGCCCCAGAACCGATCGCGGGACAGGGCCCAGTCGACGTTGTTGGCCAGCCACTCCCCCATCCGTCCGTCCCGGATGTGCTCGGGGTGCCAGCCGATGGTCTGGTTCTCGGCCACCAGCTCGGCCTTGCGCTCCGAGGTCTTCACGTACCAGCTCGGCTTGCCCCAGTAGATGAGGGCGGTGCCACACCGCCAGCAGTGCGGGTAGGAGTGCTCGTAGGGTGACCGCCGCACCAACAGGCCAGCCGCGTCCAGCCGGTCGTTGACCTCCGTGTTGGTGTCGCGCACCAACCGGTCGGCCAGCCAGGGGACGTCATCGGTGAAGCGTCCGTCGGGCCCCACCGGGTTGAGGGTGGGCAGCCCCTCCTCCCGGCCGACATGACGGTCGACCTCACCGAAGGCAGGGGCCAGATGGACGATACCGGTGCCCTCGTCGGCCTCGACGAAGTCCCCGGGGACCACTCGCCAGCCCTCGCCGGTCCCCGGAGGGGCGGTCAGATCGTCGAAGGGGCGGCGATAGGTCAGCCCGACCAGGTCGGCGCCGATGAGATGGGTGCTCGCCCGTGCGTCCTCCCCGAAGACCGATGCCACCAGGTCGGTGGCCACGATCACGTCGTCGACCACGCTGTAGTCGAGATCGGGGCCGACGGCCGCACCCGTGTTGGACAAGAGGGTCCAGGGCGTCGTCGTCCAGGCCACCAGCGAGAGCCCGGCCAGGGAGTCCCGGCCCAGCCGGGCGGCCAGGCGGTCGGCGGCGGCGCCTTCGTCGAGCAAAGGAAATCGGACGAAGGCCGACTCGTCGACCACCGCCCGGTACACGTCGGGCTGTCCGAGCTCGTGGCTGCTCAACGCGGTACCGCACCGGGGACAGTACGGCACCACCTTGATGTCCTCGTAGAGGAGTCCCTGGTTCCAGATCTCCTTCAGCTGCCACCAGACCGACTCGATGTAGTCGGGGCTGAACGTCCAGTAGGCGTCATCGATGTCGATCCAGTAGCCGATGCGCTCGGTCAGGCGCTTCCAGTCGCCGACGTAGTTGCGGACCGACTCGCGGCACAGGCGCACGAACTCGGCGATGCCGACCTCCTCTTCGATCTGTCGCTTGTCGGTGATCCCCAGCTGCTTTTCCACCTCGACCTCGACCGGCAACCCGTGGGTGTCCCACCCGGCCTTCCTGGGCACGGCGTACCCGCGCATGGTCCGGTACCGGCAAAAGAGGTCCTTGAAGGCGCGGGCCCAGACGTGATGCAGACCGGGACGGCCGTTCGCCGTGGGCGGCCCTTCGTAGAAGACCCAGGGCTCGGCTCCCGATCGGAGCTCGATCGAACGCTGGAAGATGCGGTGGTCGCTCCACCGAGCCAACTCCTCGGCTTCTAGCTTGGCAAAGTCTGCTTCGGTGGGGACCGGACGGAACAACGGAGCTCCTCGGGGGACAGGTCGGTGCGAGACCCGATACTACGGGCGACCGGCACTTGGGCCCGTCGGCCGGCCCGGCGGAGCGCCTCCTGGGCCGCACCCGCACCGGCATCTCCTTCCTGGCCCGCTGCCCGCCGGCCCTCCGGCACATCTGAACCGCCGGCCGCCGGCGGCGAGCACATATGATCTCGTTGCCCGCCCGTGGCCGGCACCTGTGACCCCCTGGCTGCCCGCAGGCCGGCACCTGTGACCCGCTGCCCGCCTGCGGCGGGCAGAATTGACCCGTGCCCGAGCTCCCCGAGGTCCACGCGCTCACCGCCTATCTGGATGAGCGGATCGCCGGCCGGAAGGTCGAACGCTGCGAGCTGGCCTCGTTCTCCGCCCTCAAGACGGTCGATCCCCCGCTTCAATCGCTCGTCGGGCGGACGGCGTCATCGTGCCAGCGGCGGGGCAAGTACCTCTGCTTCGACATCGAGGGGGTCTGGATGGTCATCCACCTCTCCCGTGGCGGTTGGCTCAGGTGGTACGACCAGCTGCCGAACACAAGGCCGCGACCGGGGAAAGGGCCGATGCAGCTCCGGATGGGGTTCGAGGGCGGCGGGGGTTTCGACGTCACTGAGATGGGCAAGGAGAAGCGCCTGGCCATCTGGGTGGTCGATGACCCGGACCGGATCGAGAACGTCGCCACCCTGGGCGTCGACCCGCTCACGCCCGAGTTCGACGTCGACGCGCTCGCCGGGCTGCTGGCTGGGAACGGGGCCACCCTGAAGACGATACTGACCTCGCAATCGCTCATCGCCGGCGTGGGCAACGCCTATTCCGACGAGGCCCTGCACGCCGCCCGGCTCTCCCCGTACAAGAAATCGTCGAACCTCACGCCCGAAGAGGTCATCGCGCTCCATGACGCCCTGGTCAGCGTGCTCAGCGAGGCGCTGAAGCGGGCAGAGAGTCTGGGCGCCTCGGAGCTGAAGGGGGACAAGAAACAGGGCATGGCCGTCCACGGTCGGACCGGAGAGACCTGCCCGACCTGTGGCGACACCATCCGACAGGTGTCCTTCTCCACCAAGTCGATGCAGTACTGCCCCACCTGTCAGACGGGCGGCAAGCCCCTGGCCGACCGTCGTCTGTCCAAGCTCCTGAAGTAATTCACCTGCCCTTCGTCGGTTGCATTCCGGCTGAAACGGAGCTCGTGCCACCCGCGGTGAACTCGCAGACGCGTCACGGTGACTACGTGTCATGTATACCTATGGAACCTAGTGACTTGACAAACTCGATCTTTTCAGTCAGGAATAGTGTCCGTGAAAATCCCTATCGAACGACGTGCCGGTAAGAGCTTGCGGCTGGTGGCCGTGAGTGCCCTCCTCCCCGTGGCCCTGGTGCTCGGCACCGTGGTCGAGCCCGGCACCGCCTCAGCGGCCGGAGGTTCGGTCTCGCTCATCGGCTACTCGACGCCGAAGCCCGCCTATGCCGTCCTCATCAAGGACTTCGGAGCGACCAAGGCGGGGGCGGGTGTGACCTTCTCCCAGTCCTTTGGTGCGTCGGGCTCACAGGCCACCGCAGTGGCCTCGGGCCTTCCCGCCGACGTCGTCAACTTCTCCCTGACCCCGGACATGACGAAGCTGGTCAAGGCCGGGATCGTCGCCTCGTCGTGGGACAAGGGCCCGACCAAGGGGATGGTCACCAACTCGATCGTCTCGTTCGTCGTCCGCCAGGGAAACCCGAAGAACATCAAGACCTGGGCCGACTTGGTGAAGAGCAACGTCAAGGTCATCACCCCCAACCCGTTCAGCTCGGGCAGCGCCAAGTGGAACCTCATGGCCGCCTACGGGGCCCAGCTCGCCCTGGGCAAGTCGAAGACGCAGGCCACTGCCTATCTCACCCAGCTCCTGTCCCACACCGCGGCTCAGCCGAGCAGTGCCAGCAACGCACTGCAGACCTTCCTCGGCGGTGAGGGCGACGTCCTCCTCGACTACGAGGACGACGCACTGTATGCCCAGCGTCAGGGCGAGCCGATCACCATCATCACGCCCCCGCAGACGATCCTGATCCAGAACCCGATCGCTGTGACCACCAGCGCATCCAACCCGAGCTCGGCCAAGGCGTTCGTGGCCTACCTGCTCTCGACGGCCGGGCAGACGGTCTGGGGCCAGCAGGGCTACCGCCCCGTGCTCCCCAAGCTCGCCGCCCAGTTCAAGTTCCCGGTGCCCAAGAAGCTGTTCACCATCGACAGCCTCGGCGGTTGGACCAAGGTCAACACGGTGTTCTTCACCCCGTCAACGGGCGTCGTGGCCAAGATCGAGCAAGGACTGGGAGTCTCGACGGCCAGTGGCTGACGTAGCCATTCGCCCGGGAGCACCCGGGCCACCGGTCACCCACAATGGGATTCGGAGTTCGCTCCGGCGGCGAGGCCGGCCGGCACTCAGGGCCGCCGGCCCGACGTTGATCGTCACCTATCTCAGCCTGCTGGTGCTCCTGCCCATCGCCGCCCTCTTGTCCAAGGCATTTGTCAACGGCTTCGGGTCCTTCTGGGATGCGGTCACCCAACCCGAGGCGGTCGCCGCCCTGAAGCTGACGCTGATGTGCTCGCTGATCGTCGCCGTCTTCAATTCGGTGGCCGGCCTGGTCATCGCCTGGGTGTTGGTCCGAGACGAGTTTCCCGGGCAGCGGCTGGTCAGTGCGGTGATCGACCTGCCCTTCGCCCTCCCGACCGTGGTGGCCGGGCTCACTCTGCTCACCCTGTACGGGCCCAACAGCCCCTTTGGCATCAATGTGGCCGACGCCCGCATCGGCATCGTGTTCGCGCTGGCCTTCGTCACCCTCCCGTTCTGCGTGCGGTCGGTACAGCCCGTGCTGGCCGAGCTCGATCGGGAGACCGAAGAGGCGGCCGCCTCCCTCGGTGCCTCCTCGGCCGGGGTGCTCCGCCGGGTCGTCCTGCCCGGCATCGCACCGGCCATGCTGGCCGGTGCCGGCCTGGCCTTCGCCCGGGCCATCGGGGAATTCGGATCGGTGGTCCTCATCTCGGGCAATCTCCCGTTCAAGACCGAGGTGGCCTCGTCGTGGATCTACAGCCTGACCCAGAGCGACCAGCTGTCGGCCGCCGCCGCCGTTTCCACCGTGCTCATCCTCATCGCCCTGATCGTGCTGGGTGGCATCGGGCTGCTCCGACGTCGGTTCGACGTCAGTGAGGCGGTATGAAGTCCGGTTGGCGCCTGCCCCTCCGAGTAGTGGCGCTCGGCTATATCGCCCTGCTCGTGGTCATCCCGGTCGGCTCCGTGTTCTACCGGGCGTTTGAGCACGGGTTCCTGAGGGCCTGGGACGCGGTGACCACCCCCGATGCCGTGCACGCCCTGTGGCTGACCCTCGTGGTCGCCCTCATCGCCGTGCCGCTGAACACCGTGTTCGGCGTGGGCGTCTCGCTCATCCTGGCCCGTCATCGCTTCCGCGGCGCGTGGCTCTTGGACGCGTTCGTCGACCTCCCGCTGGCCATCTCGCCGGTCGTGATCGGACTGGCCCTGGTCCTGGTGTACGGGAAGACCGGCTGGTTCGGGAACTGGTTGGCCGCCCACGGCATCCAGATCATCTTCTCCCTGCCCGGCATCGTCGCCGCCTCGGCCATCGTTGCCCTTCCCTACGTGGTCCGTGAGGTCCTACCCGTCCTGCAAGAGATCGGGACCGACCAGGAGCAGGCGGCGACCACCCTGGGGGCGACGTCGTTCACCGCCTTCCGGCGCATCACCCTGCCCTCGATCAGACGAAGCCTGGCCTACGGGGTGACGCTGACCACCGCCCGAGTTCTGGGCGAGTTCGGGGCAGTGGTCGTGGTGTCCGGGGCCATCGCCGGGAGAACCCAGACCCTCACGCTGTTCATCCAGGACGGCATCGATAACCTCAATACCACCGGCGCCTATGCCGGTGCGGTGATTCTTGCCCTCATCGCCCTCGTGGTCCTGACCGTGCTGGGTGCCGACAGCGAAGGGAGGAAGGCGAAATGGCAATCAGCATCCGATCGGTCTCCAAGCGATTCGGTGACGCCGTCGCTCTCGACGACGTCACCCTCGATGTCCCCGATGGATCACTGACCGCGCTCTTGGGCCCGAGCGGCGGGGGGAAGTCCACGCTGCTCCGCGTCGTGGCCGGGCTGGAGAGCCCCGACACGGGGACGGTGGACATCGACGGCCAGGACCTGACCGGGGTGCCAGCCCGCCAACGCGGGATCGGGTTCTGCTTTCAGCACTACGCCCCCTTCCGCCATCTCACCGTCCGCAGGAACGTGGCCTTCGGGTTGGAGGTCCGTCGTCGGCCCAAGTCAGAGATCCGGGAGAAGGTTGACGAGCTCCTCGACCTGGTCCGGATCGCCCACCTGGCCGACCGCTATCCCTCCCAGCTCTCCGGCGGCCAGCGCCAGCGCATGGCCCTGGCCCGGGCCCTGGCCATCGAGCCGAAGGTCCTGCTGCTCGACGAGCCCTTCGGTGCCCTCGACGCCCAGGTGCGCCAGCAGCTCCGGGTGTGGCTCCGTGAGCTCCACGAGAAGATCTCGGTCACCACCCTGCTCGTCACCCATGACCAGGAAGAGGCCATGGAGGTGGCCGACCGTCTGGCCATCATCAACGAGGGCCGGCTGGAGCAGATCGGCGCTCCTTCGGAGATCTATGACCAGCCCGAAAACGAGTTCGTCATGAGGTTCCTCGGTCCGGCAACCGAGCTCGACGGAGCGTGGGTCCGCCCGCACGACCTGGTCATCCACATCGAGCCCGGTGTCGGGGGCCAGGACGCGCGGGTGGAGCGGGTCACCCACCTCGGCTTCGAGGTGCGGGTGGACCTCACAATGGGCGACGGCACCTCCACGTGGGTCCAGCTCTCGAGGGGGGCGGCCGCCGAGCTCGACTTGGCCCCCGAGGACCAGGTCTGGGTCAGCCGCGCCACACCGTCGAAGCGCCAGGGGGCGCTGGCTCGCGCGCTCAGCTAGTTCCGCCGGCCGAATGAGGACGGAGGGTCCATCCCGGTCGACGAGTGTTTGCCGGGGGGATGCCCCCTGCGTCGGGGCAGGCCTGGCAGAATCCTCACCGTGTACATTTCCGCCAAGGTCGACTACGCCGTCCGTGCTCTGTGCACGCTGGCTGCCGCCGATGAGCGTCCGGTCACCGCCGAAGCCCTCGCCATCTCCCAGGGCCTGCCGGCGAAGTTCCTGGAGAGCATCCTGAACGATCTGCGCCGGGCGGGGTTGCTGCGGAGCCAACGCGGGTCCGACGGCGGCTACCGGCTCTCCCGTCGGGCCGACTCCATCACCGTGGCCGATGTTATGAGGCCCCTCGATGGACCGCTGGCCGAGGTGCGCGGCCTTCGCCCGGAGGCGGCCAACTACGAAGGCGCTGCCGAGTACCTCCAGAACGTGTGGGTGGCCGTGCGGGCCAGCCTCCGCTCGGTGCTGGAGACCGTGACCCTGGCCGATATTGTCGCCGGCAAGCTTCCCAGGGCCGTCGAGAAGCTGACGGCCGACCCGGACGCCTGGGTCCCGCACTAGCTGACCACACCCAGCCGTCGAGGACGGCCAACCTTGAGCCTCACGAACGGTTCGGCATCGGCTACGGGGGCGTGAGACCGCTCCACGGAGGACCAATCGTCCTGTCACTCGGTGCGATGAGGCTCCACCATGAGCAGCTCGTTCCGGTCGGGATCGCGGAACCAGAACATCGGCGGTTGTGGCTCCGCTTGCTCAACTGCGCCGATGCGGGCCTTGAAGCTTGTTCCGATACGGGCGATCCCAACATCGACATCGACTCCGAGCTGCTTCATTTGCTCGTAGGCGACATCGATGTCGCTGGTGTTGAGGATGATCCCCGTACGGATGCCGACAGGATCGGGTCCTGCTGGTATGAGGGCCAGCCCGGTCGGTGCATCCGGCGGATAGACCTCGATCCATCGGTAACCGCCCACCCAAGGGAAATCGGCGCGCAGCTCCAAGCCAAGCCCTCGCTAGAAATCGAGAGATCGGGACTGGTCGGTTGTCGGAATGGTCACGAGCTGCACGAGGTCGATACCCAGGGACGAGTTCTTGGTCATGTGCCTCCTCCTGTCGTCGGTCGTCGCAATTGACCACCAGGGTTACGACGGTCGGGAGCGATCGAACTCATCGGTAATCACGGCACGGCTGGAGAATGCACCGTGGAGGTGGTACATCCGAGACCAGGTCGTACTGACGTTGACCTCACTCGTGGAGAGCGATGCTCGAAGCAAGGCCACGACGGGGTGGTGACCCGGCCCAGGAGATCCAGACGCGTCGACGTCGGGTCAGCGCAGCCAGCGATCCCTGCCCTTCCAACCGGACGCGTCCGAGCGGCGGCGGCTCGCCCCTAGGATCCGGATGATGGTTTCACCATCATCGGCGTCGATGGACGCAGCCGACGGAGGCCGACATCACCCGCCCGACTGGCTGATCCTCTCCCTGGTGTGCCTGGCCCAGTTCATGGTGGTGTTGGACATCTCCATCGTCAACGTGGCCCTGCCCTCGATCCAGACGAGCCTGGGTTTCTCCGAGGTCAACCTGCAGTGGGTGGTGACGGCCTATGCGTTGACTTTCGGGGGCCTGTTGCTGTTGGGCGGCCGATTGGCCGACCTGTTCGGGCGGCGGCGGATCTTCCTGGTCGGCCTGGCCTTGTTCACCGGAGCCAGCCTGTTGGGCGGGTTCGCTCAGAACCAGGCGACCCTGATCATCGCCCGGGCCCTCCAAGGTGTCGGGGCCGCGGTGTTGTCCCCGGCCACACTCACCATCCTCACCGTGACCTTCACCGAGGAGCGAGCCCGGGCCAAGGCCCTGGGCGTCTGGACGGCGGTGGCCGCCGGCGGCGGCGCGGCCGGGGCCCTCTTCGGCGGCATCCTGACCGACCTCTTGTCCTGGCGATGGATCCTGTTCGTCAACGTGCCCATCGGAATCGTTGCCTTCCTCCTGGCCCGCTTCTACCTGCAGGAGACGCGGGCAGAAGGTGAGCGCCAGCGGCTCGACATCGCCGGCTCCCTGACCGTGACCGCGGGACTGATCGTCCTGGTCTATGGCATCGTCAGCACCGATCGGCACGCCTGGGGCTCGCTCCAGACCATCGTCACCCTGGTGGTGGCGGCGGTCCTCCTGGCCGCCTTCGTGTTCATCGAGGCCCGGTTGGCCACCCATCCGCTGATGCCGCTTCGGCTGTTCAAGTCGCGCTTCGTGACCGGGGCCAACGTGGTCATGTTCCTGTTCGGCGCGGCCATGTTCGCCATGTGGTTCTTCCTGACCCTCTATCTCCAGCAGGTGCTCGGCTACAGCCCGCTGATCACCGGGTTGACCTTCCTGCCTCAGACCGCGGCGATCGCGATCGGGGCCACCGCGGCCGGTCGACTGGTTCCCAAGGTCGGGCCACGGCCGCTCATGGTGGCCGGAGGCCTGATGTCGGCCGGAGGGCTGTACTGGCTGTCGTTCATCAGCGCCGGCGGCACCTACTGGAGCAGCGCCTTCGGGGGTGGGGTGCTGTGCACCCTGGGGATGGGCGTCGCCTTCACTCCCATCGCCGTGGCCGCCACCGGCGGTGTGCGCCGGGAGGAAGCCGGCCTGGCCTCAGGAGTGATGAACACCAGCCGCCAGATCGGCGCCTCGGTCGGGCTGGCCGTGCTGTCCACGGTGGCGGCCAGCCGGATCGCCACGTTGGAACGGGGCCACCAGGTCACCTCCGAGCTGGCCAAGACGGCGATGACCGCCGGCTACGCCCGCGGCTTCCAGATCGCCACCCTTTTGGCCCTGGCCGGGGTGGCGCTCGCCTTCATCGTCCCGGCCAAGGCTCCTGCCCCCCTTCCTCCATCCGACCGCGACCGGTCAGAGACGCTGCCTGCCGCGGTCGCCGCAGCCAGCGAGGGGTGACCTGGCTGGGGAGCGCCCTGGCCGGCTGAGACCGGCCGTCAACCGATGAGGTCGCGGCGGCCGTGCCGCTCGAACTGGTCCATCAACTCCGAGCGGTCCATCTGGCTCATCGGCCCGTAGCGGTAGCGCCGGGGTGACCCGCTTCGCTCGGCAGATCCACCGGCTCCAGCAGCGGACCGCCAGAACACGGGGGCCTCGGTGGTCCACCACCCCTGGGCTCGCAACACCTCCTTGGTGACCTTCCCGCTCGCCGTCTGCGGAAACGACGCGGTGGCCACGATGAAGCTGGGGGCCCACTTGGTGCCCAGGTCGGGCTGGTCGTCCAGGAACCGGGCGAAGCGGTCGGGATCGAAGGAGACCTCCGGCAGCATCTCGAAGGCTGCCATGACCTGGTCGCCGCTCCGCGCATCAGGAACGGCGTAGACGGCCACGGCGGCGATGTCGGCAAAGCGGAGCAGGACTCGCTCGATGGGCCCGGCGGTGAGGTTCTCCGAGTCGACCCGCAACCAATCGCCCCGCCGGCCAGCGAAGTAGAAGAACCCGTCGGCGTCGCGATAGGCCAGGTCGCCCGTCCAGTACCACCCGTTGCGAGTCCGGTCCTCGTTCGCCTCCTCGTTGCGGTAGTAGCCCTCGAACCCACCGAGCCCGGACCGGTTGACGATCTCACCCACCGCCTCCTCCCCGTTGACCACGCGGCCCGCATCGTCGAAGACCCCTCGTGGGCACTCCCTCATGGTCGAGGGGTCGATGACAGCCACATCGTCATGGGGCTTCCCCAACGAACCCGTGGGCGTGTCGGGAGTCCGGGCGATGGTGGCTCCTCCCTCGCTCGAGCCGTATCCCTCGGTCAGTCGGCACCCGAAGCGCTGTTCGAAGGCGGCATGGTCGGCCACCGACGCCTCGGTCCCGAATCCTCGCCGGAGGCTGATGTCAGCATCGTCCGGTCGGGCCGGTGTGGCCAGCACATAGGCCAGCGCCTTGCCAACATAGGTGAAGGTGGTCACGCCGTGGCGCCGCACGTCGGCCACGAATCCTGAGGCGCTGAACCGCCGGGCCAGGGCCACCGTGGCCCCGACGGCCAGGACCGGCGCCCAGAGGGCCATCAAGGAGTTGCCGTGGAACAGCGGCATCGAGCAGTAGGCCACGTCGTCGCGGTCGAACCCGTAGACGGCGGCGGCCCGCCCGCCGATGGCGGCCAGGCGACCCTGGGTGCACCGGACGGCCTTGGGCGTACCGGTGGTCCCCGAGGTGAACAACAACAAGTAGAGGTCATCGGGCGCGGGACCGGACGCCTCGACGACGGCTGCGGCACCCACGCCAAGGTGGCCCCGGACCTGCTCGGTCGTGCCCAGGTCGTCGACCAGTAGCACCCGGTCGGCGTCGAAGCCGAGATCGAGCCCGTCGACCAATGCCGCCCCTTCGGCGTCGGTCACCAGCAGCTGGCAGTCGGTCCGCCGGATGTCGTCGGCCAGGGCCTCGCCCCGCCGGGTCGTGTTGACCCCGACCACCACCGCGCCGACCAAGGCCGCGCCGCCCAGCCAGAACAGGTAGTCGGGGACGTTCCCCAACAGCACCCCGACGTGAAACGGGCCTTCCCGGCGCAGTTCGGACAGCACTGACGCCCGGGCCGCGCTCTGGCCGACCACCTCCCGCCAACTCCACTGCCGGTCCTCGAACCTGAGGCCGGGACGGTCATCCTCGGCCCGGGCCACCAACAGGTCGGCCACGCTCAGGGCGGCCCTCGCCGCGCTCACCGGGCCAGCTCCACCAGCAAAGACTGGATCGCCGTTCCCACCCGGCCATTGCCGTCCCACAGGGTCGACTGGGCCGACCCGATCCCTACGGCCGTCAGCCGGGTCCGGGCGTCGAGGCAGATCCATTCGCCTAACGGCAGCCGAGTCAAGGCCACGGTGAGGTCGGGGTTGATGAACGAGCCGGCACCGAACTCGAGCTCGGCCGACACACCGTTGCCGAAGTCGGCGGCGGCCATCACCCTCTGCAACGGGGAGGGTGATTCGCCGGCCACCACCGGCTGGCACAGGCGGACCCACACGGTGGCCGGGCCGACCTGCCCGAACCGGCCCCGGACGAATCGGAGCTCGGCCCCGCGGTTGTGGAACCCCGGACGCTCGGTCGGACCGCTCACTGCGAGAGCACCCTCGGCCGGTCCGGCCGGAGCCGCATCCGGCTCGGTCAGCGCCGGGAGGTTCGCATCGTCACGCGGACCCACGCGGATGCTGAGGGCGCGCGCCGCCGCCACCGGCACACCCCCGGCCTCGACGACGACGTCACGCAGCTGGACCCGCTTTCCCGGACGGAACAATGACGTCCCGACGGTGAGGGGCTCAAGCGGCACCGGCCGCAGCAGTTCGACCGTCATCCGGACCACCTGGAGACCGTCGTTGCCGGCGTCCGCCTCGATGGCCCGGGCAGCCAGGGCGGCCACCGGACCTCCGTGGAGGGCATGGGGGGACCACGGCCCCCGGGACAGCTCGGTGGGGACGAAGTCCTCCCCGTCGGGAAGGAAGAGGGCGGCGCCGTCGGGTGCCGATTCCGACAGGGCCGGCTGGGGGATCTGCCCGTTCACGTCCGACGACGCTACGGTGCCTGGTGACAGGATGGCAATGCGGAAGCAACGCCACGAGGAGAAAGGTGGCCGTGCCGGCACGGCCACCGAGGGCACGACCAAAGGGGTCTCATGGCATCGGCACAGGCAGCGATCGACATCAAGCGGTCGCCGGACGAGATATGGGCGGTCATCGGCAATTTCGGCGGCATCGGCGACTGGATGCCGGGCATCGAGTCGTGCCGGTTGGAGGGCGACCTCCGCATCCTGGCCATGCCGGGCATGGAGGTGACCGAGCGGCTGGTGAGCAACTCGGATGAGGCCCACACCCAGACCTATGGGATCACTGACGGGGTGCCGGTCGAGTACCACCAGGCGACCATCACCGTGACCGCCGATGGAGACGGTTCCAAGGTCACCTGGGACGTCGAGGCCCGTCCCGACGAGATGGCCGGGGTCATGCAGGGCATGTACCAGCAGACCCTCGAGGGACTCAAGGCCAAGCTCGAAGGCTGAGCTGGCTGACGTGGCCGACTGGTCGTTCCAGGTCCCTGCCACATCGACCGCGCCGGTCGGGAGGCTCTGGCCGCTGGTCGGTGAGGCGGCTCGCTGGAAGGAGTGGTCCTTCCTCACCCAGTCCAGCCTCGAGCGGGAGGGCGATCCGGCGCCCGACGGGGTCGGGGCCATCCGGCGCTTCACCACCCTCGGGATGGGCAGCCGCGAGGAGGTCGTGTTGTGGGAGCCGCCCTATCACCTGGGCTATGTCATCCTCTCGGGCTTTCCCGTCCGCAACTACCGGGGCGACGTGGTGCTGGCGGCCGAAGACGGCGGTACCAGGCTGACCTGGTCCTCGTCGTTCGACACCAAGATCCCCGGCACGGGGCGGTTGATGCACGAGGTGCTGCGCCTCGTCATTCGGCGCTTCGTCGCCTGCGTTGTGCGCGCCGCCGAGGCCGCCGAAGCGGCCGAGGCGCCGGGGCCCGGGGCCCGGGGCGCCGGGCACTGACTAGCCGACGAGCGCACCCACCTCGGTCACCTCGTCGGGCGTCAGGTCGCTGACCGTCGCCTCGGCGTTCTCCCGCACTTGCTGGGGGGAGGTGGCACCCGCGATGATCGACCCCACCAGCGGCTGGCTGGCCAGCCAGGACAGGGCCAGGCGGGTCACGCTCCAGCCCCGCTGCTCGGCCCACCCCCGGAGCCGCTCGACCTTGTCGATGTTCTCCGGGGTCACCACCCGGTCGAAGCCCTGGGCCGAGAGCCGGCTATCGGCCGGGGCCGACTGGCCGGGCCGGATCTTGCCGGTGAGCAGGCCCGACGCCAGCGGGAAGTAGGGAAGCACGCCCAGTCCGAACTCGTGGGCCGCCGCGGTCACCTCACCTTCGATCTCCCGGCTGAGGAGGCTCCACTGGTTCTGCACCGAGATAAACGGGGTCTCGTGGCGCGTGCGGGCTGTCCAGGCGGCGTCAGCGATCATCCAGCCCGAGAAGTTGGAGCACCCGATGTAGCGAACCTTGCCCGCCCGGACCAGGCTGTCTAGGGCACCGAGGGTCTCGGCGATCGGCGTGCTGGGGTCAGGGGCGTGCAGCTGCAACAGGTCGATCCAATCGGTGTCGAGCGCCCGGAGGCTGGCCTCGACCGAGCGGATCAGCTCGGCCCGCGAGCCGCGGTTCTCCACCCGGGCGCTTCCGAACTTGGTGGCCACCACCGCCTGGTCGCGGCGCCCCTTGAGGGCCACCCCCAAGAACTCCTCCGAGCGGCCGCCGCCGTAGGAGCGGGCGGTGTCGAAGAAGGTGACTCCGGCGTCCAAGGCAGCGTGCACGACGTCGGTGGCGCGGGCCTGATCGATCCGCATGCCGAAGTTATTGCATCCCAGCCCGGCGATCGTGACCACCAAACCGGAGTCCCCGAGCCGTCGTGTTTCCACGAGCTCCAAGGTAGTTGCCCGGGCGGCCACCAACGCCACTCGGGAGGGCTCGCTCAGGCGTCGGCCAGGCGGCGGGCCCGCTGCTGGACCTCCTGGCGGGCCCTCGGACCGTCGATGGTGAGACACCGACCGTCGGCCACCACCTGTCGCCCTCCAACCCACACGTCGGTCACCAGCCGGCTCTGCGACGACCACACCAGGTGCTCGATCAGTTGGGCGTTCTCGAGCACGGGCACAAACGCCGGATCCTCCAAGTCCAACAGGATCATGTCCGCCTTGGCCCCGGCCCGCAGCGAGCCGAGGTCGTCACGCCCGAGCGCCGCCGCCCCTCCCCGGGTGACCAGGTCCAGGACCTCGGCCGCGGGCAGGGAGGTGGCGTCCCGGCTCTGCACCCGGGCCAACATGACCGCCAACCGCATGTCCTCCCACAGGTCGAGGTCATTGTTGGACGCGGGGCCGTCGGTGGCCAGCCCCACCCGGAGCCCCCGGGCCAGCATGTCCTCGAGCCGGGCCACGCCCGAGGCCAGCTTGGCGTTGCTCTGCGGACAATGGGCGACGGCGACGTCGTGGGCCGCGTAGAGATCGAGGTCGTCATCAGTGACCCAGATGCTGTGGGCGGCCAGGACCCGGGCGTCGAGCACACCGGCTTTGGCCAGCGCTGCAGGCACGGTGCAGCCGTGCTCGGCGGCGAAGGCACCGACCTCCGCCTCGGTCTCGGCCACGTGGATGTGAACCACCGCATCGAGCTGGCGGGCCAGTTCGGCCGTCTCGCCCAGGACGTCGAGGGGCACGGTGTAGGCCGCGTGGGGGCCGAACCCCACTTCGATCCGATCGGCTTCTCCGTGGCGACGTCGGTGGAAGTCGACGATCTGGGACAACCGACCCGACCACGACTGGCCCTCGAGCCCGGGTAGCTGCAGGACGCCCGGGCAGATCACGGCACGGGATCCGGCGTCGAGCACGGCGGCGGCCACGGCGTCCTCGTGGAAGTACATCTCACAGCTGGTGGTGACCCCGAAGCGCAGGAGCTCGGAGGCGCCAAGGGCCATGCCCCAATAGACGTCATCAGAGGTGAGGCGGGCCTCGCGTGGCCACAGGACCTCGTGCAGCCATCGCTCCAGAGGCAGGTTCTCGCCCGATCCCCGAAAGAGGGTCATGGGCGAATGGCAGTGCACGTTGACCAGCCCGGGAAGGAGAAGGCCGCTCAGCCGGACCTCGGCCAACGGGCCCTCGTCGGTGTGGCCAGGCTCCCCGGCCATCGGTCCCTCGGCGGTGTGGCCAGGGCCGACCCGGTCGGGGGTGTGGCCAGGGCCGACCGCTCCGACGTGGACGACGGTGTCCCCCTCCACCTCGACCACGCCGGGAACCAGGATCCGCCCGGAGCCGTCGCAGGGCACGACGGCGTCCGCCACATAGCGGACCCGCTCGCCGGGGCGGGCCGCCATCAGGCCTGCGAGGTTGCTGGCCCGGGAGCGGCCGCCTCTTCGTCCTCGATGACCGTGAGCTCGGCCAGACGGGCGGCATGGCGTCCCCCGTCGAAACCGGTGGCCAGGAACACGTCGACGATGTCGAGGGCCAGCTCGGTGGCCACGACCCGGGCCCCGAGCGAGAGGACGGTGGCATCGTTGTGGCGCCGGGCGAACCGTGCGGTGTACTCGTCGTGGCACAGTGCGGCCCGGGCCCCGCGGACCTTGTTGGCGGAGATCTGCTCACCCTGACCGCTGCCGCCGATGACGATCCCCAGGTCCCCCTGGCCCCGCACCACCCTCCGGGCCACCTCCGCGCAGATTGGAGGGTAGTCGACCGGCTCGGTCGAGTACGTCCCGATGTCGTCGACGCCGTGGCCGCCGGCCCCGAGGTGCGTGATGACCGCACCCTTCAGGACGTAGCCGGCGTGATCGGAGCCGATGACGATCCGCACGGTCACGGCTCCCAGGTAAAGCGGGCCAGTCGCTCGGGGCGGACGGCGCCGGACTGGGCGAACCAGCGGGCGGCGTGTTCCAGGGCCTCGAGTGCCGTCCTCGAGGTGTACCCGATCTCCGTGCGGGCCCGCGTGTCGTCGAATGACATCTGGGTGGTGGACATCTTGGCCGCCTCCAACGGTATTGACGGAGCCCGGCGGAGCAGCCGGCCCTCGATCAGCTCGGAGACCTGCGCCGCGGCCAGGGCCAGGGAGTTGGGGACCTGGCGGGTCGGGGCGCGCAGACCGGTCACTGCGGCCAGACCGCCCAGGACCTGCTGGAGCGACAAGTTCTCCCCGCCCAGGATGTAGCTGCGCCCGACCGACCCCCGTTCGGCCGCCAGGACGTGGCCGCGGGCCACATCGTCCACGTCCACGATGTTCAGGGTGGTATCGACGAAGACGGGGATCCGGCCGTTCAGGAACTCGAGGACGGTCTGCCCGGTGGGAGTGGGGCCCCGGTCTCGGGGACCGACGGGCATGGTCGGCTGTACCAACATCACCGGGAGTCCCTCGGCCGCAGCGCGCAGGACCTCGTGCTCGGCCACGTACTTCGACTGCTTGTACCCGCCGAAGAGGTGGTCGACGTGGGCGTAGGACGTCTCGTCCACCGGGCGGCCCTGGGTGGCGCCCTTCAGCCCGAGCGTGCCCACCGTGCTCGTGTAGACGACGCGCTCGCTGTCGGCCCGTCGAGCGGCGGCGAGGACGTTGCGGGTGCCCTCGACGTTGATGGCGTAGAACGACTCCGGTTCCTTGGCCCAGAAGCGGTAGAGCGCAGCCACGTGAAAGACGGCTCGACACCCGTCGGCCGCCTTGGCCACGGCGCCAGCGTCACGCAGGTCGGCCATGACCTCTTCGACGCCGAGCCCGTCCAGATTGGAGCGGTCACCGCCCGGTTCCACCAGGGCAACCACATGGACGCCCCGGCCGCACAGGTCGCGGGTGAGGGCCGAGCCGATGAACCCGGCCGCGCCGGTCACCAGCACGCGGTCTTGTCTATCGAGGGCCCACGACCCGCCCGGCCCGGGAGCCATCAGACCGAGGCCCCAGTGGCCTCGACCATCGCCGTTCGGTCCCGGGTGCGACGGAACGTGTTCTTGGCCATGGCCATCCCCACCTCGACCAGGAGGCCCGAGCTGCGGTGGGCATCGGCCAGGACGTCGTCCAGGGCGGCGATGAACGAGTCGATCTCGGCGTCGGTGATGTTGAGGGGCGGCAACAGCTTGATGATGTTGACGTTGTCCGCCGCCACCTGGGTCAGGATCCGGTGACGGTGGAAGAGCGGCACCACGATCATCTGGGCGAACAGCCCCTTGCGGGTCAGCTCCATCATCTTGTATCGGGCCCTCGGCCCCCGGGCGCTGGGCTCACCGAAGATCAGCCCAATCATCAGCCCACGGCCCCGCACCTCGTGCAACAGCTCGTACTTGTCGACCAGGGGTCCGAGGCCGTCCATGAAGCGCGCCCCGGACACCGCGACCCGTTCGAGGATTCCCTCCTCGTCGATGGCAGCCAAAGTGGCCAGGCCCGCGACCATGGCCATCTGGTTTCTGGAGAAGGTGGACGAATGGACGACGGCCCGGTCCATCGAGTTGTAGACGCTGTCGAGCACCCGGCCCGAGCACAACATGGCCCCCACCGGTATGTACCCGCCCGAGAGTGCCTTGGACACGGTGATGATGTCCGGCTCCACCCCCCAGTGCTGGTAGCCGAAGAATTTCCCGGTGCGGCCGAGGCCGGTCTGGACCTCATCGGCCACGAAGAGCGTCTTGTGACGACGGCACAGGTCGGCGACGGCGGCCCAATAGCCCTCGGTGGCCAAATAGACGCCCTTGCCCTGGATGGGCTCGACCACGAACGCGGCCACGTCGCCCTTGGACAGCTCCCGCTCCAGGGCGTCGGCGTCACCGAAGGGGATCGGCTGGCAGGCGGGTAGCAGGGGACCGAACCCCTTGCGGAAGTCTGTTCCCCCGTTCAACGACAGGGCGCCGTTGGTCAGGCCGTGGAAGGCGTGGTCGCAATAGAGGATCCGCGAGCGCCGGGTGGCGTACCGGGCGAACTTGATGGCTGCCTCGACGGCTTCGGCCCCCGAGTTGGTGAAGACAACCCGCTCGATGCCGGGATGGGACCGGGCCACGAGCTCCTTGGACAACAGGCCGGGAAGCAGGGCGCAGTCCAGTTGGGCCAAGTTGGGAAGGTCGGCGTCGAGCGCCTGGTGCAGCGCGTCCTTGATGCCGGGGTGACTCCGGCCCAGCGCGAACACCCCGAAGCCGGACAACAGGTCCAAGTACCGATCGCCGTGATCGTCGATGAGCATGGAGCCCTCGCCGCGCAGGTAGAACCGATCGAAGCCGATGGTCTTCAGCATCTTGGCCATCTGGGGGTTCATGAACTCGGTATGGAGCTCGAAGTTCTCACCTCGATGCTCCTCGAGTAGTGCAGCTAGGTCGAATGCCACGCACAGCCTCCGGTCGCAGGTGTGCCGGTCAGCGTAGTGGGCGCTCCCGGCACGAACTGACCGTTCGGCCTCGGGGACTGTCCGTCGGCCTCAGGTGCCGGCCCCGGGTTGGGCTGGCCCGGGGCGGGAGACCGCTCCCGTTCGGGGCACCGAGGCATCGCCCAATGACCAGGTCGCCCTACCGACCGGTCGACCCGATCGTCAACGATCGCTCATCCGTCGAACTTCACCACGCCGCGGACGTTCAGCCCCGCGGCCAGATCCTCGTAGCCCCTCTGCACCTCGTCGAGGCTGTACTCGTGGGTGACCAGCTCGTCCACCTCGAGCTGGCCGTCCTGGTACAGACGGATGAGGTTGGGGATCTGCACGCGCGGGCTGGCCGAGCCGAAGACCGTCCCGAGCAGCGACTGGTTGAACATGGCGAAGTTGAACAGGTTCAACTTGACGTCGACCTGGTCGAAGGGGGCGATGGCCGTGGTCACCACCCGGGCGTCCTTCGAACCGAGCTGCAGGGCGGGGGCGATGAGGTCTCCGGTCAGCACGCCGGGGGTGAGCACGACCACGTCGGCCATCCGACCCTCGGTCAGATCGGGCAGCAACAGGTTCGCCTCCTCGATGGAAGCGGCGGAGTGGGTGGCCCCGATGAGCTTGGCCTTGTCCGTCTTGAACGGCAGTGGGTCGACGGCCACGATGGCTCGGGCACCGGCGATGCGGGCCCCCTGGATGGCGCCTGACCCGACGCCGCCAGAGCCCACCACCACTACGACCTCTCCCGGTCTCACCTTGGCCCGGTCGACGGCCGAGCCGAACCCGGTCGACAGGCCGCAGCTGATCAGGGCCACGGCCCGCAACGAGACGTTCGGATCCACCTTGACCACCGACGCCTCGTTGACCACCATCGACTCGGAGAACGTGCCCAGCTGGGTCATCCGGTTGAGCTGCTCGCCGTTCCAGTGGTAGCGCCACTGGCCGTCGCTCATCATCGGACCGCACAGGGTGGCCATACCCATGTCGCAGAGATGCTGGCGGCCCGATGCGCACCAAAAGCAGCGCCCGCAGGACGGGATGAACGAGGACGACACGTGGTCGCCCACCGCCACCGTCTCGACAGACGGGCCGACCTCGGTCACGATCCCCGATCCTTCGTGGCCGCCGACCATCGGGAACATCGACTTCACGCCGAACACCTGGAGTATCTCGGGGGCGACGCTCATGTCACCCGAGCGGAGATGCTCATCGGAGTGGCACATCCCGGCGTAGGCCAGCTGGACCTTCACCTCATGGTCGCCCGGAGGCTCGACGTCGATCTCCTCGACCGTCCATGGTTCGTGGAGTCCCGTGCACAGTGCCGCTCGGATCTTCATCGCTTGCCTCCCCTTGTCGTGCCGCCAGCTTCGCGCTCGTGGCCGCGTCTCCGTCGAGCGCCTGCCCTGCCCATGCCGGCACGCGGCAACGGCCGACCGCAGCCTAAATCGTAACGCGTTCTAGCGCCGTCCCGCCGCGGCGATGGGTCACGGCCGGAACCCGGTGGCCAACAACCGGAGGGCGCGGTCCACCTCGGCCGTCAGGTCTTCGGCGTCGTGGCGTGACCAACGGGCGAAGGCGGCCATGGCCGCCCCGAGGGCGGCGTGAGCCAGAGTCTGTGGCCCCAGGTCGTCGGGGCCTTCGCCCAGGCGCTCGGCCGCGAACTCGGCCACCACCTGGCGCCACTCGGCGTAACGCACGGCCGAATGGGCGACCAGGGTGGGCACCGAGCTGATCAGGTTGACCCGGATCCTCAGCTCGTTCAGCTCGCTGGCGCCGAACCGGTTGGTCATCACCACCGCCCGGCGGAGCACGTCCATGAGGGGTTCGTCGGCCGAGGCGTCCCGCAGGTGCTGCCGAAGGCGGACCAGCTCGACCGCGAACTCGCCCCAGACGATGTCCCGCTTGGACTCGTAGTAGCGGAACAGCGTTCGGCGGCTGATCCCCACAGCGGCCGCGATGTCCTCCACCGTAGTCTCGTCGAACCCGTTCCGCTCGAAGAGGTCGAGGGCCACCCCGGCAATCTTCGCCCGCGTGGTGCTCGGGCGCCTGCCCCTGGTGACCTCGGTCCCGGCGACCTCGGGTGTCCCAATGTCCTCGCTGCTCCCGGCTGTCCCAGTCCCGGCGGCCGAGGCCGCTGCAGTTGCGGACAGCGCCTCCCCTCCAACGTGTCGAGCGTCCACGACCACTACTCTGCCACTACTCGGCTTCCATTATGGCATCGAGTGCACTAAGTTATCCGCTACCGTCAACCCGCCGGGCCGGACCGGCACTTCAAACGGGAGGTACTCATGACAGATCTCATGGCAGATCCGACCGCAGCAACCACTGCGGAGCCGGCCACCGAGGAGACCGACGATCACGAGCTGGTGGAAGAAGAGCTCCTGGTCGAGGACGTCTCTATCGACGGAATGTGCGGCGTCTACTAGGCCACTCTGTTCATTGGCCCCACTCCCCATGCGCGCATCCGCTCCGACCCAGGCCGCGGCCTTCGACAGCACCCGACCCTGGGCCCTGTCGAGCCAGGTCGCGTTGCGACCCGAGTCGTTCGGGGCCCTGGCCTACCACTTCGGCACGCGGCGGCTTTCCTTCTTGAAGAGCCCGACCCTGCTGGCCATCGTCAAGTCGCTGGGCGACCAACCGAGCGGCGCCGAGGCGTGCCGGGCGGCGGGGGTCAGTGAGGAGGCCATGCCCAGCTACGAGAAGGCCCTGGCCACGCTGGCCGCATCCGGAATGATCTGCGAGAGGACTGTCCCGTGACCTTGATCGAAGATGCTCCCCCGGCGACCGCGCCGGTCGGCAGGTTGGTGGACCAGTTCGAGCTGGGGCTCGACGCACCGATCTGCCTGACCTGGGAGCTCACCTACGCCTGCAACCTGGCCTGCGTGCACTGCCTGTCCAGTTCGGGGCGGCGGGATCCCGACGAGCTCTCCACCGCCGAGTGCAAGGCGGTCATCGACGAGCTCGAGCGGATGCAGGTGTTCTACGTGAATATCGGCGGGGGCGAGCCCACCGTTCGGCGGGACTTCTGGGACCTGGTCGACTACGCCACCGCCCACCACGTCGGGGTGAAGTTCTCGACCAACGGGTCACGCATCACCCCCGAGGTGGCCCGGCGCCTGGCGGCCAGCGACTACGTCGACGTGCAGATCTCGCTCGACGGCGCCACCGCGACGGTCAACGACGCTGTCCGGGGAGAGGGCTCCTATGGCACGGCCCGTGCGGCCATGGAGAACCTGGCCGAGGCCGGCTTCGGTGGCTTCAAGATCTCCGTCGTCGTCACCAGGGACAATGTCTCGCAGCTCGACGCATTCAAGGCCCTCGCCGACCAGTACGGCGCCCAGCTGCGGCTGACCCGGCTGCGGCCCTCGGGACGAGGTGCCGATGTCTGGGATCAGCTTCATCCCACCGCCGACCAGCAACGAGTGCTCTACGACTGGCTCATGGCCCATGGCGAGCAGGTCCTCACTGGGGACTCCTTCTTCCATCTGGCTGCCTTCGGCGAGGCACTGCCCGGCCTCAACCTGTGTGGCGCCGGCCGTGTGGTCTGCCTCATCGATCCGGTGGGCGACGTCTATGCCTGCCCCTTCGCCATCCATGACGAGTTCAAGGCGGGCAACGTGCGATCACCGGGCGGGTTCGCCCGGGTCTGGCGGAGCTCGGACCTCTTCCTCGACCTCCGTCAGCCCACCTCGGGTGGGGCCTGCAGTTCATGCGGCCACTACGACTCCTGCCGCGGTGGGTGCATGGCCGCCAAGTTCTTCACCGGGCTGCCGCTGGACGGTCCCGATCCCGAGTGCGTCCGCGGCCTGGGCGAGATGTCGCTGACCCAACTGGGCGAGGCCACGCCGCCCAAGCCGTCGCTCGACCACTCCCGCATCACCCGGCGCACCTCGGCCGAGGGCGCGATGACCGAGCCGACCGCATCGATGGCACCGCTGGCGGTGGCCGCATCGGGGGCACCGACAGCACCAGTGGCGACGAACGCACCGACGGCGGTGACGGTGGCCTTCACCCCGCGCCGGCCCGACCGGGCCTGCGACGAGAACCCTCTGGCGAACTTCGAGCCCAGCCCGAGCAGTTGCTGAGCCATGCCCGGGCTCGTCGATGCCGTTGAGCTAGCCGGCCACCGCGCGCCCTCCCGGGTCGTCTTCGGCCCCCACGAGACCAACCTGGGACGGTCACGTGACATTTCGGATCGACACGTCGCCTACTACGAACGGCGCGCCGCCGGTGGCGCCGGCGTCATCGTGACCGAGGTCGCCTCGGTGCACCCGTCCGACTGGCCCTACGAGCGGGCCCCCCTGGCCGATCGCTGCGGTCCGGGCTGGGCCGCGGTGGCCGGCGCCTGCCGCCCCCACGGATCCGTGGTGCTCGCGGGGCTGGGGCACGCCGGGGGCCAGGGGTCGAGCGCCTACTCGCAGTCGGTGCTGTGGGCGCCGTCTCCAGTGGGCGACGCCGTGAGTCGTGAGATGCCGGCCGAGATGGGAGAGACCGAGATCGCCTCAGTGGTGGCCGGCTTCGCCGATGGCGCCCGGATCGCCGCCGGTGCCGGCCTCGATGGGGTCGAGATCGACATCGGCCCCGCCTCCCTCCTCCGACAATTCCACTCCGGACTGACCAACATGCGCACCGACTCCTTCGGCACCGATCGGCTCGAGCTGACCCGCCGGGTCCTGGCCGCCGTCCGCCGGGAGATCGGCCGCGGCGCGGTGCTGTCGGTGCGGCTGTGCTGTGACGAGCTGGCCCCCTGGGCCGGCGTCACCCCCGACCAGGCAGCCGGGCACGTGAACGAGCTGGCCGACGCGGTCGACCTCTTGATCGTGGTGCGAGGCGGACCCTTCTCGGCCTCGGCCTACCGGCCGGACGCCCACACCCCTCCCGGTTTCAACCTCGAGCTCTGTCGCCAGATGCGCCAGGTGGCGAACGAGCGAGTCCCCGTGGTCCTCCAGGGCAGCGTGGTCGACCCTGCCGACGCGCAGGCGGCGCTGGACACCGGAGCGGCCGACCTCGTCGAGATGACCAGGGCGCAGATCGCCGACCCCCGCCTCGTCGCGCTGGTCCGGGCGGGCACAGGGGGACGGGTTCGCCCGTGCATCCTGTGCAATCAAGCCTGTCACGTGCGCGACAACCGCAACCCCATCATCAGCTGCGTGGGCGAGCCCCGGAGCGGCCATGAGACCGACGAGGCGCCCGAGGAAGGGGCCGATCCCACGTCCCGGGACGTCCTGGTGGTCGGGGGCGGACCGGCCGGCCTGGAGTGTGCCCGGGTCCTGGCCGAGCGTGGGCACCGAGTGGAGCTGGCCGAGCGCACGGCGCAACTCGGCGGGGCTCTCCGTACTGCGGCGGTGGGAGCAGGACGGGAGCGCCTGGCCCGCCTGAGCGGCTGGCTCGAGTCGGAGTGCCAACGGCTCTCGGTCACCATGACGGTCGACGCCGAGGTGTCCCCCGCCGACCTGGACAAGGCCGCGCAGGACGGGAGGGACGTCGTCCTGGCCACCGGGGCCCGGGCCGGGCCCGTGGACGTCCCGGTCAACGGGCCCACAGTGGTCGTTGATGCCGCATCCCTCCTCGCCGGCGGCCTCGACCGGCTGCCCGCCGGGTCGGTGGTCGTGCACGATCCGATCGGGGGCCCGATCGGCGTGGGCGCGGCCGAGTGGTTGGCGGCCTCGGGCCGTGAGGTGGCCCTGGTCACGCCGGACCAGATTGCCGGCACCCTCCTCTCGCTGAGCGGGGACCTGGCCGACGCCAACGCCCGGCTGGCCCGAGCCGGTGTCCGCCGGGAGTTGCGGGCCCGGTTCCGACAGGTGGCCGCCGGGCAGGCCGTGCTGGAGGACGTCTGGACGGGTGAGCAGCGGTCAGTCCCCTGTGCCGTGCTCGTCGATTGCAGCCACCGGATACCCGACGAGGCGCTTTACATGGCTCGACCGGGCACACCCCGCGCCGGTGACTGTGTCGCCCCGCGAAGTGTGCTCGAGGCTGTCCTCGAAGGCCGTCGTCGGGCGCTCGAGTTGTGCGCCCGCCCGGCCGAGGACCCGCCGTTGGCCCTGTCGGGCGCACGGTGATTGGGATAAGAAGGCGCCGGCTGATCGGAATGAGAGTCCGAGAAGACCGAAGAGACAGAAGAGACCGAAGGAGGACGGGTGCCGATGGGACGCGTTGAGGGAAAGGTGGCGTTCATTACCGGCGCGGCCCGAGGACAGGGCCGCAGCCACGCCATACGGCTGGCCGAAGAGGGGGCCGACATCATCGCGGTGGACATCTGCGAGGACGTTGCCTCCGCCGACTACCCGATGGGCACGGCCGACGAGCTGGCCGAGACGGCCAAGTACGTCGAGGCGGCCGGCGGCCGCGTGGTCACCTTCACCGCCGATGTCCGCGACCAGGATGCGCTGCACCGTGCTGCCACCGAGGGTGCCTCGGAGCTGGGCAAGATCGACGTCGTGGTGGCCAATGCCGGCATCTGCACAATGCAGCCCTGGAACGAGGTGACCCCCGAGGTCTGGCGCGAGATCATCGACATCAACCTCACCGGTGTGTGGAACACGTGCTTCGTCACCGCCCCGCACCTCATCGCTGCCGGCGGTGGGGCGCTGATCCTGATCAGCTCGACGGCCGGGTTGAAGGGACAGCCGTTCCTCGCTCCCTACGTGGCGGCAAAGCACGGGGTCGTCGGGATCATGCGCGTGCTCACCAACGAACTGGCCGAGCACAGCATCCGGGTCAACACCGTCCATCCCACCGGGGTCGACACGCGCCTGCTCGAGGCCATGTACTCGATGGACAGCCTCCTCCAGGCCCACCCCGACCTCGCCCCCGTCTTCTCGAACGCCCTGCCGGCCGAGACGCTGGAACCGAGCGACATCGCCAACACCATTCTCTACCTGGCCTCCGACGAGGCGAAGTACGTCACCGGGGTCACCCTGTCCGTCGACGCCGGCGCCAACGCCCGCTGAGCAGGAGCCGATCCGAGCCATGGTCACCGGGACCGATCGATGAGCAGCGGCGGCCGCTACCGGTACCTGTTCGCGCCGTTGCGGATCGGGCCGTTGACCGTCCGCAACCGGATCGTCTTCTCCGCCCACCTGACCAACTATGCCGAAGACGGCATGCCCACCGCCCAGCACGCCGCCTACTACGCGGCGCGGGCGGCGGGCGGTGCGGGGCTGATCGTCACCGAAGAGCACTCCACCCACGTCACCGACTGGCCGTACGAGAAGCTCATCCACGGCTTCAACCCGGCCGTCATCCCCGGCTACCGCCGCATCACCGAGGCCGTCCACGCCCATGACGTCCCCATCCTGGCCCAGATCAACCACAACGGCGGCCAGGCGTCGAGCATGTACTCGCGCCTGCCCGTCTGGGCCCCCAGCCCGGTACCCGACCCGCTCTTCCGCGAGGTGCCCAAGGCGGTCGAGGCCCACGAGATCCGTGAGATCGTGTCGGGCTACGCCGCCGTGGCCGGGCACTGCATCGCCGGCGGGTTCGACGGGATCGAGCTCCAGTGCTCGCACTCCTCTATCGTCCGCGGCTTCCTGTCGCCGGCCACCAACCACCGCACCGACGACTACGGGGGCTCGCTCCCCAACCGGGCCCGGTTGCTCTTGGAGATCGTCGACGCAGTCCGGGAGATGATCGGTTCCGAGTACGTGCTCGGCGTGCGCCTCTGCGGCGACGAGTTGATCGAGGGCGGGACCACCATCGACGACGCCGTGGCCGTGGCCCGAATGGTGGACGACGGTAGAAAGGTCGACTACATCAACACCTCGATCGGCGTGGCCACCGCTACCTTGTTCATGATCGAGGCCAGCATGCAGGTCCCACCGGGGTACTCCATGTTCATCCCGAGTGCCATACGGGCGTCGGTGGGCATCCCGGTGGTGGGGGTCGGCCGGTTCAAGGACCCGCTCCAAGCCGACCGGGCCCTCGAGGCCGGGCAGTGCGACCTGGTCGGCGTGGTGCGAGGACAGATCGCCGACGCCGATTTCGCCGCCAAGGCGCGTTCGGGGCACGCCACCGAGATCCGCAGCTGCCTGTCGTGCAATCAGGAGTGCGTGGGACGGATGGGACTGAACCGGTGGTTGGGCTGCATCGAGAACCCACGCACCGGGCTCGAGTCAGTGGCCCTCCCGGCCCCCCGTTGCCGATCGAAGGTGCTGGTGGTGGGCGGTGGTCCGGGCGGGCTCCAGGCCGCGGTCACGGCGGCCGAGCGGGGCCACGACGTCACCCTGGTCGAACGGGCAGACCGGCTCGGCGGCCAGGTCCAGGTGGCGGCCAGTGTTCCCAGCCGAGCCGAGTTCCTCGACATCGTGCGCAACCTGATCACCCACGCCCGCCGACTCGGCATCGAGATGCGCCTGGGCACCGAGGCCGACGTTGGGCTGGTGGAGGCCGAGCATCCCGATGCCGTGGTCCTGGCCACCGGGGCGCGCCCGTTGCAACCGTGGTGGTCAGGCGAACACCCCCGCGTGGTCGATGTGCGCGACGTGCTCGAGGGCCGTGTCGCGCCGTCGGGGGACGTGGTGCTCATCGACGAGCTCGGGTTCCACCAGGCGACGGCCACGGCCGAACTGTTGGCCGACCGGGGCTGCCGGGTCGAGGTGGCGACCAACGGCATGGTGGTGGGTCAGGACCTCGGAATCACCTTGGACATGGAGACCTGGAACGTGAAGGCAGGCGCCAAGGGCATCAGTCAGAGCACCGACCTCGTTCCTATGGGGGTGGCCGATGGTCCCGACGGTCGGGTGGTCCTCACCCTCCAGCACCACCCGACCGGGCGAGACGAGGTGCGCCTGTGCGACTGGGTGGTCTGCGCCGTCCATCAACAAGCCGAGGACGACCTGTGGCGGGAGCTCCAGAGGTCCGGGCTCGGCTTCCCGGTCCATAGGGTCGGCGACTGCCTGGCCCCCCGGCGGGCCCACGCCGCAGTGATCGAGGGCCACCGAGTGGCGGTATCCCTATGAGCAGTCACGTGGGTGGCAAGGGCGGCGGTGGCGGTGGCGGTGGCGGTGCGCCCGACCAGACCCTTTCCGGCGGGACGCCCGCTGGCCGTCGTCGTGGCCCGGTCGGGGCAGCTCCCCCGCGGCGGCGACGAGGCGGCAGCAGAGGCCGGGGGACTCGCGCTTGTGGTGGGCTCGGGCGCCGAGCAGGCGGCCGGCACGCTGACTGCGGCCGAGCAGACCTGGTGGTGCGACACCGGCCCGGGCCTACGCGTCGGGGCGTTGGCCGGCTCCCTCGCCCCGATGGTGGCGGAGGTCCCACTGATCATCGTGCCCGCCTCCCCCGACGGCCGAGATATGGCCCCACGGCTGGCGGCCGTCTTGGAGCGGCCACTGCTGGCCCATGCCGTGGAGACGGCGTTCGACAGCAGTCCGACGCCAGGGACCTCGGCTGTGCTCTCCCGACTCGACGACCGGGCCCTGGTCCCCGTCCGCGTCGCCGGCCCGGCGGTGGCCACCCTTGTCCCGGGCGTCCGAACGGTGACGCCGGTGACCGCGCCCCGGCCCCGCCTGCCGGTCCAACTGGCCGATCCGGCCGGTGCCGGCCCGGACCCCGAGGTGCTCGAGGTGCTCGAGCCCGATCCGGCCACCATGGACCTCGGTGACGCCACCCGTGTGCTGGCCGGTGGCGCCGGCCTGCCCCACCGCGATGATGGGGACAAGAGTGCCAGGGCCATCTTCGACCTCCTCGGCGCAGTGGCCGCGGCCCTGGGCGCCTCGGCCGGGGCCACCCGGGTGGCCACCGATGCCGGATGGACGGGCTACGAACGCCAGATCGGCACCACCGGTGTCACCGTCGACCCGGAGCTCTATGTGGCGTTGGGGGTATCGGGGGCGACCCAGCACACCGGCGGGATCGGCGCCCCCCGTCACATTGTCAGTGTCAACACCGACCCCTCCTGCCCGATGACCGCCATGGCCGACCTCGGGCTGGTGACCGACGCCGCCGGCCTCCTGATCGCGCTGGCCCGCCGGCTCGAAGTCCCGGTCCCGAACGAGGTGCTCGATGCCTGAGACGACAACAGTGCCTGGGACAACCAGGCCGGAGACAATGGGGCTCGAGGCGGCCTTGCTCGACGCCGTCGTCGTGGGGGCCGGGCCGGCCGGGTCGGCAGCCGCCCTGGCCCTGGCCCGGGCCGGCCGATCGGTGGTGCTGGTCGAGCGAGGTTTGTTCCCCGGGTCGAAGAACGTCTACGGCGGGGTCGTCTACGGGCGGGTCCTCGACGGCCTGATACCGGGCTGGTGGGACCAGGTGCCCGTGGAGCGATGGGTGGTCCGCCGTTCCACCATGATGATGACAGCCGACCAGTCCCTCTCCGTCGACTACCGGTCCGAGGCGTGGGGGTCGTCGCCCTACAACGGGATGACTACCTACCGCGCCGACTTCGACAGCTGGCTGGCCGGCAAGGCGATCGAGGCCGGGGCCCAGCTGGTGACGTCCACGGTGGCGACCGGTCTCCTCCGCGACGCCGCCGGCCGGGTGGTCGGGGTGCGGACCGATCGGCCCGACGGTGACCTGCGGGCCAAGCTGGTGGTGGCCAGCGACGGCGTCAACTCCTTCCTGGCCAAGGAGGCAGGGCTGCTCCCCCGGGCCGACGCCGAGCACCACACCCTCGGCGTCAAAGAGGTGCTCGGCCTCCCGGCCGAGGTGATCAACGAAAGGTTCGGGGTGCAGAGCCACGAGGGCCTGGACATCGAGATGGTCGGCTGCACCCAGGGCATTCCCGGCGGAGGGTTCCTCTATACCAACGCCGAGTCGGTGTCCGTCGGCGTTGTCCTCTCCCTCCCCGATCTCGCCCGTTCGGAACTGCGCCCCGAGGAGATCATCGCTGACCTGAAGTCCCATCCCTCGATCGCGCCCTACCTGCGGGGGTCCGAGGTGAAGGAGTACGCCGCCCATCTGATCCCCGAGGGTGGCTACAACACCATGCCCAAGCTGGCCATGGACGGCATGTTGATCGCCGGCGACGCTGCGGCCATGACCCTGGCCGCAGGCATCTGGCTCGAGGGCGTCAACTTCGCCATCGCCTCGGGTTATGCCGCCGGGCGGGCGGCAGATCGGGCCATCACCTCGGGTGACCTCTCGGAGGCGGGCCTTGCCTCCTACCGGGCCGACCTGGAGCAACAGTTCGTCCTGGCCGACCACAAGCGGCTCCGGCGTGCCCCCGCCCTGATCCTCTCGGAGCGCATCCAGCACCGTTACCCGGGGATGCTCTGCGACCTGGTCGAGGGCATGTTCACCGTGACCAACCCCACGCCCAAGCCCGGAGCGGTCCGCCTGGCCAGACAGGCCGCCGCCCGGCACGGGGTGCGGCTCCGCGACCTCGCGACCGACACCGTCCGAGCGGCGAGGATCTTCCGGTGAGCCCGGTCGACGCCGACTCCACTGGCGCACCAGGGCTCGAGCCCCGCTACCGGGGAACTTCGTTCGAGGACCTCATGGCCACGGTCGACTTCCGCGTGGCGGCCCGCGCCCACATCGTCGTGGACGCCGACATCTGCCGGTCCTGCACCACCAAGGCGTGCGTCACGGCCTGTCCGGCAAACCTCTTCGCACCCACCTCCGACGGCGGCATCCTGTTCAATTACGAAGAGTGTTTCGAGTGCGGGACCTGTTACATGGTCTGCAACTACGAAGGGGCCCTGACCTGGACGTATCCCGACGGCGGTCACGGCGTCGAGTTCCGGCACGGATGACGACCGCGCCTGTCGGCGACGAGGGGCCGACCACTCCGCTGGTGGTGGCCTGCGTCCGTTACGCCGACCTGCGGCCGGAGGTCGACGCACTGACCGGGGCGATCACCCGGGACGTCCATCGGGCCGGACTCTCGGCGGCCGACGAGGCCGCGGTGGAGCATGGGCTGCGGATCGCCGAGGCATGGTCGGGCGCCGTCCTGGTGGTCACGGCCGGACCGGCGGCAGCAGACGACACGCTGCGTGACGCAATCGCCCTTGGCTGCCAGGCCCTCAGGATCCCCTGGCCGCCGGGCGAAGGCGGCAGTCAGATACAGCCGCCGGGCGAAGGCGGCAGTCAGATACAGCCGCCGGGCGAAGGCGGCAGGAAAGGACTGGGCACGGCCCAGGGGTTCCTCGACGACCTGGCCGGCGACGAGCGAGCCCTGGCCCGCACCGTGGCCGGGGCCTTGCGAGCGGCCGGGCCTCCCGCCCTGGTGGTCTGCGGCGACCGCTCGGCCGACCGGGGAACAGGCGCGTTCCCGGCCTTCCTGGCCCACGAGCTAGGCGCGGCCCAGGCCCTCGGCCTGGTCGGCCTACAGGCGGAGGTCGACGGTCTCCTCGTCGAGCGACGGCTCGACGGCGGGCGGCGCGAGCGGCTCCGGGTCCCCCGGCCGGCGGTGTGCTCGGTGGAGGGTGCCGGAGTGAGACTCCGGAGGGCATCGCTCCCGGCCACGCTGGCCGCCGGGCGTGCCGCCATCCCGACCGCCCGGTCGTCGGGATGGGCCGACGGGCCCGTGCCGCCGGTGGGGGCCGGGCCAACCCTCCCCTACCGTCCCCGAACCCGGGTGATCCCGCCCCCGGACGACGCCGAGCCCCGCCTGCGTCTGCTGTCCCTGACCGGCGCACTGGCTGCCCACGAGCCGCCGACGATCATCGGCCCGATCGACGCGTCCGAGGCGGCCGACGCCTTGCTCAGCTTCCTCGCCCGCCACGGCTATCTCGACGACGGATACGGCCCGGTCGGCGACGCCGGGCCGGCCGACCGGGCCGGCCCGGCCGGGTCGCCATGAGGAAGGGCTCCCGGATCAGCGCTCTGGCCTGGCCTGACGTACCGGTCGGGGTGCTGGCCGTTCCCGTTGGCTCGACCGAGCAACACGGGCCCCATCTCCCCCTGACCACCGACACCGACATCGCCGAAGCCATCGTCGACGGCCTGGCCGGACGACGACCTGACCTCGTCGTTGCGCCCGCCGTGCCCTACGGGTCGAGCGGGGAGCACGCCGGGTTTCCCGGCACCCTGTCCGTCGGGAGGGAGGCCACCGAGTTGCTTTTGGTGGAGCTGGGCCGATCGGCGGCCGACTCGTTCGACGCTGTCCTGGTGGTGTCCACCCACGGCGGGAACGCCGACCCGGTGAACCGGGCAGTCGGGCGGCTGCGAGACGAGGGGCGCCAGGTGCGGGCGTGGGCCCCGCGCTGGGAGGGGGACGCCCACGCCGGCCGGGTGGAGACGTCGGTGATGCTGGCCCTGGCACCCGGACGGGTGAACATGGGCCGGGCCGGGCCGGGAAACCTCGCGCCGCTGGCCGGGCTCCTCCCGGCGCTGTCCACCGGTGGCACCCGGTCGGTGAGCGAGAATGGCGTCCTCGGCGACCCGACCGGGGCGTCGGCCGAGGAGGGTCGCCGCCTGCTCGCCGCGGCCATCGACGACCTGGAGGCAATGGTGACCGACTGGATGCGGGACCTGACGCCGACCGGCGACCGGTGAGCCGGACGGCCCTGGTCACTGGTGCTGCCCGCGGCATCGGGGCGGCCACCGTGGGCAAGCTCGCCGCCGGCGGCTGGTCGGTGGTGGCCATCGACCGGGGCTCGGACGATCCCCGTCTGCCCTACGCGTTGGGCACGGCCGAGCAGCTGCACGAGGTGGCCGACGCGTGGGGCGACCAGGTCATTGCCGTGGTCGGCGACGCCACCTCCCTGGCCGTCGTGCGCCAGGCCATCGAGTCGGCCGAGGCCCGGTTCGGCGGCGTGGACGCAGTGATCGCGGTGGCCGGGGTGGTAGCTGGCGGGGTGCCCCAGTGGGAGATGCCCGAGCACGAGCAGCAAGCCGTCCTCGACATCGATCTGGGCGGTGTGCTGGTGGCGGCACGAGCCGGGATACCCGCGCTGTTGCGCCGGCCCGCTCCCCGCGACGGGCGGTTCCTGGCCGTGGCTTCGGCCGCCGCCACCCGGGGCATGCCCATGCTGGCCGTCTACAGCGCAGCCAAGGCCGGCGTGGTCGGATTGGTCAGAGGCCTCGCGGCCGAGCTCCGAGGCACCGGGGTGACGGCCAACTCGGTGAGCCCGGGGTCAACCGACACTGACATCCTGGTCGAGAGCGCCCGGTTGTATGGCCTGGAGTCGGCCCAGTCGTTCGCCGCCCAGCAGCCTCTAGAGCGGCTGCTCGACCCCGACGAGGTGGCCGCCACGCTGGCCTGGTTGGCCGGACCGGAGAGCAGCGGCATGACCGGCGCCGACGTCGCCGTGGACGGCGGCCTGGCCCTTTGACCCCGCTCCCGCCGGGCTGGCGCCTGGTCATCGACCCGTCGGTGCGGAGCCTGGATGACGGTCGCGCCCTGGTCGGTGGCTTCCCGGGCCGGCTGCTCCGGCTGAGCGCCTCCGGCCAGACCGCCCTCGCCGGCCTGATCGCCGGCACCCGCGGGTCGGTAGCCGCACGCCGCCTGGGCCGACGGCTGGTGAACGCGGGGATGGCCCATCCCCGACCTCCGGCGACCCACGATCCTGCCGACGTCACCGTGGTCATCCCGGTCAAGGATCGGGCCGACCTGCTCGACCGCTGTCTCAGCGCGGTTGGTTCTGCCGTCGCCGTCGTCGTGGTGGACGATGGTTCCGAGAGCCGGGGCCCGATCCTCGAAGTCTGCCGCCGACATCGCGTCCAGCTGGTGGTGCGAGATGGGTGCGGGGGCCCAGCCGCGGCCCGGAACGACGGGCTGCGCGAGGTGCGCACCGACTTGGTCGCCTTCTTGGACAGCGATTGCCTGCCGCCGGCCAATTGGCTCACCGAGCTGGTCGGCCTGTTCGGCGACCCCGACGTCGGCGCCGTGGCCCCCCGGGTCAGACCGATCGACGTCCCCGCCGGGCGCCGACCCTCGTTCCTCGATCGCTACCTGTCGGCCCGGTCGCCGCTCGATCTGGGCCGACGCGAGGGCGAGGTCGGCCCGGGGCGCCCGGTGTCCTATGTGCCGACTGCGGCCCTGGTCGTCCGTCGCTCAGCGCTGGCCGGCGGGTTCGAGCCGTCGCTGCGCTACGGGGAGGATGTCGACCTGATCTGGAGGATGAGCGACTCCGGGTGGCACATCCGCTACGTGCCGTCGGTCACCGTCGAACATGGCGAGCCGGCCACCTGGCACGAGCTGCTCGGTCGGCGGTACCACTACGGGACCTCGTCGGCGCCCCTGGCCCGTCGGCACCGGGGACGGCTCGCCCCGGTGGTCCTGCGACCGTTGCCGGCTGCCGCCGTCGTCTTGGGGCTGGCCCGACGACTGCTCCCCGCCTCGGTTCTGTCCGTCGTTTCCGGCCTGGTCCTCGCCCGCCGAGCGGCCCCTGCCGGCATACCCAAGGAGCTGGTGGCCCGCTGGAGCGGACAGGCCCTGGTGTCCACGTTCGAGGGCATCGGCCGGGCCGGCACCATGCTGGCTGGTCCCGCGCTCATAGTGACCGCCGCCCGCAGCCGGCGCTACCGGTGGTCCGCGCTCGCCCTCTTGGTGGGGCCGCCGCTGGGTGAGTGGCTCCGGCTACGCCCGCCCCTCGATCCGGTGCGCTGGTCGGCCGCATCCCTGGCCGACGATTTCGCCTACGGCCTGGGCGTCTGGCGTGGATGTTTCAGAGAACGTACGTTTTCCCCCCTGATCCCGTCGATGCGCCCGATTCGCTGAATTCAAACGAGCTATATTTCGGCTCTTCAGCTCTCTGACCTGGGCTTATGAGTCGACCGCATGGTCGGCTCCCTCGGCCCGTTACTAGTCAAAGAGCCACCATGCACCAAATTCCGGTCCGAGCCCTGTATAGTTTCGCCAGCAACTTCCGAGGTGCCCCGGCTGAGACCGAGGGGCTGCTCCGGATTCAGGCAGCGACTGCCGGCCCGGACGTAGGGAAGTCACCGAGAAGAATCGCTCGGTTCGGCGCGTCTGCGCTCCATCATTTCCGGTGGAGTACGGCGCGTGCCCGACCGGGACAGAAAGAGGACCGGAAGACCAAGTAACTCAAGGGCCACTCCAGAACCGGCCGCACACCCTATGGCGCAAAGCCAGGACGAACGATGCCTTCCCGCTCGCCGTCCGGGGCGCGAATGCAATTGGCCGGAGCCCGCCAACACCGAGCAGAGGAAGGCGCATTCGCGCCCGACGAAGGGAGGTGCCATGCGGACCCGCATTGCACTCGCGACGGCTATGCCCGTTGCACTTATCGCTACCGGCGTTCTGGTCGGCACTGAGGTCACGTCTGCCCCCGCGCAGGCTGCTCTCGCCGCCAGGAACGCCTCCTACACCACACCCATTACCCCCAAACAACAAGTGTTTCCGGCTCCCGGGACACGCCTCGTCAACCTGGTCCCCCTGACCGGTGCGCTCGGGACGTTCTCCTGGTCCGGAAGCCTGTCCCCACTGGTGGGGTCAGTCACCACACCGTTGGCCGTACCAGCTCCGGCACCCGCTCCGGCCCCGGCACCCGCGCCGGCTCCGGCACCCGCGCCGGCCCCAGCACCTGTACCGGCTCCGGCACCCGCCCCAGTGGCGGCACCGGTTGCTACTCCAGCTCCGGTCTCGGATAGCACAAGCACCAGCACCGCCGACTGGGCGTGCATCCGCGACCACGAGTCGGGAGACCGGTACAACGACCCGTCGGCTCCGAGCGGCGCATACGGAATCCTGAGCAGTACCGCCTCTTCGGTGGGCCTGCCCTGGCCGGTATCCAACGCGTCGGCCGGTGCCCAGGATGCCGCTGCCCTCCAGCTGTACAACCAGTACGGCTGGCAGCCATGGAGCAGTGCTCCATCGTGCGGACTCTGAGCCTGGCAATTGGGTACCTAGAGCAACACAGCAGTAGAGCAACACAGCAGTATCAGAACCGGCCGGCATCGCGAGATGCCGGCCGGTTCGCGCCGACAGCACGACGTTTGCGACCATGGGGTAGGAAGGACTTCTGTGAAGCGGTTTCGCCATCATCGACGTCGCACCTTCCCGGCCGCGGTCGCCGCCGCCTGCGTGCTGGGGCTAGTCGCCGCGGCGTGCGGCAGCTCTGCGACGTCCGCCCCGGCCATGCCGCACTCGATCGTGCAACTGGGCGACTCGGTGGCATCGGGTGAGGGCACGTTGTACGGCTACACCTACGACGCCAGCACGCAGCGTTGGACGGGCGGTGACCTCGATGCCGTATGGCCCGGCCCCTACCCGCTCTGCCACGACTCGCCCGACGCCTACGGACAGGTGCTGGCTACCCAGATGCGCGCCCGCTTCGCTCAGTTCGCCTGCACCGGCAGCACGTTCGTCAACGGCATCACCGCACCGAGAATGGCGAACGGCATCACATATCGTCCCGCCCAATTCGGCAACTGGACGACCAAGGCGAACATCAACGCCGCCTATGACGCGGCCCGACCCGACCTGGTCCTGGTAACCCTCGGCGCCGACGACGTGCACTTCGCGTCGGTCGTACGGTCATGCGTGGTAAATAGGCTGGCCCACAGTATCGACCCCGCAATCAGCCTCGAGTGCACCGCAGACAATCCAGGCGCCACCGTCCAGTCCGACACGCTGAGCGAGTTCTCCGCATTGACCGGCAACCTGCAGACGTTGGCCAAATGGATCAACCAGCGGGGAGCAGCCGATCACCGCGTGCCCAAGGTGGTGTTCACCAACTACTTCGACCCGTTCCCGACCGGAACGACCAGCTGCCCCGACTCCTCGCTGCTGGACACGGCCCAAATCCAGTATCTCTCGACATTGCTGGGAGGGCTCAACCACCGGATCGAGCAGACGATCACCGGACTGCATCTGGCCAACATCAGCGTGGTCAACCTGTCATCGGCCTTCGACGGGCACCGGTGGTGCTCGTCGGATCCGTGGGACTACGGCTTGTCCATTATCAATCCGCTGGACCCGCCCAGCTTGTTGTCTCAGGCCCCGTTCCATCCCACCCCGCGAGGGCAACAGCAGATCGCCAGCCTGGTCGAGCCAGCCGTGCTTGCGCTGTTCCGCCCGGCTCAGGGGGCGTAGTCCACCGACACATCGCCGTTGTTCAAGGTGGTCACTGCCTGGCGGTTGGATGAGGCATCGGTGTTCACGTCGACAACCCGGGCCCAAAGTCGGTGGTGGCCGTGCCCTACCCGAGCGCCCACCGTCCGCCCCGCTCCCGGCGAGCCAGGCCCGGGTACTCCCCGGCTCAGGCTCCTTCGAGGGCGACCATCTCGAGGGCCTCGGCCTCGACCGCAGCATCCGCCTCGTGGACCTTGTGCCTGGGAATGACGAACGCGGCAATCAGGGCCATCGCCACGGCCACCCCGGCGCCGTAGAGGAATGCCTGGTCATACCCGGAGGTCAGGGCGGACCCGGCGAGGGCAGGGGTGGCGGGGTGGCCAGCGAGGACATGGTCGGTACGGCTGATGGCCAAGGTGGCGAGGGCGGCCAGACCGATGGCCGCGCCGACCTGGCGGGAGGTATTGATGAGCCCCGACGCCAAACCGGCGTCCCGGACGGGCACGCCGGCGGTGGCCGCCATGGTCATGGGGACGAAGCACGTGGCCAGGCCGAGCCCGACCAGGACACTCGGCAACAGGATATGGGCGAGGTAGCCGTCACCGGAGTTGAGTTGGGCCATCCACAAGAGGCCACCGGCACCGACCAACGGGCCCACCGTCAGGAGCACCCGTGGCCCCACCCGGCCGACCAGTTTCCCGGCGATCAGCGAGGCCATCAGGCTCCCGAGGGTCGCCGGGAGGATGGCCAGCCCGGCCTTCAGGGGGCTGTACCCGTTTACCTGCTGGATGAAAAGCGACATGAAGAAGATGAAGGCGGTGAGGACTGCGCCGAGGAGCAGGGCGATGCCGTTCGCCCCCGACAGCGACCGGCTGGCGAAGATCCGCAGGGGGACGAGCGGGTGCTCGACCCGGCTCTCGATGAATGCGAACGTGACCAAGAGCACGGCTGCGACGCCCAGGAGGACGAGGGTGTGAGCGGAGCCCCACGAATTGGAATCGGTGGTCACAATGGCGTACACCAACGCCGCCAGTCCAGCAGTCACCGTGATGGCACCGGGAAGGTCGAGGCTGCGCAGACCCGAGAGCGTGCCCCGGGACTCGGTCAGCGAGCGGGTGGCGGCGGCAAGTAACACGATGCCGATGGGGACGTTCACGAAGAGGACCCAGCGCCAGTCGAAGGCCTGGGTGAGCAACCCGCCGAGCACGGATCCGAATGCGCCACCGCTGGCCGCCGTGGCGCCCCACGCGGTCAGGGCGCGCGTCCGTGCTCTTGGCTCCGTGTAGCTGGTGGTCAAGAGGCTCAGGGTGGCCGGGGCCAGGATGGCGCCCCCGAGGCCCTGCAGGGCCCGGGCGGCGATGAGCATCCCGCCGGACTGGGCAAAGCCACCGGCCATGCTGGCCAGGGTGAACAGGGTCAGGCCGATCAGGAACACCCTCTTGCGGCCGAAGAGGTCGGCGGCCCGGCCGCCGAGCAGGAGGAAGCCACCGAAGGTCAGGGTGTAGGCGTTCACGATCCACTGCTGGGTGGTGGAACTCAGGTCAAGGCTGTGTTTCATCGCCGGCAGGGCGACGTTCACGATGGATATGTCGAGCACGACCATGAACTGGGCCGCGCAGGCGATGACCAGGACTGCCCAGCTGGGAACCGGACGCTGGGTCGGGGTGGTCGGGATGTCGAGATCAGCGAGGACAGCCATCAAAGCTCCAGGTCTTCACGGGCGGGTACGGCAGAACAGCCACGAAGATTCGTTCACAGCGGTAACAAGTACATAATCATAAATTATTGGTGACTGTCAATCTTTGACTCTCTTCCATGACTTCTGCTACCCTCGCCGCGTGAGCGCTACGGCTATCAACAGGCCTGTGGCGGACGCGGCTGCGTCCGACGCGGCCGCACACAGGCCTGTGGCGGACGCGGCTGCGTCCGACGCGGCCGCACACAGGCCTGTGGCGGACGCGGCGGTGGCCGGCAAGCCCTCAGCCGGCAAGCCCTCAGCCAGCAAGCCCTCAGCCGGGAAGTCGGCAGGCGGCAAGTCGGCGGCCTGTGAGGCATGGGAGTGCATGCGAGCTCTCGTAGTGGGCGATGAGGCCTTCGGCGAGGTCCGCCGGATAAGTTCGGAGGTCGGGCTGACCGCCGCGCTGATGAAAGCCCTACTCAAGCTCTCGCCCGAGCACCCGGTGGCCATGCGGGAGCTCGCCGATCAGTTCGGTTGCGACGCGTCGTATGTGACCGCGTTGGTCGATGGGCTGGAGAAGGCGGGCATGGCCGAGCGTCGGGCCCATCCCACCGACCGGCGGATCAAGGTAGTCGTCCCCACGAACAAGGGCATCGAGACGGTTGCACGGGTCGAAGACCTCCTGGCCAAGCCGCCGGCCTCTTTCCGTCGGCTCTCCGTAGCCGAGCAGAGCCAGTTGCGGGACCTGATGAGCAAGCTCAACGACCCGATAGCTGAGCACGGAACCTGACCGACAGCATGTACGTGGTGTCGCTGGTGCCTTCGGTCACCGAGACCCTGCTGGCCTGGGGAATCGAGCCGATGGCCTGCACCCGGTTCTGCGAGCAGCCGTCGCTCGTCCATGTCGGAGGTACGAAGGACCCCGACATCGGCCAGATCGCCTCCCTCCGGCCCGATCTGGTGGTCGTCGACGAGGAGGAGAACCGGCGAGAGGACTACGACGCGCTGCTCGACGCCGGGCTGACCGTCCACGCCCTGGCCGTCCGGGACCTGGCCGACGTGGACCCGGCCATGGAGGGCCTGGCCCGAAGAGTCGGCGGCCACTGGGATCCGGTGCCGGCCCACCCGCCCCGGCCGATCTCCGCACGGGCATTCGTCCCGATCTGGAGGCGACCGTGGATGGCCCTCGGCGCACCGACCTACGGCACGTCGCTCCTTGCCGCCCTGGGGATCGAGAATGTGTTCGCTGACGAGCCCTATCCGACCGTCACCCTGGAAGAGGCCATGGCCCGTCGTCCCGAGGTGGTGCTCGCTCCGAGCGAGCCCTATCCCTTCACCCGGCGTCAGCTCCCGGAGCTCGAGTCGGTGGCGCCCACCCTGTTCATCGACGGCAAGGACCTGTTCTGGTGGGGATCGCGGACGGCGGCCGCGCTCGAGAGGCTCGAGCTCGTCCTGGGTGGCCACTGATCATGGGCGGGAGGGTGGCCGTCATCACCGGCGCCAACTCGGGTATCGGCAAGGAGACTGCGGTCGGTCTGGCCGCCATGGGGATGACCACGGTGCTCGCCTGTCGCGACCTGGAAAAGGCAGAAGCAGCTGCAGCCGAGGTGCGCGAGCGGGCGGGCAGCCCGGCCGTCCATGTGGTGGCCCTCGACCTTGGCAACCTCGCCTCGGTGTGGGACTGCGCCCGACAGGTACTCGATCGTTGGGATCGGCTCGACGTCCTGGTCAACAACGCAGGTGGCATCTGGTCGAAAGCGGCCGAGTCAGTCCAGGGCTTCGAGCGGACGTTCGCCGTCAACCATCTGGGCCATTTCGCGCTGACCTCGCACCTCCTCGGTCGAATGCGGGCCACGGCCACTAGCCGCATCGTGAACCTGACGTCGGTGGCCCACCACGCCGTCGTGACCGGCATGCGTTGGGAAGATCTGAACGCACAGCGGCGCTACAGCACCTTCGGTGCCTACGCCCAGTCGAAGTTGGCCAACATCCTGTTCACCCGGGCCCTCGCCGCGCGCCTGGGGGGCACCGGGGTCACGGCCAACGCCGTACACCCGGGCCCGGTGCGGAGCGGCTTCGGCATGGACGGTGACTTGCGTGGCATCGTGCGGATGGGGAACGAGCTCGTCCGGCCATTCGAGATCTCGCCCCAGGCTGGTGCGATCACCAGCATTCATGTGGCCACTGCACCCGAGCTCGAGCGAGCCTCGGGTGGGTACTACGCCAGGGGAAAGCTCGGCCGGATGTCCCGGCATGCTCGCTCCAGGCCCGGCGCCGATCGGCTGTGGCGGCTCAGCGAGCAGATGGTCGACCGAGTGGGGTTCCCAGTTCCCGGAGCCGCCCAGGAAGGCTGAGTAGGAGGAGCGAGGCGGCATCGAGCTGGTCGGCAATCGTCGGGGCGCCGTTGCTGGTGGCCGTGGCCGCCGGGTAGATACACCCATTGCCGTCGACCTGACCCGGGTTCGTCGCCGGGAACGGATCGTCGGTCCCGGGTGACACGTTCACGTACACCGTGCCTGAGCCGGAGGAACAGTCAGACTTGGTATGTTGGTCGGAGCCTGACCGGAGACCTGGGCGATGTAGTTGTCCAGGCTGTTGTGACCCGTGCCGTAGTAGTTGTCGATGAGCTCCCCCTGCTTGCGAAGCGTTCCGTTGAGGTAGGTCGCCGGTGAACCGGGCCCCCAGATGCTCGAGAAGCCCTCGTTCTCCATGTCGATGACCAAGATGTGGTTGATCCTTCCCGGCGCCAGCGCGGCGCGGACGGGCTGACCGGACGATGGGCCAGAGCCCGATCCGTCCGGAGGCGGCGATTGATCGCCGCTGGCCACGGTGATCGGGACCAGCGCACCGAGCAGTGCGACACCGACTGCGGCAATCAGTGCCGGCCGAACACGGGACGGCGTAGACCAGCGCGGTGTATAACGGGGCGGAACAGTCGAGTCATCAAGTTGGCTCCTCTCTAGGGGTTGTGACCCACCTCTTGTGCCCCGGGACATGAAAGCGACCTGACGCCCGCGTCGCGTCCCCGTGAACCTTTTCCGACGATTCTGGGAACAACGACGGCATGGAGGTCGTGCCGGGGAGATATCGTCGGCTACGCCGGAGTAGTGCATGGCGGCCACGCCTAGGAAGTGCCGCCGGACACACCGGAGTGAGCATGGCGGCCAGGACTGTGACGTCGGCCACGCCTCGAGGTGTCGGAGTCACCCATAGCGGGTACGCAAGAGGGGTGCCCGAACCGATAGATGCCGCGACCGCAATCGACCCGATGGTGGATCGGTCGGACTACCCACTCTTCGCCGTGACCGTGGCCGCCCCCGACGAGCGCAGCGGCTGTCTGGTCGGGTTCGCGACCCAGTGCAGCATCCGGCCGCCTCGCTACCTGGTCTGCATCTCGAAGGACAACCACACCTGGGAGGTGTCCCAGAGGTCGGGCAGCCTGGCCCTCCACCTCCTGGGCGAGGACCAACACCACGTGGCCTCCGTCTTCGGCGAGGAGACGGGCGACACGACGGACAAGTTCGAGCAGGTGGAGTGGACCGACGGGATCACCGGCTCACCGGTGCTGTCGGAGTGCGCTGCCTGGTTCGAGGGGACGATCAACGACCGCTTCGACGTGGGCGACCATGAGGCCTGCCTGGTCACCCCGGTTGCCGGAGGGCGCGGCAGCCACCCCGGCGAGTTCACCTTGTCCGCGGCCGAGGATCTCGAGCCCGGACATCCCGTCGACTGAGCATAGGCAGCCAAAAAGCACCGGGGAGCGAAGAAGCCCAGCAGCGAAGGAGCGAAAGAGGACCAATGGAAATCGGGTACACGATGATGTGCGAACAAAGCGGACCGAGCGAACTAGTCACCGACCTGGTGGCCGCCGAACAGGCGGGCTTCGACTTCTCTGTCATCTCCGACCACTACTTCCCCTGGCTCGACGAGCAGGGCCACTCGCCCTACGCCTGGTCGGTGCTGGGCGCTGCTTCCCAGGCCACCTCGCGCATCCCCCTCATGACCTTCGTCACCTGCCCGATCCGCCGGTACCACCCGACGGTGATCGCCCAGAAGGCCGCCACCATGCAGCTCTTGTCCCGGGGCCGCTTCTCCCTAGGGCTGGGAGCAGGTGAGAACCTCAACGAACACGTGGTCGGCGGTGGCTGGCCCAGCGCCGATGACCGCCACGACATGCTTCGTGAGGCAGTGGAGATCATCCGGGCCCTGTGGGAAGGAGGATACGTCCGGCACCAGGGACGGCACTTCGCCTTCGACTCGGCCAAGATATGGGACCTGCCCGACGACCCACCGCCGTTGGGGATCGCCGTGTCGGGTTCAGACTCGGTGCGGCTGGCCGGGGATCTGGCCGACGTGCTCATCGCCACCGAGCCCAAGTCCGAGCTGTGTGCGGGCTTCGAGGCAGGCGGCGGCGCGGGCAAGCCCCGCTATGGACAGTTGGCCCTGTCGTGGGACCGCGATGAGAGTGCGGCTCGGCGGCGGGCCCTCGAGCAGTTCCGGTGGTTCGGCGGCGGCTGGAAGTTGAACGCCGAGCTTCCCGGCACCGCCGCGTTCGCCGCGGCCTCGCAGTACGTCACCGAGGACGACATCGCCGAGTCGATCGCCTGCGGCCCGGACCTGGATCGGCATCTGGACGGGATCCGCCGGTTCAAAGAGGCCGGGTTCACCCACCTGGCTCTGGTGCAGATCGGTGGTGATCAACAGGGTGGGTTCATCGAATGGGCGGCAAAGACGCTGTTGCCGGCCGCTCGAGACGTCTGAGCGGCTGGTCGACCTCGATCGCATCGGGGTCACGGCGTGATGGGGATCCCGGTCATCGAAGGCCGGCCGAAAGCCAGGGGCTGCCAGGGGAAGTGTGCCTGCCAGTCACCAGCGCAGTTCCCATCGCGTACGGAATGATGTGCGATGGTGAGGCGGAATGTTTAGCTGTCAAGCCTTCGTCCTTCGTCATCGAGACTGACCGAGCAAGAAAGCGATAAACCAACCATGAAATACGTCTTGTTCTACGACTCGGCTGATGATGTCGCCGAAAAGGCGCCGGCCCATTTTGGTGCCCACGCAGCCCGCTACGCGGAGTTTCACGCCCGAGGTGAACTGCTCATGGTCGGTACCTTTTCGAACCCCCAGGACCAGGGAGCAATGGCCATCTTCTCAACCCGGCAGGCGGCCGAGGAATTCGCTCGCGACGACCCATTCGTTGTGCACGGAGTCGTCCGCGCCTACCTAGTACGCGAATGGAACGAGGTCCTCACCGGCCCCGATGGGAACCTCTCCTAACCTGGTCGGTTAGCTCGATGGGGTGGGCCGCCGATCCACCGAACATCATCGCCCTTCCCGGCGGCCCTCACGCCGCCACCTTCAAGGACGCCGTGAACTTGACCAGGCTCAGCGCGGCCCAGCGGGGCGTGAGTGTGGACCCGTGGGCATCCAGACCGATCGAGCCGCCGCGCCCAAGGGGGCGGGTATCGGCATGTTCGCGATGACCTGACCTTCACCAACCCTTCGTCGGTACTGACCTCCGCCGCCTGCTGATCCCCCCTGGCCAAGGCCACTTCGGCATCGGCCCTGGCTGGCGAAATGCGGTCGCTCAATCTGCTCTACGTGGTGTCACCGAGGGCACCGGTGGCCCACAAGCAGAAGGTCAAACTCGCGCCTACGCTTCGGTCAGCGCCGATCCCCAGTTCCACTACACCGGCCTGGTGGGTGGGATGAACGGCATGTACGAGTACCGCTTGTCCTCCTGATCGGTCACGCCGTACGTTGACCGCCATGCACACCGTCGTCTGCCCCGAGCTCGGCCCCCTGGAGAACCTCGTCATCGAAGACCGCCAGCCCCCGGTCCCCGGGGAGGGCCAGGTGGTGGTGCAGGTGCGGGCGGCGGGGGTGAACTACGTGGATGGGCTCATGTGCCAGGGCCGTTACCAGATCAAACCGGCCACCCCGTTCGTGCCCGGCAGTGAGCTGGCCGGTGAGATCATTTCCCTTGGGGCTGGAGTGAACGGCGTGGCCAGGGGCGACCGGGTGGTGGTGTTCTCCGGGCTGGGGGCCTTTGCTGAACAGGTCGCCGTCCCTGCGCTGTCGGTGCTACCCATGCCCGACGGCCTGACCTACGCACAGGCGGCGGCGCTCATCCAGAGCTACGGCACGGCGTTGTTCGCTCTGACCCGCCGTACCTCGGTGGCCGCGGGCGAGTCCGTCCTCGTCCTGGGGGCCGGCGGTGGCGTTGGCCTGGCTGTCATCGACGTAGCCCGTGCCTTGGGCGCGCGGGTCATCGCGGCGGCGTCGACCGATGAGAAGCTCGACGCGGCTCGGGCCATGGGGGCCGAGTCGACCATCGCCTACGAGCACGAGGACCTCAAGGCGCGGGCCCGAGCACTGTCGGACGGGGGTGTCGACGTGGTGGTGGACCCGGTCGGGGGGACCCATAGCGAGCCGGCGCTCAGGGCCCTGCGACCCTTCGGCCGGTTCTGCGTCATCGGCTTTGCCGCCGGGCCCATCCCCACCATTCCCCTCAACCAGGTGCTGCTCAACAACCGGACCGTGGTGGGCGTGGACTGGGGTGGCTGGATGTTCCGGGATCCCGACGGCAATCAGCAGGTGCTGTCACAACTGGCCGACTTGGTGAGCCAGGGTCGGTTGCACCCCACGGCCCCGACCGAGTACCCCTTGGCCGACGCGGCGCGGGTGATGGCCGACCTCATCGGTCGATCGGTAGCAGGCAAAGCCGTCCTCGTCCCTTGACGGGCCATACCGGGCAGACCCATACCGGACCGGGCAGACCCTTACCGGACCGGGCAGACCCTTGTCGGGCAGACCCTTGTCGGGCGGGGCCCGTACCGTGAGACCCCGACGAGGCAAGCCCCTTACCGGCCAGACCAAGCCCCTTACCGGGACGACATCGTGATGAAGTCCCACGCCCATGACGCTTCGAAGAACCGATCAGGGCCGCCGGCCATGCTCGGCAAGAGCTCGGTGCCATTGTCGCCGGCGGCGAGACCGTTGGCCGGCGGGTTGTAGGACGCGAACGTGTCCCAAGCCGGATTGATGTCGAGCTCCATGGCCCGGACCGCCCCCGCTCGCACCAACAGGTCGGCCAGCTGCGGCACATTGAGGCTCGGGCCCGAGACATAGACGAGAGCGCCGTCGGCCGTGACGCCGACACCCGAACGGTAGACCTGGGGGACCCCGCCGAGGGTAGATCCCCACACCGACGTATCGGAGGGGTCGAGGCCGGGCACCGGCGCCCCACCGTCGACCAGCAACGTGAGGTTTTGGCGGACGGCCAGGACGTCGGGGGTCATGGTCATGTCCCGGCCCCACTGGCCCACCGTGACCGTCCCATCCTGGCTGATCACCAACGAGGCCGCCCCCGGCACCAGCGGGACGATCACCCGGCCCTCGGTGAAGTAGCCGCCCTGGGCGTCTTTCATTTGAAAGCCCCCGTTGAACGCGCACACCAGGGTCTGGGCCGCGGCGGGCAGGATGGGAGCCGTATAGGTCCACGGCCCGTCGCCCGGGCTGATGCTGCCCGAATAGAGGTTGCCCTTCAAGAGCTTTGTGTCCATCCAGGCCACCCCGGCGAGCGAGGTGTTGCCTTGGGCCCGTATGGTCGTCTCGTAGACGGCCGACACGCCGGAGACGGGCCGTCCCGCCGCCTGCCACTGGCCCTCGCCGGGCAGCGGCGGGGTGACCGGCGGGTCCAGCGGGGCCGGGGTGGCCAGCGGCACGAGGGGCGGAGCCGTGGTCGTCGTGGTGGGCGGCACGGTGGTGGTCGTCGGCGCCGTGGTGGGGGGCACGGTGGTCGTCGGGTGGACCGTGGTGGCCGCCGGCGCCGGAACCGGTGCCGGCTTCGTGGAGGAGGGCAGGTGGGTGGCCGTCGCCGACGGGCTGCCACAAGCGCTCAAAGCCAGAGCCGGGGGGACGAGCAGGGCCACCGCGGTCAGCCATCCTCGGCGAGTGGACACCGGCCAATGGTAGGCGCCGGCCACGATGCTCAGGCGGCAGGCCCCCCGCCGGGTCTCCGAGGCTCGGGCTCGTCGGGTGGCCCCGAGTACGACCACCCGCTCCAGCGCTCTACCAGGATGGCAACCACCGGGCCGCTCGGTGGCTGGTCCCGGTACTGCCGGTACTTGGCCTGGAGGAGAGCGATCGGCGCAGTGCAGCGTGCGGGGTCCTCCCAGACCTCACCGAGGCCATCGGCCCGCGCCCACCACAGGTTCGGCCATTCGTCTTCGTAGTGATCGACCAGTGCCGAGACCCGAGGGTTCTCGGTGATGTTGGCGATCCGCCGGAGTGGCCGCGAGGACTTGGGCTTGTGGTCGACGGCCATCACGATCACGTCGCCTTCGAGGGCGAAGGTGAAGGGCACCAGGTGGGGAGAGCCGGTTGCGTCAACCGTGGCCAGCCGGGCCACCCGGCCCTGGCCAAAGCGCGCTCGGGCCTCGCCCTCGGTCAGCCGCACGGGCTCACCGTAGCCACGCCGGGCTGCGTTCGCGCCTCGGGGAACGGCCCGTTTCCGGGTCGGGCCGACCCGGTGGACCTTGACGTTGGCGGCCTGGGCTGGCACGATGGATGCACCATGAACGGAATACCGACTTCGAGCCTCCTCCTTACCTGACGGCGAGCGCCACATAGCGTTCGCTCGCAACCTCCTGTGCCGACTCGGCCAGGAGGTTTTTTGATGGGCGGACTCCGGTGGTGGCCAAGGGTCGGGGCGCGAGGTCGAAGAGCAAGGGAGCACGACGATGAGCACAGAGCAGCGAGCAGCCACGAGGGCCACCGAGCAGCCTCGCCTCGCCCTCCCCTGCGACGTCTCCCCCATGCCCTTCGGGCACTACCGCTCGCACGTGCCCTTGCGCCTCCCCGAGCGCACCTGGCCCGATCGCCAGTTCACCCGGGCGCCCCACTGGGCCAGCGTCGACCTGCGTGACGGCAACCAGGCCCTGGTCGACCCCATGGACTCCGAACGCAAGCTCAAGCTGTTCGAGACGCTGGTCGCCGTGGGGTTCAAGGACATCGAGGTGGGGTTCCCGTCGGCCTCCCAGACCGACTACGACTTCCAGCGCCAGATCATCGAGGAGGGCCTCATCCCCGACGACGTGATCATCCAGGTGCTGGTCCAGTGCCGCGAAGAGCTGATCGAGCGGACCTACCAGTCGCTGGCCGGGGCCCGTCAGGCCATCGTGCACTTCTACAACTCCACCTCGGAGCTGCAACGCCGCGTCGTCTTCGGACTGGACAAGGCCGGGATCGTCGACATCGCCGTCAACGCCGCCCGGCTGTGCAAGAAGTTCGAGACGACCATCCCCGACACCGACGTCCGCTACGAATACTCGCCCGAGAGCTTCACCGGCACCGAGCCCGAGTTCGCCATGGAGATCTGCGAAGCGGTCATGGAGGTCATCGAGCCGACACCCGAGCGCCCGATCATCATCAACCTGCCGGCCACGGTGGAGATGTACACGCCCAACGTCTACGCCGACGTCATCGAGTGGTGCAGCACCCACATCGCCAATCGTGACTCGGTCATCTTGAGCCTGCATCCTCACAACGACCGGGGCACGGCCGTCGCCGCCGCCGAGCTCGCCGTACTGGCCGGGGCCGACCGGGTGGAGGGGACGCTCTTTGGCAACGGAGAGCGTACCGGCAACGTGGACATCGTCACCCTGGCCATGAACCTCTTCTCACAGGGCATCGATCCGGCCCTCGACTTCGGCGACATCGAGCGGGTGCGCCGGGCAGCCGAGTACGCCACCCGCATGCCCGTCCACCCTCGCCACCCCTACGCCGGGGACCTGGTCTACACGGCGTTCTCCGGGTCGCATCAGGACGCCATCAAGAAGGGGATGGCGGCCATCGGCACCGACTACGACCAGTGGGAGGTCCCCTACCTCCCCATCGACCCCAAGCACACCGGACGGACCTACGAAGCCATCATCCAGGTCAACAGCCAGTCGGGCAAGGGCGGCGTGGCCTACGTCATGGACGCCGAGCACGGGCTCGACCTCCCCCGCCGCCTGCAGATCGAGTTCTCCAAGGAGGTACAGGTGGCCACCGAGGCCAGCGGTACGGTGATCCACCCCGACGAGATGTGGGACGTGTTCTCTCGTACCTATCTTCCCGGCGAAGAGGGGATCCGGCTGATCGGCAGCGAGGTCACGACCAAGGAGCAGCGGACCACCGTGGTGGCCCAGCTCCTGGTGGACGGAAAGCACCGGACGGTGGCCGGCGAGGGCAACGGGCCGATCGATGCCCTGGTCGCCGGGCTGCGGACCGAACTGGGCGTTCGCTTCGAGGTGAAGGACTACAGCCAACACGCGCTCACTGCCGGGAGCGGCGCCTCAGCGGTGGCCTACGTCGAGGCCGAGGTGCCCGACGGGACCACGTGGTGGGGAGTGGGCATGGACTCGAGCACCCTCGACGCCTCGCTGGGCGCGGTCGTCAGCGCAGCCAACCGGATCCGGCCCCCGCGTCCGTGACCGGGCGACCGGAAATCGAAACCGTGTTCTAGTATGGGCGCCGAACCGAGAGGGAGGGCACCGACCATGAGCATGCCAACCGACGTAGGGGCTGTCGACACGATGATCAGCTTCCCGCACAAGGACATGAAGGCCGTCTACCGTTTCATCACCGACCAGACGAAGGACAAGCAGTCCAAGGAGGAATTCGCCTTCCCGGCCGAGTACATGTTCAAGGACGTGCCGGAAAAGGGGCTCACCGACTCAGACGACCCCATTGCCGTCACCCTCGGCGAGATGGACCGGTGGGGTATCGACAAGGGCCTGATCGGCGTCGACGACGGCGACGGCAAGGGCCAGGAGGCGATCCGTCGCTACCCTGATCGCTTCATTCCCTCGCTGTCGGTCGACCCCAACGACGGCATGGACGGAATCATGGCCATGACCCGTGCCTACGAGAAGTGGGGCATCCGGGCCGTCGGCGCCTTCCCGGCCGGGACCTATCCCCAGGTGGCCATCAACGACAAGAAGATGTACCCCATCTACGCCAAGTGCGTCGAGCTGGGCATTCCCATCTTCTGCTGTGCCGGCGTCCCCGGCCCCCGGCTCAAGTTCGCCGTGCAGAAGGTGGAGCTGATCGACGAGGTGATGTACGACTTCCCCGACCTCGTGTTCGTTACCCGCCACGGCTGTGAGCCGTGGACGGAGCTGGCCGTGAAGCTGATGCTGAAATGGCCCGGTCTCCACTACTCGACCAGTGCCTTCGCCCCGAAGTACTACAACAAGCACATCATCGACTTTGCCAACACGCGGGGGGCCGACAAGGTCATCTACGCCGGCTACTTCCCGATGGGACTGTCCATCGAACGGATCATGACCGAGATGCCCCAAGTCGGGTTCAAGGACGACGTCTGGCCCAAGTTCCTGCGCACGAACGCCCTCCGGGTGCTCGGGCTGGCCGACTGACCGGCGGAGGCCGGTGATCGAGACCGAGGATGCCGAGGGGGTCAGGCTGGTCGCCTTCAATCGACCCGAGGCGCGCAATGCGTTCAACGTGGCCATGTACCGCGCCGTGGCCGACGCGGTGGACGAGGCCGGCGACAACGACTCGGTCCATGCCGTCGTGTTGACCGGGCGGGGTGCCGCCTTCAGCGCCGGGCAGGACCTGCGGGAGATGGCCGAGATCGCTGCCGGCCGGGCACCGGCCGACACCGGTGACGGCTTCCCCCGCCTGCTCGACAGCCTCCAGGGCTGCCCGAAGCCCCTGTTCGCCGCGGTCAACGGGGTCGGTGTCGGGCTGGGCTTCACCATGCTCGGGCACTGCGACATCGTCCTGATCGATGAGGAGGCCCGGTTGCGGGTTCCCTTCGCCGAGCTCGGCGTCCCACCCGAGGCGGGCAGCAGTTACCTCTTCCCCGCCCGTATGGGCTGGCAGCAGGCGGCCCGGGTGCTTTTGTGCTCGGAATGGATCGGGGCACACCAAGCCGTCGACATGGGCATCGCCGTGCAGGTCTGCCGTCCGGGCACGGTTGTCGAGGAGTCGCTGGCCCTGGCCGAGCGGGTCGCCGCCTACCCGCTTGAGGCCGTCATCGAGATCAAGGCCCTCATGCGCGCCCCCCACGTCGACGCCGTGCGCCAGGCGCGCTCCCGGGAGGACGACGCCTTTCGACGGCTGCTCGGCTCCACCGCCAACCGGGAGGCACTGGACCGCTGGCGGACGACCTGAGGCTACGAATAGCGGGCGGCCCTTGTCCCCGGGGGGTGGTAGACGTCAGGGACCAGATCGGGGTTCTCGACGCAGACCTCGCACTCGAGGCCGTCGGGATCGCGGAAGAAGAGGCTGAGCATCGGTCCGAAATCGGTGACGAAGGCGTCTGCTGCTCCCCGGGCCATGAGACGCTCCCGGATGGCCTCGAACGCCTCGATTGAGGCGGCCTGCAGGGCGAGGTGGTCGATGCGACCGCGTCCGAACATCGGCGTCTGGCGATCGGCCTCCGTATTGCCGTCGATGTGGAACACGTTGAGCTCGGCCCAGTCACCGACCTTGATGATCGTGAGTCGGGGGCCCTTCCCCTCGGAGGCCTCCGCACCGTCGCGGAGGACCTCCGCCTCGAACACGTCCTGGTAGAACGCCTTCAGGCGATCGGCATCGTTGGTGATCGTGGCAACGTGGTTGATTCCCTTGAGCAACATGGTCGACTCACTCGGCCTCGGCCGCCCCCGTCTGCATCTGCTCGTCGATGAGGTTCACCACTGTCGGGTCCAAAAGGGTGGTCACGTCCCCGAGCTCTCGGTGCTCGGCCACGTCCTTCAGCAGCCGGCGCATGATCTTCCCGCTTCGGGTCTTGGGCAGGTCGGGCGTCAGGATGATCTGACGGGGCTTGGCAATGGGCCCGATGGCCTTGGCCACGTGGTCCCGGAGTTCGGCCACCAGCGCGCCGCCCTCGTTCTCGGCGTCGGACACCTCGCCCTTCACGGTGACGAAGGCCACGATGGCCTGCCCGGTCGTCTCGTCGCTCGCGCCGACCACGGCGGCCTCGGCCACCCGGGGGAAGCCGACGAGGGCGTGTTCCACCTCGGTGGTGGAGATGCGGTGACCGGAGATGTTCATCACGTCGTCGACCCGGCCCAGCAGCCACAGGTCACCGTCCTCGTCGCGCTTGGCCCCGTCCCCGGCGAAGTAGCGACCGGGATAGCGGGACCAGTAGGTCTCCTCATAGCGTTTCGGGTCGCCCCAGATGCCGCGGAGCATCCCCGGCCAGGGGCGATCGAGCACGAGGTAACCGCCGGCGTCGTTTCCGACCGACTTCCCGCTCTCGTCGACGACATCGGCGCTGATGCCCGGGAACGGGCGCATGGCGGCCCCCGGCTTGGTGGCGGTGATGCCGGGCAGCGGCGTGATCATGATCCCGCCCGTCTCGGTCTGCCACCAGGTGTCAACGATGGGGCAGCGGTCGCCGCCGATGAATTTCCGGTACCACATCCACGCCTCGGGGTTGATGGGCTCCCCCACCGAGCCGAGGAGCCGCAGGCTGGACAGATCGTGGCCCGACGGGTGCTCCTCCCCCCACTTCATGAAGGTCCGGATGGTGGTGGGCGCGGTGTAGAGGATGGTGACCTTGTAGTCCTCGACGATCTTCCACCAGCGGTCCCGGCCCCCGGCGTCGGGGGTTCCCTCGTACATCATCGAGGTGACCCCGTTGGCCAGCGGTCCGTAGACGATGTAGCTATGGCCGGTGACCCAGCCGATGTCGGCCGCGGTCCAGAAGATGTCGCTATCCGGCTTCACGTCGAAGATCAGCCGATGAGTGGTGGAACAGTGGGTCAGGTAGCCCCCGGTGGTGTGCAGGATTCCCTTGGGCTTGGCCGTCGTCCCGCTTGTGTACATGATGTACAGCGGTTGCTCGGCGTCGAAGGACTCGGGATCGTGCTCGGTGGACTGCCGATCGACGACCTCGTGCCACCACAGGTCCCGACCGTCTTCCCAGGCCACGTCCTGGCCGGTCCGGCGGACGACCAGTACCGTGCGCACGTCCGGGCACTGGGTCAGGGCCTCGTCCACGTTGGGCTTGAGCGCCGCCTGGGCGCCGCGCCGGTACCCGCCGTCGGCGGTGATCACAAAGCGGGCATCGCCATCGAGGATCCGACTGGCCAGCGCCTCGGACGAGAAGCCGCCGAAGGTCACCATGTGGGGGGCACCGAGACGGGCGCAAGCCAGCATGGCCACCACCGCCTCGGGGATCATCGGCATATAGATGCAGACCCGGTCACCGGCCTCCACGCCCAACTCGACCAGCGCGTTGGCCGCCTGGCTGACCATGTCCTTCAAGGCCGCGTACGTGATGTCCCGGGTGTCACCGTCGGGCTCCCCGACCCAGTGGAAGGCGACCTTGTCCCCCTTGCCCGCGGCCACATGGCGGTCCACGCAGTTGACCGAGGCGTTCAGCCTGCCCCCGACGAACCACTCGGCGAAGGGGGCCTTCCAATCGAGTACCTCGGTCCACGGCTCGGCCCACTCGAGCGTCCCGGCTTGGCCCTCCCACCAGGCAAGCGGGTCGGCGTCGGCCTCGTCGTAGATGCCCGGCTGGGCGTTGGCGCGGGCGGCGAGCTCCTCGGGCGGTTCGAAACGGCGACCCTCGTGCAGTAGGGCCGAAAGCCCCTGGTCCTGTTGCCCGCTATCACTCATGCTCGTCCCTCTCGGTCGTCACCGCCTGGTTCCAGCTGCCAATCCCTGCCCCAGTGTCATACCCCAACGCCAGGAGTCGGGGCGACCGGGGCGGCCGGGGCCACGACCTTCGGACGGGGAGCGAGCGGTACCGTGGGGATGATCGCCTTCTTGAAGGTCTCGTTGACCACGCCTGCGAAGGACGCGTACCAGGCCACGCCGGCGGTGGCCAGACCGATATAGCCGCCCCATTTGGTCACCGTCACCTGGCCCCGGAACGCCCCAATGGTCAAGAGCACGAAGGTCGCAGTCAACAGGATGAACACGCCGGCCACGGCCGCGCTCACCCGCAACGAGGGCACGATCATGTAGAAGGTGAAGATGGTCCACCCCAGCAGGAAGACGCCCACGGCGACGGACGCGTCGGCTGGACGGAGCCCGCCGGCCACGAACTTCACGAAGACGTAGTACGAGATCCAGAACCCTCCGAACGAGGAGAATGCCAGCGCGCCGAACGTGTTCTTCCGGGTGAACTCCCACATCCCGGCGAGCAACTGCACCCCGCCCCCGTAGGCCAGGGCCAGGGCCAGGGCCGGGGCCGCGGCCGGGCCCCAGATGTCAGAGTTGGAAAGGCTCAGTGCGAAGGTCGTCATGGCGAAGGCCGCCAGTCCCAATGGGGCCGGGTCTGCTGTTCGGTACACGCTTGGTTCGGTCGGGACCGGGCCCTCTTGGACCTCGAACTGCCCCATTGCTGCAGATTCCGGTGGCATGACACCCCCTTGGTCGCAGATGACCGGTCCCGGCCAGGCGTCGGGTTCCGATCACCTTTCGCTCTTCAACGCCAGTTTGATACCCATAGATGAACTCTGTGTAAACCCTGATAGGGAGACCTAAACGGCCCGTTCCTTTGTGAAATGGTTCACTTTTGATCATGTGAAATCGATCACTTTGAGAGCCTCGAGCGCAACGGTCGGGAAAACGCCCGGCTCGGCCTCGCCCTCCTATGCTCCATCCCATGAACGTTGGTGATGCAGTACCCGACTTCGAGCTCCCCGACCAGACGGGGACGCCCCGGCGCCTGAGCGAGCTCCTGAAGAACGGGCCCGTGGTCCTCTTCTTCTACCCGGCCGCCATGACCTATGGCTGCACCAAGGAGAGCTGCCACTTCAGGGACCTCAAGGCCGAGTTCGACACCGTCGGCGCTCAACGGGTCGGTATCAGCGCCGATCCGGTGGACAAGCAGAAGCGCTTCGCCGACAAGCACGACTTTGACTACCCGCTGTTGTCGGACTCGGACTCAGCCGTGGCCGACCTGTTCGGAGTCAAGCGGTCGTTCACCATCATCGGGAAGAACAAGCGTGCCACCTTCGTCATCGGCACCGACCAGCGGGTGCTCGAGGTCGTGCGCTCCGAGCTGTCGTTCAACTCGCACGCCGACCGGGCTCTCGAGGTCCTCCGCCAGCGGGCCGCCGCCTCCTGATCCGGACAACTCGCTCGCCCGGTCGAACCCGTCTCCGTTCAAGCGGCGCGGAGCCACAGTTCCTTGCCGAGAGTTCCTTGCCGAGCAGCGCGGAGCCTTCAGTTCCTTTGAGCGGCGCAGCGCCCTCCGTCCCTTTTCGGGGGGCGTGGAGCCTTCAGTCCTCGGGGCCCGACAGCCCCAACACGGCCGTGACCGCGTGATCGCGTCCCGCGGTGTAGCCGCCGTCCACGACCAGCGCCGCCCCGGTGACGAAGGAGGCGTCATCGGAGACGAGGAAGGCGGCGGCGCCTGCGATCTCGTCGGCGCGCCCCAGGCGCCGGAGCGCGTGCTCCTCGATGAGTGCCGCTCGCGTCCGCTCCATGCCCGGAAGGTCGAAGATTCCGTCGGTCATCGGTGTCTCGACGAAGCCAGGGCAAATGGCATTGACCCGGATGCCCCGGCCCCCGTAGTCGATGGCCATGTTCTTCGTCAGCAACACCACGCCGCCCTTCGACGCGTTGTAGGCGCTCCCGCCGGCTGTGCCCTCCAGTCCCTCGATGCTGGCCACCGTGACGACCGACCCCCGGGATCCCCCGACTGCGGTCTGCCGGAGCATCTGCCCGATGACGTGCTTGGCCATGAGAAACGTGCCGGTCAGGTTGACCGAGATGATCCGTTGCCACTCGTCGAGGCCGAGCGAGTGCACGGGTCCCCCGCCGGCCACGCCGGCCGCGTTCACCATGCCGTCGATCCGGCCCAGGGCGGTGACCGTCGCCGCCACCAGCTCGACCACCGAGGCCTCGTCACCCACGTCCACGTGGCGGAACGACCACGAACCTCCCAACGAGGGCTCTGGGGCCCGCTCGGCCAGGTCGGCGCCCACGACGGTCGCCCCTTCTTCCAGCAGCCGCAGCGCACAGGACCGGCCAATTCCCGAGGCTGCGCCGGTCACGATCACCACCTTGTCCCTCAGACCCCGCATCGCGTTCTCCCGTATCCTGCTCGACCCGTTGTATACATCTGATAGATATTGTACAATTCTGAAACTGCGCACCGTGTAGAACTGCGCAACGTGTAGAACTGCGCAACGTGTAGAACTGCGCAACGTGTAGAACTGCGCACCACGTAGAACTGCGCAACGTGTAGAACTGCGCAACACCGACAATGCGCCAACACCGACAAATACCTAAGAACGAGTTGCACGAAACGACCGGCTGAGTCCAGCGGGCAACTGGGACAGCCGCACGGATGGGCGAACCATGACCGCACACGCCGGAGACCAGATGACGTCCGCATGGCCCGCAGCCGACGCCTCCGCCGGTGCACAAGCCACGACCGAGGAACGCATCCTGGCCGCCGCTGAGCAGTGTCTCACCCGGCTGGGCATCCGGCGCACCTCCATGACCGACGTGGCCGCCCAAGCCGGCGTCTCCCGTGGAGCGGTGTACTTCCACTTCAGCGACAAGGCGAAGTTGGTCGACGCGGTGATGGTCCGAGTGGCCGGACAGTTCGTAGCCAGCAGCGAGGAAGCGGTGCGATCCCGGCCCACCCTGGCCGAACAGGTCGCCGAAGCGGCCGTCTTCATCCGGAGGTCCGCCGGCGAACGCGTGCCTATGCGCCAGCTCCCTGCCGATGGCGAGAAGCTCCTGGCCACACTGCTGACGGCGAGCAGCGGACACTTGACCGACGAGTGGGTCGACTTCTGGCTCCCGTTCCTGGACGACGCCGAGCGCCGGGGCGAGATCCGGTCTGGGATCGACCACCGGGAGGCCGGGGAGTGGATCGTCCGACTCCTCATGTCTTTCGCGGTGATGCCGGCGGTGACCTTCGACGCCGACGATCTCGAGTCAGTCCGGGGATTCGTCCGAACCTATGCGGTAGCCGGCTTTGCCGGGAAGCCGCCAGACCCGAAGGGATTCATGTCGTGAAATTCGCACTCTTCTACGAGATACCGGTGGCTCGGCCCTGGGGCCCGGACAGCGAGCTCATCGCCTACCAGAACACGCTGGCCGAGGCAGTGGCGGGCGACAAGGCCGGATGGGATGCCTTCTGGACGGTCGAGCACCACTTCCTCGAGGAGTACTCCCACTGCTCCAACCCCGAGGTGCTCTACGGCGCCATTGCCGGTCTGACCGACCGGATCCGGTTGGGATACGGGGTCCGGTTGATGCCCAAGCCCTACAACCACCCGGTCCGCACGGCCGAGTCGGTCGCCGTACTCGACCTCATCTCGAATGGGCGCGTCGACTTCGGGACGGGTCGATCCGCCACCCGCGCCGAGCTCGAGGGATTCGGGCTCGACCCGGCGGAGACCCGGGACATGTGGCGAGAGGCGATCGAGCACGTCGTCGGCTGTTGGACCAACGAGGAGTACGAGTTCGCCGGCACCCATTGGCAAATGCCCAAACGACGGGTGCAGCCCAAGCCGCTCCAGCAGCCCCATCCGCCGATCTGGGGGGCGACCACCAGCGAGGACGGCCACCGCCAGGTGGGCGAACTGGGCCTCGGTCTGTGCTCGTTCGCCGTCGGGGTGTCACCGGATGAGGTCAAAAAGAAGGTGGACATCTACCGGGCCGCCTCGGCCGCGTGCACCAATCCCCTGGGCTCCTACGTGCATAACGAGACTGCTACCTTCACCATGGCCCTGTGCTCACCGGACCGTGACCGGGCCATCGAGCTCGCCCGGGAGTCCTTCGAGTGGTACCCGAAGACCGGTGCCCGTCAGATCGCCACCGTCACCGATTGGATGGCGGAGCGACAGCAGTCCCTCGGCTCCTACTCCTACGCGGCCGACATGAAGTCGCACGCCGACGACGGTTCGCTGGATCTCCTCAACCTCGAGTACCTGATCGCCACCGACGCCTGCGTCCTGGGCACGCCCGACGAATGCCTCGAAGCCTGCCGCAAGTACGAGGCGGCGGGTATCGACCTGTTGCTCTGCCTGGTCAACCCATACAAGATCCCCCATGAGGCGGTGATGGAGACCATCGAGTTGATGGGCACCTACGTGCTTCCCAAGTTCAGGGACTGAGGTCTCCCGGACTGGGTCTCCGGGACTGAGGTCTCCGGGGCGAAGCGGCCACGGTGGAGCCCCGGCGCGGGGCACCGCTCTCGATTGTCTCGGCAATATCCTTCGGGCATGTACATGTTCTCGGTCTTCCTGGGCGGTCCGATCGCCGCCGGTCGGATGGGTGAGGACCACGAGGTGGTCTTCGTCGTGGCCTCCGGCCCCGAAGAGGCCAAGCGCTTGGCCCGATCGAAGTGGCGGGGCACGGGCAGGGCCCACATCGATGCCGTGCAACGCATCGATCAGGTCGACGGGTACCGCCTCACGCTCACGCCGAACCTGGGGGAGGACGGCGACCGGACAGAGCTCGAGAATTGCAACTGATCCCTGGGCCCTTCGGGCTGATCCCGGGACCCTGCGGCGAATCCCTGGGCCCTTTCGGCCACTGAACGCGGGCGCCGCCTTAGAATCGAAGCGTGGAGATACCGATGGCCTGCACGCTCGAGGCCGGCGCCGCCCGGCAGCGAGTCGATCGCTGGCGCCAGGTACTCTCGGTGGCGGTGGCCCGGACCGAGCGGGTGGCATCAAGCCGGCTCTCTTGTGGGCTGAAGGGGGATCTGGCCGGCCTGCAGGCGCTTGTCCTCTTGGCCCAGGAGGAGAAGGCCTGTTGCCCCTTCTTCAGCTTCTCCTTCGAGATCGAGGCCGACTGCGTCAACCTGGTGGTCGAAGTCCCCGACGACGCTGTCACCGTCCTCGACCAATTCGCCGCCCTCTCCGGCTCGGCCTGACCAGCTGATGGCCATCACCATCTACGGCGTCGTCGCCGTCACCTTCATGATGGTGATGTATGCGCTGGAGTCCCGCAGCCGCCACTTCATCGCCGCCTTCGCACTGGGATGTGCCCTGTCGAGCAGCTACGGTCTCCTGGCCGGGACCTGGCCGTTCGGGGTGGTCGAGGCCGTGTGGACGTTGGTCGCCCTGCGCCGCTACCGCCTGACCCCACCGTCGGCTGCCACCCCGGCCGGAAAGGAACTCGCGTGACAAGTGGAAAAGCTGCCACCCGGGTACGCTCGGGGCCACCAGTACTCATCCGGGGAGGGGACGGCTCATGCCTGAAGCGTTCGACGCAGTGGACGGGACGGTAGCCAACGCCGGTGCCGACGAGAGGGGCTTCACCGACGAGGAGCTCACCGCCCTGGCGCTGTCGGCTGAGCCCGGCAGCCCCTTCGACAGAGATGCAGTCCCCCTCGCCGTCTACCTGGGGCAGGGTCCAGGGCTCCTTCCCGAGTGGTACATGCCCTCGACCATGGCGCGGGCCCACGCGCGCTGGCGGCTCCCGGTGGTGATGACCATCGTCGGTGCCTTCCTCGTCATCGAGGCGTTGGGACTGTGCAGCACCTACGGAACGCTCGGCCTGGGCTGAGCGGTTTGCATCCAGCGCCGGGCGCCCATCGGCATCGCGTCCCACGACGCGATGGCTAGGAGCACCTCGTAGCCGGTTTCCATCACGCCCACTCGTCCGTCGTCCGTCGTCCGTCCTCCGTCGTCCGTCCTCCGTGCCCATCGTCGGCTGCGCCTGGCCGCGGCGCTTGGTCGCGAAGCCGGCGCGGGCCCGGACTAGCGTCGCAACCGTGCCCGATCTCTATGCCCCCTTCGAGACGCTCACGTTCGACCGGAGCGAGCCCGATGTGCTCCAGATCGTGCTCGACGGTCCAAACCTCAACGCTGTCGGGCCGAAGACCCACCAGGAGCTGGCTGATGTCTGGTTGGCCGTGGACCGGGACCCGGCCGTTCGGGTCGCCCTCGTCCGGGCCGCCGGCCGCGGCTTCTCGGCTGGCGGGAGCTTTGAGCTCCTCGACCAGTTGACCACCGACTACGCCGTTCGCACCCGGGTGATGCGCGAGGCGCGCGACATCGTGCTCAACGTCATCAATTGCTCCAAGCCCATCATCTCGGCCATCCACGGCCCCGCCGTTGGGGCTGGGCTGGCCGTCGGGATGCTGGCCGACATCTCCATTGTCTCCCGCTCGGCCACCATCATCGACGGGCACACCCGGCTGGGGGTGGCGGCCGGCGACCACGCGGCGATCTGCTGGCCCCTCCTGTGCGGCATGGCCAAGGCCAAGTACTACCTGTTGACCTGTGAGGCGCTCAGCGGCGAGGAGGCCGAGCGCATCGGACTGGTCTCGATGTGCGTGGACGACGAAGAACTGGTCCCTCGTGCCCTGGCCGTTGCCCGCACGCTGGCCGACGGTGGACAGAGCGGCATCCGCTGGACCAAGCACGTGATGAACAACTGGTACCGGATGCTCGGTCCGGTGTTCGACGCCTCGTTGGCCTACGAGTTCTACGGCTTCGGAGGGCCCGATGCTGCCGAGGGCCTCGCCTCCCACCGGGAGCGGCGAGCGCCCAACTTCGACGGCCCCACCAGCGAGTGACCGCCGGCCGGGCCGGTCGGTCAGGTAAAGAAGAAGGCTCGAACGACGACAATCACGACAACCAGGCCCGCAGCCATCAGTCCCCGATAGAACAGGGTGCGCTCGTAGTCCACGGCTTCGTTGATCTCCTCCTGAAAGGTCGGCGCAGGTCCGGGGATGGGCCCCCGGTCCGGACCGTCGTGTCCGTTCATGTCGGCATCACCACCTTCCCGGTCTTCTCCGTCTTCTCCCATTTCATCTCCACTCCCCGCAGCTCTTTGACGTACGAGCTGAACGTGATCGCGCACAGCAGCGGACCGTAGCCGCCGACGTAGACGAACAGCGGGCTCAGGACTCTGCCCAGACGGGTGTCCTCCACCAGCTTCCCGCAAACGGCGACGACCATGCACGCCGCCAACCAGGCGAAGGCGAACAGGATCATGGCGTGGACGTCGAACACGGTCACCCGGAACCCGAGGGCAGCGGCCCCGTGGCGGACCAGCCAGGCGAACCCTTTGGGAAAGCACGTGTAGACGATGATCACCACGCTGACCACCCCGGGGAACAGGGCTGCCTCCCGCCAGCACCGCTTGGCCACCTCCGGGTCGATCAGCAAGGCGAAGCTGGTGGTGAACACGTAGCTGACCACGTTGATGATCCACAGAACGCGGAACGTCGACCAGGCCAGTGGGAAGTCGGCGAAGTAGAGGGCGATGAGCGAGGCGGAGGCCAGGACCATGATGAGGGGCAGTAAGAAGATGCAGAACCAGAAAAGCCCGAAGCTCACCCCGCCCAGACCGTGCCCCTTCGACCGCCGGAACCATACGTGCGAGAACTGCTTGGTCACCTGCACGTTGCCCCGGGCCCATCGGAGCCGCTGTTTCCACAGCGCGTTGATCGAGGCCGGCTCCTCGGCCCAGACGACGGCATGGGGCTCGAACACCACCCGCCGGCCGGCCAGCTGCGTCTTGAACGTGGTGAAGGTGTCCTCGGCCAGAGACGACGTGTCGATACTGCCGCCGATGGCCACGAGGTTGGCTCGCGAGTGCAGCTGAGCGCCGCCGGCCAGGCAAGCCAGGACGCCGAGCACGTTCTGGGCCCGGCGGGCGGCGGCCTGGGCGGTGACGTACTCGTACCCGATGAACCGGGTCATGTAGTTGCCCGGTTGGCTCCCCTCTTTGATGTAGGCAGTGACCGCGCCGACCTCCGTGTCGGCCAGGTGCCGGGTCATCATCCGGAGGGAGGTCGGCTCGTAGATCACGTCGGCATCCATGATCAGGAGCGCCTCCATCCAGTCCTCGCCCAGGATGACCCCGAGCCCGTGATTGAGGGTGTGCGCCTTGCCTTCGCCACCCTTGTCCCGGCGCAGGTGCACGACGTTGCCCGGATACTGGCGGGCCTTGGCCCGCACCACCTCGGCCGTTTCGTCCGTGCTGGCGTCGTCCACCACGTAGATCCGCAGCAGATCACGCGGATAGTCGAGCAGCATCAACCGGTCGATGGAGTTGCCGATCACCGCGGCCTCGTTCCACGCGGGCACCAAGATGGCCGTCCGGGGGAAATAAGGTGCGCACCGGTCGTAGTGATTTCGCCGGAAGTGGGCGCCGATCAGGGCGAATTGGTACGTGGCCACGATCAGCGGAGTGGCGGCGATCATGACCAACGCCACCAGGAGCCACTCCCCCGCCAGCCTGAGGTCGCTGATCACCGAATAGCTCCAGGTGGTTAGGGGATCATGCTTGTCTACACCAGACGTTGTACGCCCCCAGGTTAGAGGGTCGCCCACCGACCCGGGAGCCACATCCCGTTCCGCCGGCATAAACGTCCTAGCCTTGGCCGAGAAGCCCGACCCGCCCGGGTCGAAGCTCAGGCATGAGGGACAACGGATGAGGGGCGCCGCATGTGCGGAATCGTCGGTTACGTGGGCACGAGGGAGTCGGTTCCGATCTTGCTCGAAGGCCTGGAACGTCTGGAGTACCGCGGCTACGACTCGGCCGGGATAGCCGTCCACCAGGATGGCAAGCTGACCGTGCGCAAGGCCAAGGGCAAGGTGTCGGCCCTCCAGGCCCTCGACCTCCCCCACGGCGTGCCTGGGCCGGGGATCGGCCACACCCGGTGGGCCACCCACGGTGAGCCCAGTGACGCCAATGCCCATCCCCATGTCGACCAGTCCGGCCGCATCGCCGTCGTGCACAACGGGATCATCGAGAACGCCGCGCTGATCCGGGAACGCCTCCAGAGCCAGGGGGTCGTCTTCGCCTCGGAGACCGACTCCGAGGTGCTGCCCCACCTCATCGCCGCTGCCGCGGCCGAGTCCGACGACCTGGCCGGAGCGGTGCGCCAGGCCCTGGCCGTGATCGAAGGGACCTACGGGATCGCCGTGGTCGACGCCCGCGATCCCGGATGCATCGTGGTCGCCCGCAACGGGAGCCCGGTGGTGATCGGCGTCGGGAACGGCGAGAACTTCGTGGCCTCGGACACGGCGGCGATCGTCCGCTATACCCAACAGGCCATCTTCTTAGAGGACGGCGACCTGGCCGTCATCCGGTCCGACGGGTTCCAGACCTACCGCCTCGACTCGACCGAGACGACTCGGCGGGCCGAGACGATCAACTGGGGGCTCGACACCTACGAGATGGGCGACCATCGCCACTACATGCACAAGGAGATCTTCGAGCAGCCCGATGCCGTGCAGCGGACGTTGTCGGGGCGGCTCGATCCGCAGTCGTCCTCCGCCCATCTGGGCGGAGTCGACCTCGAGGCCCGGGACGTATTGCGCCTCCGGCGAGTCAAGATCCTCGGCTGTGGGTCCGCCTTCTACGCCGGCTTGGCCGGCGCTAACCTCATCGAGCGCCTGGCCCGCATTCCCACCGAGGCCGAGCCGGCGTCGGAGTTCCGCTATCGCAATCCCATCATCGAGCCCGAGACGCTCTACGTTGTGGTCAGCCAGTCGGGCGAGACGCTCGACACCCTTCGGGCCGTCCAGGAGATCAAGCGGAAGGGCGGACGCGTCCTCGGGGTGGTCAACGTGGTGGGGAGCAGCATCGCCCACGAGTCGGGGATCGGCATCTATCTGCATGCCGGGCCCGAGGTGTCAGTGGCATCGACAAAGGCCTTCACCTGCACGGTGGCCGGCTTGGCCGTGCTGGCCCTGCACCTGGGGCGGGTCCGGGATCTGGGCGCGGCTGACGGCGACCGCCTCATCGCCGGGCTCAACGCCCTTCCCGACCAGATCGCCCAGATCCTCAAGACCGAGGATCACATCGCCGAAGTGGCCGGGCGATTCGTCCGCGCCACCAGTGCCATGTTCGTGGGACGGGTCTGTGGTTACCCGGTCGCGCTGGAGGGGTCCCAGAAGTTGAAGGAGATCACCTACATCCACGCCGAGGCCTATCCCTCGGCCGAGCTGAAGCACGGGCCGTTGGCGCTGATCGGTCCCGATGTGCCGTCGGTGGCCATCGTCCCCGACGACGAACTGTTGGACAAGAACCTGTCCACCGTGAGCGAGATCCGGTCGCGTCGAGGGCCGGTGATCGCCGTCGGGCATACCGAGACGCTCCACGACGTGGCCGACGAGGTGCTGCTCGTACCCAAGTCTGAGCCCGAGCTCGACCCCCTGCTCTTGGGCATCCCCCTCCAGCTTCTGGCCTATCACGTGGCCTTGGCCCGGGGCGTCGACGTCGATCAGCCCCGGAACCTGGCCAAGAGCGTCACCGTCGAATAGCAACACCGGGTCCCGCCGGCCGGCTATGAGCCTGGTACCACCCGCAGCAGTACGGACTCGGGCCGGCTGACCCGCTCCAGCGCCTCGAGGGCGGTGGCGCACAGGCCGGTGCCGTCCAGTCCCAACTGGGACAGGATGTCGGCAGGATGGCCGTGGGGCACATACGCCACCGGCACCCCCCGGGCCACCAGGGCCGTGGCGGCGATGCCGGACCGGTCGGCCAGCGCAGAAGACACCAGGGCCCCGACGCCGCCTTCGACCACGCCGTCCTCGGCGGTCAGCACGACCTTATGACGGCGGGCGTCGATGATCATGTCCGGATCCAACGGGGAGGCAACCCGGACATCCCACACCGTGGCCCCGACGCCCGCGGCCGCGAGGAGCTCGGCCGCCTGCTCGCACGCCGCCACCTGCTTCCCAACGCCGAGGAGGCAGACGTCTGCTCCCCCGCGGATGCGCCGTCCGGTCACGCCGCTCCCGGTGACCGCACCCCGGGCCGCCTCCGTCTTGGGCCAGCGAATGGCGACCGGTCCGGAGGTGATGGCCAAGGCGTCGTGGAGCATGACGGCCACCTCGTCGTAGGACGCTGGTGCGAACACCGTCATCCCGGGCACCTTGGTGAGCAGGGCGAGGTCGAGCAGGCCGTGGTGGCTGGGCCCGTCCTCGCCGGTCACGCCGGCTCGATCGATGCAGAAGATCACCGGGAGCCGATGCAAACCTACGTCGTAATAGACCTGGTCCCAGGCCCGGTTGAGGAAAGTCGAGTAGATGGCCACGACAGGTCTCAGCCCGCCCATGGCCATGCCCGCCGCCGCGGTCACCGCGTGCTGCTCGGCGATGCCCACATCGAAGAAGCGGTCGGGATAGCGGTCGCGGAAGGGAGCAAGACCGGTGGGCCCGGGCATCGCCGCCGTGAGGGCGACCACCTCGGGCCGGGCCTCGGCCTCGGCCAGTAGGGCGGCCGTGAAGGCGTGGGTGTAGCTGGGTCCGGCGCCGGGCTTCTTGGTGGCGATTCCGGTGTTCGGGTCGAACGGGCCGATGTCGTGCAGGCACTTGTCGTCGTCGTCCTCGGCCGGCGCGTACCCGCGCCCCTTGGTCGTGTGGACGTGGAGCACCACCGGCCCTGGGCGGCCGGCCACGGCACGCAGCGCGCACTCCAGTCGGACGACGTCGTGACCGTCCACCGGGCCCTCGTAAGCCAGGCCGAGCGCCTCGAAGAAGGGGGCCACCAGCGCAGCGTGGCCAGGGTTGTCGGCACCGTGGCCGACGGGGCTGCCGGCGGTGTCGCGGCCAGGTTCCCAGCCGTTCCGGCCGGCAGTCGACAGCCGAGAGACGGTCGGGGCGTAGGACCGTCCGTTGTCGTTCACGATGATCACCACGGGCGTGCCCGTCATGCCGATGTTGTTCAGCGCCTCGTAGGCCAGCCCGCCGGTGAGCGCACCATCGCCGACCACGGCGACCACCGGACGATCGTCGCCGCACAGCCGTCGGGCCCGGGCCAACCCGTAGGCGTAGGACAGCGCGGTGGAGGCATGGCTGTTCTCCACCAGGTCGTGATCCGACTCGAGCCGGTTCGGATAGCCGGACAGGCCGCCCGGTTGGCGCAACTGGCCGAAGGCGCCGGCCCGTCCGGTCACCAGCTTGTGCACATAGGCCTGGTGGCCGGTGTCCCAGACCAGAGCGTCGCCGGGTGAGTCGAAGACCCGGTGGAGGGCCAGGGTCAGCTCGACGACGCCGAGGTTGGAGCCGAGGTGACCCCCGGTCTCGGCTACCGAATCGACCAGGAACCGCCGGATGAGAGCGGCCAGCTGTTCGAGCTCGGGCCCGTCCATGGCCCGCAGGGAGGCGGGATCGAGCCGGTCGAGCACGTCACCGCACGGCTCGGCCGAGCCGACGACGGGCGCGCCCTGCTCGGCAACGGGCGGCGCGCCAGCAGCAACGGTGCTCATGGTCACCGGGATCAATGGGTGTTGACGAGGGCGCGCAGGGATTGGCGCAACGAGTCCATGCTGGCGATCACCGACGTGGGCTCGTAGCCACAATGGGCCATGCAATTGGCACAACGGGGGTCCTTCCCCCGGCCGTAGGCGTCCCAGTCGGTTGTCTCCACCAGCTCCTTGTAGCTGGTGGCATAGCCGTCGGACATCAGGTAGCAGGGCCGCTGCCAGCCCAGGACGGAGTAGCTGGGAATCCCCCAGGCGGTGCAGGAGAATTCCTGCTTGCCCTCGAGGAAGTCCAGGAACAGGGGCGAATGGTTGAGGCGCCATTTCTTGCGCTTCCCGTCGAAGGCTTCCCGGAACAACTTGCGGGTTTGGTCGACACCCAGGAAGTGCTCCTGGTCGGGGGCCTTCTCGTAGGCGTAGGCGGGTGAGATCATCATGGCGTCGACCTCGAGGTCGTCGTTCAAGAAGTCGAGAACGTCCCGGACGGTCTTGGGCGAGTCGGTATTGAAGAACGTGGAGTTGGTCGTGACCCGGAAGCCCTTCTCCTTGGCCTCCCGGATGGCCGCCACCGCCTCATCGAACACACCCTCGCGGTCGACGGCCGCGTCGTGGCGCTCCTTCATGCCGTCGATGTGCACCACCCAGGAGAAGAAGTGCGACGGTGTGAAGCGCTCCAGACGCCGCCGGAGCAGCACGGCATTGGTGCACAGGTAGACATACACCTTGCGGCGGATGAGCTCGGCCACGATGCGCTCCATATCCGGGTGGAGGAGCGGCTCGCCCCCGGCGATGGAGACCATGGGCGTGCCGGTCTCCTCCACTGCTTGAAGGATGTCCTCCATCGACAAGCGCTTCCTGAGGATGTCGGTGGGATGCTGGATCTTTCCGCAACCCGGGCACGAGAGATTGCAGGCGAACAGTGGCTCGATCTCCACGATGAAGGGATAGTGCTTGACGCCCTTCAGCTTCTGCCGGAGCAGATGGGATCCGATCTTCATGTTCTGTCGGAGAGGTATGGGCATCAGCGCACCGCCTGGGGTAGAGAGAAATGGGCACTTTCTTCCGTGGTCCGATGCTCGGTGACGACCACCGGACCGAGGTCCGAGAGGCTGTCGATCACGCGTTGGACCAGGAATTCCGGAGCGGACGCACCGGCGGTGATGCCGACGGTCTCCACGCCGTCGAACCAGCTCAGCCGGATGTGCGTCTCGTCTTCGATCAGTTCGGTCCGGCACCCCTCGCGCCTGGCCACCTCGACCAGGCGGGCCGTGTTGGACGAGTTGGCCGAACCGACCACCAAGAGCAGGTCGCAGAGGTCGACCATGCCCCGGACCGCGTCCTGTCGGTTCTGGGTGGCGTAGCAGATGTCGTTGGAGTTGGGGCCGTGCAGGCCGGGGAACCTCTCGCGCAGGGCGGCGACGATCTCAGCCGTCTCGTCGGTGGCCAGGGTGGTCTGGGTGAGGTAGGCCACCTCGGCCCCGGGGTCGATGTCGAGCGCGGCAACGTCTTCGGGTCGCTCGACCAGGGCCATGGGGGCCTCGCCCAGCGTGCCGGCAATCTCCTCGTGGCCCTCGTGGCCGATCAGGACGATCTGGTAGTCCTGGGAGGCAAACCGGCGGGCCTCGTGGTGGACCTTGGACACCAGCGGGCAGGTGGCGTCGATGACCGAAAGGTCGCTGCGGCGGACCGCCTCGGCGCGGACCTTGGGGGAGACGCCATGGGCGGCCAGGACCACGACGGCTCCGGCCGGCACCTCGTCGAGCTCCTCCACGAAGATGGCCCCCTTGCCCTCCAGGTCGGTAACGACATGGCTGTTGTGCACGATCTGCCGGCGGACGTAGACCGGAGAGCCGAAGCGTTCGATGGCGCGCTCCACGATCTCGATGGCCCGCTCCACGCCGGCACAGAACGAGCGCGGCGCGGCGAGCACGACGCGGTGCCGGCCGACCGCCCCGGCCCAGCGTTCCAGTGAGGGTCGCACCCGCATCAGGGTGGCCAGGGCCCGCATCCCGCCCAGGGCCATGTCGGCCACGCCGCCCCCGGCCGTGTCCGAGATGGCGCGCACGACGGCTACAGGCCGCTCGGACGGGAGCTGGTCGACCAGCCACGCCGACTCCATGTCCACCGCAATGGCGCCGGTGGCCGCCAGCGCAGCCCTCGACACGCCGCGGACAAGGCGAGGGGACGACACGATGGGCCCGGTGCGTACGTCAAGGCCCTTCTGACGGAGATCGTGGGCGATGCGGTCGGCTCCCGGAAGGGCCCGGACGATACTCCCGTCGGCGGTGCGCACCTCGGTTGCCACCACCAGCTGCCCGAGCGGCAGATCGGGATCGAGCCCACCGGCCACACCGACCAGGGCGACGGCGTGCAAGGAGGGCGAGCCGGCCAGCCTGGCCCCCGAGGCGATCGCCTTGGCCCGGCCCATCCCGATGCGGGGCACGGCCCCGCCGACGGCCAGGGCCTCGATGCGCAGCGGGGACACGATGGTGAGCTCAGCCATGGGCCCGCTCCGAAACGGCGTTGGCGTCAGCCTTCCCGCCACGATGGCGGCTGTCGTCCCTCTGGCCGAGATGGCGGCCGTCGAGCTTCTGGCCACGATGGCGGCTGTCGTCCCTCTGGCCGAGATGGCGGCCGTCGAGCTTCTGGCCAAGATGGCGGGCGAGGGCCATCACCGGGAAGACCAGGCGGTACAGGTGGTAATTGATGTAGAAGTCCCCTGGGAACCCGGTGCCGGTGAACCAGGGCTCGTCCCAGGTCCCGTCGTCTCGCTGGGTGCCGACCAGGAACTCGATACCGGCGTCGGTGGACGTCCCCCGTCGCCGGGCGGCGAGGAGGGCCAAGAGGGCCCAGGCCGTCTGGGAGGCGGTCGAGGTCCCCTGGCCGCCCAGGTTCGGGTCCCGGTAGGAACGGAGGTCCTCGCCCCAGCCGCCGTCGTCGTTCTGGTGAAGCTCGAGCCACCGGACCGCCCTCGCCAGGGCCGGGTGCTCAGGCCCGAAGCCCGCGGCGGCGAGGGCCGGTACGACGGCCCCGGTGCCATAGACGTAGTTGGCCCCCCAACGACCGAACCAGGAGCCGTCGGCCTCCTGCGCGTCGAGCAGCCACTGGACGCCGCGTTCCATGGCCGGACCGCGGCGGCCCAGCACGGCCAGCATCTCGACCACGTGAGCGGTGACGTCGGCGCTGGGCGGATCGATCAGCTCGCCGAAGTCGCAGAAGGGAAGCTCCTGGCACAGGCCACGGGTGTTGTCAGCGTCGAAGGCACCCCAGCCACCGTCGCGGCACTGCATCCCCTCGATCCAGACCACTGCCCGGTCAATCGCCCCCTCGTCGGCGACGTCACAATGCCGGAGGGCCAGCACCACCTCGGCCGTGTCGTCGATGTCTGGGTAGTGGTCGTTGGCGAATTCGAACGCCCACCCGCCGGGGGCGAGATGGGGGCGCCTGATGCTCCAGTCGCCCCTGATGGTGACCTCCTGGCCCAGCAGCCAGGCACCGGCTTTCTGCATGCCCTCGTCGGTGGGCGGCGTGCCCGCATCGGCCAAGCCGATGACGGCCAGGGCCGTGTCCCACACCGGGGACTGGCAGGCCTCGAGGCGGCGGCCGGCCTCGTCGTCGATGGTGAAGCCGTTCAGCCCCTCCAGGCCGGCGCGCATGACGGGATGATCGAGCGGATAGCCCTGCAGGTGCAACGCCATGAGCGAGTAGACCCAGGGGGGCTGGATGCCGCCCCAGGACCCGTCGGCCTCCTGGCGCTGGACGATCCATCGCTCGGCCCGCTGCAAGGCCAGCTTGCGGAGCACGGAGACGGGCCGGCGCTCGTAGACATGGAGCAGTCGGTCGAGCTGTCCGAAGCGCCTCCCCCAACGACTGGTGGGCCTGGGAGCCGGCCGCATCCCGCTCTGGAGCTCGTCGATGTTGACCGGGATGGGGTGGACGGGCCGGTGGGCGCTGATCACGGTGAGGGCCGCGACCGTCTGGCGGGCCCAGCAGCCGAAGTCGTAGATGTTGAGAGGGACGGACGGCGGGAGCAGCATGAGCTCGGGCGGCATGACCGGGAGTTCCTCCCAGGACCAGAGCCCGAACAGCGCCATCCAGATACGGGTGAAGACCCGGCTGGCCTCCAGACCGCCCGAGTCGCGGACGAATCGAGCGGCCCGGGCCATGTGCGCCGCGTCGACCCCGTCGCCGGCCAATCGGAGGGCCACGTAGGCCTCGATGGTGGTGGAGAGGTCGGGCGGCCCTCCGTAGAAGGTGGCCCAGGTTCCGTCGCTGCGCTGTTGCGAGCGGATCCACGTCGCCGTCCTCTGCGTCTGGTCTTCGGTCCGGATACCGAGGAACTGCCGCAACAGCAGGTCCTCCGCCTCCATGGTGACGTTCGTCTCGAGCTCGCCCTTCCACCAGCCGTCGGGGTCCTGCAGGCGGCCCAGTGCGCCGACGGCGCGGGTGAGCGCTTCACCGGCGGTCCGGTTGAGGCGGTGGCCGTCGGTGCCGGTGGGCTCGGCGCCCGGCGGAAGGTCGAAGACCGAGGACCCGGTGACGGCGGTCACCGGTCGCGCTCGGTCACGAACTGGGCGATGGCCTCCAACTGGGAGCGGGGTCCGGGAAGAAGGTCGGCCCGGTCCAGGGACGTCAGCGCCGCGTCCAGGTGGGACTCGGCGATGCCCATCGCTTCGTCGCGTGCCCCACTCTCCTCGATGAGGCGGGCCGCCTCGACGACGTCCTCTCCGGCCAGCGGGCGACCGAGCAGTGCGGCAAGCTCGGGACGCCGTCCGTCGATGCGGGCCAGCGCGGTGACCACCGGGAGGGTCATCTTGTGCTGGACCAGGTCGTTGCCGGCTGGCTTACCGGTCTGGCTCGGCTCGCCCCAGATCCCCAGCACGTCGTCGATCGCCTGGAAGGCGATGCCCACGTTCCGGCCGAAGTCGGCCAGGGCGGCCACGGTGGCGTCGGGCGCGCCGACCAGGAGGGCACCGAGGGACGAGGCACAGGACAAGAGGGCCCCGGTCTTCCCGGTGGCCATGCGCAGGCATTCCTCCACTGTCACCGATGCCCGCGTCTCGAAGGCCATGTCGTCAGCCTGGCCGGCGATCATTTCCTGGGTAGCCGAGGCGAGGGCGGCGGTGGCCCGCACCCGCTCGGGCGTGGGCTCGTCCAGGAGCACCTGGGTGGCCAGTGCGGCCAAGGCGTCCCCAGCGATGATGGCCGAGCCGACCCCGAACTGGGCCCAGACAGTGGGGCGATGACGCCGGTCGCGGTCCTCGTCGATGATGTCGTCGTGGAGGAGCGAGAAGTTGTGGACCAGCTCGATGGCCACGGCCCCAGGGATGCCGGTCTCCTCGGCGCCGCCGGCCGCCGCCGCCGACACCAGCACCAGCGCGGCCCGGACCCGCTTGCCCCCGCCGGCGAGGTGATGGCGGACGGGCTCGGCCAGCTCGGGACTGAGACGGTCGACAGCCGCGTTGAGAGCCGGGGTGACGAGCGCAGCGGCGCGCCCGAGGGAATCCGGGAGGATGGCAGGCACAGTGGTTGCCGGTGAGGCGGTCATCGTGGGACTCCTTCGAGCCTGTGGGCTGGGACTCCTTGCAGATGAGGCGGAAGGAGGGTTGGCTCGCCGCCGGCCTCGGCCAGAGCGATCGAGGCTGCCGTCTGCCCGCTGCGCACCGCGCCCTCCATGGTCGCCGGCCAGCCCGTGTCGCACCACGCCCCGGCTAGCGCCAGTCCGGTGAGGCCGGTCCTCGAGGAGGGCCGCAGGGCGGCTGTCCCAGGGACGGCACGGAAGGTGGCCGCGTGCTCGCGGCTGACGGTGCCGTCGACCAGGCGAGCGTGTCGGGCCGCCGGGAGCAGGTCGTCGAGGGCCTGTCGGAATGAGCGCACCAGATCCTCGGGGCGCCGGCCGACGTAGGAATCGGCCGCAGACAACGAGATGGCCAGGCACTGCCCGTCGGCCACACCGGACGAGGCCGTCCTGTCGAAGAGGAACTGGATCGGGGTGCCCACGCCGGCGGCCATGGGGAGGTCGGTCACCCGGCGATCGAGCACCAGGTGGACGTTGACAATGGGCGAGGAGCCGAGCCGGTCGATACCGGAAAGGACGCCGTCGGGCACGAGGGCCACGGCCACCTCGGGTGGGGTGGCCACGACGGCCGAATCGGCACGCACCGGGCCGTCGGGGGTGGTGACGGACCAGCTGCCGTCGGCCGAGCGGGAGACCCCTCCGACTCGGGACCCGAGCCGCACGTCGACCCCGGCGGCCGCCAGAGCCTGTGATCCGTTCTCGGCGTGCAGCTGCCGCAGAGGCACCTGGGACCACCCGATGTCCCCGCCGTCAGCGCTGTCGAGCAGACCGGTTCGGAAGACCTTGACCGCCATGGCCAGCGACGCCTCGGCGGCGGGCACGTTGACTGTGGGAAGGGTGATCAGATCCCAGAGCCGCTCGACGGCCCGAGCGCTCTGCCCGTGATCGGCCAGCCACCGGCCGAAGGTGACCGTGTCCAGTGCGGGGTCGTCAGGATCGAGGTTGCGCATGGCCAGGACAGCGCGCCCGAGCCCGGCCCGTTCGCCCAGGCCGAGGAACCGGTAACGGGCCAGCGAGCCGGCGAGGTGAAAGGGGGCGGGTAGGCCGGTGCGGGTGATGGAGGCCTTGCCCCCCCCGGGGCCAGGACGGGCACCTCGAGCCGAGGCTGGAGCGACACGTCGCCGGTGGCCCCGATCCGGTCCAGGAAGCCCCGGTAAGCGGTGCAGCACCGCATGAAGACGTGCTGGCCGTTGTCGAACCAGAGACCGTTGCGCCGGAACGACCAGGTGAGCCCGCCCAACCGGGCCCGCCGCTCGAAGAGGACGACGTCGGCCCCACCGTCGGCGGCTGCCAGTGCCGCGCTGACGCCGGCCAGGCCCCCTCCGACGACGGCGATGCGCGGGCGGCTCACGGGGTGCCACCGGAGATGCTGCGCAGGGCGATGTACCCCTTCTCCCACGCCGGCAGCGACACCCGCCCGCGGGTCACGGCCATCGGGTCCCGCTCGATGCGGGTGAGCAGGCGACGGTAGATGCCCGCCATGGCCGACACGCAGGCACGGCTCCTCCGGTCGAGCAACGGGAGCAGCTGGAGCCCCCGATCGAACCACTCCCGTGCACGCACGCACTCGAAGGTCACGAGGTCAGCAACGGCCGATGGCGGCCCACTCAGGTCGGGCGGGCACCCCACTGTTTCCGCGTCCTCGGTCGGCAGGTAGACGCGACCGCGCTCGCCGTCCTCGATGATGTCGCGGAGGATGTTGGTCAGCTGGAGGGCCACCCCGAGGTCGTCGGCCAGCGGGTTGGCCACGTGCACGTCGTCCACCCCGAAGATGGCGAGTGACAGGCGACCCACCGAGCCCGCCACCCGGCGGCAATAGCCCACCAGGTCGTCGATAGTCGCGTACTCGGCCCCCTCGACGTCCAGCACACACCCGTCGATCAGTTCGCCGAACGCGGCCATGGGCAGCCCGTAGCGGGCTGCGGCATGGGCGACACCGGCGAGCACCGGGTCGTCGGTGTCGGCCGAGATGGGCTCGAGGTCCTTGCGGACGGCGGCCAGGTCCTCGAGGCGCTGGGCGGCCGGTGCGTCGCCGTCGCCGATGTCGTCGATCCTCCTCGCCAGGGCGTAGACCGCCGAGAGGGCGTGCCGCTCGGGCTCTTTGAGCAGGCGGATGCCGTAGGCGAAATTCTTGGCCTCATGGCGGGTGATGGCCTCGCACTGGCGATAGGCAGCATCGGCGTTCATGCTGCGGCCCCTCCGGCGGATGATGGGACACGACTCGATGATGCGGCCTGGTCGGGCGATGCGGCCTGGTCGGGCGATGCGGCCTGGTCGGGCGATGCGGCCTGGTCGGGCGATACGGCTTGGTCGGGCGATGCGGCCTGGTCGGGCGATGCGGCCTGGTCGGGCGATGCGAAAAATGTGGCCAGCAGGCGGGCACCGAGCCCGAGAGGCCGGGGCCTGCACCGCGTCCCCAATACGTCGTACCCGGCGCGCTGGATGGCGTCGAGGGCCGCCTCTCCGCCGCCCACGAAACCGGCGACTGCGGCGCGCGGTTGCCAGGGAAGGCTCCGGGCCAGGGGGCGACCCGAGGCCAGGTGTCGGCGTGCCCGGTTGACGTGCACGGCCACCAGTCGTTGGAGCGACGGGCCGGCCCGGGAAGCCGACAACTCGTGCTCGGTGACCCCGAAGGTCCTTCGGTCGCGAGCCGGGAGGTAGATCCTGCCGCGAGCGGCGTCCTCGCCGATGTCCTGGAGGTGCTCTGTCAACTGCAGCCCGATGCACACCTCGTCGGACAGGGCGACCCGCGCCGGTGTGCTGACGCCGAAGACCAAGAGCACCAGCCGGCCGACTGGGACGGCGGACAGCTGGCAGTAGTCGACCAGATCCTCGATCGTCTCGTAACGCCGGATCGTCTGATCGAGCCGGTTGGCCTCGATCAAGGCGCGAAAGGGGTCGAGGGGCAAGCTCAGTTCTGACAAGGTCGGCATCAGCCGCACGAGGATGGGATGGTTGGCCGTACCCTCATTGGCCCGCTCGAGCTCGGACTCGAGCCAGTCGAGCTGGGACACGCGGTCGCCTTCGACCTCGTCGCCGATGTCGTCGGCCAGGCGGGCGAACCCGTAGATGGCCAACAGGTGGGAGCGCACTCGGCGGGGGAGGAAGAACGAGGCCACGGGGAAGTTCTCCGACTGGGCCTGATCCAGGATCGCGCCGGACTCAAGGTCTGGGATCGATGGTGGAACTCCTGGGGAGTGTGGCACGTTTGACCGGACCTTCGTATAACAATGGTGACCAGCGGTTCACCATTGTTATACATCGCCATCGGCAGGGGGCAAACATCCCACCCGAACAGGGATATTGCCCGTTCCGTATGGTTTGCCGACGGCCCGGATCAGGCCGTCTGAGAACGCCCGTTCACCGCATGCCCATCGAGACCCGGAACAGCCGCAGCAAGGCGTTGTCCGCCACCCGGCGTCCGGCGCTCAGGGCCGCATGGCCCTTGGCCCGGAGATGGGGTGACACCCGTCCGGCGATTCCCTCGGTGATCCCCGATGCGATGCCGGCGACGTCTGTCTCCCCCCGGAGCTCGCGCGTCATGATCTCGAGGTACAGGGGGACGAAGGGCTTGAGCAGCGTGGCCAGCTCGGCCACGGCCTTCGTCTCGCTCATCGGCTCGTTGAGGGTGTCAAGCCCTTCGCCCACGGCGTCGACGGTCGACAGGGCAGCGGCCAGGAAGATGTCGTGCTTCGAATCGAAGTAGCGGTAGAACGAGCCTTTTGCGATGCCGGCGGCCTCGCAGATCTGGCCGACGTTCACCGTCGCGTAGCCCTCCGAAGCGAACGCCTGGCGGGCGGCCGCCAGCAGCCGGGCCGCGGGGAATGATGGCTCCGACCGGACGAGGTAGGTGGTCACGATCTGGTCCCACAACTCGACCGAATACGGTTCCGTCCGCTCGACGGCCAGAAGCTCGGGCAAGAGCTCGCCGATGGACGGGAGGGAGAGTCGCCACCGGTCCCGGAGCAACCGGATCAGCTTGAGCGCCTCGACGTGCCGCTCGTCGTACAGGAAGCGCTTCGACTCGATGGCGGTGGGCTCGGGCACCAGGCCCAGCCGGCGATAGTGGTGAATGCTGGGTACCGGGACTCCTGAGCGCTCCGCCAGCTCGGCCACGGTGAGCAGGGCTGTGGTGAACACGGCCGTGGCGTCGACAACCGGCCCGGCCACGAGGGTATCCCCACTGGCCGGCGCGCCGGGGGCGGCATAGTCCTCGGGGTTCCCAGTTGCTAACCCTTCGACGGCCCCGGCGGCTGACGCGTCGGGACCCCCGCCGGTCGACGGGCCGGCACCCCCGCCGGTCGACGGGCCGGCACCCCCGCCGGTCGACGCGTCGGCATCCCCGGCTATAGACCCGTTGACGGCCACAGTGGCCTCGAACCCTTCGGGAGCAGGAGGCGACCATCGCGATTGATTCCGGCGCTTACGGGTCATCGCCCTCCTTGCTCGTCGTCATGGTAGCCCTCACGTGGCCAACAACCTGTTCGCGGGCGGTGAGGTTCGATTCGCTTCACTGTGCCATCCGGCGGGGTTCCTACCCGGATCGCCGGTCGGACACAACCACGCCGGGACCACGAAGTGGTGTCGCCCGGTCGGGCCGCGCCTCGCCACACCTCCTCGCCGTTCTCCGGGACCCCTAGGATGACCAGGCGATCGAGTCTCTTGGGGGTGTGTTCGTGGGCAAAGACGGCATGGCTCCATCGAGGGTGGTCGGGGCCGCGGTCGGCCTGGCCCTGGCGGCCAACTATGTGCCGAGTACGGTCACACTCGGGCAGTGGAGCCGGTTGCGATCCCTTCCCCGCGAACTCTGTCGGTGGCGGGGACCGAAGGGGAGACAGGTGGCGCTCACCTTCGACGACGGCCCGAACCGACATACCACGCCACGTTTGCTCGATCGCCTCGACGAGTTGGGCCTTCGCGGCACCTTCTTCTGCGTGGGCTCGTTCGTCGAGCGCGACCGGGACGTCGTCGACGAAATCGCCCGCCGGGGCCACCAGGTGGAGACCCATGGCTATCGCCATGAGCACCACCTCCTCCGGTCCCCGCGGTGGATCGTCAACGACCTGCGACGGGCGGTCGAGGTCATGGACGGGTGCGGCCATCCCTCGTCGTGGTACCGGCCTTCCTACGGTCAAGCCACCGGCACCACCCTGGTGGCCGCCCGGGCGCTCGGGCTCCGGACGGTGCTGTGGTCGTCATGGGGGCGGGAGTGGGCCACGAACGATCCCGACGAGGTAGCGGAGCGCGTCATCGGCGGGCTCGGCGGAGGGGCGATCGTCCTGCTCCACGACAACGACGAGCTGGGTTCGCCGGGCATGTGGCAGCGTCGGCCACGACGCCCTGCCCCGGTTGGGCGCGGAGCTCGAACGCCGGGAACTGGTTGCCGTCACGCTTGACCAGCTGGTCCCCGGACGCCGATCGCAGAGCGGCGCTTCACAATGCTCGGAACACGGCCGCGGCCGCTGTGGCGACGAAGCGGTTGAGTCGGAGTCTCGGGGCGGTTGAGTCGGAGCCTCGGGGCGGTGAATCGAAGTCGGAGGGGCCGCTCAAAGCGCCGCTCACGCCCGGTTCCGCTGCTCACGACAGCACCCGCTCTTCGGGCGCAGCTATGAGACAGTGGCACCGTCGATGGGCAGCACCACGCCGGACAGGTAGTCGGACTCAGCGCCGGACAGGAACCCGACGACCTTCGCGCAGTCCTCCGTGCTGGCCGGGCGGCCGAGGGCGTTCATGGCGTTGATCGAGACCAGGGTGTCGGATCCCATCGACTCGAAGGCCAGGGCCAGGCGCCCGGTGGCCACATACCCCGGAGCGATGCAGTTGGCGGTGATGCCCGAGGACCCCAGGTCCTGGGCCAGGTACCGGGTGTACATGGCGATGCCAGCCTTGGCCACGCCGTAGTGGGCATAGGCACCCTCCCGGCCGCCCCGTAGTCCCGAGATGCTGGCCACGGTTACGATCTTCCCTGAGCCCTGGCGCTTGAGGAGCGGGGCGACGGCGACACACGTGTTGACCGTGCCGTACACGTTCTTTCTCATGACTGCATCGAACTCATCGAGATCGAGCTCGGACGCCCGGCCCTCGAACGGCGAGCCGAGGCCTCCGCCGGCGTTGCAGATGACGATGTCGAGCCTCGACCACGCCTCCTCGATGGTGGCCACCGCCTGTCGCATGGCGTCAAGATCGGTGACGTCGGACTCGAGGGCCAGGGTACGCCGGCCCAGAGCGAGGACCTCCTCGGCGGTCGTGTCCGCGGTCATGAGCACTGCCTCTGACTCGTACTCGCGATACGAGTGCAGGTCGATATCGAGCACGGCCACGTCGGCGCCCAACCCGGCCAGGTGGAGGGCGTAGGCCCGACCCAGTCCCCGTGCCGCCCCGGTCACCAGCGCGGTCTTCCCCTCGAGTGTCATGGGGTCCGCCGATCAGACGCTGACCGGTGCCTCCAGCCCGAACAGTACGTCGCCGTCGTCGGCCAGGTCGTAGTACTCGACGCCTTCGGTCACGTGGGCTTCGTCACCGGCCAGGGCCACCGCTACCTTCTGCGCGCTGTTGCGCAGGATGTCGAAGACGATCTCCACTACCTCGGCCGGGTCGAAATAGGTGCGGACCTGGACCACTAGCTCAGCAGTGATCTCGGCCGGTTGGGTGATGACTGCGTCGGTGAGCCGGAGCGCCACCTTGTGGCGCTCGATGAGGTCGGTCGTCTCGTACCAGTCGATCTTGGTGAACATCGATTCGTCGGCGCCAGCTCTGACGGCCTGGACCGAGCGCGTCGACTGGCAGATGCGGCAGTTGTGCTGGCGCGCCCCTCGGAGCCGGACCAGCTCGGTGGTGACCGGATCGAGCCGATCCATCCGGGCGATGGTCTTCATCAGGTCGTCGAACCGCTCCCCTAGGTCGGCCGCGGCCGGCCGGTCATCACCGAAGATTCCGCCCGACTCTCGCACGTCGAAGAGGCGGGCAACGGTCAGCTCCAACCGTCGCTCGTAGTCGAAGGCGTACAGTCCGATGACGAAGCCACCTAGCTGTTCAGGCGGCAGCTGAGTGCTCAGGGCATCCCGGTCGGCGTCGCAGATGCCGGCCACATCGATCACGAACCGTTCGGTGAAGTCCAAGACCACACGCTCGGTCTCGGTGAACAACGACGAGGTCGGCCATTCGGCCAGGGCTGCCAACTTGTCGGCGCGCAGCCGGGGCGCGCCGGGTGGCCTGCGCTCGCTGGACTCCGGGTCGCGCAAGAGCATGGCGATGCGGTTCCGCGCCAATTCGAGTAGCTCGGGGTTGGCCGCGCTCCACACGCTGTCGCTTAGAGCGTTCAAGGCGAGCAGGGCCTCAGGGGCCAGGCGGGGCCTGGGGTCCTCGCCCGTAGTCAGGGTGATCCAGTCCATGACTCATAGTGTTTCAGGATTGGCGTCGTGCGGCTGGCCGGGCCGGCACGGGCTCGCTTGCTCGACTCACTCGACTCACTGCACGGCGGGCGCAACCGGCGCAACCGGCGCAACCGGCGCAACCGGCGCAACCGGCGCAACCGGCGCACCGCAACCGGCGCAACCGGCGCAGGTTGACAGCGTGGGCCCTATTTCAATACAATCCGTCTTGATTTTGAATAAGGGGCTGGGCGTGCCTGAGAGATGACCCTGATGCCAACACTCGATCGAAAATGGTGGACCTTGATCGCCGTGTGTACGGCGATCTTCATGCTGTTGCTGGACATCACCGTGGTCAACGTGGCCCTTCCCGACATTCAGCGGTCGCTGCACTCGTCGTTCAGTGACCTCCAATGGGTGGTCGATGCCTACACGTTGACCCTGGCCGCCTTCTTGCTCACCGCCGGGGTCGTGGGTGACATGTTCGGGCGACGGGAGGTGTTCGCCATCGGGCTCGGGGTGTTCTCCGTGGCCTCACTGGTGTGCGGGCTGTCGACGACCTCGTTGATGCTGAATTTGTCCCGAGCTGTCCAAGGCGTGGGCGGCGCCATCATGTTCGCCACCTCCCTGGCCCTGATCGCCCAGGCCTTCCACGGGAAGGATCGGGGGACGGCATTCGGGATCTTCGGCGCCGTCACCGGTGGCGCTGTCGCCGTCGGCCCTCTGGTCGGTGGGGCGATCACCAGCGCCATTGGCTGGCGCTGGATCTTCTTCGTCAACGTACCGATCGGGGTCGTGGCCATCATCATCACGCTGGCCCGTATCCAAGAGTCACGGGACCCCAACACCAAGCGGATCGACTGGATCGGCTTCGTCACCTTCTCGGGCTCGCTCTTCATGCTGGTGTTCGCCTTGGTCCGCGGGAACACGGCCGGGTGGGGAAGCGCGGAGATCGTGGGCCTGTTGATCGGAGCGGGCATCCTCATGGCTGCCTTCATAATCGCCGAGCTCCGCCAAGTCGATCCCATGCTCGACCTCAACCTCTTCCGGCGACCGGCCATGATCGGCATCTCGGGAGCGGCCTTCGCCCTCTCCGCGTCGATCTTCGCCCTGTTCTTGTACCTGACGCTGTTCATCCAGGACGACCTCGGCTACGGGCCGCTGGCCGCCGGGGTCAGGTTCCTCCCCCTCACCCTCCTGGCCTTCATCGTGGCGCCGGGGGCGGGCAAGCTCACGGTCCGGTTCCCGGCGCGCTACATGCTGGGCATCGGCCTCTTGTTGGTAGCAGGCGGTTGCCTCTTCATGACCACCATTCAGCCCACCTCGCAATGGACGGTGCTGCTCCCCGGGTTCATTCTGGCCGGAGCCGGCATCGGGATGATCAATCCCGTGCTCGCCTCGTCGGCGGTAGCCGTGGTTCCACCGGAGCGCAGCGGCATGGCCTCGGGGATCAACTCCACCTTCCGGCAGGTGGGCATCGCCACCGGCATCGCCGGGCTGGGCGCTGTCTTCCAGAGCGACATCCGGACCAAGGTGACCGATTCCCTTTTGAGCACGCCGGCCGGGCAGCAGGTGGCGGCCCAGCACGGCGCTCAGCTGGGCCCGGCTCTCACCGCCGGTCAGGTACAGAAAGCTGTGGCCGGGCTCCCCCCGGCTCAGGCCCACGCCCTGAGCACGGCCTACCACGCCGGCTTCGCCAGCTCTCTCAACCTGTTGATGGTGATCGGCGCCATCATCGCCTTCGTCGGCGCCCTCGGCTCCTTCATCCTGGTCCGCCAGCGGGACTTCATCTCTGGTCACCAACCGGAGCCGGGGGGGCCGGGGCCGGCCCAGGAGGTCGAACCGGCGCCGGCGTCGGCATGAGCTCCACGGTGAGCGCCTCCTCCAGCGATGAGGCCACCGAGCCGGGGTCATCATCGGCCGCGGAGCCCTATACCGAGCCGGGCATCTTGGACGCGGAGCCATGGCTCGAGCCGAGAATGTTGGACGCGAAGCCGGGCCCCGGGCCCCGGACGCCCGGGCGCCCTCGAGATCAACAGGCCAGCCGGGCCATCACCAAGGCGGCGATCCGGCAGCTGGACGACTCCGGGTACTCGGCCATGTCCATGGAGAGCGTGGCCAGCGAGGCCGGGGTGGCTCGGGCCACGGTCTACCGTCGATATCGCGACAAAGCCGACCTGATTACCAGCGCCATCGCCGAGCACGCGGCGGCGATCCCGTCCGGGCCGTCCGAAGACCCGAAGGCCGATCTGTGCCGCTTCCTCATCGACTTCGACCATCGCTTTGCTGCCTGGGGCATGGGGGTGCTCGGGTCGCTCATGACCAATCGCGACGACCCAGGCGCCCTCGAGCTACATCGCCAACGGGTGATCGCTCCTCGACTGGCCTACGGGCGGCGGCTGTTGGAGCAGGCCCAGGCCAACGGGGAGCTCCGGCCCGACGCCGACCTCGATCTCGCCTTCCAGATGTTGTCCGGGTCTGTCTTCCAACGCCGCGTGGCCGGGATGGTCAGCACCCCCGGTTGGGCGACGCGAGCGGTGGACGCCATCTGGAACGGGATGGGCCCAGGCTCCGACGGCGACCCCCAGGCGCAGGCTCCGACGGCGACCCAGGCGCAGGCTCCGACGGCGACCCAGGCGCAGGCTCCGACGGCGACCCAGGCGCAGGCTCCGACGGCGACCCAGGCGCAGGCTCCGACCCAGGCACAGGCCCAAACCCGGGCCTCGAATCAGACCGAGGCTCCCACCCGATCAGGGCCGGGCGCCGAGGTGTTCAGCAAAGAAGGCCATGAGACGATTGCCGGCGTCGACGGCTGCCTCTTCGTCGTAGCTCTCCGACCCGTCGCGGAAAAAACCGTGGCCCGCACCTGGGTAGACGATCGTCTCAGGGTGGTGCTCCCGGACCCGATCGATTGCCTCGGTGGGGATGTACTCGTCGCTTCCCCCGAAGAACAGGAGCGTGGGACAACGGGGCTCATCCAGTTCGTCGGCGATACCGGCGCCGTAGAAGCCGACGGCCGCGTCGAAGCCCGAGCCGTGCACGGCCGAGTGGTAGGTCAGGCGACCGCCCATGCAAAAGCCGGTGACACCGACCTTGTCGGCACCCATCGTCCGAAGGGTTGCCGCCGCCCAGTCGATGTCAGCTTGTGTCCGCTCCGGTTCGATCGTACCCATCAAGGTGGCGAAGTCGGCACCTTCCGAACCACCGGCCCGGAAGAAGAGGTCGGGGGCGATGGCCCCGTATCCTGCGGCAGCCAGGCGCTGGCACACCCGGAGCAGCTGGGGCGAGATGCCGTTGCCCTCATGGATGACGACGACGCCGGGCCACGGCGGGTCGGCGGCCGGGAGGGACAGGAAATAGGGCAGCGCAATGTCGGGCATGGCGACACTCTTGCACCTGAGGCAGAACGGCGTCGGCACCCACACTGGGCCCGGCGCACAACGACGTCTGTCTTGCTCCTTCGCCGGCAAACCCGGAGGCCCTGCGCGATGACCCCCCTACGTGCTCGTCCTGGTCGGCCTACCCCGTCGGCAACAAGTTGCCAACGTCCTCAGTGACGCTGGCCTCGCCTCCATGGGTCTCGCCGCCTCTCCCCTCGACGCCCATGGGGCGATCGTCCCCCACCGGGGCCTGCCAGCGGGTCGGGGCCCGTGTGCACGATGGCGGGCTCCGGGGTATCTGGTGCCGGTCGACCGCCGTGACCGGCGGCCGCAGCCGCGAACTGGCGTGGTTCCCGAGCAGTCCTCGTTTGCGCGCTCGAGCCATGGGTCGACCCCTCCCGTTCGCCGAGTGGTGGACGGCGGAGTCACCGACCGAGTTCACGCTGTACGACTGACGTTGAAGTACGGCGCGTGTCTGACGGCGCCCCGGGGCCCGCCTATGAGCCCACCCGTTGCCCTTGTTACAGGTTGCCGTTCAATCCGGGGAGTCGAGCCGATGAGAGGCGGCACTGCGGGCGAACACCGCCGCCGCAGCGAGCACGAGGACGGCCACAATAGCCAGCGGCCACGTGGCCCGTTGATGGAGGAAGAGGGCAGCGCCGCCGAGGGCGCCGACCAGCATGGCCGCCACCGCCGTTGTCCTTCGACCCACCTTCGGATTACTCCCGCCGGCCAACGACGAGTCGGCAGCCAACCCGGTCAGGGTCATGGTGAGCACGGTCGTCGTCACGTCGGGGACGGCCAGCCGGCGGATCGTGGAGTTACGTACCCCCATGGCGAAGGCAAGCAAGGCGATGACCGTGTAACGCACCCAACCCGATCCGATGACGCCACCAGCGGTGGCGGACACGGCCGCAGCCCCGCCAGACCAGACCCCCTCGGTCACCATGGCGACGAGGAGCCAACGACGTCTTGAGGCGATGTGGATCGTGATCCGGCCGGCGCAGACCGCACCGACCAGGAACGACCCCAATGACGCGAGGCTGGCCGGGATCGAGAACCCCGGCGCGCCGGCGGCGGCGAACCCGAGCAGGACCACGTTCCCGGTCATGTTTGCGGTGAAGACGTGCCCCAGGCCCAGATAGCTGACAGCGTCGACCATCCCGCTCACGACCGTGAGCACCGTCAGTGTGCCGAGCAGCACCAAGGATTGCCCGGACTCCGTGGCCATGTCGACCTCCTCGCCTCCTGCTGGCACGGGTCCGGTGGTACCCGTTGCCCGAATTATTGCCGGGTCACGCCAGACACGTCGGGCCGGAATCGACTTGCTCGAATTGAGGCCCGAGTCAGCAAGGCGGTCGGACGGAGACAATCACGGGTGGCAGACGAGCAGGAGAACAGCCAGCGGGGCCAAGTCCTGAGTTGGCCCGACGGGTCGCCGTCCACGGCACCAGTTCTACGGCATCAGTTCAACGGCACCAGTTCAACGGCACCGGTCTGGGGCACCGGTTCTACGGCACCAGTTCTATGGCAGGGGCTCGAGGATCACCACGGGAATCTGACGCGTCGTCTTCTGTTCATACTCGGCAAACCCCGGGGCAGCGGCCTTCTGTGCCGACCAGATCGGCTCGCGCTCGGCCGCATCGGCAACCCGGCTGGACACACGCACCGTCGCCGTGCCCACCTCGACGGTGGTCTGTGGGTTGGCCACCAGGTTGTGGAACCAGTCGGGGTTGGTGTCCGCTCCGGCCTTGGAGGCGAAGATGGCATAGCCATTGTTCAACGCCCGATAAGCCAGCGGATTCACCCGCTCGGTACCGGACTTGGCCCCCGTGTGATGCAAGAGGAGTAGCGGAGCCCCCTCGAAGGGCCCCCCGACCTTTCCCTCATTGGCGCGGAACTCCTTGATGATCTCGCTGTTGAAATCGGACATCGTGTTGTCGGACACAGCTTTGCTCCTCCGTGTTCATCGCCGCTCGCTCACCCTTGCGCACTTCATCGGTGCCCCGTTCACGGTGCAGGATTCACACCGCCGATTCGCCACTCCTGCTCGGTCAAGCGCTGGGAGGCACTACCACGGCATCCCAGCGCCCCCGTTGGGCCGGAGGATCTGGCCAGTGACGAAGCTGGCCGCGTCGGACACCAGGTACAGGATGGCAAAGGCAATGTCGGTGGGCATCCCGACCCGAGCCAGAGGGGCCATGTTCGTCGCCCAGTCCACATATGCCTGGTACCGGGCGGCATCGACCTGGCCGGATTCGTCGACAAAATGGGCACGCGAGAAGTTGGAGAGGATCACTCCGGGAGCAAGGGCGTTGGCCCGGATCCCGTGAGCCGCGCCCTCAGCGGCCAACGTCTTGGTTAGTTGGGCCACGGCGGCCTTGGTCATTGCATAGGTGGACATGGTCGGGGCCGGGCTGTCAATGGCTCCCGACGAGATGTTCACGATATGCCCGGACCCTTGCCGGATCATGGCCCGCATGGCGGCCTGGCTACCGTAGAACACGCCTCGCAGGTTGACGTCGAACACGCGATCGAATTCCTCATCGGTGACATCCACCACCGGCCCGTCGCTCCGTATTCCAGCAATGTTGCCCATAATGTCGATGCGCCCGTAGTCGGCAATGGCCCGCTCCACGAGGCTGTCGACCTGTGCTCGCCGGGCCACATCCATCTCGACGGCGACCGCTGTCCCACCTCGGCCGGCGATCTCCTTTGCTGTCGTCTCGACGCCGGGCCCGTCGATGTCGCCGAGCACCACTGTGGCGCCCGCCCCGGCGAACACCAATGCCGTCGCCTTGCCGATGCCGCTGGCCGCTCCGGTCAGGACCGCCACCCGTCCGGCCAAGCTGAAGGCCTGAGCCGGTGTCACGTCGTCCGACAATGCGTCCACAGCGACCCCCATATCATCCACCTCGGCCACCGCGCCTCGGTCGTCTGGCCACAGTTTGGCACAGACGCGCCGTGCGTCAATCCTGCATGTGGCTCGGTGCGATCACCCGTCCCGATCCCTGGTCGGAGATAGCGTGTCGGCAATCACGCGTGTTCTCACGGTGGCCCATCAGTCCACTTGCATCGATTCAGCACGTCGTTGGTGTGCACATCCGGTCGATGAATACGCCCGACCACCGGAGGTACACAAATGTCCACTCTCAAGCGCTGGCAGACCCCTGCCAGTCTCAGCCTGGTACTCGCTGCAGCCATCATCCTCGTCCTGGCGATCGGCTACCGAGCCGACACCCACCCGGCGAGTGATGGGGCCTTGGCCTCAACGACCTCGACACCGGCGACGTGCCCGAGTGCAACGCCGGCCGCTCCCATCGTCGCTGGAGCGCCGGTGACCCCGGCTGCTCCTCCTGCCGCATCCTCGAATCCTCCTGCGGCATCCTCGAACAGCGGCAACTCCGCCCCGGTGGCCTCCGGATCGGGCAACGACATCCTCTCGGTGAGCGGCTCCAACAACCAGACGCAGGGCAACGACGGCGGCTTCGGCGACATCGGCATGCAGTTCCAGAACGTCAACATCAATGCACCCATCACCAACGTCCACATCTCGGGAACCGGCAATAACACCGACGTGAATGTGACCAACGGCGACCCAGCGATCACCTCGCCAACGCCGCCGGCTGCCCCGGGGCCCACGACTCCACCGACCGCTTCGACGTCCCCGACGACTCCCGCTTCGTCCACGACTCCGGCCACCCCCAGCCCAGCGCCCACGCCCAGCGCGTCGGCACCGACCACGCCGTCTACAACTTCATCGTCGGTGCCTGTCACTGCGCCGACTGGTTCAGCCGTGACTCCGACGCCTGCGCCGACCTCGTCCGCTCCATAAGGCGGCCCGCTAATGCTCCACAAGACGGCCCGCTAATTGGGAGACGACAGTCGGGTGTGCTGACGACGTAGTCCGATGAGTGGCTGGCCGGGCCGCGCTTCACGTGCTGTCCGCGGGGATCCGGCCCGGCGGCCGCCTCCGGCCCCCGGTGGCGGCCTCCGGCCTTGCCGGCTCTGACAGTTACACTTGCCGGCTCTGACATCTAGAAGAGCCGGTCCGGTGGCGCGGCGGGGTAGGAGCCGGTGGCCGGGTCGGCGTCGTCGGTCTCGGGGTGGTCGGGGTGGTCGGTGGATCCTGTCCTCGGCGGTGGCTTCTCGGGTGGGAGCCACTGCCAGGTCCCCGGGCCCCCCTCCAACCGGAAACCCTGGTGGTGGCGCAGGTAGTGGTGCCGTGAACACAGGCGACAGAGATTCCACATGGCCGTCGGGCCGTTCTCGACCACGGGGATGATCCGGTGGTCGATCTCGAGGCCGTCTCTGACGTCACAACCGGGGACGACACAGGTCTCGTCCCGGGCTCTGAGGGCCCGGGCCAGGGGGGCGGTGATGGTCCGGCCCAGGTAGGTGATCGAGGCGATGTCGGTCCCCTTCGTGATGACCAGGTGCAAGATGGCGTCGCCCAGGAGCGACCGGGCCGTCTCGAGGGGGACGGGGCCCACCCCTGGTATCTCGCAGCGCTCGTTGCCTTCGAGGCTCCCCCGAGAGAGGGCCTCGAGGTCCACCCGGAGGTGCACGCTCGCCGGTGGGGGGAGACCGGTCGCCCGGTCGGTGGTGGCTCGCCGGCCGGCATCGGCCCGGTCGGCATGTCGGCCCGGTCGGTGTCGGGGCTGGTCTCGTCGGTGTCCGGGCCGATGTCGCCCGGTCCGGTCTCGTCGGCGCCGGTGCCGTCGGGGTTCGTCGTGGCCGTGCCGGCCGGCCCACCGTGGCCCGGTGGCCGGCGCTCCCCGCTGAGCAGGGCGACCAGGGCATCGGCCTCGTAGGCGTCGGGGCGCTCTCGGATCCCCAGCGTGCGGGCCTCGTCGAAGAGGACGGTGCGGGTGGGCTTCAGGGCAGCCAGCAGCTTGGCCCCGGCATCGGGGGTGAAGAGCCCCTCCAGGCGGAAGGCCCCGTCGCCGTCGGTGTAGTGGCGCAGGTAGCGGGAATCCCGGATGCGCTGGTAGGCGGCCAGGGCGTCCTCGTGGGATCGGGCCTTGGCCTTGGCCCGCAGGCACCGGTCGGCCAGCTGGCGGTGGGACTCGTTGCTGTCCGTGGCCGCCTCGACCAGCTCGTCGGAGCTTCCCGGGTCGAGGGTCAACACCCCGGCCACCTGGCGGGCCCTCGAGTGGGAGAGCTCGCCTGTGCGGAGGGCGGCATCGAGGCCGGGGTGGTCCCCCATCTGGTCGGCCAGCCGCAAGGAGCCAAAAGAGGACCCGACCGATTCCCCGGTTCTCCTGGAGAGCCACTCGGCCGCCGTTCGGGCCCCGTCTCTTGTGTGGAGGTCGGTCTCGGCCGCCCGCTTGGCCGCCAAGGCCTTCCCGGTGGCACAGAGGTGCTCACCCCGAGAGAACCGGTCGACCAAGAGGGCGGCGTCCTCACCCGAGTAGCGCCCCGGCTCGAAGGAGGAGACGAAGGACTCGAGCAGGCCGATGGCCTCGGTGACCGACTCGGCCGTGTCCGGGGAGGCGGTGTGGGACTCGGGAGTACCGGAGGAGCCGGGGTGCGACCCGGCGCTGCTGGTGGAGCCGGTGCGCGATGGGGCGGTGTCCGAGTCGGCAGCGCCGGCCGTCCGCCGCCCACGGCGATCGCCTCTTGGCCCGGTGCTCCTCGCATTCCTGGTACTCCGCTGGTCCGTTTTGGCCATATGGAGAGCCTGACATGGGGGTGTAACGCGCCGGATAGGCGATCCGGCCCGAGCCGTGCGGCGCACCCGCGCCGGTCCCAGTGAGAGGCCCGTCCACTTACGGCCCGTTTGCCGCTCCCTCGCGGGTTCATAGTACAATGATATACTGGAGAGGGGGCCTATGGATTCTGATCTCTCCGATCTCGACCGATGGGGGCTTCACATGCAAGTTCGTCATCCCGATCTCGATTTCACCGATGTCAGCCCTGTGTGGGCGAGCAACGCCACCCTGGTGCACACGGTCAACGCGCAGGGCATCGTGCCTGCCTACATCGAGCCCTTCCTCATCAAGGTCATGCGGCGAGCGAAGGCCGAGCTCGATCCGGTCGAGCATGCCGACCTGCTGGGCGACATGGACATCTTCAACAAACAGGAGGCCCAGCACTTCAAGTTCCACGCCGCTCTCAACACATGGGTCCGCGAGCACGGCTATGAGGGCATGGTCGCCTACGAGCGCTCCTACGAAGCCGAGTACGACAAAATGTTCCGTACGCGGTCGCTCAAGTGGTTGCTGGCCTACTGCGAGGGCTTCGAGGCGATGGGCCTGTCCTCTGCGACTCGATGGGTCGACGGCGAGCTCGAGTCCCAGCTCCCCGACGCCGACCCCCGGCCGATCGCATTGTGGAAGTGGCACCTGGCCGAGGAGTACGAGCACCGCACAGTTGCCTTCCGGGTGTTGAAGGCCCTCTACGGTAAACACCCTGTCTCCTTCTACTTCCTGCGGGTGTCCGGCTTCTTCCACGCCGCCCGTCACATCCGGCGCAATGTGGCTGGCCTGCAGAAGTACCTGCTGACCACCTACCGTCGCCGAGAGGGCATTCCCGAGCCGGAGGCCAGGCGGTGGTCGGGGTCCGAACTGACCCAGGTCAAGGAGATCGCCAGCATCTTGTCACCGGCCTACGACCCGGCCCGCGTGAAGCCGCCCCGACGCCTCGACGAGGTCCTCGCCGCTACCTGAGGTGTCCGATCTGAGGCCCGGTCTCACTCCCACAGTGGGCTGATCGGACCGAGAACCGCGCGCAACTCAGCAGGGATCTCACACTTGCCCGACCCGTCGGTGGCCACCGACACGTACACGGTGCTAGCCATGGCCACCAGCCGATCACCACACCTGACCTCGAATTGCAGGGTGAACGAGGTTCGCCCCACCTTGGCCAGGGCCAGGCGGACCTCCGCCTGCTCGTCGGCCGCCAGCGAGCCACGCCAGTCGATCTCGGTATGGACGACCTGGATGTCGTAGCCGCTCTCGACCATCTTCTTGTACGGGAGATCCCGGTCGAGGAGGAACGCCGTCATGGTGTCGTCGAAGTAGGCCAGGTACCACATGTTGAACACGACCCGTTGCTGGTCGACCTCGAAGTACCGGACCGTAACGGGATGTACGAAGGGCGTAGCGGTCAAAGGCTCACCCAACCCTCGGACGCGGAGCTGCGCCGAGCCGCGTCAATGACCTGTTGGACCCGCCAGCCGTCGCCCAGGGTGGGGACCCCCGGTGCGGGCTTTCCGTCGAAGGCGGGCAGCCAGTCCTCGAGCATGAGGGCGAGGGCCCGGATGGCGCCGGCCGCACGCCTCTCCGGCAAGGGGATGCCGCTACGCGGGGCTCGATGGCCCAGGCCCACCTCGTGCCAGTCCGAGTCACCGACGCGGGCGGCCCGGACCACGGGCTCGCCGCCTTGTATTGCTCCTTCCACACGGATGGTCCCGTCGCTGCCCAGCAAGTCGAGACCGCGGTCGCCGTGGAGCAACCCCACGGCCGACGTGATGATGGTGGCCAGGGTCCCACCGGGCAGGCGCAGGACCAAGACCGAGGTGTCGTCGGCATCGACGACCAGCTCGCTGCCGTCGCGGCGCCGCCGGAGGGGCACGCTGGTGCGGACATCGGCACACACTGCCTCGGGCACCCCGAACAGGTGTGACAGGAAGTCGATCTCGTGCGACGCCATGCCCATGAGGTAGCCACCGCCCTGATCGACCCGGTACATCCACTCGGACTGCAGCCCGCGGCTCGGATGCCAGTAGTCGGCCAGCGCGTGCGCCTGTGCAAAGTAGGCGTGGCCCAGATAGCCGTCGTGCACCAACTGTCGGACGGCGACGCGTTGGTCCTCGTAGCGGCCCTCGAAGCACACGGCATGGGCGACGCCGGCCGCCTCGGCTCGTTCGTACATGCGCTTGGCGTCGTCAGCCACCAGGGCCTGCGGCTTCTCGACCAGCACGTGCTTACCGTGCTCGATAGCAGCAAGCGTCATCGCAGCGTGCAGGCCGACCGGCGTGCATACAGATATGAGGTCCAGGTCATCGCGCCGGACGAAGGCCTCCCAGTCAGTTGATACGTCGGGGATCCCCAATGCGGCACCGGCCTCGCTGACGCGGTCGGGCCGACGGGAGCAGATGGCCGCCACTTCGTATTCCGGGACCATCCGGAACGCAGGCACCTGCACGGCCGAGCCCCAACCGACACCGATCAACCCCACACGAACGCCCGTCCCCATGGCTCAACCCGGGAAGGTGACCTTGGGCGGCGAGAGGAGCGGTACCGTGACCGAGTACCCGGTCCCCGTCCCATAGACAACGGCCCCACCGGCTTGGCCCTGGTTGTGGGCCGAGGGGAAGGACACCGGCTCCATGAGGCCCGGGATGCTGAAGCTGAATCCCTTGTTGAGAGTCGAGATGAGCTTGGCCCCCGTTACGCTCGGACCCACCTTCTTCAGAGCGGCGATGAACATCTCGGCTGAGATATAGCCGGCCTCGGTCGGCTCACTGTGCAAGGGAGCCGGGCTGATGGTATCGACCGCCTTGGTCATGGTGGCCACGGCAGCGGTCTGCTGTTCCCACGGCGCTTGCTGCAGTTCCACGTACGCACCCTTGGCGATCGATGCCACCCGCGGGTCGTACATGGATTTGGCGAAGTAGTGACCGGTCATTCCGGCGTGGGTCAGCGCCTGGTACAGGCCGACATCGGTGAGCGGTGGCAACAGAGTGTCGACTGCATCGGGTTGCTTCCCGTTGTTGGCCGCCAGGATCTGGTTTACGTAGGGCGAGAAGTCGCTGACCGTCGCCGGCGGAGATGGGATGGACGTCAGGGAGGTCACGACCTTGGCCCCGAGAGTGGTCCATTCCTTCTTCTGATCGTTGACGGCAGTGATTGCCGCCGTGTTGTTGATCCCGACCAGGGCCACCGTCTTGCCCCGGCAATTCCCCCCGGGAAACGAGATGCACTCGGGATAGGCGGTGTTGGAAGTTACCGTGACCGTCGGGCTCTGGCCGGCGCCGATGTAACTGAACCCGTTGTTGGACCCGGTCCAGCCGGCGGAGATGCCCCAGCCGAAGTAGGGAATGTTGGCCTTGGCCAAGGTCGCCCCCCCGACCCACGCCTGGGTCATAACGGGGAGGACGGCCATGACCCCTTCGTTCACCAGTGTCTTGGCCGCGGTGATGTCCGTGGTCGGGTTGGCATCGTCTTCTTCCATCCCTATGAACTTGATCATGCGGCCGTTCAGCCCACCTGCCGCGTTGAACTGATTGAAGACGGCCTTCGCCCCGGCATCGGCTCCCGCATAGGAAGCTTGCGTCCATACCCCTCCGACAACGATCGGGCTCGTGTCCGCGGCGGCCGCCGGCCCGGTGGATCCCGCGACGGCCACGGCGCTCAGCGCCGTCACCGCGCTCATGACCGTCAACAACAGCTTGGTTGGCCGTCTCATGCATCCCCTCAGTGAACCGTAGGCACCGCGTCACGATGGCTCCGTCTCCGGTTCCCAACCACTGAAACCTGACATGCGAGGCGGCCGTTGTCAAGGGGTAAACATCATACGATGACAATCCAGGTTCGAGCCATCGCCAGCCCAGTCCCGATATGGGCCGCCAAGTGGTTCCGCCAACCGGTTCCGCCGACAGGTTCCGCCAACGGGTGCGACCGACCCGGTGCCACCGGCCGATCACTCGAACATGTCGACGGACCTGGCCGGGTCGAGCACATCGTGCAGCCGCCGATAGCAGCGCTCGCTGTCGTCTTGCCAGGCTGCGACCACCCCGGCAAGGTCCCCCTTTCGGGCCAGTGCGAGCAGCTCGCGGCGCCACCGCTGGAAGAGGCCCTTCGACCACCCCGTCGTCAGGGTGGCCCGGGATTCGCCGGCGGCCACACTCCGAGCGACCAGGTCCCGTCCGATCGCGCTCAGGCAGCGAAGGGTGTCGTTGGCCGTGCTCTCGGACAACGCGCCGAGCAACCCCAGTGCGCCCCCGATGCGGTCGGCCGTCGTCGCCCCGCTCCCCTGCTCAGCACTCACCGCGTCGAGAGACGCGGCCAAGCGGGGCAGGTCGGACTCGACCAGGTTGTGGCTGACGCAGCGCTCGAGCACCAGTTGGGCCTCGAGGAGCTGTCCGATCGTCGCGCCGGACCGCTGAAGCAGAAGACCCGTATGCCACACGGCCGTGGCCACGTTGGGAAGCTTGACCCGCCCGCCGTGGTGAGAGCCACGGATCGGCTGGACCAGGTGCTCGGCCTCGAGGACGCGCAGGGCCTCGCGCACCGACGGGCGAGACAGGCCGAACTGCTCCATCAGCGCGCTCTCCGTTGGCACCGAGGCGCCCTCGGCCATCTCGCCGCCGATGATGCGCCGTCGCAGCTGACCAGCCACGATGTCGGCCCCTTTGGGAAGCCGGGTCATCGGCCGGGCGCCCCGCGGGGCCGAGCCCCAATCCAGGCCGGTGGAACCGTCGCTGAAGAGGTCGAGGACGGTCTTGGCCGAGGTCTTGGCCAGCGTGCGCGAGGTGGCGTGCAAGTGGCGAACCCAGAGGGACCGGGCCTCGGCGGTGGACCCGTCGTCGATCAGATCCAGGACCTCCCGGTGGGTGGCGTGGGTCCGCCGGTGGTTGGCCCCCTCGTCCACCGTCCCGGTCAGGGCGGCGATGTTGTGGCGCTCGCGGATCTCGCGCAGAATGCCGAGCAGGGCGGTCAACGCCTGGTTCCCGAGCGCAGTGGGAAGCACCTCGTGGAAGTGGCTTCCGGCCAGCACGAAGGCGGACGAGTTCTCCAAGACCCGTGCCTCCGACCTCAGGGCGAGCTCGAGGAGCTCGGTCGAACGGGCCGGTGACTCGGCGATCAGCCCGACGATCTCGGGCTCCACGGCGGTGAGGGCGGCGTCGACGTCCTCGAGCGTCGTGCCCTGCGCCTGCAACAGGAGACCGCAGTACCGAGCGGCGACCCGGGCGTCGGGGAGGGTGACCCGAGCCCCTCCCCCGGCACCGCGGCGGATGGTGACGAACGAATCCCACTCGAGCAGCCTCATGGCCTCCCGCATCACGGCCCTCGACACGCAGTAGCGGTCCATGAGGTCGGCCTCCGGCGGGAGGAGCTGGCCCTCACTCAGCGTCCCTTCGACGATCTGCCGACAGAGGTCGCGGGCGATGAGGTCGGCGGCCTTGGCCTGGGGTCGTGCGTCGGCGGTGGTCAAGAGAAACCCCTAGACGGGTGGGCAAAAGGGCGACGTGTCGCTCCCTCTACTATGGGCGACTTAGGCACCGTCCCCGTGGACCTAGCGTCGGCCGGACCGAGCATGGGCAGGCCTCCTCACGCCGTGGGCATGCCCAAGACGCGCTGGGCGATGATGTTCCGCTGGATCTGGGCCGAGCCGCCATAGATGCTGAGTGCCCGAGAGTGCAGGTAGTCGTGGAGGGCGGCCGTGTCCTCACCGAGTAGCGCCCGGTCACCGGAGAGCTCCAGGCGGAGCCGCGACAGCTCCTGCTCCACCTGGACCATGAGGAGCTTGTCGGCCGAGCCCTCGGGCCCGGGCTCACCGGTGGCCCGCGACGAGAGGCTGCGCAGCACGTGGAGCCGGAGCACCTCCATATGGACGTAGGTTCGGGCCAGGCGGCGCCGCACGTCGGGAACGCCGTCGAGCTCGCCCCGCCGGGCCGACCGCTCCAGTTGGCCCAAGAGCTTGGAGCCCCGGGCCACGGCGCCGACGTCGGCCGGGCCCCGCTCGTAGGCCAGAGTCTTCATGGCCAGGCGCCAGCCCTCGCCGGGCGCCCCGATCCGCTGGTCGACGGGCACCCGGACGTCGTCGAAGAAGATCTCGGAGAGCTCCTCAGAGTGGTCGATCTGATGGATCGGCCGCACCGTGACCCCGGGCGAGTCCACCCGGAGGGCCAGGGCCGAGATCCCCTTGTGCTTGGGGACCCCGGGGTCGGTGCGCACCAGGAGCAGGCACCAATCGGCCCATTTGCCGAAGGTGGTCCACACCTTCTGGCCGTTGACGACGTACTCGTCCCCGTCAAGGTCGGCTCTGGTCGACAAGGCGGCGAGGTCCGAGCCGGCGCCTGGCTCGCTGAAGCCCTGGCACCACATCTCCTCGCAGGTGAGCAGGGAGGGGAGGTAGCGGAGCTGCTGCTCGACCGTGCCAAACCCGAGGACGGCGCGGGCCAAAAAGCCGATATTGCGGGGCGGGGGCGGCGCGTCGGTGAGGGCGATCTCCTCGTTGAAGATGCCCTCGTAGATCGGCGCCAGCCCGCGCCCACCGACGGCCACGGGCAGCGAGAGCCCGAGCCAGCCGGCCTTGGCCAGCTCCTGGTGCCAGCGCCGTAGGAAGGCCACCGTCGCTTCCTCGTCCGAGGGATCGGGGCGGGCAGGGGGAATGTTCCCGACCAGCCAGCCATGGAGGTCGGCACGGAAGGCCGCCTCATCCGGGCTGTCCTCGTAGTTCATGCCACCGACCCGAGGTAGTTCATGCCACCGACCCGAGGCGCTGGTCGGCGATGGCCTCGATCTGCACCAGCTCGTCGCCGAGGGTGCGCCGGGCGAGGAGGCCCCGACGGAGGTACACGTGGGGCAACGTGTCCCAGGTTATGGCAACACCCCCGAGGACTTGCACGGCGGTCTGGGCCACGTCGACCACCGACTCGGCGGCGAAGGCCTTCGCCGTCCGGGCTGCGGCCAGCGCGGCCTCGGGTTCCAGGCGCCCGACCGCCCAGGCGGCGTACCAGGTCGCACTGCGCACCCCCTCGGTCAGCACGTAGCTGTCGGCACACAGGTGCTGGATGGCCTGGAAGGCCCCGATGCGGGTGCCGAACTGCACCCGGTCCCGGCTGTAGCCGACCGCCGTGGCCAACGATCCCTCCATGACCCCCAACTGGTCGGCGGCCAGCAGGGCCAGTGCGAGCGCCTCCCAGTCCAGCCATTGGGACTTGCTGACCGGTCGTCCCACCGAGCCGATGGCCGTCGAACGAGGTTCGCCATCCAGACGGACCAGCTCCCGGGTCAGGTCAGCGCCCACGATCCGTTCGCCCTCGACGGCGACCACGCGGAGCCGGCCGTCTTCGTCCACCATGATGGCCCCGTCGGCCCCTGCCGCGTCCCAGACCACGGCGCCGGGCGAGCCGTACCGGGCGACGAACCGAAGGGTTGGGTCGAGGGCCACGGGCAGGCGAAGCGTGCCCCGGGCGACCTCGGTCAGCACATCGACCGGTGCGCCCGCCGTCGCGAGCAGGTCTGCTCCGAGAAGGACGCCGAGGAACGGAACCGCGCACAGGTGGCGCGCCAGGTGCTCCACCACGATCATCGCCTCGGTCGCCGAGGCCGCCCCGCCGCCCGCCGCCTCCGGGAGCCGGATCCCCACCAGCCCCGCGCCAGCCAGCGCCTCCCAACCGTCGGCCGGTGGTGCGGCCAGATCCTTGCTGGTCGTCGGGGCCATGCGCCCAGCGATGGCCTCGACCGTCTCGGCCAGGAGCTCCTGCTCGTCGGTGAATGAGACGTTCATCGACCGCTCGGGCCCGTGGCCTGGCCGCCGCGACAGCGCACACAAGGCGGGCTCGCCTGCTCGGGGACCAGCATTGTGACGGGGGCTTGCACTGACGGGACTTCCTCCTCGGCCCTCTGTTCGGGCAGTCGGGGCGGCAACCAGAGGCGGGCAGTAGGGTCGGCCTGCCCGGGCGAATGATAAATAATCATACTATGACGAGAGGCCGGGACAGGAGGGCTGTGACAGGGTCAATGGCACAGACGGGGTCAATGGCACAGGAGACCTACGACAGAGGACCGGGACACTCGGCGGTAGCCCGATGACCACGTATGCCCTCGTGCACGGGGGCGCCCACGGCGGATGGTGCTGGGAGCTGGTCGTTCCCGAGCTCGAGCAGCGCGGCCACCGCGCCGTGTTCCCCGACCTGCCGATTGAGGACCCCGCGGCCGGGGCCCGGGCCTGGGCCGATGTGGTGGCCGAGGCGCTGGCCGGCACCGACGACGACGTGGTCGTGGTCGGCCATTCACTCGGCGGTCTGGCCGTCCCCGTCGTCGCCACCCTCCGACCCGTGAGACACATGGTCTTCCTCGGTGCCATGGTCCCCGTGCCCGGAACCGTCTACCTCGACTATCTGGCCACCGAGCCGGATGCCGTCACGTTCGCCCCGGCCACCAGCCTCGGCGAGGGGGTGATGCCCGACAGCCCGCCGTCGGGCATCACCTGGGACGAGGCGTTCGCGGGTTTCTACCACGACTGTCCGCCCGACCTCGCTCGACACGCCTGGGAACGGCTCCGACCGCAAGCCCTGACCGTGTTCACCGAGGCGTGCCCGATCGGCGAGTGGCCCGACGTTCCCGCCACGACGGTGGTGATGGCCGAGGACCGGGCGGTCAACCCGGCATGGTCCCGGCGAGTGGCCCGAGAGCGCATCCGCTCCGGCCTGGTGGAACTGCCCGGGAGCCACTCCCCCTTCTACAGCCGGCCCGGCCAGCTGGCCGACGTGCTCGCCGCCCTCTGACCCGGCGGTCACGACATGGCGGCTACAGCCCGCTCGAGCTCTTCACGGCACGCCGGGTCGGCGATGGCCAGCAGCGCCCTGGCCCGGGCGTTGTCGCCCAGGCCCCGCAGATCGGCCACCCCGTTTTCGGTCACCACCATCTCGACCTCCGACCTCGCCGTCGACACGTGCTGGACGACCGGCACGATGGCCGAGCGCCCATCCCGGCTGGCCCGAAGGGCGATGATCGACAGCCCGCCCGTCGACGAGGCGGCGGCCTGGCAATAGTCTGCGTGGCCGCCGATGCCGGCGACCATCCGCGGGCCGACCCGCTCGATGTTCACTGAGCCATCCAGGCCGACCTCGAGGGCCGTGTTCACCCCCACGAACCCATCGATCCTCGACAGGGTGCCGACATCGTGGGTCTCCTCCACCCCGGCCAGGCGGACCAGGCCCGCTGCGGCCATCTCGTCGAGCCGTGGGCCACCCCACAGATAGGCGGCCGTCGCCCGGCCGACCAGGAGGCCTCGATCGGACAGATCAACCAGGGCGTCGCTGACCAGGCCCGACCAGACGCTCACCGGCCGGTCGAGGGCAGCGACCACGGCCTCGGCGATGGCGCCGGGCCCGTATTGCAACGTGGCACCGTGAGGGACCAGCGCGGCCACCAGCTCCCCGATGCGCCGGCTGGCGTCGTCGAGCAACGGGCGGGGTGGGACATAGGCAGGCGTCGTCGATGCCACAGCCAAGACGTCACGGGCCGGCACCTCCGGCGTCTCTATCAACGGCCCCGACTCGTCCACCTCGACCACGACCCGCCGGGCGTGCCGGAGGGCGGGGAGGGCCCACCCCACACTGCTCGAGAGCCGGAAGCCGTGACCGGCCGCCCTGGCCCGGACCACGGCCACCTCGGGAACGATCGTCCCCGACAGGAGACGGGGGACCCTCGAAAGCCGGACCGGGAGGTAGGTGAGGGCCCCGGAGGCTATCGCGTCGACCGATGCGTACCCCCCCAGCACGGTTAGGCCCTGGCCCGGGCCGATGCTCGACACCCACATGGGTCGGCCGGCCAGCCACCCGAGGAAAAGGGGCCAGTCAGCTAGCTCGCCGCTCGCGGCAAGCTCGGAGAGGACGCTCCCAGCCGACGTGGGACCGTCGGGCACCACCAGGTACCGGCCCGGGCCTGGGGCACGGCGAAGCCATTCAGGCAGCACGATGGGACACCCCGCCCCTTCGGTCCCGGTCAGACAGCGAGGTAGCCCCCGTCGACCGGCAAGACGGCACCGGTGATAAAGGAACTGGACGGAGCAGCCAGAAAGCACACCGCCTCGGCGACGTCCCGGGGGGCGCCGAGGCGACCCAACGGCGTGCGGGCCAGGATGGCGGCCTGCCGAGCGGGGTCGGCGAACATGCCGACGGTCATGGGCGTCTCGATCCAGCCGGGGGCGACGGCGTTGACCCGGACCCCGGCCGGGCCGAGGGCGATGGCCAGGCTCTTGGTGAACTGGACGACCGCCCCCTTGCTACTGGCATAGGCCGGGGCGGTCCCTGACCCGAAGAAGCTCATCATGGACGCCGTGTTGACGATGGCCCCGCCGCGCGCCTCGAGCAGCGGGCGGGCCGCGTAGCACGTCCGCATGGTGCCGTTCAGGTTGATATCGACCGTCAGCTCGAAGCCCTGGTCGGTGAACTCGCCCGGGCCCCGCCCGATGCCGGCCAGATTGACGAGGACATCGAGCCGGTCGAGACGGTCGACCAGCGCGGCGACAGCATGCTCGTCGCGCACGTCGAGCACCGCGGCCCGGACATCCGACATCGAGCCGTCCTCGGCCGACGCGCGTCGACCTCGTCCTCGGTGGCTCCGGTGGCCGTCACCTCGCACCCCTCGTCGTGCAGCCGGCGGCAGACGGCGCGACCCATGCCACCCGATCCTCCGACCACAAGTGCGTGCAGCCCGGCAAACCTCATCGCACTCCCCCGCGTCCGCCGGAATGCCCGACGCTCAGCCCGCGGGTCACGAAACCCTCGGATCGACCACCAGCTTGATGCACTCGCCCCGGTGCAGGCGATCGAACCCGTCAAGCAGGTCGTCAAGGGGAATGGTCGAGACCCAGCTGCTGAGCGAGTAGGCCCCCTCGGCCATGAGCCCGATGACCTCGGGGAATTCGTCGCACGATGCATAGCTGGTCCGGATGGTGATCTCGCCCGCCACCAAGCGGCCCAGGGGTGCGGCGACCTCGTGGCGGCCCGAGGCCACCACGACCACGGTCCCCTGCTTGGCCGTCGACGCCACGGCCGAGATGAAGCTGGTGGGGGCACCGGCCGTCTCGAACGACACGGCCACCCCCCGACCCCCGGTCTCGGCCCGCACCTGTTCGGCGGCATCGCGCTCCGTCGGGTCGACGACGCGGGCACCGAACCCGGCGGCCACCGCTCGGCGGTCGGGCGCCGGCTCGACCACGATGATGTCGTCGATGCCGATCGCCCGCAGGCTCAAGAGGACACCGATGCCGATCGGCCCCGCCCCGAACACGGCGGCCGGCGCACCGGGCGAGACGTCCCAGCGGCGGACGGCATGGTGGGCCACGGCCAGAGGCTCGACTGCTGCGGCCTCCATGGCCGTCACCCCATCGGGGACCTGGTGGATCATCGCCTGAGAGACCACCGTGTACTGGGCCAGGCCACCCCCCTCGGTGGAATAGCCGTGGAAGGCGAGGATGTCGCAGAGATTGCGCCGGCCGGCCAGGCACTCGGGGCAACGGCCGCAGGAACGCATCGGCTCGATGACAACCAGGTCGCCCTCGGCCAGGCCCGAGACGCCAGCGCCGAACCCCGACACGACGCCGGCCGCCTCGTGCCCCAAGATCACCGGCGCGCTGACACCGGTCAGGGGGTGTGGGCTGAGGGGAACGGCGCGCGGGCCGTCGTAGAACTCGTGCAGGTCGGTACCGCACAGCCCGTTGAACGCCACCTCCACCTGGACCTCGCCCTTCCCGGGCACCGGTGCAGGGACGTCCTCGATGCGGACGTCACCGGTGCCGTAGTAGCGCGCTGCTCGCATCGCCCCCCTTCCTCATGCCGGTCGGCCCTGGCACCCCCAGCCGCTCACCGAGGCCGAGGCGGGCACCGCCCCTCACCGGAGCTGCTCAGTCCTGCTCAGTCCTGCTCAGCCCTGCTCAGCCCTGCTCAGTCCTGCTCGTACACCGCGGCTGGCAGCTCCAGGCCGTCCCGGGCCAGGGCGGCCTGGCAGTCCTTCAGGGTGGTCGCCGCGTCCTGGTACCGGAGAAACTCGCCGTTCGGACCGAAGTAGACGAAGCCACCATTCACGATGAACAGGGCCAGGGTCTCCTCCTCGATGCGCAAGGTGTGCACCGTGCCGGCCGGCTCGTGGGCATAGCTGCCGGCCGTCGCCTCCCAGTCGTACTCGAGGTAACGCCACCTGCCTTCGAACGTGTACACGTCCACGGTCCCCGTGTGCAAGTGGGTCGCCAGGGTCACGCCGGCCGGATAGCGGATGATGTTGGTGAAGCTGTTCTCGGGCACCGAGAGGCGGAGCAACTTCATGTAGGTCGTACCCCAGTCCCGCTCCAGGCGGGCGAAGGGGATGGTCTCGGGATCGATGGACGTGGTGGTGCGGAGATCCTCGGGCAATTGCGCCTGCGTCATGACTACCTCCGAGTCGGTTTCTGACCCCGGCCGGCGGGGGGACCATGTAGTATTATTACACCATGATGATCGACCGTGCGGCTGGCCTGAGGACCGCGCACGCCCCGCCCATCATGACCCGGGCCGGCTGGCCCGGCCGGTAGTTCGCGCACCGTGTCCGGCGTTCTCCGCCCGCGTCCGCCGCTCCACTATCCCGACCGGCCCGCGCACCACTTCCTCCGGGCCGCGGCCGAGCGCTCACCCGAGCGCGTCGCCCTGCGCTACCTGGACGATTCGTATACCTTCCGAGACCTCGATGGCTGGGGAACTGCGTTCGCCAACGGGCTCCGGCACATCGGGGTCGGCGTCGGCGACCGCGTCGTATTGGCCATGGCCAACCGCAGCGAATGGCTGATGGCCCAGCATGGCGTGAGCCAGGCCGGTGCGGCCAGCGTGCTGGTCAACCCGTCATGGAAGGAAGCGGAGCTCGCCCACGCCTTCGACGTCACCCGGCCCGTGGCTATCGTGGCCGACGGGCCACTGGCCGAGATCATCGAGTCGACCGGGCATGCCGGCATCGACCGGTGCATCTGCGTGGACGAGGACCGGCCAACGGGCTGGGGGTCGTTCTGGGACCTGGCCACCGGGTCGCCGGGGAGTCGCCCGCCCGACCTCGACGTTGATCTCTCCCGACTCGAGTCGGTCCTTCCCTTCAGCTCGGGCACGACCGGGATGCCCAAGGCGGTGCGCCATACCCACCGGTCCCTGTCGGCCGCCATCGTCCAACGGGTCTCGGCGTACAACATGACCGACGCCGACCGGCTGCAGTTTTTCATGGCCCTGTGCACGATCTACGGCGTGATGGTGGCACTGTCGGCCGTGGCCGCCGGAGCGCCCCTTCGGCTCTTCCGCCGCTTCAACGCCGAGCAGGTGCTCCAGAACATCGAGCGAGAGCGCATCACCATCGCCTTCGGGGCCGCTCCGGTTGCGATCGCCCTCCGCGACCTGCCCGACCTCGAGCGGTACGACCTGTCCTCCCTGCGCTACATGATGTGGGGGGCGACGCCCGTGCTACCTGAGGTGGCCGAGGCGGTAACCCGGCGCTCGGGCATCCGATGGATGCAGGCGTACTCGACCACCGAGGCGGGCATCGCCAGCAACCCGGCCGGCAGACCCAATCTTTGCCGGCTCGACAGCCCGGGGATCGCCCTGTCCGACGTCGAGCTCCGGACCGTCGACCCCGAGACCGGTGCGGCCCGTCCCGACGGCCAGGAGGGAGAGATCGTCGTGCGTAGTCCGAGCGTCATGCTCGGCTACCTCCCCGCTGGCGAGAACGACGGCGCATTCCTCGCCGATGGTTGGTACCGAACCGGGGATCTCGGCTGGATCGACCCAGACGGCTGGGTGCACCTCACCGACCGGGTCAAGGAGCTGATCAAGGTGAGCGGGTTCCAGGTCGCCCCAGCAGAGATCGAGCGGGTGCTCTCGACCCACCCCGGGGTCCTGGACTGCGCCGTCTACGGCGTCCCTCACCCGAGCCGGGGCGAGGTCCCCAAGGCCGCCGTGGTCCCCGACCCGTCGGTGCCGCCCGACGCCGAGGAGCTCGTCACCTTTGTGGCCGAGCGGCTGGCCACCTACAAGCACCTGTCCGGAGTGGACTTCGTCCCTGTCATCCCCCGGAATGCCGGCGGCAAGCTGCTGCGCCGGGAGCTCCGTGCCCGGTGATCCTGCCGCCCGGTGATCCTGCCGCCCGGTGATCCTGCCGCGCCCGGTGATCCTGCCGCCCGGTGACCCTGCCACCCGGTGATCGTGCGACTCGCTGATCCGGCATCGAAGTCCACCGCTCCCGCCGGGCGAGCGGACGGTGGCCAGGGGGTGCCGACCCTCACCGGGCCGGGATGGTGCCCCGCATGTCAGCGTTGGGTCGTGCCTCGGCCAGCAGCCGGCGGATCACCGGGTCGACGTCAGCCGGATCGGTGACCGGCTCCGCCGTCGGTCCCCGGTGCCAGCCCTCGGCGATGGCCAGGTTGCGGCCCGAGGACACGATCACGCGCCCGGTCACGTCGTGCGAGAGGGGCGAGGCCAGCCATACCAATGGCGGTGACGCGTACTTCGGGTCGAGCACCCCTTGTTTGGCCTCGTCACTCTGCCCGAACCGGGTGTCCTCGGTCATCCGGGTCAGGGCCGTCGGGCACAGGGCATTGACGGTCACCCCGTAGCGCTCGAGCTCGAGGGCGGCGATAACCGTGAGCGAGGCGATCGCTGCTTTGGCCGCGCCGTAGTTGCTCTGGCCCGGCTGGCCGTAGAGGCCGGTGGCCGAGGTCGTGTTGATGATGCGGGCGTCGGTGGGTTCACCCTCTTTGGCCAGGCCCCGCCAGTGGCGGGCGGCGATACCGGTGAGGAGGAACGTGCTCTTCAGGTGCACGGAGACGACGACGTCCCAGTCGTCTTCGGTCATGTTGACGAGCATCTTGTCCCGCAACACGCCGGCATTATTGACCACGACGTCGAGGCGGCCCCAGGTGGAAAGGGCCTGATCGACCAAGCTGGTCGCACCGGCGGTGGTCGAGACATCGGCCGCGTTGGCCACCGCCTGGCCGCCTGCGGCCGTGATCGCATCGGCAGCCTCCTGGGCGAGGTCTACCGAGCCGGGGCCACCGTCCTTGCCAGCACCGACGTCGTTCACCACCACCCGAGCGCCCTGCCGGCAGAGCGCCTCGGCATGAGCCGCGCCCGATCCCTCGGCCGGCCCCGCTGATCACGCACACCCGGCCATCGCACATGCCGGCCACGGTCACTCCTCCGCCTGGTCGGAGCCGTGCCCCCGCTGGAGCCGGACCGGCCCGTAGGTGAGCACGACCTCGCCGTCCTGGTTGAACACCGTGTTGCTGGTCCGGACGATGCCCCGGGCCGGCTTGCTGGTGGGACGTGACTCGGTGACCTGGACGACCACCTCGATGGTGTCGCCCACGTGCACCGCCCCCACCACCTGCATGTCGAGCGACAGGAAGGCGATACCGGTGCCGTGGAGCACATTGGTCTGGACCACCAGCCCCTCGGCCATGGCCAGCGTCATGATCCCGGGGACGACGCGGCCCCTGTACCCCGATTGCTCAGCCCGTCGGGCGTCGAGGAAGGTAGGGCCGATGAACCCGGTCAGGCCGACGAAGCTGACCAGGTCGGTCTCGGTGATCGTGCGGGCGCCGGTTCGGAAGGTGAACCCGGCCGGCTGGTCCTCCCACGTCAGGCCGCGAGCGAGCGGCGCCACGGCACGCGGATCGAGATGGGTCATAGGTGTCCCGAGCGGACTGGGCCAGGCTCAACTGAGATCATCATCGCTATATAGTATGATGATCCTGGCTCCAGGCGCCATGGCTCGATGAGGATGGCCCGCAGGGATCACAAGGGCCGCCTCGACGACGATGGCCGGCGGGGACCACAAGGGGCCGCTGGGATGATGTGGGGAGGACCGGTGCAAGACAGCGAGAGCGACCTGGTGACGCTCGAAGCGGACGGTCCTGTCCGGATCATGACCCTGAACCGCCCCGACGCTCGCAACGCGTTCAACGACCCGCTCAAGCTGGCCTTCATGGACGCCCTCCGACGTCTCGCCCGAGACCGGGATGCCCGGGCGGTGGTGCTGACCGGAGCCGGGGCCGCCTTCAGCGGCGGAGGCGACATCACCAACTTCGCCCACCGCCACGAGTTCGAGAACCGCTTCTACTGGATGCGTGAAGCCCGGACGCTGACCGACGAGCTGCTTCGCTGCCACCTTCCCGTCGTGGCCGCCCTCAACGGCCCGGCCGTCGGCCTCGGATGCAGCGTGGCCATCATGTGCGACCTCGTGCTCATCGCCGACACCGCCTTCATGGCCGACCCGCACGTGGGCGTCGGCCTGGTCGCCGCCGACGGGGGCGCCGTGCTCTGGCCCCTGCTCATGAGCTACCTGAAGGCTAAGGAGTATCTGCTCTTGGGGGAGCGCATTCCCGCCGAGGAGGCGGTCCGCGTCGGTCTGGCCAATCGGATCGTACCGGCGGCGGATCTCCACGCCGAGGCGCTGGCGCTGGCCCACCGGCTGGCCGAGCTCCCCTGGCAGGCCGTCCAGGAGACCAAGCGGGCCATCAACCTCCACTTGCAGGAGGCGGCGCTGCGCGTCATGCCGATGGCCACGACGGCGGAGAGCGAGTCCTTCAACACGGACGCCATCAAGCAGTTCATGGAGCGCTCCGGCGTAGGCGGGGCCGGCTCTGCCGGAGGCGAGGCCGACCCAGGCCGGGCGAGCTCAGGCGGGGCCGACTGATGTCCACGGCTGGCCCGCCGGGCAAGGCGCATGGCAGCGAGACGCCGAGCGGCGGGGCCGGGGACATCGAGACGCAGGGTAGGGAGCCCGCAGACCCCGACATCGTCCTGAGCAACGTGGCCAACGGCGTCTGCACCATCACCTTCAACCGCCCCGAACGCAACAACGCGTGGAGCATCGAGATGGAGGAGCGGTACTTCACCCTCCTCGACGAGGCCGAAGGCGACCCGGAGGTACGGGCCATCGTGGTGACGGGGGCCGGCCGGCACTTCTGCCCCGGCCTGGACCTCCAGCGGCTCGAGCAGAAGTCCCGCGGCGTGCCCGCTCCCGTCCGGACCCGTCCACTGACCTACCCGCTGGTCATGACCAAGCCCATGGTGGGGGCGATCAACGGCACCGCCGCCGGGGTCGGGCTCGTCCATGCCGCCGTCTGCGACGTTCGGTTCTCCGCTACCGGGGTCCGCATGGCTACGGCCTTCTCCCGTCGGGGCCTGGTGGCCGAGCACCTCTTGTCCTGGCTGCTCCCCCGGATGGTGGGCCACACCCATGCCAGCGACCTTCTGCTCTCCGGCCGCGTGTTCCTGGCCGAAGAGGGTGCCGCCATGGGATTCCTGAACGCCGTCGTGGCGCCGGAGGACCTGTTGTCGCACGCCCAGGGCTATGCCGAGGATCTGGCCGCACACTGTTCCCCCTTGGCCATGGCCCAGATCAAGCGTCAGCTGGCCGACGACTGGTTGCGCAGCCGGACCGCCTCGCTCGAGGCCTTCGAAGCGCTCCAGGCCGACCCCCGGCGCTTGGGCGAGCTGGCCGAGGGAGTGGCCAGCCTGCGAGAAAAGCGGGCTCCCCGTTTCGCTCCTCTCGGGCCAGCGAGCGCTCCCGGACCATCGTGACCCGGCTGACCGAGGACGAGGTCCGGAAGCGGCTGGCAGCGCGGCTCTCGCGTCGCGACCGCGACAGCCGCGTCTCCACCCTCGGAGCGGGCGGGTACGACCTCCAGGCCGGTCGGCACTTCTTGGCCGCCGTGTTCGAAGACGGGTTCGGTACGCCAGGATGGCCACCCGAGTTCGGCGGACGGGGGGCGGACGCCGACGAGATCGCCCTGATCGACTCCATCCTCGAGGAGTTCGCCGTCCCCGACATCTATCCCTACCGAGTGGGGCTGCGCATGGTGGGGCCGACGCTGCTCACCCACGGCACGCCCGAGCAGCAACACCGCTGGCTGCGGTCCATCGCCACGGGCGAGCAGATCTGGTGCCAGATGTTCTCAGAGCCCGAGGCCGGGTCCGACCTGGCCAACGTGGCCACGGCGGCGGTCGCCGACGGCGACGACTGGGTCCTCACCGGCCAGAAGGTCTGGACCAGTCGGGCCGCCTACGCCGACTGGGGCATCTGTCTCGCCCGCACCGATCCGCAGGTCCCCAAGCACAGTGGCCTGACCATGTTCGCTCTGGCGATGTCCGAGCCGGGCGTCGACGTACGGCCGCTGGTCCAGATGAACGGCGACGCCCATTTCAGCGAGGTCTTCCTCTCCGAGGTCCGGGTGCCCGATGGCGACCGGATCGGCGAGGTGGGGAGAGGATGGCCTGTGGCCATGACCCTGTTGACCCATGAGCGGACGGCGGCCGGGCGCAGCGCGCCGCGGGCGGTCGCCGACCAACTGCTGCCCGCCTGGCTAGCCGAGCTGGCCGCCACTGGGGCGCTCGACAACCCGCTCACCCGGGACCGGGCCATGTCCCTCTATGCCTACGAGCAGGTCGTCCGGTTCACCGAGCTGCGGGCCGGGGGCGGCGACGGCCGACCAGGACCGCACGGCTCCGGGCTCAAGCTCCATGGTGCCCGCTCGTTCAAGTGGCGGATGGAGCTGCTGATCGACAGCCAAGGAGCCCGAGGCATGCTGGCCGACTGGTCCGGGCACGTCGACTTCCTCACAGCCCCGTCGATGTCGATCCGCGGGGGGACCGACGAAGTGCAGCGGAACGTGATCGCCGAGCGCGTCCTCGGGCTGCCCAAGGACCCCTCGGTCGACCGCAACGTCCCCTGGACCGAGCAGCGCCAGCGCGGACGAAGGTAACCGACACCGTCGGGGCACGGACCCGGACGGGAACCGAAGAGGAGATGCAGGTGAACGAGGTCGTCGTCGTCGACGCGGTGCGCTCGGCAGTAGGGAAGCGCAACGGCACCCTGCGAAAGAAGCTCGCCACCGAGCTGTTGGGTGACGTCCTGGTCGCGCTCTTGTCCAGGAACGGGCTCGGTGGCGAGCTCGTCGACCAGGTCATCGGTGGCTGCGTCAACCAGCTGGGCATGCAAGCCTCCAACGTTGTCCGCAACTCGTGGCTCGGTGCTGGGCTCCCGCTCGAGGTCCCCGCCGTCACCGTCAACACCCAGTGCGGGTCGTCCCAGGAGGCGAACACGTTGGCCCATGCCCTGGTCGCCTCGGGCACGGCCGACGTGGTGATCGCGTGCGGTGTCGAGGCCATGAGCCAGGTCCCCCTGGGCTCCACCGCGCCGGCCGAGCCCGACTACGGGCACCCTAGGGGCGGCCGGTATGCCGAGGTGTACGAGCCGACCACCCAGTTCGAGGGGGCGGAGCGGATCGCCGAGACCTGGGGCATCACCCGGGGCGAGCTCGAGGCTTTCGGCCTCCGCTCTCAGGATCGGGCGGCGGCGGCGTGGGCGGAGGACCGCTTTGCCGGACAGATCGTGCCCGTCGAGGCCCCCGTGGTAGACGAGAGCGGTGCCACGGTGGACACGATCCTCTTCGACCGCGACGAGGGCATGCGGGCGACCACCCTCGATGGCCTGGCCGGGCTCACGCCGAACCTGTCCGGTCGGGACCCGTCGTTCCACACAGCCGGCACGACATCCCAGATATCGGACGGGGCCAGCGCCACGCTGCTCATGTCGGCCGAGCGGGCCGACACCCTCGAGCTCCGGCCCCGGGCCCGGTTGATGGAATCGGCACTGGTCGGGAGCGACCCCGAGCTCATGCTCACCGGTCCGATTCCGGCGACCCGACGGCTGCTCGAGCGAACCGGCCTCATCCTCGATGCTGTCGACGTCTTCGAGGTGAACGAGGCGTTCGCCTCCGTCGTCCTGGCCTGGGAACGCGAGCTGGGCGTCGATCCCGAGAAGGTGAACGTGAACGGTGGGGCCATTGCCCTCGGTCACCCGCTGGGAGCCACCGGCACGCTCCTATTGACCAAGGCGTTACACGAGCTCGAGCGGACCGGCGGCCGTTACGGGCTCGTGACCATGTGCTGCGGCGGCGGCTTGGGTACCGGGACGGTGATCGAGCGCCTGGCCTAGCCGTTCCGCTTCGGGACCTGGCCGACGACGATCACCGACCCGACAGCGCCCGACGCACGACCTTCCCATTGGGGTTACGGGGCAACTCGGCACAGGTCTGCCACGTCGAGGGAACCTTGAACCCGGCAAGGGATCGTCGGGCGAAGGCGCGGAGCTCGTCCTCTGCCGGCGGAGCCGATCGGTCCAGCGGCACGACCCATGCCGCAACCCGTTCCCCGAGCAACCGATCGGGGACCCCGGCCACGGCCACCTCTCTCACCCCGGGGTGCCGGGCGATGACCGCCTCCACCTCGGCAGGGTTCACACTTTCCCCGCCTCGGTTGATGACGTCGCCCATCCTGCCCACCAGGGTGAGGTATCCGCGGCGGTCGATCCGTCCCAGATCTCCGGTCCGTAGCCACCCGTCGGGACCGGGAAGGAAGAAGTGCTCGGCTCGGGCCACGACCTGCCCGATCCCGTCCCGGCCGGCGCCGTCGATGCGCAGCTCCACCCCGGGTGCCGATCGACCGGCCGATGCCAGCATCTCCACGTTTCCGTCGGCCCCATCGCGGTGGTCGGCGGCACTCAGGTAGGCGATCGGGCTCCCCTCCGTCTGCCCGTAGAGGGCGACCACGTCCAGGTCGGGCTCGGCCCGCACCAGCTCGGCCAGGGTGCCGGGGTCGATGGGCGCCCCTCCGTATTGGAGCAACCGCAATGACGGCGGCCGCCAGCCCGGTGAGCCGAGCAACAGCTCCACCATCGTCGGTACCAACGACACGTGGGTCGGGCCGAGCCGGGACAGCGCTCCCCACTCTTCGAGCGAGAAGCGCCCACTGGGAATCAGGGCGGCTCCGGAGCCGAGGGCGACGAGAGCCAGGCCGAGGCCGCCCACGTGGTGGATGGCCTTGGCCGTCACGTACACGTCGCCCGTCCCGAGGTCGAGCAACTCGCGGTTGACCGTCGTGCGCGAGGCCAACTGCCCGAGGGTCAGGGGCACGGCTTTGGGCGCCCCCGAGGTGCCCGAGGTGTGGAGGACCACCCCGACCTCGGACGGCCCCGGATCAACGATCCAGCCGGCCCGGCCAGGCGACGACCGGAGATCGGGGACCACCACTGCGTCAGTGCCCGTCCGGGAGGCCACGGTCTCAGCCAGCGGTGCACATGACGGGTCGGCCACCACGACCGGTGATTCGAGCGCGGCCACGCACGCGCTGACCTCGGCCTCGGTCAGGAGCGGACCGATCGGGGCGAGTGGGCGCTGGGACAGCAAACCACCGACGATGAGGGCGATGGCGGTGGGCGACGACCACAACAGGGCGGCGACCGGCTGGCCAACGGGCACCCCGAGCCACTCGAGCCACTTGGCGCCGGCCGCGGCACCGGCCAGCAGATCGGCAGTCGTCCAGTCGCCTTCCGGAGTAACCAGCGCCGTGCTGTGGGGCGACCGCTCGAGCAACTGGTTGGCCCACGACCTCACCGGTCCCTGGCTCACCGGTCCCCAGCCCCTGGCCCGTCTCCCGGCTCCGGCCCTTTGCCCGGACCCGAAGGTGGGCCTGGCTGGCTCACGAACAAGGGGTCACTGGTACCCGGACAGGACCGACTCGAGGTTCTTCGGTGGCGGAATGTCGGCGGGGTCATAGAAGGGCGAGAACACGTGCAAGAGGCGACGGGCGGTGGCTCGGTTGTTCACCTGCTGAAACTGCTTCACCCGGGCCCTGGACTTCTCGGCCTCCTCGGGGGTCATCGCTTGCCGGTCGACCTCCATCAGGTAGTTGTGAAGCTCCCGGGTGGCAAAGAAGGCGTCGCGCGCCTCGATCACGAAGGCATAGACCCGGTAGAGCCAGGCCAGGAGGCGGGGACGGCCGTAGAGGGCGTGGTAGGCGCGGTAGACGACGGTCCGATGCTCGTACTCCTCGGCCAGGTGCCATTTCCAGAGTGAGAGCGGCTCGGGGTCGGGGCGACCCGGGACACTGGCCGCGTCGATCAGCGACGTGGCTTGGCCCGCTCCGATGGCTTCGAATCCCTCGCAATAGGCAAGGTTGAACCGGAGGGAGCGGGTGGCGGCCAGGCGGTCGAGTAGGGCCGCGTACCTCCGCTCATGGTCGATCATCCCCGCGTATCCCCCATCCCGGACAAGCGCGTTGAGCGCGTTGTGCACCTTGTAATGCTGTGCCTCTTGTCTGAGGATGATGCCGATGTCCGCGATGAGGTCCTTGTCGGCCACTGGGTCGAGCTGGTCCCGAGCGGTGCGGAGGATCTTGATGAGGTACGGCTCGAGATAGGCAGGCAGAATGCCGACGGCGTTCATGTACTGGACATACGCCGGATTGGGGAGCCAATGGGGCCCAATACCGGTGAGATCGAGCACTGGCCGGCGCACTTTCACCGGACGAGCCTCCCAGCTTCACTCCGGTGATCAGGGTAGCCAGGCCGGGGCCCCGGGCTGCACAACCGCATGCCGCCAGTATGTCACGTATGGTCAATCCTCACTAGATCTTTATCCTATGTTGGAGCTGATCATGCCCGTCGGCCGAGGGCGGCGACCGGGCAGGGAAAGGGACCGGATGACCGTCAAGCCTCGGGACACAGAGAGTCGTGCCCACCAATCGTCATACGATCCTCCTCCGCTTCCGCCCATCTCGCCCCGCGCCGAGCTGGCTGTGCTGCTGCGAGTCCTCGCCGCCCGCGGCTACGACGACCTCCGGGCCGGCCATGTCACCGTTGGCCAGCCCGGCGGCACCATCCTCATCAACCCGAGGGAGCTGTGCTGGCCCGAGGTCCGAGCGGGCGACATCGTGACCATCGATGGCGCCGGGAGGAAGCTGGCCGGGCGATACAACCCGACCATCGCTGCGGACATCCACCTCGAGCTGCGGCGCGCCCGGCCCGATGTCGGCATCATCGTCCACAACCACCCGCACTGGTCGGTCGTATGGTGTGACTGCCACCGCGTCCCACCCATCTACGACCAGACTTCAGCGTCGATCCCCGAAGACCTGGTGCTCATCGACGAGTATGCCGGCGACTTCACCGGGCAGGACGCGGCCAAGCGTGCGGCCGAGGCCTTCGGCGACGCCGAGTGGGCGCTCCTGGCCAATCATGGAGTACTGGTCACCGGGCGGTCCATCGCCCAGGCCTTCCTACGGGCCTACACCCTCGAGTGGCGAGCGCAACGAGCCTGGGAGGTCGAGGTCCTCGGGGGCGGCCACCCGATGGACCCCGATGGTGCCCGAGCCTACGGACGAACGTTTCAGTCGGCGACCGACGGGTGGTGGGAGGCCGCCATGCGTATGGAGATCACCCGCGACGCCTCGGTCCTCGACGAGTAGTCGGGGTCGACCACAGACCTCGACTCGCCGGTGACTCTCGCCTACTGTACCGACGGAGTGGGCACCGGCGACGTGGGCGAGGACGTGGCGGTCAACACGGCCGAAGGCCCAAGCGACACGGCCGGAGGCCCGGTCAACACGGCCGGAGGCAGCGAGCAGGAGAGTGATCACCCCGAGGGCGCGCACCCGCGCCTCCGGGACGCACTGGCTGCCCGCGTGCTCCAAGTAGGCACCCTCCGGCTCGAGACCAAGCTCCTCCTTGGGGCGGTGGTGGCCCAGCTGATCGTGGCGGCCATCTTGGTGTCGGTCCGGAACGCGCCGCTGGCGAGCATCCAGAGCGACCACTTCGCCCATTCGACGGCCACCATGCCGATCCTGGTCTTCGTGGCCTGCGTCGTCTTCTCCTCGGCCGCGTGGGGCCTCATCCTGGCCGGCGCATTCCGGGCTGGTTGGAAGGTCAGGGCGACCGTGCTGGGCATCTTCTTGTGGGCGATGGTGAGCGAGCACGACGTGCTCGATCATGTCAGCGCCGCCGCCGTCTTCCTCTGCTGTCTCCTGATGGCCGCTGTTGTGGCCGCTGCCGTGGTCACCTGGTTCCCCGAGAGCGCCGGCAGCCACCGGGACGCGCCCAACGGCGAGCCCGGCGGGCAGTGGCGGACCCGCCGCCGGTTGCTGCCTCCGTTGCTCGTGCTGGCCGTCGGGGCCGTGTACCTGACGGCGTGGTCGGCCAACAAATCGACCGGTCACGTCGATGTCTTCACCGACAACATGGCCGATCAGCTGGCCAGGATCCAGTACATACTCATCCCGGTGCTGGTGCTGGCCGGGTCCGAGTTCGGCAACTGGTCCGACTTCGTCGCCAATCGAGCCGTGCGTCGCATCCGTTCTCACACCCGCGAGTGGGTCTTTGGTGGCATCGTTGTCATTGCCGCCGGCGCCATCCTCTGGAACGGCGTGCGGGCCTCCATGACCAACAATGGTGGCGACGTGGCCCCCGAGCTCCTTCTGGCCGCCGTGGTGGCCGCGGTGGTGGCGGCTCTGTACTTCGCGGCCAAGCCCAGGGACAAGTGGCCGGGCCACCTGCCCCTGATCGCCCTCGCCGTCGTAGCCGCGGCCGACGCGACCGTGGGATACATCGCGGAGCGAGAGCTCGCCCCCTCCGACCCACTGCTCGTCGACAAGGTCTACGGCGTCTCAGCCACCTTCTGGATCGTCTCGGCCCTAGTCGCTCTGCTGGCGCTCGTTGTCCTGCGTGGCCGGCTTCCGGGACCGTGGGTAGCCGCCGGGTGCCTGGTTGTCCTGGTCGGCGCGGTGGACGGGCTGACTGGTCTCGATGAGATGGGGGTGGTCGTCCATCCCTTCGGGCTCCGGTCATCGGGTCGCGCCGGTCACCTCGTGACCAACGCGCCCTATCTCGGCGTCGAGGGCCTGAAGTCGGTGGCGGCCATGGCCGCGATCGCCGTCGTCGCCTACGCGCTGGCCACCCGGGCCCTGCACCGGCTGATCGTACCCATCTCCGGGCTCATCACCCTGACCGTCAGCCTGGAGCTCCTCACATGGATCGACCTGCTCTTCGGAAAGACGGCCGACACGACCGGGCGGGTCGCCCTGTTCGCCGGCGTGGTGCTGGTGGTGGTGTTGGTGTGGGAGCTGGCGTCGTCGGGTGAGGGGCTGACCAACTTGCACTCTCGACAATTCCCGCGCGAGTCGCGAGTCATGCTCTACGGGGGCTACATCCTGCTGGTCAGCGCAGCCGTCCTCTTCTTTTCGAGCCTGCACGATGCGGTATCGGGCACGTTGCTCGAGTCGCAGTTCGATGCCGAGCAGTGGGTGCGCGAGGGCATCCTGTTTCTCGGCGTGCCCCTCGTGGTCACCTTGTTCTTGGTCGGCATACAGCGCTGGCGGCGCTGGTCACCGGTCGTCGGGCATCACCCCGGCACCGACCTCGGCCGAAGCCAGCTCCCCGATCTCCAGTAGGCCCGATCCGACGTCATCGCTCAGCGAGTGGGTCGCGTGGACGTACTTGCCGCCCCGCAGCCACGAGGCCACGGCGGCAATGAAGGTGGTGGCCGCGGCGAAGTCGAAGGCTAGGCGCAGGCCGTTCTGGAACGAGGGCGAGATCAGCCGGGGGAAGAAGCTGTGCCCGGTCAGGTAGGCGGCGCGGGCGGGGCCCAGACTGGCCAGCACGTGTTGTGGGATCTCGGTCTGAATGGGGTTGTAGCCCAAGAACGCGGCAAACAGACTCCCGATGGGCGGCAGGTGCGACAGCTGCTGTGCCTGGGCCACCGGCACGCCTTGGGCCACCAACCCCTGGTAGAGGTGGCCAGGTAGTGACGAGGCCAGCCCCAGCGTGACGATCGAGAAGAAGATCCCGATGGACAGCACCTGGGCCGAGTTCATGAACGTGGCGTTCATCCCCGCGCCGGCACCCCGCTGGTCGGGGGGAGGCTGTTCATCACCGCGGTCTGATTGGGGGCGAAGAAGAGGCCGGAGAAGAGCGAGAAGAACAAGATGATGGTGGCGAAGGGCAGGTAGCTGAAGTCCATCGGCAGCGTCTCAAGCAGCAGGTAACAGAAGCCGGCCCCGACCAGCCCGATGGTGGCGATGCCCCGGGCGCCGTACCGGTCGGCCACGATGCCCGACACCGGGCCCGTGATCAGGAACCCGACGGTGAGCGGGATCATGTAGATGCCGGCCCACAACGGGGTCTGGGCGAAGTCGTATCCGTGCTGGGGCAACCAGATCCCCTGCAGCCAGATGATCAACATGAACTGCAGGCCGCCCCGGCCCATGGCCGACAGCATCGAAGCCACCACGCCGGCGGTGAAGGCCCGGATGCGGAACAGGTGGAGCTGGAACATGGGGTTGGCCACCCGCTGCTCGATCACCACGAAGGCGGCCAAGGTGGCGATGCCGCCGAGGACGGTGCCGAGGACGAAGGGACTCGTCCAGCCCATGGTGTGGCCACCGTAGGGCTGGATGCCGTAGACGATCCCGGTCAGCAGGGCGACCAACCCGACGGCAAAGGTGATGTTTCCCGCCCAGTCGATCGTGCTCTCGACCCGGACGCCGTTGTCCCGCAGTTTCAGATAGGCCCAGATGGTCCCCAACAGCCCAAAGGGCACCGAGACCAAGAAGACGAGCCGCCACTCGATCGGGGCGAGGATACCCCCGAGGATGAGGCCGAGGAACGAACCGGTGACCAGTGCCACCCCGTTGATCCCCATGGCCTTGCCCCGTTCGTCCTCCGGGAATGCGTCGGTGATGATGGCGCTCGAGTTGGCGAACAGGAACGCCCCGCCGACCCCCTGGCCGATGCGCATCAGGATGATCCACATCGCCGCGGCCGCCCCGGTCATCCAGGTGACCGACAGGAGTATGGAGAACAAGGTGAACACGGCGAAGCCGAGGTTGTACATCCGCACTCGTCCGTACATGTCGCCGACCCGGCCGAAGCTGACGACCAGCACGGCCGTCACCAACATGAACCCCATGAGGATCCACAGGAAGTACGAGGTGTTGCCCGGGGCCAGTGGCTGCAGGTCGATGCCCCTGAAGATGTCCGGGAGAGAGATCAACAGGATGGACGTGTTGATCGTGACCATGAGGATGCCCAGGGTCGTGTTGGACAGGGCAATCCACTTGTAACGGTCCTGCCCGTCGGTGGCTACCGGCTGGAGGTCATCGGTCATGAGGCGGCGCGACTGTTGTCCGTCGGCCTGCCGGCCCCCGACCATGGCCCCCCGGGATCGAGCCTGCTCTCCGTCACGACGACGCCGTCGTTCCGGCCGTGGACAGGCTCGATGTGGCGGGCTTGGGGTGGATGACGAGCAGGGAGCCGGGCCAACGGTGGAGCAGGCGCACCGAGACCGATCCATGAGCGAATCCCCCCAACGCGCCATGGCGCCGCCCGGCGACCACGATGGTGTCGGCTTCCAGGTCGGTGGCGATCCGCATCAGCTCGCAGGCCGGGTCGCCCTCTCCCGCCTCGAACCGCCAGCGAACGCCGGCCGGGTCGAGGATGGCGATGCACTGGGCCTCGGCCAGCGCCTGGTCTCCGTCCAGGGCGTCCTGCAGGGCGCCGGCGCTGAGCCCTCCGGTGGCCAGCACGCCGACGCCGGCAAAGGGGACATGGCGGACGAACACCACGACCAGCTGCTGCCCGCTCGCCCCAGCGATCGAACCCGCCTCCTCGACTGCGAGCCGGCTCGTCTCCGACCCGTCGGTGCCGACCACGATCGGTCCATGCATCTCGGTCTCCTCCCTCCAGCCTCGACCCATTCTCTGACAACTAGATGTACGATACAGCTAGATATTCGGAGTCTATCGGGTGCCGTACTCGTTGGAAATTTGGGCAGCACACGGTAGGTGGGACCGAGCGAAAGGATGTGAACATGGGGGAGGCGGCCGACTCGATCAGCGTCATCGAGATGGAGCTCATGACCCTGGTGCGCCAACTCGACACGCTCGGGCGAAAGGGCTCGCTCTACGTCCAGGTGGATCGAGCCGGCTACCTGGCCCTGCGCACACTCGAGCGGCTCGGGCCCGTCCGGACCAATACCCTGGCTGAGGCGCTGCACCTCGACGCGTCGACGGTCACCCGGCAAGTGACGGCGCTGGTGGCTGGTGGGTTCGTCGAGCGCCGACCCGATCCGGCTGACGGGCGCTCGTCCACCTTGGCGCTGACGTCAGGGGGCCGGCGGATCATGCGAGCCGTCGAGAGGGAGCGGCGGCGCGTGCTCAACGAGATGTTCTGCGATTGGTCCGAGGACGAGCGGCGCGACCTCGGTCGGGTCCTGACCAAGCTCAACGTCTCGCTCATCGAGCGGGTGGCGACGCTGCGCGAGCAGGGCTCCCCCGACACCAGCGGTGACTGACGGCGTCCGCCGCAGCCACCTCACTCAGGGCCGACCAGGGGTCACCGATGCTCAGGCCGACGCACCCGAGCTGGACTTGGCCACGGTCCGAGCCAGGATTCCCAGTGTGGCCCGCAGGGCCCCTTCCGATATGACCGGGAAGATCCCCGCGTTCCGGTAGACCGGATCAATGGAGGACCAGTCGTAGTACGAGGTGACCTTGGTCCCCCCCTCGTCGGGCTCGAGCAGGTAGCCGTAGACGTGCCCGATCTGGGGCCGGAGCTCACCCAGGATCGTCCATTCGATCCGGCGGTCGGGAACCAGCGCCGTGATGGTGACGGTCACGTCGTAGAGGCCCATCGGGTAGTCGTTGAGCGCCTCGCGATCCATATGCACGACGAAGCTGTCCCCCACCGCGGTCACCGGTTCCCCGGTGGCGTCCATCAGCATGCCGGAGCTGTCGATGGCCACATGGCCGTGCGGGTCGCTCAGGATCTTGAATATCGACGCCGGGTCGGCGGGAATCAGCCGCTCGACCTCCAACCGTTCGCTCGCCATCCCCTCATCCTGCCATGGGCTCGGCCGCGAGGGAGCCGGCCGCGGTAGCCGTTCCCCTCGGGCCGATCTTTCCGGCTGGATATGGCCCGTTGCGCCTGCTCGGGATCGGCGCGTAGCGAGGGCCACCCCTCAGCCTCGGACAATTGAATGACACCGGACAGTGCATGACACCGGACCGGTCGTCGTGCTCGTAGGGTCGATAGTCGAGCGTGTGGGCAGCCTATTGTGTCTCTCAGACGCACAACCTTCGTCCCCCGTCGAGAAGCAATGGCCCACGACTCGTCCAACCAAGAACAGGTGTTGATGGCCGGTGAGTTCTCGGCCTGGATCGTCGACATGCAGGCGGCGTTGCTCGGTGAGAGCGGGGCACAGGTTCCCTGCTGTGGCTGCACTGCCTGTTGCACCTCGTCGCAGTTCGTCCACATAGCCCCCGATGAGACCGACACGCTCTCCCACATACCCGCAGACATCCTGTTCCCGGCGCCCCGCCTACCTCCTGGCCATGTCCTGCTCGGCTATGACGAGGAGGGGCGCTGCCCGATGTTGATCGACAACCGGTGCTCGATCTACGAGCACCGACCGAGAACGTGCCGCGCCTACGACTGCCGGGTCTTTCCTGCTGCCGGCGTCGAGGTCGACGATGGGCAGGTTTCCATCGCCCAACGAGCGCGACGATGGCGATTCAGCTTTCCCACCGAGGCCGACCGGATCGAGTACGACGCAGTCCACGCCGCCGCGACCTTCCTCGATGAGCACAGCGACATGCTCCGGGCCGCCGGTCTCCCGGCCAACGCCTTCCAGCGCGCCGTTTTGGCCGTCCAGATCCACCGGACTTTTCTGGCCCGCGACGAGGCGAACGACAGGATCGCCGTCATCGATCCCGAACCCGAGGTGGTGCGGGCCGAGATCGTGCACATCACGGAGCCCGGCGGACACAGACCTACGTGACGAGCCGCCGTCCGTGCCCGGCTTCGACTGGACTTCGCCGGGCACCCTGTTCAATATGGGAGCATGCCCAGCGACGCTGCCCTCCTAGCCGGCCGCCCGGTCCACCGGATGGGGTTCGGCGCCATGCAGCTACCGGGCCCCGGCGTGTTCGGGCCGCCCGCTGACCGGGGCCAAGCCCTCGCCGTAGTGCGCCGGGTGGCCGAAGCCGGGGTCGACCATATCGACACGGCCCAGTTCTACGGACCTGACGTGGCCAACGAGCTGATTCACGAAGCTCTCTTTCCGTACTCGGAAGATCTGGTTCTGGTCTCGAAGGTTGGCGCGGTGCGCGACGAGAAACGCCAGTGGCTGCCCGCCCAACGACCGGAGGAGCTGCGAACCGGGGTCGAGGCCAACCTGGCCAGTTTGGAGCTCGATCAGGTCCCGGTCGTCAACCTCCGGCGACACCCGGAGTCCGACGTACCCTTCCCCGAACAGCTCGATGCCATGATTGCCCTTCGTCACGAGGGTCTCATCGGCGCCATCGGGCTGAGCAACGTGACCCTGGACGACTATCGGGTGGCCCGCTCCCGGACCGATGTGGCCTGCGTGCAGAACGCCTACAACCTGACTGACCGCAGCGACCAGCCGCTGTTCGACGCCTGCCGAGAGGACGCCGTGCCCTACGTGCCGTTCTTCCCCCTCGGCTCGGCGTTCTTCGCCGACAACCCCGTCCTCGACGCCCCCGCCGTCGAGGAAGCAGCTCGCCGACTCGGTGCCACCCGGGCACAGGTGGCCCTGGCCTGGCTGCTCGATCAAGCACCGACGGTCTTGCTCATCCCGGGTACCTCGTCGCTGGCCCACCTGGAGGAGAATCTGGCCGCCACCGACGTGGTCCTCGACGAGGCGGCCGTCGAAGCGCTGGGCCGGGCAGCGGACTGAGAGGCGACACGGCATTCCCCGGCAGTACCCCGGTTGCCCGCTCCCGTCGCCGCACTGGCGAAGACGAGGTAGTGCCCATCGCCCCAGGCGAACGCACCGGTAAGCCGCTCGGCGAACGCCTCCCGGGCCTGGTCGACGATCCGTCCCGCGGGCATGTCGAAATAGACCCACCGCATCGAAAAGACGATGAGCAGGCCGCCAGACACCACGTAACCCAGCTCTCCGAAGGTCGACCTGGTGTCGAGTGCGATCTTCACGCCCCTCGAGGCGGCGAGGAGCGACTCACCGAGGACGATGATCGTGAAGAGGGCGTAGCGCTCGGCGATGTGAAACGGGTGCCAGGAGGTCCGGCCGACTCGGCCCACACGGGGACGGCCAATTCTGCCAGGGCAAGCCACGTGAAGTTCATCCACTCCCACCAAGTTCCGAAGAAGACGAGCGGGTAGCCGATCAGGGCGTTCCGCACGTTTCCGTCGGCCAGGCCCAGCTCGAGCCCGTCGGCTGCCTGTACCACCGCCACGACAAAGGTGAGGTCGAAGAAGAGCTCGAGGGGAGTCGAGGCCCGGTGACGCTCAGCTGGGTCCCGTGCCGACGTCCGTCCGAGCACTTGCACTCGGACATCGTCCCAGTACGCCGGCCCGAGGTCCTGTTGCTCGGCCACCGCGCCGTTCAATCGACCAACGGAGGCCGGGCCTCGACGGCTGACCAGCAGAGCCAGGTGGCTCCTACCCCAGGGCCATCGCCGCATGCATGGCGATGCCCGTGGTCATGGCCGCCTCGTCGAGCACCATCCGGTTGGAGTGGTTGGGGGCCGGGTGGGCCACCCCTCGCGGAGCCGCGCCGAGGAAGGCCATCGATCCGGAAACCCGTTGCAGCACATAGGACCAGTCCTCGGCGCCCATGACCGGGTTTGGCATGCGAGCTACGCCGGCTTCGCCGATCACCTGGGCGGCCACGCTGAGCGTCCGCTCTGCGGCGGCCCCCTGGTTGACCGTGACCGGGTAGCTGCACCCGAGCCACTCGACGTCGGCCGTACAGCCATGGGCCTCGGCCACATGCGCGGCTACCCGCCCCAGCCCGGCCACGACGAGATCCCTCGACGCGTCAGAAACGGCCCGGACGGTGCCGTTACAGATGGCCGTCTCGGGGATGACGTTGAACGCCGTGCCGGCATGGATCTCCGTGACGGTGAGCACGGCAGGATCGAACACCGGCACACGCCGGGTGACCATCGACTGGAGGGCGGTGACGATCTCACAGGCCACGGGCACCGGGTCGGTCGCGTCGTGTGGCATCGAGGCGTGACCCCCGGCCCCTCGCACAGTCATCCGGAACTCGTCGGCCGATGCCAGCAGCGTCCCCACCCGGCTGGCCACCACGCCGGTCGGGAGCATCGGGGTGACGTGGATGGCGAAGGCCCGGTCGATGCTCCCGTGGTTCTGGAGCAGTCCCTCGTCGAGCATGATCCTGGCGCCGCCGTGGCCCTCCTCGCCGGGCTGGAACATGAACACGACCCTGCCAGACAGGTCCCGTCGGCGACGCTGGAGGAGTCGTGCCGCAGCGACCAGCATGGCCACGTGTGCATCGTGGCCACAGGCGTGCATGTGGCCGTCGAGGTGCGAGCAGAACTCGAGCCCGGTGTCCTCGGGCATCTCGAGTGCGTCCATGTCGCCCCGTAACAGTGTCGTCGGTCCCTCGTCGTCGCCGTCGAGCACCGCCACGACCGAGCTCGTCCTGGTGCCGGTAGTGACGGAGAGTCCCAACCCGTCGATCGCCTCGAGTATGGCGGCCTGCGTGGTAGGAAGGAAGAGGCCGATCTCGGGGTGGGCATGGATGCGTCGGCGCAGGGCGATGGCCGAGTCGAGCAGACCGTCGGCCTCCTCGAGTAGGGATGCATCGGGCCGAAAGCTCACCGACGAATGCTAGGCCCAAGCCTGGTGCCGCCGCCCGCGTTCGATCAAGCCCGGTGCCGCTTGCGTTGGGCCAAGGTTGGACCGGCTGTCGGCATCGCTACGATCGACGCTGTGCCTGAGCCCGGTCCCATCCGCGAGCCTGGGGCCGCTCGGCTGCGGCGGCTCGCCGAGGAGCTCGAGGAAAGCGGGCTGCACCCTGAGGGGCCAGGGGGCTTCCCGGCGATCCTGGTCGAGGAGATCGATTACGCGCTCCGTCCGCCAGTCCACGAGCGGCGGGTGGTCAGCAGCGGCACGATCCTTGATCCCCGGTCCGATCCGGCCACCTGGGCACCGGGGACGCAGCTCGACATCACCCGCCAGGCGCTGGACCAGCAGCCCTTGGCCGCGGCGCGCCGCTTCGCCGACGGGCTCTCGAGCTGGCTCTTGCGCCGCACGGACGGCACCACCGAGTGGATGGTCCTCGATCGTCCCGCCGGATCGGAACGGGACCTCGTCGTACTGGCCGGCGTGCTTGAGGCCACCATCGTGCAGCGGCACCCGGCAGGATCGGTGCGGGTTGTCGGACGATTCGGCGTGCTCCGCTGGGAGGGCTTCAGTTGGCACCACGAGCCGCCGGTCAGCAGTTGGATCGACGGGATCACAGCCAGTGAGGCCCACGGCGATCCCAGAGTCATTGAGGCGATGCTCGAGTTCGCCGTACACGACCTGGGCTCCCTGGGCATCGGGTCCTTGCTCATCTATCGGCCCCAGGCCGAGCCCGGTCCCCCGGTCGAGGAACGACTCCCGACGCCGCCACCCCTTCGCATCCGCTGGGCCGCCCACCTCGCGCCACTCCGCCACGCGTTGGCCCAGATCGACGGCGCCGCCATCTTCGACACGATGGGGGTGCTACGCCGGCTCGGTGTGCGGTTGGTGCCCAGCACCACGGCCGAAGCGACGGTGGAGCCATTCGGCGGCACACGCCACACCTCCGGCCGTCGCTACAGCCATGACGACCCGCTCGCCACCGTGATCGCCGTGAGCGAGGACGGGCCGGTCTCTGTCCTCCGCAACGGGGAAGTGCTCGGCAGGTCGCCGTACGGTCAGTGACCATACGGACCATCTGCGTGGCGCCCTGCGAATTCCTGGCCTTCACCCGAGACGGACCGGTTTATCGCTGGCCCCGAGGCATTCGGTTCTGCTGGGCATCCAGCCCGACCTCGGAGTACCTTTCACTCCGTGCCTGATTCCTCCAGCTCGCACCAGACGAGCGGCTCCTGGGCCACCAGGGGCGAACCTGTCGCTGTGGCCGCGGCGCTGAAGGAGGCCGGGCGGGCCCTCGGAGGGAAGGTCTCAGCCGAACGCAACAACCTGATCGACATGACGTTCGGGTCGCCGGCCGGCTATCGCCTCTTGGGCACGCTTGCACCGGTCCGCACCAGACCCGTGACCCTGCGAGTGTCGATTGATATCGCATCCACCGATGTGGCCACGGTCACGGTCACGGCACTCAACGACCCCGGTCGCTACGACGTCGAGGTGTCGTCGCTCTCGAGCCGGCAGTTCGTAAGAGCATGTTCGCGCCTGTTGAACGGGCTTCGGGAAGCCGCGCCTCCTATGGACCGGGTCTGACCTCCTGCGACCTCGCCACGTTGTCGTCCTGGCACCCATGCCGCTGGAGATGGACGCGGTCGTTGCCGCTTTCGGGCTCAGCCGCACCCGCGACGCACCGGGCGCCGCGGCCGAGGGCCGCGTGGGCACGTCAGCCGTCACCGCCCTCCACATCGGCATGGGACCCGCCTCGACGCGAGAGACGACGTCCCGGCTGTTCGACACGACCGATCCCGACCACGTGCCCGTCGACCACGTGATGATCGCCGGCATCTGTGGCGGTCTCCACCCCCAACTCGGCGTCGGCACCCTTATCAATCCCGAGACGGTCATCGACCACACGAGCGGCGCCGCGTACCGCCACGACCCGCCGGGCGACACACCTCGAGTGGGGAAGCTCATCACCACCGAGGGGGTGAACTTCGACCGCCAACTGAGCCTGCAGTTCTTCCGGGAGGGCTGCCTCGGGGTGGACATGGAGTCATCGGCCGTGGCCGAGGTGTGCGAGGCCCACGGGTGCGCGTGGTCAGTCTACCGGTGCATCAGCGACCGGCACTTCGACGACCTCCTCGACGAGAGGGTCGTGGCCATGACCAACCCTGACGGAACGCCCAATTTCGCCGAAGTCGAACGGCTCATGGCCGCCGATCCCGAGCTGGCCCAGAGGCTCGAACGTCTGGCCCACGACACCACGCTGGCAGCCCGACTGGCCGCTGAGGCCGCGTTCCGGGGGTGCCTTGCCCTCGACGGCTGACGAGCGGTCAGGGTGCGGAGGTCGCCGGCCGTCTCGCTCCGGATGAGGCCGAGGGTCATGGCCAGGATGCCCGGAGCCAACACGAACGACCCGGCTATGACCATCGAGACCAAGTCCAGCGCGCCCACCTCGTCGGAGATCATCAACCGGGCCAGCGCCTTGTCTCGTGGGAGAGTCCGAGTGAATCGACAATCCTGCCGACAAGCGAACCGACAATCCTGCCGACAAGCGAACCGACAACCCTCGACAAGCGAACCGACAACCCTCGACAAGCGAACTGCGTCGACACGTCCGCGGCTGTCGCGGTTTGGACATGGATCGGCACGGGTATGTTTTTTGAATGTTATGTTTCCGTTGCCTTTCGACGTCCAATGCACTACAACGGATTCGGAAGCAATGCGATTGGGGGGAGTGCAATGGTCGGTCATGGGTTACGGGTCAACAGGGGACGCGCCGTGGTGAGTAGGCGACGTGCAGTGACAACACTTGGGTTGGTCGGTGGCCTCATCGGGTCACTCGTTGGGATCGGCGCCAGCGAGGTCTCTGCGTCGGCAGCCTCGTCCCCGACTGTGTCGGTGAAGGCATTCACCAACAACTTCGCAGCCATGAAGACCCTGACGTCAGTGACCAAGGCGGGGAAGGGGAAGGTAGCCGTCATCCTCCCCGACACCGTGTCCTCGGCCCGCTATACACAATTCGACGACCCGTACCTGACCAAGGCACTCGAAACAGCCGGGCTACCGGCGTCCGAATTCAGCGTGCAGAACGCCCAGGGAAGCGACACGACGCAGCTGACTGACGCACAGTCGGCCATCGCTGGGGGCGCCAGCGTCCTGGTCGTGGACCCGCTCGACTCGGGCGTCGGCGCATCGATCGAGACGTACGCCAAGAGCCACGGAGTAGCGGTGATCGATTACGACCGACTCACACTCGGCGGCAGCCGCCAGTACTACGTAAGCTTCAACAACGTGAACGTGGGCACCCTGATGGGGAATGGGCTGGTCAGTTGCGCGGCCGCCTGGAAGGTGTCCAAGCCCAACGTCGCCGTCATGGTCGGCTCGCCCACCGACAACAACGCCACCCTCTTCGCCCAGGGCTACAACGCCGTGCTGAATCCGAAGTTCAAGTCCGGCTCATGGACCCTGGCGGTACGGCCAGCTGGCACGTGGGACCCACCCACGGCTGAGACCGAGTTCCAGCAGGCATTGACGGCCCACCCGGGCATGAACGCCGTGCTCGTCCCCAATGACGAGAACGCCGCGCCGATCATCACCTACTTGAAGACGCTGAACATCCCGGCTCAAAAGTTTCCCGTGACCGGACAGGACGCAACGACGGTCGGGGTCCAGAACGTCATCTCGGGCTACCAATGTGGCACCGTCTACAAGCCGATCTACGTCGAGGCCCAGGCCGCCGCCGCCCTGGCGATCTACCTGCGGGCGGGTCAGACGCCGCCCAGTGGACTCGTGAACGGCACGTCCACCGACACAGTGACCGGCGCCAAGGTTCGCTCCTCCTTGCTGACGCCCCAATGGGTTACGCCGACCAATGTGGAATCCACGGTGGTGAAGGATCAGTTCGTCACCGCCGCTGAGATCTGCACAGGAGCCTTCGCCGCCGACTGCACCAAGTACGGCATCAAGTAGGGGCCGGCGGCGGCCCCGGTGGTGACCGACGTTGTTAGCACCGGTAGCCCGACCGAAGACGGGTACGATGACGGCGCCCTACTGAGCCTCCGCGGCATCTCCAAGAGCTTCGGTGCGGTCCAGGCCCTCCGGGACGTCAATTTCGACGTGGCGCCGGGCAAGGTCACGGCCCTCGTCGGAGACAACGGTGCCGGCAAGTCGACTTTGATCAAGACGATCTCGGGGATCTGGCAACCGAGCGAGGGGCAGATTTTCTGGAAGGGCAAGCCGGCCAACGTCCGGACACCCCGGGATGCCGACGCCCTGGGTATCGCCACCGTCTACCAGGACCTGGCTCTGTGCGACAACCTGGACATCGTCCAGAACATGTATCTCGGGCACGAGGAGCTTCGATTCGGCCTCCTGGATGAGAACATGATGGAGATCACGGCCCGCCAGGTCCTCACTGACCTGTCAGTCACCACCGTGCAGTCGATCCGACAACCGGTCGGGTCGCTCTCGGGTGGGCAGCGACAGGCCGTGGCCGTGGCCCGGGCCGTGATGCGCGACGCGCAGCTCGTGGTCATGGACGAGCCCACCGCCGCGCTCGGGGTATCGCAGACCGCCCAGGTCCTCGACCTGATTCGCCGATTGGCGTCCCGGAGCATCGCTGTCCTCGTGATCTCGCACAACCTCAACGACGTGTTCGCCGTGGCCAACCGGATAGCGGTGCTCCGGCTCGGCCACCTGGTGAGCAGCGGGCCCGTCGAGGACTATGACACCCAGAGCACGGTCGAGCTGATCACGACGGGCAGGCTCGCCAACGACTCGAATGACGGCATCGGGCCCGCCGGCAGCGACTCGGAGGGGTGAGGCCATGACGACAACGCCCAAGACTCCCTCCGCCACCGAACCGCCCGACGACGTGGAGGCCGCGCCGGTTGATCCCGGCCACCTCGGGGGCATCCCGATGCCCGAGGCCCTGCCGGACTCCACCTTCGGGCAATACGCCGCGGCGTGGGCCAAGCGGATCCGCTACGGCGAGAGCGGCGTGTTGCCTGTCGTCGCCGGGCTCATCGTCCTCGTCGTGATCTTTCAGGTCCAGGACTCGATCTTCCTGTCGGCGGGCAACATCACCAACCTGCTCATCCAGGGCACCGTCTTCATCCTCCTCGGCATGGCCGAGGTCTGGGTGCTTGTCCTCGGCGAGATCGATCTCTCCGTCGGATTCGTCGCCGGCATCGGGGCGGTCATCACCGCCATCCTGGTCGCACCTCCCGACAACCTGCCCTGGTGGGCGGCCATCATCATCGGTCTGATGGCGACATCGGCGATCGGCGCACTTCAGGGCCTCCTGGTCATCAAGATCGGCTTGCCCTCCTTCGTGGTCACCCTGGCCGGCCTCCTCGGTTGGGAGGGCGTCCTGATCTATCTGGTCAACGGGCACGGAAGCGGCGGCACCATCACCATCGCCAACAACGTCATCCTCGACCTGGTAAACGGCAATCTCAGCACGACGGCCGGATGGATCGTAATGGTTGCCTCCGTCGCCGCCTTCGCGGTGTTCACTATCTTCCGGGACCGACGCCGTCGGGTCAGTGGTCTCGTCGCGCCCCCGCTGGCCATCACCATTCTCAAAGTGGCCGTGATGGCGGCGGCCGGGGTGGCCCTCGTCCTCGTCTGCAACACCAACCGCAGCAAGTTCGCCGTCCTCCGAGGCGTCCCCTACGCAGTGATCATTGTGGCTGCCTTCGTAGTCGCATGGACGTTCCTGCTGACCCGAACGCGCTTCGGCCGCTACTTGTACGCCATCGGTGGGAATGCCGAGGCAGCCCGGCGAGGAGGCGTGAGCCTCGGGTGGAACCGCTTCTGGGCCTTTACCCTCACCGGCCTCACCGCGGGCGTTGCCGGGATCCTCTACGCCTCGAGGCTCGGCTCGATCTCCAACAACATCGACGGGGGCACCCTCGTGCTCTATGCGGTGGCCGCGGCGGTGATCGGCGGCACGAGCTTGTTCGGCGGCCGGGGCAAGATGGTGCACGCCCTCCTCGGGGGCCTGGTCATCGCCACCATCTACAACGGGCTCGGGCTACTCGGCATCAGCGCGGCCACGCAGTACATGGTGACGGCACTCGTGCTGTTGGCCGCGGTGGCCATCGACGCACTTGCCCGCCGAGGCCGCTCCGCCCACTGAGCGGGAGGCGGGCAACATATACGATCCGATATACTAGCTGGGTGGACGCAGCAACGATCATCCAGGCCGTCCGACGCCGGCAGGGCCTCACCCAGGCCGAACTGGCCCAGCGGGTCGGCACCTCCCAGCCGGTCATCTCGGCCTACGAGCATGGGCGCAGGGACCCGACCGTGCAGATGCTGCGCAAGTTGGTAGAAGCGGGCGGCGAGCGTCTGCGCGTGGACGCGGCGCTTCCCGCGTCCGACCAGCCGCCGCCTGGTGACGCACGGGAGCATGCCCGTCGCCTGCTCGAGGTGCTGACGCTGGCCGATGCCATCCCCGTTCGTCGACGCAACCCGACGCTGACCGCGCCACGGCTCATCTCGTCGTGACCACGTTGACCTTGGCCCAGAGGGTGGTGGCCATCGACGACGCCCTGTCTCGGTTCCCCCACGCATTCGGAGGTGCGTTGGCCCTGGCCTACTACGCCGAGCCAAGGGCAACGATCGACATCGACGTCAACGTGTTCATCCCACCAGAACGGTTCCCCGAGGTCGCCGGGCCGCTCGTCGAGCTCGGGGCCGCGGCCGACGATCCGGCGATCTCGGCCCTCGTCCATCGAGACGGCCAGGTCAGGGTGATGTGGGACGCAACACCGATCGACCTCTTCTTCTCCTACGACCGCTTCCACGACGCGGCTAGCGCACAGCGCCATATGGTGCCGTTCGGAGACGGGACCATCCCCATCCTGGGCGCCGACCATCTCATCGTGTGCAAGGCGGTCTTCAACCGATCACGGGATTGGGTCGACATCGAGGCGATGCTCTCAGCCGAGGCCACGATCGACACCGCCGAGATCTTGCGATGGGTGGGACGTATCGCTGGCGACGAGGACCCCCGCTACAACCGGATCGCAGCTCTCCTCACCCGTCCCTGACTCGGGTCACACTCAAGGGGCGGAGCCGGACCGGGTTAGTCGAAGAACGCGAAGGCGCGGGTCTCGACACTGGCGCGGGGGGCAGTGCCCGCCGGACAACTCGGGTCGTCGAAGGCCGTGTGCGCCACCCGCGACGGGTAACGGCTGTCGCTGTCGTGGGCCTTGAACACCAAGACCTCGTGAGGGGTCATGTCCCGGAAGTAGCACCAGCGATGGTCATCGCTGTAGCGGTAGCCGGTGGTGTCGTGGCGCACGTCGCCCGAGAGCTCTGTCGTCACGGCGGTGACCGTCACCTCGTCACCCGGCGCGATGGTCCGGGCATCGCAGACGGCCAGCGGAATGTCCTGGGGCGGCGGGGTGACGGCCCGCCACATGTTGTATGCCGCCCACCGCGGGTAGCGGTCCACGTCGAAGGCATCGGTGATGATGCCGAAGAGCTCGACCACCGACCGGTCCGTGTTGTCGGCGTGGGGGTAGCGCGCCGGCTTGGCGTTGGGAAGGTGCGAGAGCTTGTCGACCTCTCCTTCGCCGTACCGCTTCTTTCCGGCGGACATCACCACGACCAGGTCGGCGCCAGTCACGTCGGTGAGCAGGTCGGCCATCTCGTGTGCGTAGTGCTGGTCGACGAGCGGATGGAGCTGGATCATGTCGAAGCTGGACACGGCGCTCCGGTGGTCGACGAGGACGAATCCGTTCCCGTTGAGATCGAGGGTGTCCCGCACCGGCCTCGCGTCTTGGATCCAGACTGACTTCCCGGAAGCGAGCTGCATGGTGGTGCGGGTATCGTCTTCGCTCCAGAACTCGAGCGTCGCGCCAGCATCGTCCGTGCGGTTGAGGAGGTAGTTGACCTCACCGCGTACCTTCACGACATCGGCGGATGCGATGGCCACGATATCCCCTCTCTACTTGTTCCTACACTCATCTTGCATTTCTTCCACACTGTGCTTGTCCCGATAGGTCCGGGCCTATCCAGCTTTCCACATCGTCCTGTTCCGTCGAGCAGCAAGCGATCGAGCGGCGTGCCGCCGAGCAACTTGGCCTTCCCTGTCTGGTACTCCTTGTCGGTGAGCGCCCCTCTTGTCGGTGAGCACCCCTCGTGGAGATCGGCCAACTTCTTCAGCTCACCGGCCAGGCTCCATCGCGGCGGAAGCGGCGGACGGGCAACCGGCGGCGTTGCTCGCCCTTCCGGAGGTTCCGACCGTGCCGATCGTTGCGAACCGGGGCCGGGAAGTAGAACAACAGCACGACCCAGATCACCGCCAGCCAGAACAGGCAATCGCCGCCTTCGGCCAACCCACCCATAATGTCGGTCCACGCACAGTGATTCACTTCTGCCATCACGGGAAAGGGTGGCACCAAAGTGCCGGTGAGCGAAGGGGCTATCGCTTCCTCCGGCTCCCGGACAGCCCCAGGGCCCGCAGGAACGACCCGGTGGCCCTGTTCGTCCGGCGGTAGACGGCTCTGCGGGCGTCGCGCTTGGCCAGCCCCTCGACGCCGCCGTTCTTCACCGCCTCGACGTTGCCCACGTCACGGGCCACCCGATAGAGCTGGCTGCGGAAGGTCTTCTTACGTGCCATCGGCGGTCCTCATCATCGGGCCATTGTGCCCGGCAGGTGTGTCGGGTGCCTCGACGTCCGACCGTACCGGCCACCGGCGCGAGCCCAGGTGGATACCGGACCAACGCCCGAAACGCCAGTTGAACACAATCATCGACCCATCTATGATTCTGGATAGCAGGCCAGCCGAGGGCCCGATTTCGCGGCACCGCTTCTACCTCAACCCGTGGCTCCCGGAGTCCCAGGATGCTCATCCAGTTCTTCCGCCACTACCTGACCTGAGGACTACCTGACCTGAGGGCTACCCGACCTGAGGACCGGGCTGGCCGGGCCCGCCAGAATCGCTCGGCCGCAACGATCCAATGCCCAGGTTTTCTTCGCCCCTCGGGGCCGTCTCCGGGCGCCGGGCGGCTCGAGCCAGTGGGTTGGCCTCGGCTCGGCCGATCCTGGACAAGGTGTTGCGGTCGGTGTGGCTGAAGAGCTCCTCCCGGCCCGGGATCTGCAGGACTCCCTCCTCCTCGTACGACCACGTTCCGTCGTCGTTCACCGTCACGTGGATCCGATAGCTGAGGGTACGGAAGGACTGGTCGAGGAAGGGGTTGGACAGGATGCCGTAGACCTCGGACCCGAGGGTGGCGGTGAGCTCGAAGTCGGTGGCGTCGGCGGCGGCTGGTCCCGACGCCAAGAGGGCCTGGGCCCGTGGAATGCCAAGGGTAAGGGTCACCGCCTCGGCCGCCGGCTCCCAGAGCCAGTAGCCCACCTGGTCGTGGAAGGTTTCGGCCTCACCCGGCTTGGTGATGTGGGTGTGGTATCTCAGGCCATAGAAGAGCTGTGGGCCATTCGTCTGGCGGTCGATGGGTTGCAAATCGTAGTGCTCGACGAAGGTGTTGTGCTCTGTGCCCTCGACGACAGGGTGCGCGTCGGATCCCTTCGTCCCCTCCCAGACGCCCGCCATCGGCCTGAGGGGCCCAAGGTTCGCCAGGGTGTCGGGGTCCCCCTCTGGCTCGGTGTAGATGTCGGGTCCGTAGATGGTCATTGCCGTACCTCACGCCATTCCGGTAGTCGCTCCGACCGAGCCCGTAGCCCGGCTCACGTCCACATTCGCTGGGTCTAGATGCACGGAGGGGAGATTATCCGCCCTCATGAGGGCGCACATGCCTCGAGGTCAGGTCAGAATCAGGACGGCCGGCATTCGGGCCTTCCCAGTCCCACGCCGGGCCGCTCCGATGGCCAAAGCCACTGACGTGCAACCGATGCAAAGCTGAACCACTGACGATCAACTGCACCGAACCAAGTGGAGCCGGGAGCGAATGTGTCACCGACGGAGAGGACGTATGGCCCTACTCCCCGTGTGTGAGGTCGGACATCATTGGAGTGAGGGTTTGCCACGTCCACGTGTTTCGGAACCTTGTCCCGGTCCACTGGTCTAGTGCATCCGAGAGCGCAAAGGTTGAGGGGCCATGTCCATGTACACCGAACTTCTTCGACGAGGGCTCGACGTCTCTCAGGAGGAGGATCAGGTGCCGACGGCGGGCCAACTCCTGGCCAGGCTGCTCCGATGTCGATCAGAGCTTCTGGAACGCACCTCGAGCATCCCCGAGATGGGCCGGGGCGCGGATGCAGTGGCCACACAAGTGGCCTATGACGTTGCCCTTGTTGAGTTTGCCCGACAACTCGGAATCAACAGTGGACCCGAGGCCTTCGACCCACCGCAACCAGAACGAGCACGACTGGAACGAGCCCTTGCATCGGGCGGGGTGAACCTGAGAAGTCTGGACGAAGTGGAGTCTTCTACAGCAGGTTGGCCAACATTTTGAAGGTGAGGCTCCCGCCTGTGCTGCGAGGCACGTTGATCCTCGGGACCCGGAGGCCGGAACCTCGCTCACCTGACCAGTCGCGCTCAATCCGTAGGGTGGACGGTGCCTGGCGGCAGGGACATCGGCTTCGCGCCGAGCCTCCGCCTCGACCGCCAAGCCCTCTTCACGCTCTGCCCGCATCGTCGACGCCTCGGTGATATCGAATCCTGTGGCCCCCGGCGACGAGCGGACTGAGTCGCCCAACTCCCTCGCCTCACCGAAAGTCGAACACCAGCCGGGCGTCGACAGCTCCTTTTTCGATCTGTCGAATGACTCATTGACCTGCTCGAGCTGCCGGGTCTCTGGTACCACCTTGGTACGCCCCTGCACGTGCAGCTGAAACGTCTCGGCCAGTTCCACTCGTGTACCGATGATGGATCCGGTCACGGTGATGCCCTGGAGCACGGTCTCGAGAATGGTGCAGTCGCATGATGTTGTCAGCAGGAAGGGCAACGAACACCAGGGTCTCCCCTCGCTTAGGCTTCTGAACGCCTGTTCGCATGGGGCGGGAGAGACGGCCAGCACGATGGCTCGGTCGGCCCCTCCCAACGCCTGGATGGCTTCACCGCCTTGTAGGTGGTGAAGGCTGCGCAGGTGAGCGGGGCAGCATCCAAAGGGTCCAGGCCTTCAGGGACGCGCCCCCCACTACCTGACCGTGGCCGGCCGTCGGCATGGGCACCTCTTCGACCCGCAACGGTTGGTCGAACGCGTGAACGACTGCAGCCTTCATCGCTGGCTCCCTGTTCGGTGGTTCGAGATTGTCGGAGGTGTTGTGGTGGCCGGCCGGCGCTCAGGCGCAGGCCGGCCTCAACGGCCTGACCGCTCAGAAGAATCCCATCGGCTTGGTGCTGTAGCTGACCAGGAGGTTCTTGGTCTGAGTGTAGTGCTCGAGCATCATCTGGTGGTTCTCGCGCCCGACGCCCGAGATCTTGTAGCCACCAAAGGCGGCGCCGGCGGGATAGAGGTGATAGCAGTTCGTCCAGACCCGTCCGGCCTTGATGGCACGGCCCATCCGGTAGGCCAGGTTGCCGTTCCGGGTCCACACTCCGGCCCCAAGGCCATAGGGTGTGTCGTTAGCGATCGCGACCGCTTCTTCCTCGTCCCTGAACGTCGTCACGGCAAGAACGGGGCCGAAGATCTCCTCTTGGAAGACACGCATCTTGTTGTCGCCCTTCAATACCGTCGGCTCGAAGTAGTACCCACCCCCGAGCCCACCGCCGACGTCGGCCCGCTGGCCGCCGATGAGGCACTGGGCCCCTTCGTCGTGCCCGATCTTCACGTAGGACTCGATCTTCTCGAGCTGCTGGACCGAGACCTGCGGGCCGAGCATGGTGGCCGGATCGAGCGGGTTGCCTTGCGTGATCTTTCCAATCCGATCGAGGGCGCGCTCCATGAAGCGCTGGTAGATCGACTCGTGGACCAGGGCCCGGGAGGGGCAGGTGCACACCTCACCCTTGTTGAAGGCGTAGAGCACGAGACCTTCGATGGCCTTGTCCAAGAACTCGTCATCCTCATCCATCACGTCGGCGAAGAAGATGTTCGGCGACTTGCCTCCGAGCTCGACGGTGGAGGGGATGAGGTTCTCGGCCGCGTATTGCATGATGAGCCGCCCGGTGGTGGTCTCGCCGGTGAATCCGATCTTGGCGATGCGCGGGCTTGATGCGAGGGCCTTCCCTATCTCACCACCTGGACCGGTCACTATGTTGATCACGCCGGGGGGGACGATGTCGGCGATCACCTCGGCCAGTTTCAGGATCGACCACGGCGTAGGAGAAGCTGGCTTCAGCACGGTGCAGTTGCCGGCCGCGAGAGCCGGTGCGATCTTCCACGCCGCCATGAGGAGCGGAAAGTTGAACGGGATGATCTGCCCCACGACGCCGAGTGGTTCCTGAAAGTGGTAGGCGACAGTGTCGGCATCGATCTCGGTGGAGCGGCCTTCGAGCGACCGCGTGGCGCCGGCGAAGTAGCGGAAATGGTCGACGGCGAGCGGGAGATCGGCCGCCAACGTCTCACGCACGGGCTTGCCGTTCTCCCAGCTCTCGGCCACAGCCAACATCTCGAGGTTGGCTTCGAGGGCGTCGGCGATGCCATTGAGGACGGCGGCCCGCCCAGCGAGCGGGGTCTCGCCCCAGGAATCCTTGGCCGCATGTGCTGCATCGAGGGCCAGCTCGACGTCTTCTGCCGTCGACCTCGCCACCGTACAGAACGGCTTTCCGTCGGCCGGGCTGACGTCGACCATGTACTCCCCCTTGACCGGGGGCACCCAGGTCCCTCCGATGAAGTTGTCGTACTGCGCCCGTACCTCGACGATGCTGCCCGGTCGCCCTGGTGCGACATACGCACCGCTTGCCGGCATGACCTCGGTTGCCACCAGCTCCTCTTCGGTCAGTGTCATCAGTTCCTCCAGGCTTGGCGCACGCAGCGCCGTTCGTCTTGTTCTCGGGGACACATGAGGAAACCCACGTCGCTCCCCTGCCTCTACGGTAAGAGAGCGGGCGGCGTGCCAATAGGGCCGAAGGTCCTCAGCGATGCAACTCCCCCGGGGTTGGCACCAGGTCCTGCCCGCGATCAGTGGTATCGCCCTAAGTTCCGTAGCCCGTTCAGGACCTTGGTCCCTAGCGCAGCGGGAACCAGGAGGCACACCCTGGAGATCTATCCACCGCAGACACTCGAGGGGACGACGGTGACGACGAAGCGACGGTCCGTGCCGGCACCGAGAGCCGGACGCGGTTCCCGACCCATTTGAACAGCGACCCCGAAACGAGAGGTTCCATGGCGGTACCGGCCATCCGGATGCACGGTCTATCCAAGCGATATGGGTCCTTTGACGCCTTGAGCCCGCTCGACCTCGAGGTGGCCCGGGGTGAGGTCCTCGGGTACCTCGGTCCCAACGGCGCCGGAAAGACCACCACCATTCGTCTGTTGCTCGGGCTGATCCGTCCCAGTGCCGGCGGGGCCGAGATCTTCGGCCTGGACTGCTGGCGCCGACCCGTCGAGGCTCATCGTCGTCTCGCCTACGTGCCGGGAGAGGCCAACTTGTGGCCCTCGCTCACCGGGGCGGAAACCCTCCATCTCCTAGGCCGGGTGCACGGCCAGTTCGATCAGGTCTATCGGGGGGAGCTCATCGATCGGTTCGACTTCGACCCCTCGAAGAAGGTCCGGACCTACTCGAAGGGCAATCGCCAAAAGCTCATTCTGATTGCCGCATTGATGACCCGACCCGATCTCCTCGTTCTCGACGAGCCCACCAGCGGGCTCGATCCGATCATGGAACAGGCCTTTCGCCACTGCGTCCACGAGGCCAGCGACCGGGGGCAAACCGTGTTCTTGTCCTCGCACATCCTGAGTGAGGTCGAGGCACTCTGTACCCGGGTGGGCATCCTCCGCGCCGGGATGCTTGTCGACATCGGTACGCTGGCCGAGCTGCGCCACCTCTCCTCCCTTACCGTGGAGGCCACCTTTGATGGCTCCGTGCCCGACCTCTCCCGGGTCCCTGGCGTGACTGCCATCGAGGCTGAAGGGCGCATCGTGCGATGCCAGGTCCGTGGATCAGTGGAACCGTTGTTGAAGGTCCTGGCCGCATCCGGCGTGCATGAGCTTCTGAGCCGTGAGCCATCGCTAGAGGAGCTCTTTCTCGCCCACTACGGGAGATCGCCCGAAGTCGAGTCGGCCCATGTCGGTTGACTCGGCTATGACCACGTTGCCACCAGCCGATCGGCAGCCCGCCTCGATCATCGCCCGGGAGACGGCGCGCCGCGGTGCGCGCTCAGCCGCGCTCTGGGGAGCAGCCTTCGGCAGTTACGTGTCGATATCGGCCATCGGCTACGTGGCCAACTACAAGACGACGGCTCAACGAGACAGTGTTGCCCAGACCTTCGGTGACAATGTCGGTATCAACGCCATCATCGGCCCGGCCCACCAGATCCAGACCGTGGCCGGGTTCACCGCCTGGCGCAGTCTCGGCGTGCTCAGCATCGTGGGTGCAGTCTGGGGGCTCCTCACGGCCACGAGGCTCCTCCGCGGCGAGGAGGACGCTGGGCGGTGGGAGCTCATGCTCGCCGGCCAGACCACACGCCGGGGGGCAACGGTCCAAGGGCTCGCCGGGCTAGCTCTCGACGCCCTCGTCCTGTGGACGGTCACCGCGGTCATCGTCATCGCCGTCGGGCGATCATCCGAGGTCCACATGGCCACCGGTGCCGCGCTCTTCCTGGCCACCGCGCTGGTGTCCGCCGTTGCCGTGTTCCTGGCCGTCGGAGCCCTCGCCAGTCAGCTTGCCCCGACCCGACGCCAGGCCGCCTCCTGTGCCGCCTTTGTCCTGGGGTTGGCCTACGCCTTGAGAATGGTGGCTGACTCGGGTACCAGCTTGGCCTGGCTGCGGTGGGCCACACCGCTGGGCTGGGTCGAACAGCTGCAGCCCCTCACTGCCCCCCGCCCGTGGATGCTCGTGCCCCTTGTCGGATTGGTGGCGACCCTGTCCGGCGTGACTGTCTATCTGGCCGGAATGCGTGACCTCGGGGCGAGCACCATCGCCGATCGAGGTCGCCCGAAGGACCACACTCGGCTCCTGGCCGGACCCGGGGGGCTCACGCTGCGACTGGTCCGGCCGGCCGCGATCGGGTGGATCGTCGCCATCGCCCTGGCTGGGCTCATGATGGGCCTCATTGCCAAGTCGGCTGGGAGGGCGCTGATGAGCTCGATGCGGGTCAGACAGTTGTTCTCTACCCTTGGCGCCCACGGAGGAGGACCATCCGCCTATCTTGGTGTGGCGTTTCTCATAGTCGCCGTGCTGGTGGCGTTGATTGCGGCCGAGCAGATCAGCGCAGCGCGAGGCGAAGAGGCAGCAGGGCGATTGGACCACCTTCTCGTCCGTGGAGCTTCCCGCAGCTCGTGGCTCGCCGGGCGCCTGTCGGTGGCCGTCGTCGTCCTCACCATCGCCGGCCTGGCCGCCGGACTCTGCGCATGGTTCGGGGCCGCCACGCAGAACTCAGGGGTGGGGCTGGCGAACATGCTCGCCGCAGGGATCAATCTGGTTCCTCCTGCCGTATTGCTGCTCGGAATTGGCGCCTTCGTCCTCGGGTGGGCCCCCCGAACGGCATCGGGTGCGGTCTATGCCCTCCTCGCCTGGTCCTTCCTGATCGCGCTCATCGGGGGAATCGTCCGGATCAACCACTGGCTCTTGGATACCTCGGTCTTTCACCAGATGGCCGCGGCGCCGGCCACCGGGCCGGACTGGCCCAACAACGGGATCCTCGTCGGCCTGGGAGCAATGGCAGCCCTGCTCGGCGGCATCGGATTGCGCCGACGTGACCTGGCTGAGGCGTGACCATCCGGCGCCGGCAAGCGGCATGAGGCCCATCGGGCCGGGCGCCCCGGCGAGGGCCAAGACGTTCGTCACATGTGACCAACGGCACTTGTCACCACCCAGCGTGCCCACCACACTGGCACCATGACCAGTTCACACGATGCACCACCGAGCGAAGCTACCGCGACGGCAGGGTCCGCTGAGGAGCGTGAGCTCGAAGAGATCAGCGAGGAGGACTGCTTCGCCCTGTTGAGCGGCCAGGACCTCGGTCGCCTGGCTGTCGTTCGGGAGGGCCAGCCGGAGATCTTCCCGGTCAATTATGCCCTCGACGGCCACACGGTGGTCATCAGGACGCAACCAGGACTCAAGTTGTCCTATGCGGCATTGGCCCGAGTGGCATTTGAGGTCGAGGACATCGATACCAAACGCAGAGAGGGGTGGGTGGTGGTGGTGAAGGGCCACGGTGAGGACATCACCGAGGCCATGGATCCACGGTCGGAGCACGCTCGGGCCACGCCGGTTCGCCCATGGGTGAGCGGCGCCCACGAGAGCCACATCGTCATCGCCCGACCGGTCGTTTCGGGAAGGCGCCTCCGTAGTCGCCCTCTTCCACCCCCTCAATGACAACCGGCGGAACATCCGAGCACATGCAGAGCCTGACCGCCCTCATCCGACGCGACGACAAATGGCCCGGTCGGGTGCGACCGTGAGTCCCGGTCCGGGCCCCGGGCATGCCACCACCCCTGATGTGCTGCTCGATCACCCTTCGGAGACGCCGCCGCCGGTTCTTCCGCTCGGGCATATCGATGCGGTCATCTTCGATATGGATGGCGTCGTCACCGATACCGGACAGCTACATGCCCAATGTTGGAAGGAGGTCTTCGACACCTTTCTTCAGTCCCTATCCGGCGACACCGGGCAGCCCTTCCGACCGTTCACCATCGACGATTACTCCCAGTACGTAGACGGCAAGCCGCGCTACGACGGTGTCAACGCCTTTTTGGCCTCGCGACAGATCTCACTGGAGCAAGGCGATGCTGCGGACCCACCCGGGCTACGGACTGTCTGCGGACTGGGAAACCTCAAGTCCCGGCGGTTCGAAGAGGCTCTCGCCGGTCAAGGGGTGGAACCCTTCGAGTCGACCATTGCCCTGATCCGTCTCCTGCGCTCGCATGGGGTCCGGACCGCCTTGATCTCATCGAGCCGTCACGTCTCGATGATCGTGGCGTCCCTCGGTATTGCCGACCTCTTCGACGTCATCGTGGACGGAAAGGACGCGGCGACGCTCGAGCTGCCGGGGAAGCCTGATCCCGCCATCTTCCTCACCGCGGCGCGGGCCCTCGGTGTCGACTCATGTCGGGCTGTCGTCGTGGAAGATGCCCTCGCCGGGGTGGAGGCCGGCCGCCGGGGTGGCTTCTCCATGGTCGTGGGGGTCAACCGAACGGGCCAGGCAAGGGCACTGCGGGAGCACGGAGCCGATGTCGTGGTGAACGACCTGGCCGACATCGAGCTGGGCGAGACCGGCCTACCGGTGCCACGATGACCATGCAGTCGACGGGTGACGCCGAAGTGGAACCCGAAGAGGTGGACGAATGGACCCTGAGCTACGGGCGATTCGACCCCGACCACGAGGGCCTGCGTGAGGCACTGTGCACTCTGGGCAACGGATACTTTGCCACCCGGGGTTCGGCACCCGAGGCCGTTGCCGATGGGATCCATTATCCGGGGACCTATGTTGCCGGCCTGTACGACCGATGCTCGACCATGATCGCCGATCGCTCCGTCGAGAACGAGAGCATCGTCAACCTGCCGAACTGGCTGGTCATGGAGTTCCGGTTCGACGACGGTCCATGGTTCGATCCGGCTGCCCTGGAGGTCCTGGAGCACCGCCAGGACCTAAACCTCCGTCAGGCGACGCTGCGCCGAACCCTGCACGTCCGAGACGGGGCCGGACGAGTGACCCAGGTCGAGCAGGAGCGATTCGTCTCGATGTCCGACTCGCATGTCGCCGGCCTGAAGACGGTCATCCGGGCCGAGAACTGGTCGGGTCGACTCACCGTTCGCTCCGGCCTCGACGGGCGGATCGTCAATGCCGGTGTCGCTCGATACCGGCAGTTCGACGATCGCCACCTCGACGACATCCAGGTGGGTGCGATCGACGATGAGACCATCGCCCTGAGCGCCCGCACCCGCCAATCGAAGGTTGGGATCGCCGAAGCGGCCAGGACCCGGATAGCCCGGGAGGGCACCCCACTCGTCTCTCAGAGACGAGTGGTGGAGGAGCCCGGGTTCATCGCCCACGAATTGACTCTGGACATCGGGCCTTCCCAGGCGATCACCATCGAGAAGGTGGTGACCCTCTTCACCTCGAAGGACCGCTCGATCAGCGAACCCTGGGTCGATGCCTGCGCCTGGGTCGGGCGCGTCGAGAGCTTTGACGACCTCCTGAACCGCCACGTCCGGGACTGGGATCACCTGTGGAACCGATTCTCACTGGAGTTGGAGGACGGCAGAGGCCTGACGCTGTTGACGCTGCGCCTGCACGTCTTCCACCTGCTCCAGACCACCTCCCGGAATACCCTGGACCTAGACGTGGGTGTGCCTGCTCGTGGCCTGCACGGGGAGGCCTACCGGGGTCACGTCTTTTGGGACGAACTGTTCATCTTCCCGTATCTCAACCTCCACCTCCCCGAGCTGGTGCGATCACTCCTGTTGTACCGGTACCGGCGGCTACCCGAAGCACGATGGGCAGCCCGGCAGGCCGGTTTCCGGGGAGCGATGTTCCCTTGGCAGAGCGGCAGCAGCGGTCGCGAAGAGTCCCAGGTCATGCACCTCAATCCCCTCTCGGGCGACTGGATGCCTGACGCGTCTCATCTTCAGCGGCACATCAATGCGGCCATCGCCTACAACGTCTGGGGCCACTACCAGGCAACCGGAGATATCGACTTCATGGCCACCTATGGGGCCGAGATGATCTTCGAGATCTGCCGCTTCTGGGCCAGTGTCGCCACCTACAACCGAGAGCTCGATCGGTACGAGATACTCGGTGTGATGGGTCCAGACGAGTACCACGACGGCTATCCCGGGGCCGCGCAACCCGGACTGGACAACAACGCCTACACCAACATCATGGCCGTCTGGGTCCTCGGTCGCGGTCTCGAGCTGATCGGGCTCCTGCCCGAGCCCCGGCGAAGCGAGCTCCGAGAGAGGCTGTCCATCGACGACGGCGAGCTCGCTCGATGGGCGGACATCACCCACAAGATGCGGGTGATCTTCCACTCGGACGGGGTCATCAGCCAGTTCGAAGGCTACGAACAACTGGCCGAACTGGATTGGACGACGTACCGCGCCCGCTATGGCGACATATCCCGGCTCGACCGGATCCTTGAGCAGGAACACGACTCGCCCAACGCCTACAAGCTATCGAAGCAGGCCGATGTGCTGATGCTTCTCTACCTGCTCTCGACCGAAGAACTCGGTGCGATCTTCGAGCGGCTCGGCTACCCATTCGAGCCCGATGCCGTCCCGCGCCTGGTTGACTACTACATGCAGCGAACGTCACACGGATCGACCCTCAGCAAGGTGGTGCACGCGTGGGTGCTGTCGCGATCCGATCGCGAGCAATCGTGGACGTTCTTTGAAGACGCACTACGGAGCGACCTCGACGACACCCAGGGGGGAACGACGGCCGAGGGAATCCACCTGGGCGCAATGGCCGGATCGGTTGACCTCCTCCAGCGCTGCTATCTGGGCATCGAGACACGCGATGACGTCCTCTGGCTGAATCCCCTACTTCCGACCGAAGTTCGGAGCTTGACCCTTGATGTGCGCTATCGGCGAAGATGGCTCAACCTCGTTGTCTCCAAAGGCGAACTGACCGTCGAAGCACAGGAACTGGGCGAAGGAACGGTCCGGGTGGGCTTGGACGGGGAGATCGTCGAACTGCACCCTGGCGAACTCCGGCGACTGGATATCAGCGGTCACTGACCGTGGAGCCAGCAGATGATCGGCTTCCGCCGGAAGCCCCGAAGCATCGTTGCCGACGAGGCCGGTAACGTCGCCGGAGACCCAGCCCGTTGACCGGGAGAGGCGGCCGCCTCCAGACTGGACCAGCCTGCGAACCTCGGCTAGCGCAGCGGCTAATGTCGCGTGAGCACGCTGATCGGTGAGACAGACGCCCTTGGTATCCAAGCTGAAATGGCGACCGCCCTCTTCGATCAATTCGACGACCAAAGAGGCCAAGATCGCAGCCGTGGCATCGTCAAGCGTGCCCGAGAGGCGGATGCTGATCGACGGACCACAGCCATCGACCCAGATCTCGAGGGCTACGTCATTCCGCCATGACAGCTCGTTCGACAAGAGGTCAGTCGTGCTCATGGCCTGCACAGACCAGACGCGCCCGCCATCGACACCTTCCGCTTCGTTCGGAACCTCGGGCACGTACCGTCCCGTCCAAAAGGAACAGCTGCCCTGTCCGCTCCAGGACCCAAGAGATGCTTCCCCGCCGCGACCACCCCTTAGGCCCATGGCCACGAGTGCTTAGGCAAAACACGATGTCAGATCTCCGGAACCCCTTGACCGCTGGCCGCGGTGCCGACGATGGCGGCCAGGTCGGCCAGCCGGCTCGAATAGCCCGCCTCGTTGTCGTACCAACCCAGCACCTTGACCAGGCTTCCATGCGCCATTGTCAACTCCGAGTCAAAGACACACGAGGCCGCCGAGCCCAGGATGTCGGAAGAAACGAGCGGGTCGTCCGAGTATTCCAACAGTCCGACCAGGCGTCCCGATTGGGCGGCGGTGCGGTAGGCCTCCTTGATCTCGGGCACGCCCGGGGTGGCCCGTAGGTTGGCGACGAGGTCGGTGATCGAAGCGTCCGGCACCGGGACCCGAAGAGCCAAGCCGTCGAGATGGCCGGCCACGCTCGGAAGCACCATGCCGGTGGCACGGGCAGCCCCGGTCGTAGTCGGGACGATGTTGATAGCGGCGCCTCTCGACCGCCGTGGGTCTTTGTGCAGGGAGTCGACCAAGCTCTGATCACCGGTGTAGGCGTGGACCGTCGTCATGAACCCGTCTTCGATACCGAAGGCGTCATCGAGGACCTTGGCCAGAACGGCGAGGCAGTTCGTCGTGCACGACGCATTCGAGACGACGAAGTCATGGGCGGGGTCGAACTCCTCGTCGTTGACCCCGACGACCAGCGTATTGTCGGCGTCGCCCGACGGGGCCGAGATCAGCACCCGGGACGCCCCCGCCTCTAGATGGGCCGCGGCCTTTTGGCGGCCCGTGTTGTGCCCTGTGGACTCAATGACCACATCGATACCCAGTTCGTGCCAGGGCAGCGCCTTCGGATCAGGTTCAGCCAGCATGGAGATCGACCTGGTGCCGACCTCCATGACATTCCCATCGACCCTGACCGCCTCGGGATAGCGACCGTGCACCGAGTCTCGGGCGAATAGCCGGGCCAGCGCTGCCGGCGCACCCAGGTCATTGATAGCGACCACCTCCAAAGGGTGCGTCGAAGTGAGAGCGGCCCGAAGGAAGGACCGACCCGTTCGGCCAAATCCATTGATTGCCACCCGCACCGTCATCGGGAACCTCCGTCGCTCGTTGGGCCTCCTGACCCGGTACCACCATCATCTTCCTGTTGCCGTGGCACCGATAGGGCCAAACGTCCTTACCGAGGGGGGCACGGAGGGCCAGATCGGCCAGATGATCCCTCAGTCGAGATCGGTCCCCATTCGGGGACTTCCGGCCCTGGTGGACACGGCACGGCACGGACAGAGTGATTCCATGAGCGAAGACGACCATGGGAGCGAAAGAGGTGTGGAGTATCCACGTCTACCGGGGAGCTCCCGCGGGTCCGTCACCCCGACGAAGACGAAACCATCGTCGCACCCGGTGGATCGACACGTGGTCATTCCCGTCGACGGGCTCAAACTGCCCGGACTCTTGAGTGTTCCTGTCCGCAAGCAGGGGACCGTCATCTTCGCCCATAGCAGTGATAGCGATCGAAGAAGCCCACGCAATCTATCGATCGCCCGATCGCTACAGAGCATCGGCCTGTCCACGCTGCTCTTCGATCTCCTGGCCCCGGAAGAAGCCGGCCATCGTCGCACGTCCCTTGACATCGAGCTCATCGGCACTCGCCTGCTGGCGGCCACTGAGTGGGTCCGGAGACTGGACGATGTCGGCTGGTCACCGTGTGGCCTGTTCGGGACGGGGACCGGCGGAGCCGGCGCCCTCTGGGCCGCTGCCGCTGGAGCGGTCGACATTGGTGCGGTCGTCTCACGGGGTGGCTGCCTCGATCTCATAGGCAACCGGTTGCCTCTGGTGCGGTGTCCCACATTGTTCATCGTCGGAGCGGATGATGCTGACATCTTGCCGGCACATCGCCGCGCCGCCTCCCACCTCCAGTGTCCGTACCAGATGGCCACGGTTCCCGGATCCACCCCCTCGTTCGAAGAAGCCGGGGTGCTCGGGACCGTGGCCCGACTGGCATGCCAGTGGTTCGACGAGTTCCTCCTGGACAGGAAGGACGACGCAACCCCATGTCGAAGATACGGGGGGCGGGACGACGGGCCCGATGGCGTCGGGCCTATCCGGGCCACGATGGCCGAGTCGGGCCGCACGCGGCGGTCTCGCCCATGAGGTCACCCACCGGACCGACCGACTCCCATTCGCCATGGTGAGCATCGAGAGGGCGCCAGGATGACCTTCTTCGGGCTCATCCTCCGCAACCTCTGGTCGAAGAAGGGGCGCTCAGCCGGACTGGCCTTCGCGGTCGCCATTGCCGTCATGGCCGTGGTCACTCTGGCTGTCACCAGCAGTGGGCTCGAACAGTCCGCCGCGGCCATCATGTCGGTGGGGAAGGCCGACTTCACGGTGGCCCAAAAGGGTGCCTCGGACACATTGAGCAGCACAATCGATCGTCAACAACTGGCTCGCATCGGCCAAACGCCTGGCGTGGCGAACGCCATTGGTGTGCTGGTCGAGACCGAGCGACTGAATGCCGACAATCCCGTGTTCATCGAGATCGGGATCAACCCCAGCGATCTCGCCGGGTTCGGGGTGAACCTGGTACGGGGCCGCCCCTACTCGTCCACCGCTGGGCACGAGGTCATGCTGGGGTGGCGAGCGGCGGCCAACCTCGGGCTGCAAGTCGGAGACCGATTCGAAGGCAACGGCACCTGGAACACGGTGACAGGTATCTACTCGACCGGGAATTCCTTCGGGGACTCCGGGGCAATGTTCCCCCTCCCGGCCCTCCAGAGCTACAACCGGGTCGCCGGTCTGGTCACCCTGGCCTTCGTCAAGGTTCACCCGGGCAGCTCGGTTGCCTCGGTGACCTCGCGGATCGACTATGCCCAACCGGAGCTGACGACCATCAGTACCGCTTCAGAGTTCGGGAGGGCGGACCGGAACCTGGTGTACCTGCAGGCAGCCGTGAACGGGAGCACCGTTCTCGCCATCCTGATCGGAGCGGTCATTGTCGGAAACACCATGTTGTTGTCCCTGTTCGAGCGGACCCGCGAGTTCGGGCTGCTGCGGGCCATCGGCTGGACCCGCCGACGCACCGTCGCCCTCCTGCTCGGGGAGAGTCTGCTCCTGGCTGTGCTCGGGGCGGCCCTCGGGGTCTGTCTGTCCTTTGTTGTCACCGCACTGCTCGCCGAGCTCCCGGCGCTCAAGGGCATCCTTCACCCGAACTTCACCGAGGGGGCGTTTTGGCGTGCGCTGTTCACTGCCTTGGTCATGACCCTCATCGGTGCCCTCTACCCCACCACCCGGGCTGCTCTGTTGTCACCCCTCAAGGCGCTCAGTTATGAATGAGCCCGTCGATCCTCGGTTTGCCGTCGACGTCCGGGGGGTGAGCCGCACCTACCCTGGCGGGGTCACCGCCCTGGCTGACGTCGACCTCTCTGTGCGCTACGGCGAGACGGTTGCCATCACCGGTCCCTCGGGATGCGGGAAGTCAACGCTGCTCAACGTGCTTGCCGCCATCGACTCCCCACATTGCGGCACGGTGACGGTGGGCGGACAGGATCTGGCCCGGGTACGAGACCTCAGCGAGTACCGTCGCTACGAGGTCGGCCTGGTCTTTCAGTTCCACAACCTCCTGCCCCAACTTCCAGCCCTGTCCAATGTCGAACTCGCCATGTTCGGCGGCCACCGGTCTGCTCGGCAACGGAGAGCGAGAGCTCGGGAGCTGCTCGCCGCGGTCGATCTGGGCGACCGCGAGCATCGCCTACCCACCGAACTCTCCGGTGGCGAGCGGCAACGGGTGGCGATCGCCCGTGCCTTGGCCAACGAGCCCAAGGTTCTTCTAGCCGACGAGCCCACCGGCAGTCTCGACTCGGCTTCGACCGAGCGGTTTTTGACCCTGCTGGCGCACCTTGGCGATGCGGGGATGACCGTGGTCATGGTGACCCACGACTCCGAGGTGGCCGAGCATGCCCATCGCATTGTCGAAATGTGCGATGGCGCCATTGTGACTGACAAGACGGCACGATCGTCCGATATTCCGCCGCCAGACGGCTTTCGTCACCGAGACCAGGTGCGCCCTGGCGTGGGCTAGTGGTCCCTACGCTTCGATGACAATCACGCCGGGATTGAGGCACAGGGCGCCGCCCAGCACGAGGTTCTCCCAGTCGTCGCGGACGCCCAGGGCCATCATGAATTCGTCGGGAATGGCCGGCCCCAGGCCAAATCCGATCTGATCGCTGCTTCGCACCATGGCCACCGCCACCTCGTGTGAGGACACTCGCGTCATGGAAGGGGTCGGTCCCGGAAAACGGTTCCAAGTGCCATAGGGACATCCTTCCTCATACGCGCCCATCGAGCCATGCCCACTTGTACCCGGCGGGGAGGCGCCACGGGCAATGTGACCTTCGACCCTCGTTCGGGCCGCGGGGAGCGAGCAGACTGCCATCATGGGTTCCGCGCCCTGGAGCCCACCGTCCCAGGAGTATGCATGTCCGACGGCACAGACAGGATCGGAGCACATCGGGATCGGCTGAGCGACGCGGACTCGGTGCTCTGGACTCTCGATCGCGACCCGCTGTTGCGGTCGTCGATCACCGTGGTGGTGGTCTTCGACCGGGAACCTCCATTCGCAGAGGTTGTCAAGCGGTTCGACGCATTGTGCCGCCGGACCCACCGGTTCCGATCGACGGTTGTGTCGGCCCATGTGCCCTGGGACCGGCGTCACTGGAAAGTGGATCCACACTTCGACATCGGCACACACGTGCGGCATGTGCGCGCCGCCGATCCCGGTGACCTCAGGGCTGTACTCGACCTGGCCCAGGGAATGGCGCCGGTGGCATTTGACCCCACACGACCTCTGTGGGAGGCAATCGCGGTGGATGGCGTCGGCGGCGGCAGGGCCGCGCTGATCATACGAGTCCATCATGCCGTCATCGACGGGGTGGGAGGCCTGCTGGTCGCAGCCACCATGATGGACCGGGATCGCGCCGGAAACCCGTTGTTGGGCGAAGACAACGAACCGCAAGAGCACACAGACGTCCACCCTGGTCGTCCCGGGGCCGGGTCGCTCCTGGCCGGACTCGTCGACGTCCCCGGGCGCGCGGTCGGGGCCGCATGTCGGCTGGTCGCACACCCGACCGACTCGGCCAGCCGGTGGCTCGGCGCCCTCGGCGACGCAGGCCGACTCGTCAGCCCGTCGCCGCGGCCGTTGTCGCCGCTCATGACGGACCGGACCACCGTACGACGATACGACACCATCGAGCTCGGGACAGATCAGATGCACGGAGCGGCGGCGGCTGCCGGCCTGACCGTCAACGACCTGTTCGTTGCCGGAATTCTCCGTGGTCTTTCCCTCTACCACCGCCGACATGACATCGACATCGAGAACGTGCGGGCGGTCATGCCGGTGAGCACCCGTCGCCCCGAGGATCCCCTGGAGTCGAACAGGTTTGTCCCGGTGCGGATCGTACTTCCGATCGGTCTGCCAGATGCCCTCGCCTATCTTCGCGCCGTCCCTGACATCCTGGCGAGATGGAAGCACTCGGACGCCTTGAACTCGAGCGAGTTCTTCAGTTTCGTCCTCGACCGGTTGCCGGCGTCAATGACAACTTGGGCGATGGCGACGATGCTCAAGGGCGTCGACTTCGTGGCCACCGACGTCCCCGGCCCCCCGAGCGAAGTGTACTTCGCCGGGGCCCGGATAGAGGCACTGTACGCCTTCGCTCCCACAGCGGGAGCCGCCCTGAACGTCTCCCTGGTGACCACCGCTGATCGGCTCAACATCGGGCTCAACATCGATGTGGGAGCCATACCGGACCACGCCGTCGCGGTCACGTCCTTGACCGAAGGCTTCGCCGAGGTGATCGACGCGGCCATAGCATCGGCGGGGACAGTCGGATGAGCCGGCCATGTGCCTTGTCCCCCCTCGAGTCGGGCTTCTTGCAGGTCGAGAGTCCACGGACCCCGATGCACATGGGGACGCTCGGCATCTTCGAGGGCCCACCACTGCACGACACTCGGGGACACCTGCGCCTCGAGGACGTCCGGAACCGCATCGAGGGGCGCCTCGACCTCGTTCCGAAGCTGCGGCGCCGAATCCAAGGGCCAGTGCTGCCGGGCGCACCTCCGGTGTGGATCGACGACCCCCATTTCGACATCGCCCATCATGTCGAGGTGCGACGCCTGAGCCGTCCGGGAAGCAATGAGCAGCTCTGGGAGGAGTGCAACCAGTTGATGGGTCAGCCTCTCGACCGGGCCTGGCCCCTCTGGCATTTCTGCGTCATCGACGGGCTGGCCGACCAGCGGGTTGCCGTGGTTGCCCGGATCCACCATGCCCTGGCCGACGGCTTGGCCGGCGTCGAAATAGGCACACTCTTGTTCGACATCGATACTGAGCCCGTGTCCGCCCCCGCGGCCAACCGGGAGACCAGCCAGGCCTGGCACCCGGAGGCCCCGCCCGCCCTCGCCATCAGAGCCGTACAGGATCTCGATCGGTTGAGCGCGATTGGTTGCCGCTGGATGGAGCGGGGAGGGCGAGCAGGCCGCCACCCACTCCGGACAGGGCGGGGTGCCGCCCGTTTAGGCGGTGCCTTCGCCGCGCTTGCCCGTTCGGGCCTGCTTCGACCGGCCACATCGCTGAATCGCGCTATCGGATCCGAGCGGCTGGGGCTCGGCGTGCGGGTACCGCTCAATAGCCTGCACACGACGGCCCACGCCTTGGGTGTCACCCTCAATGAGATCGTGCTCACTGCAGTCGGTGGTGGAATAGCGCGGCTCCTCGAGCAACGGGGGGAGGCTCGGCCCCCTGACATCCAGGTGCTGGTCCCCGTCGGTCTCGAGCCCGACCACCGGGAGTCGCTCGACAATCGCGTCTCCGCGTGGTTCGTGCGAGTGCCCCTTGAGCCGGCAGACCCGTTGGATCGGCTTCACTCGGTGTCGCGATCGAGCAGCCGAGCCCGCGTGCACCATGAGGAGCTAGCCGCTGAAGCGGCGCTCGATCTGACCTCGGCCGCTCCGCAACAGGTCATCAAGTGCGTTGCACAGCTGATCAACCACCAACCGCTGTTCAACCTGGTCGTCACCAATGTTCCCGGACCGTCCGATCCGCTCTACTTGTTGCGTGCGGCGATGGTGGAGGTGTATCCGTTCGTGCCTCTGGCCGGAAACCTCACCATTGGGGTCGCAGCCATGTCCTACGACGATTATCTCAGTTTCGGCATCCTGGCCGACCTGATCACGTGTCCCGATGCAGCGAACTTCGCTCGTGGCTTGCAGGACGATCTGGAGTCCCTGGCCCCCCAGACGCATCGGTAGCGAACCCTCCCCCGCGTCGCGGGGGCGGCTCAGATCCCTCCCGACCTTCCATTGAGCCTCACTGGCGCTGGGCCTTTTGAGCGGACAGAGCTTGATGGCCGACCATTGGGGGGTTACCCGGCGCTGCTCGGCCTGGCGATCGCCTGGGAGGCATCGGCGCGAAGAAGCCCGCGGTCTGGCTTGAAACGCCTCAGGCTCCGCAGTTCTCCTTCGGGCCCGGCGTGGGCAGGGCATTGACGGCATCGAGGTTGACAGCCGTGCACCACTGCAGCCAGGCCAGGCTGGCCGGCCCGAGGCGGTCGCAGACCCAGTCCCAATGGAGCGACACGACATCCCCCGGCGCGACCATCGGCGCGAGGCCCACTCCGTCGAGGCTGAGGTGGGCCACCTCGCTGTGCACCGGACCGAGCACCAGGCGGGACCTCTCGAACGCCAGGGTCCGGTTGCGCACGGTGACCAGGTCCCCCGAGACATCCTCGACGACGCCCCAGCGGATCCGGCAGCGATCGAGCACCGTAAGTGGCGCGCCCTCTGTGCCGGCGCGCAACAGCCGGAGCCAGGGGTATACGGCGAAGACGTGGAAGCTGTGATGGCTGACCCCTCCCAGCGGAAGGGCAGCGGCCATCGCATCGAGGCGTCTACCGGAGCGATGTTCGAACCGGTCGCCGAGCGCGGTGAGGGAACTGGCCGGGACGCGCCCGAGCAACCCGTTGCCCACCCAATAGGCCTCGACCACCCTGGTGTCCAGCGGGTCCCTGATGCCGTTGCAGCCGGCAATGAGCTCGAGGTAGGGCCATGCCCCGGTGAACTCGGTGGCGAGACGGGAGAGCTCATCGAGGTCGGCGCCCCCTGCCGCGCCGTCGAGGAGAGAACCGGAGTCGGCCGGGCCGCAGTAGCCGAGCTCGTTGGGAGGATACGCGTACCGGGCGAAGAGGAGGGGGCCCGGCGTCGCGCTGCTCCCCGTCGGTGCCGAGGCGCTGCCTGAGCTCAAGCCGGCCCCCGTTGGGGATCACGCAACATGACGATGGCCCGGGGCAGGAAGGGAGCACTCATTCGCGTTCGGCCGCCCGGACATCAGCGACCACCGACTCGGCCTCGCTCCTATCGACTCGGTCGATGGCGTAGCCGCTGTGGACGACCAGCCAGTCGCCAGGGTCCGGCGCCGGGCTGTCCAAAGCCAGCAATGACACACGGTGCCGGTTCCCGTCGATGTCCTCGGCCACGACGGCGCCCTCCCCGGCCGGCCCGACCACCCGGTGCAAGCGGCTGGTGCACATCATCCGACCTCCTCGATCAGCTCCAGCACGTGGCGGGTGGCATGGGGCACGGCCCGACCTACCGCAGGGGTCAATCCCGTTCCCTGACCGAAGTCGTCACCCTCGATCCCCACCACCACCACCCGTCGGGGGGCACTGTCAACGGCCCGGGCAAGCCGGAGCGCCCCGGCCAGGCCGATCCCGTGGGTGCTGGTGGTGCCGGGCGCTCCCCCGGCGGGCCCTCGGTCGGGGGCCTCGGTCAGCTCTATGACCTGGACCGTCCCCGGCTCGGCTCCTGAGTGCACGGCATCGATCACGATAGCCAGGTCGGCCCCGTCCCAAAGGCCAAGGAGGTCGAGCGGTTCGGCAATCGGTCCGAGGTGGGCGATGTCCGTTCGGCTTCGAGACACCGCATCGGCAACGACCGGACCTGCGCCATCGTCGCGTCGGTACTCGCTGCCCATCCCGACCACGACGACCCGGTGGTCCGAGCCGAGGGCTCCCGCGCCGCTCACCTCCGAACCACGGTCACGTCGAGAAAGTGGGCGGCACACGAGATGCAGGGGTCGTGATTGCGCACCGCCTGCTCGCAACGCCACGCCAGCTGTTCGTCGGGAAGGTCCAGTGCCGCCTGGGCCACACGACGGAGGTCCGCCTCGATCGTCAGCTGGTTCTGCGACGTGGGCGGCACGATCCGCGCTGTCCGAATCAGCCCGGCGTCATCGAGCCCATAGCGGTGGAAGAGCAGGCCGCGGGGAGCTTCGGTCGCGCCGGTGCCGGTTCCGGCCCGCGGCCCCACCTCGGCGGCGGGAGGGTCGGGAGGCTCGTACCGGTCGACGAGTCGCAGGGCCTCGTCGCAGGCAAAGGCCAGCTCCACGGCGCGGACGACGATGCTCTGGAACGGGTTGGTGCACACAGGCCCGAGGCCGGCATCAGCTGCGGCCTGGCGGGCCACCTCGGGAAGCTCGTTGGCATTGAGCGCGTACCGGGCCAGCGGGCCGGTGAGGTAGTCGAGCCGGCCGTCAAGCCGGGCGTGGAGGGCAGTGGACCTGGCCACCTGGTCCTCGACGACCCGGTCGGCAAACTCGGCTGGGCTGACATCGAGTCCGTCGGACGATGCCACGCGGCCGGACTCGATCGGGTACCGCCCGGTCTGGCGGAGAGACACGAATCGATAGGACCCGTCGACGTCGGGAAACTCGAAGCCCCCCACCCATGCGATCGTGACCAAGGCCTCATCGCGGGCCCGGCGCAGCGGCTCGGCCAGTGCGGCGATCTCTCCCATGGTGGGAGCACGGTAAAACCCACCGACCTTGACGTTGACCGGATGGATGGCCCGCCCCCCGACAGTCTCCATGACCAGGTTCCCGGTTCGCTTGATGCTGAGCCCACGTGCCACCGCCTCCCGGTCCCGTTCGGCCAGTTCGACCGCGTCGGCACACCCGAGGAAATCCGGAGCGTGGAGCAGGTAGATATGGAGGGCGTGGCTCTGGATCCACTCGCCGCAGTAGAGGAGGCGACGCAGGGCCGAGACCCGGCTGTCGACGCTGACCTCGCACGCGTCCTCCACAGTGGAACAAGCGCTCATCTGATAGGCCACCGGGCAGATCCCGCAGATGCGCGCCGTGATGTCGGGCGCCTCGGTCGCTCGCCTTCCCGACAACATCGCCTCGAAGAAGCGGGGCGGTTCGAAGATGGTCAGGTCGACGTCGGCCACAACGCCATCTCGAACGTCGACCCGGAGCGACCCCTCTCCCTCGACCCGGGAAAGTCCGCCGACGGCGATGGTGCGGTGGGGTCCCGATCCGTGGGTCATGTCGGCTCCACCTGGTCCTTCGACTGAGCCTCTCCGATCCCGGCCAGGGTAGCGGCCTCGTCGCCGAATACCGGGTTGCCGACGTAGAACGTGGCGAAGAGCCGGGAGGCGTCGACCGGTGCCATGCCCTGGCTCAACAGCCGGTCGGCCAGGGCTCTGGGGTTGGCTCCCTCGGACGGCCCGAAGCACCCGTAGCAGCCCCGGTCGACCGAGGGGCAGAGAGCCCCACAGCCCGCTCGGGTCACCGGACCGAGGCAGGCAATGCCCCCTTTGACGAGCAGGCACGTGGTGCCGCGTCCCTTGCACTCCTGGCACACCGAGTGGCTCGGGATGGCGGGCTTGCGTCCCGCCAGCTCGGAGGTGATGACGTCGAGGAGCTGGCGTCGATCGATGGGGCAACCTTGCAGCTCAAGGTCCACAGGAACATGGGCGGAGATGGGCGTCGAGGTGGACAGGGACGAGATGTACTCCGGGTGGGCATAGACGGTCCGCACATAGGCGCCGTCCTCGGTGGAGTTGCGCAGCGCCTGGATGCCACCCGCCGTGGCACACGCACCGATGGTGACCAGCCGCCGTGACGAGCGGCGGATCTCCTGGATACGATCGGCATCCGACTCGGTGGTGATCGAGCCCTCGACCAACGAGAGGTCATAGGGACCCGCGATGGCGGCCCGCGACATCTCGGTGAAATGGGCGATCCTGACTGCGCCGGCCACTGCCAGCAGCTCGTCCTCGCAGTCGAGGAGGCTCAGCTGACAGCCGTCGCACGAGGCGAACTTCCAGACGGCCAAGCTGGGCCGGACATCGGTCATCGCTGGCGCTCCATGAACAGCGTGTCGGCCGTGCCCGCGTAGGGAACGACGGGCCCGTCACGACAGAGCAGGAGCGGGCCCAACTGGCAGTGGCCGCAGACCCCGATGGCGCATTGCATGTTCCGTTCGAGCGAGACCTGGATCCGGTGCGGGTCGATGCCGCGGTCGACCAGGTCGCGGCACACGAAGCGCATCATGATCTCGGGGCCGCAGGTCAACGCCACCGTTCGGGCCGGGTCGAAGGGCACGCCGGGCAGCAGCGTGGTGACCACGCCCACCGGGCCCTCCCAGTCAGGTGTCCCCACGTCCACGGTCACCGCCACATGGACCCCGGAGTCCCGCCAAGCCGCGAGGTCATCGGCGAAGAGGATCTGGTCAGGCGAACGCGCTCCGAGGATGACGAACACCTGGCACCGTCCGGCTCGCTGCCAAGAGACCAGGTCCCGCACCGTGCCCCGTAATGGCGCCAGCCCGATCCCCCCGGCCACCACGACCACGTCGGTACCGTCCTCGAGGTCATCGACGTCCCAGCCCCTGCCGAACGGCCCGCGCACGCCGACGACGGCACCGGTGGGGAGCGAGCACAATGCGTGGGTCACCGCCCCTACGTCACGGATCGAGTGCTCGATCGGACCGGCGGCATTGGGAGAGCTGGAGATGGAGATGGCCACCTCACCGACACCGATGGCGGTGATCATGTTGAACTGCCCGTGGAGGAAATCGGGTGGCTGGCGTCCGTCCCGGGGTTCGAGGTCGAGGGAGACAACGTCCCCAACTTCCTCCCTCCGGTCCGTGACCCGGTAGAGATCGGGGGTCAGTGGGCCGGGAGCAGCGGCTCGCTCCGGTCGCGGTTCAGTGCGGATGGTCATCGCCGAGGCCATGGAGGTCCAAGAGCCGGATACGGGTCGCCTGCAACCGCTCGACCAGTGTCGACGCCAGTCGGTCGAGGATGGCGAATCCGACAGCTGGGTTTCGCCCGAGCTGGGTCCGGAGGCACTCACTGTCGATGGCCGCGGTGGTCACCGGCTCGAGAGCCCGGGCGTCGAAGTGCCAGCGGTACGGGGGTGAGATCCACGACAGGCCGACCACATGACCGGGTCCGACGGTCTCGATCGACAAGCTCTCCCCGCCCGGCTGGTGGACCTCGATGACCACCAGGCCAGAGAAGACCAGGTGGAGTGTGTCGGCCACCTCGCCCTCCTTCAGGAGGAACTGGCCGGTCTCGAATGTGACCCAGCGCGCACACTCGGCCACCAGCCCCACGGCACCCTCGGGCTGACCGGTCAGGAATCCGTGGCCGGCGAGCGCATCATGCAGTGACGAGTCGATCACGGCAACCGACTTTCGCCGGCAGCCAGCGCACCGTCGGTATCCCGGATGGCAGCGGCCTCCTCGGTGAGATCGATGCCGACCGGGCACCAGGCGATGCACCGTCCGCAACCGACGCATCCCGATTCACCGAATTGGTCCCACCAGGTTCCGAGCTTGTGGGTGAGCCATTGACGGTAACGCGACTGGGTGGTCGGCCGCACCGGGCCACCGTGCAGGTAGGAGTGGTCCAGGTCGAAGCATGATGCCCACCGGCGACGGCGCTCGACCGTGCCGCTGAGATCGCTGGCGTCCTTGATGTCGCTGCAGAAGCAGGTCGGGCAGACGAGCGTACAATTCCCGCACGACAGGCAGCGCCCGGCCACCTCCGCCCAGCGGGGATGCTCCAGGTTGCGAGCGAGCAAGCCAGGCAGCCCGTCGGGGTCCAGGAAACGGCCCATCCGGACCTCGGCCCTGCTCAGAATGGTCTGGCGTTCGGCCACTTCGCCGGGGCCGACGGCGGCATGAGGGACCGATTCGAGCACATCGGCCCCGGCCTGAGTGCCGACCCGGGCCAAGAACCGGTGCCCGCCCACCATCAATTCGGTCAGGGCGATGTCGTAGCCGGAGTGGGCAGCAGGGCCGGTCCCCATGGACGTGCAGAAGCACGTCGCCGCGGGTGCACCGCACTCGACGCCGACCACGAAGGCATCCGAGCGCCGATCGGCATAGCGGTCGTCGGCCACGTCGCCGCCCTCGAGCACCCGATCCAGGACCTCCAGAGCCGACAATTCGCACGGGCGCCCGCCGATGATCGCCACCGGACCGACCGCGGGCTCTGGCTCGGTGAACACCACCTGGTCATCGTGCGCGGACGTCCGCCACAGGACTTCCTCCGGTGGAAAGAACTCTGACTTCCACGAGGTCGGTCCGACGGCCCATCCGAACAGCTCCGGGCCTTCGTCCTGCTCAAGGCGGTAGTGGCCCGGCGCCTGTTGATCGTGCCAGCCCCGAGGAAGGTCCCGGGACGACGAGACTTGGCCGTGGACGATCGCCCCATTGCGCACCACAGGGCCTAATGTCTCGAACCCTCGAGACTTGAGCGCGGCAATGACGGAGTCGAGGCCGCTCCGATCGATCACCACCTCGTCGCCCACCTCCATGGGCCCACTCTACGAACACCGGCACGGCCCTGTCAGGGCCCAATGGCCCTTGGCCGCCCGGGGGATCGCAGTCGACCCGACCTCTACCTTCGCCGCGATGGTTCGGTGGCCGAGGTCAGTGCGAGAAGCGAGCATCCTCATACGCTCGTCAGGTGGGCGATAAACCAATTGGTGGCCAAGTCAGCTGCCACCTGGAGGGTCCCGGGTTCTTCGAAGAGGTGGGCCGCCCGAGGCACAATCGCGAGTCGGTTCTCGCAGGTGAGCTCCGATTGGGCCTGGCGATTGAAGTCGAGCACCGCCTCGTCCCGTTCTCCCACAATGAGCAGAGTGGGCGCCGTGACCGCCGGGAGGCACGACGCGGCCAGGTCGGGCCGCCCCCCGCGCGAGACGACGGCGCCGATGTCGAACCCTTCCTTGGCCGCAGACCACAGAGCCGCTGCCGATCCTGTGCTGGCCCCGAAATAGCCAATGGCCAGCCCTTTCGCATCCGGCTCTCCCTGGAGCCAACGAGTGACGTCCAGCAACCGCCCACCGAGGAGGGCGATGTCGAACACGTGCGATCGTTCGATCTCCTCCTGGGGCGTGAGCAGGTCGAAGAGGAGCGTCGCCAGTCGGGCTTGATTGAGTACGCGGGCAACGAACCGATTCCTCGGGCTGTGTCGACTTGAACCACTGCCGTGGACGAAGACCACCATTGCCCTCGCACCTTCAGGAACGGTCAGGTATCCGGTCAAGCCCAACGAGGGGCAGACGGCGACCTCCTGATCCCGCATCGGTGGATCGACGGGATCGACGGGATCCAACCGGTCCCTCCCGGCGACCTCAGCGAGGCTTCGGTCCCAATGGCGTCGTGATTCGACGAGAAGTTCGACCATCTGTTGGTCAGACGTGTGATCGAAGTCCAAATACCACTGGCCGACGGCGTAGAACGGCTCTGGCGTCTCGAGCGCGATCACCTCGTCGGCCACCCGACGAAGCTGGGACATCGCCTCTCGCGAAGCGACCGGGACGGCCACGACGACGCGGGTGGCGCCGTGGGCCCGAGCCACCAGGCAGCCAGCCCGAGCTGTGGAGCCGGTGGCCATCCCGTCGTCCACCACGATGGCCGTTCGTCCAGCCAGCGGCACCCTCGATGTTGCCGATCGCACCTGTTGTATCCGGCGACTGAGCTCCGCCCGTTCGTGGGTCTCAACGCTTCGGATCTCCTGTTCGCTGAGGCCAGCGCTGGACACAACGTCCTCGTCGATGACTCGTACCCCGTCCTCGCCGATCGCCCCCATGGCCAATTCTGGCTGGAATGGGATGCCGAGCTTGCGGACCACGATGACGTCGAGCGGCGCGCCGATGGCTCGAGCCACTTGGTACCCGACGGGGACACCACCCCGAGGAAGGGCGAGCACCACTGGATCCACGTAGGGGGTACGCGTCAAGCGGTCTCCCAGCTGCTTGCCAGCGCCGGTGCGATCAATGAAGGGCAACGGAGGCTCCTGACACCTCTCCATTGTCGCCACGCCACCCGGAGTCAGCTAGGGCCGATGGTCACAACACCACCGCCGGTCCCCAGGAGGGAACGCCCCGATCAGGGACGTTCGGCCCTATCCGGGACCAGGCCTCAGGGGCACGATGAGAGCGACGGGATGGCGATCCCGCGAGCACCGGAGGAAGGGCATGTTCCAGGTACGCATCCATGGGCGCGGCGGCCAGGGCGTGGTGACCGCGGCCGAGATCCTCTCGGTCGCCGCCTTTGCCGAAGGTCGCCATGCGCAAGCCTTTCCGAGCTTCGGGTCCGAGCGCATGGGGGCCCCGGTCGTGTCCTACTGCCGCATGGATGATCGCCCGATTCGAACCCGAGAGCCGGTAATCGAGGCTGACGCCCTCATCGTTCAGGACGTCACGCTGGTCCACCAGGTCGATCTCTTCGCCGGGTTGTCTCTGGAGGGCTTTGTCCTGGTCAATACCTCCCGCAGTCTCGACGAGCTCGGGATCGGTGACTTCTTCAGTCAATTCCACCGTGACCGCCTCAGCACCTGCCCGGCGACCGAACTGGCCATCGATCAGCTCGGTCGCCCCTTGCCCAACGCCGCGCTGCTCGGCGGGTTCGCCGCGCTGACCGGTGCGGTCACCCTCAGAGCCATCGAGACGGCGGTTCGCGATCGCTTCGGGGGAACGGTCGGCGAACGCAACGCCGCGGCTGCGGCCGCGGCCTATCGGTTCGTCACGCTGGACCAAGAGGAGCCGGACCGTGCTGCGACAAATTGAGGGATCTCGTGCTGTGGCCGAGGCGGTCGCCTTGTGCCGTCCCGAGGTCGTGTGCGCCTACCCCATCTCGCCCCAGACGCACATCATCGAGGCGATCGGCGCCATGGTGAAAGCAGGCACCCTGTCGCCCTGCGAGTTCATCAATGTCGAGTCCGAGTTTGCCGCCATGTCCGTTTCGATCGGCGCCTCGGCGGCCGGCGCCCGTGCCTACACCGCCACTGCCAGTCAGGGGTTGCTCTTCATGATCGAGGCTGTCTACAACGCGGCAGGGCTGGGCTTTCCCATCGTCATGACGCTGGCCAACCGGGCCATCGGTGCTCCGATCAACATCTGGAACGACCACAGCGACGCCATGGCCGCCCGCGACGCGGGGTGGATCCAGCTCTTCGCCGAGACCAACCAGGAGGCCGCCGACCTCCATATCCAGGCCTTCCGTCTGGCCGAGGATCTCTCGGTCCCGGTCATGGTGTGCATGGACGGCTTCATCCTCACCCATGCCGTCGAAGGGGTCGACGTACCCGATCAGTCCCAGGTCGATGCCTTTCTGCCGCCTTATGACCCCCGTCAGGTGGTCGATCCAGCCGATCCCGTGTCGATCGGCGCGATGGTCGGCCCCGAGGCCTTTGAGGAGGTCCGGTACCTAGCCCACCTCCGGCAGCTCGACGCGTTGGAGCTGATTCCGGAGCTCGCCGCTGCGTTTTCCGATGCGTTCGGCCGCCAGAGTGGGGGCTTGGTGCGCCCGTACCGGACCAGCGACGCCGAGACCATCATCGTCGCCCTCGGATCGGTGCTCGGGACCATCAAGGACGCCGTGGATGCCCGTCGAGATGCCGGCGAACGCGTGGGGGTAGTGGGGATCACCTCGTTTCGGCCGTTTCCCTCGGAGGCGGTCCGGGAAGCGCTGGCCGGCGCTCGTACCGTGATCGTGGTGGAGAAGGCATTCAGCAGCGGATTCGGAGGCGTGCTGGCGACCGACGTCGCCGTGGCCACCCATGACTCGGCCTGCTCATTGCGCACGGTCGTCGCCGGGCTCGGCGGACGTCCGATCACCCGCCGATCACTCGAAAGGTTGCTGGTCGCCGCGTCCGAGGATCGGCTCGAGCCGCTCACGTTCCTCGATCTCGACCATGAGATCGTCGAGCGCGAGCGGGCCCGCATGAGGTCATCGCGACGGTCGGGACCCTCGGCCGAGAACGTCCTACGCGACCTCGGGACCGTGGCGTCCCGGATCGGTTGAGGAGGAAACCGTGACGTCCCAGCCGGTTCGCTTCTATCAGGTGGGCAGCTTCGCCGTCGGCAACCGACTCCTCGACGATGACCTTCAGACTGTCCAGTCCGATCCCAACCGGACCAACTCACTCGATTCAGGGCATCGAGCCTGTCGGGGCTGCGGTGAGGCCCTTGGCGCCCGGTACGCCCTGGACGCGGCCATGCGGGCTACCGACGGCCAGCTGGTCGTGGTGAATGCCACCGGCTGCCTCGAGGTGTTCTCCACCCCGTATCCGGAGACATCGTGGCGCATCGCCTGGCTCCACTCGCTGTTCGGGAACGCGCCGGCCGTCGCCACCGGGGTGGCCGCGGCCATGAGGGTGAAGGAGCGGAGCGCGGTACGCGTGATTGGCCAGGCCGGCGACGGCGGCACGGTCGACATCGGGTTTGGCTGCCTGTCGGGAATGTTCGAGCGTAACGACGACGTGCTGTTCATTTGCTACGACAATGAGGCGTACATGAACACGGGCGTGCAACGCTCCGGTGCAACACCCCCGGGGGCTCGCACCGCGACGACCGAAGCCGTCGGCCCCGAGCCCGGCAATGTCTTCGGCCAGGGGAAGGACGTTCCCCGCTTGGCCATGGCTCATGACATCCCGTACGTAGCCACCGCGACGGTGGCCGACCTCCACGACCTCGAAGCCAAGGTCGAGCGGGCCATGCAGATCCACGGCGCCCGGTACCTCCACGTCCTGGTGCCCTGCCCCCTCGGATGGGGCTCGGACCCGAAGGACACCATCGGCGTCGCCCGACTGGCCACGGAGACCGGGCTCTTTCCCGTCTTCGAGGCCGAGCATGGCACGGTGATATCGGTGTCGCCGATCCGCCACCGGAAACCGGTCGAGGCCTACCTGTCGATGCAACATCGCTTCGATCACCTGTTCGGCGAGTGCTCACGCTCTGATGTCGTCGCCCGCATCCAAGCGATCGCCGACCACAACATCGCCACCTACGGCCTTGTCGCCCACCAGAGGGGTGGCATCGACCCGAAGGGGGTGACGGGGTAGTGGAGCTCCCGTTCGCAATCACGCTGGATGTCGGCTCGAGCCACGCCAACCGTACCGGTTCGTGGCGCGTCGAACGCCCGATCTACGTAGACCGGCTCCCACCGTGCAACGACGCCTGCCCCGCAGGCGAGAACATCCAGCGCTGGCTCTATAACGCCGAGCCGGGCGACTACGAAGCAGCATGGGGGCAGCTGGTCGGGGACAACCCGTTCCCTGCGGTCATGGGTCGCATCTGCTACCACCCTTGCGAGACGGCCTGCAACCGAGCTCAGCTCGACGAGGCGGTCGGGATCAACTCCATCGAGCGGTTCCTCGGTGACCTGGCCATCGAGCGCGGGTGGCCGCTTCCGACATCGGGAACCGACAGCGGGAAGCGTATCCTCGTCGTCGGGGCCGGACCGGCCGGACTCAGCGCCACCTACCATCTGCGGCGCCTCGGCCATCGGGTCAGCCTGGTCGACTCGGCGCCCGAACTTGGCGGCATGATGCGCTACGGCATCCCCGCCTATCGGCTCCCCCGGACGGTCCTCGAAGCCGAGATCACCCGCATCCTGGCCCTCGGGGTGGACGTGGAGCTCAACCACACCGTCCATGACATCGAGAGCGAGCGCCGCCAGGGCAGGTTCGACGCTGTCTTCGTTGCCGTCGGTGCCCAGCTCGGACGGCGAGTGGACATCCCGGCCGGAGACTCGTCGCGTGTCCTTGATGCCGTCTCGCTCCTCCACCGGGTCGCCGACGGCGATCAGCCGCTGCTCGGGCGGCGGGTCGCGGTGTACGGCGGCGGGGACACCGCACTCGACGCGGCCCGGACGGCTCGCCGTCTCGGCGCGACCGACGCCACCATCATCTACCGCCGTAACCGGGGTCGGATGCCGGCCGACCACGGCGAACTGGAAGAAGCGCTTGGCGAAGGAGTGACGATGCGCTGGCTTTCCACGGTGAGCAGTTTCGAGGACGGTCGCCTGGTCCTCGAAAAAATGCGCCTCAACCAGGAGGGCTTTCCTGAGCCGACCGGTGAGCTCGAAGAGCTCGATGCCGACTCCCTCGTGCTCGCACTTGGGCAGGATACCGACCTGTCGCTTCTCGACCAGGCTGCGGATGTTGCGGTCGAGGGCGGCCTGGTCGAGGTGCTCCCGACCATGATGACCGGCGAGGAGGGCATCTTCGCCGGCGGCGACACGGTGCCGTCGGAGCGCACCGCCACGGTGGCTATTGGACACGGGAAGCGGGCCGCGCATGGCATCGACTCCTTCGTCTCCGACCGAGAGCCGGACGATGCCGAACGGCACGAACCGGCCACGTTCGACCGGTTGAACACCTGGTACTACTCGGACGCCCCACACATGAGACGTCCCGAGCTCGAGCAGGCCCGGCGACAGAGCTCCTTCGATGAAGTGGTGGCGGGACTGACCCAGGAGAATGCCCTCTTCGAAGCTCGCCGCTGCCTTTCGTGTGGGAATTGCTTCGAATGCGACAACTGCTTCGGCGTCTGCCCGGACAACGCGGTCATCAAACTCGGCTCTACGCTGCGCTATGAGTTCGACTACGACTTCTGCAAGGGTTGCGGAATCTGCGCGCAGGAGTGCCCCTGTGGGGCCATCGACATGATCCCCGAACGCATCTGACGGCCGCGACTCGCTCGTCCGAGTCCGGACGATTCAGACGGTGACCACCCGCCTCAGCTCATGAACAGCCTCGGGCTCAGGTCATGGGCCAGCGTCGCCTCGCAGGCAGGCGGTGCCGGGGCGCCAGTGCCGGCGGAGAGGATCGCCCTGGTGCAGCCGCCTCGAGCACGAGGCGCCATTCTGCTGTCGCCAGCGTCTGGCGCACGGCCAAAGCCGCGTCGGGGTTCACCGATACCGAGTTGATCCCGAGACGCACGAGGAACTCGGCGAACTCCGGCCGGTTCGATGGGGCCTGTCCGCACAGGGATGAGGTGATGCCCGAGTCTTGGCACGCCCGCACGATGCGAGTGACAGCGTCGAGGACCGCAGGATCGGCCTCATCGAAGAGCTCGGCCAGCACGGCAGAATCTCGGTCAACGCCGAGCGTGAGTTGGGTGAGGTCGTTGGTGCCGATCGAGACTCCCTCGATGCCCATGCTGGCGTAGGTCGGGATCCAGTAGGCCACGGATGGCACCTCGGCCATCACCCAGATGGGCAGGCCACGAGCGGCAGGGTGGGCTTCGATGATCTCGAGGCACCGGTCGAGCTCCCACGCCGTGCGGACGAAGGGAATCATGAGGCGAAGGTTCGGGGTCTGATCGGCAACTCGTCCGAGGACGTCGAGCTCCAGCTGGAACAGGTCGGGTTGGTCGACATACCGGAAGCAGCCCCGATAACCGATCATGGGGTTCTCCTCATGCGGTTCCAGCTCTTCGCCTCCCTTGAGGCCGCGGAACTCGTTGCTGCGGAAGTCGATGCTGCGGTAGACGACCGGGCGAGGTGCGAATGCTCGGGTGATCCGCAACAGCGATTCGGACATCCGGTCGACGAAGTCCTGCTGCTCGCCTTGCTGAACGAGGAGACGCGGATGCACTCCGTCGAGGGCGTCGGCGACCATGAACTCGGCCCGAAGAAGGCCGACGCCGTCGACCGCCATCGAGGCAACCTCCTCGGCGTGCTCGGCCACGGCCAGATTCACGTACAAACGGGTGGCAAGTTCCCGGGAGGGTCCGCCGACCGAAGGTGGCCCTGCTGCCACTGTCGCCGGGAAGGCCGTGACCGGTTCTGCTACCTGACCCTCGAGAACCTGGCCCCTGCTCCCGTCCACGGTGACCAGTTCACCGTCTCGCAGTACCGATGTGGCGTCCCGCGTCCCGACGACACACGGCACGCCCAGCTCGCGCGAGACGATGGCCGTATGACAGGTCATGCCCCCGCCGTCGGTCACCAAGGCGGCAGCCCGGCGGATGGCCGGAACCCAGTCCGGGCTGGTCATCGGGGCCACGAGCACCTCGCCGTCGAGCAGCCGGACGCCCTCGTCGGGCGAATGAAGAACCCGGACGGTGCCCGAGACGGTTCCCTTGGAGGCACCCAAGCCACGAGCCAGCACTCGGGTGGCAGCCACCGGTGGAGCCTCGCCGGAGGCGAGCGTCGTGATCGGGCGAGACTGGACGAGGTAGGTTTTCCCACCGGCCACAGCCCATTCGGTGTCCTGGGGTGACCCGTAGTGATGCTCCACCGAGAGCCCCAGCTTGGCCAGTTGGAGGATTTCCTGGTCGATGAGTACTCGCCGCCCACCCTCTTTGTCGGACAGCTGCATCTCTTCGTCAGCTCCGTCCGAACCACGAACGATCTTCATGGTCTGGTGCCCGACTCGGACGCTCTGGAGGGTCGGACCCTTCTTGGCTACGACGTATGTGTCAGGCTCGACCAGTCCGGACACCACGACTTCGCCCTGCCCCAACGCGGCTTCGATGACGATCCGATCGGTGTCTCCCGTGGCCGGGTCGGCAGTGAACATAACACCGGACCGTTCGGAGGCCACCATCACTTGGACGATGACGGCCAGCACCGGCTCGTCAGTGACTGACTCGACGGCGCGATAGGCGATCACCCGTTGTCCGTAAATCGATGCCCAACAGTCGACAAGGCGTTGGAGCAACTCCTCGTCACCAGCCACATTGGTGTAGGTGACGTTCATGCCGGCGAACGACGTGCCCACCGTGTCCTCGCTGGTGCCCGACGATCGCACGGCTACCCTAACGTTGTCGCCCAACTTGTGATAGGCGTCAAGCACGGCGGCCTTCAATTCCGGTGAGACGGGCATCTGGCGGACGAGGCCCTGTGCCCGTTCGGCGACGTCAGCGAGTTCAGCGGGGTCATCGGGACGAAGCCGGTTGAAGAGCTCGATGAGCGTGTCACGAATCCCGCTGCGGTGAAGAGCATCGAGATAGGCCTCACTGGTGATGACGAACCCGGGCGGTACGGGGAGCCCTGCGCCGGTCATCTCACCGAGATTGGCTCCCTTCCCCCCGACGAGTGAGACGTCGGTCAGCTTGATGTCGTCGAACCACAGCACCGGTTGCATGGCCACTTCCTTTCGAGCCTCCTGGCCAAGTCTGAACCCGTCCCATCTCCGCTACTAGGGCACAATGACCCGTCTGGGCCTGAAGTCATCCCACCGTCAATCGATCGGCGACAGCCAGGAGCCGGGCCGGAACGGGGCGGGCCCCTTCGGCCACCAGGCCGAGGGGCACCGTGTCGACCTGGTCGTCCACTGCCGAGACCAGCGTTCCGAAGGCCCGGTGGTGGACAGCCTCGATGGCGGCAACACCGAAGCTGGTGGCCAAGAGCCTGTCGGAGGCGATGGGGGTGCCGCCACGCTGGATGTGTCCAAGAACCGTGAGCCGGGTCTCATAGCCAGTGCGCTCGGCGAGGCCGGTCGAGACCGTCGATCCCGGTGAACTCTGGTACGAGCACGAAGGGCCAACGAACCGGGCGCCCTCTGCCACCACTACGACGGAGGACGACGACCCCGCGTCATGGCGTCGTTGGATCGCCTTGCCCAGCTCATCGAGGTCGGTGGCCCGTTCCGGCAGACAGATCGCGTCGGCACCGGCTGCGACTCCGGCACAGACGGCTAGCCACCCGGTCGTCCGACCCATGACCTCCACGACCATCATCCGGTCATGGCTCTCACCGGTGGTGTGCACTCGGTCGATGGCTTCCGCGGCCGTGCCCACAGCGGTGTCGAATCCGATGCAACGATTCGTTCCCCACACGTCGTTGTCGATCGTCTTGGGGATGCCGACGATCGGCACACCGATATCGGAGAGCCGCCTCGCCGCGCCCAGGGTACCGTCACCACCCAGGACAATGATGGCATCGAGCCCGACCCGTTCGACGGTGGCCAATACAGCAGAGACGCCCCCTTCGTGCTCATCGGGATGGTAGCGGGCCGTGCCCAGAATTGTCCCTCCCCGTTGGAGGATGCCCTTCGTTTGGACGGTGGTCATCGGAGTGGCGTCTCCGTCGACGACTCCCCGCCAACCGTGATGGAATCCCACGATGTCGTCACGACTTGACTCAGCCACCCGCACGATGGCGCGCATGGCTGCGTTCAACCCGGGACAGTCACCGCCACCGGTCAGCAGTCCGATGCGCATTGCGCTCCGACTCCCACTCGCTCACGGAGGAAGACCGTGGCCACCGACGGCGGTTCCGGACAAGACGAATTGATCATGTGGCGGAACGTGCGGCTCGGGCCACGATGTCGGCGGCACACCGCAGTGTCGGGTCGAATTCGACCGGTCCAGAGTTGGGCGGCAGCAGGTAGCTGGGCACTGGCCCTGCATCGGCCCGGTGGCGCCCGAATGTCAATTTGGTTCGCATAGTGGCAATTCCTCCTGCTTCGATCCATGCAGTCGAACTCCGGGCTGAAACCCAATCCGCCCAGTTCCAGTGTCATCCGGGTCGACGGCGGACGGCAGGGCCGAAGGTCCTTATCGGCCAGACCGGACCGTCATCGACGAACACGACCGAGAGTCTTGGCAGCGTCGGCGAGCTCCTCGCGGGCTCGCGGGTCAGCGACTCGATCGATGATCAGACGGGCCTGGGCGTGTTCGGACCGGCCGAAGATCTCAGCGCAACCCTGGTCGCTGACGATGGCCGAATGCTGAAAGGAGGTCACCGGATTGATGAGGACGGGGAGCACGGACGAAGAGTTGGTCTTCTCGTGCCAGGCGTGCAGTGCGACCACGGCGTGCCCCCCGGGCGAATGGAGGGCGCCGGCCACAAAGTCGGGTTGGCCGCCCAAGCCGGAATAGACGGCGCCGTCCACGAAGCTGGCATTGGCCTGGGCGAACAGATCCACCTGCATGGCCATGTTGATGGAGAGCATGCGGGCGTTGCTGGCGATGCGCGCTGGATCGTTGATGCGCTCGGTCCGGGTCATCTGTAGCCGAGGATTGGTATCGGCCCATTGGTAGAACTCGGGCGAACCGAACAGGAACGAAGTCTTGATGGGCCGGTCGGGGTCGAGCGAGCCGGATCGCTCGAGGGCGAGCACGCCGTCGCTGATCATCTCCGACCACACCCCAAGATGCCGGAACGAGGTCATCCCGGTGCAGGCCGCATCGGGAATTTGTCCGATGCCAAGTTGTACGGTTGTCCCATCGTTGACGAATCGAGCAATCTGGTGGCCAATCCTCATCTCCGACTCGGTGCACGGGCGGCACGCCGGCGAATTGAGGGGCTGATCGACCTCCAGGGCCAGATCTATCCAGTCGACCGGGAACTCGCCGTCACCGAAGGTGTAGGGCATGTTCGGATTGAACTGGGCCACGATCAGCCCACCCTGGGCATGGACGCGCTCAATGGCGGCCGGAAGGACGTTCACTTCAATACCGAGGGAGACCTTCCCCTTCCGGGGAACGGAGGTGTGGACGAGCACGGCATCGGGGGGCCGCATCGAGTCGAACAGGCGCGGAACAAGGGACAATCGCATGGGCAGGTAGTCCAACTGCGTTGCGTGACGCATGCCCGGGCCGACAAAGGGCGTCTCGTTGATGAAGCCGGGATGCTGGGGCCAATCGGACTGGGCGTTGAGGGCGAACACCCGACAGGTGTCGAGGACTGTCGCAAGGGTGTCCACGAGCACGCTGGGGGTGGCGTAGTTTCCCGACACCACAATCCGGGGCTCTGGGCCCCGGAGGCTGCCAAGCCGCGCCGCGAGCTGTTCGACCGAAGCGAGTTTCATGGGGTGAGGCCGGAGCGGTGCTTGGAAACGTGATCGGGAGACCGTATCAACGTCTCTCGAACGCCTCGCGGGCGCCCCGGAATGCTCGCTGGAGGTCGTGCAGCACTGCCGTGACCGTGTCGCGCTGAGCTGGTGCTGCAGACGCCAGGTCGTGAGCGGCATAAGTGAGGCCGGCTCGAGCGGCGAGACCAGCATTCTCGGCCGCCACCAGCTGCTTGGATAGCTCGTCACGGAGCTCCATACCGGCCAGGTCGATCTGAACGATCAACTCGTCGATTCGAGCGCGCCATTCGGTCAGGCCTCCCTGGAGGGCCTCGGCCAAATCCTGGGGACGCTCTGGTCTGACGGTGGATTCACTGGTCGCAATGATCATTCGAACGCTTCTCCTCTCGTCCACCGGGGAATGGCTTTCGCCGGTGGCGTGGTCCGCACTCATGACAATGAACCAACCGGTTCCGTATTGACAGGGCCATTGGTCCTGAACTGGTGGCCGTCCCGAACTGCCCGGCTTCGCAACGGGAGCCTCGACCAGCCTCCGAAAACCACGCACCCAGAAGGCCGACATCGGTCACCCAGCCCCCGCGAGGCTGAGCAGGACGTCACCTACGAGAACGAACCGCTTGGATCAGGACATGTGCACCGGTCGGGGGTGGCTCAGCACTCCTCAACGATCGGCTGCTCCGTCGTATGGAGTTGCACGGCAATCCCGTTGCGCCCCACGACCTCTATGTAGTACCCAGCCGAACTGGGGGTCACGTCGCCATGGGTGACGCCGAGGCGGTCCAACTCCTCATCCCAGGCCGTCAAGTCGTCGGTCGTCAATCCGAGAATATTGAATCCCTCCAAGGCCGAGACGACGGCGGCCTCAGCCTTGTGTAGACCCAAGAGGATTCCGCTCTCGTGACGAAGAGCTGCCCCAACCGCCATGTTCTCTTCTTCCTCGTAGAGGAGGACTTCGAACCCAAAGACCGTTCGGAACCAATCGGTGCTCGCCTCAACATCCACGACCGGGAGGCGAATGTGGTGGACTCCGAGCAATGGCGGCACGTCGCCAGCCTGTCACGGTCAGCGAGTCGGCGCACCTTCCGCGCCTCGAAGCGGAGCTCAGTTCATGGGGCGGCGAGGCAGCGAGATTCCAGAACTAGGGGTTTGGGATTTCCTCAGCAGCTGACCAATCCTAGGGTCAGCCAACTCGTAGCGGATGATTCGCCCGTCACGCCAGGCCAACAACGGTGCCCTTCGCTCGCAGCAGGCGGAGTGCCTGTAGACCGTTCAACAGGTGAACGTGCACGTCACCGTGGATCTGTAGGAGCTTCTTGCCAGTGCCTCCGGTGAGCTATCTCAGTAGTCCCATGCCGCCGCTGTGCGACACCCCCGGCCAGAAGCCGACGTGAAATTGTTGGCGCCGACCCACCAGCAATCGCCGGAGCCACGGAATGGCCGGGAGGGATCGGAGGCGTAGCGTGAGCGGCATGACCGATGAACCAGATCTTGGCGATGCAGAGGGCGAGTGGTACTACTGCTTCAAGCACAAGAGAGTTGAAACCCAAGACGAATGCCACCAGATGGACCGAATGGGGCCCTACAGGACCAAAGAGGACGCGGAGCACTGGCGGGAGCACGTGTCCGAGCGCAATAAAGAATGGGACGACGACGAGTAGGGTCCATCGCGGCCACATTCGTCAAGACCCGATTCGATCTGGCCGATCCACGTGTCGCATCCCGAGCCCGGTCCGAACAGGCCCAGCCCTGAGCAGTCCCAACGGGATTCGAACCCGTGTCTCCACCTTCAGAGGGACGCAGAGTACTTGCCGCTGACCTCCCTAAATGCGATGTGACCTGCGATTTAGGTGCTTACTACCGGTCGTCATTTTGCACTCTATTTCGACCTCATACGGACGGAGACGGACGACGTTTACCGCCGCCGTCGGCTCCCACCAGCCCCAGCGCCCGTAGAAACGACGCGGTGGCGCTGTTCGTCCTCCGGTAGACGGCACGGCGGGCGTCACGCTTCGCCAAGCCCTCGACTCCGCCGTTCTTGACGGCCTCGACGTTTCCCATGTCCCGAGCCGCCCGATAGAGCTGGCTCCGGAGTGTCTTCTTACGTGCCATCAGCCTCCCCCGTCCTTCAGCCGCCCCGTCGCAGTGGCCCACTTCTCGACCGCCTCCCGTTCCCAGATACGACCGCACGCAAGGGCGGCGGCAGGCGCCGGGAACCCTTTCCGGTCGATATAGCTCCCGAACGCCGCCCACTTCAGCGAGCGCACAGATTCACCGTCTCCTCAACTGCACTTCATGGAATGCTCACAATTGGTTCCTATGGTCACACTCAGGACGAGTAGGAGTAGGCAACTGAAATGGTAGCGATGCAGATGACGGGATCAAGCGGCATCCTCTCGGTGCCGTCTGAGCACGTTGCTGGACTCGTTGTGCTTGTGGCAGTACTACCTGCCGTCTGGATTGCTCTATGGGGGTTGCGGACGCTTGCCAATCGCAACTTGAACTGGGCGGCGCATCTCAGTCAGCGCTTTGACGGACTGTCTTTTGCTGCGAAGACGGTGCTTTTTGCTTCGCTCGTCGGAGCCGCCGTTCATGCGGCGATCGTTCCTGCGCACTGGGCTGATGCACGGGTCACCGCCATCTTGTTCGTCCTTGACGCCGTGGCGTTCGCTTTTGTCTTTGTGTGGACCTTCACCAGCCGTCGCCACTGGCGGCCCATCTCGGTCGCCCTACTGTCCGGAACCGCTGGTGCCTACGCCCTTTACGTGCTGCGTGGTTGGGAGACGACGGACCTCATTGGCCTGCTGACCACGACCGTCGAGCTCGGCGCCGCCTTGGTGGTTCTCTCCCCGGCTGTCCCATCCTCGGGGTCTCCAAGCCGGGAACGGTGGCTCGCCCTCAGTGCTGTCACGGTGGCGATGGTCACGCTCCTCGGGACTGACGCCATTGCTGGCGCCTCCGGCACGGTAGCGGCCGCTTCGTCCCCGACGACTAACGAGGCGAAGCCGACCATGCCGTCGATGTCTTCGAAGGGTTCCGCTGGGGCCTTAACGCTTGCCACGACGTCGGCCGCCGGACCGATCGCCTGGCCCGATGACATGGGAACAATGGCACCCGGAATGAAGATGGCGACACCCGACTGCACCGCCCAACCGACGGTTGCCCAGCAGAAGGCCGCGATTGAGCTGGTAGATCAGACCGTATCCGCTGCCGCGCCGTACAAGAGCCTCGCCAGGGCCAAAAGCGGCCGGCTACGTCCCGGTGACGCCGACCGGACAGAAGATTGTGCATTACATCAATCCATCGCTCTACCGGGAGGGCAACCTCCTCGACCCCAAGGCGATCCCGGTGCTCGTCTTTGTCAATACCTCCCATGGAGCGGTGTTGTCGGCCGCCATGTACCTCATGCCCCGTTCGAGCGGTGACGCAGACCCCGCCACAACCCGGCGGGTGCCTCACTCAGTGGCATATCCATACTGATCTGTGCTTCAGCGCTGGCAAGGTTGTCGGCAACGACAACGGTGGATCGTGCTTGGCTGGGAGCGCAAACGTAGGTACCCAGCCCATGATGCACGTCTGGCTGACTCCGGAGTCGGGAGGACCGCTGGCACCCGATCCGCCGGCCCGTTCCGAAGTCCTGGCCGCGATGCAGATGCCCCTCTTGAGTCCGCTCAACGGAACTGCATAGTGCTCGACCCCGGAGCCTGCCGTGTGGCGGGACCAATTAAGGAGACGGCGGATCCCCTCGCCATGGGAGATGAGGGCGAATACCGTGGGAGCGTGAGGCGTCTTCGGCACCGCTGGCGACGATGAGGCAGCATCGACACCACCGCTGGCGCGGCCGATGAGCAAAGAGTGCCAGCACCAGGCCTAAGGTCTCAATGTCTGGAGTGACAACGATGACCCCCGGTTTCGGCCGGGGGTCTGTCGCCTCCCGGTGCTGGACCTTCACGGACAAGTCACACAGCCTCAGCCGGGTTGCAACACGACTTCTATAGCTTTGGTGGGACTGGCGAACCAACCCCGTCGGATAGACGAAACCCCGCTTCAGACTTCGACCTCCTGGCGGGGTTTCGTCGCGTCGGACTTAGCTCGTAATAGGGGCCGCCAGCGCCTCGGTCAGCCCTGACCGAGCTTGACGCTCCAAACCGCAGGCGACTGCCTGCGAGTCTTCGTTGACCTCGATGCTGGTGGCCTTGCGGTTTCGGAGCTGGATGACGTGCACCCCGTGATTGTCATAGGGGAGGCCGTCGAGCAGTGTCGCCGCCGCTTTCCACCTCACGATAACGGTCGTTCTTCGCAGTCCGCCCAGGACCCAGACGTCGGTGACCGTGAGGACGAGTCCGGGGATGAGGCGGTGAAGGCGCTCGAACCAGAGGCGCAGGTGTGCGGCGTCGTGGCGCTCTCCGGCGAGGGCATGGTCTCCGCTGAATCGGTGGCAGATGTCCGGTGTGGCATTGGCGAGAATGGCGTCGTACTCGTGCTGGTTGACGAGTTCGAAGCTTCGGCGTGCTTGACGCTCGAAGACGGCGTGGAACATGACCGATCCTCCGATCCTTTCGTTCCTAACTCGGTGGAGCTTACCTTTGAGGCCGTGGTAGCCCGGCTCTTGCTTCAGTCAACTCCGCGACCCTTATGCCCCGGTTTCGGCCGGGGCTCTGTCGCGTTCCGCCGTCAGGCGCGGCCCCAACTAGACGAGGTGATAGTCGCGCGCTCTGTAAGACAAGACGTTGTGCGCTCTCACCGAACCCAGCGATCTGCGATCAGGCGATCTGCGTGACTTTCGCGAAACTGCGCGCGTGTGTATGCGGGTCAGGCGTTTGCCCTGGTCAGACGTTCTTGCCCACCCGGTGTGGACTCAAGAAAATCGGGGGGGAACGACTGCGGGGTCGTTCGGCGACGACGAAATAGGGATCGCCTCCACCCCGGTCATGCCTCACCTCGAGCCGACGACCCGGCACCAGTTTGACCACTCTCGGGGGCGGGGCGATCTGTTTATGTGATAACTTGCCCTCCACGCGGCACAGGGGGAAGGGCGTGGCGTGCAGACACATAAGGGTGACGGTCTGTGCATGGGTCTCGGTTGTCGCGGTGCTCCTTGGGGTGTGCGCCTTTAGCCCCATAGCCGCAAGTGCGAAATCCGCTGTCAACGAGGCCAAGGTGGCCCCGAACGAGCAGTGGCCCGAGTGCCCCTCTCCGACCTTCGAGATGTGCCACATCGACATCACCTTGCACCAAGCATCTGGAAAGACCCCGACTGTATGCAGTTCCTTCGACAATGCCGATGGCTTCTGCATCGGCTCATCTCATGGCACCCCAGGCTGGGACTCGGTATACGTCCCGCAGCAGTCGATTCAGGCAGACTTCACGTGGAAGACCTCATCGGGGACCGTCCGCGACGTGGATTACACAGCCACGGAAACGTTCTCTACCGTTGAAGGGCAAATAAAAGGCCAGGTGCCGTCATCCAATTCGTGCGACTTGAACGTGACGGACGCAACGACCCGCCTTGCACCGAACGTTCACTGGCAGACACAGACTCTGAAAACTTGCGGTGTGCAGCGGGGGCCCTTGTTTATTGACTACCACCATCCGGCCTCGGGCCTCGGCTCCTATGTGCACATATACGGGTACTTGGTTCGTAAACCCACCTGAGAATCCGGGTCGCGGCGTCCTGGGCGGTCATGGGCGACGCGTCTGGACTCGAGTTATAACCAGAACTTGTGGATGCACCACCTGACCGAGGGCGCGGCGTACCTTCCTCTTTGACCAAACCAAAGGAACGCTGGCGGTGGAACGCCGGCGAGGAAGGGACGCCAATGCTGAGAGTACATGTTGATGACGCCGCGGACGCGGAGCAGTCGACCACGCTGGACGAACTGGTGGCCGAGGGTGCGAGACGCATGCTGGCCGCAGCCCTCGAGGCCGAGGTCGACGCCTACGTGACCGCCCTGGCCGATGAGCGTGACGAGGAGGGCCACCGCCTGGTGGTCCGCAACGGCCACGCGGTGGCCCGCTCGTTGGCCACCGGGGCCGGACCCATCGAGGTCAGAGCGCCACGGGTGGACGACCGGCGCGTCGATGAGGTGACGGGCGAGAAGTTGCGATTCCGGTCTTCGATCCTGCCTCCGTGGGCCCGCAAGTCCCCCAAGGTGGCCGAGGTGCTGCCCTTGATGTACCTCCACGGGATGAGCTCGGGTGATTTCGTCCCGGCCCTGGAGGAGTTCTTCGGCTCGGCCGCCGGGCTGTCGGCCTCGGTGGTCACCCGGCTGACTACCGACTGGCAGAAGGACCGAGACCAGTTCTCCCACCGGTCGCTGAGAGACGTCGACTACGTCTACGTGTACGCCGATGGGATCCATTTCAACGTCCGCCTGGAGGAGGCTCGGCTGTGCGCCCTGGTCATCGTGGGTGTGCGCTCAGACGGGCGAAAGGAGCTGGTCTCGATCTCTGATGGCCACCGGGAATCGACCGAGTCCTGGGCCGACGTGTTGCGAGGACTGAAGCGCAGGGGCATGACCGCCCCGGTGATCGCCGTCGGTGATGGGGCCCTCGGCTTTTGGGGAGCCCTTTCCGACGTCTTCCCCGAGACCGTCCACCAGCGGTGCTGGGTGCACAAGATGGCGAATTGCATGAACGCCCTGCCCAAGTCGGCCCAGCCCGCTGCCCGTGCCGCCCTCAAAGAGGTCCGTGACGCCGAGGACAAAGTGCACGCCGAGAAGGCCCTCGAGACCTTCGTGAAGGACTACGAGGCCAAGTGGCCCAAGGCCACCGAGAAGGTGATCAAGGACCGCGAGGAGCTGCTCGCCTTCTTCGACTTCCCAGCCGAGCATTGGGTCCACCTGAAGACCACCAACCCGATCGAGTCCACATTCGCCACCGTGCGTTTGCGGACCAAGGTGACCAAGGGGCCGGGCTCACGGGCCGCTGGCCTCGCCATGGCCTACAAGCTGATCGAGTCGGCTCAGACCCGGTGGCGAATGGTCAACGCACCGCACCTCGTCGCCCTGGTTCGTGCCGGTGTGCAGTTCGAAAAGGGGGTGATGGTCGAAAGAACTGACGAGCAGAACAAGGAGGTCGCCGCGTAGTCGGTCAGAATCTCATCCACAGGTCTTGACTATTTCTCTCTGGACTCTGCCATTACCCCGGTCATGCCTTACCTCGAGCCAGCGCTGAAGCCTCGCTGGTTGGCGCAACCCCCTGACCTGCACAGGCAGCAGCGTCCGAGAAGCAGGCTGTGGGCGTTGACGAGGAGCCTGGAGTCTGGCCAAACGGATACGCTATGCCGTATTCGAGGTAGACCGAATGAGCCAGGTGTCGATCTGCGACTTCGTTCCTTCCTCTGGGGCCTCCCGTCCTCCTGGCCCGATCCTCGTGTTTCGGTCGACGGGATAAGCGAGACAAAGATGCGCTGGGGAAGGCAGTACGTGCCGCTGTCGCCGGGTAAGCACACTTTGACTTGCGGGCTAGGATCATCTCGTCGGCGCCGTGACAGCATTGACGTTGTCATTCCAAGGGACGGTGTGCTGTCCGTCAAGTGGCGTGGTCCCTGGCTTGTAGGCTTACCAGGAAGGTGGAGGGTCTTGGACTAGCGGCTCCACTCCGGTCACGACTGGCTTCCAATCGACCACCTTGTTCTGTCGTGATGGGCATCGGTGACCTACGGCCACCGCCTTCGCCTCGATCTCGGCACGGCATCCAGGACAGCGCCACCGGGTCATCGATTCGCCTCTGACGCTGGCCTGGCCCCGTCCATATGGTCGACCAGGAGTTGCGACTCGTATGCATAACCTTGTGCCGGAAGCGACGTTCCCTGGCGAGTGCACGGTGCCGGTTGCGGTCACGTTGGCTGGCCTGCTTCGCTTTGGCGCGATCGGCTTTCGCGTGATCGTCCGCAACCCCACCAAAGAGCGGACAAGGTCAACCAGGCCCGAGAAGACCCCAGGCTCTCGCTCAAGGCCAAGGGGCGACTTCCCTACTTGCTGACTAAACCAGACTTGCTCCACGGCACGATCAGCGTCGAGCGGATTTGGACGGTGGTCAGCGGTTCCGGACCCGTCCTCGGGCCACCCAAGACGGACGCCGGCACCGCCGGGTCGCAGTGCCGCCGAACGTCGCCCCCATC
>CAVWLO010000005.1:0-537647 GCA_963755985.1 uncultured Acidimicrobiaceae bacterium
CGTCCCAGCGAGTGGTGTACAAGCCCGTGAGGTGCCATGGCCTCGCGTCAACCTGCTGATCTGACTCTAGATCGTCGTGCCGATGATGGTCCTCCCGGTGTTGGTGGCGGCAGTTAGTCCGCGGTGGCGTCGATGGCTGGTCTCGGGTCGTTCTCTGCCGGTCCGTCAGCACGGGGGGCCTTGAGCGACTCGACGCTGACGTAGCGCCGTGCGATGGCCCACTCGTCGGTCTGCTCGGCCAGGAGGGCCCCGACGAGTCGGATGACGGCTTGGCGGTTGGGGAAGATGCCGACCACGTCGGTGCGCCGGCGGATCTCTTTGTTGAGGCGCTCTTGGGGGTTGTTGGATCGGATCTTCGGCCAGTGTTCGGTCGGGAACGCGGTGAAGGCGAGGATGTCGTCGGCGGCGTCCAGCAGATAGACGGCCAGGTCGACGAATCCTGCTTCGGTGAGCTTGGAGGTGACGTCGGCCAGCTGGGCCCAGGTGGTCTCGCGGTCGGGCTGGAGGAAGATCTGGCGCACCAGGGTGGCGACCATCGGCCAGGTGGCCTTCGGGACCCGGGAGGCCAGATTGGCCATGAAGTGGGTCCGACACCGCTGCCAGGACGCCTCGGCCAGCACCGCTGCGATCGCCGCCTTGATCCCCCCGTGGGCGTCGGAGATCACGAGCTCCACACCGGTCATCCCCCGAGCCACCAGCGAGCGCAGAAAGGCCGTCCATGCAGCGGTGTCTTCGGTCGTCACGATGTCGAAGCCGACGATCTCCCGCTGTCCTTCGCTGTTGGTGGCCGTGGCGATGACCACCGAGACGTTTACCACGCGACCGCCCTCTCTGACCCGCTGGGTCACCGCGTCGATCCAGAGGTAGCGGTAGGGACCGCGGTCCAAGGGACGCTCTTTGAACTCGGCCACCTTGGCGTCGAGCTCGGTGGCCATTCGGGACACCTCGGACTTGGAGATCCCCTCGATGCCCATGGCCTTGACCAGGTCGTCGACCCGGCGGGTGGACACGCCCTCCACGTAGGCCTGACAGACCACGGCCATCAGGGCCTTTTCGGCACGACGACGGGGCTGGAGCAAGAACTCCGGGGAGTAGACCCCAAGGCGGAGCTTGGGCACGGCCAGGTCGATCGAGCCGACCCGGGTGTCCCAGGGCCGCATCCGATAGCCGTTGCGGGAGTTCTCCCGGTCCTCGGTGCGTTCGCCGTAGGCGGCGCCGCACTGCATGGACGCCTGGGCTGACATCAGCGCCTCGGCGAAGGCGGCCAGCATGGCCCGGGCCAGGTCCTGGTCGCCGTTGGCGCCTTCGAGGTACTTGCTCAGCCATGCGGTCGCGTCGATAGTGGTGGGGACAGTCACCGTGATCCTCCTCAAGTGGTTTGTGTAGGAACTGCTTCTTGAGGTTGACGCGGTGACCGTCGCGTCTGGGGGACCGTCCCTCAGCTCAGAGGGTCGTACACCACTTGTCGGGACTCAACTACGAAACCTGATATCTCTCTCGTGAGGTCCAAGACCACTGAACCCTGTTGTCAGATGCCTCAACACCTCGTGGTCATGCGTAAGTAGGGGGAGGATATCGCTGTCGGGATGCGGTCACGGTCACCGAGGCTCCTTTGGTTCAGCTGCCAAGTGTGTGCATCGATCCCCAGTGGCGACGCATACTCGCTCCTCTCGGATTGCAAGATGTCGCTATTGTTGCTCGTTCTTGTCGGGAAAGGTTCACGGACTCGCGTAGTTCTTCTAGCGCCGCCATCACAGCGACGCGCAGCGAGGTCCGTATTGCCCCGCACATTCATTCCCGATGTCATCCTAAACGGCAGCATCGGTCGGTCGATGTTCCACTCCCGTAGAGCCAGATCAAGGAGTCCATCGTGTGCGATCGGCTCCTCATATCTATCAACAACTGCAGGCTGACGAATGCGCCTTGAAGTCGATGGATGTGTCGGGCAGGTCTCTTCGTAGACTTCGCTAGTAGTGCCATCAAATTTGGGACGGATTCGACGAACTCTGTTTGGGCCGGCTCTTTCGGCCGCGGATGCGGCCTCTGAGCAGATCACGCCTGTGGAAGGCCTCTCGGCCCTATCGCTCGATGCGTTGACGTCGGTGGCCTACGGCCCGGAGGCGATCCTGGTGGTTCTGGCCGTGGCCGGGGCCTCCTCACTCCGACTGATTGTGCCCATCACCCTTGCCATCGTCGCTCTCTTGGTCATCCTGGTCATCTCCTACCGACAGGTCATTGACGCCTACCCCGAAGGTGGCGGCGCCTATGCGGTGACGCGTGACAACTTCGGGCGTGGGGCCAGCAAGCTTGCCGGTGCCGCCCTGATCGTCGATTACACCTTGACGGTTGCCGTCTCCATTGCGGCTGGTGTGGGCCAGTTGACGTCCGCCTTTCCCATCGCTGCTCCTTACACAGTGGCGATGGATCTGGGAATCCTGCTCATCATCACTGCTCTCAACCTCCGGGGACTGGGAGAAGGCGCCCGCGCCTTTCTCTTGCCGACGCTCGTGTTCATCGTCGGGCTGCTCGCCATCATCGCCATAGGGCTGATCCATCCGCTCGGCTCTCACACCCCAACGTCAGGCAAGTCACTGGTAGCAACCCATACGGTGGAGGCTGTCACCGTCCTTCTCGTGCTGAAGGCATTCTCAGCGGGATGCAGCGCCCTCACTGGCGTGGAGGCGATTGCCAACGGTGTACCGCTCTTCAAGGAGCCCCGAAGAGTTCGGGCCAAGCGAACCGAGCTCCTACTGGGGATGATTCTCGGGGCAATGCTCGTGGGCACGGCGGTCCTCGCCAGCAAATTCCACGTGCAGCCGAGAATCGGTCAGACCGTGCTGAGCCAGGTCATGGTCTATGCCGTCGGGCGCCATTGGGCTTATTACCTCGTCTCGCTCACCATCATCTTGGTGTTGGCTCTGGCCGCCAATACGTCGTTCGGGGGATTTCCGGTGCTGACCAGCCTTCTGTCGAGGGACAACATGCTTCCTCACTTCTTCGGCGTCCGAGACAGCCGGCTGGTCTTTGGGAACGGCGTGGGGGCCCTCGCAGTGTTCTCAGCGGCATTGCTGGTTGCTGTGGGCGGCAACACGAACACCCTGATTCCACTGTTTGCCATTGGCGTATTCGTCGGCTTTACGCTGTGCCAGGCGGGATTGGTGGTCCATTGGCGCCGGACCAGAGAGCCAGGCTGGACTCGGCGGGCGACGATCAACGGTCTCGGTGCAGTAGTCACTGCCACGGCGACCGTGATCTTTCTCTTCACAAAGTTCACTGAGGGTGCGTGGGTCGTGGTGGTGGCCATTCCGCTCTTGTTTGTGCTGTTCAACCGGATCGAGGTCTACTACTCCCACGCCGCCGAGGATCTGGGAATCGGTGTCATCCCGGGGCCGCTCGTCCGGAAGCGCACCCTCGTCGTGGTACCGGTGACGAACGTGTCCCGGCTGACCCACCACGCCTTGTCCGAAGCGATCTCGATGGGGGATGAGGTGATGGCCGTGACTGTGACTTTCGAGGGCGTTCAGGTGGGGCTCCCTGACTATCAAGTCGAGCGAAAATGGCAGGAATGGAACCCAGGAGTGCCCCTGCGGGTCCTGCATACCGAATTCGCATCCATCGTGGAGCCGATCGTAGGGTTGGTTGACGAGCTCCGAGCAGACACGAGTTGCCACGTAGCCGTTCTGATTCCGGTTGGCCTTCCCCGGCGCTTCCGGTACCGCCTGCTCCATAACCAAGTCGACCTTGCTCTAGCCGCAGAGCTACATAAACGGCAAGACATCATCGTGGCGCGGGTGCCCATGCCGATCATGATGGGAAAACCGCGCCGACGATATTGATCAATCCGGCCTACGAGTTCGCGTGGTTTGTCGGACCGCTCCCGCTGTCAAGCTAAGGGTTGGCGAAGGTAATCGCATGCCGAGCGCATGGTTCAGTTGAACCAGAGGGATGAAGCGATGGCGCGGGTCTGCACGCATCTCAGTTCGATACGTCCGCAAGCGCCACCGATACTGGCTTGTCAAGACTGTCTGGCGATCGGCCGTAGGGATTGGGTGCATCTCCGGATGTGCATGACCTGCGGCCATGTTGGGTGCTGTGACAACTCGCCCGGGCGCCATGCGACGAAACATTTCTCGACGACAGGTCATCCAATCATTCGATCCCTCGAGCCTGGCGAGAATTGGTTCTGGTGCTATGTGGACGAGATGTTCGTTATGCCATGACCCGGCCCGTTCACGGACGTAGTTGGCCGCTTTCCCGATCGACGCTGGTGTCCTGACGGGCTGACGAGGTGCCCGATGTGTGATCGCCGACCGATAGCTACGCATGAGGGCGGTATAGGCAGTGTGATCTCCCAGGTAACCGAAACAGACGACGAACATCATGCATTTCCCCGGCTTACCGACCGACAGATGCACCTGGTGGCCGAGCACGGCCAGAAGAGGACGACCGCTCCCGGCGAAATTCTGTTTCGTCAGGGCGACCGGACCTGCGATTTCGTTGTCATTGTCAGCGGTCTGATCGCCACGGTCGACGGACCTGGTCCGGACGGAGAGGTAATCGGCGTGCACGGACCCGGACGCTTCCTTGGGGAGCTGGGCCTCCTGACTGGCGAGCCGGTGTTCGTCACCTCGGTGGTCGCCAAGGCGGGCGAGGTGATCGACGTGCCTCTGGAGAGCCTCCGTCAGCTGATGACCACCGACTCCGACCTGGGCGACGTGGTGCTTCGTGCCTATCTCGTCCGTAGATCGGTCCTGGTTAAGCTGGGCGACGGGCTCCGGATCGTCGGTTCGCACTTCTCGGCCGACACCAGGAGGCTGCGGGAGTTCGCCGCTCGCAACCGCCTCCCTCATCGGTTGGTCGATCTCGAGAAGGACCAGTCCGCCGAAGCCCTGCTGCGCCAGCTCAGGGTGGCTCCGGAGGATACCCCCATCATCTTGTGGGCCGATCGGATTCTTCGGAACCCGACCAATGCGGAGCTGGCCAAGGCCGTCGGCCTTACTGGAACCATTGGAATCCGAAGCCCAAGCAGATCTCCTGGTCGTGGGCGCGGGACCGTCCGGACTTGCCGCTGCCGTCTATGGAGCATCGGAAGGCTTGGCCACGGTGGTGGTCGACGGGTCGGCAACCGGCGGCCAGGCCGGACTGTCCCCTCGGATCGAGAACTATCTCGGCTTCCCTGCAGGGGTGTCCGGTGGGGAGCTCGCCAGCGTTGGCAGTCGTCCAGGTTCGAAAGATTCGGTGCTCACATCGCCGTTCCCGCTGCGGCCTGCGCCTTGGAGAGCAGCGGAGGCGGCTATCTCGTTCGGCTCGACGACGGGAACAGCGTGTTCGCCCGCGCCGTCATCGTGGCCACCGGCGCCCGGTACCGGCGACCCGACATTCCCGACCTACCGCAGTTCGAGGGAATCAGCGTCTACTACGCGGCAACACAGGTGGAGGCTCAGCTCTGTGCCGGAGATCCTGTGACAGTTGTAGGTGGAGGAAACTCGGCCGGTCAGGCTTCACTGTTCCTGGCCAAGCATTCGGCATGGGTCACGCTCGTCGTGCGCTCCGGGAGCCTCGAAGAGAACATGTCCCGATACTTGGCCGACCGGATCGAGCACACCGCCAATATCAACGTGCAGCTGTGCAGCGAAGTGCGGTCGCTGATCGGTCAAAACGGGGCTCTGGAGGCACTCGTCGTGGTCGACCGTGATGACGGTCTGCAACGCACGCAAGAGGCGCGAGCACTGTTCATCTTCATCGGCGCCGAACCCCACGTCGCCTGGCTGGGTGACCAGCTGGCGCTGGACGATCGCGGTTATATCCTCACTGGTAACGACCTTATGGAAGAGGCCGTTCGGGTGGGGGACACCCCGGGCGGCGAAGGTCATCGCCCCACCATGCTCGAGGCCAGCAGTCCAGGAGTGTTCGCTGTCGGAGACGTTCGGAGCGGTTCCGTCAAGCGGGTGGCTGCCGCCGTCGGTGAGGGCTCGATGGCTGTTTGGCTCGTCCATCACTACCTGGCCGAGCGCTCGACTGGCTAGGAGAGTCGGCTCAAGGACCACGCGACCGCGGGGTCTCCACATACCCCTGTGGCGCGACATTGGAGTTAGGTCACAACAACCGAGAGGAGACCGTCATGCTGCTCCGTTTCGATCCGTTCCGGGACCTCGACCGCGTCACCCAACTGGTCACGGCACGTCCCGAAGCGATGCCGATGGACGCCTACCGGGAGGCGGATCACTTCGTGGTGCACTTCGACCTACCCGGCGTGGACCCTTCCGCCATTGACCTCACGGTCGAAAAGAACGTGTTGACGGTCCGAGCCGAGCGGAATTGGCAACCCAACGACCAACAAGAGGTCCTGGTGGCCGAACGACCGCAGGGATCCTTCAGCCGGCAGCTGTTCCTGGGCGACAGCCTCGACGCCGACCAGATTCGAGCCAGCTACGAAAGAGGAGTGCTGACACTCTCCATCCCGGTGGCTGAGCAGGAGAAGGCCCGCAAAGTCGAGATCACTGTCGATGGGAGCGACCGCGTGCCGGTGGGAGCGGGTGCCGGCAGCGGGGCGTAATGCCTGGCCAGAAGGCAGCAGTCCCTGCCGGCGGTAGGCGAAGCGGAGTACCGGAGCACACAGACGGGTTCGGACGACAAGAGGAGCGGAGATGGCCAAAGCAGTAGGTATCGATCTGGGAACGACCAACTCGGTCATCGCCACCGTGGAGGGGGGCCAGCCAATCGTGGTTCCCAACGCCGAGGGGTCGCGGACGACGCCGTCCGTGGTGGCCTTCACGGACCAGGGTGACCGGTTGGTCGGCCAGTTGGCCCGACGCCAAGCGGTGCTCAACCCCAAGGGCACCATCTCGTCGGCCAAACGGTTCATCGGGCGGCACTTCGAGGAGGTGGCGTCCGAAACCAGGGCAGTCTCATTCGACGTGGTCAGTGGTCCCGACGACATGGTGCGGTTCGACGTGCGAGGAAAGCAGTACGCTCCTGAGGAGATCTCGGCCCTCGTCCTGCGCAAGTTGGCCGAGGACGCCGGTAAGTTCCTCGGTGAAAGGGTGACAGAGGCAGTCATTACCGTTCCCGCCTACTTCAACGATGCGCAGCGCCAGGCCACCACCGATGCTGGCCGGATCGCCGGGATCGAGGTCATGCGCATCATCAACGAGCCGACGGCGGCCGCATTGGCCTACGGCCTTGACAAGAAGTCCAACGAAACCGTCCTGGTGTTCGACCTCGGGGGTGGCACCTTCGACGTGAGCATCCTCGACGTGGGAGACGGCGTCGTCGAGGTGCGCGCCACCTCAGGTGACACCCACCTCGGTGGCGACGACTTCGACCGACGACTCGTCGATCATCTGGCCACCCAGTTCCAGTCCGACACCGGCATCGACCTGCGACACGACCCTCAGGCGCTCCAGCGACTGTTTGAGGCGGCCGAGAAGGCCAAGATCGAGCTTTCTTCGGTAACTCAGACGCAGGTGAACCTACCGTTTGTGACCGCTGATGCCGGCGGCCCGAAGCATCTAGTCACGACGGTCATGCGTTCGACCTTCGACGAGATCACTGCTGATTTGGTGGATCGTTGCCATGAACCGGTGCAACAGGCCATGCAGGACGCAAAAGTCACCGATGCCGACATCGACGAGGTCATCCTGGTCGGTGGGTCCACCCGGCTTCCCTCGGTCCAGACCCTCGTCCGTCGGCTGACGGGGGGCAAGGACCCCAACATGACGGTCAACCCCGACGAAGTGGTCGCCATCGGCGCCGCGGTCCAAGCGGCCATCTTGAAGGGCGAGGTCAAAGACGTTCTCCTCTTGGACGTCACGCCGCTGTCACTTGGCGTAGAGACGATGGGCGGCCTGATGACCAAGGTCATCGAGCGAAATACCACCATTCCGGCCCGGCGCTCAGAGACCTTCACCACCGCCGAAGACAACCAATCGGCGGTTGACATCGTGGTCCTTCAGGGCGAGCGGGAGCGCGCAGCCGACAATCGGGTACTCGGCCGTTTCCGTCTCGAGGGCATCCGCCCGGCGCCGCGGGGTACGCCCCAAGTGGAGGTGATGTTCGAGATCGACGCCAATGGAATCCTGCACGTGTCGGCACGGGATAAGGACACGGGCAAGGAGCAGAGCATCACCATCAGCGACACGGCCAACCTCGACTCGAGCGAGATCGATCGCATGGTTGCCGATGCCGAGCGGTACCGATCAGAGGACGTCGCCGCCCGCCAGCAGATCGATGCCCGGAACGAATTGGACTCGGCCGCCTACGGGGTGGAGCGCCGGCTGGCCGAATTGAGTGACGCCGTTCCCGTTCACGAGAAGGCACGGGCCGAAACACTGGTGGCCGACGCCCGAAGTGCCCTGAATGAGAACGCTCCGATTGAACGCATCCAGTCCCTCACGGCCGAGCTCCAGCAGGTGTTCCATGGCCTCGGGGCCGGGAGATCGGACGGGGACGGCACCGACGGATCCGGGGCACCGGAGGGTTCTGACGACGATGTGATCGATGCCGATTTCACGGTGAGCTGACCGTGGTTGCCGGTGATCCCTCCGACATCGAGGAGGCCCCGTTGCCGCAGGACGGCGAGGACGAAGACGTCGTCGACCACGTCGGTGGACGGCCACCGGCCCCTGCCATTCCTGAGTCGGAGGACGATCAGTCGGGGCGAAGCGGGCCGGACATCGACGTGCCGCTTCGGCGAGCCCTCGCTGACCTTGACAACCTCCGTAAGCGATCGGAGCGAGAGCTGGCCAGGGTCCGATCGGCCGAGCGGGCCGATATGGCTGCCCTCTGGTTGCCGATCGTCGACGATCTCGACCGTGCCGTCCAGCACGCCGGAACTGACGACGGAGCGCTGGTCGAGGGGGTACAAGCCGTCCGCGATCAGGCACTGTCGATTTTGGCCCGGCTTGGCTTCCACCGCTATGACGACGTGGGGAAACCCTTCGACCCGACCCGGCACGAGGCAGTAGGTGTGTTGGACGGGGAGGGCGAGCCCGGGACCGTGTTGGCGGTCGTGCGCCCGGGGTACGACGCCCCCGGTACCATCCTCCGACCGGCCGGGGTGATCGTCTCGCGAGGGACGTGATGGCTGACCAGACGATGCGTCGTGACTTCTATGAGGTGCTCGGCGTCGGGCGGGATGCGAGCCCTGAGGAGATCCAGCGGGCGTATCGCAAGCTGGCCCGGACCTACCATCCCGATGTCAACAAAGACCCAGCGGCGGAAGGTCGATTTGCCGAGGTCTCTGAGGCCTACGACGTCCTGTCCGATCCGGAGTCCCGCGAGCGCTACGACGCGTTCGGGCACGACTTCCGACATGTTCCCGAGGGCGTGGACCCGGCGGCCTGGGCCCGAGCGCAGTCCGGCGCTCCGACCGGGTCTCGCCGAAGACGGCGGGCACGCGGCTCATCCACCGGCCCCTTCGGGGCTGCCGACTTCGGGGGTCAAGGCGTGGACATGGGGGACCTGTTCCGCGATCTCTTCGAGAACAGCCAGCGATCGGGCTGGGGGTCCGTCGCCGGCGCTGACCAAGAGTCCGAAGTTGACGTGTCGTTTGACGAGGCCTTCCATGGGGGCAAACGGCGCATCACACTGTCCGGCCCGGACGGCACCCGAGAGCTCCAGGTCACCATCCCGCCAGGCGTGATCGACGGTCAGCGCATCCGATTGGCCGGCCAAGGGGGGCTCGGCAGCGGCCAGGGAGCGAACGGCGATCTCTACCTGGTCGTGCGGGTGAGGCATCACCCTCGGTTTCGGCTCGAAGGGCGAAATGTGCACGTCGAGGTGCCCGTGTCGCCCTGGGAGGCGGCGCTGGGCGCCTCAGTCCCCGTCGAGACACCGGGCGGCGAGGTCCAGATGCGGGTGCCGGCGGGAAGTTCGTGCGGTCGCCGAGTCCGACTTCGCCATCGAGGCATGCCCAACCCTCGCGGCGACGCCGGCGACGTCTTGGCTGAGATACGTATCAGGGTCCCGCGTTCGTTGAGCGACGACGAGCGCAGACTGTTCGAGGAACTGGCCAAGGTGTCCTCCTTCGATCCGAGGCACCGTCGATGACGGTCGCTCTCGTGCCGGTGCCAGCGCGGTGGCTGAGTACTGAGTCGTTCGCTCGGGCCGCCGGGCTCCATCCGGAGTTGGTGCGACGGTTCGTCTCGCTGGGTCTGCTCGAAGCGAGCCAGGACGCGTCAGGGGCACTTCAGTTCTCTCCCCGGGAGCTCGCCACCGTGGCCCGGATCCGGCGGCTACGAGCCGGGCTCGCCATCAACTACACCGCGGTCGGGGTGGTCATCGACCTTCTAGACCGAATCGCCGAGCTCGAAGCCGCACTGCAGGTGCGATCTCATCCCGTGGGAGGCCGACCATGAATCCGGACCGTTTGACCCAGAAGTCACAGGAGGCGTTGCACGACGCCCAGAGCCTTGCGCTGCGCCTCGGCCACACCGAGGTGGACAGTGAACACCTGCTCGTGGCCCTGATCGACCAGGCCGACGGACTCGTACCCCGGCTCCTGGCCCACGTCGGAGCGGACGTAGCGGCGCTCCGTGCGTCAGTGGAGCGGGACCTGGGCAATCGCCCTCGGGTGTCTGGACCGGGGGCGGCCCCCGGACAGGTATTCGTGACCCAACGACTGTCGCGCCTGTTCGATTCGGCCGAGAACGAGGCCGAACGGATGGGTGACGAGTATGTCTCGGTTGAACACCTGGTCATCGCCCTGCTCCGCGAGGGGACTGCCGGTGCTTCCGGTCGCCGCCTCAACGAGCAGGGCATCACTCTCGAAGAGTTCCTGGAGGCCTTGTCCTCGGTCCGAGGCCATCAACGGGTGACCTCGGACACGCCCGAAGGTGGCTATGAAGCCCTGGCCAAGTACGGGATAGACCTGGTTGGCGAGGCGCGGGCCGGGCGCCTCGATCCCGTCATCGGGCGTGACGCCGAGATCCGCCGGGTCATCCAGATCCTCTCTCGCAAATCGAAGAACAACCCGGTGCTGATCGGCGATCCCGGCGTGGGCAAGACGGCCATCGTCGAGGGGCTGGCCCAGCGCATCTACAACGGTGACGTACCCGAAGGCCTCCGGGACCGGACGGTGTTCGCCCTGGATATGGGATCACTGGTCGCCGGGGCCAAGTATCGCGGCGAGTTCGAGGAACGCCTGAAGGCGGTACTGGCAGAGGTGAAGGCGGCCGAGGGCCGACTGTTGATGTTCGTCGACGAGCTGCACACGGTGGTCGGGGCCGGCGCGGCCGAGGGCGCCATGGATGCCGGCAACATGCTCAAACCGATGCTGGCTCGAGGTGAGCTGCACATGATCGGCGCAACGACGATCGACGAGTACCGAAAGCACATCGAAAAGGATGCAGCTCTGGAGCGCCGGTTCCAGACCCTGATGGTAGAAGAGCCTTCCGTCGAAGACGCCATTTCGATCATGCGAGGGCTTCGAGAGCGCCTGGAGGTCTTTCACGGCGTCAAGATCCAAGACAGCGCCCTGGTCTCGGCGGTCCGGCTCAGCCACCGGTACATCTCGAGTCGCTTCTTGCCTGACAAGGCCATCGACCTGGTCGACGAGGCGTGCGCCATGCTCCGCACCGAGATCGACTCCATGCCCGCCGAGCTCGATGAGCTCACTCGACGGGTCATGCGGCTGGAGATCGAGGAGGCCGCCCTGGTCAAGGACGAGGACGTCGCCAGCGAGGAGCGGCTGTCGGCGCTCCGTCGGGAGCTGGCCGACCTCCGGTCCGAGGCCGATGCCATGAGGGCCCAATGGGAGGCCGAGCGGCAGGCCCTCCACAAGGTCCAAGAACTCCGCCAGGAGATCGAGCAGGTAAGACGCCGGGCGGAGGAGGCCGAGCGGGCGTACGACCTCAACGGAGCTGCCGAGTTGCGGCACGCCACCTTGCCCGAACTCGAGCGCAGGCTGGCGGCCGAAGAGGCCCTGCTGGGCCGGAAGCACGGTACGCGCCGCTTGCTCCGAGAGGTGGTGACCGAAGAGGAGATCGCCATGATCGTGGCCCGATGGACCGGTATCCCGGTCAGCAGATTGGAGGAGAGCGAACGGGACAAGCTGTTGCGCCTGGATCACATCCTCCACGAGCGGGTGGTCGGTCAGGACGAAGCGGTCCAGGCCGTCACCGACGCCATTGTCCGGTCGAGAGCCGGGATCGCCGATCCGTCTCGGCCGGTGGGGTCGTTCATCTTCCTGGGTCCGACCGGGGTGGGCAAAACCGAGTTGGCCAGGGCCCTGACCTCCATCTTGTTCGACACCGAAGAGAACATGGTCCGGCTCGATATGACGGAGTACCAGGAGCAGCACACGGTCAGCCGGCTGATCGGTGCCCCACCCGGCTATGTCGGCTACGAGGAAGGCGGCCAACTGAGCGAGGCCGTTCGGCGCAAGCCATATTCGGTGGTGCTGTTCGACGAGATCGAAAAGGCTCATCCCGATGTGTTCAACACCCTCTTGCAGGTGCTCGACGACGGTCGATTGACCGACGGCAAGGGTCGAACGGTCGACTTCCGAAACACGGTGCTGGTCATGACCTCGAACATCGGATCCGAGTACCTCTTGGAAGGGGTCAGTGATTCCGGCGAGATCAAGCCCGATGCTCGCGACCTGGTCATGGGCGAGTTGGGGCGCCGGTTCAGACCCGAGTTCCTCAACCGGCTGGATGAGGTCGTCCTCTTCAAGGCGCTCACCCTTTCGGAGATCGAGAGGATCGTTGAGCTCATGCTGGACGACCTCCGCCGGCGCCTGGCCGACCGCCGCCTGAACCTGACGGTGAGCCAAGCCGCTCGGCACGTCATAGCCCAGGGAGGATTCGACCCGGTCTACGGGGCTCGGCCGTTGCGGCGGTTCATCGCCCATCAGGTCGAGACCCAGGTGGCCCGGGCACTCCTGGGAGCAGATCCGGTAGAGGGCGGGGAGGTGCGGATCGACTACGGCGATGGGGGCCTGACCGTCGTTGTCGAGGCTCCGGATGTCGAGGGGGAGGCGGCGTGAGCTCCTCCGGCTCGACCGTGGTTCGCTGCGCCACCTGTGGGAGGAACAACCGGGTCCCGTGGTCTGCCTCAGGCCTACCCAGGTGTGGTAATTGCAAATCGTTGCTTCCCTGGACGGCCGAATCCGGCGACGAGACGTTCGCCGACGTGGTCACGGCATCAGTCATCCCGGTGCTGGTCGACTTTTGGGCTCCTTGGTGCGGTCCGTGCCGAACGGTGAGCCCTTCGCTCGAGCATTTGGCTGGCGAAATGGCCGGCCAGGTCAAACTGGTCAAGATCAACGTCGACGAATCACCCCGGGTAGCCGGCCAATTCGGGGTGCAGGCCATCCCGACCCTCCTGGTCATATGGGGAGAGAAGGTTCTGTCTCGCCAGACGGGCGCCGCTCCCGAACGTCAGTTGAAGCAGTGGCTGGAGGAAGCGCTCATCTAGCTTCGGTCAGGGCTGATCGGGGCTCGATCAGGTCGGCCGGGTAGGTCGCCGGCTGCCACGGTGACCAACTGGGCGGCGAGGACGTGCACCAGGTGGTCCAACGTGCAGTTGCCCGAGCTGAGGCTTTCAACCAGCGTCGCGACAGGCGCCGTCATGGGGATCGAGCCGGGCATGGGCGGCCCGGCGATGCGGCTGTCCCGCTCCGGTGGAGGAGGTTCCCGCCTGTCGAGGACGGCAAGAAGGTCGGAGATGAGCTCGACATGGGCTACGAGCGCGTCGACAGTGGCTGACATGTTCACCGGACACCCCAGCCCGCGGCTCAATTCGGGACTAACAGCTGCACAGGGTGCATGGACCAATGGAGTTGCCACCAGGCATACTTTGACACGGAGACCCGGTACCTGAATCCCCCAAACGCGTGGTTTGGAGACGTTTGCCCATCCTTGCTTCGGGGTATGGGACTCATCGCCATCCCAAGAGGGTCATTGAGCCATGGTCGCAGTCACCGACAGTCGTACGGAAACGACCGACGGTGGCGGCCTGCCATCTGGATTGCGCCGAGACGACGGTGGCGATCAGGAACCTTCCCCGGTAACCCATGCGTTTCAGGATCGTGAGCATCACCTCCTGTCGGTAGCCGCCGTCTGGGACGGTCCCTTTAGCCCCGACGACACGGCTGATCTGTTGGGGGAACCCCTCGCCTCCTTGCTACCCCCGTTGGAATCCCTCCTGGACGCCGGAGTGTTGCGCCGGGATGGCGACATGCTGGCTTTTGTGGACGACGACGTACGTGCCGCCCGATATCACGAGCTGCCCGATCCTCTTCGCATGGCATTGCACCGTCAGGTCGGAAACCGCCTCGGTGCCCGTAACTCATCGAAGGAACGAATTGCCAACCACCTGAGCCTCGGATCACGGCCCAGGCATGAGCGTGACCTCGCTGCCCTGGACGGAGCGGTGTGCCAAGTGGTGGACGAGTCACCGGTATCGGGGGCCGATGCCGCGCTGCGCGCCGTTGAGCTGAGCGCGCCGGAAGACGCTCGCCTCGCCGGGCGATCGGTAATGGCCACCCGCGCCCTCCTTGGCGCCGGCCGAGTAGACGACGCTCGGTCCTTGGCTGGCCGTGCAATCGACATCCTTGACGATGGGGTGGCGGTCGCCCGTCTTCGCCTGATCTTGTCGACCGTTCACCTCATGGCCAGCCAATGGGTCGAGGCGACAATGCAAGCGGCCACGGTGCTCCACCAGCCCGGATTGCCCGACGCTCTCTACGCCGAGGCCAAGCTGGCGCAACTGCGATCCTTCATGTCCGAGGGAAATCAGATCGGGATGCGTTCCCTGGTGGCATCAATCATGAGCGGGGACGAGGGTTTTAGTGACGACGCTGCCCTCGGCGCCGCCTTTGTGGTGAACGCGCAGTGGACGTGGGATGGGGGTCGTCCGGCTGATGCCACGGTCTTACTTCGTGCCGCGGTGGACCGGGCGGACAAGGTCCCGAGCCAGGTCGTCTCGGCTCATCCCCGACTTCTTCTGGCCGCCATGCTCACGTCCCTCGGCGAGCTGACCGAGGCGAGACAGCTCATCGAGTTGAGCTCCGAGCGCATCGGACTGACGTTCGATACCCTATGGGCCCCCGCGATTCCTATCCAGACGGCTCGATTGGCATTGGCCGATGGAACGCTGGATGCCGCCGCCGACCTGGCGAGAGTCGGTCTTGCGCAGGCGAGCGATCAAAACACCACGTACTTTTCCTCCATGGCCAGGTCGGTCATAGCGGTAGTGGCGCTGAACCGGGGTGACCTCAGCGCGGCAGCAGCCGCGGTCGGGCAGAGCCGCGTCGGTCCCACTCCGGCTATTGGGTTTTACGGTGAGTCGGCCATCGTCCAGGCACGGGCCCGAGTCACGGAAGCACAGGGAAATCCGGAAGAGGCCCTCGAGACATTGACCGCGGCCTGTCGGGAGCCCATCCGTCTTCACCGGATTCTCCTCGAGGATCCGACCGTGGCGCCGTGGTGGATCCGGGTGGCGTTGTCCACCGGCAATCGATCGCTCGCCGGAGAGGTGGTGGTCACGATGGAGCATCTGGCCCGGAGCAACAGCGAGCTGACCGGGCTGGCCTCAAGCGCAATCCACGCCCGCGGTTTGTTCGAGGAGGACCTACATGCCCTCCAGACCGCGGCCAATGGCCACGTGCACGCGTGGGCCCGCGCTTCCGCGGCCGAGGATGCCGGGCGCCTGGCCACGTCGTCGGATCATGACGTGGCCCGCTCGTTTCTCACAGAAGCTCGAGCTGGCTACCAAGAGGCCGGCGCCGCCCGCGATGTCAGCCGGGTCGTTCGGGCGCTCCGGCGTTGTAGTCCGCATGGCAAACGAGGGCCCGGGAGCCGACCGGTGAGCGGCTGGGCCAGTCTGACCGACGCCGAAAGAAGAGTGGCGCTGACGGTGGCTGAAGGAAGGACCAACATGGAAGCTGCGGCAGTTCTCCACCTCTCTCGGCATACTGTCGACTTCCATCTCCGTCATATCTTTCGCAAGCTGAACCTGGAGTCTCGTGTCGAGCTGGCATGGTCGGTGGCCAATAGCCAGCGTCGACAGCTCTGACCGGGCACGGACTCATCGGTGTAAACCACGCAATCGCGGGGTGCGTGCTGGGGCTCCTTCCAGCATGATCATAACGTGTCGCCTGTTCGACTCGTATTGTCGTTATGACCTCCGCACTCCCGATCGAAGCCACCTGTCGGCACTGTGGGGGTGAGTTGATGCTGTCCGAACTTCTCGCCAATCGCGATGGCCGGTGTCCCCGGTGCAGCACACTGCTCAGCCCTGAATGGACGGAAGTGCTGCTCGATCAGGCGGGTCGGGCCGAACGGTCGGAGCAAGTACTCGTACTGTCCTTGCGACGGCTGGTCGGGCTGCCCGGGAACTTGGTCCTCCTACCGCACTCGGTGATCGACGCGCTCTTGGAGGAAGTCGGCTGGGAAGAGAAAATGGCCAAAGAGCAGCCAGACCTACTGGCCCAGGAGGTGCGGCATGCCCGCTTGGCCCTGGAGGAGTGGGAGAGCTTACAACCGGCGGCGGATTCGCAGTCTTTGGCAAGACGCCTCGGGAGCCTTGCTGCCCACCTTCGCCGATCAGCAAACGAAACGGAGGCCGCATCGTGACCATTTCGGGCATTCCGAGGTTCCAACGGTTCTTTCGGACCGCGGCTGGCTTGCACGTGGACAAGGACGACCTCAAACGTTACACCGACTTTTTGAACCGCAAGGTCTATGACCTCGTCCTCATGGCTGAAGCCACAGCCAAGGCTAACCAGCGAGACGTGGTTCAGCCTGAGGATCTTCCGATTACCAAAGGACTCCAGCAGTCGATTCACGAGTTCGAAAAGCTGGACGTCGAACCCGAAGTGGTGCCCATTCTCGAGCAGCTCGAGGGATTGCCGCCGCTCGACCTGGAGCTGGCTGACTCCACAACGGACCGCCTGCCGGTGGTCGGCGGTGGTCTATCGCTGGCATTGGCCCGTACGATACGGATCATCGATCCCGGTTTGAAGGCGCCCCATGCGGATGACTGGGAGCGTGCCTTCACTATCTTCGACCTCCTCTTTTGAGGGCACGCCTCAAACCTGATCGAAGGGATTGAGGAGCCGTGGCGGACCCCGTGCAGCTCTGTGGGGCCAACAATGCCATCCGCGCTGGCACCAGGGAAACGACGGTCAGGCGATGGTTCGCGTGGCGCAGCGGGCGGGTTGCGAGATAGTGATCACCAACAGCCGCGGCCCGCAGTCGCTGGAGGCAGAGGTCGCGGCACTCGGAACGGGTGTGTCGGCCGGTATGGTCGATGAAGCAGCGGCAGTTCCGCTGGTCATGGGCAGACACTGGCATGACACCCTTCAGGGCATCCTTCATGGCTGTCTCGTCAATCACACTGGCTACGAGGTGCACACCGCATGGGGCCACCCGAAGAGAGATCGAACGTGCAGGGCACCTTGACAGCTACGACGGGATATCTAACCGTCTGCTATGCAGGGCGTTGAGCAGCCACGATCGGATCGGGTGAGGAGAGCACGTGGAGTTCATGGTGGAGTACCCGTTGGGAGTCGACGACGAGGGCAAGCCTTGGTCAACGCCGTCGAGCATGGCCACGTTTGCCACCGCGCTGGAGGCGGCCGGCATCGACGCCATTGCCTTTACCGACCATCCGGCACCTTCGAAGAAGTGGATCGACGGTTGGCGAGCGGATCACTGTGGCCGGAGGGGTGCCGACGCAGTGGGCGAAATTAATCGAGCTCCCCGACCTCGCTCACGCCGACTTCTCCGATCTTCGGCTTTGCCTGGCCGCGACTGCTCCGGCCTCGCAGGAGCTCATCGAGCAGGTGACCAGCTGCTTGAACTGTCCGATGATCGTCCGCTATGCCATGACGGAATCGCCCAGCATCACCGGCACCGATCCAGCTGATCCTCCCCAGGTGCTCTACCGCACCGTTGGGCGTCCCCAAGCTGGGGTAGAGCTCTCACTGGTCGCGGAGGACAGCCGCGAGGTCGGCCGGGGGGACGTCGGAAGGATTCGGGTCAAGGGGCCTTGTGTCATGCGGGGATATTGGAACGACCCGGAACAGACGGCCAGTGCGCTCGGGCCCGACGGCTGGCTGACCAGTAGCGATCTCGGGTTCATCGACGCCGATGGCAATCTCGTGCTTGTGGGCCGGACCACCGACCTCTACATCCGGGGTGGGTACAACGTCTATCCCCTGGAGGTGGAGAACGCGTTGACCGAACACCCAGGGGTCGGGCAGGCCGCGGTCATTGGGGTACCTGCTCCGGTGATCGGAGAGATCGGCGTTGTCTTCATCGTTCCGGCCGAGGGCGAGAAGACGCCGGCCATCGAGGAGCTGCAGGCGTGGATCCGTGAGCGCCTCGCCGACTACAAGGCCCCTGATCGAATGGTGCTGGTCGATGAGCTTCCCTTGACTGGGATGATGAAGGTGGACAAGCGAGCCCTCCATCAGCGGATCTAGGGTTCAGAGTCGACGATAGTGTCAGAATACCGCTGTGGACGCCGACCCTTCACTCGCTCGCTCAGAACCGCTCGGTGCCTACATCCTGCCTGGGCGGGTGTCGGACCCACGCCCGGCCATTGCTCAGGCTGCGGCGGCGGAGCACATCGGTTGGGCGCGGTGTGGATCGGTGAGCGGTATGGGACCAAGGATGCCATGGTGCTGGCCGGAGCGGTGGGGCAGGCCACGACTCGGGTTCGGATCGCCACCGGTATCACCCACTTCGGCGTTCGACATCCGATGGCTCTGGCTTCGGCGGCCCTGACCCTGCAGGCACTGACCGGCGGACGATTCGTCCTTGGTGTGGGACGGTCGGTGGGCCCTCTGTGGAAGGCCTTTGGGCTTCCACCCATGACCAACACCATTCTGGTCGACACGGCCGACATCATTCGCCGACTGTGCCGGGGCGAGAAGGTCTCCTATGACGGTCCCGCCGGACGCTTCCCGCACTTGCGGCTGGGCGACCTACCCGACGTGGACCCGCCGCCGATCGTCATGGCCGCAATCGGCTCGAAGAGCCTCGCCGTGGCCGGTCGGGAATTCGATGGAGTCCTCCTACACCCGTTCTTGACCGCTGAAGCCGTCGGGCGTTCGACCGAGGTCGTCCGCCAGGCCACGGACGACGCCGGTTGCGACCCCGCCTCGGTACGGGTGTGCGCCACCCTGGTCATCGCCCCCGACCTGGCCCCCGAGGAGGAGGCGGCGGTGGTGGGGGGACGGGCCGTCACCTATTTCCAGATCCCTTCGTTCGGGGAGCTGTTGGCCGGCGTGAACGGCTGGGACACCGGTCCCCTGGGACGCCTGCGCGCCGCCCCGGAGCTGGCCGGGCTCCGGGGGGCAGCCGACAACGTCTTCACGCGTGATCAGCTGACCGATGTGAGCAAGCTGTTGCCGCCAGAGTGGCTCGAGACCGGCGCGGCCATGGGCACGGCGACGACGTGTGCCGCTCGCATGGCCGAGTACCTCGACGCCGGTGCCGATGAGCTGGTCCTCCATGGCACGACCCCGGAGCTGCTTGGCCCTGCCGTCGGTCACTTCACCAACGACCAGTGATGGCCATTGGCCCCTCGGGGGTTATCCGACCTTCTCCGATCGAACCGTCTACGCCGCGGCAACGACCTTCTCGGTCGGGTCACATTGCATCAGGTTCGACAAGGTCCCGCCCATGATCTTGGCCTTGTCGACTTCGGAAAGGGGTTCGATCTCGTCGACGAACGAGAGCGGATCGCCGAGACCCTCCGGGTGCGGGAAGTCCGAGCCGAATACAACATTGTCCACACTCACCAACTGAACGATGTTGAGGACGTCCTCCTCGAAGAAGGGGTGGATCACGATCGACCGCTGGAACGCCTCCAACGGATTCTCATCGAATGCACCCGGTGAACGCTCGTAGAGTTTCGTGAACTGCTTCAGAGCAGTCGGGACCCACTGGCTCCCATTCTCCACAGGCATGAACCTCAGATTCGGGAAGCGGGTCGCCAAGCCGTGCCCGATGATGGAGTAGACGGTGTCGCGGATGGAGCGGTACTCGCTGTTGACCAGCAGCGAAAATGCACTCGGCTTGGTGAACGGCTGGTGCTCGGATGTGCGCCCGTCCCCACTCGTTGAGGAAGCGCTGGTAACCGTCGTCCGAGGAATGCATGCCGACGAGGATGCCGGCCTCTTGGACCCTCTTCCAGAACGGGTCGAACTCCGGCAGCGCCAGCGACCGGCGCCGGGGTCCGAAGTCGGGAACCGGGGCCGGGCGTATGAGAACGGCCCGGGCGCCCCGCTCGACCACGTACTCGAGCTCCCGGATGGCCTGGTCGAGGATCGAGAGGTTGATCACGGGGGTGGCGAAGATCCGATTCTCGAAATTGAAGGTCCAGTGCTCGTGCATCCACTCGTTGAGGGCGTGCACGACCACCGCGGTGGCCATCGGATCGTCAGCCAGACGCTCTTCGAGCAGGCTGGCCAGGGTGGGCCACATCATCGCCCGGTCGACCTTCTGCTCGTCCATCAGGACGATTCGCTCCTCCGGGTTGAAGAACCCGGGTGGCGACTCGATGTAGCGCGGTATCGAAGCCAGCCGGGGGTCGACCTTATTGGCGTTCCCTATGTCGAATCCTCCGGTACCAATCGAGTGCTTCGACGACGGATTCTTGAGCCGGAATTCCATCTCTTGGCGTCCCGGGGGTGCCACCTTGTTGAAGGTCGGGTTCGGGATGTACTCGCTGATGACATTCCGAAGAGCGATCTTCGTCCGGCCATTCACCTGCACGTACTTGACCAGGCCTTCATAATCCTTGGGCAGGTACTTGGTGAACGCGTCCGTCGTCTCGTACATGTGGTTGTCTGCGTCGAACACTGGATAGTTGAGGATGCGGGACATGGTGGCCTCCTTCGGTTGTCAAGCGGCTTCACGATCCGCTGAGAACCTACTTCTTTTCTGAGTGTCGTGATAATTCTGGCTTGATGACAATTCTATTTTCAGGCATGGCAACCCGCCGAGCAGGTGGCCCAGTGCCCAGTCAGCTATAGGTCTCTCAACATCCGGTCGAGCAACGGCGCAAACAGCATCAGGTCGTTTGGGTCCTCTGTCATGGTCTTGGCGCCGAACGCGATGCTCCGCTTGCTCATGCGGGTGAGGATGATGCCGAAGCGCAGCCCGGCCAGCGCCTCGTACCAGGCCAGGTCGTCGAGGGTGTCGCCGGACAGACCCTCGTAGGCGGCCACGGTCTCGGACCGATCGAACATGGTGGGCACGGGCGGCAATCCGTACTCGTCGGCGATCCCGGCGAAGAACCGTTGGAAGAACGTGGTCCACGCCAGGTCGACTTCGGGAGGGCCGACGCCCGCCATTTCCCAGTCGAGTACGGCGACCGGCTCGAAATCGCGGTAGATGATGTTGCCGGGCCGGGCGTCGCCCCAATTCAGGATATGACGGTCGTTCGGCGGCATCGTGGCCTCCAGCACGTCGAACGCTCGCTCGAGGATCGGAACGGTAAGACCCTGGCTCGCCCACTGGTAATACCGGCGGTGGGACGCCAGCTGCCGAGCCAGCGCCGTGTCACCCGGCTCGCTGAGGTGGAGGAAGGCGGTCTCCTCGCCGTCATCGATGACCCGGTGCAGTTGCACGAGCACCTCGATGGTCGAGATCTCGAACCGCTTCCACTGATCCGGCGTGCCCTGGAGGAACCAGCCGGTCGGATCCAGGAGGTACGGCGGGCTATCAGATGGGACCACGCCGTCGACGGCCCGCACGACCATGAACGGCACACCAAGCCATTCCTCGGACGACTCGATGCGGACAATCTCAGGAGCGGGGACCGCAGTCCGACTCCGCACGAGCTCGATCACCCGCTGCTGGAAGTTCAAGTCATACTTCGGGAACGTGGGGTAGGAGCCAGGCGCGGGGGCCAGGCGAGCGACGAGTGCCTCGCCCCCCAGACGGAACAGGACGGTATCGTTGGACATGCCGCTATCGGGCATTCGGACCTCGGTCACCTTTGCATCGGAGTCGCCGAGCGATCGGGCCCAGGTGATGAGACCTGCTTCGATCTCTCCTGGATGGCGACGCCACGGCGTCGTCTCACGTGCCCCGTCGGTCATCTGCTCTCCCTTGTGTCCAAAGCCCGCAACGAAACCGATGGCTCCCAGCACACGAATCCGACACCGGCTTCAGCTTCGGCCGAATGGGCGCGGACAGCCAAGCCGATGGCGACATCCTCGGGCAGGGGGCCCCTCACTCCGTCATCCTGGGGCCCTCATCGACAGCGATCATCGCCATAACGTAGGGCACTGCCGCCTGGAACGGCTCTGCAACTTGTTGGCCGATGACAGTGAGGGTGTGGACGGTGCCTCGTCCCGTCGCCTCCTCTCCGTTCTGGATCGGTTCCCGAATGTCATACACATCGCACGTGGATAGAACTTCCGAGGCAGCCACCCCTCATCGGTCGTCGGTCGGCCTGGCTGAGCCGGTGTCGCCGGAGAGGACAGCGGCGACGGGCCCGGGAAGTGGCAGGTAAATGTATTGATGTATATGGTGAGGACAGACGAGTCGGCCCGTCAACATCTCCCATGGAGGTTGGTTCATGACAGCATCGAACGTTCCCGACCGCGCCGAGGGAAAGCGCCAAGGAATCGAGCTGTACGGCGCAGACGACGCCCGTCCCCTGTACGACACCGGGATGATGTCGATGCCCACGATGTCGCCGGAGGCCCCCGACCAGCTCACCGAATGGGCGATGTCCTCAGGCCACGTGGTGAAGACGCTCTTCGAGCAGTCGGGCGGCAACGGCATGAGCCTCATCTGGTCATGGTTCGGCCCCGGATACGCCCTGCCCCGTCATTCCCACAGCGCTGACTGTCTCTACTACGTGTTGAAGGGCGAAGTGAGGATGGGCCGCCGAACGATCGCTGCCGGTGGCGGGTTCTTCGTCCCCAACGATGCCCCCTACGCCTACTCGGCCGGTGATGAGGGCGTTGAAGTGCTCGAGTTTCGAGGGGTCAGCTCCTTCGACATGAAGATCTCCGAGAGCCTGGCCCGATGGGATCAGATCGTCTCCGTCGTCCGGGAGAACAACGAGGGGTGGAAGGAGGCGCAGGTCGAAGCGCCCGTCGGTGCCTGACATGGTGGAGCCCGGCCAGGCCAAGGGGAAGGTCGCCCTGGTCACAGGAGGTGCATCCGGCATCGGACTCGCCACCACTCGCCGGTTCGTTCACGACGGGATCGTGGTCGTGGTCGGTGACGTCAATGACCAGGCCCTTGAGTCGGTAAGACACGAGCTCGGCGATTCGGTCCGGACGCTCGGCTGCGACGTGTCCAAGGAATCGGACGTCGAGGCGCTGGCTTCACTGGCCATAGACGAGTTTGGCCGCCTCGACATCGCCTTCGCCAACGCCGGCGTCGGTTCGAGTGCGGCCATCGTTGACATCGATATCGCCGAGTGGACGCGCGTGCTCGAGGTCAACGTGGTGGGCAGCGTGCTCACCATCAAGCACGCGGCCCGACGCATGGGGCCGGGCGGCTCCATTGTGGTCACTGCCAGCCTTAATGCCGTTCAGCCCGGCCTGGGACTGAGCGCCTACTGCGCGTCGAAAGCCGGCACCAAGATGCTCGTCGAGGTGGCCGCCATGGAGTTGGGTGGCGCCGGCATCCGGGTGAACGCCATCGGCCCCGGTCTCGTTCGCACTGGATTGACCGAGGGTGTTTGGTTCGTCCCGTCCATCGTCGATGAATTTCGAGAGAACACCCCACTTGACCGCTATGCCGATCCTGAGGAGATCGCCAACCTGGTGGCATTCCTGTCATCGGATGAGGCCTCTTTCATCTCTGGCTCGTTCTATCTCATCGACGGGGGCGCCCACACCAAGCGGTACCCGGATATCCCGACCAAGATCGCCGAGGCGACCCGATGAACGAGGTAGCGAGAACACGATGAGCCCTGGCGTCGGCAGTGAGGGCTCGTCTGTGCACCAGTAGAAGCCGGTCCGAAGTGGACGAATCAAGGGGGGATCATTGTGCGTGCGGCAGTACTCGGTAGCCACGGGGACATGAACGTGGAGCAGGTCAGTGATCCTGCACCCGACCCGGGCCAGCTGGTGATTCAGGTGACGGCCTGCGGCATCTGCGGGTCGGATCTGAAAGCGCGATCGGCCATGCCCCATGGCACGGTGATGGGCCATGAGTTCTGCGGTGAGGTAGTGGCCCTGGGTAGGGGGGTCGGGGATCGGTGGCGCATCGGAACGACTGCGGCCGTGCTACCCGTGCTGTCTTGTGGAGTGTGCTCATGGTGTCAGGCCGGAGAGGTCGCCCACTGCGAATCGGCCAGACTCATCGGCCTGGGTGGGAGCCCCGGTGGCTTCGCCGAGTTCGCAGCCGTGAGTGCCGACCTGTCCTTTGCCCTTCCCGAGGGACTGCCTCCGTCCGTCGGCGCCCTGGTGGAGCCCTTCGCCGTGGGCCTCCATACCGCCCGGGTCGGCACTATCGGCGACGGCGATTCGGTATTGGTCATCGGGGCCGGACCGGTCGGTCTGACCACCGCCAAGTGGGCCCAGGTCCTGGGAGCGAGGGAGGTCGTGGTCTCCGACCCGGTGGCGGCTCGGAGGGAGCTCAGTGGGACCTTTGGTGCTACTGGCGTGCTCGACCCGGCAACCGACGAGCTGGGCGACGGGTACGACGTGGTCATCGACTGCGTGGGGAAGCCCGGGCTGCTCGATCAGTGCGTGGCCGCGACACGGACAAAGGGACGGGTGGTGGTGGCCGGCGTTTGCGTGGAGCCGGATCCCTACCTCCCGGCCATGGCTCTGATGAAGGAGCTCACCGTGGCCTTCTCCGTCTATTACCGCCCCCAGGAATTCCGCTCGGTCATCGATGCCTTCATGACCGGTCAGATCGATCCGAGTCCGCTGGTCACCAGGAACGTCCCGCTCGACCAGGTCGATGGGGCATTTGACTTGTTGGTCGGGTCGGTCGTCGACAGCAAGATCTTGGTCGACCCCAGGCCGATGGGCGGTTCGAACGCCGATCCCCGAGGATGAGTGATCGGCGAGACCGTCGGCGCCCGAAGTATCTGACCTGAACGAGATCGGCTGCCGCCTTTTTGCACGACCATCTTCATCATTCGGCGGCGGCGGTCTCATTGGCGAGGCTCCGTGGCTGTGTAGTCATGGACGTTGGCCTTCGAAGATCGATCGCACTGCTTGAAGATCCGGTTTACCGACTGGCGTCCGGGGCAGAGATTCGGCGAATCGAACTTCGACGGGCAACTCATACCGAGCAAGTTGCTGCTCGATGTGAGACAGGACGTCTTCTGCAGTAACGGGAGGGGCATCGGCCCGAAGTTCGACGAGAGCCACCGGGACCGCCCCCAGGCGCCTGTCGGCCACGCCGATCACCACGGCACCACCGACCGCCGGGTGTCTCTCGATGGCCATGCGGACCTCCTCGGGTTGCACCTTGAAGCCACCACGGATGATGGTCTCGTCCGAACGGCCCAGGATCCAGAGAAAGCCGTCCTCGTCCAGTCGGGCCAGGTCGGTGGTCCGGATCCACCCAGCTTCGCGTCCGAGCTGGCCTGCCTTCACCTCGAGCAGGCCCTCTTCTCCGGGCGGCAGCGGCTCGCCTTCAGGCGAAACCACTCGAAGTTGGCAATCGCTGTGGGCCCGACCCACGCTTCCACGCTTCGACGAGGCGAACTGTCGGTAGTCGGCGAGGTTCCAACCTGCGACCCCGCCTCCGAACTCGGTCGCCGCGTAGGTGACAAGCACCGGCACCCCGAATCGGGCGGTAAAGGCCTCGGCATCGTCGGGTGAGAGCGGGGCTGTACCCGAGACCACCGATCTGACGCTCGAAAGAGCTTCCCTATCGAGGTCGGACTCGAGAACCATGCGCAGAGCGGTGGGGACCAGGCTCACTGTCCGAGGTCGATATGTCCGCACCGCCTCTGACCACGATTCGACCGTGAAGCGTTCGAGGAGCACGAAGCGCCGTCCATCGGCCACGCATTGGAGGATCCGGAACAGGCCGCCGAGATGGACAAGTGGTGAATTGACCACGGCCACACCCTCTCGCAGCTCCGGCCTTTCCCAGGTGGCCGCCTCGTAGTACTTGGCGCCAAGCAACGCCCGAGAAAGGGTGACCGTGCGCAGATCGATTCGCTTCGGTGGCCCAGTGGTTCCGCTGGTCAGCATCTTCACGGCCACACCGGGTTGGCCCCGAATGACTCGCTCCTTGCCCGGGCGGACGACGTGCAGGGTGCCGAGGTCTTCGGCCGCGATGAGGGTCGCCCCTGGGTCACAGTCCTCGATCATCGCCACGTCGCCTCTCTCACCGGCGACGAAGGGGAGCGCAAGGTTACGGAGCTCGGTGCAGGTCCGGTCAAGCTTGTCCGGGTTGATGGCGACGGCGCAGGCGCCGGCCTGGATGACCGCCAGCAGGAGGCCCACCGCCGTGGGCCGGTTCCTGAGCAGCACACCCACTGGGCACCCGGGGGCCACCCCGCTCTCGTCCAGGAGGTGGCGCAGGGCCTGCGCCACCTCGGCTAACTCTCCCCACGTGTGCCATCTGCCTTGGAACTCCATCGCCGGAGCGGCTGGGTCGATGGCCAGGATGGCCTCTATCCGTGATCGAAGTTCGACCCCGTCGTCGAACCCGGCCATCATCGGGTCCGGTAGTCGACGGACAGGATGCCGTCCTGGCCAAGTTGAGCCTGACCGATGGGATTGCCCAGCCGCGTGTAGAGGAGCCCCTGCTCCATGGCGGCCCGGTAGGGCTTGTCCAGTGACTCCCAAATGGCCCGAACAGTGCCTTGGGTTGCCGACGTGGGCTTGGCCGCGATCATTTTCGCAATCTCATACGCCCGGCTCCACAATGCCTCTCGCCGAACCACTTCGGTGACCAGACCAATTCGAAGCGCGGTGTCGGCCGTGACCCGCTCGTCGTTGCCCATGAGGGCGATGCGCAGGCTCTCACCCAGCCCAATACGCCGCATCAGACCCACGGGCTCGAGGGCGCAGACGAATCCTCGACTGACGTGCGAGTCGAAGAAGGTCGCCTCGTCCGAGCAGATGACGATCTCCGACTCGTTGAGAAAGTAGAAAGCACCGGCCGAACAGATTCCCTGTACCGCACAGACCACCGGTTTCCAGACCTGTTGCCATTTGGGGCTCAGCAGCTCGCCCGGATCGCCGTGGTTCCACACGTCATCGGGCTGCCCATAGTCGGAGTGGACATCGAGCCCGGCACTAAAGGCTCGATCGCCTGCGGCCCGGAGGACTACCGCATTGACCTCCGGATCAGCCTTGACTCGGTGCCATGCATCCCTCACTTCCTCGCACATCTGACGGTTGAACGCGTTGAGGTGGTCGGGGCGGTTGAGCGTCAGGATCGCCAGACGATCTGCCGGACGGGTCTCGTAGGCAATCGTCTGGTAGTCCGTCGGGCCTGGAGAGGCCGGCATCGATGTCATGGCGAGGCGGAATCCTTTTCGGAGAACAAAAGTATCTACATATTATGCTAGCGGCTACCCTCCGAGCGGCTCCGAAGGTGTGGCCCCGGCAGGCCGCCACCTTCCTCAGGGCGTGATGGCGATGCGGGCCGCGGGCTCCGGCGTCGCCTGGCGACGGTACAGGCCTCGCTCGAGCGCATGGAGAAGGCAGTCGCGGGTTTCGACCGGGCTGATGAGCTCGTCCTGGCCGAAGCTCTGGGCCGACCGGAACGACGCCTCGACCTCCATGTGGCGCAGCAGGGTCGCCTCGTCTTGATCGGAACCCCGGGCCCGGCTCATGGCCGCCGCTCCCATGGCACCCATAGTGGCCCCGGGATAGGCGAAGGTCGCCGACTGCCCGTCGAAGGGGATCATCCCCATGACCATCGACCCGAACCCGTAGGCCTTACGCAGGGTGACGGTGAACTTGGGCACACGGGCCTGCGTCTGCGCCGCGTACATGCGGGCCCCGCTGCGCAGGATGGCTTGGCGCTCCGACTGGCTGCCCGGCATGACCCCCGGGTTGTCGGCCAGGAAGACGATGGGCACATGGAACGAGTCGGCGACGGTGATGAAGTGGGCCCCCTTGTCGGCCCCGTCCGAGTCAAGGGAGCCGGCCAGGACCTGGGGCTGGTTGGCCACCACGGCGACGGGATGGCCGCCCAGGCGGGCGAGGGCACAGATCAGCGACCGACCGAAGTCAGGCTGCACCTCGAAGTACGAGCCTTCGTCGAAGACGACGTCGATGACGTCGTGCATGTCGTAGACCCGGCGGCCGTTGCGGGGCACGATGTCCAAGAGCTCGGGCACGGCTCGGAACCCGTCGTCGCCACCTTCGACGTCGCGTCGGGTACGACCAGGCCGAGGAGGGAAAGTACCTCAGGTAGGACCGCACCAGGTCGAGGGCGGCCGCGTCGTCGGCGACCGAGTTGTGGACCAGGCCGCTGGCCACGGCCACGTTGGGACCGCCCAGGTCCTCTTTGGTGATCTGCTCGCCGATCGACTCGAGGACGACGGGTGGCCCGGCGGTGAACACCGAGGCCTGGGCGCTCATCACCGTGAAGTCCGACATGGGGGCGACCAGCGCCCCATGGCCGGCCGAAGCTCCGAGGATGGCGGTCACCAGTGGGACCCGGCCCGAGCAGCGGGCCTGGGCCAGCAGATCGGTCGGGGTGCGAGGGTGGGACTGTGCCATCGGCCCGGAAGCCTGCACCTTCGAGCATCATCACCAGCGGTACTCGATCGGTCACCGCCATCTCGGCCACGCGGTACCGCTTGGCGTTGGCCGCCGAACTGATCGTGCCGGCGAGCACGGTGAAGTCCTCAGCCGCAACCATGATCGGACGCCCATCGACGGACCCCGAGCCGATGACCACCGCGTCAGCCGGGGCGTCGGGCCCGCCCACCAGGGTGCCGATCTCCAAGAAGGACCCGGGGTCGAGCAGGTGGTCTATCCGGGCCCGGGCGTCGAGCTTGCCGGCATTGTGGTGCCTTTCCAGGCGCTCCTCCCCACCCATGGCCCGTGACGCGGCCCGGCGTTGCTCCAGGTTGTCGAGTACCTCCTGCCAGTCCTCGGAACCGTCGCTCTCATCCATCGCAGTCCTAGTGGCCGGTGAAATTGGGTGGTCGGCGCTCGGCGTAGGCCGTCAGCGCCTCTTTCAAGTCGTCGGTCTGCACGTTGATGCTCTGGGCCAGCGCCTCGGCTTCGAGGGCCTGACCCAGCGAAGCGTGGGCCGCATTGTCGAGCTCCCGTTTGGCCATGGACAGGGCCACCGGCGGCCCGGCGGCCACGGCATCGACGATCTCCCCGGTCGCTCGATCGAGTTCGTTGACCGGCGTCACCGCGTTCACGAGGCCCAGGGCCAGGGCGTCAGCCGCACTGATCATCTTCCCGGTCAGGGTGATCTCCTTGGCCCGGTGCACCCCGATGCGCTGCCGGAGCAGCCAGGACGTCCCGAAGTCCAGGCTCAGGCCCCGCTTGGCGAAGATGGCCGAGAAGCGGGCTCGGTCGGAGCACCAGATCATGTCTGCGGCCAGGGCCAGGCCGAGGCCGGCCCCGACACACACCCCGTCGACCTTGGCGATCACCGGCACCGGGCAGTCGTGTACGGAAAGGACGACGTCGGCGAGGACCCGCATGCCATGAAGGATATGACCCGGGGCGGCGGCCGAACCGCCGCCCCCGCCGCCGACCAGGTCGGCGCCGGCACAGAAGTCCCCGCCCGCCCCCGTGAGCACGATGGCTCGGGCGCCCGAGTAGGAGAGGTCACGGAAGGTCGCCCCGAGGGCGACCCACATGTCGCCGGTGCACGCGTTCTTGGCCGCCGGGTTGTCGATGATGACGGTCGTCACGTGCCCTTCCGTCACGACACGGACGCTCGGGTGGTAGGACGGAGAGCCGAGGGACACGCGAAATATCTACAGCTTCACAAGGTGGGCGTCAAGCCTGCGTGGCCGGACAACCTCACGCCCGGTCATCAACATCGACGGCGGCACGGAGTTCTGACTGGGCGTGTCCGGTCGGCAAGGATAGAGACAGTTCGCGGTGTCACCACCAGCGGAGGGGAGCGAGATGAGGGACGGGTTGAATCTTCTCGACGGGGACTGGTACGCGCAGGATCCCCACGCCATCTGGACCGAGCTGCGCCAGGAAGCGCCGGTCTACTACGACCCGCTGGGCCAGGTCTGGGGGATTTCGCGCTACGAGGACGTCCTGGCCATTGAGAAGAACCCCGAGGACTTCTCCAGTCGGACCGCGCCGCGGCCGCACGGTCAGGCGCTGCCCATGATGATCTCGATGGACGACCCCGCCCACCAGCAGCGTCGGTCGCTGGTCAACCGGGGCTTCACCCCCAAGCGGGTCGGCGACCAGGAACCCCAGTTGCGGGAGTTCTGCCGGACGATCATCAACAATGTCTGCCAGCGGGGAGAGTGCGACTTCGTGTGGGATGTGGCTGCCCGGCTCCCCCTCATGGTCATCGCCGAGATGCTCGGCCTGAGCGATATGCAAGAGGAGCTGCTCCATTGGTCGGAGGTCCTGATGCGCCCCACCCCGGCCGGGCCGCCCGCCGCGGGCGAGAACGCCATCCAGGAGTTCCGGGAGAGCCAGCTGCAGGTCATCGCCGACCGCAGGCGCAACCCTCGGGACGACCTCATGACCACGTTGTGCCAGGCGGAGGTAGGCGGTCAGGGTCTCGACGACGAGTCGATCGTGTACGAGACGCTGTTGATCCTCATTGGCGGGGACGAGACCACCCGGCATGTGATCAGTGGCGGCATGCTGGGCCTCCTGGAGAGCCCGGATCAGATGGCCGACCTGCGCAACGGTTCGGCCGATCTGATGATCGCGGTGGAGGAAATGATCCGGTGGGTGTCGCCCATCCAGAATATGGCTCGCACCGTTACCCGGGACCTGGAGTTCCGTGACCACAAGATGGGGGAGGGAGACCAGGTCATCCTGTTCTACCCATCGGCCAACCGGGACGAGGACGTGTTCGCCGACCCGCAGGTGTTCGACATCCGCCGCCAGCCCAACCCCCACATCGCCTTCGGGTTCGGACGGCATTACTGTCTGGGGGCCTCCTTGGCCCGGTTGGAGCTCAAGGTGATGTTCAGCGAGCTGCTCCGCCGCCTGCCCGACATCCAATTGGCCACCGGTGACGTGCTGCCCCGCCGCGCCTCGAACTTCGCCAGTGGACTCGAGGCCATGCCGGTGCGGTTCGACCCCGTGCCGGTCGAGACCACCGTGCGCTAATATTATCTAGACGTTTTGCTGAAGCGACGGGGGTGTCGGTGGTCGAGGACGGTCAGCACGCAGGGGTGGCTCCGATCTACCGCGACGACTCTCGTCTCCAGCCGTTGATCGGCCCGGGTGGACCCTTCGAGCTCGACACGGTGACGGTGGACGGGGTGCCCCTCCGGTCGTTCATCCGGGCTCCCCGGACCATCATCGACTGCTTCCAGGCCAGCCGCCAGCACGAGGATCTCGTTCACATCGTGTTCGAAGAGGAGCGGCTCACCTTCAGAGAAGTCCGGCAGCGTTCACTCAGTTTGGCTCGCGCCCTGCGCGAGATGTTCGGGGTGGGACCGGGCGATCGGGTGACGCTGGCCATGCGCAACCTCCCGGAGTTCGTGGTCGGTTTCTGGGGAGCGGCCTTGCTCGGGGCCATCGTGGTCCCTCTCAATGCCTGGTGGAGCGGGCCCGAGCTCTCGTTCGCCATCAAGGACGCGGGGGCAAAGGCTGTCATCACCGACGAGGAGCGTCTCCAGCGGCTCACCGGTGCCGGCTGGGACCGGGCCGGGGCTCCCGTGCTGATTGCCACCCGGACTTCGGACGCCGAGCAGCACCAGAGCGTCGCCATCGATACCCTGACCGCGGGTGATCCCCTGTCCGAGGAGGAGTTGGCCGCCACCGGCCCGGATGACCCGGTGACCATCCTCTATACCTCGGGCACGACCGGATATCCCAAGGGTGCCCTGGGAACCAGCCGCAGCGCGATCGCCAACCTCATGAACATGGCCTTCATGGGGGCCAGGGAGTCGGCCATGACCGACCGCCCGGACCCGCCGCCCAGGCAGTCGGCGGCCGTCGCCGCCTCACCTCTGTTCCACATCGGCGGGATAGCCGCCATCGTGGGCGGGGCCCTGTCTGGTTCGAAGATGGTGCTGATGAGGAAGTGGTCGGTCGAAGAGGGGCTGGCCCTGGCTCAGGCCGAGAACGTCACCGGCCTGGGCGGGGTTCCGGCCATCGCCCGCCAAGTCCTCAGCCACCCTGACGTGGGAAAGCTCGGCCTCGACATACGAACGATTCCGATGGGTGGGGCGGCGGTCCCGCCCGACCTGCCCAAGCGGGCGGTCTCCCTCTTCGGTGAGTCCGTGCAGATCCTGAACGGATACGGGCTCACCGAGACCACGTCCGCAGTGGTCACCAACGTGGGGTCGGAATACAGATCCCACCCCGACAGCGTTGGTCGGCCCAATCTCACGGCCGACATTCGCATCGAGGGCGAGGACGGCCGCAGCCTCGGCTCTGACCAGGTTGGCGAGCTCTGCTTTCGCTCGCCCCAGGTGGCCCAGGGCTACTGGAACCGTCCCGACGACACGAAGGCGTCGTTCGTCGACGGCTGGTTCCACACCGGGGACCTCGGGTACATGGACGGGGACGGCTTCGTCTACGTGGTCGATCGATTGAAGGACATGGTGATCCGGGGCGGGGAGAACGTGTACTGCGCCGAGGTCGAGGCGGTCCTGTTCGAGCACCCGGACATCAGTGACGTCGCCGTCATCGGGCTGCCCGAGGATCAGATGGGGGAGCGGGTCTGCGCCGTGGTGGTGCCGCGGGCCGGCGCCGCGCCCGGCCTGGAGGACATCCGGGGCTTCGTCCTGGGTCGCCTGGGCGCCTTCAAGTGTCCCGAGGCCATGTACGTGATCGACGACCTACCGCGTACGGCTACCGGCAAGACCGACAAACGGGAGCTCCGGGCCCTCCTGGCCGACAACGGGGATGCCGTCGCCCATGCCTGGTAGGTAACCGAGGAACAAGTTCCTCGGAGGCGACTCCTGACCAACAACCGTGTGCCCACAACGAAGGGAGCTTCTCTTGACCACGGTCGATCGAGCCCACGACTGTCTCTGCAACGTCGACATGGGGGATGTCGTGCAACCGGATTGGATGATCCGGGTGAAGGAGGACTATTTCAAGTCGAATTTCAACATGCGTAGCCGCGAGCTGCCCGAGATGCTCGAGGAGATGGACGCCCACGGGGTACGCCGGGCGGTCCTGCTGACCAACAGCATCAAGCCCTCCCAGCGGGCACAGGAGTTCGTCGAGGCCCACCCGGAGCGCTTCAGCCTGGGGCTCGGTGGCCACAACCTGCTCAAGCCTATGCCGACGCTCAAGGCGCTTGGAGTCGTTCGTGGCCAGCAACCCAGTGGCCTACCTCACCGTAGGCCCGAGCTTCTGGGGGGACGGTCGCTATCCGCCGACTGATTCGGTCTACTTTCCGTTGTACACGAAGTGCTGCGAGCTCGACATCCCGTTGTGCATGAACACAGGGCTCCCGGGGCCTCCCATTCCGGGCGAGGTGCAGAACCCCATCTACTTGGACCGCGTCTGTTGCTACTTCCCCGAGCTCAAGCTGTCCATGATCCACGGGGCCGATCCCTGGTGGGACACGGCCATCCGCCTCATGATCAAGTACGGAAACCTGCGCCTCATGACCTCAGCCTGGTCTCCCAAGCGACTCCCCGAGTCGTTGCTGCATTTCATGCGGACCCGCGGCCAGGACCGGATCATCTTCGCCTCCGACTCGCCCGTGTTGTCGATCACCAGGACGGTCACTGAGGCTTCTGCCCTCGATCTTCCTCCCGACGTGCTGGACAACTACCTCTATGGCAACGCCGAGGACTTCTTCTTCTCCCGTCCCGGCTCGGCCGGCTGAGGCAGACCCATCAAGAGGACGGAGGAGGGTGGCTTGCTCAGGTCTCGTGGTGCAAGAGGTCGATGACCGTCTCGGCGTCCTGGCCCAACATGACCTTGCTCACGATGGACATGTGCGATTGCCAGTGCTCCTCGACCTCGGCCGCCTTCCCCTTCTCGATGAGATCGACCAGGTGCTCTTGTGAACGAATGCCCCGTCGGCGGGTGGCGCTCGAACCGACGTTGTCCGCGCCGCGGCTCACCGCGGTGACGGCTCGGACCACGATCTCGTTGAGCATCTCGGTCAGGATGATCAGTGTCTGGTTGCCAGCCAGGGCGACGAGGCGCTCGTGGAACCGGGCGTTGGCCTGGCCGAACGCCTCCGGATCGTCGAGGGCTTCTCGCTCCTCTTCGATCAGGCGCCGAAGCTCGACGGCCGCAGACTTCCGCTTGCGAGAGGAGGCCACGGCTTTGGCGGCAAGTGGCTCCACCATGCTCCTGGCCGCAAAGACGTCGGCCAGCGAGACGTTACGGGCTTGCAGGATGAGGGCCGCGGTCCGGGCCGTCATCCGGTGGTCCGGTGACTGGACGACAACGCCCCCGTGCAGGCCCCGGACGACTCGAATCAGCCCTTCCGTTTCCAGGATACGCAGGGCCTCCCTGAGCGACGGCCGGGATACCCCGAAGCGCTCGACCAGGTCGGGCTCACGGCCGAGGGACTCGCCGTCGGAGAGCTCACCACTGACGATCAGGGTGCGCAGTTCGTCGGCGACTAGCTGCGGCTTTTCACGTTGCACTCGGTGTCCCTCCCTGCCCGCAGCCACGGTCCTACCCCGGTCTCTCGAAGGCGAGTCGTTCGAGGATAGCCGCCGAAGGCCTTGGTGGCGCATGAAGGATGCTGATAAAGAGCCTCGTCCATGAATCAAATCATATGGATCGTTTAGGCTCGTAAGTCCGGGGTGATCGAAGCTCGGGCGAGCGAGGCCGGGGGGAAATCCATGACCGACCTTTACTGGGATCCATGAGCCCGGAGCTCCGGGACGACCCGCACCCGCGGTGGAAGCGCATGCCAAACACCGTCGCGCGGTACCAGCACCGTCCGGGGCCCACGAAGCTCCCGGTGTACCGCTGAACCGGTTGCCCGTGGTCGTAAAATATCTTAAGCTTTATCGGATAGACAAATAGCCTGATCGACCAGGGAACGGAGATGGTCATGGGGAACGAGCATCGACCGGTTGACGCCGACAACCATTACTACGAGTCGCTCGATTGTTGCACCCGCCACCTGGATCCCAGGTTCAGGCAGCGGGGGGTGGAGGTGCTCGACCAGGGAAGCCACAAGGTGCTCCTGGTCGGGGGACGAAAGTTCAAGTTCGTCCCTAACCCCACCTTCGACCCCGTCATCGTCCCCGGTTGCATGGATCCCCTCTTCCGCGGCCAGGTCCCCGAAGGGGTGGACCCCCGCACCCTGCCCCGGGTCGAGCCCATTCATCCCGAGTACCGGGACCCGGAGGCCCGCCTGGCCACCATGGACCAACAGGGCCTGGAGGCCATCCTGATGTTCCCCACCCTGGCCTGCGGGATCGAACAGGGGTTGCGCCATGACATCCCGGCCACCGTGGCCACGCTGAAGGCTTTCAACCGGTGGCTGGATGAGGACTGGGGCTTCTCGTACCGCAACCGGATCGTCGCCACCCCGATGCTGTCGTTGGCCGACCCGGAGGCCGCGCTCGAGGAATTGGAATGGCTCCTGACCCGGGGGGTGCGCATGGTCCACCTGCGGCCCGCCCCGGTGCCCACGACCGACGGCCGGGGGCGGTCGCTCGGCGACCCCGCCCACGATCCGGTGTGGGCCCGGCTGGCGCAGACCGGGATACCTGTGGCCTTCCATCTCGGGGACAGCGGATACGAGATGTTCGCCGGGGCCTGGGGGGCTCAGGACTACTTCGAGCCGTTCCGGAGCGTGGACGTGCTGTCCCGGCTCCTGGTGTCCGATCGGCCCATCCACGACACGGTGGCCAGCATGGTCGTCCACCGTGTGTTCGAGCGGCATCCCGACCTTCGGGTGGCCAGCATTGAGAACGGTTCGGACTGGATTCACGTACTGGTGAAGCGGTTGCGCAAGTTGGCCAACCAGCACCCCCAGGCCTTTGCTGAGGATCCGCTCGAAACCCTTCGCCGGCACCTGTGGGTCACTCCGTACTACGAGGAGGACCTGCGCACACTGGCCGACCTGCTGGGCACCGAGCGGGTCCTTTTCGGCTCCGACTGGCCCCATGGGGAAGGCCTGGCCGACCCGTTGACCTTCACCAAGGAGCTCCACGCCTTCTCCGACGACGAGGTCGACCTGGTCATGCGCCGGAATGCCCTGGATCTGCTGGGAGTGACGTCTCTCGGCCGGCAAGTGGCATGACCGCCTCGCCGATCGACGTGCACGCAGAGGACGCCGGCCTCGAAGCGGACGTGACCGCCTGGTTGGACGAGAACTGGGATCCCGATCAGACCGTCGCCGCATGGTGGCGTCGGGTCGGTGAGGCCGGATGGACCGCGCCGCACTTCCCGGTCTCCTGGGGCGGTCGGGGCTATTCCCGCCGATCGCCCCGCGTCGTCCAGTCCGCCTTCGAGCGACACGGGGCGCTCCCCGGTCCGGCCGGACTCGGTCTGCTCATGGCCGCGCCCACCATCCTCAGCCACGGGACCCCGGAGCAGATCGAACGGTTCGTATCGGGCGTCTACAACGGCACCGAGGCCTGGTGCCAGCTTTTCAGCGAGCCGGGCTCCGGCTCCGATCTGGCCGGCCTCTCGACCCGGGCCGTTCGCGACGGTGACCAGTGGATCATCAACGGCCAAAAGGTGTGGAGCTCCATGGCTGTCGGGGCCGACTACGGGATGCTGCTGGCCCGGACCGATCCCTCGGTGGCCAAGCACGCCGGGATCTCGTGGTTCGCCTTTCCCTTGGACCAACCGGGCGTGACCATACGTCCCCTAGTGGAGATCACCGGTCACGCCCTCTTCAACGAGGTCTTCATCGATGACGCCGTGGTCGAAGACGCCGCCCTCATCGGGGGCCTCAACAACGGGTGGCGTGTGACCCAGACGACCCTCATGTTCGAGCGCACCGGCATCGGGGCCGGGGGAAGCATGCGTGGCTTCCCGCCCGCCGGCCGTAAAGGTGGTTTCTTGGACCTGGCTGCCGGCGCGGCCGTCGAGCTCGAACCCCCCCCGTCGAGCGGCAGGGTGGTCGGCCTGCCCGAGCTGATCGAGCTGGCCCGCCAGCACGGCCGGTCCGGGGATCCCCTCATTCGCCAGGAGCTGGCCCGGTTGTTCGCCTTCACCCGGGTGGGGGAGTGGACGGCCCGGCGGTCGGAGGTGGAGATGGCCACGGGCGGCGGCGCGGGATTCGCCAACCTCGGAAAGCTGGCCCAGACCAGGACGCTCAAGCTGTCGGGCGAGATCGGCTGCGACATCCTTGGGGCCGGCGCCACCCTGTGGCCACCCGACGGTCCCGGAGCCGGTCGTTACGCCGAGGCCCTGGTGTTCGCCTGCGCCTCATCGATATACGGCGGGACCGACCAGATTCAGCGCAACGTGATCGGAGAGCGGGCCCTGGGCCTGCCCCGTGAGCCGGACCCGCTCAAAGGTACGCCTTTCGCTGAGATGTCGCAACGGATGGCCGCCTTGTTCGGGCGGGCCTCCTGACCGTTGGCTGTCGGGGCGCCGTGCCCAACCGGCCTGGTTCGGACGAACCGAGGGTCGAGCTCGTGTCCTATAAACATCTAAAGGAATCTGGTATACTGGTGGGTTGGATGGCCGGGAAGGGGAAAGACGACCGTGAGTGATCCCCGTGTAGCGCTCGAGCAGGATCGGACCACCGGGATTGCCCGCGTCACCATCGACAACCCGGCCCGCCGCAATGCCTACGATCCGGCGATGCGCCAGCAGATGGCGGAGTACCTCGACCAGCTGGCCGACGACGACGACGTCAAGGTCGTCGTGCTCCGAGGCGCCGGAGGAGTGTTCAGCACCGGTGCCGACATGGGCAATGCTTACACGTGGTACGGCCCCGACGCGCAGAACGAAAACGGAGACGGCAGCGCAAACAGCAACGAAAACAGCAAGGGCACGAGGCACAAACCCAGCCAGCGCCGGCGCCTGACCGTGGACCGCAAGACATTCGACTTCTACCACAATTACCTCGGCTATCCCAAGGTGACGGTGGCCGAGGTGCGTGGTTACGCCCTCGGCGGCGGGTTCGAGCTGGCCCTCATGTCGGACATCTCCGTTGTCGCATCCGACACCCTCGTCGGCATGCCGGCCACACGGCTGCTTGGTCCTGCCCTCGGCGGGCTCCACATGTTCTTTTATCGGCTGGGTCCGGTTCTGGCCCGGCGGATGCTCCTGACCGGGGACACGTTGCCCGCGGCGGAGCTGGACAAGTTCGGCATCTTCACCGAGACGGTGGCTGACGACCAGGTGGCCGGGCGAGCCGACTGGTGGGCCCACAAGATCGCCAGGATGCCGGCCGACGGGATCGTCATCGCCAAGGAGTCGTTCCGCCTGGTGGAGCAGCTTCAGGCCTACCAGGGCGAGGAAGTGGCCAGCTACATGTTCCACGCCTACGGGACCAACCTGCGCTTCGACGAGGACGAGTTCAATTTCGTGAAGACGCGGGCCGAGCACGGCACCAAGCGGGCGTTCGAGCTGCGGGACGCCCATTTCCACGTACCCGAACCCTGACCCAGGAGCCGCAGCTCGAATACCGGAAGGCGGGGGAAGGGCCTCGCTGACGCCGGTTCAGGCGGGAGGCCGAACGGTCCTCACTGGCACCGCCAAACCGGCGGACGCTTCTCCAGGAAGGCGCGGGGCCCCTCCAACGAGTCCTCGGTGTGGAGCACCCGCTCCCGGAAGGCCTCGGCCAAGATCTCGGCCTCGTGCAGAGGGAGCCCGAGGCCTTTCCGGATGGCCAGCCGGGTGCCGCGGACGGCCAGAGGCGCGTTGCGGTTGACCATCTCCGCCAGCTCGCGAGCCCGCGTACCCAGTTGGTCCGCAGCCACCACTTCGGTGATGAACCCGAGCTCGTACGCCCGCTGGGCGCTCAGCCGCTCGTGCTTGCCCAGGAGGGCCATGCGCATGGCCACGTTGACGGGCAGGGCCCGGGCCACCCGGACCATTTCCCGGCCCGCGACCACGCCGATGCTGACGTGGGGATCGAAGAATGTGGCGTCCTCGCCCGCAATGCAGATGTCACCGGTGGTCACCAGGTCCATGCCGGCTCCGCAGCAGATGCCGTTGACCGCCACCACGATCGGCTTGGCCATGGTTCGGAAGGGCGGAGTCGCCTCCTGGGGGGCCTCCCACTCGTGGTACTGGGAGAGGTACCGGCCCTCGTGGGGCACCTTTCCGTCCTCGGGGATCTTCTCCACGTCGGCCCCGGAGCAGAAGGCGCGGCCGGTGGCGGTGACGATGAGCGTCCACACGTCGTCGTCGCCTTCGGCCCGGGCATAGGCGGCATTCAGTTCCTTGATCATCAGTTCGCTGACGGCGTTGAGCCGGTCCGGCCGGTTGAAGGTGATGGTGGCGATCCGGTTCTCCACCTCGTAGAGGATGGTCTCGTAGCTCACTGTCGTGTTCCTTTCACCTTGAACCTGTCATCGGTTCGACCGCGGTACCAGAGGCACCCGTCGCCATCCAGCATGCCCAGGTCCCCGGTGCGGTAGAAGCCGTCGGGTTCGAAGGTCTCGGCTCGGGTCCGGCCACAGATCCCCCGCATCACGTTGGGGCCGCGGACCGCTATCTCGCCGACGACTCCGGGTGGGAGCCCCGCTCCCGACTCGGGATCGAAGATTCCGACCTCCACTCCGGGGAAGGGCCGCCCGCAGCTTCCGTGCTCGTCGGGGGGAAGGTCGGCGTCGAGAGGTTCGCCGCAGTAGGGCCCGAACGTCTCGGTCATGCCGATCAGGTTGGCTCGGGCCCCGAACAGGGTCACACGCTCTCGCTCCAGCAGCCCGAGGGTGCGCACGGGCTCCGGAACGGCCTCGGTGATCAGGGTGGCCCCGGCAACCAGAGCGGTCATCAGTCCGCCGGAGAAACCACCCGTCGAGAAGAAGGGCATGGGGTTGTAGAGCCGCGTCTCCGACCTGACACGGCGACAGGCCAGGCCGGCCTCGGTGGCCCGTATGGCCCCGCCGTGGGTGTGGATGGTGCCCTTCGGGGTGCCCCGGCTGCCCGACGTGAACAAGATGACCAGGTCGTCGGCCGGGCCCACCCTGTTCTCCAGGGCGTTGACGACGGCGTCGTCGGCCCGGTCAGGGGGGAGGACGTCGTTCGCCCAGACCCGGCGGAGGTTTGGCAGTTCGGCGTGCCGACGGCCGTCGGCCGTGACCTCTACGATCTCCGGGGCCACCGCCTCCAGTTCGGCGAGGTAGCTGCGACCCTCGAACTGGGGCGTCACGACCAGCTCCGTGACCGTCGCGGCCTGGAGCTGACCGTGCAGTTCCTGGGGCTTGAGGACCGTGCTCACGGGTACGAGCACGGCCCCGGTGCGCATGACGGCGGTGGCCAGCAAGGCCCATCCGATCCCGTTGTCCATCAGCAAACCGATCCGGGATGACTTGCCGATGCCGGCGCTGACCAACCGGCTGGCCAGGGTGAAGCTCTCCCGGTTGAGCTCGGCGTGGGAGATGGAACCCTCGTCGGTCACGATGGCTGCCTTGGCCCCCTTCTCCTCCCCATTGCGCAGGAGGAGGGCGGGGAGGGTGGGGGCGTCAGTGGCCACCGATGCGCTCCTTGAGGGCCGCCATGTCCACCTTCCCGCTCGACATCATGGGCAGGTCCTCCTCGTCGATCATGAGGAGGCGCTTGGGCACCTTGTAGGCGGAGAGGCGTTGGCGCAGCTGCGATGTCAGCTCCTCGGGGTCGGGAGGATTGGCGGTGGAGGGGACCCGGACCACCGCCACCACCAGCTGCCCGGCGGCCGGGTCGTCCAGGCCCAACACGTGGGCGGCCAACCCCGTTTCCTCCAGGATGGCGCTCTCGACCTCACGGGGGGACACGTTGGCTCCCGAGGTCTTGATCATCTCGCCGCGACGGCCCTTGAAGTAGAAGTAGCCTTCGCCGTCGACGTGGAAGAGGTCCCCGGTGTGGTACCAACCGTCGACGTCGAAGGTGTCGTGCCGTTCCTGGCCGCAATAACCCTCCATGAGTGCCGGCCCGCGCAGGCAGAGCTCTCCCGCCTCGCCGACCACCGAGACAGCCCCGGTGTGGGGGTCGATCACCGTTCCCTCGATGCCGGGCACGAGGCGGCCGAAGGAGCCCCGGCGGTGTTCGGGCTGATCGGACTGGTCCTCGCTGGCCAGGCAGACGCTGCCCGTCTCGGTCATGCCCAGCATGTTGTGGCGCAACTCCGGGTCGGCCGGCCGGACCGCTTCGGTCATGATCGGGTAGAGGTTGCCCCGCTTGATGGAGGTCAGGTCTCGCTGGGGGAACGACGGGTCCTTGGCCAGGTGGGCGACGGACTGGGCAAAGCCGTTGACCATGGTCGGGCGGGTCGCTTCGATGAGGTCGAGCACGCCCGCGGCCTCGCCTGCGTTGGAGCAGACCAGCGTCCCGCCGGCCTCGAGGGTCCCGAGGAGGGCGTAGGCGAACCCGCCGATCCAGAAGAACGGGGAGTTGCAGAAGAGGACCTCGTGCTCCCCGTAGGCGCGCATCCTATTGAGGACGCGTAGGTGGTTGATCAGCGATCCGTGAGTGTGGATCACCCCCTTTGGGTCGGCGGTCGAACCGGAGGTGTGGATGATGGACAGCCGGTCCGAGGGCCGAACCCCGTCCTGGGCGGCCCGGAGTACTGCGGTGTCGACCCGGTTGCCGGCGTCGAGGACCGAAGGGACGGTCCAGGCCGGGTCACAGTCGGGGGGGAGGGCGTCGAAGGCCAGCCGGCGGAGGGCAGGGAGGGCGGGGGAGAAGAGCGGTGGAGGCGTGCGCAGGTCGAGCCCGGGCACCGCCTCGGAGAGACTCTGCACGTAGTCGTGGGTGCGGTACCCGAGGGTGGCCAGGACAGTATCGATGTCGGCGTTGAGCAGCAGGGTCCCGAGCTCCAACGGCGTCGAGAAGGTGCTGAGGGGGACGGTCACCGCGCCGATCCGGGCGGCGGCCAGGGTGGCCACGGTGAACTCGGGGCCGTTCGGGTAGATCAACCCCAACCGGGAGCCGTGGCCCAGTCCGGAGCCGATGAGGCCGCGGGCCAGTGCGCCCGAGCGCACGGCCGCGTCGGTATAGGTGAGGATCTGGTCGTCGCAGATCAGAAGAGGATGATCTCCCCGGGCCCGGGCCCGGGCCTCGAGCAATTCCCCCACGGTGAGGGGGAATGGGCCCGATGGGCTCACGGCCGGTCCCGGCGAGGAGAGACGTCGGGAAGCCGGGACCGGTCGCCGGCCGCGGCCTCCATGGTCGCCCGGCACAGAACCTCGCCGTCCTGCTCGATACGGGCCCGCGAGGTGATGCGACGGGCGTCTGCGGATCGCTCGACCTCGAATGCGAGGGTCTCTTGGATGGGGGTCGGACGCCGGTACTCGACGCGCAACGACGTGGTCCTGCCGGCCACGCCGAAGTCGCAGTTGTGGTGCTGGATGACGCAATCGAAGAACACGGCCAGGAACCCGCCGTGGACCCACCCGGGGGGACCCTCGTATGCGAGAGGGAAGGAAACGGTGCCCGAGGCCTTCTCGCCCTCCACCCGGATCTCGTACTCGGGGAAACAGGGATTGTAGGAACCGATGCCCCGCCCGTGGTCCAGGTACACCCGCTGATCGGGTTCTGCGTCGGGCCCGATCCTCGGAGCAGGATCGGCCGGACCCCGCGCCGCCACGTCCTCTTCCAGGGCCAAGAGCTCCTCGATCAACTTGGCTATGCCCGGGTCCTCCTGCTCCATCGACAGTGCTGTGGCCACCAGGCGGCGAAGGATGGGAGCCAGGGCGAGAGTCTGCGGGAGGGGGCGGTTCCCGAATATCCAGGGGGCACTGGGTTTCGGCGCGGCCGGAACCATCAGACCGCTCCTTCGGTGCCGGCCGCGAGAACGGTGGTGGCCGACCTCGTCAGGTGGTCGACCACTCCACCATGACTCGGCCGATCGATGCCATGTTCCATGCCTTCCTTCGCTCCCGGTCGAGCGGGACGTCGACCAGGTCGGGGGAGAGATAAACATCTACATCTAAAGACTATGGTGCCTGGTGGCGCCGTGCAACGCCGGTAGCCCCGACCGCTCGCATCCCGGACGCAGAGCCCCAACCTCGGCAGAAAGGTGGCTGGCTATCCTCACATGGGTGCATGCTCTCCGGAAATCTGATGATCTGACTGGACGGGCGCGAATCAGAGACGCGGCCTTTCAACTCATCGCCAACGAAGGGGTTCGAGGTGCGACGGTGCGATCAATCGCCGAGGTCGCCGGCGTGTCGCCTGCACTGGTGAACCATCACTTCGGATCAAAGCAAGGGGTGGTCAAAGCGGTCGAGGAATGGGTCCTCGCCCTACTTCGATCGGCAACGGAGGGTGATGGGGACTCGACCGACCCGGCCGAAGCCAACGCTCGACGGTCGGCGGCGTTCGAAGCGCTGTTAAGAGAGCAGCCACTGCTTCGGGCCTACATTCGCCGCATGCTGCTTGAGGAGTCGCCTGAGGGGCTCGAATGGTTTGCCGGGACAGTCGAGGAAGGTGCCGCCGACCTTCGCCGGCGCGAGCAGATAGGCATGGCCCGACCATCCGCTGATGCCCATGCTGTTGCGGCAATCCTCAATGTGCTCGCCCTCGGGCCCTTGTTGCTACCTCGACATCTAAGACACGTTCTTGGTGGAGGCGACGGCGAAGTGGCATTTCGCCGCTGGCATGAAGCTACGTCGGAAATCCTGCGGAGTGCCCTCTATCCCGAGAGCGGTCACTCCCGGGAGCCGGGGACCACGAGAAGGCAACGCCTCTCTGAAGACCCATAGACCGAATTGCCGCTCTGTAGCCAGCTATACAGCTGTTCAGTAGGCTGATCAGATGTTAAGGTCGCGGTGATACCCAGCGGCTCAGAGAAACGGTGAGCGTTACCGTGGGAACGGACCGCCTCGAGAGCGAGATGAGGGGAATCGGGCATGCGGCTTGAGGGCAAGGTCGCCCTGGTCACGGGGGGTACGCGTGGCATCGGGCGGGGGATCGTCGAGATGCTGGCGGCGGAAGGGGCGTCGGTGGCATTCACCGGCCGATCGGCTGGGATGGGAAGCGAGGTCGAAGCGAGCGTGGCCAAGGCTGGCGGCCGAGCCCTCTTTGTCAAAGCTGACAATGGCATCGAAAGCGACGTGGCCGACGCAGTCAAGACAACCGTGGGGAACTACGGCCGGTTGACGACGTTGATCAACAACGCCATCTCCGATGACGCGGGAAGCGGGAAAGATACCCATGTCGACTTGGTCGACAACGAGACCTTCAACAACATCATGCGGATTGCGCTGATGGGCACGTTGTGGGCCTGCAAGTATGCCATCCCAGCGATGAGGAAAGCGGGCAGCGGATCGATCGTGAACATCTCGGCCAGCTCGTCCAAATCGGCCCTGCCTGAGCGTCCGGCGTACCATGCATCCAAGGGTGCCATGAATGCCATGAGTCGTCAGATGGCCGTTGACTATGGAAGGGACGACATCCGATCCAACGTGATCGTCGTCGGATTCGTGTACACAGGATCGCCGGTGATGGCGGCCATCCTTGAGGACCCGCGACGACGCGCTGCATTCGAGAAGAACATCATGGTTCCGCGCTTTGGCGAGCCGGCGGATATCGCCGCCGGTGTCGTCTACCTGGCGTCGGACGAGGCGAAGTACGTGACCGGAACCGAGCTAACCATTGACGGTGGAGCTCTCTGCCACCAGGCACTGCCTGAACTTGACTTCTCCACCAATGCGGTCAAATGAGGAGGGTCTTGCCGTGAGCCATCAGGCGAGTCTCCTGGGTGCCAATGATCGTCCTATCCGGCCCTTGGAATGGATGGAGAGGCCCTTAGGGGCAGGTTCCGTCCGCCCAAGCGGTCGAACAGTGGAAGTTGGGCGGTCGACGGATGGCAAGCTCGACAGGCAGCAGCAGTGATGGAACAGGTCCACACCATTTCTGACCTACGGGGCCGCCTTGATGACATCCGGTCCCGCGGGAAGCGTGTCGGGATGGTAGGGACGAGCGGTCTGTTGCACAGCGGCCATCTGTCGTTGATAGAGCGGGCCGCAGCCGACAATGATTGCACCGCCCTGTACTGGGGCGGAGGCGCGTCATTCGACTGGATGAGCTCACAGATCGGCTACGAGCGCGACGCCGATCGGGATTTCGCTCTTGCCGAAGGCGTCGGCCTTGACCTGATCTTTGCCCCATCCAATGATGAGCTCTTCCCCCGCGAGCCGATGACGGCGGTCAGCGTCGCCGCCATGTCCAGCGCCGTTCCGTACCTGGAGGAGCCCGCACACCTCGACCTCATTGCCATGGTGATGAGCAAGTTATGGAATATCTTCGGGCCCTGCCGTGCCTACTTCGGCGAGAAAGATTGGCAGCAGCTTGCCTTGTTCCAACGTCTTGCCGAGGATCTTGCCTGGCCGGTAGAAGTGATCGGATGCCCTACCGTGCGCGAGGTCGACGGATTGGCAGTTTCGAGCCGCAATGACCGGCTGAGCGCCGATGAGCGGGCTCTTGCACCGGTGTTGTATCGAGCCTTATGCGCGTGCCAAGATGCCGCGCTGGGCGGAACCCGCGAAAGACTGGACCTTGCCGATCTGTTCACTGACATCATCGGCGACCCCAAGTGCGTTCGCTACTTCACCGCAGTGGAGGCGGCCACGATGCAGCCTCTCGAAGAGCTCACGAACCAAGTACGGCTGCTGGCCTCGATTGACCTCGGCTCCGTCCGTCTGCTCGACAATGTCGGCCTGGACATCGCGCCATGATCAGTCGACGGCGGAACAGCGACGTCACCGACCATGCCGACCGCGGTTGGTGCCCCGCGCCTGGCTTCGGCCAAAGGAGTGAGTGGCGATGATCAGACTCGCGCAGTTGTACACGGGCGGCGTTGGCTCCGAGATCGTCCGCCGGCTCGACGGCCATCGCTCGCTTGAGCTTGTCGCCGTGCTTGTCCATGCTGAAGAGAAAGTGGGGATTGATGCCGGTGAACTCGTGGGCGGCACCGCAAATGGCATCGTCACCACTCAGAGCGTTGCCGACGTTCTCGCCGCACGTCCGAACGCGGCCATCTACTCGGGCATGCGTTGGGATGTTGAACTCATTGCCAGGCTGCTTCGGGCCGGAGTGAATGTGTATACCGGCCTCGGCGGTTACTTCCTTCCCGGGCAGCCCGAGTTTGACGAGCTTGACGCGGCCGGGAAGGAGGGCAACGCATCGTTCGCAGCGGGGGGGAACATCCCCGGACTCATCAGTGATGTCTTCCCGCTTTTCCTTTCTGGTTATACCGCTCGAATTCGTGCAATCCGGGCCTGGCAGCGCAACCATGTGTCCTCATATCCCTCGGCGGACCAGATTAGGACGGGCATTGGTATCGGATTGGCACCCGCCGCTGAAGAGCAGGAGTCGATTGTCGACGGCGCGTGGCTGTGGGCCATGCGTCAATCGGCAAACATGGTAGCCACCGCTCTGGGCATTGAATGCAGTGACTTGGTCCTCGCGCAAAAGCGGATCGCACTCGCCGAGGTGGACACTGTGCTCTCCGGTTCGGGTCTGCTGGTAAAGGAGGGGACGGTGGCGGGGGCCCAATGGACCTTTGTCGCACACAGCGGAGACTGGCCGTTCTTGACGATCATCAACGAGCAGACGGCGGTGCTTGGTCTGGGCCCGGGTTGGCGCGAGGACCACGACGAGCCGCCATGGCGTGTCGAGATCGACGGTGAGCCGCCGATTGTTGCCACCTTCGGTTGGCCGGACGGCGTCGAAGCCGGCGCGGCGAACTCGTTGCTCAATGTATCCCGGGCGATGAATACCATCCCCCGACTCGTGGATGCTCCACCTGGCTGTGTCTCGGTCTTGGACTTCCCTGCCGTGGTCGCCGGCGATGGAGGAGCGGGCCGGTGACTGACCCCTATTCGGCTCCATCCCTGCTTTGGAAGCCCATGGGGGGCGTGGCGCCACCCTGGTTCAACGTTCGATCCGACCCTCTCTGTAGTGGGGCGCCTCAATGACATCGAGCAGGCACCATAGATGAGGATGACCGCTGGGCGCCGAGCGACCCCCCTGATCGAGGAGCGACTCTACATTGCCGGGGTATTTCGGCCTGCTTCCGATGGAAGGGTCTACGAAAACATTAGTCCGGTCACTGAAGAGGTAATTGGCGTTGCCGCCGACGCGTCGGCGGAAGACATGAGAGATGCGATCGTCGCGGCCCGACGCGCCTTCGATGAAGGAAGATGGGCAACTGACCCTGCGCTGCGCGTTCGGTGTCTTCGACAGCTGCATACTGCGCTCGAGCGGCACGGGGACTCGATCAAGGAGACGGTGCGAGCCGAAGTAGGGACGACGGACGCGTCGCTGGCCACTGTGCAGTTCGACACGGCGATCAAACATCTGCTGTACGCGGCCGACCTCGTCGAGCATTACCAGTGGGAGAAAGACCTGGGTCCTACTGACTTTCTTGGGGTACCTTCCACGCGCACCCTCACCCGCGAGCCGGTTGGCGTCGCCGCGTGTATCACTCCTTGGAATGCGCCGATGCAGGTCAACTTGGCCAAACTGAGTGCTGCCTTGGCTGCTGGCTGCACGACCGTGCTGAAGCCTGCTCCCGATACACCGTGGTCGGCCTCTGCCCTCGGGAGGATGATTGCCGATGAGACCGAAATCCCGGTCGGGGTGGTGAACATCGTCTCAACCTCGGACAATGCGGTCGCGCAGATCCTCGCCGAAGACCCGGATGTCGACATCGTGAGCTTTACCGGATCAACCTCCGTCGGTCGCCGTCTGATGGCTTGCGCCGCACCTACGGTCAAGCGAGTCTTCCTCGAGCTGGGCGGCAAGTCGGCGTGCATCGTGTGCGATGACGCGCCCTTGGACCAGGTCGCCCAGATGGCAGCGCACGGATCCTGTGCACAAGCTGGGCAAGGGTGCTCGATCAACACACGCCTGCTCGTGCAGCGCTCCGTCTATGAGGAGACAGTCAGAAAGGTGGCCGCGGCCTTCGAGGCAATCCCATTCGGTGACCCCCTCGACCCGAGCGTGTATATGGGTCCGCTCATCAACCGGCGCCAATACGAGCGGGTACTCTCCTACATCGAGCTGGGAAGGGCTGAGGGTGCGCGCTTGGTTACCGGTGGAGGCCGTCCTTCCGGATTCGACAGAGGGTTCTTCGTGGAACCAACCGTCTTCGCCGACGTGGACCCGTTGTCCCGCCTGGCCCAGGAAGAGGTTTTCGGGCCTGTGCTGTGCGTCATTCCGTTCGATGATGACGAACAGGCAATCGATATCGCCAACGGAACGATCTATGGCCTTGCCGCCCAAGTGGAGAGTGGCTCACGCGAGCGGGCTGACGCACTGGCCCGACGGCTCCGTGCTGGCCAGGTCAACGTCAACGGTGGCCAATACCACGCACCGGATAGCCCCTTTGGTGGCTACAAGCAGAGCGGCATCGGCCGCGAGATGGGGGTGCTCGGCCTCGACGAGTACACCGAGGTGAAGGTGATCGCTTACGGCGACCCAAGCTCACCGCGATGACACACCCAAGAACGGTGAGTGCAGCGGTCCGCTCAACCGTCACATGGCCTTGGACGAGTCGAGTCCCATGGCCGAGAGCGGCTGGGTGAACCCTCGGATCATGGCCTGGACGGTGTAGGTGGACACGAGCCGTCCGTCCTGGGAGAAGACCCGGCCCTCGCCCTGGGCCTGGCCTTGGCCGCCATAGACGGCCGGGTTGGCGTAGAGCAGCCAGTCGGTCACGTCCACCGGGTCGTGAAAGGCGACCGCGATGGACACGATGCCGGTGGACAGCGTGTCGTGGGCCGCATCTTCCCCGATCCCGGCATGGGGTCGCATGGCCGCGGCAATGGTCCAATGGGTCATCGACTGCACCATCAGGGCGGCGTGCAGGTACGGCTCAGCCGGTGCCTGGGCGAATCGGCACCAGGCATAGATCTCAGGCGGCCCCACCTCGTCGGGGTGGCGACGGTAGGCATCGTCGACGATGCGGAGATCCCGTCCGGTGACGCCCATGTCCAGGGGCTCAGCATCGGTGGGGCCGGGCACCGTGGGCATCTCGACCGAGCCCCGGATCACGTCGGGGGCGCCCGAGTCGAAGAGGAACAGCCCGACGCTCCGCATGACGTCGTCTTGGTCGATCCGCACTTCTGCGGTCGAGTAGGTCTTCCCGCGGCGGAGCACGTCGACGGTGACGTCGAGGGGCTCGTAGAACGTCGCCGACTTGGAGAAGATCATGAAGGCCGAGGTCACCCGTTGGTCGGGGATCGTCTTGGACGCGGCGACCACGCCCTGGCCCAGCATCTGGCCGCCTTCGACCACGTCGCGAACCATGGTCTCCCGGTAGGCGGGAGCCCGAAAGGCGGGAGCGACGAAGCGGTTGGGCCCGACCGGCTCGACATCCATGAGACGCAGGAGATCGCCGGCGTCGCCCCAGGCGGGAAAAGCACTGGTCACTACCGAGTGGGCGTCGTCGTCACCGGGCCAGTGCTCGTCGAGCACGATGCGTACCCGTTCCTGGTAGAAGCAGACGAACCCCTCGATCCCGGCCACCTCGACCATGGGCTCGCGGTAGGTCCACACCACATTCTCCTCGGGAGGGTCGCTGGCCGTGAGCGTCCAGTAGTCGGCCTGGCCCTTGAAGGGACAGATGGTGTGGAGATCGGTCGGCTCGAAGAGCTCCCAGCGCACATCGCCCTCGGGGAAATACAGCCGATCGACGTGCTTGGTCTCCTCGACCAGGAGGCACGAGTCGCTCTCGGCCAGCAACAGGTCCCCCAACCGGGCCCGGGCGGTCGCTCGACACGGACGGATGTCGATCCGATACTCGGGATAGCGGTCCCATGCGGACTCGATCTCGGTCACAACATGCTCCTTCTGGTCAGACTGCGGTCGGGCAGCCCCGACGAGATCCGGTCTGCAGGCGCAGGCCATCATCGGGGCTGGATGGATGTTGGATCAGTCCTCTATAAACTACGGTTGATATGAGCAGGAACGATATGGGCCAGATCGAAGAGGCGCTGGCAACGGTCCGGGCGATGCTCGCGCCGGAGGGATACGGACTTACGGCAGCAGAGCCCGTGGGTTCCACCCTCCCGCTCACCGTTACTGCAGGTCCCGACGCATGCGAGTATTGCCTTGCCCCGAAGTCGGTCCTCGATGCGATCGTCGTGAAGAACCTACAAGAACACGGACTGTCGATGGCCGTTACGCTGGCATACCCTGGGGACGCGCCGACACCCGAGGTGTAACGCCCCCCTGACCCGATTTCGTAGGTGCTCGAGGTCCTCGTTTTATGGCCCACGTTCATGATCGGGCAGTCCCATCTTTCCAGTTGTAGCCCCAGGGGAGGGGCGTCGGGGGCTCACTGGGCAGGCCTCTTCTGTGTTGAGCGGCGTGATCGGGCGGAAGTGCTGGCCGGGGGCCCCCTAGGACCACTCGGGCGGCGTGGTCCAACACGGCAATGCGCCGTTGGTAGATGATCTGTGCTCGGGTCACGGTGATGGGCTCCTTGGCTCTTTGGTAGGAACCACAGAGTCCATCGCCGGACCCCTCAAAGGGGTGGATGTGCAACCTCATCTCGTGGACCGGAAGCCCTAGGAGAATGGCCTCGACACTCTCGGAGTTCCCCATGTGCGCTTCCTCATGATCAAGCAACGACCGGAATCCCAAGCAGCTCTACCGTCTGATCGTGGGTGGCAACGGGCCGCCCCAGCTTCGCGCACAGCTCGACTGCGCCACGCACGAGCTCCTCGTTGCTGGGCCGGCCATCCCCGGCCCAGTCCTCAAGGCCAACGTGGAGATGGCCACCTTGCTGGAGGGTCCACTCGGCGGTTCCGCTGTCGAGAGCGTCTCCGCCGATGACGGCCGTTGACCACGGAAGGGGACACCCTTCTAACATGGCCAGGTACGCATCGAACGCCGGTTTTGTCGGTGGGAGACCGAACCGGCCGCCGAGGTATCCGGCGTCGCCACCGAAATAGAGCTTGATCATGGCTCCGGCCGGCAGCCGGTCGTGCTGCCACAGCTCGAGGACCAATCGGAGGAAACCAGGTTCCCAGATGGCCAGGCTGGGTGCCAGGCGGTTGTCGTGGCAGACCTGCACCTGGTAGTTGACGTCGGGTCGGGAGTTGGCGTAGACGAAGTCGCCCAGGTTGACCGAACCAGGGTCTACGACGCCGATCCGACAACCCGCGGCGGCAAGGTCAACGAAGTGGCCGTAGCTCTGCTCGACGGGGCCGCCGTTGACCGTCGGGTAGAGGAGGGCTCCCGGAATCGCGTCCCATACCGGCCGCCAGGCCTCAAGGTATGTGGCGGCGGCCGTCGGTCCGTCGACCATGTACCGGTCGACATGGTTGTGGACGATCGCGGCTCCGGCGGCGAAGCATCGTAGAGCATCGGCGGCGATTTCTCGGGCACTTCGCGGTACGTTGGGGTTGGTCTCCTTCGAGGTGACGCCGTTGATGGCCGCTTCGATGATGACGGGCGTCGCAGCCACCGATTAGGAACGTCCCGTCGAACGGGCCAGCTGCCCTGGTCGGGCCGTCAGGTCTTGGACGCCGTCGGTGCGGATCGGAACACCGTTGATCAGGATGTGGCGGACCCCAGTGGGAGCATCGGCGGTAAGACGCTCTGACCCGGTAGGAAAGTCAGTCAGCCGACGGATCGGCCCGGGGCCGATCGTTTCGGGGTCGAAGACCACGATGTCGGCCCAGGCACCGGGTGCGAGGTGACCTCTGTCGGTGAGTCCGAAGATATCGGCCTGCTGTTTGGTAAGCCGGTGAACGCCATCTTCGAGAGTTGTGAGCTTGCGGTCGCGAACCCAGTTGCCCAGGTAGTCGGTGGCCTGGGGTGCGTCGCAGATCTGGCTGACGTGGGCGCCGGCATCGGACAACCCGAGCGTGCACCCGGGCTCCAGCAGCAAGGTGCGGAGTTCGTCGATATCGTCGTTCGCTACGACGGACGCCACCCTGAGGGCGAGGTCGGATTCGTCGAGCGCCACATCGAGGATGAGGTCGAACGGGGCAACGTTGCGCTCGCTCGCCACGTGCGCGACCCGGCGATGGTTGAGCTCTGGATGGGCGGCCGACTCGGAGAACACGAACGTCTCCCATCGGGGCTTGCCGAAGTCGTGTCCGCCCTCCCACTCGGCCATGACTCCGGCACGCCAGGGCGAGCTGGCATATGCACGACGTCGCTCGGCCATGCTCCCGGACATCAGCGCAGCGACCTGAGGGTTGAGGTTGAAGGTGAACGGGTCCGCCATCGACATCGAGAACTGCAGCGGGCGAGACGTGACTTGTGGCCAGACCTCCGCGCCGTTGGCCCAGCCGCGCCGGCTCAGTTCCGTCATCTGTCGGTGCACGCCGGAGGGCATGGTCATGAGGGCCGTATAGGTAAAGGGTCGACCGATCCTTGGTTGCAAGTCGTAGAGGTCGAGCAGCCCGAGCTTGTCGCCGGGGGTGAAGGCGGCGACGCCACGGCCCGATTCGCCAAGCGTACCCAGCAGCGCCTCGAGCTCATCGCGCTCGGCGATCCGGCTCGGCACCGGCTTGCCATCGGCGCCACGATGGGTGGGCGAGAGGCTGGTGGCAAACCCGACGGCACCCGCGGCCATCGCCTCGCGAACCACGGTTTGCATCTCGAGGATCTCCTCGACGGTGGCGGCACGCTCGTACGCGTCATCGCCCATCACGAACAACCGCAACGCGGTGTGACCGACGTACGCCGTGAAGTTCAGCCCCAGTCCCCGGCGTTCGACGGAAGCGAGGTACTCGGGGAAGGTAGTGAAGTCCCAGTCGATGCCCGCCTCCAGGGTGGCGACGTCCATGTCCTCGACGTTTTCAAGCGTTCGGGCCACGAGGTTCCGGTGCTCGGCCCGGGTGGGCGCGATCGAGAAGCCGCAGTTTCCGGCGATAACGGTGGTCACACCATGGAAGCACGAAGGCGTCAGTGCGGGATCCCAGAAGACCTGCCCGTCGTAGTGGGTATGGATGTCGATGAAGCCGGGCGCGACGACATGGCCGCGGGCATCGAGCACCCGCTCGCCGTCCAGACCGGACCCGATCGCGGTGACCCGTCCGTTCTCGATAGCGACGTCGGCCAAGCGGCCCGGACTGCCCGTGCCGTCGATCACCGTGCCACCGCGGACAACCAACTGACTCACTAGCGGACCTCCCCGGCCCAGACACCATTTATCGTTCCGTCTGTCGGAACGATATTCCGCCTGCTGCTACGCTCAACCTTAATGCTGTGCCGGTGATCCGTCTACGGGTCAGCTATTGGCGGAGGGAGTCGACATGGAGAAGGCGACGCAGAGCGTGCTGACCGCACTGCGCGTCGTCGAGCAGGTGAGTGTCGACCAGCCCGCCAGGCTCGGCGAACTGGCACGTTCCCTGGCACTGTCGAAGACCACCGCTCACCGCATGCTGAACACGCTGAGCGACGCAGGTTGGCTGCGGCAGGACGGGCAGGGTTCGTGGCTGCTGTCGCTTCGTTGCGCGACGGTCGGTGAGCGAGTCGCAGAGCAACCAGCGCTGAAGGCCTTGGCCGATTCAGCACTGCAGGAACTAGTGCTCGCAACCGGTGAGAACGTCCGGTTGTGGCTGGCCGAAGGTGAGACGCTGGCGGTCGTCGACAGTCGCGACGGTGTCCATGCAGTCCGCCCGGTGGAGCTTCCGGCCCGCGTGGACGCCCCGTTGCATGCCATGGCCGTGGGTAAGGCCGTCCTCGCGGCATGGCCGGAGCATGACGTCGATCGCTGGCTCAGCAGACCCCTCCTGGCCCTCACGCCAAACACCATCACCGACCCCGACGTGCTGAGGGCCGAACTCGTCCAGGTGAGATCACTCGGGTACGCCGAGGTGCGCGGTGAAGGCGCCGTTGACGTGGGTGGAGTCGCCTCTGCTTTTCGGCTCCCAAGCGACCGGCTCTGTGCACTAGCCGTGAGTTATCCGGTGCACCGCGCCAGCCCGGCATCGGTTGCTTCGTACGGCGACGTCCTGTCGCAGGTCGCTCGGTCGCTCGAGATGACCGTGAGCGGAAGCGCTTCGAGACCTATCGGCGAGACGCCCTTGCATCGACCCCGAGGGTGAACTCGACTCTAGACGACTGATCGGCGACGGGGATAGTGTCCCACGGTGCGGACCATGGTTAGGTACCGAGACAGGTGAGGTCGGGGGCGTGGTCCGATCATCGAGTTCTATCCGGGCGACCGGGACCGGGGGATTATGAAGAGCCGGGCAGCAGTGCTGTGGGGTATAGGGGAGGCCTGGAAGGTCGAGGACATCGACATCGGCGCACCCGCTTCGGGAGAAGTGCTGGTGAAGTGGCAGGCCGCGGGCCTCTGCCATTCCGAAGAGCATTTTGTGACCGGTGACTTCGTCATGCCCGAAAACCTGCGCCGACAGTACGGCATGCCGAGCCCGTTTCCGATGATCGGCGGGCACGAGGGCGCTGGGTTGGTGGTCGAGGTCGGTCCCGGGGTGAACACGCTCACCGTGGGGGACTCCGTGGCCACGTCGTTCATCCCGACCTGTGGACGATGCCGCTACTGCGTCACGGGACGCCAGAACCTTTGCAACCAAGGAGCTCAGCTCATGCAGCCGGGCCAGATGGTCGACGGGGTGGTGCGACACTTCTGCGGGGGTGAGTCGCTCAACCTCTACGCCAAGTGCGGGACGTTCGCCGAGCATTCCCTCGTCTCCGAGGAATCGGTGGTCAAGGTCGATCCCGACCTGAGCCCGACGGCCGTAGCACTGGTGTCGTGCGGGGTGGCGACCGGCTGGGGCTCGGCCGTGCACCGGGCTGGCACCGTGGCCGGGGACGTGGTGGTGGTCGTGGGCGTCGGGGGCGTCGGCATGAACGCCGTGCAGGGAGCGGCGATGGCCGGGGCCCGGGTCGTCGTGGCCGTCGACCCGGTGGCGTTCAAACGCGAGCTGGCCCAGACGCTCGGAGCCACCCATTCGACCGCCGATATGACCGAGGCCGTCAAGTTGATCCGAGGGATGACAAGGGGGGAGATGGCGGACCGGGTGATCATGGTCCCGTCCGTCATGCACGGTGATCTCATGGCTGAGGCGATGACCCTGACCGGCAAAGGCGGCACCTGCGTCGTCACCGGAGTCGCCCCCATGATGCAGTCCGAGGCCTCCATAAACCTCATGGACCTGGCCATGATGAACAAGGAGATCAAGGGCACGATCTTCGGCTCGGGCAATCCCCGCTTCGACATACCCAACCTGTTGAAGATGTACCGGGCTGGAACGCTCAAGGTCGATGAGCTGGTGACCCGGACCTATCCGCTCGACGAGATCAACGAGGGGTATCAGGACATGAGAGACGGTAAGAACATCCGCGGAGTGTTGACCTTTGCATGACGACTCGGTCAGTTCACGAAGGCCCCGTCTGCGTCCCACCGCGGGCGGCCCTCGTGCTTGACCTCATCGTTCGGGGCGGCACGGTTGTCGACGGGACGGGAACCCCGCCGATGACCGCCGACGTTGGGGTCCGGGAGGGCAGAGTGGTCGAGGTGGGCCACCTGACCGAGCGGGCCCAGCGCAAGATCGACGCCGACGGCCTCGTGGTCACGCCCGGCTTCGTGGACATCCATACCCATTTCGACGGCCAGGCCACCTGGGACCCGATCCTGGCCCCGTCGGCCTGGCACGGCGTCACGTCGGTAGCCATGGGCAACTGCGGCGTGGGCTTCGCCCCGGCGCGTCCCGATCGTCACGACTGGCTCATCAGCCTCATGGAGGGAGTCGAGGACATCCCCGGAGCGGCCCTGGCCGAGGGTCTGTCCTGGGAATGGGAGAGCTTTCCCGACTACATGGACGCCCTGGAGGGGGTCTCGCGAACCATCGATATCGGTGCCCACGTGCCACACGCGGCCCTTCGGGCCTTCGTCATGGGGGACCGTGGCGCCGATCCCGGCGAAGCGCCGGACAACGAGGAGCTGGCCCGCATGGTCGACCTCCTGGCTCAAGGCGTAGCCGTCGGGGCTGTGGGCATGGGTACGTCACGGACGGAACTGCACCGGACCCGTTCGGGCGACCCGGTCGGAACCCTGCGAGCGGCCCGCCGCGAGATGGTGGCGCTGGCCGGGACCTTGCGGAACACCGGCGCAGTCCTCCAGTTGATCTCTGACTGCTACCAGTCGGCCGATCCCGACTACGTGGCCGCCGAGCTCGCGCTCATGGAGGCCATGGCCGAGGCGTCGAAGGGACCGTTGAGCTTCTCGGTGCAACAGCCCACCTCGGTGCCCGGGCGGTGGCGCGAGCTGCAAGCGTGGGCCGCAGATTGTGCTTCTCGCGGGCTCGACGTGTGGACCCAGGTGGCACCCAGGCCCATCGGGGTGCTCATGGGCCTGTCGGCCACGGTGAACCCGTTCGCCGGATGTCGCTCGTACCGGGAGGTGGCCCACTTCGGGCTGGCCGAGCGAGTCGAGGCCTTATCCGAGCCGGCGCGCCGGTCACGGATCATCGAGGAGCACGTCGCCGTTTCGGAGCGAGCCTCCCGTGCCGGCCGACAGATGTTGGGGGGATTCGACCTCATGTTCCGCCTCGATGACCCCGTCGACTACGACATCCATCCCGACCGTTCGATGGCCGCCCACGCCGCCCGCGCCGGGGTCGACGCCACCGGGCTCGTCCTCGACACCATGTTGGAACAGGACGGACATCAGCTTCTGTACACCCCGCTGTTCAACTTCGTCCACGGAAACCTGGCCGACGTCAGGGAGATGATCGGAGCAGACCGGTCTCTGTTCGGGCTCTCCGATGCCGGGGCCCACTGCGGGGCCATATGCGACGCCAGCTTCACGACCAGCTACCTGACCCTGTGGGCCCGGGATCGGGCTGACGGGCTGCCTATCGAGGAGGTCGTGCCCCGTATTTCCCGGGACACGGCCCGCCACGTCGGCTGGCACGACCGCGGCACCCTCCTTCCGGGCATGCTGGCTGACATCAATGTGTTGGACCTTGACGCGCTGGGCTGCGCCCCACCCAGGATCGTGAACGATCTCCCGGCAGGGGGCCGTCGGCTGCTGCAACGTGCCTACGGCTACCGGTGCACGATCAAAGCGGGTGAGCCGACGTTCGTGGGTGGCGAGCACACCGGACAACTCCCCGGCCGACTGCTGCGGGGTGCACGTCACCCTCAAGTCTGACCGTGAGCCCGGCGATCCATCAGACCCACGGCAATAGGGGTTGCTCCGACGCCGTCACCGCATCGAGTGGGATTCTGGGCGGTTCTTCGTAGGTGGAACATCGACGATCGGATGACACCCTTCTGCGTGTCGATTCCCGACCGGCTTGCGGGAGTCGGCGAATTCACCGACAAGCTACCCGTACGCGGCAAATCTCGTGGTGGGGTTCCTCATCGATGGCAACGTCGGCTGTCGTTGTGTTCCCATATTGGGGCGCGAGAGACGTCAGGTTGCCGCCCTTGAGCACCAGCCCGCCGATGACGGCCCCGGCCACGAAGATCAAGGCCGACCATAGGAACGCCGTCGTGTAGCTGTGTAGGGCAGCGGCCTGGAGGCTGGCCGGGTTCACCGCCCGACCCACCAAGTAGGCGGTGGCAGCACCGGCGGCCAGCGTGTTGAGCAACGATGTGCCGATGGAGCCCCCGACTTGTTGGGCCGTGTTGAGGGTGGCCGATCCCACGCCGGCGTCCTAAGGGGACAGGCCGAGGGTGCCGGTGCTGAACGACGGGGCAACGCTCAGGCCGAACCCAAAACCGAGCACGATGAGATAGGGGAGCACGTGGCTGACGTACGACGAGTGCAGCCCGACAAAATGGAGTCCAAACAACGCCGCAGCAGCCAGGAGCAAGCCAATGGGAACGATTGGCTTGGGCCCGAATCTCGGTAGCAGGACGCGGTTGGAGACCTGGGCCATGGTGGCCAAGGCGGCCACAAGGGGAAGGAAGGCGACGCCGGTTTTCACCGGGCTGAACCTCAGAGTGCACCACCATGGCATTCGACGTGTAATGGCGGATCCCAATGGGCGCATGACGCCGTCCTGGCGGCGGTAGTGTCCCGTGACGAACAGCCCAGGTCAACCTCCGCCGGATGGATTCTCGGCACCCACAACCTGGGAGGGGCGGCTGGCGTGGGAGAGTTGGTTGGAGAATGTGCCCGCCTGGGGAGTTGGGGCCGGCAATCGTCGGGCACATCGCACGCGCCGTGAAGCCGACCTGGGGCACAAAAAGGGATCGGAGGATCAGGATATGGACCGCTACACCGTCATCTCTGCCGATTGTCACGCGGGGGCAGACCTACCGGATTATCGACCGTACCTCGAGGCACGGTTCCACGAGGAGTTTGACCGCTGGTTGGCGGGCTACAGCAACCCGTTTCGTGACCTCAATGCCCCGGAGGCGAATCGGAATTGGGACGGTGCAGTTCGCCAGGCGGCCCTTGAGTCCGACGGCATCGTGGGCGAGGTCGTGTACCCAAACACGATCCCGCCCTTTTTTCCAGCGAGCGGGCTGGTGACGCCGACCCCGCCAGCCGCCGAGTACGAACGGCGCCTGGCCGGGCTCCGGGCTCACAATCGCTGGCTCTCCGATTGGTGTGCAGAGCTGCCGGGTCGCCGAGCCGGAATCGGCCAGATCCTGTTGAACGATGTTGACGACGCGGTATCCGAGGTGAACTGGATTGCAGACCACGGGCTCACGGGCGGAGTACTCCTTCCCGGTGTACCGCCCGGCAGCGGGATCGACCCTTTGCACTCGCCCGCCTATGACCCGGTATGGCGAGGGTGTGAGGAACGCGGCGTGGTCGTCAATGTGCACGGCGGCGGCGGATCACCGAGTGAGGGGTACTTTCCGGTGACGTTGATGATGTTTGTGCTCGAGGCGTCGTTCTACTCTCACAGGCCGCTTTGGTCGCTCGTCCTGTCCGGGGTGTTCGACCGCTTCCCCGGACTGCGGTTGGTTGTGACCGAGGCAGGCACGAAATGGATCCCAAACACGCTGAATGCGATGGACGCATTGCAAGCCAAGCAGGATGAGGGAAGTATTGGCGCTCTCACCTTTATCGACCCGTTCCGCCTCGGTCGCAAGCCAAGCGAATACTGGGCCACCAATTGCTGGGTCGGGGCGAGTTTCATGACCCGCGAGGACGCCGCCGATCGGGCCCTCGTTGGCATCGATCGCATCATGTGGGGAAGTGACTTCCCGCACGAAGAGGGAACCTTTCCCCATTCACGCGAGTCATTGGCATACACCTACGCCGGCGTGGATCCGACCGAGGTAGGTCGAATGGTCGGAGCAAACGCGGCGGAGGTGTACCGGTTCGACCTACACGATCTCACACCGCTCGCGAACCAGATTGGCCCTCAGGTAGACGAAGTGGGGGCAGGAATCGATCGGATACCCGAGACGACGAGCCTGGCATTCGAACCGCGACCGGCATCCGTGTCTTAGTGATCTTCAGCTTGCCAGCGAAATCGCCTCGAGGGGTTACGTAGCCCCGGGGCAGTCGGTACCGTCTATGCCGCCGTCGCCTACGTGGCCCGGGACGATTTGAGCCCACTTTGGCGCTCTGACCCGGAGGCGCGAGATTCCGCTGATTGCGAACAGCCCAAGCCCGAGCGGGCACGAGCTACCGGTCCCCATCGCCTGCAAGAAGGACGGTGCCAACCGAATGGCGCCGTCTGAATTGGCTGGCGGCGCTCGGAGCGAAACGGTACTCTCTTGTGGGAGCAAGCTCATTCTCACGAGCGAACCGGGGAGTCTTGTGGCCACAACAGTGCTGGACAACGTCGACCGCTCCGTCCTGCGGTGATGAGTCCCGCCCGCGGTAGCGGGCCGGACAGTATCCCGTCGATGCTGGCCACCGCGGCCGAGCGGTTCGGAGAGCGCCCGGCGGTCATCGACGGTGAGACCCGGTTCACCTACGGCGAGCTGCTCGAGGAGTCCCGCCGGTTCGGTGCCGCCCTGGTCGCCTCGAGGATCGAACAGCGCGACCGTGTGGCCGTCTGGGCCCACAACAGCGCCGAGTGGGTGGTGGCCATGCTCGGCATCTTCCAGGCCGGAGCGGTGCTGGTCCCGGTCAACACTCGCTACAAGGGCGCCGAAGCCGCCGACATCCTGTTGCGGAGCCGGGCCAAGGCCCTGGTCACGGTGACCGACTTCCTCGGGGTCGACTACGTGACCATGCTCAACGACACCGGGGTCGAGCTTCCCGACCTCGCCTGTATCGTGGTCGCTCGCGGCCCGGCTTCGGTGGGCACCGTGGCGTGGGACGACTTTCTCGCTTGCGCCACCGATGCGGCCCGGGCCGAGGTCGACCGGCGCAGTGCGGGCCTTGGTGCCGACGATCCCTCCGACATCCTCTTTACCTCCGGGACGACCGGCGTACCCAAGGGGGTCGTCCAGACCCACGGCCGCACCCTGTACGTGGCCACCGACTGGGTGGCCATGACCGGACTGGCCCCCGGGGACCGGTACCTCATGGTGAATCCGTACTTCCACATGTTCGGGCTCAAGGCCGGGATCCTGGCTGCGGTGTGCGCCGGCGCGACCATGTTGCCCGAGGCGGTGTTCGACGTCGACCGCGTGCTCTCGATGGTGGGGAAGGCAGGCGTGACCGTGCTGCCCGGGCCGCCCACCTTGTACCAGGGCATCCTGGACCATCCCGACCGGGACCGCTATGACCTGTCGACGCTGCGGGTGGCCGTTACCGGCGCAGCCGACATTCCCGTCGAGCTCATTCGTCGGCTTGACGACGAGCTCCCGTTCTCGACCATCGTCACCGGCTACGGGCTCACTGAAGGCGGCACCGCGGTGGCCACCTCGCCCGGTGATGACGTGGAGACCATCGCCAACACCGTGGGACGCCCTCGGCCCGGCTTCGAATTGCGCATCGCCGATGACCAAGGGAACGACGTGGTCTCCGGGGCGGCGGGAGAGATCCTCCTCCGGGGGCGGAGCATCATGTCCGGGTATCTTGACGATCCGAAGGCCACCGCAGAGGCGTTCGCACCGGGCGGGTGGCTCCGCACTGGTGATCTCGGGGTCGTGGACCCGACTGGCTGCCTGCGCATTGTCGGTCGTTCCAAGGACATGTTCATCGTCGGGGGATTCAATGCCTATCCGGCTGAGATCGAGAACGGCATCCTGCGCCATCCCGATGTCCACCAGGCTGCGGTGATCGGTATTCCCGACGAGCGGCTTGGCGAGGTGGGCATGGCCTTCGTGGTCACGGGTCCGGAAAGCTCCTTGGACGGGTCCGACCTCATCACGTGGTGCCGCGGGCAGATGGCCAACTTCAAGGTGCCCAGGGTGGTGGAGATCGTCGACGAGCTCCCGCTCAACGCCACGGGCAAGGTCCTCAAAGACGTCCTCCGGGAGCGGGCCGGCCGGGGCCGTCCCGGGATGCCCACGTGAGCGGCGGCCCGTCCTTCGGGCTCTCCGCCCTCGCCGGGCTTCGGGTCGTCGAGCTCGGGGTGTGGGTCGCCGCCCCATCAGCCGCCGCCCTTCTGGCCGACTGGGGGGCCGATGTCATCAAGGTCGAGCCGCCCACCGGGGATCCCATGCGTAACGTGTTCGGGTCCATCGGGATCGACGACGACCGCCCCAACCCGGCCTTCGCCCTCGACAATCGGGGTAAGCGCAGCGTCGTCCTCGACCTCAGCCAGGCGGACGACCGCCGGCACCTGGAGGGCCTGCTGGACGGCGCCGACGTGTTCGTCAGCAACCTCCGGCTCGACGCGCTGGACAAGCTCGACCTCGAGCCGGAGGCGACGCTGTCCCGCCATCCCCGTCTCGTCTACTGCAGCATCAGCGGCTACGGCCTGCACGGCGAGGACCGGAACCGTCCCGCCTATGACATCGGTGCCTTCTGGGCCCGCTCGGGACTCTCGAGGCAGTTGGCCGACGGCGACGGGGTCCCGCTCAACGCCCGCGGGGGCATCGGCGATCACATAACCGGCCTCGCCGCCCTGTCGGGGATCCTGGCCGCGGTGCTCGAGCAACGCCAGACCGGGGTCGGGCGAGTGGTCGAGGTCTCCTTGCTCCGCACCGGCGCCTACGTCCTGGGTTGGGATCTCGGGCTCCAGATGGGGCTGGGCAAGGTGGCCGGTCCCGAGTCACGTGAGCACACTCAAGCGCCGTTGATGAACTCGTATCGCGCCGCCGACGGGCGCTGGTTCTTTCTCACCGGGCTCGAGGCGGGCCGCCACATCGGAGCGGTATGCCGGGCGCTCGGTCGTCCCGACCTGCTCGAGGACGAGCGCTTCGCCAGCGCCTCGGCCATCCGCCGGCATCGGAGCGAGGTCATCACCATCCTCGACGACATCATCGGCCAACGGCCCCTGGCCGAATGGTCCACGCGATTCGACCGCGAGGGGGTGTGGTGGGCGGTGGCTCAGTCGCCGGCCGAGGTTGTCGATGACCCGCAGCTGCTGGCCAACGACGGGATCGTGGAAGTGGAGGGTGGCATGTTGCGATCGGTCAACGGCCCGATCGCCTTCTCCGGCACGGCCCGAAACCCGGCCGCGACCGTGCCCCCGCTGGGGGAGCACACCGACGAGGTGCTCAAGGCGTTGTCCGAGCGCAGTGGCGAGCGCTCTCGGTAGTGGGGCAATGGCACGGTCGCTGACCCGGTCACCGATCCGGCTCGTCCGGGCCCACCGACCGTCGCTTACCCCTGGTGCCGGGAGATGAGGCCACGGGCGATGACCAGGCGCTGGATCTCGTTGGTGCCCTCGCCGATGACCATGAGCGGAGCGTCACGGTAGTAGCGTTCGATGGGCAGCTCCGTGGTGTAGCCGACCCCTCCGTGGATGCGCATCGACTCGGTGGCCAGCTCCAGAGCGGTCTCGCTGGCGAAGAGCTTGGCCATGCCCGCCTCCACGTCGCAGCGCTGGCCGGCCGCCTTGAGCTCAGCCGCGTTTCTGGTCAATAGCCGTGCCGCCTCCAGCTGAGTGGCCATGTCGGCCAGCTTGAGCTGGATGGCCTGGTGCTGGGCGATGGGCTTGCCGAACGTCTGGCGTTGCTGGGCGTAGCTGAGCGCGGCATCGAAGGCGGCCCGGGCGAGGCCCACGGCCCGAGCGGCGATGTTGATGCGCCCCACCTCCAGCACCCCCAGGATCTGGGGAAGGCCCCGCCCCGCCTCGCCGATGAGGTTGGCCGCCGGGATCCGGTGGTCCGAGTACGCCATCTCGACAGTCTCGACGCCCTTGTAGCCGAGCTTGCTCACGCTCTTGCTGACCGAGATGCCCTCGAAGCTGGCCCCCGGCTCTTTCTCGACCATGAAGGCGGAGATGCCCTCCTCGGTGCGAGCGGCCAGGGCGACGAGACCGGCGCGCTGGCCGTTGGTGACCCACGCCTTGGTGCCGTTGACGACGTACTCGTCCCCGTCCCGCCTGGCCCGGCAGGATATGTTCCGGGTGTCGCTCCCGGCATCGGGTTCGGAGAGTGAGAGGGCGCCACGGCGCTCGCCCGAGGCCAATGCCGGGAGCCATCGATCCTTCTGCGCGTCGCTTCCATGGGCCATGATCAAGATGGCCGCCATGGTGTGGGTGTTGATGACGCCGGTCAGGCTCATCCACCCGTAGGCCAGTTCCTCGATGACGCCGATGTACGTCAACAGGTCGAGGCCGAGCCCGCCATAGGCTTCGGGGATGGTCACACCGAACAGCCCGAGCTCGCCCATCTGGTCGACGATCTCGGTGGGGAAGCGGTCTTCGTGTTCCATGTCCGAGGCGACGGGAATGACCTCGTTGGCCACGAACCGCCGGACGTTCTCGATGATGGCGGCGCGCACGTCGTCGTCGGTGCGGTGTGGCACCGTCGCGCTGGGGTTCGGCTCGGACATCGGCGAGAAGGTTACATCCTCCGTAAGTTGACGTCGATCTCACCAACGAGAAGACTGTTTCCAATGGCCGCGGCTCTGATGCACCACGCCCTCGAGCAGGCGGCGGCACGCTACGGCGATCGCGACGCGGTGTGGGCGGGCGACCAGCGGTGGTCCTATCGTCGCCTCCACGAGCTCAGCAATGCGCTTGGCCGCCACCTGGCTGATCAAGGTGTCGGCGCCGGCGACCGGGTCGCGCTCATGACGTCGAACCGTCCCGAGTTCATCGTCGCCGTCCACGCCATCAGCAAGCTCGGTGGGGCCGCCGTGCTCCTCAGCCCGGCGTGGAAGGCGAGAGAGACCGAGCACGCCGTCGAGCTCACCGGGCCCATCCATGCCGTGGCCGACGGGCCGGCCACGGCCCTGCTCGGCCGTTGTATGGGCACCGACCCGATCACTGACCTCGACGACTGGCCGCTCGACCCGGCCCTGGATCTGAGCCAAGTCAGCCTGCCGCCCAATGACGGGCGGGATACCGACGAAGCCGTGCTCGTGTTCAGCTCGGGCACCACTGGGCTGCCCAAGGCCGTTCGCCACACCCATCACTCGATGGGCATGGCCACTGCTCACTGGTGCCAGACCCTCGGCCTCGGTCCCGACGACCGATTTCAGGTGGCGACGCCACCGTCGCACATCCTCGGCTTGTTGAACCTGCTCGCCGCAACGACGGCCGGAGCCACCGTACGGTTGCATCGCCGGTTCGATCTCGACGAGGTGCTTCGCTGTATCGAGACCGACCGGATGACCCTGGAGATGGCGGTGGCACCAATCGCCCTGGCCATGGCCAACCATCCTCACCTCGAGGATTTCGACCTTTCATCGTTGCGCTACATCATGTGGGGAGCCACTCCGGTGAGCGAGAGCGTGGCCGCCGCCGTCACCCGGCGAACCGGCGTGCGCTGGCTCCCGGGCTATGGAGCGAGCGAGGTCCCGGTCATCGCCGTCAATCCGGTCAACGACCCCAGCGCTTGGCGGCTTGACTCGGCGGGACTGCCGCCCGAAGGCGTCGAGCTGCGGGTGGCCGATCTCGACAGTGGCCAGGTCCTCCTGTCGGGTCAGATCGGCGAGATCCAGGTCCTGAGCCCGTCGGTGATGGCCGGCTACCTGCCCGAGGAGGCCACCGCCGCTGCCTTCGCCGATGGCTGGTACCGCACCGGCGACGTCGGGTGGCTGGAGCCCGAAGGGTGGGTGCACATCACCGACCGGGCCAAGGAGATGATCAAAGTCAACGGGTTCCAGGTGGCTCCGGCCGAGATCGAGGGGGTGCTGCACGGACATCCGGCGGTTCTCGACTGTGCGGTGTTCGGCCTGGCCGACGAGCGAGCAGGCGAAGTGCCAGTGGCCGTGGTCCAGCTCGATCCCGACCGGCCGGTGGCCGCCGAGGAGCTCAGACGGCTCGTGGCCGACTCGCTGGCCACGTACAAGCACCTCCATCAGATCGTTGTCGTCGACGAGATCGCCAGGCTTCCGTCCGGGAAGGTGCTTCGCCGCACCATCCGCGAGCAGCTGACGCCGTCGCTGTTGGCCCACGGGCACGATTCCTGATAGATGTCCGGCCGAGGCCGATGGCCCAGACACCTGGCTCAAGGTGTATCTCTACAGTCGGGCCCAGAGCGTGATGGGCGGGACCTCCCAGATCCAGCGAAACCTGATGGCCGGACGAATCCAGGGCCTCACACTGTCGTGAGCACCTGCGACCTCACCTGGCCGAGCTGGTCCCCCAACTCGACGCCGACGCCGATGTCCGAGCGGCGGGTCACCCGGCGCCCGGCTTGGGACGAGTGGGGTCGTGAGCGCGACCGGAGTCGCGCTCCCCACTCTTGCGCAGGAAGGTCATGGCCCGGGTCCGGAGGCGCCATCCGTCGGTCGTCCGACGGTAGGTGTCGGTGTAGTACCCGATGCGCATGGCGTGGTCCTTCTGATCGACGAAGCACAGCGGTTGCTCACCCGTGCCGGTATCGCCATCGAGTTCGAGGACGGGTGGACCCACCAGGAACAAGCCCTTGGGGGCTGCGGCGACGAGCGTGGGGAAGTCGGCCAGCTGGTAGGTGTCCCCGAAGGCGCGGTAGTGGCCGTCAGAGGTGAACACCTCCATGACCATGTCGACGTCGTCCTTGGTCATGCCGACGGCGTACTTGGCCAGCAGCTGGCCGAGCTCGATGACGTCGGCGTCGGGCAGATCACCCATGTCGTGCCTCCTCGGGTTGGTGACGGCGCCCGCAGGCGCCCTTGGCCGTCTGATCCGGTCGGACGCACTCGGCGCCCGCTCAGTTTGGCGACTGGATGCGCGGGCTCCGCCGGCATCCCCACGACAGAGGACGATAACGGTGTTCTCCCTGGTTGGCAATGTAGCTGGCGACGCCCTGGCCGACGGCCCCGCCGGTGCTCGGCGGCATCGACCTCCTGACCCGGTTGATGACCCTGAAGCAGTGTTCTACCCTAAATTAGTGTTCTACTGTTGTGAGAACTTCGCTCTGCAAGGCGGGTGCACACATGCACGGTGCCCCTCCACGGGCGTGGCCGAACGATCGAAGGGGAGGCGATGACCGCAGTGACGATCGAGAGGCTCGGAGACACCGTCGGCGCCATGGTCGACGATGTCGACTGCGATCGACTGGTGACCGATGACGGCTTCCCGGCCTGGTGCCAGGGCGCGCTCGAGGCCAACGGCGTCCTCGTCTTCAAGGCTCTCCACGCCGACGACGCCACCCAGGTGGCGTTCTCCAAAATGCTCGGGCGGGTCGAAGTATTCCCCCATAACGACCCGCCGGAGATCTTTCGGGTCACGCTCGACCCGACGAAGAATCCTGCCGCCGCCTACCTCAGGGGCACGTTCGACTGGCACATCGACGGGTGCACCGACAACGTCCCCATCATGGCCACCGTTCTGAGCGCCCATGCCGTCGCTGCCTCGGGAGGGGAGACCGAGTTCGCCAGCTCGTACGCGGCCTATGAAGAACTCTCGGCCGAGGAGCAGGAGCGGGCCGATTCGGTGCGGGTGGTACACACCTTCGAGGCCGCGCAGCGCTTGGTGCACCACGACCCCTCACCCGAAGAGCTGGCCCTGTGGCGCAAGCGTCCGGCGAAGGAGCACCCCTTGGTTTGGAAGCACCAGTCCGGGCGGCGCTCCCTGGTGCTGGGGGCGATCACGTCCCACGTCGTGGGCATGGACCGGACGAGGGTCGGGCGTTGTTGAACGATCTCCTGGCCAAGTCCACCCTTCCCGAGCGCGTGTACCGTCACCGGTGGGAGGTCGGCGACATGGTGATCTGGGACAATCGAGGGGTGCTGCACCGGGCGCTGCCCTATGACCCCACCTCGCCTCGCGACCTGCACCGGACGACGCTGGCCGGCGACGAAGTGATCCGGTGACCGCCCCTGTTGACGACCCCCGCATCCCGCCACTGGGCCCGTCCGATTGGCCCGAGGGGATGCGAGCGGCCCTGGCCGCCATCCGCCCGGCCCATCCCCGCCATCCCTTCCCGTCGAGGGACCCCGGTCGTCCGAAGGGCATGAATGCGCTGGGGACGCTGGCCCGGTACCCGACCCTGACCCAGGCCTACCACACCTTCAACGGCCACGTGCTGTTCGGAACGAGCCTGTCGCCGCGCCAGCGCGAGTTGCTCGTCCTCCGAGTCGCCGCCGTTCGCCAGGCGACCTATGAATGGCGACAGCACATCGTGTTGGCTGCCGATGCGGGCATCACGCCCGACGAGGTCGAGTGGATAGCCGAGGGACCGACGGCATCGGGATGGTCGCCGATCGATCGGGCCATGGTCGGCGCCGTCGATGAACTGCTCGATGACGCCTTGGTGGCTGACGCCACGTGGGCGGTGCTGGCCGCCGAGCTCGACGTCGAGCAGCTGATGGACCTGGTCTTCACCGTGGGGGCCTACGACCTCTTGGCCATGGCCTTCCGCTCCTTCGGGGTCCAGCTCGACGACGACCTGAAGTAGGACCGGTCCCTCGGATGCAACCGTTGACCACGAACCTGTTCGTCGATGGAAGGGGTGACCCATGCGGATCGGCGTGATGGTCGGGCCCGAGCGGGGCCGCTACAGTACCAAGGTCGAGCGCATGTTGGCTGACGCCCAATGGGCCGAGGAAGCCGGGCTGGCTTCGGTGTGGGTGCCCCAGATACCCGACGACTTCGATGCGTTGACGGCGGCCACGGTGATCGGCGTGCACACGGCCCGGGTCGAGATCGGGACGGCGGTGGTACCGGTGCAGCCCCGGCATCCGATCGCCCTGGCCCACCAGGCCCTGTCGACCCAGGCGGTGTGCAAGGGGCGCCTCACCCTGGGCCTGGGCGTCTCCCACCACTGGATCATCGACGAGATGCTGGGGCTGCCCTACGGACGTCCGGTGGCCACGATGGGCTGCTATCTCGACGTGCTCCTTCCGGCGCTGGGCGGTCCCGCCATGGTCGACGTCGAGAACGAGATGTTCTCGGTGCACAACCCGATGGACATCACCGACATCGTCCCGACCTCGGTGATGATCGCCGCCCTCGGCCCGATGATGCTGCGCATGGCCGGCGAGCGCGCCGATGGCACCATTCTGTGGCTGGCCGACGAGCGGGCCATCGGCTCGCATGTGGCCCCCGCCATCAACGGTGCGGCAGAGGCCGCCGGCCGCCGGCCGCCGCGAATCGTGGCCGGCGTCCCCATCTGCCTGTGCGGCGATGACGAGGTCGACGTGGCCATCGACCGGGCCAACCGGGTGCTGTCCGAGTCGGAGATCTCGCCCAACTACCAGAAGCTCCTCGATCACGGCGACGCCCGTGCCGTGGGCGACATCCTCGCCGCCGGTAGCGAAGCCTCCATCGAGAAGCGGTTGCGGTCCTTTGCCGATGCAGGGACGACCGACGTATCGTTCCGGGTCGTGCCCATCGGGGCCACCCGGGAGGACAAGCTGGACTCGTCGCGGCGTACCCGCGACTACATCGCGTCGATTGCCGATTCGATCTGAGGGGCTCCCGGGTCCAGTCCCACTGGGCACGACCAGCGGTGTGACCACCAAGCCGGGTTAGGGGCCGTCCTGGTGGCGGTAGATCTGGCCGCCCTTCATGACGAAACTGACCGACTCGGTCATGGTGATGTCGGCGAGCGGGTCGCCGGGCACGGCGATGATGTCGGCCAGCAGCCCAACTTCCAGCCGGCCCCGGTCATCGACGGCGATCAGCTCGGAGGCCACGGTGGTGGCGGCCCGGAGGGCCTGGAGCGGGGTCATGCCCCGCTCGACCAGGGCGACCAGCTCCTTGGCGTTCCGGCCGTGGGGGATGGCCGGCGCGTCGGTGCCGCAGGCGACGCGGATGCCGCGATCGATGGCCTTGCTGATGGTCTGCCTGGCCCGGGGGAACACCTCGGCCGCCTTGGCCTGTAGCTCGGGGGCGGCGTGGGAGGTGTCCATGCCGTCGGCCAGGTACGTGGTGGCCACCAGGAACGTGCCGCGCTCGACGAGCAGGTCGAGGGTCTCGTCGCTCATGAGCGATCCGTGCTCGAGGCAGTCGATGCCGCACTCCACCGCGACCCGGGCCGCCTCGTCGCCGTGGCAATGGGCCGCCACCTTCAGTCCGGCGCGGTGGGCCTCGTCGACGATCGCCTCCAGTTCCTCGGTGGAGTACTGCCGGGCGCCGGCCGGGCCGGTGTGCGACATGACGCCACCCGAGGCGACGACCTTGATCACCCGCGCTCCGTACTTGATCTGGTAGCGGACGGCCTTGCGGACCTCCGCCACCCCATTGGCGATTCCCTCTTCCACCGTGAGGGGCAGCACGTGGGGGGCCAGGGCCTGGAACATGGTGGGGTCGAGGTGACCGCCGGTGGGGCTGATGGCGTGCCCGGCCGGGACGATGCGGGGCCCGTCGACCCAGCCCATGTCGATGGCCTTCATGAGGGCCACGTCGAGCAGGAGGCCGCCGGTCTGCACGAACAATCCGAGATTTCGTACCGTGGTGAACCCGGCTCGCAGCGTGCGTTGGCCGTTGGCCACGGCCCGCAGGGTCCGCAGCGCCGGATCTTCCTGGACCGGGACCAACGGGCTGGCGTGGTTGGGGCCACCCATGAGCAGGTTGACCTCCATGTCCATCAATCCGGGAAGCAGGGTCACGTCCCCCAGGTCGATCTCCGTCGCCCCGGCCGGCACGGAGGTGGGGGAGACGGCGACGATACGGTCACCCTCGACCAGCAGATCACCGGGGTGGAGCAACTCGCCGCGCTCGATGTCCAGCATGCGGGCGCTGACCAGATGGACGGGAGGCTGTGGCGTGCGTGCTCGTGGCATGTGGGCTCCTTCAGGAACGGTAGAAGCGTTTCCCCCCTGCGCAATCTCGTTTTCGGTGCGCGCAAGGTGCGTTATCGTAGCAAAGGGTCACGGGACGAGCCGGATCCGCCCCGGTGATGCTCAGGTAGGCTTCCCGTTTGATGAGAATGCCATTTCCGCCGCATGCTAGGCTCTCGGGGGTGGGGGTAAAGTGCGTTCTCGTCCGTGACCTGGTCGGTCCTGGTGGCTGAACGGGGCGACGTCGCACGCCGGCACGGCTATCACCGCATCGGGGTCAAAGACATCGTGGACGAGACCGACGATACGCGCTCATTGGTGCTCGACGTCCCAAGCGATCTCCAAGAGGCGTTCCGGTACCGACCTGGCCAGTTCTGCACGTTCCGGGTGCACGTGGGCGGAGAAGACCACGCCCGGTGCTACTCCATGTCGAGTGCGCCGGAGACGGACGACGATCTCGTGGTCACGGTCAAGCGCGTGCCCGGCGGCGTGGTCTCCAACTGGCTCAACGACCTGGTGTCCGTCGGCGACGTCCTGGAGGTCACCGGGCCGATGGGGACGTTCTGCGCCACGCCGGGCGAGAAGCCGATCGTCGCCTTCTGCGGAGGCTCCGGCGTCACGCCGGTGCTCTCGATCGCCAAGAGCGCGCTGACCTCGACCGGACGGTCCGTGCGCCTCCTGTACGCCAACCAGCACCCGGACTCCGTCATCTTCGCTGAGGGGTTGGGGTCCTTACAGGCTGGGAACCCGGAGCGGTTCGACCTTCACCACCACTTCGACGTCGACGGCGGCTTCCTCGAAGCCCCGGCCATCGCCCAATTCGTCCAGGACACCCTCGACGCCGACTTCTACATCTGCGGCCCCGCACCGTTCATGGACCTGGTCGAGGGGACGCTCCTCGGCATGGGCGTCGACCCCGGCGCCATCTTCATCGAGCGCTTCGAGACGGCCGGTCAGCCCGGACCGCAGGCCCTGTCCGACCTTGACCCGGCGCCGGTTCGGGAGGCCGAGGTCTTGGAGGCCGGCGCTCCTGAGGTCGGCCCTCCCGACCAGGTCGTCCTGATCCTGAAGGGCAAGAAGAACGAGGTCGCCTACCACGTCGGCGACACGGTGCTCGAGACGGCTCGCCGGGCCAGCCTCTCGGCCCCGTACTCCTGCGAAGCGGGAAGCTGTGCCACGTGCATGGCCCTGGTGCGGGAGGGCACGGCCACCATGAGGGTGAACAATGCGCTGACCCCGGACGAGGTGGAGGAAGGTTGGGTCCTGACCTGCCAGGCCCTGCCCACCAGCTCGTCGATCACCATCGAGTACGAGCCGCTGTGAGCTCGTGCGATAACAAAGTTCTTTTGACGGGAGAACGGGCTCTTCGTAGGATGCAAGCCGGGGGGCGGGAGGTCGTCGATGACTGGGCGTCGACCGCCGCCGGTGCCTGATCGAACGGGGGACCAATGGCCATGACCACGACCGCTGCGAGCCAGGAGGCCATCCGATGAGCACCAGCCGCGTCGCCATGGTCACCGGAGCCGGCTCGGGAATCGGGCGGGCCATCGCCAACCGGTTGGCCGAAGACGGGCACGCCATCGCCGTGGTCGATCTGAACCCTGAGGCAGCAGAGACGGTAGCCGGTGAGATCTCCGGGCCCGGGTCGCGCGCGGTGGCCTATGGCGGCGTCGACGTGTCCGATCGGGCCCGGGTCGACGCGGCGGTGCGCCGGGTCGAAACCGAGATGGGCCCCCCCTTGGTCCTGGTGAACAACGCGGGCGTCAGTGGGTTCAAGCAGTTCATGAGCATCACCGACGAGAAGTGGAACCGGATCATGGAGGTGAACCTCAACGGCCCTTTCTACTGCACCCAGGCGGTCGTGCCCGGCATGATCGAGGCAGGCTGGGGACGGATCGTCAACATCTCGTCGTCGAGCGCGCAGTCCGGGCAGCCCTACATGGTCCATTACGTGACGTCCAAGGCCGGTCTCATCGGCTTCACCAAGGCGCTGGCCCTCGAGCTCGGACCCAAGGGCATCACGGTCAACACCATCCCGCCCGGCATGGTCGACACGCCCATGCTGCGCGCCTCCGAGGAGCGGGGCCTCCTGGGCGGGACGGTGGAGGACAGTGCCGAGCGCACCCCGGTCCGGCGGGCCGGCAAACCCGAGGACATCGCCTACGCCTGTTCGTTCCTGGTGTCCGAGGAGGCCAGCTACGTAACCGGGCAGGTCATCGGGGTGAACGGGGGACGCAACACCTGACCGGCCCTGCCCACCGGGGGGACAGCGAGGAAATGGGCGGCCTACGGTACGTTCTGCACAAGCGATAACTTCATTCTCAGAGAGAAGCCATGGTTGAAGTCGACGAGCTCATTCGTATCAGTGCCGACGTCCGCATGATCGAGCCACCGGACCGTTCGTCCACCACCTCGGGACCGAGTACCGGGACCGAGCGCCCAAGCTCGACCGCCACGACGAGGGCTCCGACGTCTGGAAGTTCGGCGACGCGGTGATGGGCGAGGGGTTCCCTGGCCGGGCGCGGCGGCCCGTGGCTGCCGGAGACTGACGATCAGACACCCGCAACGAGAGTCATGGTGAATCCGTTGAAACAGATGTCATTGGTGGGGTTCATGCAGGCGGGGAACGCCACCGTCTACGCGGGTTCGTGGCGCCATCCCGCCACCGAGCATGGCTTCCTCACTGCGAGCTACTACGCCAAGCTGGGACGCACCCTCGAAGAGGGCTGCTTCGACATGATGTTCTTCGACGACCGCCTGGCCATGCCCGGCATCTACGGCGGTTCGGTGGCCGAGGCCGTTCGCCACGGTGCCCGCCCGGTCAAGCTCGACTTGAGCATCGTACTCGGAGTCCTGGCCGGCGCCACGCAATCCATCGGTCTCGGCGCCACCTACTCGACCACCTATTACACGCCGTTCCATGTGGCCCGGACGTTCGCCACCCTGGACCATCTCACCGGCGGCCGTGCGGCGTGGAACGTCGTGACCTCGGTGAACGACAGCGAGGCCCAGAATTACGGTGTCGACCAGGTGCTCGGCCACGACGAGCGCTATGACCGGGCCGACGAGTTCCTCAAGGCCGCGTCCGGGCTGTGGGACACCTGGGAGGACGATGCCCTCGTGCTCGACCGTGTCGGCGGCGTGTTCGCCGACCCCGACAAAGTTCACGAGCTCAACCACGAGGGTCAGTGGTTCCGGGTCCGGGGCCCGTTGACCGTCCCGCGCTCCCCCAGGGTCGCCCGGTCCTGCTCCAAGCCGGATCGTCCGGTCGGGGCCGGGACTTTGCCGCCCGTTGGGCCGAGGTCATCTTCACCGGCGACCCCAGCATCGAGGGGGCCCGGAGCCACTACAAGGACCAAAAGGAGCGCATCGCTGAGCTCGGTCGTGACCCCGAGACGGTGAAGATGCTGCCGATGGCCTACACCGTGGTGGGGGAGTCGACGGCCCAGGCCCACGAACGCGAGCAGATGTTCCTCCACGACTTCGTCGACCCCATGGCCTCGGTGACCCTGCTCTCCGAACTCATGAACTACGACCTGTCGGGTCTCGATCTCGACTCGCCCATCACCGACGAGGTCATCGAGTCGGTGTCGGGCATCCGGGGTCTGGTGCAGAACCTCCGCCAGCACATCGGCGGTGACACGGTGACCCTGGCCGACCTGGCCGGTCACCGGGCCACCCTCTTGCAGGGACCGCGCTTCGTCGGCACCGGCCCCGAGGTCGCCGACCAGATGGAGGAGTGGTTCAACACCGGTGCGTGCGACGGGTTCGTGGTGGCCGCCACCCACTCACCGGGCGCTTACGAGGATATGGTCCGCCTGGTGGTACCTGAGCTCCAGCGGCGCGGCGTCTTCCGCCCCAGTTACGAAGGGACCACGCTCCGCCAGAACCTGGGACTGGCACGGCCCCAGTGCGCGCCCCATGGCTGACTCACCCGGGCCCTTGCACGGGCTCCGCGTGGTCGACGCGGCCACATTGGTCGCCGGTCCCATGGTGGCCACCGCCCTGGGCGAGTTCGGGGCCGAGGTCATCAAGGTCGAGCAGCCCGGGGCGGGCGATCCCCTGCGCACGTGGGGCTACCGGAAGGACGGCGTCGGGCTGATGTGGAAGAGCGTCAGCCGGAACAAGCGCTGTATCACCCTCGACCTCCGCCAGCTCGAGGGCCAGGACCTCTTCCACCAGCTCCTGGCGGTGAGCGATGTCCTGGTGGTCGGCAACCGGCCCAGCGCACTGACCCGGTGGGGTCTCGACTACGAATCCGTCCACGCCCGCCACCCGCAGCTGGTGATGCTGCACGTCAGCGGGTACGGCCGAGGTGGGCCCCACAGCGATCGGCCCGGCTTCGGCACCCTGGCCGAGGCCACCAGCGGCTTCGCCCAGGTGACGGGCCAACCCGACGGGCCGCCCACGCTCCCGCCGTTCATGCTGGCTGACGGAGTGGCGGCTCAGGCGGCCACGTGGGCCGTGATGATGGCCCTGTACCACCGCGACCTGCACGGCGGGGGAGGCCAGCTGGTCGACGTCAACCTGGTCGAGCCCCTGGCTCGCCTCATCGAGTCGTCGACCCTGGCCTTCGACCAGCTGGGGGTCATCCCGGGCCGGGTCGGCAACCGCCTCCCGGCCAGCGCACCGCGCAACGCCTACCGGACGGCCGACGACAAGTGGCTGGCCATCTCGAGCGCGTCGTCGAATATCGTCGTGCGCGTCTACCGTTCCATCGGCCGACCCGATCTGGCCGAGAACCCCGACTACGTCGATCCCGTCCGCCGCCAGGAGCGGGGCATCGAAGTGGACGAGCTGGTGGCCGACTGGGTGGCGAAGCGTTCGTTGGGCGAGGCGATGAAGGTCTTCCTCGAAGCCGAGGTGGCGGCAGCTCCCATCTACGATGCCGAGCAGCTTCTGGCCGACGAGCATCTGGTCGCCCGCGGGACCTTCGTGCAGATCGACGACTCGGAGCTCGGTCCCATGACCGTCCAGGCGCCGGTGGCCCAGCTCTCCGAGTCCCCGGGGCGAATCGACTACCTTGGGCGCCCGCTGGGCGCCGACAATGACGCGGTGTACGGCGGGCTGTTAGGCATGGATCCCGATCGAGTCGCCGGCCTGCGGGCGGCGGGCGTCATCTAGCTGGACCATGGAGGCAACCGTGCACGCACCCAGAGCCCGACGATCAGAGCTGGCCACCCCGGCCAGCAGTGAACGCATGTGTGAGAAGGCTCCCAGCTCGGGCGCCGACCTCGTGTTCTTGGACCTGGAAGACGCCTGTGCGCCGATCGTCAAGGAATCGGCCCGGGCCATTGCCGTCAACGCCTTGGCCGACCAGGACTGGGGCCGGGTCGTGCGGGCGGTCCGGGTCAATGGCCTCGACACGCCCTGGTGCTACGGAGACGTGGTCGAGATCGTCACCGGCGCCCGAGAAGCGCTCGACGTCATCATCATCCCCAAGGCCCGTTCGGCCCGTGACGTCTGGTGGTTCGATGTCCTCTTGACCCAGCTCGAGACGAAGCTCGGCTTGCAGAAGCGCATCGGACTCGAAGTGCTCATCGAAGAGGCCGAGGGCCTGTCCAACGCGGCGGAGATCGCCAAAGCCAGCGATCGCCTGGAAGCGATCATCTTCGGCGCCGGTGATCTGTCGGCATCGATGCACGCCCGGGTGGACGGCAACTTCGATCCCGTGGGCGAGTATCCCGGCGACTTCTGGCACTTCGCCCGGGTCCAGATCCTGGCTGCGGCGCGCGGTGCGGGGATCGACGCCATCGACTCCCCGTATCCCGCGTACAGCGACCCCGACGGATACAAGCGGGCGGCCGAGCATGCCAGCCTGCTGGGCTACGACGGCAAGTGGGCCATCCACCCCGGGCAGGTCCCGCTGGCCAACGCGGTGTTCGCTCCCACCGCAGCCGAGATCGTCGACGCCGAGGAGTCGGTCGCCATCTATCGCCAGTCAGAGTCCGAGGGTGTCGGTGCCATCGGGCGGGAGGGCAAGCTCGTCGATGCGGCCCACATGCGTCTGGCCGCCAACGTCCTGCACAAGGCCACGCTGGCCGCCTCCGAGGAGTCCGGATCCTGATTCCCGGCCGGCCTCGGGCCGTGGCCTGATCCTGTGAGTTCATTGGTCTCGCTCATGAGAATGGTATTTTCGAGCATTGCTGGAGAGGTCAGGAGGGGGACATGGGAGATCCAGTCGCGGTGGACTCGACCTATCGGGTGGTCCAGTGGGCCACCGGCAACATCGGCACCCGTTCGCTGCGAGGCGTGATCGAGCACCCGCAGCTCACCCTGGCCGGTCTGTACGTGACCACGGAGGAGAAGGAGGGGCGCGACGCCGGCGACCTGTGCGGGATCGATCCCATTGGTGTGATGGCCACCAGGGACATCGCCGAGATCATCGCCCTGGAGCCCGACTGCGTCCTCTACATGCAGCAGGGATGCGACGTCGACGTGATCTGCACCCTGCTGGAGTCTGGGGTGAACGTGGTGGCCACCTGTGGCGAGTTCCACCATCCCGAGAGCATGGACCCGACCGTGCGCAAGCGGGTCGAGGCTGCGTGCGAGCGGGGCGCCACCTCCATCCACAGCACCGGCAGCAGCCCCGGGTTCATCTCCGAGGCCGTGCCCATCGTGCTCACCTCGATCCAGCGACGCCTGGACAAGTTGCAGATCCTCGAGTTTGCCGATGTGTCGAGCCGCGACTCGCCAACCATGCTCTTCGACCTCATGGGCTTCGGAAAGGAGCCTGCCGAATTCGACACTCGGCGGTTCTCCCACGGGGCGGTGGCCTTCGGGCCATCGTTGCGGTTGGTGGCCGACGCACTGGGGATGCCCCTGGACTCGGTCCAGTCGACCGGCGCGCTGTCCACGGCGACCGGGGACGTCGAGATCGCGGCGGGCACCATTCGAGCGGGGACGGTCGCCGCCCAGCGGATGACGGTGTCGGGCCTTCGCAACGCAGAGGCGTTGATCACCTTCAGTGCCACGTGGTACTGCTCGACCGAGATCGACGCCGACTGGGACCTCCGGGACGGAGGGTGGCGGGTGATCGTCGACGGTGATTGCCCCCTCGATGTCGAGATCCGATTGGCGATTCCCCTGGAGCAGATGGCGGCCACCACGCCTGGCTATACCGCCAACCGTGCCGTCAATGCCGTGCCCATCGTCTGCGAAGCCGCCCCGGGCATCAGGACCACGGTCGACCTCCCCCAGGTTGTCGCCTACCTGGGCACGCACCCTGTGGCGAGCGGTGTCGGCCCCGACGATGGGCCGGTCAGCCGCAAGTTCGTCCTCTAGCGCCGACACGGCCGGCAGGCGTGGCCGTCGCTGCTCGGGGTCGCCCCAGGCGCCGGGTCCGGCAGGTTCTAGATGTACATGCCGCCGTTGACGCCGACGACCTGGCCGGTGATGTAGCCGGCCTCCTCGGAGCACAGGAACCCGCACATGGCCGCGATGTCGTCCGGTGTTCCGGGCCGCCCGAGCGGAACCATCTTGCCCATGGTGTCGACGCTCGGTACGTCCCCGGCCTCTTCCGCCTTCCTGGCCATGGGCGTGTCGACGATGGTCGGAGGAATGGTATTGACGGTGATGCCCTGGGATGCGAACTCTCGAGCGAATGCCTTGGTCAGTCCGATCACCCCGCCCTTCGACGCCACATAATGGGCCATATTGGGTGCTCCCGATTGGGCGCTGGACGAGGAGATCGTCACGATACGGCCCCATCCCTCATTGATCATGTCCGACACGGCCAGCTGCATACAGACGAAGGTGCCGGTCAGGTTGACGGCCAGGATGTGCTCCCACTTTTCCGGGGTGATATCGAGTGCGGCGTCGAACGCCTCGACGCCTGCGCTGGTGACCAGGACGGTGACCGCCCCCAGCTCCTGGCGAATCCGAGAGAACGCCAGCTCCAGCCCTCGGCGATCGGCCACGTCGACCTGGTAGGCCGCAACGCTGAGCCCTCGATCGGACAGCTCGGCGGCCGCCTTCTCCGTCTCGGGCCCGTTGCGGTCGAGCAAGGCCACTGCGAGACCGGCTTCGGCCAACCGCCGGGCGATGCCGAGGCCTATGCCCGATGCCGCTCCGGTGACTACGGCCACCCGGCCGCTCACTTCGGGGCCTCCATCGGGGTGAATTCGATGTGCAGGTCGTGCAATCCGCGGAGCACCCATGTCGGCTCATACTGAAAGCGGCGATCTCCAGGCGGTCCGTGGTCCGCCTCGGAGAGGCGGATGTCCCGCATCCGGTCGAGAATTCGCTCGATGCTGATGCGGCCCTCGGCGCGGGCCAGCGGGCCGCCGGGACAGGAATGGGTCCCGCGTCCGAAGGCCAGGTGCTCTTTGGCGTTGACACGGTCGATGCGGAACTCGGCCGGGCACTCGAACCGCCGCGGGTCCCGGTTGGCCGCTCCGTTGAGCAGCATGACGGGCGTGCCCGCCTCGATGTCCACGCCGCCGACGCTGATTGCTCGTCGGGCCAGCCGGAAATCGGCCTTGACCGGGCTCTCGATGCGCAGGGCTTCCTCGATGAAGTCGGGTATGCGTTCCCGGTTCGACCGCAGCTCGTCCTGGAGCTCCGGGTTCTCGGCCAGATACTTGAGCCCGGTGGCCAGCAGGCGGGCGGTTGTCTCCTGCCCGGCGGCGAAGAGGAACGTGGCCGTCCGCACCACTGAGGCCACATCGGGGGTCGAACCGTCGGTGTAATTGGCGAGGGCGAGATCGGTCAACACGTCGTGGCGAGGCTCACGGCGCCGGTCTTCTATGTAGGTGGCGAACCACTCGTCGAGCGAATCGAGGGCGTTGAGCGGCTGTTGGCTGTAGTCGGTCGCTTCGGCGCCGCTGGTGGCGACGCGGATTCCCCCGGGGTTGGCGCTCAAGCCGAAGAACTGACGAAATGACTGGTGATCCGCCTCTGGCACCCCCAGCACGTCGGCCACCACGAGCATGGCAAAGGGCTGGGCGTAGGCGCTGATGAACTCGCAGCGGCCATCACCGATGAACTCGTCGAGTTGGCGATCGACCGCGCTCCACATGAACGCCTCGTTCTCCTTCAGCCTCTTCGGGGTTATCAGCCGCATCAACAGGGCGCGCTCTCGAGCGTGCATCGACGCGTCCATGGTGACCATGTGCTCGTTCATGGGGAGCTGGTCACGATTGCGGTCGATGATCTCGCTGACGTCATCGCCCTCGAGCGGCTCGGGGAAGGCGGCGAAGGGGCCTACCACCGAGTTGCACGACGAGAACGTCTCGTGGTTCCGGTATATCTCCGTTGCCTCGTCGTAGCCGGACACGGCCACGACGCCGTAGTGAGGTGTGGCCACCACCGGACACTTCGAGCGTAGATGTTCGAAGTAGGGATACGGGTCCTCGAGGAGCGATTCGTCGGTGAAGAAGTCGACCGATTCGTAGTTGGTCATGCCGTTCCGATCGTTGGATGCCGATGCTGAGCACTTGCTTAGCATCGGCAACGGGAGCAGGTCAACCTGTTTGCGCTCCACCGCCTAGCGGTTACGGCTCAAGCCGGTACGTGCAGCTCGCGGTGAAGTATCGCACCGGTCCGACAACCAGCGAGTGCTGCTGCTAGGAACGGGTCATGGCTTCAAATCGCCGAATCGGTGGGGAGGACTCGGAGAGCCGTGCCGCCCTCCTTGACGCCACCGAGCGGCTCATGCTCGAAGAGGGCTATGCCGCAGTGAGCTCTCGACGCGTCGCCCAGGCAGCCGGGCTCAAGCCCCAACTGGTGCACTACTACTTCCGGACGATGGACGACCTGTTCCTCGCCGCATTCCGTCGTCGGGCCGAGGGGGCTCTGGCCCGTCAAGCGCAGGCGATTGAGCCGGGCCGGTCGCTCCGGGCCCTGTGGGCCCTCAGCGACGATCCAAGAAACACTGCGCTGACCATGGAGTTTGCCGCCCTGGCCAACCATCGCAAGTCCATTCGCACCGAGATCGCTCGTTATGCCGAGCTGTTCCGCAATCGGCAGACGGAGGTCCTGAGTCAGGTCATGGAGCAGCAGGGGATCGATACTGAGGGTTTCCCTCCCGTGGCCGTCATGGTTCTCATCACCGGCGTTTCCCAGATCCTGGTGTTGGAAGAGGCACTGGGGATGTCTGTGGGGCACGCCGAGACGCGTGCGTTGGTGGAACGATGCATCGTCCAATTGGAAGGGGAGCCCGCGCCGTCGGATGCCTCGGCCCCCACATACAAGAGAACTGTGGGGGAGGAGCACCCAACGCGATGAGCAACCTGAGCGTTGCCGATGAGAGGGTCAGTATCCAGGGGACGTCTTGGGCGGCCCGGCCGAGGTGTGCGCCGTTCCTGGCGGATCGGTGGCCCACTCGGGAGCCAGCCCCCATTCCTCGCCGTAGATGAGCTCGCCCATGGGTCGTCGACGCACCGGCCCGTGGTGCCCGGCCGGCTTGCCGATGGTGATGGTCCCGGCCAGGAACACCCCGTCGGGAATGTCGAGCAAACTCCGGAGCTCGGTCTCGACAAAGTGGTGCATGCCGGTGAACGAACCCCCGTAGCCGAGGGCGCGGGCGGCGAGGAGGAGGTTCTGACAGGCCGGATAGATCGATGCGCCCTCCGTGGGCGCCGGTTCTCGGTAGCGAATCAGGCAAGGAAGGACCAGCACCGGGACCTCGGCGATGTGCTCGACGTAGTGCTCCATGGTGCGAGCCAAGCGCGCCTTGGGGGACAGCTGGTCGGCGCCGCTGCCTCGGTCGTACCCATCGTGTTCCCGCTTGGCTGCCCAGATTCTGCGTGCACCGACGGCCAACAATTGCTTTGCTTCCCGTGCCCGGGGACCGTCGACCAGCACCACGAATCGGAACGGCTGACGGTTGGAGCCGCTGGGGGCCCTGGTGGCCGCGAAGAGCATGGCCCGGAGGGCTTCAGCGGGGACCGGTTCCCCCGTGTAGCGGCGGATGGTCCGGGTGGTCGTCAGTCCCTCGAGCAGGCCCACCTCATCGGCGGGCAGGGGCCGCCGATCGAGATCACCAGATCCGGGCAGATGTTGGGTCATCGGCATCTCCTGATGGGGTGGAATCCGGATCGCATCTGCCGACTATACGGGGATTGCGACGCAGACCCTCGGGCCGCTATCCGGCTCTACGCCGGCACGGCGAAGGCACGCCCCTCTCGCTGCCGGCGTCGACGGGTCGTGACCGAGTGGGTGGCCTCGAAGAGGTGGCGTCGACGTCACCCATGACACCGGGAGGGGACAGTTGCCCTATCGGATCCGGGGTCGGTTACGTCATGAGTGTCGGCTTTCCGGGTGCCCACTCCGCCGCAGCGGCTTGGACGGCCAAGCCGAGGGAGCGCGTCGCATCGTTGAGCTCCATCAGCTCCACGATGGCCAGAGGCGAATCCGGGTGCTCCAGGTAGGAGAACTGGGTCGGTCCGTCCTCGTCGCCGCGCCAGACTTCTGTCCATCCAGCGGCCACAGCCACCGACCGAACTGCGTCGATGTCCTCGACCCAATAAGCGACCTGATTGAGTCCGCCTCCGGTGGCTTTCATGAACTCCTGGTAGATGCTCGGCATGTCGCCATGCTGTTGTATGAGCTCGATCTGCATGTCCCCCGAGTTGGCCAGCGCAATCGAGATCACGGGTTCCGAAAGCGCTCCTCGGTACGTGCAACCTTCCATGGCCACCTCGCGCATGACCAGCCACGGAGCAACGCCCAGAGCTACCCATTGAGCAATGGCGGCATCGATGTCCTCGACGATGAAGCCAAACTGACGGATCTTCCCGGGGAATACGCTCGGTTCAGGTCCCATCCGGCGCGCTCCAATCGTCTACCGTCACGTCAGACTAGCTGCCGTCGATGCGAGGGTCTCAGGCTCCCTGTGGGCACATCGTCGTCACCGCCCTCACCCGTGCACGCTGACGTGGCCCGAGCACATCGACCCGAGGATGGCCATGCACCAGCTCTCCTTCTCGGGTCCATGTGACCGGACTTGTCTCACGGATCGAGTTGGAGCCGAATCCGGTGTGAATGGTATTCTCACCAGCGGAGACGACTGATACCATTTATCCGTCGCGTGTGACTCGATCGGAGAACCAGCTATGGCGCACTTCAAGAAACCGGCAGAGGGAAGCTGGACTGAGCACTACCCCGAACTCGGCACTGGTCCCATCTCCTACGAGGACTCCATCTCACCTGAGCACTATGAGCTTGAGCGCAAGGCCATCTTTCGGCGGACGTGGCTGAACGTCGGTCGGGTCGAGCAGATTCCCCGGGTTGGTAGCTACTTCACCAGGGAGCTCGACGCCGCCGGCACTTCGGTCATCATCGTCCGAGCTCCTGACAGCCGGGTCCGTGCATACCAAAACATGTGCCGTCATCGCGGGAACAAGCTTGTCTGGAATGACTACCCGCAAGAGGAGACGAGTGGGACCTGCCGCCAATTCGCCTGCAAGTACCACGGCTGGCGGTATTCACTCGACGGTGATCTGACCTTCGTGCAGCAGGAGTCCGAGTTCTTCGATCTCGACAAAGCCGACTACGGCTTGGTCGACGTGCGGGTCGACGTCTGGGAAGGGTTCATCTTCGTGAACCTCGACACTGACAATGCAACCCCACTGCGGGAGTACATGGGCGGACTTGGCGCGGGCATCGAGGGTTATCCGTTCGAGAAGTTCACCCAGGTGCACAAGTTTCGTGCCGAGGTCGGAAGCAACTGGAAGCTCTTCATCGACGCGTTCGCCGAGTTCTATCATGCCCCCATCCTGCACGCGAAGCAGGCGATGGCCGAAGAGTCTCAAGAGATCGCCAAGTTCGGGTTTGAGGCATTGGCCTACGAGATCGACGGACCCCACGGGATGGTGTCCTCCTGGGGTGGTATGGCACCACCGAAGGACCTCAACGCGGTCAAGCCGATCGAACGGGTCCTTCGCAGTGGCCTGTTCGGCCCCTGGGATCGTCCCATTGACGTCGATCTGCCGCCGGGAGCCAATCCGGCCCGCAGCCCGGTCTGGGGTATCGACTCCTTTGTCTTCTTTCCAAATTTCATGGTGTTGCTCTGGGCTCCGAACTGGTACCTCACCTACCACTATTGGCCGACCTCGTACAACACCCACATCTTTGAAGGCACTCTGTACTTCGTGCCGCCGAAGAACGCACGGGAGCGGCTGGGACAGGAGCTGACTGCTGTGACGTTCAAGGAGTTCGCTCTACAGGACGGCAATACCCTCGAGGCCACACAGACGATGTTGGAGACGCGAACCGTGACCGAGTTTCCTCTTAACGACCAGGAGATCCTGCTCCGGCACCTGCACAAGACGGCCAGGGACTACGTGTCTGCCTACCAGCAGGGTCAAAGGTCCGTTGCCCCCGTCCGGGTCTCGGCCGCGTCATGAGCAACGAGCAAGGAACGTCCATCCTTCCCGCTCAGTTCAAAGACCTGGAGCCGTTCTCAGCCTGGTCGCTCGCTACTGAGGCCGAGCGCTACGGCAAGCGAATGGCGAGCTCCATGGAGGAGGTGCAGGCCTTCTACGACGCTGCCTTTCCCCGCACCGAAGAGGCCATCTCGTACATGGATCAGTTCGACTTCGCGGCACTGCCCGAGGACGCCATCCGGTTGCTCTGGCTGTACTATTCGCTGATGACCGCCTCGTTTCCCGTCGAGGTGTGGCGTCAGACGAGAGTGCCCGACAGCGGCGCCTCTAGTTTCGACTGCGTCGTCGAGCCGGCGCGGTAGCAGTGTGCCGAGGTAGTGCGGCCCAGATTCGTGATGCACGGGGAGGACGCCATCTCGACAACAACCGGTTCACAAGGATTCCACGGTGTCGCAGTTTCCTGGTTCGGATACGGATGCTTGCCGTTGGGCAGGTACTGGATCTCGATCCCGCTCGACTAGGCTCGCCAACGTGACGGCGAACGAGTCTGCGGCCGACGTGCCCATGCCCACATGGCGCGATCAGGCTGTGGCGCGGTCCCTCGACTCCGCCCGACTTCGCGCTGAAAACAGGGTGCAGCGGTTTCTCGACGCAGCAATGGACCTCATGAGCGAGAGCACCTCGGGTCAGGAGTTCACTGTCCAAGAGGTAGTGGAGCGCTCGGGCCAATCTCTGCGGAGCTTCTATCAGTACTTCGGCGGAAAGCAAGAGCTTCTCTTGGCGCTGTTCGAAGAGACGGTGCGGTCAACCGCCGAGCATCTGTATGAGCGGATCTCCCGCGACGACGAACCGGTCGACCGCCTTCACGATTTCGTCGTCGAGTACTACCGATTGTGCCGGCCGGAATCGCGTGGGAAGGCCACAAAGAAGCGCCCGCCACGGGCCTTGGCCGAGTTTGCTCAGCACCTCCTCACCGCACAGCCGACCGAGGCCGCGAGGGCGTTTGGGCCTCTGGTCTCACTCTTCGAGGAGCTCCTGTGCGAGGCGGCGACCACTGGTGCCATTCGCGCCGACCTCAATCGCCGGAGGATCGCCGGCGTCGTGCTCGAGGCGATCATGTTCAATGTGTTCTCGAGGACAATAGGCTCACCGCACTCGGGGGATGGCGATCCGGCGGAGGAGCTCTGGGACCTCATCTTCCAGGGAATGCGGAACAACTCGTAGTCCCGATTCTGATGGGGCAAGGCCATGCCGCCGATGAACCGGCGACAAACTGCTGTCAATTGAGGGATGTACTGGGCCGCCACAAGATCACGACACAAGGAGCGCGGACATGTCACGACTGGGAATTTGGGCCCCCACGACCGTCGAGGAGCGGCTCGACCGCATGGAGTCGTTGGCGGCGATCCGCCAGCTCCCGCACCGCTACGGCGTCGCCATCGACTCGCGGGACATGGACATGATGGTCAACCTATTCGTTCCCGACGTCCGTGTTGGTAAGGAAGAGTTTGGCCGCGATGCCCTCAAGCGCTGGTATACGGCAACGATGAGCACGCCCCACGCGTCGTGCCATTTTGTCGGCAATCACGTCGTCGACTTCGACGATGCCGACCACGCCCACGGGATCGTGTACTGCCATGACGAGCTCGAGTATCCTGACCGGGGCGAGTGGGCGCAGGGAATGCTCCAGTACTGGGACACCTACGTGCGGGTGGACAGCGAGTGGTACTTCGAGCGGCGCAAGTTCCATCGCCTTTACATCACCGACTGGCTTACCCGCCCCGCCCACGGGGCCGGCAACGAGGGAGGGCGCGCCGGGTTGCGGAGCTACCAGCTGCCCGAGGCCTACCCCTCTTGGAAGGCTTTCTGGGAGCGGGTCGAGCTCGAGGGAGTCTGAGGAGGTCCAAGGGGCCGAGCCGCCTCCTGGATCGTCGTCATCGGTCGCCGTGCTGATACGGTCATACCAAGGCAATCCCCAATCGTAGGCCCAGCCATTTCTGGCTGGGTGAACCCGTCCGGCTTGTAGCGGACGTGCGTGCTCTGAATCAACACGACTCGTAACACCCCAAGGCGATCCCGTTGCCAGGGAGCGTGGTAACGCACAGCCACCGGTCCTCACGCCTGACCCACCGGAGCAGGTTCGTCGTGATCCACAGGAACCCGCGCCTCCTCCTCACCACCACGTTCCGGTCTCATCAGAGGACCTAACGCGGCGCCGGCCAGGGCCACGAAGCCGGCAACGAGCATGGTCGTATGCAGGCCGGTCATGAATGCGGCGTGACTTCCTTCGGTGATGGCTTCGGCCAGCTTGCCCGATGCTCCTACCGGGACCGGCGCCAATCCCTCGGAGACGAGTGCTCCTTGATGAACTAACTGGTGGGCAAGGACATGGGGGACCCCATTGGCAATGAGGTCCGAACCGAGGACGGCCCCCACCGAAGTGCCGAGGATCGAGCCGCACACCGCGGTACCCAAGACTCCTCCCAACTGGATTGAGGTCGTCTGGATCCCTCCGGCGACTCCGGCATCGTCCTCTGGGATATCGCCGACGATGGCGTCCGTCGCCGATGTCACGACGAATCCGATCCCGAGACCTAGCAAGACGAAGGGAGGCCACAGGTGGATGTACGTGGAGTCGACCTGCAGGGTCACCAAGGAGAACAGCGCGATCGAAGAAGCCAGCAGGCCGATGGTAATGGGTACCCAGGCGCCAAACCGGCTGACGAAGCGTGCACCGAGCGGTCCGGCGAATGCAAACGTGACGGTAAGGGGGAGGAGTCGTAGTCCTGCCTCCACAGGGCTCAATCCATGGACACTCTGGAGGTAGAGGGAGATGAAGAACATCACACCGAATAGGGCGAAGAAGTTCAAGAGCACGATGACCGTGCTCACCGATACCGCTCGCAGCCGGAAGATTTGCAGCGGGATGAGGGGGTTGGAAACGAAATGCTCGATGACGGCAAAAGTGACCAGAAGGACCAGACCGCCGGCGATCAGACCGACTGTCCCTTCGTTTCCCCACCCCCAGCTCTGGGCCTTCACGAGGCCGTAGACGATGGCCAGTAGTCCAAGGGCGAGCGTGACGACTCCTGGGATGTCGAAGTGCTGACGGACCGACTCCTTCGTCTCGTTCAGGACAAGTACTCCGACGACGAGAGCTAGCGCCCCGATCGGGACGTTGATGTAGAACACGCTCTGCCACGAGATGTGCTCGACGAAGAGACCACCGATGATCGGTCCGGCTGCAGTCGCGGTGGCCGAGGCGCTGACCCAGATACCTACCGCCCGGTTGAGACCTTCTGGGGGAAAGGCCGCTCGGAGGAGGGCCAGCGTGTTTGGAAGGAGTAGTGCGCCAAATGCTCCTTGTACACCCCGTAGGACGATTACCCCCTGGATCGTGCCGATGAGGCCGATGGCCAAAGAGGTGAGCGAAAAGCCGACGACCCCTGTCAAGAAGACCCGTCGACGACCGAAGTGGTCCCCGAGCTTTCCCCCGAGGATCAACATCACAGCAATCACCAACAGGTACGAGTTGGTCACCCACTGCAGGTCGGTGAGCGAGGCATGGAAGTCCTTGCCGATGTAGGGATTGGCTACAGCCACGACGGTTCCGTCGATCCCGACCATGATGACGCCCAGGGCCACGCTGATCAGCGTTAACCAGGGATTGTCTCGGAACCGGCGGTGGCGCGGCAACCTTGTATCTGCGTCGGTCATGGTGGAGTACCCATCTCGAAATGACGTGCTCTGCCATAGTGGCATAAACTGTCGCGAGGCCTACAATTGAGCAAGAAGTAGGCAAGCTGCGAGCTACACGCTCTAGAGGAGGGTCATGGGCATGGGCAGCGGACTGATGGCGAGGAACAAACTGCGGACGCGTCGGGAAATAGCAGAGGCAGCTGCCGTCCTGTTCATCGACCGGGGCTACGCGGCGACGACAGTGCAGGACATCGTGGATGCGGCGGACGTCTCCCCTCGGACCTTCTTTCGCTATTTCCCCAGCAAAGAAGATGTGATCACTGCAATCGCGAGCTCGACGATGGACGACACGATTGACCATCTCAGAGAGCATGACGTGACTGAGACCCTGGGATCAGTCCTCCAAGCAATGCTCACAGCAGCCCTAGCTCCTGTAAACGACGACCCCGAGGGTGCACGCGCATTCCAGTTCCTGTTGCGTGACAATCCTGCCCTCCGTGGGCGCTGGCTGGAAGAGCAACGTAGGAGCCGTGATCGCCTGGCCGAGGCCCTGCACCCGTGGTTCGGAGAGGACGTCAACGCCTTGGCACCCCACTTGGCTGCCGGTGCGGCGCTTCTGGCCGTTGATGAAGTGATGACGCTCTGGGCCGACGACCCCTCGATCTCCGATCCGCTCAGCCTCCTCGATGAGGCGCTCGAAATTCTGGGGGGGCCGCTGCTCTTCTTGGCCCGGCGGTGAACTCCGCTGTGCGCCTGCTCGAGGACCGTAGTTTTCCATACCGGGCGAGCGATTCCTCTCGCTCGGTGAGGTGGTCGACGATGGGCGGAGGGTACTCCAGGGAAGGGGACAGGAGTGAGACGGCGGTCCGCCACGGCTCATGGATGTCATCGTCGGCCACATCTGCGAGCTCGGGCACCCATCGCCTGACGTAGGTCCCGTGCGGATCGAACCGCTTGCCCTGCGCCACCGGGTTGAATATGCGGAAATAGGGAGCGGCGTCCGTACCGCTCCCCGCCACCCACTGCCAGCCGTGCTGGTTGGAAGCGATGTCGCCGTCCACCAAGTGCCGCATGAACCATCGGGCCCCGGCTCGCCAGTCGATGTGGAGGTCTTTGACCAAGAAGCTGGCGACGATCATTCGCACCCGGTTGTGCACCCATCCCTCGCCAAGTAGCTGACGCATCCCAGCGTCCACGATCGGATAGCCGGTCCGGCCGTGCGCCCACGCCTCGAAGCGGGCTTCGGCCTCGTCACCGTGGTCGGTGGGGAAGGCTCGCCATTCTCGGCGGTAAGCGGCGCGAGCCGAGTCGGGCCGATGGTGCAGCACGTCGGCATAGAACTCCCTCCAGCACAGCTCGGTCTCGTAACGACGGTGTGTGGGGCTTGTGGGGTCGAGCTGAGCGAGCACCTGTCGGGGATGGAGGCACCCGAACTTGAGGTAGGCCGAAAGACGAGACGTGGCGTCCTGGTCCGGGCGATCGCGCTGTTCGCCATAGTGCTCGATCGAGCTATCGAGGAATTGCGCCAGCCGGCTGTGGGCCGCCTGTTCGCCCGGTTGAGGGAGCGATGCATCGACTGGCGGCGGCTTGGGCAGAGGATCTCCGGCCACCCCGGCCCTGATCGAGTTGTCGAAGACGGGTTCACTGATCGGCGCATCCCACCCATGAGCGCGCCACGCTTTGGAAAAGGGGGTGAAGACCTGGTATGGGCGTCGGTGTGCCGTGAGCAGTCCTCCTGGGGATACCGCGTAAGCCGATCCCACCGTGCAGAGCCGTCTGTCGTGACCAGAGAGAGCGTTGGCCACGGCCGCGTCGCGTCTCGATCCGTAGGGTCCGAAGTCCTCGGCGCACCAGACCCGGTCGGCGTCGAGCTCATCGGCTAAGCGAGACACCACGTCCACAGGGTCGCCCGAGCGGATCACCAGCTCGCCCCCGAGTGACCCGTCGAGGTCCTCGAGGCAGCCGTAGAGGAAGGCCAGGCGCGGGGCACCGGCCCGGCTGACCAGATGAGGGTCCCACACGAACAAGGGCACCACCTGGTCGTGGGTCTCGATGGCCTCGACCAGGACCGGATTGTCGGCGAGGCGCAGGTCACGGCGGAACCACACCACGCCAACACCCGACGGCCAACCGGCGGCAGCTTGGGCCGTCACAGGCTTGGCGCGTGTGCGACGCGATCGCGACACCACTCCCACAGTTCGACGCCATCGATGGCTCGCCGGGAAGCGGATACCCACGTCCAGGGTAGGTAGTACTGGCCGCGCCGGCGGCGATCGAGCCAGAGCCCCCCACCGGCCGGGGTCCTGCCCGGCAACCCGGCGAGCCAAACGAGGGTGTCCACCCCCTTTGGAGCGGAGCGGAGGAGCGGGTGCAATACCCGGGCGAAGGTGGGGAGGCCGGAGGCGATGCCGGGCGTGTCGGCCCAGCCCGGGTGTACGACATGGAAGTCGACGCCCGATGGGCCGTAGCGTCGCTGCCACTCCTGGGTCAGGACGACCTGGGCCCGCTTGGCTCGGGCGTAGGCGGTCACACCGTCGTAGCCATCGTCTGAAGCGACCAGGCAGTTCAGCTCGAAACGCTGGGTGTACATGCCACCCGAGGTCATGGTGATGACTCGGGCCGCATCTGATCGGGCCAGGATGGGCCCGAGCCGCTCGGTCAGAATGTAGGGGGCCAGAAGGTGCAGGGTGATGGTGGCCTCGGTTCCCTGCGGGGAGGTCTGCCTAGTCCGAAAGAGGGCGCCGGCGTTGTGGACCAGCCCATCGATCCGTCCCAAGCGCCGGCTCAGGCGATCGGCCAGGCTCGCCACCTGGTCGAGGTCTCCGAGGTCTGCCAGCTCGCTGGTCACAGCGGCCGACGCTGTGGCCTCGATCGTCCGGCGTGCACCTTCGGTCCGCCCGAGGTCGCGGCCCACGATGCACACCCGCACGCCGAGACGCGAGAGCTCGGTGGCCGCGGCCAGCCCGAGCCCAGACGTTGCCCCGGTCACGACGATCACCCGCCCGGTAGCTGCCGATGGCTCACTCCAGTGGGCGGTGCGACACCGGAGGGCGGGACCGATCTTCGAGAAGCTGCCGACCACGCTGGCTTCGAGTAGGGCGTCGAGCACCCGGGCAGGTGGCGACAACTTGCCAGCTTGACCGGGCGCGCCGCCTCCACCCTTCGCAGTGTGGAACCGGGACATCGGCCTCCTCGGTGGCTAGTGCGTCAGAGGACCCTCGTACCCCGACGGCCCATTGGTGTGACTTTAGTGCTAAAAAGAGTACATGCGCATCGCCGTGATCGGAACGGGAATCTCGGGGCTCGTCTGCACGCACCTGCTCAGCCCGCACCACGACGTCACCGTGTTCGAGGCGGACAGCCGACCCGGTGGACACAGCCATACGACCTCCGTGTCGATCAATGACCGGGCACTGCCCGTCGACACCGGCTTCTTGGTGTACAACGAACGGACTTATCCGGGCCTGGTCCGCCTGTTCGCCGAGTTGGGGATAGGGACCAAGCCCAGCGACATGAGTTTTTCCGTTTCCGATGAGGTGTCCGGCATCGAGTACCGCGGGACGTCCCCCAATTCGATCTTCGCTCAGCGCCGCAACCTGTCCCGCCCCAAATTTCTGCGAATGCTCGCCGATGTGGTGCGGTTCCATCGTGCCGGCCGGCGGCTGTTGCTCGACCCCCCGGGCAGCGAGTACTCCCTGGCCGACATGGTGGACGAGGGCCGCTGGTCGCGAGCGTTCGTAGAGTGGTACCTGGTTCCCCTGGGCTCGTCGATCTGGTCGGCCGATCCCACCACCTTCACCCAGATGCCGGCCACAACCCTTCTCCGGTTCTTCGAACGCCATGGAATGCTGTCGACTGGCGACAAGCCGGCCTGGCGTACTGTCGATGGGGGTTCCGCCCGCTATGTCGAGGCCATCCTGGCCCCGGTCCGCCAGGCCGGTCGTCTCCGGCTGGGTACACCGGTGCATCAGATCCTGCGAACCGACGACGGAGTCGAACTGCGCGGTGACGCTGTGAGTCCGGCGCCGTTCGAACACGTCATCGTGGCCACCCATAGCGACCAGGCTCTGGGGATGGTCGCCGATGCCTCCCGCACCGAGAAAGAGGTGCTCGGCGACTTCAGGTATCAACGGAACCAGGTCTGTCTCCATACCGACGCCCGGCTCCTGCCGACGAGCCGCCGGGCCTGGGCCGCATGGAATTATCATCGGCCGGCGGTGCCGTCGGAGCGAGTGACCATGACGTACCACCTGAACCAGCTGCAGGGGCTGGCTTCGTCCACGCCGGTGCTCGTGACGCTCAACCGGGGCGAGCAGATCGATGCGAGCAAGGTGCTTCGGACCTTCGAGTACTCCCATCCGGTCATCGACGCACTCGCCGTCGCCGCCCAGGCCCGACACAGCGAGATAAGCGGTCCTCGACGCCTCTCGTTTTGCGGTGCCTATTGGGGTTCGGGCTTCCACGAGGACGGGCTCCAGAGCGCCCTCGCAGTATGTGCACAACTCGGGGTGCACTGGTGAGCACGGCGAACAGTGTGAGTGCCACAATGAGCACCGCAAGAGCGGCGTCCGCCATCTACGAAGGCACGGTCAGGCATCGGCGTCCGGGCCCCGGCGGTCATAGTTTCGACCAGGAAGTCCGCATGGCGCTGATCGATCTCGATGCGGTCGCCGACCTGTGCCGGCTCCATCCACTGTGGTCCTCTCACCTCCCTGCTCCGGTGTGGGTCCGGCGAGGGGACTACCTGGGAGACACGGCCGTGCCTCTGGCCGCCGCAGTGCGAGACCAGGTCGAGGCCCGCTTCGGCACCCGTCCGGCGGGCCCGATCGCGTTGTTGACCAACCCCCGGACCTGGGGTTGGCTGTTCAATCCCATCAGTTGCTATTTCTGTTTCGACCAGGCTGGATCACGGGTCGAGCACATGGTGGCCGAGGTCACCAACACCCCCTGGCATGAGCAGCACTGTTACGTCGTCGGCCCACCAGGGAACCACCGGCTCACCAAGTTGATGCATGTGAGCCCGTTCCTGGGGATGGGCCTCGAGTACCGGTTGGACTACTCCGATCCGGGCCAGGAGCTCGCGGTCACCTTCACGGTGAGTGGGCTCGACGGACCGCAGCTGTTCGCTGGGATGCGGCTTACCCGACGTGTAGCGGACCGGAACTCGCTGGGGCGCATGGTGTGGTCGCCCGGTGGCGGGACCATAGGCGTGTCGATTGGCATCTACCGTCAAGCCCTCTCGCTCTGGCGGAAAGGCGTCCGATTCCACCCGCACCCGCACGGGGAGACGCTGAAGGATCTGCACCGACAGAGAACCACGTGGTCAAACCCCCAACCAGGAGGTACCGATGCCCCAACTGGCTGACCTGCCGGCAGCCGTGGTCCGCCGCTTGGCCGCATCGATCCGCGTCGGCACCCTGGTTATTGATGGCGTGGGTGGCGGTTGGAAGGTGGGAGCCGGTGCGCCCTCCGCCCACGTCACCGTCCACGACCGTCGGGCCTACGGCGCGTTCTTAGGCCGAGGATCGAACGGCTTGGCCGAGAGCTACGTGGCCGGATGGTGGGAGTGTGACGACCTCACCGGCCTGGTCCGGCTACTGATCGCCAACTTGGCCGGGCCGCTGCGTGACCTGGATCGCTTGGGCCAGGCCCTGAACGGTCCGGTATCGCTCTGCCGGCGGCTGCAACCTCCGAGCAAGGAGTCAGACCGGCGCAACGTACGCGCCCATTACGACCTTCCCGCAGACTTATTCACGGCCATGCTGGACGAGACGATGACCTATTCGTGCGGCGTCTTCGAACAGCCGGGGTCCACGCTGGCCGATGCCCAATTGGCAAAGCTCGACCGCATCTGTTTGAAGCTCGAGCTACAGCCCGGCGACCACGTCATCGAGATTGGGGCTGGGTGGGGCAGCTTCGCCCTCCATGCCGCCCGCGCCTACGGTTGCCACGTGACCACGACGACCGTTTCCCGGTCCCAGTACGAAGTCGCCACCCAGAGGGCGGCCGCCGCCGGGCTCGACGATCGCATCAAAGTGCTCGCGTCCGACTACCGCGACCTGGAAGGGACGTACGACAAGCTGGTGTCGATCGAAATGATCGAGGCAGTGGATTGGCGCCGTCATGACGTCTTCTTCTCCACCTGCCAGCGGCTCCTACGGCCTGAGGGCCTCATGGTCCTCCAAGCAATCGTCATCGCCGACCAAAGCTACGACCGAGCGAAGCACCACGAGGACTTCATCCGGCGTATGGTTTTCCCAGGGGGTTGCATTCCCTCGGTGACGGCACTGAGTAATTCGCTGACCCGGTCCACTGGCCTACGGATTGTTGACCTTGAGGACCTCGGCAGGCACTATGCGCCCACGCTCCGTTGCTGGCACGACAACATTGCGGCGCATTGGGACGCGCTGCCGGACAACGGTACCGATGAGAAGTTCCGTCGGCTGTGGCGGCTCTACCTCTGCTACTGCGAGGCGGCCTTCCTCGAACGGCACATCAGCGACGTGCAGATAGTTATTGGCGGTCCCCAGTTCCGTTCGTCACTCAAGCTGCGGTCCCGATGAGACTGCCAACCCCGTCCCACAGGCTTAGGTGAGACTGTGGCTGAGAATGTGAAAGCGAGGAGCAGGAGAGAGGAGTTGCGCAGCCGGGACACGCCGATGGGCCGGATCGGGCTGCCCGAGGCAGCCGAACTTCTGGGTGTCCATTACATGACCGCCTATCGGTACGTGCGGACCGGACGCCTGCCTGCGACTTCGGTGGGCGGAGTCTGGCAGGTCGACCCGGACGATGTCCTCGCCGTGGCCGGCGCGGGGCCGTCGCCGCGCCACGTCCCTGGAACGTCGCGCTCTCGCGCGGCCACGAGGCTCGAGCATCGTCTGCTCCAGGGTGATGGTGCAGGGGCATTCGCCGTCTGCGAAGAGGCCATCGCTTCGTGGGCCGGGCCCGAAGACGTTTACACCGACCTGGTCGTCCCGGCCATGCGCAGCATCGGCGACCGGTGGCACGAGGGCGAGATCTCGGTGGCGGCGGAACACCGTGCCACCACGGCGATCGTCGGGATCATGGGCCGCCTCGGTCCCCGCTTCTCCCGCTCCGGCCGCAAGAGAGGGACCATGGTGATTGGTGCGCCAGCCGGCGATCGCCACTCGATTCCAGTCACCCTGGTAGCGGACCTGCTGCGCGCCGCCCGCTTCGACGTCGTCGACCTCGGAGGGGACACACCGTCGGAGTCCTTCGTCGAGGCGGCCCGGGCCGCCGACCGTCTGGTGGCCGTGGCCATCGGCGTGACCACCCTCCGAAACGGCCCGGCCGTGACCGCGGCCGTGGACGCACTCCATGCCGATGTGGCTGGTACACCTGTCATCGTGGGGGGAGCGGCGGTGCCCACGCGGGCGTCGGCTACCAGGACCGGCGCCGACCAATGGTCTGGCACCGAAGGTCGAGGTCTGGTGGAGTTGGTCACGATCGAGATGACCGAGCGGGCATAGTCAACCGGCCCTCCCATGGGCCAACGATGCAGGCTCCTTCCAGTGAGACCGGCAAGCCCCACCACCATCGGACCGGGGGCCCCGATCGCGGCACCCGTTGTATAAATCCGATCGGATTACTAGGGTTTAGGACTACCAGTCCTACCCGCATGGAGGAGACTCAGGTGACCGACACCTTGACCCGCCGCTATGCAGTTCGACCAGCCAGCCCTCATATCGGTGCCGAGATCGATGGCGTGGATCTGACCGGTCCGGTCGACGAGGCCACCGCTGAGGCCCTGCGGCACGACTTTTGGACCTACAAGGTCCTTGTCTTCCGGGACCAAGGGCTGTCGCCGCTCCAGCACGTTGAGGCAGTGCGGATCTTCGGCCAGCCGTTCGACCACCCGAAGTGGCTCAACCGGCACGACGACAGCCGGCTGGTCTACACCTTCGATCTCGAAAAGGCCGGCAACGCGGCCCTCTGGCACGTCGGCTGCGCCCGGCGGAACCCGCCGTTCAACATCGAGTCGCTCACCTACCAGGTGGTCCCCGAGGTCGGGGGTCGCACGCTGTGGGCCGACCTGCAGGCCGCCTTCGACGATCTGTCCGAACCGGTCAAGCCGTTGCTCGAATCGGTCAGCGGGGTCTACGACGCCTACCCCGGGGAGGCGACCTGGCACTTCGCGCGTGAACGACTACGACGGCCCCCGTGTGTACGGCAAGGACATAGGCGGCTGATCCTCCCTCTGGCAGTCTCCCGTCAGCTGGCCGGAGAGCTCAACCGTCGCTGGTAGCTGCTGCGGACGCGGCTCCGGCGAACAGCACGTCAAGGGTCCTCGTCACTCGGCGTCGGGCCACGAAGCCGAGTGACGAGCACGACACTGGGGGTCAGGTATCAAAGCGAATCGGTGCCCGACTACCAACGGTAGAACCGGCGCCCCCCGGCACGTTCTCCCCGTCCCATGACAATGCCAATCAACCAGAGGACGAACAGGATGGCCGCAACAACCCAGAGGAGGTGCACAGCGAAACCCAGGCCGACAAATATCGCAACCAGTATCAAGGCAAGCAGAATGAACATTCGAATCGGCTCCCCGTCTCTCTCGGGACCCCGTTGTCCCTTGCCTATGGTTTCCCAAGCCGCATTGATCTGAAACCCCGCGAGATTGCCGTGCACTTCGAGGAGGGAGCTTCACTCGTCACCGAAGATGTGGTGGCGGAGAAAATGGCTGATGCCCACCATGGGGCACGCACACGACAGAAGCCGGCCGAGTGGCCGGCTTCTGCGCTGCAACAAGCCCAAGCTGGCTGACGGGAAGTAACCAGCTCGGATGAAAGGACAACGACGCTCAGGCGGGAATCTTGCGGTATTTCGTCGTGTTGAGACCGTGCTGATGGGGTAGACACGAGGTGATGGCCCACGCTGCGACCGGGGGGGTGGGCCGGCAACTGGCGCTCATCGTCGATAGGGTGTCAAACAGACGTCTGCGGGCTTACGGCCCGAAGCGGGGTGACAGCTCAGCTCGATACCGCGACGTCCAACGCGCGACGCAGGTCGGCAATGAGATCCTCCGCATGCTCGAGCCCGACTGAGATCCGCAGCAAGGCCGGATCGACGGCGAGGCTCGAGTCGGCCACCGACGCATGGGTCATGCGGTGGGGATGCTCGATCAGGGACTCCACCGCGCCGAGCGACTCGGCCAGGGTGAACAGTGACGTCGATTCGGCTACGGCCAAGGCTTGGGACTCCCCACCTCGTACCGTGAACGACACCATGGCGCCGAACCGCCGCATCTGGGTGCGCGCCGCAGCGTGGCCACCGTGATCGGGCAGACCGGGGTAGTACACGTGGCTCACGGCCGGATGGGCAGCCAACGCCTCGACCACGCGGCTGGCATTGTCGCACTGACGGTCCATTCGCACGGCCAAGGTCTTCAGGCCACGCAATACGAGGAAGCAGTCGAACGGTCCTGGGACTGCGCCGGCCGCATTCTGTAGAAAGGCGATCCGTCCGGCCAGCTCGGCGCTGGAGGTGGCAACGAAGCCGCCCACCACGTCGCTGTGACCGCCCAAGTACTTGGTTGTCGAATGGACGACGATATCTGCACCGAGGGCCAGGGGCTGCTGCAGGTACGGAGTGGCGAAGGTGTTGTCCACCACCAGCAGAGCCCGGCGGGCATGAGCCACCTCGGCCAACGCCTTGATATCGGCGATCCGCAGGAGCGGGTTCGAGGGGGTCTCGGCCCATACCATTCGAGTCGTGGGTTGCCATGCGGCCACTACGGCAGCCGGGCTCTCGACAGCCACCGGGCTGAAACTCAGGCCAGCCCGGGCGTGAACCTGGGACAGCAGCCGGTAGGTGCCCCCGTACACGTCGTTGCCGACCAGCACGTGGTCGCCCGGGTCGAGGAGGCGGAACGTCGCGTCTTCGGCGGCCAGGCCGCTCGAGAAGGCACTCCCGTAGTCTGCACCCTCCAGCGCGGCAAGACTGGCTTCGAGCGCGGTGCGAGTGGGATTGCCTGACCGGCTGTATTCGTATCCCTGGTGTTTGCCCACACCGGATTGGGCGAAGGTGGACGTCTGGTAGATCGGCGTGACCAGCGCCCCGGTGGTGGGATCGGGTTCCTGCCCAGCGTGGACGGCAAGTGTTTCGAAGCGGTGTTCGCCGCGGTCTTCGCTCATCCCTCGTCCAGGGATCCCTGCTGATCATCGGGGGTAGGCACGTGAGACGCCACCGCTACGTGCGGTCCAGAAAAGCCAGTAAGTCCGAACGGGTGAGGATTCCGATCGGGTGACCACCGTCGACCACCAGCACGGCCGCCGAGGCCTGGAGGCGCTCGGCGACGCGGTCCACGCTCTCGCCCTGCCCGACGGTGGAGAGTGGCGGCTCCATCATCGAACTGACCTGCTGGTCGAATATCTCGGGATGGTGAAGGCTTCGTTCGAGAATCAATCGGTCGGTGACCGATCCGACCACTTCAGCGAGGGCCAGCGGTGGTTCGGCCTTCACGACGGGAACCTGCGAAACGCCGAACTCCTCGAGGATCTCCACCGCGGCGCGCACGCTCTCGTCTGGGTGGACATGGACCAGAGGCGGCAGGCGGTGACCCTTGGTGGCCAGGATCGCTTCTGCTGTCTCTCCTCGGGACCTGACGAACCCATGGTCGGACATCCATCCATCGTCATAGAGCTTCGAGAGGTACCCCCGGCCCGAATCGGGGACGAGCACGAGGACGACGTCGTTGGGACCGAGTCGCTTGCCGACTTCCAGAGCGGCCCACACCGCCGTGCCCGTAGACCCCCCGGCCAGGATGCCCTCTTCCCTGGTGACTCTATGGGCCGTCAGGAAAGAGTTGCGATCGGAGACGGTGATCACCTCGTCGGCGATTCGGCGATCGTAGGTGCTCGGCCAGAAGTCCTCGCCGATGCCCTCCACCAGATAGGGCCGACCTCCCCCGCCCGAGTAGATGGAGCCTTCGGGGTCAGCGGCAATCACCTTAATCGCACGATTGCGGTCCTTCAGGTAGCGCCCGACGCCACTGATCGTGCCGCCCGTGCCCACCCCGGCGACGAAATGGGTGATCCGCCCGGCGGTCTGCATCCAGATCTCGGGACCAGTGGATTCCGAGTGTGCACGGGGATTGGCGGGATTGCCATATTGGTTGGGCTGGAAGGCGCCCGGCGTCGACGCGGTGATCCGGTTGGCTACTGAGTAGTAGGAGTCAGGGTGCTTGGGCGAGACCGCGGTCGGGCAGATCACCACCTCGGCACCGAACGCTCGCAACAGTTGTCGCTTCTCCAGGGCGATCTTGTCGGGCATGGTGAAGATGCAGCGGTACCCGCGCTGTGCGGCCACCATGGCCAGTCCGACACCGGTGTTCCCCGACGTCGGTTCGACGATCGTTCCACCCGGAGCGATCAACCCATCCGCCTCGGCATCGTCGATCATCAACATGGCGGGTCGGTCTTTGACGCTGCCGCCCGGGTTGAGGTACTCGAGCTTGGCCAGCAGGTGGCAGGGGAGATCGCGTCCGATGCGCTCGAGGCGAACGAGTGGGGTATGGCCGATGAGGTCGAGCACGCTGTCTGCGACCTCCATGGGTGGCCCGGGGTCGGTGATCGGGAAGACCTCCACACCGTGCGGCGCCACGACGGGGTCGTCGGTGAACAGCATGGTCGGGAGCCCAGCCTGGTGGACCTCGGTGGCGATGGTCGTCGCCAGATCCGCATCGCCGATCACTCCTACCAGTCGGGGGATGGTTCCCCGCAGCTCCGCGATCAAAGTCGGTGACAGTTGCTTGCTCGGGATGTGAACGACACGATTCGAACGCCCGAGGAGCAGGCGGGGTGGTAGTGCCGATCCCCCCACCAGCAGTGCGTCGAGACGGGGAGGCAGCACCCTCAGCCTCCCGGTCGTTCTTCGGGCCGGGCCGTCACGCTCGGTCCATGTCCGGCGCCCGGTGGCCCGATATTCGGTCTCGGCATCCTGGAGGTAATACCGGGGTCATAGTTCCCGATGCTAGCGATGACAGGCAGTGATCCTTCTTTCGTGCTCACCCGAGACACGGTCGGCGGATTGACTGGATAGCCTCGGCACCATGGAGACATGGGATGCCATCCGCGCTCGTCGCAATGTTCGGATCTACGACGATCGGGCGATCGCCCCCGAGCACCTCGATCGGATCCTCGAAGCGGGTCGGCGTTCGCCCTCGGCGTCGAACCGCCAGAAGTGGGACTTCGTCCTGGTCACCGATCCGGACCAGCTCCAGGCTCTCTCGAGGGTGTGGCAGGGTGCCGGTCATCTGGCCAGGGCGAAGGCGGCGATCGTCCTCGTCATCCCCGAGCCCGAGAGCGAGCGGTACCGGACGATCGATCAGTACGACCTGGGCCAAGCGACCATGGCCATGATGCTAGCTGCCGCCGACCTCGGGATCGGGAGCGGCCATTCCGCCATCGGCGACCAAGACGGCTTCCGGCGGATCGTCGGAAACCCGACGGACCACATCGGCGCGTACATGATCGCCCTCGGGTATCCGGCCGACCGGCCCCTGACGCCGATCGCCAAGCCCGATCGGCGCCCCTTCGACCAGGTGGTTCACCGCAATCGATGGTGATTGCCCCACGAGGCCCACGGTCTCACCACGCATGGGGTGGGCTGCGGTTCCCGGTGGTCGATCCGGTACCGGTACCGTTCCCGTCTCGTCTGCTTTTGAACTTCCGTCCGCCCGACCTCCCGAGGCCGAGATCCAGTCGCCCCGGATACACGGCATCGAGCAGCCCGAACTCCTCCCCACGGCGAGTGGTGTCCGATGGCCCATCTGCACCCCGCCCGACCCGACCCGGATCGTCTTGGTCGCCGCGGCCAAGAGCCCGATGACCAACGGTGGTGACGTGCCCGCCACTCCTGGGTTGAGGTGGTGCTCGGCCACCCAATAGCGGTGGTAGCCGAACCTCTTGACCTCACGAGCCAGGTCGATCGACCGGTGGAGGGCCTGAGCTGCGTTCGAGCCGGACGTGATAGGCACGAGATCGAGAACCGAGAGCAGTGCCGGCATCAGCGCAGCATCTCCTTGAGGATACGTCCCACTGTGTCCACCTCGATGAGAAATCCGTCATGGCCGCTCAGGGAATCGATCACGCGGACGTCGGTCGGGCTGGGCAGGAGTCGGGCCAACTCGTATTGCGACGCAATCGGGTAGAGACGGTCCGTGGCGATACCGGCCACGGTGACCTCGGCCCTGATCCGACCCAAGGCCGAGGGGATGCCACCGCGACTCCGACCGACGTCATGATGGTTCATGGCTGCGCTCAGCACCACGTACGAGTTGGGATCGAAGCGGTGGGCGAGCTTGTCCCCATGGTGCCTCAGATAGGATTCCACCGAGTACGAGCCGCCGCGCAGGGGATCTCGCTCGCCGTTCGGGGCTCGTCCGAACCGGGTCTCGAGTTCGTCGGGTGTCCGATAGCTCACCTGCCCGATCCCTCGGGCGATGGCCATACCCTCGAGCGGCCACCGGGGCTCGCCGTAGTAGTCACCACCGTGGAAGGCCGGGTCGGCTCGGATGGCCCGGATCTGAAGCGAGCACAGGGCGATCTGCTCCGCAGTAGCCGCCGCCCCCACGGCAAGCACCAGTGCACGCCGGACCCGATCGGGATGGCCGATGCACCATTCGAGGGCCCGCATGCCGCCCATCGAACCGCCGATCACGCCGGCCCACTGCTGAATCCGGAGATGATCGGCCAGCGCCGCCTCGACCGTCACCTGGTCCCGGATGGTGACGGTGGGAAACCGTGAGCCGTAGGGCCTGGCATCGGGCGCCCCGGACGCCGGACCGGTCGTACCCCCACAGCCGCCGAGCACGTTCGGGCAGACCACGAAGCATCGATCGGTGTCGATGGGCCCACCTGGACCGACCAGCCCGTCCCACCAACCTGGACTGGGGTGCGCCGGGCCGATCTTCCCGGCGGCATGCGAGTCACCGGTCAGGGCGTGGAGAACCAGCACCGCGTTGGTGGCGGTCGGATTCAGGGCACCCCAGGTCTCGTAGGCGACCGTGATTGCGTCGAGGTGCCCCCCGGCCTCGAGCTCGAGGCCGCCGTCGAACAGCGTTGCGTATGCACGATCTCCTGGGTCGTCCCGGAGAGCACTGGGCACAGGTGACGACAGATCGGTCACACGCCCTTGGCGGCGCGAAACCCGGCTTCGAGGTCGGCGAGGATGTCGTCCAGGGACTCGAGCCCGACGCACAGGCGGACCAGGTCGGGTGTGACTCCGGCCGTCACCTGCTCGGCCTCGGACAGCTGTGAGTGGGTAGTGGAGGCCGGATGAATGGCGAGGCTGCGCACGTCGCCAACGTTGGCCAAATGGCTGAAGAGCTCGAGTCCCTCGATGAAGCGCTTTCCTGCCTCGGCTCCTCCAGTGATGCCAAAGGCCACGATCGCCCCGGCACCGTTGGGCAAGTACCGCAGCTGGCGCTGATGCCACGGGCTCGACTCGAGGCCGGCGTAGCTGACCCACGACACTTCGTCTCGGGACTCGAGCCATCGGGCCACCGCGGTGGCATTTTGGACGTGGCGCTCCATGCGGAGGCTGAGCGTCTCCAGTCCCTGTAGAAAGAGGAAGGAGTTGAGCGGGGCGATGGCCGGCCCCGTGTCCCGCAGGTACTGCAACCGTGCCTTCAGCACATAACGGGCGGGAAAGAGGGCTTCGGGCAGCTGGGAGAAGACCAGGCCGTGATAGCTGGGGTCGGGCTCGGTGAAGTTCGGGAACCGACCGCTCCCCTCGTAGTCGAAGGTACCCCCGTCGACGATGATGCCGCCGATGGAGGTTCCGTGACCGCCGATGAACTTGGTGGCCGAGTGAACGACGATATCGGCACCGTGTCGAAGGGGCTGCGCCAGGTACGGCGTGGCCACCGTACTGTCTATGACCAGCGGTATGCCGTGCTCGTGGGCGATGGCAGAGACGGACTCGAAGTCGAGGATGTCGCCTCGGGGATTCCCGATCGTCTCGGCATAGAACGCCTTGGTGTCCGGCCCGATCGCCCCCCGCCATGCGTCAAGATCGTCGGGATCGTCGATGAACGTGACGCTGACCCCCAGTTTCGGCAGCGTGTAGTGAAGGAGGTTGTACGTGCCTCCATAGAGGGAGGCCGAGGACACGATGTGGCCGCCGTTCTCGGCCAGATTCAGTAAGGCGATGGTCTCGGCCGCCTGCCCGCTGGCCACCGCCAATGCGGCCACTCCTCCTTCCAACGCCGCCACTCGCTCTTCGAACACCGCCTGGGTCGGATTCATGATCCGGGTGTAGATGTTGCCCAGTTCCTCCAGGCCGAAGAGTGCGGCCGCGTGCGAGGTGTCGCGGAAGGTGTAGCTGGTCGTTTGATAGATCGGCACTGCTCGTGCCCCGGTGGTGGGGTCGGGCACTGCGCCGGCGTGGATCTGCCGAGTTTCGAATCCCCAGTCGGCCATGTTCACTGTCTCCTCGGATTGCCTCAGGTTGTCGACCAAGGTTAAACCGCTAAAGTTGATGTATCAAGTAGGGTTTTAGGCCGAGGCACGTCCCGCCGGCCGCACCTTCGCCAGACCCCACCCCACCAGGCACGCCACCCAGGAAGGACCCCTGGACCATGAGCAAACCACGCAAGCAGATCCATCTGGCCGCCCACTTCCCCGGCGTGAACAACACCACCGTGTGGAGCGACCCCAGGGCGGGAAGCCACATCGAGTTCAGCTCGTTCGTCCACTTGGCCCAGACGGCCGAACGGGCCAAGTTCGACTTCCTGTTCCTGGCCGAGGGGCTTCGGCTGCGGGAGCAGAACGGGCTCATTTACGACTTGGACGTGGTCGGCCGACCCGATACCTTCACTGTGCTCGCCGCGCTGGCCGCCGTCACCGACCGTCTCGGACTGACCGGGCACGATCAATTCCACCTTCAACGAGCCCTATGAAGTGGCGCGCCGGTTCGCCAGCCTCGACCACCTCTCCGGCGGGCGCTCGGCCTGGAATGTCGTCACGTCGTGGGACGCGTTCACCGGTCAGAACTTCCGGCGCGGCGGCTTCCTGGCCCAAGACGAGCGCTACGCCCGGGCCGAGCAGTTCCTGCGTACCACCTGGGAGCTGTTCGACTCGTGGCACGGTGACGAGATCGTGGCCGACAAGGAATCGGGCAGATTCCTTCGTGAGCCAAACGTCGGTGCCTTCGAGCACCACGACGGCCATTTCGACATCGCCGGACAATTCAACGTTCCCCGGTCCCCGCAGGGACGCCCGGTCATCTTTCAGGCCGGCGATTCGAACGAGGGGCGTGAGTTCGCCGCGTCCGCTGCCGACGTCATCTTCGGGCGGCACGCCACCTTGAAAGAGGGCAAGGCCTTCTACGCCGACGCCATTGCCACCCTCGACTACGTCACCGTTGGCCGAGGCGGATGGCGGGCCCAGGTCTCCCGCTCAGCCGACGCCGCCCTGTTCGGCCGACGACAGACGCCGGTCTTTTCGATCGCCGACTACAAGAAGCCCGAGGTCCAGGCAGCGGTGGGTGAGTATTTCGACGAAGCAGCCGACTATGTCGAAGTGGTGCGCCGCCTCTGGGACAGCTGGGAGGACGACGCCGAGATCCAGATGTGGCCACCGGGCGGTTCATCGACCGGGACAAGTTGCACTACGTGGACTTCGAGGGTAGGTGGTTCCGCGTGAGGGGACCCTCCATCGTCCCACGCCCGCCACAGGGCCAGCCCCTGGTGACGGCGCCCGCCCATGCCACTATTCCCTACCGGTTCGGGGCCCGGTCGGCCGACGTCGTCTACGTGACACCGACCGATGCATCCGACGCGCTCGTGATCACCCAGGAGATCCGGGCCGAGCAAGAGGCCGCCGGGCGGGCCGGCGAGCTCGTCCACGTGTTCGGTGACATCGTTGTCTTTCTCGACGGGACCAAGGCGTCGGCGCTCGAGCGGAAGGCCCGTCTGGACGAACGAGCCGGATACAAGTACCGGAGCGACGCCCTCGTGTTTACCGGTACGCCGGCCGAGCTCGCCGACCTGCTGCAGGCCTGGCAATGGGCCGGCCTGTCCGGATTCCGACTGCGTCCCGGCACGATCCCCCATGATCTGGAGGCCATCACCCGCACCCTGGTCCCCGAGCTGCAATACCGAGGGGCCTTCCGCACGCACTATGAGGCGAGCACGCTGCGAGGTCTGCTCGGTCTGGGTCGACCGGAGAACCGGTACGCGACGGCCTAGGGCACGCTTGCGTCAACGAAAAGCAGGAAACGATGAGACAACCGAAACCACAGCCACTGTGCTACAGCACGGTCAGAGAGTAGGGGCGTCATGCCGACACGTATCGCCGTAGTGGTCGGAAACCCCAAGCCGGCGTCGCGGACGCTGGGTGTCGCCGTCGCGACGGCCGACGTGCTGGCCACTGTGTTCGATGAGGCTTCCGATCGCCTGGTCGTCGACTTGGCCAACTACGGGCCGGAGCTCTTCGACTGGGGCTCCGAGCGGGCCACGCATGTTTGCGACGAGGTGGCTGCGTCTGACCTCATCGTTGTCGCGTCGCCCACGTACAAGGCTACCTACACGGGATTGTTGAAGGCGTTCTTCGATCGCTACGGAAACCGTGCGCTCGAGGGGAGGGTGGCCCTGCCCCTGATGACCGGCGCGGCCCAGGTTCATGCCCTGGCCCCCGAGGTCCATCTGCGTCCGCTGCTGGTCGAGCTCGGTGCCGTGACCCCCACCCGCGGACTGTACGTGACCGAGCCGGAAATGGCCGATCTCGCCACCGTGCTCGACGGCTGGGCCGCTGGCGCCCTGCCGGAGATCGCCCGGTTCTTCCAGTCGTGAGAGGCTTCCGCTTGGCTTAGGATGCACCAATGGCACAGGGGACCCTCGCTCAGCAGGAACGAGAAACTCTGTGTGACCTGTTCGTCGAGCTCGGCCCCGATGCGCCGACACTGTGTGCAGGGTGGGTCACGGCTGATCTGGCCGCCCATCTCGTGGCCCGTGAACGCCGACCGGACAGTGGCCCTGGACTCGTGTGGCCTCCGCTGGCGGGTCACACCGAACGCGTCCGTCGTTCCTTGCGGGATCGCACGCCCTGGGAGGTGCTGGTGGCGACGGTGCGCAGCGGTCCACCCGTGCTACTCCGTCCCTTTGACGGTCCGATGAACACCATTGAGTTCTTCATCCACGTGGAGGATGTCCGCCGGACGCAGCCGGGTTGGGCCCAACGGCCCATCTCCCCGGAATTGGCCGACGCACTCTGGGCGCGGGTAGGGCCGGGGGGCATGGCCAAGAAGGTGCAGGCTTCGATCGTGATCACCTCCCCGGGACGTCCAGCGAAGCAGAGCGGCGATGGGCCCCGTCTCACTCTCACGGGTGATCCCGGCGAACTCACCTTGTTCGGAGCCGGGCGCCAACAGGCGGCAATGGTTGACGTGGCCGGCGATGCCGAACTCGCTGCTCAGCTCCGCACCGCTTCGCTTGGCGTGTAGCGGCTGTTCCGTGGTCAGGCCCGTGGTCTGCAGGGCAATGGCTGCCGATCTCGCGGGCCGTATATGGCCGCCAATTGCCGGGATCGAGATCGTCCGCATCGAGGGCAGGAAGAGCAACCTTTGATCGTAAAGACCCCCCGTCGTGAGAGCCGGGATGTCGCCGATTCGTCCGCATTGGTTCTGACTCTTCCGGCCCGGCGAGTTCACTTAGCGGCAACATGTTTGGGGGAGCCTGCTGCTAGATTCGGTGCTCAATGGGAGAGGTGCACTGATGCGGCTGCCGGACGCACCGGGAAGGGATTCGGCAGAAATGGCTACGTGGACGGGGACTTCACCGAGCGATCCTGGGCTTCATCCGAAAGTGGTGACCAAGTCTGCTTACGAAAAGGAGCTGGCCCGGCTTCAGACCGAGCTGGTGCGGATGCAGGAGTGGATCATCCACAAGAACCTGCAGGTGATGGTGATCTTCGAAGGGCGCGACACCGCGGGCAAAGGCGGAACCATTAAGCGGATCATGGAGCGCCTCAACGCCCGGTATTGTCGGGTCGTTGCTCTTGGCACCCCGACTGATCGGGAGCGCAGCCAGTGGTATTTCCAGCGGTACATTGCCCATCTTCCTGCGGCTGGTGAGATCGTCCTATTCGACCGCAGCTGGTACAACCGTGCCGGTGTCGAACGGGTTATGGACTTTTGCACCGAGGAGGAACACGCAGAGTTCTTCCGGACCTGCCCACAGCTGGAGCGTGCATTGGTCCGATCGGGGATCATCCTGGTCAAGTACTGGCTCTCGCTGAGCGACGAGGAACAGGAGCGCCGGTTCACCGAGCGGATCAACAATCCTGGCAAACGGTGGAAGCTGAGTCCTATGGACCTCGAGGCCCGTGCCCGCTGGGTCGACTACGCCGAGGCCAAGGACGAGATGTTCTCCTACACCGACATCAAGGAGGCGCCGTGGTACGTCGTCGACGCAGACGATAAGAAGGCCGCCCGGCTCAATATCATCAGTCACTTCCTCGATGTCGTCCCCTACGACGCGGTGCCCCATGAGGCCGTGCAGCTTCCTCAGCGGCAACAGCGGGCCTACGAGCGACCGCCGATAGACAGTCAGACGTGGGTTCCGGCGCGCTACATCGTACGGTGACGCACTCCCCCGTGTTGGAACGGTAGAAGGCAGTGCGCAAGTTCATCATCATGGGGATCCAGGGAAGTGGCAAAGGAACGCAGGCCAAGCTGATGGCCAGCGATCTCGACCTCGAGCACTTCAGTGTCGGCGACATTCTCCGCTGGAATGTGCAGCACCACACCAAGCTCGGTGCCCAGGTCAAACGGATCATGGCCAGCGGCAACCTGGTCGACGATGACCTGGTCGAATCGGTGATTCGGGGCTGTCTCGCCGCCCATGACTGGAATTTCGGCTTCGTCATCGACGGGTTCCCCCGCAACGCTCGCCAGGCCGAGTTCTTTCTCGAGAGCTACGACATTGACGGGGTGATCAACCTCCAGCTTCCCGACGAAGAGGTTATGCACCGGGTACTGGCGCGGCGGCTGTGCTCCAATTGCGGTTTGGACTACAACCTCATCGCTCACCGCCCTCAACAGGAGGACGTCTGTGACGTATGCCGGGGCAAACTGATCGTCCGAACCGATGACAACCCCGAGGCGCTCGCCACCCGCGTGGCCGACTACCACGAGGAGACGAAGCCGCTCATTGCGATTTTTGAGCGAAAGGAATTCGTGGCCACGATCGACGCGACCCAGTCGGTCGAGGAAGTCCAAGCTTCGATCCGCACACGATTCGAACTGCCGTCTCGGAGGGCTGACACCATCGAGAGATGATGGGCTCCATAATGCCTGGGGACGGCCTACAACGGCTTCCCGAGGCCGTCGAGGATCATGCTCAGCAGCCGCCTGCTCTGGTCCTCGGACAGGGAGGCGTTGGTGCACATCGGGCCGACCAGTTGCATCAGGTCGGGCCCGCTCACGTCGGTGCGTACGACGCCCGCCTCCTGTGCCCGCCCTATGACGAGTTGCATGGCCTGTTGGACGCGTTCCATCATGTCCAGCCGCAGACCGGGACTCTTTTCGAAGGCCTCACGGAGCTCATTGAGGAACGTTCGCTTCCCCTGGGCGTACCGGACGAACGCCTCGAGAAAGGCCACGACCGCCGGCCACGGCTCTAGGTCGGAGACCACCTCTTCAGCAATGGCGACCAGCGTGTCGACGTCGGTGCGGTAGACGGCCTCGACCACGTCCATCCGTTTGGGGAAGTGGCGATAGAGCGTGCCGACGCCGACACCGGCCTGGCGAGCGATGGCCTCCATGGACGCCCCGCCACCCTCGCGAGCAAAGACCTCTCGGGCCGCCTCGTACGGGCCATCGGTCTCTACACCACCGTGTCGGCCGCGGGAGGGGCCACCGGCCTGGTGGCCGGCGGCCTCCTCACCGACCTCGTGTCCTGGCGCTGGGTCATGTTCGTGAACGTTCCCATCGGGATCGCCGTCTGGGTGCTCGGGCGGATCGTGATCGTCGAGACAGAACGGCATCGTGGCCGGTTCGACTTCACCGGTGCTGTGACCTCGACCCTGGGTATGACCGGGATCGTCTTCGGACTGGTCGAGGCGGGGACGAGCGGTTGGGGTAGTTCCCCCACGATCGCCTCGCTCGTCGCCGGGGTCGTCTTGCTCGGGCTCTTCGTCCACCACGAGAGCCGAGCCGACGAACCGATCCTTCCCTTGCGGCTGCTCGCCCACGCCACCCGCAGCGCGGCCAACATCGCCCGGGGCCTCCTCTACGCCGGGATGTACGGGATGTTCTTCTTCCTGTCGCAATTCTTCCAAGACGTGCAGGGGTTCTCGCCGCTGGTTGCCGGCTTGGACTTCCTGCCCATGCCCGCCGCGGTATTCCTGTCCTCTCAGCTGACCGGCCGCGTCCTGGTGCGGCGGCTCCCCCAGAAGATCGTGATGATGCTGGGCGCCACGATCGTGACGGCCGGCCTGCTGCTGGCCACCCGGGTCCAGGCCTCGACGTCGTATGCCCAGATCGTGGTGTCCATGGTGCTGATCGGTGGGGCATGGGGATCTCCTTTGTCAGCCTCACCTCGGCATCGCTGGCCGAGGTGGCGCCTGAGGACGCCGGGGCCGCGTCAGGGCTCGTCAATGTGTCCCAGCAACTCGGTGGCGCCCTGGGGCTGGCCATCCTCGTCACCGTCTTCGACGCGGTCACGAGCCGTGCCCAGCTCGGTACCCGACACCTCGGTGGCGCCGAGCCCATCGCCCAAGCGAACGCCATCCTCGTCCACGGTCTGGACGACGTCTTCGCCCTGGGCGCCGTCTTCAGCCTGGCCGCCTTGGCCATGGTGGCATTGGGTGTTCGTCGGCCGCGGCGGACCGCCGAGGCGCCGAGGGCCGAGATCAATGAGCCGGACGAGGTCGTGGGCTTGCTCGAGCGAGAGGCGGGATAGTCGGGAGCTGGCGCAGACCAACCTGGATCCAGCCGCACAGAAGGCCATCGTCGATGAGAGTGCGAAGGCTCGGCTCGCAGGCTTGCGCCCGTCACAATGGGTGCTCGCCGTATGTTCGGTGGTTGCCCTGTTCTTACCGGCTTGGCCCGAAGACGGTCCCTGGCCGCGCCGGCGGTGCACGCGTCGGAGTCTCACGACCAGGTGGTCTGATCCCGTCGGCATGGAGGCGAACATATGTTCGTCATCGGGGTTAGATTGTGTTCGTGCCAAGTACCGTCGTGCCCGAATCAGCGCACTGGGCCCGTGGGCTCAACCGGAAGCAGCGCGAGGCCGTCGACCATGACGGGGGCGCCCTGCTGGTCGTGGCCGGAGCCGGCACGGGCAAGACCCGGACGCTGGTCAGCCGCCTGGCGCGCCTGCTCGACGCGGGCGTGGCCCCTGAGAGGGTCCTGCTCGTCACGTTCAGCCGGCGGGCGGCCGCCGAGCTCGTACGACGGGCAGGCCAGATCACGGATTCGGCCACGGCCCGTCGAGTGGAGGCGGGGACGTTTCACTCGGTGGCTCACCGCACGCTGCGCCGATATCGCACTTCGCTCGGCCTGGCTGAAGGGTTCAGCGTCCTCGATCAAGGTGACGCCCGTGACCTGCTCGCCCTGGTTCGGACACCGCACGCAGCCAATGTCGGCCACCGATTTCCCCGCACCGAGACGGTGGCGGCGGTGTACGCACGAGTGGTGAGTAGTCAGGTGCCACTGGAGGAGACGGTTACCAAGGTCTTCCCGTGGTGCGGAGACAGCCTCGAAGGATTGAGGGCTATCTTCTCGGACTACACGGAGCGAAAGCGAGCGCAGCACCTGCTCGACTTCGAGGACCTGTTGTTGCATTGGCGGGCCGCCGCCGTCGATCCAATAGTCGGTCCCGTCCTGGCCGCAAGCTTCGACCATATTCTCGTCGACGAGTACCAGGACACGAGCAAGGTCCAGTCGGACATCCTCCGGGCCTTGCGCTCTGACGATGACCGGCTCACCGTGGTGGGCGACGACGCGCAAGCCATCTATTCGTTCCGCTCGGCCACCGTCCGCAACATCTTGGACTTTTCGGCCCACTTCCCCGGGGCGACGACCGTCACTCTGGAGCAGAACTATCGCTCGACCGGTCCGATCCTCGACCTGGCCAATGCGGTGATCGACGGGGCGGGAGAGGGCTATGGCAAGAAGCTCTGGACCGATCAGCGAGGCGGAGTCCGTCCCGTACTGGCGACCTGTCCCGACCAACAGAGCCAGGCCGAGGCCGTGTGCCAGACCATTCTCGAGCACCATGAAGCAGGCTTCCCCCTCAGCCAACAAGTCGTCCTGTTCAGGACGTCCCACCACAGTGACCTGGTCGAAGTCGAACTGGCACGGCGAAACGTACCGTTTGTCAAGTATGGAGGGCTCCGGTTCTTGGAAGCCGCCCATGTACGCGACCTCCTTGCCGCACTGCGGGTCGTGAGCAATCCGTGGGACGAGTTGGCGTGGACGCGCATCCTGCAGATGGCCGATGGGATCGGTCCGGCGACAGCCGACCGGATCGTCGAAACGCTCGGCGTGCGGGATCCCGAACGTGGGGGTCCTGGTCCCCTGGCCTCCTTCTGTTCCAGCCCGACGGGCCCACCCTCTACCGTCCGGGCCGCCTATGACCTAAACCGGATCGCCGCCGGACTCACGGCATGTCGCAGTGCCGGACTGCTTCCGGGAGCACAGGTCGAGGTGCTTCGTGACGTGTTCGAGCCGATGATCCGTCGACGCTATGAACACCCAGACCCCCGTCTCGCCGACCTCGACGCGCTGGCCAGACTGGCGTCCGGCTGCGTCAGCTCGGAGGAGTTCGTCGCCGACCTCACACTCGATCCGCCGTCTTCGACGGGAGATCTGGCCGGTCACCCGACGCTGGACGACGACTGGCTGACACTCTCGACCGTGCATTCGGCCAAGGGTGGAGAATGGGCTGTCGTCCATCTCATTCATGCGGCAGACGGGGCCTTTCCCTCCGACATGGCCACCGGAGACGAACGCGGTGTGGACGAGGAGAGACGCTTGTTCTACGTAGCGCTGACCCGGGCGCGGAACCACCTCCACATCTATGCGCCGTTGCGCTACCACCATGGGAGCCCCAGCGGGTCGAGCGACAGGCACAGCTACGCACAGAGAACTCGCTTCCTGCCTCCGAGCACGGATGATCTCCTCGACCACCGAGCCATACGGAGCGTCCTCGACGTATCCGTCCCCACGGCATCCGTTCCGGTGACCAGTGTGGTCGACACCGAGCTCGGCGGGCTCTGGTGAAGATGCGGGCATTCACACTCCCATCACAGGCAGCCCACAGGGGCCTCACAAGTACCCCAGGCAAGCTCGGAAGCACGTGAGTAAGAGGAGCATCACCATAGACGACTACGAACCAACAGGCCCCCACGATCGCCTTCCCGCTCGCCCGGCAGCCAACCCACGGGCGCGGCGGTTCCCGTCGAACAGAACAAGGCGATGGATGATGGCGGCAGCGTTGATGGGCCCGGTCATCGGACTCTCGGCCGGTCTCGCCGCCTTTCCCTCGGCAACAGCAGCAACCGTGGCCCCGGGCGGTAGCTTCGCTGGGGGTCACGGATCCGGCGGGGGATCCAACGCCCGGTCCGGACCGGCCGCAGGGGGATCAACGGGCACGGTCGCCAGCGTGTCGACGTCGAGCTTCACCGTATCGACATCGGCGGGTCAGACGGTGACCATCGACGAGGCGTCCTCCACGAAATACGTGAAGGGGTCGAGCTCGACCTCGGTGGGCGCCGTGACCAAGGGCGAACGCGTCCTCGTGCTTGGGACAACGAACGGCACGACCGTCACGGCCACGAAGGTCATCGTGCAGCCGACTGGCGGCGGATCTACGGCCACATCGGCGGCCAAGGTGGTCCCCTTCCAGCAGGGTGCACAGACCACGTCGAAGCAGGTCGGTCAGATACCGGCGAACTACATGCAGGGGTCGGGGACGATCGTCAGCGGCACAGCGGCGAACAAGGCGACCGAGGCGGCGCTGGCCGCCTACCCCGGTGGCATCATCGACCGTGTCGTGAAGCTGAGCAACGGCGAGTACGAGGTCCACAACATCGGTGTGAGCTGGCCGCACCATATCTTCGTCAACCAGGACTTCAAGGTCGTGGGCGCCAATTAGGCGACGGGAGTCCTCCGGGTGTGATGGCCGGCCGTGACCCCCGACCTCGTATTCACAGGAAGCACTCGGATCACGTTCGGCTAGCTGCCAGGTCCTCGGGCCATTGTGCAGTGAGAGAGCGATCAATCGGAGGACGACCAACCGGCCGATGAGGAGGAGACATGGACGAACCGACAGTGCACACCTCGGAGCCTCAGCCGTTTCGGCGCACGGCTCGACGCCCGGGCACGGGTGGGTCTCCCGGGCAGAGCGGAGCGGATCGGGCGGCTGCCGGACGGTCCGACGGGCAGGACATCGAAGGGGAGACCTTCCGTACCGTCTTTGGCAGTTTGCTCGGGGTCTACACGTGGGATTGCGACCGTGTCCCATCGATGGACGAGGTCCAAGAGACCATGGAGCACCGCGTGCAAGAAGACTGCGCAACGTTGGACCGCAAACCGAGGCAGACGCGCCTGGCCGGATGGCATGGCGGCTGGACAACCGAGGGAGTGGGCATCTTCGCCGCCGACATCTGGGGCCTGCCCCGCCGAGGTCCTTCACGCCACCTTGGACGGACGAGCCTGGTTGTTCACACCCCGGCAAGACTGGCGCGGCCTCGGTCACATGGGGTCGCCTGCTGAACCTCAAGGGGCGAAGTTCCTGAGGCACGTTCCCGCTGAACCAGCGGCAACCACCCGACTAGCATCGGCGGTCATCGAGTTGGTGGTGAACCTCGCGCCCGCTCCCGCGAGTGTGAGGAACCGAGCGGGGTCGCCGTGGCCCTGACGAGCATTCCCCTGAAACCTGCTCCCGGCGATATCGTGCTCGTGCCGATGACTTCCCTCCGTGGAGGGTGCGCACGCGCGGCGGCGGCCTTGCGCAGGTGAACCCATCTCCACGACGCCCTCCGCTTCCTGGCCGGGGTCGCGGCGATGGTGCAGGATCTCCACGACGAGAGCAGCGGTCGACAGAGGTCGACAGAGGTCGACAGAGAGAGGAGCGCTCGTGACTGACGAGCCCAGCGTGCACGAATTGCTGGTCACCGACCCCGGTCCGTGGCTGAGAAGCGTTCGTCGCTCGCACGATCGGCTGACGAGGTTGGCGCTGGCGTTGGAGCCCTCTCAGCTCGGCCGTCGCTCGTATTGTACCGAGTGGAGCGTCGCCCACGTGCTGTCCCACCTGGGCAGCCAGGCCGAGATATTCGATCTCTTCGTGGACGCCGGCCTCCGGGGAGCAGACCCCCCCGAGCAGTCGGCGTTCGGCCCCATATGGGATAGCTGGAACAACCGGTCTCCCGAGGATCAGGCGGCAGACAGCGCATCGGCCAACGAGCAACTCGTTGGCCGGCTCGAGAGCCTCGGCTCCGACCTGGCCTCGTTCCGCCTCACTGTGTTCGGGATGGACCTCGATGCCGCCGGCCTCCTTCGCATGCGGCTCTCCGAGCATGCCGTCCACACCTGGGACGTCGCCGTGGCCTTTGACGCGGGGGCCCTCGTGGCCCCAGATGCCGTGGAGCTGCTCGTCGATGGACTTCCCGAGATGGCGGCCCGGGTGGGTAAGCCGGCACCGGAGCCGGCCGCCATCACGGTGAGGACATCGGATCCGGATCGCCGGTTCGTCCTCCAGACCGATGGTGTCCGCCTCGATCCAGACACCGAGACGGGCGGCGATGCTTCGCTCGGATTGCCGGCCGAGGCGCTGCTTCGACTGGTCTACGGACGTCTCGATGACCGAACACTGCTCTCAGGGACGATCGACGCGCCCGGCGTCAGCTTGGAGGCCCTCCGAGCGGTGTTCCCCGGGTTTTGACCGGATCCCGGACGACCGGGCAAGGATCCCGGCCCGTCTCGACCCGCTCGGCCGGGTGGTCCGCCCGCGGTGACGGTCGGCTCTTATCTGGCCGAAAGCCCCCGGAAGATGGACCGTGAGAACCACCGCCCGACCTCCCATGGATCTTCGAGGTCGACTACCGGAGACGACCTCATGCTCGTCATGGACCGAACGGCCATCCACACGACCTCGGTGACGTCCCCATCCGAGAGCTCGGGGTCGAGCTCTCCTCGCGCTCGGGCGGCATGCAGGCGGTCGCGCAGCAGCCGTTTGATGAACCGCCGGGTCTTGTCCTCGTCGGTCTGGTACACCGCCCAGCTGATGGTCTCCCGTTCCTCCACCAGGTGCTGCCGCACCCGGATCGACACCTGGTGGGCCGCGAGAACCTCGAACAGGGTGGCCACGAAGCCTTCCAAGGTCTGCTCGGGGCGGGCCGCGGCCTCCACCCGTTGCTGAACGTCCTGAGCCATGAGGTTGACCACGGCGTCGTGTAGGGCCCGAGGACCGGGGAAGTATCGGTAGACGGTCCCCCGGGACACGCCGGCAACCCTTGCCACTTCGGTGGTCGTCGTCCGTGAGACCCCGAAGTGCGTGTAGCAGTCGACGGCTGCCCGGAGGATCCGCTCGGTCTGGTCAACTGGGGCGTCCCCGCCCGACGCGGTCTCGCGGCCGTTGGTGTCGGCCTGCGGGAGGGGGGACGGTAGGCTAGTCAACCCGGTGCATGACCGCGGCACACGAGGTGATGGCCCGGTCGTCGTTGCCTTCGTCATGGAGGGTGAGGCGTACGCCGACCCGGCCACCGGTCCGGCCGGTGTCGGCCGATCCCTCGACCCGGAAGGGCCCGACCTTCCCCCTGGCCAGGTGCATGACGTGCCACGACTCGACCTGCAGCATCGGGGTTCCAACCGCGTCGGCTGCGAGCTCAGTGGCCGCGGCCTCGAGGACCACGTGCTGGGGGCCGAGGTGAAGGGCGGCATCGGGGGAGGCCAGCTCGAGGCTCAAGGCGGGCAGCACCCAGTGCCCGTCGTCGCGACGCTCGGCCCCGAACACCTCCCACAGCGGCGGCAGGTCGGGGGAGTCCACGACCTCGATCTTCTCCTCCTCCATCCTCTCGAGTCCAGGAGGCGGCGTTCCGATGCTCACTCCCTGGCCCTCGGTGTAGGCGATGACCCGATCGTGGTCGTCGGCGTCCACGATCTTCGACCGGCTGAACCCCATCTTGCTTCCCTGTTTGAGCACTTCCTGATCCACCAGCTCGATCCGGCGAACATCTCGGGCGTCGTCGAGGATGTAGCAGCAATGAATGACCGGGTTCGGCACGGCGACCAGGTCGGAGCTGCCCCCACCCTCGGGGGAGGTGATGGCCAGAGGAGCGACCATGATCCCGCCGGCCGCGTTGCGCATGTCGTGGCGCAACGTCACGGTGTTGTCCACTGGCCCGGTATTCATCGAGCTGTGGTTCCGGCCGATGTAGCGGTAACTCAGGAGGCCGGTCCAACGCCGCTTGAGCTCGTCGGCATAGTCGGCACTCGACACGCTGCGTATGTCCTCCAGCACGGTCCCTCTGTCCTCTCCTCGACGCGGCCACGAGCCGGCGATCTTGCTACGCGGATCACGTCACCGAGACGTGTTCCAGATCACTATGACACTCTTTGTCAAGTGTCTCAAAGCGATGATAACGTACGCGGACGACCCAGAGGCAGCCAGTAGGGGAGGGGTGCCTTGGCGTCGTGAATTCCGGGCATACATCGAGCACTACGGCCTGAACCCCGAATAGGCCGCCTCGCACAGGGCGTCATCCGAAAGCGGCGAGGTGTCGTGTATTAGATTTCCTACCGCCGGACCGGACGGGCCGATCCCAGCCCGCGCCAGCCGGTCGGCTTGGACGACAGACGACAGGGGGAACGTGTCCATCGGGACCGTCATCGATCCGCCCCAAGCGGATCAGGAGATCCGGACGCCAGTCCGGCCAGACGATGGTCTGCCTCCGGAGGCGGTCGAGACCCCGACGGTCGTGCGGCACCGCAATCGTCTCCTGGTCGTGCGGACGGCGATGGTGCTGGCGGTGGGGATCGGGATCGCCGTTCGTCTGTGGTATCTCTTCCACCAGCCGCTTGATTCCGATGAGGCGTTGGTCGGGATCGCCGCCCAGGGGATCGCCCACGGACACCTCACCGTGTTCTTCCTCGGCTCGTTCTATGGGGGCGTCGAACCGTATGTGAGCGCAGTACTGTTCGTGATCTTCGGCCCCAGTGCACTCGCGCTCAAAGCGACCCCGGTGCTGCTGTCGGCGGTGGCGTCGCTCCTGATATGGCGCATCGCTCTCCGCCTGGTCAAGGATCGCCAGGTCGCTGCGCTGGCCGGGGTGTTTAGCTGGGTGGCGCCCCTGGCCGTGGTGTGGAATTCCACGGTCGAACGTGGCTTTCGAGGGGTCACGATGGCATGCGGCTTGGCCTGCCTGCTCCTCGTCCTCCGGTGCCTGGACGGCCGACGCGGGTACCTGAACCTCGCCGGCCTCGGGTTGTTCCTGGGCGTGGGCTGGTGGTCGTCGCCCGAGATCGTCTATTTCCTCGTCCCGGTCGGCCTGGTGCTCATCGGAGCGGTGGTGGTCTCGCCGTCGGGGCATCGGATCATGACCTGGGCGCCCCGGTTGGTCGTCGCCATCGTCGGTGTCGGGGTTGGTGCCCTGCCGTGGCTGTGGGTCAATATCCCCGGCTTCGAATCGATGCGGGCATCCTCGTTCCCGGGCGGTCAGGCTCGGCAGAACACCGGGTACAGCGGCAGGATCGAAACGTTCTTCCATCACATCCTGCCCATGCAGACAAATCTGGTCGCTCCTGATTCGGCGGCCGACCTCTTCCACCGAACGCTGCAACTGGCCCTCCAATTCGGGTTCGATGCCATGATCGTCGGAGCCCTGGCCCTGTGCGTCGTGAAGGGCGGCCGCGGCCTGGCCATCGCGGCCGGAGCGCTGGCCCTGCCCTTCCTCGTCGCCCTGCAACCGGGCACGTGGTACTGGCTGGACGGTCGCTACGGCGTCTATGTCGCAGCCTTCCTGGTCCTGGTCGTGGCCATTGGCTGCGATCAAGTCGCCGCCCTCTTCGGTCGACGGGGCCATCGGCACAGCCACGCCCGCGACTCGAAGGCGGCGCGCTACCTCATGTGCGGGCTGCTGGCCGCCTCGGCCGCGCTCACGGTGATCTCCTTTCACCAGAGCTCCTCCTGGTTCGACCGGGGAAACCATGGCTTCCTCACCAACTGGCGGGATCCGAATGCGCCGACCGGCCAGGTCATCGCCCGCCTCGAATCGGCGGGGGTGCGCACCGGGTACGCCGACTACTGGGTCGCCTACGACCTCGACTTCCTGTCCAACGGTCGACTTGCGGTCACCACGGTCACTGGCGCGGACACCAACCGCTCACAGTCGATCAACCGGACGGTCGAAGCATCTCCACGGGCGGCGTGGCTGTTCGTGCCCTCCCGTCGGGTGGTAGAGGGCTATCAGCAGTTCGCCGGCACTCCAGCCATTGTCGGGCCGGCGTCGATGACCGAGGACGCGTTCACGGCCAAGCTCCATGCCCTGGGCATCCCCTACCACATCGTCGACGCCGGGATGGTCCAAGCCGTCCTCCCTTCGAGATCGGTGACCCCTCAGGAGCTCGGACTGCCCTGAGCCCGACGGTTCCCTCCGGGCCGACGGCCGTCCCGGACCGCCTCCTCGACCAACCCGATGACCCAGGTGATGCCCTGGATCGCTCGATGGCGATCGATCTGCCAGTCAGCGACCAGGCGATCGAACGACGCCACGCTCCAGAGCACGTCGAACATCGCCGCGGCCACCAGGCGATCTTCCTCGGGCCACCGGGCCGCCCCGGCTGCCATCGCGTTGAGGAGGGCGTCCCGCTGGCGCTGGTTGGCGTCGATCAGGGTCGGATCGAGCGGCGGGCGAGGCTCGCGGGGGTATGAGGAGACGTGCTCGAAGATCCGGGCTGCGGTGTCACCGATGCCTTCGAGCTCCATACCCTGGAGGTCTATGCCGGCCTCGTCCTCCAGTCGGTGCATGACCGCGTCGCGCAGCCCGCGCTCGTTCCCGAAGTAGCGGTAGACCGTCCGCTCGTTCACGTCAGCCCGGCGGGCGACCGCCCTGACCGTCAGGGCCCGCCAGTCCCGGACCGAGGAATCGTGGAGCAGCTGCGCGCCCTCGGCGACGATCCGCTCGCGCCTGTCCGCCGACTGTTCGCGGCGAAGCGTTCCGTCGTAGCGCCGGCGAGGCCGGACCGGTTCGCTCGACTCGGGGTCTCTGGACGCTCCCATGTCGTTCATTCTGCTCGGTGGGCGCGGCCGCCCAACCCGCTCGGGTCCGACCGCGGCGAGCCCGAGCTTCAGGATGTGAAGACGGGCAGGGCTTCCCAACCCCGAACCGTCGAGGTCGGCGAAAGCCTGGCATTGTCCGCGTCGACCTCCCAGTGGGGGAAGCGGGCCAGGACCTCGTGGAGCATGATGCGCCCCTCGAGGCGGGCCAGCGCCGAGCCCATGCAGAAGTGGATGCCGTAACCGAAGGTGAGGTGCTGGCCGATCTGTCGGTGGATGTCGAACCGGTCGCCATCGGGAACGTGGCGGTCATCGCGGTTGGCCGACGCCACCAAGAACAGCATGACGCTGCCCGCCGGCACCGTCTGGCCCTGTACCTCGACGTCTCGGGCCACATACCGGGCCACGTGGGGTCCGGGCGGCTCGTAGCGGAGGAGCTCCTCGATGGCGTTGGGGATGAGCGAAGGGTCCTCGAAGAGGTCGCGGCGCTGGTCCGGGTGGTCGGCCAGCACCTTTCCGGCCCACCCGATCAGCCGGCCAGTGGTTTCGTTGCCGGCACCGGCGATCACATTCACGAACGTCAACAGCTCGTTGCGGCTAAGCACCCGGACCGTTCCCGTCTCGTCCTCGAACTCGACCTGCAGGAGCTCCGTCATCAGGTCGTCGGAGGGGTGATCGGCCCGCCAGTCGATGTACTCGGCGAACATCGCCCCGCTGGCCAGGTCCTCCGACACCCTCATCGGCTGGCCCTCCCGGGTTCGAAGGTCGGCATCGACATGGTCTCGGATCGCCGCCTGGTCAGCCTCGGGGATGCCGAGCAGCATGCCGATGGTCCGCATGGGGACATGGGCGCCGAGGTCGGCGATGAAGTCGAATCCCGTGGACCCGACGAGCGGGTCGAGGCAGCGGGCACAGAGCTCCCGGATCTTGCTCTCCAGCTCGGCCACTCGCCTGGCCGTGAACGCCCGCGACACCAGCCGGCGGTGGATGTTGTGTACCGGGGGATCCTCGAAGATGAGCACGCCGGGAGGCATTGTGATGTTCGCCTTGATGACCTCGATGATGGCGCCCCGGCCCGAGTTGTACGTCTCGGGGTCGAGCAGACCGCGCTCGACGTCGTCGAAGCGGCTGACCGCGTAGAAATCGTGCGGCCGGTTGTAATAGAGCGGCCTCTCCTCCCGCAGCCGTCGGTACACCGGGTACGGATCCCCATTGATGGCGACGTCGTAGGGGTCGTAATACAGGTCGCTGGTGCTGGCTACCGTCACGGCACCCACCTCCGAGTCCGTTCGTGTCAGACTATGACACTAAAGTGGTTGCCGGTCAAGCCGGTGACGAGATGCCCGAGGTCTCGACGGTGTGGCCCGCGCCGGCTCTCCTCGACTGAGACCACTTGGGCGCATGGGGCGCCCGCCGGACACCGGTGGGACGACCCGGTCGATCACTCGAAGGTGATGACACCTCGGATGTTCACCCCGTCGAGCATGTCCTGGTAGCCCTGGTTGATCTGATCCAGGCGGTACGACCTGGTGATGAGCTCGTCCAGCTTGAGCTGGCCCGCCTGGTACAGGGCCAGCAGGTTGGGGATGTCATAGCGCGGGTTGGCGGCGCCGAAGACAACGCCACGGACCTCCTTTTGGTACATCGCCAGCTCGAACAGGTTGATCCCGCATTCCTTCTGGGACTGCGGCGCGACGGCGGTGACGACGCAGGTCCCGCCCTTGCCGGTGAGGGAGAGGGCTTCGGGCATGAGGCTTCCGTACATGACCCCCGGCGTAAGGATGACAGCGTCGGCCATGGCGCCTCTGGTGAGCTCGGTGACCATCGGCAGCGCCTCCTCCATCGACCCCGCGGTGTGGGTTGCCCCGAAGTCGAGGGCCGCCTTCTGCTTGAACACGACCGGGTCGACGGCGACGACGTTCTTGGCCCCGGCCATCCGGGCGCCCTGCACGGCGTTCATCCCGACGCCGCCGATGCCGACGACAACCGCCGTTTCGCCCGGCTTCACCTCGGCCCGATAGACGGCCGAGCCCCACCCGGTGGTGACGCCGCAGGACACGAGGGCCACAACGGTGAGTGGGAGGTCGGGCTCGACCTTCACCAACGACGCCTCGTGTACGACGCTGTGCTCGGCAAAGGTCCCGACCTTGGCCATGAAGTTGATGTCTTCGCCCCTGAGGTGGTGTCGGCTGGTCCCATCGGAGATCTGGCCGATGGCGAATGTGGCCGCCCCGAGGTCGCACAGGTTGGCCTGGCCGGTGATACACATCTTGCAGTGGTCGCAGATCGGGAAGAAGCTCGCGGCGACATGGTCCCCGGGCTCCAGGTTCCGTACGCCGGGACCGACTTCGAGGACGACGCCTCCTCCCTCATGACCGCCGATGACGGGGAACAGGGGCGGTAGCCCAGCGGCTCGGCGGGCTTCCTCGGGTGCCCCCATATCGCTCGACCGGAGGTGCTCGTCCGAGTGGCACAACCCGGCGGCCACCCACTTGACGAGGACTTCCTGGTCCCTCGGTGGGTCGAGGTCGATCTCCTCGATCTGCCAGTCCTGATTCCGGCCCCACAGCACAGCCGCGTGCGTCTTCATGGTGCATACCCCCTGAGCGGAAAGCGGCCCAGCCAGGGTCGCCGACCCGAGTCTGCCATTCTTCTCAAAGGGATGACGGTGTTCGGATGCGGCGACGACGGTCCGGACGGCGACGGAGAAACACCAGGAAAAGCATTGAACTGGAGGCAGACATGGGAACAGTGGCTGGGAAGGTGGTGGCCGTGACCGGCGCTTCGAGCGGGTCGGGTCTGGGCATCGCCAGGCGGTTCGTGGAGGGGGGCGCCTCGGTCGTGATGCTGGCGCGAGGTAGGGAGCGACTCGTTCGGGCCGCCACCGATCTCGGGGAGCGCGCCGTGCCGATCACCATGGACGCAGGCGACCCCGACAGCGTCCGCCAGGCCTTCGACGTGGTTTCCTCCCGGTTCGGCCAGCTCGACGTGCTGATCAACAACGCGGCCGTCTACCGTCCGTGCGCGGTGGAGCACCTGAGTGACCCCGACATCGCCGGCCAGTTGGCCACCAACCTGGCCGGGCCCGTCTACACATCACGGGCCGCCATACCCCTCTTGCGTGCGGCCGGCGGGGGAGACATCATCAACACCTCGAGCGAGTCGACGCTCCACCCCTTCCCCATGTTGTCCATGTACGTTGCGACAAAGGCCGGGCTGGAAGCCTTCAGCCGGGTCCTCTCCCAGGAGCTGGCGCGGGACGATATCCGGGTCACGACGGTCGTCCAGGGGACCGCCCGTGAGGCCGGGATGGGTTCGGCCGATTGGCAGTGGGACCCCGAGCATGCGCAGGCTGCGGTCGAGCTCTGGCAGGAGATGGGCCTGATGTCTACTGTGCTCGGGCGCTACGGGGGCCAGGACGTCGACGACATCGGCGACGTGCACGTGTTCATCGTGACCCGGCCCCGTGCCCAGAAGTTGGACACCGTCTTCTGCCGCAGCTTCTAGCCGCGCGCTGATCCCGGTTGATCGCGAACCCGAATTGGTCGCGCGTCGGTCGGGAAGATCCCGTCCACCCAGATGGCCGACGTAGGGCAGTTCTCGGCGGCCGACCGCACCTGCTCTTCGTGTCCGGCGAGGTCACCCACGACGACGGCAATACCGTCGTCGTCGAGATCGAAGACGCCGGGCGCCCAGAACGAGCAGTTCCCGGAGCCCATGCAGGCGTCTCGGTCGATGATCGCCCTACCGGGAGAATCGGCGGAGACCGTGATCGCCGACTCGTTCACGTCCGCGGGCTTATGGGCGCCCCCCGACTCAGTGGCCATACGCCATGATGGACAGGGCATCCGATCCCGTCAACCCCGGCCCGCCCGCCTACCTCGGCACTCGGTGTGACCCAGGACCATCAGCGGGTGAGCCAGGAGCATCTGGTATCGGCCCGGGCCAGCCGATACCATTGGATCTGACATCGGAGTCAAAGTTAATTCCGTCAGGGGGATCGTGCTGTGACTGATGCGGACGCCGAGATGGAGACCAGGGACTTCTTCCGCGACGAGTCACTGTTCGTGAACCCGTACCCGTACTACGAGACGATCCGGGCGCAGTGCCCGGTGCAACGCGAGCCCAATCACGACGTCGTCATGATCACCGGTCTGGACGAGGCGGTCGCCGTCTACACCGACCAGGTGAACTGGTCGAACTGCAACACGGTCGCCGGCCCGGGGTTCCCTGTCCCCCTCGAGGGGGACGACGTCAGCGACCTCATCGATCAGCACCGCGACGAGCTCCCCTTCAGCGATCAGCTCCCGTCGTTCGATCCGCCCAATCACACTGCCCAGCGCGGGTTGCTCATGCGTTTGATCACGCCCAAGCGGATGAAGGAGAACGAGGAGTTCATGTGGCGGCTGGCCGACCGTCAGCTCGAGGAGTTCCTGTCCACCGGGCGGTGCGAGTTTGTCGGCGACTACGCCAGTGCCTACACGCTCCTCGTCGTCGCCGATCTGCTGGGCGTCCCTGAAGCCGACTTCGGGAAGCTGCGATCGCGCATGGGCAAGCCGGCCGAGCGGGCCCTGGGGGAGCAGGACCACCGGCCGCTCGAGTACCTCTACGAGCAGTTCACGGCCTACATCGAGGACCGGCGCCAGCGCCCGCAGGGCGACGTCATGACCAGCCTGGCCACCGCCACCTTTCCCGACGGGTCGACCCCACCGGTCAAGGACGTCGCCTTGATCGCCGCCAACCTGTTCGCGGCCGGGCAGGAGACGACCGTTCGGCTCCTCACGGCCGTGCTCCGCATACTCGGGGAGCGGCCCGACCTCCAGCAGCTCCTCCGTCACGAGCGGGACCGAATCCCGAACTTCATCGAGGAGGCCCTTCGCATTGAGAGCCCGATCCAGGGCTCGTTCCGGTTGGCCCGTCGGTCGACGACGGTCGGCGGCGTCGACCTCCCCGCCGGCACGACCGTGTTCGTGGCGGCCGGCGCGGCGAACCACGACCCGCGTCGCTTCGACGAGCCCGAGGAGTTCCAGGTCGATCGGCCCAACGCCCGGCAACACGTCGCCTTCGGCCAGGGCATCCACACCTGTGCCGGGGCCCCCCTGGCCCGGGCCGAGGCCCGGGTGACCATCGAGCGCTTCCTCGACCGCACGGCCGACATCCGGATCTCCGAGTCGGAGCATGGTCCGCCCGGTGCGCGGCACTACGACTACATTCCGACCTACTTCCTGCAAGGCCTGACCAAGCTCCACCTTGCCTTCGATCCCATCTCCTGACGCCGTGGCCATCGGCGCGGCCCTGACGATGAGCGACAGGCCCAGAGCAACGAGATCAGCCAGCCGCCTTCGAGGAGGAGCACACCATGACGATGACCGGCCCTCGGATCGTCCTCGCGACGGCCGAGGTCATTCGCTCGAGCATGGAGACGGTCTGGACAGCGGGCCGGAAAGACGGAGCCGGCTCGATGGGAGAAGGCGAATGAGCACGTATAACCACACCGGCCAGGTGGTCTCGGACCTCGAACGGTCGAAGCGCTTCTACCAGGAAGTGCTCGGATTTCAGTTCTGGTACGAGATCACGCCGCCCGACGAGGCCACGTCCAAGCTCAACTGCCTGCCGCCGCCGCTCGGCATCACCGCGTCGTATCTGACCCTGGACGGATTCGTCCTCGAGCTGATGCACTACGGAGCGCCCGGAGCCGCCGCGCCCTTCCGGCCCCGCACGATGAACGAGCCCGGGCTCACCCACCTCTCGATCTCGGTCGACGACGTGGCGGCCACGGCCGAGAGGGCGGCCGACTACGGCGGCGAGATCATCGAGGAGAGCGACCTCGGCGTCGCCGTCTTCATCCGGGACCCCGACGGCCAATTGCTCGAGCTCCTGCCGGCGGCCTTCCGGGACGGCCTGGCGCCCAAGCCGTAGACTCGAGTGTCGTCATGGATCTTTCCTACAGCGACGAGGCGCGAGACCTCCGGGAGAGCCTGGCCGGCTTCTTCGCCAAGGAGTCGACGCCCGAACGGGTGCGGGCGGCAGAGCCCAGCGGATTCGACCCGCGGCTGTGGGGCAAGGCGGTGGCCCTGGGGCTGCCCTCGATGGCCGTGGCCGAGGATCTCGGCGGCGGCGGGTCATCTCTGCTCGACCTGGTGTACGCGGCCGAGGAGTTCGGGCGGCGGATCCCGCCCGCGCCGCTGGTCGAGGCGTCGGTGGCCACCAACCTGCTCGCTCGGCTGGCCCGGACCGGGGGCACGGCGACCGCCCGGGAGCTCCTGACCGAGGCGGTGGCCGGTGACGCACTGGTCAGCCTGGCGCTGATGCCCCTGCGCGGCGGTGTGGCCACGCTGGCCCCGGCCGGAGCGGTGGCCGATGCGCTGGTGGCCATGGACGGAGACGAACTGGTGGCCTTCCGGTCCGGGGTCAGCCCCTGTTCACCACTCCCGGTACCGCCCAACCTGGGGACATCCCCCCTGGCCGACCGGGGGGCCGGGGTCGATGAGGGGGACGTCCTCGCTTCGGGCCCCGGGGCGGTGGCTCTCTACGAGCTCGCCCGTCAGGAGTGGCAGGTGCTCATGGCTGCCGCCATGGTGGGCCTGGCCCAGACCGCCCTCGAGATGGGGTCGGAGTACGTCCAGCAGCGCCGAGCATTCGGGGTGCTGATCGCCTGGTTCCAGACCGTCCAGCACCGGCTGGCCGACGCGGTGACCGACCTCGATGGGGCACGCCTTTTGACCTACGAGGCCGCGTGGTCGGCCGACCAGGGCTTGGACAACGCCCCGGCGCTGGCCGCCATGGCCTTCCTCTTCGCCTCGCAGGTCGCCTTCCGGATCGCGGCCGAAAGCCTGCATTTCCACGGGGGCTACGGGTACACGCTGGAGTACGACATCCAGCTCTACTTCCGCCGGGCCAAGGCCTGGCCTCTGGCCTACGGCGACCCGCGGGACGGGTACCAGGAATTGGCGGCCCACCTGTTCGAGCGTGGAGGGGGTTGACATGGACTTTGCCACCGTCGACGACCTGGCCGATTACCGCTCGGCCGCCCGGGACTGGGCGGCCGAGCACATCGGCCCGGAATGGGCGGCGGAGCAGTACCGGAGCGGGACCCACCACACGGCCGAGCTCCACCACGCGCTGGCCCGCGATGGGATCCTGGCCGCCGGCTGGCCGGCCGAGTACGGAGGGAGCGACACCGACATCGGCTTTGCCCGGGCCGTCCTCGACGAGGTGGCCGCCGCCGGCCTCTATGCCGACGGGTGGGCCACCACGCTCATGGTGATCCGGACCATCGACCGCGTCGGGACCGAGGAGCAGAAGAAGACCATCACCCCGGCCGCCCTCCGGGGCGAGATCCTGATCGCCCTCGGCTACTCCGAGCCGGACTCGGGCTCCGACGTGGCCGCGGCCAAGACCCGTGCCGTCAGAGACGGCGAGGAATGGGTGATCAACGGGCAGAAGATGTTCACCAGCACGGCCCAGGTCTGCTCGCACGTCTTCGTCCTGGCCCGGACCGATCCCGAGGTCCCCAAGCACAAGGGCCTGACCATGTTCCTGGTACCGACCGATTCCCGCGGCTTCGAACTGCAGCCGGTGCACACGCTGGGCGGCCAGCGTACTAACGCCACCTTCTATTCCGATGTCCGGGTACCCGACTCGCTGCGGATCGGCGGCGTCGACGAGGGCTGGCGGGTGATGCGGGTGGCGCTCGTCTACGAGCGCAGCGGCGGCCGCACCTCGGCCGGACCGACCCTGGCCGAGAAGGCGGCGGCCTGGGCCGTGTCGACCGAGCGGCCCGACGGGACCACGGTGTACGACGACCCGAGAACTCGGGAGCGGTTCGCCCGCATCGCGGTGGACGAGGAGGTGGGACGGCTCCTCGGCGAGCGGGTGCGCTGGATGCACGCCGTCGGGGAGTTGCCCGGTGTCGAGGGCTCGATGGCCAAGCTCTTCATCAACGAGGCGGCGCAGCGCCACTACAGCGAGCTGCTCGACCTGCTCGGTCCCGACGGGGTCCTCCAACCGGGTGCTGCCGGTGCCCCCTTCGAGGGTGACCTCGAGGCCCACTTCCGCTCGGCCGTGGTCGGGACCATCTACGGCGGGGCCAGCGAGATCCAACGGGAGATCATCGCCGAGCGACGGCTCGGGCTGCCCCGGAGCCGGCCGGCGGGCTGAAGATCGGCGGCGCCGGGCTCCGAGGGCCGGTGGTGTTCCCCGGGACACGATCGGGTCGGGCCGATCAGCTCCTCGCCGTGGTGCAGCCATGACGGACCGGGTCCCCGCCGAACATGGCGGCGGGGAGGAGCACGCGGGTCGGCCCGAGCGCCCGGAGGGCCTTCACGTCGGCGGTGGCCTCCCCGGTGGTCGTGGCCTGTCCAGGGTCAGCTCGATGGTCGAGGGGTCCCGACTGGCTGCTTTGGCGAAGGGGATCCCGAACTTCACAGTGCTACCGGCACGATCGGAAGAAGGAGCGCAGATCGTCGACGAACAGTTCCGGCTGTTCCATGGCTGCGAAGTGCCCACCGCGGGCCATGGTGGCCCAATGGGTGACGTTGTACTGGTTCTCGACCCAGGAGCGCGGCCAGCGCAACGGCTCCTTGGGGTAGCGGGCGACGCCGGTGGGCTGGTTGATGAACGGCAATGGTTGGGCCAGGATGCCGCTGCGACGGGTCTCCCAGTACAGCCTGGCCGAAGAGGCACTCGTCTGGGTCACCCAGTACAGCATCACGTTGGTGATCAGCTGGTCTTTGCTGTAGCAGTTCTCCGGATGGCCGTCGCAGTCGCTCCAGGTGCGGAACTTCTCCACGATCCAGGCCAGGAGCCCGGCGGGCGAGTCGTTGAGGGTGGCCCCGACGGTCTGGGGCTTGGTGCCCTGCTCGTTGGCGTACCCCGCCTCCTCTCGCTGGAAGCGCTCCATGGCGGCCAGGTCTGCCTGCTCCTCAGCGGTGAGGGGTGCGCCGTCGTGCGAAGGGGAACCGATGGGCATGTTGAGGTGGATGGCCGCACAGTGCCCGGGGTCGGACGCGGCGATCCGCGTCGACACCTGAGCACCCCAATCCCCTCCCTGCGCGCCGTAACGGGTGTAGCCCAGGCGCCCCATCAGGACGGCGAAGGCGGCTGCCGTGCGCTGGACGTCCCAGCCCGTGGTGCGTGGAGGCTCGGAAAAGCCGTATCCGGGGAGCGAAGGCGCAACGACATGGAATGCGTCGGCAGCCCGGCCGCCGTATGCCTCGGGATCAGTGAGCCGCGGAATGATGTCGAGGAACTCGACCACCGATCCGGGCCAGCCGTGGGTGATGAGGAGGGGCATGGCGCCGACATGGGGAGATGGCGCGTGGATGAAATGAATTGACTGCCCGTCGATAGAGGAGCGGAAGTGGGCCCACTCGTTCAATCGCGCTTCGTGCGCTCGCCAGTCGTATTGATCGGACCAGTACTCGACCAACTCGCGCAGGTAGTCGACCGGCATCCCGTAGTCCCAGCCCGTGCCCTCGATCTGGTCGGTGAAACGGGTCCTGACCAGTCTCTCGTGCAGATCGGCGAGGACCGCGTCGTCGATCCGAACCTGGAATGGCTCGATGCCGCTACTCATCGCTCGTTTGGATGGCATCCGCGCTGCCGTCGCTCACCGGCGCCCCCAAACGTCGTGACTGGCCGTTTCCCCGCCTGCAGTGTAGGAACGTACCCTTCCGGGTGCAATGGTGTGCCGCGTGCAACGGTGCGCTTGGTGCACTGGCGAAGCGCGTGCAGCGGTGCGCCGCACCGGCCCGGGTCGAGTAGAGGAGTTGAAGATGGTCGAGGAGCTCTCGGGGAAGGTTGCGATCGTCACTGGGGGGGCCAGCGGGATCGGCCGGGCCACGGCCGAGCTCTTCGTCGAGCAGGGCGCGCGGGTGGTCATCGCCGACGTGGACGTCGAGCGGGGTGAAGGCGTCGCCAGTGCCCTCGGTGATATGGCCGCGTTCAAACGGACCGATGTGGCCGACGCCGACGAGGTCCAGGGCCTGGTCGACTTCGCCGTCGGCACCTTTGGCGGCCTCGATATCATGTTCAACAACGCCGGCATCCCCAGCTCGTTCCAGCGCTTCTTGAAGAACGATCTCTCGGACTTCGACCGGGTCATGGCGGTAAACGTCTTCGGTGTGGTGCTGGGCAGCCAGCGCGCCGCCCGGCACATGGCCGATCACGGCGGAGGTTCGATCATCAACACCACGTCGATCGGCGGGCTCACCGGGGGCGCGTCACCTATGGCCTATCGCATCTCGAAGGCGGCGGTCGTCCAGCTCAGCCGGTCCATTGCCATCGACCTGGCCGAGTACGGCATAAGGGTGAACTGCATAGCGCCGGGCCACATCCCCACGGGGATCACCGACTACGACATCGGCCCGGTCATCCAGCTCACCCAGCCCCTGCAGCGAGAGGGGAGCCCGCGCGACGTCGCCGAGGCCGTCTTGTTCCTGGCCGGCGATCGCTCGGCCCAGATCACGGGGATCGTCGTACCGGTGGACGGCGGGACGGTGGCCGGTCCTCCGGTGAACCAGCTCCGGGCCCTCGTGGCTGGGCGCGACCGAGGCGGGGATGCCGGCTGATCGGAGCCGCCGGCCTCCAGCGACGGCGCACGCCTGCACCGGCCCGGGAGGGCCATTAGTATTGACGCCGACGTCGATTTCGATGTAAGCGAGAGGGTCACAGGCATGGTGTCTGGTATCCCCGAGGACAACCAGGCTGGGTTGGTGAGCCCGCCAAGGAGCCGAGCATGTCCATGATCCCCGACGTCGATCCGCTCGACCTGGTCGACCCGGGGCGCTACCAGCGCGCCGGTTATCCGCACCAGCTCTGGGCCCGGCTGCGGGCCGAGGCGCCGGTCGCCTATTTCGAGCCGCCGGGGTTCCCGCCCTTCTGGGCGATCACCAAGCACGCCGACCTGGTCGAGGTGGCCTCCCAGCCGCTGATCTTCTCGAGCGCCAAGGGGATCACGCTCGACCGCAACGCCGAAGCGGTCTCCGAGGCGATAGCCGGGCTCGAGATGATCGTCTTCCTCGATCCACCGCGACACGGTCCCATGCGCCAGATCGCCAACCGGGAGTTCACGCGGAAGGCGGTCCGGGCACGGTTCGGTGATGTCGGGCGCATTGCCACCGGGGTCGTCGATGCGGCCTCCACCGGAGGTGACACGGTTGAGTGCGACTTCGTGACCACGTTCGCCGCCCCCCTACCGCTCGGAGTGATGGCCTGGGTCCTCGGTGTGCCTCCTCCAGACTGGCAGCGGCTGCTTCGTGCCACCGAGACGATCATCGGCAAGGAGGATCCGGAGTTCCGGTTGGCGGAGGAGACGCCCGATCAGGCCCGTCGTCGAGCCCAGATCGAGATCCACCAGTACTTCGAGGGCTTGGTCGATCAGCGTCGTCATGAGCCCCAACCCGATCTGGTCAGCCTGTTGGTGCAGAGCACGGTACACGATGTGCCCTTGAGTCAGGACCAGCTCATCGGGTACTGCGAGCTCCTGGTCGAGGCGGGCAACGAGACCACTCGGGACGCGATCAGCGGTGGCATGTACGCCTTCTGCGAGCACCCCGATCAATGGGAGAGACTGCGGGACCACCCCGAACTTCTGCCCGACGCCACCGAGGAGATTCTTCGCTGGGTCACCCCGATCAGCTACTTCGTGCGAACGGCGACCGAGGAGTACGAGCTCCGCGGCCAGAAGATCCGGGCCGGCGACAAGGTGGTCCTCTTCTGGGGCTCGGGGAACCGGGACGAGGAGGTGTTCGAGGACCCCTTCGAATTCCGCATCGACCGGCGGCCGAACCAGCACCTCGTCTTCGGCTTCGGCCCGCACTTCTGCATGGGGGCGCACCTGGCCCGGGCCGAGCTCGAGCACATCTTCGGCCTCTTGCCCGCACGCATGGAGTGGTTCGAGCCGTCGGGACCGATCGAGCGCCTGCACTCGGCGATCAACGGGGCGATCAAGCACCTGCCGATCCGCTACCGCCTGGTGTAGTTCCTCTCTGCAGGTTGTCGGCTGAAACGGGAAAGAGGTAGGAGCGACAAGATGGACGCATCGAGCATCTACTCGTGTGACGATCACTTGGATCTGAACGCCGTTCCGCCGGAGGTCTGGCACTCGCGGCTGCCCAGTGACCTCGCCGAACGGGCGCCGCGGGTGGTGACCCGGGATCGCCAGCCGACCTGGGTCTGCAACGACCGGGTGCTCGGCCGCAGCGGACGACCCCCGGGAGCCAGCGACTTGAAGAAGCTGAGCGCCATCGGGCGCGCCGGCATCGAGGACGACGGCTTTCGGGCCAGCAACCCCAAGCTGCGGCTTGAGGACATGGACCGAGACGGAATCTGGGCTTCCGTCATCTACGGGCCGGTCCCGCTGACCCTGTCCATCCCCGAGCCGGACCTCCAGAGCGCCTGCTACGCGGCATGGAACGACTGGGCCATCGAGGAATTCAACGCCGCCGCTCCCGACCGCCTCTGTATCCTCGCCTTCCTGCCCAGTCATTCCCCGGAGGCTGCCGTGGCCGAGGTGGAGCGGTGCGCCGAGAGGGGACACCGCGGGGCCCTCATCGACGTCTTCGATTTCGACGCCGGCGATCCGGCCTGGGATCGACTCTGGGCCGCGGCCGAGCGCACCGGCCTACCGCTCAGCTTCCACATTAAAGGGGGTGCCTCCCCGAGGCTCAGCTATCAGATCGGCAAGTGGCAGTCGGCTGCGTTCGCCACACTCCTGCCGCTGCAGCTTGACGAGGCGCTGGCCATCATGGTCTTCTCCGGGGCGCTCGAACGGCATCCCGAATTCAAGCTCGTGTTGGCCGAGTCGGGCGTCGGGTGGTTGCCGTACTACCTGACCCGGATGGACCTGGAATGGCGCAACCTCAGGGACAAGGTCGACTACGCGCCCAGCATCCCCCCCAGTGAGCTCTTCCAACGGCAGGTCATCGTCACCTTCGAGGAGGAGGAGCTGGCCGCCCGGTTCATCCCCCTCCTCGGGGCCGACTCGTGCATGTGGGCATCGGACTACCCGCACACCGACAGCACCTTCCCCGAATCACAGCGGGCCATCGAAGAGACGCTGGGCACGCTCCCCGGCGAGGATCGCCGAAAGATCACGGCACTCAACTGTGCCAGGCTGTATGGCTTCGACCATGTCGCCTGATCAAGCCGGCAATGTACAGGCTGAGGTTGTGTCCGGCTTCGACCATGTCGCCCTCCCGATGCGGAACACCGAAGCCATGATCGCCTATTATCGGTCGCTCGGCTTCCAGGTCGACGAGAACCCCCATCTGGTGCAGGTCTACGTCGGCGACCAGATGATCAATTTCCATCGCCCGGAGCTGTGGCAGCGGGACTTCGCCCTGCGGGCGCCCTCAGCCGAGCCACCGTGCGGCGACATCTGTTTCGTATGGGGAGGGTCAGGAGAGTCACTGCAGGTGATGCTCGACCGTGCCGGGGCCGAGGTCATCGAGGGCCCCGTCGAGCGAGTGGGCGGCCGCCGTGCCACTGCGACCAGCGTCTACGTGCGAGACCCGGACGGAAACCTGCTTGAGTTCATGAGCTATCGGGAGGAGCACACCCATGCCGGCTGATCTGGTTATCCGCGGGGGAACGGTCTTTGACGGGAGCGGCGAACGAGGCCAGTTGGCCGACGTGGCCATCACCGGGGGCGTCATCCAAGACATCGGCCCGAAGCTCGAGGGCTCGGTCGAGTTGGACGCGTCCGGATGCGCGGTGGCGCCGGGCTTCATCGACATCCACACCCACTTCGACGCCCAGGTCTTCTGGGACCCGGAGCTCAAGCCGTCGTCCTACCACGGGGTCACGACGGTCGTCGCCGGCAACTGCGGCTTCTCGATCGCCCCGTGCCGGCCCGAGCACCACGACGTGATCGTCCACACGCTCGAGAACGTGGAAGGCATGGACGCCAACTCGCTGGCGGCCGGCATCGCCTGGGAGTTCGAGACCTTCCCGGATTATCTCGATGCGGTGAGCCGGCGGGGAACCGCCCTCAACTACACGGCCTACATCGGGCACACGGCACTCCGGCTCTATGTGATGGGAGACGCGGCTTACGAGCGCGCCGCCACCACCCATGAGATCGAGGGCATGTGCCGGCTCGTCGCCGAGGCGATGGAGATCGGGGCGGCGGGGCTTTCGACCAGCTTCTCGTTCGCCCACCGGGGGGTCGACGGCAAGCCGGTGCCGAGCCGCTTCGCCCAGATGGACGAGGTCGAAGCGCTGTTCATGGCGGTAGGGGAGGCGGCCAAGGGGGTCGTGCTCACGACGCCCGGATGGCAGTGCGAGTACGCCGACGTCTTCACCTGGCAGCCGCGCGTCGGGAGGCCGTTCACGTGCCCGCTGTTCGCCTTGTCGGGCGGGAAGCACCTCGAGATCGTCAAGTTGCACCAAGAGGGCCTCGCCCGCGGCGCCAACGTCTGGCCACAGGTCACGCCGCGGCCGCTGACCATGCAGTTCACCATGGCCGATGCGTACAACCTCAACGTCGGGGAGGTGTTCGCCGAACTGATGAAGGTCGGCAACGACGTCCGCAAGGCTGCGTTCCGCGATCCGCAGTGGCGGGAGCGGGCCTTCCAGGACCTCGACCACGGGGAGACGGGAATGAAACCACGCTGGGAGACCTATGAGGTCTCCGAATCGGAGCGGTACCCCGAGCTGCTGGGCCGGCGGGTGACCGACATCGCACGTGAGCGAGGCTGCAGCCCGCTCGACGTGATGTGCGAGCTCTCGCTGGCCGAGGACCTCACCACCCGCTTCCGCGCCTACATCGCCAATGATGACCCCGATGCCGTCGCCCTCCTGCTCAACGAGGACCATGTCGTGCTGGGCCTGACCGATGCCGGCGCCCACGTCGACCAGCTCTGCGACGCGCCGCTGCCCACCGACCTTCTCGGCCACTGGGTCCGGGACCGAGAGGTCATGCCGCTCGAGAGGGCCATCCGCAAGTTGACCGGCGAGGCTGCCGACCTGTTCGGGTTCGAGCGGCGCGGCTACCTCCGAGCGGGCAATTTCGCCGACGTGTGCGTGTTCGACCCGGCCACGGTGGCTCCCGGCCCGCCGCGCCGCCTACGCGACCTTCCGGCCAATGGGCAACGGCTCACCGCCGAGGAGCCGAGCGGGGTCCGACACGTGCTGGTCAACGGCACGCTGATCCGCCAGGATGAGGCCCAGCTCGAGCTGGCGAAGCTACCTGGGGCCCGGCCCGTTCTCCGCTGACGGCGACTCCTGCTCCTGTCCTCCGACGGGCCGACCCCGGGCGGGGACGTCGCCCGGCATCCAGCTGGGTGGGCGCTTCTCCATGAACGCCTGCATGCCCTCACGGGGCTCGGGTGAGTGATCGAGGGCCCAGAACATTGTCTGATAGTCGATCTGGCCGTAGCGCTCGTTGAGCATCCGCTTGACCTGGGCCCGGGCGGCAGGTGCCGTTCGCAAGACTTGATGGGCCACCTCCACGGCTGCCGTCCGGAGATCGGCGTGGGGGACGACCCGGGACAGGAGCCCGATCCGCTGCGCCTCGGCGGCATCGAAACTGCGGGCTGACAGCAGCAGGTCGCGGGCGACGGCGAGACCGACATGGGCCGGGAGGGCGGCGGCATAGGTCGCGTCGGGTATGCCCCGCAAGAGCTCCGGGACCCGGAACGTGGCCCGGTCGCTCGCCACCGCGATGTCAGCCATCATCGCCACCAGCAGCCCACCGGCCTGGCAGATGCCGTTCACGGCGGCGATGGCGGGGGCGTTGCTGTCCCGAATGGCCAGGAAAGGGAGGACGTCGTGGCCGATGGCGTCCGGAGCGGGGTCGCCGGCTTCGGATCGCCCACCGAGATCGCCCCCCGGCGCGAAGACATCGCCGACGCCGGTGATGATCAGCGCAGCGAGGTCCGGGTCGGTGTTGACGAGCTGTACGGCGCGCTTCAGGCCGTAGTAATGGCGGGCGTGAAGGCTTTCCTGGCCGCCGGGCGATCGATCACACACCGGGCGATCGAGCCGTCTGGCTCGAGCCTTAGGCCCGAGGTGCCGAGGTCGTAGGGGCTCACTTCGGAGCTCGACGGCGCCTTGGTGCGTCAGGTTGATCCAGGAACCCCAACGCATTCACGAACACCCTGGTGAGCTGGTCCACACCTTTGTCGAAGGAGCATGTGACGGCGCCTTCGACGAACCACATCTCGGGAAACCGTCTCGTCATCGACCCCAGGGCGGCGGCGGCGATCACCGGGTCGAGCTCGGGGTCCACCAGCTTGTGGCGTTGGAGCTGACGGATCGACTCCTCGACCTGCTCGCCGTACTGCCGGTGCCGCTCGGTGCGAGCCGCCTTGACCTGGTCGTCGTAGCGGGAGACCTGCTCGATGACGCCGATGATCCGGGCCTCCCGGCGGTAGCTCTCCAGGTGGAGCCGAATGGCCGCTCGGATGCGCTCCTGCGGCGTGGCCTCCGAGTCCGGGTCGAGCACAACGCTACCCAGCGGCGCGCTGAGCTGTTCGTCGACCGCTTCTGCCACCTCCCGGAAGATCTCTTCCTTGGAGTCGAAGTAATGGTAGAAGGACCCGTGGGAGAGCCCGGCCCGCTCGGCGATGTCGGAGATGCGAGCATCTAAGAACCCGTCCTCCTCGAAGATCTCCTTGGCCGCCGTGAGCAGCCGGGCCCGAGTCTGGGCGCCCTTGCGTGAACGCGGCCCATTCGGCCTTTCACTGTCGACCGCGGCGATTGGTGGCACGACTCGTCCCTTTCCTACCGGAGCTTGCCCGTGATGAACTGGGCTGCCGGCGTCGCACTCGGATACGAACCAGTGAGGCCAGAACTGATGTACCCGACATCGGAGATGAGCGTGACCCCGTTCAGCGCGGCGGCGGCGTCGCTGCACAGGAAGGCCAACGGGTAAGCCTGCTCGAGGGGCGTAGAAGGCTGGATATGTAGCTCGCCGCGATAGTCGGCGCCAAAGCCGAGCCACGTCTCCGCATTGGCACGAGCCAGGGGTGTGTCGGTGGGACCGGGGCAGATCGCGTTGATCCGGATGCCGCGCTTCAGCAATGGAAAGGCCTGCCTGGCCACGTAGGCGCACACCGCTTCCTTGCTCCACATGTAGTCGGCCTTGCCGTGTTCCACGGCCCACTGTGCCGCGAGCTCGAAGTCAGTGACGTCGAGGTACTCGCTGAGGAGTTCGAGGTCGGCTTCCCAGCCCAGACCGGCCGCGGAAGAGATGAAGGCGATCGCTGACCCGGGGGGGAGCGCGTCGACGGCCAGGAAGTGGTCGATCAGATACCGATGACCGATGAAGTTGATCTTCTCGATGCCCGCGGTGCCGTCGGCCACTCCGGCGCACAGGAATAGGGCGTCGAGCGGTCCGCTCAACTGATCGACCGCCGCGTCGATCGACGCCCTGTCAGCCAGGTCGACGCGGACCTCGCTGGCACCGGCGAGCGAGCACTCGGCGATGTCCATCACCACGACTTCTGCTCCGGCGTCCTGTATGAGCTCGGCCAAGGCCGCGCCCATCCCGGTCGCCGCGCCGACGACCAGGGCCCGCTTGCCGTTGTACCCGAATGCATCGAAGAGGGTCATGTCGTCTCCTTGGGAAGAGCTGAGGTGGAGGATAGCCGCCGCGCCCTTGTTGGACATTGACGTCACTGTCAATGTCCAACCAGGGACTCAGTTTGTGGGGCACACTGGATCCTGCCGGTGCTATTATTGACGTCTGCGTCGAAAACAGCTCGAGTTGTGGTTCTTCGGACAAGGGTGGGACTTTCCAGCACTGAGCTTCCCAACACAGAGTTCCCAACACAGAGTTCCCAACAGAGTTCCCAACCGAGTTTCCCAACACAGAGTAAGGACTGAGGTATGGCGACGACGGCGTCTGACGTCTACTACGACCCGTACGACTTTGGGATCGATGCCGATCCCTATCCGGTCTGGAAGCGCCTTCGAGACGAGGAGCCGCTCTATTACAACGAGAAGTACGACTTCTACGCGGTCAGTCGCTTCGACGACGTCGAACGCTGCCTGGTCAACTGGCAGTCCTACAGCTCGGCCAAGGGCTCGGTCCTCGAAGTGATCAAGGCCGACATCGACGTGCCCCCCGGCCTCTTCATCTTCGAAGACCCGCCGGGGCACGACCTCCATCGGGGGCTCCTGAGCCGGGTGTTCACGCCCCGGCGCCTGGCGGCCATCGAGCCCCAGGTGAGGGAGTTCTGTGCCCGGAGCCTCGACCCGCTCGTCGGTTCGGGGGGGTTTGACTTCATCAAGGACCTGGGCGCCCAGATGCCCATGCGCACCATCGGGATGCTGCTGGGCATCCCCGAGGACGACCAAGAGGCCATTCGGGACCGGATCGACGAGGGTCTCAAGCTCAGTGACGGCGTGATGCCCGACGCAAGCGATTTCGGGGCCGGGGGCGGGACGACCGACTTTGCCGAGTACCTCGACTGGCGGGCCGAACACCCCTCTGACGACCTGATGACCGAGCTCCTACAGGCCGAGTTCACCGACGAGGACGGGCTCACCCGGACGCTGACCCGTGACGAGATCCTCGGGTACATCAGCCTGCTCGCGGGCGCCGGCAACGAGACCACGACGCGACTGATCGGTTGGACCGGCAAGCTCCTAGCCGAGCGCCCTGGTCCGCGCCGGGAGCTGGCCGAGGATCCGACCCTCATTCCCCAGGCCGTCGAAGAGATCCTTCGGTTCGAGCCGCCCTCCCCGGTCCAGGCTCGAGCCGTCACCACAGACGTCGAGTGGTACGGCCGGACCGTACCGGCCGGCAGTGCCATGTTGCTCCTGAATGCCTCAGCCAACCGTGACGAACGAGCCTACGACGATCCGGACCGCCTCGACATCCACCGGTCCGTCGCCCGTCACCTGACCTTCGGCTACGGGATCCATTTCTGCCTCGGTGCTCACCTGGCCCGCATGGAGGGACGCGTCGCCCTCGAGGAGGTCCTGAAACGGTTCCCCGACTGGGAGATCGACCAGGAGAACGCGGTGCAGGCTCGGACATCGACGGTTCGGGGCTGGGAAACACTGCCCGTGCTCACGCTGTGACCGACGGGGGGCAACGGCCGAAGAGCTCATCGGGCCCGGAAGTTACTCTGACGAGTACCCCGAGTTGAGGGAATCAGGTGATCGTGCTGATCGAGTGCCGCGCCTCGTCCGATCCCTTCCTGACCAGGTCGGGGTAGGCGGATCCGTCAAAGGCCACAATGAAGTGGCGGACCGGTTCGGGGAGCCAGACCGTCACCCAGGTGCGCGGGTGCAGCCGCCGTGGCCGATCGGTGACCACCTTGACATTGCTGCTCTGGACAGCCAGTGAGTGGATTCTCCGGTCAGCTCCCAGGACGGCCTTCAGGTAGACGGCAACTGCGCAATCTTCCTCGTCTTTGGGTTTGCCCCGTACCCCGGCGCGTCGGAGAGTCTCGGCGACCTGGTTGCGACAACTGCCCAGACCTTCGAGAAGATCACGAGTCTGCTGCTTGAGCTGCCGGTTGGCGATCATGTGTTCGCTCCTTCTCATCCGGCCCGCGCTTGAACGCGGGTGACTGCCTCCTTGGAGTTGCCTTTGATGCTCAGTTGTGCCCGGGTCTACGAGGCTCGGGAGATGGGCTCGACTTTGCCGGAGCTCGGTTTGTTCGAGCTGCTCAGCCCTCCCCACCGCAATCCTCGGGGGAAATCGATTTTAACGGCCCTCACCGATGTCGTGCCGACTCGGTTCGGGCCCGGCCCGACCTGGCCGGGGGGTCGGCGCGAGCGGTCTGTCGGGCCCCGGTGGGATCGGCGGCCGCACCTGAGCCCTTCGCGGGCTCCGTCGATCCAGGCGACGATGTGTGGTGGGAGCGAGGGTAAGGGCCACGACCGGAAAGGTCCGGTTCACGTGCGGAGCCGCTCGAGCGCGGTTCTCGCTTGTCGGGTCCGGTCGTTGGCCTGGCGCAGCGCGCGCTTCGCCCGCTCCAACCTCTGCCCGGCGTCGCTCTCGACCGAGGCGGCCCGATCATCTTTGGTCCTGAGATCCCGGATCTGGCGTTCGAGGTTGCGAATTTCCTGATGGCGTTGCCGCTGCTCCTCTCGCACCACGCGCACGCGGCCGTCCAGCTCGTCCACTTCCCGCTGGAGGCGGGCGGCGGACTGTTCCGCCTCCCGGACCGCCCGCTCGGCTGTGGCCCTGGCCGGGTCCTGCTCATGCCCGGTCGGGCCGCGGCTCGCGGCCCGACCTCTGGGGGCCGAGGGGAGGTCCGCACCTCTGCCGGCCGAAGGGGCCACGGCGGCGGTGATGTCGACCGGGCCGAGCCCGGAATAGCGCAATTGGGTTGTGAGTCGACCCTCCTTCACGGCCTCGCCGGCATCGGAGTCAACCAGGGCCGCCTCGAGCGTCGTCTCCAATTCCCGCCAGCTCGCGTCGCTGACCGACTGCCCGGCGCTGGCCGCCAGGTCCCTGGCCTCGCGCACCAGCGCCCCGAGCACGATGCGGCGCTCAGCCGAAAGGCGACGGAGATCGCTGGCCGCGAGCGCGCTCTGGGCGCGGCGCATCGCCGATCCGAGCTCGAGCAGCTGAGCGACCCGCTCAGGTCGCTCGCGGCGCAAGGAGGTTGACGAGCCACGCCGCCGGGGTGGGTCGGCGGAGCTTCTTGATCGCGGCGGCAAGCTCGCGGTCACCGCCGCGCCGGGCCGCGGCCGCCTGGGCGTCGCGAGCCGCGGTGAACTCGGTCGGGCGCAGTCCATAGAGCTCGGTCCCGACGGTGTCCAGGTCCACGACCCCATCCTGCCCCCTTTGAGCGGACGGTTCACTGCAACCGAGCCGTGGCTGGCCATAGCGATCGCTATAAGGGATGGTTATAGTGCCCACCACCGCCATGGTCGGCGGCCATCGACGACCGAAGGAGACGACATGGAGATTCTCGGGTTCAACCGGGTCGAGTTGATGATGTCGCCGGAGGACATGCATGAAGCGGTCGAGCGTTTCAACGATCTACTCGGCACGTCGTTCGAGCAGCCACGATTGGTGAGTGACGGCAACATCCTGACCACCACTGATTGGGACAACAAGATCGAGTTCTTCGGCCCCGCCCATGCCCGCAGCCCGCAGTATGCCGTGCTCGAGAAGATGAGAAGCGGAGGGATAGGCCCCCTCGTATGGGAGGTCGACAACATCGACGAGGCCCGGGAATACGTTCTGGGCAAGGGCTACCGCATCCACTACGAATATGAAGAAGCTGGGGTGAAGCAGATCGTCCTCGACCCGAAGCAGTTCTTCGGCTACCTCATCACCTTCATGGAGCGGTCAACCTGACCCACCACGAGGGCGCTGACCGCCGCCCGTTTCACCCGCCTTTAAGGAATTCGATGGTCGCCGGGAACGCCGCTGGGTCCTGCACGAAGAACGCGTGGCCACCGCCGAATTGGCGGAATTCGGCATTCGGGATCCGTGCGGCGATGGCGGCGCCGTTGGCCGATGGGGCAATGCCGTCGAACTGACCCGACGCGACCAGGGTCGGGCAGCTGATGCGAGGCAGGCGCTCGTAGACGTCATGCCTGGCCCGAGCCTCCATCTGCAGCGCCTCCCCGCGGACGACCGGGTCGGGCCTACTTGCCGCTCGCCGATCCGTTGCCGCGGCCAGGAGGGCCCGGTCGGCGTCGTGGCCGGCCAGCCACTCGGAGGTGAAGCGCGTATCCAGGAGGGGGGCGAGGCGACATGCCCTATCGGCCGGATCCATGTCGGCCAGGGTGTGCAGCGGGTACGACGAGCCCCCGGCTCCGCCCGACGACGTGCAGAGCAGGGCCAGCCGATCGATGGGCCCGGGAACGGTGACGGCGAGCTCCTGGGCGACCATCCCGCCGAAGCTGATTCCCAGCACCGAGAAGCGCTCCCAACCGAGGTGGTCGGTCAGGGCGACGGCGTCGGCCGCCAGGTCGGCCATGTCGTAGGGGGCACGGGGGAGGCTGGTACGACCCAGGCCCCGTTGGTCTGCCCCGACCACGTCGAAATGCTTGCCCAGTTCGGCCAGCAGGGGAGCGGCGTCGGCGAGCGTGGAGCCCGACCCGTTGCAAAACAACAGCCTCGGCCCTGATCCGGCCCGCTCGAAGTAGAAGTCAATGCCGCTGAGCTGCACCTTGGACATGTCAGATCGCTCCCTCTCCCTCGGCCGGCCTGTCGACGACCGACCAACCCGTACCCGACCCCCCGGTCACCCGCGCCGGCCCCCGACTTCTCGAAACGTCGACTCCAAGTGCCTGACCAGACGTTCGGCCGACCCCGGCGTCTGCCGGAAGCCGAGGTAACCGTCGGGCCGGATGACGAAGACGGCCCTGCCCCGTGCCCGGTACTGCCGGGCGAAATCGCCGTCGGAGTCGTAGACCTGGGGCAAGCTCGTCTCGGCCGGGGCAAGTGGAGGAGGAGTAACGAGGTAGACATCCATCTGGCCATGAGCTGCCGCCGTGGCCCGGGCGGCAAGGTCCTCGAGCAGGTCCGGCCGGCCGGTCACCACTCCCTCGTCTGCGTAGAGGAGGGTGGTGTGGCGGCTTCGATCGAGCAAGGAGAACAGCCGGAAGGGAAAGGCCACCCCGTCGCGAGTCAGGCCACGGGCATCGGGGGCCCGACCACCGGGTGCAGGCACTTCGCCATCGGCGTTCCGGCCGATGATCGGGCTTCCGGCATAGTCGATCAGCAGCTGCGCTTCACGGCGCAGCACCAGATCAGGGTCGGTGACCCCGGCACCGATTCCCTCACGAGCAGCGCGCACCGTTCGTCCGACCACCTCTTCGCCGACCGGCCGGCGCTCGGCGTCGTACGTGTCCAAGAGGCCCTCAGCCGACTGTCCGGTCACGGCGAGGGCAAGCTTCCAGGCCAGGTTGTGCGCGTCCTGGATGCCGGTATTCATGCCTTGGGCGCCGGTGGGCGGGTGGATGTGTGCCGCGTCGCCGGCCACGAATGCCCGACCGCCCCGGTAGGCGTTGACGATGCGGTGGCTGATCCGAAAGACCGATGACCACCGCAGGTTCGAGGCGCGAGCAGGCTCGGGGGCGAGCCGGTCCAGGACCGCCTGGATGTGGTGCAATTCCGGCTTCCGGCCGCCTTCGAATCCGTGGGCGATGCCATCCGAAGCTCCCGAGGCCCGGGCGGCATCGTCGACGGCCAGCTCGGGCGGCACGAGCATGGACATACGGTACCGGCCACGTCCGGGAAGGGGTATGCACACGAGGAGGTCGTCGGCGACGCCGTCGGCGAGGCGCTGGGCTCTGACTGCGTAGCCTCGGGGCACGGTCCAGTCGACCTCGACGTCGCCGAGCATGTATTGCTCGTCGAAGGCGGATCCCTCGAAGGACAGGCCTAACGACCTTCGGACCAGGCTGTGCGCCCCGTCCGCACCGACCAGGTACCGGGCGACAACCGTCTCCTCGTCCTGTTCACGGCACAGCTTCGCTCTGACGGCCGTCTCGTCCTGTTCGAAGGCGACGAGCCTCCAGCCGCGTTCCACCCGTGTGCGCAAGGCCTGGAGACGCTCGCCCAGGATCCGCTCGGTCTCGTACTGTGGCAGGCCGACGAATCCGAACGGCACGTCGGCCGGCAACGAGAGCTCCATCCGGGAAACCTCGGCCCCGTTGACATAGGCGATCTGGCCTCGCAACTGCACGGCCGCGTCGAGGACCTGTCGCAGGACGCCCATGCCCTCGAATACCTCGAGCGTGCGCGGCTGAACCCCCACTGCCTTCGCGTACTTCGGCGGTTCGGGCAGCGGGTCGACGATGCGACACCGGACGCCACGGCGGCGCAGCTCGATGGCGGCCGTCAGCCCGATCGGTCCGGCCCCTGCGATCAGGACGTCGGTGTCGTACCCGTTGGCGAAGTCCACAATTGCGCCATCATTGCCGCGCCCGGCGATGGCGGCGAATGGCCGGGGGAGCGGGATCTCCCGACCGGCAGGGCCACGGCGCCGGACGTCCGTTTCCCCTACCATCGCCATGGTGGCCACAGACGTTGGTGAACTACGAGTTGGCGTGGTCGGGTCCGGACCGTGGTCCGCTCTGGTCCGTGCCGCGATGATCGCCGACCATCCCCGCATGACACTGGCCGGAATATGGGGACGCCGTGGTGGCCGGCAGGCTTAAAGCTAGAGGAGCGCGATCACGGTCAGGATCACCAGTGCCGAGATGTATACGGTGACGCCAACAATCACCCATTCCGACACGGCAGAGAAGCCTTGGCGGGCCAATGCCTGCCCGCGGATGGAGCGCCGATGACGAAGAACAAGGACAACACCCCGTAGCCGGCAGCGAGGGCCAAGAACCGCGGTCTCGGGAGGTTACCCAACCGAAGCAGGAGCCCTCCGATGGCCAGTGCCGCCGCCGCCGCGATGCCCGTCCGCCACCACGCCAACAGCGTTCGCTCTTGGGCGAACTGGGTAGGGCGGGGCGCCGCACCGAACGGTGGCTCTGGTTCTGACGGTTCATCTCCAGACATGGTTGCTCTCATCTGACGTCTGGCCGCCCGACCTACCCACCCATCCACCTGACGCGATGGCCCCCAAACCGTCCGAACGACGCGAGCCGGGTCAGACCGGTGAAAGCGAACGTACCAGCGACCCCGGATGACCGGCATCACCCTCAGCGGGTGAGATCGCGGGCTAACGAGCGGCTGATACGGCTTCGGCCGCGGTACGCAGGTAGGACCAGGCGCGCTCAGGAGGTAGTCCGCCACAGAGGGGCTCGAGGGAGAGCACCGTGCCCGCCGAGACGAGCTCGGCCGCCTCGTCTCGGGCGTAGATCCGATAGCCGCCCTTCTCCGCCCGGAGCTCGTCAACCGTCTCCGCTTCGGAGAGCGATGCGATGCCCACCTTGCCGGCGACGCGGTTCCATTCCCGGTACAGACGGATCTCTTGCAGCATCCGGGGGCCCAGCTCGGACCAGGCCGCATCCGGGTCCTCGGCCACGAACACCGTGGTGGCCGTATCGGTCGGCGCCAATTGGCAACCGACCGGATCGATGCCGACCCGGCGCGCCTCCTCCTCGTAGGCGGTCCGCAGGTCCTCGTGCCCCGATTCGGCCAGGAAGAGGAACCCGTGGCGCGCCGCGCGCCGGGCGGCCGCCTTGGAATGTCCCCCGTAGGCGAGTGGGGGACCGCCCTCGGTCGCAGGGCCTGGCGTGACCTGGATGGTGCCGCGTGGCAAGTAGGAGAACGGCTGTCCTGTCCAGGCTCGCTTGAGTGTGGCCAGGAGGTCCTCCATCTGTGCCCCACGGCTCTCGGGGTCCACCCCGAACAGCCGGTACTCCTCGTCCCGGTAGCCCAACCCGACGACGCAGAGCACCCGGCCGGCGCTCACGTGGTCGATGACGGCGAGATCTTCGGCCAGCCGCACCGGGTCGTAGAGCAATCCCAGGAGGGCCGCCACCACGATCGGGGTGGACGTGGTCCTGGCGGCCATGGCCGAAGCCAGGATGAGGGGTGAGGGTATGTAGCCATCCGGTGAACCGTGGTGCTCGGAGATGACTGCGGCAACGTTTCCGTGATCCTCGCCCCAGGCCACCATGTCGACGGCCGCTTTGTACAGCGCGGAACGAGCGGCTGACTCCTCAGAGCGGGACCGTCCTTCGTCCGGGCACCGCATGGAGAATCGAAGTTGGTACATCAGCGCTCCTTGGACCGGTCGACGATCACGAACCGACGTGTGATCGACCCGGAGCATGTCATAAAGGGCAGAGGCCCCGCTCAATCCCCAACTCAGGAAAAAAGCCGCTCCACGTCTGATCGGATGACCTTGCCCATCGCGTTCCGGGCCAGCGGCGCCAAGCGCCACTGCTCGGGTACCTTGTACCGGGCCAGGTTCTCGAGGCAGTGGGCCCTGAGAACCTCGACGGTCACACCTGATCCCGGTGCCACCTCGATTGCGGCCGCCACCCGCTGGCCAAGGCGCTCGTCAGGCGTCCCGATCACGGCCGCGCCGCAGACGCCCTCGACCTCGCTCAGCACCCGTTCGACCTCGGCGGGGTAGACGTTCGCTCCTCCTCGCAGGATCAGCGCATGGCGGCGATCCCTGACGATCAGATTTCCTTCCTCGTCGAGCTCGCCCACGTCGCCGGTATGGAGGACGCCGTTCCGCAGGGTCTCGGCCGTGTCTGACGCGTGGCCCCGGTATCCCAACATGGGACGGTAGAGCCCAGCCCACGGTCCATCGGGTCGGCCGCGGACGGTGATCTCCCCGACGTGATGAGAAGGCAGCACCACGCCCCCGTCGTCGCGGATCTCGACGATCAGCTGAGGCAACACCCGTCCACTCGAGCCGGCCACCATCGGACCACCGAGCGGTTCGATGGTGACGATCGTCGGGACCTCGGTCATCCCGTAGGTCGCGTGCACACGGTGCCCGAAGCGGCCTTCGAAGGATCGCCGCACGGTCGGGGTGAGGTGGGTGCCGCCCGTCCACACATCACGCAGGCTGGCCAGGTCGTCCACGTCAACCTCGGATGATGTGGCCAGGCCATGCAACATGGTCGGGACCCCGAACCAGGAAATTGACGCGCTCTTCTCGGATCCAGGCGGCGAGCCCGACCGGGTCCACCCGGTCCATGACGACCTGGGTGCCGCCTGCTTGCGCGGTGAGGAGCGTGCTCGTCACCTGGAGGTTGAGGATGGTCAGCGAGGCGCAGTCCCCGCGTCGGAGGTCGGGGCCGTATCGTCGCGCTGCCACCAGTGATGCGCCCGGGAGCAGCAGGTTGCGGTGGGAATGGGCGACCCCCTTCGGTCGTCCTGTGGTCCCGCTCGTGTAGGCGAGCCCGGCGACGTCGTCGAGGCTGCAGATGGGGCGGGGGTAGGCCGGCGAGCGACCCGTGTCTCGGGCCAGCCAGGGGCCCGGGCTCTCCGGTGAGCTCCGAAGCACCGGGATATCGACGACCGCCGGCAGAGCCTGGGCATTGGCGTGATCGGTGACGAGAAATTTCGCACCCGAGTCGTCCAGGATGAACGACTTCTCCGGAGGTGCGAGGTTGGCGTTGAGGCCCACGAAGACGGCGCCGAGGCGGATGATGGCATGGAACAAGACGACGATCTCGGTCGAATTGGGCAAGCTGACGCCGACCGTGTCCCCCCGGCGCACGCCGAGGCCAAAGAAGACGGACGCGGCTCGGTCGATGGCCGAGTCCAGTTGCCCGTAGGTCATCCTCCGGTCAGAACCGACCACCGCCTCCTGGTCGGCATCCCGGGCCATGGGTCGCTCGAGGACATCGCCCACCTGGCGGGGCAATCGAGTGCTGCCGCCATCGCCGGATCTCACCATGGGCGGCTGACCGGATGGGGCGTGAGCAGTTCGATGTGTCGATATTAGAACGTAACTTTCCGTATTGGAGAGGAAGGGAGGACCTCGGCTGCAGGTCCGGCCCGGCTCTCGTCAGACGATAACGTGTCGCCGTTCGCGCAGGAGAACATATGAACCCGGCTATCTGGGGGGGCGTCGATGACGAGGGACGAGCCACTGACCGGAGTGGGCTCCGAGCATCCGTCCGTCGTCGTGAGCGGAGGAAGCCGGGGTATGGGGCTTGCCGTAGCCGAACGCTTTGCCGGACAAGGGGGCCGCATAGCCATCGTGGGACGATCGGCCGAAGCCCTCGAGCATGCGGATGACCGGCTCCGCTGGGCCGGGGCGACCGATGTGCTGGCTCTCGTCGCCGATGTTACCGACGAAGGCTCGGTGGCAGCGGCGTTTGGGGCGGTGGCCAGTGCGTGGCCAGAGGTCAATGTGCTGGTCAATGCCGTCGGGCCCTCCGGCGTGGGTCACTTCGACGATATCGACGACGGGGTGTGGCAAGCGGCGTTCGACGAGGGGGTCATGAGCGCGGTGCACTGCATCCGTTACTGCCTTCCCCTTCTCCGGGCGGCATCATGGGCACGCATCGTCAACCTGACCGCCCTCTCGACCAAGCACCAGAGCTCCGGACTGATCGCCTACACGGCGGCGAAGGCTGCGCTGGCCAGCGTCACCAAGAACCTTGCCCGGACCCTCGCCCCCGAGGGCATCCTGGTCAATGCGGTGGCCCCCGGTGCCGTCCTCACTGACCCTATTCGCGGCGTGGTGGCGAGCATCGGTGGTGATCCGGATGATCCCGAGGACGCCTATCGAGTGATGGCTGACCAATATGGCTCTTCCGTCGATTTGCAGCGAGTCGGACTGCCTCACGAGATCGCCGAAGTCGTGGTGTTCTGCGCATCACACCAGAACACCTACATGACCGGTGCCAACGTGAACGTGGACGGTGGTTCTGATTTTTATTGACCCGGGAGTGGCTGTCGCACTCGACCCCGTGTACCTTGACTTTTGCTGGGTGAGAAGCATATTCTACGCCCTGAAACACATGCAGTTGCGCCGGACGGGAGGGACATGGCTCGTGCATCGGAGGCCCGTGAGTGGGCGCCGGGAGCCCTTCGGGGACTGGTGGACTCGCTGTATACCCCGTTCAGCGGTCCCGGCGGCGAGCACGTAGACGAGGGTGCTCTGCGCAACCTGGTGACTCACTGCCTCGGCGCCCTCGACCACGACGGGATCTGGGTCGGAGGGCTGTGTGGCGAAGCGTGGGCGCTGAGCACTGAGGAACGAAAGCGCCTCCTCGAGGTGGCCGTGGCCCAAGCTCGGGCGATCAAGCCGGACGCCCTGATCGAAGCCTGTCCTGCCAGCACAAACGTCCTCGAGACGGTTGAGCTGACCCGGCATGCCGCGGCGACGGGAGCGGACATCTGCTTTCTCATTCCGCCCTACTTCGAAGCCAGCGGGTACGAGTCCATGCGCGAGCTGCTGTCCTACGTGGCGGCGCGGACGGATATGGCCCTGGGCCTGTTCAACACGCCGGCCGCAAAGTGGGCGCTGACCCCTGATGAGTGCGCTCGCTTGGCCGATGAGTTCCCCGCGGTGTGTGCGGTGAAGAGTGGTCTGTTCCGCCCGTCGCACTCGGCCGCCCTCCACCGGATCGCTCCCGAGCTCGTGATCTGGGAGTGCGACATGTTGGCCTACCGGGGCGGGTTCCTTCGTCGCGGGATCACGGCGGCCGGGATCCTGGGTGGTACGGCGTACCTCTACGAGACGCCGAGCAACAAGCTCTATAGCGAGCAATGGGAACTACTGGTTTCCGACAAGCTGTCCGAAGCGATCGACCACTGGTACGACTCCGGTCTCGACGACCTGACCACCAGCCTCCATCGGGCATTCGGGGCATCGAACGTCGATGCTCCTTACATCCATTGGGGATCGGCGTTCAAGGCCGCCGCTTCCGAACTGGGTCTCCCGGTGGGCGACTACCCCCGGTCACGGCCACCCCAGCCGGCGCTGCCTGAGGCGATGCGGGTCTTGGTCCATGAGGCCTATCGGCAGTCGGGCCTCCTCGGATCCAGCTGAATCGGGTGGGTCGCCGGTAGTAGGGTCCGGTAACCGCATGCGGGCGGGTGGCTCCTCCGCGCTGCCGTTGATCGGGACGCCGCCCCGGCAACATCCGCATCCGAAAACGGGGAGGCCACCATGGAGACATCAGAGTTGATCTTGGTCAGCATCGATGACCACGTGATCGAGCCACGAGAGATGTTTGACGCCCACGTGCCCGAGAAGTACCGGGATCGGGCGCCGAGGAGTGTGACCGACGGGGACGGCATCGAGAAGTGGTGGTTCGAAGGCGTGGCCAGCGGCTCGGGAAGCCTGAATGCCGTGGTCGGGTGGCCCAAGGAAGAGTGGGGAATGGACCCGACCACCTACTCGGAGATGCGGCCCGGTGCCTACGACGTGCACGAGCGGGTACGAGACATGAACCGGAATGGGATCCTGGCGTCGATGTGCTTCCCCTCCTTTGTGGGGTTCAGCGGGCGCTTCTTTCAAGAAGCGGCCGACCACGACCTGGCCCTGATCATGACCCAGGCCTACAACGACTGGCACATCGACGAGTGGGCCGCTTCGTACCCAGGTCGGTTCATCCCATTGGCCATCCCGCCCATCTGGGACCCTGAGCAGTTGGCGGCCGAGGTCCGGCGGGTGGCCAAGAAGGGGTGCCGGGCCATGACAATGCCTGAACTACCACATATCCAAGGCCTTCCCAGCTATCACGACAAGGATTACTGGGACCCCTTCTTCCGGGCGGCATCAGAGGAGCAGGTCGTGATGTGCCTGCACATCGGGCAAGGCTTCGGCGCCATCAACTCCGCACCCGACGCGCCGATCGACAACCTCATCATCTTGAGCACTCAGGTATCGACTTTGGCCGCCCAGGATCTGCTCTGGGGCCCCGCTTTCCGCGACTACCCGGACCTCAAGGTGGCGTGGTCCGAGGCCGGAATCGGGTGGATCCCCTTCTACCTCGACCGCTGTGACCGGCATTACAACAATCAACGATGGCTCGGCCATGACTTCAAGGGCAAACTACCGAGCGACATCTTCCGAGAGCACTCACTGGCCTGCTATGTGACCGACCCGTCGGCGTTGAAGATCCGCGAGGACATCGGAGTGGAGATCATCGCCTGGGAGTGTGACTATCCGCACTCGGATTCGATCTTCCCCGATGCGCCCGAGTTCGTCCTGGCCGAACTGGGCGGTGCCGGTGCCTCCGACGCCGAGATAGACATGATCACCTGGCAGAACTCGTGCCGCTTCTTTGGATGGGACCCGTTTGCCCACGTGCCGCGGGCCAGCGCCACCGTGGATGCGGTGCGCGCCCTCTCGCCCGACGTCGATACCACCATCCGGTCCAAGTACGAGTGGCGCCAACGCTACGAGAAGGCGACGGCCTAACCCGAGAACCGCGGGCAATCGGGCGAGGGTCTGGCTACCATCGGTTGCGTCGGCAAGGTCGGTCGAACGCAAGCCCGGCCGACGAGGGCGACGGAGGGAAACAGAGGGAAGAGGCCATGGCTGAAACGAACCCGCTCGACGCAGTCGACACCGAGAAAGATGGAGCACCCACGTCCGCTTTCTTCTACTCGATCGACGAGCTGCCGAGTCAGTCGATCGCCGAGATGACCGCGGCACTGGACGACAAGCAGGCCGAGGGCCTCTTGGATCTGTTCGGGCGGGACCTGCTCACGAAGACCATCCTCCAGTCACCACGCCTGTCGGTGTACCACGAGGTGGTCGGACCGGGTCAGAAGGTGAAGCCGCACCGGCACGGGACCCACCAGATCACCTACGTCCTCAGGGGCTCGCTCAACTACGGGAACCGCACCACCTCAGCCGGTATGGGCTATTTCAGCCCGAACCGGCGCTATGCGTGGACGGCGGGAGACGAGGGCGCCGAGTGGTTGGAGATCCACGCCGGCGAGCCGCAGGCCTTTGTCGACGACTGAGCTGGTCATGGTCTGAGCTGGCCAGCTCCGAGCTAGCCGTCGTCTTGGGCCAGGCCGAGGGCACGGGTGAGCGCGGCCCACCTCAGGCTCCAGGCCAGACGACCGAGCCGGGAGTCGGGGGCGATGAGGTCGAAACCATGAAACGCCCCCGGGTACACATGCAACTCCGTCGGTACGCCAGCGTCGAGAAGACGGCGGGCGTATTCGATGCACTCGTCTCGAAAGGTCTCCACCTCGCCCACGTCGACCAGGGCCGGGGGCAGCCCGGCCAGGTCCTCGGCTCGGGCCGGCGCCGCATAGGGGGAGACTCCTTCACCGCCGGCCCGGTCGCCGAGCAACGACCTCCATCCGTGGGCGTTGTCGGTGCGGTCCCAGATCGTGGTGCCGTCATACTGGGTCGAGGAGTAGGTGGCCGACCGGTCGTCGAGCATCGGCTCCAACAGCAGCTGGAAGGCCAGACGGGGCCCTCCTCGGTCGCGTGCGAGCAGCGCGGTGCCGGCAGCGAGACCTCCCCCGGCACTGGGACCCCCGACGGCGATACGTTCAGGGTCGATGCCGTAGGCCGGACCATGCGCCTCGGTCCACACCAGACCGGCGTAACAGTCCTCGATCGGCGCCGGGTGGGGGTGCTCGGGAGCCAGCCGGTATTCGACGGAGACGACGGCGAATCCGAAGTGCTCCACTGCTCCGACCAAGAGGTCGTCGTCCATGTCCATCGACCCGATCATCATCCCCCCGCCGTGCATCCAAAAGAGCACCGGCACCGGCGACGCCGCCGCCGGCCGGTATATGCGCAGGGCTACGTCGGGCTCACCCAGGGGCCCGGGAACGCTGACGTCCTCCACCCGTACCGTATCCGGTCGTGCCGGCGGGGCTGCCTCCCTGAGAGCACGGAGACCGGCTCGCAGTTCGCCCAGTCCCTCGGGCTCGAACCCGGGCAGGGCAGTGAGGGTGGCTTCGAGGAACGGACGCAACTCGGGATCGATGCTGTCGGTCGGCATGGTTCAAGAGGTTAGTGGGACAGCACTCCCGCCGGCCTGCCCATGATCGTGCTGCTCCCGCTGCCGGGCGACGCCGACCCTCACACTGATCCGATTCGGAGAGGTTGGTGACTGATATCCTGAGCCATTCCTGTAGTGAAAAGAGAACCGAATATGCAGCGCCACATGTCCGACGGGCACGGAAGTCCGGAGATCGTCCGGGAGACGGGGCGTGGCTAGCCGAAAGCCCAGCGCGCCGGAGGTCGGTGCCGTCGATGTGGAAGCGAGGCTGCCCGAGTGGAAGAGGCAGAGTGTCGATCGTTCCCTTCAGGCCGCCCGAAGCCGTGCGACCGAGCGCAGCGACCGATTCGTAGCTGCGGCCGTAGAGCTGATGGGGGAGCGTGGACTCGACTTCACCGTCCAGGACGTCGTCGACCACTCGCGGATGTCCATTCGGACGTTTTACAATTTCTTCGCCAGCAAGGACGACCTCTTGGTCGCAGTGCACGAGACGATCCTCGCGACCGAGGTGGTGCCCCGGCTCCGCAAGCGATGCGATGCAGAAACCGACCCGATCCGACGCATCCAAGCTTATATCCAGGGGATATACGACATCACCTCGAAGCCTGGCCTGGTGTCGCGAGCGCTGACGATGTTTCGCAACCGACTGGCCGAGACCAGGCCGGATGACCTCAACCGGGCATTCCGTCCGCAGCTGGAGCTGGTGGCCGAGCTCGTCCGTGATGCAGCCGAGGCCGGCGAGTTGCGCACCACCCTCGGACCTGACGTGGCGGCCCACCTCTTGCACCACACGGTGCTGGCCATCGTTCATGCTCGGATCCTGAGTCCGACCGACGTCGAAGTAACGGCGGACGAGCTCTGGTTGTTCTGCAGCTCAGGGATAGGCGCCGATCCGGCGTCCAGTCCGGCCGCTCCCAAGCGGACATCGTCGCGGCGTTCGGCGGGGAGCCGCTGACGGCCCGACTGCCTGTCTCGCCCCGGCCGACGAGGGCAGCCGGTGCAGTTCGGGCCGGAGGGGGCAATCGTCCTTTCTGGCTACATTGTGGTACGCTGTACGACAATAACGGCGACGCCGCGCCGATCCCAAACTCGCCGCGCCGACCTGTGGAGGTGTGCAATGGCAACGACCGCGGTGGACCCCCTGTTCGATGCGGCGGTACTCGAGCAGCCCCATGGCTACTACGCCGAACTCCGGCAGTCGGATCCCGTACACCGGGTCGATGGCACCAATGCCTTTCTCGTGTCCCGGCTCGACCTGATCCACGAAGTGATCGCCAATCCGACTGTCTACTCCAGCAATAGCAGCGAATTTCTCTACGTCGGCGAGGACGGTCAGCCGGGGCTGCGTCCACCGGTCGACGCCCATGTCGGTGACGGGATGCCCGGCGTGCTGGCCACGGCCGATCCCCCCGATCACGGGCGTCAACGCAAGGTCCTCAGCCATGTTCTCTCGACCGGGGCCATCAACGCACGAGAAGACGAGTTCCGACAGCTCATCGATTCGGCTCTCGACCGACACCTGTCCGCCGGACGGGTCGAATGGATGGGCGAGGTGGCCGAACCCCTGCCGATCATGATGGTGACTCGGCTGATGGGCCTGGCCGACAGCGCCGCTCCGGCGCTGAAAGAGCAGGGGTACGCCTCGGTGGAGCAGATCAGCGGCTTTGTCCCCGAAGCGCGACGCCGGGTCCTGCAGGAGAAGATGACGGAGCTCGGTCCCGTTGTCGAGGGATACATGGCTGCCCGTTCGGCCACTGATCCCGATCAGTCCACCGTGCTCGGCGTCTGCGCACGGGCAGTGGCCGACGGCGAGCTGAGCGACATGGAGGCCTTCGGGATCCTCGGCATCCTCATGGCCGCAGGGGGCGAGTCAACGACGAGCCTGCTCGGGTTCGGCGTCCACACGCTCGCCGAACGGCCGGAACTGCAAGATCGCCTGCGGGCCCAACCTGCCCTGATCCCGGCCTTCGTGGAGGAGGCGTGCCGGGTCGAGCCTCCATTTCGAGGGCATTACCGCCGGGTCCTCTCGGACACCACCCTGGGCGGGGTCGCACTGGCTGCCGGGTCCCGTCTCGTGCTGTTGTGGCCCGCGGCCAACCGGGACCCGGAGGCGTACCCCCAGCCCGACCAGATCGACGTCCATCGGGGCAACCCACGGCAGCACGTCGGATTCGGGTGGGGGATCCACTTGTGCGTCGGAGCACCTCTGGCCCGACTGGAGGCCCGGGTAACGTTCGAGCGACTGCTCGCTCGGACCTCGTCCTTCTCGATCGAAGGGGCATCGGACGGGTTGCTCCACCACAAGAGCCTGATGGTCCGCAGGCTGGTCGAACTGCCGCTGACGCTCCGCACCGAGGACCGCTCCGCGCCCAGCACTACAGTTCCGGCATAGTTCCACGGGATCCGACAATCGGCGAGCCGCCCCATGTTCGAGGACGACCACCGTCACTCAACGAGAGTGGGATCGTCGCCGCCGCCCTTCGCCTCACTCGTGAGGTGGGCCTCGAGAACCTGTCGATGCGGGCCCTGGCCCGAGAGCTCGGCGTGCCTCCGATGACGATCTACCACTACGTACCGAACAAAGAAACCTTGCGTGAACTGGTGCTGGACCACATCCTTGGCCAAATCCGCATCCCGGGGCCCGACGAGGGAACCTGGGAGCACCGACTCCGGCAACTGGAGCGCGAGGCCCGCCGGGTGTTCGCCGAGCACCCCGGTGTGTCGGCTCAGTCGGGCGACAGGGGTTCGGTCGAGAGCACGCGGCTGGCCCAGGGAGTCCTGACCATCCTCGGCGACGGCGGCTTCAGTCCGGAGGCCGCCGTCCTCGGCTTCGCCGCGCTCTACACCTTCATGACCGGTCAGCTCGATCTTGACACCGTGGCCGACGCCGTCGTCAGCGGGCCGCCGAGGGCGACCCTGGAAAGCGTCACCCGCGTGAGCCAATTCACCCGCGACGAGCTTTTCGAGTTCGGGTTCGATGCGGTCATCGAGGGGCTGAAGGTCAAACTGCTGCGGTAGGACGCCGAGCCGGCTGACCGCTCGGGCCATTGCCTCTGGGTGGGGAGCCCTTGCTCGGCGCATCCGGCCCGGATAAAGTAGAACGCCAGTTGCATTATCAAATAGTGACACTGTGGACATCAGTAGTCGTTACTTGTCGAGGGGGGACATTGCGTACGCGCCTGGCCAGGATGACAGCCGCCATCGTCGTGGCCGGTGGGTCGGTGGCCACCTTCGGTGCGGTCGCGCCGCCGACGGCCGCGGCCGCTCCCCAGGCCATCACCATCGCCCTCATCACCTCGCTGACCGGGGCGGCGGCGGCGGAATACAGCGACTCGCCCGCAGGATTCCGCGCCCGCATCGCGCTGCAGAATGCGCAGGGCGGCGTCAACGGGCACAAGATCGTTCCCCTCGTGATCAACGACGACACCAATCCGACGACCGTGGTGACCGCCGTGCAAGACGCCCTCTCCAAGGGCGCCCTCGGCATCGTGGCGAACAGCGCGCTGTTCTTCGCGGCGGCGAAGTACCCCCAGCAGCAAGGAGTCCCGGTGACCGGGAATTTCTCCGACGGTCCTGAATGGGGTGAGCAGCCCTACACCAACATGTTCGCCTCGGACGACGGCAGCGTGAACCCGAAGTATCCGGTGAACACCGGGGCCGGGTTGTTCCTCAAGCAGCACGGCGGCACGGTGATCGGGACCTACGGCTATAGCATCTCGCCGTCGTCTACCCGCTCGGCCATCGGGGTGGCCACGTCGTTCAACCACGCCGGTGGCAAGACCGGCGTGGTTGACACGTCGGTCCCTTTCGGCGGGGTCGACTTCACCACCGCCGCACTGACGGCCAAGTCAAAGGGGGTGAACGCCATCTGGGCGGCGATGGACAACGGCTCGAATTTCGCCCTGGCTACGTCCCTGAGGCAGGCAGGGGTGAAGCTCAAGGCCGTGGTGTTCCCCACCGGGTACGAGCCGGGCGTAATCAACACGCCGGCCTGGCAGGCTGTCCAAGGCGACTACTTCGTGACCCAGTTCCGTCCCTTCTCATTGCCGAACGCGGCTACGTTGCAGATGGCTGCCGCTCTGCAGAAGTATCAGGGTTTCTCCAAGTCCGATTTCCCCGACTTCGGCCAGTACGAGTCCTGGCTGGGTGCGGACCTCATGATCAAAGGCATCCAGAAGGCAGGACAGAACCCGAGCCGGAGTGCAGTCATCAAGAGCCTACGGAGCATGAAGAACTACAACGGCAACGGCATCTTGCCGTACACGATCGACTACTCGACGATCTTCGGTCACGACCTCCCACAACAATGCGCTTGGTATATGCAAGCGAGGCCCAACGGGTTCGTGGCCGCGTCGACGCAGCCCCTCTGCGGCACGGATCTCCCCGGGACATCGACGCCCCAGTCGTAGGTCGTCCAGACCGATGCCGTTCAGACGGGCCCCGTACCGGGCCGCTCGTCCCTTCCGGCCGCCGCCCACCAGTTGGGAGAGGCGGCCAACCCCAACGGACCGTCGGTATCCTGCCGTTCCGCCTCGATCACGTGCAGTACGGCGTTGACCAGGGCCAGGTGAGTCAACGCCTGGGGGAAGTTGCCGAGGTGCCGGCCGGTGCGGGGATCGAGCTCCTCCCCGTACAGCCCCAGAGCACTCGCGGATGAGAGCAACCGCTCGCAGAGCTTTCGCGCCCGGTCGATCTCGCCGATCTCCACCAGCGCGGAGACCAGCCAGAACGAACAAACGGTGAAGGTGGACTCGGACTCGTTGAGACCATCGTCGGTCGTCTCGGTGCGGTAGCGGAGGACGAAGCCGTCATCCGAGAGCTCGTCGGCGATCCCGAGCACGGTCGCTCGCAGCCGCTCGTCGTCCGGTGGCAGGAACCGCACCAGGGGAAGCAACAGGAGGGAGGCGTCGAGCTGGTCGGAGCCGTAGTACTGGGTGAACCGTCCGGCGGCGTCGACGCCGTGCTCGCAGATGTCCGCGTGGATCTCCAATGCTGCGCTCCACCAGCGGTTGGCCCGCTCACTCTCGCCCCGGAGCGCGGCCAGACGAGCGGCGCGGTCGGCAGCTACCCAGCACATGACCTTGGAGAAGGTGAAATGGCGCGCTTCGCCCCGGGTCTCCCAGATGCTCTGATCGGGCTGGCGCCAAGAACGGATCGCCGTCTCGACAGCTTGGACGACGATCCTCCAGGCCCGCTCGGTCAGTGAGTCCCGCGATCGGGTCTGCTGGTAGACGCAGTCGACAATGGCTCCGAGAATGTCGAACTGCTGTTGGCCGTAGGCGGCATTGCCGATGCGGACCGGCCGGCTCCCGGCGTAGCCCGACAGGTGGTCGATCTCCGTTTCGGGCAGGAGCCTCGTCCCATCGACTCCGTAGAGCACTTGCAACAGCCGCTCCGCCGGTGGCTGACCCTCCTCGCCACGCTCTGGCTCGATGGCATCCCCGAGAAAGGCCAAGAAGTCGTCGGCTTCGGCATCAAACCCGAGGGCATGGAGTGCCCAGAGGGTGAAGGCGGCGTCGCGGACCCACGAGTAGCGGTAGTCCCAGTTGCGCCCCCCACCGAGATGCTCCGGGAGCGAAGTGGTCGGGGCGGCGAGCAGGGCGCCGGTCGGCGCGTAGGTGAGGCCCTTCAGCGTGATGGCGCTGCGCTGGAGTTGCTCCCGCCAGGGATGGTCGGGGTATCGGCCGCCATCGACCCAGCCGCGCCAGAACCGCTCGGTCTCCGCCATCGAGGTCCGGGCGCCGGCAATGTCGCCCGGAGGTGGCCGGTTGGCCCAGCTCAGGGCGATGTAGCAGGATTCGCCCTCGGTGAGCCGATGGCGGGCCCGCACGGCGCGGCCCTCGATGCCCATCCGCAGGTCACCGGCCAGGGTCAGTGGGATGAAGTCGGGATTGGTGGTGACCACCTGGTGGTATGCGGCGCCGGCGTACTCCCATCGGGCGTCGGCTCCGCCGTAGTCGAAGGACGGCTGGCAGTCGAGCACCACGTCGACCGTTCCGTGGAGGCAGGTCGCGGTGCGGATGAGGACGTGATCGGCGTCGAAATCGCCCGGCGTACGCCGGTGCCAGGCCGAACGGTCGCTTGTCCGGTGCCAGGGCCCGATGGCCATGAAGTCCCGGACGGCCAGCCAGCCGGTGCGAGTCTGCCAGGTGGTCGCCAGCACCATCGTGCCGGGAACGTACCGACGGTTGGCGGGCACGGCTGTGTCCGCCGGCGCCAGCCGAAGCGAACCTGCCGCCCGGTCCAGGATCATCCCGAAGACGCTCGGGTCGTGCGGCCGCGGTAGGCACAACCACTCGATCGCCCCGGTCGGTGCCACCAGGCAGGTGTTCTCACAGTCGGAGAGGAAGGCGTAGTCGGCGATCGGCGGAAAGATGGCCTCGAGCGAGCCCAGGCCCAAGAAGGCGGGGGGGCCCGACCCAGCTGCCCGCTCGGGTTCGGGCCGCCCGACCGGTCGCAGCGGCACGAGCCGCCCGGTCGGGGCCACAAGGTGCGCCGGCACCTCGTGGGCCTGGCCACTCCGATCCGATGCCATCGCTTCGCTCCTCACATTGCCCAGTCGAGATGCTAGTGATCAGGCAGGATCGATCTATCCGGCCCCCTCCCACCTGGTCTCGAACGCAGCGAGGTTGGCCGCGGCCTCGTCGTAGCGGATGTTGTTGGCCGTCTGCTTGGGGCCGTCCCAGCCGTCGAGGAGCTTGCGATCATGGCAGAACCACTGCGCCTCGATGGTCCTCCCGTTGAAGGCCGCGGCTTCGTCGTCGGTGGCCAGCCAGCCCACCACCCGCGCCACCACTTCGGGCGGAGCACCCTGGTTCGAAATTCCGAATTTGGCCATGTCCTGACCGATGCGCTCGGTGGCGATCAGCCCGGGCTGGACGTTGTAGCAGCGGATGCCCTGGTCGCCCAGTTCGACGGCCAGGAACCCGGCGATCCTCTGGAACGCGCCCTTGGAGATGCCGTATCCCATGCCCCAACCACCGTCACCGGCCGGCTTGGTGGGGTCGCCGTAGCCGGACGCCGACGTGATGTTGACCAGGGTCCCCCCACCGTGCTCGATCATCGAAGGCAGGATCAGTCGATTGAGCACCAAGGGCGCCACCACATTGGCCTCGAGCTGGTGCTCGAGTAGCTCGATCGGGGTGTCGAGGAAGCGGTCCATGTGTCCCGGGCCGATATAGCGGCCGTTGTGCACGACCAGGTCGATCCGCTCCCACTGCCCCAGCACGGTGGCCACCGCGGCGCCGAGCGAAGCCCGGTCGAGCAGGTCGGCCGCGACGACCAGTGCCTCTTGGCCGGCGCCCTGGATCAAAGCGGCCGTCTCCGACAGGCTGCCCGGCAAGGGAGTGACGTCGGTCGAGCTGATCGTCGAGGAGTGCTCGCGCCGTTCGCCGCTGTTCACCGTCCGGGCCGTGATGGCCACATCGAACCCGGCGCCGGCCAGCTCGACGGCCACGGCCTTTCCGATCCCGCGACTGGCTCCGGTCACAAACGCTACCTTGCGTGCCATCCATTCCCCTTGCTCGTGTTCGGTCGCCGTCCAGGCTGACCGGCTGATTGCGACGACCGACCTCAGTCCTGCGGTTTTGGCCCCCGGGCCACGAGGTCGACCAACTTCTCGACCGACTTCTCCATCATCGCCGCCGGCACGATTGGAAAGTGCTCACGGACGTGCTCGGGAACTCCGCTCCAGTCGCAGTAGTTGGTCACCTCGGTCGCGTCGGGACCGACCTCGGCGATCGCCCAGCCGTAAACGTGGCCGTAGGGGCCTCGCTCGACCGAGCCGACGTTCCATTCGAGCAGAGAGTCAGGAACGATCCTCGTGACCGTATTGAGGACCTTGTACTTGCCCATGGGGACGTCGCCGAGTGGCTCGCGGTCCATGTCCATCTCGAAGGTATCGCCCACCGCCTCGAGCCGCGTCGAACCGGGCGCGGCCTCGAGCATGCCGGACCCGTCGATCTCGACCTGCATGTTGGGGTCGGTGACGACCCGGAAGATCTCGGAAGGAGGAGCGTCCACGATGCGGCTGATGACAATCCTGTTGTCGCCTGGTCTGTTATCGCCTGGCACGATGCTGCCTCCCCCGGAGTTGGCCGATAGAGACACTACCCACCGTGGCCAGGCGCGTGTCGAACCGGAGAGAACGGCTCCCTTGGGCACGCTCGCACAGGAGGTCGTATGTTGGGCAGCGTGCCATTGGGACCTGGTTCCCAGACGATCAAGGATGCCCGTGATGCCCGAATCAGAGATTGGCGTGGTGAACGCGGATGCCTGGGTCACCACTGCCTACGGAGACCCGACCACGGTGATGGAACGCCGGAACGTAGAGGTGCGGGCGCCGGGGGCCAACGAGGTCCGGGTCGCGGTGGACGCCTTCTGCCTCAACCTGAACGATATCGACATCATCCGGGGACGCTATGCGACGCTCATGTTGGAGCCTCCGTTCGTGGCCGGGATGGAGTCGGTGGGGACCGTCGAGAGCGCGGGGCCGGGAGCTGAGCACCTACTCGGACAGCGAATCGTTGGCATCCCGGCCGTCGCCCATGGTGGGTACGCCTCCTACGCCGTCGTCGATGCGGCCACGGCCATGGAGCTACCCGACTGGCTGAGCGCGGCTGACGGTGCCGCCATGCACTACCCGTTCCACCTCGGTTGGTTCGCCCTCCACGAGCGTGCCCACCTCCAACCCGGGGAGACGCTCCTCGTGCACGCGGCCGCCGGTGGTACGGGGTCGGGGGCGTTGCAGATCGGAAAGGCGCTCGGGGCCAAGGTGATCGCCACCGCCGGGACCGACGAGAAGGTCGAGTACTGCCGCAGGTTGGGAGCGGACGTGGCCGTGAATTATCGAACGGATGACTTCGTCGAGACGGCGATGGAGGCCACCTATGGGCACGGGGTGGATGTCGCCTTCGACGCCGTCGGGGGGAACGTCACGCTCGAGACCTTCAAGTGCATGGGATTCAACGGCCGGCACCTGATCGCCGGATGGAGCGAGGGCATCGAGCTCGAAGATGCCCACTACCTGACGCCTCGGGCCATGGCCTACGGGAACTTCTCGCTCTGCGGGGTATGCCTCGTCTACGTGAACGACCCCCTCGGCGTCCGGCGAACCCTGGGGTTCAACTGGCCGGGGCGAAGCGAAGGCCAACGCGCCCACGCCACCATTCTCGAGCTGATACGCACCGGCCGGATTCACCCATCGGTCACCCGCAAACTCGACTTCGGTGGCCTTCCTGCTGCGCTCGAGGAGATGGAACAGCGCCAGACGATGGGTCGGCTGGTGGTGATGATGGAGCGAAGCAACTAGTCGAATTCGACAATCCCAACGTTGGAGGGGCCATGGGGAAACCAGGACAACGAGCAACGTTCCGGCCGCTACCGGGGCGATCCCCGATGCCGGCCGGGGCGTATGACCTAGGTGCTCTCGGGTACGAGGAGCAGGAGTTCCTCCTCCAAGGGGTGGCGGGGTCGTTCGAGCTCGCGTGTGAGCGCTCCGGGGACGGCCGCTGGACAGTCAAACCGGGCCCGGAGGCACCATTCGTCACCCGGTTCCTGATCCGGAGGCCCACGAACCAGGCCCGCTTTAGCGGGTCGGCCGTGGTGGAGTGGCACAACGTCTCCGCTGGTCTCGACGTGGGCCCCGATTGGTCGCTCTTGCACCGTGACCTGATGGCTCGAGGTCATGTCTGGGTTGGCGTTTCGGCCCAAAAGGCGGGGATCGACGGGGGAGGCCTCGTCGAAGGACTGCACCTGAAGAAGATGGCGCCCGATCGCTACGCCGGGCTGGTGCACCCCGGGGACGCCTGGTCCTACGACATCTTCACCCAGGCGGGCCAGATCCTGCGTCCGGTGACCGGAGCCTCACCACTGGGTGACCTCGCTCCCTCGCGCCTGCTGGCCATGGGGGAGTCGCAGTCGGCCGCCTTCCTGGTGACCTATATCAATGCCATCGATCCTGAAGCAAGGGTGTTCGACGGGTTCCTCGTGCACGGCCGGCCGGGGAGCGGCGCCGCCCTCGACGGGTTCCGGGCGTCCCGCGGGGCTGATGTCGAGGCGGCCAGGCGGTCGCTGGTCGACCGTCCCGAACGGATCCGCGATGATGCCCGGGTCCCCGTACTCGTCCTCCAGAGCGAGACCGACGTCGTCCTCCTTGGTGGAGGCCTGCCGGCCCAGCCTGATGGCGCGAACCTCCGGCAATGGGAGATTGCCGGAGCCGCTCACGCCGACACGTACATTCTCTCAGGCGGCTACGAGGACGATGGCCATCTTGATCCCGAGCGCCTGGCCGATCTGCTCCGCCCGACGACGGAGATCTTCGGCGCCACTACCGACACCCCGATCAATTCCGGGCCCCAGCAGCACTATGTGGGTCAAGCCGCCTTTGAGAGCCTCGACCGCTGGGTTGCCGGAGGCGGACCGCCGCCGAGTGCGCCCCGCTTGGACGTCAGCGAGGACGGCCGCGCCTTCCGGCTCGACGAGAACGGTAACGCCACCGGCGGGGTGCGGACGCCCTGGGTCGATGTCCCGACGGCAACATTGTCCGGGCTCGGCCAGAGCGGGGAGGACTTCGCCATCCTCTTCGGCACGACAAAGCCCTTCGAGTCCGCCGCCCTGGCCGCCGGTTATCCCGGGGGACGAGACGAATACCTGCGGCGGTTCAATGCCTCACTCGACTCCACGATCGCCGCCGGCTTCATCCTGCCCGAGGACCGGGCCGAGATCCTGGCCCTGGCCGAGGTCTCGTTCCCGGTCTCGACCCCGTAGCCCCGGCGCTCGTTGTTCACGACCAGGGCATGGCGGCCCGCTCGCTCCAATAGACCTGTGGCTCCTGGGCAAGCGGCCTGAGCCGATCGGCATCCGGCTCCCGTACGTGGTCGACGGCAGCCAGGTTCGAGCGCAGCTGGGACACGGTCGTCGCTCCCGAGAGCACGACGTCGGCCCAGGGCTGGTCGAGCGCGGCGGCGAGCGCGGTGACATCGGGGCGTTCACCCAGTGCCGCGGTCGTCGGCCCGGGGACGGCCAGGCGCCCGTTCGCCAGGGCCTCCTTGACGATCACCGTCCAACCGGCCGACTTGGCCTCGGCCAGGGCCGGGGCGCCCGAGGTCTCGAGCAGGTTCCAGGTGGCCTGCACGACAGAGAAGAGGGGCCGGTCGTCGACTTCGATCGAGAGCGCCCGTCGGAGAGTCCCCGCCTGGTCCGGGCCGCTCAGGCTGAGCCCCACGGGCAGACCCAACCGGGCCAGCGCCCGATGCACCTCGGCGTCATCGAGGACCCCGGACTCGGTAGTGGCCGAGTGGACCTGGTAGAGCCGCAACCACGGTCCGAGTAGGGCGTCAGTCTCGGGCCACTGGCGGGCCAGGGCCGCAGCCGAGTGGTCCTTGACCTCTTGCACCGCCGCGTCCACCGCCCAGTTCGCCGTGTAGCTGTAGCCCCACTTGGATGAGACCACCACCTGTTCCGGCTCGATGGCCCGGCTGGTCAACCACCCGGCCAGGAACTCCTCGGCTCGGCCGTAGGAGCGAGCCGCGTCGAACCAGCGGATCCCCCCTTCCCATGCCGCGTCGCAGACCTGGTCGCACCGGGCCCGGAGCGCCTCGACCGACCGGTCGGTGCCGAGAGCCGCGCCATGGCCAACGGTCAGATATCCCGGCCGGCCCAGCGCGGCCAGACCCAGTCCGAGGACAGCCATAGTCCATTCTCATCCGGCGTCCGTGGCCGGGGCGAACTCGGGTTGGTTCATCGTGACCGGGGGGTCGGACTCCCCCAGGCTCTACCCCTTGCCGACCTTCTTCGTCTTTCCGTAGCCGCGTTCCATGGCCGACACGATGATGGCCTCGAAGTCCTTGTCGGTGAGCACTCGCGGTGTTCCCAACGAGGAGGCGCGCCAGTACAGCTCAGCCAGCCACTCGAGGAGCTCGAGGCGCTCGATGGCTTCGGTCATGGTGCTGCCGTAGGCCACCGAACCGTGGTTCTGCATCATGGCCGCGTTCCGGCCCTTCAGCGCCTCGATGACGTTGTCGGCCAACTCTTGCGAACCGAAGGTGGCGTAGGCCGCCGTCCGGGGGGTGCCACCCAGGCCCAGGCAGCTGTAGTGCAAGGCCGGGAGCTCGTCGTGCGTGCACGAGAGAGCGGTGGAGGCCATGGCGTGGGCGTGGGTGATGGCCACAGCATTGGTTCCGGCATAGATGCCGGTGTGCAGGGGTACCTCGGAGGTGGGGGCAAGGTCGCCGTCCACCACCGCGCCGTCGAGGTCGATGACCGTCACCATCTTGGCCGTCACCGTGCCGAGGTCGGCCCCGGTGGGGGTAACGGCGACCAGGTCTCCTCGGCGGGCGGAAATATTGCCCGCCGTTCCGATGACGAGCCCCCGCTCGGCCAGGTGGCGGCTGGCCGCGGCCACGGCCTCGCGTTCGTCGCCCAAGAGCAGCTCGCTCATGCCTGGTCCTTTCCGCGGTGTGGACATTTGATCGTGCCCATGGTGGCACATCTAGGACCCCGATTCCGTCGAGGAGTGAGTGCGAGCAGTGGGGGGCAAGGAATCCGGTGGCACTCCTCCCTAGAGCAAAGGCCTGTTCGTGTCGGTCCCCGCATGCCGCCGCATCATCAGCTCTCAACTCTCGGAGGGATCAGTTGTGCAGGACCATGGCCCCCGAGAGCGTGATGGCGCCACCGTTGACGACAGTGGCATGCACGTTAGGAAGCTGCCTCGGCCCTGCATCGCCCCGGAGCTGCAGGGCAGCCTCGACCACGTGGCCAATGGCGTGACTACGCCCTTCGCTGTTGTTGCCGCCATGGGGGTTGAGCGGAAGGTCGCCACCGGCCACATGACCTCCATCGCCTAAGAAGCGTCCGGCCTCGCCCTTGGGAACGAGCCCGTACTCCTCCAGCCCGTACAGCACCAGAGGAGCGAAGCCGTCGTACATCATGGCGAAGTCCATGTCCGACGGACCGAGGCCGGCATTGACCCACAGCCGCTTCGCCGACCAGGCGTAGGCGCTCTCGTCGTAGTCGTGCCAGAAGATCATGTTGTTCTTGGGCCCGGTGCCGGTGGTGACGGCACTGACGTACACCGGCGCATGCCGCAGGTCCTTGGCCCGCTCCGCCGTCGTGATCACGACGGCGCCGCAGACGTCCACGGGCATGTCGCAATCGAACAGCCGAAGCGGCTCGGCTACGTAGCGCGAAGCCCGGTAGTCGTCCATGGTGATCGGCGTCCTGAGCGCGGCATGGGGGTTTCGCGAGGCATTGTCTCGCATGGCGATGACGTAAGCGCCCATCTGCTCGTCGGTCACGCCGTCGAGCTTGCGTCGCCGTTGGTACCAGGGAGCGAAGTACTGCATGAAGACACCCAGCCCGTAGGGCAGGGTGAATGCGCCCACGCCACGGGCCCCCTCGAAGCCCATATAGTTGTATGTAGTTTCGGTGTTGGGGCGCGGCGCGGTCATTGTGCGCCAGGTGAGCGCCGTCTCGCATACGCCAGAGGCGACGGCCATAGCGGCGTTGGCGACCACGCTGGGGCCGACACCGCCTCCGAGGGGGCCGCCGTAGAAGTTCAAGCCCGGCAACGCCAGCGCCTCCATGATCTGCAGGGTCGACGGCTCGTGGGCGTCACCCATGGCGCAGAGCCCGTCGATGGCGCCCGGCTGGAGTCCTGCGTCCTCAATCGCGTCGAGGCACGTGTCGATGGTGAACGCAAGCGGCGACACGCCCAGGTCCTTCCTGCAGGGTGAGTGGCCCACGCCGACAATGGCCGACTGGTCGCGGATCGGGCTGGTCATGCCGTCAGGTCGACGCCGGCCGGTCGCCACTGGGGCAGGGTGAGCTCGTGATTGACGTCCTCCCACGTCACCTCGAGTGGGAGGCCGATCTCGATGTTCTCGGCCGCACAGTCGACGATGTTCCCGATGGTCAAGAGGCCACTCTGTTCATTGAGCTCGACAACCAGGACGACATAGGGGATGCGGTTCTCGAAGCCGGGATTCCCTCCGGAGTGCATAACCGACCAGCTGTAGACATGGCCTTTGCCGCTGAGCTCCTCGGGCACCAGCCTCTCACTCCGACAATCGGGACATAGGCCTCGTGGCGGATGCACCCACGTGCGACATTCGGCGCAGCGCTGGATGACTAGTCGGTGCTCGCGGGCAGCCTCCCAATAGTGCCGGTTGCTATCGTCGATGACCGGCAGCGGCCTGTCCAGGGACATCCCTCCCTCGGCCGCACTCGCCGGCCACCAGTAGAACCGACCATCACGGTCACACCCAGTACAATTACACCCAGTACAATTGCACATGGAGCGCCGACTCGGGTCCGACCGACAGCACGTGGACACGGTCGTCGGCCCGTTGTCGGCAGGAGGGCTAAGGGGTAGCCGCTCCCAAGGCGCGCAAACAGAACGAATGGACTGCTCGAATCGAGTGGGCGTGTGGTCGTATGGCCTCGCTCAAAGGATTGAGCCCAGCAGCAGCCCACGCAACCGACTGAACGAGCGATGCATCGGTAGCCGGATCAGCCAGCGGGAAGCTCCCATCGCGCTTGCCCTCGGCGAGCAGCTCTTCGAGCGGCGCCACCAATAACTTGGCTGCATGGCGCGTCTCGTCGGCATACCCGACGGCCCGCATGGCGCCTGAAGAACCGAGCACGGCAACGCGAGCGGCCTTTTCTCTATGGTGCCGAAAGCTCATGATTTCCTCTATCCACGCCTGCAGCGCCAGCCCTGGGTTGGGCGCCGACCTGACCTTTGCGCTGAGCCGCGTGGCCGCGGCCTCGGCTTCCCGACGGTACAGGGCGCAGAGGAGCTGATCCTTGGACTCGAAGTGTCGGTAGAAGGAGCGGGTGGAGAGGTCGGCCTCGGCCAGAATGTCGGCGACGGCCGCATCTTGATATCCGTTGCGTGCCATGACAACCAGCCCGGCATCGAGAAGCAGGCGCCGCTCGTCTGCTTCCTCGAAGCGCCGCGGACGCCCGGCTCGAGCCATGGTCGACAAGCTAGTTCAGGCTCCCGAACTCTGTGGGCGAGCCCGTGGCATGGCGTACGTTTCGCTCACCTTATCGAACCAGATATCGACCTTGTCGCCGACCCGCACCGTCTCCGGGTCGCAGTCGGTGATGTTGAGGATCATCCGCGCTCCGGCCCCCTGGGTGCCGTCGAGCTCGATGATTCCCGAGACATACGGCACCACTTCGGATAGGGCGGCGGAAAGCGGGTGGCGCACAACGGTGTACGTATAGATCGTTCCGGTGCCAGGTAGGTCGATCCATTCGAACTCCTGGCCCTGGCAGTTGAAACAGAAGGGCTGGGGAGTCAGGACGAAGGTCCCACATTGCCTGCAGCGAGGAGCGACAAGCCGGTTCTCCAAGGCGGCGTCCCAGAACGGCTGGGTGGTCGAGTCGGCGAAGGGGTCCTTCATCATCGCAGGATAGGTACCTTGTTTGGTCTCGGTCATGGTTACCTCGTCATGTTCGAAGGAGGGTGCCGCTGACGGGAAGGCCAGATGGGCCACCGGTGACCAGGGCCACCTCTGCCCCGTCGACCTGGTTGACGGCGTCGCCCCGCAGTTGTTCCACAGCCTCGCGGATGTGGGTCATGCCGATGATGTATGCCTCTGAGAGATGACCGCCATGGGTGTTGACGGGAATGGAGCCTCCCTTCCATCGGATGTTGCCATCGGCGACGAACGGTCCTCCTTCGCCGATCGGACAGAAGCCGTAGTCCTCGAGCTGCATGATGACGAGGGGGGAGAAGTGATCGTACAAGAGGGCGACGTCAACATCTTCAGGGCCCATGCCGGCCATTGCGTAGAGGCGTTGAGCGATGGGCCGGTTGCCGGAAGAGGCAAAATACTCGTCGGGCATCTGAAAGTAGGTGAAGATGGCCGATCCCCATCTGCCCATGCCACCGTGAGCCGATCCCGAGATGAAAACGGGTGGATGGCGAAGATCCTTCGCCCGCTCCGCCGACGTGATGACGGCTGCGACCGCCCCATCGGTCTCCATCGTGTAGTCGTAGAGGCAGAGAGGATCCGAGATCATGCGTGCGTTGAAGTAGTCGTCCACGGTGAGGGGCTCGCGCCGGATGGAGGTCGGTCGCAAGATGGCGTTCTCACGTTGGGAGATGGCCACCTCGGCCAAGTGCTCGCGCTTCGTGCCGTAGAGCTCCATATGCCGCTTGGTTAGCAAGGCGAAGCTATGACCGGGAGCCATGAGGCCGGCACCGGTGATGAAGGCGGCATAGTTGGGCACCCCGGCGGCGCCATATGGGCTTCCACCTCCACTCCCCAGACCGGCACCCACGTCCCCCACGGCGGAACCACCCAGGCGACGCTTGGCCTGCTGAAGGGTCATGAGGGTCACGCAAACCTCGGATTGACCTGAGGTGATCGCGGCCGCGGCCAGACCGAGTGAACCGGCTGCCCCACCTCCGCCGGAGGTAAGGGTGGCGGCAAAGCGCACCTCGGGAACCCCGAGAACCGACGCGACCTGGGCCGGGTCGCACGAGCTCGAATAGATGGCGAACCCGTCGAGGTCCTTAATAGTGAGCCCCGCGTCATCGAGTGCGCCCAAAACAGCTTTGCATGCCAGCTCCAGCTCGGTCTGCGGGAGCGATTCGCCCCGTTTGTAATACGGTGTCGCACCAATCCCCACGACCGCGGTCTTGTCTTTCAGTGTCATGACGCCCTCCGCCTTCTCTGGAATTCCATCGGGTCGTTCATACTGGCGGCAACGACATGGCCAGTACGGGGACCTCGGCCAAGGCGCGCAGGGCATCGTTCAGATGAGTGCAGCAGTCTGCTCCGCGCAGACGCTCCAGCACAACGCTCCGGAGGGTGCGCATCGGAGTGCCCACGAGCCACCGGGCGTTGGGCGCGGCCAGTGGGCACTCGGCGTAGGGCAGTACTCGAGGCCGGGCCACTATTGACGTCAACACCGCAGTCTCTCGATCGGCGACGCCCGTCAATTGATACTCATGGACTGCGATCTCCGAGCCCTCAGGGTCCCAACAGCTGTCTCTGAACATGGCGTCGATGCCGACCTGGTCGTCCTCGTTCCAGACATCGATGCGGCGGGCACGTCGCATGGCCACTGGTGGGTGGTCGTCCAACGGGTGCCACCCGACAGGGTCCGCCGAGTCGTTGAGCGGCCTGACGCGGGCAACATTGTGGGAAACCCCGGATTGGGTGCCGTCGTCGAGTAGTGAGCTGGCACCGGGTCGGAAGCCAGAGCAGATGCCTTGCATCACTCGGCGAGGGGCGTTCTGACGGCGTTCCTCGAACTCGGGCATGTGGGCAGCCCACGGGAAGTAGGCGAAACCGGCGATGAGGGTCGAGCCGGCCAGATCGTCGAGCAGCAAGTGCACGGGTGTTCCATGCTCGACTTCGTCGGGGAGCTCGTGCCCGATGGCGGTGCGCAGGCTTCCCCCGCCCTTGCACCCGATCAGGTTCTGGAGACCGGTGACCGGTGGCTCGGCGACGACGGTCTCGATGTCCCGTTCAGCGCCGGTCACCGCATGGAGCTGGGCACTGGCAACCACAGTGGGTGCGCCCTCGGTCGGGGTACAGAGATCCCGACAGCGGCCCTCAAGGTGCAAACTGGTGCCAAGCCCGTCAGGCCACGTCATCAGGACGGTCGAGGTGCGACGCATTGAGCCAGGACGTCGGGGAGGGGAACCAACCTGATCACCGGGCGCTGACTGAATGGTGGTCACGCCCGGCTCCGTTCGCAAATCACATTTTCATTATAAGACGAATCGGTTGCTACTGTCACCCCATTGGCCACCCCACATGTGTCACCCACCTTGGGCACCCACCTACACTCGCGAGGCCGTGGGGCCTTGACATGCCATCGTTATGAGAACAAGATTTGCATATGGCCGTATTCGGCCGATCGCCCGAGGGAGGATGCATGGCAAGCACGACAGAGGGGAAGCTCTGGGCCAATTCCGGAGATTCGCACCTGGTGGAGCCGCCTGACCTGTTCGATTCGCTGCCCGACGACGTGCGAGAGCGGATGCCGCGGAGCGTAAAGGACCCGAGCGGCGATTTCGAGACCATATACATCGACGGTCAGGAATTCCGGCGGGACCTGCCCAAACGGAATCGCAACACATCGTCGATCGGCGTCAATGCCCGCCCCGCCGACTCCAAGGAGGAGGACTTCGTCGATCGAATCCTGGGTGGCAATGACCCGGTCCATCGCTTACAGGACCTTGACCGCGAAGGGGTGTGGGCCGAGGTGATGTACCCGTCACTCGGCATCTGGACGTTCAACATCCACACGCCTCGCGTCGTGAAAGAGGGCGCTCGAGCCCTGAACGACTGGGCACTCGAGTTCCAGAGCCACTCACCCCGCTTTGTGTGTGTTGCCTCGATCCCTTTGCTCGACGTCGGGGACGCAGTGGCCGAGATCAGGCGAGCTGACGCCGGCGGTTTCAAGTGCGGTTTTCTTCCCACCCGACCTCCCATAGGACGACCGGAATGGAACGACGAGGAATGGGACCCGATGTGGGCCGCCTTCGCCGAGACCGGCATGGTCATCGGCTTCCACATCGGGACCGAGCCCCACGACCCCACCGAGCGCACGGGCGTCTATTATCGGGGCCGCGGGGGAGCGGTGTTGAACTACGTCGAGACCACCTACGGAGGCCAACGAGCGGTCACCCAACTCATCGCCTGCGGCGCACTCGACCGCCACCCCGAGCTGCGGGTCCTGGTGTCTGAGGGGGGAGCCACCTGGGGCCCGTTCATCGCCGACCGAATGGACGAGGGCTACCGGCAGCACGGCGCCGCGGTCAGACCGAACCTGTCGAAGCTGCCCAGCCGATTCCTCTATGAGCAGGTGTATGCGTCGTTCCAGCACGACGCGTCGGCCGTGGCAGCCAACTGGGCCATGGGATGGAAAAATGTGCTCTGGGGGAGCGACTACCCGCACTTTGAGGGCACGTTCGGCCACACCCAGAAGACGCTCCATGAGCTGTTCGACGGGGCGGACGAGGTGGTTAGCGCTCGCATCCGGACCGGGGCTTTCCAGGAGCTCTTTCCCCACGTTCCCGACCCGCCCGTAGCCTGACTGCGCAGCGTTTCGGCGGGAGCCAGCACGGGTCGAGGTGCGCTCTCGCTTTTCTCCGGTTGAAGGACCTTTCTTCTCGCGGAATTTGACACAGCGACGAACCAGAACGGCAAGCAGGGGGGGTGTACGTCAGTGCACGAAGGGGCGACGACCGAAATCCAGGCGGGACCACTAAGCGGGCTCCGCATAGTCGATTTTTCGAACAGTCCGGCCGGCGCACAAGCTAGTCAGACGTTGGCCGATTTCGGTGCCGACGTTGTGCTGGTCGAACCGGTCACGGGCAGCCAGTTGCGCTCGATGCCCAGCTTCCCGTTCATAGCCCGAGGCAAGAAGAGCATCGTTCTGGACCTCCATGACGAGGATGGTCTGGCCACGGCCCGCGGACTCGCTCTCGGTGCCGATGTTCTCATTGAGACCTTCCGTCCCGGGGTCATGGATCGCCTCGGTCTTGGCTACGACACCTTGAGAGGACAAAACGCCGGGCTGGTCTATGCCTCGGTAACGGCATTCGGCCGAACCGGCCCGTACGCCGGGGCCAAGGGCTACGAAAGCCTGGTCATGGCCAGACTCGGCGCACTGTGGGCGTCGAAGGGCATGGTCGCCCGCGACGGCCCGGCTCACGTCTCCGTGCCGTACTGCAGTTACGGTGCCAGTCAGATCTTGCTGGTGGGGATTCTGGCTGCACTGCACGAGCGCGAATCGAGTGGCCTCGGCCAGCGGGTGGAGACCAGCTTGGTCAAGGGTGTCGCTGCGTTGGGCACATGGAACTGGTACCTCAACTTGATAACGTCGAAGTTCCCCGATGCCTTTACTCCGTCGGCGCCCATCAGTGACACAGGGGTCCCGCTGTCGCCGATGTTCTTCATGCTCTTGATCGGGCTGGCCAAGGACGGCCGATGGCTTCAGTTCTCCCAGGTCCAGGTCCACCTCTACGTGGCGATGCTCAAAGCCATGGGCCTCGACTGGATGCTCGCTGACGACGAGTGGAAGGGGGCCACGTTCGCCGCTGACCCGGACAAGAGCGGGGAGTTCTGGGACCGGCTGATCATTGCCGTCCAAAGCAAGTCCTTGGCCGAGTGGCAAGAGGTCTTCGAACAGGACCACGACGTCTGGGCCGAAACTATGCGACGCGGCAGCGAGTTGCTCGACCATCCCCAGATGCAACACCTCGGTGCCGTCGTCCAGCTCGACGACGCCGAACGGGGGCCGGTGCGTCAGCCAGGTCCGATCGCCCAGCTCTCAGCGACCCCGGCCGTGCTCTCGCGCACCGCACCTCGCCTTGATGCGGACGGGGACAACATACGGGCGGCGCCATGGCCTAGAAGATCAAGTTCGGCCGCCAACCGCGGCGGATCGACTCGAGCACTGGGCGATGTCGTGGTGCTCGAGCTCGGGACATTCTTCGCCGCGCCGTTCGGAGGCACCGTGTTGCGCGAGCTTGGCGCCCGTGTGATCAAGGTCGAGCCGATCGAAGGCGAGCCAATGCGGAACCTGCTGCCGTTTCCCGAGGTGGGCGCGGCCAAGTCGATGCAGGGCAAAGAGAGCATTGCCGTCGACCTCTCGAGCAAGGAGGGCCGAGCCATCGTGCACGAGCTCGCCCGACGAGCAGACATGGTCCTGCAGTCGTTTCGGGCCGGTGTGGCCGAACGTCAAGGCGTGGACAGCGCCACCCTTCGTGCCTTGAATCCTCGCCTCGTCTACCTCAACGCGCCCGGCTACGGGATAGACGGACCCTGCGGAGACCGACCTGCCTATGCCCCCACGATCGGGGCCGGGAGTGGGCTGGTGATGCGCAACATCGGCACGTCGATCCCCGAGCGGGCCGGCCTGACTGTTGCCGAGATCCGTTCCAATGCGCTGCGCCTCAGCGGTGCCGGCACGACGGAATATGCTCAGGCAGACGGCATCTCGGCCCTCACCGTCGCCTCGGCCCTGGCTTTGGGACTTGTGGTTCGTGACCGTAAAGGCGCGGCCCAGACGATCCTCACGACCATGCTCACCTCGACGGCTCACGCCCTGGCTGACGATATGGTCGAGTACGCGGGACGGGCGGCGACACTCGCTCCTGACGCCGAGCTCTTCGGCTACGGCGCCCGGTACCGCCTCTACGAGGCTTCCGACGGGTGGATCTACCTCGCCGCGCCGGCTGAGAAGGAGTGGTCGGCCCTGGCCGACCAGGTCGACTTGTCGGACGATCAGCGGTTCTCCACCGAGGAGCAGCGTCAGGAGCGCGACGCCGAGCTCGCCGAAGCGCTGGCCGAGGTGTTCCGGACCAAGCCAGGGCAGCAGTGGGAGGCTCAGTTGTTGAGTCACGACGTCGGGTGCATGGTGGCCCACGTCGAGCCACCGGAGGTAGTTCTGCAGTCCGAGGAGTTCGGCGGAGCGTCCGACTTGCTCGTCGATGTCGAACACCCGACGTTTGGCGGGCACGCCCGCCTGAAACCACTTGTCGAGCTGTCCCGGAGCGAGATGGTGGCTGAGCCCGGTTCGCTGCTGGGCCAGCACACCGACACCATCCTGGCCGAGCTCGGATACGACAAGACGACCATTGCCGACCTTCGCCAGCGTGGCGTGGTGGCGTGACCCGCTTTTGCGACCTGTCGCCTTCGACCTGTCGCCTTCGACCCGTCGGCCAGCCACTCGTACCGGACCACGAACTGAGCGGCTCGACAGGGAGGTCGGCCGTGCCGACGTCGACCCAACGCTCGGCCGGGTTGGCCGGATCACCTCTGACGACTGGATCATGCCGCCGGGCCGAAACGTCGGCGAGATGGTGCATTCCTGGCCCAGCCTGGTCACGTCGACGAGCGCGCTGAAGCCCGGTCACGAGGAGCTGGAATACCCGCGCAAGCTTCGCCACATGGAGGATCTCATGCTGGTTTGACCCGGTTGTGAGCAGCGGACTCCAACCCGCCGGCCCTCGGCCAGTGGGTCAACGAGTGAGGAGCATGCACCCGGCGATGGGTCCGCCGCCGGCGGAGACAGCCGCCACTTCTGCGTCGGCGACCTGCCGCTCTCCCGCCTGGTGGCGGAGTTGGTGCACGGCCTCGTGCAGAACCCAGTAGCCGTGCATGCGACCCGCCGACAACTGACCGCCGTAGGTGTTCAAAGGTAGCTCTCCGTCGAGGGCGATCCGATGGCCGCCTTCGATGAACGGGCCGGACTCGCCTTCGCCGCACAAGCCGAGGGCCTCGAGCCAGGCCAGAGTCAGGTAGGTGAATCCGTCATACAGCTCGGCTACGTCCACGTCTCTTGGCGACAGGCTGGTACGGCTCCACATGTCGGCCGCAGCGTCGGTGGCGGCCATGTTGGGATAGTCAGGGCGCTGGTCCCAACCGCCCAGGCCCGGAGACCCGCCGTAGGCCTCGACCCGGATAGCCCGGTTCGGGGCGTCGGCTGCGTAGCCGGATTCGGAGATGACGAGTGCGATGGAGCCGTCGACGGGTACGTCGCAGTCGAACAGGCCGAAGGGGTCCGAAATTGGCCTGGCTCCGAGGTAGTCCTCGATCGTCAGCGGTTCTCGGTACGCCGCCAGCGGATTGTGGGAGGCATTGCGGCGGCTGTTGACTGCGAGCCATCCGAGCTGTTCCTTGGTCGTCCCGTAGAGGTACATGTGGCGACGGCAGTGCATGGCCAGCCAGTTGGCCGCTGAGTAGGCATGCATGGTGAGGAGGGGCCCAACCCAGTCCATAGTCGGGATGGCGGCAACGTCCTCCGGCGACGGCGTAGGTCGGTCAGAATCAGGTGGGGGCAGAATTGTGCCGCCCATCATCTGCACGGTCCGATAGACGAGGACGTGCCGCGCTTGGCCCGTGGAGACGGCGAGACAGGCCGACATGACCGGCGAGAGCAAGCCCCCGGTGTCGAATCCCCCGCCGTGCCAGCCGGCGTCGATTCCGAGACGGGCCGATGCCTCCCCCAGCGGTGTGTCCCCCATGGTGGTGATCCCGTCGATGTCCGAAGGATTGAGGCCCGCATCGGCCAACGCTCCCTCTGCCGAGCTCGCAGTGAGATCGATGCCGGCAATGCCCGTCCTTCGCCCGATCGGCGATATGCCGATCCCGGAAATGAGTGCACTACTGCTCGAAATCGTCATCATCTGGGAAAATAGCGCACGTTCTGTCTACTATGCCGAAGTGACTGATGAGCTCCTCCCTCGCATGCCCCCTCCGATCTCCGACATCAGTCGGCCCTTCTGGACAGGTGGTGCCGACAGAAGCCTGCTCATCCTGTGGTGTCAATCGTGCCGACAGTGGGTTCACCCGCCGGCGGGGGAGTGCCCCACTTGCCAGGGCGAGCTCGTTCCGCGACCGGTGACCGGCCGGGGGACGGTTTTCACGTTTACCGTCAACCACCACCCGTACAATCCTGAGGTGCCGCTGCCGTACGTGATCGCCATCGTCGAGCTCGACGAGCAGGTCGGTCTGCGGTTCACGACGAACATCGTCGACTGTGAGGTCGACGACGTTCACATCGGGATGGCCGTCGAGGTCACCTTCGCGCAGGCCGGAGAGGCCTGGGTCCCTTTGTTCCGACCGGCGCCAAGCGATGCAACCGTCGGCGCGCCTGTGGGCTGACGGCGACGAAGGCGGACCTGCTGGTCGGGTACCCTCGACGTGCGACAGGCATGCTCGTGGATCGAATTGTCGCCCCGGAGCCAAGCGACTCCTCGCTCGACGCCGTTCGGCCGCTCATGCGCACATTCGATCGGCGTGCTCGACCGAGCGACACAGGCCAGTCTCGTTTGAGCCGACCAGGTGGGCCCCGATCCAATCAGCCGAGCTGGAGGGTGGCAGGCAAACGCCTCAGCCAATCAGCGGGTCACGAGGCAGCCCTAGAATCCTCTCGCCGATCTGGTTCCGCTTGATCTCCGACGTGCCCCCGGCGATCGACATGGCTCGATGCATGAGCACCAACATCCCAGACAATGCACCAGGACCGTCGAGGAACGCGCTCGTCGCGGCCGCTCAAGGCGTTCAGAATCGCGGCGGCCTCATGCCCGTTCTCCGAGAGCACCAGCTTCGTCACGTTGCCTTCCGGACCAGGTCCGGCGCCGGCGACCGCCCGGTGGGCGCTGCGCAGGTTCAACACGTCCATGGCCTGAGAACTGGCTATATGGCGACCGAGACGGCCCGCACCACCGGTGAGGCGCTCAGGATTGGCGTCGAACGGCCCGATGAAGGTCTCGGCCGGTATGGTCATGCCTCCCTGCCCGCCGCCGATGCTCACGCTCTCGTTACCGAGGGTGGCCCGGGCGACCGTCCACCCACCATCCACGGGCCCGACGACATCATCATCGGGCACGAACACGTCAGTGAGGAAGATCTCGTTGAAGTCCGATGCCCCCGTGACCATTCGCAGCGGGCGGATCTCGACGCCGTCGGCGTCCATGTCAATGACCATCGTGGTGATGCCGTTGTGCTTTGGGGCGTCGGGGTTGGTCCGTACCGTGGCCAGACCGTGCTTGCTCATGTGGGCCCCACTCGTCCATACCTTCTGTCCGTTGACCAGCCAGCCACCATCGACTCGGACGGCTTTGGTCTTTACCCCAGCGGCGTCGGATCCCGCGTCGGGTTCACTGAACAGCTGGCACCAGATGACCTCTTGGGTGAGGGCAGGCCGCACCCAGCGGGCAATCTGCTCCTCGTTGGCGTGCTGGATCAAAGTGAGGATGACCCAACCGGTGATGCCGTAGGCCGGCCGCTTGATGCTGGCAGCCGAGAACTCCTGTTCGACCACGAGCTGCTCGACTGCCCCCGCGCCTCGCCCCCACGGCTTCGGCCAATGAGGCACGGCGTACCCGGAGTCGAGCAACGCGTCACGTTCTGCGTCCTCGTCGAAGTCGCGGACGCGCTCGACGAACTGGCGAACCTCGCCTCGGATCGGCTCTGCCTCGGGAGGGAGGTCGACCGTGCGCTCCCGGCGGACGCCGTTCCGGACGTGACCGGTCACGTCCCGCGCCGCTGATTCGGCATCGACGAGTGCTTCGATAGCGGTGGCCCGCCGCAGGTAGAGATGTGCGTCGTGCTCCCACGTGAAACCGATGCCGCCGTGAACCTGAATGTTGAGCTGGGCATTCTGGTCAGCGGCAGGCAGTGCAATCGCGGCGGCCGTTGCTGCCGAGTAGGAAAGCTGGTCCCCACCTGTCGGTACGGCCCGAGCGGAGTCCCAGACCGCTGCCGTAGCGAGCTCCGCGGCGACCAGCATGTTGGCGCAGTGATGCTTCACCGCCTGATAGGTGCCGATAGGGCGCCCGAACTGTTCGCGCACTTTGGCATAGTCGCTCGCCGTCTCCGTGCACTCGCGTGCGATACCAGTGGCCTCGGCGGCGAAGATCAGACGAGCCAGATCGACAAATCGCCTCTGGGCGCCGGGCAGGAGCTCCGTCGGTGTTCCGTCCAGGCGCACCCGTGCGGATCGACGGGTCGGGTCGAGATTGGGCGGAACCTCGATGGAGACTCCGTCGGCGGCAGTATCGATCATGATGATGTCGTCACCGACCGGAATCAGGATCAGGTCGGCCAGAGCTGCGCTCAGCACCACCCCAGCTGACCCATAGGCGACGTTGCCGCGGACCTCCACGGCACCCTCGAGGGACACGGCCCCAATGGAAGAGCCATCAGCGAGCCCGGGTAACAAGCGGGCACAGGTTTCGGACGGCGCCGTTGCCGCAATGGTGGCACTGGCGATCACGGTGGGAACGAACGGGCCAGGCGCGACGGCTCGGCCGAGCTCCTCGACCACGATCACCAGCTCGGAAATGCCGAAACCGGAACCGCCGTACTCGTCGGGTAGGTGGAGCCCGAGCCAGCCGACCCCGCCGAGCTCGGTCCAGAAGGACGGTAGCTGCTCGGCATCCGCCTCGAGCAACGCCCGGGCCGCGTCGCGAGCACCGTGCTTGACGAGGAAGTCGGAGGCGGTACGGGCCAGGGCCCGGTGGTCATCAGTGATGGCGATCGACATGGGTGAAATAGTACCCCGTCGAAATACGCCCCTTACCCCAACGAAGGGGAATTGGGGTGAATCGTCGGAGCGCTGAGATCCGGGAACTTGCGAAGGACCAATTGGCGGTGCGTCATGCCATCGGTCAGCGAGCGGGGCCGATGCTGACAGCTTCGAGCCAGCCAGGAGGTGCGTAGGTCTGATCTTCTCCCCACCCTTGGCATCCTCCCGTCCAGGTCCAGTGGAACAGTCCGGTTCCCGAGGGCCCGATTGTGCCATGGCGGGCAACCAAGGTGCCGTCCGCTTGCAGGTCACGTCCGATGTCGTCACTGGCCTCGAGGTGGATCCGACGAATGAACTGGGTGGACGGATCGATCTCGGTGACACGGAATCCGGCAACCAGAGGAGCGTAGCGGCCGTCACGCACGAGGTACCCCGCGTCCAGCTCGTCACTGGTCGTGCCGTCTTCTTGGAGCCATGGGTCGGTGAAGGCCAAGAAGCCCTCGTTGGCGTCTTGCGTGCCGAACACGTAGCCAACGGAATGCGGATAACGGGCACGGGCCGGTGGGTCGGGACGCGACAGAGTCCCCCGGGGGAGCCGCCTTTCCGGCGGGGTGGGGCCCATGGGCCGAGGGCCCCAGGAGCGATCCCGTACCGAGTAGCAGTCGACCGGGATCTCCTCGCCCTGGAGCACGATGGTGCCAGTCACGTGCATGGGCTGGTCGAAGTGCCGGGTGGCCCAGAAGGGCCACGCTCCCATCGGGTGGGAGTGCGGCGACATGATGCCCCGGTGCACCAGGTCTGCTTCGAAGCGCCCCGGATCGGAATAGGTAGTGCGGTAGCGCATGAGCGGCTGGATCATTTCCAGACGGACGCCGTTGGGGAAGGTGCAATGGCGGAGGTCGCCCCGATCGGGGAAGGGCAGACCCTGATGGCGCTTCTCGTAGACGGCGCCGGCCTTCGAGTCGTCCCACACCCACGCCCCACCGTTGCAGGTCTGCTGCACGGACAGGGCCTGCGTGTACAGCCAACCGCCCAACCTTCGCTCAGGGACGTTGAAGGACCACCAATTGGTCTCCGTCTCCCACCAGTGTTGCGAGTGGTCGTGCCAGTTGTCGTCTTCAGGACCAAGCTCTGGTTGCGTTTCCACCGTCGTCACGTCCTACCCTTCTGATCCCCGTCACTGAGCTCGGGCCAGGTCCGCGTGCGCAGCACTCCCGATGCATTGCGCATCAGGTAGTCGTCCCGTTGCGTCCGGCGCCACAGGTACCGGACGAAGTCCTCGCTCCCGACCTCCCCGCGTCGGACGGCGCTGACCAACTCGGGCCGCCCGGCCTCGAGCGACTTGGGCCGGTGGCCCAGGAGGGCTCCGATGTCATCGAGCTCGGCGTCTCCGAAGGCAGCTCCTGACCGGTCGACCTCCTTCAGGTACTTGAGAGCGCGGGCCAGGCCCTTGGACCACTGCGATGCCAACGGGTCCGAGATCCGGGGCACGATAGTCCGGAGAGCCGTCAGGCAGGCGTCATAGAGGCCCTGATTGCCACCGCTGTCCGGTTCGGGGGCCAGCTCGGTCGGCGGTAAGTCGATTCCGGCCACCTTGCCGAGCGCCTCCAGGGTCAGGCGCTGATGGAGCATCCCGTAGATGAGCGGGTTGCCCGGGTCACGCCCCCCGCTGTCGTCCGTGCTCGTTGGCCCGGCCCCTTCCGTGGCTCGGGCCGCGCCTCGGGCATTGGACAAGAGGCGGGTCTCGGCGAACAGTCGGTAGTACCAGACCCGTTCCGGGTCGATCGGATGACCCGAGAGCGCCTGGTACTCGGCCATACGGTCGGGAAAGTGGGTGAACGTATCCTGGACGGTTCGAAGGGACAGCCAGGCGATGTCGTCCATGGGGTCGCCAAAGTGGGCCAGTTCCCAGTCCAGGACAGCCGTGACCCGACCGTCCTGGTAGAGAAAGTTCCCGGGCCCGGTATCGCCTTGGACCAGTACCACGGGAGACTCGTAGGCCGGGACGTTTCGCTCCAGCCAGTCGAGGCAGACTTCGTTCAGGGGATCGATGGTCCCGTCAACACCGGTCGCCCTCTGGCGCATTCGGCCCACCTCTTCCAAGGCCAGTTCACGAGCGGAACGGATCGGCCCGAGACCGGGAAGATGGAGAGCCGAGGGATCCAGGCGGTGCAGTGCCGACAAGTTCCGAATGAAGTCCTGCGCCACGGCCACCTGTTCGGCCGGATCGGCGATCCGATAGAACCAGGTCTCACCGGGCATGCGCTCGGCCAGGAAGGCCTCGATCGTCGGATGCACGGCGATGACCTTCGGAACGGTGACACCGGTGCCGTAGAGCGACTGAAAGACTTCTGCTTCGACCCAGAGCGAGTGAAAGGCACTCCCCGTCGGTGTTCCGTGACGGTCCAGACGAAGGTAGAGGGCATCAGCGTGCCCGTGGCCTTCAACGTCGATGAACCAACCTTCTCGACTTGCCCCTCCGGGAATGCGGGTGGTCGCCGTGACCTCAGAGCCCGTCACCGAGGAGATCCAGTCTTCGACGCCGTCTGGCAACTTCACGTCGTCAACCCCACGAAATGGACTTGACCTCGGTGAACTCCTCCAACCCGTGACGTCCCCACTCACGGCCGATCCCGCTCTGCTTGAACCCCCCGAACGCGCCCGACTGCCCGATTCCGGCCATCATTTCGCCCCATCCTGGGCCCTGTCCTCCGCCGGGTCCGGGTTCGACGGCCGATGGGCCGACACCCTGTGCCGTCATGCTGCCGGCCCTGATCCTTCGGGCGACATTGAACGCCCGTGCCGTCTCGGCGGCCACGACCCCTCCGCCCAGGCCGTAGACAGAGTCATTGGCGATCCGTACCGCATCCTCGTCGGACCCCGAGTAGGGGATCACGGTCAAGACTGGGCCGAAGATCTCCTCTTGGGCGATGCGCATGTCGTTGCTCCCGATGAAGACCGTCGGCTCGTAGTAGAAGCCCACATCGAGATGGGACGGACGTTGACCGCCAGTGACCAGTTCGGCGCCCTGTTCCAGGCCGGAGGCCACGTAGCCTTCCACCCGTTGCCGCTGCTGTTCGCGGATCAGCGGACCGAGTACGGTCGTTGGATCACGGGGATCGCCGATGGTGACGAAATCAGCGGCCGCGGCCACACCCTCTCGGTAAGCGTCAAGCAGACGCTCGGGAAGGAGCAACCGGGTCTGGAGGACGCAACCCTGTCCGCAGTGGACGAGTACGGCGCCGAACCCTATGGTGCGGGCATAGTCCTCGCTCACGTCGTCCAGCACCACCTGCGCGCTCTTTTCCTCCCAGCTCTAGCTGAAGGCGCTTCATGGTGGCGGCTCCATTGGCCATGATGCGCTTGCCCGTGACCGTCGACCCAGTGAAGGCGATCATGTCGACGAGGAAGCTATTCGTCATCTCCTCTCCCACTTCACCATGGCCGGTGATGACGTTGAGGACGCCGGGCGGGATACCGCTTTCTTCGGCCGCCTCGGCGATCATGAAGGCGTCCAGGGGCGTCCACGGATGGGGCTTCAGCACGACTGCACACCCCGCGGCCAGCGCTGGAGCCACCTTGACGACGTTGAGCATGAAGGGAAAGTTGAATGGGGTGATGGCACCGACCACGCCGACCGGCTCGCGTACCACGGCTGAACCGGACATTCCCTGCGGCCCGCCGGTCGGGGCTGATGCCTCGAACCACTGCACGACGTGTTCCACCTGGGCGGCGTTGGATCGGAACATGCCGATCGACCCTCCGGCCTGGATGGCATCGGTGAGAAACACGGTCGAGCCGGTTTGAGCCACGATCAGGTCGCGCAATTCGGCAGCACGCGACTCGAGCACCTCGGCCATCCGGACCAGGGCCGCCGCACGTTCTGCTGGCTTGGTCCATGGCCATGGGCCCTCGTCAAATGCGCGCCGGGCGGCCTCGATGGCCCGCGCCGCGTCCTTGGGCGTGGCCTGGGCGACCGTGCCGATGACCCCTTCGGTGGACGGGTCGATGACCTCGATCGAATTGCCCTCCTCGCCGTCGCTCCATGCCCCGTCGATATAGAGCTTGTAGTCCCACGTGGACATGCTCTACCTCCCCATGTTTTGACTCAGATCAAATGTAGTACGGAGGCGAAGCGGCGTGGGTCCGAGACGCCACCTACTGCGTCTCACCTGGAGGTTCTAGAGAACGGATGCTGAAACTAGGCGCCACCCAATTTGATGATTAAAGCAGACCCCCGGTCATGACCTCGCCGTCCCAGGGTTGGGTAGGCGGCCTGCCCGACCTCGGTCATTGGCCGATCGCTACTATCTTGGACTGTGTCCAACAGCCACTCGTTTACCGCGGAGACGGCTACCTGTGTGGCCAGCGCTCGTCGGAACACGGTCGGCGATCTGCTGCGGCGAAGTGCGCTCCGGTACCCGGACAAGCTGGCTGTGGTGGACAAGAGCAACCGCTACACCTTCTCCGAGTTCAACGACCTCGCCAATCGAGCGGCCAACTCATTGGCCCGCCGAGGGCTGGCCAAAGGAGATCGGCTGGCCCTGCTCAGTCACAACTCGTGGCAGTACGGAGTGCTGGCCTTTGCCACCGCCAAGATCGGTGTGATCCTGGTGCCGGTCAACTTCATGCTGGGCCCCGACGAGATCGCTTTCATCCTGGACCACTCTGGGGCCTCAGGAATGGTGGTGGAGGACGAACTGGCCACGACGGCGCAGCAGTCCATGGACTCGGCCGGACTCGTTGGGGGAGTGCGCGGTTGGATAGGGGAGTCCGGGGGGCCGCCCCTCGGTTGGGAGGACGTTCGACACTGGGTCGACAATCCGGACGGTGCGAGTGAACCAGACGTGTTGATCGCTGATGATGATCCGCTTCGGCTGATGTACACCTCGGGGACCGAGGCACGCCCCAAAGCCGTGATGCTGACCAGCCGATCGTTGATCGCCCAGTACGCGAGCTGTGCCATCGACGGGGGGATGAGCGTTGACGACATCGAAGTGCATGCACTTCCGATGTACCACTGCGCCCAGCTGGACTGCTTTTTCAGCGTCGACGTCTATCTCGGCGCCACCAGCGTCATCTTGCCTCGCCCTGATCCCGCCATGCTGCTGGCCACCATCGAAGAGGAGCGAGTGACCAAGCTCTTTTGCCCGCCCACGGTGTGGATATCGTTGTTGAACCATCCTGACCTCGACACCCGGGACCTGTCCTCGCTCCGGAAGGGGTACTACGGGGCCTCGGCGATGCCCGTCGAGGTGCTCCATGAGATACGGCGCCGCCTACCCGAGGTCCGGCTCTGGAACTTCTACGGGCAGACCGAGATGGCTCCGTTGGCCACGATCCTGCGACCGCACGAACAGGAGGCCCATGCGGGATCGGCCGGCCGAACCTCGGTCAACGTCGAGACTCGAGTGGTGGACGAGAACGACGAGGTCGTCCCACCGGGTGAGACCGGGGAAATCGTGCACCGCAGCCCGCATGCCACGATCGGCTATTACCACGACGAGGAGAAGACGGCGGCTGCGTTTCGAAACGGGTGGTTTCACTCCGGTGACCTCGGGGTGATGTCGGCCGATGGCTATCTGTCCGTGGTCGACCGTAAAAAGGACATGATCAAGACGGGGGGTGAGAACGTCGCCAGTCGAGATGTTGAAGAGGCCCTGTACGGACTGGACGGCGTGGCCGAAGTCGCCGTGTTCGGCGTAAGTCACCCACGGTGGATCGAAGCCGTGGTCGCTGCCGTTGTCCCGACGGAGGACATGTCGCTCACCATCGACGCCGTCATCGGACATGCCCGCGCCCACCTGGCCGGTTACAAGTGCCCCAAGTACGTCGTTTTGGTCGATACCCTGCCGAAGAGCCCGAGTGGCAAGGTCCTCAAGCGGGAATTGCGTCAACACTATGCCTCACTGGCCGACGGAGGAGGACCGACCTGATCCCCTGGGGACCAGCAGACATCCCCGTCTGGGTCACCGCTCTGGGTCCCGGGATTCCTCAGAGGTCGCCGTTGTCCTGGACCACCACGAGGGCGTCGACGGCCAGGCTCCCCTCACCGTCGCGGCCAACCATGACCGGGTTGACCTCTATTTCGACGATACCGGAGTGGAGATCGGTTAGTGCCCGCCCTACTCCGAGTACGGCATCGACGAAGGACGACAGATCGACGGGACCCATCCTGTTTCCCCCAGCGAGCAGCGGGGCCACTCGCAGGCGGCCGATCCCCTCCCCGCCGGCCTCGGCGAATCCCGATGCGGCCACGACGACGGCTCGGACCCCCGCGGCTGCGCAGGCCTCCACGGCCTCGACGGCAAGGAGCCCAGGCACGATGATCATGGCCACGTCTGGGACTTCCGGTAGAGATTCCAGATCCGGGTAAGCCTGAAGTCTCTGGACCCGCTGCCGGGTCGGGTTGATCGGGTTGATCGGGTAGATGGCTCCGCGGAATCCGTAGCGGCGGGAGTAGGCGATGGGCCGGCCACCGATGCGGTCGGGGTCGCTCGAAGCCCCAATGATGGCCATTGACGCGGGGTCGATGAGAGCCGCCAGTGGGCGCCGCTCGGTCATCGCGCCGCCCCGGTCACGAACGGCGAAGCTACGACGAACGGCGAACCTATGTCGTGGGACTTCATGGAAGATCGTCTCCGCCCGATTGTCCACCGCCGCCGCTCGGTCCCTATCCGAGCGGCGGCTGGCTCATGTCATTCCGAGCAACATGAGGCGAGCTCGTCGGCCCCGGCGAGACCGCTCAATATTGACCTGAGTACAAACGTGAGGTTACCGTAAGGCGAATTATCGGACCATGGGTCGGGACATCAGGGCCCTCCGGGCAACGGAGATGCCGCCGATCGCTCCCGACCGTGGACGCCGGAATCGAGGCGAGCCCACGTGACGTCGTTGATCGTGACGGTGGGCTTCGCCGCACAGATGCACATCGACGGCAGAGACTTGGCCAACCAGCGAAAGGTATCCTCGTGGCAACGATCCATCCTGAGTGGGGCCAGATCTGATGGTCCGAGAGCGCGCGCCGGGCGATCCGGAGGGGATCGATCCGACCACGTTACCCGAGGTGCTTCGGCTTGAGCCATCAGGTGACCAGACCTGGCGGGCGGCGCATGAGCACTCAGGTGACGACATCGTGCGCAACGTCGTTTTCGGTGGTCAGATCCTCGGACAGATGATCGTGGCTGGGGCACTGGAAGGCGACGGCACCAAAGAGGTGAAGTCGATCCACGTCATCTTTGCCCGGGCCGGGGATTATGGATCCCCGCTCGATTACGTGGTCGAGCCCATCCACCGGGGACGCACCTTTGCCAGCGACCGGGTTGACGTGCGCCAGAACGGTCGTTCCATTGCTTCCGGACTCATCCTCTGGAACCTGGACGAGCCGGATATCGTTTCGCACACCGCCAACGTGGGGATGCCCGACGTACCGCCGCCCGACGATCCGTCCGGCCGAGAGGATGGTCGAGTATTCCCCGGTGCGATGGCCCGAATCTGCCTTGGTATCAACACGTGGAGCGACGAGGAGCCCCTCCGGCCCGCGGTACAGAATGTCTGGACTCGTGCTCCGGTCTCCTTTCCTGACCCCGTCGTCAATCAGGCCATTCTTTCGTGGGGAACTGACGGCTACCTCATCGGGACCGCGCTCCTGCCCCATCAGGGCGTGAATGAGAGCCACGCCCACAAGACCATCTCGACCGGCGTGGTGAGCCATACCATCAATTTCCATGAGCGCTTCGACGCGTCTGACTGGTTGCTGCTTGCCCATGAGAGCATGTGGGCCGGAAGAGGTCGGAGCCACGGGCGGGCCACGGTGTGGACCCAGGCCGGACAACTGGTGGCCAGTTTCACGCAGGACAATATCGTGCGTGGGTTCAGCGACGGCAGCGACCACACCGGAGACTACGCCCGCATCATGTGAACACACGGACCCGGCGACGGCGAGGACGAGGTTCCTAGGTCATAACCCCCGATAACCCCTGTGGGCTAGGGGCAGCCCACGCCCTGTACCTCGACGCGGTGAGCGTCAACAAAGCCGAGCGCCTGCCCGTTCAGGTAGTCGCGTTGAGTCGTGACCGCCGTGCAGCAGAACAGGGTGCGCCTATCGCTGCCGCCCAGACAGCACGACAGTGCCCACCGGTCGCCCACCACGATCCGCTCGACGATCGCGCCGCCTTCGGCCACCCTGAGGAATTCGCCCTCGAGGAAGCTCGCTACCCACACCGCACCCTCGGCGTCCAGGCACAGTCCGTCGGGATGGGCCCCGGGAAGGTCCGCCCAGACGCGGCGATTGTGCAAGGAACCGTCGGTTGCGACTTCGAACGCGGTGAGACATCCGGCAAAGGTCTCGGACACGATCAATGTGCCCCCGTCGGGCGTGACGGCGACCCCGTTCGGAAAGGCCAGCCGCTCGGCGACCAGGCGGGCCGTACCGTCGGGATCCATCAGTACCAGCGACCCACTGGGCCTCTCTCCATAGTTTTGGTACACGTCGATGTAGGTGCGGTCGAACCTGTCGACCACGAGATCGTTCAGGTGATTCCCGAAGTCCGAGAGGTCGGCATGCCGCTGACCTCTCGCTCCAGAAGGGACATCGACGATCTCTGGTGGTTCCATGATGGCGACTCTCATCGTGCCGTCGGAGAGGAATCCCAGACCGGACGGCCGCCCAAGTTCGAGTGCGGTCTCGATTGTGTCGCCGTCCTGGCGTAGGACGCGTCCCCCCAGCTGATCGGAGAACCACAAGGCGCCATCGTGCCAGCGCGGCCCTTCGGGAAACTGGAGCTCGCCGTGAAGCCCCTCGTTTTCTCCTTGGTAGTCCGGGGGGCCGTACCGCGAGCCCGAGGGAGCCATGAACTGCATGATGTCACGCTGATGGATGCGCTGCGGCGTGGACACTGGCAGTTGTCGGCTGCGGCAGAGTCATACGATGAGCAATTGCGGCAGCCTGCATCGTCGATCCAGGACCGAAAGGAAGGAGTGCAATGGAACGCGTGGATCTCGGGGTCATCCTCTATGAGGAGGAGGGGCCTCTCGCCCGCATCATTCTGAACTGGCCGGAACGGGCCAACGCGCAGTCGTCGGACATGGTGCACCAGTTCGACGAAGCGCTCAATCGAGCCGGCCGTGGCTATGAGATCAAGGTCGTCATTATCAAGGCCAATGGCAACGGGTTTTGTGCTGGCCACGCCATAGGCGGTGATCACTATCCCGAGTTCGAGGAAGGGTGGGAGCAATGGGGAGGAGTGTGGAAGGCGCAATCGGAGCTATTCTTGGCGCCGCTCCTCCGGCTGTGGGAGTTTCCCAAGCCGACGATCGCTCAGGTGCACGGCTACGCGCTCGGTGGCGGAACGTACTGGGCATTGGTCCCTGACATCACGATTGCCTCGGAAGACGCCTTCTTCCAGATGCCGTTGGTCCAGGGCCTCGGCTTCCCGGGAGGGGAGACGATGATCGAGCCGTGGGTGTTCATGAACTACAAACGAGCGTACGAGTATCTCTACACTGCGCAGACTCTCGACGCTGCGCAGGCCTTGGACATGGGCCTGGTCAACCGGGTCGTCCCGCGGGCCGAACTGGACGACGCGGTAGAGGCGCTGGCTCAACACATTGCTCAGGCCCCGCTTTCCGCCCTCATGGGGACCAAGCAACTGGTGTCTCGGGCATGGGAGCTCATGGGTATGCGACTGCACTGGAAGATGTCCAATGACGTCATGGCCGTGGTTGAGCACCTCAAGGACGCCAGGGAAGCCCGGGCCGAGATGGCCGACAAGGGCCAGAAGCCGCGCCAGAAGGCCAGCGAGGCCTTCAGATCGGCTGACGGCCCACTCTGAATCGACGTCCGTGGGGCCAGAGCCTCGGTTCGGACCGATACCGCCGTGAAGTGGTTTGCCTTCAGAGTTCAGGAGCGGGATGCGTAGCGCTCGCTCAGGACTCCCTTGGCCAGTTTCCCGGTCGGGAGACGCGGCAACTCGTCGACGAAGTCCACCGAGCGCGGGCACTTGAACCCCGCCAGCCGATCACGGCAAAAGGCCTCGAGCTCAGAGGCCAAGGCCGGCCCGGCAGATCGGTCAGCAGGTTGGACGACCGCTTTGACCTGCTGGCCCATCTCGGGGTCGGGAACGCCGATGACGGCCACGTCGGTCACCGCCGGGTGCATGACCAGGACGTCCTCTATCTCCTTGGGGTAGATGTTGACACCCCCGGAGATGATGAGGTTGGTACGCCGATCCGACAAGTACAGGTAGCCTTCCTCGTCCAAAGACCCCAGATCTCCCACCGTGCTCCAGCCATGTCGGTCATAGGCCTCCGCCGTCTTGTCGGGATCGTTGTGGTACTCAAAGGCGCCCGTTCCCTCGAAGTAGACGGTTCCGACAGCCCCAGTGGGTAGTTCCTCGCCGTCGTCGCCCAAGATGTGGGCGTTCCCCATCAAGGCTTTGCCCACCGACCCAGGATGAGACCTCCACTCCTCGGGAGCGATCGTGGTGAAGCCGACTCCTTCGCTGGACGAGTAGTACTCGTGGACAATCGGGCCTAGCCAATCGAGCATCTGCGCTTTCACCTCGATGGGGCACGGTGCGGCGGCATGAATCACGTAGCGCAGGCTGGAAAGGTCGAACCGGCTGCGCTCTGACGGCTCGAGCTTCAGGAGGCGAACGAACATCGTCGGCACCATCTGTATGTGCGTGATCCGGAACTGCTCGATGAGCCGGAGGAACTCGACTGGCTCAAAGTGTTCCATCACAACCACGGTGCCACCCAGCCGCTGGGTTCCCATCGACCAGGCCAGCGGTGCCGCATGATAGAGCGGAGCAGGACAGAGGTAGACGGAGGCCGAGTCGAACCCGTAGTAGTGGGCCATCAGCTGCTCGATGGCCTGTGGCGTGCCGTAGGGAACTGGGCCCCAGGCCCGTACGATGCCCTTTGGGCGTCCGGTGGTCCCTGAGGAGTAGAACATGATCGCGCCCTCCACCTCGGGTCGGAGCGGTTCGCTCGACGCGCCGGCCAGTGCGTCTTCGAGATCCTCGAAGTCTGCCCGGGGGTCTCGACCATCACCCGGGGTGAGGAAGCGGAGCCCTGGCGGGGCGAGCTCCACGACATCCGATCCGACCGATCCGGCCAGCGCCGGTGCGGTGATCAGGCCCTGGGCGCCGCTGTCGGTCACGATGTAGTCCACCTCGGCCGGAGTGAGGTGCCAGTTCACCGGCGTCAGCAGGAGGCCGGACCGTTGGGCGGCCCACGCTACGTCGAAGTACTCCAGCTGGTTGGCCAACAAGGCGGCGATATGTCCGCCCGGACCGATACCGCGATCGGCAAGGATATGGGCCAAGCGGGCGGAGCGCAGCTCCAACTGGGCAAACGTCCGAGCTCGCCCCGTACCCGTCTCGATGACGGCTGCCTTGTCAGGTGTCCGACGGGCGTGGATGCCGACATGGAGCACATCGGGGACACCGGCCGCGCCCTCCTGCTGCTCCGTCGCCTGGGTCATGGCTTTCCTGATGGCCGGTCAGGCGGCGAGCAATTCCATGGCATTGTCCCGCATGATCCGCCGGACTCCGGCGCTCTCCAAACCGTCGAGGCAGCCGGCGTAGGCGGCCGGGGTGGGCGTCCCTTCGGGATGGGGCCAGTCAGAGCCCATGAGCACGTGGTCGGACCCGATCAAGTGGGCCAGACCCACCACGTCCTCCTCAGGGAACGGCGAGACCCAGAATCGCTCCCGGAACACGTCCGAGGGACGATCGTCGAGGACAGTGCCGAAGGCGTGGACGTGGCGGGTCAATAACGGCCCACTGTGGTCAAGGCCGTGGAGCAGGTACTGGACCCAGGTGCCGCCCATCTCGATGCTGGCCACCCGGATCTCGGGAAAGCGTCCGAACAGGTTCCCCAAGATGAGGGCCTGAGCCGTGTCCATGATGGGCCGCTCAAAGGGGTGGAGGTTACGCCGGAACGTGTCCAGATACATGCGGTCGCTCGGCTCTTTGCCCCATTGCTGCTGGAAGACGGAGTCGTATGAGGTCGGGCCGCCGGCGGCGTGGTACGCGACGAGCACACCGGACTCGTTCACCCTGGCCCAGAACGGGTCGAAGTAGGTGTCCGCTGGGGAGCGGCCGTAGGCCGGACCCGGTTGGATGGTGATGACTCGCGCCCCCCGGGACAGCGCCCAGTCCAATTCGGCCACTGCTCCGTCGACGGTGAGCATGGGAATGACCGGCGGCGCGAAGATGCGCCCGTCTCGGTTCAGACCCCAATCGTCTTCCAACCACAGGTTGAAGGCGTGCATGACCCGGTACATCAGCTCGGGCTCATTGGCCATGTAGCCCTCCACGGTAAGGCCGAGCGTGGGGAAGAGCATGATCCGCTCCACACCCTGATCATCCATGGCCATCAGCCGTTCGTCGCGGTCTCGATAGACGGATCGCAGCGGCTCGAGCTCACCGTAGAACTCAGTGAACGACAACTCGGATCCCTTCTCGATGGCAATCAAGGCATCGTGGAAGGCACCGGGGCGCGCCACTCGGCTGAAGGTCGGATTCATGACCGAGTTCGGGTTCCTGGAATCATTGGTACGAGTGTTGCCGAAGAGCAGGTGGCGTTTGCGACCCTCGGCTGCCCAGGTGACGTAGCGCTTGACGACCTCGTCTCCATGTCGGGTAAAACAGTCGTCAGGCTCGTAGTAGTGGTTGTCCGAATCGAACATCAGGTAGTCCATGACGCCTCCCCAGGTCGAGTTGGTGCCGCAGTCAGGATGAGCCCGGGCTGAAGTTGGTCACCGCCTAAACAGTAGCCCAGACGGGGACAGATCCGCACCCTCCGGGATTCGACAAGATCTGAGCCGCCCCTTGTCCAAATGGTCGTCGCTGCTCAGTCCTTGAACGAGAGCGGTGAGAACGGCGTCCCGTCGGCTGTTTCATGCCGAGTGAACTTCTCCACCGGTAGCCTTCGGAGCTTGGTGATCTCTTTGACCGGGTGGCCGATCGGCAGCATGGTGCCAAGGGCGTGGTGCTCGGGAATACCGAGGAGCTCGCGCAGTGCTGGTTCCTGGCGGGCCAGGACCGAGGTGAAGTGACCACCGAGCCCCCGGGCACGGGCGGCCAGCAAGATGTTGTGGGCAAACGGGTAGATGGATGCGCCGGCTGAGATGCTCAACCGACCGACGCCGCTGTCCACCGCCGAAACGGCGCTGAGATCCAGCGTCAGCACCAACATGACCGGCACATCCAGTAGGTAACGGGTGAATCCGTCGGGGAGCGGAATCCGTCGGGCTGCCTCGAGATTGACAGCAGGGCGCACCGGCCCCTCAGGAGGATTTCGCCAGTAGGCCTCTGAGGCGACAAAGGGTACCAATCCCGCCTCGGCGTGGGCCCGGTATTCGCGCATGCCAAGGTCGTAGAGCTCAGCGATCCGCTCCTTGCGCTGAGGGTCGCGCACCACGAGCACATGCCAACCCTGGCGGTTCCCGCCGTTGGGCGCGAATCGTGCATCGTCCAAGATGGCATAGATGACTTCGTCGTTCACCGGCTCGTGGGTGAACTCCCGGGTAGCTGGCGTGGTGCGGATGGCCGTCTGGAGCTCCATGGTCCTTACCTTTTCTTCCATTCCCTTTCCGGTGCATGGTAGGCGGACGCAGGCCGCTGCCGCGCACAGTTATTGGGCTGCATGCAATTGTTCGGACGTGAACGGGCGAGTGCAAGGCGTGCGCCCGATGTACGCTGTGGAGCATGCGTATTGGAGTCCACCTGCCGCAGTTCGGAAGGGCCGCGGTACCCGGCGCGGTCGAAGAAGTTGCTCAGCGCGCTGAGAACTTGGGATTCGACGACGTCTGGGTGAGCGACCACTTGGTGATCCCGGCAGACCAGACCTACCCGGCGCCGTACTTGTACGACCCCCTCATGGCGTTGGCCTTTGCCGCGGCTGTCACCGACCGAATCGGTATCGGAACGAGCGTCCTGGTCGCCCCCCAGTACACCAGCCCACTGGCCCTGGCCAACAGCCTGGCCAGCCTGGACAACTTGAGCAATGGTCGGCTGACCGTGGGTGCCGGCATCGGGTGGTCGGCCGCCGAGTACGAGGCGTTGGGTGCGTCCTTCGACCATCGTGGCCAGCGGTTGGAGGAGATCCTTTCCCTGTGGCGGGCGGCGTGGCACGATGATCCGGTCAATCATGAGGGTGCTCATTACCCTGTTCACGACGTCCGTCTCCTGCCGAAGCCGGCCCACCCGATCCCGATCTGGCTCGGCGGCGCAAGTGACGCCGCTGTCAATCGAGCCATGCGGATGGCGGACGGATACCACGCAATCGGTCTTGAGCCAGGGGCGGCAGCGGAGATGGTCCGGCGGATCCGGAGACAGCGCCCCAAGGAGTCATTTACCATCTCGCTCCGGGTCCGCTGGGACGAGCGAACGGAGGACGCCGTCGTGGGCGAGCAGCTGTCGCAGTATCAAACGGCTGGTATCCAGCACCTCCACTATGCCCCCGAGCGCGGCGACCGAGAGGCGTGGTTGGCCGGAGTCGAGCGGCTGGCCGTGCAAGTCGGGCTGGGTTAGTGGTTTCGAAGTCCCAGAGCGTGGAAGCCACCGTGGATCCCGAGTATGACGAATTCGAGCTGCTGCATGAGAACGCATCGGAATGGGCCATCCCCTGGTCGGGCCTACCGGAGGTCGAGCGACGGTCCATGACCTTGGCCGGTGGACAAGTGATGAGCTTTGTCGCGTGGGGCCGAGACCATCCGGAGATGGTGTTTCTCCACGGGGGCGGCCAGAACGCCCACACGTGGGACACGGTGGCGCTGGCCCTCGGCCGGCCAGCCGTTGCCATCGATCTGCCCGGACACGGACACTCTTCCTGGCGCCAGGATCGGAATTACGGACCGTGGGCCAACGCGGCTGCGGTAGAGCAGCTGCTTTCCGACATTGCGCCGAACACGGCGGCAGTAGTCGGTATGTCCCTGGGCGGGGCGACGACGATGCGCTTGGCCGCAATTCGTCCAGACCTTGTCGGCAAGGCAGTACTTGTCGACGTCACGCCGCAGATCAACGATCCCAGTCGCACGCTCACCACCCAAGAACGGGGATCGGTCGCGCTGGTGGGTGGGCCCCCGACGTTCGATTCCTTCGAGGCGATGGCGGACGCCACCATTGCCCTCAGCCCGCTTCGGGCCGCCTCGGCCGTGCGCCGAGGGGTGCGGCACAACGCCTACGAGCTTCCCGACGGTCGCTGGCGCTGGCGTTACGACCTGTTCGGGGAACGCCCGGTGAGCACTGGGAATTGGGGCGACTTCACCCCGCTGTGGTGGGACGTGGAACGCATCACCACGCCAACGATGTTCATACGGGGCGGACTGTCCAAGTTGGTGCGCGACGAGGATGTCGACGAAATGTGTCGCCGGTTGCCAAGCCTCCGGGTGGAGGTCGTCGATGGTGCCGGTCATGCCGTCCAGAGCGACAGACCACTGGAGATGGTGCGCCTGCTCGAGAGTTTCGTGTTCTCCGCCGAGGAGCGTTCGTAAAGGTGCAGATCGGTATCTTCTTCCCGTCCAAGGAACACGGCACCGTCGATGACATGGTTGCCCGGACGGCCGAGGTGGCCGGCCACGGCCTCCATTCGGTCTGGCTTCCCCAGAGCTCGAGCTTCGACGCCCTCACGGTGCTGGCCGCGGTGGGGCGAGAGGTTCCCGGCGTGGAGCTGGGCACGTCTGTCGTACCGACGTTTCCCCGTCACCCGGCCATGCTGGCGGCGCAGGCCCTGACCACCAACGCGGCCACGGGGGGTCGGTTGGCGCTGGGCATCGGACTATCGCACCGATTCACCATCGAAGATGGTTACGGTCTTTCATACGACCGCCCGGCTCGCCACATGCGCGAATACCTGTCGGTGCTCCTTCCGGCCATTCGGACCGGTGCCGCCGACTACACGGGCGAGACGCTGGCCGCACATCTGAGGTTGTCGGTCCCCGGTGCTGGACCTTGTCCGGTCTACCTGGCGGCGCTCCAGCCGACCATGCTTCGGCTGGCCGGTGGGCTGGCCGACGGGACCATCACCTGGTGCACCGGTCCTGTCACCCTCGAGCGGCACATCGTGCCGATCATCACCGAGGCCGCCCGGGACGCAGGCCGCCCAGTGCCCCGGGTTGTCGTGGCATTGCCGTGCTGTGTCATCGACGATGAGGCCGACGGGAGGCGAAAGGCGGACAACCAGCTCGAGGGGTACGGGAAGATACCTGTGTACCGCGCCGTGCTCGATGCGGAGGGCGTCTCCACACCGGGCGACATCGCAGTGGTGGGGGACGAGCGGTCGGTCACCGACCAACTGAGCCGCCTGGCCGACATCGGAGCCAGCGACTTCGTCGCCATCCCCTGCGGAGATGGAGACGACCGTGCTCGGACGACGGCCCATCTGGCCAGCTATGCCGCCCGTTCCTGATCCCGACGGATGACCCCCACGATGAGACGGCTGGACGATGCTTCGGTTGGAACCGTGAACCTGGCCGGTGTCGATGTCCGGCGATTGGGCTTCGGGGCGATGCGGGTCTCCGGAGCCCGAAACGACAAGGGCGAACGTGATCGGCATGAGGCCATCGCCCTCTGCCGAGGAGTCTACGACCGGGGGGTGAACTTCATCGACGCGGCCAATATCTACGGGTACGGCGAGTGCGAGGAGATACTGAGGCATGCCTTCTATCCCTACCCGGCCGATCTCCTCATAGCCACCAAGGCCGGCTTTCGGCCCGGCAAGCTCCAGCCCGGCCAACGATCACTGCCGCCGTTGGGCCGCCCGGAGCACATTCGCGAGGAGTGCGAAAAGAGCCTCCGGCGGCTGCAGGTGGACTGCATCGACCTGTACCACGTGCACGTGCCTGACCCGTCGGTGCCCTACGCCGAGACGGTCGGTGCCTTTGTCGAGCTCCAAGAGGCGGGAAAGGTCCGGGCCATCGGGGTCTCGAACGTCGACCGGTCCCACTTGGCGACGGCCCAGGCCCTGTGCCAGGTGGTGTCGGTCCAGAACGCCTACAACGTGGGCAACCGCGCCAGTGAAGACGTCCTGGCTGCCTGCGAGCATCAGGGCATGGTCTTCATACCCCACTCCCCGAACATGCTCTCGGGGACCGGGGCGGAGCCCGTCGTTGCCGCGGTGGCCTCCAACCATGGGGTGTCGAGCCAACAGGTGGCCGTTGCCTGGCTGCTGGCCCACTCCACCGCCGCGGTGCCCATTCCGGGCACCTCGAACCTCGGGCATGCCGACGACAATGTTGATGCGGCCTGGCTGCGGCTCAGCGAGGAGGAGCTCCTGCGCCTCGATGCCTGCGGGGATCCTCCCGCGCCGACAGGGGAATAGGGGCTCGCCTCCGGCCCCGTGGGCTCGTATGCTTACTATGAGAACAGGATTTTCAAGCTGACCGCGCGTCGGCACATTGCCGACGGGAAGGAGGAGGCGATGAGTGATCTCATGTGGACCAACTCGGGAGACTCTCATTGCATCGAGCCCCCGAACCTCTATCGGGACAACCTGCCGGCGCACTATGCCGAGCGGATGCCCCGCTCAGAATGGGTCGATGGCCAGATCATCACCCACATCGACGGCAAGGTCATCACCCGAAGGGCGCCCGGGGGAGCCAACGCGAAGATGATGGACGCCATGCGCGCCCAGGGAGGAACGGACAACGCCAAGCGCATGGCCGACCTGGACGGGCAAGGCGTGTGGGGTGAGGTCGTGTTTCCGTCACTTGGCCTGTGGTACGGCGAGATGGACAGCCCCGAGCTGGCCAAAGCCGCGGCCGAGGTGCTCAACGACTGGTAGCTGACGAGATCATGTCTCTGTCTTCTCGGCTGGTGCCGTGAGCGACCCTACCGCTGCAGTCGATCGGGCTGTCGGTGGACGAGGTCGAGCGGTGCGTGGCCAAAGGTTTCAAGGCGGTCTTCCTGCCGACCAAGCCCCCGACGATGCACGGCGAGTGGAACGCGCCGGAGTGGGAGCCCCTGTGGGACATGCTCGAGGGTACGGAGACGGTCTTGGCCTTCCACATCGGCACGGAGTCCGGAGAGAAGCCACAGAAGTACCGGGTCCCGGCGGCTACATCCTCAATTACGTCAACACGACCTTCGGCGGGCAGATCGCGGTGGTCATGATGATCTCGTCCGGGGCGCTCGAGCGTCACCCGAACCTGAAGGTGCTGGTGTCCGAGGACGGGGCCACGTGGGGGCCCTTCCTCGGCGACCGCATGAACGAGGCCGTCAGGCAGCACAACATGTTCGACGAGGGAAAACTCACCCTCCTGCCCAAGGAGTACGTGTTCCGCCAGGTGTACGCGTCGTTCCAGCACGACGAGACCGCGGTCCCGACGCTCACCTCAATGGGATGGCAGAACGTCATGTTCGGGAGCGACTATCCCCACCTCGAGGGGACGTTCCCCCACACCCAGAAGGTCCTGCACGAACTGTTCGACGGTGTCGACGAAGTTACACGTGACCGGATCACGATGGGTGCCTTCTTGGACCTGTTCCCCCAAGTTGGGCGTCCCCCCGGCGCTTGATGGCGGTCGGCAAGCCGCCGGCAGCGAGCGGCCGTGGCCGGACGGCCAAGAGTCAGGCGGGGCGAAAGCGGGGGCGTCGGTCGGCTTGCTGCAGTGTCATCACCGACACGCAGACATTGGCCATGCCGGCACGGACCGCGGCGGCGCCGAGACCCAACGAACCCGCCGACCCGCCGCCTCCGGACGTCAGTGTTGCCGCGAACCGCACGTCGGGAAGGCCAAGGACAGATGCCACTTCGGCCGGATCGACCGAACTGGAGTAGATGGAGAAGCCGTCGAGGTCGTCGACGGTCAGCCCGGCATCCTCCAATGCCGCCATAATGGCGGTGCACGCCATCGACAGCTGGGTCTGCGGCAACGACTGGCCTCGTCGGTAATAGGGGGTCGCTCCGATCCCCACCACGCGGTCTGGTCACGCATGCTCACGGGAACCTCCCTCCATCGGCATCACGACCGTAGACGAAGCGAAATCTCATTTTCAAACCCGGTCCGGGGCCGAGCGTCGACGGCCATACCGTGGCCGGACGTTGTCGTGACCCGGCCCACGTTGAGCGGCCACGACGGTGGCCAGCGCATGATCTCTGGTTGCCCGGTGTGTGGTCGATCGCTAGCCTGACCTGAACGGCGGATTGGACGAGGTTGAAAAAGACGAGCTGAACACCTGGGGGGTGTGATGTGAGTAGCGACCCTTCGTTGCCCGCCGAGGCGCTTGGAGGACTTCGGGTCGTCGAGCTCGGAAATTGGTTGACCGGCGCCCAGGCGGGACAGTTCATGGCCGACTTCGGTGCCGAGGTCGTGGCCGTGGAACCACCAGGGGGAAGCCCTCTACGCCAGCAGCCGGCTTTCCCGCTGTGGGGTCGGGGAAAGCAGAGCGTGGTCCTCGATGTTCACCAGGACGCCGACCTCTCGGCCCTGGTCGATCTGGTTGTCGGCGCCGATGTGCTGGTCGAGGCGCTCGGGCCCGGTGGGGCGGAGCGACTGGGCATCGACTACGAGGCGGTCGCAAAACGGAACCCGGGTCTCATCCACGCCTCCATCACCGGTTTCGGCACGGAGGGTCCGTTGGCGGGGATGAAAGGCTACGAGGCGTTGGTCATGGCCAAAGTCGGCGGTCTGAGCGGGTTCAAAGGAATACTGTCGCGCCGGGGTCCTGCCTTCGTGTCCACCCCCTACGCGTCCTGGAGCGCTACCCAGGCAACGCTGCACGGTATCTTGGCTGCTCTCTACGAACGGGAAGCGAGCGGACTGGGGCAGCGCACCGAGACCAGCCTCGCTCATGCGGTCGGAGCACTCGACCCCTGGGGCTGGATGGTGCAGTGGTTGACCGATCAGTATCCAGACGCATTCCAGGCCGCTCCCCCCGTTGGAGAAGAAGGCGTTCCCAATAGCAGCTTCGTGTACCGGCTCCTCGTGGCCCTGACGGCGGACGGCCGATGGCTGCAGTTCTCCCAGGTCCAGCCTCGGCTCTTCCAGGCCCTCATGCGCTCGGTGGGCTTGGATTGGATGTTTGACGATCCGAAGTGGCAGGGCGTCCCCGAGCTCGGCGATCCGGATGTACGCGTCGAATTGTGGGAGCGCCTGCTCGAGGCAGTGAAGGAGAAGACGTTGGATGAGTGGCAGCGAATCTTCGCGGCCGACCACGACGTGTGGGCCGAAGTCTTCCGAAGCGGGTCGGAGCTGCTGCACCATCCCCAGTTGGTTCATAACGGGATGGTGGAGGAGATCGAAGATTCGGGCGTGGGAAAGGTACGCCAGCCCGGGGCGCTGGTGCGGATGTCCGAGACGCCGGCGCGTCTGAATCGCTCGGCGCCCTTCCTCGATGAGCACAGCCGCCTACGGACTGAGGGATGGCCTGCCCAGGCCCCCTCGGACCGTCCTGACCAGGCTCCGTTGCCGGCGAAGGAATCGGTGCCTACCGGGCGGGGAGCCCTTGAGGGCGTGACCGTGCTCGAACTGGGCACGTTCTATGCGGCTCCGTTCGGCACGACCCTCCTCACCGATTTCGGTGCCCGTGTGATCAAGATCGAGCCGTTGGAGGGTGATCCTATGCGGATGATCCTTCCATTCCCAGAGTGCGGTGCGGCGCGAGTGATGCAGGGCAAAGACAGCGTTGCCCTCGACATGGCCAGCAAGGAAGGACGCGAGATCATCCATGAGATCGCAAAGGGGAGCGACCTCGTCCTGCAATGCTTTCGGGCCGGGGTGGCCGAGCGCCTCGGGGTCGACGCCAGCGCGTTGCGATCGATCAACCCGGATCTCGTCTACCTCAGTGCTCCCGGGTATGGGATCGATGGCCCCAATGGTCATTGCCCGGCCTTTGCTCCCACTATCGGCGCCGGCGCCGGATTTGCCTGGCGCAATATCGGATCTTCGGTCCCCGAACGGTCGGATCTCACCGTGGGCGAGATCCGAATCAGCTCCCTCCGACTCACCGCTTCGGCCGGACCTGGATTCGCCCAAGCCGATGGTGTCTCCGCCGTTGTCGTGACCACGGCGCTCCTCCTCGGTCTCCTCGCTCGACGACGCCGGAGCGGAGCCGGTCAGGAGCTGCTCACCACGATGCTCTCGAGTGCCGCTCATGCCCTGTCCGAGGACATGGTCGAATACGATGGCCGGCCGACGTTACCTCTTCCCGATGAGGAATTCTTCGGCATCGGAGCCCTTTATCGGTTGTACGAGACGACCGATGGATGGATATTCCTGGCCGCGCCGAACCAATCGGATTGGGCGCCTCTGGTGCGATCCGTCGCCCGTTTCGCCGACCTCTCAGGACCGCAGTTTGCCACCGTGGCCAGCCGACAGCAGCGAGACGAAGAACTGGCTCGGCGGTTGTCAGAGGCATTCCGGCAACGTTCGGGCTCGGACTGGGAACGCGACATGACCGACGCTGATGTCGGGTGTGCTGTCGTCGCGCCCGCGCCCGTGGAAGCCAACTTCCTGGGCGAGTTCGGACGGGCCAACGGTTACGTCTCCGAGGTTGACCACCCCACCTTCGGCCATCATCCTCGCCTGTCGCCACTGGTGCGGTTCTCGCGCTCTGAGACGCGAGCCCTACCGGGGTGCCTGCTCGGCCAGCATACCCTCTCGGTGCTCCGGGACTTCGGCATCGCCGATGATCGCATTGCCGCGCTCAAAGACATCGGGGTCATTGCCTTCTGATCGGCGACGGTGAGCCCTTCGACGCTTCCCTTGGCCGGCTAGCGCACGGAGAAGCCGGCGTCCACCGGAAGTGCGACGCCGGTGATCCATTTGGCCTTGTCGGACACCAGGAACTCCACGGCATCGGAAATGTCTTCGGGCTGCAGGATATCGACGGGCATGGCGTTCTGCATTGCCGATATCGTATTTGCCCCGCCCGCCGCCGCCTGCTCCACCAGGCTGGCCATGGCCTCGTTCATGGTCATGCCTGACGCCACGCCGGTCGGATGGACGACGTTGACGCGGATGGAATACGGAGCCAGGGCTTCGGCCAACTGTTTGCCCATCCCCACCAGCCCGAACTTCGATGCGGTGTATGCCAATGCGCCCGGTTGGAAACCGCCGATGGGACGCACGCCCGCGGTCGAACCGGTCAGGATGATCACGCCGCCGCGGTTCCCTTCGATGATCCGGGGAACCGCGGCCTGAACGACGTGAAATGCTCCCGATAGGTTGGTCCCGATCGTGTCTTGCCACAGCCGGGCCGCATCGGCCGGATCCGGGGGTCCGAGGCGGACGATTCCTGCGTTGGAGAGCACGATATCAAGCCGACCGAAGGTGGCGAATCCCTCGTCGATGGCTTCATGTACAGTCGACGCGTCGCGAACGTCGCCTTCGCGAGCGAGCATGCGTCGACCCAGTTCCTCGACCATCTTTACTGTCTGCTGCAGGTCCTCCAATGATGCGTTCGGGTAGTCCATCGTGTCAATGTCATGGCAGATATCGATGGCCACGATGTCCGCCCCGAGGCTGGCCAGCCTGAGCGCATGCGACCGACCCTGACCACGCGCCGCTCCGGTGATGAAAGCGACCTTGCCATCCAACGTGCTCATGAACGTTCCTCCCTGCGATGAGTCGGGAAGCGTCGATGGTCCTGTCCAGCCATCGGTGCGAGCGACTAAACGTTTGTACTACGTCCAAGAGGCTATCCGATCGAATCACGCCGGATCCACGCCTCCGGACGCGACGTTCAGGCAATGCCTACGCCCTTGACCCTCAGGAATTCCTCGATGCCCTGGCGACCACCTTCCTTGCCCATGCCGCTCATGCCGATCCCGCCGAAAGGACGGTTCACGGCCAGGTTCAAGGCTCCGTTGATCATCACCTCGCCCGCTTCGAGGTTCTCCGCCACCCGGTGGGCCCGTCGGAGATCGTTGGTCTGGACGTAGGCGGAGAGCCCGTATGGGGTCGCATTGGCGATCTCGACGGCCTCGTCCTCATCGGTGAAAGGCATCACCGCCAGCACTGGTCCGAAGACTTCGGTCTGGGCCAGTTCGGAGCTCGGATCGACGTCGGCGAACACGGTGGGCTCGAGGAAGTAGCCATTGGCCAAGGGGCCCCCCTTTCGGGCACCGCCGGTAACGAGCCGAGCCCCATCGAACTTGGCCCGATCGATCATGCTCAGGATGCGCTCCAGTGCTGCCTCGTTCACCACAGGCCCGGCGATTGATGTCGGGTCGAACGGATCGCCGACCGTGATGCTGTCGGCCACCGCCTTCACATGCCCGAGGACCTCTTCGTAGATAGGGCGGTGGACGAGCATCCTGGTCGGAAAGGCGCAGCCCTGGCCGCTCAGTAGGCCGACGGACATCATGGTGCCGAGGGCACACGCGGTGTCGAGATCTGCGTCCTCGAAGATGAGATTCGCCGACTTGCCGCCGAGCTCGTGCACGGCGGGCTTCATCTGTTCGGCGCAGCTCCGCAGGATGGCTCGCGCCGTGGGCGGCCCCCCGGTGAAGCTCACCTTTTGGACGAGGGGGTGGGCAACCAGGGCTTCGCCCGCCTCGACCGTCCCGGGGAGTACGTTCACGACCCCCGGGGGGATCCCGGCCTCGAGGACGAGCTCGGCGAAGAGCTCAGCCGAGAACGGCGTCAGCTCGGAAGGCTTGACGACGACCGTGTTTCCCGCCGCAAGTGCCGCCGGGATCTTCATGGCTAAGGAGATGAGCGGGCCGTTCCAGGTGATGATGACGCCGATGACCCCGTAGGGCTGGCCGAGCGTATAGCTGAAGGTGCCGTCAGCGGCATAGCTGGAGGTGACATCGCTCGACAGCTTGTCGGCAAATCCGGCGTAGTAACGGGTCCACTCGACCGAGATCGCCGTCAAGCCGTCGACCGCGGTGACGGGCGTGCCGTTGTCGAACGCTCCCAGCGGCCCGAACTCCGATCCATGTTCTTCGATCAGGTCGGCCAGGCGGGAAAGGGCCCGTCGCCTCTCGGCCGGCGGCGTCCGCCGCCAACCCTGGAATGCCTCATGGGCCGTCTCGACGGCCTGGCCCACCTCTTCGGCGCCGGCCAGGGGGATCTCGGCATCGACCTGTCCCGTCGACGGATCGACGTGCTGGTGGATTCCACCTGAGCCGGCGGAGCGGCGCTCCTCGCCGATCCACAGATGCACCGGCGGGCGGGTGCGGGTCTCAGACATGCTTCCCCTCCATCTCGGAGCCTCGAAGAACGTACCTACTTGAGGGCTGCGACTCCCACGGGCAAGACTCCCAAACGAGACAAGGCGCAAACGCCCTCGATCAACGGCCCGGCCGGAGTGTCCGGCACGGTCGCTCAGTGTTGTACTACGTCGAACTAACTATACCTCCTCCGACGCCGACGCGATTGGGTCAGCGTCCTCGTCACCGAACGAGATGGGGGCTTGCTTCGAAGCGTGCCTTCAGGGCTTGCTTGTCCGGCTTTCCCGAGGCCAACCAGGGAACCTCGCTCTCCTGACTCAGGATCTCGATTCGGGTCGGCACCTTGTACGAGGAGAGTTGAGAGCGAGCATGGGCACGGATGGAGTCAGCATCGGGACTGGCACCAGGAGCAGGCACGATCACTGCGGTGACCTCCTCTTCCATCTCGGGATGGGGGAGGCCGAACACGAGGGCATGAGCGATGTCAGCGAAGCTCTCGAGCACCAGCTCTACCTCTCGTGGTGACACGTTGGCGCCGCGTGACTTCACCATCTCGTAGAGGCGTCCGACGAAGTACGGCCGATTTTCGATGATGAAGCACCGGTCGCCGGTGTGCAGCCAACCGTCGGCGTCGAAGACCTCCTCCCGTTCCTTCTTGTAGTAACCCTGCGTGACTCCATAACCACGGATCAGAAGCTCGCCCTCTTCGCCGTCGTCAAGCTGGCTGCCGGTGTCGGGGTCGACGATGATGCGTTCCACGCCGTTCCAGTTGCCGACCGTCTCGCTCATGCCCCGGTGCCCCGGGATGCCAGGCACGGGGGCCCCCACCAGGGCGACATCAGACGGACCGGAAGTGAGGATCGGGCAGTGGTCGAGGTTGCGGTTCCCGGCGCTCGGGTGGGTCCGCATGGACTGGATGAGCGACGGCCAGGCCGCGATCATGGTGCATCGTTCCTCCTCCACCATGTCCAGCCCGGCGCCGGCTTCGAAGCGTTCCAGGCAGCAGACGGTAAGTCCGGCCTGCAGTGCGCCGCCCAGCACCAGGAAGCCGCCGATCCAAAAGAAGGGAAAGGCGCAGAAGACCACGGTGCTCTGATTGTCCAACATCGTCTCGCCGAAGGAAGCGGTCGTGCGAACGATGGAGCTGTGGGTATGCACCACCCCCTTCGGTAGTGCGCTCGATCCCGACGTATAGACGACCGTGGCTAGGTCGGCAGGCTCGACGCTTTCCTCGACGGCAGCCAACAGCTTGTCATCCACAATCTCGTCCGAGCCGTTGCCGGCCAGGGGTACACAAGTGGCCCAGGGGCGTGCTGTAGCCCCCGTCATCCAGATCGAGCGCAGATACGGGAGCTCGGGGACGAAGAGCCGGGTGTCCTGGTGCCCGGCGAGACCAGGCACGGCCTCCTCCATGAAATTGCCGATGTCCTTGCCCAGCATCGTGGGCGGGCATAAGAGCACGGCTACATCCCCGATGCCGAGCACGGTACGCAGTTCGGCCGGGGTGTAGATGGTGGAGAAGGGCATGACCAACGCGCCGACCCGGCTGGCCGCCAGCCAGGCCACGACCCAGTCCGCACCGTACGTGTAGAAGAGACCCACTCGGGACCCCTTTCCCACCCCTGCGGCCAACATGGACCTGGCCAAGGACCTCGAGGCCCGATCGGCCTCAGCGAAGGTCATCCGTTGTCCCGGCAGCACGATGAAATCTCGATCGCCGAAGAGCCGGGCCGCCCGACTGATGCACTGGCCGATCGTTGCTTTGTAGCCCAGGTCCGGTGCGGGCACGCTTGCCATCGCCATCATCTCCGTCCTTTGCCCGGTCTTCGATCGCATTCGATCATTTCATACGGGCTCGGCCGACCACGCGGTCCCGGTTCGATGGACGCGTGGCTCGGTGTCCGGATGGGAAATAGTACGGGACACATGGCATTGGTGATCGTCCGAGGTGTCGGTGGGCACGGCCACATCTTGACATATATCATCGTCGTACAAATATGCAGAACAGCCCCGCTACCGAGTAGGAATGGGGAGCGAGAAGGAATGTGGAGCGAGTAATGGAAACTCTTCGAGATCGGGTCGCCATCGTCACCGGTGCGGGTCGCGGCATCGGCCGGGAGCACGCCTTGCTGTTCGCCCGGGAGGGGGCCAAAGTCGTTGTCAACGACCTTGGGGGTGACCCGACCGGATCGGGTGCCGATCAGACCCCGGCACAGGAAGTGGTCGACGAGATCACCGCCGCTGGTGGAGTTGGCGTCGCCAACTACGATGACGTCGCCGATTGGGAGGGGGCCCAGCGGCTGATCGATCAGGCGGTCGAGGCCTTCGGCGACCTTCACGTGCTCGTCAACAACGCCGGCATCCTGCGAGACCGGATGCTCACCAACATGTCGTCCGAGGAGTGGGACGCCATCATGAGGGTGCACCTGCGAGGCCACTTCTGCACGACCCGGTGGGCGGCGTCATACTGGCGGGAGCAGGCCAAGGCCGGCGTCGAGAGTCCCCGCGCCGTGGTAAACACTTCGTCGACCTCGGGGCTCTTTGGCAATCAGGGCCAGACCAACTACGGGGCGGCCAAGACCGGCATCGCCACGTTCTCGATCATCGCCGATGCCGAGCTGGCTCGCTACGGGGTCCGGGTGAATGCCATCGCGCCGGCGGCGGCGACGCGCCTCACCGCGACCATTCCCGGGGACCGCCCGCGCGACGAGCCGCCGGCAGAGCAATGGACGCCCATGGACCCGGCCAACATCTCGCCTTTCGTCGCCTACCTCTCGACCGAGTCATGCCCCATCCATGGCCGCGTGTTCTACGTGCAGGGCGGCGAGATCTTCCTGTTCAAGCCCTTCTCGATCGTCGACCATATTTCCAAGGACGGGTTGTGGACCGTCGAGGAGCTGCAGAGAGAGGCGCCGCGGTTCGACGTGGACTTCGATCTCGGTCACCCGCTGGCCAACATGCTGCGGCGGACCTGAGGTATCCGTGCCTGCGTCACTTGGGAAACCGGAGGAGGCCCACCCATGGACTACCTGACGCTCGGTCGTTGCGGGCTGCACGTTTCGCGCGCCTGTCTCGGGGCGATGATGTTCGGTCACAGCGAAAGGGCGCCCTGCGACAAGGAAGAGAGCCAGCGCATTGTCGATGCCTTCCTCGAGGCCGGGGGCAACTTCATCGACACGGCCAATGTGTATGTCGGCGGGGAGTCCGAGGAGGTCGTCGGGGAGGCGATCAAGCATAGACGGGACGAGGTGGTCCTGGCCACCAAGGGCTTCGGCTCGATCGGCGAGGGTCCGAATTCGACGGGCCTCGGGCGTAAGTACCTTATCCGGGCGCTCGAGGCTAGCTTGCGCCGTCTCGACACCGAGTACATCGACCTCTATCAGTGTCATCGGCCCGACCCCGACACCCCGATCGAGGAGACGATGGCCACGTTGCACGGGTTCGTCCAATCGGGCAAGGTCCGCTATATCGGATGCTCCAACTGGACTGCCTCGCAGATAGTCGAGGCCCAGTTTGTCGCAGTTCGGAACGGCTGGACGCCGTTCGTCAGCCTCCAGCCTTCTTACTCCCTCGTAAGCCGACGGATCGAGGACGACATCTTGCCCACGTGTCAGCGCCACGGGGTCGGGACGATGATCTACAGCCCACTCGGGGGCGGTGTGCTCACGGGCAAATACATGCGCGACCAAGCACCCCCACCTGACAGCCGAGTCGGGCGCGGCGGCTTGTGGGCTCGGATGCTCGACGACCAGCGCGCCTTTGACGTTGCCGAGGAAGTGGGCACCGTGGCGGCCGAGCTCGGTGTGACCTCAACCGCCGTCGCTCTCGCATGGGTGCTGGCACGACGGGGTGTCACCTCGGTGATCATCGGTCCGCGTACCTTTGCCCAGTACGAGCAGAACATGGAGGCATTTGATCTTCAGCTCGATACCAAGTCGGTGAAGCGGCTCAGCGACATCTCCCGTTGGGCCCGGTAGGCGGCGGACACCTCATGGACCGGATCAACCACGTCAAGATGGTGACGCCCGATCCCGAGGCGGTTCGACGCTTCCTGACCGAGGTGCTGGACGTACCGGATGGGTGGCGCCTCGGTTCCGCCATCGCCTCACCGACGACAAAGCCACCATCGGTGGGCCGCGACGAATGTGGTCAGTTCACAATCGACGGTGTGTCCGCCCTTCGGGGTGCCAGCCGAGACGGCGGTGTGGTCATCGGCTCGACGGAGAGCCGCCAGTTCCAGGTACTTCGGGGTGACCTGCCTCACATTTGGAGCGTTGCCGTTGGGACGCGCCATCTCGAACGGGCCCACGAGCGGTGCGTCGAGGCCGGCATCCCCTGCACGGAGCTGACGCTGGCGGCGTGGGGCGAAGCGGGGATCAGGTTCTTCTTCGCCGAGGTCGGGGGCCTCGTCTTCGAGGTGATGCGAGCCGAAGACGCCGAGGTGTGACGTTGTAGTTTAGGCAGAGTCGAATAACACGTCCGCCGGTCCCGAGGGCCCGAAATCAAGGGGGTAATGGCGATGGCGAAGGTAGATGAGCTCCAGAACGTTCCGACCGAGGAGTTCTGGGAGCGCTTCGAGGCGGTGATGGGCGGACCCGATGGTCTGATGACCTACCGCTACCTCGGTACCCGGGCAGATCCCAACAAGGCGGGTGGCGAAGCAAGGATGACGATCCGCCGTGACATGAGGAACCCCGGAGGCGGCCTCATGGCTGCGCCCCTCTCGATCGCCCTGGCTGATGCTGTTGGGGTCGAGGGCGATGCGGCGGGCGTTCCGGCGCCCATCATGAGCTCGGTCCACATGGTCGACCGCGGAATTGACGTCGATGCCATCCGGGTTCGCAGTGACGGTGGCGGCCACGCGGGCCGAAAGCTCTCATTCGGAGGCACAGCCGTTGTCGTCGATGCCGCGGTGCCTGATCGAATTCTTGCCGTCACCGAGGGCATGGGCGTCCAACTCGCCGCCGCGCCGCCAGGTTACCGTTACGTCGATCCAGGCCCGGGGGTCCCAGATTCTCCTGATTTGCCACCGTTGCCCGTGGCCTTCGGAGCCAGGCGAACGATCGAGGGCTGGGAACTGCCGGAGCTCACCCAGCAGATCGGCTCAACCTCGGGATCATTGCATCACGGACCCACTCAGATCGTGTTGGAAGCGGCCGCCGCCGAACTGGCAGCAAATGAAGCCGGCACTGATCAGCTCCAGATCGAGGACTGGACCGTGATGTACGTGTCCCGTGGCAAGATTGGGCCCTTCCTGACCAGCGGGAACGTGGTCGACGGCCAGCTCGGCCGATACGTCGTCCGTATGAGGTTGGTCGATGAGGGAAATCAGCATCGGCTCGTTGCTACGGCGCTGGCCGTGTTTCGACTGGTCGACTGAACCACCGAAGAGTCGCACGGTCGACGAAATCGGCTCAGCGACGGGGAGAGCTGAGGGACACAGACGGGTGGGCTCCTGGAGGCTGCCGGAGTTAAACGAGGTACAATAACGACGTTGCGATTGATCCTCGATGACATCGCGCTCGAGCCGAGCTAGAGGACCACGTGAGCACTGGAGGATCCACATGACCATGGTGAGTAATGAGACTGAGAGATTGCCGTTCCTGATCAACGACGCCGATGAGCACTCGACCCCGAGGACCGGGGCCTACGAGCAGTACATCGACCCGGACAAGAAGGCGATGGCTATCCGCCAGGTCCGCAAGGACGACGGAACCTCGACGCTGCTCTACAACGGACGTCCCCCGCGGTTCACGTTCAAGAACTTCCAGGTCGTTGGATCCAACGATATCCTCGAGGAGGTCGGTGTCTCTGACCGCGGCTCCGATCAGGAGGGCGGCGGAGTCATTCCCGGGTCGTTGCTCACCAAGCTGAATCCGTTGAAGGGCCTCGATCGTGAAGGTCGGAGGGAATTCGCACAGCGGTACCGCGCCCTCCAGGAATCCTTGGACAATCCGTCCGATCGGCTCCAGGTTATGGACGCCCAGGGAATTGAGTGTGCTGTCAACTTCGCCACCCTTCCGGGGACAGAAGCTCAATTCGAAGGGGACTTGCCAGGGCTGTACGCCAACCTGACGGCGCTCAACCGCTATCTCGGTGCGGAGTGGGGCTTCAACCACGCCGACCGCCTGTTCACTCCTCCGTTCGTCTCCTTTGCCGATCCGGACATGGCGCTGGCTCAGCTTGACGACATCATGAAGATCGAGACGCCCAGGATGATCCAGACGAGCACCGGCCCCTCGATGCACACGTCACCGTTCCGACCTGAGAACGACCGATTCTGGTCGATGTGCAACGAGGCCGGGATTCGACTCACCACCCACCTCGCATCCCTGACCCGCTACGCGGCCCAAGGACTCGAATGGAACGAAGAAGAAGTGATGCTCGGCGACATGGATGCGTTCCAGTGGGTCTTCTACTACGGGGACCGACCGGCGATGGAGACCGTGGGTGCAGCCATCCTCCAAGGCTGGTTCGCCCGGTTTCCCAACATGAAACTCCTGCTTTCAGAGCAAGGCACCGTGTGGCTTTCCTATCTTCTGCGGAAGATGGACCACTCCTTCATGATGGGTCGCCGCGCCACGTGGGGCAAACTGGACATGCGTCCGTCCGAGTATTTCCGGAAGCACTGTTTCGTCGCTCCGTTCCCAGAGGAGAATGTCGATAGGGCCATGGAAGTGAGCGGAGTGGAGCCGATCGTCTTCGGCTCCGACTTTCCGCACGGGGAAGGCCTGCCCGACCCCAGTTTGTACCTCGGCCAGCTCAAGAACCTCTCGGACGAGGATGTGTTTGCCGTCATGCGTGGCAACTTGGCTCGTTTCCTTGGCACCGAGGCCTAGGTCCCTCGTCGTCGAAGAACCCGCTGAGCAGAGATACTTATCGGGCGCTGCCTGAGCGCCGCTGCCGGATCGGGACAGCAGGGGCCGTTGCCGCTGCGCCGGTTATCAGGATTTCCGCTCGTGAGCGAAGCACGGCTCTGAGGCGCCGCTTGTCGCCTTGCGACCAAGTGAGGAGGGCATCCATGGCCAGCGCGGTGAGCGAACGAGCAAGGTCCTCGATCTCGACGGTGGAGGGAAGTTCGCCCTGCTCGCGGGCTGCTTCCAGCGCAATAGCCAGGCTGTCCCCGATCCCCCGACGTCCGGGAGGCCGACGAGAAATGATGCCTTGACCGTAGAACTCAGCCACGACGCGCACGATGGCTGCCTGTGGGACCGACTCCACTCGTCGTGCGAGAGACAAAAGGAGCTGATCCACTATCACCAAGCCGGAACGTCCTGCGCCCACCGACCTCACTGCCTCGCTGTAGAGCCCGTCGGCAGTAGCCCATCCCAGCTCGAGCAAGATGTCGTTCTTGGCCGAGAAGTGGAAGTAGAACGTGCCCTTGGTCACTCCTGCGATACGAGCGATCTCCTCGACCGTCGTGTCATCGAACCCATCGTCGAATCCCCGCTCATTCCACAAACGAGCGGCCGCCCGCACCAGCCGACGGCGAGTCTTCCGCGATCGCTCCTGGGACAGAGAGGCCCGTCTCGGAGGGATCCGGCCGTTACCGCCCTCAGCGACGATGGACAATTTCGACCGATTGGTAGCCGGGAGGGACCCCTTGGCGACAGCCCTTTTTGCGGAGGCCTTCTTGGAGGTGACCGTGGTGGAGACGGTACTCTTGGGTGCGGCTTTGGCGGGCATGGTGCCAAGAGACTACCTGGAAAGGTCTGTACGCCGCACATTTTCTCCCGACCCTGGGTTCTCCAGGTTCGGCGTGGTCCCGGTCAGGGCGTTCCTGTCCACTCCTTGGCGTCGTGCAGTACCTGACTGAATGGCTTCTTGGTATCGAAACTCGGTTCGCGTGGCAGGCCCAGAGCTCGTTCACCGATGCCGTTGCGCTGCATTTCGTTCGTGCCGCCGGCAATGGACATGATTCGTGAGTTCAGGTAGGCCAACGAGGTGTCGGCCCCGTGCTCATCGGACGAGTCCCACGCCATCGCTTGGGCGCCGCCGATCTCTACGCCAAGACGGGCTCGTATGGGATTGTAGGTGCCTAGGAACAATTTCCCGTACGCGGCCACTCCTGCGTCGAGCCGACCCAGGCGTCCAAGTTCGCCGATGCGTGATGCCAGCACCCGCCCGACGAAATCGATCGTGTGGGCTCGGGCCAGTTTCTGGCGGACAACCGCATCGCCCAGGACACCTGACCGACGGGCCAACTCAACGAGGTCGGGAGCCAGTCGGCCGGGACTGGTGCCGTCGCGATTGCCAATAGGACGACCTGCGCCCCGCTCGAACACCAGCATCGTCTGGGTAACCGTCCACCCCTGGTCGACGTCGCCGATGCGGTTCGTATCAGGCACGACGACGTCATCGAAGAAGTCCTCGCAGAACTCCGATGTCTCGTTGATTTGCCGGATGGGTCGGATCGTCACACCGGGGGCGTCGCTGGGCACCGCGAACCAGGTCAGGCCGCGGTGTTTGGGGACATCCCAGTTGGTGCGGGCGAGGCAGAACCCCCAGTCGGACAGGTGGGCGTACGTGCTCCAGATCTTCTGTCCGTTGACGATCCATTGCTCGCCGTCCTTGGTCGCTCGCGTGCGAGCACCGGCGAGGTCGGAACCGGAAGAGGGTTCCGAGAAGAACTGACACACGAGTGCTTCGCCAGCCAGGACCTTGGGCACGAAGTCCTGAAGGAACTCCGGCCGACCGTAGGCGATCATCGTCGGGACGCAAACATGGAAGGTGGTACCGGTAAGAACTCCGAAGTCGGGCAGAAGATAGTCGCCCGCCTCGTCCAGGAACGCGATTTCGTACTCGGGTGGGAGGCCCTGGCCGCCGTATTCGGTCGGCCAGGTGATCCCGGCGTACCCACCCTCGAACAGAACGCGCTGCCGCGCTCGGTTGGTGGCCATGACCTCCGGCGTGTAGTAGTCGATCTCGTGGAACTCGCGGGGGCCGTCCCGCCTCTCGCAGTGCTCGGCCAGCCACGCTCGCGCCTGTCGACGATAGCTGTCCAGGTCGGGCGGGGCGCCGCCGTTCAGCCGGGCTCCGGAACGGGTGTCGTTCATCATCTGGTCCTCACAGTCCGTGGATCTCGCAGATCCGTTCCCGGTGCCAATCCGGTTCGCCGAACAGCAGAGCGTTCATGGTGATCCGGCGAAGGAACAGATGGAGATCGTGCTCCCACGTGTAGCCGATTCCCCCAAATACTTGGAAACAGCCCTGGGCGATGTCGATGCCGGTGTCTCCCACCCATGCCTTGGCCATACTGGCGATCTCACTGCCATCGCTCGCGCCGGCTTGGACAGCTCGCGTCGCTGCGGTGGCAATAGACTTTCCGGCCTCTACCGAGAGGCTCATGTCCGCCAACTGGTGCTTCACCGCCTGAAACGAGCCGATCGGTCGGCCGAACGCGATCCGGTCGATGGCGTACTGCCGGGTCATCTCAAAGAGTGCGTCGATCGCCCCGACTGTCTCGGCCACCAACAGGACCAAGGCCAGCTGTAGCTGGCGATCCAGGTCCGCGCTGGTGTTGGCCGGCTCGCCGACCAATGCCTCTTGGTCGACTTCGACTCGGTCGAAATCGACCAACGCGAAGCGCTGGGTGATGTCGTGCGCCCGACGTGGCGTGATCGTGACGCCGGTGTTCGAGGAGGGAATCAGGAACTGGCACAGCCCGTCAGGGCCCGTTGCCGCCACGAGGAACCAGTCGGCCAGACTGGCGTCTTGGACCAGACCGGCGCGCCCGGAAAGGACGAACCGCCCGTTGGCGGAGGACACCGACACGTCAGCGCCGGGCTCCCACGCGCCCGCGGCGTTCGCCGCCGCCCAGGTAGCAACGGCATCCCCGTTCATAATCGCCGGGAGGACCTTTTCCTTCTGGCCGGCGGAACCCTGAGCGCCGAGCGCTGCAGCCACGATGTTCATCGGGACGAAGGGTCCGGGCTGGAGTCGTCGGCCCCGTTCTTCCGCGACGATTGCCGCGTCGCGCAGCCCACAGCCGGAAACGCTGCCGCCTCCGTTCTCCTCCGGCACGAGCAGGGAGAACCAACCCAGCTCGGCCGCATCATGCATATAGCTCGTCGGGAGGCCGCTCTCCGCCCCGTCCAGTTGACGGACAACGTCGAGCGGACAGGTGGCGTCCATGAACTTGGCCGCGGTGTCCCGGAGCAACTCCTGCTCGGTGGTCAGATCGAGTTCCACAGTGCCCTTCCTTGAACCAGACGCCCGAACGTCCAGCCCTCCAAGGGTGCAGTCGCTCTATCCGGGAACATCGGCCGATTCATATCCCTATTTTGTACATGGTTTGACTCCGGTGTGCACGGTCCAGCCCATCTCGGGCCCATGAACGACACACGTCCGACCAGCCTCCTTGGCCCCGGGGCGTTGGCCGCCGCCGGCGGTGACTTCGGTGCCTCATGGCGCGCTCCGGAGCTTGCCCTTCAAAAGATCCATCCAGGCGAGCCAACCTCGGGGACACTGGTGGCCAAAACGAACTCGAAGCCCGCCAGCCGGGCGTAGTGCTCGTCGACATGGGTATCACCGATGTGTACTCGTCGGACCGCCGTGAACCGTTCTGTCACCGAGCCGAGAGTGTGCTTATGGCAGACGAAGTCCGGCTCGATGCCGCGCTCGGCCCACATCTTGGCCTGCTCACGCAGTGTGCGGTCGGACGCACTGCCGACGACGTACCCGAGCTCCAAAGCCCTGCGGGTGATGGACATGGCCACGGGACCGGGAGGATCACCGTCCTCGAGCGTCCCGTCGATATCGAAGCTGACAAGCACCAACCGCCCGTCGGGTCCCCCCGGTGCGCCCTCACGGAGGGGATCGTTGGCGATGGGAGCACCGCTCGGCATGGGAGGACCGTACCGGGTTCGGGGGCCACTCACCACATGGCGGTCACGCGCTCGCCTCCGATGGCTACCGGAGATTTGTTGCCGCGCATGACGCGGGCGGAACATGTTGCCTGCCGAACGTGGCCTTCGCCCGCACGGTGCGCAGCGCACCTATGGACGCGCTCGATGTCCTGGCCCACAACGTCGGCGAGCTTCGGGCCGCCGCCCCGGGCGGCGGCCCGGTCGGTCAGGGGGACGGAGCCGAGACCAAGCCTCCGCATCCTGGTTTGCCACCGTTGGCCGTGACGTACTTCCCGTTCTGGATCCCGATCCAATAGGTACAGGCGGTCTTCGGCAGCATGTCAACCGTGCCGAAGGTCTTGAGCGAATAGGTGTTCGCGCTGGCCAGGATCCCGCCGGCGTCATACGTCTTCACCTTGTTGTACATGGCCGAGATGAACCCCGACTGCGTGAGGTTCTTTCCTGCCGCCTGCATGCCCTTGATCATCAGGTCCGTGGCCAGATAGGCCACGGTGGTCCCGAAATCGGGCACGCCACCGTGATACTGCTTGTCGTACTTCTTGAGGGCGGCGACCATCGCCTGGGTGGCGGAGTTGGGCGTAGTGAAGTTGACCGTGGCATCGGCATAGCCCCCTTCGAGTGCCGTCATCGACGACGGGCTGGCCGCGACCGCCTGGTCATAGCCAGTACCGCTCAGGAATGGCTTCGCCTTCACTCCGCCATTCTTCAGCGCCTGGGCCACGGCCACATCAGATGAGTCGACCAGGGCCATGACCACACCGTTACAGCCAGCAGACCGTATGGCCAGCGCGTCGGCGGTGAAGTCGACCCCTCCGAAGGGCACCGAATTGTCTGCGTAACAGGTTGGGATCCCGTGTTGGTTGGCACTGGCCAGGGTGGTGGCGATGGCCGCCTTGGCCGATGGCGAGATGCCGTAGGCCAGGCCCGCCAGCTTCGTAATCCCGACGGATTTCATGAACGGGCCCCAGTAGTCGTAGTTGTGCACCTGTCCGTTGAACGGTGTCTCGGTCACCGGGATGTAGCTGAACATGTTGGTGTAGGGCTTCTGGCCCCATTCGGGCCCGTCGAACGCCGCACCGGTCACCGGCACGCCGGCCTGCTGCAGGGTCTTAGCCCCCGAGAACAGGAACGAGGAGTCGCCGACTACCCCGAACACCCCGGCATTGACAAGTTCCTGGGCCACCGATTGGTCGGTGGTGGGAGACGACGTGTCGTTCTTGACGATCACGCTCAACTTCCTGCCGTTCACACCGCCGCTGGCGTTTTGCTGGTCAATACGGGCCTGAATCCCACCGACCGAGTCGTAGAAGGTCGAGGAGGCAACACCGGTCAGGTTGCCGATAAAGCCGATGGTGATGGTCTTCGACGTGACCCCCGGTACGCTCGATGCTGCACTCGCAGTGGTGGTCATGCCCATCACGCCCGCGATGAGCGCAGCGGCAACGGCGCCGACAGGCAACGGTCTTACTCTCATGGGCCCCCCCAAGTCATGTCTGTACGCGTCTCCCTTTGTGGCGCGCTACGTGTGCTTCGCTGTCCGTATTGTAATCGTAACATTAGGGCGGCGTCGAATTTTTTTTAGGTCGAACGTCGTGACGGCGGAAGGGTTACGAGGTAAGCCGACCGGCGGCGGCCCCGGTGTGGGCCAACGATGGTCGGCGATTCGATATTTGTACGAAGATGACATCTGCCAAGATGTGGCCATGCCGATCGCCATCTCCGAGGACCATCGCCAGCTGTCCAGCGTCGCCCGGTCGTTTCTTGACAAGCAGGCCGCGATCAGCGCGGCCCGGTCGTGCCTCGACGTCGCCGAGCCGGACCTACCGCCGTTTTGGAGCGACCTGGCTGACCTGGGTTGGCTGGGGCTGCACGTAGACGAAGCATTCGGGGGGGCGGGGTTCGGACTGCTCGAACTGGCGGTGGTGCTCGAAGAGCTGGGACGGGTCGTGGCCCCCGGCCCGATTCTCCCCACCGTGATCGCATCGGCGACCTTGGCCGAGGCCGGCGGAGACCTGCAGCGCCGACGCTGGCTTCCCGGCCTGGTCGACGGCTCGATGACGGCCGGTGTCGGCCTGGTCGGCGACCCGGCGATCGCTGAGGCGGGAGTCCTCTCGGGTCGTTGGCCGATGGTGCTCGGCGCCGGCCTCGCCGACGTCCTCGTACTCGCCGCCGGGGACGATCTGGTCCTGGTCGAGCGCCATCAGGACAACGTTCGCATCGAGATGCGTGAGAACCTCGACCCCACGTGCCCGGCCCAGACCGTCGTACTCTCGGAGGTTGAGCTGGCCGGCGCGGACGTGATCGCCGGGGGCCGAACGGTCTGCCGACGTCTGACCCGCGTGCTGGCCGCGGCCGAAGCAGCCGGCGGCGCCGGCGCCTGTGTCGAAGCTGCCACCGAATACGCCAAAGTCCGCCAACAATTCGGCCGTTCGATCGGGACGTTCCAAGCGGTGAAGCACCGGTGCGCCGAAATGCTGGCTGACGCCGAACGGGCGGTCGCCTCCACCTGGGATGCGGCCCGGAGGGCCGGACCAACGGCGCAACTGGAGCTGGCCGCAGCGATTGCCGCGCTGGAGTCTCTCGGTGGGTACCTGTCGTGTGCCAAATCGAACATCCAGGTCCATGGAGGAATCGGATATACGTGGGAACACGATGCCCACCTGCACCTGCGACGGGCCGGAGCCCTAGCTGCTTTCGTCGGGCCGTTCGATGCCCTGGCCGAGGATGTGGCCGTCCTGAGCGCCTCGGTTACGGGGGGACAGGAGGGCATCGAGTTGCCCGCCGGGGCCGAGAAGTACCGCCGAGAGGTCCAGGACTTTCTCGGCCGGGTCACGCAACTCGACGATCGAGCGCGCGACGCTGCCTTTCTCGACGAGGGTTACGCGCACCCTCATTGGCCCCGCCCGTGGGGACGCGCTGCCGGCCCGGTGGAGCAACTGGTCATTGAAGAAGAGCTACGGGGTATCCGTCGACCAGGAGTCGTGGGCATCGGCGGCTGGATCGTCCTCACCCTGATCCAGCACGCGAGCGAGGATCAGGCACGGAGATGGATCCGACCGAGTATGGAAGGAGACATCTACTGGTGCCAGCTTTTCAGTGAGCCCGACGCCGGCTCCGACGCTGCCGGTATCCGGACCAAGGCCGAGCGCGTCGACGGCGGCTGGTTGATCAACGGCCAGAAGATCTGGACCAGCGGTGCCCACATGTCGACCCACGGCCTGGCCACGGTGCGAACGGACCCCGAGGCCCCCAAGCACGCCGGCATCACGACGATGGTGATCGACATGAAGGCCCAAGGGGTCGAGGTTCGGCCATTGCGGGAGGCGACGGGCAATGCCATGTTCAACGAGGTCTTCTTGTCTGATGTCTTTGTTCCCGATGACGAAGTCGTCGGACCGGTGCATGCCGGGTGGACGGTGGCGAGATCGACGCTCGGAAACGAGCGGGTCACCATCGGAGGCCAGGGGGCGGGCAGTTTCGTGGAGCTCGAGTCCCTCTACCGAGCGCACGGAAACGAACCCGGTGCAGCCGTCCCGTTGGGCCGGCTCATCAGCGAGCGAGCGACGCTCCGCCTCATGAACCTTCGTCAGGCTGAGCGGGCGGTGGCGGGCGTGCCCGGTCCCGAGGGGAACCTCTCCAAGATGATCCAGGCCGAACATGCGCAGCGCACCGCTGATCTCGCGCTCTCCCTGGCTGGCGAAGAAGCAGCGTACGTCGACGGTGACGAGGCCGCGTCCGTCCAATCGTTCCTATTCACCCGCTGTCTCACCATTGCCGGTGGGACGTCGGAGATCGTGCGCAATCAGATTGCCGAGAGGATCCTCGGCCTGCCCCGGGATCCACTCCTTCACTGATCCTCATAGCCGTCCGACCCGCTACCCGGGCGGGGCTGGTGCGGCCTCGCCCAGGTAGCGGTCGAGGATCTCGGGACCTGCCGCCGCGGCCGGACCGTGCCAGCCGACCTCGCCTCTCGACAAGATGATGCAGTAGTCGGCTAGCTCGAGGGCGCGGTGAACGAACTGCTCGATGAGCAAGACGGTGGCTCCGGAGGCCCGGGCCTTGTCGAGGCCGTCGAAGACGAGGTCGACGACCAGCGGGGCGAGGCCGAGGGACATCTCGTCGGCGATGACCACCTTGGGCTGAACAGCCAGGGCCCTGGCCAGGGCCAACATCTGCTGCTCGCCCCCCGAGAGGCTGCCCGCTCGCTGCATGCGCCGCGTACCGAGGATGGGAAATAGCTCCACCGCCCGTTCGATGGCTGTTTCCCGCTCGCTGCGCCCGCCGGCCTGGCGGACAGCCATGCGCAGGTTGTCGACGACCGAGAGGCCCGGGAAGATGCCACGCCCCTCGGGGATGTAGGTGAGCCCGGCCCGTCGACGGCGATGAGCCGGCCAGCGGGTGATGTCGGTCCCGTCGAAGACGACCGTTCCCCGGCTGACGGGCACAAGCCCCGAGAGCGCCCGGGCCAAGCTCGACTTGCCGGCGCCGTTCGGCCCGAGCAGCGCGACCGTCGAACCGGCCGGTAGATCGAGGGCGACGTCGAACAGTGCCCTCGACTGCCCATAACGAACATCGAGGTGCTCGGCCCGTAGGATCAGGTCTCCGGCCACGTTCTCTACGATGCCACGTCACCCCATCGCTTGCACGAGCACTCCGGAGATGAACCGGTTCACGTCTCAATTGGTCGCCGACTGAATTCGTCAAGCGGCGAGGATCGCGACCATCGGCTAGATTTGGTCGTCGTTGGAGACGGTGACCCAGGAGACCGTTCACCGGTGCCTCCCAGCGTATGACCCAGCTCCGATCGATCTATTCGGGCCAATGTGAATGAGCTATGCGCGGGTCCAAGGGTGAGACGAGACAAGGATGAACAAGTGACTGATGTTGAGTCCTTTCGCTTGACCGCTCGGGCCTGGTTGGCCGAGAACGGGGAGAAGTTCGCCGGATCGGCGGCATCCAATCCCAGAGCGACCCAGGCGTTTCGCAGCGCGCTGTGGGAAGCGGGCCTTCTTGGCCTGACACTCGACCCGGCCTACGGAGGCCGGGGGCTGAGTAAGGAGCATCAAAAGGCCTTCAATGAGGAGGTCTCGCTCTATGCCCTGCCACCCATCGGGGAGGTTGTGACCACCGGTATCTGCGCTCCTACGCTGCTCGACTTCGGAACGGAGGAACAGAAGCGACGGCACGTTCCACGGATGATCAGGGGCGAAGAAGTGTGGACCCAGCTCCTGTCCGAGCCAAGCGCCGGCTCGGACCTCGCCGGTCTCCAGACCCGGGCGGCGCGTGACGGAGCCGAGTACATCATCAGCGGCCAGAAGGTGTGGACGTCAGGTGCCGGTGAATCCGACTTTGCTCTCTGCGTGGCCCGCAGTGATCCTGACCTCCCCAAGCATCAAGGACTGTCAATGTTCATCGTGGATCTCCGGGCGGCGGGCGTGACGATCCGGCCTTTGCGCCAGATGACCGGGGACGCACATTTCAACGAGGTGTTCCTCGACGAAGTCCGCGTTGGCTCCGAAAACCTGGTCGGCGGGGAGAACAACGGCTGGCGGGCGCTGACCGCCATGCTCACCCATGAGCGATTGGCCCTCGGGGCCGGTACGGGCGCAGCCGGAAGCGGACAGGGCTGGACGTCACCGGCATCATCTCGCTTCATCGATCTGGCTCGGGGAAAGGGGCTGAGCGCAGATCCCGGCACCCGCCAAGAGCTGGCCCAGCTGTACATCGCCGAGCATGTACTCAGGTACATGGGGGAGAAGATGCGTGACGAGATCGCGGCCGGCATCCCAGTGGGAGCCAAAGGATCGGTGGCCAAGCTGGCGACGGCGATCCTGTCTCGTCAGTCGGCGAGCTTGGGCATGAAGCTCGCGGGTCCCAGTTCCCAGGCCTGGCGGACAGACGATGCTGAAGGCAGAGTGCTCGCTCAGGCACTCTGTTTCTCTCCGATGACCGCTATCGCCGGTGGGACGAGCGAGATTCAGCGAAATACGATCGGCGAGCGTGTACTCGGCTTGCCGAGAGAACCCCAAGTCGACCGCGACGTGCCATTCCGCGAGATCCTCCACAATCCGGCCGAGCGATGATGCGTCGGTCGCCTCCCAAAAAGACAGGTGGTGAATTCACCTGAGCTCGCCAAACTGGAATCAGCCGGACTCCTAGACGTTTTGTACGAAGTGTGATTTGCTGTAGGCAGCTGTTCGGGGGGACCGGGTGGCAGAACGACTCGGAGGGTGGGGGAATGAAACGATTGCTTGTACGGCTGATGGCGATCACGGTTCTGGTAGTAACCGTCGCTGGTACTGCTGGTACTGCTGGTGCCGCTGCCGCCAGTAGCTCCAGCCCCGGGGTGACCTCGAACACGATCACCATCGGATATATCACCTCTACGACGGGTGTTGCGTCGTCCACGTTTACCGACGGTCCCGCCGGTGCGATGGCGAGGATCAAGGAGCAGAATGCCAAAGGTGGCATCGACGGCCGCAAGCTGGTGTTGGTGACGAAGGACGACACGTCGAGCCCGAGTGCGAATCAGACGGCGGCTCAAGAGCTCGTCCAACAGGACAATGTCTTCGGCGTCGTGGATTTCTCTGCTACGACCTTCGGCGGTGCGAAATACCTCAACCAACAGGGAGTGCCGGTAACGGGTAGCGCTTTCGATGGGCCTGAATGGGGACAGCAGCCGAATTCCAACATGTTCACCTACAGTCCGCCGTCGTACACCCCGTTCGACGGCAAGCTGTACACCAACACGTTTTTCGGAACCTTCTTGAAGAGCATCGGCGTGACCAAGCTGGCATCGCTCGCCTACGGCATCTCGCCGTCCGCCACCGACGCCGCGGCGGCGACCGTCGCCTCGGCCAAAGCAGTAGGAATTGCAGACTGCTACCAGAACTATTCAGTGCCGTTCGGCGCGGTCGATTTCACGGCAGACGTGCTCGCTATAAAGTCGAGCGGGTGCAATGGCGTCCAAGCGCCCTTGGTCGATTCGTCCGATGTCGCCCTCGCCACCGCGGTCAAGCAGGGAGGCGTCAAGGCGAAGCAGTTCTACTACACGGGGTACAGCAGCGACATCAGTGGTAAGTCGACGGCCGCAGCTGCCTTCGACCAAAACTACGTGTTGGCTGGCATCAACTTCACGACGCCGAGTGCTCCCGTGACCGCAATGCTCAACGCATTCAAGAAGTACGATCCTGGGTACACGTCGTCGGACATTCCAGACTTGGGCCTGTACGGCTCGTACATTGCCGTCGATCTGATGATCAAGGGGCTTCAGTCGGCCGGCAAGAACCCGACGCGATCCGGGTTTATCAACAACCTGCGTCAGGTTTCGAACTACAACGCCGGCGGGATCCTGCCGAGCCCGGTCACCTTCAAGGGATTCGGCACCCTGGCCATGATCCCCACCACTGGCTGCACCTACGTCGTGCAGCTGAAAAGCGGGAAGTTCGTTGTGGCCAACGGCGGGGCCCCAGTGTGCGGGAAACGAATGTCCTACACCCCCCCGTCATCGTAGGAGGTCCTAGCGCCGGACTTCCCCTGCTCGCAACTGCACGCCGGCTTGTGAGTTTGTACACTCGCGATTTGTACATTGTTGAGACCACAGAGGGGGGCTCTTAGGTGCTGCAGTACGTAATCGCTGGGCTGGTACTCGGTGGGATCTATGCCATCACCGCGGCTGGGCTGACGGTCACGTACCTCTCGTCAGGCATCTTGAACTTTGCCTTCGGAGCGCTCGCCTTCTTCATCGCCCGATTCTTCTACTACCTGCACACACAACTTCTATGGGGAATCCCAGAGGCCGCGGTGATCTCACTACTTGTAGTTGGACCACTGCTTGGCGTATTCCTCTATCTCGTCCTCTTCCGGCTCCTGCGCCTGGCATCGACCCTCACCAAAGTGGTGGCTACCTTGGGGTTGTCCGTCACCATCCCACCGTTGGCGACGCTGTTCTTCGGAACCCAGTCGATCCTGAAGGCCCCTGGGTTGGCCCCGGAACCGGTCAAAGTCTTCCGCTTCCTCGGCGTGCCCGTGACCATGGACCAGATCATCGTGTACGCCGCGGTCGTGATCATCGTGGCGGCCGGCGCCGTCGTGATCCGATACACCGATGTCGGGCTGCGGGTGCGGTCGATGGTGGACTCACCAGCTATGACTTCCCTGTCGGGTACGAATCCGACCGCCATCTCCATTGGGGTCTGGGCGTCGAGCACCTTCCTCGCCGGCGTGGCCGGCGTGCTGTCGGCCCCGATCATCGGGCTCGACCCGAACGACTACACCCTGCTCATGGCGTCGGCGTTCGCGGCCGTGATCGCGGCAAAGCTCAGGAACATACCGACCGCGGTCATCGTCGGCTTGCTCATGGGGGTGGCCGGCGCAGTTATCCCGCACTATCTGCCGGCTAACAGCTCGTTCACTCCCGCGGTGATCCCCAGCATTCCCTTCGTCGTCATGGCCGTGTTCCTCGTGTACCACATGGTGCGAACGGGCCGGGTCAGCGAGTCAGAGGGGGTCGGAGGAGCACTCGACCGGGCCCTCGTGGTGCACGGTCAGGACCAGGTCACCGCCGAGAGCGGGGACGGACCTCGGGTGCGGAGCCGCTCCCTCGGATGGGGCCCGGCGCTGGCTGCATTTGTCCTGGTCGCCGTGCTGCCTTTGTTCCTGAGCAGCTTCTGGGTCGGCCTCCTAGCCTCGGGCATCGCCTACGGCGTGCTCTTCCTCTCGTTCACCCTGGTGACCGGGGAGGGTGGCATGGTCTGGCTGTGCATCGCCACCTTTGGCGGCGTGGGGGGCATCACTGCCGCCCAGTTGGCCTCGAACCACGGCTGGCCCGTGCTCGCCGCTGTTGTCGCCGGAGGGATAGTGGCGTTGCCCATGGGCGTCCTCATCGGGTTGCTCACCATCCGGCTCGGTGACCTCTACGTCGCCCTGGTCACGCTGACCTTTGGACTGCTGATGGAGAACCTGGTGTTCAGCCAGAACTTCTTCCTGAACGACGGGATCGGGGTCAACATGTCACCCCCGTCGTTCGCCACGTCGAGCAAAGCACTCGCCTACGTGGGATTGACGGTGTTTGCAATCGTCGCCGTGTTCATCGTCAACCTGCGCCGGTCGAGTACGGGGATGGCCCTGACCGCGGTCCGTTGGAGCGAGCCGGCGTCGAAGACCGTGGGCGTCAGCGTGCTCCAGATGAAGGTCATCGTCGCTGGGATCGCCGCGTTCGTCGCCGGCGTCGGTGGTGCACTCCTGGCCGTCACCTTGGGGGTCGCCCTGCCGGCGAACTATTCGACTCTGGGCGGGGTTATCTGGCTGGCCGTCCTGGTCACGATCGGCATCCGATCGAACATCTCCGCCCTCATCGCCGGCCTGACCTTCACCATTCTGCCGGGCATCGCTTCTACCTACCTCCCCAGCTGGTTCGCCCAGGTCCCTCCGCTCTTGTTCGGGCTGGGGGCCATCGGCATCGCCAAGAACCCTGATGGCATCCTGGCTGTACAAGCCCGCCAGCTCCGCTCCCTACTGGGAAGGCTCCGGTCGACCCGGCCGAAGAGGCCCACCGGGACTCCCGATCGGGAACATCCTGTCGACGCATCGGCCCCGGGTCTGTCCGGCGTCGGCTCCGGGGCTGTGCAATGACCGGCGCGATGACGGCGGGCCCGATCCTCGACTCCACCGAACCTCCGGTGCTCGAAGCTCGGGAGGTGAGTATGCGCTTCGGGGGACTGGCCGCACTCGACAGGGTCAGCCTGTCGGTGCCCCGGGCATCCCTGATCGGGCTGGTCGGGCCGAACGGGGCAGGTAAGAGCACCCTCTTCGGCGTGTGCTCGGGTCTCCTTCGGCCGACGGCCGGCACAGTCTTGGTCAGCGCGAGGGACGTGACGGCCTCCAGCCCACAGGTCCGGGCTCGGCGCGGTCTGGCCCGCACGTTCCAACAACCGGAGATGTTCACGAGCCTCACCGTCCGGGACCACCTGACTCTGGCCTACCGGACCCGCCATGCCCGTTCGCGGTTGTGGACGGACATGTTCACCGGGGCGAGCCTGCGCAAGCCCGGGAGCGAGGAAGCGGATCGGATTCAGTCGTTGATCGAGCTCCTCTCCCTCGGCTCGGTGGCCGAATCGGTGGTCGAGGTGCTGCCGCTCGGCACCACCCGCCTGGTCGAGGTGGGCCGGGCCTTGGCCAGCGGCCCCACGGTGGTGCTCCTCGATGAGCCACTCTCTGGTCTCGACGTCAACGAAGCCGGCCGGTTGGCCGATGCGCTCGAGCGGACCGTCTTCGATGAAGGCATCTCGCTGCTGTTGGTCGAGCACGATGTGGCCAGCGTGCTCCGGCTGTGCAGCAACATCTTCGTCCTCGACTTCGGCCAGCTCATCGCTCAGGGAACACCGGACGACGTCCGCAATGATCCGGCGGTTCGGGCCGCCTACCTGGGCGACGACCCCGGCAGCGAGGGCGGTAGGGCGGCGCTCAACCTGATGCCGACGACGGCGGAGACACAACCCGACTGATCAGGAACTGGTCAGTACCATCGCCCCACACTGCGGTCCGTGGGCGTTGGCCACGACGGCCACCCGGGCTCCTTCGACCTGGCGGACGCCACAGTCGCCACGGAGCTGGAGCACGGCCTCGGTCAAGAAGCCGAGCCCGTGTATGCGGCCCTCGGTCAGCTGACCGCCGTGGGTGTTCAGCGGCAACGACCCACCGGGGCCAATCCGCCTTCCCTCGTCCACCCAGTCGCCGAACTCGCCGATGCCGCAGAATCCGAGAGCCTCCACCCAGGAAATGGCGATGTGGGTGAATCCGTCGTAGAGCTCGGCGACGTCCACGTCCCCGGGCCGGACCGAGGACCTGGACCACAGGCGGTCGGCGCACGGTCGCGTGCCTCCGAACAGGAAGTCCTCGGCGTAGATCCAGTCGGGGTTGGCTCCCGTCCCATAGGCCATGGCGTCAACGAGCACGACGGGCTGTGGGAGATCGGCCGCCCGCTCTGCCGTGGTGATGATGGCCGCGCACGCCCCGTTCACCGGGTAGTCGCAGTCGAACAGGACCAGGGGGTCGGCGACCGGCCGCGAGAAGAGATAGTCGTCCATCGTGATGGGCTCCCGGAGTACGGCCCGATCGTTCCCGGCCGCCCAGGTGCGGGCGTTGAGGGCGATGCGCCCGTAGTCCTCGTTGGAGCCGCCGAGCTCGGCGATCCGCCGTTGCTTGCGCATTCCCATCGTGTGGATGATCCCGCCGCCGAGGCCGTACGGTGCCGTGAACTGCAGGGCCCCTTCCGCTCGCACCGGTTCGGATGCCAGGGCCCCGGTATGGCCGGCCGCCCGCGTGATGCACCGATAGACCAGCGCGGTCTCACACGCACCCGAGGCCACCGCCATCGTCGCGTCCATGGCCCCGGCCAGGCCGGACGGTCCGGTGCCCATGAGGTCGTTGAAGACGGTGAGGTTCGAGATCCCGAGCAGGCGTTGGGCACCGATGGCCACGGGCGAGTCTCCCCGGGCGCCGAACTGATACTCGATGATGGCGTCGACGTCGGAGACGGTGAGCCCGGCATCGGCAATGGCGGCTCGACAGGCGGTGAGCGTGAGCCGGCGGACGTCGTGGCGGCCACTGCGGACAATGGGGGAGTAGCCCACCCCGGCGATCGCCACCGGGCGGGTGAGCCCCGTCATCGAACTCGCCGAGGCCTCAGCCGGAACTGGGGTATCGACCACTGCCCCCGTATCTCGAACGCGGCCTCGACCGACGCCCCCGCCGTGATCTCGCTGAGCTCGGCGTCGACGATGTTGGTCACCATTCGAAGTCCGGGCTGTTCGTCCAGCTCGACCAGGGCGAGCACGTAGGGAAGGTCGTCGGCGAAGGCCGGGTCAAAGGCCTGGCGGGCCACCGTGAAGGCGTAGACCGTGCCCCGGCCGGAGGCAGGTACGACATCGAGCGGCTCGGACAAACAGCGCGGACAGGCCACGCCGGGAGGATGGACGTAGAAACGGCAAGCCGGACAGCGTTGCAAGAGCAGGGATCCCTGGCGGGCCCCTTCCCAGTAATGGAGCGAGACTTCGTCCGGCACTGGTTCGGGCTTGTTCACGAGAGATCGAACTCGGCCCGTCCGTGGCTGATGCACAGCGTGCCGCCGGAACGGGCCTCGAAGGCCAGGGACCGGAAGCCATCATCGGTCGTACCCATCTCGGCGACCTCGACGGTCAGGTCGCGTTTCGGAAAGGCGGGCGCCGCGAACCGGGCGGCGAGACGGCGGAGTGAGTTCGGGTCACCAACGTCGGCCAGCCGAAACACGGCGCTGCCGCACAGGGCCAGCGTGCACATCCCCTGGAGGATCTTCGACGGGAGCCCTTCGTGACGAGCAGCGTCGTCATCGAGTGCATGGGGAGCATGGTCGTTGGACACGCCGGCGTAGCGGAAGGCCTGGTCGAGGGGAACGCCCAGCGTCTCGTCACCGATGATGCGTTGCCGGGCGTCCTCGGGATAGCGATGATCGGCGAGCACCGGGCCGCCCAGCGACTTCGTCGTGCCCCCGATAAAGAGCGACGACCAGTAGTGCTCGACGAGCAGGGTGCCCTCTGTGTCGCTCACCGCTATCCGCTGGGTCAGAAGGACCCCGGCCGGAGTCTGGTGGGCCGCATACGGCGTCACACTCCACCGCACCGTCGAGTCCGGTAGCACGGGGGCGTGGAAGTAGACATCCTGTTCGCCGTGCACCGATCCCGTGACCCCCGAGATGGCTCCATCATCGATGCATTCGATGTTGGCCTCGTGCAGCGCAGGCAGCACGAGGGCGACGGAATAGAGAGGCGGCACCGCTCGCCCCTCAACGTAGGCGGCGCTCGCGTCATTGGTCGCCCATCCGAAGGCAGTGCCGGCATCGGCGTCGACGTACCCTTGGTAGGGCCCGAGACTCGCCCCCAAGTGGATCTGCGGTCCGGGGCCCGCCTGGTCTCCAGAGCCGAATGTGTACTCGGTCAGCTTCGTCATCGGGTGGTGCGCACCGGCCGTCCGGTCCGGGCGGCCCATCCTGCCGTGATCTGGTCGTAGATGTCCTGATCGATCAGCTGATCCTTGTCGTCGAACCCGAACGCCTCGGGTGGGAGGTCCCCATGCTGACGGAGGTGTGCGGCCCACTGCTGGTGCGACCGGGCCGCGCCGGCGACGCCCCAGCCTGTCGACAAGGCGATGCGCAGGCCATCGAGCAAGGGGCCGTAGCCGGCGATCGGAATCGGAACCTCGGCGACGATGCGGGTCAGGTCCTCCTGCCCCGCGAAGGTGGGCAGGTAGAGGTCGGCACCGGCCTCGGCGTAGGCGATGCCTCGTCGGACGGCTTCGTCCAGCGAACCAGTGCCGCCGCCACCGTCGTCGTACAGTTCGTCACACCGGGCGATGAGCACGAACGCCGGATCGGTGCGCGCCTCGGCCGCCGCGGCAATGCGAGCCTGCATGTCGGCGATCGGCAGGAGCGGGCCATCCCAACTCGAGTGCTTGGGCGGGACCTCGTCTTCAATGTGGATGCCGGCTATGCCCGCGCGCTCGTAGCCCTTGACTGAGCGGAAGACATCCGCCACCGATTCGCCGGCCTGGTCGGCATCGACGATGAGGGGAATGGTAACGGCGTCTGCCACCCGTCCGGCCTGGTCGATCATCTCGGTCGGGGTGAAGACGCCGCAGTCGGGGATGGCAAAGTGCATCATGGACACGGCATGACCACCCATGTACGCCGCCTCGAAGCCTGCGTGCTCGACGATTCGGCCCGTCAGTGCGCTGTAGCATTCGGCCGCCATGAACGGCGTACCGGCGTCGATCAGCGAGCGCAATGCCTCGGTCGGACGGGTCACGAGCTACCTCCTCGGGTCGGATGACCCATTATCAGACATCCATGATCAAGCATCCAATTGTGGAACGTCCGTCTCGGCGCCGCGGTAGCCGACCGGGGCTGGGCCTGGTTGTGTCCCGGTCCACCCGCTTCGAACAGAGCTGATAGTGCGTCCCGGTCCTCGGGGCGCACTATCAGGAGCGGACCGAGCCGGCGCAGGATATCCGGCACCGCCGAGTGAGAATTGGGCACGGTCCAATCTCCTCATGAGGGTAGGAAGCGGCCAGCCGGCGATGGGGTGCTCGTTTCCCGGGTGACCTCCCACTGGCGGGCCAACGGTCAAGTGCCAGTCGGTGGGTGGCCGGACCGGACCAGGGACCGCTTCACACGGCGGCCCAAGTCGCGTATCATCTAGTTATGGCACTTTCGGACGACGTGCAAATCATCTCGGTCGACGATCACGTCATCGAACATCGCACCGTCTGGCAGGACCGGCTCCCGGAGAAGTTCAAGGAGGAGGGGCCCAAAAACGTCCGTGACGACGAAGGCCGCGACGTCTGGTGGTTCGAGGGTGAGCCGCACTACAACGTCGGCCTCAACGCGGTCGCCGGCAAGCCCCGCGAGGAGTACGGGCTCGACCCCGTCTCGTACGACCATATGCGCAAGGGGTGTTACGACCCCCAGGCCCGGCTCGAGGACATGGACGTGGACGGCATCCACGCGCAGCTGTGTTTTCCCAGCTTCCCCGGTTTCGCCGGGAGCACCTTCTTTGCTGCCAATGACAAGGATCTGGCCACCGCGTGCGTCGTCGCCTACAACGACTGGATGATCGACGAGTGGTGCGCGGCGATGCCGGGCCGGCAGATCCCATTGGCTTTGGTGCCGTTCTGGGACATCACGGCCACGGTGCGAGAAACCGAACGAGTGGCGGCGAAGGGAGCCAAGGGAGTCTCGTTCACCGAGGCGCCCCACGCCCTCGGTCTGCCCTCGTTCCACACCGACCACTGGGATCCGTTCCTGGCCGTTGCCGCCGAGGCCGGGATGCCTCTCAGCCTGCACTTCGGATCGGGTGGAGCGCCCGCCGTCGCCCCGGGTGCCCCCTTTACCGCCGCCATCGCCCTCTTCGGGTTGAACTCCCAGATGTGCACCATCGACCTGGTGAACTCCCGTATCTTCGAGCGGTTCCCGGCGCTCAAGGTCGCGCTCTCTGAGGGTGGCATCGGCTGGATGCCCTACATCCTGGAACGAGCCGACTACACGTGGGAGCGGCACCGCTACTACACCGGCATGGCCGACAGCCTCCGCCCTTCCGAGCTGTTCCGCCGCAACATCTTCGGGTGCTTCATCTACGACGATGCCGGGCTGGCCAACATCGATCGCATCGGCGAGAACAACATCATGTTCGAGGGTGACTACCCGCACTCGGACAGCAATTGGCCCAACAGTCGACAGATGCTGGCAAAGTCGTTGGCTGACATAGCTGACCCCGTAGCGGGCAAGATCGCCGAGGGCAACGCACGGCGGGTGTACAACTTTCCCCGGCAGTAGGCCATGCCGATGGCCGTGGGTTCGGAGACCGCAATCCATCACCACACCGAAGCATCGCAAAGGGGGAGTACCTCGTGACCATCACCGGCGCAGGTTCACAGGATCTCGGCAGCGTGGGGGGGTGCCCCGCTTTCGAGTTCAACAACTTCCTGTCCGGACCGGTGCTGTCCCACATCGAAGGCATCGACGAATTGCGCACGCTGCATCCCATTGTCCGGAGCACCTTCGGGCCCAAGGGATTCTGGGTGATCACCGAGTCCCAGATGGTGCGCGAGGCACTGCAGCAGCCGCACATCTTCTCGAGTTCCGTGGTCACGCCCTTAGAGGAGGACCCACCGTACAAGTGGATCCCGGAGATGCTCGACCCGCCCGAGCACACGGTGTGGCGTCAGCTCCTGGCTCCTCACTTTGCCCCGAAGGTCATGGAGCAGATGGAGGACCGGGTGCGGAGCCGATGTGTCGAGATCATCGAGTCCTTTGCCAGCAATGGCCACTGTGACTTCCTCACCGAGTTTGCCTGGCGGTATCCCACCACCATCTTCATGGAGCTCATGGGGCTCCCCCTCGACGGCTTGGACCAGTTCCTGGCCTGGGAACATGACATCTTGCATCTGACGGCCGAGGAGGACCCGGACCGGTCCCGTGCCTTTCAGGCCATGATGGCCGTGCAGGAGTACTTCGCGGTGCTGATCGAAGAGAAGCGAGCCGATCCCGGCGACGACTTGCTCAGCACCGCCCTCGACTGGCAGATCGATGGGCAGCCCATTCCCCAAGCGGACATGCTCTCATGGTGCCTGCTCATGTTCATGGCCGGTCTCGATACGGTGTCCATCCAGCTTTCGTACTCGTTCTGGTACCTGGCCCAGCACCCAGAGGCTCGCCGGCGCCTCGCTACCCAGCCCGATCTCGTCCCTTCGGCCGTGGAGGAGTTCCTCCGCTGCTTCGCTTTCGTGGCTCCCTCGAGGAAGGTGATGGAGGACACCGAGTTCCACGGGTGCCCGTTCGGGAAGGGGGACATGGTCCTGGTCCCTCTCAGTGCGGCCACTCGTGACCCGGCCAGCTTCCCGGAACCGACCGATGTGCAGTTGGATCGGTCACCGAACAACCACGTCGCCTTCGGGGTGGGGCCCCATCGATGCCTCGGGTCTCACCTTGCTCGACGAGAGCTGCGCATCGCGCTCGAAGAATGGCACACCCGGATCCCGGACTACCACCTCACCGAGGGCGTCGACGTAACGGAGCACGGCGGCATGTACGGGATCGATGTGATGGAACTGAGCTGGTAACCGGCCCATCCAGACGCCGACGACCGTCGTGCGAAGGCCGGGACGGCGTGATGCTGCACGAACCAGAAGACTGGCCAGAAGGAGGACAACACCATGGCTGGACGGCTCGAGGGAAAGGTGGCGTTCATCACCGGCGGAGCACGCGGACAAGGACGAAGCCATGCCGTTCGTTTGGCCGAAGAAGGCGCGGACATCATCGCCGTCGACATCTGCCGGCAGATCGACTCGAATCCGTACCCGCTGGCCACTCCCGAGGACTTGGAGGGAACGGCCAAGCTCGTTCGGGACGTCGGCCGGCGCATCGTGATCGCCCAGGCGGACGTGCGAGAGCGCAGCGAGCTGCGGGGGGCGATCGAGCAGGGCGTCACCGAGCTCGGCCACGTCGACGTCGTCGTGGCCAACGCAGGGATCCTGCCTATGGCCATGGGGGACCCGGACCCCCTTGACTTTGTCGATGCTGTCGACGTCGACCTCACCGGTGTGATGAACGCCACTGCTGTGGCCCTCCCCCATCTGCCCAACGGCTCTTCGATCATCGTGACCGGCTCGACCGCCGGGATGATGCCGGGGACGTCCGACAATCCGGTGATGGGGCCGGGCGGTGCCGGATACGGCTGGGCCAAGCGCATCCTGATCTCCTACGTGGAGCAGATGGCCCTCCATCTCGCGTCCCGCTTCATTCGGGTCAACGCCGTGCACCCGACCAATTGCGACACGCACCTACTGCACAACGACGGCCTCTATCACGTCTTTCGCCCGGATCTGGACCAGCCGTCCCGGGATGACGTCATGCCGGCGTTCGTCGCGTTCCAGGCCATGCCGATCCCCTATGTCGAGCCCATTGACGTATCGAATACCGTGCTGTTCCTGGCCTCTGACGAGTCCCGCTACGTGACTGGACAGCAGATCCGAGTGGACGCCGGATCTCTCCTCAAGTTCCCCGGCGGCCCAGCCTGATCGTCCTCCGACTTCATTGCCAAACGTTTTGACACAGTATAGGTTCGTACCGATTGTGATTCTGTGTCGTGGGCATGGATGAAATCGAAACAGGGGGAGGGCTGACGTGGCTGGCGACGCGGACTTCGATGGCTCAGCCGCGATGCTCAGCCAGGACCTCCTGGCTGATCTGTTCGACCTGGCCGAGCCGCAGCCGAAGTACCGGCGCCTCCTCGAGGAATGCCCCGTCCTCAGGCCGGCTGACGGCATGGTGGTCGTGTCCAGTAGGTCGGCGGCCGACTCGGTCCTGCGCCAGTCCACCGACTACCGGGCCGGCGGCATCGTCAACCTCGGCAACACCCGTCCGCTCATTCCGCTGAGCATCGACCCTCCGGATCACCGCACATACCGAAAGATCCTCGATCCGCTGTTCACACCCAAGAAGATGGAGGCGATGGAAGCGGACATCACCGCCCGGGTCAACCGGTTCATCGATGCTTTCGTCGATCGAGGTGCGTGCCATTTCACCGACGAGCTTGCCGTGCCCTTCCCCTCCTCGGTCTTCCTCGGCCTGATGGGATTACCCTGGGAGGAGTTGCCCACCTTTCTCCGCCTGAAGGACGGGATCCTCCGACCGGGAGGCGACTCCGACGACGCCGAGGGGCGGATGCGCATACAGAACGAGACGGGTCAGGAGATCTACGCCTATTTCAATGCCATCTTGGACGAGCGAGCAGGGCAACCCCGGGACGACATCCTGACCGAGCTCCTCAACGCCGAAGTCGATGGGGACAGGCTCACCCGGGAAGAGGTGCTCGACATCTGCTTCTTGTTCCTCATTGCCGGGCTGGATACGGTGACCGACTCCCTGACCTGCTTCTATGCCTTCCTGGCTCAACACCCTGCGCACCGCGCCCGGATGAGCGAGGATCCGCAGGTGATCCCGAAGGCGGTGGAGGAGCTCCTGCGCTGGGAGACCCCGGTTACCTCGGTGTTCCGGGGAGCGCTGGCCGACGGTGATCTCGAGGGGTGCCCCTACAAGGCCGGCGACATCATGTCGGTGAGCCTGGGAGCGGCCAATCTCGACCCTGCGGTCATCGAGGATCCCTTCGCGGTGGACTTCGATCGGGCCACGAACCCCCACATCGCATTCGGGGGTGGGATACACCGGTGCCTGGGCTCGCACCTGGCTCGTCGCGAGCTTCGGGTCACCCTGCGGGAGTGGCACCGGAGGATCCCCGACTACCAGCTGGCCCCGGGGCTCGAGTTGCGGTTCCCGATGGGCCTGCGCTCGGTCGAGAACCTGCAGCTCGTCTGGTGACGGCGGCCGACGGGCTGGCGGACGCTCGCACCCGGTTGTCGATGCCGATCCGAGGAGGTTGACCATGCCGGCACAACCCATGAAGGGAATCCGGATCCTGGAGGTGGCCCAGTTCACCTTTACGCCGTCAGCGGGCGCGGTCCTGGCCGACTGGGGCGCGGACGTCATCAAGGTGGAGCACGCGGTCAGCGGGGACGCCCAGCGCGGACTGCGCCTGGGCACCGGTGGGGCGGCCGCCGGCTCGTTCCAGCCCTTGATGGAGCACCCGAACCGGGGTAAGCGGAGCGTCGGACTGGCGCTCGAGACCGAGGGCGGCCGCGGGGTTCTCTACGAGCTGGTCAAGCGCAGCGACGTCTTCGTTGTGAACTTCCTTCCTGATGCCCGACGGCGCCTCGGTATCGACGTCGACGATATCCGCACCGTCAATCCCTCGATCATCTACGTGCGGGGCAGCGCGCACGGGCAACGCGGCCCGGACGCGGAGAGCGGCGGCTACGACTCGGCCACCTTCTGGTCGCGGTCCGGGAGTGCGATGGGGGCGACGCCACCGGACGCCGGCCGGGTGATCGGCATGCCCGCCGGTGCCTATGGCGACTCGATCGGGGGCATGACCATCGCCGGCGGGATCGCCGCCGCCCTGTTGGCCCGCGATCGTACCGGCGAGCCGTCGGTGGTCGACGTGTCGCTCATGAGTGTGGGCATCTGGGCCATGGGCTTGTCGGTGAATATCGCCATGCTCGTGGGCCAGGACTTGCCGGTTCCTCCACTGGACGCTCCGCCCAATCTGCCCGTCAACCCGACGATCGGGAACTTCAGGACGTCCGACGGACGATGGATAAACCTCACCATGCTCCAACCCGGTCGATACTGGGCTGACCTCTGCCAGCATCTCGGCGTACCCGAGCTCATCGACGACGAGCGCTTCGATTCGGCCGAGAAGCTCATGGAGCACGCCGACGAGGCGGGTCGGCTCGTCGCCGAGCAAATTGCCGCCCGGCCCTATGCCGAATGGTTGAAGACCTTCCAGACCCTGGCCGGACAATGGGCGCCCAACCAGACGCCACTGGAACTGGCCGAGGACCCACAGGTCCTGGCTAACGGCTATGTGCTCGAGGTCACCGACACCGATGGGACCAAGAGACGCCTGGTGGCCAATCCAGTGCAGTTCGACGAGACCCCGCCCACCATCACCAGGGCCCCGCAGTTCGCCGAGCACACGGACGAGATCTTGCGGGAGATCGGGTGGGCCGAGGAGGACATCATCCGACTCAAGCTCGACGGCGCCGTCACCTGAGCTGGCCCGTTTGCACCGGCAACCGCTCCCAGCCGCGCACGGTCGACGTGTGTGCCCGCTTGGCCGCGTCCCAATCGACGTCCCAAGTCGGGAAGCGCTTCAGCACCTCCTCCAGGGCAATCCGGCCCTCGAGGCGGGCCAGATGGCTCCCGAGGCAGAAGTGAATCCCGTAGCCGAAGGTGAGGTGGTGACCGATGTCACGCCTGATGTCGAAACGGTCTGGCTCATCGAACTTGCGATCGTCGCGGTTGGCCGAGGCTGTGAGCAACAACATGATGCTCCCCTCCTCCACCGTCGTTCCGTAGTGCTGGACGTCCCGGGTCACGTAGCGGGCCTGCACCGGCGAGGGAGCCTCGTACCGCAATAGCTCCTCGATGGCCCCCGGGATGAGCGTCGGGTCCTGCACGAGGTCACGGCGCTGGTCTGGATGCTCGGCCAGCACCTTTCCCGTCCAGCCGATGAGACGGGTCGTCGTCTCGTTCCCGGCCGCGGCGATCAACCCGACGTAGCCGAGTATTTCGTCACGCCGCAGCGTGCGCACCCTACCCGTCTCGTCCTCGAACTCGGCGTTCAACAGGTCGGTCATCAGGTCGTCGGAGGGGTGTTTGGCCCGCCAATCGATGTACGGGCCAAAGGCGTCACCCGAGACGGCCGAGGAACTGGTCTCCGGATCGGGCGGGGCGTCCTCTTTGAGAAGCATCCCTTCGTCGATCCGATCTCGGATCTCCTCTTGGTCGTCCTCGGGAATGCCGAGCAACATGCCGATCGTTCGCATCGGCATCTGTGCTCCGAGATCGGACACAAAGTCGAAACCCCCCGCGTCGACCAACGGATCGAGGCTACGGGCGCAGAACGCTCGCACCTGCTCCTCGATGGCCAGCATCCGGCGGGGGGTGAAGACCCGGCTCAGCAAGCTGCGGTGCATGTCATGGGCGGGCGGGTCTTCGAAGAGAATGCTCCCGGGGGGGATCTCGATCTCGTTGGCGATCATTTCGAGGACGGAGCCCTTGCCCGAGATGTATGTCTTCCAGTCAGCCGAACAGCGCTCCACATCGTCGAACCGGCTCAATGCCACGAATCCGTACTTTTCGTTCCGGTACAGGGGAGCCTCGTCGCGGAGACGCTTCCAGACGGGATAGGGGTCCGCGTCTATCTCGAAGTCGTAGGGGTCGTAGTAGATCTCACTGGTCAGATGGCCCACGTCGACCCCCTCGCTCCACAGCCCGCTTCCGGCGCCACTGACGTGGCCGCTGCCTTTCAGCCAGCGTACGTCCGCACCCGACAGGGGGCAATGGCCAGTGGGCGACGCGGCGACCCGGTCACGAGAGGTGTCGAGCCAGGCCACGTCCACAGTTCGGGTCGAGTCACCGAGTACCGTTGACCGCGCATGGGCCCACTCATGGAAGGGAAGATCGTGGTCATCACCGGATCGACCCGGGGAATCGGCCGGGCCATGGCGGAACGGTTTGCCTCCGAAGGGGCTCGGGTGGTGGTGCACGGGAGACGAGAGGCCGATGCTGCGTCGGTTGCCGAGACGATTCCCGGCGCACTGGCCGTCGGCGCCGACATCTCGGATCGGGCGGCCTGTGACGGGCTCGTGGCCCGGGTGAACGAACAGCTGGGTGCACCGGCCGTGCTGGTCAACAACGCCGGGATCTCTTCTCGGGCTGCCGTCACCCGCGTGGTCGACGAAGACTGGGATCGTGTGCTCGAGGTCAATCTGTCCGGCCCGCTCTATGCCGCTCGGGCCGTGATCCCGGGCATGAAGGCGAACGGAGGGGGAGTCATCGTCAACGTGACGTCGACGGCCGGGACCCATGGCATGGTCGGGTTCTCCTCCTACGCAGCCTCCAAGGCGGGCCTGGTCGGGTTGACGCTGACCTGGGCGAAGGAGCTGGCTCCCTTCGGGATCAGGGTGAATGCACTTGCTCCCGGTGCGATCACCGACATGATGAGGGAGTTGCCCCCCGACGTGCTCCAGCCCATCATCGATCGAGGCCTTCCGACCGTTGAGGCAGTGGCCGACGCCGGGCTCTTCTTGGCCTCGGACCTCTCCCGAACCGTCACCGGCCAGGTCATCCACGCCATCGGCCGACCACCGGATTGAGAGCACCGCCGTCTCCTCCCACTGGGGAAGGAGTTCGTGGTCAAACAGTGCCCCGGTTGGGACGGCAACGGGTCGAGCGGTTCAGCTGCGCTCGTATCGCCACCCTCCGTGCATCATGTGCAGGCGGTGACGACCGCCGGGGGTGTCGAGGGGGTTCCCGTCGTAGGCGGCGTCGCCGTGCCACACGGCCACCAGGTGGTCATCGGCCTCGGCGAGGTGGGTGACGAACGTCTCGACGCCACCGATCCGGGCGTCGGCCAGGACCTCGGCCACGGTCGCAAAGGGAGCAAGGCGGTGCAATGTCATCCACGTCGGAGGGACCAGCCCCACCTCCCCGGCGGTGTGGCGAGTGAGGAAGTCGGACGGACGGGCCCAGACATGGTCGTGGATCTCCTGTCCGTCGATGGCGACCACGTGACCCGGCGCGGCGGCGACGAAGAAGGTGGTGTCGAACCGCTTGGGGGTCAGCGGGGGCGGCGACCAATGGGCATAGGGGACGAGTAGGTCGGGGTCGACGATGATCCCTGTCTCTTCTGCCACCTCTCGTGCCGCTGCTATCCGGGCTCTGTCGCCTCGTTCGCTGTCGGCCGCCTCGATCCGTCCGCCGGGGAAGACCCACATGCCGCCGAACCCGATGCGGGGATTGCGATGGAGCATGAGGGCCTCCACCCCGTCGCGGCCATCGCGGATGAGCGCGACCGTCGCCGCCGGGATGGCCGGGGCGGGCGTCTCGGATGTGAGCTCGTCGGTCATGAGCTCGCCGGTGCCTCGATCTGCACCACCACCCGCCCGATGGTCGAGCGGTCCTCCATCTCCTCGAGTGCGGTCGGCAGGTCCTCGAAAGGAACGGTCTTGCCCACGAGCGGTCGTATGCGCCCGGCTCGGAGAAGCTCGACCAGGTGGGCATGGACCTGATCACCCACTTCGCGGGGGGTCGGGTTGAAGCCCGACCCGGGTGACACTGAGGACTCGAGGTAGGCGAGCAGGACGCCCATCAGTGAGATGTTGCCGAAGCACAGGGTCCGCCCTGACACCAGCGGCGTCTCCTCGGCCTCGATGCCGCTGGCGAACCCGACGACCAGGTGCCGTCCGTTGCGGGCCAGGCATCGGAGCGACTCGGTGGTCACATGGCCGCCGACGCCGTCGAAGCACACATCGACGCCTCGTCCCTCGGTCGCGTCCAGCACCGCCGTGGCGAACCCGTCTTGGCCATAGTCGATGGTCACTTCGGCGCCGAGGCTGCGGGCAACCTCGAGCTTCTCCGTTCCCCCGGCGGTGGCGACGACCCTGGCCCCGGCGGCCACGGCCAGCTGCACGGCAGCTGATCCGACCCCTCCTGCGGCCGCGTGTACGAGTACGGTTTCGCCCGCTTGCAGCCGGCCCCGCTCGTGCAGGCCGAGATGGGCGAGGTGGAACGGGTAGTAGAACGCGGCCGCCTCGATGTCGCTCAGCTCGGGTGGGACGTCGAAGGCCATGTCGACCGGCCCGACGACCAGTTCGGCGTGGGCCCCGGTCGCCCCTGCGCCCGAGCCCATGACCCGGCGCCCGATCCACGCCTCGGCTCCGGGGCCCGCCGCGATGACCTGGCCGACGAACTCCATGCCCAGGGTGTAGGGCAGCGGAGGGTTGATGGTGAGGTACCGGCCGTGACAGCCGTCCACCTCGTTGTAGTTGCACACCGAAGTCGACGTACGGACCAGGATCTCGAGGGGCCCGGGCCGGGGTGGGGGCACGGTCCTCAGATCCAGCGCCTCGGTCGGTCGCCCGTACCGGGTCACCTGCCATGCCCGCATGTCCGGAGTGGCAACGGAAGGGCTCATCTGGATTGGTCAGCCTCCTCGTGCCACCATCTCGTGCCGTGTCGGCTACGGCCACCCTAACCAGGGGGCTGGACCGGCGCTCCCGAGCGCTGCCCCGGGGGGCACGGTGGGCCATGGCGGGCCATGGCCGGGATCACCCCTTGCCGCCGGCTCGGTGATGGGATTACGGTGTAATCCAAACCGGGGGAGGCCGAGGACGCCGTGGGTTGGGATTTCGAGACCGATGCCGAGTTCGCCGAGAAGCTGGCCTGGATGCGTTCGTTCATCGACCGCGAGCTGATCCCGCTCGAGCCGATCTTCGACGAGTTGCCGGCGGAGGAGTGGCGGGTGGCCAAGGGCTACCTGCAAGACCAGGTGAAAGCGCAAGGCCTGTGGGGTGCCTTCCTCGACCCGAAGCTCGGCGGGAGCGGATTCGGGCAACTGAAGTTGGCCCTGATGTCGGAGATCATCGGCCGGTGCATGATGTCGATGACCATCTTCGGGGTCCAGGCTCCCGACAGCGGGAACATGGAGCTCCTGGCCCACGGGGCCACCGATGACCAGAAGAACCGCTGGCTCTGGCCCAACCTTCGTGGCGAGCTATCCAGCGCCTTCGCCCTCACCGAACCGTTTCTCGCCGGTTCGGACCCCACCGTCATCGGCACGACGGCAGTGGCCGACGGCGACGAGTGGGTCATCAACGGGCGCAAGTGGTTCATCACCAACGCCTCGGTGGCCGACATCGTGTTGGTGTTCGCCGAGACCAGTCCGGAGGGCCGCCCGCACCATCACGCCTCGGTCTTCATCGTGCCGGCGGGAACGCCAGGCATGGAGATCGTCCGGGACATCGGGACCATGGCCCATCCCGATGTCGCCTACGGTCGGCCGGGGAACCATGCCGAGATCGTCTTCCGGGAGTGCCGCGTCCCGGCCGACCACCTGATCGGCCGGCCTGGGGACGGCTTCGTGCTCGCCCAGCAACGCCTCGGGGGTGGACGGATCCATCACGCCATGCGTTGGCTCGGGATGGCACAGCGGTCGCTCGACATCATGGGCGAACGGGCCGTCTCCCGCACCTCGCACGGCAAGCTGCTGGCCCAGCACCAGATGATCCAGGACTACGTGGCCCTCTCCCACACCGAGATCCAGGCCGCTCGCCTCCTGACCTTCCAGACGGCATGGAAGGTCGACAAGTTCGGGGCCGCCGCGGTCCGGGCCGACCTCGGGATGGTCAAGGCCCACGTGTCCACGGTGGTGCTCACCGTGCTCGACCGGACAATCCAGGTCTGCGGCGCACTGGGTTACTCGAGCGACCTGCCGGTGGAGGCGTGGTACCGCTCGACCCGTTTCGGCCCGATCGGCGACGGGCCCGACGAGCTGCACAAGTCCGTCCTGGCCCGCACCTTGCTGAAGGGCTACCGGCCGGTCGAGGGATGGCCGACCGAACACATCCCCAGCCGCCGGCCGGCAGCCGAGGCCCGCTGGGCCGAACTCCGCACCGGTGCGGGGCTGGCATGACCGGGCACAGCGCAGAGCCCCCGGCGTGCCGCGGGCATCGAGCCGGTCCCGCCGATGCCCGGCCCGATGTGGTCCACCATCTCGCCGACCCGACGGACCTGATCGGCGGTAGTGTCGACCGACCCCGGCCAACAGGTCGACCGACGGCTCGACCGTGTCACCGCCATCGTCGAACGTGGTGGGGCACCGTGACCGGTTCCGAGCCGACCCGGCATCCGGGCGCCGATCAGGCCGTCTCGGCGCGATCGAGGGGGCGCTGATGCGGGCGTGGCGGGTGCAGGACAAGGGGGAGCCGATCGAGGTGCTGCGCTCGGTGGTCGTCGACCGGCCCGAGCCCGGGCCCGGACAGGTCCGGATCCAGGTGACGGCGGCGGGCATCGGTCTTCCCGACGTGCTCATGTGTCGTCACACCTACCCCCTCACGCCGCCCCTTCCCTTCATACCCGGGCAAGAGGTGTCGGGCGTCGTCACCGCCGTCGGCGACGGTGTGGGCCCGCTGGTCGGCGAGCGGGTCATGGCGGTGACCGCCTTTCAGGACGGGTACGGCTCCTTCGCCGAGGAATGCCTGGCCCCAGCCCCATCCGTCTTCGCGGTGCCCGGCGGGCTGGACGACGTGGAGGCGGCCGGCTTTTGGATCCCGCACCTCACCGGTTGGGTCGGGCTGGTCGACCGGGGCCGCCTGGCTGTCGGCGAGTGGCTCGCCGTGCTGGGCGCCGGCGGCGGGAGCGGGATCGCGGCCGTCCAGCTCGGGCGCCTGCTCGGGGCGCGGGTCATCGCCGTTGTCGGCGACGAGGACCGGGCCTTGTTCTGCCGCTCGCTCGGGGCCGAGGCGACGGTGGACCATCGCCAGGGCCCGCTGGCCCCCGCGCTGCGCGAGCTCACCGGAGGCCACGGCGCCGACTTGATCTACGACCCGGTTGGCGGCCCCCTGGCCGAGGACGCGGCCGGTGCGCTGGCCCGGAACGGCCGGTGGCTGGCTGTCGGCTTCGCCAGCGGGACGTGGCCGAAGGCCGAAACCCACCAATTGGTATGGGCCAATGCCGCGCTGTTGGGGGTGTTGGCCGCAGGCTTCAGTCGTGCCGAGCTCGACGACATCCACGCCCGGCTGTCGGCTCTGATCGATGAGGGTGGGTTGCGCAATGCGGTGACCGAGCGGGTCCCCTTCGACGATCTCCCCGCCGCGCTCCAGCGCATGGCTGATCGGCGGGTCGTCGGCAAGACGGTCATGGTCCCATGACCGACGACCCGGGAGCCTGAAGCGTGGCGAGACCGTCTGACTTCGACCTGGATGCCCACGAGATCGTCTCGGCCGCCGTGGACATCTTCGAGGAGTCCGGGCTCGACGCGGTCAGCATGCGGAGCGTCTCCACCCGGCTCGGCGTGTCCCCCGTCCCCCTCTACCGCAGGGTGGGCAACAAGGATGCGCTGGTCGACGCCATCGCCGACCGCTTGCTGGCCGACCTGGCACCATCGGGCGCCGAGGATGAGCCATGGGAGGAGTACGCAGCCCGGTGGGCCCGGGAGCTCCGGGGACGCCTGGGCCGAGCGCGCGACAGCCGGCTCATCCTCTCGCTTGGTCGCGGCGCCTATGTGGAAGCGTCGCTGCCGCTCGTGGCCGCGATGCGACGTTCCGGGTTCACCCCCGACGCGGCGATGCAGGCCTGCCGTCTGCTCATGTGGGCCGTCGTGGGCTTCGGGGCGGTCGAGACCGGGGCCCAACCAGGGCGTCGCCGGCGCCAGGGTCGTCCCGGCGGTGATCCGACGGGCGTCAGCCGGGCGGAGATCGACGCCCTCTTCGACCTCCACATCCGGTACGTGATCGAGGGCGTTGCCGGCGATGCCGACACGGAGGTCCCGACGGCAGAGGGCTCCGCCGGCGCGGGCTCATCGGCCACTCGGCGCGACGACCGAGGCGGAGCACGGCGGTGACCATACCCAGCCTGAGCGCGGCCGGGAAGGTAGCCGTCGTCACCGGGGCCAGCAAGGGACTGGGTCGGGCCATGGCGTTGGGCTTCGCCGAGGCCGGCGCGGACGTGGTCGTCGCCAGCCGCAAGCTCGAGCAGTGCCAGCAGGTGGCTGACGAGGTCGGGGCCCAGGGAGGCCAGGCCCTACCCGTGCGCTGCCACGTCGGCGACTGGGACGAGTGCGGCAACCTGGTCGACTCGGCCGTCGCCCGGTTCGGTCGAATCGACGTGCTGGTCAACAACGCCGGCATCGCGCCCGTTCCGCCCTCGCTGCTGGGCGTCACCGAGGACCTCTTCGACAAGACGATCTCGGTGAACCTCCGTGGCCCCCTGCGCCTCACGGCGCTAGCGGCCGAGCACATGCCGCCGGGCGGATCGGTGATCAACATCAGCTCCAAGGCCGCGCTCCACCCCACCTCGTTCACGGTCGTCTACGCCGCGGCCAAGGCTGGGTTGAACGCGCTGACCAAGGCGGCGGCCCATGAGTTCGGTCCGAGAGGCATCCGGGTCAACGCCATCGTGTGCGGCACCTTCCACACCGACAGCTTCCACCGCTCGTTGCCGTCCGAAAAGGCGCGGGCCGAGATGGCGTCGCGCATCAGCCTGGGCCGGATCGCCTCGGCCGAGGAGATCGTGGGGACGGCGCTCTACCTGGCCAGCGATGCCTCGTCCTACCTGACCGGTGACCTGGTCGTCCTGGACGGCGGCTGAGCACCGGCCGAGGCACCAGGCGAGGCCCACGACGACAACGAGCGAACCAAGAGGAGCCAGCGATGACAGATGCACCGAAGGACGTGGTCGGCCGGGGTCGGGTGGCGGTGGTCACGGGCGGGGCCAGCGGGATCGGGCGCGCCCTGGCCACGGCCTTCGCCGAGGCCGGGTCCGGTGTCATGGTCGCCGATGTCGACGGGGCGGAGGCAGAGCGTGTCGCGGCCGCCATCCGGGACGGTGGAGGTGAAGCCGAGGCGTTGACCGTCGATGTGGCCGACGCCGCGTCGGTCGAGGAGCTGGCGGCGCGCAGCGTCGGGCGGTTCGGACGGGTCGATGTGCTCTGCAACAACGCCGGCGTGTCGACCTTCAACCTGATCCAGGACCAGACGCTCGACGATTGGCGCTGGGTGTTCGATGTCAACCTCTGGGGCGTGGTGCACGGCGTCCACAGCTTCCTGCCCGTCCTCCGTCGGCAGGGCACCCCTGCGCACATCGTCAACACGGCATCGATCGCCGGGCTGTTGAGCGGGGTTGCCTTCATCGGTCCCTATGCCGCCACCAAGTCGGCCGTGGTGTCGATCTCCGAGACGCTGAGCCAGGAGTTCGCCCTCGCCGAGTTGCCCATCGGGGTCAGCGTGTTGTGCCCGAGCTCGGTCGACACCCGGGTCATGGAGTCCGAGCGCTCCCGTCCCGCGGCCCGGGGGACCGAGCAGCGAACCGAGTCAGCCGAGTCGGTGCGGCTGGCCATCCGCGACTCCTTCACCGGGCCCGCCGGCTTGACCCCGGCCCAGGTGGCACAGCGGGTCCTGGCGGCAATCCGAGCCGGCGACTTCTGGGTCATCACTCATCCCGGGGAGCGCTCCGCGGTCGAGGCCCGCTGTACCACCATGCTCGGCCACTTCCCGCCGGACGGCGACGCCTGATCGGCGCAGCTCGAGCTGACCCGGTCAAGGTGTACGTCGCGGCCCGGGCCACCGGTACGGTATCTTGCCGGCGTGACCACTGGCCCGGCAGTCGTTGTCGATTCCCTGGTCAAGACGTTCAAGGGCGGCGTGCAGGCCCTCGACGGGGTGAGCTTCGAGATACCGACCGGCACCGTGCTCGGGCTCCTCGGCCCCAACGGGGCGGGCAAGACCACAGCCGTGCGGATCCTCACCACGCTGTTGACCCCGGACTCGGGGAGCGCCCGGGTGGCCGGCGTCGACGTCCTGGCCAATCCCGGGAAGGCCCGCACGGTGATGGCATTGGCGGGCCAGTACGCCGCGGTCGACGAGGGGCTCACCGGCCTGGAGAACCTGGTCCTGGTGGCGCGGCTCAACCACATCCCCAGGCGATCGCGGCAGCCCCGCGCCAGTGAGCTCTTGGAGCAGTTCGGGTTGACCGATGCGGCGCGGCGGCCGCTCAAGACCTATTCGGGAGGTATGCGCCGACGCCTCGACCTGGCCGCCGCCCTGGTCGCCCACCCGTCGGTGCTCTTCCTCGATGAGCCCACCACCGGGCTCGATCCTCGGAGCCGCATCGACCTGTGGTCGGTCATCGCCGGGCTGGTCGCCGACGGGACCACCCTGCTGCTGACCACGCAGTATCTGGAGGAGGCCGATCGGCTGGCCGATCAGATCTGCGTGGTCGACCATGGCAAGGTCCTGGCCGAGGGCACCTCGGCGCAACTCAAGGCCAAGCTCGGCGGTGCCGCGGTCGAGGTCATCCTCCCGGACGAAGCGACCGCGGCCCAGGCGGCCGCCTGCCTGGAGGGAATCGGAGACGAAGCACCGGTGATCGACGGGCTGGCCGTACGGGTAGCCACCACTACCGGGCTCTCGACCACCGCTGAGGTGGTCCGCCGGTTGGAGAACACCGAGTTGGAGGTCAGCTCGCTCGAGCTCCGCCAACCCAGCCTCGACGAGGTGTTCCTGGCCCTGACCGGCCAGCCACCTGAGGTCGACGGCGAAGATCCGCCGGACGACGAGTCGATCGTCACCGGAGAAGGGGACCGATGAGCGCCATCGCCACTCTGCCCGGCAGCCGGTTCTGGCTCGGCCTCGACGACGCCATCGCCATGGCCGTCCGGGATGTCCGGCGGATGCTGCGGGCCCCCGACCAGGTGGTGTTCACCCTGATATCGCCGATCATGTTCACCCTGCTCTTTCGATACGTCTTCGGCGGTGCGATCAGAGGGCTCGGGGACATCAACTACGTCAACTACCTGATCCCGGGCATCGCCGTGCAGACCGCCATCTTCACCTCGGGCAACACTGGCTTCGCCCTGGCCGAGGACCGCAGCAAGGGCTTCGTCGACCGGCTCCGCTCACTGCCGATGGCCCGCAGCGCCGTGCTCGTGGGTCAGGTAGCCGCCGTGGCCCTGAGCAATGTCGTCGGGCTGTTCATCATCGTCATCGTCGGGCTGGTCGTGGGGTTCCGACCGCACAGTGTGCCCGGGCTCATCTTCGGCTTCGCCATCCTGCTGGCCTTCAGCGTGGCCACGTCGCTGCTCTTCGCCCTGGTCGGTCTGTATGCCAGCAGTTCCCAGGCCGTCAACGCTGCCACCTTCCCCCTCATCTTCCCTCTGACGTTCGCCAGCAGCGCGTTCGTGCCCACCTCGACCATGCCGACCTGGTTGCAGGCGTTCGCCAACCATAATCCCGTGACCATTGTCATCAACGCCGTCCGGGACCTCACCCTGGGCACCGTCACGCCGGCACAGCGTCAGGAGCTGTTCAACGGGAAGAGCACCACGTTCCTGGTGGTCGTCTCGCTGGCCTGGACGGTGGGGATCGCAGTGGTGTTTGGCTACCTCTCCGTGCGCCGCTACAACGAGACCACCTCATAACCGAGAACCCGCCGCTCGCTGGCGCCCGTCAGGGGCGCCCGGGTAGGCAGGTGGCCCCCTCAGGGGCGCCCGGGTAGGCAGGTGGCGCCCGTCAGGGGCGCCCGGTAGGCAGGGCCAGCGCGGCAACCTGCTCGAGGGCGTCGAGATGTTGTGCCACCGACTCGAACCCGGCGCCCATGGTGTTGATGCTCACGTGGCTCACCCCCGCGTCCCGCCATGCCTCAATCTGCTCGGCCACCTGGGAAGCACCGTGGCCCCAGGACACCCGCGTCTCGATCCCGATGCCGGCCGGATCGCGGCCGGCCTGACGGGCAGCCTCGTCGACCATCGACCGTGCCTCATCGAATCTCCGACCAGGCTCGTACATGGGAAACCACCCGTCAGCCAATCGGCCGGCGCGGGCGAAGGCCGGCGGCGACGCTGCCCCGAACCACACCGGAATCGGACGCTGCACCGGCAGCGGGGCGATGCCGGCCCCGGTGACCTGCTCGAATCGCCCGTGGTCGGTCACGCTGCGCTCGGTCCACAGGCGCCTCAGCAGCGGGACCTGCTCCTCGAGGCGGTGGCCCCGGGTGGAGAAGTCCTGGCCCAGGGCCTCGTACTCGACTGCGTTCCAACCGAGCCCGACCCCCAACCGGAGCCGACCCTTGCAGAGCAGGTCGACCTCCGCCGCCTGTTTGGCCACGAGGGCCGTTGGCCGTTGCGGGAGGATGACGATCCCGGTGACCAGCTCGAGCGAGGTGATGGCGGCCAGGAAGCCGAACAGGACCAGGGGCTCGTGGAAGGTGGTGTCGATATCGTAGGGCCCCGACCACCCCTCGTGCACCGATGGGTCGGCGCCGACCACGTGGTCGTAGGCAAGGATGTGCGTGTAGCCGAGCCCCTCCACCGTCTGGGCGTAGGCCCGCACGGTGTCGGGATCGTCGCCCAGCTCGGTCTGGGGAAACGTGACGCCGATCCGCATGGGCCCGAATCTAATCGTCGGACCTTGGACCCGCGGCGGCGAGTCGGAGGGCCGGCCGATCAGTACGGCTGTTCGGCTCCGACCGGCAGGCCCGGTGCGAACGTCACCGGCATCCGCACCACACCGGTCAGCTCCGGATTCCCCTGGTAGTACTGCGTGCCATCGAGGTCCACGGCGTAATCGGGAATGCGAGTGAGGATCTCGCCGAGCATCACGTCGAAGAGGGTGCGAGCCACGTGCAGGCCGATGCACCGGTGGGCGCCGACCCCGAAGGCGACGTGCGGGTTCGGGCTCCGATCGATGTCGACGTCGTCCGGGCGATCGAAGACCGAGGGGTCGAAGTTGGCGCCGAGCCAGCTCATCATGACGAAGTCGCCTCGCTTGACCAGCTGGCCACCGAGCTCGGTGTCCTTGGTGCAGGTCCGGGTGAGCGTCTCGTTGATCGACGTCCAGCGCAGGTACTCCTCGCAGGCCGGCAACACCAGGTCGGGCTCGGCCACCAGGCGTCGACGCAGGTCGGCGTGCTCGGCCAGGTGGATGAGGGCCAGGGAGGTCAATGAGGTCGTGGTGTCGAGCCCGCCTCCGATGAGGTTCCAGATCACGGCGATCAGATCGTCGTTGCCCAGCCTCTCCCCGCTGACCTCCATGGCCGCCAATCGGGACAGCAGATCGTCGCCCGGTCGTGCCCGGCGCTCTTCGATGATCTCGACTACCTCGGCGATCATCTCCGGCGTGCGGCTCACCGCCCGTTGGTACTCGTCCGTCTCCTGCCCGTAGGCGGCGGTGGCATGGAAGTAGTCGGCGAACCGCTCCCAACCCTGCGGCGGCAGGTCGAGCATCCGCATCGTCCACAGTGCGGGCACCGGGTTGGTGAAATCGTGCACCATGTCCATGTGCCCGTCGGTGATCCTCTGGTCCAAGAACCACGACGCGGTCCGCTCCAAGAACGGCCGGTCGTGGGCCACGGCCGGCGGGAGCATGAACGGGTTGATGGCCCGCCGAAGGGCGGCATGGCGGTCGCCCTCGGCCTCGGCGATGCCAATGGGCGGCATGCCTTCGCCCCGGGGGATGCCCATGATCCCGATGTAGCGCAAGCCATCGGAGGCATGCTCTTCGAAGCGCGGGGTGAAGGTCTCGCTGTCGCGGGACACCGCCGAGACCTCGTCGTAGCCGGAGACGAACCAGAACCCCCCGTAATGGCGGTTCCAGACCACGGGACACTGTTGGCGCAGCTGGGCATTGTGGCTGTGGCGCTCGGCCAGCCAGGCCAGCGACTGGTGGTCGAAGTCGGCTTCAGCTCTCGTGTGTGTCATGACCCAGCTCCTCTCGGTCATCGCGGGTGTGCCCCGGTCCTACCGCACACGACGGTAACCCCGTCACCGGCAACGCGCCGTCATCCCTGCCTCCTCCGAGGTCGATCAGCTCCACGGCGACGCCGTTCGGGTCGTGGACCACCGCCATCTACACCTTGCCATCGCGCGACATCGGGGTGGGCACTCCCTCGGGGCCCAACCAGGCGAGGCGGGTCAAGGTGGCTCGACGCTCAGGAGACCGACGCAGGTCGGCAGTCCGGTCCCACGCCCGGCCGACACCGGTGGCGGGGGACGCAGCCACCTAGGATCCGAAGGTGCAGCGGATCCCGTCGTGGGCTTGGGTGTCGGCCGCCGCCGCCCCGGTGCTGTTGGGCGCCGGTTTGGCCCTTGCCCAAGCAAGACAGCGGTCGGCGTATAGCCCGATTCGCGACACCATCAGCGCGCTCGCGGCCGAGGGGGCAACAGATCGCTGGATCATGACGTCGGCGCTGGCCGGCCTGGGAGCCTGCTACGTCGTCACCGCCTCTGGACTGCGACCGGCCCGGCCGACCGGCCGGGCCGTACTGGCTCTGGGCGGTGTGGCCACGGTGCTGGTGGCCACCTTCCCCCAACCGGCCCGCGGGAATTCCGTGGCCCACACCGTGGCGGCCACCCTGGCCTTCGTCGCGCTGGGCGCATGGCCGTTGTTCGCCGCTCGCCGTCGGTCCCGGGCGCTGCTGCTCACCCCGTTCGCCTCGGGTACGGCGGCTGTGGTCATGCTCGGGCTCGTGGCCTGGTTCGCTCTCGAGCTGCACGGTGCCCACCGCGGTGTGGCCGAGCGCGCCGCGGCCGGGGCACAGACCCTGTGGCCGCTGGCCGTCGTCGTCACCAGCGGCTGGGAACCCACCGGGTGGCTCGGCAATCGGGTGGACCTCGAGCCCGCCGGGGCCCGGACTACTTGGGGGCGAAGCGCTGCCCGCCGTCGAGGCGGATGGTCGAGCCGTTGAGCATCGGGTTCTCAACAATGGCCACGGCCAAACGGGCGTATTCCTCCGGTCGTCCCATTCGCTTGGGGAAGGCGGCGTCTTTGGTCAGGGTCTCGGCGAACTCGTCGGGGATGCCCTTGGTGATCCCCGTGCTGAACAGGCTCGGGGCAACGGCCACCACCCGGATCCCGAGGCTGCCCAGGTCACGGGCCATGGTCAGGGCCATGCCGGCGATGCCCGCCTTCGCCGCGGTGTAGGCGACCTGTCCGATCTGGCCCTCGAAGGCGGCGATAGAGGACGTGTTGATGATGACGCCCCGCTCGCCGTCCTCGGGCTCGTTGGTCGACATGGCCGAGGCCTGGAGCCGGTTCAGGTTGAAGGTGGCGATGAGGTTGAGCTCGATGACCTGGCGGAACTCCGCCATCGGGTGGGGGCCCTTCTTGGACAGGGTGCGGGCGATCACGCCGCCCCCGGCCGTGTTCACCGCGATGTGCAGGCCCCCGAGCCGGTCGGTGGCCTCGGCCAGCACCCGCTCGACGGCCTCCTCGTCGGTGACGTCGAGGGGATGGAAGGAGCCCTCGAGCTCAGCGGCCACCTCTGCGCCGGCCGAGGTGGGGAGGTCGACGATGGCCACCGATGCACCTCGTCGGTGCAACAGCTCGGCGGCGGCCCGGGCCATGCCCGAGGCTCCTCCTACGACGACGGCCGACTTGCCTTCGATCTCCACCTGCTCACCCCTCTCTCCGGCGGGGGTCTCCCGCCGGTCCCTGGGGCGAACCGCCCCCGACAGCCGGCCGCAACACTACATCCACGGATCGTCGGGCAGCCCCAGATCGGGCCAGGGCCCCGCGGCGATCGGTTGGCAGTTGCCCCAACCCGTGCCCCCGCCCACCGGGTCGTGGAGGCGTACGGCGGTGTCGCGGATCTGGTGCAGCCGCCGGGCCACGTCGGCCGGCCGGCAGTCGTCGATGCGCTCGCCGTCCAGGTGGAGCTGGCCGCGCCATTCGCCGTGGTGGTGCCCCTCCCACCCGAAGTACAGCCCCGCTCCGAGCTGGACGCCGGTGTCGCCCAGCACCTCTATCCGGATCGGCCGTTCGCCGCCGTCGGCCATCACGGCGGTGACGGTGCCGCCCAGCAGGCGGCGGTTGGCCGGATCGAAGCGGAGCGACGGGAGGAGGTCGACGATGGGCTCGATCCGACCGTCGGGGTGCTCGACCCCCGCGGTCACCGTCTTCTGGGCGAAGCCGGGCATCTGGACGAGGGTGAAGTGGAGGTGGAGCGCGTACCGGGAGCCGTCGGGACGTTCCATCAGGGCGGGGCACCAGATCATCTGAAAGCCCACACCGGCCGGGAAGGCGCTCGTCTGGTGGCGGTCGGCCGGTGGGGGGCCGACGTCGTAGCGCACCCCCCAGGAGTGGTCGCGGGTGGCGACCCAGGTGTCCGGCGATACCTCGGTTCGCTTGCCGTCCCGCTCGATCCATCCGGAGGCCACCCCGGTCTGGTGGTACCGGACCAGGTCGGCCGACACGCGGAACTGGTCGCGGTTGTGGGTGCGTTCCTCGAGCCGGGGAGGCACGGCGGCGACGAACTCGATGTCGAAGGCGATGGGCTGGATGTCGTTGGGTTCCAGTCGGAACCGAACGCGCCGGAGGGGCTCGACCACGTCGTAGTGGATCGGTCCCACCGAGGTGGACGTCGGGGCGGATGCCAGGCTGCGGCTGCCCCGCACCGTCGTCTGCTCCGGCCCCCTGCTCGTCGCCGCGTAGGCATCCAACACGTTGCGGTTCGGGTAGCGGCCCAGCCCGAAGCCCAGCTGGAGGCTGCCGTCACGGGCCATGGCCATGGCGCACACCTTCTCGGTCCAGGCCGGGTCGCTCGTGCCCACCACCGCGAACGTGTCCGAGATCTGGTGGGTGAGCCCCTCGTCGGCCGGGAACAGGTCACCGATGGGATTGGGCATCAGGCTGGGTCCTTTCTGGGCCGATCGCTACCTCGTGGCGGCCGCGCCCACGAATCCGGCCCGGCTCTCGGAGCCGAACGACGACGGCCCGTCGGTCGCGGCTGGTCAGGAGCCGAGGTAGCTGGAGGACAGATCGTCCTCGAGCTCGGCCGGCGTCCCCCGCCGCACGATCTGGCCCTGGAGCATGACGGCCACCGTGTCGGCGATGGGCAGGACGGTGCGGGCGAACTGCTCGACGACCAGGATCGAGAGCCCCTGGGCGGCCAGCTCGCCCACCAGGCCGTAGAGCTCGCGCACGATCATCGGGGCCAGGCCGAGGGACAGCTCGTCGAGCATTACCAGCTTGGGATCGGTGCTGAAGGCCCGGGAGAGGGCCAGCATCTGTTGCTCTCCGCCCGACAGCGTTCCGGCCAGCTGCTTGCGGCGCTCGCCGAGCCGAGGGAACCGCGAGTAGGTGACCTCTTCCAGATGGTCCATGTCCGCTCCGACCTGGGTGGCCATGAGCACGTTCTCCCGCACTGTCAGGTTGGGGAAGATGCCGCGCCCCTCAGGCACCGTGCAGATGCCTCGCCGGGACAGCGCCCCCGCCGACGTCTTGGTCACGTCCTCGCTCTCGAAGAAGACCTCGCCGGCGTCGGGCTGGTGGACGCCGGCGCACACGTTGAGCAGGGTGGTCTTCCCACCGCCGTTCGGACCGAGCAACGCCGTCACCTTGCCCGGGTAGACCTGCAGATCGACATCGTGGATGACCTCGATCGGTCCGTAGCCAGCCCGGATCGATCGCACCTCGAGCAGGGGGGCACTGCCGTCGCCGCCGTTCATCCCACGCCCTCTGTCGAACCGAGATAGGCGTCGATGACCGCCGGTTCGAGCCGGATCTGCTCGGGCGGGCCCGACGCGATGATCTGGCCGTAGTCCAGGACGTGGATGGTGGCGCACACCCCCATGACCAGGGAGACGTCGTGCTCGACCAGACAGATGCCCAGCCCGTCCTCGCGGACCAGCTGGCCCAGGAGCTGGCCGAAGGCGGCCGTCTCCGTCTCGGTCTGACCCGATGCCGGCTCGTCGAGCAGCAGGACGCGGGGCTTGGTCATGAGGGCGCGGGCCACCTCGATGACGCGGGCCCGGGCCGTGGGCAGTTCCCCTACCTCCCGGTCGGCCACGTCCTCCAAGCCGAGCAGGCCCATGACCCGGTCGGTCTCGGCCTTGACGTTGATCCGGAACCGGCGCCCCCAGGCGTTGCGGATGTCGCCGGCGACCCGGACGTTGTCCCGGACCGACAGGGATGTGAACAGCTCGAGCTGCTGGTAGCTGCGCGACAGTCCCCGTCGGGCCCGGGCTGCCGGCCCGGCCCGGGTCACGTCCTGTCCGTCGAGGGCGATGCGGCCGCTGGTGGGATCGAGCAGGCCGCTGATCACGTTGAAGAGCGTCGTCTTGCCCGCGCCGTTGGGGCCGATGAGCCCGGTCACTGTTCCCTCGTCGATGGCCAACGACACCTCGTCAAGGACCACATTGCCGCCGAAGGCCATGGAGATCTCCGTCGCCTCAAGAACGGCCACCGGTCGACCCCCCTTCCCAGCCCATGCGCACCGGCCCGCTGGCCGCCGCGGCCGGGGCGGCGCTGCTCGCCGTCTCGACCACCGGTGTGGTCGAGCTCGACGGCGGCGACCCGGCCGGAGGCGGTGGGGGCGCGAACGCTTCGGGCATCAGCGCCCGGCCCACCGCCGGGAGGCCGAAGGCGATGATGGCGGTGGCGAACACGAACCACCAGTTGGACATGACCTTGGTCACCACCAGCAGGTAGGCGGCGAGTTCGAGGAGGAGGCCTCCGGCCAGGACCGGCTTGGCCCGCCACAGCGGGGCGTAGCCCTCGACGATCTGTCCGATGGACCCGCTCGGGTTGCGGCCCAGGCTGACTCCGATCGCGGCCGGGGCCACCAGTGTGAGGTTGGCGATGAAGCTCCAGGGGCCGCCGTGGTGGCTGTAGAGGTTCTGGAACGTGCTGGTGATGGCTTGGAAGCCGACCCCGGCCAGGATCCCGCCCATGAGCGCTCCGGCCACGTTGCCGATGCCGCCGACCACGGTCAGCATCACCAGCGTGAGGCTGATGAAGATGATGTACGAGTTCGGGTTGACCGAGATGGAGGCCGACGACATCAGGATGCCACCCAGCCCGGCGATGGCGGCCGAGAGCACGAAGACCGACAGCTTCAGCTTGATCAGGTTCTGGCCTAGGGTGGCCGACGCCGCCGGGCTGTCCTTCATGGCAGCCAGGCGCCGGCCGTAGGCGCTGTGGCGCAGGGCGATCAGCCCGATGCCGATGACCACGAAGACGATGGTCACCGTGGTGAGGAAGGCCTTGGGTGCGCTCAGGTCGAGCGGCCCCACCTTGACCTTGGGGACGTTGAGGGTCCCGTTGGTGAAGATCGAGAAGTGGGTGTGGAAGATGGGCAGGATGTGGGGGGTGACGTCGGAGATGATCATGTCGGAGACGAACACCCCGAAGGCCAGCGTGGCCAGGGCCAGGTACAGCCCCCGCAACCTGAGGGCGGGCAGGGCGATGAGCCCGCCGATCACCGCGGCGGCTGCCATCCCGATGAAGATGCCCCCGAGCGTGATCCGCTGGTGGAGCCCCACCCCCGACAGCCCCAGGTGGAAGGTGAAGATGGTGGCGATCGCCCCCAGGGACACCGGGGCCAGGTTGATCTCCCCGGCATAGCCGGTGAGCACGGTGAGCGACAAGGCGATGATGGCGAAGGTCATGCCCACGGTCAGGGCCGTGATCGCCTCGCTGGTCATGATGACCTCGAGGAGCAGGATGACGGCCAGCAGGATGATCGACCACAGCCCGGCGGAGCCCAGGCTGGGGACCTTGAACCGCTCCCGGCTGCGTAGGAGGATGGCGCCCCGGAGCCGGTCCTGGGGCAGCACCAGGAGGACCACGAAGAGGACGATCATGGGCAGGGAGATCCGGAAGTTGGACGCCCACGTCCAGGTGGTCGGGAAATAGGCCAGCACGTAGTTGCTGGCCAGGCCGAGGACGATGGCCCCGATGAAGGTGCGGGGCAGGCTGCGCAATCTCCCGAACATGGCCGCGGCGATGGCATCGAGGACCAACAAGGTGAGCTGGGTGACATCGAGCGTGCCCCCGCTGATCGGGGTGATGAGGATGCCGGCCAACGCGGCCAGGGCCCCGCCCAGGGCCCACGAGATGCCGGCCAGGCGCCCGGGCCGGCCGCCGTTGAGCTCGAGCAGCGCGGGATTGTCGACCACGCCGCGCATGGCGACGCCGGTCCGGGTCCGCTGGAAGAGGTAGCGCAGGCCCACGGCGATGGCCACCGCCGCCCCGATGGCGATGACCTCGTGGTCGGTCACGTAGACGCCCAGGAACTTGAACTTGGCCGTGTAGCCGAAGAAGGGGAAGTCGTTCCGGGGAGTGGTGGGGTTCCAGATCCACTGGGCCAGGGCGATGATGCCGAGCATGACGCTCACCGTGACCACGATCTTGGTGATCTCGGCCGTGTTCCGCAGCCCTCGCATGATGCCGGCGTAGAGCAGGGCTCCGAACAGCGGGGCCAGGATCAGCAGGACCAGGATCAGGCACACCGGGGCCGGCCAGTTCCAGCCGAAACGGAATTGCCAGTAGACGTAGGCGGCCAGCATGGCGATGGCGCCTTGGGCGAAGTTGAAGATGCCCGACGTCGTGTAGGTGAGCACCAGCCCCGAGGCGGCGATGCCATAGACCGCGCCGATGACCAGTCCGGCGATGGTATATGAGAGGAACAGGTGCATCGTGACCCCTTTACCCCTCCGTCCAGGCCACGAGCGGGCGCCCGGGCCGGGACGGAGGGCCGTCGTGCGTTAGGACTGCGGTTTGATCACCGACGGGGTGACGTACTTGGTCGAGTAGCCCTCTGCGTTCAGGGTCGTCCCGAGGACCACCCCCGTGTTGGGCACGACGAACTTGGACGAGCACTGGTAGGTCCCCAGCTTCTTCGGCACCACCTGTACGTACTTGGTGCCCTGCAGCCGGAGGAGCACCCCGCACTGCGGGGGCGTGTTCTTGGCCACGTTGCCGGGGGCGGACAGGCCGCCGCCCGTCCAGGCCGTCACCGTGGCCAGCTTGTTGACCATGCACTGCCGGGTCAGTGTGGACCCGCAGGCCTTGGCCTCGGTGGCCCAGAGCAGGAAGGCCGACGCCGCCTGCTCGCCGAGCTGATTGGTGGCGCCGCTCGGCGACACGATCGACAGGTACTGCTTTATCGCCGGGACCACGTTGGCCGCGCTCAGCGGCGCGTAGGCCGACCGCACGTAGAAGTTGTTGGCCAGGCCGCTCGTGTTCCAGGCCGCGAACTGGGGCGAGTACAGGTTGGTGTCGCCCACCCAGACCGGGTTGTAGCCCAGCTGGTTGTCGGCCTGCAGCATCCCGTAGAGCTCGGGGCTGGGCGAGACGTCGGTGTAGACGACCTGGGCACCGCAGCTCTGGAGCTTCTGGGCGAAGGGCGTGTAGTCGGGCTCGCCTGTGTACTGGATCTGGAACGGGCAGTTCAGGTACTTCCACCCCGTCTGTTCGAAGGCCTGCTGGGCTTTGGCCATCGACACCTCCACCGGGGAGAGGTTCTCGATGTACTGGCCGACCTTTTGCACCTTGGAGGGGAAGAGCCCCTTGACCTGGTAGGCCGACGAGACCGGGCTCATGTTCACCGGGTTCGGCGTCGGCTGGTAGGACTCATAGGCGTTGGCCACGTCCGATCCCACCGCGAAGCCGGGCACCTGGACCAGGTTGCAACCGAGCCTGGTCTGTTCGGCTGACTGATCGAGGGCGAAGCCCTCGCCCACCAGCATGAAGTCGGTCTTGCAGGCCTGGGTCATGACCGTGTTGGCGTTGAGGACGGCGGCGTCGTAGTAGTCGCCGACGACCTTGCGTCCGTTGATGCCTCCCTGGGAATTGCACCAGTTGATGAAGGACTTCACCGCGTTGCCCATCTCCTGGTCGAGGCCCGGGCTCCCGGCGTAGCCCCGATCGTCTCCGTAGGCGATATGGATAGAGGTGTTGGTCACGCCCTGTTCGGTGGCACCCGTGGCGTTGCCCGGACCGCACGGTGTCGGCAGGTTGCCGAACGAGGTCACCGTCGCTGCCGCCGCGCTTCCGCTGGACAGAGCCGTGACCATGGCCGTCGAACCGACCAGTGTGAGGGCCAGCAGCACACTGAGTGCCGGAGACCTCCTGAGCCATCCCATCATGTTCCCCCTTGGGTTTTTCGGCGCCGATCGCAATGGCCACGCACACTGACCACCTTGTCCGGTTCGGCCCCCCAGGCCCGCCGTCGCAGGTACATTAGCCAAGTTGTCCGATTGGTGGGCGTCGACGCGGCCGCGGCATCGCTCCGGGCTACTGGACCACGCAGTTCTTGGGGGCGTTGCTGCCGTGCTTGGGCGGCGGTGTGCTCGGGAATGCGCTGGCCAGGGCGTTGGCAAAATCGGCCGATCGCTGCACCGAGCCGGCCGAGGAGTAGTGGATCCCGTCCGATATGAACCAGCCGGGCTGGGCCACTGATGCCCAGTCGTAGACCCGCATGTTGGGGTAGGCCGGGCAGCCGGCGACCAGGGTGCTGTTCCACTGCTGCATGTTGGCGTTGGCGTAGTCGCCGCTGCTCAGGAGCGACACCGTGTTGACCCACAGGACCGGCTGGTTGCCGATGATCGACATGAGCCGTTGGATCCGGGTCTGGGCGTCGGTGTTGGAGCCGACGGCGATGTCGGCGGCATCGTTGGTACCGAGCGCGATCAACCAGCACCCGTTGTAACCCTGGGCGATGAGCTGTTGGGCGACCATGTCTCCGTTGGGCTGGTTGTCGACCGTCTCGGGGCCGGTGGACCGGGCGCCGGAGATCTGGAGGTTGACGTCGCTGACGCCGACCCGGGCGAACTGGGCCGGCAGCTGTTGGGGTGGGTCGATGTAGTCGTTGGAGACCAAGCTCTCGGAGGTGGAGTCGCCGAGGTCGGCCACCGAGGTGCAACTGGTCGTCTGGGCCGGGGCAACCGTGGTCGTGGTCGTGGTCGCCCCGGCTCCTCCCACCGGAGTGGTCGAGGTGGTCGCGGGCGTCGTGGTGGTGGTCGTCGTGGTCGTGGTCGTGGGGACATGGAGGTGTTCTGTCCTCGACACCGTTCCTCCCAGGTTCGGGTTGGGCGCACTGGCCGTGGTCAGGGTGTTGGCTGGTGCGGCCGGGATCCAACCGGCCAGAGCCAGCGTGGTCGCGGCCAGCCCGACCACAGCCGCGATCACCGCCGCCCGGGTCGGGGCCGACCGGGTGGCCGCGTAGCCCCCGGCCACCCTGAGCTGGTTCCACCACCGTCCCAACGCACCGTGGCGGATCGGTGTCTCGATGAAACGCCAGGACAGGGCGGCGATGCCGACGATGGCGACCACCTGGAGCAGGACCCGGAGGTGGTTGACACCATGGGTCACCGTCGGGGTCGTGAGCACGATGATGGGGTAGTGCCACAGGTAGATGGCGTACGACCAAAGCCCGATCCAGCGCAGCGGCCCCCACCCGAGCGCCCGGCTTACCCACGTGGCCGGGTGGGACGCAGCCATGATGACGAGGAGGGTGGCGATGGTGAGGAGGACCAGGCCGCCGCGGTAGAGGAAGGCCGAATACTGGTTGGTGCGCCACATCAGCACGGCGATCCCGAGCAGCCCGACCACACCCATCGTGTCGAGCAGCCGGCGAGCACCCGGCGTGACGTCCGCGCGCAACTGCCGGCTGGGCCAGACCATGGCCAGGGCCGCCCCGAAGAGGAGCCCGAAAGCCCGGGTGTCTGTGCCGTCGTAGAGCCGCGTCGGGTCGAGGGTCGGGTGGTACAGCAGCGCCATCTCCAACGCCGAGGCCAGGGCGACGACGAGGGTCACGCCGACCAGCACGTCGCGGCGGCGGGCCAGCCGCTTGACCCGGCCCCGGGTATGGCCCTTGCCCGCCCGTCTGACCCAGAGCAGGCCGGCCAGGAGCAGCCACGGCCACAGGAGGTAGAACTGCTCCTCGACGGCCAGGGACCAGAGGTTCCCCAGCGGGGACGGGGGGCCGAACCGGGCGAAATAGGACACGTGGTGGAAGATCAGCCACCAGTTGTTGGCGTACACGGCGGAAGAGAAGACGTCGCCCCGCAGCGCACCGAGCTGTGCGGGGTCGCCGGCCGAGACCCAGATGGCCACCACGGCCAGCATCACGAAGAGGGCCGGCAGCAACCGCCGGGCACGCCTGAGCCAGAAATCCCCCAGCTGCAGCTGGCCGGTGGTCCGCCATTCGCTCATGAGCAGGTCGGTGATCAAGTAGCCGCTCAGGGTGAAGAAGACGGCGACGCCGAGCAGGCCGCCGGGTAAGAACCCGAAGCCAAGGTGGAACACGACGACGCCCAGAACAGCCACCGCCCGAAGCCCGTCCAGGCCGGGCATGTAGCGCTGGTCGCGCCCGAGCGGCTCAGGCACCGGTCCGGACCTGCGCCGATCTCACTCCGCTGGTCGTGGGGCGCCCGGTCGGGGACAGGGGGGCGCGACCGCTCCACCCGTTGCTTGCCTCATGCTCCGACATGGACGCCCTTACCTGCGACATGCGCTCCCGTACCCCTGCGGCGTGCGCATCGTCGCCTTCAGCCGACTGATTCTGATAGTCGAAGAATCTAGTCACTACTCAGGCACCACTGGTTGACGGGCGAACACGCGTCGGTGCCGGCACCCGAGCGGGCCGGCCGTCGGTCGAGCAGGAACCCGGTCCCGTGCCATCGTGGCCAAGTCCGGTGGTCCGCCGTCGCCCGTGGGGGAACTGGTGACCACCGGGCCTCGCCCCCAGTCCCGGTGACGGCTCCCGGGCCCCTCCTGGGCCCGGGGGTCACCGGCGTCGTCATGAGCCCGAGATCACAGCGGGCCGAGTGACGGGGCCGAGGTCAGACCGTCTCGGGAGCCGGCCCGTCGACCGGTACTGCCTTGGCCATGATGGCGTCGATCCGGGCCAGCGCCTCCTCGTCCAAGTGGAGTTGCGCGGCAGCCAGGGCGTCGTCGACGTGGGAGGGATCGCGAGTGCCGACGATGGCCACGTGCACCGCCGGTTGGGCCAGCACCCAGGCGAGGGCAACCTGGCTCACCGAGACGCCCAGCTCCTCTCGGGCAAACAACCCGAGCGCGGACACTGCATCGAGATTCCCTCGGTACGACTCCCCGCTGAACACCGGGCTAGCGTGCCGCCAGTCGCTTGGGGCAAAGGTGGTCTCAGGCCTGTGGTGGCCTCCGAGGAGCCCGTGGGCCAACGGGCCGTACACAAGGACGCCGATGTTCCCGGAGGCCGCGTAGGGGACGATCTCCTTCTCGATCTCCCGGCGGAAGAGGTGATACGCGGGCTGCAGCGTCTCCACCGGCAGGACGGAGCTGAATGCCTCCACCTGGTCCACGTCGAAGTTCGAGACGCCGACGTGACGGATCTTTCCTTCCGCCACCAGGTCGGCCAGCGCCCCCGCGGTCTCTTCGAGCGGGACGTTGGGGTCGGGCCAGTGAACTTGGTAGAGATCGATGGCGTCGGTGCGCAAACGCGTCGAAGCTCTCGGCCACCCCCGCCGAATCCACTCCGGGCTGGCGTCGCGAGCCACGCCGTCACCGACCGGCCTGAGCCCACCCTTGGTCGCGATGACCAGCCCGTCCCGGTTGCGCCCGTCCAGGGCCTTGGCCAAGAGGTGTTCGGACGCCCCGAACCCGTAGGCCTGGGCCGTGTCGAACAGGGTCACACCCCTGATCGGCTGCTCGCCGGATGGCTGCGATCGCTGCCTCCTCGTCGGTGGGGCCCCAGTCCCCGCCGAGCTGCCATGTGCCAAAGGCGATGCGGGAGACGCGGAGCCCGGTGCGGCCGAGCGTGGTCTGTTGCATGGCTGTCTCGTGCGTCGCTGCCTGTTGCATGGTTCCTCCCTTGTGGCGATGTTGATCGGGACATTGGGTTGAGGGACTGGCCAAGGGGCCGGGACATCAGGGCAATCGGGATTCCGGCGCCCTCGGGCGACCGGTGGCGTTCGGAGCGCCAGGCCACCAGGGTGGCGAGGGCGCCGGTCGCCGCACCGGCCATCATGGCGTGGCGGTCACCGATCACCGTCGTGGCCCCGCTGGCCCCGCTCGCGACTTCGGCGATGGCCAACAGCAGTGCGGCCCCGAAGGCGGCGCCCACCTGGCGGGCCGTATTGATCACGCCACCCACCACGCCCTGGTCTCGATCGGCGACCCCGGCCACGGCCAGCACCGTGGCCCCGAAGACCGAGCCGGCCGTGCCGAACCCCACCAGTGTGACCGCAGCCAATGCCGGACTGTACGAGCCGTGGGACGGCAGGAGGGTCAAGACGAGGAACCCGATCGTGGCCGCCGAACCAGTGAGCACCAGGAGCCGCCTGACTCCGAACCGGGCGGCCAGGCGGGCGCCGAACATCCCGGCCACGAAGCCCACGACGCCTTGGGGGGCGATGGCCAGGCCGGTGGCCAGGGGCGAGTCGTGGAGGGACCCCTGCAGGTAGAGCGACAGCACCAACATCTCTCCGGCGCTCCATATGCCGATCAGAAAGGTCAGGACGCTGGCCGACCGGAGCGAGGGCACCCGCAGCAAGTCGAGCCGGAGTAGGGGATGGGGATGACGGTGCTCCACCACGACGAACCCCACGGCGAACACAACGGCGGCGACAAAGGAGAGCATGACCACGGGCGACGCCCAGCCCAGCACGGCGCCCTCGGAGACGGCGAGGACGGCTGCCGCCGTTGCCCCGGTCACCAGCCCCGCACCGCCCAGGTCCAAGCGGGCACGGCCATCGGTGTGCCGATCGACGGTGATGAACAGGGGTGCGAGCAGGGCCACCACGAGGGCGATGGGCACGTTCACCATGAACACCGCCCGCCAACTGGAGAACTCGACCAGTATCCCGCCGAGCACCTGGCCGGCGACGAAACCTACCGACGCCGTCGCCGCGTAGAGCCCAAGGGCCCGAGTGCGATGGCGGCCCTCGGGAAACCCGGTGGTGATGAGTGAGAGAGAGGATGGGGCTATGGCCGCGGCAGCCACACCCTGCACCGCTCGGGCTGTCACCAGCACGACCGGGTCCCGAGCCAAGCCGGCGGCCAGCGAAGCCAGGGCGAACCCGACCAGACCGGTCACGAATGTACGCCGACGACCGAACTGGTCGGCGATCCGTCCACCGGCGACCAGCAATCCTCCAAAGGCGATGGCATACGCCGTCACCACCCACTGGACGCCGCCGGGACCGAAATGGAGCTCCCGCTGCACAGAGGGCAGCGCCACGTTCACGATGCTGAAGTCCAGGATGACCAGGAACGAGGCGGAGAGGATGAGCAGCAGGGCGACACGCCGGGGCCCCGACTCTCGGGCGGGCCCCGACTCTCGGGCGGGCGCCGGGTCTCGGGGCTTTGCCGACACAGGGACGCCGGCCGTCCGGCTGGAAGCAACCCGGGGATGATCCCGGGTCACGGTGCTCGAGTGGGTCGACGAGACGACGGAGGACAGGCTCACGGTTCCCTCTTTACAGAACGATACGTTTCGTATTAGATAACGCTATGATCAACGCGGTGTCAACCCCCCTATTCCTGGTTCCGTGACGCGGGGCCGGCCGCGCAGCGAGCAGGTCGACCGGGCCATCCTGCGAGCGGCGGCTGACCTGCTGGCCGAGCGGGGGCTGACCGACATGACGATCGAGGAGGTAGCGGCCCGGGCCGGCGTGGGCAAGACGTCGATCTACCGCCGGTGGCCGACGAAGGGAACGCTGGCCCTGGACGCCTTCCTGGTGGACTTCCTTTCGGCCCAGCCGCTCCCCGACACAGGGGAGCTGGAGAGCGATCTGGTGGCCGCGCTGCGGGCGTGGGTCAGGACGGCTCGCGACACGGCAACCGGTCGCGCCCTGGTGGCCCTGGTGGCCGAGGCACAGCACGACGCCGACCTGGCCGTCGCGTGGCGTGACCGGGTGGTGCGACCGATCCGAGCGCAGCACCGGCACATCATCGAACACGCCATCGGCCGGGGCGAGATACCGGCGGACTCCGACCCGGAGGTCCTCATGGACATGCTCTACGGGCCCGCCTACCACCGGCTGCTGCAGGGTCACCTCCCCCTGTCCGACCCCTTCGTCAAGCGGGTGGCGGCGATCGTGGCTGCAGGGGCAAGAGCCGGAGCCGCCGCTCCGGCCTCATGACCGGTCGTTGACCCGTATGATCGTCACGTTTGACCGCTGGGTTGCTTCGTGGCCGGCGTGGCCTGGCCAGGTCGTTCGAACGCCCGCCGCATGACCGCCGGATCCACGTCGCATGCCACCGGTCCGGGGACCGCGGCGATCGACCGGACGGACGCACCCAACCCCAACCGGTGGAGGAAACTGATGCGGCTCCTGGTGGCCGAGGACGACGGTCCCCTTCGGTCCGTGCTCGAGCGCGGCCTGCGCGAGAACGGGTACGTCGTGGACGCCGTGGCTGACGGGGAACGGGCCCTTGCCCATCTCAGGGCCTATGAATACGATGTCGCCGTCCTCGACTGGAGGATGCCCCAGCTGAGTGGGATCGAGGTCGTCGATCGGGCCCGTCAGCGGGGTGACCGCACACCCATCTTGATGCTCACCGCCCGGGACGCGACCGAGGACCGTGTAGCCGGGCTCAACACTGGTGCCGATGACTACCTGGTGAAACCGTTCGCGTTCTCCGAGCTGCTCGCCCGGATCCAGGCGCTGCAGCGACGTCCGGCCTTCACCCTGGCCCCGGTACTGGCCTGTGGTGACCTGACCCTCGACACGGTGACCCGCGAGGTCACTTCGGGGGGCGAGTCCGTCGTCCTCACCGCGACCGAGCTTGGGTTGCTCGAGCTGTTGCTTCGTCGATCCCCGGCGGTGGTGACACGCCAGACCATCGCCGTCCAGGTTTGGGACGACGAGGCCGAGGCGGTCGGCTCCAACACCATCGACGTCCACGTGGCCCGGCTGCGAGCCAAGCTGGCCGGGGACGGGGCCCGCATCGAAACGGTGCGGGGCATCGGCTACCGAGTGGTAGTGGCGTGACCGCCAGCCCAGCGCACCGGCGCCCTGGGCTCACCGGCTTCTGGTCGAGCCCGAATTGCAAGGCCGGTCCGGCTCGCGGACAGCGACCGGCTCCCGCTTTCTTAAGTAATTCTCACGTGCGCGTCATCTGATTCTCGAGTGTCGTTCGTACCCTGGACGGCATGTCTTACACCAGTTCTGACCGCGAACCGATCGGGGCACCGGGACCGACCGGGCGCCGGGATGCCGGGCTGCGCCGGGCCCGCAGCATGACCAAGCGGATCGCCGCAGCCACCGTCGCCGCGGTCGGCCTTCTGGGCTTCTACGTGGGCAGGTCCCTGCCCGGCCACACCGCCACGTCGGCCAGCAACAGCACGGCTGGATCGACCCCGGCCACCAACGGGTCGCAAGGATCAGCCTCCTCGGCGACCCCCTCGTCCTCGACCGGGTCGACCCAGAACACCCAGCCGGCCCAGGTGGCGCCTCCGGTCCAGACCCAACTCCCGGCCCACGTGTCGACCGGAGCGAGCTGACCCGCGTGTCGACCGGAGGGAGCTGACACGGCGGGGGCCCTCCCGACGATGCTGATTCTCGTCGTTCCGATCGCCCACTTTGTGCGTGCCCACTCGCAGTGACTAAACGAAGGAGGGCGTCCGGCCCCTCGGAAGGCCGACCACGCCTTCCGATTTTGCCCGTGTCCCGGCGAATTGGTCGAAGGTGGCATCGACGACTCGATTCATTTCGCCGGGACGTGGGCGATCCGAACATGACAAGTAGGCTCCGGGCGCCCAGGAATCCAGTCGTCGCTCGTCGTAGGTTCTCACGCACAGTGGCACATGGCCGGGAGTGGGCCCATGTCCAGGCTGGGGCGCGCCGCGGGCGAAGTCAGTCAGGGAGCGAAGTCAGTCAGGCCCGGGCCCTGCGGTGTCGCCGCACCGGGGCGAGATGGACCAGGCAGTTGTAGGTGATCACGGCGATGGCCAGGTGCATGACCACGAGGACCGCCACCGCCTTTGGCGGTGAACCCCGAAAGAGCAGCCAGGCATCGGGCAGGAGGAGCACCGCCGTCACCAGGATGGCCAGCCGGAAGAACAGCCAGCGGGGGGCGGAGCTGATCCGGGTCACGATCGGCCAGGCCACACAGGCGATCACCACGCCGATGATGGTGAGCTTGGCGTAGTCCGAGAATTGGAAGTGGACGTAGCCCTTGGTGGAGGGGAAGAGGGCCGTACCCATCGCCACCAGGGCAGCATCGGCGGCAAGCGACGCCGCGAGCGAGGCGATCGTCGCCACCATGACCATGGCGGCCCGGGGCTGCCGATGGTCGGGAGCCAGGTCGACGCGGGCCCAGGACAGGACCGGATCGAGCGGGGTCCCCTGGAGGGCCCCGGTCCGCGCTTTATCGAGTTTCGAGTCCATTGCCCGATGATAGGGGTCGATCCTGACGAAAAGATGAAGACCTGGGGCGGTTCAGGCCAGAGCAGTGACCAGCGGCACGGAGGGAAGACCGTGGGCTTCGGCCACCGGTGGATAGACCACCGAACCGTCGACCGTGTTGACGCCCAGGCCCAGCGCCGGATCAGCAGCACACGCCGCCCGCCAGCCCCTCTCGGCAATTTCGCTGACGTAGGGCAGCGTGGCGTTGGCCAGGGCGTGGGTGGACGTGTGCGGGACGGCCCCGGGCATGTTGGCCACACAGTAGAAGAGGGAGCCGTTGACCTCGAAGGTGGGATCGGTGTGCGTCGTCGGACGGGTGGCCTCGAAGCACCCCCCCTGATCGACGGAGATGTCGACCAGCACCGAACCAGGCCTCATGCGAGCCACCAGCTGGTTGGAGACCAGCGTCGGGGCCTTGGCCCCGACGACCAGCACCGCGCCGATGACGATGTCAGCGTCCACGCACGTCTCTTCGATGGCGTGGGTGCTGGACGCCACTGTTTCGAGCGCCCCGCGGAAGTGGTGGTCCACCTGCCGGAGGCGCTCGAGATTGCGGTCCAGGACGTAGACATCGGAGTGCATTCCCACGGCCAAGGTGGCCGCGGCCATCCCGGCGACTCCGGCACCCAGAATGACCACTTTGGCGCACCGCACACCGGGAACCCCGCAGACGAGCACTCCTCGGCCGCCGGCCGGGCTCATCAGATGGTGTGCCCCCATGAGCGGGGCCATGCGACCGGCTACCTCGCTCATGGGCGTGAGGAGGGGGAGCGAGCCGTCCGGCAGCTGCACGGTCTCGTAGGCGATGGCCGTCGTGCCCGCCGCCAGCAGGGCGTCGGTGCACTGGCGAGAGGCGGCCAGGTGGAGGTAGGTGAACAGGACGAGGTCCCGACGGAGGCGGTGGAACTCCTCGGGCAGGGGCTCTTTGACCTTGCAGATCAGGTCCGATCGGGACCAGACGTCGTCAGCGGAGTCGAGAATGGTGGCTCCCACCGCGGCGAACTCCCCATCGGGAATCGACGACCCCAGCCCGGCGCCCTTCTCGATGAAGACAGTGTGGCCCTCCGATAGGAGCTCCCGAGCGCCGGCGGGGGTCATGGCCACCCGGTACTCGCTGTCCTTCACCTCGTTGGGGATGCCGACGTTCATCGGGCCGCGTCCTTTCCGGAAGCTCGTGGAGTTGCCGCTGTCCTGGGTGGACCCCCGGGACAGGAGCCGGCTAGGTCGGGACGACCTCCTCGTCCGGGTCGACCCCGAACATCCCTACTGGCGTGCCGATGCTCTCGGGGACGAGCGTCGGCGTCGACTTGTTGAGCACGTCGCCGCGGAAGTACGGCGGCCGGATGCCCGAGTAGACGAGCATCAGGACCACGCCGAGGACGAGGGCCCCGAGATCGATCAGGAACACGCCCCCGATATGCCAATGGGGTGGGAAGGGGAGTGTCCACGAGGTGTAGGTGTTCGCCGGGCTCCAGTAGTGGTAGAAGCTGAAGGCCATGGCCCCGTACAGCATGACGCCGCCGGCCGTGGGCAAGATGCCCCGCAGCCAGAGGTTGCGCCCACTGTCTCGGAGCGTGGTGCGGTAGTACCAGGCGCAGGCGAAGCCGGTCAGGCCGTAGTAGAAGGCGATCATGACCCCCAGGGCAGAGACCGAGTCGGCGATGATCGTGCCGGCCGAGATGTTGTTCATGATCACGTAGAGGATGATGGACAGTCCCCCCATGGCGATGGTCGACACCGCCGGCGTGAGGTGCTTCCGGCTGATCGTTCCGAATTTCGACGGGATGGCCCGGTACACGGCCATGGACAGCGTGGTGCGAGCGGTGGGGAGGATGGTCGTCTGGGTGGAGGCGGCCGCCGAGCTCAGCACCATCAGCAACAGCAGGTGGGCGAGGACGTTCCCGAGGCCCGACGTGCCGAAGACAGCAGTGCCCAGTCCGGACAGCACATCATTCTGATTGGCGGGGTTGCCGAGCCCCACCCCTTTGCTGCCGAGCCCGGCGAACGACTGAGTCGACACCACGACCAAGAGGTAGGTCACCAGCAGGACCACGGTCGAAAGGACGGCCGCCCGGCCGGGCACGGTTTCTGGGTCAGCCGTCTCCTCGTTGATGGAGACGGTGGTGTCCCAACCCCAATAGATGAACAGCATCAAGGTGACGCCGTTGACGAAGGCCGACGGGCTCGAGATGGCGAACGGATTGAACCACGACCACGACGGGGTCAGATGGCCGACCGGCGCGCTTCCGTTCCCCACCTTCACCAACGCCACGATGGACAGTACGGCCAGCATGGTCAGCTCGATGCCCAGGAGGGCCTTCTGGAAGTTGGCCGAGATCTCGATGCCCATGTAGCAGACGTAGGTCATGAGCATTATCCAGATGATCCCCACCAGCAGTACCCACCCGCTCGACGCATTGTGGCCGATCGACGGGGTGTTGAAGAGCAAGAAGACGTACTGTCCGGCCACTTGGGCCAGGCTGGCCATGACGAGCACGTCGGCGGCCACGATGGCCCAGCCCCCCATCCACCCGGTCCTCGGCCCGAACGCCCGAGCACCCCAGGTGAACGTGGTGCCGCAGTCGGGGTCGGCCCTGTTCAGCTCCTTGTAGGCGAAGGAGATCAACAGCATGGGGACGAAGGCCAGGATGGTGACGATGGGAGCCTGGGGGCCGATGGCCACCACGACGAAGCCCAGGGTGGCGGCCAGGCTGTAGGCGGGGGCGGTCGAGGCGACGCCGATGACCGTGCTCGAGATGAGTCCGAGCGCACCGGACTTCAATCCCTTGTCCACCCGACGCTCGGGTTCCATCGCTCTTGGAACTACAAGTTCTGTGGCCATCGCCGCCGCTCCCCTTAAATTAATCGCCCGGTGTGCCCGACCGGAGCAGATCACCCATCGATGTAGCTCATGACATGTTTGATCCGGGTGTAGTCGTCCAGGCTGTACGAGGACAGGTCCTTGCCGTACCCGGAATGCTTGAACCCGCCGTGGGGCATCTCGGCCACGATCGGGATGTGGGTGTTGATCCACACTGCGCCGAAGTCGAGGGCCTTGGCCATGCGCATGGCCCGACTGTGGTCCTTGGTCCAGACGCTCGACGCCAGCCCGTATTCGACGCCGTTGGCCCAGGTGACCGCCTCCTCCTCGTCGGAGAAGCGCTGCACCGTGATGGCCGGTCCGAACATCTCCTGTTGCACCATCTCGTCGTCCTGTTCGAGGCCGGCCACGATGGTCGGCGCAAAACAGAACCCGCGGGTGCCGACCGGGGTCCCGCCGGTCACCACTTCGGCGTGCCCGGGCAGGCGGTCGAAGAAGCCCTCGAACCGGGTCAGCTGCGCCGCGCTGTTCAGCGGGCCGAAGTCGGCATCGGCCCGTTCGGTGCCCCCGACCTTCTGGCTCCGGGCCTGGTCGGCCAGGGCCGCGACCAGCTGGTCGTGGACCTTGGGTGCGGCCAGTACCCGAGTGGCGGCCGTGCAGTCTTGGCCGGCATTGAAGAACCCGGCCATGGCGACGCCTTCGGCCGTCGCTGCGATGTCGGCGTCGTCGAAGACGACGACCGGGGCCTTGCCGCCGAGTTCGAGGTGGACCCGCTTCAACCGTTGGGCGGCGGCGCCGGCCACTTCGATGCCGGCCCGCACGCTCCCGGTGATCGAGACCATGGCCGGGACCGGGTGGTCGACCAGCAGCCTTCCCGAGTCGCGGTCGCCGCAGACGACGTTCAGCACCCCGGGGGGCAGGTGCTCGCTCATCAGCTCGGCCATGAGCAGCGTGGTCACCGGGGTGGTGTCCGCCGGCTTCAGCACCATGGTGTTCCCGGCGGCCAGGGCCGGGGCCCATTTCCAGACGGCCATCATGAGGGGGTAGTTCCAGGGTGTCACCGCGGCGCAGACCCCGATCGGTTCGCGCCGGACGTACGAGGTGTGGCCGGCGAGGTACTCGCCGGCCGACTTGCCTTCGAGGATGCGGGCCGCCCCGGCGAAGAACCTGATCTGGTCGACGAGCTGGGGCAGTTCCTCTGCCACCGTGACGGCCACCGGCTTCCCGGTGTTCTGGGACTCGGCCCGTACCAGCTCGTCACCTCGTGCTTCGAGTGTGTCGGCGATCCGGAGCAGGGCCAGGCTCCGCTCCGACGGCGTGCTGTCGCGCCACTGGGGGAACGCGGAGGTTGCGGCCTCGAACGCGGCATCGATGTCGTCCGGACCGGAGACCGGTGCCTGGGCGAACACCTCGCCGGTGCTGGGGTCGACCAGCGACGTGACGTTTCCGCTCGCTCCATCCACGTACGTGCCCCCGATGAAGTTGGCCAGGGTTCCGATTGCCCCACCCGAAGCCGGGGCCGATGCCTGTGGGCTCACCTGTTCCTCCCGGGTCCTGGTCCGGACGGGCCGCAGCAATGCCCCCGAACGACTGTCCGGCCATGGTGACCGATTTCGAAGATAGAAACAAGGGATTTCGTTGTTGCATCTGGGTTTCACGACTAATTCCCTTGACAACTGCGGGCGATTGGGTTGTAACTGCTACGAGGAGGCGATGATGGTGCAGAGGCCAGGGAATCGACGAGAGAGGTGCGCCCATGGCTCGCGCCACAACCTGCCGTGGCGATGACGGGTAGGCGGCCGACCCGTTCGGAGCTGCGGGTCCCGGCATCGATCTCGGCCCTGGCACCGCCCGCCGGCATTCTCGACGACGTCAACAAGGCCATCGTGGAGGAGCTGCAGCAAGACGGCCGCCGTTCCTATGGCGCCATCGCCGAGTCGGTTGGCCTGTCGGAAGCGGCGGTGCGCCAACGGGTGCAGAAGCTCCGCGATGCCGGGGTCATCCAGATCGTCGCCGTCACCGACCCGCTGCAAGTCGGGTTTCGGAGCCAGGCCATGGTGGGAATCCGGACCAAAGGGGACGTGCGGGAGGTGGCCGACCGCCTGGCCGAGGTGGACGACATCGACTACGTGGTGATGTGCGCCGGCTCGTTCGACATCTTGGTCGAGCTGGTGTGCGAGGACGACGACGCCATCGTCGAGCTGTTGAACGGGGTCATCCGCCGTATCCCCGGTGTCCGTGACACGGAGACGTTCATGTACCTGAAGTTGACCAAACAGACATACGCCTGGGGGACCAGATGACCGAGATGAGCACCGACCAGCTGCAGGAGAAGGCCAAGGAGCATCTGTGGATGCACTTCACCCGCTTGTCGACGTACGTCGACCAGGACGTGCCGGTGATCGTCCGGGGCGACGGCGTTCATGTGTGGGACGGGCAGGGCAAGCGCTACCTCGACGGTCTGTCCGGCCTGTTCACCAGCCAGGTGGGCCACGGACGAGTCGAGCTAGCCGAGGCCGCGGCCCGCCAGGCCAGCGAGCTGGCCTTCTTCCCGTTGTGGAGCTATGCCCACCCTCGGGCCATCGAGTTGGCCGGGCGGCTGGCCGATCTGGCTCCCGGAGACTGCAACCGGATCTTCTTCACCACCGGGGGGTCGGAGGCGGTCGAGTCGGCCTGGAAGCTGGCCCGGCAGTACTTCAAGCTCATCGGCGAGCCGAGCCGGACCAAGGTCATCAGCCGGGACATCTCCTACCACGGGGCCACCATGGGCGCGTTGTCCATCACCGGTCTGTCGGAGATCAAGACGGCGTTCGAACCGCTTGTGCCCGGAGCGGTCAAGGTCCCGAACACGAACTTCTACCGGGCCAGGTACTTCGCCGACGATCTCGATGCCTTCGGCCAGTGGGCTGCCGACGCCATCGAACAGGCGTTGGTGATCGAGGGCCCGGACACGGTCGCCGCCGTGTTCCTCGAGCCGGTGCAGAACGCCGGGGGCTGCTTCCCTCCCCCTCCCGGGTACTTCGCCCGGGTCCGGGAGATTTGCGACCGCTATGGCGTCCTGTTGGTGTCCGACGACGTGATCTGCGGCTTCGGTCGCCTGGGCCACTGGTTCGGCGCCGACCGGTACGGGTACCGGCCGGACATGGTCACCATGGCCAAGGGACTGACCAGCGGGTACTCGCCGCTCGGCGCAGTGGCCGTCAGCGACCGCCTGGTCGAGCCGTTCCTGGAGGGACAGAACAGCTTCTTGCACGGGATCACCTTCGCCGGGCACCCGGTCAGCGCGGCCGTCGCCCTGGCCAACCTGGATGTCATCGAGAAGGAGGGCCTGTTGGAGCAGGTGCAGACGAACGAGCCCCACTTCCGTGCTGCGCTCGAGTCCCTCGGTGATCTCCCCATTGTCGGCGACGTCCGGGGAGCCGGGTACTTCTACGGGATCGAGCTGGTCAAGAACAAGGAGACCCGTCAGACGTTCGACGACGACGAGAGCGAACGCCTCCTCCGAGGCTTCCTCTCCGGGGCCCTCTACGACGCCGGTCTCATCTGCCGGGCCGACGACAGGGGCGACCCGGTCGTGCAGTTGGCGCCGCCGCTCATCTGTGGTGAGAACGAGTTCGAAGAGATCGCCACGATCCTACGAACGGTGCTGACCGAGGCGTGGACCAAGATCTGACCTCGCCGGCGGGGGAGGGGTATCGCACCCTCTCCCTCTGGTGGGACTCGCTTCCCGGGACGGTCGGGGTCCGCCCGTCGCTCGCTGGCGACATCGATGTCGACGTGGTCGTGGTCGGTGCCGGCCTGACCGGGTTGTGGACGGCCTACTACCTGACCGATGCCGACCCGACGTTGCGAATCGCCATCGTCGAGCGGGACGTGGCCGGCTTCGGGGCGTCAGGCCGCAACGGTGGGTGGTGCTCGGCTCTCTTTGCCGCGTCGGAAAAGCGGCTCGACCGGGTCGCCGGTCCCGGGTCGGGGGCGGCCATGCGACGGGCCATGGAGACGACCGTCGACGAGGTGGGCACGGTGGCGGCGGCCGAGGGTATCGAGTGCTCGTGGGCCCGGGGGGGCACGGTGGTCCTGGCTCGTACCGCGGCCCAGCTCGGCCGGGCCGCCAGCGAGATCGACGAGGCACGCGCCGCCGGCGCCAGTGGCCTCCGCCTCCTCTCGCCCGAGGAGGCGTCGACCATGGTCGGGGCCACCTCGGTCCTGGGGGGCACGTTCACCCCGCACTCCGCGGCCATCGACCCGGCCCGACTGGTGCGGGGGCTGGCCGATGTCGTCGAGGGCCGGGGAGTCGCCATCTTCGAGCACACCACCGCCCACGCCATTGGACCGGGCACCGTGCGGACCGGGCACGGCACCGTGCGGGCCACCACCGTGGTCCGGGCCACCGAGGGCTACACCCCGAGCCTGTCGGGTGAGCAACGCACCCTGGCCCCGGTCTATTCGTTGATGATCGCCACCGAGCCGCTGCCCGACGAGGTGTGGGGCCAGATCGGCCTGGCCGAGCGCCAGACCTTCAGTGACTTCCGCCACATGATCATCTACGGTCAGCGGACGGCTGACGGGCGGATGGCCTTCGGGGGCCGGGGGGCGCCCTACCACTTCGGCTCGGCCATCGAGCCGGGGTTCGATCGTGATCGGCGCGTCCACGCCGCACTGAGCGGTGGATTGGTCGAGCTGTTCCCGATGCTGGCCGGCGTGTCCATCACCCACCGTTGGGGTGGCCCGTTGGGTATCGCCCGGGACTGGTTCCCCTCGGTGGGACTCGACCCGCGGACCGGCCTGGCCTGGGCCGGCGGCTACGTGGGCGACGGGGTCTCCACCACCAACCTGGCGGGTAGAACGCTGACCGACCTGATACTCGAACGGCATACCGACATCACCGCCCTTCCCTGGGTCGGCCACCGATCGCCCCGTTGGGAGCCCGAGCCCATTCGGTTCGTCGGGATCAACGCCGGCCTCCGATTGGCGTCGGCGGCGGATCGGGCCGAGGAAAGAACCGGGGGGCCGACCTGGCAGTCGCGGGCGCTCGATCGGGTCACCGGGGGCTAACCGTCGACTCGGAAGCGGCTCGTTCACCCATGCCGGTCGAGCCCCGAGCGGCCGGTACCCTCCTGTGAGTGACCACACAGACAGCCGAAGCGGCCCAGCGATGAACAGTGCCGCGGGGACCTCGCTGGAGGGACGCCGGGCCATCGTCACCGGGGGCTCGCGCGGAATCGGTCGGGCCATCGCCCAGTGCCTGGCTCGCGCGGCGCCGACGTCGGGATCGTTGGGCGCGACGGCGCCACCTTGGAGACGACCCGGGGGCTGGTCGAAGAGGCGGGCCGTCAATGCCTGGTGATCGAGGCCGACCTCTCAACCAGGGCCGGCGCCCGGTCGGCGGGGGCGGCAGCCCTGGATCGTGCCGGGACCTGGGACATCCTGGTGAACAACGCCGGGGTGGTGACGAGCCAACCGTTGCTCGAGATCGATCCTGACTCCTGGGACATGACGTTGGCAGTGAACCTGCGGTCCGCCCTGGCCCTGGCCCAGATCGTGGTACCGGCCATGATTGCCCAGAGATCGGGAAAGGTGGTCAACGTCTCGTCATTGGGAGCGTTCCTGGGGACGCCGGGGCTGGGAGCCTATGCCGCGTCGAAGGCTGCGCTCAATCAGCTCACCCGCACCATGGCGGTGGAGTGGGGGCCGTTCAACGTGCAGGCCAACGCGGTGTGTCCGACGATCATCCTCACCGACATGGCCCGCGACGTGTGGGACGCACCGGACCGGGCGGCCGAGCGACGGGAGAAGGAGAAGCGGATCCCACAGCACCGCTTCGGCGAGCCAGCCGACGTGGCCGAACTGGTGGCCTTCCTGGCCAGCCCGGCCGCCGACTACCTCAATGGTGTGTCGATCCCGGTTGACGGTGGGCTCCTGGCTGCGCCATAGCCGGGGCGGTGGGCTCCGTCCCCCCCACAAGGCCCATCCTGCTACTTTGACGTCCCATGTCGCCAAGCAGTGAGCGCATCCGTCTCGCTGTCGTGGGCGCGGGGAACATCGCTCCAGTGAACGTGAGGGGCTACCTGCAACACGAGCGCTGCGACGTGGTGGCCGTGTGCGATCCGATCGAGGCGAAGGCCCGGACCCTGGCCGACGCCTGGGGAGTCGACACAGTCTTCACCGACTTGGACGACCTGCTTTCCGATCCCGGGATCGACGCGGTGGAGATCCTCACCCCCACGCACCTCCACCATGATCACGTGCTCGCCGCCCTCGCGGCCGGAAAGCACGTGTCGTGCCAGAAGCCGGTGGCCAATACCATCGAGGATGGCCGGGCGATGGAAGCGGCCGCGGCCGAGCACGGTGTGACCCTCCGGATCAGCGAGTGCTTCCGCCATTACCCGCCGCTCGAGCGGGCCAAGGAGCTGATCGAGGCCGGAGCCATCGGCCAGTTGAGCAACGTGCGGATCAGGACGATCGTGGGCACCACCGACTCGGCATTCCAGGCCGACCTGCAGCCCGAGGGCTACGTCTGGCGTCTCAACAGCCAGAGCCCGGGTGGGCACCTCTTCGATGACAACGTGCACAAGTACGCCATGGCGTTGTGGCTGGCCGGTCAGGACGTGACATCGGTCCAGGCCATCGTCCGCCGTCGCGACTTCTTCCTCGAGCCGTGCGTGGCCATCTTCGAGTACGAGGAGGAGCGCCTGCTGGGCTCGATGGAGGTCAGCTACGCGCCGTCGATGTCGATTCGGAGCTCGTACTACGGCGCCGACGAGTTCTTCGAGATCCAGGGCGACGAGGGGTTCATCTGGGTGACCCGGTGCACCGGCGAGATGCTCGACCTCGCTCCCGTCCTGCTCTTCCAGGGGAAGGGAAGCAACGGGTCGATGCGGGAGATCCCCGTCGTCGACGCCAACTGGGGGAGCGGGTTCGATCGCTCGGCCGCCCATTTCATCGACTCCCTGTTGGCCGGGACCACCCCGGACATGACGGCTGACGAGGCCGTGAAGGTGCTCCAGCTGTGCTTCGCCGTCTACCAGGCGGGGAACACGGGCCAGCGCGTGGATCCCCGCACGATCACCGGCTCGGTCAGCCCCACCGGGTGGGCGGCGTGGTGACCGGGGCGGGTGGTGAGCGGCCGTGCCGGTAACCGGACTGGCCAACCTGGCCCTCAAGGTGGTCGACCTGGATGAGGCGCTCTCGTTCTACCGGTCCGTCGGGGGAACGGTGCACGATCGGATGGTGTGGAACGGCAGCGAGCGGGCGGACGTGGAGCTCGGCCCGGTCCGTCTCACCTTGTTCACCCGGGCCATCTACGAGGACGCACTGTCCCTTCCCCACGAGTGCTTCCTACACCCGGCCCTGTTCAGCAACGACCTCGATGCCGACCTTGCCGGCCACCGGGTGCTCTGGGGCCCGACCGAGGTGGAGGGCCCGTTCGGGCGCCGGCGCATCGCCTTCATCGAGGCGCCGGGGAACATCCGCCTCGAGCTGATGGAACAGCTCGAGGAGCCGCCCGCCCCAGCTGCGTCCGTCGCCGACCGCCTGGGATCGGGTCGACCATGAAGGTGACCCGCATCTTGCACCACAGCGTGAACGTAGAGGGTGGGCTCGGTGGCGCGGTGGGCTTCTACCGGGGGCTGTTCGCTCTCGGCGACCTTCCCCGTCCCGAGATCCCCGGCATCGAGGGCCACTGGTTCGCCGTGGGCGAAGCCCAGGTCCACCTGGTCGACGCCCCGGCCGGCCCAGGCCCCATCCGGCCTGCCGGACCCCACGTCTGCTTCGGGGTCGAGGACCTCGAGGCCGCCGTGGCCGAGCTCGAGGCCGAGGGCATCGAGTACACGAGAGGGGCCCAGGGCACCACCGTACAGATCTGGATCGTGGACCCGTCGGGCAACACCGTCGAGCTGCAGCAGGACCCGGCGGTCGACCGGTAGAGCCCCGGCCCCGCCACCGGAGCCCATCGTGCCGCCTCGGTAGACTTTTCGGCGCCGACAGAGGGTCCCCCGACGACCAGGATCCCGAAGGATCCCACGACAACAATCCCGAAGGATCCCACGACAACAAGGATCCCACCCAGAACATGCCGCCATTCGAGCCGACCTGCGGGTTGGACAGCCGGGACACACCATGAGCGGGCGCCCCCACACCGAGCCGGCGCGTGGCGTGGACCGCGACGGTGAGCTCTACACCCGCCCCGCCGGCCTCAACTGGGTCTGGGCCGTACTCATCATCCTGATGATGCTCGAGGCGGCCAACGAGCTGTTCGGGATCGGGGGGCCGCCCGCCCTCTACGAGCTGTGGTTCCACGATGTCGTCATTGCTGCCGCTGGTGTTCTCGTCCTGGCCCGCGCCGCGTACGAGCCGGCGACGCGCCGGGCGTGGCTCGCCATCGGGTCGGCCATGGCCCTCTGGAGTGTGGGGACGATCTTATGGAGCCTGGTCTACGGGGGCCAGACCAATGTGCCCTATCCCTCCTTCGCCGACGTCTTCTGGCTCCTTTGGTACCCGCTCATCGGCGCCGGGATCGTCGCCCTCATCCGGGTCCGGATCCCCCAGTTCGAGTTGCACCGCTGGATGGACGGGCTGGCCATCGCCCTCGTCGTGCTGGCCGCCGGCTTTGCCCTCGTCATCCAGCCGCTGGCCGACCACGCACATGGGGGAACGCTGGCCACCGTGGTCGACTTCAGCTATCCCGTGCTCGATGTGATGATCATGGGATCGATCGTCGGCGTCTACGGGCTGTTGGGTTGGCGACCCGACCGCATGTGGATCCTCATCGGCTCGGGCATCCTGATGACGACCATCGCTGATGCCGCCTTCGCCGTGCAAGAGGCGCGTGGCGTCGCCGACGGGGGGACCTACGACTTCGTGTGGACGCTGGGGGCCGTCCTGATCGCCTATGCCGCCTGGACCCACGCCCCTCGCTCGGCCGCCGACGTCGGGCGGCCAACCGGACTGCGGGCGGTGGCCCTCCCCCTCGTGGCCCAGGCCATTGCGGCCGGGATACAGATCTATGCGCTGTTCGAGCCGATCGGCAAGAGCGAGCGGATCGGCACCGTGGCCGTGCTCGTGGTCTCATCGGTGCAGATCATCCTGACCAGGCCCCGCTCGCACCCCGACCTGGACACGACATCCCAAACAGAAGCGGGCCAACTACTCGATGAGAAGCCACTGGTGAACGAACTGTCCGAGGGCCCCTGACCCGGGCGAGCACCGCGCCGTCGGGACCTCAGCGACACCGGGCCGATCTCGGGCTCAGGTGCCGGCTTCGCTTCGCTGCTGACGGATGTACGCCGCGGTTCCTTTCAGGAATTCGCCGACGTCCTGTGCCTTGGTGGCGGCGATGTCAGCGAAGTACGCCGGGACGTAGACCTGAGCCGCCTCAGTAGCCAGGCCGCCCAAGATGGCATCCACGGCAACAGAGACCGGTTCGGCCGGCACCGGCAGGTTCGGGATGTCGTTGTCGGGCAGGCTGAACAGGTCGGTGTCGATCACGCCGGGGTAGACGACCATGACCTTGACCCCCGTCTCCCACAGATCGACCGCCATCGCCTCGGAGAACGCGGTGAGCGCCGCCTTGGAGGCGTCGTAGGCCGCCTCCCCGGGGGCGCTCAAGGTGGCCGCAATCGAGGAGATGTTGACGATGGTGCCCGATCCCCGCCCCAGCATCTGTGGCAGGAGCGCCATGGTCAGGCGCATGGGGGAGAGGTAGTTGATGTGCATGACCTGCGTGATGGTCTCGATGTCCAGGGCGGTGGTGTGCCGTCGTTTCGGGATGCCGGCATTGTTCACCAACAGATCGACGCCCCCGAAGGCATCGACCACATCGGTGGCCAGTTGGTCCACCGAGTCGTTGTCAGCCAGGTCCACTGCCCACATACGGCTTTGGGGAGCATGCACCCGGCAGCGGCCCAACACCTCGGTCAGGCGGTCGGCCCGTCGGGCGCAGATGCCCACGATGGCTCCCTGAGCGGCCAAGGCCTCGGCCAGCCCGGCTCCGATACCTGAGGACGCACCGGTGACGAGTGTGCGGCAATCGGTCAGGTTCAATCCCATCATCCACCCCTTTGTGCCTGTCTCCCGAAACCCAATGCCGGCGGGAGGTGCGCGACGCCTGGCCGTACACAGACGTGTTGGCCAGCAACCTTAGGCACTGACTAGCTTTGTCACCATGATCGCCCGGGCCTTCGGAAGGTGGGCGATCCGGGGAGGCAGCCGCGTGTCGAACGGACGGCACGGCCGAGGAGACGGGGTGCCGGGGCCGTGAGGATCCTGATCATCGGCGGCACGGGCCCGACCGGCATCCCGATCGTCAGGCGCCTGGTCGCCAGGGGCCACGACGTGTCGATCCTCCACCGGGGTGACCACGAGCGGTCCGAGACCCCGCCCGACGTGGTGCACGTCCACGCCGACCCGTACGACAGGGCATCGCTGGGCGAGGCGCTGGCCAGCACGACGTGGGACGTGGTGGTGGCCATGTACGGGCGTCTGCGCATGATTGCCCGGCTCACCAGGGGGCTCTGCGGTCACTTCGTGTCCGTCGGCGGTGTCCCCGCCTACCGGGGGTGGACCGACGCCTGGCAGCATGACCCGCCCGGCCTGCCCGTGCCCGTGGGGGAGGACGCCGACCTCGTCCTCGCCCCGGCCATCGACGAGAAGGGGTACCGCATCGTCCGGAGCGAAGCGGCGGTCTTCGATGCCCATCCGGGGGCCACCCACTTCCGCTACCCGTATCTGTACGGGCCCTACCAACCCGTCCCCCGAGAATGGTCGGTCGTTCGGCGCATCCTGGATGGACGGAGGCGGATCATCGTGGCCGACGAGGGCCTGACCCTCCACCACCACTGCTACACGGAGAACTGCGCAGCCGCGGTGGTACTGGGGATCGAGCAACCCGAGCGGTCGTCCGGCACGGTGTTCAATGTGGGCGACGAGGAGGTGCTCACCGTGCGCCAGATGGTCGAGCTGTGCACCCATGCGCTCGGGGCCGACCTGGAGATCGTGTCCTTGCCCTACGACCTGGCCGTGCCGGCCAGGCCCCTCTTGGCCCAGCCGCTCCCGACCCACCGGGTGCTCGACTTGGCCCGGCTGCATCATCAGCTCGGTCATCGTGATGTCGTGCCCGCCCGCCAGGCCGTCGGCCGGACCGCTCGCTGGTTGGCCGAGAACCGACCTGTTCGGGAGGGTGTCGAGGAGCGGGTGCTCACCGACCCGTTCGACTACGGTGCCGAGGACGCGCTGATGGACTCGTGGCTGGCCGCCCGTTCGCAGGTGGTCATGCCCGAGTTCGCCGTCCGACCGGCGTGGGGGATGGCCTACAGCGGACCCCATGGCCGACCCCGCACACACAAGGAGTTCGTGGATTGACGAGGCCGTTGGAAGGGATTCACATCCTGGACCTGTCGATCGCCCTCACCGGGCCCTACGCGGTGACCCTGATGGCCGATCAGGGCGCTGATGTCATCAAGGTCGAGCGACCGGGCATCGGCGATCTGGCCCGATGGGTTGGAGTGGCTGTGAACGGCATGAGCGCGCTGTACCTGATGTGCAATCGGGGAAAGCGGTCGATCGCCGTCGATATCAAGTCACCTGAAGGCGTGGCCATCGTCAAGGAGCTGGCATCGCGTGCCGACGTCGTCATCCAAAACTTCCGTCCCGGCGTGATGGACAGGCTCGGCCTCGGGTACGAGGCTCTCCGTGAGGTCAACCCGGAGGTGGTCTACGCATCGTTGTCGGGTTTCGGGTCGGAGGGCCCGTATCGCGATCGCAGTGCCTACGACACGGTCGGCCAGGCCTACGGGGGGCTCGCCACCAACCAGGCTGATCCAGCCGACGGCGTCCCCGTGTTCCTCCGGCAGACGGCGGCCGACAAGGTCACTGCTCTCTACGCGTCACAAGCCATCACCGCGGCCCTGTTGGCCCGGGCCATGGGCAAGGGCGGCCAGCACATCGAGGTGGCGATGATGGACGCGGTGGCGTCGTTCCTCTGGGCCGACTCGGCCGGCAACGAGGTGCTCCTCGAGTCCGACCACTCGCAGAACTCCAGTTTCGTGGCCGGTTTCAAGCCCATGCGCTTCAGCGACGGCTGGGGGATCGTCACCCCCACGTCCGTAGAGGACTTCTCGGGCATGTGCCGGGGACTCGACGTCGAGGGTTGGGACGACCCTCGGCTGGCCACCATGGAGGAGCGCAACAAGCACCGCGACTTCACCTCTGAGCTGGTGGACATGTGTTACGCCCGGGCGGCCAACCTGACCATGGCTGAGGCCACGTCCCGGTTCGAGGAGCAACGCATCCCCTTTGCCATGATCCTTTCCCCCGATGAGCTGACCCGGGATGCCCACGCCGTCGCCGTCGGGCTGTTCGAGGAGTACGAGCACCCCGTTGTCGGCCCCATCCGCTTCCCGCGCCATCCGACCAGGTTCCGGAGTACCCCCGCCCGATCGCCGGGCACCTCTCCGACGCTCGGGGAACACACCGACGAGGTCCTGGCTGAACTGGGCATGGCCGACCGCATCGCCGACCTCCGAGCCTCGGGAGTGGTGGCTTAATCGAAGAGTCGATCTCTCCTCGCACGATTCACCCGGCCGGTCTATCCAGTGCGGGATCGGCCAGTACCGAGACGTAGGGGAGGCAGGTCGGGGCGGCCAGCACCGAGACCACGGTCTCGGCCACGTCGTCGCACCCCAGGTAGCCCGGCCCGTTGTCGAAGAGGTGTCCACGCCCGTCCCAGACCGCGGCCAGCTCGCTCAACAGGTCGGTGTCCCAGCCGGCGGTCACCTCTGTCCCGAGGGTCATCCCGATGGCGACGGTAGAAAACGACACCTCGGGGTGCTCGGACCTCCAGGCCCGAGCCAGCTCTTCCAGGGCCGCCTTGCTGGTCGCGTAGGCACCCATGCCTGGCAGCGGCCGACCCACCGACGTGGCCGAGATGTACACGGCTCGTCCGCGCACGGCACGCAGGTGGGGGAGAGCGGTCCGGGTGACGAGGGAGGCTCCGATCACGTTGGTGGCGAAGAGGTTGGACCAGGCGACGGCGTCCACATGCTCGATCCGTACCAGCGGGTCCACGCCGGTGGCATAGACGACGGCATCGAGCCCACCAAAGGCGGTGGCCACTTCCTCGACGGCACTCTCGACGGAAGCCTGGTCGGTGACGTCACAGGCGACGGCGAGGCCCGACGCACCGGCGGCCTCGATTGCAGTCCTCAGCAACTCGAGACGGCGGGCGGCCCAGGCGACCAGGGCGCCCTCGGCGGCGGCGCGCATCCCGATGGCCCGCCCCACACCCGATGACGCTCCGACCACCAGCAGCCGGTGCCCAGCCAGCGACTCGTTCGACACCGTCGGCGTCATCACGTCGAGCCGTCCCGACCGACCTTGCCCAGGTGGGTAGCGTCGGATCGTGGCCGGAAGTCGTCGTTGCGCCCGTTCATGCGGTTGCCTCCTTCAACAGGGCGGCCAGCACGGCGGTCGCCGGATTGTCACGCCATATCGTCTGGTCTTCGGGTACGGTTCCGCGGGCAACCCACCGGTTCATCACGTGCACCACGGTCGTGGCGAAGCGCAGAGCCGAGAAGATCTCGTGCCAGGTGGTGTCACCGATCGACGTGCCGGCAGCCTGTTCGTAGATCGCTCGCTGCTCGGACCGGTCCGGATCACCGGCCAGGCGACCGATGCCGAAACCCTCGTGCATCCAATAGTCGAACATGAGCCACCAACCCACATCGAGCTCCCGGGGGCCCAGGGCAGCGCCCTCGAAGTCGGTGAGGCAGGCGACCCGAAAGTCCTGCCAGATCATGTTGCCCGGACGAGCATCGCCCCACGAGAGCACGAGTGGGGCGGGCGACGGCAACCGGTCGTGCAACCAGAGCAGGCTGTCGTCGATGAGCGGTGAGGTCCGTCCGGCCAGCCCGTCGCGCAGGCTGACCACCCACACCTCGAGCTGGCGCTCCGCTCCGTGCTGGACCCCGGGCGCGTGCAAGGCCGTCAGCTCCGGGTCGTCGACGTCCGTCTCGTGCAGCCGGGCCAGGGCCCGAAGGCCCTCCGAGACCAGCCGGGCCCGGTCGGCCGGTGCGCCATCGACGAAGAATCCACTCCTGGTGTAGGGCGGGTCCTCACCGGGCACGTCACCGGGGACATGGCGCATCACGAAGAAGGGGACGCCGAGGACCTGCGGGTCAGCTTCCAGACCCAGGCTGTCGGCAACCGGGACCCGACCTGCCCTCCGAAGTGCCTCCATCACCGAATGCTGCCACTGCACGCCGGTGGTCGTGCCGGGCGACTGATCCGGATAGATGGGCGGGTCGGGGGTGTCTCGGCGCAGGACGAGCTTCTCGTCGGGTCCGCCGTCCCATCGGGCACTGAGCACGAGGTTCTCGGCTGAGTACCCGCTGCCCGGCTTGCCCACTGCCGTCAAAATCGGGCGCCGGCCATCCGGGCGGCGTTGCGCCAGCCACCCTGAGAGACGATCCAGCGACTTATGCTCTTCCATCCCTCAAGTTCTAGTCCTGGCTCAGCCGACCCAGCCCGATCCTTCGGTCGGCGTCTCAAGCGGGGGCCGTCGCGCCTCCTGGCCCTCCTGGTGATCGGTGCGCCCTGCGAAGGGTGTCTCACCATCGCCGACGGCGAGGGTCCCGCCGCCTCCCGATCCGAGTTCGGCGCGCTGATTGTCTGCATCCTGTCCTGTTTCCGAACCGCTCCGGCGGGCGAAGGCGCCGAGCCCGGTGCCGCTGCCGTCGACCGGTGCTGACCGCAGCCTGCCAGAACGAAGGCGATGATGAAGCCCTTGCCGCTACTCGTAGCCGTACCGGACAAATTTCCGCGGCACTGCCACTGCCCGTGAGGTGGCCGGTGCCATCGAGAGGGCAGGTTCGTCCCTCGGATGGTCGGTGGTTGCCGTTCCGCTCTCCGACGGAGGGGAGGGCCTACTGGAGACGTTCGATCTCCCCGGGTCTCGCATCGAGACGACCATTGTGTCCGGGCCGAACGGGCGAGCGGTCGAGGCACAGTGGCGGGTTGACGGCAGTCGGGCCATCGTCGAGATGTCACGGGCCTCGGGCCTGGCCCTGGCCGGTGGGGCAGAGGGGAACGATCCTCTCGCGGCCACGACCCACGGGACCGGGGAGCTCATCGTGGCCGCGGCCAGAGCGGTGGGCACCAACGGGACCGTGGTGGTGGGCCTGGGCGGATCGGCCACCACCGACGGTGGCCTCGGGGCGATCCGGGCCATCGAGGACGCCGGTGGGCTCGGCCGGGTGTTGCTGATCGGAGCCTGCGACGTCCAGACCACGTTCATCGACGCGGCCGCCCTGTTCGGTCCGCAAAAGGGAGCAAGCCCCGGCCAGGTCGTGGAGCTCGAGGAGCGACTCCGGAGCCTGGCCGACCTCTATCGGAATGATTTCGGCGTCGATGTCCGGGCCGTGCCCGGCACGGGGGCGGCCGGTGGGCTCGGCGGCGCCCTCGTCGCTCTGGGCGGGCGCCTCCGGTCGGGCTACGAGCTCGTGGCCGACCTCGTCGGACTTCGCCGGCAGCTTGCTCGGGCCCAGTTGGTGGTCACGGGGGAGGGCCGGCTCGATCGGACATCCTTCGCCGGCAAGCTGGTAGGCGGCGTGTTGCACGATGTCTCGGCCCTCGGTGTCCCTGCGCTGGTGGTCGCCGGCCGGGTCGACGATGGGGCCTACGGGCTCGTCGACGACACCACGGCCCGCGTCGTGTCGTTGGTCGACACGTTCGGCGAGCAGCGGGCGGTGGGCGATACTGTCGCCTGCGTCGAGTCAGCCGTCCGGGAGTCGCTGGGCCAATTCCAACCCGGCTAACGCGTCCTGATCCCGACGGGCCGGTGCGGTCACCGGGGCAGGGAGCAGGCAACAGACCGCGCCGGACGACGCGGCGGTGAGGGCCACGAACCACCACAGGTGGTGGAAGTTGCCCAGCGCGCCGAGGGCGCGGCCCGGAGCCCCGAGTAACACGACCAACAAGGCAACGCCCACTGCGCCACCGACTTGGCGGGCGGTCTGGTTGACGGCACTACCCACGGCGAACCGCTCGGGATGCAAACTCGAGACGGCGGCCGCGCTGAGGACCGGGAACGTCAGGCCGATTCCCAAACCGACGACGAGCGTCCCTGGGAGCCACTCGGTCAGGTACTCGGGCTGGAGTCCGACCCGGACGGCGAACCAGCACAGCCCGGCAGCAAAGACCACGAACCCGCTGAGTAGCACCCGGCGGAACCCGTACCGACCGGCCATCCGGCCCGCCGGACCGGCCACCACGGCTACGACCAGCGGACCGGGGGTCACGGCCAGACCGGCCCCGAGGATGGAGTAGTGCCAGACGCCGGTGAGGAACAAGATGTTGCCCAGCAGCAAGGCGAAGAAGCCCATGGCATAGAGGAAGGTGGCCGCGTTGGCCACGCTGAAGGAGCGGTCGGCGAAGAGGCTGAGATCGAGCACCGGCTCGGGATGGCGCCCTGACCGGTACACGAAGACAGCGCCCAGGCCCAGCGAGCCGACGAAGGACCCGATGATCCCCCCGCTCGACCAGCCCCATGCCGGCCCCTGGGAGATGGCCAGCACCAACGCGGCCAGGGCACCGCTCAACAGGAGCACCCCGGAATAGTCGGGCGTGGATCTCGATGTGCCAGGGATGGTCTCGGCCAGCACCCGCCGGCCTACCAGCCATGCCACCAGCCCGATCGGTAGGTTCACCACGAAGGCGGCGCGCCAGCCGAAGCCGGTGATGAGGAGGGAGCCGAACGACGGACCGGTGGCGACAGCCAGCGCGCCAATCCCACCCCAGAGGGCGACCACCTGGGAACGGCGCTCACTGGGGAAAGCTCCGAGCAGCAGGCTCAGCGAGGAGGGCAGGAGGGCGGCAGCACCCGCACCCTGCACCACCCGACCCAGGACCAGGAGGGGAACCGACGGGGCGAGGCCACAGAGGGCCGAGCCCAGGCAGAAGACGGCCAGCCCGACGAAGAAGATCCTGCGGCTGCCCAGCCGATCGGCCGTCCTTCCGGCCACGACCAGAAGGGAGCCGAACACGATGCTGTACCCGGTGATCACCCAAGCCAACGAGGCCCGGGAGTCATGGGAGAAGGTCCGCTCGAGGGCGGGAAAGGTGACGTTCACGATCGAGAGGTCGAGGGAGGCCATGAAGGCGCCAAGGGCGGTCACCACGAAGATCGCCGTGCGACGGGCGCCCGGCGCCGGCCGCCGCGCTCCGACCACGTCCTGCGCCGTCCCTATGGGGGCCGGAAGGGAACCGATCTCGTTCTGCGCACTCAGTTCTGTCATGCAACGCACGGTAGGTCATTGCGTTCTATAATGCAACCGAGTAATCTGCCCACCGTGGAACGAAAGAGCTTCGCCGGGATGGACTGCTCGGTGGCCCAGTGCCTCGAGGTGGTCGGCGAGTGGTGGAGCATGCTCATCGTGCGGGACGCCTTTCTCGGTGTCACTCGCTTCGAGGAGTTCCAGCGCCGACTGGGCATCTCCCGCAACATCCTCCAGCAGCGCCTGTTGTCGCTGGTCGACGCGGACGTGTTCGTCCGGGTCCCGTACTCCGAGCACCCGCCGCGTTACGACTACCGGCTCACCGAGAAGGGCCGGGACCTGTGGCCCGTGCTCACGGCCATGCGGCAGTGGGGCGATCGCTACGCCGCACCTGCCGGACCTCCCATCGAGATCGCACACAAGGACTGTGGGGCGATATCGGAGGCCGTCCTGGTGTGCGGGTCGTGCCGCGAGCCCATCGGCGCCCGTGATGTGCGCGCCGTCGCCGGGCCCGGCCGTGCCGAGCTTCCGCACGTCCATCGCTCCACGCTCCCGGAGAGCTGACCGGCCGGGGACGGCGAGAGAGCCTCACCCGTCGGGCCTCATCCAGTCGGTGACGGGCGGCGGTCGGATCGCTCAGCGCGAAGCTGTGCGACCGCCGGCGACGCGGTCGACCAGAGCCCGGTGGTCGGCCTCGTTGTTGATCGCGTAGTGCCGGGAGAACGCAGCGATGGCGCGGTCGAAGGCCTTGGCCTTTCCCAGGTAGCCCGAAACCTTCATCGCATCGCCGGTGCGAGCGTGTGAGCGGGCCAGGATCCACGCGCACAGCGCACCGTAGTGGCTGAGGTTGCCCGGATTCATGGTCATCGGATCTCCCTGACCTTTGAAGTCCCACAGTTGGCGGATGTAGTAGTTGGTGCCGGTGGCCGGTCCTTCGGCCCAGCCGAGGAAGATGTCGCTGGCCGCCTGGATGAGCCGCTGACCGACGACCACCCGCTTGCCGTGGTGGCCGAGAAGCGACTCGCCGACGTAGGGCTCGAGCACCGAGGCCTGGGCTTCCTTGGCCTGCAGCACGATGAAGTCGGCATCGGGGTCGTCGGGACCGGCCAGGAGGGCGATCCAGCACCGGGTTCCGACGCTCCCCACCCCGACGACCTTGCGGGCGACGTCGAGCAGTCGGTACCGGTCGAACAGGTACCGTTGGTCGGCGGAAAGGGTCTCCCGGTAGCCCTCGATCAGGCCCAGGGCCTCGGACAGGTCGCGGTCGGTGCGATCCAGGGGTACGAGCAGCGGTGGGTCGGCAACGAAGCGGCGATGCCCGTCGACCACGGTGGTCAGCTTGGTGACGGCCCGGAGGTGGTCCTTGCGGCGGGCCCGTTTGACGTCGCGCCGCACCGCGGGACGATGGCGGAGGGGAAAGTGCTCGACCACTTCCTTGATCTCGGTGCGCTCGTAAAACAGGTCGAGCGTGTGCCACGACGCGTAGTCGGCGAGTCGCTCTCGGTAGGTGCGGGCCGTCGCCATGGCCACCGCGTCGCAATCGCTCGACGACAGGCCCCGCTGGCGGGCGACGATGTACAGGCTGGCGCAGAGGCGCTTCACGTCCCACTCCCAGGGACCAGGGACGGTCTCGTCGAAGTCGTTGATATCGAAGACGAGGTTTCGTTCCGGGCTGGCGAAGAACCCGAAGTTGTTGACGTGGGCATCGCCGCACGCTTGGACGTGCACACCCGTCGTCGGCGTCGAGGCCAGGTCCATGGCCATCACCGCGGCGGCGCCCCGGAAGAAAGCGAACGGTGACTCGGCCATGCGTTGGTACCGGATGGGCCCCAGTTCGGAGAGGCGGGAGACAGCCTGGGATTCGAGGACCTCGAGCGGATCGGGGCGGTCGGGCGGAGGCACCCACTCGCCATGCGCCGACCGCGGCACCGAGGAGCGAATCGAGCGTCCCGTTTTCCTTCGGGCCTCGACCGATTGCTCCACCCCCAGGACGGCGTCCACGCTGATGGACTCTAATTGATGTGCCGATCTGATCCCCGGGCGCGCCCCGGCGCGGACCGAAGGGCGACCGGGCATGCCATCCTCATGGCGTGCCCTCCACACCAGTTGCTACCCCCGTGCCGTCCGCTCCACCGGCGACCGTTTCCCGGTGACCGAGTACGACCGCTTCGCCCCCTTCTACGACGCGGTGATGGACGACCCCGGCCCACGGGCCGACCGGATCATCGGATGGATCGACCGGTACCGCCCGGAGGCCACCTCGCTGCTCGAGCTGGGTTGCGGCACGGGCTCGGTTCTTGCCCGACTCTCCTCGCTCGCCGACCTGACCGGACTCGACCGATCGCCTGAGATGCTCGCCCTGGCCAAGGAGAAGGTTCCCGACGCCCGCCTGCTCAAGGGCGACATGAGGGGGTTCTCGCTCAGGGAGCGCTTCGACGTCGTCATCTGCGTGTTCGACAGCTTGAATCACCTCCTGTTCTTCGGTGACTGGGAGTCGATGTTCGATGCCGTCCACCGCCACCTGGTCGAGGGCGGCCTGTTCCTGTTCGATGTGAACACGATGGGCGAGCTCCGTCGCCTGGGTGAGGAGTCGCCGTGGGTGGACGACTTCGAAGGTGGCGTCGCCATCGTCGATGTGGCGTTTGCCGAAGGCAACGAGTCCGAGGGTGTGTCGGTCTGGGACGTCCGCATCTTCGAGGAGGTCGGCCCGGCCCGCTTCCAGCTCCACCACGAGCGGATCGGCGAGCTCGCCGTCCCGCTGTCCCGGATCACAGCTGCGCTTCGGGCGAAGTTCGTCCTCCTCGAACAGACGAGCGAGAGCGGTGAGGAGCCCAGTGACGACTCGGTCAAGGCCCACTTCGCCTACCGGCGCCGGCCCTGACGCCCTCGGTTGACCTGGGCCGCCACGGCGCACCGGCCGGCACTGGGCTCACGTGGGCCGCCACGGCGCACCGGCCGGCACTGTGTCCGTGTCGCGTCCTGAGCGCAACAGCTGCCCGGCCAGCGCTCCCGTGAACGCACCGTGCCGCACCATCTCCGAGCCATTGACCACGACGTGCTCGATCCCGGTGCCCTCGGCATAGAGCCGGCTGGCGCCGCCGGGCATGTCGTCGCGCCTGCGTTCGGGCCCGTAACCGACCGTCGTCGGGTCGAACACCACGAGGTCGGCCCACCAGCCGTCGGACACCCGGCCACGCTGCTTGAGCCCGTAGAGGCGGGCGGGGACGTCGGTGAGCAGGTGAACCGCCTCCTCCCAGCGCAACAGACCCCGCTGCCGCACCGCTCCACCCAGCAGCGCAGTTGAGTAGATCGCCCCGCACATCATGTCGAGGTGGGCACCGGCGTCCGACCCGCCGATGACGGTCCGGCCATCCCGCCAGAGGGTGGCCCGGGCCTCCCAGTCGGCGTCCGAGTCGGCCATCGGCGGGCGAAGCCCGGTGCGAAGCTCGTCGGCCACCACGATGTCGAGGAGGGCGTCGAAGGGTTGCTGGTCGCGTTCGGCGGCCACGTCGCCCACGGTTCGGCCCTCGTAGCCCGCGTTCTCGGGGGCGAATGTCTCGTCCAGCGTCAGGCGATGCCACACCACCAGGTTACGGAGGGCGCCGGCCTCATTGGAGTGGGCTCCCTCGTCCAGGCGCCGACGGACCTCGGGGTCGCCCAGGGCGGCCAGGCGCTCAGCCTTGGGGAGGGACAGCACCGCGCTCCAACCGGGCAGCCCCTCGAGGACCGGGTTGCCCTCGAACGAGAGCCGCATCCGCATGGTGTGGGGCAGGGTCAGGGCGACGACCGTGCCGCCCTGTTCTGCCGCGGCGTCGGAGGCGGCCAGCTGTGTGGCCGTCCGCTCGGTGGTCGTGGCCGAGGCGCCGAGCACATTCCAGTTGACCGGACGGTTCGCCAGTCGGGAGACGGCCGCCATCATGGCGGTCTCCTCCTCGCTGAAGCCTGTGAGGCAGCCCTGGACGATCATCTCGATGGTGGTTCCCGGGTAGTCGGCCACCACGGCCGCCATTGACTCGATCTCGGAGCGGGAGGCAGCGCGGGAGGGCACGGGCTGCCCCTCACCGTCGTGGTGGGTGCGCACCTGTGAGGTGGAGAAGCCGAGGGCACCACTGGCCAGGGCGGCGTGCAGCGACGCCACCATGGCCGCCACCTGGTCATCCGTGGCCTGGTCGGTCACGGCTTCGTCGCCCATCACCGTGCGCCGGAGCGCAGAGTGTCCGACCAGGAACCCGGCGTTCACCCCGATCCCGCCCTCGAGCCGATCGAGCCACTGGCCGAACGATGTCCACGACCAGTCGAGGCCGGCCTCCAAGGCGGCCAGCGGCATCCCCTCCACCTTGGCCATCATCCGGGCCAGGTACCCGGCGTGGTCGGGCCCGCTCGGCGCCAACGAGAACCCGCAATTGCCGCCGAGCACCGTCGTCACGCCGTGGAGCGGGGAAGGGCTCGCCGTGGGATCCCAGAACAGCTGGGCGTCGTAGTGGGTGTGCAGGTCGACGAAGCCCGGTGCCACCATCAGCCCGTCGGCCTCGATGACCTGGGTGGCGGCCTCGTCCACCGCGCCGATGGCCACTACCCGTCCACGCCGGACGGCGACGTCGGCTTGTCGCGGGGGTGAGCCGGTCCCATCAACCAGCATGCCACCTCGGATCAACAGATCGAGCACCCGAACACCTCCCCCGAACCGCTGCCTGAGCCGGAGGCCCTGCAGCCCAAGGAGGACAACGATAGTTTCAGACACTGAGGCAAGCGAACGAAGAGGGGAGGGAGATCGTTGAGCCAGATCGTGACGCCGAGCCACGTCCTCCTGCCCGATCCCGCACCGAGGGAGATCCGGGTGCCCATCATCTCGGTCGACGACCACCTGATCGAGCCCCCCGATCTCTTCGTTGGGCGGCTGCCCCAGAAGCTGGCTGGCGTCGCCCCCCGGGTCGTCGAGCTCGAGGGCGGGAATCAGTCGTGGGTCTACGAGGGAAATCTCTATCCCAACGTCGGGCTCAACGCGGTGGTCGGTCGGCCCAAGGAGGACTGGAGCATGGAGCCGGCCCGCTTCGAGCACATGCGCCCGGGCTGCTACGACATCGACGCCCGGGTCGCCGACATGGACACCGCGGGCATCTGGGCGTCTCTCTGCTTCCCGTCACTGGTGGCGGGGTTCTGCGGGGCGGTCTTCTCCCGCTCGAAGGATCCCGAGCTCGGGCTGGCGTGCGTCAGGGCGTGGAACGACTGGCACCTCGAAGTGTGGGCCGGCACCCACCCCGAGCGGATCATCCCGTTGCAGCTGCCCTGGCTGCCGGACGTCGAGCTGGCTGCCGCCGAGGTCCGGCGCAATGCCGAACGGGGCTTCGCCGCCGTGAGCTTCCCCGAGTTCCCCTCCCATCTCGGTCTTGACTCCATCTTTTCCGGCCACTGGGACCCGCTCCTGGCTGCCTGCCAGGAGACCGGGACGGTGGTCTGCCTCCATACCGGTTCCTCGTCGTGGGTGCCGGTGGCCTCACCGGACCCCCCCTTCGAGTTGTTACCGACGCTCTTTCCGGTCAACGGCCTGGTGGCCACGGCCGAGTGGCTGTGGTCGGGGGTGCCGCTCCGGTTCCCGGAGCTGGCCGTTGCCTTGTCTGAGGGCGGTATGGGCTGGGTGCCCATGCTCATCGACCGGGTCGACTACGTGATCGCCCATTCGGCATCGGGAGTCAACAGCACCGCGTGGCCCTCGGACCTCCTGCCCAGCGAGGTGGTCCGGCGCAACTTCTGGTTCTGCAGCATCGACGACCCCTCGGTCGTGCCCCTGCGTCACGTCATCGGGGTCGAGAACATCATGGTCGAGAGCGACTATCCCCACGCCGACTCGACGTGGCCCGATACCCAGGCGGTGGTGTCGTCCAGCATGGGACACCTGCCCGAGGACGAGTTGATGGCCATGGCGGCCGGTAATGCCGCCCGGTTGTTCGACCACCCACTTCCCGCGGGCGGCGACTGGCGTAGCCGGTGAGGCCGCTCGGAGTCGACCACGTAGCCATCAATGTGGACGACGTTCCCGGGGCCGTGGCCTTCTACACCGATATCCTCGGACTCTCGCTGCGGGCCGACCGGCCGGATCTCGGGATCGATGGCGCCTGGCTCGACGCCGGCGGCCAACAGGTGCACCTGCTCGAGGCGCCGCTCCCGCAGAACCTGGGCCAGCATCTCTCCCTCCTCGTCTCCGACGTGGACAACGCGGTGGCCGAGCTCCGCGGTCGCGGGGTAACCGTCAGCGACGCCATGGGGGTCGGCCGCGACCGCCAGGCGTTTCTCGTCGACCCGTCCGGCAATGCCGTCGAGCTGCATCAGCGCGGGGACCCGGAAGCCTGATCCACCAGCAGATCCGACCATTTCACGACGTTGGGTGGCCCCGCCCTCCTGCTCGTGCAATTAGCACCCCGCACCCACCGGCAGGGAGAGATGCTGCCGTGATAGTTGGCAGTCGGGACAGTTCCCTGGGCATCGACGTCCTGCTGGCCTGGCTGCCCAGCCGCCCGGGCAGTCGAACGCCTACTGCCTCCTGGCCCGTCGCTCGGCGGCGGCATAGACACCGTGTGCTCCACGACCTCGGAGTCGCCCTCGCCATCCCCTCGTACCGTGCGGCACAGCCGGGCCCCGAGCGGGCCACCGGGGGCTGTTGACGCCTGCTCCGGATGGCCTATTCGGAGCGCGGCCCCATACACTGCGGGAGCAGCGCCCAGTGCGCCGAGGGGTGAACGAGGAGCAACGCTATGAGTGAGACGGCGACGGCGGTTGCACCAGAACAGGTTCCCCCTCTTCCCCACCGACGAGTGCTCATCGTCATCGGGGCTCTCATGTTGGGGATGTTCCTGGCCGCCCTGGACCAGACCGTCGTGTCCACCGCGCTTCCCACCATCGTCGGGGACCTGAACGGCGCCTCCCATCTCAGCTGGGTGGTGACCGCGTACCTGTTGGCGTCGACCGTGTCGACGCCCCTGTGGGGGAAGCTGGGCGACCTCTACGGGCGGAAGGTCTTCTTCCAGGCCGCCATCGTGATCTTCCTGATCGGCTCGGCTCTCTCCGGATTGAGCCACTCGATGATCGAGCTGATCCTTTTCCGGGCGGTCCAGGGCCTGGGCGGCGGGGGCCTGATGATCGGCGCCCAGACCATCGTGGGCGACGTGGTGTCGCCTCGCGACCGCGGCCGGTACATGGGACTGTTCATGGCCATGTTCGGGGTCACCACGGTGATCGGCCCGCTCATCGGGGGTTTCTTCGTCGACTACCTCAGTTGGCGGTGGATCTTCTACATCAATATCCCCATCGGGGCCATCGCTCTGGTGGTCACCGCCTTCGCCCTTCCCGAAGCCCGGAGCCACGTGCACCGGGTCATCGACTACCTGGGCACTGCCCTGGTCGCCCTGGCGGCAACCTGCCTGGTCCTGTTCACCAGCCTGGGGGGCACCTCCTATCCGTGGACCTCGCCGTTCATCATCGGGCTGGCCGTGGCCGGCGTGGCCTTCAGCGTGCTGTTCCTCTGGGCCGAGCGCCGTGCCGTCGAGCCGGTGATCCCGCTTCCCCTCTTTGCCAACCGGGTGTTCGCCGCCTCCAGTTCCATCGGCTTCGTGGTCGGCTTCGCCATGTTCGGGGCGCTGACATTTCTGCCTCTGTTCTTCCAGGACGTGAAGGGCATCAGCCCCATCCAGTCGGGTGTCCGGCTCTTTCCCATGATGGGCGGACTACTGGTCGCGTCGATCGGCTCCGGCCTCTTGGTCAGCCGGTGGGGGCGTTACAAGATATTCCCGGTGGTCGGCACCGGGCTGATGACCGTCGGGCTCTACCTCATGTCGTTGATCGGGGTGAGCACCGGGGCATGGGTGATCGCCGGCTACATGGTGGTGTTCGGGCTCGGCCTCGGACTCGTCCTCCAGGTGTTGACTGTGGCGGTCCAGAACGCGGTCCCATACGAGGACCTGGGCACCGGTACCTCGGGGGTCACCTTCTTCCGCATGATCGGCGGATCCTTCGGGACGGCCGTGTTCGGTGCCGTCTTTGCCAACCTGGTGGTGAACAACGTGCTCCACGCACTCCACCTGACCAAGGTGCCGGCCGGGTTCAGCCTCAACGCCGACAACCCGGCGGCCATCCGCAAGTACCCGGCGGCGATACAGGCCGGCGTGGTCCACGGCATCGCCCACACGATCCAGACCATGTTCCTCATCGGGGTACCCATCGGGTTCGTAGCCTTCCTCTTGAGCTGGACGTTGCCCGAGATCGCCCTGCGTAAGTCAATCCGCAACTCGGATCCGGCTGAGAACCTCGGGCTGCCCGAGCCTCGGACCTCGCTGGGTGAGATACGCCGGCTGCTCGAGCGGGCGGCCAGCCGTGAGAACCGCAGCGAGCTCTACGGCATGCTGGCCGGACGAGCCGGCCTCGAGCTTCAGCCCCGAGCCGTCTGGCTCCTCTATCGGCTGGCCGACCGGCCAGGCAGCACGGTCGAGGAAGTGGGCGCACGGCTGAAGGTGGACCCAGAGCGCCTGCGCGACGGCGTGTACGCACTGGTTTCGGCCGGAATGGTCGAGCAGGTCGAAGGGGAGGAGGGCCACAAGTTGGTGCTCACTCCTTCCGGGCACGACGCGGTTGAGAAGCTCGCCGTGGCCCGCCGCCAATCGATGACCGAGCTGCTCGAGGGGTGGGATCCTGAGGCCCATCCCGAGGTGCTGGACATGATTCACAACCTGGCCGGTGCCCTCCTGGCCGACGACGACAAGCTGCTCGCCGATGCCCGGGCCGCCGCCACCGTCTGAACAGGGGATTCTGGCCGGCGGAAAGCCGACCGCTATCGTGCCTGATCGGGTTGCCGACGCAGTGCACGCCGGCTCAACCGAACGACCCGGTGAGCAAGGGGGATTCCGATGACCGACCTGGCGCCCGTGGGGCGAGACAAGCCGGCGGCAGAGCTGACCGCCGACGACCTGCCCACCTATCCACCGACCCTGTGGGAGTTGCTGGAGCTTCGGGCGTCGGCCACCCCGGACCGGGTGCTGCTCGAGGATGACACGGGCCGCACCATGACGGCGGCCCAGTGGCGGGACACCGCTGAGCAGGTGGCGGCGGCCCTCTATGCCCGGGGGATCGAGGCCGACACCCCCGTCAGTTGGCAGCTGCCCACCACCCTCGAGGCCGCGGTGCTGTTGCTGGCCCTGGCCCGATTGGGGGCGGTCGAGAACCCCATCATCCCCATCCTGCGTCACCGCGAGGTCAGCTTCATCGTGGGCCAGACCGGCGCCCGGCTGCTCATCACCCCGAGCGTCTGGCGTAACTTCGACTATGCCGCCCTGGCCCGCGACGTGGCCGACAGCCACGGCTGCGAGACCCTGGTGCTCGACCGGGGAGGACTGCCGCTGGGCGATCCCTCGAACCTGCCTCCGCCCCCCACCGGTGAGGGCGATCCCGTCCGGCACATCTTCTACTCGTCGGGAACGACGGCGGAGCCGAAGGGGGCCCGGCACACGGACCTGTCCCTCATGTCCACGGCCAACGGCCCGATCCTGAATGCCAGCAGCAACGACATCATGCCCCTCCCCTATCCCTACACCCACGTCGGGGGCTTCGCCATCACCGTCTCGACCCTCTACACCGGATCGCGGATCCTCATGATCGAGATCTTCGACCCGGTCAAGAGCCCGCTGGTCATGTCCGAACGCGGTGCCACCCGGCTCGGCAGCTCTCTCCCCTTCTTCATCGCCTATGCCGAAGCCCAGCGGCACCACGGCCCCGAGCCGCTGTTCCCCAACCTCGTGTCCCTGTCCTCCGGTGGGGCCCCCAAGCCCCCCGAGCTCTTCTACGAGATGAAGGAGCTCTTCGGCGTGCCCATCCTGTCGGCCTGGGGCCTGACCGAGTTCCCCATCGCCACCGCCTCGTTCATGGACGACCTGGACGAGGACCTGGCCGTGGCCGAGGGCCGAGTGCTCCCGGGCATCGATCTCAAGATCGTCTCCCCTGACGGCACCGTGCTCCCCCCGGGCGAAGAGGGGGAGGTCCTGGTGCGTGGGCCCCAGGCTCTGAAGGGCTACGTCGACGCCAGCCTGGACGCGGCCGCCTTTGACGGCGATGGCTTCTTCCGGACCGGGGACCTGGGCGTCGTCGGCCCCCGGGGCCACCTCCGGATCACGGGCCGGACCAAGGACATCATCATCCGCAATGCCGAGAACCTCTCGGCCCTGGAGATCGAAGGCGTCGTCTATACCCACCCCAAGGTGTCCGATGTGGCCGTCATCGGCGTCCCCGATCCGAGGACGGGCGAGCGGGCCTGTGCCGTGGTGGTACTGGCCGAGGGCGAGGGCTCGCTGACCTTGACCGAGGTGGTCGAGCACTGCCGGTCCCACGAGCTGGCCAACCAGAAGATACCCGAGCGCCTGGAGATCGTGACCGAACTGCCCCGCAACCCCATGGGCAAGATCCTGAAGCAGGAGCTGCGCCGGCAGTTCTCGGCGCCGACCTGACGATCGATCAGGCCACTACCTCGTCGTCGGCCCTCAGGCCACATCGGGCCTCAGTGGTCCCTCCTCGGTCCGGCATCGGCGGGCGCCGTCTCCTTCTCGACGCCGAAGCGCTCATAATAGAAGTCCAGGGCCTCGGCTCGCTCCATCCTGTCGATGCCGAGGACCTCGGGTTGGTAGACGATCGTTCCGTTGCGCCCCCGGGGATGGCCGCCCACGAAGTCCTCCATGGCCCGGCGTGACCGGGTGGTGAAGGGCTGGTCGGCCAGCGCGTAGATGCGCTCCACGGTTTCGAGTTCGTGGGCCATGAACCTGTTGAACTGGACGTCGACGGACTGCTCGGCCGGCAGCCGGTCTCGGTCGTGGGCGCACGCTCGGAAGAGGTCCTCGCAGCGCGCCGACCAGTAACGGCCCATGGCCATCGGGTCGACCCGATCGGTCGCCATCCGGGACGAGTAGGTGACCATCGTCGTCATGGAGATGGTCACGGCCACCGGGTCCCGGTGGGGCACGACGAACGTGGCGTCCGGGAAGGTGGACAACAGAGGCCCGAACTGCTCGAGATGCTGCGGAGACTTGAGGACCCAGCGCCGGCCGCCGCGGAGCCACTGCATGACTTTCAAGATGGTCTTCAGGTACTGGTACGAGGAGGTCTGGTCCTCCGCCATGTAGTGGTCCCGCCAGGTCGGCACCAGCCCCTGGGTCTCGAACAGCATGGTCGAGCAGTCGATGGCCAGGAGCTGGATCTCCTCGTGCACGTGCTCGACTGTCATCTCGTGCATCCGATTGAAGTAGGGGAGCGTGGCATCGAGCATCTCGAGTCCGAAGGCGGCCCGGGCCATCCGGGGATCAGGCGTACCCGGTGCCGGCCGTTCGTGGTCGGCCAACACCGGCTCGAGGCTCTCCCAGTAGGGGAGGGACCGCAACGCCGGGTCGGCACTGATCAGGTTGTGCAGGTGGGTGGTGCCCGTGCGGGGCAGTCCGCAGATGATGATCGGTCGCTCGATGCGGATGTCGTGGATCTCCGGATGCCGTGCGAGCAGGTCCTCGATCAGGAGCCGGTTCTTCAAGAACTGGACAAGCTGCGAGTACCAGGCCACCACGCCCGAGGGGGACAGGTCGGCTTCCTGGCGCAAGGCCCCGCACAGCACCTCGAGCCGACGCCCGAAGGCGGGGTCGCCGAAATCGCTGAGACCCGTCTCCTGGCTGGCTGCTCCGGTCAGGGCGTCGAGCTCGAGCGGGCAGCCTGCCGCCACGTCCACCAGTGACGCCCGGAGCTGGTCGACCTCCGGGCTGAACCGAGGCGATGCAAGATCGTCGAGCACGACCGGCGCCGGGCGACCGCTCATGAAGCTCGTGACCCTCTCGACGCCATCGTCCCGGGCCCAATGGTGACGACCCGGGTCGTGGGCCTGGCCGGGGTGACGTCGGGGAGGAACCAACGGAACCAGATCCGGCCCCGCTCGTGGCCGGCGGTCGAGATCCAGTTGGCATGGCCCGGATCCCGACGCGCCACCACCACCCGCCACGAGCCGTCGGGCTCGTACTCGAGCTGGAAGCCGTTCAGGGTGACCCGCTCGTAGTCGTAGTCGTAGGTGTGAAGGAACTGGTTCCACAGGCAGATGTTCCAAAAGGCGCACACCGGCGAGGTGCCCTCGATGACCAGAGCCTGGTCGGGGCCGAGCTCGTAGCTCCCCATGGCGTAGGCCGCGTCCCCGGCCGCCCACCCGAACGTCTCGGTCGGCACCGGATAGGGCTCGTCGACGGTGTTCGGCTGGCCCAGGGCGATCGGGGCGATGCGGGCCTGGTCGCGGATCCAGGTGAGCGTGGCCCTGAACCGGCGGGCCAGATCGGCGTCGCTCTCCCGCCGGGTGGCGGGCGGGTCCACCGCCCGGATGTGCCACTGGGCCCGCCGTCCGTGGTCCGGGTCGGCCAAGTAGTCCCGGGTGATCGCGCACACGGCATCGGGCTCCAGCTTGATCCAGTCCCCGTCGTGGGAATCGGGGCTCAACACGATCGAGTAGGTGCCGTCCTCGGCGATTTCCAGAGCAGCGATCGTTGATGGTGGCCACGATCCGGTCCGAGTACCGGCCGTCGGATGGCCCCCCATAGACGGTGAGCGAGAGGTACACGGCGTCCCCCACCCGACCGGTGACGATGTAGGTCCGGGTTGGATCGAGCGGGGCGAATTGATAGAAGGCATCGGCGTTGTCCCCGCCCCACTTCCGGTAGGGACCAACGATGTCCACGAACCGAGGACGATCGGGGTCAGCCCACATGTTGGCGTCGAGCCCGACGCCCAGGATGGTGAAGATCCACTTGTACCCCTCGAGCAGGCTCTGCTCGTCCAGGTTCACCCCCTGCCCGTTGATGCGGCGTTCCAGTGCCCGGAGCTCGTCGACCAGCTCGTCGAAGACGGCCGCCGTGAGGGGCGCAGCCGCGGGAGGTGTGGCCTCGTCTCGTTCCATCGGTGATCTTCTCCTACTGCTCCAGCGGCTGAGGCGGCAATTGTGCCCCGTTCCGGTGCCCCGTGCTCGCTCGATTCCACCCCTGGCGATCCGGCGTGGAATGCTGTCGGGGCACGAGGGGAGATGCGATGCACTGCGGAGTCATGGTCACGGGGTACAACCAGGGCGACTGGCCCCGATTGATGGCCGGCGACTACGACCGCCCGCCCGAGGTCCCCGACTACGGTCAACATGGACAACACCCTGTACATGGGCGAGCTGGTCGAGCCGCTCGGCTTCGACTCGATCTGGGCCACCGAGCACTACGGGTCGGCCTACTCGATGCAGCCGAACCCGCTGCAGTGGCTGGCCTACTGGGCCGGGCGGACCTCACGGGTCGACATGGGGACGGCGGTGATCGTGGCGCCGTGGTGGAACCCGGTCCGGCTGGCCCACGAGATCTCCATGCTCGACATCCTCCTCCAGGGCCGCCGGCTCCACCTGGGCATCGGCCGGGGCGTGGCGCCCCACGAGTACGCCTCCCTCGGTATCCCGATCGAGGAGTCGCACACCTACTTCTACGACGTGGTCAACGCCATCCGGGCATCCGACGGCGCCGAGCGGTTCACCTTCGACGGCCAGGTGTTCAAGATCCCGCCCACCACCATCCGGCCCCAGGCCCGCCACAAGGGCGATCTCACCACCTACATCAAGGCGGCCTTCACCACCGACAAGTCCGCTCGGCTGGCCGCCGAGAACGGCCTCGGCCAGATGTTCGTCTCCGACGACGACCTGGCCGGCATGACGGACAAGGTCCAGGGGTTCAACCAGATCCGGGCCGAGCTGGGCCTGCCGCCCGACCAGCCGACCACGCTGCTGTGGATGTACTGCGCCGAGACCTCGTCGGAGGCCGAGGAGGGGTGGGAGTACTTCCGCAACCAACAGCTGGCCGCCCAGCACCACTACTTCGAGTGGAACAACCCCGGCTTCGAGGGGGTCAAGGGCTACGAGGAGTACCTCACCCGCCAGACAGCCGATGTCGGCCACGCCGACGCCAGCCTCGAGAGCCACCGCCAGACCCAGCCCATCGGCACCCCCGACCAGATCATCGACAGGCTCAAGACCCTCCAGTGGGCCATCAGCCTCGAAGAGCTGGTCATCCACGTCTTCTACGGCGGCATGCCCCGGGACAAGGCCGAGAGGAGCCTCCGTCTCTTCGCCGAGAAGGTACTGCCTGCGGTCCACGACATGGCCACGCCGATGAACCCCGCGTCGCTCGGCCGGTCCGGCCGCTAGCCGGTCGGCCCCGGAGGTGCCCGCCCAGCGTTCGACCATCCGAGGCGTCCAGCTGGTCTTCGAGGTGTCGGGTTCGGGGCCCGATCTGATCTGGGGCCACGGGCTCTCGATGAACCGGACCAGTGACGCTGATCTGGGGCTCCTCGATTGGGGTCGGATCCCGGTCACCGTGGTCCGCTACGACGCCCGAGGCCACGGTGGGTCCGAGTCGAGTCCGGAGCTCGGCGACTACAGCTGGTCGGAGCTGGCCCGCGACCAGCTGGCCCTGGCCAACGCGCTGGGCATCGGGGACTACGTGGCCGCTGGCGCCTCGATGGGCTGTGGCACCGCGTTGCACGCTGCCGTCCTCGGTGGCGGGCGGGTGCGAGCCCTCGTGCTCGCCCTCCCGCCCACGGCGTGGGAGGCCCGGGCCGGCCAGGCCGAGCAGTGGGAACTGGCCGCCACTGTCATCGAGAAGGAGGGCGTGGAAGCCCTCATCGCCGCCCGAGCCGAACTCGACCCCCCGGACCCGTTCGTGGGCGACGAGCTGCGGCGTGAGCAGCTGGCCGCGGCCACCCGGGCGTGGGACCCGGATCGACTGGCCCTGGTCATGCGGGGCGCGACCAGGGCCAACCTGCCCGATCGGGCCGACATAGCCGGCATCGGGGTCCCCGTCCTCATCCTGGCCTGGACGGGGGACCCGGTCCATCCGGTGTCGACGGCGGAGGAACTGCACTCGCTCCTTCCCGACGCCGAGCTCCATGTCGCCTCCACTCGCTCGGACCTGAGCACGTGGACCACTCGGACCAGACAGTTCCTGCAGCGGGCTCTGCTTCCCTGACCGGGCCCCGATCGCCGTGGCCGGGGGCTGGTGGCCGTTCCTCTCGGGCCCAGCGGGTCGCGGTGACGGTCGTGTTCTTCCTACTCGGTGCCGGCTCGGGGGAGTGGGCGGCGCGGATACCCGCCTTCAAGAGCAGCCTGCACCTCTCGGCCGGCCTGCTCGGCCTGGTCCTGCTCGGGCCGGCGGTCGGGGCCGTGCTGGCCATGCCGGTCACCGGCGCCATGATGGCCACGGTGGCACCGCGGCGCATCGTCCAGGTTGCCTTCATCCCCTTCGGCGGGCTCCTGGCCGCGCTCAGCCTGGCCGGCTCGGCGTGGCAGCTCTTTGTGATCCTGCTCGGGTGGGGGGCCGCCGTCGGGACCATCGATGTGGCCATGAACACCGAGGCCGCCGCCCTCCAAGATCGTCTCGGCCGACTGGTCATGTCCCGTTTCCATGCCTCCTACAGCATCGGTGGCCTGGTCGGGGCGGGCACCGGCGCACTGGCCGCGGCGACCGGCGTCAGCGTCGCCGTCAACTTCCTGATCGCCGGCGTGGCCGTGGCGGCCATCGGGGCCATCGCCGCCCAGGCCTTCTCGTTGTCGGGCGATCGGCCGGGTCCGGTTGGGCCACCCGGCGCCGCGCCCTCGGCCGGTGAGCCCGAGCCCGCCGGGCGCCGTCCGCAACTCTCCTGGGTTCTCGTCGCCCTGGCCGCCATGGCCCTCGGGTGCTTTTTGGCCGAGGGGGCGGCAAACGACTGGAGCGCCGTGTACCTGCACGTGTCCCTGGATGCGGGGACCGGGTTGGCCGCCGTGGCCTACACCGTGTTCTCGTGTGCCATGGCCGCCGGTCGGCTCTTCGGTGACCACCTGGCTGAACGGATCGGGCCGGTGCGCCTGGTCCGGATCTCGGGGACCACGGCCGCGCTGGGCTTCGGTGCCGCACTGTTGGCCGACCGGGTGGGGGCGGCCCTCGCCGGGTTCGTGGTCCTCGGGCTGGGCCTGTCCGTCGTGGTCCCCGTGGTCTTCACGGCGGCCTCGCAGCTCGGACGGCCCGGTCCCTCGTTGGCCACGGTGTCCTCCGCCGGCTACCTCGGTCTCCTGGTCGGACCGGCACTGATCGGGGGCCTGGCCGAGGCCGTAGGCCTCCCGGGCGCCCTCGGCATCGTCGTGGTCCTGAGCGCGGCGACCGCGGTGCTCGCCGGGGCCGTTGCCCCGGGCCGAGGCGCGACGCCCCCCAGTCCGGGATCGCTCACGACGTGAACGCGTACTGTCTCCGGTGCTCGGCCCACCGGGCGGCGGCCCCTTTCGGGGGAGCAGCGAGCCGGCAGGGAGCGAGAGGCAGCGCCGACGCCTCGACGCCGGTGGCGACGGGGTGGAACCCGGGCGAGGTCGAGCTGGCCGCCAGGCGTTCCGGGGGGTTGGTCGACGAGATCCCCCGTTCCCTTGGTGGCCACGTTCCCCAACGCGGTGCCGGCGATGAGGAACCGCCGGTTCGGGTAGGTCTGGCCTCTCACCGAGCTGAAGTAGGGATCGCCGATCGGGAACTGGCGGGCCAGTGAGGAGTAGAACGGCAATTGCTCGGCGTCCAGGTAGCCCATGGAGGTGGCCCGCAGTGCCGGGCGAATCCCTGGTTGGTACCGCCGCTCCAGCACAGGTGGGATGTGTCCCAAGTCTGGGTGATGTCAGCATGGAGCGGCACCACGGTGCTGGGCAACGGACAGGACGCGATGAAGTCGCCGTCGGGGCCGGGGTTGACGTTGACCGGTTTGCCCGTGCGGTCCAGGGTCAGGCCGTCGCCCCGGCCCAAGATGCCGAAGTGGTCGTCGAACGAGTGGTTCTCCATCATGAGCACCCGGCCACGAGCGCACCCCCGAGCAGGCTCCGCCGATCGAAGCGCCGCGCATCGCCCACGAGGCCCACACGGTACACCGCATCGGCCCGCCGGCTCGGGTGCCCGATCAGGCTCGGCAGGTGAGTGGGCGGCCGCCGTTGTAGGCGACCATGTCCGACAGGGCGGCGCCCAGATCGATGCTCCCGCCGCGTGGCGTGCCCCCGAGCTCGGCGTAGGCGCGGTGGAGGTTGCCGACGATGCGCTCGGGATCGGAGAGACCGGCGAACTCGCCGAGGTCGGCGTGGCGGGCGGCTTCGAGTGGGTCGAGGCCGGCCTCGATGCCCTGCGTGGCGGTGGCCAGAACGAAACGCAGGTACGACGTGACCTGGTCGATGAGCTCGGGCCCGGCCACGGGCCCGTGGCCGGGGACGATCGTCTTGGCCCCGAGCGGTCGCACGACGGTGTCGAGGACATCGATGGTGCCGGCCACCGAGCCCATGAGCACGAACGGCGTGCCCTGGTTGAACAGCAGGTCGCCGCAGAAGAGGACCGAGCGTTCGGGCAGCCATACGACCGAGTCATTGGTGGTGTGGGCGGCATCGCCGACATGGCGGACCTCGCACGCCAGGTCGTCCACCCAGACCGTCACAGTGTGCCGATACGTGAGGAAGGGCGGGGCCAGCTGCAGGGACCCCCAGTCGACGTCGTCCCAGATGCCGTGGAAGTCGGGCAGGCCTCCGGCCAGTACCTCGTCCCGGCACCGCTCGTGGGCCACGATCGTGGCCCCGGGGAAGAGGTAGTTGCCGTGGGTATGGTCGCCGTGGTGGTGGGTGTTGATCAGGGTCCTGATCGGTCGGTCGCTCAAGGCACCGATGGTCTCGAGGTAGGCCCGGGTCCGCCGTTCGGTGGAACAGGCATCGACGCTGGTGACTCCCTGGTCGCCGAGCATGAACCCGGTGTTGTTGATGAACCAGCTCCCGTCGGGCTGGATGTAGGCGTAGACCCGGTCGCTGACCTCCTCTGCCCTGGGTGGTGCGAGGTTCGGGAGGTCACGATGCGTCGAACTCAACGGATGCTCCCACCTCGGGTTGCTCAGGACTGTCCCGGTCGGGCAGATCCTATCGGGGCGCAGCAGAATAGGACGGTGGAGGACCACTACGTCCTGGACCGGTTCGTCGAGGCCCAAGATGAAGGCCGGACCTACGATCGGGCCCTCGACGAGTTGCGTCGCGGTCGGAAGGCCAGCCACTGGATGTGGTTCGTGTTCCCGCAGGTCGCCGGCCTGGGTCACAGCCAGACTTCGAAACGGTTCGCCATCGCCTCCTTGGGCGAGGCGACGGCCTACCTGGGCCACGGCGTGCTGGGCCCGCGGCTGATCGAGTGCACCGGCATCGTCGCCGCATCAGGGGCTCGGAGTGCGGCCGAGATCTTCGGGAGCACCGACGCCAAGAAGCTCCACTCGTCGATGACGCTGTTCCATCGGGCCGCACCGGACCAACCCCTGTTCGAGCAGGTCCTGGGGCGCTACTTCGACGGGCGCCCCGATGCGGCGACCGAGGACCGCATCTGAAGCTGGGAAGCTGCGCGGAAGGCATTCGGCCGGCGCAAGGTGATGGCAGGACGCCACATGGGGACGGCCAGCAGAGTGTCACGGTGTCGAACCCGGCACTGGCTCAGCCGGCAGGAACCCAGCCCTGTGGCGCTATGAACGGAAGGTCGAGATATGTGACGATCCCCGGTCGTGCCCGGCACACCTCGGGGATGGCGTTGACTGCCGGTAGGGACGTCATGATCATCCCGAGAACCATGTAGTCGGCGAAGGTCGTCGCCTGGAAGTCGGCCGCCGGATAGACCTCCAGTTTGGTCTTCACACATGGCTGACCTTGAATGTCGACGATGTAGCCGTGCTCGATGTGCCAGTCCGGCTCGAGATGGCTGCCCTTTCGCCATCGGGTCTTCAGCTGGATGACCGGCCGACCGGCCACGATCCCCTGCCAGTTGACGGCCACACCGGCAACGCAGCCTGCAGCGATCGACCACGACCCAAGGTCGAGATGCTGTGTCGTACGCGCGTACTCCGCCTCGCAGCGCACGTCGTCGAGCTCGACGCCAAGTGCGTCGGCCATCAGCCGTACAGCATCCCCGAAGATGGCGGTCCCGGCCGCGGTCATCGAAGGCAGGGAGGGGTCATCGATCGGACGGGCGAATCCCACCGAGAGTTCCGTTTCGGGTGAGTCGTAGCCGGTCGAGTCGACCGACTCGAGGACGGTGATCGAATCAACCCGATCGCATAGACCAGCAGAGACGAGCCCGAGCAGGTTCGCCAATCCAGGGTTCATCCCGGACCCGAATATCGAGCTTTTCCCGCGTTCACAGGCCTCGATCAGCAGTTGTCGGTTGGGACCCAGCGCATGCCCGGTGATGAAGGACGCCGTCGTCACGATATTGACGCCAGCGTTCAGGATGCGCACCAGCTCGTTGATGTCAGGCCACTTGGGATTGTAGACAACGCAATCCGGCCGCAGAGCGAGGAGGGCACCGGCGTCGTCGGTGGCCAGAATGCCCGTGTCGGCTATGCCGCACAACTCCCCGACGTCTCGCCCGACCTTGTCCGCCGACCACGCATAACAACCCACCAGGGCCAAGGCTGGATTGGCCAGGATGGCGACGACCGAGCGGCGTCCAACGTTGCCCGTCGTCCACTGGACGACCCGAACCTTCTCTCTTGGGCCAAGAAGAGTCACACCAACGGGGCGATCGTGTTGATGCTTCGGCCGTGCTCAACGGGGTGCGCGATGCGTACGTCGCAATCAGGGCTCACGGCGCGTCAATTCGAACTGCGAACTGCGTACTGGTGGCCGACGTCCGGCCTTTGCCGCCGCCACCCGGTTGGCGATCTTGGCCCAGGCCCGGCGGTCGCGCTCGCCGGCCGGGCGTCCCACCCGGGTGACCGTGTCGACATCGGGCGACTCGGCTCGGAGGGCGCCGACCCGGCAGGCCCCGGGCGGTCGCCGGGCAAACGGGTCGAACTGGTAATGGCGCATGGCGTTGCCGTGGGTGATGGCCTCGATGACCGTGTCGCTGACGCCGGCCAGGAGCTCGCCGAGGACCTCGGGGCCGTTGGGCCAGACCCCGTCGGAGTGGGGGTAGTCGGACTCCCAGCACACGTTGTCCACGTTGAAGTGGGAGAGGTTCTCGATGCCCACCGGATCGCTGATGAAACAGCACAGGATGTTCCGCCGGAACACCTCGGCCGGCCCGCTGATCCCGTCGGGGAAGCTGTGCCCGGTCCAGCCGTGGTGTCGCTCTCCGACGTGCTCGGACCGCCACAAGAAGTAGGGGATCCAGCCGACATCGCCCTCGGTCAGGGAGAAGCGGAGCTCGGGGAACCGGGCGAAGGCGTCGCACCAGATCAGGTCGACCATGGTGAAGATGGATGCGACCGAGGAAAGGCTGATGGCCACGCTGGCCGGTGCATCGGCTGACGTGTGCACGGCTTGTGACGACGAACCGACGTGGCAGCACAACACCGTCCCCTCGTCCGAGCAGGCGGCAAAGAGCGGGTCCCAGTAGTGACTGTGAATGCTGGCCATCCCCAGCGCCTCGGGGTTCTCGGAGAAGGTCATGGCGTGGCACCCCTTGGCCGCCAGGCGGTGGACCTCGGTCGCCGCCCGCTCGACGTCGTAGAGGGGAAGGATCCCGCAGGGAATGAACCGCCCCGGATAGGCGCCGCACCATTCGTCGACGTGCCAGTCGTTGTAGGCGCCGATCATGATGTCGTTCAGGTGGCGGTCGGGCCCCTGGCTGAGCACCTGCCCCGAGAACCCGGGCCAGTTGGGGAAATTCAGCCCGGCCAGTTGGCCACCGGCATTCATGTCCCGGACCCGCTCGTGCACGTCGTAGCAACCGGGACGCATCTCGTCGTACCGGCTGGCGTCGATGTTGTAGAACTCGGGCGACTTGCCGGCCACCGCGTTCAGGCCGAGGTTCCGGCCCCGGACGTTCCCGTAGTACCACTGCTCGACCCCGTCGGGCTCGTGGACGACCCGCGGCGCCTGGCTCCGGTACCGTTCGGGGACGTGGCCGGCGAACATGTCCGCCGGCTCGGCAATGTGATCGTCCACGCTGATGAGAATGAGCTCCTCAGGATTCACGGCCCTCCCCCTCCTGCGTCCCTGACACCTCTCGATGACGCTATCGGTGGCGACGCCGGGCCCACAAGGTTGTTAGCGTTGCGGGGTCCGGGATGCGCAAGTGGGGGTGCCCGATGTCTCTCAGCAAGTTCGGCCGTCCGTACCTGGTCGAGGCGCGGCCCCCGCGCCCCGTGTCCTGGTGATGGCCTCGTCGCATCCCTACCATGGCGTGGCCATTGCCGCCGTGGCCAACAGCCGCCAGGCTCGCCAACTGGAGGGCTTCGACTCCCAGTCCATCACCCTCGAGGCGGCCCTGTCCGTGCTGGAGACGGCGGGAATGGACGCGTCCGAGCTCGACGGGGTCGCCGGTCGGCACGGCACCGCGCTGGCTTACCGGCTCGGGATAGGACCGGTCTGGGACCCCCGTCTGAGCGGTGGGGTCGACGCGGTGCTCACGGTGGCCGCCGCGGTGGCTGCTGGCGCGGCCAGTGCCGTCCTGGTGGCCGACGGGGAGGCCGGCGCCTACACCGACCGGGAAGCCATGGCCCCGTGGACCCGGCCCGGCAACGAGTTCGTGGCCCCCTTCGGCATGTTCACCGCGGCCGAGTTCGCCCTGATCGCCCGGCGGCACATGGAGCGCTACCGGACGACCGTTGAGCAGATGGCGCACGTGGCCGCCACCATCAGGAACAACGGGAGCGCCAACCCCGAGGCCCTCTACTACGGGCGTGGCCCCTTCACCCCGGAGGACATCCGGTCGTCCAGGCCGGTGGCCGAGCCGTTCAACCTGCTCGACTGTGCGACCACCTCCGAAGGAGCGACGGCGTTGTTGATCACCACTGCCGAGCGGGCGGCCGACCTGCGGTGCACCCCGGTGTACGTGCTCGGTGGGGGCATCGATCATTTCGGCCCCTCCTACCAGCACCCTCCCAGCTGGGACCTGAGCGGCAACACCGATGTCCCCAACGGCTACGTGGGCCGCCGGGCGGCGACGTCAGGCTTTCGCCACCGCCGGGATCGGACCGGACCAGGTGGACGGCTGCGAGTTCTACGACCCGTTCTCGTTCGAGCTGATCCGACAGTTCGAGGCCTTCGGGTTCTGCGCCGAGGGTGAGGGCGGGGAATACGTGACCTCAGGCGTGATCGAGCCGACCGGCCGGCACCCGGTGACGACCGACGGCGGCACCATGTCCTTCAGCCATCCCGGGGGGCTGACCCAGATGCTCCAACGAGTGGTACGGGGGGTCGAGCAGGTCCAAGGCCGGGCGCGCGGCGTACAGCTGGTCGACCCGGAGGTGGTCATGTGCACATCCGGCGGCGCCGGCGCCCTGTTCAACGACGTCGTGTTGCTGGGCAGGACCCGGCCATGACCCGCCTCGGTCCGCAACCGGCGGGCATCCCCGTCCCCCACCCGTCGCAGTGGAGCCAGCCCTTCTGGGACGGCTGCGCGATGGGCGAGCTCCGCTATCAGCGCTGCGCCTCGTGCGGCCAGGCCCTGTTCAACCCCGGCCCGATCTGCCGGCGATGCCGGAGCCGTGACCTGCACTGGCAGGTGAGCCAGGGGAAGGGGACGGTCTACAGCTGGACGATCTCGTGGCAGCCGCCATCGCCCGGATTCGAGGTTCCCTATGCGCCCGTCATCGTCGACCTCGACGAGGGTTACCAGATGCTCTCGAACGTCATCGACTGTGACACGGCCGACGTCGTGGTCGGTCTGGACGTGGAGGCCTCGTTCCATCCGGTCGGAGAGGGGGTCAGCCTCCCCTACTTCCGGCCCCGCCAATCAGCCGGTTGACCTCAGGGGATGAGGAGGACCCGACCGAAGGCCTGGCGGCTCTCGATATAGGCGTGGGCCTCGGCGGCCTCGTCCAATGGGAATCGTCGGTCGATGACCACCCGGAGACGGCCGGCGGCTATGTCGTCCAGGATGCCGCCGATGACGGCGTGGGGTCGCGGGCTCGAGAAACAACTCAGCCCCCAGGAAGTACCCCACCAGCGACTGGTTGTTGGCCCGCATGGTCGAGATGTCCAACCTTGAGGTGATGTCCCGCCCGGCATCGCCGAAGGTGATGCACCGGCCGCGATAGGCCAGGCAGTGCAGGCTCTTCTGCAGGTTGGACCCACCGATGGAGTCCACGATGACGTCGGCGCCGCCACCCTCGGTCAGTTGGCGGACGGCGTCGACGAAGTCGTTGGACGCGTAGTTGATGCCGTGGTCGAGCCCGTACTCACCGAGACGAGCGAGGCGCTCGTGGCTCGAGGCGGTGGCCATGACCTGCGCGCCCGCCTGTTTGGCCATTTGGATGGCGGCGATGCCCACACCACTGGCTCCGGCATGGATGAGGACGCTCTCACCGGCCTGGAGGCGCCCGAACTCGAACAGGCAGTCGCTGGCCGTGCCGAAGGGGACCGGGACGCACGCCCCTTCCTCGGTCGACAGACCCTCGGGGATGGCCCAACAGAAGGCCTGGTCCACTGCCCGGAGCTCGGCGTGGGAGCCGTCCAGCCCGACCGTCACCACCCGATCGCCCACGGCAATGCCGCTGACACCATCGCCCACGGTCAGCACCGTTCCCCCACATTGGTAACCGACGATGTGGGGCAGTCGGCCAAGTTCACCCCGGAGCCGATTGAGCGTGTCCCCGCCCTCGATGCTGACCGCTTCGACCCGGATGAGGACATCGTGTCCACCGACATCGGGATCGGGCACGTCCTCGAAGCGGAACACGCCGGGATCGCCGGTCTCGTAGTACACAGCTGCCTTCACGATTCGCTCCTCGTTCCCACGGTGGTCCGGCCGGCTGGGGTCCTACCCGGTGATGCTACGCCCAACCCCAGCCGTGGAGCCCTGCCGCCGCGACCGCCGAGGAGTACTGTCGGCCGAGAGCGACCCCGCCCTCGCCCGCTTCGTCGTCTTTGTGGCTCGTCGTCCGTCGTCGCTCCGCCGGCCAGGGGGCCGACACGGCACGAGTCGGCCGACGGCTCAGCGACCTCGACCTTCCTGAGGAACGGGACCAGGTGTTTGACGAAGTTGTTGTTGGGGTAGGCACCGGCCGGGTCGTTGTGGGCGTAGGTACTGTGTCGTTGACCAGGGTCAGGTGGCGGGCGGAATGCCCGGATTGCTGCGCCAGGAGCTTGGGCCGGTGAGGACTCCGGGTCCGCCCAGGTGGGCGCCAAAGGCGTAGATCAGCAGGCTGTGCGGGCAGGTCGTGGCCCAAGGTGGATGGACATCGAGCACACTCTGCGCCGGGTTGGCGTTGCCGTTGGCGACCGCGGCGCTGTCATCGGTCAGGCGCTGCGGGAAGTACCACTCCGTTCCGTCCGTGTTGTGGATGCCCACTCCCGAGAACATGGTGGCGAACCGGCTGATGGGTGTCAGGGCGCCCGCGCCGTTCCAGCCGTGGACCGGGCCCTTGGCCGACAGTCCGTCGCCGAGATGTGCCTGCGCCGCGGCCGAGGCTGGGAGGCGACGTCGCGACGTTGAGGGCGTAGCCGTACTGGCCGAGGTTGGGACCGGACCGGGGGCACGATATCGCTCGGCAGAAGCCCTGAGGTCTGACCGAGAGAGGGCCGTCGGGGTCGAGCAACGCCGCCGCCGACCCGGTGGCGTTGAACAGGCCGGCGAAGGGGGCGTGATCCCACCGAAGCTCAGCCAGGGGGACGCCGACGGTGCATCGAGGGCCTGCAGCTCCTGTGTGGCCAGCGCAGCGGTCATGGCAGCGGGCGCGGCGCTGGGCTGAGCGCCTCCGGCGCCGGGCTGCTGGCCCCGTCGATGTAGACGAGGCCCGGCCAGTGATCGGCTCCGGCTTCCCGCCGAAGTCCCACGTGGCATAGGCGGTGACCACCGCGCCACCGAGCGAGTGGCCACCGAGGACGACCTTGCCGCCCAGCTTCTTGGCCGCCCCGATCACCGTGTGCAGGTCCTGGACGGCCACATTCATCCCCCAGCTGGTGGCGAACGCGACACTCGAGTTGGGGATCGTCTGGAAATGCGTGACTGAGATCGGGTCCTTGAGGTACCCGAGGTAGTAGTCGAAGAGCTGGGTCGGACGTGGCCTTGCCCCTGCTTGAACAGGTTGAGCTCTGATTGGTCCTCGAGCAGGTTCTCCCGCCGCTCCACCGACCACACCTGCCAGCCGGCGAATCTTGGCCAGGATCCACTTGGCCAGGGGCACGAAGTAGGCGCTCCCGGCCGAGGTCCCCGGTTCCAGGACCAGAACGTTCTTGGCGTCGGGCTCGGACCGACCTTGAGGATGCCGACCTTGTTGTACTTGCGCCGGCGTGTCCGGTGCGGCGTAGCCGTGCATCCAGGTGACGCCGAGCGGGGCGGGGGGAGCGGCGGTGGCCGTGGGCCACGATGACCCGAACGAACCGGGAATGACGGCGAGGCCGACAACAGCCATGCCGATGAGCAGCCATCGTCTTGCTCCGGTCGGCGTGCGCATCGCGTGCTGAAAGATACAGGAGTCGATCTCGTGGTCGTGCGACCTCCGAGTCCGCCGGCCCCAGCCGGGACCGTGCTCTTCATCACCGTTGACCGAGAGGCACGCGACTGCCCGTCGGATTTCCAGCCGCGCCGTGGTCGAGACCCCGGCGTTCACCGAGGGTTCAGCACCCCGTTGCCTGGGCGCGACCGGCCGTTCATCTCCCCCCTCTATGGTTCTCCGTGTGGATCAAACCCCTGGGCCAGCCCGAGCGGACCCGAGCCCGGCCCCGTCGTGACGCTGGCCCCGACCGACAGCGACCTGCTCGAGCGCCGAATCCCCATTGCCGGGACCTGGAACCTGCGGCACGTGGGGGGCTACCCGGCGGCTGACGGGCGAACGACCAAGGCGTACACACTGATGCGAGGCGACGCGCTCCACCGCCTCGATGATGACGGCCAGGCCCACTTGCGGGCGCTCAGGGTCCGGACCGTCATCGACCTCCGTCGTGACACCGAACGGGAGATGCACCCCGACCTGGTCGATGGTGTCGGCGCCCGAGTGGTGAACCTGCCCCTCTTCGATGCCGAACGGGGAACGGGGGCGACCGGGGCCCTTGACCTCTCCCTCAACGACATCTACCGCATGCTGGTCGAAGACCGCGGCCCGGCCATCGCCTCGGTGGTCCGGGAGTTGGCTACGCCTGGTGCGCTCCCGGCCGTCGTCCACTGCTCGGTGGGCAAGGACCGCACCGGCGTGATCGTCGCTCTGGTCCTTTCGGTGGTCGGCGTGCCCGACGAGGTCATTGCCTTGGACTTCGCAGCCACCGGGCTCTTTCTCTCCGGCGAGCAGCGAGCGGTGATGATCGCCATGATCGCCTCCTACGGGATGGACGAGGACCGGGCGGCGGAGTTGATGTCGAGCGATCCTGTGCTCATCACCGAGGTATTGACTTCGGTCCGCCGGTACCACGGATCGGTGGAGTCGTACCTCGTGGCCCACGGCGTGTCCCACGAAGAGATCGAAGCGCTGCGTCGAGAACTGCTCGAATCTCCGGCCGCCGATGCCGGGCCGGGTGCCGTCGCCTCCCCGTCCGGTTAGCGGGGGTCGACCCCTTCCCCGGCCGTCGGGGGGCCCTTCGGGTGCACGACATCCTCGGCGATCAGGCGGAGCTTGACGTTGAGGCGTTGGGAGGCGCGGGTCAGGATGTCGAACGCCTCCGCTTCCGAAACATCCTCCCGGGCCATGAGGATCCCCACCGCTTCACCGATCAACTCGCGGGTCTGCAGGCCCTTTCTCAGGTTCTCGATGGTGCGGGACGTGGACCAGGCTACGGCCGCGTGGGCGGCGAACACCGCTCCGAACGCGACGTCGTGGTCGTCGAATGCATCGGGCTGCTCCGAGTACAGGTTGAGTGAGCCCATCGTGTCTCCTTCGACGAAAAGGCGGAAGGAGAGGATGCTCTCTACCCCCGACTCGGTGCTGGCCCGATGAGCGAAGTTCGGCCAACGACTCTCCTCCGACAGTCGACCGGTCTGGAATACCTCATGGTCTTTGATGGCATCGATACAGGGTCCCTCGCCACTCTCGGACTGCAGCCGGTCCACGATGGCCGGTATCTCGTCGCTGGACGCCGGCGACACGATCCGGCGTCCCTCGACGATCGACACACCGCAGTGCTGGCACGAATCGATGGTCTCGACGGCCAGCTTCACCATGCGCCCCAACGTGGCCTGGGCGTCCTGTTCGGCCACGAGCGCTCGAGCTATCTCACCGAACGTGGTGGCCAGGTCCACGGGAGAGTCACTGCTCATGCCTCCGACCGTAGCGACTCCGCCCGTACACAGCGAACGCCGTGGTGCCGCCGGTTCGAGTCTTCTAGGCGGTCAATGAGGGCTCAGCCTGATCTGGCCGGCACCGAGCATGACGCCTGGGTTGATATCTGATGTCTAGGGGTAGGAGTGACGAGGTGGACGAGCTCGTCGTCTCCCTGCCTCGGAGTCCGGAGTCGGCCCGAAACGCTCGTTCGGCGGTCCGAAGTGCGCTGGCCGATCTGGATGGCCGCGTCGTGGAGATGTCGGCGCTACTGGTGGACGAGCTCGTCGCCAACGCGGTGTTGCACGGTGAAGGGCCGATCTCTCTGGCCGTGGGAGTCCAAAGGCACCGCGTGCGGATCGCCGTGGCCGACAAGGGCCGAGGGCGGCCCGTGCGCCAGGCCCCGAGCTCGTACTCGGAGACCGGGCGAGGCCTGTCGATCGTCGAGGCGGCCGCCAGCCAGTGGGGAGTCGAGGCGACCGACCAGGGCAAGTCGGTGTGGTTCGAGTTGGAGATCCCAGGCTGACGCGGCCTTCTCATCGGGCCAGCCGGTGTGCCCTGCACTCTCCGGTAGGCGTGCCGTTCACAGGCCCGGGCCCATGAACGGCACTGACCCCGAGCCCCTGGTTCGGAACGCCGGCGCTACGGAGAAGGATAGGCTGCGGCGTCTTCCTGAGTGACTGCCCTGAAGCTCCTTCGACCCGTGTGGGATGCCCCTGGCCTTGCTCGTGCGAGCCAGGAGCGGCCAGTGGCCGATCGATCAGGTATGGCCGGAGCGGGTTTGGACGCGCTCTCACAGTTCTTCGTCAACGACGGCACCTTGGGAGACACCTTGCTCCGGGTGGCCGAACTGGCCTGCCAGGTGCTTCCCGCCGACTTTGCCGGCATCACGATGCTGGTGGACGGCAAACCGAGCACCGGGGTGTTCACCGACCCCCAGGCACCCGAGCTCGACGAGGCCCAGTACGCGAGCGGGCGAGGGCCCTGCCTCGACGCCTTCCGCCATCAGCGGGTGTTCCGGATCGACTCGACAGCCGACGAGGAGCGCTGGCCAGAGTTCGCCAAAGCGGCGGCCTCCCATGGCATCCGCTCGACGCTGTCGGTGCCGGTCATTGCTCGAGGCGAGAGCCTCGGCGCACTGAACCTGTATTCCCATCTGGCCGTGGCATTCGACCATCACAGCATCGATTGGATCGAGACCTTTACCCGCCAGGCCGCCATCGTCCTGTCCAACGCCCAGGTCTACTGGGATGCTCGCCAGCTGAACGAGAACTTGAACCAGGCCATGCAGTCCCGGGCCACCATCGACTATGCCGTGGGGATCATCATGGCTGGCGGCGGCCGCAGCCCGGAGGAGGCCTTCCAACTGCTGGTGCGGGCATCACAACGGGAGAACCGCAAACTCCGGGAGATCGCCGAATCGATCGTCAGCGGAGCGGCGCGGCGACGGCGATCGGATGGAGAGGATTAGGGAAGAGGGTCAGGGAGTATTCGGAGCTTGTCCTCATGTAAGGGACTCGATCTCGAGGGCGCCGTCGAGATCGGCGAGATCGAGCACGAGCCGCACGGCCTGGCTCGGGTTGCGTATGGTCAGACGACCTCCACGGTCTCCGGCCATTCGCGCCGCCCAGACCAGCACCCCGATGCCCGAGGCGTCGATGAAGTCGACGGCAGCCAGGTCCACGACCGCGTCAGCATTGCCGGCCTCCAGGATCTCGACAAGGGCACTCCGGAAACGAGGCGCGGTGACCAGGTCGATCACCCCGGCCACGGTCACGGTGCGCCCGTGGCCGTGGCCCGGGAACCCGTCGTAGCTGGTAGTCACGTCGAGCGCATCAAAGTCGGTCATTGCCAAGATCCACGAAGCGAACGATGACTGGCCTGACTGTTCAAGCCGACGGACCAAATTTAGCACCGGGGCCCGGACGAGAACCAACTTGGCCGAGGGAGGGCCCGGGTACGTCCCTCCCGAAGGATCCCAGAAATCTCGCTCGCAGGATCGCTGAGGGCAGGATCGCTGAGGAAGGCAGACAGGTGAAGTCGGCGGGAGCGGCTGAGAATCGGGCCGAGCGTCTCAGTCGGCCCGATTCCGCCACTACCGGGTGGCCGCAGCCTGCCTGATGGCGCCGACCGCTCGGTCCACCGCGCCAGCTCCGGCTTCGGCCAGCCGGTTCATCGGTGGTCCGTCGGGCAAGCGGGGGCGGGGCTTAGTCGGTGCGCCCTTCTTGGCCGCAGCCAATGCATCGCCCATGGCCACCAGTTCCTGTCGGCCCAGTTGTGTGCGGACGGCCGGGAAGAGCTCTCCCTCCTCCTCCCTCACGTGGTGCCGCACGCTCTCCATCATGACGGCCACCTTGGCGTTGAACCGTTCGGCGGTCGGGTCCAACCCGTCGAGCTCGGACAGGAGCCACTTGACCACGTGGTGCTCCTCCAGGGCCTCGAGGACCCCGGGTTCCAGGTCGCCGGACGCATGGCGGACTCCCGGATAGAAGACCTGCTCCTCAATCGAGGCGTGGATGGTCAGCTCGTGGATCATCGCCTCGACGAGTCGAGCCTTCGTCTTCCGGGCGTTCGGACCCGCCTTTTCGAACGACTTGAACAGCTTCTCCACCGACCGGTGGTCTTCCCGCAGCAGAGTGATGGCGTCAGCCATGTGAGGGCCTCCTTCTTTTCCTCGTGGGCCTACGGTCGTCGGTACCCGGGCGCCTCCCTCCCGAAACTCGCCGAACCCGTATGCGAACATGACGGTGTATGCACCGGCGCGTCGCGGGGATCGGAACAGCCCGGGCTCGCACCGTCCGGACGCGAGACCCGGGTCTGGTGACGGTCAAGCGGTCACTGCGGGCCGCGGTTGTCATCCCGGTGTCCTTCGCCGTCGCCCGATTTGCGACCGGAAACGTCCCGTTCGAGACCTTCACCGCCTTCGGTTCGTTTGCACTCTTGCTCTTCGTGGACTTCGGCGGCCGGTTGGCGACGCGCTTGCGGGCCTACGCCACCATGGCGGCGGTGGGGACCGTTTTTATCGTTGTGGCCACGCTCTGTTCCACCCGGATCGCCCTGTCCGTCACCGCAATGGCCGTCGCCGCGTTCGCCGTCCTCTTTTGGGGTGTCATCAGTCCCATGACCGCGGCGGGCGCGACCGCGGTGCTGCTCACCTTCGTGCTGCCCGTCTCTGTCGCCGCTCCCGCCGGGCAGATCCCGGACCGCCTGGGCGGCTGGATCCTGGCGTTGGCCTTCTCCATCCCGGCATCCCTCTTCCTCTGGCCCCGCCCATGGCACGACGAGCTGCGGCGCCAGCTGGCGACCACCGCCCGGGCCATTGGCGCCCTGCTCGAAGCGGATGCCGATGGCCGCGACCACGCCGACGAGCAGGGCGAGGTCGAGGCGGCGGTGGCGTCCCTCCGAGCCCTCTCGGAGTCAGGGGTCTCCCCGAGCGCCGGGGCCACGGGAGAAGCCGTGGGCGTGGCCAAGCTGGTCGGCCGCATCCAGTGGGTGGCCACCAACGCGGTCATGGGCCCAGCCGAGGCGGCTGTCTCGTTGCGGGCTCCCCAGGTCGGAGCTTTGACTCGGGCCGCGGCCGCCGTCCTCGGCCTGACCGCCGATGCCGTCGACGAACACATGGCCGAACCTGGGGTCGCGAACGGGATGAGGCCGCGACCCACGGGGACGAGGACCGAACAGCTGGCGACCGCCCTGTACCAGCTCGAAGGGGCGCGAGCGGCCGCCTATGCCTCCTTTTACGAGCACTACGGCACGGAGTCAGACGAGAGCCGATCGGGAGAGCAACTGCTGACGGTGGCCGCCTCCCTGGAGGACGAACGCGATGGTCGGTCTGGCCTGCTGCTGGCCATGGACCCGGCGTTTCGGGCCCGGCTCCTGGTCGTGGCGGTTGAGCTCGCCGCCCGGGCTGCGCTGGAAGCAGAGGGATTCGTGCCTCCCGACCAGGACTCCTCGACCTTCGTGGCCGACACGCCGTCTGGGGGATGGGACTTCGTGCGGCGGATGGTCGTCGCCCACATGACGTTCGAATCAGTGTGGCTGCGGAACAGCTTGCGGGGCGCCATCGGCTTGGCCCTGGCCGTGCTGGTGGTCAAGTTGACCGATGTGGCCCATGGCTTCTGGGTTGTCCTCGGGACGTTGTCGGTCCTCCGTTCGAGCGCATTGAGCACCGAGGCCACGGCGATGCGCTCGCTGGTGGGAACGCTGGCCGGGTTCGTCATCGGTGCCGCGGTCATGATCGGCCTGGGCGACCACTACGTCCTCTTGTGGGTGGTCCTCCCCGTCGCCGTCTTCCTGGCCGGAGCTGCGCCCCGACTGTTCTCCTTTGCCGCCGGGCAGGCGGGATTCACCGTGGTCGTGGTCGTTCTGTTCAACATCATCGACCCGGCCGGCTGGAGGGTCGGGCTCGTGCGCATCGAAGACGTCGCCATCGGATGCGGAATCAGCTTGTTGGTGGGGGTGCTCCTCTGGCCCCGAGGTGCGGGCACCGCCGTGCGGCTTGCTCTCGGTGAGGCACTGGCCAGTTCTGCCCTCTACCTGGAGCGCGCCATCGGGCGGGTCACCGATCCGGAACTCGACCCGGGCACAGACAGTGCCCGGGTCGAATCCAACGCGGCCTCCGAGCGACTCAACGACGCCTTTCGCCAGTATCTGGCCGAGAGGGGGGCGAGGGCGGCCCAGCTGGCCACCCTGAGCAGCCTGGCCGGTGGGATCACCCGCACCCGCTGGGCCGCCTTCACACTGGCCACCATGCCGCCGATCCCGATCGAACCCGGGAAGCCGGAGCTCGGCGAGGTCGCTGACGCCGCGCACGGGCTCTGCTCGGTGGCCGACCAATCGAGCCGGTGGGCGGCACTGCTGGTGGGCGTGATCAAAACGGGTCACGGCGACGCCGGGATTGTCCCGTCCGCCCCCGATGGTCTGCATCGGCAACTGCTCCAAGCCGCGGAGAGCTGTCGTCGACAGAGGCGCCCGGACCGGGCCCAGACCGTGCTCCGGATGTTGCTGGCTGACGAAGCGCTCCGCGGCCTCCACGATCTCGAGCACATGATGGGGAGGTTCGTCAGTCAGCCGCCGCCACCGGTGGGGATAGAGGGCGCTGGGGCAGGAGGCGGACGGCCCGGCGAAAACGGCACGGCCCGGCGAGAACGATCGCCCTGAACCAAGACGGTCGCGGGTAGGTCAGCGGGCGAAGAAGTGCCACCCCAGCCACATCCAGCCGGCGAGGACCACCGCCCCCCGCAGGCGAGTGCCGGTGAGCAGGCCGCCCACCCTGCCGATCGGGGCCACTCGACCATCCGAGGCCAGCGCGACGATCCCCAACCCGAGCACCAGCACGCCCATCAGCGCCCAGATGGCGAGGGACGCGTCGTGCCCGGTCATCGTCTGGCCCGGCCGAAGCTGCGCACGATGGCCCACCCGAGCGCCAGCCATCCCAAGAAAAGCGCCGCCTTGACCGGGTGGACGCGGCTGGCGCGGTCGTAGAGAGAGCTGATGGTAGGGTGGGCGTACCGGGGCAGCTCGAAGTAGCAGAACAGCTCCCACGCCACGATCAGCCCGACTATCGACCACCAGGGCCAGAGGCCGCGACGGGTTGGCTCTGTTCCCGCTCCGCCCCGCGGTTGGCTCCCGGCCCGGTAGGCGAAGAGAACAGCGAGGGCAAGGGCGACGATCAACGGGATTCCTGTCATCAGGTTGGCTGTGCTGGTGAAGGGTGTCGTGAGCGCGGCAAACCACGAATAGAGCGCGGCCGCGGCAATCCCGAGCCAAGGCCCGACGCGGTGGAAGGAGCCCCTTGAGCGGGTGCGCCGGTCCCCGGTGCCCTCTCTGTCCGGGGTCCCGTTGCCCAGACGCGCCCACCGGGTTCGGTACACACCCGTTCGTGACCCATCGGTGGGGGAGCTCATGGCCCGTAGCCCTCCATCTGGTTCCCGGCGCCCACCGTCGATCGGTGAGGTCCCTCCCGGACCCCGTTCTGGTTCAGCGTCCAACTGACAGCATCGCAGATCTGCTCGTGGCCCACCGGGTCGAACGCGTGGCCCATCGACTGAACGAGGACGACGGATCGACGTGGATCGTCGCTGATCGCCGTGGCTAGCCCGGCCCAGTGCGGAATGATGGTGTCGCGTCGGCCGTGGACGACGACGAGTGGGATCTCGACCCGGCCGAGCAGAGAACGAGGGCTCTCGGGGGAGGTCCATGGTGCGATGCGGACGTTCATATGCCGACGGGCAAAATTGCGGCCCGTCTTCGTCCGGGCCAGCGCGGCCGTGGCCACCGAGCGGATCCGGAAGGGCAATCGCCACTCGCCCGGGCTCGAGACCGCGACCACGCCGCTCAGATCGTGCGCACCGGCCGCGTAAGAAAGGACGGCCACCGCGCCCATCGAAGCCCCCACCAGTACGATCGGCCGGCTGCGCGCTCGCGCCCAGCTGACGACGGCGGCAACATCGTGGCGCTCGAGATCGCCCACCGTGCATTGTCCGCCGGATTGGCCATGGCCGCGGGAGTCGTAGGCGATGACCTCGAACCCCTGGCGCTGCAGAGCTGAACACAACGAGACGACACGGGGCTCGTCCTTGTTGGCGGTCAGCCCGTGGACCACGATCACGATGGCCCGCGCCTGCCCGCCGAGGACTGGCCATCTCCTGGTGGCCAACTCGATCCCGTCGCTGGTTTTCAGTCGCGGCCCTGGGACCCCGGCCCGAGCCGATGCGGCCCGGCCATCCAGCCCTGATCCCCACCCCGGGCTCCCCTCGCCGCCCGAGGGCGAGCCCCACAATCGGACGCGGCCCACTACCGGTTTTTCAGTCCAGTGCAGGGAACCCGAGAGCCGCCCGCCAATTGTCATGCCTGCCTACATCATTCCGATCGACATGATGACTGGTGTACCCACCTTGTTCGACGACTATGCGCGCCGAGCGCGCCATGCGCTGCCCGCACACAACGACGGCCCGGTGGCGGATGAAACCGGGAACCGCCTACGTCGGGCACACCGGGTGGTCCGCCGGCCATCACGCGGAGCACTGGCCAGCCCGGCACGGACTGGTGTCTCGCTTCCAACCATTCCTCTCACCGGCTGTTTCATCGACGGTTCCGCCGGTCGCCGCCGGGGCGTCGGGCGATCACCAGGACGGCGACACCGCCCGGTGGGGGGGGCGACAGCGCCGAGCGGGGGAGGGCACGACCCGTCCCGACTTCGTACTGGCGCAGCCACCGTCCAGCGCCTGGGGCATCGCCCGCCGCCCACCGTCGCGCCGTGTGCCAGGGGACGATGATGTCGGCTCGCTCCAGCCTGCTTCCCGGCGCCACCAGTCGCCGCAGGAGTGCCACCGTGATGGCGAAGGGAGGGTTCGACACGACCCGGAAGGGGCGCCTCGGAAGCCAGAGATCGAGTGCGTCGGCCACGACCACGGTGACATCCTCTGCCCCGAACCGTTCCCGGAGCTCGGCCGCACGCCGGTGATGCCGTTCGACGGCGACGACCCGTGCGCCCCGGTCCACCAGGGGTGCCGTGAGCGCGCCGCGGCCCGCTCCCACGTCGAGGACCAGGTCACCGGCTCGAATCTCGGCGTCGGCGACGATGCGGGCCGCCCAGGTCCTACCGAGCTGGTGGAACCCCCATCGTGCCCGTACCGCGGGCACGGCGCACCATCACGAAATTGGTCATGGGCCCAAGCTTAGAGGTCCACGCGGTCGGAGCGGAGGTGGGCCCAGGTCCGTTCGCGATGGCTCCCACAGCCGACCCGGGGCGGTCGCCGGTGGCCCGTGGCGGCATCAGGTCGACTGGGGGGCTGGCACCGGCCGAGCCGAGCCGACCTGGCGGGCCGAGCGCGCCCGCTCGATCTGGCAGTCGAGCATCTCCCGGGCCTCGGTCGCATCCCGGTGGGAGGCCCGGGTCTTCACCGGGCCAGGGGTCGAGTCGAGATGGAAGGAAGCCAGGCCGAGAGCCCGCTCGACGGGGCCGGCGGCCAGGCGCAGGCTCTGCGTGCGCTGGTGGGGAACGACGTCGATGGTGTGGGAGAGGAGGCCGTGGCGGACCAAGAAGACCCGATCGTCGGCGCCGGCCCATTCGGCCCGCCACCACAGGGGAGCCCGGACGGCAGCCCGTCGGGGAGGCCGGGACAGGGGGATCTGGCTCAGGTCGACACCGCCCAGCACCCAGCCGACCAGTTGTTCGGCGAACGCCCGGTCGGACACCGGGATGAGCGTGCTCCGCTTGGACGAGTCGGCCCGCCCGTACCCGGCCACGTTCATCCGGACCTTGACCCACCCGAAGGGACGCCATGACATGGGCTGGTGGATCAGGATGGCCTGCACCCGGCCGGGAGGAACCGTCTGGCGGGTGGTGGAGAGGAGGCCATGTCGGATCCGGAGCCCGTCCGGGGACTCGGTGACGGTGAACTCCCACAGCGCGTTCACCCGCTGCCAGATGGCATGGGCGATCAGAACGGCGAACCACACGAAGATGGCGATGCCGACCCCCGCGGTGGCTCGGTGACCGTTCCGATTCCCGATCACCGCCAGGGCCGGCCCCACGGCCAAGAGGAGCAGGCGCCACGAGACCATCTCGAGGAGTACCGAACCGACCAGGCGGCCGTGGGGCACGATGAGTAGGGGTCGCTCCGGCGCCTCGACTGCACCCTCACCTGCGCCGGTGGATCGTCCGAGGAGGTCGGCTCGAAGCAGCTGGGCCACCGGCAAGGTCAGGTAGCGGAGGCGAACGGCGGCCCGCTCGCTTCCCGCCGTGGTCACCTTCACCTCGGCCAGTCCGAAGATGCGAGCCGAGAGCGGCTCGAGGACGTCGACGCTCTGGACCCGATCGAGACGGATCCGCTTCGACTGCTTTTGGAATAGCCCGCTGTCGATGCGGAGCTCGCCCCCCAGCAGGTGGTAGCTGGTCACGGCCACGGTGATGACGCCCCGCACCACCACCAGCAGGGCGAGCCCTCCGAAGACGCCGATTTGGATCCACCTTGGGCTCCCACCGCCCGAAGCACCGCGCTCGGCAAAGCCGAGCGCGGTGATGACGATCAAGACGCCAAGTACCCGCCCACCCAGGGCAATGGGCGTCAGCGGGTGAAGGCGGAGGGTCTCCTCCGGCAGGGGGGCGGTGGCGCTCCGGGACCGGTCAGAGGCCGGCGGCATGGGCTTCGCCCAGGGCGGTCAGCCGGTCCCGAAGGGCCCCAGCGTCGTCGGGGATGAGCCCGCGTACCTGGGCGTCGCTGGTGGCCGCGGCGGTGTGCAGCTTCACGCTCACCAGACCGAAGGATCTGGCGATGGGACCGGCCTTGACGTCGACCAGCTGCATGCGGCCGTAGGGGACGACCGTCAATTTCTTGAACAGGGCCCCGTGGGTCACCAACAGGTCGTCGGCCCGCTCGACGTATCCCCACGATCGGAAATTGCGCCCTACTCCGAACCAGGCCGAGACCATGATCGCCGCGCCGAGGATGCCGACAACGGGACCGGCCTGGTCAGAGGCGAACGACAATCCGATGGCGGTCCCGGCCACCAGCGGAATGCCGAGGACAACGACCAGCGTACGACGCATGCGGGCCAGCAGCGGGGAGACGCTGGTCCACGTCTGTCCGGGGGGCGGGGCGAACGCGACGTCCATGATGTGTAATCTACGGCGCCCGCGTTGGCGTAGTCCACGTGAGCGGCCGAACCGTCACCGGGATCGACCGCTCAGATCCCTTGCTCAGTGGGTGGTCGACCACTGAGGGTGCAACGAATCAGCTGAGTGAGATGGCACCAGCGATGGGGTCGCGGTTGGTACGGTGCTGCCCCATGACCGGACGCGGCCGAGATGGACGGGCCGATGATGCCCCCCGTCGGCCTCAACGTGGCTCATCTCCAAACGAACACGGGCTGCACGCGCTCGAGCGACCACGAGCGTCTTCGGCCGCGCCCCGACCCAGGGAAGGCGAGGAACCCCGAGTGGCCAACGAAGCCGGCCTCTTGGCGTTGGCCGAGGCCATGCATGGCCGGGCTGTACCCCCGCCCGCCCGCCGCCGCCCGGCTAGGCGCCGGTCCGGACCGGCCGACAAGACCCGGCGCCGGCGGCGCGTCAAGCGCGGAATTCTCATTGGCGTGGCCGTCCTGGTGTTGTTGGTCGCCGGTGGAGCCGGGTATGCCTATTACCTGGCTCACGACCTCAACAGGATTGAGGTGAAGGGGCTGCACAGCGCCCTCGACACCGGGGCCGAGGCGGGGTCGGAGAACATCCTCATGGTCGGGTCCACCTCCCGGTGCGCCTTGAAGGTGCAGAACCCCGATTACGGGCTGTGCTCACAGGGTGTCAACGGCGTGAACAGCGACGTGATGATGATCCTCCACGCCGACCCGGTCCATCACCGGCTGGCCCTGCTGTCGATTCCCCGCGACCTGTTCGTCCCCAACGCACGGAGCGAGGGTGCCAACAAGATCGACGCCGGCCTCTACGAGGGACTCACCCAGGTGGTGGCGGCCATCGAAGAGGACTTCGGTATCCCCATCCAGCACGCTGTATCGCTCAACTTCGACCAGTTCGCCAACGTGGTCGACGCCCTGGGTGGGATCAACATGTCCTTCCCCATGTCGGTCTTCGACTGGGGCGGTGCGCCGCCACCAAATGGCATCGGGAGCTCGGGCCTGAACGTGCAGGCGGCGGCCTGCGTCCATCTGAACGGCACCCAGGCGCTGCAGGTGGTCCGGTCGAGGGAGCTCCGCTACAAGGCGTCCGGGGACGGATCCGATCCCTATTACTGGACGGCGGAGGGCCAGAGCGACCTGGCCCGGATCCGGCGCGATCACGAGTTCCTGCGCGTGCTGGCCACGGCGGTGGCCAAGCAGGGTCTGGGCAACCCGATCACCGACCTCAACCTGATCAATTCGGTCAAGAGCGACCTGACCTTCGACCAGGGCTGGCCGGTCGGCGACATGGTGAGCCTGGTCCGCACGTTCCACTCGATGAACATCGGCTCGGTCCCGCAGCTCACCTTGCCTGTGGCCCAGGGGACCTTCGGCAGTTACCACTACAAGGGCAGTGTCGCCGGGTACGGCGAAGTGGAGTTCCCGGTAGTGGAACTGGGGCAGCCCGCCATCGATCAGGTGCTCGGTATCGGCCCGACCATCGACTCCATGACCGGCAAGGTGCTGCCGTCTCCTTCATCGGTGACCGTCTCGGTGGTGAACGGGACGGGGGTCACCAACCAGGCCACTGATACATCGGCCGCCCTGGGTGCCCTCGGGTTCAAGATGGTCGGGTTGGGCGACGCCACCCCGGTGGCCCAACAAGCGGAGACCGTCGTCTACTACGGGTCGCGGGCGCCCGCCGCCGAGGCGGCCGCCGAACGAGTGGCCCGGTCGATGACCGGTTCGGTGATCCTCGGCTACGACCCCAGCCAGGTGACCAACGGGGCCCAGGTGACGGTGGTGACCGGGACCCAGTTCGCCGTCAACCCTCCCACCGCCGGCGCCACATCGACATCGGCGCCAGCCAGCACGACCACGGCACCCACGGCCGGTGCAGGAGGGACCGCAAGCTCGACCTCGGTGCCGTCGGGCGCCGGCGTCGGGTTTGCGCCGCCGTCACCGACTACCCAAAAGCTGCAGCCCTGGGATCCCCGAGCCTGCCCGGCCGGGTCGACGCCGACCGCGCCGGTGCCGAATCCCCTGCCGGGGTGAGCCGAACCGGCTGAGTGGCCCGGCCGAGTGGCCTGGCTGGGGCGGATCTGGTCCGGTGCGCGGTCAACTCGGCTCGGGGCCCCGAGCGGGCATGTGGGTGTCGAACCAGGCCAGGGTGCGCCGCCAGGCGTCGCGAGCGGCGGAGGCGTTGAACACCGAGGGACGGTCGTCGCAGTTGAATCCGTGGTCGGCATCGGCATAGCCGACGATCTCGGTGGCCACCGGCGCCGCCTCGACCGCCCGCCGCAGCTGCTCCACGTCTTCGACCGGGATGCCCTTGTCCAGGTCGCCATAGAGCCCGAGCCAGGGGGTCTGGAGTGCGGGGGCCAGGTCGATCAGGGACGGGAAGCCGAAGCGCCCCTCTCGTACGCCGCCGCCGTAGAAGGTGACCGCGGCACCGATCGGGCGGGTCGTGGCGGCGAAGAAGGTGACGCTGCCCCCCATGCAGAACCCCACCACGCCGACCTTGCGGGGCGCGAACCCTGCAAGCTCCAGGTGGTCGAACGCGGCGGCGACGTCGGTGGCCACGCCGTCGGCGCGTAGTTCGCCCATGAGGGGCATGACCGATTCGAAGTCGTCGTAGTCGAGAACGGGGGAACCTTGACGGTGGAAGAACGCGGGGGCAATGGCATACCAGCCTGCGTCGGTCAACCGGTCGGCGATACCGGCGATGTGAGCGGTCACCCCGAACGCCTCCTGCACGACGAGGATGCCGCCCCGGGCGGTCCCTCCCGGAGATGCTGCGTAGGACGGCATCGGGCCGTCGACCGTCTCGATGGTGATCTGTGATCCGGTGGACACAACCGGGCTCCTCTCGATGGCATGGGCAGGTGGCTATGGGTGGGGCCGGGTCGGCTCCTCACCCACCATGTTGCTTGATCGGCGTTGCTTGATCGTCAGATCGTGCCATGCGTGACGCGGAAGACCCCTAGGATTGCTTCTTGTTAACGTCAACGGCAAGTCAGCCCCTCGGAGTGTGGATGACCGATCTCGACCAATCGATCCGGCCGACCGGGCGTACTGGTGCCATGAGCGCACGTGCGCCGATCCCTGACGGTTACAAATGGACGGCCCTGTTCATCTCCACCTTGGGCATGCTCATGGCCACGATCGACGGTTCCATCACCCTGATCGCCCTCCCCGACATCTTCCGGGGGATCGGGATCGACCCGCTCCAGCCCGGCAACAGCTTTTACCTCTTGTGGATGATCCTCGGGTTCCTGGTCGTCACCAGCGTCCTCGTGACCAGCCTGGGCCGGATGGGCGACATCTACGGGCGGGTCCGCATGTACAACCTCGGGTTCGCCGTCTTCACCTTCTTCTCTCTATTGCTCACCGTGACCTGGATGTCCGGTCACGTGGCCGGGATCTGGCTGATCGTCCTGCGGATCTTTCAGGGGGTCGGTGCGGCCATGTTGATGGCCAACTCGGCGGCGATCCTGACCGACGCCTTTCCGGCCGGCCAACGGGGCATGGCCATGGGGGTCAACCAGGCGGCCGCCTTCAGCGGGACCTTCATCGGATTGGTCCTGGGCGGCATCCTGGCCCCGATCAACTGGCGCCTCATCTTCTTGGTCTCGGTGCCCATCGGGCTCTTCGCCACCGTGTGGGGATACCTCAAGCTCCGTGAGCTGAGCGAGCGGCGACCGGCCCGGATCGACTGGCCGGGCAACATCACCTTCGCCTTCGGCCTCATCTTCATCATGGTGGGCATCACCTACGGAATTGAGCCCTATGGCCACGACACCATGGGTTGGACGAACCCACTGGTGGAGGCTGCCCTCATCTCCGGCGTTGCCCTCTTGATCGCCTTCGGCATCATCGAGACGAAGGTCGCCGAACCGATGTTCCGCCTCCAGCTGTTCAAGATCCGCGCCTTCACCGCCGGCGTCTTCGCCAGCTTCCTCGCTGCGCTGAGCCGCGGCGGACTCATGTTCATGCTGATCATCTGGCTGCAAGGGATCTGGTTGCCCCTGCACGGCTACGACTTCGCCCGCACGCCGCTGTGGGCCGGGCTGGCCATGCTCCCGCTCACGGCCGGGTTCCTCATCGCCGGCCCCATCTCCGGTGTGCTCTCCGACCACTACGGGTCTCGCATCTTCGCCACCGGCGGCATGATTGGTACGGCGATCTCGTTCGCCCTCTTGGAGTTGCTGCCCATCGACTTCCCCTACTGGCTTTTCGCCATCTTGTTGTTCGTCACCGGACTGTTCATGTCGTCGTTCGGCTCGCCCAACCGGGCCGGGGTCATGAACAGCCTCCCGGCTGAGCACCGAGGGTCCGGATCGGGCATGAACACCACGTTCCAGAACTCAGCCCAGGTCCTCTCCATCGGGATCTTCTTCACGTTGATGATCGTCGGGCTCTCGGCCTCCCTACCCGAGAGCCTCTATCAGGGTCTGGTGGCCCACGGTGTCTCACCGGCGGCAGCAACCAAAGCCTCGCATCTGCCGCCTGTCTCGACGCTGTTCGCCGCCTTCTTGGGCTACAACCCGGTCGAGCACCTGCTCGGAGCCCACGTCCTCTCACAGATCCCGCCGGCCCAACAGGCCGTGCTCTCGGGACGCGGCTTCTTCCCCTCGATCATCACTGCGCCGTTCCGATCGGGCCTGCACGCCGCCCTCGACTTTGCCATCGTGGCCAGCCTCCTAGCCGCGGCGGCCTCGTGGACCAGAGGTGCGCACGCTGGGGCCGAGCGAGAGGATCCGGCCGTACCGGGCGGGGATCGCTCGAACGGTCGGCCCACCGTGGCCGCACCCGCCGCGGCAACGACCGCCCAGGGGGCAAGCGCCCCGCACCAGAAGGGCCATCCCGTGAAGGGCCATCCAGTAAAGTCTCGGCCGTGAGCCCGAGAGCCGACCGGTCGAGCCCGTTCGACATCGCGCTTCCCCAAAGCTTCGAGGCACGCTACGGCGATGGCCTGCGGCGCGGGCTGTGCCTGGGCGGCGGCGGTCTCTTCTTCATCGCCTGGCAGGTGGCCTATCTCCACGCCCTGGCTGAAGGGGGGCTGGCACTCGATGCCGCCGACCGCATGGTGGGCACCTCGGCCGGATCGGTGGTGGCCAGCACGGTGCTTGGCGGCCGCCTCAACCTGGTCCGCCGGGAGCTCGCCGTTCTGGCCAAGGCGCCCAAGGCGCTCTCCGCCCTGGCCCCGGCAGCCGACCTGCGGCACAGCCAACAGCGCGCTCTCGATCTCTTCTGGAAGGCTCAGGACAGCGAGCCGTCCACGCTCCGGGCCATCGGGCACGCCGCTCTGGCCTCGGCCGGCCCGTCACCGTGGGCGATGCGCCGCAACCTGGCGCTGGTCATCGGGGCCAGGCGCTGGCCGTCGCCTGCGCTGCACATCAGCTGCGCCGACGCCTACACCGGTGAGCGGTGCATTGTCACCCACGAGGCCCGAGTGTCTCCCGCCGCCGCCGCTGCGGCCAGCAGCGCAGTACCGGGGCTCTTTCCTCCGCAACCGATCGGCGATCGGCGATGCATGGACGGTGGCGTGAGCGGTACGGGAACCCATCTTGACGTGTTGGCCGGAGCGCAACGGGTGTTGGTGCTGGCCCTGCGGGACGGAAGCGAGCTGACCGAGGGGATGTTGACCAACGAACCGGGAGGCAGCCAGCGCCAGCTCGATGCCCTGGTCGCCACCGGGACCGAGGTGGAGCTGCGCACGCCCGCGGCGGTCGATCCGGTCGAATTGATGTCGCCGGCCTCCGTGCCCAAGGCGATGGCCATGGGGGCTCGCCAGGCCGCAGGTGACCTGGCTGTGCTGACCAAGTTCTGGGGCTGACCGGGACGCTCCGGGCAGCCGCCGCTCCCGGCCTCGCCGTGCCGGCCCATCAGGCGCGCAGGCAGTGCGGCCTCGGCGTCCTCCGTCGCCACCCCGGCCCGCTCGCCGAACCCGGTCTCGACCGGTCCGGGGCAGAGCACGGTGATGTGCACGCCTGTGTCGCGGAGCTCGCCCGCTCAGGCTCTCGGAATAGGACAGGACGAAGGCCTTTGCTGCCCTGTATGCGGCCTGGCCGGGTAGGGGTTGGAACGCACCGGTCGAAGCCGCGTTGAGCACCGCGCCCCGAGATCGCTCGACTATCCCGGGCAGGAAACGGCTACACAGGTCGGCGACGGCGACGGCGACGGCGACGAGGTCGTGGCGCCCTGCACGACATCGGCGGATTCGCTCTACACCACGTCGGCGAATTGACGCAGGCCGGCCGGCCAGCCGCCGTCGCTGCCCACTCCGTCTCGGACCGACTCCCAGCCCCGCCCGTGGGCATCGAGTTGGTCGTGCACGAGGTCGACATGGGTGCCGGCATCGGTGGGCGTGAACGTCACGGTCACCCGACTACCGACAGCGTCAGGATGCGGTACGGACCAGTCGGGTCCGATCAACCAGGAGAAGGCGAAGGTCCGTGGGGGGTCCCAGATGAGCACGCGTCCCCACGTGCAGATGTCGCCCGCGTCGTTCTCCTCCCACAACCGCCCCCCGGTGTATGGATCGACGCCGATCTCCTTCAGCTCGCCGCTTTGGACGTGGTGAGCGCGGGTCCACCAGCGGTCAATGCCGGCGGTAAAGACGGCGAAGGCTTTGTCCGGTGGAACGGTCACATCCACGCTCGTGCGGACGACGGTCCTCTCGTCGGTCTGTGGCGTCATGCTTCCTCCTTGGTTGCGTTGGCCGCCCGGGCGTACGCCGCAAGCGAGTTGGTCCAGAACTGGTCGAAGTAGTCGCGAGCCGCAGCCACGCCCGCCCGGTCGATGCCGTAGATGCGCCGCGTGCCGGACGGGCGTGCCGATACGAGCCCAGCCGCTGTGAGCACTTTCAGATGCTGGGAGACCGCAGGCCGGCTGATGGGTACCTGCCGGGCGATGTCCACCACCGAGCTCGGGCCGTTTGCCAACAATTCGAAGATCGAGCGTCGGGTCCGGTCTCCCAGCGCGTCGAGGGCCAGACATTGGTAAGTAAACACTTACGGTAAGTTACAACTTACATATTGTGTCTGTCAACACTCGGGGCCTGTCGATCTGCCTGTTCATCGGCTGGACCCGGTCGACAGCCGGCTCTCCAGAGTCGGGCCGTGGCCCGGCCGGGCAGCCGTCCCTGGATGCCGAGGCCTCCGTGCCCGGTCGGATGGGACCCGCGCCCGTATAGTGCAAGCAGCGATGGTGTTCGTTCTAGAGGCCAAACAAGCACAGCGGGCTCGACGCCGTGTTGAACGGGGTGGAGGGCATGACGCCGTGTTGAACGGCGTGGAGGGCATGACGCCGTGTTGAACGGCGTGGAGGGCATGACGCCGTGTTGAACGGCGTGGAGGGCATGACGCCGTGTTGAACGGCGTGGAGGGCATGGTCGGGGAGACCGCGCTGGTGACGCGGGAGGTCGGCACGACCACCCGCCCGGGGCTGGTCCGAGCCCGCGGTGAGGACTGGCATGCGGTCTCCATGTTCCCCGGGACCACCATCGGCGTCGGGACTACGGTGGTCGTCGCCGAGGTCGAGCGCGGGCTGTTGGTCGTCTATCCGACCGATTCCTCGTAATACCCGACCCGAAGTACCGATAAGTCCAAGAAAGGCTTCCGATGATCGCAAGCATGAGTGCCGGCGTCATCGCCGGCGTCGTGGTAGTCGTAGTCGTCGTGGTGGTGGTGGTCGTCGTCGCCCTCAAGAAATCCCTGAAGGTGGTGCAGCAGGGGAGCGTTGGGGTGGTGAAGCGGCTCGGGGAATTCAAGTCGGTCCGTCAGCCGGGCATAGCCGTCCTGATGCCCTTTGTCGACCGGATGGACAAGGTCGACATCCGCGAGTTCCCCCACACCGGAGACCGGCAGGCGGTGATCACCGCCGACAACGTCTCGTTACAGGTCAGCGCCACGATCTTCGCCCAGGTCCTCGACGTCAAGGCGGCCCTCTATGAGATCGAGGACTACGAGCTGGCGGTCGATCAGTTGTCCCGCACGGCTCTACGGGCCGTGTTCGGGGAGCTGACCCTCGACCAGTCATTGTCCGAGCGTGAGACGATCAACTCCAAGATGCAGGACCATATGACCGACGCCACCCTCAAGTGGGGCGTCCGTCTCAATCGGATCGAGATCCTCGATATCACCCCACCGGCCAACGTGTTGCAGGCCATGTCCGAGCAGAAGGAGGCCGAGCAGCACAAGCGGGCCGCCATCCTCAAGTCGGAGGGCGACCAGCAATCGGCCATCAATAGCGCGCAGGGTCGCAAGCAGGCAGCCGTGCTCGAGGCCGAGGGTCAGAAACAGGCATCGATTCTTGCCGCCGAGGCACAGCAGAAGGTGCTCGAGCTTCGGGCCGAAGGCGAGAAACGGGCCTCGGCACTGCGCGGCGAAGGAGAAGCGGCCGCATTAGGTGCGCTGGACACGGCGACCATCAAGCCCAACACTCTGGCCGTCCTCCAACTTCGTGCCCTCCAGCAGATAGCCAGCTCTGACAACGCCAAGGTGGTTGTGCCCTACGAGGCTGCGGGGCTGATCGGTGGCGCACAGGTCTTGGTCGACGCGTTGCGGGGCGTCGGCGCCAACTCCGACGGGAAGGGCCCTGCGCCTGTGCCTTGAGCCCGCGCTCCGGGCTCGCTCGGCCAGAACGATCAGGGCCTGAGGAAGCGCCCGATAAAGTCGAGCGAGATCTGGGCGACCTCTCGCCAGCCGTGGTCGATGGTCAAGGCATGGCCTCGGTCGGGGACCGAGGTGATCTCGGTCACGTTCTCGTTGCACTTCTGTCGTTTGTAGGAGGCGCTGGCGATGGCCCAGGGGACCGTGTGGTCCTTTTCGCCGTCGATGATCAAGAGGGGCCCACGGTCGGGGCCCTTGGTCTTGACCTTGACCTCCGTCCAGGGATTGAGGTTGGCTGTAGCCGCCTGGAAGACCGGCAGCAGGACGGCGAAGGTGGCGTACAGCTCCCGGGCTTCGTCCTCGGTCACGGTGTTGGCAAAGGCATAGCGGAACTGGTCATAGGTGAGGGGAACGGCACGCCCCCGATTGGCCGGGTTCCCGAGCACCGGAGACGCCGACTTGAGGGCCGAAACGGGAAGAGGCAGCACGCCCCGGAACGGGGCCGGGTCGATGGCCACCGATGCCGCAGAGGCGCCTCGCCCAGCCAGGATCTGAGCGAGCAGGCCGCCGAAGGAGTGTCCGACCAAGGCCGGTTTCCGTTCGAGCAGCTTGATGATCTCTTCGACGTGATCGGCCACCTGCCCGACCGTCTTGTGGGCGAAGACTTCGGGGTGTCGATTGGCCTCATCGACGGCTCTCTCGCCCCACCATCCCACATGGGATCCCGAAGTGCGATCCCTCCGGTGCAGCCCGGGACGGCATACGGTGACGCGGAGTACCCCGTTCGGGCGACGCCGCGCCCGTGCCGGTATGTTCAAGTTCGTGGCCCCCTTGGACTTTGCCGGCGACAACGCCCCGGTCGCTCAGACCCGGCGGCTGGTGACCGAGCTGCCCGGCCCTCAGTCCCGAGAGCTGGCCAGCCGCCGTGGCGCCGCGGTGGCGTCGGGCGTGAGCTCGAGCCTGCCGGTGTACATAGAAGGTGCATCAGGTGCCATCGTGGTCGACGTTGACGGAAACTCGCTCATCGACCTCGGGTCGGGCATCGGTGTCACCAGCATCGGCCATGCCTTGCCCGAGCTGACCGAGGCAGTGAGCGCGCAGGTGGGCCGCCTCGTCCACTCCTGTTTCATGATCGGCCCCTACGAGGGTTACGTCGCCGTCTGCGAGGCCTTGGGGGCGTTGACCCCTGGCGAACACGCCAAGACCTCTGCGCTCTTCAAATTCAGGGGCCGAGGCGGTGGAGAACGCGGTGAAGATCGCTCGACACGCCACCGGGCGTCAGGCGGTGGTGGTCTTCGATCACGCCTACCACGGACGCACCAACCTGACCATGGCCCTCACGGCGAAGAATATGCCCTACAAGGATGGCTTCGGGCCCTTCGCCCCCGAGGTCTACCGGATGCCGATGTCCTACCCGTTCCGGGACCCGGGCGGCATGAGCGGCGACGAGGCGGCCCGGCGCGCCCTGGAGCAACTGGAGAAGCAAGTCGGCGCCCACAACGTGGCCTGCATGCTGATCGAGCCGATCCAGGGGGAGGGCGGGTTCATCGTTCCCGCCCCCGGGTTCTTGTCCGCTCTGGCCGCATGGTGCCACGACCACGGGGTGGTGCTCGTGGCCGACGAGATTCAGTCGGGCTTTTGTCGCACAGGAGCGTGGTTCGCCTGCGAACACGAAGGAGTGGTACCTGATGTGGTCACGACGGCCAAGGCCCTTGCCGGAGGGTTGCCGCTGGCCGCGGTGACCGGCCGGGCCGAGCTCATGGATGCCGTGCACCGAGGAGGGTTGGGTGGCACCTACGGCGGCAACCCGGTCGCCTGCGCCGCCGCCCTGGCCACCATCGACTACATGAAGAGTCGTGACCTGCCCGGCGCCGCGGCCCGAATCGGTGAGCTGATCGCCGAACGCCTGGGCGCCCTGCAGGCGCGGTTTCCGGCGATCGGCGACGTCCGAGGCCGGGGGGCCATGCAGGCCGTCGAAGTGGTGGTGCCCGCAACCCTCGAACCGGACCCGGTGTCGGCCGGACGCATCGCCGCCCACTGCCTTCGTGCCGGCGTGATCGTCCTGACTTGCGGGACCTGGGGCAACGTCATCCGGCTGCTGCCCCCGCTCATCATCGGCGAGGAGCTGTTGAGCGAGGGCCTCGATGCGTTGTCCGACGCGGCCGAGGCCACGTTCACCTGACCGTAGGCATCGGTCGGTCGGGGAGATGTCGGGTTCGCTTGTCACCCCGACGGGTTCGCCCTGGAGCAGAAGGGTGCTCTCGTCAGGCAGAGTGGTGTCCCAATGGATCACACACACCGGTTCGTGGAGGACCTCGTCGGTCAGTGTCGGGTGCCCCCGGGGACCTCTGTCTCCATGGGCCGGGACTTCGATCCGGCCGGCGGCGACGGGACCTCCTCTCGCAGTGAGGGCCAGGCGCGGCTGGAGGAGGTCATCCAGGTCATTGACGCTTACCAGGACCGCCTGTCGGCCGCGGCGAACCGCGGCATCTTGTTGGTGATCCAGGCTCTCGACGCCGGTGGGAAGGACAGCACCATCAAGCACGTGATGCGCGGGCTCAACCCTCAAGGTGTCGAGGTGCACAGCTTCAAGGAGCCGACCGACGAGGAGTTGCGGCACGATTTCCTGTGGCGATGTCAGCGCGTCGCGCCGGAGCGGGGTCGGATCGGCATCTTCAACCGGTCGCACTACGAGGACGTACTGGTGGTTCGGGTGCACTCCGAGCTCCTGCGGCGACAGGGGGGGTCGGATCGGGCAGGGACCACGAGAATCTGGGCGCGGCGCTTCCAGGAGATCAACGACTGGGAGCGCCACCTGGTCGCCAATGACATCGCCGTGGTGAAGGTCCTCCTCAACGTGTCCAAGGCAGAACAGGCCAGGCGGTTCATCGACCGGATCGATCGGCCGGAGAAGAATTGGAAGTTCGCACCGGGCGACATCCACGAACGGCGGTACTGGGACGACTACCAACGCGCCTTCGGCGAGATGTTGAGCCACACCAGCACTCAGTGGGCCCCGTGGCATGTGGTGCCCGCCGACCGGAAGTGGTTCGCTCGGTTGGCCACCGCCGCCATCCTGGCCCAGACGCTCATCGACATCGACCCGCAGTACCCGAAGGTGGACGCGTCGGTCCGCCGGCAGATGGCGACGGACCGGGAGGCGCTGGTTGCCGAGCTTCACGGCTCATCGGAGCATTAGGCTCCCTGTTGTGACCGAGAACGGTGCCGTTCGTATCGATGCGCCCATGACAGGGCTTTCGCACGTGCAGCTCCTGGTGTCCAACGTCGGAGCCTGTGCCGAGTGGTATGCGGCCGCACTCGGCCTCGAGCCCTATGCCGGGAGCGTCCAGGTCGGTTACGTGGCCCTCCGTCACCGCGGGTCGAAGGTGGTGGTCGTGCTGAGCGCCCGGCCAGGTTCGCCCCGTGACGGCGATGCCTCCAGCGACGGTCCGGCGCCCGGCGGGGCGACCCTGGACCATCTGGCCTTTGCCGTGTCAGACGAAGGTGCGCTCCGTGCCTGGGCCGACCACCTCACGGGGATGGGCGTCGACCACCCCGGCGTCGTGCTCGAAAACGGCAACCCGTCGCTGCAACTGCGCGACCCCGACGGCACGGCCATCGAGCTGGTCAGCTCGGGCCACCCGCCGACCTGATCTCCGATCCGCTTTCGGCGACGGAGCTCAGGGCGCCTCGCGGTCGTCGCCGATCTCGATGCCCAGCGCACCGAACATGGCGAGGGCCAGGGGGAGTACCTGCCCCGGGTCGATGACAACGCCGTGGAGGTCGCCCGCCCCTTTCAGCCCCTCGAGTGTCGACCCGTGGAGGCGAACGCCGGCGAGGTCCGATTGGGAGAGCTCGGTTGCCGTCAGGTCGCAGTCGAAGTACTGGGCGTCGGCCACCTTCGCCCCGTAGAAGTTGCTTGCTTTCATCTGGGCATGGTCGAACCGGACATGATCGCCGCTGACCATTGCGAAGTTGGCGTGATCGAGCTTCGTCTCACTGAAGAGCACGTCGCTGAGCCGGGCCCCGGCCAGGTCGATCGCCGACATCCTGCACGCTCTGAACTCCACCCGGACCAAGGCCGCGTCCACCAGCCGTGCCCCCGAGAAGTCGCACGAATCGATGACCGTGTCCCGTATCCGAACCCGATCGAGGTTCGAGCCGGTGAAGCGGGCCCCGCTGATGCGTGATCCGGCGATCTCCATGGCTCGCGCCCACTGGCCCGAGAAGTCGCCGGCGACGTCGACGCCGTCCCAGTCGAGGCCGTCGACCAGATGACCGGGTTCGACAACGGTCAGGGCGGGCTGGAGCCGGGGAGGCAGGGGCGCGACCGACCGGGCTGCCACTGGGAATCAGAGATCGACGATGGGCTTGGGGACCAGCTCGGGGTTGGCCGATCCGTCGACCTCGAGCAGCTTGCCGGTGACCCAACTGGCCGCGGGAGAGGCCAGGTAGACGGCCGCCGTGGCGATGTCGTCAGGCACTCCGTTGCGGCGCATCGCCGTACGCTCGATCATCGTCTTCCGGACGTTCGGGTCCATGCTCGACAGCCAGTTGCCGAGGGAACGGGTCTCCACCGCCCCGGGCAGGATGGCGTTCACCCGCACCCGGGGGGCCAGGTCGGCGGCCATCAGCCTGGTCATCTGGGAGAGGGCCGCCTTGGTCGTGCCATGGGCCAACTGCCCTCGAGGGGCGTTGCGGCCGGCCATGGAGCTGATATTGATGATGGAAGCGCCGGGTCGGTCGAGAAGGTGGGGGACGGCCAGCCGGCTCAACTCGAAGGGGGCGAAGACGTTGAAGCGGAAGGACGCCTCCAACTGTTCGACCCTGGTGTCCAAGAAGGGGTGGGACTGGGATCCTCCGGCATTGTTGACAACCACGTCGAGACCACCGAGCTCGTCGACGGTGCGGGACACGAGCTCGGCGACCAACCCGAAGTCGTTGATGTCGCCCGGTAGGACCAGGGCCCGCTGTCCCCGCTCGGTGACGTCATGGGCCACCGAATCGAGATCGGCTGCCGTGCGCGCCACCAAGGCGAGGTCGGCCCCGGCATCGGCGTAGGCACGGGCGATGGCGGCACCGATTCCCTGGCCCGCGCCGGTGACGACGGCGACCTTCCCCTCCAGCCTGAAGAGGTCCTGCGTGTTCGTCGGGCCGGGCATCGTCTCTCCCTCGGGCACATGGTGGTGGGGCCGACGGCGCAGCCGCACCTCGGTTCCTGGAGAAGGTAGCGCAGCTCGGGTTCATCGGGGCGGCCGGCTGGGCCGGTGCCGCTCATCACCTTCGGGGTGGCGATGGCAGGCGGAACCGTTGGAAGAACGCCCACATCAGGTCGGTGGCGTTGATCTGGAAGGTGGTGAAGCCGGTGACCGAGCTGATGGCCTGGCTGAAGGTGCTCCCGGGCCAGGCGTGACCCCCGCCGAGGATGATGTAGAACCTGACGCTCGCACCCGCCGGGCAGGCGTAGGAGCGAAGGATGACCTGGCTGGCCAACCTGGTGTCGGAAGACCTCGGATTGCAGCCGTCCTTGACCGCCCAGGCCTGGACGGTGGCCGGATACCCGGCGCCGTGCAGCTTCACCGGCGGCGTGGTCGTGGTGGTCGATGACGACCCTGAGCCGTCTCCGAGGATCCGGTTGAGGGTGGCCGTGCCGATTCCGCCGTTGAAGTACAGGATCGGGTCGGCGGTGCCGTGGAAGGCGATGACCGGCACGCGCCGCGTCGTCGGGCAGGGCTTCGGGAGCTGCAGCCCCGAAACGGCGCCGATGGCAGCAAAGCGATCGGACATGGTGCAGGCCACGAGGGACACCATGAACGAGCCGTCGGAAAGCCCGCTGGCGTAGACGCGGGACACGTCGATGCACTGCGTCGACTCCAGCTTGTCCAACATGGCGCTGACGAAGGCGAGGTCGGGATTGTGTGGTGGGCGATCGGTCGTGTCCCAGTGCACAGGACTGCCCGTGCCGTTGGGGAATGCGGCCACGAACCCGTCCTTTTGGCCCAGGGCGCCGAATTGGCTCGTGGCGGCATGGACGGTCGCCCCTTCGGCCAGTCCGTGGAAGTCCACCACCAGCGGACGAGCCACGGGAGCGCCGGGGACGCCCACCGATTTCTGCGAGGCCCCCGTCGGAGCTGGTGTGTTCGGCGCCGGGGTGGTGAGTAGGTACCAGCGCGAGCTGCCGGCCACTTCGATGTCCTGGCGCTGATCGGTGACCGACGCGGTCGGAGCCTGGGCGCAACCCGGGGAGCGTACGGGAGGACCGGCGGCCTTGGCCGAGCCACCCTGCGCGGCCAAGGCCGGTCCGGCCGGACCCACCAGGGAGGCCAGCGCGCCCAGGATGGCCAGCAGCGCTGCTACCAGGGCAGGGGACCCATTCGTACGATGCACCGTCGTCATGGCCATTAGCGAAGCACAGCTCGGGTCACGTCCCGCCGCCCGGCCAATCGGGGGAATGGGCCGACCAGCAACCTGGGAGCTAACCTGACAACTAAGACTCATCACGACGGAGGGGCTCCATGGACGCCACAGGCCACTACGACCTCAACTGGATCACCTCGGTGGACGACCACATCATCGAGCCGCCGAACGTCTGGACCGACCGGCTCCCGGCCAAGTACAAGGACGAGGCGCCCCATGTCATCGTCGACGACACCGGTACCGAGGTCTGGGCCTACGAGCACCTCCGGATCATGACCGGTGGCCTCGGGGCCAGCGCCGGTCGCCGCCCCGAGGACATCACCGCGGTCGGCTTCCCCTACACCGAGATGCGGCCGGGCTGTTACGACCCCAAGGCCCGGTTGCTCGACATGAACGACGCTGGGATCCTGGCCTCGCTGAATTTCCCGTCCTTCCCGCGCTTCTGCGGCCAGACCTTCGCCGAGGCCAAGGACAAGGAGCTGGCCCTGCTCTGCGTGCAGGCCTACAACGACTGGATGATCGACGAGTGGTGCGGCACCGACCCGGGCCGCATGATCCCGCTGGCCATCATCCCCCTCTGGGACCCGGCTCTGGCTGTCACCGAGATGGAGCGGGTGTACGCCAAGGGCTGCCGCTCGATCTGCTTCTCGGAGAACTTCCAGCCCCTGGGACTCCCGACCATCCACACCGGCCACTGGGACCCGGTGCTCCAGATGGCCAACGACCTCGGGATCGTGCTGTCGATCCACATCGGTTCGTCGTCGACCTTCCATCGCATCTCCGACGACTCGCCGTTCATGGCCAATTTCTCGCTCGGGATGATCCGACCGGCGGGCTGCCTCATGGACTGGATCTTCAGCGGGCTCTTTCAGAAGTTCCCGAACATCAAGATCGCCCTCTCCGAGGGTTCGATCGGGTGGATCCCCTGGGTGCTGGAGCGGGCCCAGCAGGTGTGGGCCACCCAGCGCCACTGGGTGGCCAAGGGCCAGGCCCTGGGCAACGTCGGACCCGTGCAGGACTACGACACCCACATCGACACCGAGAAGATCGACGTCTACCGGGACTACCGGGAGCACTTCTACGGGTGCTTCATCGACGATGCCACCGGGCTGGGGATGCTCGAGGTCGTGGGTGAGGACAACGTGATGATCGAGACGGACTACCCGCACTCGGACACCACGTGGCCGTACTCGTTGAAGCTGGCCCACGAGCGCCTCGATGCTGCCGGGCTGTCCCCCGAGGTCCAGTACAAGATCCTGCGAGGGAACGCCGAGAACCTCTACCAGTTCGAGGCGTCGGAGCCCCCAAACGTGGCCCAGCCCTGACCCTCCCGTGAGCGACTAGATCGTCGAGACCGGTTCCGGCTCCCTCGCCGCCGATTCTTCTGCATCGGCTTCTTCTTCCTCGAGCCAACCCGAGGCATGCCTCTTGGCCCAGGACCTCGTGACCCAGCCCTTGCACATCGAACGGAGCGCGTCGCGATGGGTGAGGGCGAAGGCGACGTGGCCGGCGACCACGAGGAACACCCCGAGGGCGAGCAGGTCGTGGACAAACGTGGCTCCGGTCCGCCAGCGCAACGGGAAGAAGCGGTACCAGCGCAGCACGAACCCGGTCCCGAGCATCACGGCGATGGCCCCGGCGACGAAGAGGACGTTTAATTTCTGACCGGGATTGAACTTGTCCGGCCTGGCCGTCCGTTGGCGGCCGAATGACCACAGCCAGCGGATCTCGGCCGCTGTCCAGAGGTTGCAGCGGCGTATGTCGCGGCGCAACCGTGTTCCCCAGGGCCCGAGCAACGAAACGATCAGGGGCACGGGGAGGGCCACCCCCGACCAGGTGTGGATGTCGGCGACGAGGGCCCGGCGCCCGACGAAGCTCTCGACCTGGACGAAATAGAGGGGAAGGGCGGTGGCCATGAGGATGCCGAACAGGAGCGCGGTGGCCCAGTGGGCGCCCCGCTCGACGCGGTCGAAGCGCAGGAGCCGGCCCGCCGCCGGTCCGCCGACCGGGGCCGGGGCCGGACGGACCTGGCCCCGGTTAGCCGATCGGGGCGTCATTTCGGTCGTTCGAGCTGCCGACCCAGGCATCCAGGGAGTAGCCGTTCTGCTCCCAGTACCCGGGAGTGGGTTCTCGCACCACTCTGATGGCCGACAGCCATTTCAGCGACTTGTAGCCGTACATGGGGGCCACATAGAGCCGGACCGGCCCGCCGTGCTCGGTGGTGATGGGAGCGTCGAGCATGCGATAGGCGACGATGACGTCGGGTCGCTGGGCCTGGTCGAGCGTGAGGCTCTCGGTGTCGGCCCCGTCGTAGGACTCGAACTCGAGGCCCCGGGCACTGGTGTGCACGCCGGCTGCGGCCAGCACGTCGGACAGCCTGACCCCCCGCCAGTGGACCTGGGGCACCCGCCATCCGGTCACGCACTGGAAGTCCTTCACCAGCGTGGTGCTCGGCATGCCCTCGAGGTCGTCAACGGTGAGGTCGAGAGGCCTGTCGACGAGGCCGGTCACCTGGAGCCGGTAGCTCTGCCGTGCGATCTGGGGGAACGAATTGGTGATGGTGTAGATGCGGAAGCGGTCACCCCCGGGCAGGAGGCCTCCGAGACCCGAGCCCAGTGCACTCCCGACCACGGCCTGCACGCGGGCCCCGAAGGCGACGCCGACCGCACCGACCGCCACCATGCCAAGGAAGACCCTTCGGCCAACCCGCTTTGGCCGGTCCGCAGGCAGGGCTGAGGAGGGAGGCACATGGCGATGCTAGGGGGTGGCACCCACCGATGGGCGTCGCTCGGCCGGTGGGCCGGGCGAGGCCTCCCGATCTCGGGCAGGCCAGGCCTTGCTGCTTCAGCCACGCCTGGGCCACGGTGGCCGGGGACTCCTTTTGGGGTCCGGTGACCAACAGGTTCAGTTTTGAGATCTGCGCCGTGGTCAGCTTGGCCGACAAGGTGTTGAGGGCCTGGGCCACGCCAGCCGAGTCTGCCGACGTCCGGATGACGGGGATGATGTGGTCGGCCGGCTCGAGATGCTTGTTGTCGGTGAGGACCACGAAGTGGTCGGACACCACCGTGCCGTCGCTGGAGAACAGCTCGACCACCTGGACCTCACCGTTCTTCATGGCGGCGACACTCAGCGGCCCGGCTTCGTCGAGGGATGGCGACCCATGGTCACCCTCGACGCCGTGTCGAAGCGGTATGGATCACTCGAGGTCGCTGTCCGTGCCCTCACACTTGAAGGGTTGGGTCCCGGTCGATCCCGGGCTCGACGGCGACGTGGGCGACCGGCTCACGCCCTTTGCCGTCGAGGTCCCGCTGGGAAGCTCGATGCGGACGGCGCTGGCCGAGATGCTCCAGCGCGACGTCAGCTGGGTCCGGTCGCCGAAGACGGTCGCTACCTTGGCGTGCTCACCCCCGACGGCCTGCACGCGGCCATGCGGCGTTCGGTCGGCGGCCACACGGTCGAATCGGGGCCGCCCCGGTCGGCCACCGAGGAGGCATGAGCAGGGGATGCACACCGTGATCGGCAACGTCGACCGCATTCTCGTGCTCGACGACGGCCGCCTCACACAACAGGGCACCTACGACCAGCTGGTGGCCGACCCCGACGGCACCTTCGGCCGCCTGGTCCACCGCCAGGGGCTGTAGGCCACAGCCCCTGGCCGTGGTCTGACCTGACTGGTGGCTCCGGGGATAGCGTTGTTTCGGCCACGGTGCAGCTGCAGCTGGACCTCTGCCCACGACGACGATCGGAGATACCTGATGTCGACAACGGTGCCCACCGTGAACCTTAACAACGGGGTCGAGATCCCCCAGCTTGGCTTCGGCGTATTCCAGGTGAAGCCGACGGAGACCGTCGAGGCCGTGACCACCGCCCTGCAGGTCGGCTACCGGCACATCGACACGGCCGAGATGTACGGGAACGAGAGAGAGGTCGGCCAGGCCATCGCCCTGTCGGGGATCGACCGGGCCGAGGTCTTCGTGACCAGCAAGCTCAACAACAACCATCACGCCTTCGATGACGCCCTCAGAGCCTTCGACCAGACGCTGGCCGCCCTGGCTACCGAGCGGATTGACCTGTTCCTGATCCACTGGCCCCTCCCCACGATCGGCGACTTCGTGGAGACCTGGAGAGCCCTGGAGCGCGTCTACGCCGATGGTCGAGCCCGCTCCGTCGGCGTCTCCAACTTCCAGGCCCACCATTTGAGCCGATTGGCCGACGAGACCGACGTCGTGCCGGCCGTGAATCAGATCGAGGCCCATCCCTACCTGAGCCAGACCCAGCTGCTGGCCTACGACGCGGAACACGGAATCGCCACCGAGGCGTGGTCGCCGATCGCCCAGGGAGCGGTGCTCGACGATCCCGTCGTGGTCGGCGTGGCTCAGGGCTACAACAAGTCACCGGCCCAGGTGGTGCTGCGTTGGCACATCCAGCGCGACAGCATCGTGTTCCCAAAGTCGGTGACACCGACGCGCATACAGGAGAACTTCGAGATCTTCGACTTTGAGCTCTCCGACGCCGACATGGAGCGGATCTCGGGGCTCAACCGGGACGCACGCACTGGTCCCGACCCGGACACCTTCGACTACGTGCCCCGCTGAGCGCGCCCGGCCGACCTGTCCCGGTCGGTCCAGCACTCGGGTGAGTCCGCTTCCCCGATCCCACGCATACACGTCGGCGGGGTAGCACGGTCGGGATCACACCGCCCGGGGCGGTATGGACAAGCTGGCGCGGACGTCTCGCATCGGCTGGTCGGCCAGGGCCAGGTGGTCGATGGTGGCGATGTCCGATGAACAGGAAGCGCCCCGGCGCATGGCGTCGGCAAAGACGTCGGGCGCGCCGTGGCGGTCCAGCACTCCCTTGGTCGGGCTGATGCCCAGGATGTCGAAGAGGCCCACTTCGTAGAGGGCCATCGAGGCGGCCAGTGCGCTGAAGTGCTCCTCGCCGTTGGCCGAGCTCACCAACATGGCCGACAGGGCGACTTCTTCCACCGCGTCGTTCGGCTTGTACCCGGTGATGACGTGGGAGAAGTCGTGGTTCACCAGGCTGTGGCCGAGACCAGAGGCGGCCGAGGGCATGGCGAACTCGTTGGACCGGTAGAAGTCGATAAAGGCCCGGCCCAGGCTTCCGTCCGGGCAGCTACGCAGCGCCTCGAATCGGGCTGCGAACTCCTCGTCGGACTGATTGGTCGGCTGCGGCTTGATCGGACTGTTGCGAGCGGAGCGGGCCCAGTCGGCCATGAGCAGCTCGCGCGAGTGCCGCGCCGCGTCCCGGGCCACGACCAGCATGGGCTCGTCCACGCCCAGTGTGGCCGCGTACCGTTCGACCGAGTCGGCCAGTTCCTCGCTGGCCGGGTGGCGGGCGAATTGGAGGATGATCATGGTTTGGACCAACCGGTAGCGAGAGCTCTGGTCGACGACGATGTCCCTCAGCTCTTCGGCCGGCAAAGGGACCAGGTCGATGGCCGACTCGATCCCGAAGTAGCCACGGAGCAGGCCCTGGACGATGCGGAGCTGCTCGTCGGTGGGACCGCCGTCCACGCTGGTCGCTTCGATGAGGCCGCCCAGCCAGTAGGGCGCAAGGTGGGTGTGGATCTCACGCATGGATTCCCTCTCGATCGTGACCGTCGAGTCCCTACTCCGCTCTGGTCGACCTGCCCAAACAGGCCAACGCAGAACAACCGCCCCGAACCGGGCTCGAGACTCGCCCGAAGGGTACCGGAACGGAGCCGGACACACCCATGGCCGCGATCCGGTCGTGCGTGTAAGGGCGGATGGGATTCCGTGCGCGGCCCGATCCCATCGACTAGACAGCCTCCATGACTGACCGGGATCATCAGGTCATCCGACTGCAGTTGACGCGGGCCGAGGACATGTTCCAAGTGCCGCATACCGACCTGTTCTCCGAGTACCGGAACTTCCTGACCGGGGTCGACTACAGCCTCAGTGAGCTGCGGAGCCGACGCTCCCGGGCCCGCGTCCGGATAGAGCTCGCCTTGCCCACGACCGAGGTGGACGGGCACACCGCCGAGCGCATCACCGGCACCCTTCGGCGGTACTGCGACCATCGCATCGCCTACAACAAGCGGGAGCGCCGGGCCGTCCGCTATGACGGCCTGTGGTCGTTGCGTGTCGGGGTACCCATCGCCATCCTGGGCCTCATCGCCGTCGTGAACACGGTGACTATTGCCGGCCAAGGGAATGTCAATCTTGCCTTCGACACATTGGGATGGGTCCTGGTCTGGGTGGGTCTGTGGTTCCCGTTGGACACCATCTTGTTTAGCCCGTTGGCCTACGGCCGCGAGAACCGCAGCCTGACCCTCCTCCGAGAGGCGCAGATCGTCATCACCCCCGGCCAGCCCGGCGCCGTGCCCTGAGCCCACCGGAATCCCTCGGTCGGCTCACGCGGCCAGGCTCACCGCATCAGTGAGGAAGTCGAGGACGGCTCGTTCTGCCTGGGCCTGCACGGTGGGCCAGCTCCGTGCGGTCTCGCCAGCCGGACTGGAGCGATATGCACGGGACCCCGGTCGCAGATAGCGTGTGTCTTCGGCAACGAAGCGGAAAGTGACTCCCATGGCCGAACAGATCCCACTCGTCGACTACCTGGTACTGGGCGACGACCCCCACCTCGTAGCCCATGAGTGCGTGGCTTGTGGGGCGCGCTTCTTCGATCGCCGAAATGCCTGCGCGGCCTGCACGGCCACCGACTTCGCCACTGTCGACGTCGACCGGCAGGGCACGCTCCGGGCATTCACCATTGTCTCGTTCGCCGCGCCGGGAATTCCCGTGCCGTACGTCGCCGGTGTGGTCGACTCCGGCGGGACGAGCGTCCGGGCCAACATCATCAACGTGGAACCGGACCCCGAACACGTGAAGCTGGGGATGAAGGTGCAGCTGGCCACCTATACGATCGGCACCGACGACAACGGCACCGAGGCCATCGGCTTCGGTTTCGAGCCGTCCTGACGGCAAAAGGAACGCACATGAGTGAAGATGTCTGGATCCTCGGGATTCACATGACCAAGTTCGGCAAGCACCCGGACAAGGACGTCGTCGACCTGGCGGCCGAAGCGGCCCTTGGGGCGCTGGCCGACGGCGGTGTGACCATGAGCAACATCGGGGTGCTGGCCGCCGGTAACCTCATGGGCGCGTCCGGAGGCGTCGGCCAGCAGCTCCAGAAGCAGATCGGCCAGACCGGCATCCCCGTTTACAACGTGGCCAACGCCTGCGCCACCGGAGCCACCGCCTTGCGCACGGCGATCATGGCCGTCAAGGCGGGCGAGGTCGATTACGGGCTGGCCGTCGGGGTCGAGAAGCTCGCCGGCGCCGGCCTCCTGGCTGGGGGGTCCAAGAAGGCCGACGCGGCCACCTGGACGCCGAGCGGCCGCTACGGAGCGGTGGCCAGCATCGACGGTCGGGTCGGGACCGAGACCATGCCCGGGGTGTTCGCCCAGATCGGCATGGAATACCTCTTCGAGAACGAGTACGACGGGACGGCCTTTGAGTTGTTCGCCCGGATCAGTGAGAAGAACCACGCCCATTCCACGCTCAACCCCCTCGCCGCCTACACCAAGAGGATGTCGTTGGAGCAGATCATGGGAGACGTCATGATCGCCTACCCCAACACCAGGCCGATGTGCTCGGCCAACTGTGACGGCGCCGCCGCCGCCGTCGTCGTGGCTGACTCGACGCTGAAGCAGCTGTCGAAGGACCAACAACGCCGGGCGGTGAAGGTGTCCGCTTCCATCCTGACCACCGACCCGTGGGAGGAGGCCTGCCAGGTGCTGCCCAACGTGAACACGCTGACCAGGAATGCCGCCCGCCAGGCCTATGAGCAGGCCGGCGTGGGCCCCGAGGACCTGGACCTGGTCGAGCTCCACGACTGCTTCGCCACCGCCGAGCTGGTGCACTATGACAACCTCATGCTCTGCCCGCCGGGGGGAGCCGTCGACTACTTCGAGTCGGGCGCGACGTTCCGGGACGGCACGACCCCGGTGAACGTGTCGGGTGGCCTCGAGTCCAAGGGCCATCCCATCGCCGCCACCGGCATCGCCAACATCTGGGAGGTCTGCCATCACCTGCGAGGTGAGGCCGGAGACCGTCAGATCCCAGGGGCGAGCGTTGGGCTGGCTCAGGTCATCGGGCTCGGGTCGGCCTGCGGGGTGCACATCTTGGAGAAATCAGCGGCCTAGCTGCTCGGGACGGTCAACCTCCGCCGCTCATCGTGGCGGTGGCCTTGGCCAGGTCGAAGTAGTCCCGCCAGGCGGTGATCCGTCCGTCGGTCACCTCGAACACCCCCATGACGGCAAGGGGCGCGTCCGCACCTCCGATGGTGAAGACGTCCGTTCGCTCGGTGAGCACGGCATTGCCTTCCACGGCGAGATGATGAATGTCGAAGCGCAGCGCCGTGCACATGGCCATAAAGATGGCCAGGGCCTCGATGGTGGCATTCAGGCCGACAGCCGGCTCCATCGGCATGTTGTGGTAGATGACGTCGTCGGTGAAGAACGGTCGCAGGGCCTCGGCGTCCATCGCCGTGACCGCGTCGCAGAAGCGGCGCACCACCTGCTCGGGACTGTCGGTGGCTGTTCCCATCGTGCCCTCCTGGCTCGGCCGCTGTCGGCGGGACTGGCGTCGGCGCCAACCAGAGGATAGATGGCGCGGGGGACACCAGGCGGTAGTGGTCGTATTTGACGCCGACCGTATGCTTCCCTCCATGCGAATCGGCACCGAGGAGGCACGGGTGGTGGGCAGCTTGATCGAGAAGCGGTTGACCACCCCGCAGCACTATCCCCTGACCCTGAACGCGTTGGTCCTGGCCTGCAATCAGGCGTCCAACCGGGACCCAGTGGTGCACTACGACGAATCGGTCGTCGAGGTGGCCTTGGCCCAGCTGAAGGACCGGCGCCTCGTCCGATTCGTGCTCCCGTCGCACGGACGATCGGTGGTGCGCTACCGCCAGGTGCTCGATGAGGTGCTCGGGGTCGACGACCGGCAGCTGGCCCTGTTGGCGGTGCTGTTGCTCCGCGGGCCGCAGACGGTTGGAGAGCTGCGGACCCGGACCGAGCGGATGGTCGACTTCGACGACCTGGGCTCGGTGGAGCACGACCTGGAGCTGATGGCCGACATGAGCGAGGGTCTGGTCGAAAGGGTCGGGCGCCGCCCAGGCCAGAAGGAAGAGCGCTGGGCCCAGTTGTTGGCCGACAATCAAGGCCCGGCGATGGCCGGCCCGGACACTCCCGGCCCGGTGCACGAACCCGTTCCGGCGGGAGAGGCCGGCGCCTTCCTCGGCCCTCAGGGCGCGTTGGCGGACCTTCCGACCGGACGTGTGGCCGATCTCCAGTCCGAGGTCGGCGCCCTGCGCTCGGAGGTCGAGGCCCTGCGTTCGGAGCTGGCCCAGTTGCGGTCGAGCCTCGGCGGCTAGCCCCGCGGCGTGGGCCCCCATTGGGCACAGCCGACGCAGGTCCGTGCCGCGGGCCTGGCCGCCAGGCGCTCCGGTCCGATCGGGGAACCGCACCGCTCGCACTCGTTGTCGGTCCCTTGGTCCACGCGGGCCAGGGCCCAGTCCAGGTCGACGAGGTCCGTCCGCGCCTGGGCCACCAGGGCGGCCACCTGGGCCCGCTCGAAGGCGATCGTCGACCCCTCAGGGTCGTGCTCGTCATCGGCGTTGGTGTCGACCGAAGCGGCGACGATCCCGTCGTAGTCGGCGGTCAGGGCAGACAGCCGGGACCAGGTGGATGCCCGCTCGGCCACCAGTACGTCCCGGCGGGCGGCCACGAACCACCGCCCATCCTCTGGGGCCGGGCCACGATCGGAGGAAGGCCTGGGCAACGTCACCGGGGCCAGTATGCCCGTCAGACGCGATGGGTCGTTCAAAGCCACTGACTGGCTGGTCGTCTTCGCCGGTGTGGCCTGCCTTGCCGCCGGCCTATCTCATTGCTATCGGTGTGGTCAGCGTTGCGCTGGCCTGGGCCGCCGTCCACACGGTGTACACCTTCTTGTACGCCCGCCTTTACTACTCGGTTGTACGCCCGCCCTTACTACTCGGCTCCGGTCGGCGGCATCGACTTCAACGAGCCGGACGATCCGACCTATCTGGACTTCGCCTATCTCTCACTCACCATCGGGATGACGTTTCAGGTCTCGGATACCAACCTCACGACGAAAAAGGTACGGCGGTCTGCGCTGCACCATGCGTTGCTCTTACCTCTTCGGCGCCGTCATCATCGCCCTGTTGGTCAATGTGGTCTCGAGTTTGCTGCACTGAGGATCGGGCCGAGCCCCACCAGGGATGCCCGGTCCCTCAGCCCTGATGGGTCAGGCCACCATCGACGGCCAACTCGATGCCGGTCACGTAGCTGGCCTCGTCGGAGAGCAGGAACCGGACCACCCGCCCGATCTCGGGCGGTTCGGCCAGCCGGCCGAGTGGGGTCTGACCGACCATATGCTCTTCGACGCCCGGCTGGGCCAGGGCGGGGGCGAGCATCGGCGTGCGAACGTACCCGGGGCACACCGTGTTCACCCGGATGCCCTCGGGGGCTAGGTGTTGGGCCATCGACCGCGTGGCCCCCAGCACCCCCGCCTTCGACGCGCAATAGGCCGGGATGCTCGGTTGGCCCAGCAGCGCCTCGATCGATGCGATGCCCACGATCGAACCGCCCGGACCGGAGCGTCGTATCTCGGGCAGGACGGCCTGGCTCGCCATCACGTATGCCCGCAGATTGACATCGAGCACCGTGTCCCATTGGTCCATGGTGATCTCCTCGACGCCGGCCACCACCACCACGCCGGCGGCGTGGACGAACCCGCCGATCGGGCCGATGGCCGTACGGCAGGAGGCCACGCACGCAGCCAGGACGTCGGCGCCCCCGGTGACATCGACCTCCAGCCCCACGGCGTCGACCCCATGCTGCTCGCCAATCCGGGCGGCACCTTGGTCGGCCCGCTCGCCATCGAGGTCGACCAGGGCCACCGACCGACCGACCGCAGCCACCGCCTCGGCGCAGGCCAGGCCGATGCCAGAGGCGCCACCGGTGATCACGACGCCGCTCGACGGTTCGCGGCACACCTGCGTCATCGTCACCGGACTGGCGGGGACGGGCAGAAGTGGGGGATGACCTTCTCGCCCCAGTTGCGGATCGTCTCGAGGCAAGTCTCCTGGGGGATGGTTCCCATCTGGATGAGGCACATGATCTCGTCGGCGCCGGCCAATTCGAGCCGTTGCACATAGTCGATGGCGTGTTCCACGGTGCCGTAGGCATGGTTGACGTTGTAGGTGCCGAGCGCCGATGGGCGCACGGGGATGTTGGCCTCATGCAGCTTGGCCACCATCGCCTCGGCGTCGGCCTTGATGGCGGCCACGTTGTCGTCGTCCTCGGTGTCCTGGGCCGGCGGGGGACCGGCGCCGTACCAGTGGCCGATCGATTCGGCGAAGAACCGCTGTCCCCGGGCTCCGACACGGAGTGCCTCGTCTGCGTCGTCGAGCACGATGGTGGGACAGAGCGCGGTGAAGTGGTCGTTGCGGACGGTCGAGACGAACCGATCCCCGCTCCGCCGGTCGATCGCCCGGCGGTACAACGTGTTCAGGTGGGCGACCTCGTCGACACCGGCGAAGCCCAAGACCAGCGCCCCGATGCCGTAATCGGCGGCCAGCTCCACCGTGTTCTGCTTGGTGCAGGCCATGTACAACGGTGGGTGCGGTTCCTGCACGGGACGGGGGAGCACCGGGTGGGGTGCGATGTCGAGGAGGCCGTGCCATTCGAACTCATCTTCGAGCCACATGGCGCTGATCATCCGGAGGGCTTCCTCGACTTCGACGTACGTCCTCTCGGGATCGACACCGCACAACGACATCTCCTGCAGCGTGGCTCCGCGGCCGGCGCCCAGGTCGAGGCGCCCACCCGAGAGGATGTCAAGCATGGCCGCGCGCTCGGCGGCCCGGACCGGGTGGTTGTATCCGAATGGCATGCACACGACCCCGTGCCCGATCCGGATGCGGTCGGTCTTGGCGGCAACATAGGCCAAGAAGGTCTCCGGGGCACTCATGTGGGCGTACCACTTGAGCGCGTGGTGCTCCACCGCCCAGATGCGGTCGAACCCCATCGCCTCGCCCAGGACGGCTTGGTCGACGCAGTCCAGGATCACCTGGCGCTCGTGCTCGGGGGTCGGATGGTTGAGCTGGGCTTCGAAGATCATCGAGAACTTCATGGCCGGGACCCTCCCTTGCTGGGTCTGCTGACCCAGAGGCGGACCACGTTCTCGGATGCGGCTGAGCGGACCTGGACCAGGTCACAGAGCTGGTTGGCCAGCCACAGCCCCCGTCCGTCCTTGCCATCCACCGACGGCCGTCGGCGGCCGGCCAGCGGGTCGGCGATGCGGCCGCGGTCACGAATCTCACAGATCACCGAACCGGGTTCGCTCCATACCGCGACCGTGCCCAACCCGCCGCCGTGACGGAGGCTGTTGGTGCCGATCTCGTCTGCGGCCAGTACCAGTTCGGCCACCCGATCGGGGGCCAGTCCCTCCCGGGCCGCGTGGTCGGCGACGAACCGTCGGACCTCACCCATGGCGCCGGACCGAAAGTTGAGGACCCGAGCTGCACCGGGCCGACTCGACAGGGGTGTGGTGTCGACCGTGGCGAACGCGTCGGTGCCCGGGTAGTTCGGGCTCGGTCGCGTCGCCCCGCGTTCACGAACGAGGGGATGGGTCGCCCTGGCCCCGTCGATTACCGATGCGTCGAGCGTGGCCGTGTCGTACGGGCAGAGGAGCCAGAAGGACGGATCGGCGAAGGCCAGGTTCAACAACGCCTCGTGGCGTTGGCACTCGGCCAGCTCGGCTCGGCTCCGGCCCGGCCAGATGGGTTCGCCGATCCCGCGGACTCGACGATGAGGAGCGGCCTGCTCGTCGAGGAAATTCTGCCAGGTCGGGATGATCCGGGCCGGGTTGGCTCCCACATCGGCCATGTCGGCGAACTGGACCGAGTCCTCATGACCCGGTAACTCGCCTCGCAGGGCGTCGATCCTTCCGGCATCGACCACGACCAGTACCGGCTCTTCGGCGGCCACCGCGTCCATGATGAACTCGAGCGCACCACCGAGGAATTCGTCGTCGCCCTCATAGAGCAGCGCCTCGTGGCGGTAGCCCTCGCAGTGGGCGGCCGGCCCCCAGCCGACGTCCGCCATCTGACTGCCCTCCATGCCGACTCCTGTTACCCCGTTGAAACGCCACCCGGTCCTATACCCCATAACGTGAGCGGCTACCCACCCACGGTACAACTGGTGCCCGGGTGTAGTGGGAGCGGCAGGCGAACCGATACGGAAAGCCCAGGTCGATCGGGTCCTGCCGGCTGGGTGACCGCGGCGCGCCGTACCTCAGCGCTGGCCGCCTGCGGCGCAAGGAGGGGCGGGGCTGGTCAGGCAGGTTCGACAGACCGGGTGAAGGCGCGGACCAGTTCGCCGCAGAACGCGGGAAGGTCATCCGGCTTCCGGCTGGTGACGAGTACGTTGGGCCCGGCCGGGCAGACGTGGACCTCCCGGTCGACCCAGGTGCCCCCGGCGTTTCGGATGTCGGTCTGCAGGCTGGTCCACGATGTGAGCGTCCGACCCCGGACCAAGTCGGCCTCGACGAGGGTCCACGGCCCATGACAGATGACGGCGGCCGGCTTGCCCGCCTCGAAGAGGTCCCGGACGAACCGCACTGCGGCCGGGACCGTGCGGAGCTGATCGGGATTGGCCACGCCGCCCGGGAGCACCAGCCCGTCGTAGTCGCCCGGGTCAGCCTGGTCGACGACCTGGTTGACCGAGAAGACGTCGCCCTTGTCGAGATGATTGAACGCTTGGGCCGAGCCGCCGTCGGGGGCGACGAGCTCAGGCGTCCCTCCGGCATCGAGGACCGCCTGCCAGGGGGTGGTGAGCTCGACTTGCTCGACCCCCTCGTTGGCGATCACGAACGCAATGTGACGGCCCGCGAGTCCGTTCGTCATGACGTCTCCCTTCCGTTTGGCCCGTGCCTTCTCGTATCTCCCGCGTCGCCGCGGTACCCGGTGCCGGCATGCTCGAAACCAAGCGGCTCAAGGGTGTCGGGCCTAGTCGCGGGGTTCCGACCCAAGGCCGCACGACAGTGCCCCGGTACACTCAGGGGATGCCGTCACCTGTGGATATCGGTGCCGGCCTCCGGGCGACGGGCACGACGGACCCGGCTTCGGTGGCGGCGCTGGTGGCTGTGGCAGCGGAGGAACTGGGCGCCACCGACATCGTCGTCTACGTCGTCGACGTCGAGCAGGTGCAGCTCGTCCCCCTGCCCGACGAGCTGACCCATGTCGAAGTGCCCGAGTCCCAGGGGGTGGCCACCACCGTGGCCGGACGGGCGTTCACCACGGAGTCACCGGTGACCGTCGACCGGGCCGAGGGAGCCCGGATCTGGGCGCCGGTGGTCGCCGGGTCGACGCCGACCGGGGTGCTCGCCATGACCGTGCCCCATGGCGACGAGGGATCCGTGCTGGCCTGTCAGGAGCTCGGCCTGTTCGCCGGGGTCCTGATCGCGGCCCAGAACCGGACCACCGATGCCTTCAAGCTCCACCAGCAGCGCAAGCCCATGAGCCTGGCGGCCAGCATGCAGTGGGAGCTGCTTCCTCCTCTCGTCTTGGACCTCCCGGATGTCTCGGTCGCCGGCATGCTCGAACCGGCCTACGACGTCGGGGGTGACGCCTTCGACTACGCGGTGAACGGGCCCGCGCTGGAGGTGGCGATCTTCGACGCCATGGGGCACGGCGTGCGCTCGGCCATGGTCGCGGCCCTCACCGTCGGGGCCTACCGCCACGCTCGCCGAGAGGGATCGACCCTCGGGCACATGCACGCCGGCCTCGAGGCCACATTGGGCGCCCGGTTCGGGGGTGAGGCCTTCACCACCGGTCAGCTGGCTCGGCTCGAGCGCCAGTCGGGCACGCTGACCTGGGTCAATGCCGGTCACCCGCTCCCCTTGCTCATCCGGGGCAACCGGGTGGTCGGTGAGCTCCACTGTCCTCCCACTCTGCCATTGGGACTCGGTGCGGGAGAGCCGGACATGGCCACCGAGACACTCGAGCCGGGCGACGGCGTGCTCTTCTACACCGACGGCGTGGTCGATGCGCGCGCTCCCGGGGGTGACGAGTTCGGCGCCCAGCGGTTGGCCGACCTCACCGGCCAGGTGATCTCGCAGGGCCTCGGGGCCGGCGACGCCGTCCGGCGCGTGGTGCGGGCGGTTCTCGACCACAACATCACCGAGCTCCGCGACGACGCCTCCATGGTCCTCGTCCGCTGGGAGGGGAGGGCGGCTGGCCGCTGACCGCGCCGCGCCGACCCGCTGGTCTCGGGGTGCCGGGTCCCAGTACAAACATATGTTCGTATCCTGGTAATCTGATCGGCGATGGTGATGTTGCAAGGCTCGTTGTTCGACCACGGGGAGCGCGTCGGGCCCCGATCGCCGGGGACGAGGCTGGCCCGGACCGACCTCGGCCAGGGAGCGTGGATCGACGTCGGACCCGGCTGGCTGACCGGAGCCGACTCGCTGTTCGACCAGCTGGTCCACACCGTGCCGTGGCGGGCCGAGCGGCGGCCCATATACGACCGGGTGGTCGACGTTCCCCGGCTGATGAGCTTCTACGGCGAGAACGACGACCTCCCCCATCCCGCCTTGGAAGAGGTCAGAGACGCGCTGGTCGAGTCCTACGGCAACGAGGTCGGCGGCCCGTTCGCCACGGCCGGACTGTGCCTCTACCGAGACGGCCGGGACAGCGTGGCCTTCCACGGGGACCGGATCGGCCGGGGGGCGACCGAGGACACCCTGGTGGCCATCCTCTCGGTCGGCTCCACCCGCCGCCTGTTACTCCGGCCCCGGGGCGGAGGTAGAGCCCTACGCTACGAGCTGGGCAGCGGCGAACTCGTGGTCATGGGCGGTACGTGCCAGCGGACCTGGGAACACGCCATCCCCAAGACGGCGCGCCCGATCGGGCCCCGCATCAGCGTGCAGTTCCGGCCCTCGGGCGTGCGATGAGGCTGCACTCCCAGCCGTCGGGTCTACGAGATCCGGCCCTCCCCTTTCGCCTTTGCCCCCTTGTCGGCCATGTCCTGGTAGTGCTCGGCCACTTGTTCCTCGTCTCCGGCAAACCTGTCGCGGCCCTCGTCGGCCGCCGCCTCCTCCTCGGGCGTGGCCAGTCGGTCGGGTTGGTGGGCCGACTCCTCGTCGACCTGCTCTGCTGCGTCGGTGGCGTGGGACGGCACCGTACGGTCATCGCTCATGGAATCCTCCTGCTGGCTCGGTGTGCTCGGCCGGGACCCGGTCGAATGCACCCGGCCCAGGTCGCGCTCACTCAGACGCTTGTTCCCTACCGTCGAGGTACCCCGGCCGGGCTGGGCCAAAACGCCGGGGGGGGCGGATGGCGACATGGGCGGCCCGATGGCGACGGGCGTCAGTGCCTGGGGAGGCGGACGATCGAGAGGAAGAACTGGTCGATCTGGCGGACGACGCCGATGAACGCCTCGAATTCGACCGGCTTGGTCACGTAGGCGTTGGCGTGGAGGTCGTAGCTGCGCAGCACGTCTTCCTCGGCATCCGAGGTGGTCAGGACGACGACGGGAATCTGGCGAAGCGACTGGTCGGACTTGATCCGGGCCAGGACCTCCCGGCCGTCGAGCCGGGGCAGGTTGAGGTCCAAGAGTACGAGGTCGGGCCGGGGGGCGTTCTCGTACGGCCCCCTGTTCATCAGGAAATCGATGGCCAGTTCGCCGTTGTCGACGACATGGAGGTGGTGGACCAGCTTGCTACCAGCCAGGGCCTCGCGGGTCATGAGGACATCGCCGGGGTCGTCCTCGACCAAGAGCACCTCGATCGGGGTGGTCTCATCGATGACGTTCATGGCGTTGGCGCTCCTCGGGTGGCAGGCAGAGTGAACCAGATACGAGTGCCAGGAAATCGGTCGGTATCGAGCCAGATGCTGCCGCCGTGGAACTCTACGATCTTCCGGCAGAGGGCCAAACCGATCCCGGTCCCCGCGTACGTCTCGCGGGAGTGCAGGCGTTGAAAGATGACGAACACCCGCTCGGCGAAGCGGGGCTCGATGCCGATCCCGTTGTCGGTAACCGAAAAGAGCCACGACGGGCCATCCCGGACAGCCTCGACCCGGATCTCGGGTGCCGCGTCGGAGCGGAATTTGATGGAGTTGCCGATCACGTTCTGGAAGACGCTGGTGATCAGTCCGCTGTCGCCCGTCACCACCGGTAACGCGTTGGCCGTGACCACCGCGCCGGACTCCTCGATGGCGGCGCTGAGGCTCTTGACCGCGGCGGCGACGCACGTACCGAGGTCGACCGAAACGAAATGGTCCGTCGTGCGTCCGACCCGGGAGAAGGCCAAGAGGTCGTTGATGAGGCCCTGCATCCGCTTGGCCCCGTCCACCGCGAACTCGATGTACTGGTTGCCCCGATCGTCCAGTTGGGCCTGGTAGCGCTGCTGGAGCAGCTGGCAGAAGCTGGTGACCTTGCGCAGCGGCTCCTGCATGTCGTGGGAGGCGACATAGGCGAACTGCTCGAGCTCGGCGTTCGACCGGGCCAGCTCGGCGTTGCGGCTCACCAACTCGGCCCGGGCCCGTTCGATCTCGTCCAGCTCCCCGACGATCCGTAGGCGCATGGCTTCGGAGTCGCCGGCCAGGCGCCGAAACTCGGGCGGCCCGGTCGAGGTGATGGCATGGCCGAGGTCGCCATCGGCCACCTGGCGGGCGTCGCCACCGATGCTCAGCAGGGGGTCGGTCACCCAGACCCGAAGAGACCGTTGCCCGACCAGCCCGGCCACCACGGCCAATGCCGCCGCGCTGATCAGGACGATCGCGAGCTGCATGGTGCTGTCATTGAGGCGGGCAGCTGCCTCCTGTCCGGTGCTGGCCAGCGCATTGTTGAGGCGCTGCCGGGCGGCCCGGAAACGGTCGAAGAGCACTTTGGAGTGTTGCAGAGCGATATCGGAGGCGTAGGCCCGATTGCCGGCCGCGGTAGCGATGACCGCCGGCTTGGCGAATCCGCTCTGCCAGGCCGCCCCTCGCTGTTCGGCCTCCCGGGCCGAGGCGAGCAGGCCCGGGAGGCCGGACAGGAGGTCGTCCAGCTGGGCCGACGCCGCCCGTTGGGCGGGGAGGCCCTGGACGAAGGGCTGCAAGAAGGACGCCTGGCCGGTGAGCACGTAGCCCCGGACACCGGTCTCCTGGTTGAGCATGGCGATGAGCAGTTGCTCCGACGCGAGTCGGGCCGGGTCGATCTGGTTGAACAGCGTCCTGCGGCCATCGAGGAGCCGGGCAAACGAGAAGGCACTGATGGCCAGCGCCACCAGCAACAACGCCAAGGCCACGAGGAACACCGCCCGGAGGCGACCCCGGAGGGTCATGCCGTTCAGGCCGGTGGGTTCTCTGTCGTCCCGAGGAAGGACCCCCTCCGCAGTCACTCCGACCAGTGCTCATCGTTGGACAGCAGAAAGAGGGCCACGTCATCGCCCAAAGGCTCTCCGTTGGCCCCTTCCACCTCGGTTACCAGTCGGTCGGCCACCGAGCCCAACTTGGAGGTGTCGGGCACCAGGCGGACCAACAGGTCGGTCAGGCCATCAGCGCCCAGCCGGTCGCGGCCCGGCCCGGTGCAACCTTCGATGATGCCGTCGGTGTAGAGGAGCAGCGTCCAGGCTGAACCCAGCTCGATCTCGTCCGATCCCCACGACCCGTTGTCGACCACGCCGAGAGGCGGCCCTCGATGGGGCACCGGGACGTCCTTCGCCGAGGAACCGTCGAGGCGCAGGGGAGGGGGGTGACCGGCCGCACGGACCTGGGCGTGCCGGAGTCCGGGCCGAAGCGTCAGGTCGCAGAGGGTGACGAAGATCTGGTCGTCGAAGCGTTCGGTCTCGAGCAGTCGCTCCAGGGCGGCCATGATGGCATCCGGCTCCACCCCACCGATCACCAGGGCGCGCCAGGCGACCCGCAGTGCGACCCCCAGCGCGGCCTCGTCCGGGCCGTGACCACAGACATCGCCGACCACCACCCGGACCGTGCCGTCGGGCAACTCGATGCCGTCGAAGAAGTCACCGCCGAGGAGCGCCCGGCCACCGCCGGGCTGGTAGCGAGTCGCCCACTTCAGCCGGCTGGTGGTGATCAGCGGCCGGGGTAGCAACCCGCGCTCGAGCCGGGTGTTCTCCGATCGCAGGAACTCGGCTTCGCTGAGCCGGCGCAATGCCTCCTCGCCTCGACGGCGGGCGATGGCGTAGCGAACGGAGCGGCCCAGGCCTTCTCCGTCCACGTGGCCCTTGACCAGGTAGTCCTCCGCCCCGAGGGCGACAGCGTCGGGCCCCTTCGATTGGTCGACCAGACCGGTGAGGACGACCACCGCCGTGCCCGGCGCCATCGTGATCATCGACCGGAGGCCGTCCAGTCCGTCGGCGTCGGGGAGGCCGAGGTCGAACAGGACGCAAGCGATGGACGAGGTCAATGCCTGTTCGGCCGCAGCCAGGGTACGGACGGTGATCACCTCGAACTCCGGGGCCGCCTCGCCCAATTGCTCACGGACGAGCAGGGCGTCGCCCGGGTCGTCTTCCACCACGAGCACGCGCTCGCGGCGCCCCGGGGGATTGTGACCGGACTCCGACCTCGCTCCCGCCCACCCCGATGTCGACATGTTGCCGTGACGCTACCCGACCGTCCGGCTGCCGGCACTCCCTTCGGTCCTGGCCGGATCGAGCCGGCCAGGGCGGTCGAGCAGGGTCAGAACCAGTCGGCCAGGTGCCCCGCGGCGGTGCGCCACCCCGCGCCGGCCGGGTCGATCATGTCCATGTGCCCGACCCCGGGAAGGGGGACGTAGCTCGCATCGTCGCCCGCCGCCGCGGCCCGGGTGGCGTACCGCTCGCTCATCGACGCCGGCACCGTGGTGTCGGCTAGTCCGTGGACCAGCAGTTGCGGGAGGCCGAGCGGCACCATGGCGGCCGGAGAGGCGGCCCGGTAGCGCTCGACGAGTACCTCCGGGGCCCCGCCCAAAAGGGCGGCGACGGCGCCGCCACCCAGCCCGGCCCCGGCCGCCTCCACCAGGTCGACCACGCCGGCCAGGGAAATGGCGGCCAACGGCCGCACCTCGACCGCAGCTCCGGGGGAGTTGGTGGGCAGTCGATGCCGGCCCGCGCCCCACAGAGCCAGATGCCCACCGGCCGAATGCCCACAGGTGACCACGCGGCCAAGGTCCAACCCGGGAACCGTCCCCAGGGCCTCGATCGCCGCGGCCACGTCCGAGAACGTGGCCGGCCACCCTCCTCCCCCACCGAGCGGGCCCACTCGCCGGTACTCGACGTTGAAGGCGGCCCACCCCCGTTGGCTGACGTCGGCCGCCAATCGGTTCATGAGACGCTTGGTGTACGGGCCCTTCCAAAATCCTCCATGGAAGAGCACGACGACGGGCAGTCGGTCCGCCGGCCGATCCGGTAGCCAGAGGTCGGCCGCCTGGCCGTGTCTCGGCCCGTAGGCCACGCGGGATCGGCGCACTGCCCCATCATCGCCGCTACCCGGTGGGGCGATCGGGAAGGCGCTCGACGACCGCCTGAAGCGCCAGGCGGCCTGTTCTTACAATCACCCCCATGCGTCGTGCCGCTGGTAAGTCGACGCTGTTCAGGATCCCGCCCCTGTGGCCGCTGCTGAAGCTGGCCGGCGTCGTCCCCGTCTATCGGGCGGCTGACGCTCAGCCCACCTCCAAGAACCGAGCCACCGTCTCGACCAACCGTCGGATCCTGAGCGCCGGGGGAGTCCTGGCCGTGTTCCCCGAGGGCATCAGCCACGACGCCCCCACCCTCCAAGCCCTCCGGACCGGCGCCGCCCGGATCGCGCTCGAGGCCGCGGTCGACGATGACGTCCACGATGTAGTGGTGGTCCCTATCGGGATCTCCTATGACGCCAAGGCCCGCTTCCGCTCGAGGGCTCTCGTCCGGGTGGGGGAACCGCTGGCGGTCAGCGCATGGGCACCGCTCTATCGAGCCGACCCACACGCGGCCGTCCGAGCGCTGACCGAGGACATCGCCGATCGCCTCCGTGTCGTCAGCCCCGACTACCGATCGTGGGCCGAAGTAGCCGACCTGTCGTCGGTGGCCGAGATCGTGGCCCGACGGGTGGGAACGATCGAGCCAGAGGAGGTGGACCTCGGACGCCGCGAGGAGCTGGTCAGGATGTTGGGGGCGGTGGTCGAGGCGCCCGGGGGTGACCGCAGTTCGCAGCGGCTGCGAGCGGCGCTGGCCCGCTACCAGCGCGAGCTCTCGCTCCTCGGGCTGGACGATGGACAGGTGGCGTCCAGCGCCGGCGGGGCGCACGTCGGGTTGGCCCAGAAGCGGTCGCTCGTGACAGCGGCCCTGTCTGCTCCGGTGGCGCTGCTGGGCACGGCCATCCATATCGTCCCCTACGAGGTGGTGAAGCGCCTCGCCGCGGTGCCGGACAACGAGGGCATGCGGGCCACGGTGAAGCTCCTCTGGTGTCTGACCGGGTTCGTCGTGGTCTACGCGCTCGTTGGCCCGGGCCGTCGGGAGGCGGTTCGGGCTGCTCATGGGGACGGTGGCCGCGGCGTTCGGCCCGGCCAGCGGCTATGTCACCGTTCATTACGTCGAGCGCCTCCAGCGCATCGGCGGGCTGGTGGAGGCGGCCCGGCTCGCTCAGGGGCGGCGAACCACCGTGGCCGCGCTGCTGTCGAGCCGGGCGGCCGTGGTGGAGGCGGCCGGCCAGCTGCTCGCCGGCGCCCCGCCGGAAGCGCCTGCCGACCGGGAACGGTGACGACGGCGCGCCCACAGCTCAGCCAACGGCAGGGATCGTGCCACCGGCGCCGGTGGCACGGAGGTGGCGGAGTACCTCACCGAAGGCTCGCCACGGGCTCTGCTCGGCATAGGCGATCCGGCGTTCGGCGCAAAAGGGGCGGACGAGCTCGCGGGCTCGACGCAGGTTGGCCCGGGGCATGGTCGGGAAGAGGTGGTGCTCAATCTGGGTGTCGAGCCCACCGAAGACGAAGCCGGTGAGGGACCGCCCGGTCAGGTTGCGGGAAGTGAGCACCTGACGGCGTAAGAATCCCAGCTCGTCGTCTCCGGCCATGGTGGGCATGCCCACGTGGTTGGTGACAAAGCTGACGCCCAGGTAGAAGCCGAACAACGACTGGGAGATGACGACGAACGCCACCGCCCGCCAGGGAGAGAGGATGAGGAATGGCGCGACGAAGAAGATGCTTCCATGCACGGCCAACAGGGCGGCCTCGAGGACCGCGGCCCGGTCCCGACGCCGGGCGAGCGACACAATGCTGGCCACGTGCAGGTTCAGGGCCTCGAGAAACATCAGTGGCAACAGCAAGAGGGCCTGGGTCCGGGCAAACGTCCGGCCGAATCGCCCGCGCCGTCGGACTTGGTCCGAGGTGTAGGCCAGCGCGCCGGGGGCCAGATCCGGGTCCTTGCCCGGACGGTTGGTGTGGGCATGGTGACGATTGTGCTTGGTCAACCACCAGCCGAAGCTGAATCCGGTGAGCAGGTTGGCGTGGATCAGGCCGATCAGGTCGTTGTCCCGTCGGCTGGCACAGATCTGGCGGTGGCCGGCATCGTGGCCGATGAACCCCAGCTGGACGAGAACGAAGGCCAGGCCGACGGCGGTGCCCAGGTTCCACCAGCTGTTACCGACGAGGATGGCGCCGGCAACGAGGAGGCCCAACCCCGTGATCGTGGCCGCGATCTTGATGGCATAGTACCCGCGGCGGCGCCCGAGTAGACCACGATCGCGAACCTGGCGGGCGAGCTCGGCGAAGTCCTCGCGGTTCGACAACCCGACAGGACGAACCTGGGACTCGGTGTGCATGGGCTCTCTCTCGGTCGGTGCCAGCAGGCGAACGTGCCGCAAGGGCGACCATACGGGTCGACCTTAGCTTTCATGGTCTGGACCCCGACCACTGCTGCACGTCCCGGTCGATCGTTGAGCCCGTCAGCCGAGAGAGCGGATGCCTGCGGGTGAGCGCGGGCCGAGCCGGACCGAAGTTGACCTCCTCAGCCTATCCCCGTGCGGTCCGACTTCCGACGCGGCGCGCTGGGGCACTGGTGCCGCTGCGCTGGGTGGCGCCACAGAATCCGATTCCGTCCGCCGATGCGGTACCTTGCTGACGTGTCCGACTACGTCATTCCAGAGCCAGAGCCCAAGGAAATCGATGAGAAGCTGTCGATCGAGCTCCGCCACCTCGCCGACAACGCGGTGCTTCGGGCCCAACCCTCGGGCGACGAGAAGTGCGAAAACTGCCGGTACTACCTTGAGCCGTATAAGGAGCTCTCGTACTGCTGGCACCAGAAGCTGCGGATCCTCGTCGGATCGGAGTGGTGGTGCCAATGGTGGGACGCCATTCCCGAGGAGTAGTGACGACCTCCGACACGCGGCGTTGGCGGGCGCCTCTTCGATCGGTACTGGCGGCCCTGTGCACGGTCACCGTGGCCGCCGCGGCTCTCGGCGCTCCGTCCTCGCCGAGCGCCTGGGGGGCACAGACCATTTCGGCGACCGCCTCCACCGCCTCCACCCCCTGCCAACCACCACCCAGTTGGCGATCGACCACGGCCACGCCGGTGAGCGGGATCCCCTCGGACTTCGACCTGACGTCGTTCGACGGCACGAGGATCCGGATCCACTGGTTTCCCAACTCGTCGGCTGATGGTCAGGCCCGACCGACCGTGCTCATGGGACCCGGTTGGGGGCAAGCGGGCGACACCGATACGTCCCAGGCCGGCATCCAGGGCGCCCTGAGCATCGGGCAACTCTGGCAGGGCGGATTCAACGTCCTCACCTGGGATCCCCGTGGATTCGGGAAGTCGACCGGCGAGGCGGAGGTCGATAGCCCGAACTATGAGGCCAGGGACGTCTCGGCCATGATCAACTGGCTGAGCCAACAGCGTGGTGTCGAGCTCGACCGGCCCGGCGTGCCGCGAGTGGGCATGGTGGGTGAGTCGTACGGGGGTGGCATCCAGTTCGCCGCAGCCTCGCGGGACTGTCGCATCGACGCCATTGCTCCGACCATCGCCTGGAACTCGCTCGGCACCAGCCTGGACAAGAACCACACCCCCAAGGCGGGATGGAGCAACATCTTGGAGCGCGTCGCCGCCACGGCCGGCCTCGATCCAGAGATCGTAACGGCGGACAGGGAAATGAACACCACAGGGGTGATCGATCCCAAGGCCACCGCGTTCTTCGACAGCCGGGGGCCGGCCCAGTACCTTGCCGAGGTGAGGGTCCCGACCTTGATCCTGCAGGGCACGGTGGACGATCTCTTCACGCTCGACGAGGGAGTGGCCAACTACGAGGCACTGAAGAAGCAAGGGAGAACGGTCTCGATGGCCTGGTTCTGCGGCGGTCATGGGGTGTGCCTGACCGATCCGGGCTCGGCCATCGAACCCGGCCCGCTCTCGTTGGCGTGGATGCAGCGCTATGTGGCCAGGGATGCCTCGGTCGGTGCCCTCAACGGTTTTGCCTTCGTCGATCAGCGGGGCACGTCCTATGCAGCCCCCCACTACCCCCTTCCGGCCGGTGCCCCGATAGTAGGAACAGGCTCAGGGACGTTGGCGCTGACCGCCTCCGGGGGATCCGGCCCGCCCACTGTCCTCCCGAACTCGGAGGCAGCCAACCCAGTCGATGCCGTGGCCTATGCCGTGACGCCTGCTCCGGCGACCAACTCGGTGAACGTCACCGTGCCCATCAACCGTGCCGCCGTCATCGTCGGCGCGCCCAGGATCTCGGTCACCTACGCGGGCACGGCGGCGTCAGGCGACAGGCCCACCCGGGTGTTCGCTCAGCTCGTTGATCCGGCCACCGGGATCGTGGTCAACAACCAGATCACCCCTGTTCCGGTCAGGTTGGACGGTAAGACGCACTCCCTCGTGATCCCGGTGGAGACCCTCGGCTACACGGCAGAGGCGGGTGGTTCGCTCGAGCTCCAGCTGACGGCCACCACGGTGGCCTATGTCACGCCCCGACTGGGCGGCTCGATCCATTTCATCCACGCCGTGGTGTCGTTGCCTACTGTGAAGGGGCTCAGCGTCCTCCAACCGGGCTGAGCCGGGCCGTTGTCGCCGGGGCCCTGTGAGCGCCGACACCCCAGGGTGACGGACCGAGATCGACTAGCCCGTCGGCCCGAATCGCTCCACCCGGATCCGGTCGAGCGGTACCCCCAGATCGGCGAGGAGCGCCCCGGCCCAGTCGGCAAATCCCGGGGACCCACACACGTACGCCGTCGCCCCGGGCAGGAGCGCCGGTGCCAGGTCCGGGCCCGTCAGCCGTCCGGCCGGCCGTGGCCAGGAAGGGGGCGTCTCCCGGCTGTATACGACGGTGGTCTCCGGGCCGGGCAGCTCGTCGGCGTAGTACAGGTCGTCCGGGGTGCGGGCCGAGGCCACCAGCCGGACCAGGTCCGAGCGGTGGGTCGTTCGGGCCAGTCGCAACATGGCCATGACAGGGACGAGGCCCGAACCACCTCCGACCAGTACGGCCCGAGTGTCGCCCGTCCAGACGAACCACCCACCGATGGGCCCCCGGACTTCGAGCTCGTCGCCCACCTCGGCCACGTCGTGCAGGAACGTCGAGACCTCACCGCCCTCCAGCCGCTCGACCGTGAGCTCGAACTCGGCCGACCCGTCGGGAGCCGAGGCCACCGAGTAGGAACGGGTGGCCGTGTACCCGTCGGGTGCGGTGAGGCGGACCAGGTAGTGCTGGCCGGCCCGGTGGGGGGAGGGCTGGCCCAACTCCAGGCGGAAGGTCCTCGCTCGTGGAGTCTCCGGTCTGGTGGCGACGATGGTCGCGCTCTGCCATGGGCCCGGCCCCGCCGGGGTGGCCAAGCCCTCAGTCCCCCTGGTAGCGCTGCTCGAGCCAGGGGTCGCCGCGGTCGTGGTAGCCGTTCTGCTCCCAGAACCCCGGCTGGTTGTGGTCGAGCAGTTCCAGACCGGAGACCCACTTGGCGCTCTTCCAGAAGTAGAGGTGGGGTACGAGGAGCCGGGCCGGGCCTCCGTGCTCGGTGGGAAGTGGTCGGCCGTCGACCTCCCAGACCACCCAGGCCTGGCCGCCGGTGATGTCGGCCATGGGCAGGTTGGTGGTGTAGCCGGTATGGGTCGTGGCCAGCACATGGGTCGCGTTGGCCAAGGGCCGGGCCGCGGCCAACAGCGTGTCGATCGAGACACCGGCAAAGGTCATGCCCAGCTTCGACCAGGTGGTCACACAGTGGATGTCGCCCACATAGGTCGACGGGGGCAGGGACCTGATTTCGTCCCAGGTCCACGAGGTCCGCCGCTCGACCAGCCCCTCGATGGTGAACGACCAGGACTCGGTGGACAATGTGGGCGTGACTTCAGCGTTCAGGACCGGCCACTGGTTGCCTGCGTCATATTGGCCTGGTGGCAGCCGCCGGTCCCGTCGCGCCTGTCCCCGTCCGAGGAACCCTCTGGTCGACTTGGCCACGCTTCCCCCTTTCCCTTGGCTGGGCCTAGCTGCCGTGCCCGTTCTCGGCCGTCCGGGCCGGAGGAGCGAACCTGATGTCGAGCGAACGCAGGTACGTCTGCAGCCCGGCATCTTGGATGGGGACGATCCAGGCGTCGTCGTCCGACTCGTTGTAGTGGGCATGCCACATCCCCGGAGGGGTGGTGAACGCCGCTCCGGGCGCCCAGTCGACCCGGATGGGGTCGACAATGTCACCCCTGTCGTCCAACCTCGTCCCGAGGAGCGTGTAACACCCGGGATGGCAGTCGGCGCACAGGTCGAGGGCGACCGACTGGTGGCGGTGCGGCCGCTGGGCCGAGCGGGCCGGCACGATCCCGTACATGGCCCACAGGACATGGGTGATGGTCAAGGTCTGGCTCTGGTTGGAGTTGGCCAACAGGACGCTGATCCGGCTGCGGTCCCCAGCATGCGGGGCCTCGAGGGCCTTGGCCAATTCGGCCCGCGTGGTCGTGCCGTCGTACTTGGTGGCCCTGAATTTGGGCTGGTCGGGCCGGACACCGAGGTAGCGAAGGAGCGGCTCGTCGGTGACCCAGTACATGGCCGTGTCCGACGTGGCATGGTGCGTCGAGCGGCAGCCGGCCGGAAGGGTGACGAAGTCTCCGGTCGTCCAGCCGATGACTTGGCCGTTGACGACCGAGAAGCCGTCGCCCCGCAGGATGTAGTACAGCTCGGACGTGGCCATCGGGGCCGTCGACAGCTTCTCAGCCGGCCGGATGTGGACGAAGGTGGCCAGAAGGGCCGGGCTGGTGGCTGGGCCGTCGGGGATCCCGAGGGCGGCGGAGAGATCGAGGGGGACGACGCGGGTGGCGCCGCCCTTGTGCAGCTCGGCCGAGAAGGTCTCGATCGGTATCGGGGAGGTGAAGCCGGACCCGATCGGGTTCGCTGCCTTAGAGTACTCGAAGAACCGGGCGTCGCCGCTCCAGTCCTCGCTGATCTCACCAATGCGCAGACCGGGCTCGGTCGAGGTGCCTACCATTGTTCCCTCCAATCTCGGGCCATCGTACTCTGGCCGACCTAGCGGCCGAGTCAGATTCAGGACAGGGCGGGGAGGACGTGGTCGACCAGTTGGCGACGGGCCGCTCGGAGAGCATCGCGCCGTCCACCAGTGGCGGCCGCCCCCGGGGCGATCACCACGCGACCCACTCCCAGTGCGGCGATCTCGGCCAAGCGGTCGATGCAGTAGGGGACCGGACCGGCGATGCCGAAGGCATCGATGACCGCGTCGGTCAGCGCCATTGACTGGGGCGAACCGTCCCGGAAGTGGCTGTTCATGTCATAGGACGAGTGGACGGCCTCGAGGCTGCGGCGCTGAGCGACGCTCACCGGACCGGTCACGGTGCCGTGCATGACCGAGAAGCGAGCGAGCGACCCGACCGCCCCCGAGATCAGTTGGCGGGCCGTCGCCCTGTCCTTGTGGACAACGATGGGAAGAAAGACGCCAGGCCGGGTGCGAGTGGGAGCGAGGCCCGCCTCCTGCCGGGCGGCGGCATGCGTGCCAATGGCCCAGCGCAGGCGAACGGGGTCGGCGCCGACGGTGAATGTCACGCCATCGGCCACCCGCGCTGCCGCTCCGATCACCAACGGACCGGTGGCCATGACATCGACGGGGACCTTGGCCAGACCCTCGGGGAGCCAGCGGAGGCTACTGGATGCCGGGCTTCCCGCCATGTGGAGGGTCTCGGCCGTTCGGTGTTCGGGGAGCTCGTCGAAAGGGACCTCCGCGCCCCGCAGGTAGCCCTGCACCTGGGCCACGTACCGCTCGAACATGGCTACCGGTGCCGGCGCCATCCCGATGTGGGCCAGGGAGGAGTCTCCGCGTCCGATTCCCAGTACGGCACGGCCCCCCGATTCGGCCTGGACGGTGGCGATGGCGGTGGCTGTGACCGCAGGGTGGCGGGTCACCGGGTTGGTGACGGCGGTGGCCAGTCCCAGTGTGGAGGTAGCCGACGCAGCCAGGGCCAGCTCGACGTACGGGTCGGCGGCGATGCTCTGGGAGTCGCCGAGGGCGAGTCCCCGCCAGCCCTCGTCCTCCGACCGCCGGGCGGCCCGGGCGATGGTCCCGGGCAGGGCCAGGCGGACCGTCCAGAACTCGAGTCCGGGCATACCGCATCATTCCACGGTGCTCGGCAGGTGCCAGTAGCCTGCTCGTACATCGGGCGACAGGTGGGGCACTCCTCCATCGCCACGATGGATCGTGAAACGGCCACGTCGCGAGCACTTGAGGTGGAGGGAATGTCGACATCGTCGTTGGGAATGATCTCGGCCGACTCGCATCTGAACGAGCCCCGGGACCTCTGGAGCGCGAACCTGCCGTCCTCCATGCGGGACCGGGCCATGCAGGGCATCCAGGCGACCGAGGACGGAGGTTGGTCGCTGATCCTCGATGGGTCTCACATCGGCAAGGCGGGTTCGTCCGAGGCCGAACGTCTGGCCGTCATCGAACCGGAGCATCGGCTCGGGGTCATGCGCCAGGAGGGCATCGTCGGGGAGTGCATCTTCCCCACCATCGGGCTCTACGTCTGGATGCTGCAGGACCCCGACGACGGCCGGGTGTCCTGCCGTATCTACAACGACTGGGTCCACGACCAGCTCGAGCGGCAGTCGCCCCGGTTCCGGTGCGCCGGTGTCATCCCGACCTGGCGGCTCGAGGACGCCATCGCCGAGGTGGAGCACATCGCCACGCTGGGGTTGGGGGCAGCCATGCTCCCCACCGTTGTCGAGCCCTCCTACAACCATCGCCAATGGGAGCCATTGTGGGATGCCGTCGAGGCAGCCCGCCTCCCGGTGGTCATGCACCAGGGCACCGGCCACGACATGATCTGGTATCGCGGTCCGGGGGCCACCGTGGCGAACCTGCTGGCCACCCAGTCGGTCGGACCGAGGACGGCCGCGCTCTTGGCCACGTCAGGCGTGCTCGAGCGGCATCCCGGGCTGCACGTCGTCTTCGTCGAGTACAACGTGGGCTGGCTGCCGTGGATGATGGAGACCATCGACTACTACACCGAGTCCTTCGACCGGTACGGCACCACTAACAACATGGGCTCCTCCCGTCTGGCCCGGGGGAATCGGCCGCCCAAGCCGGTCATCACCCCGCAGCTCGAGGAACCCCCGAGCTTCTACGTCCGTCGCCAGGTCCATGCCACCTTTCAGGACGACCAGGTCGGCATGCAGAACATCAACATCACCGGCGTCGACGCGTTGCTGTGGGGCTCGGACTATCCCCACGAGGAGGGCACCTTTCCCCACTCGCGTGCGACTGTCGACCGGTTGGGGGCCCACCTCGGGCTCGGAGAGGCCGAAAAGATCTTCCGCGACACTGCAGCCCGACTGTTCCGGTTCGACCCCGAGGTCCTGGCCACGCCGGTCTAGGCCTCGGGCAACTGCGGTCCGGCAAGCAGCTCACCTCTTGATGTCTCCCATGCGGGTCCCCTTGACACAAAGGTTAGCCATCCCTAATCTTCTGGCATCGGGCCCGGGAGGCATCGGGCCCCGGGGAGTGAAACGATGCGAGCAAACCAGATGGTGTCCGACACCGGCCTCCGCCGGGTGGATTGGGTCCGCATGTTCGTCGGGCACGGGCAGCTGCGGGCCGAGGCGGTCGGCATCGGGTTCCGGCTTCCCGCCACCCGCTCCATCCCCTTGGCCACCGCGGCCAGCCTCATCGCCGGGGGTACGCCGTACGTGACCCATGTGGTCCCATCGGAGCCGGAGCGGCACTAGCGCAGCGGGGGTCACGACCGGGCCGAGGCTGGCGGCCCCTGTCGCGTCAGTGCAGGTGTTGCATCCAATCGGGCGGGACCTTGCCCGCCGGGCCCGGTACCGGCTGATTGATGGGGTGGTGCTCGGGCGGGGCCAGGGCAGGGCCTTCGTAGGCCTGCTCGGTCACATAGCTCCAGAACCAGTCCTCGCCCGGCTCGTAGCTGCGGATCATCGGGTGCCCGGCCGCGGCCGCGTGCCTCTTGGCGTGTTGGGCAGGTGAGGAATCGCAGCAGCCGATGTGTCCGCACTGTGCACACCGCCGAAGGTGGAACCACCACCCGTCGACGGCCAAGCACTCGGCGCACCCGGTCCCGCTGGGGGGCACGGTGGGATCGATCTCTTCGGCCATGTCGTTCAGGTTATGCCGACCACCGAGCGAATGACACGGCAGCACCGAAGGCCACACATCGAGCCGGCCCGGCCACGCTGGGTACCCGCCCGGTGACACGGTCACGCTGAGGTGGCCAAGTAATCGTGCACGGATCGCACCGCGCTCGACCCCTCGCCGACGGCTGACGCCACACGCTTGAGCGACCCCTGGCGGACGTCGCCCACGGCGAAGATGCCGGGCACCGACGTCTCGAACGGGAGGACGACCCGGCCGGCAAAGGACGGGCCGGTGGACTCCGGATGGGAGAGAGAACGGTCGGTGAGGACGAATCCGTTTCCATCGAGCTCGACGAGGTCGTCGAGCCACTCGGTCGCCGGGACTGCTCCGATGAAGCAGAACAGGCCGGAGCACGGAACGTTTCGGCGCTCTCCGGTGGCGGTGTGCTCCAGGGTCACCCGGGCCAGGTGGCCGTCGCCCGCCAGTTCGCGCACCTCTGTGCACGTATGCACCTGGATGCGGGGGTTGGCGTCGATCCGCTCGATCAGATAGTGCGACATGCTCACCGACAAGTCGTCGCGACGGATGGCGATGGCGACGTTGCTGCCTTGTTGGGCGAGGAAGATGGCCGCCTGGCCGGCCGAGTTGCCGCCCCCGAGCACGATGACGTCTTGGCCGCCGCACACCCTGGCCTCCAGGTCGGTGGCCGCATAGTAGACGCCGGCTCCCTCGAAGCGATCGAGATCGGGCACGGCCAGGCGCCGGTAGCGGGCCCCGGTGGCCACGATGACTGCTCGGGCGGGGATCTCGCTGCCGTCGGCCAGGACGAGCACGTGAAACCCGTGCTCCACCCGGAGGCCGGCAACTTCGCACGGGGCGTTCAGGCGGGCGCCGAGCCGTTGGGCCTGGATGGCCGCCGACCCGGTGAGGTCCCCGCCGGAGACTCCGTTCGGGAACCCGACGTAGTTCTCGATGCGGGAGCTGGCCCCTGCCTGCCCGCCCGCACCCACCGCGTCGAGGGCCACTGTCGTCAGCCCCTCCGAGGCGCCATAGACGGCGGAGGCGAGGCCAGCCGGGCCGGTGCCCACCACGACCAGGTCGAACGTGAACCCGGGCGTGGGTCTGAAGGTGAGGCCGAGGTGCTCCGCGAATTCACCGACGGTGGGATGCCGGAGTACGGCCGTCGGGGTCACCACGACAGGCGTGTCGACCGGGCGGAGCCCCATGCCGGCCAAGAGCACACCCACGTCCTCGGCGTCCTCGAGGTCGATCCACTGGTGGACCAGGTGGTTCTGAGACGCGAACACGCGCAGGGCCATCGCTTCACGGGAGAAGCGCGAACCGATGATCCTGATGGCCGAGGCCGCCTCGCCCGACTGCAGGCGCTCCCGGCGGGCAACCAGGGCCCGGAAGATGACGTCGGCGACGTCGGGCTTGGAGCTCATGACGCGGCGGAAGGCGTCGGGCCCGATGACCAGGACCCGGCCCGGGCGGGAGACGCGAGCCGTCAGATAAGGCCGCTGGCCCGTCACCAGGCTGAGCTCGCCCAAGAACCTCCCAGCGCGGTGGGTGACGATCAGGGCATCGCCGGCATCGTCGGGCCGGACCACCTCGACCTCGCCCTCGAGCACCACGATGAAGTCGTACGACTCGGCGCCGGCGCGGAACAGGACGTCTCCGGTGGCAACGGCTCGCTCGCGGCCGAAGGGGGCCAGCTCGGCCAGCGCATCCTCGGTCAGCGTCGGCGAAGCCACATCGTCGAGGCCGTCGGCCGAATTGTCTGTCTGGGTCGTGTCGCCCGTCACGAGCTCGCTCCTCCCGGACAAAGACACCGTCAGACCCGGAGCATACGGCCGGGGCCGACCGTATCGAACGGCGACATCGAACGACGACGTCGCGGCGTCGGGCCCGTCCGCGCCACACTGGTCGGTATGACAGCCCAGTACATCTACACCATGCGAGACCTTCGGCGCTTCTACCCGCCCGACCGGGAGGTGCTGCGGGGCATCAACCTTTCCTTCTACCCGGGAGCCAAGATCGGGGTGATCGGGTCCAATGGATCGGGGAAGTCGTCGCTGCTGCAGATCATGGCCGGCGCCGACGACGGCTTCAGTGGGGAGGCCCGCCTGACGCCCGGCTTCACGGTCGGGTTGCTGGCCCAGGAGCCCGAACTCGACCCGGCCAAGGACGTGGCCGGCAATGTGGCCGACGGCGTGTCCGAGACCAAGGCGCTGGTCGACCGGTTCAACGAGGTGTGTGCGGCGATGGGTGATCCCGAGGCTGACTTTGACGCCTTGCTGGCCGAGCAGGCCAGTCTCCAGGACAAGATCGACGCGGCCGGCGCCTGGGACCTGGAGCGGACCTTCGAGATCGCCATGGACGCGCTCCGCCTGCCTCCGGGCGATGCCGAGGTCGCAACCCTCTCCGGCGGTGAGCGTCGCCGCGTCGCCCTCTGCCGCCTGCTCCTGTCCCAGCCCGACCTGCTCCTGCTCGACGAGCCCACCAACCACCTCGACGCCGAGTCGGTGGCCTGGCTGGAGCGGACGCTGAAGGACTACCCGGGCACTGTGGTCGCCGTCACCCACGACCGGTACTTCCTGGACAACGTGGCCGGCTGGATCCTGGAGCTCGACCGGGGTGCCGGCATTCCGTGGGAGGGCAACTACTCGTCGTGGCTGGAGCAGAAACAAGCTCGCCTGGCCGGCGAGGAGAAGGCCGACACGTCGCGCCGCGACGCCCTGCAGCGGGAGCTGGACTGGATCCGCATGTCACCACGGGCCCGGCAGTCCAAGGGCAAGGCCCGCATCACCGCCTACAACGAGCTGGTCGCCGAGGCCGAGGCGGCCGAGCGCCGGTCCGACAAGCTGGAGATCACCATTCCACCCGGCCCCCGCCTGGGTGACAGGGTGGTCGACGCCCATGGGCTGGTCAAGGGATTCGGGGACCGGCTGCTCATCGACGACCTGTCGTTCCTCCTACCGCCCGGTGGCATCGTCGGGGTGATCGGCCCCAACGGGGCAGGAAAGACGACGCTGTTCCGGATGATCGTGGGCGACGACAAGCCCGATGCCGGCACCTTGGAGGTCGGGGCCACCGTCGAGCTGGCCTACGTCGATCAGTCACGGGACGACCTGGTTCCCGACGCCTCCGTCTTCGACGAGATCACCGGTGGAGTCGATCGCATCGTGGTGGGCCAGCGCGAGCTCCACGGGCGAGGCTATGTGTCCAGTTTCGGCTTCAAGGGCAGCGACCAGCAGAAGCAGGTCGGGGAGCTCTCGGGCGGTGAGCGCAACCGGGTCCAACTGGCCAAGGTGCTCAAGGGCGGCGGCAACGTCCTCTTGCTCGACGAGCCGACCAACGACCTCGACGTCGACACGCTCCGCGCCCTCGAGGAGGCCCTCATCGGCTTCCCCGGCTGCGTGGTCGTCATCAGCCACGACCGGTGGTTCCTCGATCGGATCGCCACCCACGTCCTGGCTTTTGAGGGCGATTCGCAGGTCCGATGGTGGGAAGGGAACTTCAGCGACTACGAGGCCGACCGCAAGAAGCGTCTGGGTGTGGATGCCGACCAGCCCCACCGCCTTCGCTACAAGCCGTTGGTGCGGGACTGATCTCGGTGGCGCTCAGCGGGCCAGGTAGCCACCGTCGATCGGGTAATAGGTCCCGGTGGCGAACGAGGCTGCGTCGCTGGCCAGCCAGGCCACCAGCTCGGCCACCTCGTGGGCCTCTCCGATCCGTCCCAGCGGGTGGAGGTCGGCGAGCAGGGCGATGGAACCCTCGTCGAGGTCCCGGGCGATGAGCGGGGTGTTGATGAACCCGGGTCCCACGGCGTTGACCCGGATCCCGTCGGCGGCGTGCTCGATGGCCGCGCTCTTGGTCAGCCCGACCACGCCGTGCTTGGCCGCCACGTAGGCCACCGACTCGGGCCAGCCCACCGATCCGAGGACCGACGCCATGTTGACGATCGATCCACCTCCGTTGGCCCGCATGGCGCCGATCTCGGCTCTGGTGCAGTAGAACACGCCGTCGAGGTTGACCGACATCACCGAGCGCCAACTGGCCAGGGGATAGTCCCCCGTCGGGGCGTGGTCACCCCCGATCCCGGCATTGTTCACGCCAATGTCGAGGGCGCCGAATCGCTCCATGGTGGCCTGCACCATGTGGTCGACCGACGCCGGGTCGGACACGTCGACCTCCAGGGCATGCGCCTCCCCCCCACTGTCGCCGATGGCCGAGACCAGGTTCCGGGCCGCGTCGACCTGCACGTCGGCCACGGCCACCTTCGCCCCGCTCCGGCCCAGGGTCAGTGCACACGCCGCCCCGATCCCTGATCCGCCCCCACTCACCACGGCCACCTTGCCGGCAACGTCATAGGAAGCCATGCGCCGCGGTTCCCTTTCTCAATTACGGTGCTCCGGACAACCCTCCACCCGCCCCGACCGGCTCCTTCATCTGCAACTCGGTCCGGTGCCAACGGTCGAGCGGGCGATGGCCGTCGGCCAGTCGACGGCAGGCCCGGGTCCCGAGGAACACGGCCAGATAGTAGACGGCCAGGCTGAAGGCGGCGCAGATGGCCATGCACACCCACTGACGGTCCGGGCTCTTGTCGCCGTGGCCGAATGGCCCCAAGGCACTGATCAGGGCCATACCGCCCAGGTAGGGAACGAGCCATGACGCGGCGCGCCACTCGTGGACCGAGTGTCGATAGTGGGGTCGCAGGGCGGCCAGGCTGACCAGGGCCACGACCCCGACCCCGACCATGGCGAACAGCTTCGACAGGGTGTTCCATCCCGTCCACAGGAGAAGAAAGTTGGCGACGACGAACGCCGCCGGGGCGACGACCCCCGGGTGGCGTAGCCGGTACGGTCGCCGCAGCTCGGGCCCGGTGGCCCGGATGACCCCGAGAGCCAAGGGGGCCAAGGCGTACATGAGCACGACTGCGGCCGTCACGAACTGCAGCAGCTCCTCCCACTTCGGGAACAACACGATGATCAGGACCGAGGCTGCGTAACAGCACCCGAGACTGAGTAGTGGCACCTCCCTGGTGCTCAGCCGGGTGAGACGGCGGGGGACGAACCCCTCGAGCGCCATGGCATAGGGGACACGCGACGCTGTGGCCGTGTAGGTCAGGGCGGTGCCGGCGGGGGAGATGATGGCGTCGCTGTAGATGAGGTAGGCGATGGCCGACAGGCCGATCGCCGTGGCCAGGCCGGCGTAGGGGCCGAAGATGCCGTTGAAGCCGACGTGGAGCCAGCCTTGGGAGAGGTAGCGGGCCGGCACCACGCCCACGAATGCGATCTGGAGCACCAGGTAGAGCCCCCCGCCCACGATGACCGAGCCGATCACCGCCCACGGTATGGAGCGCTGGGGCTCCTTTGTCTCGCCCCCGAGCTCGACGGCCTGCTCGAACCCGATGAGGGCGAAGATCACCCCGCCGCTACTGGTGGCCTGGAGCACGCCGTGCAGCCCATCGGCGAAGAAGCCGCCGACGACGAAGTTGTGGGTGTCGAATTGGGTCGAGAAGAACGAAACGGCCACCAGGAGCGGGATGAGGATCTTCCAACAGACCACCACCGTGTTGGTCTCGTTGAACCGGCGGAGCCCGAAGGCGTTGAGGGCGGTGAACCCGAGCAAGATGAGCGCGGCAGCCAACTTGCCCACCAGGGTGAGCACCACCGATCGGCCGTCCAGTGTGGTCAGGCCCGGCACGTAGTTCGCGGCGTAGCGCAAGGCCGCCTCGGTCTCGATGGGGGCAATGCAGACCGTTCCCAGCCAGGTGAACCAGCCGGACAGGAAACCGGTAACCCGCCCGAACCCGTAGAGCGGGAACCGAGCCGTTCCGGCATCGACGGGGAACATGGTGCCGAGCTCGGCGTAGACCAGGGCGATGGTGGTGACCAGCCCGCCGGCGACGACCCAGGCCAACACCGAGCTCCCACCGGCCCGCTCGCCGGCGTCGAGGGCGGCGAACAACCAACCCGAGCCGATGATGGCGCCCACCGACAGGAAGAGAAGTGAGCGGCGATCGAGCTCGCGGTGGGGCACGACGGCTGCGTTCTGAGGGAGAGGGCGCATAGGTTAGGGCGGAACCTAGCGCCGGCTTGGGAGGCAGGGCGCAGGCCGGCCCACGGTGGGCCGGCCGTAACCCCTTCGTTCACCAGGCGTAGTCCTCGGGGGCGGCCCGGTGCCCGGGGAAGATGGCGTCCAGGCAATCGAGCGTCTCGGCGCTCAACGTCACGTCGAGGGCTCGGGTGGCGCCCTCCAGGTGATCCATCGTCCGGGGGCCGACGATCGGGCCGGTCACACCGGGGCGGGTCAGGAGCCAGGCCAGCGCCACCGTGGCCGGCTCCTCGTCGAGCTCGTCGCAGAGCGCCTCGTACGCCTCCAGCTGGGGGCGGTGGGCGTCGACGGCCTTCTGGGACCGTTCGCTGGCCCGCCGGCTCCGGTCGCGCTCCTTGCCCAGGACGCCACCGAGCAGGCCCCCCTGGAGGGGAGACCAGGGGATGAGGCCCAGCCCGTAATCGACGGCCGCCGGTATGACCTCCAACTCGACGTCCCGGGCCAACAGGTTGTAGACGGACTGCTCGCTCACCAGGCCAAGGAGGTTCCGCCGGGCTGCCCCCTCTTGTGCCTTGGCCAGGTGCCAGCCGGCAAAGTTCGACGAGCCCACGTAGAGGATCTTGCCCTGGTAGCGGAGGACCTCCATGGCCTCCCAGATCTCGTCCCACGGCGTCGACCGATCGATGTGGTGCATCTGGTAGAGGTCGATGTAGTCGGTTTGGAGGCGCCGGAGCGAGGCGTCGCAGGCGCGCCGGATGTTGAGGGCGGACAGCCGGCCCTCGTTCGGCCACTCCTGCATGTCGCCGTACAGCTTGGTGGCGAGCACGGTCCGCTCCCGCCGGCCATCCCCCTGGCTGAGCCAGCGCCCGACGATCTCCTCGGTCGCCCCCCGGCCCTTGGTCCGGCCGTAGACGTTGGCCGTGTCGAAGAAGTTGATCCCCAGATCGTGGGCCCGGTCCATGATGGCGAACGCGTCGGGTTCCTCTGTCTCCGGGCCGAAATTCATGGTTCCGAGACAGAGCCGACTGACACGGAGGCCGGTCCGGCCGAGCTGTGTGTAGTCCATCGCTGGACCATATCGTTGTCCGGGGGCTCCTGGTACGGTGAATGTGCTCGGAGGCAGACCACATCCAAGGAGACGTGAACAATGGCAAACAGCGCCGGACTGCACGAGCCCGCCGACCAGCTGTCGCCCCAGACCATCGATCGTCACCGGGCCATCACCTCCCTGCAAGAGGAGCTCGAGGCTATCGACTGGTACGACCAACGGGTCAATGCCACCGCCGATGGCGAGTTGGCCGCGGTGCTGGCCCACAACCGGGACGAGGAGAAGGAGCACGCGGCGATGACCCTCGAGTGGTTGCGACGGCGTGATCCCACATTGGACCAGCACTTGCGGACCTATCTCTTCACCACCGAGCCGGTCACCGAGGTGGAGGCAGAGGCCGAGGCGAGCGATGGCGACGATGAGCGCCGAGGGCTCCCTGTCCATCGGCAGCCTGAAAGGCGAGACGCTATGAACCATCTTCTCCGCTCTCATGCCCCCATCACCGAGAGCGGGTGGGACCAGATCGACGAGGAGGGTCGGCAACGACTCGTTCCGGCCCTGGCCACCCGCAAGCTGGTCGACTTCTCCGGTCCTCTGGGTTGGCAGCACTCGTCGACCAACCTGGGCCGGACCAAGCCCATCGAGGGAACCCCGGCCCAGGGACTGGTCGCCCGCCAGCGCCAGGTGCTGGCCCTGGTGGAGTTGCGAGCCGACTTCAGCGGTCTCCCGGGAGGAACTGCTCGACGCTGACCGGGGCGCCGAGGACATCGATTTTGCCGGCCTGGACGAGGCGGCCCGTCAGATCGCCATGGCTGAGAACATCGCCGTCGTTCACGGCTGGGGCGAGGCCGGGATCGTGGGTATGACCGAAGCGTCGGCTCATGCTCCGATCTCGCTCGGCGCCGACTTTGCCAACTATCCCGGTGTGGTGGCCCGGGCGGTCGAAACCCTGCTGTCGGTCGGCATCGGGGGGCCCTACGGCCTGGCCCTCGGCCCCGACGGCTATACAGGGGTGGTGGAGACGACCGAACACGGCGGCCTGGTCGTCTTCGATCACCTCCACCAGATCCTCGGGGGCCCCATCGTCTGGTCCCCCGGGGTGCGGGGAGCGGTGGTCGTCTCGATGCGCGGGGGAGACTTCCTGTTCGACTCGGGTCAGGACCTGTCCATCGGCTACGACCGCCACGATGCCGACAACGTGCACCTCTACCTGGGGGAGAGCTTCAGCTTCCGCGTGGCCTCGCCCGATGCGGCGGTCGTGCTGAGCGCCTGAGGATGCCGGACGATCGCAACGAGCAGGAGGAAACCTCCTCAGACACCCCAGCCGACCCTGTGCCGGCCGAGACAGCGGCGCCATCGACAGCGGCGGCCGACACAGTGGAGGAGGCCGACAAGGAGTCGTTCCCAGCCAGTGACCCGCCGGCTTCATGGGCGGGGGACGGGGGCGGCTAGCCGAGGGCGCACCTCGGGAGCCCGGCTGCCCTAAGGTCGGGCCGTACGAACGTTTGGGATCGAGTTGGGAGAGCGTGTGGACGAAGACCAAGCCCGTGCACTGCTGAAAGCGGAACGATCGCGGGTGGAGGGCCTGCTGGCCGAAACCAGCCGCGGCGGCGCGAACGATCGCATAGCCAGCCGACGAGCCGGGCGATATGAGCGATCCGCTCGAGCCGTTGGTCGCCGAGGAAGTCCGACGACGCCGTGGCGGCCAGCTTCCGGGACAGGTTGACCGCCATCGGGCGGGCCGAGCAGCGGCTCGATGACGGGACCTTCGGGCTGTCGGTGCGAAGCGGCCTTCCGATTCCCGACGACCGTCTCGAAGCGGATCCAGCGGCGGAGCTGACCGTCGAGGAGGCCCAGGAACTGTGAACGGTATCTTCGGCGTCTGACCGGGTCCTGACGGTAGGAAGATGGGAACGGCCAACAGAGGGACGATGACGATCGGGACAGGAGTGGGAACAGGGAGTCACAAGCAAAGGGAGGCGCCATGCCGGCTGTCACCGTGGACGATCTGACCGCCCTGGCCCGAATCCCAGCGCCCAAGCGCCGCCCCCGAGCGCCCGCCGGCCTCGGTGACCTCGGCACCGAGCGGCCTCGAAGGGGAAGGGTTCCCGGTGCGGCGGGCCTTCGCCGGGATGAGCCTGTCCGATCTGGACCCCTTCGTGCACATGGACCAGATGGGTGAAGTCGACTACGCGCCCGGTGAGCCCAAGGGCACGCCGTGGCACCCCCATCGGGGATTCGAGACGGTGACCTACATGATCGACGGGACCTTCGCCCACCAGGACTCCCACGGCGGCGGCGGCCTCATCACCAATGGGGCCACACAGTGGATGACCGCGGCGTGCGGGCATCCTCCACATCGAGACGCCTCCCGAGGAACTGGTGGTCTCGGGCGGCCGGTTCCACGGCGTCCAGCTGTGGGTGAACCTCCCGGCCAAGGACAAGATGATCCCCCCGGCCTACCAGGGGCTCGAGGCCGGCGACGTGACCCTGCTGTCGTCGGCCGACGGAGGAGCCCTGGTGCGGGTGATCGCCGGCGAGGTGGGCGGCCACACCGGCCCGGGATCGACGCACACACCCATGGCGCTGGCGCACGCCACCGTCTCGCCCGGCGCGCAGTTGCAACTCCCCTGGAACCCCACCTTCAACGCCCTCGTCTATGTCCTGGCCGGATCGGGGCGGGTCGGCACGGCCGGCCAGCCGGTACACGTCGGCCAGCTGGCCTCGTTCGGCGCCGGCGCCTGGATCAGCATCCGAGCCGACGACGGCCGGGGAGGCGACCGCCCCGACCTGGAGGTCCTCGTGCTCGGGGGACAGCCCATCGGCGAGCCGGTGGAGCACTACGGCCCGTTCGTCATGAACACTCGGGCCGAGATCGCCCAGGCCATGGAGGACTTCCAGGCCGGCCGGCTCGGGACCGTCCCTGTCAATGCGCTGATGCCCCACGTCGTCGACCCCAACCCGGTCCGGGCCGAGCACACCGGGATCTGACCCGGCGCGGGTTCGACGCCCCGGCATCTCAGGGCGTGAGCACGAACTTCCCGAAGCCGTCGCCGTCCGCCATGAGCTGCAGGGCCTCCCGCACCTCGGCCAGCGGCCTGACATCCTCGATCACCGGCCTAGCCCCCGTCGCTTCGAGGAGGGCGAGGAGCTCGACCAGCTCGTCCCGGGTTCCCATGGTCGACCCGACCACCTCGAGCTGCAAGAAAAAGACCCGATTGAGATCGGCCGCCGGGTTGGCCCCACTGGTGGCGCCGCTCACCACTATCCGACCACCGGGCCGCAGGGACCGGAGTGAATGGGACCAGGTGGCCTGGCCCACTGTCTCCAGGACGACGTCGACCTTGCTGGGCAAGCGGGCGCCCGTCTCGAAGGCCGCGTCGGCGCCGCATTCCTCAGCCCGTCGGCGCTTGCCCGCATCCCGGGAGGTACAGAAGACGGTATGCCCGAGCGCCTTGGCCACGATGATGCCGGCGGTGGCCACACCCCCGCCGGCTCCTTGGATGAGGATCGTGGCCGGGCCGGTCAACCCCGACCGGGAGGTCAGCATCCGATAGGCGGTCAGCCAGGCGGTCGGCACACAGGCCGCCTCCTCGAACGACAACCCCGCTGGTTTGGGCACGACGTTGCGCGCCGGGACGAGGACTTGCTCGGCCAGCGTCCCAGGGTACAGCTCGGAGAGCAGGGTCCGCTTGGGGTCGAGGGTTTCGTCGCCACCGCCGGCGGCCGGGTCCCCGATCACCGAATGGACAACGACCTCGGTGCCGTCGTCGAGGACCCCGGCACCGTCACCGCCGAGGATCATGGGAAGGCGATCTGGGGCCAGACCGACCCCTCGCAAGGACCACAGGTCGTGGTGGTTCAGGGCGCTGGCCCGCAGCGAGACGCGGACCCAACCGTCTCTCGGCTCGGGCGCCGGCTGTTCGCCGACCACCAACCCTGACAGGGGGTCATCCTCGGACTGCGAGACACAGGAGACAGCGAGCACTCGGTGTTCCTCTCGTTGTGACGGGTGTAGTGAATGGGTCGGCGCCGCTGGGCTCGCGCACCCGAGAGCATGTCTTGGTGGTCCCGGCTCCGGCCCTGCCCGGCTGTCCCCGACCATACTGGCGCGCCATCGGTACAGCCAAGGATCGGCCACGGCCGGGCGGCTCTCCTACCCGGCTGGTTCGGGGCTCTGGTCCTGGTGGTCGACCAGACAAGAACCTGTTGCATTGCCCGGGGGGGCGTCTTAGTCTGCTCTGGACCACTTCGGTCGACCTCGACGAGCAGCCGGGGAGCAGGGGGGACAGCATGAGGCTTGGCAACGGCAGAATCCTGACCTGTGCCCTGGCACTGACCATCGGTGTCGGCACCCTCTCACTGGGCGCGACCATGTCGGTGGCCGGGGCGGACACGACCACGGCGAGTCCGGGGGTGACGGCCAACACCATCACCGTCGGTTCGATCAGCGACATCTCGTCTCCGATCCCCGGTCTGTTCGAGGGGGCGAAGGTCGGCGCCCAGGCCTACTTCAACTACATCAACAGCCAGGGTGGCGTGAACGGGCGGAAGATCATCCTCGACGCCCGGGACAGTGCCTTCTCCTCGGGCACCGTGGCCTCCGAGGCCGAGAGCATCGCCAAGAACGACTTCGCCTTCGTCGGCGGGTACTCGCTGCTCGACAATGCCGAACAGCCGGCCATCGACGCCAACAAGGTTCCCATGGTCGCCCAGGTCCTGAGCCCGTCGATGTTCCCAGACCCCAACGTGTACTCGGCCATCCCCGAGGTCACCGGGGGCGCGCCCAACGGCCCGTTCAAATGGTTCAAGTCGCAGTACCCGGCGGCCATCAAGGCGGTGGGTTACATCGGCGCCAACGCGGCCGCTTCCGCCATCGCCTCCGAGCAGGTCTACCGGAACTTGACCTATAACCTCGGCTACAAGTGGGTGTACTCGCGCGACGCTGGGTACACCGAGACCTCGTTCCTGTCCGACATCATCAAGATGAAGAGCTCGGGGGTGAAGATGGTCCTGGAGATCTCGCAGGGCCCGACCGAGATCTCCACCATTGCCCAGGAGATGAAGCAACAGGGACTCAATGTGCCCCTGTATACCGGAGCGGGTACCTACTCGAAGGCGTTCAACCCCGGGTCGTCGGGCAACGGCACCTTGCTGTATACCGTGACCGCGCTCTACATGGGCGAGGACGCCAAGGTCATCCCGGCCGTGAACACCTTCGACACCTGGGTGAAGAAGACGGTTCCCAATCCGAGCCTTGACCTGTTCACGCTGGATGGCTGGATCAACGCCCAGTTGTTCGTCCAGGCCCTCAAGGCCGCCGGCCCCACCCCGACGCGGGCCGGCCTGGTGGCCCAGCTCAACAAGGTCAATTCGTTCAACGCCAGTGGGCTGATCTCGGTGCAGAACCCGGCCCAGAAGATCCCGGGGCAGTGCTGGATCGTCGCCAAGTACACGAACGGGAAGTGGCTGCGGATGAGCCCCGATCCCAAGGCGGCGTTCGTGTGCAACCCCGGCGGCTTCTACCCGTCCAGCTACAAGGGCATCCCCCGCTGATCGGGGTCGAGCGAGCGGCGGCCGAGGGGCGATGACCGAGTTCCTCAGCCTCTTGGTGACCGGGGTGGTCACCGGGTCCATCTACGCGGTGACGGCCAGCGGCCTGGTGGTCACCTACAACGCCACCGGCGTCTTCAATTTCGCCCACGGGGCCGTCGGGATGTTCCTGGCCTACCTGTACTGGCAGCTGTGGCAGGGCTGGGGTTGGGACCCGCTGTTGTCCCTCGTCATCGTCCTACTCGTCGTCGCCCCCCTGTTCGCCTTGGGCGTCGAACGCGTCCTGATGCGCCCGCTCTACGGCTCGTCGCTCAACACCATGATCGTGGTCACCCTCGGCATGTTCCTGATCCTCTACGGGCTGACCAGCACCATCTGGAACCAGACCGTGGTCCGGAACCTCCCCTCCTGGTTCGCCAGCGACCAGGTCGACGTGCTCAACGTCAACCTCACCTACGAGCAGCTCATCACCATCGGCTGCGCCGTGGGCGTGGCCGTCGGGCTCTGGGTCCTGTTCAAGCGGACCCGGCTGGGGGTCTCCATGCGGGCGGTGGTCGACGACCCGGCGCTGGCCTCGATGACCGGGGCCCGGTCCAGTCGCATCTCCGGGTTCGCCTGGATGATCGGCTTCATGCTGGCCGGGCTGGCCGGCATTCTGTTGGCTCCGGGCACCGGGATGAGCATCCAGATCCTCTCGGAGCTGGTGATCTTCGGCTATGCCGCAGCCATCGTCGGTCGGCTGCGCAGCCTGCCCCTGACCTTCCTGGGGGCCATGATCCTCGGAGTCGGCGAGTCGATGGCCGTCGGCTACGTCCCATCCAGCGCCCTCAACGACGTCACCGCCGTCCTGCCCATGGGCCTGTTGATCATCGCCCTGCTCATCCTTCCCCAGGCCAAGTTGTCCGTCGGCCGGGTGGTCCGCCTCCGGCCCCCCGGGTCCCCTCGCTCACCACGACCTTGGTCAGTGGCGTGGTCCTGGTCGGGGTCTCCGCGCTGCTGTCCTCGCTGATCACCGGCAACAACCAGTACACCCTGGGGTTGGCTCTGGCCATCGGCCTAGCCGCCCTGTCGCTCGTGCTCCTCTCGGGCTACGGCGGCCAGGCCTGGCTGTGCCAGTTCACCTTCATCGGACTGGGGTGTTGGGCCATGACCAAGGTCGACGGTGGGAGCTCCATCCTCGGCGTCCTGGCCGCCATCGGGCTGTGCGCCGCGGCCGGCGGGATGCTGGCCCTCCCCGCGCTGCGGCTGCGCGGCCTGTACATGGCCCTGGCCACCCTGGCCTTCGCCGCCTTGATGGACAGCATCTTCTTCATCAACCCGTCGGTGGTCAGCGGTGGGTCGATCACCGTCGGTCGTCCGGACATCTTCGGCATGCGATTCGCCTCTGACCGGTCGTTCATCCTGCTGCTGGCCATCGTGTTCGCCCTCTGCCTCATCGGGGTGGGGGCGTTGCGCCGAGGGCCGTTCGGGCGTCGGCTGGTGGCCATGAGCGACAGCCAGGCCGCGTGTGCCACGGTGGGGATGAACATCACCAGCACCAAGTTGGCCGTCTTCGTCCTGGCTGGGGGTCTCACGGGCCTCGCCGGTGCCCTCTACGGCGGCATGTCCCGGACGGTATCGGTGTCCCAGTTCAACTTCGTCAACTCGATGGTGCTGTTCGTGGCCGTGGTGCTGGCCGGGGTCACCATCTTGAGCGGGTCGGTGCAGGCCGGCATCGGCCTGGCCTTCGCCCCCCTGATCGGCCTGCACATCCCCTCGATCTCCGGCTTCACCTACATCCTCTTTGGAGTGGGCATCGTCGCCGTCGGCCGCAATCCATACGGCATGGGTCGGGTCTACGCCGACGTCGGCGCGTGGTGGGACCGGCGCCGAGCCAGCCGGAGCGCCGACGACCAGGTGACCGGGAGGCCGCCAACCGACGCCGACCGGGCCACCCCTGGCCGGCAAGGTGCCTTCCGTTGGCTGATCCCCTCACCGCAGCCGTCCCGTTGTTGGCCGTCTCCGAGGTCTCCGTGCGCTTCGGGGGCCTCCAGGCGCTCGACGCCGTCGATCTCGAGGTCGCCGTGGGCGAGATCCACGGCCTGATCGGCCCGAACGGCGCCGGGAAGACGACGCTCTTCAACGTCATCACCGGGCTGCAGAGCCCTACCCAGGGGATCGTCCGACTGGGGACCCACGACGTGACCCGGGCCAAGCCTCACGTGCGGTCCCGCCTCGGCCTGGGCCGGACCTTCCAGCGGCTGGAGCTGTTCGGGACCCTGACGGCCAGGGAGAACGTGCAGATGGCAGCCGAGGTCCAGCGGTCCAAGCTGACGTCGGGACGGACGCCGGCCGAGGAAGCGCTCTTCCAGCTCGACCGGGTCGGCATCCTCCACGTGGCCGACGAGCCGACCGACTCGCTGCCCACCGGTCTGGCCCGCCTGGTCGAGGTGGCCCGCGCCCTGGCCACCTCGCCCAACACGCTGTTGCTGGACGAGCCCAGCTCGGGTCTCGACGCAACCGAGACCCGGGACTTGGGCGGTGTCCTGGCCCAACTGGCCTCCGAGGGCATGGCCATCTTGCTGGTCGAGCACGACATGTCTCTGGTCATGGGGGTGTGCTCCCGCGTGGACGTGCTCGACAACGGCCGGGTCATCGCCCGGGGCGATCCGGTGTCGGTGCGGGCCAACTCCGACGTGCAGGAGGCCTACCTCGGGGGCGAGACCTCGTCGGTGCCCGATGTTGCTGCGCCGGCCGACCGGATCGGGAGCCCAGCCGGTACGGCCCCGCCGTCGGGCCCAGCCGGTACGGCCCCGCCGTCGGGCCCAGCCGGTACGGCCCCGCCGTCGGGCCCAGCCGGTACGGCCCCGCCGTCGGGCCCAGCCGGTACGGCCCCGCCGTCGGGCCCAGCCGGTACGGCCCGGCCCCGCTCGTCCGAGATCGCCCTGTCGGCTTCGGGCGTCCGGGCCGCCTACGGCCGGATCGAGGTTCTGCACGGGGTCTCGCTCGAAGTGCCCAAGGGCTCGGCCCTGGCCCTCCTCGGCCCCAACGGCGCCGGGAAGACCACTCTGCTCAAGGCCATATCGGGGCAGCTGGCCCTCACCGCCGGGGCGGTGGAGGTGCGGGGGAGCGGGCTGGGGCGGAACGCCACCGAGCGCCTGGCCCGGTCCGGGGTCTGCATGATCCCCGAGGGCCGGTCCATCTTCCCCAATCTGACCGTGACCGAGAACCTGCTCATGTACACCTTCCGACGCTCGGGGCTGAAGAGCTCGTGGGTGGAGGAGCGGGCATTCGACCGGTTCCCGGTCCTCGGGGGGCGGCGAAGGCAGTTGGCGGGCACGCTGTCGGGGGGCGAACAGCGGATGCTCTCGATGGCCCGGGCCCTGACCACGGATCCCGACATCCTGCTCCTCGACGAGCTGTCAATGGGACTGGCCCCCTTAATCGTCGAGGAGCTGTACGGCTTCGTGGGCCAGCTGGTGGCGTCCGAGCAGCTGACCATCGTGATGGTCGAGCAGTTCGTGCAGACCGCGCTCTCCATCGCCGACCGGGCGGCCATCATGGTCAACGGCGAACTGGTGCAAGAGGGCGAGCCGGACCAGATCCGCAGCGAGGTCGTCGGGGCCTACCTGGGGGCCGAATCGGGCTGAGCCCGGCCCCGCCTCAGTGCTCGGGCTCGAGCAGGACGAGAGGGATCTCTCGAGTGGTCTTGGTCTGGTAGCCGGCGTAGTTCTTGTGATCGGCGGTGACTAGCGGCCAAAGCCGGGCCCGCTCTTCGGGGGTGGCCATCCGTGCTCGCATCGGCACCCTGGGCTTGCCCTGGAGCGACACCTCAACCCGGGGGTCGCTCCGGATATTCAGGAACCAGGCCGGGTGGGCGTCGTCACCGCCGCGGGAGGCCACCACGACGATGGTCGAGCCGTCTTGTACCGGCGAGGTGAGCATCACCGAGTGTGGGTGGCCGCTCTTGCGGCCCGTCGTGGTGAGCTCGATCACCGGCATGCTCGCCGCCTGCCACCCGAGCCGTCCCCGGGTGGCCTTGAGCACCGTGCGGTGGAACGCGTTCATGGCCTTCAGGCTCAGGTCGGTGGGCACGTCAAGCCCCGAGGAAGGTGATCTGCCTCCGGGTGTACAGCCAGCGACCGTCGCGCTTGGCGAAGGTATCGAAGTAGCGCCCGGCGGCCAACGGCTTCGGCCCGTCGGCGGAGGGAAGGGAGAAGAAGAAGTCCGTTCGGGCGCTGGCCGTGTCGCCGTCGATCTCCAGCACCGTGTTGGCTGTGATGTGCTTCCCCCGCCGTTCCGGAGCACTGGTGGCGGCGAACGACGCCAACAGCTCTTCCCGGCCGACCGAGGTGGCTTCACCCATGGTGAACACACCATCATCGGTGTAGAGGTCCACTCGTTGCTCGTAGTCGCCGTCGTCGGTCAACTGGGAGTGCAGGCCGATGAGGTTCCGGATCGCTTCTTCGTCTGTAGGCACGGCATGCAGGGTACCGTCTGGGGGCCGCCGGCGCAGTGGCCTCCGGCCCCTGAGCGCACGCCTGTGGGCCTAGAACGTGTCGCGCTCACCAACGCCACGGACATAGGACGCCTGCCCAGCGTGCTGGAGGTCATCGGAGATCACGCTGATCAGCCGGACGCCCAGCGTGACCGGCGGATCCCACGACTCGTCGACGACACGGCCGAGATCGCGCTCGGTCAACCCTCGTAGGTACTGGACGGTCTGGTGGTGGACGGCGTCGTGGTAGCCGGTCAGCAGTGGTCCGGCCGGTACCCGGACCGCCTCGACATCGTCGGACCCGTGCCCGTAGCCGGTGTCCGACGGGTCGAAGGGAAGCCCGAACCGCTCGGCCCAGCCGCCGGCCGTCCAGGCCTGCTCGAAGCCGGCCGCGTCGGCGACGTGGTCGTCTTGGATCCGGGTCAGGTGCCATACCAGCCAGGCGATGGAATTCGTGCCGTCGACGGGACGGAACGCCAGTTGGTCCGGTGTCATGCCCTCGACCACTCGATGCACGACGCCGTGCACACGGTCGAACGCGTCGATCAGCAACTCGGAACTGTTCATGGGGCGGCTCCCTGTCTGCCAGTCTGTGCATCTCTGTCACTGTGCATCTCTGTCACTCTGCATCGACGAGGCTTGTGCTCGGACGAAGTCCACCGCGACACTACCGATCCGGGCCTCGAGCCCGATCGGCCGAGCCGGGCCGAGCGGCGGCCCATCGACCCGCCCCGTGCCGGGACCGGTACCGTTGACCGGGACCACCGGTGCCGTGCGCCCCGACCGCCAAGGAGCGACCCAATGCCCGATCTGCCTCTTCTGTCCGGACCTGCAGACGACGAACGACTCCGCGCCGTGCACGACCGGGTCCAGGCCGGGATCGGCCGCTGGCCCAACCTGTACGCCATGCTGGCCAATGCCCCCGAGCTCCTTGACGCGTGGGTCGAGTTTGCCTGGACCCTCCGGTCCGTCCCCGGGTCGGATCGAGGTTTGCGGGAACTGGCGATCATGCGGGTGGCCCAACTGACCGGCTCCGAGTACGAATGGCAGGCCCATTGGTTCATGGCCACCGACGCCGGGGTCCCGGCCGAGAAGCTCACCACCCTTGGACGCTGGCGAGACTCCCGGTCGTACTCGGAGGACGAGCGGCTCGTGCTGGAGGCGGCCGACATCTTGACCGAGACGAGTGAGCTCACCGAAACGGTGCGCCGACGGCTGGTGGCCCGCCTCGGTGAGCAACAGACCGTCGAGGTGGTCTTGACCATTGCCTTTTACTCGTGCGTGCGCCGGGTGCTCGGAGGCCTCGGGGTCCCCCCGGACGAGCGCGACGAGGGGGCGCCGGGCCTCGCCGAATTGTCGGCACCGGACTGAGGGGAGCCGCACCGCGTCGAGGTATCGCCTGCCGTACCGGTTGTCCGGCTTCCCGAGCCGGCCGCTACATTGGCCAAGGGTCACCAGCCAAGGTTCGGAGGAGCGATGGCACAAGTCGAGTCAGCATGGGGTCGGTACCCCGGGTACCGGATCGACCTGGTGCCTTTCCCGGGCACGGCGCGAGCCTGGCACGATGGCGTGCTCCTGGCCGAGAGCACCTCCGCGCTCCGCGTGCTCGAGACCGACCACGTCGAGCGGGTGTACTTTCCCGAGTCCGATGTTCACTTCGATCTCTTCGAGGCCAACGACCATCACAGTATCTGCCCCTTCAAGGGCGAGGCCGACTACTGGTCGTTGACCGCCACCGATCCGAGTGTGGAGGACGCCATCTGGACCTATCCCACACCTCTGGACGAAGTCGCGGGGCTGAAAGGCCATATCGGCTTCTACCACGAGCGGGTCAGGGTCGAACTGGTTGGCGGGTCGAGCGGCGACGACAGGGATGTCAACATCAACCGGGTCCCGACTTGGGGTGATGCACACGACCTGGTCCAACTGATCGACGTGCAGCCGAACGGCCCGGATCGCTTCGTCGGGCCCTCCTACCGGGACAAGACCCGCAACGTCGTCGAGGGCGGGCAGTTCCTGGCCCAGGCGATCGTGGCCGCGTCCAAGACCGTCCCCGAGCAACGGGTGACCTCGGCCTACATGACCTTCCCCAAGGCGGCCTCGTTCGATGCCCCCATCGACCTCACCGTCGAGAGACTGCGGGCCGGCCGGACGTTCTCGACCCTGGCCGTCCGGGCCGAGCAGCACGGCGTGCTGCGCAGCCCGGGCCTCGTCCTGATGGACGCCGGGGCACCCGACACCATCGCCGGCCAGGTGCCCATGCCCGACGTCCCCGGCCCGTACGACTCCGAGCCGTTCGACATGCGGGTCCTCGGGCGTGACCTGCGCATCGTCGACGGTGCCTATTCGGCCGACCCCGACCGGGTGGGCCCACCGGTCATCTACGCCTGGATGCGCTTCCGGGACGCGCCGGCCGAGCAGTATCTCCAGAATGCCTTGTTGGCCCAGGCCACGACCCACTGGACCATCGCCGCGGCCATGCGCCCCCACCGTGGTGTCACCGAAGACGAGGCCCACGTCACCCTTTCGACCGGCATCATGTCGGTCGGCATTGCCTTCCACGACGACGCTCCGGTGACCGAGTGGTTCCTCTACGCCAACCCGGCCATCTGGTCCGGCCGCGGCCTGGCCCAGGGCCAGGGCCAGGTCTTCAGTCAGGACGGGCGGCTGATGGCGTCCTACACGGTGCAGGCCATGATCCGAGGCTTTGCCCAGCCACCCGAGGCCATGGGATTGGACGCCACCAACGCCATGTGACCGGTCGGCGGCTCACCAATCGTGGGCCCCACACCGCTCGGTCGCCTCCTCCGCCCCCAGCGTGGACCGGATCGAGGCAGCGAGCACGGCCGGGCTCTGTTGCGGCCCGAAGTGGTTGAGACCCGAGAGCTGCTCGGCCCGGCCCCGGGCGAGCCTGGAGGCGAAGAGGTCGTTGCGCTCCGCTGCCTTGGAGCCGAACTCCGAGCCGCAGGCGATCACGACCGGGCAGCGCACTTCGGGGAGCCGCTCGTAGACAGAGGTGCTCGAGAACCCACCGAAGGTCGCGGCCTCGTACTCCGGTCGGCACTTCAGATGGACGTGTCCGCCCTTCGCGGCGAATCCGTATTCGACATATGCGGCCAGCGCCTCGTCGGCGAACGAGTCCATGGGAGGTTTGCCCGCGTAGTTGGCCAGGGCATCACGTCGGGACGGGAAGCTGGACCGCCGGCGCAGGGCCAGGTCGATGGCTTCGGCACTGCCGTCGTCACCCGGATCCTGGGACGGGACGCAGATAGCGGGCTCATAGGCGTAGATCGAGTGGAAGCTTCCGGGTACGTGCTGTTCCACCATCAAGGAGATGGCGCCGCCCAGGGAATGGCCGACTGCCCTCGGACGGTCGAGACCCAGTGCCTCCACGACGCTCCGGACGTCCTGCGCGAAGCCCTCCCACGCGAAGTTCAGGCCGGGCGGGGCACCAGAGTCCCCGTGCCCCCGAAGGTCCAAGGAGAAGCAGTGGAAGTCCCCGTGCAGCCGATCGGCGACGGGGGCCCAGATATGACCGTGGAACCCGGTGGCATGGACCATCACCAACGGGGGCCCCGATCCTCCGAGGTCGGCGTAGCTGATCTTCACCCCATCGGGGGTCACGGCCACGGGCACGCCGGCACTCTACCGGCCCCGCCCGAGAACGGACCAGATGGGAGGGGGGTGGGGCCTGGGACTGCCGGCGGTGGTCGGGGCCTCAGAGGGCGATGCCGCAGACCTTGGTATCGAGATATTCGTGGATTCCCTGCCGGGCACCCTCGCGTCCGACGCCGCTCTCCTTGATACCGCCAAAGGGCACGGCGGCCGACGTCGGGTTGATGTCGTTGACTCCAATGATCCCGAAATCGAGACCCTCCACGGTCCGGAGCGCCCGGCCCAGGTCGCGCGTATACACGTAGGAGGCGAGGCCGAAGGCCGTGTCGTTGGCCATCGACACGGCCTCATCCTCGTCATCGAAGACGGTGACGGGGGCGATGGGCCCGAAGGTCTCCTCCCGGTAGATCACCATGTCCGAGGTGACGTCGGTCAGGACGGTGGGTGCCCAGAATTGCCCTCGGGCGAACGCCTCCCCGACCAGCTGCTCACCGCCGACCCGCACGGTGGCACCGAGCGCCCGGGCGTCGTCCACGTGGCGCTGCATCTTCTCCAGTGCCGCCTCGTCGATGAGCGGCCCGACGGTCACGCCGTCGTCGAGTCCGTTCCCGGGACGAAGGCGCCCGACCCGCTCGACCAACGTGTTGATGAAGGATTCGGCTACCCCGCGTTGGACGAACACCCGGTTCGGACAGATGCAGGCCTGCCCGGTGTTGAGGAACTTCACCAGGGCCAACCCCTTGGCCGCATGCTTGGGGTCGGCATCGTCGTAGACGATGAAAGGAGCGTGACCACCCAGCTCCAGGGAGACCCGTTTCATCTGCTCGGCCGCCCGGGCGGCGATGTACTTGCCGACGGCTGTGGAGCCAGTGAAGCTGATCTTGCGGACCGCCCGGTTGGTGAGCAACTCCTCTCCCACCGGTTCCGGATCGCTGGCCGTGATCAGGTTGACGACTCCGGGTGGGAAGCCCGCGTCCTCGAAGACGCGGAAGGTCTCGACGGCACAGAGCGGGGTCTGCTCGGCCGGCTTCACCACGATCGTGCACCCGGCCGCCACGGCCGGCGCCACTTTCCGGGTGATCATCGAGACCGGGTAGTTCCACGGCGTGATGGCCGCGGCCACGCCGACGGCTTGGTGGAGGACCAAGAATCGCTGGTCGGCCCGGGCCGAAGGGATGGTCTCCCCGTAGACCCGCTTGGCCTCTTCGGCGAACCAGGCCAGGAAGTCAGCAGCGTAGCCGACCTCGTTGCGGGCCATCCGAATGGGCTTACCCTGCTCCTGGGTCATGAGCCGGGCCAACGGCTCGCGGCGTTCGAGCATCAAGCGATGGGCCTCGACCAGCAGATCGGCACGGGCATAGGCCGTGCGCTTCGACCAGTCGGGGAATGCGGCCTCGGCCGCGTCGACGGCGGCCCTGGCGTCCTCGGGACCGCCATCGGCCACCCGGCCCAGCCCCTCACCCGTCGCCGGGTTCACCGTCTCGAACGTTCGCCCCGAGGCGGCCTCCACCCATTTGCCGTCGATGAACAACATCTCGTCCCCGTTCCTCCGGTCGAAGTCGTGTGCCTGCTCAGAAGTCCTTCAGCACTTCGATCGAGTCCATCGAGAGCGCCCACGGCGACTTGATGGTTGCTCCGCCGTCCACCACGATCGTTTGGCCGGTGATGCGAGCGGCCAGCCCAGAGGAGAGGAAGAGTACGGCATTGGCGATGTCCCGGGCCCGTGGAGAGTTGAGGGGCGCTGCACCTTCGGCGCCCCAGGCATCGTCGGGCTGGTCCTCGTTGCCGCTTCCGACACTGCCCGGAGCTACCGCGTTGGCCCGGATGCCGTGCCGGCCGAGCTCTTCGGCCACCGTCTTGGTCAAGGAGATGATGCCGGCCTTGGCCACGCCGTAGGCGACGTGGAAGGCCGCCGACCCGATGCCGTCCACCGAGGCCAGGGCGACCAGCGAGCCGCCCGTGCCCTGGCGGATCATGTGGGCCGCGGCGGCGCGGTAGAGGTAGAAGGCATGGCTGATGTTGTTGTCGATGGACCATCGCCAGTCGTCGTCGGAGAATTCGTCGAACACCGACCACTTGGCCCCGCCGATGATGTCGACCACCAGATCCAGCCCGCCGAGGGCCTCCACGGCGTCGTCCACCGCCCTTCTGCTCTGGTCGGGCACGGTCATGTCGGCGATGACCGGCACGGCGGAGCCCCCGCCCTCGTTCACCTCGGCCACGATGTCCTCGGCCCGGGCCTTGTCGATGTCGATGCAGGCCAGCCTCACCCCGGCCGCGGCCAATTTCAGGGTGCTGAGCCGACCCATGCCCGCCCGGGCCGGCCGGTAGCCGGCCCCGGCCACCAGGCCCCGCCGGCCCGAGAGCCCGAGATCGATGAGCTTGTCGAAGTCGGTCATGCTCCGACCCTACTAAGGCACGCCCATTTCCACCTCTTCTCCGACCGGCACAGTCCCGCTGTCCCGGTCGGACTAGGCCCGGTCAGACGGGGCCCGGTCGGACTAGGCCCGGTCGGACTGGGAGGATGGGCGCGTGGACCCCTACGGGCAGCAGCTGGCCGACGCCGTCGACGCGGTGTTGGCCCGGTGGGTGGAGCGATGCGTCGCCCTCCGGGCCGGCCAGTCCGGATTGGCCGAGACACCGGAGCTGCGTGCGGCCGGCGCCCATGCCGGTCAGCGGGCGACCACCGAGGTTGGGCCCCAGTTGCGGGCCTTCTTGGACCTGGACGTCGATGCCCAGACCACGACGCCCCTGGCCATCCTGCGCCGGGCCGTGGCCTACCCCACCCGGGTCTTGTCGGAGGCTGGCGTGCCGGCCGTGGTCAAGGACCGGTTTCGTGAGGCCAACTTTCCCGACGATGTCTACGATCTCACGCCGGCCAAGCTGGCCGACATCGATCCGTCGCTGGCCGATCCGGGACTGGCCTGGGGGGCGGCTAAGGCCATGGCCCACCGGCAACGGCATCGACCCCGGGACTAGGAGCCCCGCGACGGAGCCGGGTGTGGCCGGAGTCCACCTGTGGCCGGAACGAGGAAACCCCACCCGACCGAGGCCGAGTGGGGCTCCTGATTGCTACCCGTCCTAGCGAATCCGCGGGAGGGGGGAACCTGCCGAACATCGAAGGCTGATAGCGATCAAGTGGGTCCAACCCAGCCCTCCGCTGATCTATTCCGCCACTGCCCCGGCCCAAATCGATTGTCACAGAACCGTAACCTCAGTCAGGTGCCATCATGACGCCCATGGACATCGCCATGACCCTGCCGACCATGCTCCCGCACGGCCGGCGGGAACTGCTGGCCTGGTGCCGGGAAGTCGACCGGGGGCCGTGGTCGAGCCTCGCCGTGCCTGAGCGGGTGACCTACACGAGTCACGCCCTGACCGTGCAGCTGGCCGCGGCCGGCGCGCTCACCGAACGGGTCAGGCTGTGGACGACGTTGATCGTGCTGCCGGCGCACAATGCGGTACAGGTGGCCAAGGACATGGCCTCGGTCGACCAAGTGTGCGAGGGTCGGCTGACGGTGGCCGTCGGGGTCGGTGGCCGGGAGCAGGACTACCGGGCCATCGGCGGCGACTTCACCAACCGGTGGGCGCGCATGGACGCGCAGGTGGCCGAGATGCGGAGCATCTGGGATCAGCACCCACCCTTCGAGGGCTCCGATCCGGTCGGCCCGCCGCCGGTCCAGGCCGGCGGCCCGCCGTTGGTCGCCGGTGTGGTCGGTCCTAAGGCCCTGGCCCGCGCCGCCCGTTGGGCCGTGGGCGTCGACGACCCCTCGGCCATCGTCGAGGTACAAGGCGATGCCCTGGCGGCGCAGCGCGACAAGGTACTGGCGGCCTGGAAGGAGGCGGGCCGGAACGACCAGCCCCATTTCTCCACCAGCCTCTGGTACGCCCTCGGGCCCAACGCCAGAGAACAGCTGGCCGGCTACGTCTACGACTACCTGAAGATCTTCGACCCGGGCTACGCCCGGACGACCGCCGACACGGCCCCCGTCCACAACGCAGAAGCCCTGCGAGATTCGATCGCCGCCGCTCGGGACGTGGGCTGTGACGAGCTCTTCCTCGTCCCCACCACCGCCGACCCGGCCGAGCTGTCCCGCACCCGCGACGCGCTCGGCTTCTGAGCCGGCCCACAGGCTGGCCGGCTCCATGCCCTCCGATCCGGGCCACCCCGGTTCCCTGGGCGCCCCGAGGCCTCGTGCCCTACTGTTGGGCCATGCCCACCCTCGAACATGTCAATCTCGGTATCCCGGTTGACGGGACCGAGGCGGAGACGGCCTTCCTGGTCGATGTGCTCGGCTTCCACGGTGTGGAGGCACCCGCCGAGATCCGGGCGCGCTTCAGCCCGCTGTGGTTCGAGGGCGACGATGGACGGCAGATTCACCTGAGCGTCGACCCCGAGCACCGGCCGGCAGCACGGGCCCATGTTGCCGTTTGGCTCGGCGAAGAGTTGTCGGCCACGGAGGAGCGGCTGAGCCGCTCCGGCTTCGAATGGAAGGCCTTGGACAGTGCTGTCCGCCGGGTCGTCTTCACCCGGGATCCGGCCGGGAACCGTTGGGAGCTGACCGGTCCAGCCGTCAACACCTCGGAGTGACCCCGGCCGACCGGGCTCTCTGGCCCTCGTGCGGTCAGGGCTCGAGGACGACCTTGATGGCACCACCCTTGCGGTCCTGAGCCACGGCGAACGCCTCGGCGGCGGCGTCGAGTGGGAACCGGTGGGTGATGATCGTTTCGGCCACCTCCGGTCTAACCGCCAGCACGGCCGCTGCCACCTCGAAGTCGCGTGAGGGCCCGACCCGCCCGTACATGCTCGCCGGGATCAGATCGATCTCGCGCATGCAGACGGCATAGGCCGGGATGTCGACGGTGCCATCCCAGTAGGAGGCGAGCAGCACGACCCGACCCCCGGGGCGGCACAGCTCGACGGCGCGGGCCAGGGCGCCGGAATTGCCGGCGGCCTCGATGACGACGTCGTAGCCGCCGTCACCCACCATGGCCGCACCCAGGCGATCGGCAGCCTGGCCCTGACGGTCGTGCCGTGCCTCCATGGCCACCGTGGCCCCGGTGGCCTGGACGGCAACGATGGCGGCCTGTCCGATTGAACCACCCCCGACGACGGCAACCCGCTCGCTCGGATCGACCCGCGCCCGGCGCACCCCGTGCACGGCCACGGCCAGCGGCTCCACCAGGCACGCGTCCTGGCTGGACAGACCCGACGGGACGGGGATGACCGATGACGCCGGCACCAGGCATTCGTCGGCCATGCCACCGTCCCGGCCGATCCCCATGATCATGTCGGGCCCGATGATGCAGAGGTTGTACTCGCCGTTGCGACAAGGGGGGCAATCGAGGCACGGACCGATCGGCTCCACGGCAACGAGGGTCCCGTCATTGAGCACCCCGGCAACTTCGTGGCCCAGGATGGTGGGCATGTCCCACGCCAGCAGGTGGAGGTCGGAGCCGCAGATGCCGGCCGAGGCGACGCGGACCCGGACGCCGTCGCCGGTCGGTGCCGGTTCGTCCGATACCCTCGCCGCGCCGTTGGCACATCGGACCGCCCTCACCGGGGCGTTCCCTCATCGCCGTTGCCTTGGACTGCCACCCCTGACCTCCCGTATACGTGTGCCCCCAGCCCGGCGGGTGCCCACGACGATAGACCCACGGGCCCGGTACCGAGCGGGCTCCCGGCGCGCTACCTTCGACCTGCGTTCGCCACCACGGGCGGACCTGGCCCGGGAGAGCCGCCGATGGATGAAGACCAGGTACAGTCGTTCCTCGACAAGCAGGCCGTCCTCGAGGTGGTACTGCGGTACTGCCGGGGGGTGGACCGCCTCGACCTGGCCCTGGTGCGGTCCTGCTACCACCCCGACGGAGTCGATCATCATACCGGGTTCACCGGTTCGGCCGACGACTACGTAGCCTGGATCGATGTCGGGCTGCGCCAGTTCGCCGGCACCATGCACCTGATCGGGAACCACCTGTGCGAGCTGGAGGGGGACACCGCCCACGCCGAGACCTACGGCACCGCCCATCATTGGGGCGAACCGCTCGGGGACCCGGCACGCAATTTCACCTCGGCGTTCCGTTACGTGGACCGATTCGAGCGGCGGTCCGGTGAGTGGCGTATCGCCGAGCGGTTTGCCATCCGAGAGTGGACCCGCGCCGTTCCGGCCGATCTTGTCCGGGCCAAAGAAGGTGAGGGACCGGTCGCCCGGAGGGACCGGTCGGATCTGGCCTATCGGCGCTGAGGCCGTTGGCGATAGCGTTTGTCGATGGCTCTCCCCGCCCCTCCGCACGGGAGTGCACCCACCCCTCGAGTGGACGTGCGTTTCGAGTCCTTCTCTCGTCGTCGCTGGGCCGCGCTCGGAGACCCGATGGACGACCGACTGTCGCCGTCGGATGTCGCCGTGCTCGCTGCTACCGGCGAACCGGTCGCCATCGACGAGGTGACCGAGGTGTACCGCCCGCTGGCCCAGCTCTTGGCCCTCCGGGCCGCGGCGGCCCGCGACCTCCAACATCGGACCGATGGGTTCTTGGGGGACGACCGGCCGGCCGCTCCGTTCGTGATTGGGATCGGTGGAAGCGTGGCCGTGGGCAAGAGCACCACGGCCCGGCTGTTGCAGGCCCTGTTGAGTCGGGGCCCTGGGCGCCCAGGCGTCGCCCTCCTGACCACGGACGGGTTCCTCTATCCGAACGCGGTGCTCGAGGCGCGAGGGCTGATCTCGCGCAAGGGCTTTCCCGAGAGCTACGACCAGCGCAAGCTGGTCGATGCGCTGGCCGCGATCAAGTCCGGGCAACCCGAAGTCGTGACCCCGGTGTACTCGCATCACACCTACGACATCGTGCCTGGTCGATTTCAGGTGATCCGGCATCCCGAGCTGGTCATTGTCGAGGGGCTGAACGTCTTGCAGGTCGACACCAAGGACGCGTCACCTGATCAGGTGGTGGTGTCGGATTTCTTCGACTTCTCCATCTACGTCGACGCCGCCGAGGATGACATCGCCCGGTGGTTCGGCGAGCGGCTCCTTGGCCTGCGAGCGACCGCGCTGCAGGACCCGGACTCGTTCTTCCACTACTTCACCTCGATGTCCGATGAGGAGATGGATGAGACGACCCGACAGATCTGGTCGGGGATCAACCTGGTGAACCTGCGCGAGAACATCGCACCGACCCGGGCGCGGGCGAACGTGGTCTTGGAGAAGGGTGCCACCCACCAGGTGTGCCGCATACGACTCCGACGAGCCTGACTGGTTCTCGGCCCGTGTGCCTGCTCGTTGCCGTCTTCCAGGTGGTCGCCGACTCGCCGTTGATCATTGCCGCCAATCGCGATGAGCGCTACGACCGGGACGCCACCTTCCTCACGTCCCTGTCGTCGTCCTCACCGAGGATCCTGGGAGGGCGGGACGAACTGGCCGGGGGCACCTGGCTGGCCGTCAACGAGCACGGTGTGGTCGCCGGGCTCACCAACAAGCCGGCAGCGGCGGGACGGGATCCATCCCGGCGATCCCGGGGCGAGATACCCCTAGCCTTGGCCCGGCAGGCATCGGCGGCCAATGCCGTTGCGCGCGTGGCGGCCACCCTCGAGCCCAGCACCTTCAACCCGTGTTGGGTGCTGGTCGGGGACCGCGAGTCCTTGTACCACGTCGACATGACCGATCCCGGCGGTGTCCGTACGCAGGCCCTTGCTCCCGGGGTGCACGTGCTCGAGAACAAGCCGCTCGGGGAGCCCAGCGACAAGGTGGAACGTGTGCGCAGATTGATCGGGGACCTCGGCGGCTGCTCGGGTGACGAGGTGCTGTGCCACTTGCGGACCGTGCTGGCCGACCACGTCGTTGTTCGCCCGCCGATGGATGAAACCGAGGCGTCCCGATTCAGCGCCCAGATCTCGGCCTGCTGTGTCCACACTGAGACATACGGCACACGCTCGGCCATGTTGGTCCGCGACCCGGCATCCGAGGTCATGGAGCCCGAGATCTGGGCGTCGAACGGCCCGTCGTGCGTGAACCTGCTGCAGCAGGTGTTCTTCGTGTAGCCGCCGGCCCGGGTACCCGAGACGTGCATCCATCGCCGGACACAAACAGATGGACCGCTCGGTGTGCGGCGTGGTCCAATGTGCGGTCCATGGCCGCCCTGCCCAATCCCCTCGAGCTGCTGAAGAGCCGCTCCTATCTCAAGGTACTGGTCCTGGCCGCCGCCATCGGCGTGCCCATCTCTGCACTGGCCTACTTCTTCTTGGAGCTGGTCACGTACAGCCAGAACCAGCTGTACACCCACCTCCCCCATGCGCTCGGCTTCGACCGCGTGCCCCTCTGGTGGCCGGTGCCCCTCCTCGCCATCAGCGGGTTGGTGGTGGCAGCGGCTATCAAGTACCTGCCCGGTACCGGTGGCCATGCTCCCGCTGACGGGCTCCAGGTCGGGTCGGGCGCGCCCTCGGCCGCAGAGCTCCCGGGGATCGCCCTGGCCGCCCTGGCCACCCTGATCCTGGGTGCGGTCCTCGGGCCGGAGGCGCCCCTCATCGCCCTCGGCGGAGGGCTCGGGGTCTGCGCCGTCCGGCTGGCCACGAGGGACGCCCCCCCGATGGTGTCCGCTGTCCTGGCCGGAGCCGGGAGCTTCGCCGCCATCAGCACGCTGTTCGGCTCCCCCCTGCTCGGCGCGTTCCTCCTCATGGAGGCGTCCGGGTTGGGCGGCCCGGTCTTGGGCCTCGTCCTCGTCCCCGGTCTGTTGTCGGCGGGCATCGGCTACCTCGTCTTCGTCGGGTTGGACAGCTGGACCGGATTCGGCATCTTCTCCCTGGCCATACCGGATCTGCCCCACTTCGCCACCCCCGACGTCGCCGAATTCGGCTGGGCCTTGGTCATCGGACTGGCCGCGGTGGCCTTCGGCGGGGTCATTCGCTGGCTCGCCCTCTACCTGCGCTCCCTCGTCGACCCGAGGCGGGTTCTCCTCACGCCGGTCGCCGGCCTGGCCGTCGCCGGGGCGGCCATCCTGTTCGAGGCCGGCACCGGGAAGGGATCCACCACTGTGCTCTTCTCCGGTCAGACCGCCCTCGGGCCGGTCGTCGAGCACGCCGCCGGGTGGTCACTCGGCACGCTGGTGCTGCTCGCCGCGTGCAAGGGCGTCGCCTACAGCGTCTCGTTGAGCAGCTTCCGCGGTGGTCCGGTCTTCCCGGCCCTCTTCCTCGGCGCGGTGGGGGGCATGGCCCTCTCCCATCTGCCCGGGCTCCCGATGGTCCCGGCGCTGGCCATGGGCATCGGGGCGATGTGCGTGGTGATGCTCAAGCTGCCCCTGACCTCGGTGCTGCTGGCCAGCCTGTTGACCGAGTCGTCGGGTGGCGCGGCCATTCCGCTGGTCATCGTGGCCGTCACCGTGGCCTACGTGGGCTCGGCCCATTTCTCGCCGGCGCCACGAGGCTCGGGCCCTGTCCCACCGGGACTGGCTCAGGGTGCCGTCCCCGAGCCGGCCCGCGGGTAGCACCGGGGCGCCCCGCCAGGTTCGCCTCGACGGTGCCCGTCCAGCGGGCCGGCTTCCGGTCAAGTACCTTCAGGGCGGGCTTCGCGGGCATGCCGCCGTCGTCCGGGGGGTCAGAGGTGGACGAGCACCATCAAGACGACGAGTTCCACCCGCCGACCAGCGATGACCCCTACTGGACCGAGACGTGCTGGTTCACCTTCACCGTGCCCGGGCGCCGGCTGTCGGGGCAGCTCTATCCGTTCTTCCGTGCCAATCAGAAGGTCGTCGCCGGCGGGGCCTTCTTCTGGGACGACACCGGCCACAGCCCGACCGATGCCCTCCACGCTCGGCAATTCTGGCATATGCCCCTGCCCGACCAACCCCTCTCGGACATCGCCCTGCCCAACGGCATCGCCTACCGCTGCCTGGAGCCATTGCGGCGCTACCAGATCGCCTACGACGACCCCGACGCGAGTGAGGGTGACGAGTCGGAGATCAGCGTCCGTCTGACCTTCACGGCCATCGCCCGCCCGAACTACCTCGGCCAGTCCCACCTTGACCAACCCGGCCGCTACATCGGCACCATCACGTTGGCCGGCGAGGAGATCCCCGTCGACGCTTTCGGCTTCCGGGACCGGTCATGGGGGGTCCGCTCCCAGTTCGGACGAGGCATCCATGGATCGCCGGCCCAGTGCGGCGGCTACAGCTACGCCACCGCGTCGGATCGGGACGCCTTTCACGCCATCACCATGGACTTCGGCGCCGGCAGCACGGCCATCCACGGCTATCTGCTGCGCGACGGGGAATGGGCCAAGGTGACGTCGGGTACCCGACTCGTGACCGAGCGAGATGACCGGACCGGCCACCCCGCCGCCGTCGTCGTCGATCTGACCGACGAGGAAGGACGTGAGCTCCACGCCGAAGGCCGGTGCCTGAACGGTCTCGGGCTCTTTCTCAACCCCAACCTCTATACCGTGAACTGCCTGACCCAGTGGTCCTTCGACGGGATCACGGCGTATGGCGAGGATCATGACAACTGGAGTGCCTTCGGCATCCGCCGGGCTCGGCGCCTCCATCAGAACCACGACAGACACTGAGGTGTTGCACCCATGACCATCAGCCACGAGCCCACCGGCGATCGACCGAAGACGTCGACCCGAGACTACGACCGCCTGCGGTCACAGCTCGAGGACTGGGTGGCGACCAAGGTCCCCAATGCCGTCGTGTCCGAATTGGTCGTGCCCGCCTCCAACGGAATGTCGTCGGAAACGGTGCTCTTCGACCTGACCGTGTCCGGAGAGGCCGAGCCGAGACAGCTGGTGGCCCGCATCGCCCCCGACCCCGGCGCCGACCCCGTCTTCCGGGTCTACGACATGGAGCGCCAGTTCCTGACCATGCAGTTGGTCGCCGAGCACACCGACGTGCCCGTCCCCGAGGTGCTCTGGCTCGAGACGGGTACCGAGGCCATCGGCGTCCCCTTCTTCGTGATGGAGCGGATCGAGGGCATTGTCCCGCCCGATGTGATGCCCTACACCTTCGGGGACAACTGGTTCTTCGACGCCGATCCCGACGACCGCTTGCGGCTCCAGCGCCATGCCGTGGAGGTGGTGGCTGCGCTCCACCAGCTCACCGCGGACGGGCCGGCCGGCTTCCTGGCCGAGAATGCAGACGGGGAGAGCCACCTGCGCGCCCACGTGCGGAGCCAGCGCACCTACTACGACTGGGTGGCGTCCGATGGCGTCCGGTCGCCCCTGATCGAACGGGGTTTCGAGTGGCTCGAAGACCACTGGCCCGAGAACGAGGACGACAGTGTCCTCAGCTGGGGCGACGCACGCGTCGGGAACATGATGTTCCGCGACTTCACCCCGGTGGCGGTGCTCGACTGGGAGATGGCATCGATCGGTCCCCGCGAGATCGACCTGGGTTGGATGATCTACATCCACCGCTTCTTCCAGGACATGGTCGAGGATCTGGGCATGCCCGGTCTGCCCGATGTCCTGCGCCGAGAGGACGTGGCCGACACCTACCGGGCACTCACCGGCTACGAACCGCGCCATCTCGACTTTTACACCGCCTATGCCGCCCTCCGCCACGGTATCGTCATGTTCCGGATCACCCGGCGTTCGATCCGTTTCGGTGAGGCGGAGATGCCCGAGGATCCCGACCACGCCATCGCTCATCACGCCCATCTACGCCGGATGCTCGACGGCGTCTACTGGTAGCACCCTCCTGGGCCTCCTTGTGCCCGCCTCGGAGTAACGTGCTGGGCTCATTCGACATTGAGCGGGGAGATGCCCGAGTGGGCACAGGTGAGGTTGAAGCCGAGCGGGTGGGCCGAGGTCGCACGTTGTCCCGGGCCATCGGCAACTTCTTGCTCCCGGCCAGCAATCCCGTCGGAACCGTCTATGGCACCCTGGCCGTCGGCATCCTCTTCGCCGCCGAGAGCACCGAGCCGAACCCCGCGTTCCGGGACATCGGCGCGGTGGTGGGGACGCTCATCGTGTACTGGCTCGCCCACGCATACGCCTACACGCTGGCCGCCCGGCTCGCCCCCGGCGACCCCGGCCTCACCCACGGCGTGGTCCGCGAGCTCGGCCGCCAGTGGACGATCGTCAGGGGCGGCCTGACTGAGATCGTGGTGTTCGTCGTCGCCCTGGCCCTCGGGGCCTCGACCCACGGTGCGGTCATCGCCGCACTGATCTCGTCGATCACCCTTCTCCTCGTATTCGAGGCCATCGCCGGCGTCCGGGGCCAGCTGGGCCGGAGGCAGCTCCTCGGTCAGATTGCTGTCTGCCTTCTCATGTGTGCCGGGATCCTGGCCATCAAGTTCGTGCTGTGACGCTCGATGCCGACCTCGGGACCGAGCCCGATGCCGATGTCCCGGTGGCGTCAGGCCGGTGACGGGGCAGCCTGGTCCGGCGACCGACGTGGGCCGTTTCGGTAGCGCCGCTTGAAGATGGCGTAGGCGAAGGGCCCGGCCAGCAGGGGCAACCAGTACGAGGCCAGCCGGTAGGTGAGCGTGGCCAGCACGGCCGCCCCCGAGTCCACGCCGGCCAGGACCAGGAACCCAGTGAGGCTCGCCTCGACGATGCCCAGCCCCCCGGGGGTGATCGGGATCAAGCCGATGACCCCGGTCACGGCGTAGGCGATGAGGACCAGGGACGGACTCGGGCGGCTGCCCACGGCCCGCAGCGCGCAGAGCAGGCTGAGGAAGTCGAAGGCGAGCCTGCCGGCCGACAGCAACACGGCCTGCCACCATTGTTCGCCCAGCACGCCCCGGATCAGATCGCGCTGGGTCACCAGCTGGCTCTCGAGGCCGGTCAGCGGCGCCCGGCGACGCATCAGGCGGTTGCGGGTCCACTGGATCGCCTGCCCAACTGCCTCGAGCGGGCGGTCGGTGACCAAGAGGGTGGCACTGAAGCCGGCAAACAGGACGAACCCGACCATGCCGACCAGGGCCGCATCGAACAGGCTCCGGTTGATGGGGGTGCCTAAGAGGATGGCCGGGAGTGCGAACAGCGGGAGGGCCAGGAGCCCGGCCACCCCGAGGAGCGAGAAGGCGGTGAGGCCGCCGACCGCCTCCCCGGCGTCCATGCCGCTCGTGGCCAGCATCCGGAATTGGACCGCCGCCCCGGCCGCAGCTCCGCCGGGCATGATCAGGCTGATGGAGTTCCCGGCCAGCTGGGCCGTCACCACCGGGAACCAGGCCTTGGTCCGAAGGGCGATCCGCTGGAGCGCGAAGGTACAGGCGAAATGGGCCGCCTGGGCGATCAAGGTGGCGGCCAGCCAGATCAGGTCCAGCGAGGCGAGCTGGGGAAACGAGGAAAAGACCCCCACCAGCTTCGGTGCCACCAGGTAGAGGGCCGCCCCGGCGATGGACATGACGACGGCCCGCTTGGCCACTGCCTTCCAGGAGAGGAGGCGCGGCTCTTCTTGCTCCTGCTTGCCGGTGGACGGGTCGCCCTCAGGAGGCTCGGGTTCGACAGTCAAGGAAGTTGGCTCGTACTGCGGGCACAGTCGGTAACCATGTCTCCCGGCCTGTGACTTCGTCAATTGTCGCCGGGCCCACGGGCCCGGATCTCGTAGGCGCACACGTGGGCACCCTCGAGGATGTGCGAGACCCGGGTCACCCGGGCGCCGGGGAGTGCGTCCTGGATGAATTCGAGCTCGCTCCGGCACGCCTGCCTGAATCCGGACGCCACCGAGAGGATGGCGCAATTGTGCTCGACGATTCGCCATCCCTCCTCCCACGGTTCGACATCGGCCAGGTATCCGTCCTCGTCGAGGATCCGGGCCAGCTCGTCCACCTGCTCACCCAGTCCGAGCCCGGCCAGCCGCGTCCGGGCGCTGTCGAGGCGGCGTCGCCGCCGATGCTCGAAGAGGTCGTCGACCTGATCACTGTTCGGGCCGCCCAGGTAGCCGAGGAGCTCGGTGGTGAGATCGCCGTACCGCTTGGGAAACAGGTTCTCGGCCGCCGGCGTGAGCTCGTAGGAGTGGGTGGGGCGCCCGCGGCCCTCGGGTCGACGGCGATGGGTGACGAGGCCGTCGTCGTCCAGGCGCGACAGCTGTTGACGTACCGCGGCGACGCTGAGCCCGACTTCGGCGGCGAGGTCCCGAGCCTCCCGGTCCCCGTGTCGCTTGAGGGAGGTCAGAATGGCGCGCCGGGTCGACGGCATCGCCGCCAGCGGTGGCTCGAGGTCGCGGCCCGACCCGGTCACCGCAGCACCAGATGCACGTCACCGAACTCATGCCACAAGTAGCCGCGTTCGAGGGCCAGGGCATAGGACCGTTCGAGCAGATCGCGGCCGGCCACGGCCTCCAACATGGCCAGGTGCGAGGCCTCGGGTTCGTGCCAGCCGGTCAGCAGCCCATCGAGGGCGCGCACCGTCCGGTCGGGAGTCACGACGGTGTCGGTCCAACCGTCGCCCCGGTGCACCGAACCGTGTTCGTCCACCACCGTCTCCAGTGCCCGCACCACCGTCGTCCCGACGGCCACGACGCGTCCACCGTCGTACCGGGTCTGGTTGATGCGGCTGGCGGTCGAGGCCGGGACCCGGTAGTACTCAGGATAGGGGGGCTCGGACGCCTCGAGCGAGGCCACGCCGGTATGGAGGACGATCGGGCTGACGCCGATCCCGCCGGCCACCAGTCGAGTGAGCATCTCTGCGGTGAAGGGCCGCCCGGCGCTGGGCATCTCGGCCGAGCCGGGCTCGGTGACGTAGACGTTCTGGTACGCCGTGATGGGCCAGTCTCCCTGGACGTACCCGTAGCGAATGGGTCGCCCGTACTCGGCCAGGTAGGTGTGCAGCCGCGTGGGGACATCGACCTTCGCCACCCAGAGGCGGACGCCGGCTGGGTGCTCGGCGTACGGGGCCAGCAGCACGACCTGCCCGCCGGCGGGCATGGCGATCGGCTGGCCGGCCGCAGCGTCGAAAACCGGTTGTCCGGCGCGCCGTAGTTCCACGGTCCACAGGTCGGCGGGGAGCTGGGTGGACAGGTGCACGTCGACGCCTCGCCCCTGGCTATCGGTGCCACGGACCTCGGCGGCCAAGGTCCCCGACGTGTTGATGACCACGAGGTCGCCTTCGTGGAGCATCCGGGGCAGCTCCGAGAAGGTGGTATCCACCAGCGACCCATCCTTCCGATCGGCCACCAGCATGCGGACCGCGTCGCGGGTCAGCCCCCTGGCCTCGGGCGGGGAGGGAGCCTCCAGTTCGGCGGGTAGATCGAAGACGGGCAACCCGCCGAGCCGTCGTTCGGCCACCGCGGTCACGGCCTGCTCCCGGCCTTCGCCACCGTGAGGTCGACAGCTCGGTACCGCCCGCTGGGCCGGTCACCGGCTATGAGGTCGAGGAGTGCGGGCACGACCGATGCCGGATCGGGCCGGTCCGAGATGTCCTCGCCGGGAAAGGCGTCTTGGTGCATCTGGGTCCGCAGGTCGCCCGGATCGAGGGCCCATACCCGTAGTCGCGGTTCCTCCACGGCCAACACGGCACTGAGGTGGTCGAGCGCGGCCTTGGACGGGCCGTAGCCGCCCCACCCCTCGTATGGCTCTGCCGCAGCATCCGACGTCACGTTGAGGATCCGGGGGTCGGGCGAGGCCGAGAGCGCGGGCAGCGCCTCTTGGAGCAGGGCCAACGGGGCGACCACGTTCGTCTCCAGTACCTCGCGGAGCGTCGGGAGCGGATAGGAACGAAGAGGGGGCAGGGGAGAGGCGCCCAGCGTGCTGGCGTTGTTCACCACCAAGTCGACCCCACCCAGTCCATTGGCCGCGGCGATCAGTTCGCGCCGGTGCCCCGCATCGGTGATGTCGCCGACCAGGTCCACCACTCGGGCGCCGGTGTCGCCGGTCTTGCGCATAGCCGCCGCCGCCCGACGCAGGGGTGCCTCGTGCCGGGCGTCGATGACCAGCGCCCACCCCGACCGGGCCAGTCCGGCGGCCAGTGCCTGGCCCAACCCCTTCGACGCTCCGGTGACGATTGCCGTGGCCATGACCCCGACCTCCTGGTGATCTCCTACGCAGAGAACCACTGCCTATTTAAGCAACAACAATCTGTCTTTATTCCGCGGCCAAGACCCCTTGTGGAGAGCGGGCGGTCTTTGTAACAGTTGGGGGTTATGAGGTCAATGGTGGCAACGTGGCTAACGAGGTGTCGGGTCTGGGTGCTGGGCGCGGTCGGCGGCCTCGTCGGTGCCCTGGTACCGCTGGCGATGCTGGCGGGCGGCCCGGCCGGGGCCGTCGCCGTGCAGGTCGAGCCGGGCCAGACGCTCGGGCAGATTGCCGGGAGCTACGGCACCACGGTGTCGGCGCTGGCCGCGGCCAACGGCATCGCCGACCCCAACCTGGTCCTGGCCGGGGCAACGCTCCTGATCCCCTCGGGGTCCAGTGCGACGGCCACGTCGGCCACCGCCCAGACCACCACCATTGTCGTGGTCGCCGGGGACAACCTCACCGGCATCGCCGCCCGCTACGGGACGACGGTGGCGGCGCTGGCACAGCTCAACGGGATCACCGACCCGAACAACGTCGAGGCCGGATCCCGGTTGCTGGTCAGTGGGCCCGCACCTGCTCCTGCCGGAGGAACGGCGACCCAGGTGGCGGTGTCGACCGGCGGCGGCCTACCCGCTCAGGTGCTCGCCCACCCGGATCGGGTCCAGCTCCAGCCGCAATTTCAGCAGTGGGCGGGGACGTTCGGAGTCCCGGTGAGCCTGCTCGAGGCCATGTGCTGGTGGGAGTCCGGTTGGCAGAGTGGCGTGGTGTCGAGCACGGGGGCGGTGGGCATCGGCCAACTCGAGCCTGCTACGGTCAGCAGCCTCCGTATCCGCCTCGGAGACCCCACCCTTGACCCGACCGTCCCCTCGGACAACATCGAGATGTCGGCGGCGCTCCTCCATGACCTGTTGGTCGAGTCGGGAGGCAGCGAGAGCGTGGCCCTGGCTTCCTACTATCAGGGGTTCGCGTCGGTGTCGCAGAGCGGTATGTTCGCCTCGACCTCGCAATACGTGCAGGGCATCCTGTCGTCGGTGGCCGGCTTCTCGTGAGCCACCACGTGGACCTAGGCCACCACGCGGACGGCCGGGGGGACCCAGGCATGGTCCATGACCGGCCGGACGGGACCGTCGGTCCGGAAGACCAGGCAGAACTCACCCTCGGGTGCAGGGAGCCAGTTGAGCACCCCCTCGTCGTCGGGCCGCTCGTGTTGCAGCACGAGGGTCATGCCGCCGTCGGGATCCGTCCGGAGCCACGGGGTGCGGTCCCCGATCGAGTAGCGGTCGATGCGCTTTTGGGCCAGGTCACAGTCGAGGCCGTACATCGTGAGCGACCAGAAGTGCCCGGCGTCGGACAGCTCGCCCGGGTTGAACGTGAGCTCGTAGCGACGAGAACCGTCGAGCGCCGCCCCGTCGACGTGCCGGTAGGTCGTCGAGTGGATGTCCTCCCCACGCCCGGTGTTCCCCCGGGAGGCCACGCCGGCCCGGTCCGATCCCCCCTCCGGATCGAGCTGCCGGCGGCCCCCGGTCAGCTCGACGCCCGCGGCACAGTTCTCCCGCACGTCGTGTCCTGGATCCGACATCGGCCCTCCTCAGGGTGCTGCGGCTGCCCTACTTAGTCCGGTGTATAACTCGCTGGCGACACGCTATTGACTTGAGCTGAGTTAGTCAAGCGTATAATAATAAAACCGTCGCCCACCAGCAAGGAAGTTCGATGTCCCCACTCGTCGGCCCGAGACCATTGGCACCAGGTCGGCTCGCGCCAGGTCGGTTCGCGCGTGCCGGACGACCGTTTCCCTCGTTCCCCGGCGTGATCGCCACGGCCCGCTGAGATGCACTACGTCGAGCAGATCGAGCCCAGCTGCGACCCGGACATGGACTCCCGACCGGGAACGACCGGCGCAGACCAGGACGGGGCCACAACCTACCGGTCCTACGACCGGGCAGCCACCGAGTCCGCCCTGATCGAAGCGGCCACGCAGCTCTTCGTTCGCAGGAACCCGGGCTCGGTGTCGGTACGGGAGATCGCAAGGGTGGCCGGGGTCAATCACGGGCTGGTCCACCACTACTTCGGGTCGAAACAGGCGCTGGTCCAAGCAGTCCTCGACCATCTGGCCACCAGGGCCCGGGATTCGATGGCCGCCGGCACGGCGATGGACGAGGACAGTCCGGTGATGACCTATACCCGGATCCTGGGCCGGGCCGTGCTCGAGGAAACGGCTCTGGCGCCGCTGCCGGGCAACCACCCCATCCTCGTCCAGCTGGCTTCCCTGGCCCGGGACGTCGGCGGGTTGGACGAGCGCTCGGCCCGAATCCGGGCCAGTCAGGGGGCGGCGCTGGCCATGGGCTGGCTGCTCTTCGAGCCGCTCCTGATCCAGTCCAGCGGGCTCGAGGACGAGGATCCGACCTTCCTTCGTGACCAGCTACGGGTGATGCTGGCCCACATGGCCATTCCCGTCACCGAGGACGGCTGAACCGAGTAGCCGCCGAGCGTAGGCCCGGGTTCACCCGAAGGGCGCGAGGGGGGCCAGCTGGGCGGCGGTGGGCTCGCTGCAGCAGAACCAGGGCTCGGTGAGCCGGGCGCGCCGGTCCGGTGCCGGACCACTCGAGGCCGATCCTGGCGAGGGGATGGGGACCGAACCGCCGGCCCGGGAGCGGATCAGGGCATCGATCTCCCCGAACGTCTCCGTCGGGGCCTGGTCGACCCGCGCCTCGACCAGCGCGGCAAGATCCTGTTGCAGCTGGTCCATCGAGGGGTCAGGGTGGACCCACGTCCAGCCCAAGCGGTCTGCGTCGTAGAGGCCGAGGTGCTCGGTCATCTCCGGTCGTCCGAGCAGCAAGGAGCCTTCGGGCACCAGGAGTCGCACGGTGTACTGCACCGGGTCCACATTGGGTACCAGATCGTGAGCCTGGACGAAATCGACCAGGTCGACCAGGTCCTCGATCGTCGTCCACGGGGTGAAGGGCAGCCAGGACGGACGAACCTCGATGCCCTGGCGACGAAGGAGCACGATGGCCTCGGACGCCTCGGACACGGTGTGGCCCTTGTCGAGGTACCCGAGCGTGGTGTCGTTCACCGACTCCAGGGCGGACACGACGAAGGCACAGCCTGCCGCGGCCAGGTCGGGCAGGGCGTCGCTGTGGGCGAGGATGTGCTCCACCTTGGTCGTGCAGTCGAAGGTCAGATGGGGATGACGCTCATGGACGGCGGCGACCACTCGGCGGGCGTGGAGCGGGGCGTTGAGGAAGTCGGGGTCGGCGAAGGACACGTGGCCGGCCCCGGCAGCCACCAATTGGTCGACGTCGGCCACCAACTCGGCTATGTCGACCCGGCGGACCCGGCCGTCGTAGACGACCGGGACGGGACAGTGCCGACACCGGTGTGAGCAGCCTCGGCTGGCCTCGACCGACCCCACCAGTCGCTCGCCGCCATCGACGACCAGGCGGGCGTACCTATCGAGGGGCGGCAGCAGGTGACGGGCCGGGACGCGTGAGGCCGCCCTGGTCAGCTGGATGACAGGGCCGGGATCCTCGCCGGCCGCCCAGGCCAGCAGGGCCGGTTCGTATTCACCGGCGATGACGGCGTCGGCGGCCGATCGGACGGTCAGGTCCCGGCTGACCGGTGCGTACAGTCCGTAGAAGCAAAGCGGCGTCTGCGGTCGCCGGGCCCGGATGGTCGCGGCGACCCCGATGGCCAGCCGCATGGCCGTGTGCATGGGCACCGAGAAGGCGATCCGGTCGGCCCAGTCGACGGTGCCGGCGTCGAGGGGGTCGAGGGCGACGTCGGCGCATCGAACCTCGTGGCCTGCGTCCAAGAGAGCTGTGGCCGGCGCGGCCACATGGAGCGGCTGATGACCCAACTCATAGGTGGACACCAGGAGGATCCGCACCCGCTCGAGCCTATCGGGCGCCGTTGGCGAGGCCGTCAGCGCAGGTGCACCTGGACGGAGGACTCGGCCCGTCGAAGGGCATCCTCGACCTGTTGTGGCGTCTCGGCCCGGGCAAAGATGAATCCCAGGTACCGGTCGCCCTCGGGCAGGGGAACCACAGCACGACCGGTGGGGATGCTGATCTCCACGCCGACGATGCCGCCGACGGCCCGAGCCTCATCGAGGCCCGTCACCTTGTCGAGTATGCCGGCGGCCCGAATCGGCATCATCATGACCCCCGAGGCCCGGGCCTCGCGGGTGAGACCCTCGAGCCCCATGCCCAGCGCGTGCCGGATGATGACCTCCTCGAGGCTGACCCCGGCCCCGAACCGCAGCGAACGGGCGCACAGACCGCCGATGGAGCGGGCCGCGAGCTCGAGCACCGTGACCGCGCCGGCCGGGTCGACGCGCAGCTCGGCGTGCACCGGACCCTCTTGGAGCCCCAACGCGGCGGCAGCCCTGGCCACCGCGGACTCCACCGCGGCCCGGACTGACGTGGGCTGGCGCGACGGCGTCACATAGATGCTCTCTTCGAAGTAGGGGCCGTCCATCGGATCGGGCTTGTCGAACACGGCCAACACCTCGAGCTCGCCGCCTTGGAGCAGACCCTCGACGGCGACCTCGGCGCCGGGCAGGTAGCCCTCGACCAGGAGGGGCTCCGAGTCGTTGCCGACGATGGCCCGGACCTGGGCCTGAGCTGCATCGGCCTGGGCCGAGTCGTCGACCCGGATGACCCCCTGGCTGGCCGACCGGGAGATGGGCTTCACCACACACGGAAAGCCGATCTCGGTCGCCGCGGCAGCGACCTCAGCCCAGGGGGGGACGATCCGGAAGCGGGGTTGGGGAAGGGCCGCGGCCGACAGGCTCTGCCGCATGACCGCCTTGTCCCTGGTACTGGCGACGGCGCCGGGCGAACTGTGCCGGAGGCCCAGCTGCTGGGCGGCCAGGGCGGCGACGATCACACCCTGGTCGTCGACGGCCAGGACGGCGTCGAGCGGGGTTCGGTGGTCCAAGAGCACGATGGCGGCCACAGCCGAGGCGGCGTCACCCATGGGCACGACAAGGGCCCGGTCGCCCATGGCGCCACTGAGCGCCTGGCGGTGCTCGGAGCCGACCACGACGTCGACGCCGAGGCGCCCGGCGGCGGAGAGAAAATCCGATGCCCGGTAGGTGGCCGTGGGGAGCAACAGGAGGATCCGGGGCACCCTCCTATACTGGCTGCTACGGGCAACGCCGAGGCGAGGGCACCATGAGCGATAGTGACGTACAGGGCGGAGGCGGCCCGGTTCTCCGGGCGACCGATGCTGCTTTGGCGATGGTGCTCGAGCTCCGAGCCGCGGAGGAAGACGGCGAGTCGCTCGCCCTTTGGGTCGAGGTGTCGGGATCGAGCGGTGGCGCCTACTCCTACGACATGTACTTCCAGGCCCTGGCCGATGCCGGCCCCCAGGACTGGAGCACCGAACGGGGAGGTCTGGCCCTGGTGGTGCCGGCCGACAGTGTGGGCAAGATGCGCGGGGCCACCCTGGATGTCAACCCGGACGCAAACCTGGGCGGGATGGTCATCCAGAACCCGAACCGGCCGCCTCTCCCAGCGGGCCCCAGCCCGGCCTTGAGCGGCCCACCGGCCGATCTCAGCGGCGACGTCGCCCAGCGGGTCCTCCAGGTCCTGGAGCAACAGATCAACCCCGGCATCGCAGCCCACGGTGGTCGCGCCGACCTGGTGGCGGTGGAGGACGACGCTGTCTACCTTCGCCTGAGCGGAGGATGTGCGGGTTGCGGGATGGCCACCGTCACCCTGAGCCAGGGCATCGAAGTCGCCTTGCGCGAATCGGTCCCCGAGATCCTCCAGGTGATCGACGTGACCGACCACGCCGCCGGGACCAACCCGTACTACGAGGCGGCCAAGAAGTAAGGCGTCCGGTCGCGGCTCTCAGACAGGGTCGCGGCTCTCAGACAGGGTCGCGGCTCTCAGACAGGGTCGCGGCTCTCAGACAGGGAGGAAGCGCCGGGCATCCTCGGCTGCGTAGGAAGCGACGATGGCATCGGTCGCGGCGGTCGCCTCGATTTGTGCGATCACATCGCCCAGCTTGGTCGCCGGGATGGCGCAGGTCATCTCCCTGCTCGACATGTTGGTCCGGGTTCGGCTCAGCATGCAACCAACACTCGCTGCGACCTCACCTCGTTGCTTGGCCACGGCGACGATGTGGCACTGCGGCTTTCCCTCGATGCGCAGGCCGGGAAGGGCGTCGGACAACACCATCAGCTGTTTGCCGTTGACGCGGATCAGGACGACGTCCGGATCGACGGGCGACTCGGCCAACGGGCCGTAGGTCACCGTGCCCGGCCTGTCGTTGACGACGGGGATTTCGGGGACCATGTCCATGGTCACCCAGCCCGACTCCACCAATGCAGCCACATCCGAATGGCCGGCGACCTCGTCGAGCGTCGCGAATCCGTGCGTCAGACTTCCGACGCTGCAGTTTCCATGGTCGGCGGCAACCGTGGTGAACGTCCGGTCGACCGCCTTGGTCCAAAAGACACACCCGGCCGGCACCCGGCCGGTCCGCCCGTCGGCAGTGGGCTCGGGCATGGGCGCGTCGAAGGGCGCGACACCTTGGGGCGCGGCATCGGAGAAGGTGATGGCAATCGGGGGCGCGGCCAGCTGGAGCGCATCAGTAAGTGCGGTAGCGGCGTCGGACCAGGCAGTGGATTCGGGCATAGCTGCAGTTTGTACCCACCCGGCGATCCGGGGCAACGTTGCCGTCAGCCCGGGGCGGCGGGCCCATGTTCAATAGGGCGTCATGCCTCCGTCGGCGATCAGGACCTGACCGGTGATGAAGCTGCCGGCGTCGGAGGAGAGAAGGAGTGCAGGGCCGACCATCTCGTCGGGGGAGGCGATCCGGCCCTGGAACGAGGCCGCAGCCATGGCCTGTTGGAACTCGGGCGAGTTGGCCCGGACCATGTCGGTGTCGACCGAACCGGGGGCCAGTGCGTTCACCCGGATCCCGTGGACGGCATACTCAGCGGCCATCGAACGGGTGAAGGCCATGAGGGCGGCCTTTCCGGCGGCGTACATGGCGACCGACGGCGAGAAGATGAACGCCCCGACGGAGATGACGTTGAGGACGGCGGCGTGGGCGCTCGCCTGTAGGTAGGGGAGCGCCTTTTGCACCAGGAAGACGGGACCCCGCAGGTTCACGTCGAACGACTTCGACCAGGCTTCGGTGGTGAATGCACCCAGTGGTTGGGTGAGCGAGTTGGCCGCGTTGTTGACGACCACGTCTATGCCGCCGAACGAGTCGACCGTGTATGCGACCAGATCGTCGAGGGCGTCGAGGTCGCCCAGGTGGGTGGCCTTCCCCCGTACCTCGCCGCCGAGGTCGCGGAGCTGGCCGGCGACCAGGTCGCACGCGTCCGCCTTGCGACTGGCCACCACCACCTTGGCCCCGGCGGCCACGTAGCCGGTGGCCAGGGCCAGACCGATTCCCCGCGTCCCGCCGGTGACCACGACCACCCGGCCCGTCATGTCGAACAGTTGACGCAGCCCCTGTCGATCCACCTCCGTCAATCCCTCCGAGCGCCGAGTCGGTCGCTTCGGTCCGGAGTCCCAGCCCCCTCGGTGCCCCCGTTCCGACCGCGCCGTGCGGTGACGTCGACGGTATCAGGCGGCGCTCAGTCCGGGCCGCCCCCCGCTTCAGTCCGGCGGTTGGTCCCGGTCAGCCGCGGGCAACCTCCGATCAGCCGCGGCCGCCGACCGTATCAACCGCGGCCGCCGACCGTAACAGCCGCGGCGCCGGCCGTAACAGCCGCGGCGCCGGCCGTAACAGCCCGGCAGCAGCCCGGCGATCAGCTGTCGGGGCGTTCGTCGTCTCGGTCCTCGATGATGCCCTGATCGATCCAGTCGGCCTCGTCGGCTTCTGGCCGCTCGCCCCGGTACTCGCGGGCGCGGCCTGCAAATTGGCGGGCAGGGCCTGTTCGATGCTGTCCGCTTCGGGGACCTCGTTGCTCGCCACCGGCCCGCTCGGACGCTCGTCGAACGGGTCGTCGGCCGGCGAATGTTCCGCTCGGTCGGCCTCGGGTACGTCTCCGCGCTCCATGATGACACCCCTACCCACATCGTGGCGATCGTGAACGCCGGCGAGCAGTGGCCACAGAGCCGGCCAGGCGAACTCGTGGGTCTGGGGCCTGGTCGGCCCCCGGTGGCGCCACGGCACTGCGCACACCTCGGCGTTGGCTCGCTTGACCACGGAGCGGAGGCAACCCACACTTGATCGGTGGCCCTGGGGGCTGGCGAGGAGGCGACATGAGCACATGGAGCAGGGACGAGCTCGAATCTGCGTTCCATCACTACCAGGAGTTGGCGGCCGAGGCCGGCCGGACCGGCAATTGGAAGGTGTGGGCCGACCAGTTCACCGAAGACGCCACCTACGTCGAGCACCACTACGGCACCTTCAGCGGGCGAGCGGCCATCAGCGAATGGATCACGTCGTGCATGTCCGAGTACCCCGGGAGCGCCATGCCCGAGTTCCCCATCGACTGGTACGTGATCGACGAGGAACGGGGCTGGATCGTCTGCCAGGTCTGGAACCGGATGGAGGACCCAGGGGACGGCTCGACCCATCAGGCGTACAACTTCACCCTGCTCAAGTACGCCGGCGATGGGCTTTGGGCCTATGAAGAGGACGTCTACAACCCCATGCGGTTTGGCGCCATGGTGGCCGGATGGGAGGCAGCCAAACAGGCGGCCTCCCGACCGGCGTGACGTTCGTCTGAACAGTGGGTAACAAGCGGCGGATTGGGTAGGTAGGGTCGAAAGGGAGATGCACTTGTTGTGAGCGGATAGGAGAATGCCATGACCTCCAACGACCGTCCCACCACCACGACCAACGCCGGGGCGCCGGCGCCGAGCGACGAGTTCTCGCTGACGGCCGGGCCCAACGGGCCCATCCTGCTGCAGGACAGCTACGTCATCGAGAAGATGGCCCACTTCAACCGGGAACGCGTTCCCGAGCGGGTGGTGCACGCCAAGGGCAGCGGTGCCTTCGGGTACTTCGAGGCCACCGAGGACGTGAGCGGGCTCTGCAAGGCCGGGTTCCTGGTCAAGGGCACGCGTACGCCGATGCTGGCCCGCTTCTCGACGGTCGCGGGCGAGATGGGCTCGCCTGACACCGTCCGCGACCCCCGTGGCTTCGCCCTCAAGTTCTATACCCAGGAGGGCAACTACGACCTGGTCGGGAACAATACGCCGGTCTTCTTCATCCGGGACCCGAGCAAGTTCTCCGACTTCATCCACTCCCAGAAGCGGCTCCCCGACAAGGGCATCCGGGACAACACCATGCAGTGGGACTTCTGGACCCTGTCCCCGGAGTCGGCCCACCAGGTGACGATCCTCATGTCCGACCGTGGCATACCCAGGACGTACCGACACATGAACGGATACGGAAGCCACACCTACCTATGGGAGAACGCCGGCGGGGAGAAGGTCTGGATCAAGTACCACTTCAAGACCGACCAGGGGGCCGAGAACTTCACCGACAGCGAGGCAAAGGGGGTCGCGGCCGACGAGCCCGACTTCCACCGGCTCGACCTGTGGGATGCCATCGAGCAGGGGAACGCGCCGTCCTGGACCCTCTTCGTGCAGGTCATGCCCTTTGCCGAGGCCGAGGGCTATCGCTTCAACCCGTTCGATCTGACCAAAGTGTGGTCGCAGAAGGACTACCCGCTGGTCAAGGTGGGCCGGATGGTGCTCGACCGGAACCCCGACAACTTCTTCGCCCAGATCGAGCAGTCATCCTTCGAGCCGGCGAACTTCGTCCCCGGCATCGGCCCGAGCCCGGACAAGATGCTGCTCGGCCGGCTGTTCAGCTACCCGGACACGCACCGCCATCGCATCGGTCCCAACTATTTGCAGTTGCCGGTCAACCAACCGGTTGTCCCCGTGCACTCCTACAGCGTCGATGGGCCGATGACCTACTCCCACACGGGCAACCAGCCGGTCTACGCGCCCAACAGTTTCGGCGGCCCAGCCGCCGACCCGGTTCTGGGGAAGGACACGACATGGCCGGTGGAGGCGGGGGAGATGGTGCGCGCCGCCTACGAGGCGCACCGGGACGATGACGACTTCGCCCAGCCCGGCACGCTCTACCGGGATGTCTTGTCCGACACCGACAAGGAGCACATCACGACAAACATCGTGGGCCACCTGAGCAAGGGCGTACTACCCCGGGTCCGGGACAAGGCGGTCGAGTACTGGCGGTCGGTCGACCCCGACCTGGGCGCCAACGTGCAAAAGCAGCTCGACGGGAGATGAGCTCCGTCCGGGAAAGGCGTCAGCGGGAACGGGGAAGGGCCGTCCGGGGACGACGTTCGTCCCCCGACGGTGGGTCCCCGAAGAATTGGAAGTACATCTGTTGGGTGCCGTAAGCCACCAGCGTCCGCTGGTCCGCGTCCCAGAGCTCGACCTCGATCGAAGCGTATCCCTGCCCGGCTTGGCGGGCCCGGCCGCGGGACAAGAGCCAGCCCCCTGACGCCCCACCGACTATGTGCACGGTCAGGTCGGCGCTGGGCCCGAACCATTCGACGTCAGTGCCACCCATCCGTTCGCCCACCGAGCCGGGCATGGTGTCGCACAGGGCGACCAGAGCCAGGGGGTCGAGGCCCCCCTCGGGACGGATCGGTGGATCGTCGAACCGGTACCAGGCGATCGTCTCGGATGTGGTCGGCAGCCATCGGTCCCAGGGGGCATGGCCCACCGCGGACCGGCCCTCCACCCGGGACCAGAACGGGGACACGGTGACCCGGCTCTGGATCACGCCATCGGGGAGCGGATCGCGGAACGACCGGCAGGCCTCGGGTGGTTCGACGTCGGGCCAGCTCACATCGGTGAATTCGAATCCCGGCCGCATTGCCCCGAACACCGCCAGTGCGGTCAGTCCCGCTTCGGCACCCTGGTTGCGAACGGTGGCGGCCATCTGGGACAAGGACCGCCCACGACGGAGGACGGTGACCTCGACCTCCACCGGTCCCGGGCGGACCAATCCGGCGAAGACCACGGAGATGGATCGGAGCACCTGGTCGGGCTGGTCGAGGGAGGCAGCCATGGCCCGGGCCGCCACCGCCGCCACGACGCCGCCCTGTGGCACTTCGGTGACCACCCAGTTGGCACTCAGCTCTAGCTGGTAGCGCCCCGGTCGGGCAGGATCGGGGGTGGCGGTCGTCTCCCGCAGGAACTCCCAGCCTGGAGTGGTCACGGCGTGACCGTCACGACCGACCGGGAGTCGGGAGCGCCGTCCCAGGACCCCGAGGAGGGCGTCCACAGGCGACCGTCGAAGCTGACCGAGGTCACGTGATAGTTGTAAGCATGGGCCACGGTCCACGCGGCCACCTGCCAGCCTCGCTGGGTGCTCACGGGGACCCCGAAGTTCGGGGCCCCCAGTTCGGTGGCGGCCGCGGCGGGCAGCGCCGATGACGGCGGGGCGATGCCGCCAAACCCGTCGAGGTGGCAGGCGAGCCCCTCGGGCTGCTCGCCGGTGAAGGCGATGGCCAGTGTTTGCGCTTCGGACGCCCACTGGGCATAGGCATCGGGCGATGCGCTGAGCTGCACGAGCTGGGCCGCCTCGGTCACGGGCATGGCCTCCCAACCTTGGATGCGGACCAGGTGGTCGTAGAACACGGAGGCGGCGTAGACGGGATCCTCGATCTGGGCCGGTGTGCCCCAACCCTGGGAGGGTCGCTGTTGGAACAGCCCGAGGGAGTCCCGGTCGCCGTAGGTGAGGTTCTGGAGCTCACTCTCTTGGAGCGCGGTGGCCAGGGCGACGGTGACGGCATGGTCGGGCAGTCCCTTTTGGACGCTGACAGCAGCGATGATCGATGCGTTCTGGGCCTGTACGGGCGTGATCGTGTACACGATCGGCGACCCCGAGGCGGTCTTCGTGCCGGTGGGCACGGTGCACACGGACACGAAGTGAGCCGGGGGCTGGTTGGTCACGACCGCGACCACGACCCCGACGACGCCCAGCACCACGACGAGGGCTACACCGAAGAAGATGCGGCGCCGGGTCTGGCGTCGCGCACGGCTCAGGCGCAATCCGGGCCTCTCGTCTCCATGATCCGAGCCACCCTATCGGGCACTGGCCCACCGTTGGCGTCAGCGGGCTCGCCGCCGCTGCTACCAGAACCCGCCGTCGCCCGAGACGGTCGAGCCCATCCTGGTGCACGCCGGGGAACGCGGCGGCGGTCGCCTTCTACTTGCCCCGTCCCGTTGTCCACCACCGTGGCGAGCGCGGCTGCGACCGGCCGGGTCGCCCACCGAGCGAGGCCGGGTTGTCGGGCGAGAAGAACGAGCATCGCCATCGCGACCGGGACCGGCAGTGCTCATCGGTGCCGGGCCACGCTCACTGGAACCTGGCCCTGGCCAGGACCTGTCCGCTGGGGCCGATCACCTCGGCCGATCCGACCCTCCCGGCGGCAACAGTGAGGGGAGCACCCCACGACGCCGGGCGTCCGGCCACGGCCGGGAAGGTCCCGATCGTGCGCGTGGTCCCGTCGGTCGTGGTGATGGTACACCGGAGCCTCCCGGTCCATGCCGAGGAGCTCACGGTCATGAACAGCCAAGGCGAAGCGCCCGGATAGACGAACACAGTCCCGTTCGATCGTCCGTCCGCCGACACCAGGGCAGCTTCGGCGACGTAGCCGCCAGGTGTGGCGATGGCGTTCGGGGTGGGGGACCCGGTGGAGGCGTGCACCACCCAGCCGAGGCCGAAGGCCAGCGCGACCACGGCCGCGGCGACGGCGGCGAGGAGCGAGCGGCGCCGACCGCGGTGGCGGGGGGTGACCACGGGGCGCATGGGCATCCGATCGAAGACCCGGACCTCGAACCCGACGGGCGGGTCGACCTCCGGGGCCAGCTGGACCAGGCTGTCCGCCGCCGCAGTCAGCTCCGCCAACTCCGCCGTGCAGCTGGCGCAGGAGGCCACGTGGTCGAGCACGGCCACGCGTTCCCGTCCGTCGAGGATGCCGACGGCCAGGTCGGACAGCTCGGCACCGGAGTGATGGTGATCGGGTGGCCGTAGCTCGGTCATGACAGCTCCTCCGGGTGGCGCAGCGCGGCCCGCAGTTTCGAGAGCCCGGCTCGGATGCGCGTCTTGGCCGTGCCCAGTGGAACGGCCTCCGACGCAGAGATCTCGGCGGCGGTGCGCCCGTAGAGAGCGGCGAGCACGGTGGCCCGGCGTTGCTCGACCGGCAAGCCAGCGAGTGCCGCCCGCAGCTCGGGTCCGAGTTGGCCGGCAGTGGCGAGGTCCTCGGCCGAGTGGCCCGTACTGGCCAGGCCCAGCGCGACCAGGCACTCGGGATCGGTGGGTACGGCCCGACGCTGGCGGATGGCATCGATGGCCAGGTTCCTGGTGATGGTGAGCACCCAGTTGGTCACCGATCCTCGTCGAGCGTCGAACACCGGCCCGTGCCGCCAGGCGCGCAGCAGTGCTTCTTGGGCGACGTCCTCGGCGATGCCGCGATCGCCTAGCATGCCGATGGCCAATCCGTAGACTCGCTTTTGGTAGCGCCGGACGAATGCGACCGCGGCGCGGTCGTCGCCCATGGCCATGCCTGCGATCAGCGCCTCGTCCGAGGGGTGCGGCCCTGACCCGTCGGTCCTCGGCGTCGGCACCGACCCAGTCTGTCCCGCATGGTGGAGACGGGCAACGCCGGACCGGTCATGGGACAAGGCCGACCCCATCGCTTCAAGCCGGGCATCGGTTTACCCGGTTCACCGGGTTCCCGTTCGTGCTGATCGAAAAAGGGCAGGCCGGGCCGCGGACTGCGAGACCCTGGGGCCCGCGTCGGTCAGCCCCCGCCCAGCGACGAGCGGCCCGTCCCGTGGCCGCCGGGCCGCCTCGGCGTGTCGGCCGCGGTTGAGGGGGTGGGCGTCGTCGAGGCCGTCGTGGCCGGCACCGTCGGATGAGTGGGGGCGGTCGTGGCCGGCACCGTCGGATGAGTCGGGGTGGTCGTGGCCGGCACCGTCGGACGAGTCGGAGCAACCGCTACCGAGACGGCGATGGTCGTCCCAATCGGTACCCGACCCGACGGGCTCAGGTCGAGCACCGTCCCGGGCGCCGTGTCGGAGACCGTGTCCTGCCTGGAGGGCTGAAGGCCGAGGCCGGACACGGACGCCGCTACCGGTGCGTACTGCTGGCCGATGAGCCCGGTCGAGGCGAGATCGACGTAGCCGCTCGACACGGTCAGGGCCACTGCCGTTCCCGGGCGGACTCGGGTGTTGGCCGCGGGGCTCTGGGCCACGACTTCACCGGCCGGTGTGTCCCCGTCCACGCTGCGCTCCGACACCCGAAATCCGGTCTTGGTCAGCACTGGCCTGGCCGACGAGACCGGTGTTCCCTCCACCCGCGGAACGAGGACCTTCGACGGGGCGCCAGAGGCGGCTCTCACCGGGCCCTTCGAGGCCCACAGCCCGAGGGCGACGCCGAGAAGGGCCACCACGGCCATTGAGGCGGCCACTCCCCATCGACCGTGTCGGCGCGTCCCCCGGTCGTGGGCGATGGCGTGGTCGCCGGCGATGATGCCACGGCTGCTCTGGGCTGCGGCATGGCCGTTCCGAGCGGGGGAACGGCCGGCTGCGGTCATTGTCGACCCCATACCCCCTCGAGCATCATCCCCGAGTGATGTGGCCATGACCCCTGTCGGCCCCCCGGATTCGGCGCTCGGAGGTCGACCGGCCGGGCCTTGGGTGGGCCACTCGTCAGGGAGGTCTTCGACGGGCGACGCGTCAGTCGTCGTCGGGCTCGGCTGGGCGAGCTGGTCCCGGACCTGGGCGGCGGCCGCGGCCAGCGCGGCGGCCGACGGCGGCCGCCGGGCCGGGTCCTTGTCCACCAGCTGGTATACGAGGTCTTGGACGGCTGTCGGGACGGTGCCGGGAAGGGGAGGGACGTCCTCGCGGACCTGGGCCACCGCCATCGCCACCGACTGGGCGCCGGCGAAGGGAGTGCGCCCGGTGAGGCACAGGTAGGCGACGACGCCGAGGCTGTACAGATCGGATGCCGGAGTCGCCGCCCGGCCGTTGAGCTGTTCGGGCGACAGGTAGGCGACGGTACCTAGGATCGCCCCCGTCTGCGTCAGCGCCATGGCGTCGGCGGCTCGGGCGATGCCGAAGTCGGTGATCTTGATGCGTCCGTCCGTCCGTACCAGCAGGTTGGCCGGCTTCACGTCCCGGTGCACGATCCCGCGATCGTGGGCAGCCTGCAGCGCCCAAGCCGTCTGGGCCACGACATCCAGAGTGCGCGCCGGGCCGAGGAACGTCTCGCGGGCCAGCAGTGCGCTCAACGGCTCACCCGGTACCAGCTCCATGACCAGGTAGGCGGTGTATACGCCCCCGGCCACGACTTCTTCGCCGTAGTCGAACACGGTGGCCACACCGGGATGGGACAGGCTGGCCGAGGCCCGGGCCTCGGCCCGGAACCGCAGCCGGAACGAGCCGTCCGCGGCATACTCCGGCTTGAGGAACTTGACGGCTACCTCGCGACCCAATTGCTCGTCCTCTGCCTGCCAGACGTCCCCCATCCCGCCGCTGGCGATGCGGCTGACCAGGCGATACCGTCCCGCTACTGTGCCGGTGCTCTGGGCGACGGTCATCGGTGGAGTCTCCGCCGCCCGCGGTGTCCACTCGGCCGTTTCATGGTCATCGATCTTGCCATGCGATGTCTTCCTACGGCACCGCGCCACTCTCGGGTCATAGATTGTTCCCCTACCCAGGAGGACCCCCATGGATGTCGCCCGCACCCCCGACGACCGGTTTGCCCTCGTGCCCGGCTTTCCCTACCTGCCCCACTACGGCGACGTGACCGACGACGAGGGCAGCAGCTTGCGGGTCGCCTACATAGACGAGGGGCCGGGCGACGCCCGGCCCGTCTTGCTCATGCACGGTGAACCGTCGTGGTCGTTCCTCTATCGGACCATGATCCCCGGGCTCCTCCAAGCCGGGCTCCGGGTCATCGTGCCCGATCTGGTCGGCTTCGGCCGATCGGACAAGCCCATGGCCGACGGGGACTACACCTACGCCCGCCACGTCGAGTGGATGCGGGAGGTGCTCTTCGACCAGCTCGGCCTCGAGGGCCTCACGTTATTCTGCCAGGACTGGGGCGGTTTGATCGGTCTCCGGCTCGTTGCCGAGCACCCCGATCGGTTCGATCGTGTCTGCGTGGCCAACACGGGGCTGCCCGACGGGAGCAGGCGGCTCCCCGAGGCATGGTGGCGCTTCCACGACTTCGTACAGTCGAGCCCGGACCTGCCCATCGGCATGCTGGTCTCGGGGGGAGTGGTCCACCCCATGCCCCCCGACGTCGTCGCGGCCTACGAAGCGCCCTTTCCCGACGCCACGTACAAGGCGGGGGCGCGCTCGTTCCCGGGCCTCATCCCCCAGAGCTCCGACAACCCGGCCACTCCGGACAACCAGCGGGCGTGGGAGGTCCTCGACAAGTTCACCAAGCCTGTCCTGTGCGCCTTCAGCGACCAGGACCCGATCACCGCCGGTGGCGATCGGGTGTTCCATGCGCGTGTCCCTGGCACGGCCGGTCAGCCCCATGTCACAGTGCACGGTGGTCACTTCCTGCAAGAGGACTGCGGGCCCGAGCTAGCCGGCGTCCTAGTCGATTGGATCGGGGCCTGACCCCGGTTGTCGAGGACCCAGACTCGATGACCGGCACCCTGACGCGGCCGCCACGGCCCGACCACGATGGACCCTGCCGCCTCGACCCAGCCGTCAACACACATTGAGGAGCCCTGATGAGCATCGATTTCACCCTTGCCCCCGAGCACGAGGCCATCAGGTCCCGAGTCCGGGAGTTCATCGAAGAGACGGTGATGCCGGCGGTCGCCGGATTCGACCGCGACGACGGGTCCCTCTCCCGGAGCGAGTACCTGAAGACCATCTTCGGCCTGCGCGAGCAGGCGCGGGCGGTCGGCCTGTGGCTGCCCCACATGCCCACCGAATGGGGTGGCATGGGCCTGGGCCATGTGGCCCTGGCCATGGTGCAGGCCGAGGCGGCCAGGACCCGCCTCGGTCCGTGGATCCTCAACTGCCAGGCGCCCGACGAGGGCAACATGCACACCTTGCTGCACTGGGGCAACGACGGAGCAAAAGGAGAACTACCTGCGGCCGGCTTTGCCGACGGCGACGGCCATGTCCTGCTTTGCCATGACCGAACCCGAGGTGGCCGGATCCGATCCCACCCTCATCCAGACCCGTGCCTACCAAGACGGCGACGAGTGGGTGATCAACGGGCACAAGTGGTTCATCTGCGGCGCCCGGCGCTCCAGCTTCGCCATCCTCATCGCCCGCACCGAGGAGGACTCCCCGTGGGGTCACACAGGCAGCCAACACCGCATTCATCATCGACCTGCCCTCACGAGGGCTGGAACGACGTCCGCGAGATCGAGACCATGCACGGTGCGACCGGCCACTGCGAGATCGTCATCGACCGACCTCCGCGTGCACGACCGACCAGATGCTCGGCGGCCGGGGCAAGGGTCACCTGCTGGGCCAGTACCGCCTGGGCCCGGCCCGGCTGGCCCACTGCATGCGCTGGATCGCCCAGGCCGAGACGGCGCTCGACATGATGGTCGACCGGTCGCTGCACCGTTACTCGCACGGGTCGCTCCTGGCCGAGAAACAGGGCATCCAGTGGCTGATCGCCGACTCGGCCATGGAGCTCTACCAGTGCAAGCTCATGGTGCTGCACGCGGCCTACAAGATCGACCGGAGCGACGACTTCAGGACCGAGGTGTCGATGGCCAAGCACTTCGTGGCCAACAGCCTGGGCCGCATCATCGACCGGGCGGTCCAGGTGCACGGGGCGCTCGGCTACTCCACCGATACCCCGCTCGCCTAGCATGTTCCAGCATGCCCGCTGGGCTCGTTTCGCCGACGGTGCCGACGAGGTCCACCAGATGCGCATCGCCGCAGCGACCATCGCCGCCTACCAGGACTCGGGAGCACGGCCGCCGCAACCGGGGGGCTGCCGTTGTAGGCATGGGGCGAGCGCCGCCGTCTTGGCCGGATCGGACGGAGTATGTCCTCGTCTCCGTCCGGCCCCCGGGCCGGGGAGGATCGGTCGGATGTGCCAGAGTACGGGCGTCGGCCAGGCGTCGTCTGACCGCAACGACGAGATTGTCGACCTCGAGCGCGGAGCGGAGGGGCTCACCGTGGGAACTGGTGCTGACGTGATGGGTCGGCTGTTCGGAGAGGTGTGGAACCAGGGCGACCTGGACTCGCTCGAACGGGTCTTCGCCCCCGATGTGGTCGTCCACACCGCCCCCGACGCCCAGTCCCGGGGGGCCGACGTCTTCCGTGCCGTGATCGCCTCCTGGCTCAGCGCGTTCTCCGATCTCCACCACGACATCGACGATCTGGTCGAGGCGCCCGACCAGGTCGTCGTGCGCTGGCACGGGTCGGGCACCCACACCGGCGAGTTCTCGGGCATCCCTCCAACCGGCCGGACCATGTCCTATTGGGGGATGACCTGGTGCCGGTTGTCCGGGGGGCTCGTCGCCGAGGCATGGGTGGCGGCCAACGTCGACGAGATGATCGCCTCACTCACTGCGGAGCCCTGATGCCGATGGACGCCGAGCGCTACCGTCGAGCCCGACGGTTCACCGAGGAAGAGGTGCGCGCGCTCGTGGCCAACGTCACACTGTCGCCCACCTGGCTCGACGGCGATCGGTTCTGGTTCGAGCGGGCGGGCGCCGATCCGGCGACGGTGCTCGTCGACTGCCCGGAGGGGACCAGTACCAACCTCGACCATGCGCCCCCGCTCGATCAGCCCGGGCGCCCGGACGGACTCCGCTCGCCGGACCGACGATGGGAGCTGCTCCGTCGCCACGGGAACCTGGTGGCCGTCGACCTGGCCGACGGGAGCCAACGGGACCTCACCCTCGACGCCGAGCCATGGTGGGACTATGGAGGGACACCCGACACCGCGCTCACCGGGGTCACACTCCGGCGGGCCGGATTGCCCACGCCCCCCGTCGCCCTCTGGTCGGCCGACTCCACCCGGGTCGTCACCCATCGCATCGACCAGCGGCGGGTGTCACCCCGCTACCTGATCGAATCGGCCCCTCCCGATGGGATCGCACCCGTGCTGCACGAGGAGCGGGTGCCGTTCCCCGCCGACTCCGAGCGTCCCTCGGCCCGACTGGTCGTCCTGCACGTCGCCGACGTGGGCCGGACCGAGGTGAGCGGGGACCCGCTCCCCGTTCACTTCTATTCGCCCCTGGAGCTCGGTCGGGTGTGGTGGGGAGCGGACGCCACCACGATCTGGTTCCTGCGTGAGGACCGGGGCGCCGGGCGTCTGGCCCTGTGCCGAGGAGACACGGCCACCGGGGCCGTCCAGGAGGTAATCGCCGAATCGTCGACATCCTATGTCGAGACCCACCCGCTGCTCCCGTGGCCGAGCAACGTGCGCATGGCTCCCGATGACCGCACGATCGTGTGGCCGTCCGAGCGAGACGGCTGGCGTCATCTCTACCTCTACGACGGGCGCCGTGGCGACCTGCTCCGTCAACTCACCAGCGGGGAATGGTTGGTCCGGGACGTCCTCCGAGTCGACGAAGAATGGGTGTGGTTCACCGGCCTCGGGCGGGAGCCGGGCCGCGACCCGTACTTCCGCCATCTTTACCGGGTGGCCCTCAACGGCGGTGAGCCGGAGCTCTTGACTCCCGAAGACGCAGACCACGCTTCGGTCCTCGCTCCCAGTGGTCGCTACGTGCTCGACACCGCGTCGACCATCGCCACCGCACCGGTCCACCGCCTCCGGCGCTCGGACGGGAGCTACGTCCGCGACCTGGGAGCCGCCGACCTCTCCGGGCTCGAGGCCGAGGGATGGCGACGGCCGGAACGGTTCGTCGTCACCGCGGCCGACGGGCATACCCCGCTCTACGGGGCGCTGTTCTTTCCGTCGGACTTCGACCCCTCGAACCGGTACCCGGTCATCGACAGCATCTACCCCGGCCCCCAGCTCATCCGCACGCCGAAGTCGTTCACGGTGGACAGCACCGCCGGCCCCGACGAGTGGCCGGGGGCGTGGGACGCCCAAGCCCTGGCCGAGCTGGGATGTGTCTCCATGACCCTGGACGGCAGGGGCACGCCCCTGCGCAGCCGGGACCTGCACGTCGCCTCGTACGGGCGCCTCGGGCATCACGCCCTCGACGACCACGTGGCCGCCATCGCCGGCCTGGCCGCCGAACGGACCTGGATGGACACAGACCGGGTCGGGATCTGTGGCCACTCGGCGGGTGGCGCCGCCGCTTTCCGGGCCGTGCTCGACTACCCGGGAGTGTTCAAGGCGGCAGTGGCCGGGTCGGGCGTCCATGACATCCGCCGCTACCTGGCCTACTGGGCCGAGAAGTACGAGGGTCTTCCGGGCGCCGACGACTACGAGGAGGCGAACAACATCGACCGGGCCCACCGGCTGGACCGTCCCGTCCTGTTGCTGCACGGCGAGCTCGACGACAACGTCCACCCGGCCAACAGCCTCGCCCTGGCCGACGCGCTGATCGCCGCCGGCAAGGACGTGGAGCTCGTCCTGCTCCCGGGGCAGAACCACAATTGCGCCTCCCACCCCCACTACCTCCGTCGCACCTGGGAGTTCTTCGTGCGCCATCTCATCGACTCACCCGCGTCGGCCTGACCACCTGAGCCGGTCTACCCGAGGGGCCCCGCTCACACCCCGAGCGTCGCCTCGATCCGGCCGTCCCGGTGCGCGTCCACCAGGGCCTGGTGATCGGCCTCGTTCTGCTCGGCATACGCCTCGGCGAAGCGGGCGATCGCTGTGTCGAAGGAGGGGCCGGATCCCAGGTAGGCGGCGATGGCGATGCGGTCGCCCGAGCGGGCGTGGGCCCGGGCCAGGGTCCAACCGCAGAGCTCACCGTAGAGCCCCATGCCCCGAGGGACCATCCCGGCGATGTCCACCGAGCCCTTGTGGTCCCAGAGCTGGCGGACATAGAAGTCCCGGCGCTCGCCGTCGATGCCGTTGACCCGCACCCAGCCGAGCAAGATGTCGCCGGCCGCCTGCATGAGGCGCTGACCCTCGACGACGCGTTGCCCGTGGTGGTCGAAAGGGCTCGGGGCCAGATAGCGCTCGAGCACCGAGGGCTCTGCCTCTTTGGCCTGGAGGATCAGGGGGTCGGTCTCGTCGCGGCCGAGGAGTAGGACGATCCAGCATCGGGTGCCGACGCTGCCCACCCCCACGACCTTCCGGGCCATCTGTACCGGTTCGAAGGTCTTGAGGAGGCGCTGGCGATCGAGGGGAAGCGACGACGCGTAGGCGTCGAGGGTGCCCTGGAGGCTCCGGCGCATGGCCTCGGCCGCCCCCGGATCCATCAGGTTCTCCAAGGGGGTAATGAGGGGGTGCTCGTCGCGGAGCCGGACCACACCGCCCCGACTGGTGGTGAGCTTGGCGAATGCAGCCAGGTGGTCGCGGTTCTGGGCCTTGGTCAAGGTGGTCTCGACGACCCGCTTCTCTCGCTTGCCCATCTGGGCCCGCCACGTCTCGATGACGGAGACGTCCTGCTTCCCGTACCAGACGTCGAGGTTCGACATCCCAGCGAACGTGCGCATGGCCGTCCGATAGCTCCGAGCGGCGGCGCCGACGATGTCGGCCCGCTCCTGGTCGGTGAAGCCTCGGTCGCGCCCGGCGACGGCCAGGCTGGCGGCCAGGCGCTTCACGTCCCACTCCCACGGTCCGGCCAAGGTCTCGTCGAAGTCGTTGACGTCGAAGAGCATCCCCCGCTCCGGGGTGCCGAATACGCCGAAGTTCGACAGGTGGGCGTCCCCGCATATCTGGACCTCGATGCCGCTGGTGGGGGTAGGGGCCAGGTCGGAGGCCATGCCCAGCGCGGCCCCCCGGAAGAACGAGAACTCCGAGTCCAACATGCGACCGTGTCGAATAGGGACCAGTTCGGGGACGCGAGCGACCTCTTGGGATTGGAGCAGGCCCACCGGGTCCGGCCTGTCGGCGGCTGGCTCCCAGTCGCCGTGGCTCGTTCGGGGGGCTCGTCGTCGCGCTGCCTTGCCGAGGGCGACGCGCTCGCTAACCGTGGCGGCAGTGGACGCGGGTAGAAGCATGTTGGTCACGGGGATCACCTCTCTGGCGGTCCTGGCCGCCTGTCGTCCTTCAGCATCGCGCCGGTCGACCGCTTCCGTCCTACGCTGCTCGATGGACAACGATGCGATGGACAACGATGCGACGGACAACGATGCGATCGGACCGGCAGGGCGATCCGAAAAGGAGATCAACCGATGAGCTATCCACTCGAGGTCGGCAGTGTCGACGACTACCCGGTCAAGGTGGGCAGCATGTTGCTGACCCTGGTCGACCCGTCCAAGGGCTACGAGCAGGCCTACAACCGTTGGTACGAGCGGGATCACTTCTACGCCGGCTGCATGATCGGGCCCTGGTTGTTCGCCGGGAGCCGGTGGGTCGCCACCCGACAGCTGAAGGACCTCCGCTGGCCGAAGGACGGCGACACGGTGGCCGCTCCCTCTGACGCCGGGAGCTTCATCGCCATCTACTGGGTCGAGCAGGGCCACCACACCGAGCACTTCGATGACTGGGCCGTGCCCCAGGTCCGCGAACTCTATGCCAACGGCCGAGGCTTTGCCGAGCGACGGCATGTGCATACCTCGATGTTCGACCACCTGGCATCGATCTACCGGGACCCCGATCCCGTGCCCGTCGACCTGGCCCTCGATCACGGGTACGCCGGTCTGGTCGTCCTGTGGTGGGACGGTAGGCTCGGGAGCGACGCCGCCGACCTTCACCGGCAGCTGGCCGCCGGCCACGCCCGGGCCCTGCTGGCCGGTTCGGAGATCGAGATCGCGGCATCCTGGACCCCGTCGGCCACCGACGAGGGCCCCCGGGACGTCCCGATGGACCTGGGCTCGCCCGCCGGCGGGAAGAACCGGTTGGTGCAGTTGCTCTTCGTCGACGGCGACGTACGGGATGTGCTCGCCGGGGTCCGCGCCTATAGCGATGCCGTCGAGGCAGAAGGCCTGGCCGACCTCCAGCTGGCCGCGCCCTTCTTTCGGACGGTGGTGGGCACGGACACCTACGTCGACCAGCTCTGGTAATCCGCCGGGATCAGGCCCGGGCCAACTGCCCGAGGAACATGCGGGTCCGGTCCTGCTCCTCCCGGTCCCCCTGCACGTTGGCCAGGAGCTCGGTGGCGCCTGCCCGGCCCAGAGTTGAGATCTGATCGGTGACCTGGTCCTCACTGCCCACCAACGCGATGTCGACCGGTTGGCTCACCCCTTCGGCGGCCAACATGCGCTTGTAGGAGGGCAGGCTGGCCGGCGCGGCCATCGCCGACCCGACTCGCTCTCGGGCTCCCTCGGCGTCATCGGTGACGCACACCGGAAGGCCCACGACGACCCGCGGTGGCGGCCGTCGTGCCGAGGCCGCGGCGGCGGCGATTGTCGGGACGACGTGGCGTCGGATGGTCTCGGCGCCGGTCATCCAGGTCACCGTCCCGTCGGTCAAGTGGCCGGCCAGCTCGAGCATCTTCGGGCCGAGCGCAGCGAGCACCAGTCCGGGAGACGAGCCGCCGACGCTCAGGGCTCCTCGGGCCACGAGGCGGTCGCCGCCGAAGTTGACCTGGTGTTCGTCATCGAGAAGCGGACCGAGAGCCTCGAGCTGGTCGGCGCACAGACCCAGTACCGACCAGTAGGGCACGCCGTAACTGCCCTCCGAGACGACCCGGTGGGTCACGCCAACCCCGAGGGTCATCCGCCCCGGACCGGCCGCGTCGGCAACGGTCAGGGCCTGTTGCGCCAAGGGCAGGGGATGACGTCCTTGGATGGGGACGACCGCAGTGCCCACTCCGATGACGGGGACCTCGCGGGCGGCGACAGCCAGAGCGGTCAACGTGTCCACGGCGAACCCCTGGCCGAACCAGATGCCGTCGAACCCGCTGGCCGCGGCCGTCCTCGTGCGGGAGACCAGTTCTTCAACCGTGGGGGAGTCGGCACCACCGAACACCGAGATCTTGGTCATGCTCCTCTACGCTAAGCCCTCTGCTCGCTCGCCGACGGGCCCCGTTCAGCTCGGGACCCTTGAACGACAGGGGCTAACGTTCGATCGTTTCGCGAAGAAAAGGGGTTGGGGATGGGTGTGGCCCTCGTAACCGGGGCAGGGCGGGGTCTCGGACGCGCCATCTGTGAGCGCCTGGCCATCGACGGCCACACGGTGAAAGCGGTGGACATCGACCGGGAGAGCGCCGAGGCTACGGCCACCATGGTCGACGGGACCGCACACCGCTGTGACGTGGGCGATGCCGAGGCCGTGCAGGCCTTGGCCGGCGAGGTCGGCCCGGTGGACATCCTGGTCAACAATGCGGGAGTCTGGCGGTTCGGTCCGATCCTCGAGGCTTCCGAAACAGACCTGAGCGCCGTGCTGCGGGTCAACTTGTTGGGCACGGTCCACTGTTGCCAGGCGTTCTATCCCGGCATGGCCGACCAGGGTGGTGGTGCCATCGTCAACCTGTCCTCGGCTGCGGCCGCGATGCATGCGTCCGGGGTGGGAATCTATCCGGCATCCAAGGGCGCCATCGAGCTGCTCACTCAGCAGCTGGCCGTGGAGCTCGGCCCCCAGTCGATCCGGGTCAACGCAGTGGGCCCGGGTCTGATCGTCACCGAAGGAACCGCGGCGAACTACGAGGGCGATCGCCAACGCGAGCGCGCCCGGGCGGTCCCGCTCCAGCGGGTGGGGAGGCCAACCGACATCGCAAACGTTGTGGCCTTCCTCGTCTCGGAACAGTCGGGCTACGTGTCCGGGCAGATCATCTACGTCGATGGGGGCATCACTGCCGGCCGACCCAGCGTCTGAGTACCGTGCTCACCTACGATCCCAACGACCCGAACCAGCTCACCGACGGGGTGCCCTACGGGCATCTGGCCCGGCTACGGGAGGATGCGCCGGTCTGCCCGACCCCGGCGGGGTCGTGGTACCTGTCCCGATTCGGCGACGTCGAAGCCTCGCTCCGGGACGTGGGGTCCTTCCGGGCCGATCTCGGCCGGCTCTCCGGCGTCGACGGCATCGAAGAGGTGCCGAGCGAGCAGCTCTTCCTGAGCGAGATCCTCGATCCCCGCCACGCCCAGATCCGTCGGCTGTTCAACGCCACCTTTGGCCCTCAGCGGATGTCCAGGATCGAGCCGTTCATCCGCTCCACCTGCCACGCCCTGCTCGACGAGATGCCGCCCGGCGGCCAGGGAGATCTCCACGCCGGCTACGCCATGCCCATCCCCGGGCTGACCATGGCCCACGTCATGGGGCTTCCGGCCGGGACGGCGGCGAAGTTCATGGCCTGGTCGGTCGACGGAATGATCATGAAGCGACCGTGCTCGCCGGGCGTCGGCGCCGGTGGCCATCCCCTCCAGAATTTCTTCGCCGGAGAGCTCGCCGCTCGTCGGGAACGCCCCGATCGAACCGAGGACGTCTTCACCACGCTGATGGATGCCGTGGTCGAGGGGGAGCCGCTCAGCGACCAGGAGATCGTCACTGAGCTCCACTTCATGATTCAAGCCGGCGTCCATACCACCCGGGGCCTGCTCGCCCATCTCGTGCAGCGCCTGCTCTTCGATCCCGATCTGTACGACCTCCTCCGGGACGACGGCAGTCTGGTACCGGCCTACGTGGAGGAGTCCCTGCGTTTCGACGCACCGGTGCAGCGCACCAGTCGCCGATGCACGGCCGAAGCCGAGATCGGAGGCGTGGCCCTTCATCCCGGGGACTGGGTCGAGATGGGCATCGCCTCGGCCAACCGCGATGAGTCGGTGTTCGAGGACCCGGCCGCCTTCCGCCTCGACCGACCCCAGCCCCGCGGTCACCTCACCTTTGGTGCCGGTCCCCACGTGTGCCCGGGTGCGAGCCTGGCCCGTCTCGAGGGGGTGACCGCCACCGCTGTGCTCTTGGAGCGGGTCACCCGGGTCGAACGGGTGAAGGGAGCCACCTACCCGCCGCTCCCCGGCAACCTGGGCCATGCGGCCATACCCGTTCGGCTGGTCGGCGTCGCTCGTCCAGCTCGGTGATCGAGCCGCCGCCTGAACCGTTGCCCGGGCCGGCAAGGCATGAATCGTCGCCGGGAGGGGAAGGACCATGAGGTGAAGGCACTCGACCACGTTGTTGACGGCGCCGACCGGTGGCAGCGACGCACCCGCGTTGTTGCACCGACCTACGGGGTGCTAAAGAAATTCGGCGACGACCAAGCCAACTACCTCGTGGTGGGACTGGGATGGTACGGGTTCACCTCCATCTACCCGCTCTTATTGGTGGTGGTCACTGTCTTCGGTTATATCGGCGCCGGCTCGCTCGGGCACGGGATCGTCACCACCTTGCACCAGTTTCCCGTCATCGGCGACGAGTTCAACCCGGCCACCGGATCGAGCCGACTGCACGGCAACGTCGTCGGCCTGGTCGTCGGGCTCGTTTTCCTGGTCTACGGCGGCCAGGGTGTCACCCAGACCGCTCAACAAGCCATGGCCACGGTGTGGGACATTCCCAAGGGCAAGCGGCCCGGGTTCCTGCCGCGCCTGGCACGGAGCCTCGGGGCGTTGGTGATCATCGGTGGCTGCTTCGTGGCCAACGCCGCACTCGCGGCCTTCGCCACCGGCGGCGGGAGGAGCTTCGCCCTCCGTGCCCTGGTCATCGTGGCCATGCTCGTCATCAACATCGTCTGCTACGCCGCCTCCTTCCGGACCCTGACACCACCGGTGGTCAGGACCAGGTCCCTCATGCCCGGAGCCGCGGCCGCGGCCGTCGGATTCACCGCCCTCATCACCGTTGGCTCCGGACTGGTCGAGCACCTCATCAAGAACAGCTCGGCGACCTACGGCCAGTTCGCCATCGTCATCGGCCTCGTCGGGTTCCTGCTCATCCTGGCCAAGATCACCATCTATGCCGCCGAGCTCAACATGGTCCTGGAGCGCCATCTCTGGCCCCGTTCCCTTCGGTCCGACCAGGGAAGCGAGGAGGGCGTCGGGCCGGCCGACGGCTGCCCGGAGCCCGAGGTGGGCCCGGAGGCCGCCGCACCCCGAGCTTCCTAGTCGACGACCACGGGAGGGAGCGGGCCGGTGGCGTAACGATCGAGAGTCGGTCCGGCCCATCTGGCCACCTCGGCCCGGCTGGCCGAGGCCAGTGGCTCCATCCGCACGACGTACCGCGTCCAGGCCAGACCGACCAGCTGCGACGAGATGAGGCTGCGGCGGCGCCCGGCGAGCGCGGCATCCTCGTCCCTCGGACCATGCAGGGCCAGCCGATCGGCCAGGAACTCCCGCACCGCGTCAGCCACCTCGGGCGACGCGCACATGGCCTGGGCCAAGGTGACGAAGGTGGTATGGGGCTCGGGGCCCCGTTCCCATTGGGCCAGGAACCCCTCCACCACGCGTTCCCCGCTGAACGGGCCATCGCCGACCGCGGTCTCGGCCACCCGCCGGGGGTCCATGGGTATGGGCAGCGTGGCCATGAACAGCCCGGCCTTGTCGGTGAAGTAATGGTGCACCAGTGCGGGATCGACGCTGCTGCGCCGGGCCACGGCCCGGATACTCGTTTCCGTGTAGCCGTGTTCGGTGAAGCAGGATCGAGCGGCCCGGAGGATCTCGTTGCGGGTGTCGGCGTTCCCCGGCCGACGTCCGATCTGCACCACTAACGGTGCCTCCACCGGCCGATGCGGGCGCCCGCTTTCACGGTTCCCCCTGCGGCCAGTGTGTGGTAGAAACTCATCAGTGGTGAATTATACCCCCCGTGGCCCAGGATCCCAGCAGGTCACCTCGGCTGAACGAAGCTCGCTCGGGCACCTGGCCGTGTGGAGCTTCGAGCGTCGCCGGCTCGTCCTCCTCCTCTGGATCATCGGGCTGGTGGGCGTCACCGTCGTGGCCCAGGGCGTCGGGAGCCGCTTCCAGGACAGCTTCTCGTCGGGGAACTCGCCCTCCCAGCGGGTCCAGAACATCCTCCAGGCCCAGTTCCCGCAGGCGGCGGGGACCACGGCGGACGTGGTCATCCACACCCACGGGCCGGTGGCCTCCCCGGCCACCATGGCCACCACCGCCAAGTTGGTGTCCGCTGTGCAGGCGCTCCCACACGTCTCGGGAGTGGTCAGCCCGTTCAGCCCCCAGGCCACACACCAAGTCTCGGCGGGCGGCCATATCGCCTTCGCAGTCGTGCAGTTCGACCAGGCGCAGTCGGCCATTTCCTCGACCACGGTCAACCGGGTGGTCAGCACGGCCAATTCGTTCGCCTCACCCGGCTATCAGGTGGCCCTGGGCGGCCAGGTCATCTCCAAGGTGATCTCGCCATCGCCCGGCTCGAGTGAGGGCTTCGGCATCCTCGCCGCCATGATCATCATGCTCATCGCCTTCGGGTCGTTGGTGGCGATGGGCTTGCCCATCCTCACCGCCCTGTTCGGCATCGCCGTTGGCTTTGCCCTCGAGGATCTGGTCAGCCACCTCTTGAACGTGCCCACCTTCGCTCCCGAGATGCTCGCCATGATCGGCCTGGGTGTGGGAATCGACTACGCCCTTCTCATCGTCACCCGGTACCGGCAGGGGCTCCACGACGGACGTGAGCCCAAGGCGGCCGTGGTGCAGTCCCTGGCCACGTCGGGCCGCGCCGTCCTCTTCGCCGGATGCACGGTGATCATCTCGCTGCTCGGGCTCTTCATCGTCAACCTCCCCTTCATGCAAGGGTTGGCCGTCGGGGCCATCGCCGCGGTTGTGTTGGTCATGGCTGCAGCCCTCACCTTGCTGCCGGCCATGCTGGGCTTCGCCGGCACAGCGATCGACAAGCTGCACGTGCCCGGCCTCCTCCAGTCCGGCACCGCTTCGTCGAAGGACGGGTTCTGGTACCGCTGGAGCCGGATGATCCAGCGCCACCCGTGGTCGTCGGCCCTCAGCGCGCTCGTGGTCCTGGTCGTACTGGCCATCCCGCTGTTCTCCATGCGCCTGGCCTTCACCGACGCCGGAAACGACCCGACGTCGCTCACCACCCGGCAGGCCTTCGACCTCCTGGCCGAGGGGTTCGGTCCCGGGTTCAACGGGCCCCTGGTCATAGCGGCGGAGCTCCCGGCCCGCGGGGGCCAGGCCGTGCTCGACCGGCTCGACGTCGTGGTGCGGGGCACGCCGGGCGTGGCCTACGCCGCCCCGCCCCGGGTCAACGCGGCCGGCACGACCGGGGTGCTCGTCGCCTATCCCGCGGGCTCGCCCCAGGCCGCGGGGACGGCGCAGCTGGTCCATCACCTCCGCACCGACGTGATCCCGGGGGTCACCGCCGGAACTGGGGTGAGCGCCCTGGTCGGCGGCGAGACGGCAGCCGGCGTCGATGCTGCGTCCTACCTGTCGGCCAGGCTCTTTTGGGTCATCGGGGGCGTCATCGTGCTGGCCATCCTCTTGCTCATGGCCGTGTTCCGCTCGGTGGCCATCCCGCTGAAGGCGGCGATCATGAACCTGCTCTCGGTCGGAGCCGGGTACGGGGTGGTCGTCGCCGTCTTCCAATGGGGGTGGCTCGGCTCCCTGGTCGGCATCGGCTCCACCGGCCCGATCGATCCGTGGATCCCGCTCATGATGTTCACGATCCTCTTCGGCCTGTCCATGGACTACGAGGTCTTCCTGTTGTCACGCATCAGAGAGGAGTGGCGACGGACGGGGGACAACTCCTCGGCCGTGGCCGACGGGCTGGCCAAGACGGCCCGCGTGATCACGGCCGCGGCCGCCATCATGATTTGCGTGTTCGGTTCGTTCGTGATCGGCGACCCGCTACGGGTGCTCAAGGTGTTCGGGCTCGGCCTAGCCGCCTCCATCTTCATCGATGCCACCCTGGTGCGCATGATCCTCGTTCCCTCGGTCATGGAGATCCTGGGCCGGGCCAACTGGTATATGCCCGCCTGGCTCGACCGCATCGTTCCCACTCTCGGGGTGGAGGGCACCACCGACCTCGATGAGGCCGATCGGCGGCCGAGCGCCCCGGTGCTGACCGGCTCGGGTGTGGCCGGCCGGTGAGTCGGGCGGACTGCCCGCACTCGGCCGGGCTCGCCTCCGCATCCGGGATGGGCCCCGGCGGCCGGGGTATCGTCTCCGCCTGACCCGGAAGTGAGGAAAGCGAGATTACGGGGGACGACATGGCAGAAGCGAGCGGAGGCCAGTCGAGGTACGTGATCCTGGCCGCGATGATCTTTGCGGTGGCGATGACCTTCATCGACCAGACCATCGTGTCCATCGCCGTCCCGAATATCCAAAGGGAGCTCGGCCTCTCCTCCACCGGGGTGCAATGGGTGGTCAACGCCTATCTGCTTTCCCTCGCCGCCCTCTTCGCCCTGGGCGGCCGCCTGGCCGACACGTTGGGGCACCGCAAGATGGTGATCGTGGGCGTGGTCGTGTTCGCCGGCGCCTCCGCCATGTGCGGCCTCACGCCCAAAGGCAGCTACGCCGAGGCGTGGATCGTGTCCTTCCGGGTCCTCCAGGGCGCGGGCGGGGCCATCATGTACCCGGCAGCCCTGGCCATCGTGGTGAACACCTTCCCCCTCCGGGAGCGGGGGAAGGCTCTCGCCCTCTTCTTCGGAGTGGCCGGCGGCCTGACAGCCGTGGGGCCCATCCTCGGCGGTTACCTCACCCAGTGGACGTGGCGTGCCATCTTCTGGGTCAACATCCCCGTCGCCCTCATCGCCCTGGTATTGATCATCGTTTCCAAGCCGACGACGCTGCACCGGCGGGCTCGCATCGACTACCGCGGGGCCGTCCTTATCGCCTCCGGCGTCGCCCTCAGTATCTTCGGGTTGCAGCAGTCGGCCATCTGGGGTTGGAGCGATGTTGGCACTTGGCTGTGCATCATCGGCGGCCTGGCCCTGCTCGTCGTCTTCTACTTCGTCGAGGTCCGGACCGATCCGCCGCTCATGCAGGTGAGCATCTTCCGGATCCGGGCCTTCTTCGTGGAGAACCTCGTGCTGTTCATCACCATGATGGCCTTCATCCCCGTGTTCTTCTTCGCCAGCGAGTACGCCCAGATCTCCCTGGGCAAGTCGGCGTCGGAGGCCGGGGTGTTCCTGCTCTACTTCTTCATCGGCTTCGTGATCGCTGCCCAGATCGGGGGCCGCATGCTCGACCGCATCGGGGCCAAGCGGCCGGTCGTGCTGGGCTGTGCCCTCTCGGCCGTGGGCTTCTTCCTCTGGGCCGGTGAGGTCACCAAGCTGAACCTCAGCTCCCAACAGTGGTACATCATCATGGCCGGGGCGGGGATGGGCCTCATGCTCGGCCAGGCCAACACCGACGCCGTCAACCGCGCCTCGCGGCTGACCTACGGCGAGGCCACTGGCATCACCCAGACGCTGCGCAATTACGGCTCGAGCTTGGGGCTGGCCATCCTCGGGACCATCCTGATCTCGGTGGAGCGATCCCATCTCACCTCCTCCTTGATCGCCCAGGGTGTACCGGCCGGGCAGGCGGCGCAGAAGGCGGCAGCGTACGCCCAGTCCCGCGGGGCCCAGTCGGGCCCGATTCCCCACTGGGCCAGCCTCGACTTCGCCTATGCCATACGCACGGTGCTCTACGGCATGGCCATCGTCATGCTGGTGGCCGCGGTGGTGGCCTTGATCGGGCTGCGGGCCGGCGTGCAAGAGGACCTACCGTCGAGCGAGGCCGATTCGACTGCTGAGGTTCCCGCCTGAGCTCGGCCGCCGACCGGGGCATGCCCGCGGCGCGCCGGGATGCCTTGGTGGTGGCCCTGGCCGTCGCCACCGGCGGGATGGACGCCATCGGCTTTATCGCCATGGGCGGCGTGTTCGCCAGCGTGATGACGGGCAACCTGGTCCTGCTCGGGGTGAGCATCGGTCACCGGAGCGGCTCGTTGGCCGCACATGTCGGGGTGGCGCTGGGCGGCTACGTGATCGGCGTTGTAGCCGGGGCACTCGTGGCCGGTCGCCCCGGGGTCGACCGGTCGACCTGGCCGACCCGGGTCACGGCGGCCCTGGTGGTCGAACTAGGCCTGCTCGCCGGGGTCACGGCCGGTTGGGAGCTGGTAGGCGGGCACCCGGCGGCCGGCGCGCAACTGCTGCTGTTGGGGGTGGCGGCCACGGCCATGGGCGTCCAGAGCGCGGCCGTCCGGTCGCTGGCCGACCCGGGCCTGTCCAGCACCTACCTGACCGGAACGCTCACCGGCCTCGTCAGCGCGGTGGCCGCCGGCGAGGGTCTGGCCGGTCAGCGACGCAACCTCGCCACCATCGCCGCCCTGGTGCTGGGGGCCGCCGCGGCCGGGGTGCTGGTGGTGGAGGCGCCCCGAGCGGCACCGGCCATCTCGTTGGCCGCCCTCGGCGTGGTCATCGTCGCGGCCGCGGTGGCCGACCGCCGCGCTTCGAGCGCTGGGCCGGCGGGCTGATCGCGTCGGTGCCGCCCCGCCCCGGGTTCCTCGAGCAATAATCCCTGTTCAGAAGGGCGGGTTTGGCACCCCAGAGGCTGAGCCGATAAGTTCGAACCCCTTGTGACAGACGTCGGGCAGTACTCGACGGCGAAGTCGGACGTGACATCGAGGCGCCGGGTGGGGGCACCGGCCACGGTTCTTCTGGCTCTCGTCACAGCGATCACCTCGGCGGTGGTCCTCGTTCCCCGACCCGCGGTGGCGGACCAGGTCTCCGACCTCCAGGCCCAGGCCACCCAGATCTCACAGGAGCTCACCCAGGAGCAATTGCAGATCGGTGCGTTCCAGCAGCAGTACAGCGTCGAGTCGGCCAAGGTCGATCAAGACGCGGCGGTCATCGCCCGGACCCAGGGGGCGATCGCCCAGGACACACGGCAGATCGGTCGTGACATGGCCCGCATCCGGTCGCACGCCCTCAGTGCCTACATGAACGCCGGCGCCGATGGCTCCAGTCAGATCGTCGACGCATTCGACACGAACCAACAGACGGCGTTGGTCCGTACGGTGTATCGGAACATCGCAGTGGGCACGATCACCACCGCAGTCGACTTGCTCCATACCCATCAACAGCTGCTGCAGTCCGATCAGGTGGCCCTCGGCCAGCAGCAGGCGCAAGACCAGGCCAACAAGGCCCAACAGGCCCGGGCCCTCCAACAGTCACAGGCCACCCAGAGCCAGATGGAGGCCCAGCAGTCTCAGGTGACCGGGCAACTGGCGACGGCGATCGCCCAGCAGCAGGCGGCCCTGGCCGCCGCGGCGGTCGCCGCGGTGCAGGCGGCCCAGAACGCGGCAGCGGCCCGGGCCCAGGCCGCCGCGTCGATCGCCCGAGCCCCGGCGCCGACCCAGGCCCAGCCGCAAGCTCCGGCTCCGACCACGGGCTCATCGTCTGCCCCTGCTCCGACGCCGTCTACGGCATCGACGCCAGCCGCAGCCCCGGCTCCGGCCCCGGTGGCCTCCGGCAGCTCGGGCGATCCGGCACTGAACTCCTTTCTCCAGTGCGTGATCCAGCACGAGTCAGGGGGCAACTACGGTGCCGTCTCCCCGAGCGGCACGTACATGGGCGCGTTCCAGTTCAGCCAGGCGACCTGGAACACCGCCGCCCAGGCCGCCGGCCGGCCCGACCTGGTCGGTGTACCCCCGAACCAGGCATCCAAGGCCGACCAGGACGCCATGGCCGTGACCCTGTACTCGCTCGACGGCAAACAACCCTGGGTCGACGGCTGCGCCTGACCGGGTCGGCCTATGGTCAGCCGAACAGAGTTGCCCGACCCGGGCGCCGATCAGACGGTGATGTCGGCTACCGAGGTGGCCACGTGGGTCGGTCGGTAGGAGAACTTGTCGATGTCGCTCCGGGTGGTCACCCCGGAGAGGACCAAGATGGTACGGAGGCCCGCCTCGAGGCCGGCCACCACGTCGGTGTCCATGCGATCGCCGATCATCACCGTGGTCTCCGAGTGGGCACCCAGGCGGTTGAGGGCCGAGCGCATCATGAGCGGGTTGGGCTTCCCCACGAAGTACGGGGCCACCCCCGTCGCCTTGGTGATCAGTGCGGCCACCGATCCCGTCGCCGGGAGCAGCCCTTCGGGCGAGTACCCGGTGGGGTCGGGATTGGTGGCGATGAAGCGGGCGCCCTCACGGATGAGGCGAATGGCGCGGGTGATGGCCTCGAAGCTATAGGTGCGGGTCTCCCCCAGGACCACATAGTCGGGGTCGACCTCGGTGAGCACGTAGCCCGCGTCGTGGAGCGCCGTGGTCAGGCCGGCCTCACCGATGGCGTGGGCCGTTCCCCCCGGCCGTTGCGAGTCCAAGAACTGGGCCGTGGCCAACGCCGAGGTCCACAGCGCGCTCGTAGGGATGTCGATCCCGGCCCGGACCAGCCGGGCGCGGAGGTCGCGTGGCGTGTAGATCGAGTTGTTGGTGAGGACCAGGAATTTGCGGTCGGCCTCTCGGAGCTGGCGAACGAAGGCATCGGCGCCGGGTATGAGTGCCGATTCGTGGAGGAGGACGCCGTCCATGTCGATGAGATACGCCTCGGGCGCCTCGCCGGCCGGCCAGGTGTCGAGTTGGTCGGCGCGGTCGGCGGTGTCGTCACTCATGACCCAAGCATGCCTTGCTTCACGGCGGTCGGTACGCTGGCCGGGGTGAACGTCCAGAGCGAGCCCGACGAGGAACCCCTTGACAACGCTCAGGACTGGGTGGCCGAGCACACCCAACGCTATGTGGCCAGTAACGGCGCCGACGGGCACCTGTGGAACGGGGTGCCTACCTTGGTCCTGACCACCCGAGGCCGGCGGAGCGGCCGGTTGCGCCGCAACGCCCTGATCTACGGGATCGACGCAGACGCCTTCGTGGTGGTGGCCTCCTACGGTGGGGCCCCGACCAACCCGGCGTGGTACTTCAACCTGGAGGCCGATCCCAAGGTCACCGTCCAGGTGGGGGCGGACACGTTCGCGGCCAGGGCGCGAACGGCGAGTGCTGCCGAGAAGGAACGGCTGTGGCCGGCGATGGTCTCGATCTGGCCCGACTACGACGAGTACCGCCACAAGACCGATCGAGCCATCCCCGTGGTGCTGCTCGAAAGACGGTGAGGGACGGCCCGTGGCCAGTCCGCTCCTGACTGACCTCTACGGGCTAAACATGGCGGCCAGCTACCTGGGCCGGGGCATGGACCGGGACGCGACCTTCAGCCTCTTCGTCCGGCAGCTGCCTTCCAACCGTGGCTTCCTGGTAGCGGCGGGGCTCGATGACTGCCTCGATCACCTTGAACGATTCGACTTTTCCCCCGACGACCTGGATTACCTGGCCACCATCGGATTCGGCGCCGCCGCCCTCGATGCCTTCGCCCGGATGCGCTTCACCGGCGAGGTCCGAGCCGTGCCCGAGGGTCGGATCGTGTTCGCCAACGAACCCCTGCTCGAGGTGACGGCGCCCATCGCCGAGGCCCAGTTGGTGGAGTCGTTCCTCCTCAATCAGGTCACCATGCAGACCACCCTGGCCACCAAGGCGGCCCGGTGCCGCGATGGCCGCCGGCCACATCGATCTGGTCGAGTTCGGGTTCCGGCGGGCCCAGGGAATCGACGCCGGCCTGGCCGCGGCGCGGCTGGCCGTGATGGTGGGGTTCACCGGCACCAGCAACGTCGAGGCCGCCCGCCGGTTCGGGTTGTGCCCGATCGGGACCATGGCCCACTCCTACATCGAAGCCTTCCCCTCGGAGCTCGACGCGTTCCGCGCCTTCGCCCAGGACCGCACCGGTCAGTCGACCTTCCTGGTCGACACCTATGACACGCCGGGAGGGGTGCGGCACGCCATCGAGGCCATCCGTTCTTTGGGGCTCGACCAACAGGCGGCCATCCGGATCGACAGCGGCGACCTGGCTGTGATGGCTCGCCGGGCGAGGAGCACGCTCGACGATGCCGGGCTGCCCGAGGTCCGGATCTTCGTGTCGGGCGGCCTCGATGAGTTTGCCCTCCAAGATCTGGCGGCCTCCGGGGCGCCGATCGACGCGGCCGGAGTCGGGACCCGGATGGCCACCGCCGCCGACGCCCCCTACCTGGACAGCGCCTACAAGTTGGTCAGCTATGACGGCCGCTCCGTCGTGAAGCTGTCAGAGGACAAAGAGACGCTCCCGGGGGCGAAGCAGGTCTATCGCCGCCCCGGGCTGTCCGACACGCTGGGCCTACGTGACGAGCCGCCGCCCACGCCGGACTCCGAGGGCCTCTTGGCCGTGGTCATGGCCGGCGGAGCACGGATCGGGCCCCGAGACACGCTGTCGGGCGCCCGGGCCCGGTTCGACCGCGATCGTAACGTGCTGGCGCCGGGGCTTCGCGACCTGGCCCGTCCGGTTGGGCCCGAGCCGGTGGTCAGCGCCAGCTTGCGGGCGCTCGAGCGCGAGGCGCGGCGCCAGGCCCGGGCTCGGGGTGGGGGAGGAGCCGGGACCGGGACCGGGACCGGGACCGGGGGTTAGACCCCTGCTCGGATGGGCGTGACCTCATTCCCCCCTCGCCTGGGCGCGCTGGGCGTCGTTACATGGTGCTGGTCGAACGGGACGCTGGACCGAGGTCACGGGAGGGCCAGCTCGGGGTGATCGAGAAGGGCCCGGAGCAGGCGGCCGAAGCCGGGAGCGCCGTCCACCCCCGCCTGTTGGATGTCCTCGACGGTGACCCGCGCCGACAGCCCGGCGGCCAGATTGCTCACCAGGGACAATCCCAGGACTTCGGCACCGGCATGCACCGCGGCCAGGGCCTCGAGGGCGGTGGACATCCCGACCAGGTCGGCACCCATCGACCGCAATGTTCGGATCTCCGCCGGCGTCTCGAACTGCGGGCCGAGCACTTGTGCGTAGACACCCTCGACGAGGTCAGGCTGGAGTTGGCCGACCAGTGCCCGTAGCCGGGGTGACCACACGGCCGTCTGGTCGACGAACGGGGTTGGGCTCGCGGGGCCGAAGGGGAGCCCGACCAGCGGCGACTGGCCCGTGAGGTTGATGTGGTCGGAGACGGCCACGATCGACCCAGGCCGGATGGCCGGGTCGAGGCTCCCCGACGAGTTGGTCAGGACCACGGTGTGACAGCCCGTGGCCGCCGCCATCCGCACGGCGTGGACGGTCTCGTGAGCGCTCCGTCCCTCATAGAGGTGGAGCCGCCCCCTGAACAACAGCACCGGGCGTCCGCCGACCAGGAGTGACACCACCTCTCCCCGGTGGCCCCGCACGCCCGGAGCGGACAGCCCAGGTAGGTCGGCATAGTCACACCGGCCCGCCGGCTCGCCCAACGAACCCAACGCGCCATCGAGGCCTGTCCCCAGGACCACGGCGATCCGGTGGCGGTCGATCCCGGTCCGGCCGGCCAGCACCGACGCCGCTTCGACGGCGAGGGCCAGGGGATCCCGACCGGCCCCAACGGTGTCGGCACGATCGGCGCCGGACATGGGACGGCACAATATCCGGGTCTCCGCCCCCATGCCCGGCGTGGACGGCGACCGGCCGCGTCGTCTCCCGCACTAGCGGGTCCGGCGGCCGTCCGGTCCGGTCAGCTCGTCGTAGCGGAAACACGAAGTGAGGTGGTCGTTGACTAGCCCCACGGCTTGGAGATAGGCGTAGCCGACCGTGGGGCCGATGAAGCGGAAGCCCCGCGAACGCAGGTCGGCGCTGACCGTGTCGGACAACGGCGTCGTGGCCGGCACCTTGTCCATCGACCGCCACCGGTTGACGATCGGCTGGCCATCGACGAAATCCCAGAGATAGTGATCGAAGCTCCTTTGCTCCTCTTGGACCTGGAGGAAGGCCCGGGCGTTGCCCACCACCGACTCGACCTTGCCGCGGTTGCGGATGATCGATGGGTCGCCGAGGAGGGACTCGATCCGCGCCGGGGTGAACCGGGCCACGGCGGCGGGGTCGAAGTCGGCGAAGGCACGGCGATAGCCGTCGCGTCGCTTCAGGATGGTCAACCAGCTCAGGCCGGCCTGGGCGCCCTCCAGGACCAGGAACTCGAAATGGGTGCGGTCGTCGTGGACCGGTACCCCCCACTCATCATCGTGGTAGGGGGTGAGCCACGGACCCGTGGCCCAGGGGCAACGGGGTCGCCCCTCCTCCTGCTCCGCCTTCATGCCCGGGATCGTACTTCGGCCGGACTGGACCGCACCTGGCAGACTCTGCCCCGTCGCCAAGCCGAACGACCGACCGGGCGCGCGAGGGCGCGAACGAACGAGAGAATGAGCAAGGCTGGGCGAAACCCGACGGACGAGGGTCCCCGGTGGAGCGCAGCGAAGGAGCAGCAGTGGACGCCCAGCAGATAAGCGAGTTCCAGTTCCTAGGGCAGGACATCCCGGGCCTGCTCGCCCATTGGGCCTCGGCCAAGCCGGACCACCCCTTTCTCGTCTGGGAGCCCCGGACCGGGTCCCCTCGGCGATGGACCTATCGAGAGTTCCATCACGACGTGCGACGGGTGGCCGCCGGCCTGCACCAGCGAGGAGTGGTCAAGGGGGATCACATCCTCATCCATTCGGAGAACTGCCCGGAGATGGTGCTGGCCTGGTACGCATGCGCCGAGCTGGGTGCGATCGGCGTGACCACCAACACGCGGAGCGTGGGTGCCGAGATCAACTACTTCGCCGAGCACACCGGTTGCGTGGGGGCCATCACCCAGCCCCGGTTCGCCGCGGTCGTGGCCCAAAGCGCTCCCGGCTTGACCTGGATCGCGGTGACCGAGGACAACAGCGGCGACCCGGCCCCGCCCGAAGAGGTCGCCCACGGGCTGGGGTCGTTCGCCTCGCTGGTGGCCGACCCCGAGATGCTTTCCCCTCGTCCGCCCGAGCCCATGCTGCCGGCCGGGATCATGTTCACCTCGGGCACCACCTCTCGTCCCAAGGCCGTGGTCCACACCCACGCCAACGCATTGTGGGCGGGCCGGGTCGGTCCCCAGACCATCGACATGGGCGGCAATGACACCTATCTGGTCTTCCTCCCTTTCTTCCACGTGAACGCCCAGAGCTGGAGCTTTTGGACCACGCTCGGCGTCGGCGGCACCATCGTGCTCCAGCCCAAGTTCTCGGCCAGCCGGTTCTGGGACATCGTCACCGCCAACGGGGTGACCCACCTGTCGCTCATCCCGTTCGTCTTCAAGGCCATCGCCGGCCAGCCCGTTCCCCAACACAGTCTCAAGGTGGGGGTCTTCGGCCTGATCGTGCCCGAGCTCGAGGCCATGCTCGGGTGCCGGGTGGCCCCTGCCTACGGGATGACCGAGACGGTCATCCATGCCACCGGGGCCGGGCCGTGGCAGCACTACCCCGTCCGGTCCATGGGCAAGCCGACACCGGGATACGAGTTCGTCATCGTGGACCCTGAGTCGGAAGAGCTCTGTGCCCACGGTGAGATCGGCGAGCTCTGGGTGCGCGGCACGAGGGGAATCCAGCTGTTCCTCGAGTATCACGACAACCCGGAGGCCATGGCGGCCAGTTTCACCGATGACGGTTGGTTCAAGACGGGTGACATGGTCCGCATCGGCGACGAGGGCAACTTCTTCTACTGCGAGCGGGACAAGGACGTCCTCAAGGTGGGCGGCGAGAACGTTTCGGCGCGGGAGGTGGAGGACCTCTGTCGCCGGGTGCCCGGCATCGCCGACATCGCCGTGGTGGGCCGCTCCCACGAGATGCTCGACGTGGTGCCGGTGGCCTTCGTCATCAAAGGCGGCGCGGACGTGGACGAGACCGAGCTGAAGAGGAAGATCATCGAGATCTGCGAGGCCAACCTGGCCGACTTCAAGGTGCCCCGAGCCGTCTACCTGGTCGACGACTTCCCACGGGCCACCCTCGACAAAGTGGCGAAGAACCAGCTACGGGCGATGGCTGACGCTCGCTCTGATGAAGATGGCTCGCGGTGATGAAGATGGCTCTGATGAGATGGAGAGGGCCCTGATGAGACGGCTGACGCCACCGTCTGACGCCGGGGGCTGACGGCGCGTCGCCCGGAACACGACTCGAGTGGGCGACATACCGCCCGGGAAAGTACGAAAGGTTGCTCCCCGTCGGCCGTTACCTCCGTGACGGCAACGGCTGACAACTGGGAGGGTCCGATGGGTCTCGTTCGACGGACGTGTGCAACGGGGGCGGCGCTGTCCCTGTTCGGGGTGGCCTGGGCCGTCGGTGCCTCGGGGGGCCGAGCCGGTGCGGCGCAGGCCCCCGTTCCCGGGACAGCGCCGACGCTGGTCCAGGGGGCCACCGACCTGGGCCCGGCGGCCGACCAGCCGTTGAACGTGACCCTCTCCTTGCCCCTCAGGGACCAAGCCGGCCTGACCAGCCTGATCGCCGGCCTCACCGACCCCTCCAGCCCGGTGTATCACCAGTTCCTGACCCCGGCCCAGTTCGCCTCGCAGTTCAGCCCGACCCCGGGCACCGTCAATGCGGTGACCGGCTGGGCCTCGGACGCCGGCCTGACCGTCGAGTCGGTATCGCCGAATCGGACGCTGGTCAGCTTGAGCGGGAGCCTGTCCCAGCTTGGGCAGGCCTTCGGTGTGACCTTCCACGGCTTCCGGATGGCCAACGGGCAGAGCTACATCTCCAACAGCCAGGCGGCCACCCTGCCTGCGGCGCTGGCCGGCGAGGTCTCGTCGGTCGTGGGCCTCTCGACCCTGGGCCAGGTAGCCGTCGGCCCAACGGCCGCCGCCACCGGGTCGCTCTCGTTCCCGTCGAGCTACGGCCCCCAGGACTTCTGGTCGATCTACAATGCGCCGACCAGTCAGACCGGCGCCGGGCAGACGATCGCCGTGCTGGCCGAGGGTGACCTCTCCAGTCCCAAGGCCGACCTCGCCACCTTCGAGCAGAAGTACGGCCTTCCCACCGTGCCCTGGACCACCATTCCCACCGGCGCGGCATCCACCGACACCTCGGGCAACGACGAGTGGGACCTCGACACCCAGTACTCGACCGGCCTGGCCCAGGACGTCGCCAGCCTCCTGGTGTACGACGCCCCGTCCCTCTCGGACACGGACATCCTGGCCGAGATGAACAAGTGGGTCACGGACGACCAGGCCAAACAGGCCAACTTCTCGGCGGGCGAGTGCGAGGTGTTGGCCGAGGCCTCCGGGTTCCTGACCTCGAACGACCAGGTCCTCGAGCAAGGGGTGGCCCAAGGCCAGACCCTCTTCACCGCCTCCGGTGACACCGGGTCGTTCTGCCCGCTCCTCGTCGGGGTCAACGGCGTGCCCGCCGGTCTCCCCGGGGTCAACTACCCGGCGGCCAGCCCCTATGCCGTGGGGGTCGGCGGCACCACCATCCTCGGGGCCACGAGCCCGCTGCGCGAGATCGGCTGGTACGCCGGTGGTGGCGGTGTGTCCCTGCTCGAGTCCGAGCCTGCCTATCAGTTGGCTGTGGGCGGCTCCAATCTCGGCGTGAGGCGGGGCGTCCCGGATGTGTCCTTCGACGCCGACCCGAACAGCGGGTTCAACGTGATCGTCGGGGGTCAGAACACGGTGGTCGGCGGGACGAGCGGCTCCAGCCCGTCGTGGTTGGGGATATGGGCCCGTGCCCAGGCCGCGCACGGGGGCGACCTGGGTTTCGCCAACGCCACGATCTATACCGAGCCTGCGACGTCCTTCAATGACATCCTGGTCGGTACCAACGTGCTCTATCCGGTGACACCCGGGTACGACTACGTGACCGGGCGGGGGACGCCGAACATCGCCGCCTTCATCAGCGGTGCGTAGTCGGGTCGAGCCGAACAAGGGGTCATCCCGGCGCACCTGCGACGCAATCTGATCGCGAGTCTGGGAGATGGCAGGACCGTGATGTAAACCGAAGGGGCGCTGAACCCGGACAACCCGGGAGCAACTACGCTCGACCAGCGCACTGGACAGACCGGAGGTGGTCGTGCCTCAACGGGTGGAGGACAACGTCGAGCTGTCTCGATACGAGATCACCGACAACGGTCGCGTCGTCGGCGTCGCCGACTACCGGATCGAACATGATGTGGTCGTGTTGCCACATACCGAGATCGACCCAGCGCTGCGGGGGTTGGGTCTAGGCGCAGAGCTGGTCCGGGCCGCCCTCGACGCCATCCGCGACGATCATCGCCTCGTCGTCCCCCAGTGCTCCTATGTGGCCACGTTCATCGCCGAGCACCGGGACTACCAGGATTTGCTTGCCCCCTGAAACCCGTCCGCGGTGGAAGCTGACTACTCTCGCGGCGAAGGAATACACACTGGCAGCAAAGGTAAGCCAGGCCATGATCAGTGTCCGTGAAGCAGTCGGTTTTTGTGAAGCACGGTGCGAAGCGCATCGGGCCGCGACGAAAGCCTGAACAATGGAGACGATGGGGCAGGCATGAGTAACTACCCGCGGCACTCGCGGTCATCGGGACGGCGCCGGTCTTTCTGGATCATCTCCCTCGTCGTGGTGCTCGTCGCCATCGCTGCGGTGGGGACCACGCTGGCCTTGCGGCACTCCGGCTCGAACAAGGCCTCCGGAGCGAACGGGGCGACGTCGACCACGGCAGCGGCTCCGGCCAAGCCATTGTCGGTGGTCTCCACCACGCCGGCATCCGGGGCGGTCAATGTTCCATCCGACATCCCCATCACCGTCCATCTCTCAGCTCCGCTCTCGTCGTCCAGTGCCATGCCGTCGCTGAGTCCGCCAGTGGCCGGCAACTGGACGAAGGTCAATGCCACCACACTTTCGTTTACCGCCGCGGCCCCGCTCGTCCCCTCGACCACCGAGTCGCTGACGATACCCGGCGGGGCGACGGGGGTGCGAGACCAGTCCGGAGGGTCGCTGGCCGCTCCCGTTACCGTCTCGTTCACCGTGGCCCAAGGAAGCACGACCCGCCTCCAGCAGATCCTCGCCCAGCTCGGCTACATGCCGTTGGCCTTCACCCCTTCGGCGCCACTGACCTCGCCGGCCGAGTCGGCCAATCCGCAAGCTGGCGCGTTCACCTGGCGATGGCCGGGCCTGCCGGCATCACTGACCAGCTTGTGGACCCAAGGACAAGAAGACGTCATCACCAAGGGCGCGCTCATGAGCTTCCAGACCCAGAACGGGTTGACCGTTGACGGCCTGCCCGGTGCCCAGGTGTGGACGTCGCTGTTGGCTGACGCGGCCTCGTCCAAATTGAGCGCCAACCCCTACGTGTACGTCCTCGTGTCCAAGACGGTCCCACAAACCCTGACCCTCTACAACAACGGCGCGGCTCAGTTCACCAATATCCCGGTCAACACCGGCGCGCCGGGTGCAGACACTGCGGACGGCACCTATCCGGTCTTCGAGCACGTGCCCTCGTCGCGGATGCAGGGAACCAATCCCGACGGCAGCACCTACGACGACCCCAATGTTCCGTGGGCCAGTTACTTCAACGGGGGAGACGCCCTACACGGCTTCCCGCGCGCCAGCTATGGGACCCCGCAGAGCAATGGCTGTGTGGAGATGGCCATCTCTGACGCCGCCCAGGTGTGGCCGCTGACCCCCGTCGGCACCCTGGTCACCGTGGTCGGGCCGACGATCTGACCGTCAGGAACGCGGGCGTAGCTCGCTGATCACACCAGGAAGGTGAACAGCGGTGAACCGGGAGGTACCCGTTCGATCTGCAGCGGGCTGGCGGCCATGCGGGTGAGCAGTGCGTCCACGTCGCCCGGTCGGGCCAGTTCGATGCCCACCAGCGCTGGTCCGGTCTCCCGATTGTTCTTCTTGACGTAGTCGAAGAGGGCAATGTCGTCATCGGGGCCGAGGATGCCGTCGAGGAATTGGCGCAAGGCACCCGGCTCTTGAGGGAACGTGACCAAGAAATAGTGCTTGAGTCCCTCGAAGAGCAAGGATCGCTCCACGATGTCGGCGTAACGGCTGACGTCGTTGTTGCCGCCCGAGACGATGCACACCACCGGCCCTCCTCCCCGGGGTAACCGGCGGGCTGCCGCGCTGGCCAGCGCGGCCGCCGGTTCGGCGATGATCCCCTCGGTCTGGTAGAGGTCCAGGAGCTCTGTGCATACGGCCCCCTCGGGCACGCTCACCATCTCGTCGACCAGCTCCGAGACGACGGGGTAGGTCAATTGGCCGACGGTGCCGACCGCGGCTCCGTCCACGAAGGAGTCCACGTGCTCGAGAGGGACCGGTCCGCCGGCGGCCAGGGCGGCGGCCATGCTGGCCGCCCCGGCCGGCTCGGCCCCGACGATGCGGACGGCGGGAGCATGCTCGGCCAGCCACACGGCGATGCCCGCGATCAGTCCTCCGCCCCCGACCGGCACGATAACGGTGCCCATCCCGTCGCCGCACTGCTCGCTCAGGTCCACCGCAACCGTTCCCTGACCGGCGATGGTGCGCACGTCGTCGAAGGGATGGACGTAGATCGAGCCGGTGGCGTCGGCATCGTCGAGGGCGGCGGTGCTGGCCTCGTCGTAGTTGGCTCCGGCCAGTACCAGGTCGACCCAGGGACGGCCGATAGCGGTGATGCGGTCCCGCTTCTGGCGAGGAGTGGACGTCGGGACGAAGACCTTGCCGCGGATGCCGAGCGCCCGGCAGCTGAACGCCACTCCCTGGGCGTGGTTGCCGGCGCTGGCACAGGTCACGCCGAGCCGCCGCTCGGAGTCGGTGAGCGAGCTGATCAAGTTGTACGCCCCCCGCACCTTGTACGACCGGCCTATCTGGAGGTCCTCCCGCTTCAGCCAGACGTCGGTGCCCAGGTCGGCCGAGAGCCGCTCGCTATGCTCGACCGGCGTCTCCCGTATGACCGGGCGCAAGGCGCCGGCGGCGGCAGCGACGGCGGCCGGGGTGAGCTCCGAGGTTGCGGGCATGCCTCGATCGTACGGCGAGTGGGCGGTCGGACGATCGTGGTCACGAGCCGTGGAGGGCGCGGCGCATGACGTCCCTGGACTCGACCGATTGCCGCACCGACGTCGCTGCGGTGGAGATCAGCGCCGAGCCGTGGAACGTGCCAGGGTACTGGTGGATCTCCACCGTGACGCCCGACTGGAGTAGGCGGAGGCCGTAGATGAGGCCCTCGTCCCGCAAGGGGTCGAACTCCATGGTGGAGATGTACGTCGGCGGGAGGCCGGACAGATCGGTGGCCCGGGCCGGTGCGGCATAGGGCGATACGTCGCTTCGGTCGTCGCCCAGGTAGAACTGCCAGCTGATCACGGCGTTGGGGCGGTTCCACAAGGGCGTGTCCACGAAGGTCTGCATGCTCACCGTCTCGAGCCGATCGTCGAGCTCGGGGATGCCGAGGTACTGGAAGCACAGCGAGGGGCCGCCCCGGTCCCGGGCCATGAGAGCGAGCCCGGCCGCCAGGCCCCCGCCCGCACTGTTGCCGAAGACGGCGATGCGCCCGACGTCGATGCCGAGCTCGTCGGCCGAGTCCCGCATCCAGGTCAAGGTGTCGTAGCAGTCGTCGAGGCCGGCGGGGAAGGGGTGCTCAGGAGCCAGGCGGTAGTCGACGGAGACGACCACGGCCCCGACCGCCCCGGCCAGCACGACGGCACCGGCATGCTCTGACTCGACGCTGCCCACTGCGAACCCGCCCCCGTGGATGTACACCACGCCGGGCAGGCGGCCGACGCGGTCGTCAGGTGCATAGACCCGTACCGGTATGCGATGGCCGGCCGAGGCGGGAACCCAGCGATCCTGAACGAGCACGCCGGTGGTGTCAATCTGCGCACTGGCCTGTGCGCTGAGCTCGTCCAAGCCGGCGCGGGCCGCGGCCACGTCGCTGAAGTCGACCGCGGGTATGGCCGGGAGGACGGCGGCGAGCTCGGGATCGAATCGGTAGGTCATGGGACTCCTTCGTCGGGAACGTGATGGGCGAGCCGAGCTAGTGGGCGAACTGGCCGCGTTTCCTACCGGCCCCCGGAGGCCCGGCGAACGCCTGGGCTATGGCCATCCACTCCGAGGCCACCGGGCCGACGCACGTCAGTTCGGTGTCGCCGAGATGTCGCCGCTGAGTGACCACCAGGCAGAAGTCGGACGCGGGCCCGCGCACCACGTCGGGGGCCCCTTCGGGCCCGAAGAGCCATGGGTCGCCGCCAGTTCCCTCCAGCTCGATGCGCACGGCGGTTGCCGGTACCTCGAGGCCGCGGGACCGGTAGCTGTTGGGGAACGCCTGGTAGCCGAGGAAGGCCACGTGCCGGAGCCGAGCCGACGGCGTTCTGGTCGCACCCAGTGCGTCGGCCACATCCTGGCCGTGCGCCCAGGTCTCCATGATCCTGGCGGTGAGGGCCGATGCCACGCTCATGTCCGGCCCGAACCACGGGATGCGCACGCCGGGTGCGAGCGCGGCAGTGCACCCGATCATGGTTGCGCGGGCTTGCTGCAACCAGGGGACGAGGTCGTCGGCCGGCCGGCGACGGGTCACCCGGATGATGCGGTCGACGAATTGGTCGACGTCGGTGAGTGCCTCGAGGCGTTCGGCCCCGAAGGCATCGGGGTCGGTGGCAGCACGGGATACCTGTTCGTCGAAGTAGGCCAGGTGGCCGATCTGGTCGCGGATGGACCAGCCCGGCGCGGGCGTGGGTGTCTCCCAGCCAGCCGGGCTGAGCGAGTTCACCAGCCCGACGAGGTCCTCGGTCTCGGCGAGCAGATCGTCGACGAGCTGATCGATGGCGACAGCCACGCCCCTCCAGTCCTTCCCGTCCGGGAACATCCCCCACCGTCGCTCCGGGCCGAGTGGCTGGGAGCGATGTCGTTCTGACCCTCTACGATAGGCCACCGTGAACATATCGGCTTTTTTGCACACGATGAGAAGAGGACTGTAGATGAGCGATAGAGATCGGGACTTCGCCGCGCTTGCCTTGCGAACGGCCATCGGGCCCATGTTGGTGCTCCACGGGCACAATAAGGTCTTCGGATCCGGCGGGCTCACGGGCACGACCGGTTGGTTCGAGAGCCTGGGCCTTCGGCCTGCCGCAGTCCATGCCCGGATGGCTGCGGCCACCGAGATGGGGGCCGGCACCCTCATCACCCTGGGCGCGGCCAACCCCCTTCCCACTGCGGCCGTCGTCGGGTTGATGGCCACGGCCGCAGCCACCGATCACCGGGGCAAGGGCTTCTTCGTCTTCAAGGGTGGCTGGGAGTACACCGCGGTGGTTGCCCTCGCCGCCACCGCACTGGCCGGGTTGGGCAACGGGCGGTGGTCGGTCGACCGGTTGCTCGGTCGCAAGGAGCGTTCGGGTGCGTCGGCGGCCATCGGTGCTGTGGCGTTGGGCCTGGCCGGAGCTGGAGCACTGCTTGCTTCCTCGTACCGTCCGAGCAAGGACGAGCCCGCCGCGGCGGCGGACGCCGATTCCGCCGAGGCGGCGGACGCCGATTCCGCCTGATGGGGGCCGGGGGCCTCTTGGACGGCCGGGTGGCCGTGGTCACGGGTGGCGCAGCCGGAATCGGGCGAGGGGTCTGCCGTCGGCTGGGGGCCGAAGGCGCGTTGGTGGTGGTCAACGACATCAATGCTGACGGCCTGGAGGAGGTGGAGGCCGAGGTGCTGGCGGCTGGGGGCGATATCCGCCCGGTGCTGGGCGACATCAGGGAGCAGGGGGCCGTGGAGGAGCTGGTCACCGCAGCCCGGGAGGTGGCCGGCGGCCGTATCGACGTGTTGGTCAACAATGTCGGCGATTTCCGCCCCAACGGCATGTTCCTCAAGTCCGGGCCCGAGGAGTGGGACGCCCTCTACGCCTTGAATCTCGAGCATGTGTTCGCCTGCACGCGGGCCATCGCACCCGCCATGGTCGATCAATCGGCCGGGAGCATCGTGAACGTTTCCACCGTCGAAGCCTTCCGCGGTATACCGGCCAACGCGGTCTACTCGGCGTTCAATGCCGGCATCAACGCATTCACCCGCAGCCTGGCCGTGGAGCTGGGTCGCAAGGGAGTCAGGGTCAATGCCATCGCCCCCGACCTGGCCGACACGCTCCAGACGCCGGCTGCGATGATGCTGGCCGGCCGGGACGAGGCACTCGTGCAGAACTGGGTTCCCCTCGGTCGCTTCGGCCAACCCGACGAGTATGGCGATGTCGTCGTCTTCCTGGCCAGTGACCTGTCCCGGTTCGTCACCGGCCACGTCATCCCTGTCGACGGGGGCACCCTGGCCGCCGGTGGCTGGTACCTCAAGCGCAACGGCCCCGGGTGGACCAACTTGCCTGACTCGCCCTAGCTCACGACCGGGCGGCTCAGCCCGGTCGGGAGGGAAGTTCGACCAGGTCCGCCGCGGTCAGCTTCCAGTCAGCGGCAGCCACGTTGGCTCGGACCTGTTCGGCCGTGGTCGCTCCGGCGATGACCGACGCCACGCCGTCCTGGGCTGCCAACCAGGCCACGGCCAGCTCGAGCAGGGTATGGCCCCTCGAGGCGGCGAAAGCGGTCAGTGCCTCGACATAGTCGAAGTTCTCGTCGGTGGCGATGGCGGCGAAGTACGACGCGCTGTCCAGGCGCGACCCGGCCGGGAACGGCTCACCCTTGCGGTACTTTCCCGTGAGCATCCCCGACGCCAGCGGGAAGTAGGGGACGATACCGAGGCCATGCCGCCTGGCCGCCGGGACGACCGACCGTTCCACCGCTCGGACCAGAAGGCTCCACTCGATCTGGGTGCCGGAGAACGCCGGCGTCTTACGCTGCTCGGCCGAGGCCGCCGCCTCGTCGATCTGGGCGGCGGTGACGTTGGACGAGGCGATGTGGAGGACCTTGCCCTGGTCGACCAGCTCGGCCAGCGTGTCGAGGGCCTCCTCCACCGGGGCGTCGCTGTCCGGGTAGTGCTGGTAGTAGACGTCGATCCGGTCGGTGCCCAGTCGGGACAGGCTGACCTCGCAGCCTTCGAGGATCCGACGGCGGAGGTCGCCGGGTCGGTAGGGGTCGTCGTTGCCCCGGGGTATGAACTTGGTGGCAATGACCACCTCGTCCCGCTGGCGGCCCAGCGCCTGCCCGACGAACTCCTCCGACTTCCCGCCGCCGTACATCTCGGCCGTATCGAAATGGGTGATCCCCGAGTCCAGGGCCGCTTCGACCACGCTGCGCGTCTGGGCGGCGTCCACCCGCATCCCGAAGTTGTTGCAGCCCAGGCCCACCACCGAGACCTGGGGTCCGTCCACTCCAAGGCGCCGAGTCTCCATTTTGCATTTCTCCTTTGCACCGGTCGTTCGCCTGCCGCCCACCCAGGGTGCGACGACGTTGGAAGAGACCCTACGCCGTGTTGGTCGACCCTGGCCCTGGAGCCTGGTCGGGTCGGGGGTCGGATAGGGTCGTGGCCAATGAACGATCGCACGGCCGTGGCCCATACTCGTGCCTGAGCCGTCGGTCATCCACGTCGCCTATCCGCCGCTGGCCGCGGTGTTCGACCACGAGCGGGTGCGGGCACTGTGCCCGACCACCGAGGTGGTCACCGGCGCCTACGAGATCTCCCACGATCAGCGCACCCGGCGATCCCACGAGCCCGACAACGACGAGCTCCGTGACGTCGAGCCGCCGCTCGGCCCCCAGCTGCTGGCCGACCTGGGCCGGGCCGAGGTCCTGTTCACCCTGGATGCGCCCTACGACCTCGGCCGGCTGGCACCGCATCTGAAATGGATCCAGGCCGTCGGCTCGGGTGTCGGTCAGTTCGCCTCCTCGGGGCTCGAGGGTACGGGCGTCGTCCTGACCAACGGGGCCGGGGTCGGGTCGGTCCCCATCGCCGAGTGGGTCCTGGCCCGGATGCTGTCGATCGCCAAGCGCTTCGACGAGCACGCCGACCAGCAGCGTGACCACCGGTGGGCACCGCGATACGGGTCAATGCTCATGGGCCGGACCCTGGTGATCGTGGGGCTCGGCGCCATCGGCCGGGAGGTCTCCCGCCGGGCCCGTGCCTTCGGGGTCCATGTGATCGGGATCAGGCGGCGCTGGGTGAGCGGGGCGACCTCCCCTGATGCCGACGAGCTGGTCGGGCCGGGCCAGCTGCACGAGGTCCTGGGCCGGGCCGACTTCATCGTGGTCTCGGCCCCGGGGAGTAGGGAGAACGACGGGCTCTTCGACGCCGCTGCCTTCGCGGCCACCCGGCCGGGAGCGGTCTTCATCAACGTGGCCCGGGGCTCCCTGGTCGACGAACCTGCCCTCATCGCCGCCCTCGAGTCCGGCCACCTGCGGGCGGCGGCAATCGACGTGGCCCGCCACGAGCCGCTCCCACCCGAGGACCCGCTCTGGGATGCGCCGAACCTGTCGATCTCTCCCCACAGCTCCACCTCGATGGAGGGGTACATGGAGCGCACCTTTGACCAATTCTTCGCCAACCTCGAGCGCTACGCGCACGATCGTCCCCTGGAGAACGTCGTCGATATGTCGGGGTTCTGACTAGCTCACGCCGAGGTGGGGCGAAGAGCGATGAGCTCGGTCACGTTGTCGTAGAGGATCTTCCGGCGATCGACCGCATCGAAGTCCTTCAGCTCCCGGACGTAGTCGCGGGGCTCGGGGAGTGCCTCGATGTGGGGCCAGTCGGAACCGAAGATGACGCGGTCGGCACCCATGCACTCGACCACCTGATAGACGTCGTCCTCCCAGAACGGGTTGATCCAGACCTGGCGGCGGAAGGTCTCGATCGGGTCGTGCTTCCAGTAGCCCGGCATCTTGTTGGCCGTGGAACGCACCTTCTTGATCAGCTCGGGCAGGTACTCGGCCCCGTTCTCCACCGAGGCGATGCGCAAGTTGGGAAAGCGCTCGAGGTGATTCTCGAAGATCAGCGTCAGCAGGTAGTCCCGGATGGCCTGTTCGATGTTGAACGACTTGATGGTCGGCTTCCACCCACCCGAGAAGGTCGCCGCGAACCCATCGGCGGCATACCCGTTGGAGGAGAGCCCGCTGTCTCCGGCGTGAACGACGACGGTGATCCCCGCTTCATCGGCCAGTCCCCAGAACCCTTCGTAGCTCGAGTCGAACGGATTGCGACGTCCGGTGCTGGTGACGGCAGCGGCCGGACGCAGGACCACGCTGCGAGCGCCGTGGTCGAGCGCCCAGCGCAACTCATCCGCCGCCCATGTCGGGTCGGCCAGGGTCACGTACGGTGCCGCGAAGATTCGGTCCTGGTAGTTGAACGACCAGTCCTCGAGCAGCCAACGGTTGAACGCCCGGAACAGGTGACACACCGCTTCGGGGTCGTGGGTCAACGGCTCCTCGTAGATCATGCCCAAGGTGGGGAACAGCCAACAGCCGGCCAATCCCTGCTCGTCGAGGACCGATAGGCGGTCCGAGGGGTGGCGGTACTCGGGACGGATGGGTTCCCGGCGGGACAGGAACTCCATCGGGTTGCGGTTGTGGGGATTGCCCCGGAAGTACTCGTACATGGCCCCGGGCATGGCGATGGGGTCGAACGTGGGATTGGTCACCGCGTGGTTCACGTGCCCGCCGATGACGTGGTACCGGCGCCCGCCGATCTCGCACCACTGGATCACCCGCGGGCCGAGGGCCGGGTCCAGGTGCCGGGTGAAGGCGTCGGCCGCCTCGTAGTAGTGGTTGTCGCCGTCGAACACGGGATGGTCGACCTCGTCGAAGTCATGCACCGTCGGTCTCCTCTCGGGATGCCCACTGCAACCGGTTCTCATCTTCTCACGGGGCGACCCACGGCGCCGGGCCGGTTCATCGAGCGGGCCCCGCCGATCGGTTGGGTACGCTGCGAGGCGAGCTGGCTGACCGGGCGCTCCCCCGGTCCGAACCGGGAGGATGGAGCCATCATGCAAGGTCGCGAGGGGCTGCTCCTGGTCGGTCACGGTTCGCGGTCGGCCGACAGCGAGACCGAGATGCGCGCCCTGGCCGAGCGGGTGGCCGGCCACCTGCCCGAGGTGACCGTGGACCTGGGCTTCTTGGAGATGAGCGAGCCGTCGGCCGGCGTGGTCCTCGACCGGTTGGTGGCCGAGGGATGCCGTCGGGTGGTGGTGCTGCCGCTGATGCTGCTCGGTGCGGGCCATGCCAAGAACGACGTGGCGGCCGTGGTGCTCGAGGGCCGACAGCGCCATCCCACCTCCCAGATCCTGTTCGGGAGCCCGCTCGGGGTGGTCAGGGACCTGGTGGCGACCATGGGCGACGCGGTCCTCTCGTGCGGGGGCCGGGGGTTGCCGCTCCTCCTCGTGGCTCGGGGCACGTCAGACCCTGATGCCAACGGTGACGCCACCAAGGCCGCCCGCCTCGTGGCCGAGTGGAGCGACGCCCCCTTCGTCCACACCGGCTTCACCGGCGTGACCGGGCCAACCGTCCCCGATGCGCTGGAGGTGTTCGCCCGCCTGGGGTTCTCCCGCCTGGTCCTCGGCTTCTGGTTCCTCTGCACCGGGAAGCTGATCGAGCGGGCCCGGGCCGACATCGCCGCCTTTTGCGAACGCGCCGGGGTGACGGTCATCGACGCCGGCTACTTCGGGCCGGACCCGCGGCTCGTTCCCACCATTGTGGAGCGCTACGGCCAGGCCCGGATGGGCACGCCCGTCGTCAACTGCGACTCGTGCTCGTACCGGGCGCCGTGGCCCGGGCACGAGGAGCGGGTCGGTCAGCCGATAGGGCTCGGACACTCGCACCTCGCCGCGGAGCACCGGCACGCACACCGGTAGCCGCCAGCTGCCATACTGCCGCCGTGGCCTCGGAACGGATCCACACGTCGGCCCGTCCCTCGACCCCGCTCGACGAGAGCCGCAGTGCGGACCGATTGGTGCGGGGCCTGACCCTGGTGGTCGGGTTGCAGTGGCTCGGAGCCAGCGCCATCCTGCCGTTGTTGCCGGAGTACCTGCGCCACCGGGGCGGGTCCGATGCGTTGGTGGGTGCGGTCATGGCCGCGTTCTTCGCGGCCGGGGTGCTGTTCCAGTACCCGGCGGGGCGCCTGGCCGATCACATCGGCCGCCGGCCCGTCTTGCTCATGGGGCTCCTCTGCTACGCCGGGGCCAGCGTGGCCTTCTTGGTGCCGGTCAGCCCGTTGGCCGACGTCGGCCTGCGTGCCTTGCAGGGGGCGGGCGCGGGTGCCGCCGAGGTGGCCTCGCTGGCCATGGTGTCCGGTGCGGTGCCGCTCGAGCGTCGGGGCCGCGCCTTCGGGTCCATCTACGCCGGACAACTGGCCGGTATGGCCATCGGTCCACTGGTGGGAAGTCTGTTCGGCGTCGGCGCCATGGGTGCCGTCTTCGTCGCCGCCGGTGCCGCGTCCCTGGCCGCCTGCGTGCCCGTCCTGGTCGGCTCTGAGTTCGCGGGCCAACGGGTCACGGCCGGCGACCGGGACATCGGGTCACGGTCTCGCGGCCTGCCCCACCTGAACCGGTCGCTGGTCGGGTCGCTCGTGGCCGCCGCAGCCATCGGGCTCACCTTCGGCGTGTACGAGTCCTGTTGGACCCTCCTGCTCGACGCCCGGGGGGCAGCCGACTGGCAGATCGGGCTGAGCTGGACCCTGTTCGCCGTTCCCTTCGTGGCCATGGCGCGCCCGGGCGGTTGGCTGGCCGACCACTTCGACCGTCGGTGGCTGGTGGTGCTGTCGATTTCCTCGTCGGTTGCCTTTTGTGCCGCTTACCCCTTCATCCACAGCATCGTCTTGTTGGTCGTCCTCGGTGGCGTCGAGGCGCTGGGCGTCGCCGTGGCCCTTCCCGCAGCCCAGTCCCTCTTGACCCAAGGGTCGGACGTGTCCGAAGTAGGACGCGTCCAGGGCCTGTTCTCCACCAGCGAGACGGCGTCGATCGCCGTGGCCGCCGGCGTTGGCGGGTCCCTGTTCGCGGTGGCCACCTGGGTTCCCTTCATCGCCGCGGCTGGCGCGGCCGCGGCGTTGGTCGCGTTGTTGCCATTGATATGGGCACCGGTGGCCGGCCGGGTGCGCGACCACGGGCTGTCGGCGGTCGGCTCTGGGCGAGGCGTGCCTGTGGTGGTGAAGTAGGCACCCATTCGGCCGTGGTGAGCCGGGAGGGTCGGCTGGTGCGAAATCGTCGATGAGCGCACTCGTGGCACCGTCTCGCCCTGACCGGGCTAGGGTGTGGGGAGCGGCTCGAATCACGCCGAGCCTTGCTGCACTGGTATCCACGATGGACTCCTGCTGCTCGATAAGCGTGGAGTTCACGAGGTAGATTTCAAAATGGCACAAGGTACGGTTAAGTGGTTCAACGCGGAAAAGGGCTTCGGATTCATCTCGCCTGACGGTGGCGGTGAGGATCTGTTCGTCCATCAGTCCGAGATCCAGATGGAAGGATTCCGCGATCTTCCCGAGGGCCAGCGAGTGGAGTTCGAAGCCACTCAGGGCCAAAAGGGCATGCAGGCCAGCCGGGTCCGCAAAGTCTGAGTGACGCAGTCTGAGCTGAGCAGTCTGAGTTCACCGGTCTGAGCTGAGCAGTTCGAACCTCTGCTGTTCGAGTCTCAGCAGTTCCAGTCTCAGCAGTCGAGTCTCAGCAGTTCGAGTACTAGTCCTGTATCCATCGCCGGTCGGGTTGCCCGGCCGGCGATGGTGCAGTCCGGGCCTGAGTCACAAGGCTCAAACGAGGCGGGCCGACACCAGGTCAGGCCGGTCCGGGTTCAGACCGAGCGTCCGGTCCCTCCAGGATCTCGTCGAAATACCGGTACATCCTGACCCCGACCCGGTAGCCCAGCCGATCGGGCTGGAGGGCGTAGCCGAGCATTCCCCGCAGGTATTGCTCGACGAGCTCGGCCCCGGCACCGAGCGACAGGGGCAGGCCACCCGAGAATCGCGGGTTCACCTCGGTGAAGGAGAACGCGCCGGTTTCGGAAACGAAGCCCTGGATGTTGGCCGGACCGGTGAGCCCGAGCGCGTCGACGAGCGAGCCGGCGCCTTCGATCAGCGCGTCGTGGCCGAAGGTCTCCCCCCGGACCGAAATCCCTGCCTTGGTCTCGTTCCGCCACCGCGGTACGGCGGCCACCAGCGCGCCGCTGTGGTCGGCCAGCACATCGATGGTGAATTCCCGACCGGTCAGGCAATGTTGCACCATGGCCTCGGGGACCTCGGCGACCAGGCGGGCGATGGAGGTCGGGTCGTCGGTCACGTGGATGTCGCGTGAGCCTCGGCCGTGCCGGGGCTTGACCACCCAGGGCCCGGGTACGCCTTCGGCCGTACCCAGGGCGGTGGGGGGCACGGGCAGGCCAGCGGCCACGACCGCTCGATGGAAGCGCCACTTGTCGGTGCATGACTCGACGGCGTCGGGCTTCGGGAACCAGTGGGCGATCCCGGCCGCATCCAGAGCTGGTGCTGCTTCGGCCAGGGCCACCAATTCCTCGGCTACCGACGGGATCACCGCGGTGACCGAGTGCTCCCGGCCCAAGTCGCAGAGGGCCGACCCGAATCCCCGGTCGTCGGCCCGCGGCAGCGTGCCACCGAAATCGGCCAGGCGGATTCCTACGGCATCGGGGGAGGCGTCGACGCCTACGGTGCGGTGTCCCGCCTTGGCCAAGGCCTGGATGACCGACACGCCGGCCGGGCCCCCGGCACCGGTCACCATGACCATTTGGCTGGGCAGGGGCGAGGTGCCCGAGCGATCGGTGCTCATGAGCCCAGGACGAAGCGAATAAGGACGATGACGCCGGCCGCGGCCAGAGCCACCAGCCCCCTGAGCAAGAAACGTCGTTCCATCCGTTGGTCGTCCCGGATCTCGGTGCGCGTCACTTCGTCGAAGTCCCCTGCATCACTCGGCCCGTGTTGCCGTGACGATCCCATCGGCGGCACCTCCCATCTTCCCGGTCTTCTTGGTCACTTCCCAGCGGATCTCGCTGCCGCGCAACTCCTTGACGTAGGCGGTGAACCCGATGGCACACAGCAGGGGTCCGTAGCCGCCCCAGGTAGATCAGGGCCAGCGCCAGGCGCGGCAGTCGCAAGCCGAGCTCTACGCCCCGGGCCATGAGGGCCACCACCATGGAGGCCGCACTCCAGATGCTGGCGAAGAGCACTTCTTGGTGCCGGGCCGTCGGCGTGAGCATCCAGTGGAAGGGGTGCAGCAGGCCGTTGATGGCGGCGATACTCGCGGCCAGTAGGACGGTGTAGACGATGATCCCCACCGAGACGATCCCGGGGAACACCAACCCCTGGAACCACGCGTGGCGGGCCGTGGTCCGGTCGGCCAGGAGGCCGAACACGGTGATGGCCACCCAACTGAGGGCGTTGGAGATCCAAAAGACCCAGAGCAGCGCTCCGGCCTCGCCGTAGTCGATGAAGGACAGGATGCAGAGGGACACGGCGTTGAGCACCATGAGGATCGGCTGCAAGGTCACGGCGAACCAGACGATGCCGAAGGTGGGACGACCGAGCGGGGTGTGGGGTCGGAACCACACCGACCGGTACTTCAGGACGATCTGCAGGTTCCCACGGGCCCATCGGAGCCGTTGCTTCCAAAGGCCGTCGATGTCACCGGGCTTCTCGGCCAGGGCGATGGCCCGGCCTTCGAAGATGACCTTCCGCCCGGGCAACTGGGTCGGGAACGTGCTCACCGTGTCCTTGGCCTGGGTACTGTTGTCGATGCGACCCCCCAGCTCCTCGATGTTGGCCCGGGTGTGCAGCTGGGCACCACCGGGAAGGCAGGCGGCCACGCCGATCAGGTTGCTCGATCGACGGGCCAGGGCCTGGGCCATGACGTACTCGAACCCGATGAACCGGGTCAGGGAGTTGCCCGGGCGGCTCCCCTCGCGGATGTAGGCGCCCACCGCACCCACCTCGGGGTCGGCGAAGTGCCGGGTCATGCGCCGAAGGGACGTCGGGGTGAACAGGACGTCCGAGTCCATGATGAGCACGGCTGCCTTTCCCTCACCTCCCTTCTCACGGCGGAGGGAGGTGATGCGGCCGGGATGGGTGGCCGCGGCGGCCTCGAGCAACGCCCCTGTGCCATCGGTGCTGGCGTCGTCGATCACGTCGATGCGCACGATCGTCAGGCCACCGTCACCGTCGCGGCGCCGGGCCTCCGCTCACGGCAACGAGGCAAGGATCCGGCGGACCTGGTCGTAGCGGCCGATCGTTTCGATGCGGTGGCTGTCGGTTGCGCAGACGATCGGCACCTCGTTGCGGGTAAAGTACTGGAGGGTTGGCCCCGAGGGGCAGCCCCAACGCTCGTTGACCTCGGTGGCGATCCCGAAACGGCGGCACTGTCTCGACAGCCACTCCAGGCCCCGAGCCGGCAGGTCCGCTTCGCTCATCCCGGCCTTGGGCAGCACGCTGAACATGTGGGCCAGGATGCCGATACCGGCCACCCGCTCGAGCGAGTTGCCGACCGACTCGATGAGTACGGAGGCCAGGGATTCCTTGTCCCACCGGCCGGCCTCGATGCCGGCGCGGACCTCTCTGGGGTCGTGGGGACCGTCGTCCATGGGGAATTGGTGGTCGGCCACCAAGACGTGGTCGAGCGCCTCGAGACCGGGCGGCAAGTCGAGCGCGCCGGCCTGGTCGAGCACCTTGGTCTCGACGCCTCGCAGGATGCACAGGGGCTCGGGTCGTCCGCCTTCGGTCTCGATCAGGTCACCGGTGGCCGCGATGAACTCGGGCAGCCAGTCGGTGTCGGCCCGAACGTGGTCGACCAGGCAGATCGTGCCCAGCCCACGCTCTCGTGCCGTGGCCACGTTCTCGGCGATGGTGTTGCGACCGTCCGAGAAGGTCGAGTGGACATGCATGTCCCGCGTGAAGTCACCGTTCACGAGCGGGCCTGGGCCAAGTCGGACGCGCCCTGCCGGCTGATGGGTCGATCCCGCACCACTTCGAGGGGCTCGGAGAACAAGCTCTGCCCGTACCGGCCCCAGTACCGTGCAGTGGCCCGGACCAGCTCCTCGGCCAGATAGGTGCGCACGTCGCTCTGACTGGTGAACGCGGCCAACATCGCCACCTTCTCGTCGAGGTTGGCATCGATGTCGACGAACCGGGCCGGAGCGAACTTGACGGTGGCCGAAGGACTCTCGTAGCAGTAGACGTTGGCCACGCTGCGGGTGGCCACCAACGTGGCCTGATGGACGTTGCGGTGATCCTGGTGGAGGTCGCAGGACGTGTGGGTATAGACGACGGTCGGGCGGAATTCCTCGATCACCGTCTCGATCATGGTCACCGTGGGATCAGCCATCGGGACGCGGGTGTCCTCCAGGTCCTGGAGGATCAATGTGGCCCCTAACAGGGCGGCGGCTCGCTCGGCCTCCTCGGCCCGGCGCAGGGCGTCTCCGCCCCGTGCGCCGTGGCTCAGGGTCAAGATCGTGATCTCGTCGCCGGCCTTGCTGTGCCCGACCAGGATGCCGCCCACTCCGATCTCCACGTCATCGGGATGGGCGCCGACAGCGAGGACCCGTTCGGGGAGATGCCGGAATCTGGTCCGGCGGCGCTCGATCAGGCGCTCGATCTGGGCGACCAGGGCCTGCGGGGTGATCGGTTTGGGCAGAAAATCGTCGACGTCACTGCGTAGGGCATTGACGGCGACGTCCACACTGGCGTCAGCGGTCATCAGCGCGGTGGCCATTCCAGGGAGCCGCCGACGGGCCTCGTGGATCAGGTCGAACCCGGACATCCCGGGGAGGCCGATGTCGGCGAGCAGGACGTCGAGGGAGTCGTCGGCACCGAGGAGTTCGAGCGCCACCGGGCCCGAGGTGGCGCTGGCCACGTCGAACCCGGCGCGTTCCAGGGCCAGGGTTACGAACCGGAGGGTAGCCGGGTCGTCCTCGACGACGAGGATCCGTCCCCGCTCGCGAGTCGAGTCCGGCTGACCAGTGCCCGCAGCCGTCGATGGCTGGCCACCGCCCGGAGCGCTGTCGCCGTCGTTGCTTTCCGCGCCCATGGCTCACCCGTCAGAGGTCTCCGGCCTCACCCATCCGGCTCGGCACTCACTCCCACCAGAACCTTATCGAAGTTGGTGCCTGCCTCTCGGGAGCCGGTCCGGCCACCGTGACCTACCATTGACAAGGTGAGTCGACGACGGCAGCGGTGGGTCGACCTCCCGGTGCGGACCAAGGGCCTGATCGTCCTCGCTCTCCCGCTCCTCGGCCTTTTGGCCTGTGTGATCTCGGGCATCCTCTTGACCCAAACGGTCAATGACCAATTGAACACCACCCGGCAGACGGCGAACGCCATCACCGACATCAACGCCAAACTACAGCTGTTGACCGACGCCGAGACCGGCGTACGCGGCTATGCGGCCACCGGTGACCAGACGTTCCTGCAGCCCTACGACCAGGCGGTTACGCTGGCCCCCGCCGCGCTGAGCAAGGGAGTGCCGGGCGCCAGCGGGGTGCTGACCCCGAGTCAGACGGCCACGCTCAAGTCCCAGATCGTCCAGGAATTCGTCGTATTGAGCCAGGTTCGCGCCGGGGTGGCCGACCACACCCTGAGTGGCACGGCCTTGACCGACAAGCTGCTTACCGGCAAGAGCTTGATGGATGGCATCCGCGGAACGGTCACCCTGGTGGAGAACTACCTGAACGCGGCACGCACGGCTGAACGGGTCCAGCTGTACTCCTATATGCACTGGTCCCGGGTGGTGGACTACATCGGCCTGGGCGTGGTGGTGGCCACCATCCTCGTCGCCCTGGCCATGTTGCGGAATGCCACCCGTCGGATCGGCCTCATCGCTCGCAATGCCGACCACCTGGGCGCAGAGGAGCCGCTGGAGCCGGAGCGGGAGTCGGGCGACGAGCTCGGGCACCTGGGGGCGGCGGTGCGGACGGCGTCGAGCCTCCTGTCCGAGCGCAAGGCGGAACTGGAGGGGGCCCGGGACGAGGCCCTGGCCGCCACCCAGGCCAAGGACGAGTTCCTCTCCCGCATGAGCCACGAGCTGCGCACGCCGCTCACGGCCATCCTCGGCTTCGGCCAGCTGTTGCAGCTGGAGGAGCTGACCCCCGACAACGCCGACAGCATCAACCACATCGTGTCCGCCGGCCAGCACCTCCTCCAGTTGATCAACGAGGTCCTCGACATCTCGCAGATCGAATCGGGCAACCTGTCGCTCTCCATGGAGCCGATCATGCTCGCGGACGTTGTGACCGAGATCGTCTCGCTCATGGGACCAATCGCCGCGGCCCGAACCGTGAGCGTCGAGGACCACGGTCTCGACGAGCTCACCGTCTGGGCCGACCGCCAACGGATCAAGCAGGTGCTGTTGAACCTGGTGTCCAACGCCATCAAGTACAACCGGGAAGGGGGGAGCATCGTTATCACCGGATCGGCCTCGGTGGAGACGGTGGCCCTTACCGTCTCTGACACCGGTCTGGGCATGCCCACCTCCAGCCTCGACCGGCTGTTCGTGCCCTTCGACCGCATGGGCGCGACCAACAGCGGCATCGAGGGCACCGGTGTCGGGCTGTCGCTGTCCAAGGCTCTGGTCGAAGCCATGGCCGGCACCATCGGTGCCGACAGCGAGGTCGGTCGGGGATCGAAGTTCTGGGTGGAGCTCCCCCGGGCCGAGGTGGCCTCGTACCATCCTTCGGGACCGGGAAAGGACAAGGCCGGCGGAGTGGTCCTCTACGTCGAGGACAACCTGGCCAGCTTGCGGCTGATCGAGCGTCTGTTCAACGGGCGGTCCGAGACGCTCGAGGTGGCCGTGCAGGGGACCATCGCCTTGGATCTGGCCCACGAGCTCCATCCGGTGCTGATCCTGTTGGACCTCCACCTCCCCGACATGAGCGGCGAGGACGCGCTCCGGCGCCTGAAGGCCGACCCGGCCACGGCGGACATCCCGGTGGTCGTCCTCTCCGCCGACGTCACGCCGGGACGGATCGACCGGATCCTGGACGCGGGTGCGCTTGGGTACCTGTCCAAGCCGGTCGACGTCCCGCAGCTGATCGCCTACCTGGACGAGGCCAGCCCCGGGGGCCGGCCCGACGCCCAGGAGGACCGAGTCGACACCTTGGGACCGCGCCAGTGAAGGAGGAGCCCGTCGCCCGGGTCGCCGCCCACGTACTCCGCTCCGATGTGTCGTGACGCAGCCCGTTCGGGAGCGGCGGGCACGACCCGACGGCCACTGACCCGGGGCCCCGCCCGTCCGGACCGGCGGCCACGATCCGGGAGTCACCGTCTACCCGGCCCGGACGGTCCTCACCATGGATTGCATGACCCCGACGGCCGAAGCGGTGGCCGATCTCGTGGTGCTGAGCGACGCGTCCAGCGACGATGACGTCGACGCTATACGCGGGATCGAGGTCGTGGCTACGGTGCTGGGGGGCCGGGTCGTCAATGTCGGGAGCTTCTGAGGGTTCCGGCGCAGCTACGTTCACAGCGCCGGCCGCCCCGCCCGGTGGCGCCCGGACATGCGGCCGGTTTGCCAGCCCCCCGCCCGGGGTACGACGATCTGACTAGGAGGGCGCCCCACAACCATGGCGAAGCGATCCGCGGCAAGGCCGCGGTCACAGGAGGCAGCGGGGAGGGAGTCGGCCGATGGGGAGTCCGGCGCGCCCGCATCGCATGACGGACGGGCGAGGCGGCGGCCCGCAGCCCGGGGCAGGGTCCGACCGGTCATCGAGTCGGTGCGCCCCCAGGTCGACGGCGGCCGATACCCGTCCAAGGCCGCCATCGGTGACGTGGTGATCGTGGAGGCCGACGCCTTCGCCGACGGCCACGACCTGCTCGGCTGCGAGGTGCGGCACCGGCACACGTCGGACAACCGCTGGGCCGTGCTGCCCATGGTCCCCGTCGGCAACGACCGGTGGCGCGGGGCGTTCCCCGTCTCAGAGCTGGGGCGTCACCGCTTTACCGTGCACGCCTGGATCGACAGCTTCGGGACGTGGCGCCGGGACCTCGGAGCCAGGGTCGATGCCGGACAGGACACGTCGGCCGACCTGCTGGTCGGGGCCGAGCTGGTGGATCGGGCCGCCGGACGGGCCGGGGGGGAGGACAGGCGGGCCCTGGCCGCCATGGCCGGCCAGCTCCGTCAGGCCGAGGGCGACCTGACCGGCGGAGTGGCCGAACTGGTCTTCGGGGAGGATCTGTCCGAGCTGGCCCAGCGCTACCCTGACCGGTCGGCGGCTGCGGCCTCGCCCGAACTGAATATCCTGGTCGACCCGGAGCGGGCCCGCTTCAGCACGTGGTACGAGCTCTTTCCCCGATCGGCTTCGCCCGATCCGGATCGGCCAGGCACGCTGGCCGACGTGGAGGCCCGGCTCCCGTACCTGAGCGGATTGGGCATCGACGTGCTCTATCTCCCGCCCATCCACCCCATCGGGACGACCCACCGCAAGGGAGACGACGGGGCCCCGACGGCCGGCCCGGGGGAACCGGGCTCGCCCTGGGCCATCGGAGCAGCCGACGGAGGCCACACGGCCGTCCATCCCCTGCTGGGGTCGATCGACGACGTCGACCACCTGGTCGCGGCGGCCGGGGCCAGGGGTATCGACGTCGCCCTCGATCTCGCCTTCCAATGCTCACCCGACCACCCCTGGGTGGGCGAGCACCCCGAGTGGTTCCGCCACCGTCCCGACGGGTCCATCCGGTACGCAGAGAACCCACCCAAGCGCTATGAGGACATCTTCCCCTTCGACTTCGAGAGCGAGGACTGGCGCGGGCTGTGGGAGGCGCTCCTCGAGGTGGTGGAGTTCTGGATCAGGCACGGCATCGGTGTGTTCCGGGTAGACAACCCCCATACCAAGCCATTGCCGTTCTGGGAGTGGCTCATCGGATCGGTGAAACAGGACCACCCCGAGACGATCTTCCTGGCCGAGGCGTTCACCCGACCGAAGGTCATGTACCGCCTGGCCAAAGTGGGCTTCACCCAGTCGTACACCTATTTCACCTGGCGCCAGTCGCGCCGGGAGCTCGAGTCCTATCTGATCGAGCTGACCGCCACCGAGGTGGCCGACTTCTTCCGGCCCAACTTCTGGCCGAACACCCCGGACATCCTCACCGAGCAATTGCAAAGGGGCGGCCGGTCGGTCTTTGCCCTCCGGGTGGTCCTGGCCGCCACCTTGGCCGCCAGCTACGGCATCTACGGCCCGGCCTTCGAGCTGCACGAAGACATCCCCCGCCATCCCCGGTCCGAGGAGTACCGCCATTCCGAGAAGTACGCCATCCGGCACTGGGACCTGGAGCGGGGCGACAGCTTGGCCGACCTAGTCTCCCGGCTCAACCGAATCCGTCGGGGCCACCCCGCCTTGCAGGGCAACGACTCGCTCCGGTTCCACGGGAGCGACAACGAGCAGCTCATGGTGTACTCCAAGTCGCATCCCGGTCGGGCCTCGGCAGGCCGACCTTCGCCGGAGGAGGCCGACACGGTGGTGACCGTGGTCAACTTGGATCCCGGCAACTGCCAGTCGGGGTGGGTCGACCTCGACCTCGACGCAATGGGCACCGGGGTCGACCCACCCTTCGACATGCACGACCTGCTCACCGATGCCCACTTCCGTTGGGAAGGGACGCGCAACTTCGTGATCCTCGACCCCCAGGTTGCGCCGGCCCACATCTTGCACGTCGGCCGGCCGGCGGCCGCGCTCTCCGGTGGCCCCCCCGGCGCAGCAGGCACCCGATGAGCCCCCCTGGCCCGATCACCGAAGCGCCGGCCGAGCCGTCGGGAACCGTGCGCCACTGGTACAAGGACGCGGTGATCTACGAGCTCCACGTCCGGTCGTTCCGCGACAGCGACGGCGACGGGGTGGGCGACTTCCGCGGGCTCATCGAGAAGCTCGACTATCTCCAGGAGCTGGGGGTCACCGCGTTGTGGCTGTTGCCCTTCTACCCGTCGCCCCTGCGGGACGACGGGTACGACATCTCCGACTACCGGCAGGTGCACGAGAGCTACGGCACCCTCCGCGACTTCCGAGCCTTCCTCCGGGAGGCGCACCGCCGGGGACTGCGGGTGATCACCGAACTGGTCCTCAACCACACCTCCGACGAGCACCCGTGGTTCCGGCGCGCCCAACGGGCGCGGCCGGGGTCCTCATACCGCGACTTCTACGTGTGGAGCGACACGCCCGAGCGCTTCCGCGAGGCCCGCGTCATCTTCAAGGACTTCGAGACGTCCAACTGGACGTTCGACCCGGCGACCCACGCCTACTACTGGCATCGCTTCTACTCCCACCAGCCCAACCTCAACTACGACAACCCGGCGGTCAGGCAGGCGATGTTCGATGTGGTCGACTTCTGGCTCGAGACGGGCGTGGACGGGCTCCGGCTCGACGCCGTCCCCTACATCTTCGCCCGGGAGGGGACCACCTGCGAGAACCTGCCCGAGACGTTCGACTTCCTTCGTGACCTGCGAGCTCATGTCGACGAGCGGTTCGACGACCGGATGCTGTTGGCCGAGGCCAACCAGTGGCCAGAGGACGCCGTGGCCTACATGGGGGACGGCGACATCTGCCAGATGGCCTTCCACTTCCCCTTGATGCCCCGGATGTTCATGGCCGCTCGCCAAGAGGACCGGTTCCCCATCGTCGACATCCTGACCGAGACACCCGAGACCCCGCCCGACTGTCAATGGGCCCTCTTCCTGCGCAACCACGACGAGCTCACCTTGGAGATGGTGACCGACGAGGAGCGCGACTACATGTACCGCGTGTACGCCCAGGACCCCCAGGCCCGCGTCAATGTCGGCATCCGCCGGCGCCTGGCCCCCCTGCTCGGGAACGACCGGACGATGATCGAGATGATGAACGGCCTGCTGTTCTCGCTGCCCGGAACCCCGATCCTCTACTACGGAGACGAGATCGGCATGGGGGACAATATCTACCTGGGCGACCGGCACGCCGTTCGCACCCCGATGCAATGGGACAGCGACCGCAACGCCGGCTTCTCCCGGGCCAATCCCCAGCGTCTCTTTCTGCCCGTAGTCATCGACCCCGGATTCCATGCCCAGGCGGTCAACGTGGAGGCCCAAGACCAGAACCCGAGCTCGTTGCTGTGGTGGATGCGGCGACTGGTGGCCCTACGCAAGCGCTATCAGGCGTTCGCGTCGGGGAGCCTGGAGATCCTCCGTCCCGACAACCGCAAGGTGCTCGCCTTCCTCCGGCGCCACGGGGACGAGCTGATCCTGGTGGTCGTCAACCTCTCCCGGAACGTGCAGTGCGCCGAGCTCGACCTCTCCGAGTTCCGCGGGGCCACGCCGGTGGAGCTGTTCGGGAACATGGAGTTCCCCGTCGTCGGCGACCTGCCCTACTTCATCACGCTCGGCCCCCATGGTTTCTACTGGTTCTCACTCGAGCAGGAGACGGCACGCTCCCAGGTGCCTCGTGGCTCGTTCACCGTCCGCGGCAACTGGAGTGAGCTCCTCACCGGATCGGGGGTCCGTCGGCTGGAGGACTACCTGCCGGCCTACCTGGCCGACCGGCGCTGGTTCGGAGACAAGGTCCGCAAGATCACCTCGGTCTCGGTGGTGGACAGCGTGCCGATCAGCCCACCCGGCGGCCGGCGGGACCAGCCCATGGCCCACTTCACCATCGTGCGGGTGGATCTCGACTACGGGAGCCCGGAGCTCTATTCCCTGCCCGTCGCCTTCGCCGTCGGGGCCCGGGCCGCGGAGATCGAACGCTGGAAGCCCGAGGCGATCATCGCCGACCTTCGGGCCGCGGGCGAGGACGGGGTGGTCTATGACGCCGTCTGGGAGCCGGAGTTCTCCTGGGCCGTGCTGCAACTCCTGTCGAGGCGCCGGCCGTTGCCCGGCGCCCGCGGTCGCCTGACCGGCGTTCCCACCCCCCGGTTCCGGTCGGTCCGTGAGCGGATCTCCACCGAGAGCCCACCGGTCCCCATCAGCGTGGAGCAGTCGAACAGCTCGGTGGCCTTCGGGGACCAGGCCATCATGAAGTTCATCCGACGATTCGAGGCGGGGGTGAACCCCGGCGTCGAGCTCGGTCGGTTCCTGAGCGAGCGGGCCCACTTCGCCCACGCGCCGGACACCGCCGGATCGATCGAGTACCGCGCCAACGCACCCGGATCCGACCCGGTCACTGTGGCCGCACTCGACGCCTTCATCCCCAACGAGGGGAGCGGATTCAGCTACGTGGTCGACGCCTTGGGCCACGGCCTCGAAGAGGCGCTGGCCAACCCGGGATCGGACGACCTCAAGATGAACGCGCCCTCGCGCCTGTTGGATGTCGGCGCGGTCAACCTCGAACCGGGCAACCTCCTGGTCGGTCCACATCTCGAATGGGCCTCCCTGCTCGGCGGGCGCACGGCGGAGCTCCACCTGGCCCTGACGTCGGACCCGGGCGATCCTGACCTCGCCCCCCAGCCGATGACCGGGATCGAGCGCCAGGCGCTGTTCCACGGAGCCCGAAGCCTGACCAGGCGCGTGTTCCGGCAGCTGGCCTTGGTGGCCAACCCATCCGAATGCCTGCAAGAGGTCGTGGCCCGGGAGGACGAGGTGACCGAGCGCCTCCGGGTCATGAGCTCGTTGCGGATACAGGCCGAGCGGATCCGGTGCCACGGGGACTATCACCTGGGCCAGGTGCTGTGGACGGGCAAGGACTTTGTCATCATCGATTTCGAGGGCGAGCCGAGCCGGTCCCTGAGCCAGCGGAGGCTGAAGCGCCCGGCACTGGTCGACGTGGCCGGGATGATCCGGTCGTTCCACTACGCGTCACGGGCGGCAGCCATTCGGCTCAGCCGCGACCTCAACACGTCGCTGCACCCCGATCTCGAGGCGTGGCTGACCCTCTGGTACCGCTGGGTGTCCGGCACCTTCCTCAACGCCTACCTCGAGGTGGCTCGACCGGGTGGGTTCCTCCCCTCGAACCCCGATCAGCTGGCCGGGCTGCTCGACTTCTTCCTCTTGGAAAAGGCCGTGTACGAGCTCGGCTACGAGGCCAACAGCCGACCAGACTGGGTGGACATCCCGGCCCGGGGAGTGCTCGACATCTTGGAGTCGAGCCCGTGAGCCGGGCCCAGGCCGACGATGTCCGGGCGCTGGAGGCGCTGTGCGCCCTGGTCGGCGTCGAGACCGAGTTCACCGGGACCGACGGAGCCCGTCACCACGCCCGCCCACCGACGCTCGCAGCCATCCTGGGCGCCCTCGGCCTTCCCATCGGCCGGGTGGAAGATGCCGGCGACGCCTGGCGGGCGGTGATGGCCAGCCGCGTACGACGGGCCATGGAGCCGGTCGTCGTCCAATGGGCGGGCGAGCGGCGGACGATTCGCGTGTCACTGCCCGCACAGGTGGCCTGGGACGACGGGTGGTACCAGCTCGAGCTGGAGGATGGGACCGTACGGAGGCGACCTCTGTCCCAGATCGGCGCCACACCGGTGGGACGCGACACGGTGGATGGGCGGGTCCTCGACACCTACGACGTCCCGGTCGACGGTAGCCCAGGGCCTGTCGGCCAAGAGGAGCTACCCCGGGGCTACCACCGCCTGACGCTGCTGGCTCCCGGCCCGGTGGCCACGGCGTTGGTGCTGGCCGCCGGGACCTGTCCGCTCCCGGGCCGAGGATGGGGGGCGTTCCTCCCGCTCCATGCGCTCCGGACCGAGCGCGATCGCGGGATTGGCACCTATCACGACCTCGGGGACCTGGCCCGGTGGGTTGGCGACCAGGGGGGTGCCCTGGTCGGCACGCTGCCCCTCTACCCGGTGTTCCTGGACGAGCCGGTGGACCCCAGTCCGTACCGGCCCGTGACCAAACTGGGACTGAACGAGATCCACATCGACCCGACCGGGCTGCCCGAGCTGGCCATGGCCCCGCACGCCCGCCGGCTGCTGGCCAGCGACGCCGTGCGCCAACAGGTCGACGGGGTTCGGTCTGCCCGATTGGTCGATCACGGACAGGTCATGGCCACCCTTCGGGCTGTGCTCGTCCCCATGGTGGCGGCCCTGTTCTCTGGAACGTCGCGACGCCGGAGCCAGCTCGAGGCCTTTGCCGCTGATAGACCGGAGTTGGCGTCCTACGCACGTTTCCGCTCGGCCTGCGATCGCCTGGGCTCATCGTGGGCCACGTGGTCGGGGGCGGAGGCAGCCCGGGCCGTCGAGGGGACGGACGACGACGTGGAGCACTATCACCTCTACGTCCAGTGGGTCGCCGATCAACAGTTGGACACAGTGAGTCAGGGAAGGGGCGCGGGCCTCTACCTTGACCTCCCGGTGGGCGTGCACCCCTCTGGCTTCGACCCGTGGTGGGAGCGGCACGCCTTCGCTACCGGCGTGAGCGGCGGTGCCCCGCCCGACACATTCTTTGCCGGCGGCCAGAATTGGGGATTCCCACCGCTGCATCCGGAAGGCCTGCGGGACGACGGCTACCGCTACCTCATCGCCCAGCTGCGCCAGGCCTTTCGCTACGCCGACGCCGTCCGCATCGACCACATCATGGGATTGGACCGCCTCTACTGGCTCCCGGACGGGTCCGCCGACGGCGACGGCGCCTACGTGCGGTACCGGAACGAGGAGATGCGTGCCGTCGTCGCGCTGGAAGCCAGCCGCTCGGGCACGACGATCGTCGGAGAGGACCTCGGCACCGTTCCCGACCGGGTGCGAGCGGCCATGGGCCACGATCGGATGCTCCGGTCCTGGGTCTTCCAATTCGAGACCTCGGAGAGCGATCCCGCGCCAGCGTCCCCCGAACGCTCCTTGGCCTCGTGGGGAACCCACGACCTGCCTCGCTTCGCCGCCTACTGGGAGGGCATCGACATCGATGATCGTGAACGATCGGGCGCCCTTGACCCGGTGACGGCCGGGGCCGAACGGGCCGGGCGGAAGGCGAACAGGCTAGCCCTGGAGTCCGCCTTGCACCTGCCGGTCGGCGCCACTGGGTCGGCGTCGGTCGACGAGACGATGGATCTCCTGCGGGCCTGCCTCGGCTCCATGGCTGCCGGGGAGGCGCTGCTCGTGCTGGTCGACCTCGAGGACCTCTGGCTCGAGCGCCAACCTCAGAACCGTCCGGGTACCGGCCCCGAGGTCCCCAACTGGCGGCTCCGGTCGGCCCTGACCCTGGAACAGGCGCGCCGAGACGCCGACGTGGTCGGCCTGTTGGCCCACGTGGACCGGGCCCGGAGGGAACCGGCCGCGATGGGGAGCCCGACGGGGAGCACGGCCGTAGGGCCTCAGGGGAGCACGGCCGTACAGCCCCAGGGGAGCACGGCCGTACGGCCCCATGGGAACGCCACCGGTCCGCCTCGGGGGAGGGCGACGTGAGCCGGGCCCGGTCGGGCACCCCGCCGCCCGCCGCCAGCCTGCTGTCCGACGACGACGTGTACCTGTTCAACGAGGGCACGCACCGGCACCTGGCCGACAAGCTGGGTGCCCACCTCCCGGCCGGCCCGAACGGCGGAGTCCACTTCTCGGTGTGGGCGCCCAGTGCTTCGGCGGTGGCCGTGATCGGTGACTTCAACGGCTGGAATGACCGCGCCGACCAACTGAGCATGCGGGGTAGCTCGGGCATCTGGGAAGGGGTGGTGCAGGGGGCGGGGGCCGGTGACATCTACAAGTTCGCCGTCTCGACCCCCGACGGGCGCATCCTGGAGAAGGCCGACCCAGTGGCGTTCTTCAGCGAGACCCCGCCGAGAACCGGGTCGGTGGTCTGGGACCTGGCCTACCCCTGGGGGGACGAGGAGTGGATGCGCTCCCGTGGCCCGCACGCCGCGCTCGGCGCGCCGATCTCCATTTACGAGGTGCACTTCGGCAGTTGGCTCCGGACAGCCGAGGAACCCGGTCGGCTGCTCAGCTACAGCGAGGTGGCGCCGAGGCTGATCGACCACGTGCGCACTCTGGGGTTCACCCACGTGGAGCTCCTGCCCATGATGGAGCATCCCTTCTATGGGTCCTGGGGCTACCAGGTGACCGGGTTCTTCGCGCCGACGTCCCGGTACGGCACCCCCCAGGAGTTCATGGCCCTGATCGACGCCCTTCACCAGGCCGGGATCGGGGTGTTGTTGGACTGGGTCCCCTCGCACTTCCCCAACGACGCCTTCGGCCTGGCCGACTTCGACGGCACCCACCTCTACGACCACGCTGACCCCCGCCTGGGCGTGCATCCTGACTGGGGCAGCCTCGTCTTCAACTTCGGGCGTCACGAGGTGCGCAGCTTCCTGTCCTCGTCGGCCGAGCACTGGCTGTCCCGCTATCACGTCGACGGCCTCCGGTTCGATGCCGTCGCCTCCATGCTCTATCTGGACTACTCCCGCCAGCCCGGTGATTGGGTGCCCAACGTGCACGGGGGTCGGGAGAACCTCGACGCGGTGTCGTTCCTCCAGCAGCTGAACATCGGGATCTACGCCGACCATCCCGACGTCCAGACGATCGCCGAGGAGTCCACCGCCTGGCCGGGCGTGTCCCGACCCACCGACGCTGGCGGCCTAGGGTTCGGCTTCAAGTGGGATATGGGCTGGATGCACGACACCCTGGCTTACATGTCCGAGGACCCGGTCCACCGGCGCTATCACCACAACCAGCTCACGTTCCGGCAGGTCTACGCATTCACCGAGAATTTCGTGCTGCCCCTGTCCCACGACGAGGTGGTCCACGGGAAGGGGTCGTTGCTCACGGCCATGCCCGGGGACGAGTGGCAGAAGTTCGCCAACCTCCGGTTGCTGTTGGGCTACCAGTTCGGCCAACCCGGAAAGAAGCTCCTCTTTATGGGGTCAGAGCTCGGATCGGAGCACGAGTGGGCCCACGACCGTGGCCTCGACTGGGCCCTGCTCGGCCGCCAGCGCAATGCCGGGCTGTGTCGGTGGGTCGCCGATCTCAATCGCCTCTACCGCGACCAGGCTCCCCTGCACGAGCTGGACTCGGATCCGCACGGATTCGAGTGGGTGCAGATGGATGCCGATCAGCTCAGCCTGCTCAGCTTTCTCCGCCGCGACGGAGCCGGCCAGTCGGTGCTGGTCGTCTGCAACTTCACGCCGGTACCCCGTCACCAGCTCCCGGTCGGCGTGCCCGAGGGCGGAACGTGGATCGAGCTGTTGAACAGCGATGCACCCGACTACGGCGGCAGCGGTGTGGGCAACCTCGGTGCCGTGACGGCCGAGCCGGTGCCATGGCGCGACCGCCCCCATACCCTGCGGGTCGTCGCACCTCCGTTGGGTTGCGTGTTCTTTCGGCACGAGTCGGGGTCGTGACCGGGCGTGACCGCGAAGGGGCGGCCCCGTCAGCGCCGTCCCGGCGGGAACCGGTCGGCGTTCCCCCGGTGCCGTCCTGGTGGGAGCTGGTCGGCGTTCCCACGGTGCCCACCGGGGCCGCGCCCCTCGGGGCCGTGCCCGTGCCCGGTCGGGGAGCCCATGTGTCGGTCTGGGCACCGAGGTCGGCCGCAGTGTCGGTCCGGGTGCTCGAGGACCCGACCCGGTTGGTTCGCCTCGACGCCGCCGACGGGGGCTATCACGAGGCGACGGTCGACGGCCTCGGCCCCGGGGCTCGCTACCGACTGGTGCTCGACGACGGGCGGGAGCTGGCCGATCCGGTATCGCGCGCCCAGCCCGATGGCGTGTCCGGGCCCTCCGAGGTGTTCGACCCCCTGGCCCACCGGTGGGGCGACGGCGGCTTCGTGTCCCGGCCCCTGTGGCAACACGTGATCTATGAGGCCCACATCGGGACTCTGACCCGGGCCGGTACCTTCGACTCGGCCATCGACGTCCTGGACGAGCTGGCTGAGTTGGGGATCACCGCGGTGGAGCCCCTGCCCGTGGCCCAGTTCTCGGGCACCCGCAACTGGGGGTACGACGGCGTCTTCCCCTATGCCGTGCAGCACAGCTACGGGGGCCCCGCCGCCTTCCAGCGTTTCGTGGACGCCGCCCACCAGCGAGAAATGGCCGTGGTGCTCGACGTGGTCTACAACCACGTGGGCCCCGAAGGCAACGTGCTTGACGCCTTCGGGCCGTACTTCACCGATCGGTACCGGACTCCGTGGGGGCCGGCCATCAACTTCGACGGGCCCGGGTCCGACCAGGTCCGTCGGTACTTCGTCGAGAACGCCCTCACCTGGTTCAGGGACTTCCACGTCGACGCGCTCCGCCTCGACGCCGTGCACGGCATCGTCGACCCAACCGCCAACCCGTTCCTGTCCGAGCTGGCCGGCGCGGCGGAGCAACTCGGCACCGTGCTCGGTCACCGGTTCGACCTCATCGCCGAGAGCGCGGACAACGACCCCCGGGTCGTCTCGCCCACTGCGGTGGGGGGACTCGGCCTCGATGCCCAGTGGAACGATGACTTCCACCACGCCCTCCACGCCGCGCTGACCGGGGAGCGCCAGGGCTACTACGCCGACTTCGGGACCCTCGGCCAGTTGGCCCGGTCCATGTCCCAGGGCTTTGTCTTCCAGGGCGAGTACTCGAGCTACCGCTCCCGGCGCCACGGCGCCAGCTCGACGGGGATCGCGCCGGAACGATTCGTGCTCTTTGCCCAGAACCACGATCACGCGGGCAACCGGCCCCGGGGTGATCGCCTATCGTCCATCGTCGGGACCGACGCCCTCCGATTGGCTGCGGCCGTGCTCCTGCTGTCCCCGGGGGTGCCCTTGTTGTTCATGGGAGAGGAGTACGGGGAGACCGCACCGTTCGCCTACTTCGTCGACCATGCCGACCCCGAGCTGCGCGAAGCGGTGCGCCGAGGTCGGAAGGAGGAGATGGCCGGATTCGGCTGGCCCGACGAGCCCCTGGACCCCCTGGCCGAGGACACCTTCCGGGGGGCGATACTGGACCAGTCGAAGCGGTCGGCTCCGGGAGGGGCCGAGCTGTGGTCCCTCTATCAGTCGCTGATCGCCCTGCGCCGTGCTCACCCGGCGCTGTCCCGCTCGGTTCGGCCGTGGGCGCGAGCGCACGCCAACTGCGACGTGATCACCCTCGTCCGTTCGGACAGCACCGAGTCGGTCTGTAGCCTCTTCAACTTCGGCATGGGCCCGAACGAGGTCGGACTGCCCGACTCGGGCGACAGAGCCGGTGAACCCCGGTCATGGACCTGCCTCATCGACTCGGCCGAGCCGGCATTGGGCGGCCGCGGTGAGCGGCAACCCGAGATGATCGGGGCCGGCGGGGTAGTCCGATTGGGCTCCTTGGGTTTCTGTGCCTACGGCGACGCCGGACGCAGCGGTCACAGAGACGCCGGTCACAGAGAGGTATGAGCATGCGGATCTGGCCAGGAAGCCCACACCCCTTGGGGGCGACGTGGGACGGCGAGGGCGTCAACTTCGCCATCTTCTCCGAGCACGCCACCGCGGTCGAGCTCTGCCTGTTCGACACCCCTGAGTCGAGCGAGCCCTCGGCCCAGGTGTCGATGCCGGCCACGACCGACCGGGTCTGGCACGCCTACCTGCCCGACGTTCGTCCGGGCGCCCTCTACGGGTACCGGATCGACGGCCCCTATGCACCCGAGGAGGGCCACCGCTTCAACCCGGCCAAGCTGCTGATCGACCCCTATGCCAAGGCGGTCAGCGGCACCATCCGCTGGAGCGACGAGCTGTTCGGGTACACGATCGGGGACCCGGCCGAGGACCTCTCGTTGGACCCCCGGGACTCGGCCGGTGCCATGCCCAAGTGCGTGGTGGCCGATCCCGCCTTCACCTGGGGCGACGACCGGTCGCCGGACACCCCCTGGAACCGGACCGTGATCTACGAGTGCCACGTGCGGGGCATGACCATGCGCCACCCCGGCGTGCCCGAGCACCTCCGCGGCACCTATCTCGGTCTGGCTTCGGACCCGATCATCGACCATTTGGTCGGGCTGGGTGTCACCGCCGTGGAGCTCATGCCCACCCACCAGTTCGTGGCCGACCGCCACCTGGTGGAGCGGGGGCTCACCAACTACTGGGGCTACAACTCCATCGCTTTCCTGGCCCCGCACGTGGGGTACGCCACGGGCGGGCTGGGTGAGCAGATCGGCGAGTTCAAGTCGATGGTCCGGACGCTCCACCGCGCCGGGTTGGAGGTCATCTTGGACGTCGTCTACAACCACACCGGGGAGGGTAGCCATCTGGGCCCCACCTTGTCCCTGCGGGGCATCGACAACGCCGCCTACTACCGGCTGAACCCCGAGGACCCCCGATACCACGTCGACTTCACCGGGACGGGCAACAGCCTCAACATCATGCACCCACGGACCATGGCCCTCATCATGGACAGCCTCCGCTACTGGGTCACCGACATGCACGTCGACGGGTTCCGCTTCGACCTGGCGCCGGTCCTGGTCCGTGGCTACGAGGCCGGACATCCGAGCGCCTTCTTCGAGATCATCCAGCAGGACCCGGTGCTCTCCAAGGTGAAGCTCATCGCCGAGCCCTGGGACGTGGGCCCGGACGGCTACCAGCTGGGACGGTTCCCGCCCGGCTGGTCCGAGTGGAACGGAGCTTTCCGTGACGCGGTCCGGCGCTTCTGGCGCGGGGACCCGGGCCAGGTTCCCGAGCTGGCCTCCCGGTTGACCGGCTCCAGCGACATCTACGCGCCCAGTGGTCGCCGCACCTACGCCTCGGTGAACTTCGTCACCTGCCACGACGGCTTCACCTTGACCGACCTGGTCAGCTACGAGCAGCGCCACAACGAGGCCAACGGGGAGGACAACCAGGACGGAGCTCGCGACAACCTGAGCCGGAACTGGGGGGTGGAGGGGCCCTCTCCCTCGGTGCGGATCGAGCGGGCCCGGGACCGGATGAAGCGCAATTTCCTCACCACCCTCATGTTCTCCCAAGGCGTGCGCATGATCCTCGGCGGCGACGAGATCGGGCGAACCCAGAGGGGCAACAACAACGCCTATGGCCAAGACTCCGAGGTGAGCTGGGTCGATTGGGACGTGGGCGAGACCGGCACCACCCTCTGCGCCTTTACCCGGGACCTGATCACCATCGTGGAGGCCAATCCCATCTTGCGCCGGCGCGACTTCTTCACCGGTGAGCCCATCGGCGACCAGGCCCGGGACGCGACCTGGGTTCGTTCCGACGGTGAGATGATGACCGACGACGATTGGAAGGACCCCGAGAACCGGTCGATCGGCATGCTCCTCCCCGGGCGTGCCGCCGACGAGGTCGATACCCGGGGCCGGTTGGTCAAGAGCGACTCGCTGCTCTTGTTGCTGAACGCGTCGAGCCGGTCCCGATCCTGGATGCTTCCCCGACTGGAATGGCCCGGGCGATGGGAGGAGCTGCTCTCGACGGCGCGGCCGGGTGAACTGGGCCGGACGGTCCGGACCGCGGCAGTCAACCTCACCGCCCACTCGAGCCTGCTCCTCCGACACAACGAGCGCCTGGACGAGTGACGGGGACCTTCCCGAGCTCGAAGGCTGCCCACCGCCGACTGGGATCGACCTATCGGCTGCAACTCAACGGGCTGGGCTTCGCCCGGGCCGCTCAGCTCGTGCCCTACCTGGACGCGCTCGGGGTCGAGACCCTCTACGTCTCGCCTGTGACCATGGCCGCCCCGGGGAGCACGCACGGCTACGACGTGGTCGACCCGACACGGCTCGATCCGGCGCTGGGCTCGGCCGACGATCTCGACGCGCTCCTGGCCGCTCTGGCTGGGCGGGCCATGAGCCTGCTGATCGACGCGGTGCCCAACCACATGGCCGCGGTGGCCGCCAACCCCTGGTGGTGGGACGTGCTGGAGAGGGGGTCGGGCTCCGCCTTCGCCCCCTACTTCGATATCGACTGGACGAAGCACGAGGGGCGGGTCCTGCTCCCCGTCCTCAGCCGCCCCCTGGCCGCGGTCATCGCCGACGCCGAGTTGGCCGTCGGGCTCGAGGACGGGGCGGCCGTGCTGTCCTATTTCGAGCACCGGTTTCCGATCAGTCCCGGCACCCCCGCCGGGTTGGTTCGGGAGCTCGCCACCGAGAGATCGGCCGCCGCCGACTACGCCGACAAGATGGCCGAGTTGCTCGGCCACCAGCACTACCGACTGGCCTCGTGGCGTCTCGGTCGCCACGAGGGAAACTATCGGCGCTTCTTCGACGTGGACGGTCTGGTCGGTGTCCGGGTCGAGGAACCGACGGTATACGAGGCGACCCACCCGCTGCTCCTCCGTCTGGCCGCCGACGAGCGTGTGGCCGGGCTCAGGGTCGACCACGTCGACGGTCTGGCCGACCCGGCCGGCTACCTGGCTCAGCTGCGCGACGACCTCGATCGGGGCCAGGGGACCGGACCGGTCCTCGTGGTCGAGAAGGTCCTGGCCCGGGACGAACGACTTCCTTCCTCCTGGACGGTAGACGGCACCACCGGGTACGAGTTCGCCGACCTGGCTGGCTCGCTGCTGGTCGATGTGGTCGGTGCCGACGCCATCGGCCGGTTGGCGGCCGGCTGGGGGGGCGATGATGGCCCCTTCGACGAACTGGCCACCGCCTCCAAACGGTTCGTCCAAGAGACGCTTTTCCCGGGCCAGTTGGCCCGCCTGACCGACCTGGTCGCCTCCTGTGTGTCCCGAGCACCCGGCGGTCACGACCTGGCCCGGCCCGACCTGGTCGGAGCACTGGCCGAGCTGGCCGCCCAGCTCGGCGTCTACCGCACCTACGTGGATGCCAGCGGGGCCAGCCGCGAGGACCGGCGCCGGCTGCGGCGAGCCGCGGCCGGGGCCCGGGCCCATCTGGACGACGAGGGCCGCAGGGTCCTGGACCTGGTTCTCCCGCTGCTCGCAGGCGACGAGCATGACCGCTCGGCCGGCCAGGCCGGTCGAGCGGTTCTCGATCCCGTCCGCCTCGAACTGGTGCAGCGCTGGCAGCAGCACACGGGCGCAGTGACGGCTAAGGGTGTGGAGGACACCGCCCTCTACCGCTGGCGCGGCTTGGCCGCCCTGACCGAGGTGGGCACCGACCCCGGCCGGCCGCCCGTGACCGTCGACCAGTTTCACCAGGCCATGGCCAGGCGTGGCCGCAACGGCCGCGGCTCGTTGTCGGCCACGTCCACCCACGACACCAAGCGCAGCGAGGACGTCCGATCACGGCTGGCCGCGCTGTCCGAGCTGCCCGTCACCTGGGACGAGCATGTGACTCGGTGGCACCGATGGCACCGGTCGCTGGCCGCCACTCCCGATCCCCGAGACGAGCTCTTCGCCTACCAGACCATCGTCGGAGCGTGGCCGCTCGATCCCGACGATCGAAGGGGCTTCAGCCGGCGGGTCCAGGACTACATGGTCAAAGCCCTTCGGGAGGAAAAGTTCCGGACCAGCTGGCTTCGACCCGACGAGGACTACGAGCGTGTCGTGCGGTCCTTCGTCGGCACGGTCCTGGCTCCTTCCAACCGCCGCTTCCGTGCCGACCTCGGTCGGCTGCTGGAGGCCGTGGGACCGGCCGGGGCGGCCAACGCACTGGCGATGACCGTCCTCAAGTGCACCGTTCCGGGTGTTCCCGACCTGTACCAGGGGACCGAGGTCTGGTCGCACTCGTTGGTGGACCCGGACAACCGGCGTCCGGTCGACTTCGATCGGCGGGCCCGATGGTTGCTCGAAGTGGATCGGGCGACCGACGGTGAAGCCCTGGCCACCCGGCTTCTCGCCTCGTGGCCCGACGGTCGCCTGAAGCTGATGGTGACCCAACGGCTGCTCCGGTTGCGTCGGGATCGTCCCCGCCTGTTCGATGACGGTTCCTACCTCCCGCTCGATATCCGCGGCCCGCTCTCTGGCCACCTGGTGGCCTATGCCCGGCATCACCGATCGGACTGGGCCATGGTCGTCGTCCCGCGGCTTCCCGTGGGCGTCGCCGGACCCGGTCGTATGCCGGTCGGCGCCGACCTTTGGGCCGACGCGTCGGTCATGCTGCCCGATGGGTCCCCAGGGCACCTGGTCGACGTGCTCACCGGTTCTGCGGTGTCGGTCGGCCGCCGCGTCGCGGTGGGGGATCTGTTCGCCGTCCTTCCGTTCTCCGTGCTGGCCGCTCCCTGAGCGGTCACCTCGGGCTCGGTCTACCGACGTGGCAACACCGGGCTCCCTACAGTGGACCCCTGGATGCGTGCTCGTCACGGTCCATACCACCCTCGCCCAACAAGGAGGCGCTTCGATGGCCGTTCACCGCAGCGAGCCAGTCAAGGACGAACCGACGGCCGACTCGGCCATCGATCCGATGTTCGCCCGGGCCAACGAATGTGGGCTCGTGGCCACGACGGCCATGCCCGCCGATGCTATGCGAGCCGACACCGCGCTCCAACTGGTGCAGGACGAGCTCCTGCTCGACGGCGTGTCCCGGCTCAACCTGGCCACCTTCGTCACTACCTGGATGGAGCCCGAAGCGAGGGAGCTGATGGCCCACACGTTCGACAAGAACATGATCGACAAGGACGAGTACCCGCGCACCGCCGAGCTCGAGCGACGATGCGTCAACATGATCAGTGGGTTGTGGAACACCGATGAACGGGGAGGGGCCACGGGGACCTCGACCACCGGATCGAGCGAGGCGTCGATGCTCGGCGGCATGGCTCTCAAGTGGCGTTGGCGCCAGCGCATGGAGCAGGCCGGAAGGGCGGCGCACGCACCCAACATGGTGATGGGGGCAAATGTCCAGGTCTGCTGGGAGAAGTTCTGCCGGTACTGGGAGGTCGAGCCTCGCATGGTGCCGTTGGAGGGGAACCGCTTCCATCTCACCGGCGATGAGGTGGCCCAGTACTGCGACGAGAGCACGATCGGCGTGGTGGCCATCCTCGGCTCCACGTTCGACGGTAGCTACGAGCCCGTCGCCGACATCTGCGGCGCCCTCGATCGGCTCCAGGCCGCCCAGGGCATCGATGTGCCCGTCCATGTGGACGCAGCCTCGGGCGGCTTCATCGCCCCCTTTCTCGATCCCGATTTGGAGTGGGACTTCCGGCTGCCCAGGGTGCAGTCGATCAATGCCTCCGGGCACAAGTACGGGCTTGTCTACCCAGGCGTGGGCTGGGTGGTCTGGCGCGACGCCGAGGCCCTCCCCGAGGATCTGGTCTTCCGCGTGAACTATCTCGGCGGGGACATGCCTACGTTCGCGCTCAACTTCTCCCGGCCGGGCAATCAGGTACTGACCCAGTACTACAACTTCATTCGTCTCGGGTTCGAGGGTTATCGGCAGATCCAGCAGGCCTGCCGAGGCGTGGCCACGCGGCTGGCCGGAAAGGTGGGAGAGCTCGGCTCGTTCTGGCTCCTGAGCGACGGCAGCGAGCTACCCGTGTTCTCCTTCGCCCTCAACGACGACATCAGTGGCTTCGACGTCTTCCACGTGTCGAAGGAGCTGCGCAGCAAGGGATGGCTGGTCCCCGCCTATACGTTCCCCGAGAACCGACAGGATCTCAGCGTGCTCCGGGTGGTGGTCCGCAACGGCTTCAGCCACGACCTGAGCGACCTCTTCCTCTCCGATCTGACCGCTGCGGTCAAGTACCTGTCATCGCTGGCCACGCCCTTGCCGCCCGAGCCGGCGGGCTATCACCATTGAGCCTGGCCTACTTTGTGTGAAGGAAGGCTCGATCGGGTAGCTGCACGGGTGCAATTGGGTCACGAGCACAATTCGGAGGCCCAGGAGCGCATGTCCGTAGTCAACGCCGACAAAGGAGAGCCATGGCCGACGGACCAAAGGATCAGGTCGACAGGGACATACAGGACCACCAGTTCGGTATGGCTGCGGCCCAGGACCAGGAGCTGGCCGACGACCTCGAGAATGAAGGCGCCGCGCCAGACGAGCTGCCCGATCCACCGGCTAACCCCCCGCGGGCGGGGGACAAGGCCATCCCCGCCGATGAGTGAGGTTGGCCGCCGCGGCGCCGGCCGAGGCCCACCGGCTCCCGGTCAGGAACACCCGAAACTCAGGAACGCACCAAACGGGCGATGGCCTCGGTGGCCTCGGTGATCTTCTCCTGTGCCGCCGGCCCTCCGGATTCGATGGCCTCACTCACGCAGGATCCCAGGTGGTCACCCATCAGCTCTAGCGCCACCGCCTGGAGGGCCTTGGTCACTGCCGAGACCTGGGTGAGTACGTCGATGCAGTAGCGGTCGTCCTCGATCATCTGCTGGAGCCCGCGTACCTGACCCTCGATCCGCCGCAGGCGCTTGGTCACCTGGTCCTTGTGATCCGTGTATCCCGGCATCCGATCCTCCTCGGTCCTTATACCCCACTAGGGTACACTCCCGGGCATGCCGAGTGGGCTGTCTCAGAGGGTCGGGTGGGCACAGTGAGTATTCTCCACGCAATCGGCCACGCTCTGGCGGTGACCGGCGCTATGACCTGGCAGATCGCCTGGTCCCTCATCCTGGGGTTCACCCTCTCGGCCGTCGTGCAGGCCCTGGTGCGCAGGAGGACGGTGGAGCAGCATCTCGGCAGTGACGCTCCCAAGGCGCTGGCATCGGCGACCGGGTTGGGCATGGCCAGCTCCTCGTGCTCCTACGCAGCGGTGGCGCTGGCCCGGTCTCTGTTCCGCAAAGGGGCCGACTTCACCGCAGCCATGGTCTTCGAGATCGCCTCGACCAACCTGGTCATCGAGCTGGGGATCATCATGGCCCTCTTGCTCGGGTGGCAATTCACCGCGGCCGAGTTCGTCGGCGGACCCATCATGATCGTTCTCATCGCCGTCATCTTTCGGCTGTCACTGCGCCAACGGCTCGTGGCTGAGGCCAGGGCCCAGGCCGACCGGGGTCTCGCCGGGTCGATGGAAGGGCACGCGGCCATGGACATGAGCATCCAAGCGAAGGGCAACCTGTGGCATCGGCTTTCGTCCGGGGAGGGAAGGACCGCAGTGGCCCATGTCTTTGTGATGGAGTGGGCCGCGGTGCTGCGGGACATCGTTCTGGGCCTGGTGCTGGCCGGTGCCCTCGGTGCGTGGGTGCCCGACAGCTTCTGGCGCCATCTCTTTCTGAGCGGACACCCGGTGTTGTCCAAGGTGTGGGGTCCGCTCATCGGCCCGGTCATCTCGATCGTGACGTTCGTCTGCTCGATCGGAAACGTCCCTCTGGCCGCTGTGTTGTGGAACGGAGGGATCAGCTTCGGCGGGGTCATCAGCTTCATCTTCGCCGACCTGATCATCCTGCCCATTCTGGTCATCTACCGGAAGTACTACGGGACGAAGATGATGCTGTTCATCCTGGCCTCCTTCTACGTGACCATGGCGCTGGCCGGCTTTGCCGTCGAGTTGATCTTCGGGGGCGCGGGGATCGTTCCGACCACTCGCAATGCTCAGGTGCTCACGGCCACCGTGAGCTGGAACTACACCACCTATTTGAACATCGTCTTCATCACACTGGCCATCGCTTTGGTCTGGCGATTCTTCCGTACCGGAGGGTCCATGATGCTGAAGATGATGGGTGGGGCACCGGCGCCAGCCACTGCGGAGGCGGGCGGATGAGCTCCGGGTCGGACGAGCAGGACTTCGCCGGCCAGCCGGTACGCTGTCGGGCGCGATGAGCGACCAGCCTGTATTCGACCCGGGATCGGTCGACACCTTCCGGATCACCGACTGGGACTACGAGCCGGCCACCCGCATCCTCACGCTCCGCTATGCGTTCGATGACCGGGAGCACTTCGCCGAGACGGTCGAGTTCGTGACCGAACCGTCGACGGCCGGAGCCCGTTTCGACACCGAGGCCTTCGGCCGAGCGGTCGACCACCTCCACATCGCCGCCGGTGTGAGCTACTTCAAGGCGGCGGCCCCGGTCACCGTGAGCATCGAGCACGCGGCCCTCACCCCGGCCGAGCGGGACTTCCATGGGCTCCTCTACGACGACGGCCTTCGGGAGTTCGCCGTCACCAACGGGAGGACGGTGCCGGTCGACGTGCACCTCAGCGCGTCGACGGCCAACGGCACCCCGCCGGCGGTTGCCCCAACCAGGCCGGGGGACAATAAGGGATCGTCCCTGCTGGTCCCGATTGGTGGGGGCAAGGACTCGATGGTCCTCATCGAGGCGCTGCGCCCCCTTGCCCCCCGCCTGTTCGCCGTGAATCCCCACCCGTTGGTCAGAGAGCTGGCCGGCCTGGCCGGGCTGGAGCTCATCGAGGTGCGCCGAACCCTGTCCCGCCGATTGCTGGAGTTGAACAGGCGCGGGGCACTCAACGGCCATGTGCCCATCACCGCCATCGTCTCGCTGATCGCCGTGTCCGGAAGCTTCCTCTACGGCTACGACACCATTGCCATGGCCATCGAGCGCTCGGCCAGCGAGGAGACGTCGATGGTGGGCGGGGCGGCCGTCAACCACCAGTTCTCCAAGAGCTATGCGTTCGAGCAGGCGCTGCGTCGGCTGGTGGCCACCAGCATCGATCCCAACCTGACCTACGGCTCGGCGCTCCGGCCTTATTCGGAACTGGCCATCTCCCGGTCGTTCGCCGGGTTGACCAGGTACCACGGCACGTTCTGCAGCTGCAATAGCGCGTTCCGGCACGATGCCGCGGCCACCGATCGGTGGTGTGGGAACTGCCCGAAGTGCCGGTTCGTCGGCCTGATGCTGGCGCCGTACCTGGATCGCCCGGCGCTCACCGCCATCATCGGGACGGACATGTTCGCCGATGCCGCCCAGATCGACGGCTTTCGCTCGCTGATGAGCAGCGACGACAAGCCCTTCGAGTGCGTGGGCGAACGACGGGAGTCGGCGGCGGCCCTCCGCCTGCTCGGCCGACGACCGGAATGGTCGGGCTCCCCGGTCGTCGCCGCGCTGGCGCCGACGGCCGGGGCACTGGTCTCCGACCGCGACGTCGACGAGCTCATGGCCCCGGACCCGACGGTGAGCATGGGCATCGGGGACATCGAGGGATTGGTGGCCCGCCTCGTAGGGGCACCGCTGCCGCCCGCGGTCCCGAGCCCACCGTGAGGCTCACGTCACTCGTGTCCCAACGGGTGGCGATCTGGGGAATCGGAGAGGAGGGGGCGGCCTTGGCCCAGCTCCTCACCGAGCGGGGATCGACGCCGGTGCTGGTCGACGACGACCCGTCGGCCGCGGCCCGCAGGGCCTCGTCCGTGGCCGGCATACCGCTCGTCATCCACCCTCCCGAGACGGCCGTGCTGCGCGCCGTCGACGTCATCGTCCGGTCTCCAGGGGTCAGCCGGTACCGCCCGGAACTGGTCGACGCCTCCAGTCACGGGGTGACGGTGACCACTCCGATGGCCATGTGGCTCGAGGACTTCGAGCATGAACCGGTTCTGGCCATCACCGGGACCAAGGGCAAGAGCACCACAGCCACGTTGGCGGCCGGAATCCTCAGGCACGGCGGGTCACGCGTCGCCTTGGTCGGCAACATCGGCGTGCCGGTCACCGACCTGTATGGCGGCGATGACGCCGACGCCTACGTGGTCGAGGTGTCGTCGTACCAGGCGGCCGAGGTCACCGTGTCCCCGCCGGTGTGCGTGCTGACCAGCCTGGCTCCCGACCACCTCGACTGGCACGGCGGGGTCGAGGCCTACTACCGGGACAAGCTGCGGCTGCTCTCGGCCGGACCTCCCCGGTCGCTGGCTGTCAACGCGGCCAGCCGCGAGGCAGTGAGCCGCACCGCCAGCCACCCTGGCCGCATCCTCTATGGTGATGGCGGCCGGGTGCGAGCCGACTCGGGGTGGATCACCGTCGACGATGTGCAGCTGGTGACGTACTCCGGCCTCCGGGCCCCCGGTGCTCACAACGTGGCCAACCTGTGCGGAGCGATCGCCGGGGCCCTGCTCTTGACCGGCGCGGCGCCTTCGGCCCGGGCGGTGGCCGCAGCCATCGAGGAGTTCGCCGGCCTGCCGTCGCGATGCCAGACGATCGGGACCAAGGACGGCGTCGAGTACGTAGACGATGCCCTGGCCAGCAATCCGTTCGCCACCACCGCGTCGGTGGCGTCATATGCCCATCGCCCGATGACCCTCATCCTGGGCGGGGCAGACCGGGGGGTCGACTTCGCCTCGTTGGCCGAGGCGGTGGTGACGCGGGCCCCCACGCCCCGCATCGTGGTCATCCCCCCCGACGGCGGGCGCATCGTCGATTCCCTGAGGGCGGTGGGGGACCAGCGACGGGTCGGCCTTTCGGTGGTGGAGGCCGCCGATCTGGGCGATGCCACCCGGGTCGCCGGCGAGATCACCCCGTCGGGCGGCGTCGTGCTGTTCTCCCCGGCAGCGCCGACCCCTGAGGGCCACGGCGGGTTCGGTCAGCGCAGTCGCACGTTTCGAGCGGCATTCGAGGCCATGGCTCCCACTTGACTTTTGTGGTGGTCGCCGGGCACCATGTTCGAGACTACAGAAGGAACGTTCTCCATTGTGAACGAGGTCGCTGTTCGTGAACATCTGTTGGCCTCCGAGTGCGTTGTCGCCCTCGGAGGGCAGGGCGACCGAGGTTGGGGTGAGGGATCAGAGGGGGAGGGACATGCGAGCGATCCGAACGGTGGCGCTGCCACTGGCCATGGCCGGTGCCCTGGTGCTCTCGGTGGTGGTTGGGGGCGCAGCCGACGCGGCCAACGCGTCGAAGAGCCCGATCACCATTGCCTACCTGGGCATCCTGACCGGCCCCAACGCCAGCCCCACAGCCGAGAACCCGCTCAAGCTGGCCGCCGACCAGATCAACGCCCGGGGCGGTGCCGACGGGCACCCGGTGAAGCTCGAGTTCTACGACGCCAACATCACGCCGCAACAGGCCGTCACCGCCACCCAGAAGGCGTTGGCCACCAACCCGACCGCCATCATCGGTCCCTTGGTCGACGACCAGGTACAGGCCACCGCCCAGTTGTTGAAGCAGTCGGGAGTACCAACCTTGGGGCTGACCAGTGGACCGCTCACCGACTTCACCAACACCCACCTGAGCAACTTCTTCGACATCAACCCGATCGACTACAACACGGCTCAGGCGGAAGCGAAGTACGTGTACACCAAGTACAAGCCCAAGACGGTGGGCCTCATCTACACCCAGGACGCAGCGTCGACGGCGTCAGCCAACTTCATCGAGGAGTTCCTGAAGAAGGACGGGGTGAAGAACTTCATCGTGCGGAGTGAGGCCGATGGCGTGACCGACGCCACCACCGCGGTTCTGGCCATGAAGCCGGCTGACGCGGTGTTCGTCAACAGCTTTCCGGTGACAGACGGGTTGTTGGTCACCGAATTGGCTCAGAACGGCATCACCGCGCCCATCATGGGGGCACAGGGTGACAACGCCGTCCAGGCCTTCAAGTTGGCACCGGCGTCGGCCATGGCCAACATGTACTACCCGCCCTATTGCGATCCGGACGTCAACACGACCACGCAAGCCAAGGCCTTCACCTCGGCCTACAAAGCTGCCTACCCGTCGACCTCCCAGACGGCCGTGGACGACCCCGCCACCTACGACGGTGTGTACCTGATCGCCAAGGCGATCCAGGCGGCCGGCGGGAACACCTCGCACTCGGCCATCGTCACTCAGCTCGAGAAGCTCCAGTACCAGGGGGCGTGTGGGCCCTACAAGAACGATTCCGAGCACGTGATGATCAATCAGGCCCAGATCGTGAAGCTGGGCAGCAACGGTCCCTCCGGCAAGGAGCTCATGGCCACGTACAACTTCGGATCCATCCCGGCCAGCGCACATTGACGGCGAACCCCGTCGGGCGTGGCCCGAGCCCGGTGGCCCGACCATGAACGAGGTGCCACGCATCATCTCGGTCGACGATCACGTCATCGAGCCAGCCGACTTGTGGTCCTCTCGCTTGCCTTCCCGCTATCAGGACCGTGGCCCGAGGATCGTCCGACAGAGGATGTCACAGGACCAGGCGACCGGTGGCGTCTCCAGCTGGAAGCTCGATGACGATGGCGACTGGGCCGACGTCTGGTACTACGACGACGTCGTCGCCCCTCTGACCGTGAACTTTGCCGCCGTGGGCTTCGATGAGCTCGGCTTCAAGGTGGCCACCTACGACCAGTACCAACCGGGAGCCTGGAAGCAAAAGGAGAGGCTCGAGGCCATGGACGCCAACCATGTCGATGCCGCCCTCTGCTTCCCCAACACCCTGCCGCGCTTTTGCGGGCAGACGTTCTCCGAGCGCAAGGACAAGGAACTGGCCCTGCTCTGCATCCGGGCCTACAACGACTGGATCATCGACGACTGGTCGGCTGGGCCGGGACGGGGCCGGCTCTTGCCCCTGACCATCGTGCCGCTGTGGGACGCCGACCTGGCCGCGGCCGAGGTGCGTCGCTGTGCCGGGAAGGGGAGCTTCGCCGTGGCCTTTGCCGAGAACCCCCATCCACTGGGTTTCCCCTCCATTCACGACAAAGACGGATTCTGGAATCCGTTCTTCCAAGCTTGCCAGGACACCGCCACGGTCATCTGCATGCACATCGGCTCATCGTCGAAGATGCCCAGCACCGCTCCGGACGCACCGTTCATCATCAGCTCGACCCTGACGTTCCAGAACGCCATGGGGTCCGTCCTGGACTACATCTTCTCCGGGACGCTCGCTCGCTTCCCGACGCTCACCATTGCCTACTCCGAGGGCCAGGTGGGCTGGATGCCCTATATCTTCGAGCGGGCCGACAAGCTTTGGGAAGAGCGAAGCGACAACAGCTTCGGAACGTGGCTCCCGGACCCGCCGTCGAGCTACATCCCCGGACGCGTCTACGGCTGCATCTTCGGCGACGCCACCGGATTGGCCAACCGGGACCGAATCGGCATGGACCAAATCTGCTTCGAGACCGACTACCCCCACGCCGACTCGACCTTCCCGAACTCCAAAGAGGTGCTCACCGCCATCTGTGCGGAGGCCGAGATGTCGGACGACGAGGTCTACAAACTGACCCGTGGTAACGCCATCCGCGCCTTCGGACTCGAGCGGTTCGGCCTCTCCCACTAGCGGGAAGCGAGGGGCAAGGGCCATGGAGGCAACCTTGCAACCGATGGGCATCGTCCTCGTGCACGGTGGCTACCACGGGGCATGGTGCTGGGACGGCGTCGTCCCGCTGCTCGACGCCCCTGCGCTTGCCGTCGACCTACTCGGGCGGGGGAGCCATGCCATGGACCTCGACGAGGTCACCATCGAGGTGAGCGTGGACTCGGTCCTCGCCGACATCGATGCTGCCGGCTTCGACCGGGTTGTCCTGGTCGGCCATTCGTTGGCCGGGGTCACCCTCCCGGTCGTCGCGGGCAAACTGGGCAATCGGGTCGCCGGACTCGTCTTCGTCTCGTGCCTGGTGGTGCCGGATGGCGAGTCGGTGCTCACGATGACCCCGGCCGACCAACGTGAGGGTTTCGACAAGCGCCTGCGGTCAGGCCCCGGGGAAGTCACCACACTGTCGCCCGAGCACCACCGTGAGCTGCTCGGCAACGACCTGGACGACCAGCAGTGGTCGCACGTGCTCGACCGGGTCGGATCGGATTCGATGCGCTTCTTCAACGACACCGTGCGGTGGAGCGCCGAGACGCGGGGCATGCCCAAGACGTACGTCCGACTCCTCCAGGATCGAGCCGTCGCTCTGGCCGACCAGGACGAGATGATCGGGCACCTGGGCCCCGGAGTCACCGTGCACGATATCGATGCCGGCCATGAGGTGATGATCACCAGGCCGGGCGACCTGGCCGCAATCCTGAACCAGGTCGTGATGACGGCTTCGGGCGGGAGGCGGGGGAAGCCATGAAGCTCGACGTCCTCTATGAGATCGATGTACCGAGGCCGTGGGGCGACAAGCCACACCCCTACGGTCAGCGCGATGCCGAGCAACAGGCCTATGCCGAGGCCCTCGAGCAGATCAAGCTGGCTGATCGGATGGGGTTCCACACCACCTGGCACGTCGAGCACCACTTCCGGGAGGGGCGCTCGCATTCGCCCGCATCGGAGGTGATCCTGGGGGCACTGTCGCAGTGCACCGAGCAGATCCGGCTCGGGTTCGGGGTGACGCTGATGCCCCATCCCTTCATCCATCCGGCCCGGGTGGCCGAGAAGGTGGCCACGGTCGACGTCCTGTCCAAGGGCAGGGTCGAATGGGGCACAGGGCGTTCCACCCCCATGGAGCAGACGGCCTTCGGTGTGGACCCGGCCACGAGCAAAGACCAGTGGCGCGCGGCCGTGGAGACGGTGGTGGGGATGTGGGAGTCGGAGTATTACGAGGAGCACAGCGAGTTCTTGGACTTCCCTCGCCGGATGATCACACCGAAGCCGGTGCAGGATCCTCATCCCCCGGCCTGGATGGCCGGCGTCAGCCCGGGAACGGCGACGGTCGCCGGCCAATCGGGGCTCGGCTTCTTGGCCATGTCGATCATGAACCCACTCGAGCAGACAGCCGCGACCATCCGACAGTACCGAGATGCGGCCTCCGATCTGGTTCCCCTCACCCGGGTGACCACCAACAAAGTCGCCGCCTACACGTTGGTCCATTGTGCCGATACCGTCGCCGCGGCCGAGGAGAACGGGATCTGGGACGCCGTGTGGTGGTGGTACCACCACCTGGCCGAGTTCACCCTGGAGTGGGAGTTCCCACACTTCTCCCAAGAGGAAAAGGATCGGGTGTTTCCCGTGCTGACCTCGAGGGCCAGGGGTGAGTTCGATCTGGCCGCGTTCGACGATGCCGACATGATCATCGTGGGCGATCCCGAGCGGTGCTACCAGAAGATGTGTCACTACGCCGACATCGGCGTCGATGAGCTCATCTGTTACGTCCAGTTCGGCCACCTCCCCCATGCATCGGTGATGCGCACGATCGAGCTGTTGGGAACAGAAGTCATTCCGGCCCTGGAGCGCTATGTGCCCCGTGCATAGACACATGCGGAGACCGTTCCCTGTGGTGACCGGAGTCGGTCGGGCCGCGTCAGCCGAGGGACGGGGGCACAATGATCGTTGTGGCTTCCATCGGTGGGCTGTCGAGCGGCTCGTTCCATGCCGCCTCCGGCGCCGCGAGGCAGGAATGATGTCGTTGGTCGGCAGCGCCGCCATCGAGCTTCGGCCCCGAGACGTCCGGGTCAACGCCCACGATGTGACCGACCGGACCCTGGTCGTCGACGGCGGCCTCTCGATCGAGTCGGCTCACGGGCCCACGCCGCCACCGGTCGCCGTGGGGAAGTCACTGGGTAACGACCGCTGGTCGCCGATCAGGGGAGGCTCACATCGCTAGGACGAGTCCCGCCGTGGAGCGCGCCGTCTCGATCCTGAATTTCCTGGCCGAGCACGAGTCGGAGACATTCACGCTCTCGGAGCTGGCCCGTCGTCTCGACCTGGCCAAGGCCACCGGGCACACCATCTTGGCCACGCTGGTCGACTGTGGCCTGGTGACCCGCAGCTTCGAGCGAGAGTACTGCTTGGGGCCGGCGATCATTCCTCTGGGGGAGGCGGCCTCCCACCAGAATCGGGCGGTGGCCATTGCCAGGCGAGCGATCAAGGCGGTGGCCGAGGATCTGGACCTCGACGTCATCCTCACCACTGTTCTGGATCGGTCCATCGTGGTCGTCGGGAAGGCGAGCGCCGCCGAGCTGGAGCGGAACGACCTTCGGGTCCTCTACCTCTCACAGCGCATCCCGCTGGCTCCGCCCATCGGAGCCATCTTCGTGGCCTGGTGGGAGAGGCCGAGGATCGAGGAATGGCTGAGCGCATCTCCCGATGTCTGGGTGCCGGACAAGAGGGAGCGCTATCTCGATGCGCTGGCCGCGGTCCGGGAGCGAGGGTACTCGGTGAGCGCCATCGCCAGCGAAGACCTCAACCAGGTCCGCCAGATCCTGGGAGCGATCGACGCACGCTCGGCCGAGGGCGACCTCACGAGCACGCTCGGCGGGTTCATCGAGCAGGTTCGGAACAGCGAGGGCTACATGGTGACCCGGTTGGCCCACGATGCCCTCTATGAGCTCTCGAGCATCGCTGCGGCCGTGTTCGACCGGTCCGGCCAGGTGGTCCTGGCCATCACGCTGAAGGGATTCGTCCAGGCCGCCGGGCGGGCCGACATCGAGAAACTGGGCAAACGGCTGGTGTCGGCGGCCGACTCGGTCACCCAGGCGATCGGGGGCCGCAAGCCGATCGCCTGGTCGCGGTGACTGGTCGAGGGCGGCCGGGGCAGTCAACTCCGATCAGGCCGGGGTGGGGACCTTCGCCCCGAGGAGCCCCATCATGTTGGCGCCCATGATCTTCTCGATGTCGGCCTCGGGCAGTCCGGCCAGCTCGTCGACATAGGAGACCGGGTCGGCCAGGCCCTCGACGTGGGGGAAGTCCGACCCGAAGATGATGTGGTCGGCCCCGAGCAGCTCGACCAGCTGACGGGGGTCCTCCTCGTGGAAGGGGTGCATCCAGAAGTGGCGCTTGAAGGTGTCCGAGGGCCGCTCTTCGTAGTCCTGGGGCATGGTCCTCCAGGTGTGGTCCAGGTGCTCGAGGAGCGATGGGACCCACCCGGCCCCGTTCTCGATGAGGGCGATGCGCAGCTTGGGGTGGCGCCACAGGGCCCCGTGGCAGATCATCGAGGTGACGGCGTCTTGGATGTCCCGGTGGGTGTCGCGCACCGTGGCCGTGAACGGCTGGCGCTCGGCGAAGGCCTGGGTCTCGGTGCGGGAGCCCTCCCACTCGTTGGTGTAGCGGACATAGCCGGTGTCCGAGGCGTGGAAGACGACGAGCAGGCCCGCCTCTTCCACCTTGGACCAGTAGGGGTCGAACTCCTTCAGGGCGAACGAGCGCGGCCCCTGGTAGCCCCAGGCCGGCGCCGGGCGCATGAGGACGATCCGGGCCCCGTGGTCGATGAGGAAGTCCAGCTCGGCCAGGGCCTTGTCCAACAGGCCCGGGGTGATGATGGGGGTGGAGAAGACCCGGTCCTGGTAGGCGTAGGGCCAGGCCTCGAGCATCCAGGTGTTCAAGGCGTGGATGGCCGCGGCCGCGAGGTCGGGATCGTCGCGCATGCGCTCTTCGATCAGGCTGGCCAAGGTGGGCAACATGATGGCGAAGTCGACCCCTTGTTCGTCGAGCAGCTCGAGGCGGGCGCCCGCCTCCCGGAAGGCCGGCGGGCAGTCGATGCCCCGGCCGATGATCTCCCGGTAGGACTTGCCCTCGGGGTTGCCCTGCTTGAAGTACTCCTCTTGGGCGCCGGGCCGCCCCACCCGCTCGAAGGTCGGGTTGGGGATGTAGTCGCTGACCTGGCCGCGCACCATGATCTTGGTCCGGCCGTGGAGCTCGACGTAGTCGATGGCCCCCTTGTACTCGGGGGGCAAGAACTTGGTCAGGGCGTCGGTCGTCTCGTAGAGATGGTTGTCGGCGTCGAAGACCGGGAAGTCGAAGGGCGAAACGGAAGACATGGGGACCCCCTGCGCTGGAACTGGCTTTCTACCAATCGTTTGGTGAGACAAGCTTACACCTGGCCGGGATGGGCGTCACCCACCGTCTCTGACCGGCGCCGACGGGTCAATGCCGCGCCCCCACAAGTTCGGGATGCTCGGCCAGCCATGCCCGCAACGGCTCTTTGAGCACCTTGCCGGTGGTGTTCCGGGGCAGCTCGCCCACGGTGACGACGTGACGGGGCACCTTGAAGCCGGCCAACCGCTGGCGGACCCGGTCGGTCAGGTCGTCGGGCTCGATGGCCGCCCCGCTCCGGAGCACGATGACGGCACAGACGTTTTCCCCCCAGTGGGGATCGCTCACGCCGATGACCGCTGCTTCCCTGATCTCCGGGCAGGTGGCCAAGATGGCCTCCTCCACCTCTCGGGAGGAGACATTCTCCGCTCCGGTGACGATGATGTCCTTCTTGCGGTCGACCACGTAGAGCCAACCCTCGGCATCGAACGTGCCCAGGTCGCCGGTGTGGAACCAGCTGTCGGTGAAGGCGACCCGGGTCGCCTCCTCGTCCATCCAGTAGCCGGCCATCACCTGTTCGCCGGAGACGACGATCTCGCCGGTGACCCCGGGCGCCACCTCGCATGCGCCGTCGTCCACCACCCGCACCTCGACGTTGGGGGCCGGGCGCCCCGCTGCGGATAGGAGGTGCTCGGCCCCGGCCAGGGCCTGGCGGTGGGCGTCGGGGCCCAGGAAGGTGGCATTACCCGCCAGCTCGGTCATGCCGTAACCCTGGGTGAAGTCGACCGCCAGCACGTCGATGGCCCGGCGCAACAGGCTGGGGGCCATGGGTGCGGCCCCGTAGGCGACTTGCCGAAGGGAGCGGAGCCTGCCGCGCTCGCCCGGGTGGGCGTCGAGGTGGTCGAGCAGGCTCGACATCATGGTCGCGGTGACCGTCACCGACGTCACCCGGTGACGGTCGACACTGTCCACGAAGGCGGTCGCCTCGAAGCGGTCCATCAACACCACCGGTCTTCCCGCGTCGTGGAGCCGCAACACGTTGTAGCCGGAGACGTGGCACAGGGGGAACGGGTACAAGAACACGTCGTCGGCCAAAATGGGTCGGCCGTACCGGCTGGCGGCGATGGCGGCTCCGAAGTTGTCGTGGGTGAGGATCGCCCCCTTGGGCGATCCGGTGGTGCCGCTGGTGTAGATCAGCCACGCCGGCGCTGCACCTCCCGGATCCCCGACCGTCCCCACCGACGGCCCCACCGGCGATGGGGTTGACGATGCGGTCTGGGCCGCGTCGACCAGCGAGGCCCAGTCGTCCAGATCGATGCGGGTATGGACCTCGGGGAAGTCAGCGGCCAGGGGTGCGAGGCGATCGAGCTCGCGGTCGGGACCGATGAGCACCGAGGCCCCCGACCGACGGAGGACGGCGGCCAGCTCGGCCGGGGCCAGCCGGTGGTTGAGGAAGACCAGGATGCGGCCGGCTTGTGGCACCCCGTAGTAGCCCTCGATCCAACTGGGATGGTTCTCGCCCACGATGGCCACGCGATCGCCCGGCGCGGTGATAGCCGCGACGGCCAGGGCCGCGCCCCGGCACCGGTGGGACAACTCGGCGAAGGAGATCACCTCGTCCCGGTAGAAGAGAGCCGTCCGCCTAGGGTGGGACGCAGCACCCGAATCGATCAGCTGGTGAAGCAGCACGGCGAGACTCTAATGGCCGTCACGTCCGGGCCGGCCGGGCGGGTGCGGGCACCAGCGATCGGCTCGACCGGGGTGGCGGTGCGCCATCGGCGTCGGCGTCGGCGGTGGTGGTGCGGCGGGGCCGGGCGATAGCCTCGCACGGCGCAGCCGACGAGACCGGGGTGACCACGTTGACAGAACGATCGCAGGCACAACAGGCGGCGGACGACCTCGAGATCAGGAATCTGGTCGCCGAGCTCGCCCACATGGCCGACATGGCATCCGAAGGCGATCTGTCCGACTACATCGGGCGGTTCACCGAAGACGCCCGGTGGGAGATGGCCGGCAACGAGATTCGGGGCCGAGACGACATCCTGGCCGCGGCGCGCCAACGACGGGCTTCGGGCACTCAGGGCCCGGGAACGAACAGCCGGCACGTGATCACGACCCAGTCGGTCCACCTCGACGGCGACGGCACGGCCACCGGTGAGGCGTACTTCCTCTTCGTTGGGGAGACCGAGGCCACGCCCCAGGTCAAGGGGATCGGGCACTACCGCGACCGCTTTCGGCGCACGCCCGAGGGCTGGAAGCTCGAGCATCGAATCATCACCTTCGGCTGAGGCGGGGACGACGATCATGGGAGGAGCGCTCCAGGGAACGGTGGCGGTAGTGGCCGGAGCCAGCCGGGGCATCGGCAAGGGAATCGCACTCGAGCTGGGTGCGGCCGGTGCCCACGTATGGGTGTGCGGGCGGACGCTGGCAGCCGGGGCGGACGGCCGTCCGGGCTCACTGACAGAGACCGCCACCGAGATCGGCGCAGCCGGGGGCTCGGCGACCCCCGTCCGCTGCGACTTCACCGAAGACGGCGATGTCGCCGCCCTGTTCGCCGCCGTGAGCAGTCAGCACGAATCGATCGACGTCCTGGTCAACAGCGTGTTCAACGCGCACGAGTTCGCCGCGTCCATCGGACGACCGTTCTGGGAACTACCCCTCGACGCGTGGCGCCAGGTGGTCGACGTCGGAACCCGCTCGGCCTACGTGGCCGCCGTTCATGCCGCCCCCCTGCTGATCGGGTCCGGGCGCGGGATGATCGTCAACGTCTCGGGCCGAGCGGCCGAACGGTACCTGTACAACGTGCCCTACGGCGCGGGCAAGGCCGCGCTCGACAAGATGACCAGGGACATGGCCGAAGAACTCCGGAGTGAGGGGGTGGCCGTCGTCTCCATCTGGCCCAACGTCACCCGGACCGAGAACGTAGACGCGTCGGCGTCCGACGGTGGCGCCCTCTCCGAGACGTTCGGTGATCTCAACCTGTTGGAGACGCCGCGGTACTCGGGTCGGGCCGTGGTCGCCTTGGCTTCCGACGAGAAGGTGATGCGCCGCAGCGGCCACCGGTTCTGGGTGGCCGAACTCGGGGCCGACTACGGGCTGACCGACGAGCACGGCCGGTCACACCCCATCCCGGATTGAGCTGGACGGGCAGGCGGCTCAGGCCGGGCTGTCGGCGGTGTCGGCACTCGGCCGCGGTGTGGCCTTCCCGACGAACCGCTTGCCACGAGGGATCACCGCGCTGGTGGGTGGGGTGATGCGGTCGACCAGGCGGGACAGCGAGACCGACGCGGCTACCCCCTGACTGTCGGAGATGGCTGCCTGGGAGAGACCGATCCCCTGCGGGCTCGTCCACCCCGTCCCGGTCAGGCACAGCCATTCGTCGATGGGGTAGCGCACGATGTTCAAGGTGAGGTCGGCGTTGATCCCGGTGACCGGCAACGATCGGGGATGGCCGATGCCGCTGGCGAAGTCGGCGAAGAAGGCCAAGCGGGCCAAGGGTGGGGTATCCCGCCCGGCAATCACCGGCACCCGCATCCGTATCCAGGTGGGATCGACGAAGAAGCCGTCGGGACGGTCGAAGGTGAAGTGGGCCGCGCCGGCCACACCGGGCGGGTTGCTCTTGTCGTAGGGGCTCTCGGGCCGGCTGGCGCCGGCCGGCGGGCCCAGCTGCGGCTCACCTTGGTCGACGGGCAGGTCTCCGAGATCGCCCACCCGCATGCGCAGGGCGGAGCACCGGGCCACCTCGGCTCCCTCGAACACGATGGCTGCCTCGGTCAGCTGGATGCGCTTTCCCTCTCGCACTACCCGGGCCTCGACGGAGACCGGCCTGACGGGGACGGGCCGCATGAGGTCGACCGTCAACCGGACCACTTGTTGGGGTACCAGGGTGGGAATATCCTCGATCACGGTGGCCAGCAGCGCGGCAGCCGACCCGCCGAACTGGTGGTCGGGCGACCACGGCCCCCCGCTCAGCGGGGTGGGGATGAAGCGGTCCCCGTCGGGCACGAAGAGCGCGCGAGGCTGGTCGGGGCACATCCGGTGAGTGTCTCAGTCAGCGTCGGGAGAGCGCAAACGCTCAATGCCTCTCGATGGTGACCGGTCGGGCCGGCGTCGGCGGGCCTCCGAGGGCGGTGATGTCCTCGAACCCGACCGTGTTCCCGCTCCACCCGGCCGGTTGCGCCAACATCCACAAGAAGTGGTCGGCCGCCTGGGTCGACGTCATAACGCTGGCCATGCCGTTGCCGGCGGTGGCTATCTCCTCGCCCTGGGTCTCGAGCACGTAGTGGAAGCCTTCCGTCTCGACCAGGCGATCGATCCGGAGGGTGTTGAAGGTGACGCCGTGTCCCCCCGCTTCGAGGTGGAGGTACTCGCCCCAGCGCTCCATGGCCAGCTTGCTCACCGAGTAGAGGGCCAGATTGGGGGTCAGGGCCTGCGAGGCGCCCGAGCTGACGTTGATGACCCGCCCGGCCCGGCGCTCGAGCATGCCGGGGACGAAGCCTTGACAGAGCTGGAGCGGGGCCACCACCTGGAGGCGGAAGGCCGTCTGCCAGCGGCGCCAGGGGATTTCGAGGAGCGGCCCGTTGGACGTGAAGGCGGCGTTGTTGATCAACACGTCACAGCGCCCATACCAGCCGAGGGTGTCGTCGACGATCCGCTGCGTCGCCTCGGCGTCGCTCAGGTCTCCCTGTACAGTGCGCGCTTCGATGCCCTCGTCGGCCAGTTGGCTCGCGACCTCCTCGAGCGTCCCGGGTAGCTTCGCCTCGGGCTCGTTCCGGCCGGTGCGTCCGACGAGGACGACCCGTGCGCCGGCCCGCCCGATCGCCATGGCCACTTCCCGGCCGATGCCTCGAGTGGCGCCGGTGACCACCGCCACCACCCCGTCCAGGTCGAACTCGCCACTGCGGTCGTCGTCTGCCATGAGCTCCTCCCTATGTCACGGCGCGACCGAAGCGCAACTCGGTGGCCGTTCGGTCAGTGCCGTTCGGTCAGTGCCGTTCGGTAGTGCCGTTTTCGGTCAGTGCCGCTCGGTCAGTGCCACTCGGTCCGTCGGCGTCGCTCGGTCAGTGCCGCTCGGTCTTTCGGCGTCGGTCGGGCACGGGCCGCCGAGGTTCCCTAGTGTGGGTGGCCATGGGCGACGAGGAGACCCGGGCCAAGAATCGCGCCACCATCGAGGCCTCGATGGCCGCGGTGTCCAAGGGCGATGTGGACGGGCAGCTGGCACTGTGCACCGATGACTTCGTCCTCGACCTCCCCTACGCCGACCCGCCCAAGTCCGTAGCCGGCAAGGAGACGGTGCGGGCCTACCTGAAGTCGGCACTGGGCATCTTCGAGCTCGACCTCGCCATTACCCACATCTACGACTGCACCGATCCCGATCGGTTGATCCTGGAGTACACGAGTGTGGGATCGGTGACCACGACGGGCAAGCCCTACGCCAACAGCTACATCGCCGTGGCCAGCTTCCGGGACGGCCTGGTCTGCTCGCAACGCGAGTACTACAACCCGCTGCCCGCGGCCCGCTCGCTCGCCGCCGACTGAGACCGGGGAACGCAGCCGGTCATTCTTGGCCGATGGCCACCCCGGGGTGCCGCTCGGCCAGGGTGGCGCGCATGCCGTCTTTCCAATGCACCGAGCAGGGGCCGGTGATCGACCGTCGCCGGGTGACGTCGGCGATGGAGCCGACGCTCGTGCCCGGAGCGGCCTCGACGTTGACCTGTGCGGTGGTGCCGATGAGCGCTCCGACGTAGGCGCACCACTGCTGGACCGTCACCACCTCGTCCCCGGCCCAGTTGACGATGGTGGCCGGGACGGTCGCCGCCTCCAGGAGCGGTCCGATCTGCGCGTTGATGTCGTCCTGGTGGATCGGGCGGTAGGGCGCAGGATCGTGGCGGGCGGTCACCGGCTCCCCGGCCACCACCGCGTCGAGATGGTACGCCGGAAGGCCGCCGTTGGGACCGTACGAGGCGTTCATGCGGGCGATGGTGATGGGCAATCCGAAGGCGCGGGCGCAAGTGCGGGCCACCGCCTCCTCGGCAATCTTCGACACCGAGTAGGTGGGGGAGTGGAGGGGCGAGGCGTCACCCAGGGGATCACTCTCGGGAAAGACATGCCCGGCATCGGCGTGGGGCTTGTACACCGATTGGGTGGACATGACCAGTGCTGCCTTGGCCCGTTGTACGTGCTGCAACAAGAGGCCGGTGCCCTCGGCGTTCATGCCGATGGCCGTGTCGTAGTCGTGGCCGGCCCCTTGGAAGACGGCGAAGTGGACCACATAGGTGAAATCGGTCGGAAGGGTGCTGTAGTCCCCGGCGGCCAGGTCGCACGGATGGGTGTGCACGCTATGCGACTCGAGTCGCTCCCGGGAGCCGGACTGTGAGAACCGGGCGACCCCCCAGACCTCGTTGTCGGCGGCGAGCGACGCGGCCAGTGGCAACCCGATCTGCCCTCCGGCCCCGGTAATCAGTATCTTCTCGTCCGACAGCATCGGCTCTCCTTTCCGCCTGCCCGGTGCACGTTAGGCGGTGGATCCCACCGGCCGCAGGTGATCATCTCGTCTTGTTGAACGGAGGGTGAACGACGAAAGCCGTGTTGGCCTGCTATGGGAATTCCAGGGACGCGTTTGTCATCTAGTGTTCGCACCGGACGAACAGGAGGGAACGCCATGGAGCTGGAGCTGACCAACGACCAGCAGTTGTTCCGGGAGACGACCCGGAAGTTCTTGGAGACCTCGACCCCGCTGACCGTGGTGCGGGAACTGGCGGCCGAGAAGCCCGACGGTTTCGACCGGGACTGGTGGCGACGTGGGGCCGAACTGGGCTGGACCTCGATGCTCGTTCCCGAGGAGCTCGGCGGAGGGAGCGTCTCCGGTGAGGGCGTGGTGGACCTGCAGCTCATTGCCGAGGAGATGGGCCGCCTGGTCTCCCCGGGCCCGTTGCTGCCCACCAACGTCGTGGCCGCCGCCCTGAGCGCGCCCGAGGCAGCCGGGCAGCATGATGACGTGGTGGCCGGACTGCTCGGCGGGGACACCATCGCCACGTGGGCCGTGGCCGAACCGGGTGGGTCCTGGTCGCCGGCCGAGGTGCAGTTGCGGGCCGAGCCCGGAGACGGGGGGTTCGTTCTTGGCGGTGAGAAGACGGCCGTGGAGGCGGCGGCTCAGGCCGATTCCTTCCTGGTCGCCGCAAGGACCGGCGAGGGTCTGACCCAGTTCCTCGTCCCGGCTGAGACCCCCGGGATAACGGTGACGCCGCTGGAGAGCCTCGACCTGGTCAGGCGGTTCGGACGGGTCCGATTCGAAAACGTGGCCGTGCCCTCGTCGGCGGTAGTCGGCGCCGTCGGCGGTGCGGCGCCCGAGATCGAGCGTCAGCTCCAGTTCGCCCTGGTCATCCAGTGTGCAGAGATGGTGGGGGCCATCGACCAGGTGTTCGCATTCACCGTCGAGTATTCGTTCGACCGTTACTCGTTCGGCCGCGCTCTGGCCTCGTACCAGGCCTTGAAGCACCGCTTCGCCGATATGAAGCTGTGGCTCGAGGCCAGCCACGCCACCTCCGGAGCCGCCGCTCGGGCGGTACAGGCCGGAGCGGAAAACGCGGCCGAATTGGTGAGCGTGGCCAAGTCGTACGTCGGCGACCACGGTCCTGCCCTCTTGCAGGATTGTGTGCAGATGCACGGTGGCATCGGGGTGACCTGGGACCACGACCTGCATCTGTATATCCGCCGCGTCACCCAGGACCGGGTCCTCTTCGGTACGCCGGCCGACCATCGGGAGCGGATCGCCACGCTCGTCGGTTTGTAAGGAGGAGTGCAATGACCACAACCACAGCGGCCACGGCCGAGTCCACCGAGGACGTTGAGTCCTTCCGGACCCGGGCCCGCCTCTGGCTGAAGGAGAACATGCCGCCGGCGCCGAGCCCGCGCTATGCCGAGGAACAGCTCGACAGCGACGGCGTCCGAGCCCGTTCACTGCAGCGCACTCTCTTCGACGGGGGCTTCGCCGGCATCTGCTTCCCGAAGGAGTACGGCGGTCAAGGCCTGAGCCCCGCCCACCAGCGGGCCTTCTCCGAGGAGTCGGCCCCCTACGAGATGCCGATCGTGCTCAACACACCGGCGCTGACCATCTGCGCTCCCACCATCTTGGATTTCGGGACCGAGGACCAGAAGCGCCGCCACTTGCCGGCCATCCTGCGGGGCGACGAGATCTGGGTGCAGTTCCTCTCCGAGCCCACCGGCGGCTCGGACCTGGCCGGCCTGGTCACCCGGGCTGACAGGGACGGCGATGTGTGGATCCTGAGCGGGTCCAAGATCTGGAGCACGGGCGCCTACCGGGCCGACTATGCCCTCTGCCTGGCTCGCACCGACTGGCAGGCCACCAAGCACCGCGGCCTGACCATGTTCATCGTCAAGATCCACCAACCGAGCATCGAGCTCCAGCAGATCGAGATGGTCAACGGCAGCAAGGAGTTCTGCCAGGAGTTCTTCGACGACGTGGCCCTCCCCGAGGAGGATGTCGTCGGCCAGGTCAACGACGGCTGGACGGTTGCCTCCCGCCTGTTGTTCCACGAGCGTGATGCCGTCGGCGGCGGGTCGCCCTACGCCAGTGGGATCGGTCCCGGGACCCGCAGCGGGCCGCAGAATGACGTCGTGGAGCTGGCCCAGGCGGCGGGAACGGCCAAGGACCCCCATGTGCGCCAGCTGGTGGCCGAGGCCCGGGTCGGCGAGATCGTGCAACAACAGTTGATCAGCCGGGTGACCGCCGGGTTCCGGACCGGATATTTCACCGGGCCGGCCGGATCCATCCCACGCCTGTACGCCGCGGTCAACAACGAGCGGCGCGTCGACATCGAGCTGGAGATCGCCGGGCCGGCCGCGGGGGTCTGGGCGGGGGAGGAGCTCGGTGGCCGGTACGGCATCGTGTACCTCGGCCGTCAGGGGGGCAGCCTGGGCGGCGGCAGCAACGAGATGCAGCGCAACATCATCAGCGAGCGGGTCCTGGGCATGCCCCGTGAGTACGCCGCCGACCGCGACAAGCCCTTCGAGGAGGTGCGGCGCAACCAGGCGCCCACCCGCAGCTAGGGGAGCGCGTACCACCGATCGGTACTCGGGTTCGGGCCCGTGGGTGAAGACCGGAACAGCTCCGTCGAACGCCTCCGATCAATGACATCCTGCCTGAATAATGACATCCGTGTCTGAATAACGACTCGCCCGGTTGTGATCAGCGCTCGTCAACGGCGCGCCGATCGAGGTAAGTTTCCTGTTGGTGATCGGTTTTTCCCTCGATCGGCCCCCGCAGGCAGACACGGGTGTCACACATCCCGATGTCCGGGTTGCTTTTCCCGGTACAACCGGTCAGACTCACCAAGCAAGTTGTCATCAAAATGACATGTAGCTGTGGCCCACTTTCGGGCCAGGCGACGACGAGGGGGTTGCGGTGAAGAAGCGAACGTTGGGAGTCCTGGCATCGGTGGGGGTCATCGGAGCGGCCAGCGTGGCCGTGGCCGTGCCCGCTCTCGCCGCGTCGTCGAAGGCGCCGATCACCATCGCCTGGATGAGCATTGAGTCGGGGCCCTACGCCACGCCGGGCGCCAACAACGACATCAAGCTGGCCGTCAACCAGATCAACGCCAAGGGCGGCATCGACGGCCATACCGTGCAGTTCACACCCTATGACGCCAACATCACGCCACAGCAGGCGGTGACGGCCACCCAGAAGGCACTCGGGTCCAAGCCCACCGCGATCATCGGCTATTCGGTGGACGATCAGATCCAGGCCACGGCCCAGTTGCTCAAGCAGTCGGGAGTTCCGGTCCTCTCGCCGGCCCAAGGCCCGGCGGCCTCGTCCAACGTCGTGCACGTACCCAGCCTGTACACGGTGGTGCCCAACCTGGTCACCGCCATCCAGGGCTCCACCTCCTACGGGTTCACCAAGTTCCACCCCAAGTCGGTGGGCATCTTCCACACTGATGACACCGCGTCCAACGACGACGCAGCCACCGCCCAGGCCCTGCTCAAGAAGCAGGGGGTGACGAACTTCACCGTGCGCAGCGCCTCCGATACCGCCACCGACACCACCCAGCAGGCGCTGGCCATGAAGGGTGACGCCGTCATCTACGAATACGGGTTCCCGACGGTCGAGGCCGTGTTCAATACGTCGTTGTCCCAGAACGGGATCACGGCTCCCATCATGGGCGACCAGAGCGGGAACTTCCTCGCCGCCTACGGCCTGAACAAGCCGGCCGAGCTGAAGAACTACGCCTTCACCCCCTTCTGCTACCCGGCCGTGCTTCCCACCAGCCAGGCCAAGGCGTACTCGTCGGCCTATACCGCCGCCTACCCGGGCCAGAGCCTGCAGACGTCGACGGCTTACGTCTACGACGCGGTCAACCTGGTGGGAGCGGCGATCAAGGCGGCCGGCGGCAGTCTGAATTCGTCGGACATCGCCAAGCAACTGGGCCAGATCACCTACACGGGCGCCTGCGGGACCTATCACAGCGACAGCAACCACGACCTGATGCATCAGGTGACCGTGGTGTCCTATGCCAACGGGACCAACCCGGGGACCCTCGCCGCCACCTACCATCTCGGTCCGGTGCCGGCCTCCTACTTCAAGAGCTAGGCCGGTTGCCGCGGGCAGGAGGCCCGACAGCACCCGTGGCGGCCCGACCGGGGGGAACCATGACCACATCCACCACCGTCTTTTCCCACCTTGGCATCTGCGTGACCGATCTCGACCGGTCGCTGACCTTCTACTGCGAAGGCCTCGGCTTCGAGCGAGGCGAGGCGATTCCGATTGACTCGACCTTCGGCGCCGCCCTGGAGGTGTCCGGCGATCTGGCCCTGACCTCCCAGTTCATCCGGCGGGAGGGTGTGGCCATCGAGCTGCTCCACTACAGCACGCCTGCTCCCACCGGCGAACCATCGCAGCGAAGGAACCAGCTGGGGCTGACCCACCTGTCCTTTTATGTGGACGACGTGGACGACGTGGCCGCCGCGCTGGTCGCTGCCGGGGGTACGGTCATCGAATCGACCCGGACCACCAACGAGGGCATCGACCTCCTGTTCCTCCACGACCCCGATGGGGTGCGGGTCGAATTCGATGAAGGCGCAGGGCTGAGCGTCCGGCGGAGCGGGCCGGGCACAACGGGCCGGGCACAACGAGCCGGGCACAACGAGCAAAGGGGAGCCAGTGGGCGCCGTCGACGGCAAGGTCGCATTCATCACCGGTGCCGCCCGGGGCCAAGGCCGGAGCCACGCCGTCCGCCTGGCCGAGCAGGGCGCCGACGTCATCGCCGTCGATCTCTGCGCGCCGGTGGTCAGCGCCGCCTACCCCATGCCGGTTCCCGAGGACCTGGAGGAGACCGGGCGGTTGATCGAGGCCACCGGTCGACGGGCGCTGACCCGGGTCGTCGATGTCCGGGACGACCGGGCCGTCGCCCAGGTGGTCCTGGACGGCGCCGCCGCGCTCGGGGTCATCGATATCGTCATTGCCAATGCCGGCATCAGCACCATGGACTCCCTGCTCACCTGTGAGCCGCGTGTGTGGCGAGAGGTGATCGACATCAACCTCACCGGTGCCTTCCATACCGTCCAGTCCGGGGTCCGGCCCATGGTGGAACGGGGGAACGGCGGCTGCGTGGTCCTGGTCAGCTCCATCATGGGCCTGAAATCGTCGGGGGGCATCCCCGCCTACACGGCGGCAAAGCACGGGCTGGTCGGCCTGATGCGATCGGCGGCCCACGAGCTGGCCCCGTACCGGATCAGGGTCAACTCGATCCATCCCGGCAACGTCCGGACACCGATGGTCGAGAACGAGGGCATGTTCAAGTTGTTCCGTCCCGATCTCGATGCACCGACCGCCGAGGATGTCGCCCCCGGGTTTGCCGCCATGAACATCTTTCCCGAGCCCTGGTTGGAGGCATCCGACATCACCGACGCCGTGATGTGGCTCGTGTCCGATACCGGGCGCTACGTGACCGGGATCACGCTCCCGGTCGACCTGGGCGCCACGATCAAATAGGTCCGTCCCGTCCATCAATTCAGGTCCGTCCCGTCCATCAATGAGATCCGTCCCGTCCACTCCATTGGGCCGGACGGACCACCAACGAGGGAGAAACTGCTATGAGCGAACTCGCAACCGGAAAGGTGGTCCTCGTGACCGGTGGGGGGAGCGGCATCGGCCAGGCCGGTGCCCGCATCTTCGCTCGCGAGGGGGCCGCCCGCGTCTACGTGGCCGACACCAACGCCGAAGGGGGAGCAGAGACCCTGTCCCAGGTGGAAGAGGCGGGGGGGACGGCCACGTTCGTCCATGTCGATGTCACCGACGAATCGGCCGTGGCCGGCCTGGTCGCCCAGATCGTGAAGGAAGAGGGGCGGCTCGATGCGGCCTGGAACAATGCCGGCATCAACGCCGACAGCGCCCCCTTCCACCAGTTGGAGCTCGACGCCTGGCAGCACATGCTCGACGTCAACTTGACCTCGGTCTTCTTGTGCATGAAGCACGAGCTGGCCCAGATGCTCGACCAGGGCGGGGGGGCCATCGTCAACACCTCGTCGGGAGCTGGTCTGGTCCCGGCTCCCGGTCTTCCCCACTACACCGCGGCCAAGCACGGAGTGCTGGGGATCACCAAAGTGGCGGCCCAGGAGTACAACGGAAGGGGGATCCGGGTGAACGCGGTGTGCCCGGGCATGGTCGATACGCCCATGCTCAGCTCCTGGAACGGGCTGCCCGAGATGGCCAAGTTCCTGCCGGGCGGGAAGCTGGGCCAGCCGAGTCAGGTGGCCGAGTCGGCGGTGTGGTTGTGCAGCGACGCGGCCGACTGGGTGTCAGGCCTGTCGATGGTGGTCGATGGGGGAGGGATCAACCGCTGAGGAGGCCGCCGGTCAGCGATTGACCACGCCTAGGTCGATGGGCACCTGGGCACCGGTCATGTACTTGGCCTCGTCGCTGGCCAGAAAGGCCACCAGGCCGGCGACGTCCTCGGGTTCGAGGAAGTCGTACGGAAGGGTGTTCATGAACAGCGGTCCCAACGTGTCCTGACGTTGCTCGATCATGGGGAACAGGTCGGGATCGTGGAGCATGTGGGTATTGACGCCGACGGGGTGGATGGAGTTGACCCGGATGTTGTACTCGCCCAGCTCGTTGGCCAGCGTCCGGCAGAGCCCGACCACGCCATGCTTGGACGAGACGTAGTGGCCCACGAAGGGCTGGCCGACCAGCCCGGCTACCGAGCTGGTGAGGATGATGGAACCGCCGGTACCCTGGTCGATCATGGTGGGGACGGTGGCCTTGATGGTATGCCACACGCCGGTCAGGTTGATGCCGATGACCTGCTGCCATTGCTCTTCGGTCAGTTCCCACAGTCTTCCCGCGCTCATGACCCCGGCGTTGGCCACCACGACGTCGAGCGTCCCCAGCCGAGCGACGCCGTCGGCCACGACCTGCTCCAGCCTGGCCAGGTCGCGCACGTCGGCGATCTGGGCCACGATCGCCCGACCCAGCGCCTCGACCTGGCCCACCGTCTCGTCCATGTCGGCGGGGGTGGCTCCCGGGTACTTGATGGTCTCGACGGGCGCGCAGACGTCGGCTGCGATGATGTCGGCGCCCTCGGTGGCCAGCCGAACCGCGTGAGCTCTGCCCTGGCCGCGGGCCGCGCCGGTGACGAAGGCCACCTTTCCATCCAGCCGTCCCATGGTTTGCTCGTTTCGTCGGTGTGGTCCGGACCGGTCAGGCCAGGTGGGGGAGGACGTCGTCGGTGTAGAGCTGGACGCACTCCCATCCTCGCTCGATGGGCATCCCGCCGCACAGGGGGTGGATGACCATCGATGCCGATTCGCCTTGGGCCTCAGCCAGGGCCACGCACTCGGCCGGGCTGGCGATCCGGTAAATGCCCTCGGCCCGCAGCTCGTCGGTGGTGGTGGCGTGGGAGTGCACGGCGGAGCGGATGTCCGGCGTCTGCCATCCCGAGTACGTCTGGGCCTCGTGAAGGAGGTGGTGGCCGAGCTCGGCCCAGGCCTTGTCCGGGTCCTCGGCCACGAACAGCATCGTCGTCTGCGCTGCCGGCATCATGCAGAATCCCTGTGTGCCCTGAGCGGTGCATTGCTCGTAGTAGTACGCCTCGAGCTCGGGGAGGTTGGCGGCGGGAAAGAAGGGGAGACCGAAGCGGGCTGCCCGCCGAGCGGCCACCTGGCTGGTGCCCCCGACCAGGATGGTGGGATGGGGCTGGGTCAGCGGTCGGGGCGTCACCCGTACGGTGGTATCCCCGTGCTCGAAGGGCTCGCCCGTCCAGGCCTTGAGCATGGCTTCGAGGGACTCGTCAAAGAGCTTGCCCCGGCGGCTCCAGTCCTTGCCATGGGCGGCGTACTCCTCGGGCCGGTAGCCCAGGCCGGCCACCACGATGAGGCGGCCGCCGCTGGCCAGGTCGAGGACGGCGATGTCCTCGGCCAATCGCAACGGGTCGTGCAAAGGCACCAGGAGCGCCGAGATGGTGACGCCGACGTTCTGAGTCCGGCCGAAGATGAGGCCGGCGGTGGCCAGTGGCGACGGGCTCCAGCCGTTCTCGGCGCCGTGGTGCTCCTCCAGCGAGATCATGGCGAAGCCCTTGGTGTCCATCACCGACACCATGTCGAGCGCAGCTCGATACCGGTCGGACATCTCGGCCGGCTCCAGGCCGGGCTGGATGAAGTTGAAGCGAGCGGTGGACATGGCCATGAGAACGGGCCCTCTCTATCGTTGCTTGCCCGACCGGGAAGGCCGGTCGCCGGCTGCACGCCCCTCAGTCGGACGAGCGTCCCGCCGCAGCTTCGCGCAGCCTGGTGGTGCGGTGCACCGGATCGGTGTCGATCTTCGGGATGACGTGCTCGCCCATGAGCCGGATGGTCTCGAGCATCTGCTCGGTGGTGGCCGTCCCTACCCCGAAGACCAACTGATCGGCGCCGGCCGCCTCCCATCGTCGGCACTGGGCCAGGGCGTCGTCGGGGTTGCCGATCACGCCCCCGCCTTGGATCGACGCATCGAGCATCTCGGGGGTGGCGTCGGGGATGAGCTCGGGCCACACCGGGATCTCGGGCGGGTGGGGGAACGTGTCGTGGTAGCGGTAGACGTTGCTGCCGAGATAGCTCGAGTGCGGTCCCGTCGCCCACGACCGGGCCGTGTCCGTGTCCTCGGCCACGAAGGCTCCGGTGGTCACCATGAGGTTGTCGTTGACGAAGGCGCCGATGGGCTCGGCGTTGGGGATCTCCTTTTTGTAAGCGGCCAGAACCGGAGCCAGCGCGTCGATGGACCCGATCGAGAAGCCGAGCACGCCGAGGCCCTTCTGGGCTGCCATGGCGTAGCTCGAGGTGTTACCGGCCGCGTACCACATGGCCGGGTGGAGCTTGCCGTAGGGCTTGGGCAGGATCTTGCGGGGGGGCAGCGACCAGAACTTGCCGTTGTAGCCCTCGTAGGTGTCCTGGAGCCACATCTTGGGGAACTCGGCGATGACGTCCTCCCAGATCTCCCGGGTGCCCGACAGGTCCTTCATGTCGGGGAGGAAGCCGAGGATCTCGTGGCTGCCCGCCCCCCGGCCGGTGCCGAACTCGAAGCGGCCCTCGGTGAGGTGGTCGAGCATGGCCACCCGCTCGGCCACCTTGGCCGGGTGGTTCACCTGGGGCAGCGGGTTGAAGATGCCCGAGCCCAGGTGGATGCGATCGGTGGCGTGGGCCAGGTAGCCGAGGACGACGTCGTTGGCCGACAGGTGGGAGTACTCGTCCAGGAAGTGGTGCTCGGTGACCCAGACGTACTTGAACCCGGCCTTGTCGGCCGCCTGGACGACCTCGAGCTCGTCCATGAGGGCGTGGTGCTCCGCCTCGGGATCCGACTCCCGGCGGAAGTTGGGCGTGTACCCCTGAATGAATAGTCCGAACTCCATGCAATGCCCCCAGTGTTAGCGCTGTCCGGTGTAAGCCCGATGCTACATGACACATATATCTCAATGTCTGCCGTGGGGGGTCCCTGCCGACGGCACGGTCAGAGTCGAGGCAGGACCTCGTGCTCGAAGAGGCGGAGGCTCTCCCACGCCAGCTCGGGCGGGATGCCGCCCATCAGTGGATGGAAGGCGACGAAGGCGAAGGGCCCCTGTTCGCTCAGCTCGGCCACCATCTGGTCGGGCGTGAGGACGCGGTACTGCCCGGTGGCCCGGAGGGCGTCGGCGTCGGCGACGGGCACATAGCCGCCGGTGTCGGAAATGCCCGCGGCCGCCATCCAGGCCCCGTAGGCATTGACCTCGTGCAGGGCGTGGGGAGCGATGCGCTGCCACCCGAGCTCGGGGTCCGATGCCAGGTGGACGAAGTCGGTGCTGCCACCCGGATGGGGCCCGGGGTCGGGACGCCCCAACCGCTGGACCTCGTCGCGATAGAAGTCCCAGACCGCCGGGGTGGAGGGCATGAACCCGTCGGCGATGCGGGCGGCCCGGCGGGCGGCCGGCTCGCTGCTCCCGCCCAGGTTGATGGGCGGGCCGCCGGCTTGATAGGGGCGGGGGGTGACCGTCACCGTCCGGCCCCGGTAGTCGAACGGCTCGCCTGTCCACGCCTGGCGGAGCACGGAGACCAGCTCGGTCGTCCGCCGGGCGCGCCCCCCGATGGGCTGATCGAACATGGCGAACTCCTCACCCACGTATCCGTTGGTGAGCACCAGGTCCAGCCGCCCCTCGCTGATCAGGTCGACCACGGCGATGTCCTCGGCCAGGCGCAGCGGATCGTGGAACGACGCCACCAGGGCAGCCAGGTTGATGCGGATGTTCCGGGTCCTGGCCGCAACGGCCGCAGCCAGAGGGAGAGGTGCGGGCAGGTAACCGTCGGCTGACCCATGGTGTTCCGAGAGGATCAACGCCACCGCCCCCAGCTCGTCGGCCCACTCGGCCATGTCGAGGGCCGTCCGGTAGCGCTCGGCCATGGAGGTCCCGGCGAAAGACGGGTTTCGGAAGTCAAAGCGGAGCCCGAAATAGGCCACCGTTCAGTGTCCGCCGCGCTCGAGGGGGTGGACGGCTGTCGCTCCCGTCCGGTGCTGCCCCGATCGGGGCTTCTGCTCGTTCCTCATGGCACCCTCTCTTCCGTGACCGGCGATGGTAGCGGGTCGGACTCCCGGTCGCACTGGCTCCGGCTGCCCTCGAGGGGCCAGCGACAGGAATGTCAGGAATTCGGCCCGAGGTCTTGGCGGGACCCGCCCGTCGTGTTACCGTGACGCTCGGTTCATTGAGCCCTTGCGTGCCGGTTCATTTTGGGGAGCACGCGCCGGCGGTAACCGCCCATGAGGGGGAGTCCATGAGGAGACGGCTTTCGGTCGCCATGGCGCAGACGGTGTGCGCGGGCACACGTTCTGTGGTCGGCCCGACATCGGTTCCCCGGTGCCGGCTCGGGATACTGCACTCGGAGAGGTCCGATCACGTTCGGACTCGCTACCCCCACCAGTGGCAACCAAGCGTTCTTCCGGATCTTCACAGGCTTCGGGATGTTCACAGTCAGTTCGGCGCAGCGACCTGCTTCACTGCCCCGCCCTACGCCGGTCAGTTCGGCGCGGCGACCTGCCTCACCGCCCCGCCCTACGCCGGACGGGCAGGCAAGGTGCCGGTCAAGCGCTAGCCGACGCCAGTCGGCATCGAGTCGGGAGTTGGGAGCACACCACCATGGCAGACAACCAACAGAACGAAGAATTCGTCGAGCCTCCCCGCGACGAGATCCCAGGCATCAGCCGCCAGCACGTCGCCGCCATGGAAACCTCCGATGCCGATGAGATCTGGGTCATGGCCGGGATGCGGCACGTCCTGCTGCGGACGATCGGCCGGAAATCGGGCAACGAGCACAAGGTGGCCCTGCCCTACTGGTCCGATCCGGACGGCAACCGCGTCGTGGTCGCCTCGTTCGCTGGAGCGCCCCAGCATCCGTCGTGGTATCTGAACCTGGCTGACCGGGCCGCCAATCCGGAACTGCTCGTCCTCGACCAGGGCCACCGGTTCTGGGCCGAGGGACAGGTCCTCGACGGCTCCGAGTACGAGGAGACCTGGGCCGGGATCGTCGCCGACCGTCCCCACTACGCCGACTACCAGATCCGTACCGACCGAAAGCTGCCGCTGGTCCGGCTGGTTGAGCTTCGGCCGGCATGAGGATCCGGGGCCATCTACGGTCACTAGTGAACCACCACCCAGGGGAGGGCCGTCGTGAACGGTGAGAAGATCCTGCTTGTCGGGGCGACCGGTCAGGTGGCCCTGCCGCTGGCCGCCACATTGGCCAAGGACAACGAGGTCTGGGCCATCGCTCGCTTCTCCGATCCGGCGGCCCGGGACGCACTCGAGGAAGCCGGCGTGCGCTGTGAGTTCGTCGACCTGGTCGCCCCCGACCTGTCGGCGCTGCCCACCGACTTCACCTACGGGATGAACTTCGCCGTCGCCAAGTCGGGTAAGTGGACACCGGACCTGGACGCATCAGCCGGGTCGCTCGGCTTCTTGATGGAGCACTGTCGCACGGCCAAGGCCTTCCTCCACTGCTCGTCCACGGCCGTCTACCAGCCGGCGCCGGCGACCGTCTTCACCGAGGACCACCCCCTTGGTGACAACCATCGGATCTGGGCGTCGAGCATGCCCTTCATGGAGACCTACAGCATCGGGAAGATCGCGGCCGAGGCAGTCGCCCGCTTCGGGGCCAGGCGATGGAACCTGCCCACCACTATTGCCCGGCTGTCCGTCCCCTACGGCGACAACGGCGGGTGGCCGGCAGCCCACCTGGCCATGATGGCGGCGGGGATGGACATCCCGCTGCATCCCGAAAGGCCCAATCGCTTCAACCCCATCCATGAGGACGACGTGGCCCGGACCCTGCCCGGCCTGCTCGGCGCGGCCAACGTGCCGGCTACCACGGTGAACTGGGGTGGTGCGCCGTCCTCGATCGAGGAGTGGTGCGCCGAGATAGCCGCCCTGACCGGCCTGGAGCCGTCCTTCGTCGAGACCGACCAGACCATCTCCTCGGTGTGCGTGGACACCTCACGGCTGGTGGGTCTGGCCGGCCCTCCGGGAACGGAGCTGACCGACGGGATCCGGCGGATGGTGGCCGCCCATCGTCCCGACCTGGTGGGTCCGGGCCGGTGATCGCCGGGGGTTCGCGGCTGTGACCTTATTCTGGACAGCAGTCGTGGCTGGCCTGGCCATCGGGTCGATCTACGGCCTGGTCGGCATCGGGTACACCGTGGTCTTCAACGCCACCCGCGTGTTCAACCTGGCCCAGGGAGACCTGGTCATGGTGGGTGTCATGGGCTCGTACCTCACGTTGGTGGTGTGGAAGCTGCCGGAGTTGGCTGCCCTCGTGATCGTGCTGGCCGGGGTGGCGGCCATCGCCGCGGCGGAAGAGCGATTCGTCGTCCGCCCCTTCCTCAAGAAGTCGGGGGCTGCCAGCTTCGGCTGGTTCATCGCCACGCTCGGCTTTTCCGCCGTCCTCGAGGCGGTGGTGGCCATCCTGTTCGGCCACCGGCCCATCGTGGCCATACCCAGCCCGTTCTCCCTGAGCGGCTTCCACATCGGATCGGTGCAACTGGGGTATCGACAGTTACTGGTCATCGGCACCTTTATCGTGGTCATCGTCGTCTTGGACCTGTTCTACGCGAAGTCCTGGCTGGGGCAGGCCATGCGCGGTACGGCCGAGGACCGTGAAGCGGCCAGCCTCCGGGGCATCAATCCGATCTCCATGAGCCGGACCGCCTTCATCATGGCCGGGTTGCTGGCCGCCATCGCCGGGTTCGTGATCGCCCCGATCACCTTCTCCGACCCCAACATCGGGTTGAGCTTGACCTTGAAGGGCTTCTTGGCCCTGGCCATCGGCGGCTTCGGGAGCATCCGGGGTGCCGTGGTCGGGGGGATCACCCTCGGCGTTTGCGAGCAGTTGTTCGACGCCTACGTGAGCTCCAATTACGAGGTCCTGGTCGGCCTGATCCTGGTCCTGTTGGTCCTCACCATCAGGCCAGAGGGTCTCTTCCGGTCGACAGTGGCCCGGACGGTCTGAGGCAGACGCGATGCTCTTGTGCAAGACCCGTGCCGGGCGCCTCGTCACCACAGTGATCTGGATCGGCATCGGCTTGGCCCTGCCCCTCGTCTACGGCACTGCCGTCCAGAAGCTGGGGGAGCTCGATTATGTCCTCTCCCTGGTGATGGTGGGCGTGGGCCTGAACATCGTGCTCGGCTTCGCCGGTCAGCTCTTCCTCGGACCGAGCGCCCTGTTCGCTGCCGGTGGCTATGCCTCGGCCGTGGCGGCCACCCACTACACCAGCGCGCAGAACATCTACGCCATGTGCGCCATCTCGGTGGTGGTGTCGGTCCTCCTGGCCGCAGTGATCGCCGCCCTGACCCTCCGAGTCGGCGGCTTCTACCTGGGCATGGTGACCCTGTTCATCGCCCTGGCCATCCCGGTGGTCGCCGGCCAATGGTCCCTCACCGGCGGGCAGAGCGGCCTCTCCCTCCTCACCATCCTGACCTTCACCCAGAAGCCGAGTGGCTATGCCCTCTACGTCGTCGGGGTCGGGATCGTCGCCGTGCTGGCCGGGTTCGCCTGGGCCGTCCGAAATTCCCGGTTGGGGCGTCGCTTCGGCTCCATCATGGCCAGCGAGGACCTGGCCCAGTCCATCGGGGTGGCCCCCTACTGGACCAAGTTGGCCTCCTTCTTGCTGGCGGCCATCCCCATCGGCATCGCCGGGGGCTACTACGTCTACAGCCAGCAGTTCATCAGCCCCGACAGCGTGACGGTGCAGACGTCGATCTACATCCTGGCCGGCCTGGTCGTGGGCGGTGCGGGCACCATCCTCGGCCCCATCATCGGTGTCGCCCTCATCGGCATCGCCCTCGAGCTCCTGAACAGCTTCAACCAGTACGAGGGCCTCGTCTACGGGGTGGTGCTCATCTTGGTGGCCATCCTGATGCCGACCGGGATCATGGGACTACTGCGCGACCTGCTGGCCCGGTTCCGGCCCAGTGCCATGGCCCCCCCGAGCCTCGAGGACCTAGCGGCCAGGATGGGCGGGGACACGGCCGGGGGGGCTGGTGCCCCTGAGGTAGCCGTGCCCATGGCGCCGACGGAGACGGAGACGCCGCCGCTGGTCGTGACCGGGGCGCGCCGCCGGTTCGGCGGGGTGATGGCCGTCGACGACGTGGACCTCGTCGTGGAGCGCGGACGGATCCACGCCCTGGTCGGACCGAACGGTTCGGGCAAGACGACGCTGTTGAACCTGATCACCGGCTACTACTCGCTGGACGGCGGCACCATCGCCGTGGGGGAGAAGCGGCTCGACGCGTTGAAGGGAACCGTCCCGGTGGCCAGGCTGGGCATTGCCCGGACGTTCCAGACCCCGAAGCTGAACGAGTTCGAGACGGCCCTGGGCAATGTCTTCGCCGGCGCCGACCGGACCTCACTCGGACCGTTGTTGGGCACGTTGTTCCATACCCCGCGGGCCCGGCGTGACGACCGCAAGGCCATGGCCGCGTCGTTCGTCGCTCTGAGCGATGTGGGTCTGGTCACCAACGCGTTCGACATGGCCGGTCTGATCCCCCACGGGACCCAGCGCCTGCTCGAGATCGCCCGGGCCATGGCCGTGCGCCCCATGTTCGTCCTCCTCGACGAGCCCGCGGCCGGCCTCTCACCCAGCGAGGCAGAGGTGTTCAAAGAGGCCGTGCGTACCATGGCCGCCGCCGGTCTCGGGGTGTTGATCGTGGAGCACAACCTCCCGATCGTCTTCGACATCGCCGACGAGGTGACCGTACTCGACGAGGGCCAGGTCATTGCCAGGGGGACACCGGCCGAGGTGAGCCGGGACCCGAAGGTGGTCCGCGTCTACATCGGGCGCCAACGACTGGACCAGCCGGGTACCGAGGCCTCGGCTCCGGCCACCGTGGCCGGGGATTCCCCGTGACCGAGAACCCGGTGTCCAACGCGCCGGCGACCGGAGCCTTCGTGACCGAGCCCAGGGGCTTGTGCATCACCGGGTTGCGCGCCGGATACGGCCGGGTGAAGGTGGTCACCGACTTCACCGTCACCGTGGCCCCCGGCGAGGTCGTGGCGCTGGTCGGGCGCAACGGTGCGGGCAAGTCCACCGCGTTGGCCGCCGCCGTCGGGCTCCGCTACGGGCAAAACGGCGGCCGGGTGACCGTCGACGGAACCGACGTCTCCAAGGAGTCGCCCAACGCCATCCTGGTCGCCGGGGTCAGCCTGGTGCCCGAGGGCCGCCGGATCTTCCGGGACATGACCGTCATCGAGAACCTGCGCCTCGGCGCCTTCACCCGGCGGCGCACGGCCCGCCGGGAGATACCGGGCGACATCGAGCAGGTCTACGCGCTGTTCCCCGTCCTGTCCAAGTACAGCGGGAAGGCGACCGGGGCTCTGAGCGGGGGCCAGCAGCAGATGGTGGCCATCGGCCAGGCGCTGATGAGCCGACCGACGTACCTGCTCCTCGACGAGCCGGCCTCGGGGGTGGCTCCAATCCTCGTCGACGAGATCTACGACACCATCGATCGGTTGGTCCACGACGGCCTCGGCGTCGTGCTGGTGGACCAGAGCGTCGAGCGGGCGCTCGACCGCTCGAGCCGGTACTACGTCATGGACAACGGCTCGATGGTCCTTGACGGCAACTCCGCCCCGTCGGCCATCGACCGGATCAATCCGATCCTGCTGGGGACCGATGCCTTCGGCTCAGCTCCGGTGCCGTCGACACCGCACGGGTCGGGCTGACAAGCTCACGGAGGAACACCGCGCACCGGCGACGATGCGCCTGACTGGCAAGGAGGCGGCGACATGGCCGAGACCGGCAACTGGGGACGATGGGGCACCGACGACCAGCGAGGTGCGCTCAACCTCATCGACGGGCCCACGGTGCTGGAGGCGCTGCGCCGGTGCAAGACGGGCAAGGTGTACAGCCTGGCCATCCCCATCGGGCACTTCGCCACGCCGCAGGTGTCGGACCGGCCGACGCCTGAGCGCCTGACCCTGGCCGCCCCGGCCGACTCCGAGGTGTACCAGGCCTACGGAGCAGCCGAAGGTGTCGGGGCCAACGAGGACCTCATCATCATCCCCAGTCACGCCGGTACCCACATGGACGCCCTGTCCCATGTCTATAGCGAGGGAACCGTCTACAACGGCCATTCCGCCGGGTCGTTCACCCCCAAGCTGGGTGCGGCCAAGTGCGGCATCGAGCAGACCGGGAGCTTTGTCGGCCGGGCCATCCTGCTCGATGTGGCGGCTTGGGCGGGCGAGGACTACCTGGAGGCCGGCCGAGTGGTGACTGCTGACGACCTCGAGTCGACACGCGGCGCCCAGGGGACCGAGGTCCTGCCCGGCGATATCCTGATCGTGCGCACCGGGTGGCTCGAGGCCCGCCAGCAGCCAGAGGGCCCGCCAGCCGGGCTGGAACCGGGACTTGGCCTCGACGCCGTCAACTTCATCCGGGACCACGACATCGCCGTGGTCGGGGCAGACAACGCCGCCATCGAGTCGATTCCCTTCGACAAGAACATCTTCCTGGCTGTCCACATTGAGTTGCTGGTCAAGCTGGGCGTGACTCTGGTGGAGCATCTGTGGCTGGCCGACCTGGCCGCCGACCGGTGCTACGAGTCGACGGTGGTCGTGGGCGCGTTGCCGGTGACCGGGGCCACTGGCTGTCCGGTGAACCCCATCGCCATCGGCTGACGCACCGTGTCGGGGCGCGGCCGGTCAGGGCCGGCCTCCTCAGCCCTGGCCGGTCAGGGCGGATGGCAGCTCCTGGGGGTACTCGGCCGTGGTCGCACCGTCAACCAGAAAGGTCTGCCCGCTGACGTGACGGGCGAGGTCACTGGACAGGAACAAGAGGGCGGCGGCGATGTCGGAGGGCGCGCCCCAACCGGTCAGCGTCCCGTCGGAGGTTTCCCCAGTGGCCTCGATCATTCGAGGTGTCGCCGTTGCCCCGGGAGCGACCGAGTTGACCCGGATGTTGTGCCGGCGCAACTCGGCTGCCGCCGACTTCACCAGGGACACGATGCCCGCCTTGGCTGCACCGTAGGCGCCGTGGAAAGGCGAGCTGGTGGTGCCGCTCATGGAGCTCACGAAGGCCAAGCTCCCGCCGCCGGCGCGGATGAGAGCGGGCGCGGCGAACTTGAGCATCAAGAAAACGTGGCGCAGGTTCTCGTCGAAGGTGCCGTCCCAATCCTCCTCGGTCATGTCGACAATCGAGCTCCACCGGGCGCCGCCGACGATGTCCACGACCCCGTCGAGCCGACCGAACTGGCGCTCGGCCGTGTCGATCGACCGAGCCACTTCGGCGGCCAGCCGCAAGTCGGCGATACAGGGCACGCCGCCGATCTCCCCGGCCACGGCGTTGGCCCGCTCCTCGATCACATCGATGCACAGCACGGAGGCACCCTGGGAGGCGAGGGCGTGCGACACCTGGCGCCCCATGCCGAATCCAGCGCCGCCCACCACAAAGGCCCGACCGTCCAGTCGTAAGCGTTGCCCGTAATCCGGAACCGGGCTGTCATCAGTGGGCATCGTCTCTCCTCGCCTGCCGTCAGGTGTGGATCAGTATCGTATGGCCGATGGATCTCTGCTTCCCGATGCCCAGGCAACGGGCCGGCCCGGCCGGCCGTACCGCCGTTCCCGCCCGACCCGGCGCCCTCGGCCGGTCACCCAGGTGGGCCATCGGGTTGACCGGCGCGGGGTACGGGCGCACCCTGGGCCGCCTCGATGGCCTTGATCAGTGCATCGGGTACGTCCACCGATATCCCTCGGTCGGATTCCACCGCCACGTGGACGCCGCGACACGTCGCCACCAGTCGGGGAGCAGTCGGGTCCGATACGTCGGTGACCGACTCCTGCGTCACGAAGGCCCGGCGCGATCGGGAGACCACGGCGATACGGCACCGAAGCCGCGCTCCCGGCCTGACCTCCGACTCGTAGCGGATGAGCAGCTCGCGGATCATCGGGATGACGGGATCGCGCCAGATGCCCTCGTCAAGGGCCAGTCCCCCCACGAAGGCGTTCCGCGACTCGAACAGTACGCCGGCCACGCCCAGGTTCGAGAGGTGGACCCCCTCGCCGTGCCCTTCGTCCGGAGCGGCCAGCTCGTAGACGAATCCGCCCTGGTCTTCGATGGTGCTCACGGCCACCCTTCTCGATCTGGACCGGCCTCCCGGCGGGGGCACGGACATCGGCAGGCTACCGGGGCGCCTCTGACCACGTGCCTCGGCGGGCACTCGCGACCGGGCCGGTATTGACGTGGAGCACTTCAGCGGGCGGTGCGCAGTGGTCACCGGTGGAGCCAGCGGGATCGGCCTGGCCATGGCGACGGCCTTCGCCGCCGAAGGCATGCGGGTGGTCGTGGCCGACCGGGACGCCGAGCAGGCCCAGCGGGCGACCGGCCAGCTCCGGCGAGAGGGTGCCGATGCCGTGGCCGTCCACGTCGACGTGGCCGACCCGGCTTCGGTCGAGGCACTCCGGGACCGCGTACACGATGAGCTCGGCCCGGTCCACCTGCTCTGTAACAACGCCGGAGTGGCCGTTCGGCGGCCGCTGGTCGAGACCACGCCGGAGGACTGGGAGTGGATCTTCGGCGTCAACGTGTTCGGTGTTGTGAATGGGCTCCGGGCCTTCCTGCCCGGGATGATCGAGACGGCCGGCGAGCGGCACGTGGTCAACACCGGGTCGATGTCGTCGTTGCGAGTCGGGGTGATGGGCTCACAGACCATGTACACGGCATCGAAGTTCGCCGTCCTGGGCCTGTCCGAGGCACTTCGCCAGGAGCTCGAGCCCCACGGGATCGGGCTGACCGTGCTCGTCCCCGGACCGGTGGCCACCGACCTGGCCCGCACCTCCGAGCTGGCCAGGCCCGGCCTGACACGGTCGGCCGGCGCGGCCGGGAAACCTCCTCCGTCCCCGACCCGGCCGAGCGGCTCGGTGGCGTGGATGGACCCGACCGAGGTGGGCCCGCTGGTGGTGCGGGCCATTCGGGACAACCGCCCCTTCGCCGTCACCCATCCCCAGCTCTGGCCCCAGGTGGCCGGCGTCCACCAGGTCGTGGCCCGGGCCTTTTCTGAGAGGCCGGGCGCACCTTGACCGTTTCGGCGGCAGACATTACCCTGACGAACGGTTGGTAGACAGAGCGGCCGGCACGAAGCGCACCGAAGTCGAGCGGTGACCAGGGGGACATCATGGATCTGGACAGTCGGCCGCAACGATGGCGCACCGGGCCGTTGGCCGCCTCCGGCCGATGAGCCCGCTCGAGTACGCCCCGGCCGCCCTCCCCGACGAGCTGGCCTCCTTCTACCGCACCGGTGGTTACCGGTCGACGGTCTCGTTGGGCTCGTTGATGCGCAGGAACCGACAGGAGTTCGGCGTCCTGCCCGCGGTGATCGACGGCGACGTGTCGCTCGACTGGTCGGAGCTGATCAACCTGGCTGCCCGATTCGGCGGCTACCTCCGGTCCCACGGCATCGGCCCGGGCGACGCGGTGCTCTGGCAGCTCCCCAACTGGTGGGAATCGCTGGCCGTGGCCTACGGGGTCTGGGCCGCCGGCGCGGTCAGCAGCCCGGTGGTCCCGATCTACCGGGAGCACGAGCTGCGCCAGGTGGTCCAGGCCGTGCGACCCCGGTGTGTCGTCGTCCCCGAGTCGTTCCGCGGGGTCGATCACGTCGCCTTGGTCTCCGACGCGTGCCAGGCCGCCGGGCACCGACCCGACCAGCGGGTGGTGTTGCGGGGAACGGCAACCGGGTGGACGACGTTCGACGACGCCACCTCAGCCGCCCCCCACATCGCCGACGACGTCGATGTGGACGCACCTGCCCTGGTCGGCTTTACGTCGGGGACCACATCGGGAGCCAAGGGTGTCGCCCACAGCTCGGCCAGCTTCATCAGCTCCGGACTCCGGTCGACCAGACAGGCCGGCTACAGCTGGAAGGACCGGGTCTACATGCCCGCCCCCCTGGCCCACGCCACCGGCTTGCTCTCCGCTGTGGCCATCCCCTCGTTCACCGGCTGCTCGGTCGTGCTGCGGGACCGCTGGGACGCCGAGCAGGCCATCGACGACATGGCCATGTTCGACGTCACCTTCTCCTCGGGAGCGGCCATCTTCATCCAGGAGCTGCTGGCCGCCCTGGAGAGCCGGGGGCAGGAGCGGTTGGAGTTGAGCGGGTACCCCTGCGGTGGTTCCACCATCCCCACGTCGCTGGCGCTGGCGGCCGAAGCGGTGGGCATGCATCCGGCCCGGTCGTGGGGGATGACCGAGTGCCCCGGTGTGACATCGAGCGCCCCGTTCGAGCCGAAGGAGGTCCGGTGCGGCACCGACGGGCGGATTGCTCCGGGATGCGAGGTGCGGGTGGTCGACTTCGACGGCAAGGAGCTGGGCCCCGACGCTATCGGGGAGTTCCTCATCAGGGGCCCCCAACGGGCCCTCGGGTATCTCGATCCCGAGCACACCGCCGAGGCCTTCGATGACGAGGGCTGGTTCCGGACCGGTGACCTTGGCTTCCTCACCGCCGAAGGCGTGTTGTCTATGACCGGTCGGTCCAAGGAGATCATCAACCGGGGCGGCGAGAAGATCTCGGGTCGGGAGATCGAGGACCTGTTGGCCCAGCACCCCGGGATCGCCGAGGCGTCAGTCGTACCCGCGCCCCACCCTCGACTGGGCGAGCAGCCCGCCGCCTTCTTCCTCACCCTGGGGGCCACCGCTCCGACCGAGAAGGACCTGTGCGACTTCCTCCGCGATGCCGGACTCGCCCCCCAGAAGATCCCCGGCGTGTGGCGCCACGTGGCCGAACTGCCCCGGACCGCTTCGGGCAAGGTGAAGAAGTACGTGCTCCAGGCCGAGCTGGCTGACTAGGACGGGCGGATGGCGGAGCGACCAGGTGAGACAATGATCGAGCGGAGCTCACTGTTGGTGGGCAAGGTGGTTGTCGTGAGCGGCGTCGGTCCGGGCCTGGGCCGGCACATCGCCGAGCACTCGCTGGCCGCCGGAGGGTCCGTCGTGCTCAGTGCCCGATCCCGCGGCTACTCGGACGAGCTCGCGGCCGAGCTGGGCGAGCGCTACGGGTCCGATCGGCTGAGCGTGACGCCATGCGACGTCACTGTGGACGAGGCCTGCCGTTCGCTGATGGACACCACCGAGGACCGGTTCGGCGGCGTGGACGGCGTGGTGGCCAATGCCTTCGCCACCGGCTCCTACAACGTCACGTTGGAGGAGGCGGACGTGGATTCGTGGGCGCCGGCCTTTGACGTCAACTTCTTCGGATCGCTCCGGCTGGTCAAGGCGGCCATTCCGGCCCTCAAGCGCCGACGGGGCGGCACTGTCGTTTTCGTGGGTTCCCAGATCGTGCGCCGGGTCCGGGCCGGCCGCGGCGCCTACGCCTCGTCCAAGGCCGCGCTGCTCACCGCGTCGCACGTCCTCGCCCGTGAGCTCGGGCCCTACGACATCCGGGTCAACACGGTGGTTCCCGGTCGGATGTGGGGGCCCTCGCTGCACACCTACATCGGGCATCTAGCCCAACAGCGGGGCACGTCCTTCGACGAACAGGTCGACGTGATGGTGAACGACGTCTCGCTGCCCCGGTTGGCCACCGACGAGGAGTGCGCCCGGGCCGTGGTCTTCCTATCTTCGGAGCTCTCGGCGGCGATGACCGGTCAGGCCGTCGACACCAATGCCGGCGAGACGTTCCACTAGATCCCGTGAGGCCCGGACCCCGATCGGTAAGCTCGCGCTGTCCTTCTGGGCCCGGTGGCCGTCTCGCCATCGATGCCGTGCGGCACCGACCCGAACAGCCATCGGCACCCAGCCCTGAGCGACTAAAGGAACTTCGTGGCCAGCAGTAGAGAAATACAATCACCAGCAGCCAGTGGGATCGGCCCGGCAAAACCGAGGCCCAACGCTCGGCGCTCCAAGCCGATGGACAGTGAGGCCCGGTGGGAGGAGATCATCGAGGTGGCGTCGGAGACGTTCCTGAAGAACGGCTACGAGGGGACCAGCCTCCAAGAGATCGCCTCGGCCGTGGGCATCTTGAAGGGCAGCATCTACTACTACATCAAGACCAAAGAGGACCTCCTCTTCGAGATCGTCGACCGGGCCCAGACCCTCTACTTGACCACGATGGAAGAGGACGAGGCGACAGCCTCGTCGAGCGCACCGGTCCGCCTGACCGCGTTCATCAAGCGATGGATCACGCTGACCCTGAAAGAGCAGCGGGGCTACCGAGTGGCGGAGCGCTCGTTCACCCGCCTCAGCCCCAAGCGGCTCAAATTGGTGATCGAGCGGCGGGATAACTTCAGCGACTTCGTGAAGAGCATCCTCCTCCAGGGGGTCAAAGACGGTGCGTTCGACCCGACGGTGGATGTCTCCCTGGCCACCATCACCGTGTTCGAGCTGCTCAACAGCACCCAGGAATGGCACCAGCCCAAGGGCCGCCTCTCGAAGGAGAACGTGGCCGACTGGTACGCACAGTTCATCGTCCGGGGACTCGGGGGGCCGCACTGGGACAGAGGCGCCGAGGCCTGAGGACAACGTCCCTACGTTCCCTTCGGGTCCTCAGGGGTGCGGTAGCGGCTGGGAACGTCGATGAAGCCCTGTCGCCGGAGGAATCGCCACCGACCGCCCTCTCGGATCAGGGTGTCGCGATGGCGGCCGAGCATGGTCACGGTGGCTTCGTCTTTGGCGTCGCGGGCCACCACCGTCCACATCACCTCAGTGGTGGCCCGGTCGCCGTCCAGCTCGATGATCGGGTTTGACACGATGTGGAAGCTCGAGCCCCACGCTCCTTCCATGGTCTTGCTCATCAGCGCCTCGATGGCAGCCGGGCCCTTTGCCCGTCCCACGGGGCCGAGAAGCACTTCGCCCTCGTCGGCGAACAGGCCGCCGTAGGCCGCGAAGTTGCCGCTGTCCAGGTGGTGTCCGTAGTCGACGAAGAGCTGGCGGATCTCTTCCAGGTCCTCGAGTCTTTGCAGGCGCTCGGCCATCGTGACTTGCTCGTCGGCCCGCTGCTGTCCTGCCTTGTCTGCCGTCTGGCTCTCTGTCACCGTCTGTCCCCCTGTCACCGTGTGTCCCCTCGTTCATCCGTCCAAGATGCGGAGAACGGCCTTTCCCTGTACCCGCCGTTCCCGCAACGCATCGATGGCCGTGTCGACCTCGTCCCAGCTTCGCTCGAAGCTGATGCCGGTGTCGAGTCGGCCCTCGGTCACCAGACGCCCGAGGGTCTCGAGCCCGGACGGTGTCGTGGCATCCCCACCGTGGTGATGGGAGAAGCTCAGGCCATGCAGGGTCGCGTTGGCGAAGAACCAGTCCGGCGGCACCGCACCCGGTTGGCCCGAGGAGCGACCGTAGGTGACGATGGCGCCACCGCGGGCCACGCGTGCGAAGGCGGCGGACAGGGAGGACCCGCCCACTGACTCCAGGATGAGGTGTGCGGGATCGCCGGTGTCGGCTAAGCCCTGCTCAATCCGGAGCCGGGGAAGGCCCAGTTCGGCAACAGCCGCGGCCCGGGAGGGCTCGGTGCCCACGATGGCGATCACGTCGGCGCCGGACAAGGTGGCCAACTGGATGGCCAGGCGGCCGACCCCGCCGGCGGCCCCGGTGACGATCACCGTCCGCCCGAGGAGCGACCCGCCCAGGCGGAGGGCGTAGAGGGCCGTGAGTCCGGCTACCCCCAGGGTCGAACCCTCGGCAAATCCGACCCGATCCGGGAGCGGGGCCAGCGTGGCCGTGGGAACGGCGGCCAGCTCGGCCCATGCCCCCCGCCTCTCGGTGTACCCGAACACCCGGGTTCCGACGGGCGGTCCCGAGCCGTCGGCCGAAGCCCGCGTCACGGTTCCGGCGACATCCCATCCCATGACGGTGCCTCTGGGGAGGGTCCGGATGTGTCCGACCTCCCCCCGGTTCAAGGAAAAGGCGTGCACCCGCACCAATGCCTCGGAGGGTGACGGCGTCGGCTCGCTCACTTCGCGCCGGGCCAATCCGGTCGGCCCATCCGGTGTCACGACCAGGGCGAGCATGAGCCCTCCCTGTCGTGGGCGAGCGACCCGGGCTCAAGACCGAGGGCGATCATGGCGCCACGCAGTCGTTGTGGAGGGTCCCGATCCCCTCGATGGTGCTGGTGAGGTGGTCCCCGGGTCGGAGGTACTCGGGCGGCGTCCGGGCGTGGCCGACGCCGGCGGGCGTGCCGGTGAAGATGAGATCTCCGGGATAAAGGGTGACAATGGCCGAGAGCCTGCTCACCAGTTCCGGGACGGAGAAGATGAGCTCGGAGGTGCGAGCCAGCTGCACCTGGCGCCCGTTGACCGCGCAGCCGATCTCGAGGTCGTCGGGATCGTCGAGCTCGTCCGGAGTGACCAGCTCCGGTCCGATCGGGCCGAAGGCCGGGAACGACTTGCCCAGCGAGAACTGCGGCACCGGGGGTCGCAGTTGCACCGTTCGCTCGGAGATGTCCTGGCCGACGGTAAGGCCGGCGACGTAGTCCCAACCCTGCCCCTCACCGATGCGATGGGCGATACTGCCGATGACGGCCACCAGCTCCACCTCCCAGTCGACGGTGCCGCTGACAATCGGGATGTCAGAGCTGGGCCCGGCGATGCAGCTAGGGAACTTGGTGAACGCGGAGGGCTCCTCGGGGGCGGAGAAGTCCGATTCACCCACGTGGAGCTGGTAGTTGAGGGCGATGGCCAGGACCTGTCTGGGCCGGGGTACCGGAGCGAGGCGGGTACCTGACCGGGGGGACCGACGTGTTGGTCCGGCCTGGCCGGACTCGAGGAACCCGTCGGCCCACGCCACCACATCGTCCCAGGCTTCGAAGCAAGCCTGAGGGTCGCTCGGCAGCGCGCCCCCCGAGGCGTCGGCCACGTCGACGGCCTCGCCTCCCGCCTCGTCTCCGGCCTCGTCCCCGGCCTCGTCGCGGGACTGGTCCCCGCCTTCGTCCCCCGTGAGTAGGTGCATCCGTCCGTCGATGTTGGCAAAGCGCATGGTCCGGGTCTCCTGTCGCTGTTCCTCGGCTGTCGCCGTCGGCGCGGTGTGCTTCAGAGGACGGTGGCCTCGCGGCCCTTCGTGCTCTGACCCTCTGGGAAGTGGCGGATCATGGCCTCCTGGGAGAACGAGGCCACCAGTCGGCCCGCCTGGGTGAAGACCTGCCCCCGGCCAAAGGCCCGACCGCGCCCGGCGAAGGGGCTCTGGGTGACCAGGAGCATCCACCGGCGGGGTTCGATGTCCTCGTGGAAGCTTATGGTGTGCCCGATGATGCCGGTCGAGATGTGGCGGTGGGCGATGGATTGACCGACCCCGGCGTGGGGTCGCATGGCCGTGCCGATCACGAAGCTGGCGGTGGCGTGAGCGAGCAGAGCCTGGTTGACCACGAGGTCGTCCGGGGCGCTCGGCGTTCGCACCCAGGCATGCACCTCGGCCGGGCCGGTCGACGTCGCGTCGAGGATGTCCACCCCGCCCACCGTTCGGATCTCCCGGCCGTCGACCGGCTCGCCCCAGGGTACGGCCGCCTCGGGTCCGTCGACGTCGGGCCCATCGGGTCCGTGCCGGATCAGGTCGTCCTCGCTTTGGTCCAAAAGGATCTCGCCCCGGGCACAGGCACGATCGCGTTGCCATACCGTCGCCGTGACCATCGAGAACGCCCGTCCGCCGTGCAACAGGTCCACCGTGACGTCCATGTCCTCGTCGACCAGGACGGAACGGGCGAACAGCCCGTGCGCCGACTTGATCGACTTCGTTCCCGAGTCGTCGACCGCGGCCGCGGCCACCGCCATCTCGGCCAACAGCTGGCCCCCGAAGACGACGCCGCGCTCGCCCAGTCCCATATTGGAGAAGCGGCATCGCCCCTCGTCGACCTGTTCGAACTCCAGGGCCGACACCAGATCCGCCACTACGGCCATAGGGCCCCCCTTTCGATCGCCGCCCAGCCCAGTGTGCCATCCGGCCGATGGGTTCTCAATACCAAACGATTGGTTGACCGACGACGGGGGTGATGGTAGAAACGGCCGGGAGGGACGACGTGAGCCCGGGTCGTCGGTGAGCGGGGGCTGCGGACCGGTCTGGCGTCGGGCGCCCGATGGGGGAACACAAGATGACGATGCTCGGAGTTCGAGGAGTTGGAAGGGCCAGTACCAGGCGCCTGGTCGAACCGCATCTCGGCCAACGGGCGATGATCCGGTAGCTGGACGACGGGCACCATGGACTTCGCATTCTCCGCCGACGAGCACGCGTTCCGCCAGGAGGTACGGGACTTCCTCGACGCCGAGCTCCCTTCGGACAAGGCCTTCAACCATGAGTTCAACGAGGACGCCGACCTGTGGGCGTTCGCCTTCGAGTTCACCAGGAAAGTCGGGGCCCGGGGCTGGATCGGGCTGACCTGGCCGGTCGAGTACGGCGGACTGGGCCGGTCCCAGGCCGAACGACTGATACTGGCCGAGGAGTTCACTGCCCGCGATGCGCCGCTGGTGAACATGATCGGTTGGGGGCTGGCTGCCGGCGCGCTCCTCGTCGGCGGGACCGAGGAGCAAAAGAAGCGCTTCCTTCCCGGGATAGCTGCGTTCGACCGGTTCTGGGCCGAAGGGTTGACAGAGCCCGACTCCGGCTCGGACCTGGCGTCGCTCTCGACCCGGGCCGAGCGCGACGGGGACGACTGGATCGTCACCGGTCAGAAGACGTACACGACCTGGGGCCATCACGCTGACGTGATGTTCCTGGCTGCCCGCACCGACCCGGGCGCGCCGCCTCACCGTGGGATCAGCGTCTTCTGTCTCGACCTGAAGGCGCCCGGCGTGTCTCTCACCCCGTTGTACAACATCGGCGGCGGCCGGCAGAACCACACGTTCTTCGACGGGGTCCGCGTGCCCGGCACCATGCTGATCGGTGAAGAGGGCCGGGGGTGGAGTTACATCATGAACGCCTTCTACGCCGGCGGTGGACTGGGCGCCCGTCACGCCGAGATGCGGTTGATGCTCAACCAGGTGGTCGAGTACTGCAAGGTGACGACCCGGGGTGGCGTCACCCTGATCAAGGACCCGATCGTGCGCTCGCAGCTGGCCGAGCTCGAGCTGATGGTCGAGACCGAACGCCTCCTCACCTACGAGTCACTGTCCAACGCCACCAACGGCCGCCCCCCTCGCTTCGGTGGTGCCCTCGGGGTGGTCGTCTCCAAGGAGCACAAGCCGCTGTTCGGCCAGATCATCACCCAGATCGTCGGACCGCTGGCCCAACTGAGACAGGGGAGCCGCTGGGCCCCCATCGACGGCGGGCCCGAGGCCTGGTACCGGTGGTCCTACGCCAACCATGCCGGGGGCACGTCCCAGGTCAAGCGCATGGTGCTGGCCACCCGCGGACTGGGCCTACCCCGTTGACCGCCTCGGCAACGATCTAGGCATGGACACCACGCTCGACCAGGGCCACGAGGAACTGGGCTGGATCGCCCGGCAGCTCTTCGAAGCACGATGCCCGTTGGCCACCGTACGCCAGCTCGAGGCGGACCGCCTCGGCTACCTCCCCTCGCTGTGGTCCGAGATGGCCGGGCTCGACTGGTTGAGCCTGACCTATCCGGAGGAGCTGGGGGGATCGGGCGGGACCCTGGTGGACCTGAGCGTGATCTATCAGGAGCTCGGGCGGGCGCTCGTGCCCAGTCCGCACCTGGCCTCGGCTGTCATCGCCGGCGAGACGCTGGTCCAGGACCGAAGCGGCCGCCGCGAAGACCTGCTGGCATCGATGGTGGCCGGCGACGCCGTCGTGGTGCCTGCCCTCATGGAACCCGACGCCGGATTCGGGCCCGACGCCGTGACCACGCCCGCTCGGACCACCCCGGCCGGGTTCGGGATCAACGGAACGAAAGTGCTGGTGCCCTACGCCCATGTGGCCACCCGGCTGCTGGTGGCCACGCGCACCGAGGCCTCGCCCGACGGGATCACCCTGTTCCTAGTGGATCCAGCGGCAGAGGGGGTGGCGGTGACGGCCATGGCCAACATCGCCGACATCCCGTTGTTCGAGGTCTCCTTCGACGATGTGGTCGTCCCGCCAGATCAGGTGGTGGGCGAGGTCGGCCACGGTTGGTCGTTGCTCGGGCCCGCACTCGACCGGGCCACCGTGCTTCGCTGTGCCGAGATCGTCGGGGCCGGTAAGGCTCTGCTCGAGCTCTCGGTGGCGTACGCGCAGGAACGCAAGCAATTCGGGCGGCCGATCGGGCAGTTCCAGGCCGTTCAGTTCCTGTGCACCGACATCGCCATCGACACCCACCTGACAGAGCTGCTCGGTCACCAGGCGGCATGGCGGCTCGACCGCGGCCTGCCCGCCCGGCGCGAGGTGGCCCTGGCCAAGGCGTACGCAAGCCGTGCCGTCCAACGGATCGTGCACCGCGCCCACGAGGTCCATGCCGGCGTGGCCTTCATGGTCGAGGCGGACGTCCAGTTGTACACCCGGCGAGCCAAGTACTGGGAATTCGACCTCGGTGAGGCCCGTTACCACGACGACGTGATCGCGGCGGGGCTCGAGGTATGAGACGGAGGGCCGGCGGCCGACGGTCCAGAGGGCCAGCGACCGAATTCGCGAACGATGAACGGAGGACGAACTGATGACACGAGAGACGAAGGGCTACGACCTCGATTGGATCGTGTCGGTCGACGACCACGTCATCGAGCCGGGCACCGTCTGGGCCGACCGGCTCCCGAAGAAGTACAGAGACGTCGGTCCGCGCATCATCACCGAGCCCGACGGACAGGAGTACTGGGTCTACGAGGACACCAAGCAGGTCACCGGGGGCCTGGGCGCCACCGCCGGGCGCCCGCCCGAGGACATCACGGTGGAGGGCTATCCCTACAGCGAGATGCGCCCCGGGTGCTACGACCCCAAGGCCCGGTTGGCCGACATGAACGAGGCCGGTGTGTTGGCTTCCCTCAACTTCCCGTCGATCCCTCGCTTTTGCGGCCAGTTGTTCTGGGAGGCCAAGGACAAGGACCTGGCCCTCTTGTGCGTGCAGGCCTACAACGACTGGATGATCGACGAGTGGTGCGCCACCGACCCCGGCCGCTACATCCCCCTGACCATCATCCCGTTGTGGGACCCGCAGCTGGCGGTCAAGGAGATCGAGCGCACGGCGGCCAAGGGCTCGCACTCGTTCTGCTTCTCGGAGAACTTCGAGCCGCTCGGGCTGCCCACCATCCACGACCCGAGCGGGTACTGGAAGCCGGTGATCGCCGCGGCCGAGGACAACGACCAGGTGTTGTCAATCCACATCGGGTCGTCCTCCACCATGTACAAGATCGCCTCCAACTCTCCGTTCATGGCCAACATGTCCATGGGGGCCATCCGCCCGGCGGCCTGCATGCTGTCGTGGATCTTCTCGGGACTGTTCCAGGAGTTCACCAAGGTCAAGATCGCCCTGTCCGAGGGCTCCATCGGCTGGATCCCCTGGTTCCTGGAGCGATCCAAGCAGGTCCTCGAGACCCAGCGCCACTGGGTGGCCAAGGGACTGCAGTACGGGGGCAACGGCGCCGAGGGCGCCCATGCCGTCTTCGGGGGCGAGGCCGACGTCTTCAAGATCGACGTCTACCAGGACTACCGGGAGCACTTCTACGGCTGTTTTATCGACGACGCCACCGGGCTGGGGATGCTCGACGTGGTCGGTGAGGACAACGTGATGATCGAGATGGACTACCCGCACTCCGACACCACGTGGCCACACTCGATCAAGCTGGCCCACGAGCGCCTCAACCACGCCAAGCTGCCCGAGGAGCTCCAGTACAAGATCCTCCGCGGCAACGCCGAGAAGCTCTACCGGTTCGATCCGGCCGAGCCACCGGCGCTGTAGCGCCACGGGAGAGGGCACGACACACTGGTGCCGGGTACCGAGACGTATTGGGGGAACTGTGGAGGTTGCTGCCTTTCGGGTCGAGGTCGAGGCGTCGGTCATCGACGACCTCGTCCATCGCCTGGCCCGGACCCGGCTGGCCGAGGAGCCTGACGGCGCCGGCTGGGACTACGGGACAAGCGCCGGCTACCTGGCCGAGCTGGTCGACCATTGGCACACCAGGTTCGACTGGTTCGACCAGCAGGAGCGGCTGAACGAACTGCCCCAGTTCCGGGCCCGGGTCGGCGGGGTCACCATCCATTTTGCCCACCTGCGGGGCACGGGCCCGAGTCCGATGCCGGTGGTGCTCGTGCACGGTTGGCCCAGCGGGTACCTGGAAATGACCAAGCTGGCCCCGTTGTTGGCCGATCCCGGCGCTCACGGTGGCGACGCCGGCGACGCCTTCGACGTCATCGTGCCCTCGCTCCCCGGATTCGGGTTCTCGGGACCGACCGGCGTCCGCCAGTTCGGGTACTACCGGTCGGCCGCGGCGGTGCATGCGTTGATGGCCGATGGACTGGGCTATGACCGGTACGGCCTGCACGGCACCGGCCTGGGTGCATACGTCAACGGCTGGATGGCCTTCGCCCAACCCGATGCGGTGGTCGGCGTGCACACCCACGACCCCGCCCTCATGCCGTTGGCCTCGTTCGATCCGCCGGCGCCACCGCCGACCGAGGCCGAGCTGGCCTTCGCCGCCTGCGCCAAGGAGTGGTCGTCGGCCGAAGGGGCCTACGCCCAACTGCACCGGACCAAGCCCCAGAGCATCGGGCACGCGCTCAACGACTCGCCGGCCGGCCTGGCCTCGTGGTTGGTGGAGAAGCACCGCTCTTGGAGCGATTGCTCCGGTGACCTCGAGCGCCGCTACACCAAGGACGAGATCCTCACCAGCGCCACCATCTATTGGGTGACCGGGACCATCGCCTCCTCGTTGCGCGCCTACTACGAGCGGGTGACGGCCGATCCTCCTCTGGAGCCGGGCCGGCGATTGCCGGTGCCCACCGGCGTGGCCATGCCCAGGTTCGAGCCTGCGTTCCCCCCTCGGCGAGCCCCGCGGGAGATGATCGACCGCGTGCACGACGTGCACCACTGGGTCGACCTACCCTCGGGCGGGCACTTCGCCTCCTGGGAGGAGCCCGACGCAGTGGCCGACAGCATCCGGGCCTTCTTCCGCCCGCTGCGGTGAGGCTGATGCCGGTCCCGAACGAAGAGCTCCCGCCTGGGGGGTTCCCGACCCGAGCGATGGGTTCCCGACCCGAGCGATGAGTTCCCGACCCGAGCGATGAATTCCCGACCCGAGCGATGAATTCCCGACCCGAATGAGGAGGCATGATGCTTGAACAGGCGACCTTCGTGGTCCAGACCGAGCCCGGGCACTACGAGGTCCGAGAGGCGCCCCTTCCCGAGATCGGCGCCGACGACGCGTTGCTGGCCCTGGAGGGCTGCGGTGTCTGCGGTACCGACGTCGAGGTGTTCGAGGGCGCGTTGGGCGATCGGTACCCGATCGTGCCCGGCCACGAGCCGTTCGGCCGCGTCCTGCGAATCGGCTCGTCGGCCAAGGCCAAGTGGAACGTAGCCGAGGGGGACCGGGTGGCGGTGCATTCCACGTTGACCTGTGGTCGCTGTCGCACCTGTCGGGCCGGGCTGCGGGGATGCACCGCCCCCGAGTTCGCCGACTCCACCATCTACGGGTTCCGCTCTCCCGACGTGTCACCGGCATTGTGGGGCGGGTTCGCGACGCATCTGTATCTCGCACCGGAGGCCATCGTGGTCCCCATGTCGCCCGACATCAGCGTGGCTACCGCGTCCCTGTTTAACGTGATGTCCAACGGCGTCGACTGGGTCCTGGACATCGGCGGGTTCCGCGCCGGCATGTCGATCGCCATCCTGGGCCCTGGTCCACGGGGGATCGCATCGGTGATCGCGGCATCCGCCGCGGGGGCCAGCGAGATCGCCGTGACGGGCCTGGCCGTGGACGGCGATCGCCTGAAACTGGCTGAGGAGATGGGCGCCGACCATGCCCTCGACGTCACCGAGGGCTCGGTCGTGGACCAGGTGCTGGGGTCCATGTCCGCCCCTCCCGACCTGGTGATCGACTGCACTCCGATGTCGCTGAGCTCGGTGACCGACGCCGTGCGCATTGCCGGGCGCAAGGGCACCGTGGTACTGGCCGGCATGAAGGGGCCTAGCGGCATGGCCGAGATCCCTGTGGACCTCGTCTCGACCAAGCAGCTCACGTTGAGGGGTGCGGTGTCGCGGTCGCTGGCCTCGATGGAATATGCCATCTCGCTGCTCGAGTCCTCGCTCACGTCGACCCGGTGGCCCTTCGAGACCTTCGCCAGCGACGCCTACCCGATCGACCGGGCCGAGGAGGGGCTCCGGGCCCTGATCGGCCCGGACAAGCCCATGCACGTCCGGATCGTCCCGGGGGCCTGAGATGGTTCCCACCGGCCCGGCTGTCTCGACGGTCATCCTTGACGACGTGACCGTGGTGGCCGAGGGCCTGTCATTCCCCGAGGGGCCGGTCGCCTGCACCGATGGAAGCGTGTTGGTCACCGAAATCGAGGCCGGCCGGGTGACACGAGTTCGGCCCGACGGTGGGAAGGAGGTCGTGGCCACGTGCGGCGGCGGGCCCAACGGGGCGGCCGTGGGCCCCGATGGGGCGCTGTATGTCTGCAACAACGGCGGTCGATTCGCCGACGGCAACTGGAAGGGGGGCTGGGTGGAACGAGTCGACCTGTCCACCGGGTCGGTCGACGTGCTCTACACCCATGACGGCGACCGCCGCCTCTCGGGGCCCAACGACATCGTGTTTGACCGGACGGGTGCGCTCTGGTTCACCGATACCGGCAAATTCCAGGGCCGCCAGCGCGACATCGGCTCGCTCTTTTACGCCGCCATCGACGGGGGCACGCTGGAAGAGGTCGTCTTCCCGGCCGAGAGCCCGAACGGCATCGGCATCGCTCCCGATGGCGGCACCCTTTACTACGCGGAGACGGTGACGGCGCGGCTCCGAGCGCGCCGGATCACCGGTGCTGGGGAACTGGAGCCGCTCGAGGGGCATGGCGCGGCTTCGGTCGTCTGCACGCTGCCCGGCTTGCAGGGCTTCGACTCCCTGGCCATCGATGCCGCCGGCCACATCTGCGTCGCCACCCTGGTGACCGGGGGCATCGCCTCCATCGCCCACGACGGCGCCAGTGTCACCCAGTACCTCTTGCCACCGGGGCTCGAGGACCATATGACCACCAACCTGTGCTTCGGCGGCCCCGGGCTGACCACCGCCTACATCACGTTGGGCTCGACCGGCCGGCTGGTGTCGTGCCCGTGGCCGGTGCCGGGGCTGGCCCTGGCTTTCAACTGCTGATTGGCGGAGTGGCGGAGCGGCCCCAAACAGGCGGGTTACCATTCCGGGTGCCGGGACACTACCTGCACTGGGGGAGGAATGCTCGACGAATCCGAGGTGCGGTCGGCACTCGACGAGGTGACAGCCCTCGTGCAGGCCGACGGCGGCGACATCGAATTTGTGTCGCTCGATGGCGGAACCGGGGCGGTGGTGCTCCGCCTGCAACTCGAGTCGGCCAATTGCGCTGAGTGCGTCCTCCCCAGAGAGATACTCGAGAGCATCGCCATCGGCATGCTGCAGCGGTCGGTGCCCGAAATCACCCGCATCTCCATTGACGATCCTCGGGAGCACCCCGGGTACGTCCATGAGCCCTGACGTGGAAGCTCCCGGCGGCCTGCTTGCTTCGGGCCGGGATGCCGACATCTTCGAGTTCGGCCGGGGACGAGTGCTGAGGCGATCGCGCCACGGCCGCTCGATGGCGACAGAGGCGAGGACGATGGAGTTCGTCCGCTCGCACGGCTACCCGGCACCCGAGGTCTTCGAGATCAGCGAGGACGGAACCGATCTGGTCATGGAGCGGATCGAGGGCCCCACGATGGTCGAGGCGGGCGCGGCCCGACCATGGAACCTGAAACGGTTCGGGAGTCAGCTGGCCGAGCTCCACCAGGCACTCCATCGCATTCCCGCCCCGTCATGGGTCGCCGACGCGCCCTGCGGGAGTGGTAACCGGCTGTTGCACATGGACCTCCACCCGTTGAATGTGCTCATGGCTCCGGGCGGTCCCGTGGTCATTGACTGGCCCAACGCCGTTCGGGGCGATCCTGCGGTTGACGTGACATTGACCTGGGTGCTGATCGCCTCCGGCGAGGTGCCGGGTGGGCGGGTCAAGGCCACTGTGATCGGCCTGGGGCGAAAGCTGCTCCTCGATGGATTCCTCAAGCCGGTGCTGGACGACGACTGCCGCGCCATCCTGCGCGAGGTGGTCGAGTGGAAGTGCACGGACCCGAACATGGGCCCGACAGAGATCGAGCGGATGCGCGCGCTGGCCCGGTCGGCCGGGAACTGAGCACGAGGAAGACCAACGGGTGGTTGCCCGAACTGCCTCGGTTGGTTCCGCTGTCCGTTACTTCGACCACCGTTACTTCGACAGTTCCGATGTCGGTCGGATCGCTGCTCCTTCCAATTGCTCCTCGGTTCCAATTGCTCCTCGGTTGCCAGCCGAGGTTGCGACTCGATCTGAGGGAGGGTTACACCCTCCTGCAACACTCTCTGCATGGCCAAAACGGACCAGCGGAGTACCAGGAATGCGAGGAGCACCGGGCCAAGAGGCGATCGCCGTGGGCGGCGGACGGCCGGCGCTGCCGACTCGGACACCGCCCCATCGCGCACCGGCTCCACCAGCAGCACCGGGTCGCACCCCTGCTCCTCCGGTACTCCCGAGTCCCACACCGCCTCCCCGGACACGGCCGAGTCGGTCACCGAGGCCATCGGCCTGCTCGAGTCCTTCGTCTCCTCCTTCGAGCCGGGGCGCTACTCGGGTGAGGACGCCGCCCTCTTGGTCGACCGGTTCTCTCGGGGTGAGCACCTCTGTGCCACCGGGAAGGCCTTGGCGGCCAAGCGGGCGGCCGAGACCGACCTCCACACAAGAGACGGGGCCCGAACGGCGGCCGAGTGGCTCTCCAGGAGAACCGGGGAGTCGGTCGGGTCCTCTTTTGGCTCCTTGCGGCTGGCCGACCAGATGGGGGACCACCCCGGCCTCGATGCCGCCCTCCGCACAGGCGAGCTCTCCCACTCGAGGGCCCGCCAGGTGGCCGGGGTGTTGACCCTCGACCCGGGAAGCTCCGACGAGCTGGTCGAGGCGGCCACGGACAGCAACGAGTCCCACCGCCAGCTGGCCGACCGGTGCCTGCGGGCCAAGGCCAAGGCCCGATCCCACGAGGACGCCCTGGCCGCCTACCAGCGCATCCGGGATTCCCGCTACCTGCGCCACTATACCGACGGCGACGGGGCCTTCCGCCTGGAGGGGCTCTTCACCCCCGATGCCGGGGCCAAGCTGCTGGCTGCCCTGAAGCCCACCCGCACCGTCCTCTTCGACGAGGCCCGCACGCTGGGGATCCGAGAGCGCCCCGACGCCTACGAGGCCGACGCCCTGGTCGCCCTGCTCAGCGGGGAGCGCCGGCCACCGGGCCACGGTGGGCCGGCCGGCACGGCCACGACGAACCCCGACGGCACCGGCGCCGACGAGACCGGACCGGGCAACATCGGCCCGGACACCGACGAGACCAGCCCCGAACCGACCAGGCCGACACCGACCGGGCCGATGCCGACCGGGCCGATGCCGGCCGGCGAGCCACCACCGACCGGGCGACCGGTCTCCCCCCACCGGCGAGCGTGCACCTCCGGGTGGACGTCGAGGCCCTCTCTCGGGGGAGCCTCGAAGGCAACGAGCGCTGCGAGATACCAGGGGTGGGCCCCGTCCCCCTCGAGACGGCCCGGTCGCTCCTGGGCGACGCCATCTTGCACCTGGTCATCACGAAGGGGACCGACATCGCCTCGATCACCTACCTGGGCCGGACCATCACCGCCCCCCTGGCCCGGGCGCTCAGAGCCCGGGACGAGACCTGTGTCGTCCCCGGTTGTGACGTCAGAGACGGCCTCGAGATCGACCACCGGATCATCCCCGTGGTCGAGAACGGCCCGACGGCCATGTGGAATCTCTGTCGCCTGTGCTCACGGCACCACTACCTGCGCCACCACCAGGGTTTCCGGTTGGAGGGGGGCCCGGGGACCTGGCAGTGGCTCCCACCCGAGAAGCCACCGCCGAGGACAGGATCCACCGACCACCCCGACCACCCCGAGACCGACGACGCCGACCCGGCCACCGGATCCCACCCCGCCGCGCCACCGGACCGGCTCTTCCCGCTGGAGTAGAGCCGGCATGCCGCAGGCCGCAGGCGGCCGCCGCCGGGCCGGATCCCCCGCGGGCAGCTATGAGCGCCGTGCCCGACAGGCCTCATCTGACTGCGTCAGCGCGGCCTGGACCACCGTGACCCGACTCGGTGTCCCCTTGACCCTGGCTGGCCCGGGCGGTGCCCTGCCAGTACCGGTCGTGCACGAGGCGCTTGTACAGCTTGCCCGTCGGGTGCCGGGGCAGGGCCGGGTCGAAGTCGACCGTCCATGGGCACTTGTAGTGGGCTAGGCGGTCGCGGCAGTAGGCGAGCAGCTCGGCCTCGAGCTCGGGGCCGGACTCGTCCCAGTCGACCAGCTGGACGACCGCCTTGACCTCCTCGCCCGTCTCCTCGTTCGGCGCGCCGACCACGGCGACGTCGGCCACCTTGTGATGGCGCGTGCTCGAGCTCCTTGTCAACGACCCGATCATTCTGTGGCCCGGTTGTGAGCCCCCAGTCGAGCCAGCGGGCACCGGTTCCACTACGGTAGACGGTGCGAACGATTGGTTGAACTGCAATTTCGCCTGCAAGGGGGTCCCCATGTCTTCCGTTTCGCCCTTCGACTTCCCGGTCTTCGACGCCGACAACCATCTCTACGAGACGACCGACGCCCTGACCAAGTTCTTGCCCCCCGAGTACAAGGGGGCCATCGACTACGTCGAGCTCCACGGCCGGACCAAGATCATGGTGCGCGGCCAGGTCAGCGACTACATCCCCAACCCGACCTTCGAGCGGGTGGGGCGGCCCGGCGCCCAAGAGGAGTACTTCAAGCAGGGCAACCCCGAGGGCAAGTCCTACCGGGAGATCATCGGCCGGGGCATCGACTGCCCGCCGGCCTTCCGGGAGGCGGGCGCCCGCCTCGAGCTGCTCGACGAACAAGGGGTCGACTTCGCCATCATGTTGCCCACCTTGGCCAGCCTGATCGAAGAGCGCATGCGCGACGATCCCGACCTCGCGGCCGCGGCCATCCACGCCTTGAACACCTGGATGCTCGAGGCCTGGCCCTACGCCTACCAGGACCGGGTCTTCTCCACCCCCATCATCACCCCGGGCCTGTTGGACAAGGCCCTGGCCGAGCTGGACTTCCTCATCGACCACGGGGCCCGGATCGTCCTCATGCGCCCGGCGCCGGCCTGGGGCTACCAGGGGCCGCGCTCGTTCGCCCTGAAGGAGTTCGACCCCTACTGGTCCAAGGTGGAAGAGGCGGGCCTGCTCGTCGTCTTCCACGCCTCGGACACCGGCTATGTCCGCTACACCAACGAGTGGGAGGGCTCCCGCACCGAGACCCAGGCCTTCGCCGAGCGCCAGCCGTTCACGGCCACGGTGCGCGACACCCACCGGGACATCCAAGACGCCGTCACCTCGATGATCTGCCACGGGGCCCTGTGGCGCCACCCCAAGCTGCGCATCGCCCTCATCGAGAACGGGGCCGGGTGGGTCCCATCGCTCCTCGAGCACCTGGACCACACCTGGAGGACCATGCCCCAGGACTACGAAGAGCGGCCCTCGGACACCTTCAAGCGCCACTTCTGGATGCACCCCTTCCACGAGGAGGACCCCCGTCAGCTGGTCGAGCTGCTCGGGGCCGACCACATCATCTTCGGGTCGGACTTCCCCCACGTCGAGGGCCTGGCCGACCCGGTCTCCTATGTCGACGAGCTGGCCGGACTGCCCGAGGCCGACATCGAGAAGATCATGGGCGCCAACATGATGGGGCTCCTCGGGGCGAAGGTCCCCACCCCGGCCTGATCGGAGTTGACTGCCCCGGCCGCCCTCGACCAGTCACCGCGACCAGGCGCCGGTTCCACCCGTGGGTCATAGGTTGAACCGGGGCCTGGTCGGTCGGAACTGGAGCGGTGGTGACGACATGGAAACGGAGAAGCCGCTGAGCGAGCGAGCCCGCACCATCGGCCGCCGGGTCCGCGCCAGCTACCGAAACCCGGCCCGGCTGGTCACGGTAGACCGGGCGCGCACCCTGGCCCGTCGCCGGGTGCCCCGGGCCGTGTTCGACTACCTCGACGGTGGAGCCGAGACCGAGGGCACCATGCGAGCAAACCGGTCAGCGATGTCGGCAGTCGGCTTCCGGCCCCGCATGGGGGTGACGGCGGGCGATCCCGCTCCTGGCCTATCCACCACGGTGCTGGGCACACCGCTGTCCATGCCTGTCCTACTCAGTCCGGTGGGCTTCACCCGCATGATGGACCGGCACGGTGACGTAGCCGCGGCCCGGGCCGCCGGTCAGGCCGGGACCATATTCACCCTCAGCTCCATGTCTGGGCACACCATGGAAGAGGTGATGGCGGCGGCCACCGGCCCGGCCTGGTTTCAGCTGTACTTCCTAGGGGGGCGGCCGGGCGCCGCACAGCTGGTGGAACGGGCCCGCCAGGCCGGGTACCAAGCGCTGGTCGTGACCATGGACACCCAGTTCCCCGGCAACCGCGAACGGGACCTGGGCCATGGGGTCAAACCGCCCCTCCAGATGAACCTGCACAACATGGTCAAGTTCGCCCCGCAGGTGGCCTTGCACCCAGACTGGCTGGTCGAGTTCGCCCGGGACCGGTTTCAGCTCGACATCGTGAACGCCACCACCCTGGGCCCCCCCGGGCACCCGATGACCGTGGAAGAGGCACTCATGGAATGGACGGCCGCCCCGCCCCGGTGGGAGGACTTCGCCTGGCTGCGTGAGCAGTGGCCGGGCCCGATCATCGCCAAGGGCATCGTCAACGGGGACGACGCCCGCCGGGCCCTCGACTGCGGTGTCTCGGCCATCGTCGTGTCCAACCACGGCGGGCGCCAGCTCGACGGGATGCCGGCCACCCTCCCGGCACTGGTCGAGGTGCTCGACGCCGTCGGCGACTCGGTCGAGGTCCTGGTCGACGGGGGCGTGCGACGAGGCTCCGACGTGGTACGGGCCCTCGCCTTGGGCGCCCGGGCCGTGATGATCGGCCGGGCGTGGGCCTACGGCCTAGCCGCCAACGGCGAACCCGGCGTCGGGGAGATCCTGTCGA
>CAVWLO010000006.1:0-56501 GCA_963755985.1 uncultured Acidimicrobiaceae bacterium
TAGCAGCGCCCGCGAGGTAACCGCGCCTCCTCTCGGATTCATCACATAACCGGAAGATGGCCGGTTGGACAGGCCCAGCGCGATGTCGCTGTGGTCGGCAACACCCGCTGTCCCGTCAGGGGCGCCGACGCGGCCGAAGGAGAAGCCTCGCTGCTCGAGTCCGGCGGCCTTCAGCAACTCACCGAGTGGCGGACCGGGTGCCGGAAGGCGGTCGGGTCCCCGGTCAGGGTGTCGAGGGTGAACGGGACAGCTTCGTCGGATCCCCCAGCCCGGGATCAGGGCACCCAACCGCTGCTCCAGCAGGCCCCCGTCGACGAGCTCGAGGCCGTCGAGCTCGTCCCAGTCCAGGACCACGACGTCCGGGGTGATGACCGCCTCGCCCCGGCCAGGTCCCACACCGTCGGCTCGCAGGGCGTCGAGGTTGCCGCCTGGGCCAACCGACCGTGATCGAGGGTCCAGCCGTGCCCGCAGAGGTGCGGGTCCGCGACGTCAGACCAGCGGCAGGAGGTCAACGTCATAGGCCGAGAACCGGTCATCCACGCTGACAAGCACGGCCGGCTCTATCTGGGCCTGAGCAATGAGCATGCGGTCGAACGGATCGGCATGATGGGCGGGCAGATCTCCGGCGGCGAGAGCATGAAGGGCGCTGATCGGGAGTTGGTCGAAGTGGTTGTCTACCAATGCGTCGAGCAGATCGTCAGGTGCTTCGAGGCGACCGGTGGCCTTCTTGATGGCGATCTCCCATGCCGTCGCAGCCGAGACGACGACAGAAGTGTCGGCGTCGATGATTGCGTCGCGGGCCCGTTCGGGGAGAACTGGATCGTCAGCGAGCCACCACAACAGAATGTGGGTGTCGAGCAGCACGTTCATGGCCGTTCGCCCTGAAAGGCAGCCGCGACCTCATCGGGGATCGCATCGAAGTCTTCGTGGATGCGGACGCGCCCAGCCCAGTAGCCGGGACGACGTTTCGAACGCCGCAGAGCCGGGACGATACGAACGACAACGTGGCCGGCTCGAGCGATCTCGACCTCGTCGGTTTCGCCCGATTCGACCGCCGCGACCAGGCGAGAGAGGTTCGTCTTGGCTTCGTGCATGTTCACCTTCACCGGCACAGCCTAGCTAACTTAGCTAATCAACGCAAACAGCCATCAATGTGAGGGGCGCGTCACTCAGAGAGCCATACGGGGTCGCCTTCCCACGTCACGGCCGACGATGTCGAAGCGCGCTGGCGGCGAGGGGCCTGCGAATATAACGTGTTCTAGCGGTCGCCGGGCGAGTGCAGCCGGTTCAACGGGCTCGGTGTTCCATCGTCTCGGGCAGTCTCGTCGGGTGGAAGCAGTCTCGTCGGGTGGAAGCAGTCTCGTCGGGTGGAAGCAGTCTCGTCGGGTGGAAGCAGGGACCGGTGTAACCACGCCGGCCATCGAGGGAGGGACGCCATGGAGATCGGCTATACCGAGGAGCAAGAGGCCCTTCGTCGGGAGCTCCGGGACTACTACTCGGCCCTGCTCACCCCCGAGGTCGAAGAGCAACTGGCCAACAGCCACGGCATCGGGCCCGACATGCGCCGGGTGGTGAAGCAGATGGCGACCGACGGTTGGCTGGGCATCGGTTGGCCCAAGGAGTACGGCGGCCAGGGCCGGTCGGCCATCGAGCAGTTCATCTTCTTCGACGAGTCGATGCGTTCGGGCGCCCCGGTCCCCATGTTGACCATCAACACCGTGGGCCCGACCATCATGGACTTCGGCACTCAGGACCAAAAGGACTTCTTCCTACCCAAGATCCTGGCCGGCGACATCCACTTCTGCATCGGCTACACCGAGCCCAACGCCGGCACCGACCTGGCCGCCCTCCAGACCCGTGCGGTGAGGGACGGCGAGGAGTACATCATCAACGGCTCGAAGATGTACACCTCCCTGGCCGGGGGGGCCGACTACATCTGGCTGGCCACCCGCACCGACCCCGAGGTGAAGAAGCACAAGGGCATCTCCATGTTCGTCGTGCCCATGGACACCCCGGGCATCAAGGTGGTCCCCATGTCCCTCCTCGGGAACCACAACATCAACTACACCTTCTTCGAGGACGTCCGGGTCCCGGCCACCAACCTCGTCGGGGGCGAGAACAACGGCTGGACTCTGATCACCAACCAGCTCAACCACGAGCGGGTCACCCTGTGCTCACCGGGCATCGTGGAGCGGGCCCTCGGGGACACCCGGGCGTGGGCCCAGAACACCAAGCTGGCCGACGGCCGGCGGGTCATCGACCAGGAGTGGGTCCAGGTCCACCTGGCCCGGGTCCACGCCAAGCTCGAGTTCCTGAAGTTGATCAACTGGAAGGTGGCCTGGGATGCCACCCAGGGCAAGCTCGATGTGGCCGATGCCTCGACCAACAAGGTGTTCGGCACCGAGTTCTACATGGAGGCCTTCCGGCTCATGATGGAGGTGGTGGGACAGGCCGGCTATCTGACCCGGGGGAGCCCCGAGGCCGTGCTGGCCGGGCGGCTCGAGATGTACGCCCGCTCCATGGTCATCTTGACCTTCGGGGGCGGCACCAACGAGATCCAGCGCGATCTGATCGCCATCTTCGGCCTGGGCCTGCCCCGCTCGCTCCGGTAGCTCCGACGCGGGACCCGAATCACACCAGGGCTAGCGAGCCCGAACAAAAGAAGTAAGGACGAGGGAGGGAATCACCAATGGACTTCTCGTACAGCGAGGACCAAGAGGCCATCCGGGAACTGGCCACCCGCATCTTCACCGATCTGGCCACCCACGAGCGGCTGCGGGAGATCGAGGGGGACAAGGAGACACCGCGCTTCGACCGCAAGCTGTGGTCGGAGCTGGCCAACGCCGGGTTGACCGGCATCAACCTGCCCGAGGACCTGGGCGGCGCCGGCCTCGGGTTCTTGGAGGCGGCGCTGGTGGTCGAGGCGGCCGGCAGGAGCGCGGCCTACGTGCCGGCTATCGAGACCATCGCCACCGGGGCGCCGGCCATCGCCGAGTTCGGCTCCAGGACCCAGCAGCAACGCTGGCTCCCGGGCGTGGTCGCCGGCGACGTGGTGGTGACCACGGCCCTGGTCGAGCTGGGCGGCGCGCCCGACGCACCGGCCCTCGCGGCCGAGAAGAAGGGCGACGGGTTCACCCTCACCGGGTCCAAGGCGTGCGTGCCCTCGGGGCTCATCGCCGACGTGGCCGTGGTGCCCGCCCGGCTCGACGGGGGTGAGGTCGGCGTGTTCGTGGTCGACCTCGCGGCCCCGGGTATCTCTCGCACCTGGCAGCTGACCAACGCCGAGCGCCCCGACGCCATTCTCGAGTTCGACCAGGTCACCCTCACCGGTGACGACCTGCTGGGCTCGGCGGCGAGCGGCTCGGACATCGTGCACTGGCTGGTGCTCCGGGCCACTGCGGCTGCCGCCCTGGCCGAGGCGGGCGTCACCGCCGCCTCGCTGGCCCTCACGGCCGAGTACACCAAGACCCGTGAGCAGTTCGACAGGCCGATCGCCACGTTCCAGGCCGTCGGTCAGCGCGCCGCCGATGCCTATGTCGACAACGAGGCCATCCGGCTGACCGCCTGGCAGGCCGCCTGGCGCATCGCCGAGGGGCTCCCGGCCGACGATGCCGTGGCCGTGGCCAAGTTCTGGGCGGCCGAGGGTGGCCAGCGGGTCGTCCACGCCGCCGTCCACCTCCATGGCGGGGTCGGGGTCGACCGCGACTACCCGATGCACCGGTACTTCCTGTTGACCAAGCAACTCGAGCTCACGCTGGGCGGGGCCACCGAGCAACTCCTGCGCCTAGGCTCGATGCTGGCCGCCGAACCCGTCTGACCAGCGAGCCGGGCTGACCAGCGAGCCGGGCTGAGCACAAGGCTCTGCTGCGATCACGGTTCGGGGGCAACGAAGCGCATGTGGCCAGGTCGGCTTTCCCCGATGACGCGGCTCGCTCCCTCTAACAGTCGACGGCAACCCGGAGCGCCGCGCCGATCTGGCCCATTCGGTCATCGCCCAACCGCCCGAGACGCTCGACCAGGATCCCGACGGACACGCTCTCGACTGAGTCGAGGTTGACCCCAGACCGGAGCGGGACCGGGTCATTGCCGGGCTCCAGAACGACTTCACTGGGAAGGCCACGCACGGTCGTGGTGCACGGAGCGACGAGCGCGCGCCGCAGTTTCGGGATGGCGGCGTCTCGGGTGAGGACAACCACGGGCCGGCGGCCGATGGCGGGCAGCTCACACCACCAGACCTCTCCTCTGGCCGGAAGCGGCGTCACGATGCAGCTGCCGCGGCGCGGAAGGAGGCAAGATCGCCCCACTCATCAGCCTCGGTGAGCGGGTGCTGGTCGTAGGCTGCATAGGCCGCATCGATCTCGGCGGCGCGGTGCCGAGCAGTGAGTGCATCGAGCGCTTCGTCGAGGAGCACGGCGTCTGTCACATTGGAACGCAGGCGACGGGCGTTGGCCAGAAGGTCCGCGTCCACCGTCGTGCTCACCCGCACTCTGCTCATGCCATCATTATGCCACAGAAGTAGCATGCCATCCTTCTGCAGGCAGGGAGACGGGTAGTTGCGGCGGTTCGGGCCGAAGGGCACAGGCAACCGCGGGCCGGCCCCTGTGGGACCGGGGCGCGCCGGGCGAGCCGAGTTGGATCGATCGCATCGGTCGATCGTGGTGTTGGCGTCCGCTCGTTCGCCCTAGTTCGCCGTACTCATGGTGGTGACGAGGCGACGCAGCCCGTCGGCGAACAGCTTGCCGTCTCGGTCGGGGTCGACGACCGAGAGATCGATCATCTCGTCGAGCGCCCGAAGGAGCGCAGTGCTGGGCGCCCCCGTATCCCGTTGACCGCCGGCGCGTCCCCCCGGGTCCGCTCGGTAGCGTCCGGGCGGGACCGCAGCTCGCTCCTCGCTCAGCAGTTGTTCGTTGGTGATGCGGCGGGTGGCGGCGAACAGCACGGCCCCGAGTGTGTAGGAGGCATAGGTGTGGAAGGACGCAGCCGCTTCGTCCCTATCGAGGCCCATCCGCTCGAAGACGTGGGCCATGAGGGCCAGGACGGCGGAGAGCGGGCCGCCGGCCTGTGGGGTGGCGGCAATGAACGGAGCCACCTGATAGTGGGTGCCGAACACCTCCCTGGTGGCGATGCCCGCGGCGACCAGGACCTCGATGGGGTCGGCGGTCAGCGGATCGGGCACCAGCTCGAGGAAGTGGGCCCCCGCCTCTTCCCAGACCAGATCGACGGCGGCCTGGATGATCGCGGCCCGGGACGGGAAGTGGTGGTAGATGGCAGACGGTGTCACCCGGAGGACAGCAGCCAGTTGCCGGATGCTCGGGGAAACGGCGGACTCGTCGAAGCACCGGAGCGCCTCGGCCGCGATCTCCTCCCGCGTCAGGTGCGTGTCCCGGTCCCGCGCCAGCCTGGTCATCTCGGGCCTGGCCTCCCGACCGCAGGTCCGTCGTCACTCCATGGACAGGTCACGCGCGGAGCAATCCTGTCGTACTGCGACAATTCCTCACCTCCGCTCAATACCGATCAAGGTTCCAATTGTTACAGTACATCGTTTGGAAACTTCGGATTGACAGTGGGCGAAATAACACCAGGGAAGGTGGTAGGGGTCAGGCTCGAGGCAAGCCCCGGATGGCGGCACCTCGGCGAGCAGTCCACGGCTGGCGAGAGTGGATCGTCGGAGTTGACGAGGAGGTGACCTGGGAGATGGACCAGGTCAGGTGGGGCGCAGCACGGAGGCGACGTCCGTATGGGCGAAGTCATCGCCCTCAAAGAGCAGAGCCTCGCCGCTGTCTCTGGCCAGGGCGTAGGCGAAGCAGTCGCCGAAATTGGGCCCCGCAGGATGACCGCTGCCCTTGCCGAAGTCCCGATACGCCTGACGGGCACCCGCGCCTATCTCGGCGTGACCGGCTCGATCGCTATCCGAGCTGCGGCAATAAGGTCGTCGAGCCGGCCGCCGAGCACCGGATCCCGATTCGCGTCGACCACGATGCACAATTCCAAGGAGGTGCCGGCCGACGCCTTTCTGCATCGGTAAGCGAGCCCGCGGTGGGCAGGCGCCATAGGTAGTCGGGCAGGCGCCATAGGTAGTCAGGCGCCATAGGTAGTCAGGCGCCATAGGTAGTACTGCGCGCTGCAGATGGAAGGCCGTTCTCGCTGTTCCCGGCGGTGCCGTGAAGAGGCGTCGTCTGGCCGACACCTGTTCATCGATCGACGCGGTCAGGAACGAAGCACGTCGAGCCGTTGGGCCGCCTCGATCCTCTCGGTGACCCGCTCGGCCACGCCCGCCTCCTTGGCGAAGGTCGGCCATGAGGTCACCACCTCGTGGACCTCGCCGACGATCTCCTCGGCCCGCCCGCGCTTCATCGAGGCGGTCTCGGCGCACCGCCGGAAGTCGTCGAGGACGAAGTCGTCCCGCTTGCCGTTGAGCGACATCTGGTGCTGGCTCGTCCACAGCCCGCCGGGGGAGAAGGAGTAGGTCATGTCGAAGGCGGGGGAGAGGGCCCAGCGACCGGCCTGGTCCATGAGGAAGGCGATGTTCTTCACATGATCGTCCTGGTTGCGGGCGATGACATTGAAAGCCATCCGCCGGAACTGCTGCTCGATGGCCTCCATGGGCAGCCCGAGCTGCCGGATGACCAGCAGGGCCTGCTCATAGGAGTAGGCCCCCGCCTGGTTGAAGTCGAAGTGGGCCAGCGCACCGAGGGATTGCATGTGCACCTTGGCGCGGCCACCGGGCCGGTCGAACCGTCGGGTCATGAAGTGGCGGCGGCCGTGTTCCTCCAGGAGCCGGCACTCGGACATCGTGATGCCGGCGGCGCGGGCCATGTTCGCGTAGGCGTACTCGATGACCCCGAATCCCTGGGGCTGGTCCAGGTCCCGGTCCCGGTTGCCCCGCACCCCGTCGAACTTGAGGATCCAGTACTCGAAGCCGGGCCCGGCGTCGACCTGGCCGGAGCGGACGGCATGGGTGGTCGGGTTCCAGGCGATCACCGCCTTGGCCCGCGCCCCTCCGGCCGAGGTGCCGACGCGCAGGATGTCCTTCAGGGACTCCTCCCTGTCGGCGTCGTCGAGCGAGGCCACCAGCTCGGTTCGCTGGGTCAGGACCTCGGAGGCCAGGGCGACCAGTCTGTCGATGTGGATGTCGCTGCTGATGCCCGAGGGACCGGGGCCGGTGGCGGGGGCGAACTCCAGTGCGCCCATCCCCCGCGTGCCCATGTAACAGAGCCGCTCCACGGCGTTGAAGCTGGCCGGGGTGCGGCCCTCGGAGGCCAGCCAGGTGTCGATCAGCGCGTTGCCGTACCGGTCGGGCAGCGAGTCGGCCAGCAGGCCGGGCAGGCCCCGGAAGGTCTCCGGGGGGAGGGCCGGGAAGGCGTAGGGCTCCGCTCGGAGCGGCATAGTGAGCGGTGAGACCTGGATGCCGCTTCGGGCGAAGGCCGGGTCGTACTGGAACACGGCCGTGTCGCTGCCGTCCTCGAGGGCGACGGCCCCAATGGTCCGGCCCCACATGCGCACCGATGCAACCGTCGTCACGGTGCGCCCAACCCGGTGATCGTGGCCTGACTCCGTCTCATGGCGCGTCACCGTCATCCCAGGTCCATGTGGTCGACGGGATGTCGTCGACCTTGGCTGCCGATGCAGCTCGCCGGCGACGCCGGCCCTGCAGCTTCAGGCGCTCGATGGGGCTGGGCAACGGCTCAGGGACGAGCTGGTCGAGCCGGTCGAGAAGACCGAGCACCCGGAGGACGCGGATCACGCTCGAGAGCCGGGTCTCTGCCCCGGACTCCATGCGCTCGAGGGTGCTCTTGGACACGCCGGCCTCGATGGCCAGGTCCTGTTGTGTGATGTTCCGCTCGAGTCGGGTGCGGGCGAGGCGTTGTCCCAGCTCGGCGAGCACGGCGGCGTCGGTGTTCTCTTCTGAGATCCTCATAAGCTCTCGTATCTGACGACTTATATCCAATATAGTCTGACTAGATCGCTCACAAGACGAATTGCTACCAGTAGCAATCGATCAGAATACTACTCTGTCTCTATGACGACTATCTGGGGTATACGGATGTAACTATGTATATACGATGAGTACTACTGGACGACAATGTTGTCTTCAGAAGCTATGGCCGGCCTTTGCCGCATCGTGGATGATCACGGACAGTGGGCATCTGAAAAGAGGCAACCCGACCATGCTGATTGTCTCCGATTGTGGCTCCAGATCGGGATCGGGCAACATACGTCGGTGATGCAACCGGGACGGCAGGACAACATCCCATTGCTCGTCGTCGTCCACACGCCCGATGCCTTTTCGCCCTGGCAGATCGCCGAGGCGGCCGACGGGATCTGTCGGTTTCTCTGGCTCATCGACGCGTCGGCCCGCACCGACCCCGGGTTCAGCCGGGTGCTGTCCAAGTTCGGTCAGGTCATCGACCATGCCCTCCTGACCCGGGACCAGCTGGTCGACGAGGTGGCTGCGCTCGACCCGGCCGGGATCGTCACCTTCACCGACGATGGCCAGATGCTCACGGCCTCCCTGGCCCAACGGCTCGGACTGGCGTTCCACCCGGTCGAGGTGGTCGAGCGGCTCATCGACAAGGTCGTTCAGCGGAGGGCACTGGCCTCAGCCGGGTTCGATGGTCCCGACTTCTGGACGGTTCCGGCGGAGGCCGCCGGGGACGACCGGCACGGAGCAGGCACCCACCGGGCAAACTCACAGGCAATTTGCAAACTCACTGCAATTAACGAACTCACCGCAATTAAAGAGCCACAGAGCGTCCGTGGACGAAGTGTTGACCGCAGCCACCTATCCGGTCGTGGTCAAACCGAGACAGGGAGCGGCCAGCCGCGACACCTACCGGGCCGACGACGCCGGCGCGCTGGCTGACGTCCTGGCGGCCAACCGCGGCGAGGAGATGATCGTCGAGACCTACCTGGGCGACGTCACCCCCCTGGGGAACCAGGAGTTCTCCGATTTCGTCTCGGTCGAGAGCGCCATCGTCGACGGTGAGGTGCGGCACCTGGCCGTCACCGGGAGATTCCCCCTGGCCGAGCCGTTCCGGGGGAGCGGCATGTTCATCCCCAGCCAGCTCCCCGCCGATCTCATCGCCGAGATCGAAGAGCTGGCGGCGGGGGCCGCCCTCGCCCTCGGCGTCCGGACGTCGGTGATGCACACCGAGATCAAGGTCACCCCGAACGGTCCGCGGATCATCGAGGTGAACGGGAGGGTCGGCGGGGGCGTCCCCGACATCCTGCGGCTGCTGGGTGGGCCCGCCATCATTCGCTGGCGGATCCTGCTGGCGCTCGGCCTCGATGTCCCGTTCGGGGAGATCGAGCCCTTCGAGCGGATCGGCTTCTTCCTCTGGCACCAGCCCCCGATCGGCGCCCGCTGTGTGGTCGCCGTCCACGGGTTGGACGAGGTCGCTGCCCTACCCGGTGTCTACGAGGTCCGGCCCAAGCGTGGGCCCGGCGACCCGGTCGATTGGCGGGAGGGAGGCGTCGGCCACGTCTTCGGCGTGGGGGGAATCGTCGCCGGCTACGACGAGCTGGTTACGCTCCGCCACCGCATCCTCGACACCACCTCCGTCGAGTACTCCTCTGGTTCGGTGTAGCCCGTGGTGCGGTCTCGCCGCAATCCACCCGGCGTTGGACTTTCTTAAGAATCCGAAACCCAATACTCCGAACACTGTTCAGCTTGATTTCGACTCCTGGCCCGGCCTATGCTGGGATTGACCTGGGAAAACGCCAGGAAGTAGTCAAGCAAGCACGTAGGGTGGGTGAATCCAAACCATCCGGCCCGTATAAATTTCTGATGGGTCGACTAGATATCGTTCGAGCGATGCTCTAGGGTACCGTCAGTAGTACGTTCAACACTCCCCGTGATGGCTCCCGGCTGGAATGGACTTCACAGCCGGTTTCTCGGTCCACTGATGAGGGTACGCCGGCGCCTACGGGGGCATTTGGCGTATGCGGAGAAATGATGAAGAACGATGACTGCAACGCGCTGACAGTGCGCGTCCAGGTGACGTGCGACCGGCGGACAGCGCACGCCCGGGTGACGGCGACCGAGCGACGGGAGGAGGCACATGCCTGCATCCATCCCGCTTGAGGACCTGGACATGACGCTGGCGCTGGCCCGGGCCGACGACTGGCGTACCTACGGCGTCGTCACCGAGGAAAGCGCCGGCGCCGTCGAGCGGGCGGCCGGTGAGCCGCCGTCGGGCGTGGTCCTCGGTGGGTTGGTGGCCCGAGGCCGCGAGCTGGCCGCGCTGGACCGGGCCTTCGTCCTGGCCCGCCGCGGGCAGTCCGATGTCGTGGTCCTCCGCGGCGACCCGGGGACGGGCAAGAGCTCCCTGGTCCAGGCGGCAATGGGCCGCGCCCGCGACTTCCGCAACGTCGCCCTGCGAGGGACGCTCTATGTCGAGGGATCAGTGCCCGATGGGGGATGGCCGCAGCCGATCATCGACCTCTTGAACGAGTTCTCGCCCCTGGAGCCCACGGCCGAGCCCGACTCTCCCGTGGTCCAGGCCATGGTCGGCGCCCTCACCGGTCTGGCCGGTCACAGCCTGGCCCCGCTGCTGCTGTCGGTCGATGACTGCCACCTGTTACCCGGCTGGTTCACGGCCGGGCTGGCCCAGGCCATCGGGGAGCTCGGGAGCACGCCGATCGTCCTCGTCCTGTCGGCGTCGACGCTGGCCGGCACCAAGATGGCCAGCGACGAAGAGCTCGGCCTGACCTCGTACCGATTGAAGTCGCTCACCGTCAAGCAGGCCAAGCTGCTGCTCGATCTCCGCAGCGACCGGATGCCCGTCCCGCGGGTGCTCTTGGAGCTGGTGCAGTGCACGGGGGGCAACCCCGAGGCCCTGTTGGACGTGTGCAACGGGCTCACCGCCGAGGAGCTGGGCGGCCACCGGCCCCTTCCGGACCCCCTCCCGCTGGGTTCGCACCTGGTGACGAAGTTCGCCCGGCGCTTCGAGGACCTGCCCGAGCAGACCCGGCAGGCGCTGTCGGTGGCCTCGGCCGGGCGGATCCCCTTTGACACACTCAAGCGCACGCTGTCAGAGCTGGGCATCTCCGAGGACACCCTGAAAGCCGCCCAGCGGGCCGGGCAGCTCGAGGCGTCGAGGGATCGCATCGAGTTCCGGCACCCCATCGAGCGGTCGGCCATCTACTGGCTGTCCTCCGACGAGGACCGGTCGAAGGCCCACACCGCGGTAGCCAAGGTTCTCCTCGAGCAGAACCGGGTGGAGCTCGCCTCCCACCACGCCACCCGCTGCCAGACAGGCAAGAGCAACGCTCTGGCCCGGCTGCATTTCGAAGCGGCCCGGATCGCCATCGACCGCGGCGACCCCGAGGAGGCGGCCCGCCACCACGAGGCCGCCTCCGAGTTCGCCGAGTCGAGCGAGGCCACCGCTCACCACCTGGTGCTGGCGGCGGCGTTGTTGATGAGCCTCGGCCGGCTCGATCGCGCCCTCACCTATCTGGACCAGGCCACCCAGCTCGACCCGTCCGACCACCTACGCGGCCAGGCCGCCTACTTGGAAGCCCGGGCCCGGTGGTCGAACGACGTCGACCCCGAGCTGGCCGACGAGATGATTGCCGCCGCCGACCTGTGCGAGGGGGACGCCACCGACTGGGCGGCGATGATGCTGATCGACGCCACCGCCTGCCTGCTCATGATCGGCTCGTCGGCCGCCGCCGTCTCGGTGGCCGAGCGGGCCCTCGATCTGGCCCGGGCCGTCGGGGCCCACCTCGAGGCGCTGGCCGAGACGGCCCTGGCCGTGGCGGCCAACCGGGCCGGCCAGGTGGAGGCGGGCACGCCCGACCTGGTGGCGGCCACCGACCACCTCATCGACTTGACCGACCGCTTTCAGGCCTCTCCCCAGCTGGCCTGGCTGATCGCCATCTGCCTGCTCGAGCAGCGGCACGCCAACACCGCGCTGCGCTGGGCCGACTGGATCGAACGGTGTGCCGACAGCGTGGGGGACCGCGCCCTGGCCGTCGTGCCTGCCGCGGCGCGGGCCACGGCTGCGGTCTACGCCGGCCAGTTCGATGTGGCCGTCGCTTCGGCCCAATCGGCGGTGGACCGGGCCCTGGCCTGTGGCCACCAGACGCTGACCGCACAGAGCCTGGGCCTGTTGACCAGTGCCTGCGCGGCGAGGGGACTCTTCGCCCGGGGATTTGCCGCTGGGTCGCACCAGTTCGCCCTCTCCGACGACACGGTCCGGGTCCCGAGGATCCAGACCCTGGTGTCGCTCAGCGCGCTCGAGCTCCAGCGGGGCCGGATGTCCTCGGCCTTCTCCTGGCTGGATGCCGCCCGCGCCGAGTTCACCGATGACGACGGCCGGCCGGCCGTTCCCGAGGACCACTCCGTCGGGCTCCACTGGGCGATGGCCTTCGCCGAGCTGGTCGTGCTCAGCCGGCGGGGCGACGACCTGTCCCGTTTGATCAAGACGATGGAGTCGGCGCCGAAGTCGGGCGAGCGGTCGGTGGGCCTCCTGTGGATGCAGTCGCAGGCCTTGGCCGACCAGGAAGAGGCGCAGGCCTGCTTCGAGCAAGCCTGCGCCATGGTGTCGTCCGTGCCCTATTCGCAGGCCCGGCTCCGGCTGACCTGGGGGGTGCGCCTGGCCGAATGGGACCGCCACGACCAGGCCCGCCTCCAGCTCGAGCAGGCCCGAGCCATGTTCGCCTCGGTACACGCCGACGGCTGGGAGCAGGTGGCGGAGCGGGAGCTGCGCGACCTGCCCGAGGCGCGCCGGTCTGCCGCCTCCGGGAAAGACGCGCTGTCCGTCAGTGCCTCGACCGACTCGGGGGAGGCCGAGCTCGACTCGGGCCCGTCGGTGCTGCCCGAGGTCGGACCGCTCGGCCATGCCCGCTGGGAGATCACGCTGCTGGGCTCGTTCAACGTCCGCCACGAAGGCCGGCCGGTGGCCCTGCCCATCAGCCTGGCCGTCCAGGCCCTCAAGATCGTCACCTTGCGCAAGCGGATCTCGGTCGACGAGCTGGTCGAGATGCTGTGGCCCGACGCCCACCCCGGGGTGGGCAACCGGCGGCTCCGGAACGTGCTGTGGCGCAACCGGGTGTCGTGCGGGGACCTGCTCTACCGGGACGGGAACTTCATCTGCCTGGCCAAAGAAGCGGTGGTCGACGCCGACCGGTTCCGCTCCGCGGCCGAGCGGGCCATCGAGGGCGAGGGGACCGACCTGGTCCGGGAGGCCCTGGCCCTCTACCCGGGCGAGCTGTTGCCCGGCGACCACTACGTGGACTGGCCCACGGCCCGACGGGAGGCGTTGGCCGGGCTGTACATGTCCCTGCTCGACCTGCTCCTCGACCAGGCCATCGCCGACGGCCAGAACCTCGAGGCCCTCGGGTTCTTGGAGAAGCTGATCGAGGCCGACCCCTACGAGGAGCGCCACTACGTGCGGGCGGCCGAGCTCCACGCCGCCTCGGGCAACGTCAGCCGGGCCCTCTCCACCCTGTCGCGGGCGGACCGGACGCTGACCGACCTGGGCATCGGCCCGTCAAGGATGGTCGAACAGGTCCGCCAGAAGCTGGCCTCTTGAGTCTTCGGCGTAGCTCGGTCATGCGGTCTGTCGCGAAGGCATAGCCCCACGTGACTACGTCGTGTGGGCCGTAGGCGGCCTTGTCACCGGAATCGATGGGCGGCGAGTCGATGTCCCGCAACGGGGCGCTCCGCGTCATCGCCAGACGCACTGAACAACCGGAATACGACGTTCTCGACACCGGTCCCTTCAGCCGACTTTGGCCACCGCCTTCTATGGGTCGGCCAGTTCCAGGGCCTTGAGCCACACGTCACGCCACGAGTCGAACGAGTAGCGAGCCTCGACCGCTCGTCGCGACGATTCACCAAGACCACGACGATGACTGGCCGAAGAGCTCACGATGTCTCTGACCTGATCGACCCACTCCGTCTCGTCTGCAGCGAGGCGTCCTCCCAGCACGCCGGTCACAGTCTCGTTGGTGCCTACGGGGGACGCCACGAACGGCAGCCCTGCAGCACCGTACTGAAGGAGTTTGTAGGCGGACTTCCCCCGACTGAACCTATCGTCGGTGAGCGGGCCGAGCCCGACGTCGAATGCCGCCAGTTGTCGTTCGGCCCGACCTTCGTGCCATTGAACACGATCGATCAACGGCTCCAGGGGACCTTCCAGGGTTGCCTGTGCGTCTCCGATGATCGTCACCCGAGCCCCAATCTCCTCGTGGAGCCTGAGCAGCGCAGATTCGATGGAGTAGAGGTAGCGTTCGCCGCTCGACGACCCGATCCATACCAAGCGCGGCGGATCGCTGACTTGGTAGTCGTCCTTCGCCCGGTAGATCTGCGGGTCCACGCAGCTCGGGATCACCACCACGTCCCGGGCGAACTGGCTCGACCAGTCGGCCAGGTAGTCGTTTCCGGCGATGACCCGATCGGCGTGCCGCACGCTCTGCGTGCACTTCGCCGCGCTCGATCGCAGCATGTTTCGGGCGAACTGGTGGTCCGGGGCGTCCCAGGGGAGGCCGTCGTCGAAGTCGTAGACCCCCAGGCCGGCCGAACGAAGGAGGCGCGCTTCAAGGCCGCCGCGGCCGAACGGGCTCACCTGTCGGTGGACAAGCAGTCGGTGCTGTTTCGCCTTCACCAGCCCTCTGACCATCCGTTCGGCGGCCAGCGTGGCCAGTGGCGATGACAACAGCTCGCTTGGTGAGTTGTGGGCCGAGCCGGTGTACGAATAAACAGTGGCGTCGGGCACGAGCCGCTCGACCCATTCGAAGACTCGGACACGGGCACCGGCTCCGTCCCGGCCATACGTGGTAACCGCGGCCAGGTCACTCATGGTCGATTGGGTGATGGTGCCCGATCGTAGCGTGAATTGCCGCCCAGTACCGGGGATTAACTCTCGCCTGGCGTGCGGAAGGTGGGCGCCACCTGCACATCGATGAGATCAGCGACATAGGTGTATTGGAGCTCAAGTCGATCGATATCGAAGGGACGGTTTCGTGGCTGCCAAGCTCAACCTGTCTTCGCGTCAGGTGCAACCGACATGGGTGACCAGTTGGCGGCAGCCGTTGCATTGCTTCTGGTTAGCTGGCTCTGCCCAACGCCTCCTTGATCGTCTCCACCACTACCGCCGGCTTGTCCTCGTAGACGAGATGGGAGGCGCCGGGAACGGCGCGGGCCGTTCCGTGGACGGAGAGATGGGCGTAGGCCTCCTGCCCTTCCGCCCACTGGCGCTGGCCGGCGGCAGTCAGCTGGCCGGTGGACACCGCCCAGTTCGGGTCGTGGGAGAGCACGAAGACGGGCACGTCGGGCCAGTGGGTGACGGCGGCGACCTGGTGGGCAGAGACGACTGGATCGAAGTTGTAGCCGAGGAATTCGGCTCTATCGCTGCCTGTGTCGAACATGAACGCCGGCTCCGACGGGTCCAGGAACACTGCCCCGGCCACCTGGTCGGGGTGTTCGGCCCCGAAGACACGAGCCTCGAGCCCACCGATCGAGTGTCCGACAAGCAGGACCTTGCCGGCGAGGTGGGCCTGGGCCAGCGTCTTCTCCAGCATGGCTGACACGCGCCTCGGTGTGAGCAGGCCCGGCACCGACTGGCTGGGGTAGACGTCGGGCCGGTCAAAGGCACAGGTCAGGACGTGGGGTCCCAACCCGGCCACGATGCCGTCCCAATTGGAGGCGGGGTCGGCCCCTCCGGCTAAGAAGATCACCGGGATCGGGCCCGATCCCCGGCAGGTCATGCTGACCCACCGGCCGTCCACCCGGTAGAGGGTGGCCTTGGGGGCCCGGATCACCCGTGGCGCGCTAGCAGGCGCCGCTGTCGTAGCGGCGCCAGTCAGGGCGGCGTCAGCAGTAGCGGCTTCAGTCGCGGCGGCGCCGGTCTCGGCGGCTCCTGCCGGGGCGACCCACACCGTCCCGAGGGAGGCGAGGGCGACGGCCGCCGCAGCCCCGAGAGGCAATAGCCACCGCCGCACGGAACGCACCAGTACGGAACGCACCAGCACGGAACGCACCAGTACGGAACGCACCAGCACGGAACGCATCGGCGCTCAGGACCCGATGCGCAGCGGCACACGATCGAGGCGTTGGGCCGGGGGCCCGTGCAGGGCGATCTCGATCCGTTCCACCTTGGCCGTCCACCGCTCCCTGCGGGCAAACCTCACGGCCAGCTCGGCGCGGTTCTTCGCCCCCTCCACGTCCTCGCCGAACCGCTCGATGGCGGTGGCCAGCCGAACGTGGGCCGAACCGGCCGGGAAGGGAGCCACCCGGACGCCACCGGCCATCGGCCCGAAGTCGCTGATGCCATGGAGGTCGAGGTAGATGGTGGGGACCCCGCGTGCCCATGCCTCGAGGCACTGGGCCCCGAAGCTGTCGCGCCACGATGTGAACAGGTGGGCGTCGGCCCGGTCCAAGCCGGTGATCACCTCTTTGTGGGGCACGTGACCGTGCACGTGCACGCACTGTTCCAAGCCGTCGTCCCGCACCACCCGCCGGACCTCGGGCATCATGTCGCCGTCGCCGATGATGTCGAGGACGAAGGGGAAGCGGCGGCGGTGGAGCTCACTTGCCGTCTGCAGCATCGTGCGCACGCCTTTGCGCGGGGCCAGGCGACCGATCCAGGCCAGCCGCAAGGGGTCCGAGGGCCGCCGGACCCGGGGGGGCTCGCCGACGCCGCCGACGCCGCCGACGCCGCCGACACCGCCGACACCGGCCCTGCTTGCTTCATCGACCCCGACCACGTCGTCGCCGTCGATCCCGTCGGCCAGCATGACGGTCACGTCCCGGACCCCGAGCTTGGTCATCAAGGTGGCCGTGTCGCTGTTGGTGGCCAGGGCGAGGTCTATGTTCTCGAACGACCGCGACAGCTTCCCCCTCCGACCGAGGGCCGGCGCCCACAGCAGCGAGCGGACGATCTCGCTGCCGCCCGAACCCCCGAGATAGGGGATCGACCGCCAGGGGGCCCGTTGGCCGCCGCCGACCGGGCCGAAGACCACAGCGCCCGCCTTCACGTCCCGCAGCGGCGAGCCACCCTGGACCGAGCCGCCCGATACATGGTGGACGACGTCGAAGGTGTGGTCGGACAGGTAGGCGGAGGCCTCGTCGATCCAAGCCTGGTTCGAACGGTGGAACGACATCATGGCCGAGAGGCCGTCGGGGCTGCTGATGGAGTTGGTCACCTCGTGGGCCAGTTCCACGAAGCGGAGGCCGGGGGGCAGCTCGCCCTGCAGGCTGGCCACGGCTCGCCCCTCGCGGCTCGAGGGGTCCCGGGAGGTCAACACGGTGACGTCGTGGCCCCGGAGGGCGTAGGCCTTGGCCCACCCCCAGCCCAGCCCGAACTCGGTGCCGCGGCTCGGGTCGCAGCAGTAGGCGGTGATGCCGATCTTCATGAGAGGACCTCCTGGGGGGCGTGGCGCAATAGGCGGGACGGATCGGCCAGGGGCGAGAGCCACCGGGCCAATCCCGCGGTGAACTGGTCAGCGCCGAACCGGGTCGCGCTGTCGTGCAGCTCGGACGGGCTCCAGCGCCGGGTGAGGGCCTCGTTGATGGCGGTGGCCCAGGCGCGGGGGTCGTCGCCTTGGACCAACAAGCCCGACCGGCCGGGAATCACCGTCTCCTCGGCGCCGGCTCCGGCCGCGGCCACCACCGGACGCCCGGAATAGGCCGCCTCCACCGGGATGTAGCCGAAGTCCTCCCGGCCCGGGCAGAGCACCAGGCTGTGGTCGGCGTAGGCCTGGGCCAGCTCGGCGTTGCTCAGGCCCGACCGGAACGTGACCGAGCCGTCGGCCTGGCGCTCGAGCCGGGCCCGGTCGGGGCCGGCGCCGATGACGGTGAGCGGGATGCGCGCCTGGCGGCAGGCGGCGATGGCCAGGTCGACCCGCTTGTAGGGCAAGAGCCGCGAGACGACCAGTGCCCGGTCGGGCCCGGTGCACAGGGTGGGGGACGAGGGGAGACCCGAGGTGTCGAGTGGCGGATGGAGCACGGGGGCATCCAGTCCGTAGGTCTTACGCAGGCGGCCGGCCGTGCGCCGGGAGTTGGCCGCGTGGAGCTGGTGGGCCCGGGCCGCCTGCCCGTCGCGGCGGCGCAGACCGCGGGTGACCGCGTTGGCCGCCAACGTCAGGGCGGTCGGGGGCGCCCAGGGCGCGTAGGACACCGGGTCGTAGAGGAAGCGGGGCGGGGTGTGCCAGTAGACGGCCGAGCGGGGGTGGGCGACGTGGTGGGCGAAGGCGGATGAGGACACGACGACCATGTCGAACGGACTCAGGTCGAACGAACGGAAGGTCTCGGGGTAGGCGAGCACCTGGGCGCGGAACCGACGGGCCGTGGCCCCCGACGTCCGGCGGGCGGCCAGCACGGGGAACTCCTCGAACTCGGCGAAGGTGTCCTCGGGGGCGTACAGCGACGTCACGATGACCGGGTCGCGGAGGACGCGGGCCAGGTGCAGCACCACCCGCTCGGCCCCGCCCCGTTGCGACAGGAAGTCGTGGACCAGTGCGATGCTCATGCCGGCACTGCTCCGGCGCTCGCGCTGACGGCGGCCCTGGGGGCGGGGCTGACGGTTCCACTGGCTGGGCTCACGGTTCCGCTGGCGGGGCGTGTGGCGCCGCCCGGTGCGACCGGTGGCGGCGGCCCCTGCCCGGCGATCGTTCCGTGCCACATCATGATGCGGCGGGCCAGCTTGGCCAGGACCAGCTCGGCCCGGCCCGAGGCGCGCCCCACTTGCCACGCGGCGGTCATCAAGAGGTGCGCTGCGGTGGTGGCCTGTGCCGAACTCCCCACGGTGACCACGACCGGTCGTAACGGGCGCGGGAGGTCGGTCACCAGCTGGTCGCGGTCGAAGGGTCCCAACCGATCGGCGTGGACCTGGTGCAGGACAACCAGCGACGCCCCCTGTTGGCGGGCACTGCGCAGGAAGCGTTCGTCGTTGCTCCGGTGGCGGTGGACGGCGGCCAGCCCCGGGTCGTAGACGCCGACCAGGCCGGCGTCGGCCAGGCGGAGGCCGAAGGCCTGATCGGCGTGGTAGTGGAGGGGGAAGGCGGAGGAGCTCACGCCAACCCGGAGGCAGTCCGAGCGCCGGAGGGAGACGTTCCCACCCCACAAGCCGTCGAGCACGGTGCGCTCGCCCCGTTCGATCAACTCGCAGTGGGCGTCGTACTCGCGGCTGTAGAGGACGGTGCCGGCATGACGGTGGCCACCATCGGGGAGCCCAGGGGGCGATGCCTCGACCGGCATGGAGCCGAGCACGACGATCCCGTTCCGGCCGGCGTGTCGTCGGGCGTGCCCGGTCACGAGGCCGGGTCCGAAGACCACGTCGTCGTCGGAGAGCAGGACGACCTCGGAGGTGGCGCGGTGCACGCCGACGTCGAGCGAGCCGGCCTGGCCCCGGGGCTCGCCCGGGACGACCACCAGGCGGCTGTCGGAGCGGGCCAGGCGGACGCAGCGGTCGAGGGACTCCTGGTCGGGTCCGTCGAGGACGACGACGAGCTCGGTCGTGGCCGGGTCGCCGAGCGCGGCGTCGATGAAGCCGGCCAGCAGCGGCCCGCGGCCCCGGGTGGCGACGACCACCGACACCGAGGGCAGGACGCCGGTCTGGGCTGAGGGCTCGGAGCTCTCGGACTGGGATCTCTCGGATAAGGGTCTCTCGGACGGGGGTCCCTGGGATAGGGGTCTCTGGGTCCTCCGCCCGTCCGGGGTGCTGTTGGTGGTCCACGCCGGGCCCGATGGGCTGGTGGTGGTCCACGCCGCGCCCGATGGGCCGCCTCGTTCGTGGTTCGTTTGCACGGAACAAGCGTGTTCCCGGCGCGTCCCAGGACCGTCTATCCAGGCCGGGCGCCGACATCCGAGGGCGCCCTGACGGCCGGCCCCCGGCGTCCGGGACGCTGGGGGGATACCCCTCTGTCATCACTACGGCATGAAGTCTCTATTGGTAGCGAGCGCTGGAGGGCACCTGGAGGAGCTGTGGATGCTCCGTCCCCGTCTGTCCGGATTGGCCGACGACGTGACCTGGGTGACGTGGGACACGCCCTACACCCGCTCACTCATCGGGGACGAGCCGCATATCTTCATCCGGGAGTCGGCCCCACGAGACCTGCTGGGCGCGGCGGTGAACGTCATCGAGGCCCAGCGGGCCATGGCCAAGGGCGGCTGGCTCAACGTCGTCAGTACCGGAGCGCTGGTGGGCGTGCCCTTCCTGACCGTGGCCCGGGCCCATGGACTCGGGTGCCATTTCATCGAGAGCACGGCCCGGGTCGATCAGCCGTCGATGGCCGGCCGGCTCCTCGAGCGCGTCCCAGGGGTCCACCGCTATAGCCAGTACCGGGAGTGCTACCCCGAGCGCGGCGGGTCGGGCTGGGCCTTCCAGGGCTCGGTGTTCGACAGCTTTGCTGCCGACGAGGACCGCGATGGTCCCGTACGGCGCGTGGTCGTGACCGTGGGCACCAACCGCTTCGACTTCCGCCGGCTGGTCGAGCGCGTGCTCACGGTGGTCCCGCCCGAGGTGGAAGTGGTCTGGCAGACGGGCTGGACGGACACGTCCGGGCTGGGCATCGACGCCCACGTCCTGATGGCGTCGGAGGACCTCTCGGCAGCCATGCGATCGGCCGACCTGGTCATCGCCCACGCCGGGGCCGGCTCGGCCATCAGTGCTATGCGGGCCGGGCACCGGCCCGTGCTGGTGCCGCGCCAGGCCCGCCACGGGGAGCACGTCGACGATCACCAGGTCCAGATCGCGGCCGAGCTCGGGCGCCTGGGCCTGGCCACCCCGTTGCGGGTGGAGGACCTCACCTGGGAGGAGCTGGTGTCGAGGCGGCGGCGGGTGACACTGCTGTCGTCCCCGCCGGAGTTCCCGCTGGCCGGTGCCCCCGTCCGGTGGCCCGATCGTCGGGTGCCGGCGGTCGCCGGTCAGCCGCGGTCATCAGTGAGGTTGGGCGTTCCGTCGCACGCTCCATCGTGAGCATCCGAGTGCGCCCAGGGCTCCCCGACGGCGCCCGGGCCAGGGTGTCCTTCGTGGCCTGGGGCGCAGTCAGCGGCCGCTCGGCCGAGATCGCCGAGGCGCTGGGGGGCGAGGCCCGGTGCTTCTACCCCCCTGGTCAGGGCGGACGGCCCCCTGTCCTCGTCCGCTACCTGCTCTCCACCGTTCGCACCCTCGACTACCTGTTCAGGGCACAGCCGGACCTGGTCATCGTGACCAACCCGCCGGTCGTCGCCGGGTGCGTGGCCCTGGCCTGGGCCCGGTGGTCCGGCGCCTCGGTCGTCCTGGACAGCCACCCGGGCGGCTTCGGCGCCCAGGGTGACACCGTGTCGGCCCGGCTCCAGTGGTTGCACCGCTGGCTGGTCCGCCGCGTCGACCTGACCATGGTCACCGCCGCCGGCTTCTGCCGGCAGGTCGAGTCGTGGGGCGGGACGGCCCTCATCGTCCACGAGGCTCCGGGCAGCTGGATCCCGGTCCCGCCGGCGCGTCATCGGCGCCCCCGGGTCCTGTGCGTGGGTCGGTTCGCCGGAGACGAGCCCGTCGACGTGGTGTTCGCGGCCGCCGCACTGGCTCCGGAGTGCGACTTCGTGGTCACCGGGGATGTCGCCGACTGCCCTGCGCCCCTGCGGGCGTCGGCCCCCGGCAATGTCACCTTCGCTGGGTTCCTCGGCCCCGACGACTACCGGGCCGCGGTGTCGGAGTCGAGCATGGTCCTGACCCTGACCACCGAGCCCCTGTCGGTCATGCGGGCCGCCTACGAGGCCGTCTACGCCGGGCGGCCGCTGATCGTGTCCGACTGGCCCATCAACCGTGAGCTGTTCGCCGACGCCGTCCACGTGGACCATCGGCCCGAGATCCTTGCCGCCGGAGTGCAGCGCATCGTGGACGACTACGAGGACGCCCTGGCCCGCACCGGCCCGGCCCGGGAGCGGCAGCTGGCCCGGTGGGAGGCCCAGCGCGCCGCGCTGTTCGAGGCGGCGGCTTCGTCAGCCTGAGGTGGAGAAAGCAGCTTCGCCGGGGCTAACGGTAGATCTCACGTCGGTGACCGAGGGCGACGACCTCGACCAAGAGGACGCCATCATCAACCGTGTAGATCACTCGATAGTCACCGACTCGTACCCGGAGCTCGGGCCGGCCTTTGAGCGGACGCGCTGCAGGCGGCCGAGGGTCATACGCCAGCGCCTCGATGACACCTTGGATTCGAACTCGGATTCCCGGAGCCAGTTTCCGTAGAGATCGCTGGGCGGCCGGAGTGACTTCTACGCGGTACGGCGGATGCGTCACGTCCAGCCGAGGTCGACTTTCACCTTTTCCCACGGTATGTTCTCGCCACCCTCGGCCCGGGCGGCCTCAATGGCCTCAATGTCCTCGGCGTCCTCAATGGCCTCTACGAACCGCTCGTATTGCTCAGGACTGATCAGGACGGCGGCCGGGCGCCCGTAACGTTCGAGGACAACTGGCTCCCGGCCCGAGGCCTCGACCGCCTCGGCCAGCTTCTCTCGTGCCTCGCTTACTGCCATTTTGACCATGGTGGCCATTGTACATCATTGGTACAAGATCGGATCGGCCCTTGCACCTTGACGGAGACCGCCGCCGCCCGCCCGTTGCTCCCTCAGGCCGAGGGCGCTTGCCAGCGGGCGCCGATGACGCCGCCGCCTTGGAGGAGGCGGCGGGGCGTCGCGGCCAGGATGCGCAGGTCAGTCCGGAAGGACCACGAGGTCACGTAGGCCACGTCGAGCTCGCACATCTCGTCCCAGCGGAGGTCGTGCTGGCCACAGATCTGCCAGAGACCGGTCATGCCCGGTCGGACGTCGAACCGGGTCGCCACCGAGCGGGGGAGAGCCTTGGTCTCCTCGGGTATGAGCGGGCGGGGGCCGACGAGCGACATGTGTCCGGCCAGGACGTTCCAGAGCTGCGGGATCTCGTCCAGACCGGTGCGCCGGAGCAGCCGGCCGGCCCGGGTCACCCGGGCATCTTTCGCTGCCTGTGACTCCGTATCCCCTGGGCCGACCGGGTCGGGCAGGCGCATGGTCCGGAACTTCAATATCTGGAAGGGAGCGCGGTGTCGACCGATGCGCACCTGGGCGAAGAGGACCGGTCCGGGCGAGCTCAGGCGCACGGCCACGGCGACCACGGCAAGGAGGGGGAACAGGACGACCAGGCCGGTCAGGGCCACGGCCACATCGAGGGCCCGCTTGGCCGACCAAGCGGCCGGCGTGGAGGCCCCGCCGTCGACACCGATGACGGCGAGCCCACCGAGGTCCTCCATTGCCGCCTTCCAGCCGGTCAGCTCCACGTATGGGGGAACGACGTGCACACTCACCGTCTCGGGCAGCGTACGCAGGGCCGCGTCGGTTCGGGCCTCGTGGCGGTGGGGGGCGACGACCAGGACCCGGCCGGCGCGGGCATGCCGGCAGACGGCGGCGAGGGAGTCGATCCCGCCCAGCACGGGTTGGTCCACGCCGAGCACCGGCTGGGACCCGACCGGGTCGTCGTCCACAAACCCGATCACCTGGACCCGGGTGGATCGCTCGAGCCGTACCGCGGCGTCTGTGGCCATGGTGCCGCTGCCCACGACCACTACCCGGCGACGGTCGGTGTCGATGTCCCGGTACGAGGCGAGGATGACCGCCCGAGCCAGGGGCAACACGACGGCGCACACGGCCAGGGAGACGACCACGAGGTCGGTCGGAACCCGTGCGCCCACCCGGTCGGGCAGGACCTCCTTGGCGGCCATGGCCGCGATGAGGGTGACGGCCACCGAGACGGCGACGGCCCCGAGCTCGCTCGTCGGCCTGGCCAGTAGGCGGCGCCGGACCTGGGTGTAGGTGCCCCGGGCCCACAGGCAGGCCTCGAGCACCAGCCAGCAGGCCAAGGCCAGGCTGACCCGACCGGCCAGCACGCCGTCGGTGAGCCCGAAGTGGCTGGGCCACAGGAGGCAGACGGTGGCCAGCGCGGCCAGCGACACCACTGCGTCGGTGCGGGCCAGCAGCCTCCAGCGAGGTGGGCAGAGCGCGGGCTCGGCTGGGAGGGTGTGGATCGTTGCCGGGACGAGATCGGACCGGTCAGTCCCGCGGATGGGGACGGAGACCGATGGGTCGCCGTCTGCAACCGTCAGCGGACGGGTGGTCATGGCTCGACCGCCGTTCGTATGCCTGCTGGCTCGACCGCCGTTCGCACGTCTGCTGGTTCGATCTCCGCACCCCAGCCGGTGGGCTCGATGGCCCCTCGCCGGCCGGCGAGGACGGCCGCGTCCTCCTCGGCCGTCTCGAGGACGTAGGCGACGAGCTGGCTGAGGGAGGCGACCGGGAAGGAATGGCCAGTGGCCACCGACTCGATCTCACCGGTGAACTGCCCGGCCCGCAGGCCAGGTTGACGGAGGCGGAGTACATAGGAGACGTTCACGAAGTCGACAGTACGAAGAGCGCGTCCTCGCGGTGTCCCCGCTGTCGGATCGGACCGTTCCGATGACCAGATCGCCGGGGGCCGGGCGGGGAGAGTCACGGGGGGACGCGGGAAGGACACCGGTGGGACCGCCCGTCCTTACTCTTGCCCGATGACCGCTGCCGAGGATCAATGATGACCGCTGCCGAGGATCAATTCAGTCACGATCTGCGTCTGGCCCGTGAGATATGCCTCGGGCGCGCCGCCTTCCTTGCCTTCCCCGAGGGCGACGTGCTGATCGACCAGTTGCCCGACGAGCCGACCCATCTCGGCCCGCGGGTCGAGTCGCTCGCCCGCGATTGCCTGTCGCATCCCGGTGCCCGCACCGGTGACCTGTTCTGGAACGCCAGGGTGGTGCCCGACGCCGACACCCCCGACGACTCGGTGGCCTGCGTGGCCATCGGCCTGGAGCACGAAGGGGTCTGGCTGGGTCTCCTGGGCGTGGCCGACTCCTGGCTCCCAGAGCTCGATGCCGAGCAACGGGAGAGCATGATGGCGCTGGCCGATTCGCTCGCCCGCTCCCTTTTCGCCGGGGCCAGGCCTCAGGCCCGTGGGCGCGCCGAGGGCACGGTCGCCGAGGGCGCGCTCACCGATCCAGGGCTTGGCCACACCCAGCCGACCGACCCGGCTGGGGCCCAAACCTGGCCGACCGCCGCAACCCCGGCCGCCGCAACCCCGGCCGCCGCAACCCCGGCCGCCGCAACCCCGGCCGCCGCAACCCCGGCCGCCGCAACCACGGCCCCAGCCCCAAACGCGGCTGCCGCGCCACCGGCCCCGGCACCCGGTGCTCCAGCCGAGGCGCTGGTGTCCTCGGAGGGGTTCCTGGGCGAGGTGGTCGACCACCTCCCCGAGGCCCTGGTGGTGGTCCAGGACGACGGGACCATCATCTACGCCAACCAACAATTCTCCGCCATCACCGGTCTGGCCCCCGACGTCCTCCTCGGCGGCGACGCCGTCACCCTGTTCGGCGGGGACGACCCGCTGTCGTCCGCGGCCAACTGGCCCGAGGACATCGGGTCCCTACTCGGTGCACCCGCCCCCGGCCGCCGCCTCTCGGTGGCCTCGGCCGACGACGGTTACATCCCGGTGGACGCCTACGGTCAGGGATTCACCAGTCGGCTGGCTGGAGCGTGCCATGTCGGTCTGATCCGCAAGGCTCAAGGCGAGCTCGGCACCGGCACCGGCACTGCAGCCACCGGGCACGCCGCCACCCTCACCGCCACCGGGCACGCCGCCGCCAGCCTCACCGCCACCGGGCACGCCGCTTCCGGGCATATCGGCAGCCCGCCGGCCCCGGGACCGGCCGTCGTCGAGCTCCTCGACGCCCTCGACGAGGGCATCCTCATGTGCGACGCCAACGGCACCGTGCTCATCGCCAACCGGGCGGCCCGGACGCTCCAGGGTCTGCCCCCGGCCGAGCAGCTGGTCGGCCGGCCCTACCCGCGTGCCACCCGGTTGCTCACGCCCGACGACACTCCGCTGGCCGGAGCTGACTACCCGCTCGAGCAGGCCCTCCAGGGGACCGTGGTCACCGGGGAGCCGTTCGTCCTCGACGCAGAGGGAGACGAGCGCCGACACATCCTCGCCTCGGCCCGCCCGGTCACCGTGGAGGACGGCGGACGGGGCGCCCTGCTCGTGCTCAGGGACGCCACCCCGCAGGTGCAGAGCGAGGCGTGGCTCACCCACCTGGCCATGCACGATGCCCTGACCGGGCTGGCCAACCGCCACCTGCTCATCGAGCACGTCCGGCGCATGCTGGGCCAGACCGGGAACCGGGGCAGCTCCGTCTCGCTCGTGTACATGGACCTCGACGGGTTCAAGGAGATCAACGACACCTACGGCCACGAGGTGGGCGACGGCGTGCTGGTGGCCGTGGCCCAACGGCTCAAGGCGGTGGTCCGCCCGTCCGACGTGGTCGCCCGGCTGGGCGGCGACGAGTTCGTCGTGGCCCACGCCTCCTCCGCCCCCACCGACAGCATCGAGGCCCTGGTTTCCCGGATCCGCAAGACCCTGGCCGCACCCTTCCAGGTGCACCCGCACGTGCTCGCCGTGGGGGCGTCGGTCGGCTACGTGTCGACCAGCTCGGAGGAAGATCCGCTCTCCTTGTTGGTGCGCGCCGACCGGGAGATGTTCCGGCGTAAGAAGGCGGCCCGATCGGCATCGATGGCCCGGGTGCCACGGCGATGACGACATTCCGGTCCGACACCGAGCAGGCATACATGCCCCCCGTCCCGGCCATGGCCGACGGGTCGGGGTTGGTGCCGGCGCGAGAGCTCGGAGAGCACCTGGCTCGGAGGCTCTTGGCCGCCGCCCCGCCGGCCGATGCCGACCGGGGTCCTCTCCTGTCGATGCTCGACGAGGCGCCCGAGCTGTTCCGGTCGCTGCGGGCCCGGGTCGAGATCGTCCGGACCAAGCCGGGCTGCGCCGTGGTCCGCACCACCCCGGGGGCCGACGGGAGCAATCCGTGCGAGCTGGTGGCCGGGTTCCTCCAGGCGCTGCCCCGGTTGACCTACGGGGTCTCTGGTTCGCTCATTGAGAACACCTGCGTGCGGCGAGGCGGCCGAGCGTGTCTCTTCACCCTCCTGTGGGATGCCAGCGGGCAGACCCGTCGCGACCCGGTGGTGGGACAGGCCCCGCCAATGCACACCCTGGCCACCCCGCTGAATCCCCTCGCCCCGGCCCCGCCGGTGCACATGGTCGCCCCGCCGCTCACGCCCGCGGCCGAGACCCTGTTCGCCGAGGCCTCGTCGCTCGAGCCACTGTCCGCTGAGGCCCTGTCCGCCGAGACCCTGTCGGCCGAGGCTCCTTCCTCCGACGTTCTGTCGCTCGAGGCCCTCTCTGCTGATGGCTCGTCGCTCGAGGCTCTGCACGACCGGCCCGAGCCCGAGTCCACCCGACCGGCGAAGACCAAACGAAGGTGGCCGCCCCTCTGGAAGACGAAGGACACCCGCACGTCCCGCCCGGAGCCCGAGCAGAGCGTGACGGAGCCGGAGACGGCACGGAGCATCACGGAGCCGGAGCCGAGCGTCACGGAGCCAGAGCCCACCGTTGAGCCGGAGCAGAGCCGCACGGAGCGAGCGACCATCCCGACGCCCATCGCCGAGCCAGAGCCGGCACGGAGCATCACGGAGCCGGAGCCGGAGCCGAGCCGGCCGGGCCGGAAGCCGGTCCGCATGCGCCGGAGGACGCGGCCCCGCGCCCCGGTCTGGTTGAAGCGCCGGGGCTGGCTGCTGGTGCTGGCCGTGGTGGCCGGCGTCGCCGGGGGGACCTATGCGGCCAAGCACCAGGTCGTCTCCTACCAGGCCCGCTCGACCATGGTCGTCCAGTCTGGGGCCAGCGCCATCGGCCCGGGCGGCGCGGCCGAGGCCAGCCAACTGGCCATCACCTATGCCACCGTGATCCCGACCGACACGTCCATCCTGCAGCAAGCGGCCGCCCAGCTCGGCATCACCGAGGCGACCCTGGCGAGCCGGCTGACCGTCTCGGTGCAGACGGGCACGGCCGTCTTCGTGATCGCCTACAAGGCCCCCACCTCGGCCGAGGCCGTGGCCGGTGCGGCCGAGGTGGCCCGGGTGGTCGGGGGGGTCGGCTTGCCCTCGAGCACCATCCCGACCGGCACCGTCTCGGTGGTCGACCTGGCCAACACGGCCTCGACGTCGGGCTCGATGGCCAAGTACGGCAAGGAGCTGGGCGGCATCCTCGGCCTGATCGTCGGGCTCATCCTGGCCATGGCGGCCGAGCGGGCCGACCCCCGGGTGGACACGGCTGACGACCTGGCCTCGGTCGTCGGCGTCCCCGCCTCGCTCGTGCCCGACGACCTCTCGCCGGCCGAGCTGTCCCGGGCCATCGCCTTGGAGCCGGCCGGGGCCAACGGCGTCACCGTCGTCCCCCTGGCCCGCTCCAACGGGGCCCTGGCCGGTGCGCTGGCCGAACAGCTGCGTGCCGCCTGGCCCCCCGGGACCCGAGCTGCTGCCGTCGATCGGGCCCCGGTCGGCGTCTCGCCCCCGTTCGAGACCGACCCGGCTGCCGACGCCGATGCATCGGGCCCGACCGTGCTGGTGGTCGGCGCCGGCGAGACGTTGCGCCGGACGGCTTCGGTCTCCGGGCGCCTGCAGGCCGTCCACCGGGGCCCGGTGTGGGCCGTGCTGGTGACCAGGCGGGCCCGCCGCAAGCTGCTCGCCGGCAAGGGCTGAGCCCCTCGTGGCTCTATCCGAGGCGAGCTTCGCCGCATCCGAGGCGAGCTTCGCCGCATCCGAGGCGAGCTTCGCCGCATCCGAGGCGAGCTTCGCCGCATCCGAGGCGAGCTTCGCCCCCGAGGCGACCGTCGCCCCGTCCCCGGCGGACGCCGCTCCGACCGAGGTGGGCGCCGCTCTGTCTGAGACAGGCGTCGCCGTACCGAATGGGAGCGCCGTCGCGCCCGAGGCGACCGATGCCGGGACCGCCCGCGTCCGCCACCCGACCGACACGTGGCTGACCGAACGCCCGCGGACCATCCTGTTGGGCCTGGCCGGGACCGGGGCCGCCGCCCTGGCCGGCGTCCTCGCCGTCAGCAATCTCAAGATGGCCGTGGGGCTCGTCCTCGGCGTGGCCCTGGTGATGACCGTGCTGGTGCGCCCCTTCATCGGGGGCATGATCCTGGTCGCCGGGGTGCCCGTCCTCTCCGGCCTGCTGGCCGGGATGCCCATTCCCCACGTGCGGGTGTCCGAGGTGCTCATCGGCGCGGTGGGCCTCACCGTGATCGTCTCCGCCCGGCGCCGCGACGCGGTGGCCTGGGAACCGCTCGACTGGGCCCTGCTCGTCTACGGCCTGGGCTGGCTCGGCTTCGCCGCCGTCAACTCCGTCTCGTTGCACCAGAGCCTGGGCCTCACCGGGTGGGGCACCGCCTTGGGCCAGCTGCAGTTCTTCCTTCTCTACCGGGGCGTCCGCGTCTCCCTGCGGACGACGGCCGAGCGGCGGATGGGCATGAAGGTGTTGCTCATCGCCAGCGTCCCGGTGATCGCCCTGGCCGTCCTCCAGCAGGTGCACGCACCGGGCGTCGCCGCTTTCATCATCAAGATCACCGGCGGACCCGACCAGTCGGGGGCCACCTCCACCATCACCCGGTCGACCGGCCCCTTCGCCAACTGGGCCGCCCTGGCCGGGTACCTGCTCCCGATCTTGGTGGTGCTGGTCGCCTTCGCCTTCGCCGGGGTGACCCGCCGGCGGCGTTGGGCCGCCTTCGCCCTCACCGCCTTCGCCGTGCTCGGCCTCCTGGTCACCGCCGAGCTGTCCGCCCTCACCTGCGTCATCATCGGCGTGATCGTCCTCGGGGTCCAGTACGGCCAGTTCCGCCGGGTCCTCCGCTGGTTGGCCATCGCGGCCGTGGTGCTGGTCGTGGCGCTGGGCCCGTTCCTGGCCGGGCGGCTGACCCAGCAGTTCGGCCAGAACGCCGGCCATCACTCGGCCGTACCCCAGACGCTCGGCTACCGGGGCCAGGTGTGGAGCAAGCAGTACATCCCGGCCATCGAGGCGCGGCCCATGCTCGGCTACGGCGGGCAGCTCCCGGCCTCGATCAGCTGGCCCTATCCCGAGTCCCAGTACATCGCCGAGCTCATCGAGGGCGGCGTGCCCCTGCTCGTCCTGTTCGTGGTGCTCATGTGGGCCATGGTGGCCCAGGGCCGGAAGCTGGCCCGGGCCCCCGACCCCTATGACGTCGCCGTCGGCCGGGCTCTGGTCATCGTGGTCGTGTCCCTCATTGCCATGGACGTCGTCTGGCCCTATGTGAGCAACGGGGGCATGCCCCAGGTCCTGTGGTGCCTGTTCGCGCTGGTCTCGCCCTTGGGGGCCAGGGTCGGTGTCCGATGAGACGTTGGTGGGACGAGGGGGGCACCCGCCGGGTCTTCCAGGTGCTGGCCGGGCTGGCCACCCTGGCCGTCGCCGCCGCCTGCTTCTCGGTCATCTCGGCCGCCCCGGCGCCGGCGCCGAGGTCCTCGGCCCCGGCGCGCACGCCGCGGCCGACCGCCTCGCAACCCCTGTCCACCGTGCCCGAGGCCAGCGCCACCGTGCCGCTCGGTGTCTACGGGGGCCCGGGGGGGACCGACGCGGCACGCTCGTTCGCCCGCTCGGCCGGGGTCGAGGTGCCCTACGCCCTCGACTACTTCGACAATGCCACCTGGCAGACCATGACCGACCCGGTCTGGACCCTCACCCAGTGGAGCCACACCGGGGACAAGATGATCTGGGGCGTTCCCATGCTCCCGGCTTCGGGGGCCACGTTGGCCCAGGGGGCGACGGGCCAGTACGACTACCAATTCGTGAACCTGGCCCGGCTCCTCGTCATTAGCGGGCAGGGCTCGGCCACCCTGGCGTTGGGGTTCAACCCGGACCAGTCATCGAGCCCGTGGTCGGTCTCGACCTCGGCCGAGGCCGCTCTCTATGTGGCCTACTGGCAGCACATCGTCACGGCCATGCGCCAGGTGCCCGGGGCCGGGTTCTCCTTCGCCTGGGACCTGGCCGGGAACGGGCCCGTCTCACCGGCCGCCCTCTACCCGGGCGACCAGTACGTCGACGTGGTGGCGACCGGGGCCATCGACACCCTGGGCGCCCCCCCGGCCGACGCAGGCTCCCGCTGGCCGGCCCTGGCCTGGGCGCCCACCGGCCCGCAGTGGTTCGCCTCGTTCGCGGCCTCCCACCACAAGCCGCTCTCGATCCTCAGCCTCATCATGGTTCCCGCCACCGAGCCGGGCGGGGGCGGGGACGACCCGAACTTCGTCAGCCAGTTCCTGACGTGGGCCATGCAGAACCACGTGGCCCCCGTCGTGGTCTGGGACTACGGCCCCGGCGCCCTGGCCGGGGGCGCCTACCCAAACTCGCTCAGCACGCTGACCTCTCTGGCCGAGGGCAACGGGTCCACGTGATGCGTCCCGCCGTGCCCCTCGACCTGGGACGGCCAGCGAACGGCGCTGGGACGAGCCCTCTTTACCGTACGTCCCGAACCTACGGATTGGAGGGTACTCGTGTACTCGCTGTCGAATGAGAGCGTGACCGGCGAGCGGGCTTCGTCGGGCGGCGTCATCAGCCTGCTCAAGATGGTCAGGGCCCAGTGCGCCGCGGCGGTGGTCATCGCCGCGCTCCGAGGCCCGGACGGCGAGCACCTGATCTCCGTGGCCGGCGGGCCCGACGACGGGTCGGTGGGCAAGCCGGCGAGGAAGCTGGTCCGCCACCTGTGGGACGGGCCCCTCGAGGGCGGCGACTTCGTGACCGTCCGCGAACTCCGCCTGCCCAAGGGCCTCGCTCCGGGCATCGGCCGCCAGGCCGAAATGGCCGTGGTCCCGGTGGGCGCCACCGTTGGCGACCGGCCCGACCTCCTCTGCGTCATCGGCCCGGGCGGCGGTTCCTTCACCCCCGAACAGCTCGACACCGTCGGGTCCATGGCCGCCCGGCTGGCGTCCTATCAAGAGGCGCGAGGGGCGATCGCCGGCAGCGGCACCGCCCCGGCCCCCCCGCCGATCGCCGTCCCCGAGGCCCCGGTCGGCCCGCCCATGGATCAGCCCACTGCCGCGCCGCCCGCCGCGGCTGTCCCACCGGTGGAACAACCGTCCGCCAGCCCGGCACCGGATCGTGCGCCTCCTGGCGCAGTACCCGAACCGGCGCCCACGGCCGCCGACCAGGTCCACCCGTCGGACCTGCCCCGGGGTGCAGCAGCCAATCTCTACGCCGACCCGCTCGGGACGCTGTTTAGCCCCGACCCGCTGACCGGACTGTCCAGCGTGCCGTCGCTGCTCGGGCGTCTGGGCGAGAACCTCGGCCGTCTCCCGATGGTCGGCGGGACCGTCGCCCTTGTCTTCGTGCGCATCGCGCCCGTCGCCGGTATGGGTGGGATGACCCCGGTGGCCGACGCCGATGTCAACGCGGTGGCCGACGCCATCCAGAGCCACGTCCGGCCCGAGGACATGGTCTGCCGGCTCGACCGCCGGACCTTCGGTGTGGTCACCGCCCTCTCGCCCCGGTCGTGTCCGGTCACGGCCATCGAGGACCGCCTGGCCGTCGCCTCCCGTGCCGCCCTCGAGGGATCGGCCGGCGTCCTCGACATCCTGTCCGCCCACGCCAGCGTGGACGTGGACCATCCGGTCGGCCCCGAGGCCCTGTTGTCCCGGGCCATGTCCGAACTGGGCGACCCATGAAGGCGTGGCGCCCGTCCTTCGACCGTCGCTCCGGTCCTCGGGGAGCTCGCCGCGCTCCCGAGCCGGACGATCGCGCCATCGCCCAGGACGGGGCGGCCGCAGGTCGAACTGACGAGCGGGCCGGCACCCGAACGGGGGTCGGGTGGCCGGCTGAGCAGGATGGCCATCACCGGTGGGGCCTACCTGGTCGGCCGGGAGGCGATCGGCATGATCATCCGGCTGCTGGGGGTGGTCATCGTGGTGCGGGAGATGGGGCCCGCGTCCTACGGCCTCTATGCCGCCGCCGCGGCCTATGTGCTCGTCATCGCCACCGTGGCCCAGATGGGCACCGAGGTCTATCTCATCCGGGTCCCCGAGGAACCGGACAAACACCGCTACAACCAGGCCTTCACCTTCTTGTTGGTGTCGTCGGTCTTGATCACCGCGGTGGCGCTCGCCCTCACGGTGGCCTTCGGCTCGTTCCTGCGGCCGGTCGGCGTGCTGTTGCCGCTGCGGGTGCTGCTTTTGACCATTCCCATCAACGTGCTGTGGGCCCCGGCCCAGGCCTGCATCGAGCGGCGCTTCGGCTACAAGCAGATGGGGATCCTCGAGGTGGTCGGGGACGTCGTGCTCTACGGCACGGCCATCCCCTTGGCCGTGACCGGCGCGGGGGAGTGGTCGCTCGTGGCCGGGTTCTTCGCCTGGCAGCTGTGGCTCTTGGTCGGCAGCTTGGTCATGTCGGGGCTCCGGCCCCGGTGGGAATGGTCGGCTGAGACCGTGCGCACCCTGACCCGCCACGGGCTCGGCTTCTCCTCGTCGAGCTGGATCACCCAGCTCGGTGGGCTGGTCAACCCGATCGTCGTCGGCACCCTGGTCGGCCCGGCCGGGGTCGGCTTCGTGGCCTTCGCCCAGCGCCTGGTGGACACCATCGGCTTCGCCAAGCGGGGCGCCTACCGCCTGGGCATGGTGGCCCTGTCCAAGGTGCCGTCCGAGGACAAGAAGCGGCTGCGCTACGGGATCGAGGAGGGCTCGCTACTGCAGCTGGTCGTCCTGGCCGTCCCCTTCGCCGGCTTCGCGCTGGTGGCCCGCTGGGTCATCCCGCTCGTGTTCGGCCATCAGTGGGTCGGGACCATCCCCGTCTACTCGGTGCTGGCCGTGTCGGCCATCTTGTCGGGGCCCATCCTCATCCAGATCACCCTGTTGTTCACCCGGGGGAAGAACCTCGAGGTGGCCCTGGCCATGACCGTGCAGGTGGCGGTGCTGGCCGTCGCCGCCGTGGTCCTGGTCCACTTCTTCGGGATCCTGGGCTTTGGCCTCGCCACCCTGGCCAGCCTGGTCTGCGTGCTCCTGATCAACCGTATGGTCCGCCGGATCACCGACTTCGACTACTCGAAGCTGGCGCCGTTCGCCGTGGCCCTGATCCCGTTGGTCTTCGCCCCGGTGGTGCCCCTCGTCTACGTGCCCCTGCTCGCCGTCCCATTGGTCACCATGGCCATGGTGGCCAGCGTGCGGGCCGAGGGCATCCGGATCGTCCAGCTGGTGACCACCTCCCTCCGGGACGGCCGGCGATGACCCCGACGGCATCGGCTACAACGCTGGCGACCGGGCGCGACCGGGCCCAGGTCGCTGCGGCCGTGCTGGCGCCGACCCTGCTCGCCCTGCCGGTGCTGCCGCCGGCCGTCGTGCCGGCCGGCCTGCGGCCGCGCTGTCGAGTGGGGGTGGACGTGGCCTCCATCGCCGAAGTGGCCGAGGCCGCGGTCAGCCCGTCGTACCTCGAGCGCGTCTACACCGACCACGAGCGGGCCTGCTGCACCGGGAGCGCCGAGGTGGTGGCGGCAGGATTGGCCGCCCGGTTCGCGGCCAAAGAGGCCGTGGTGAAGGTGCTCAGGCCGACGGGCCCCCGGCCCCCGTGGCGGTCCATCGAGGTCCGCCGGACTGCCGGCGGCGCCTGCGAGCTCGTCCTGTCCGGGGCGGCCAGCCAGCTGGCCGCCGAGGCGGGGATCTCGGAGATCACGCTGAGCCTGACCCACGAGGGCCCCTGGGCCGCGGCCGTGGTCGTGGCTCTGTGTGACGACGCCACTGCGGTGGCGGTGTGTGAAGACGCCACGGCGGAGGCGAAGGGTGATGACCCCACCGAAGCGGGAGCGGGCAGCGCCGACGGAATCGATCAAGGCAACAAGGAGACGAACAATGGATGACGGGATCCGCAGGGTGCTGGCCGAGCACGGCCGGCTGTTGGTCGACGTGGAGATGCTGGCCGACGACGACGACCTCTATCAGGCCGGCCTCACGTCGCACGCCAACGTCATGGTGATGCTCCAGCTCGAGGATGCCTTCGGCGTCGAGTTCCCCGACACCATGCTCCGACGGAGCACGTTCGAGTCGGTGGCCGCCATCCGGGGTGCCCTCGAGCAACTCGAGGTGGCGCCGGCCGCGGCGGGAACCATCCGATGACGACCGCGTCGGACGCGTTCCGACACCAGCTGCTCCGAGAGGGCGTCCTGTTCCCCCTGGGGGTCGACGGCCTCTACGGCCGGTCCGGCGCCTACCAGCGGGTGGCCGACGCCATCAACCACCGCGTGGCCGCGTTGGGCCGGGCCCTCGGGGCGACCGTCATCCACCTGCCGCCGGTCGAGTCCCGGCGCACCCTCGAGGAGACCAACTATCTCCGGTCCTTCCCCGACATGGTCGGGTCGGTGGACGTGTTCACCGGCAACGACCGGGACCATGCCGACCTGGTGCAGCGCATGGAGGGCAACAAGGACTGGTGGGAGCTCATGGAGGGGTCCGACCTGGTGCTGTGCCCGTCGGCCTGCCATCCCGTCTACCCCCTGTGCACCGGGACGCTGCCCGAGGCGGGCCGGCTCTTCGACATCCGGGCCACCTGCTTCCGCAACGAGCCGAGCGGCGACCCGGCCCGCATGCGGTCCTTCGAACAGCACGAGCTGGTCTACGTGGGCCGGGCCGACCAGGCCGTGGCCTACCGGGACCAGTGGATGGCCGACGGCCTCACCTGGCTCGGCGACCTCGGGCTCGACGTCAAGGCCGAGACGGCCAACGACCCCTTCTTCGGGCGGCTGGGCCGCATGCTGGGCGCCGACCAGCTCGACGCCGGGCTGAAGGTCGAGGGGGTGGCCTCCCTCTACGCCGGGACGACGACGGCCCTCCTGTCGGCCAACTGCCACCGCGACCACTTCGGCGAGGCCTTCGCCATCGAGACCGCCGCCGGGGAGGTGGCCCACAGCGCCTGCATCGGCTTCGGCGTCGACCGCATCGTCCTGGCCCTGCTCCATGCCCACGGGCTCGACCGGGCCACCTGGCCGACGGCCGCGCTGAGCGGCCTGTGGTCATGAGCGAACGAACGGCGGGAAGCGCCGCCCCCCTCTGGTTCGGACCGGGCGACCGCCCCGTCTTCGGCTGGGTCCACACGCCGGCCGACGGCCGGACGTCGGGCGCGGTGGTGCTCTGCCCACCGCTGGCCCGGGACACGACCAGCGTGCACGACACCTACCGCGCCCTGGCCGAGAGGTTGGCCGAGGCCGGTCTTTTGGCCGTGCGCTTCGACTACGACGGGACGGGCGACTCGGCCGGCGCCGACGAGGGAGCCGGCCGGCCGGACGCCTGGCTGGCCAGCATCGACCAGGCCGTGTCCCTGGCCCGCTCCACCGGGGTGAGCCGGGTCGCCCTGGTCGGGATGCGCATGGGCGCCCTGCTGGCCGCGGCCGCAGCCGAGCGCTCCGGCGACATCGATGCCCTGGTCGCCTGGGACCCGTGCTGGTCGGGGCGAGCGTTCGTCCGCCAGCAGCGGTCGATCAGCCTGCTGCGCTTCGGCGCCGAAGAGACGGGCCCGGCCGCCGGCGAGCTGCCGGGCTACCGGTTCGACGACGTGACCATCAAGGAGGTGGCCGAGCTCCGCCTGCCGGTGGAGGGCCTGCAGGCGGCGGGAAGGACGCTCGTGCTCAGCCGGCCCGACGCGGCCGTCCCGGCCGACGCGCGCCGCACCGCCGACGTGGACTGGCAGGAGACGGTCGGCCAGGCCGAGCTCATCGACGTGGAGCCCGTCTGCAGCCGGGTGCCCACGGCCACGATGGCCAGCGTCGTCACCTGGCTCGGCACCGCGCTGGGCGGGGAGCGGCGCCGGCTCACCGACCCGACCCGGTCGGCCGGCACCACCGTGCTGGCCGAGGGGGACCAACCCATCGTCGAGCGGTGCCGGCGCCTCGGGCCCTGGGGCCTCTTCGGCATCGAGACGGCCCCGGTTGTCGACCGGGGGGACCGGTCGTGGTGATGTCCAACTCGGGCATCGACTGCCACGTCGGGCCCAACCGCCTGTGGGTCGACCTGGCCCGCCAGCTCGCCGCCCGGGGACTGCGGAGCATCCGCTTCGACCTGAGCGGGCTGGGCGACAGCCCGGCCCGGCCCGGCCAGCCGACCCGGCTGTCCTACGCTCCCGAGGCGCTGGCCGATGTCTCCGATGTGGCCGCGGCCATGTCCCCCGAGGACCCGAGCAACGTGGTCCTGGTCGGGCTGTGCTCGAGCGCCTACCTGAGCCTGGAGGGGGCCCTGGCCCTGTTGCCCCGAGGGGTGGCGGCCATCAACCCGATCTTCCGGTTCACGCCCCCCGAGATGGCCGATGGCCCCATGGACGAACGGCGGAGGATCTGCCGACCGCTCACCTCGGCCGCCCGGGTCTTCCGGGCCATCCCCTTCGCACCCCTTCGGGACCGATTGCGCTCGATGGCCTGGCGCTGGGCCAACCGGGTGGCCGGGACCAAGGCGCCGGAAAGCTGGATGTGCGAGCTGACCACCGCAGGCGTGGACGTCTTTGTCATCGGTGGGCAGAACGAGCTCCAGCCCTTGCTCGAGATCGACCGGGAGGCGGCGGGCTGTCGCATCGCGGTCATGCCCGGGCTCGACCATGCCCTGTTGCATTCCTTCGACCGGGACGAGGTGGCCACCACCCTCCTCGACCACCTGGCCGAGCGGTTCGCGCCCGCACCGCGGGCGGCCACACCGAGCCTGATCGGAGGCGGACGATGACCGAGGTCGCCATCGTGGGGATGGGCCCGTGGGGCCTGGCCGTGCTCGAGCGGTTGGTCACCGGGGCCATCGATCGGGGCTGTCTCGCCCCCGCCCTCACCGTCCACGTCATCGAGCCCGACACCCCCGGCCCGGGGGTCTACGGCGGCGAGCAGCCCGACTACCTCATCCTCAACACGCCCTGCGGCCAGCACTCGATGTACCCGTACCCCGAGCTCGCGGCCGGGCGGCTGGCCACCGACTTCTTCTCCTGGGCGATCGGTGCGGGCTACCGGTGGGTGGGGGACCGCTGCGAGCGGACGACGACGGGCAGGCCCATCACCCCCCACGACTTCCTCCCCCGCCGTCTGATGGGGGAGTACCTGGCCTGGTTCTACCGCCAGTTGGTCGACGAGGCGCCCCCGACCGTCCGCATCGTCCACCGCCCCACGTGGGTGGCCGACGTGGTCGATACGGGCGACCGGGAAGAGGTCCACCTGGCCACGGGAGCCGTGCTCGCCGTCGACCACGTGATCGTGACCACCGGCCATACCGGCAACCGCCCGCCGGCCCACACCTGCGCCACGCCGACGGCCGCGCCGGCCTACCCGGTGACCCGCCTGGCCCGGACCGTCCCGGCCGGCTCCTCGGTCGCGGTCCGGGGCATGGGCCTCGTGGCCATCGACGTGGTCACCGCCCTCACCACCGGGCGGGGCGGCACCTTCGTCCGGCGAGGCGGCCGGCTCCGCTACCGGCCGAGCGGGGAGGAGCCCCGCATCGCCCTCTTCTCCCGGAGCGGCTACCCCTACTGCGCCAAGTCGCTGGGCAGCGCCGACCTGACGGGCAGGTACCGGCCCCGCATCTTCACGCCGGAGGCGGCCCTCGCCTTGCGCCAGGGCCCGATCGACGCCCGCCAGGAGCTGGTGCCCCTGTTGCTGGCCGAGATGACCACCTGCTTCTACGCCCAATCGGCCCGGCTGGACACGGCCGACGACGCCGGCGGCGATGCAGCCGACGACCGCGCCGACGAGGCGGCCGAGCACCTGGCCCGGGCCTGGCGCGGGGGCTGCTTCGAGAAGGCGGTGGCCGGCTACGTCGCCCGCTACGGCTGTTTCGACGCCGCCGCCCACCTCTTCGCCGGCGAGGGGGAGGCCTTCGTCAGCTCCAAGGACTACCAGTCCCGGGTGACCGAGATGCTGGCCTCCGACGTGGCCGAGGCGCTGGTGCCCGACGGGGCCAGCCCGGTCAAGATGGCCTACGAGGTCCTCCGGGTCCTGCGCGACACCATCCGCACCGCCGTCGAATTCGGCGGCCTGACCCTGGCCTCGCACCGCGACTTCCAGGCCAACGTCCGGCCCCGGGTGGCCCGGATCGTGGCCGGCCCTCCCGTCACCCGCTCCGAGCAGCTGGTGGCCCTGATCGAGGCCGAGGTGGTGCGCATGCCCTTCGGGCCCTCGCCGTCGGTGACGGCCGACGGGGACGCTGTCCTGGTCGCCTCCCGGTTGCTCGATCGGCCCTATTGCGAGCGCTTCGACCGGCTGGTGGCCGGGCACCTGGACGAGCCCTCGGTGCACCGCTCCTCTTCGCCCGTGCTGCAGCGCCTCCATGAGCGGGGCCGCCTGGGCCAGTTCCGCCTGGAGGGGGAGGACCTGGGCTCGGTGCAGCTGACCGACGAGTTCCACCCGGTCAGCACCACGGGCACGGTCGAGCACCGCCTCTGGGTCTTCGGCGGCCTGACCGAGGGGCCCCGGTACTACACCGCCTACATCCCCTCTCCGGCCAGCCGGGTGCGGGCCTTCGTCGACGCCGGACTCTGTGCCGAGCGGATCCTGGAGGGGGCGAGATGACGGCGCGCCCGGTTGTCCTCGTGCCCCACGGGTACCGCTCGATCCCGCCCCTCCAGCTGGCCGCGGCGGCCACCGATGTGTGCGACCTGGTCTGGCTGGTGCGGGGCAGTGACCCCGAGCTGGCCTCGGTCGGCCGGCTGCTGGCCCGGCTCGGTCCGGTGGTCGACATCGAGGGCCACGACCCCGACGAGGTGGCCAACGCGGTCTCGTCCCTCCATCCCCAGGGGGTGGTCGCCTTCCGCGACGACGACCTCGTGCCCATGGCTCAGCTGGCCCAGCGGTGCGGTCTCGACTTCCATGACCCGGCCGTGGCCCAGCGCCTGGCCGACAAGGTCGACCAGCGCCGGGCCCTGCGGGCGGGCGGCCTGCCGGTGCCCTCTTGGTGGGCGCTCCCCTCGCGGCGTGACCGCGTCGCGGTGGCCGAGGTGGCGGCCGAGGTCGCCTACCCGGCCGTGGTCAAGCCCAGGCAGGGCTCGGGGAGCTGGCACACCTTCCCGGTGAATGACGCAGGCGAACTGGTCGCCGTGCTGGCCGGGCTGGGCGGCGACGACGACGAGGCCATGATCGTGGAGGAGTACCTGCCCAGCGCGGTCGGGGCCGAGCACGGGCGCTTCGCCGACTACGTCTCGGTCGAGACCCTGGGAGGAGGGACCGGCCTCTGTCACGTGGCTGTCACCGGCAGGCTCCACCCGGTGGCGCCGTTCCGGGAGACGGGGTTCTTCGTGCCGAGCGACCTCGGGCCGGACCAGACCGGCGCCGTCCTGGCCACGGCCACCGACGCGCTCTCGGCCCTCGGGGTCAACAGCGGCTGTGTCCACACCGAGATCAAGCTGACCCCCGACGGCCCCCGGGTCATCGAGGTGAACGGCAGGCTGGGCGGAGGCATCCGGGACATGGTGCTGGTGGCGGCGGGCATCGACCTGTTGGCCCTCTACTTGCACCGCGCGCTGGGACAGCCGATCGACGTCGAGGGCCCGGTCAGCTGCGACCGCATCGGCTACCGCCTCTTCTACCAACCGCCGGTCACCGCCCGGCGGGTCGCCACCATCGGGGGACTCGGGGCGATCGGGCTGCTTCCCGGGGTGGACGAGGTCTCATTGCACTTGAGCCCGGGTGACCCGGTCGACGCGGCCCAGGGCAGCCGGAGCTATGTGTTCTCGGTGGTCGGCGCGGCCGACGACGCCGACGGGGTGGCCGAGGTCAACCGGCGCATGTACGAGCTGGCCGACGTCACCTACGAGCGCATGGACGAGGCGAAGCGGGTGACGGCGTGACCACCGTCTCCTACCTCGAGCGCTCCCCCTCGGAGGCCGCCGACCAACCGGTTGAGATCGCGCTGGTCAACACCATGCCCGACGCCGCCTTCGAGGACACCGAGCGCCAGTTCACCCGGCTGCTGACGGCCGGGGCCGAGGGTCGGCCCCTGCACATCTCCTTGTACTCGATCCCGGACAAGAACCGGAGCGAGGTGATCGGTCAGGTCCTGGCCGACCGCTATCAGGGCCTCGGTGCTCTCTACCGGCATCCCCCCGACGCGGTGGTGGTGACCGGCAGCGAGCCCCGCCAGTTCGACCTGCGCGACGAGGTCACCTGGGTCAGTCTGTCGGGCCTGCTGCGCTGGGCCCGGCGCTCGACCTCGGCCGTGCTCTTGTCCTGTCTGGCCGCCCATGCCGCCTTGTTGACCGTGAACGGGATCGAGCGGGAGCGCCTCAGCGCCAAGTACAGCGGCGTCTACCCCCAACGGGTCAATCCGACCCACCCCTTGACCCAGGACATCGGCCAGGTGTCGTTCCCCCACTCGCGCCTCCACGACGTGCCCACCTCGGCGGTCGAGGAGCACGGCTATACCGTGCTCTTGTCCTCGGACCAGGTGGGGTGGACGGTGGCCGCCTCGGACCGGGGCTGTCTGACCGTGCTCCTCCAGGGCCATCCCGAGTACTCGCCGACCACCCTGCTGCGAGAGTACCGGCGCGACGTCCGGCGCTATCTGACCGGGCAGGTCCGCGACTACCCGCGCCTGCCGACCGGCTACCTCGACCTCGGGGGCGTCCGCCAGCTCGAGGCCTTTGAGCGGTCGGCCCGGGCCGGCGAGCGCGACGCCACCCTGCTCGAGTCGTTCCCCTTCGATGCCTGTGCCGACCGGATCGCGATCGACTGGCAGGCGCCCATGGAGCGCCTGGCCGGCAACTGGTTCACCGAGGTCCGGCGCAAGAAGCTGGCCGGCGCCGGGAGGCGGTCGGGATGACCGGCATCAGGACGAGGAGACAGCCATGCGCGACCAGACCCTAGCCATCCACGGCGGCTACGCCGGTGAGTCGACCGGTGCGGCCACCGTCCCCATCTACCAGACCGTGGCCCACGAGCTCGAGAGCGCCGAACAGGCCGGCCAGATCTTCGACCTGGAGGCGCCCGGCTTCCACTACAACCGGATCAACAACCCGACCAACGACGTGTTGGAGCAGCGGATGGCCGCGCTGGAGGGCGGGGTGGGGGCCCTGACGGTGAGCTCGGGGGCGGCCGCCGTCTACCAGTCCATCCGCAACCTGACCACGGCCGGCACCAACATCGTGACCACGCCCCAGCTCTACGGGGCCACCCACACCCTGTTCGCCCACGGGCTGGCCGAAGAGGGGATCGAGGCCCGCTTCGCCCGGGACGACAGCGCCCACTCCATTGCCGAGCTGATCGACGACAACACCCGGGCCGTCTTCTGCGAGAGCATCGGCAACCCGGCCGGCAACGTCATCGACCTGGACGCCCTGAGCGCCACCGCCCACGAGCGGGGGGTGCCCCTGGTGGTCGACAACACCATCGCCACGCCGCTCCTACTCAAGCCCATCGCCCACGGCGCCGACGTGGTCATCCACTCGCTGACCAAGTTCATCGGCGGCCACGGGACGGTCCTCGGCGGGGTGATCATCGACGCCGGCACGTTCCCCTGGGCCGAGCACCCCGAGCGCTTCCCCATGTTCAACCGGCCCGAGCCGGCCTTCCACGGCGTGGTCTACGCCGAGCAGTTCCCCGACGATGCCTACATCGTGCGGTGCCGGACCGTGGGCCTCCGCAACGGGGGGGCCACCCTCGCTCCGTTCAACGCCTTCTTGGTTCTCCAGGGGCTGGAGACCCTGAGCGTACGGCTGGAGCGGCAGATGGAGAACGCCAAAGCGGTGGCCGAGTACCTGGCCAACGACGAAAGAGTGGCGTGGGTGGGCTACGCCGGGTTCCCCGACCACCCGTCGCATCAGCTCGTCCAGCGCGAACTGGGCGGCCGGGTCCCCTCCATCCTCACCTTCGGGGTGGTGGGCGGCTGCGAGGCGAGCATCGCCTTCTTCGATGCCGTGACGTTGTTCAAGCGGTTGTTGAACATGGGCGACGCCAAGTCCCTCGTGATCCACCCGGCCTCCACCACCCACCGCCAGCTCGCCCCGGACCAGCTGGCCTCGGTGGGCATCACCCCGGACATGGTCCGGCTCTCCATCGGGCTCGAGCACATCGACGACCTGCTGGAGGACATCGACCAGGCGCTGACCGCGGCCCAAAAGCATGCCGACCTAGTCAGCGATCAGCGCCGCTGACCTCGCGTAGCGCTCGTCTACTTTGGGCGCCCGGCGAGCTACAGATCGAGGACACGGCGAAGACCTCGGTCCACCTCTTTGAGCAGTGGCAGCGGGGCGTCGCCCAGGTGATCGGTGAGGTCTGCCTTGTTCAAGGTGACCAGGGCGGTCACGTTGACGACGGAGTCCCGGGGCAGTCCGGTACTAGCGGCGGGAAAGAACACATTGCCGGGCAGGGTTGCCAGAGCGGTGTTCGAGGTGATGATGGCGGCGAGGACCGTCGCCAGACGGCTTCGGTTGTACGTGGTGGCGGAAATCACGAGCACGGGGCGCCGGTTGGCTGGGCGAGAACCGATCGGCGCTCCGAGATCGGCCCAGTAGATGCCGCCTCGGTCGATCATCAATCGTATGTGGTCTCGATCAGCAGTCGGTGGCCCACGCTCACCGCGTCGGCCGCGGAGTCGTCAGAATTCCCCACGGCAGTGAGGGCCATGTCGATCTGGTGGGTCACCGATTCGCTGTCCAGTTCGTCCAGGTAGCGGGCGGCAGCACGAGAGAAGAACTCGGACCGGCTCATGCCCAGGTCGTGAGCGCGCTTGGATGCTCGCTCGTAGGTCTCCTCCGGGACGGAAATCGCGGTCTTCATGCCATGAGTATAACCGGGTATGACCTGGCCGCAGTGGGCTCTGGAGATCCGTGAAATCGAGTCCCTCGCGTTCGGGTCCGACCCAGCACCCAGCGGGGACGGGACCAACATTCACCGACCCATGCTTCGTCAGCGAAGTGTCGGAGGGGCGAGGTCTACTCGATGCCAACGGCAGTCTTCCGGACCGAACTGGCTCTGGCTGGATGACCGAGCACGGCGATGTAACCGGCGGTTGGTATGATAGGTGGTATGACCACAAGCAAGATCGCGGTCAGCCTTCCCACCGAACTGGTCGACCAAGCCCAGCGGGCCGTCGCGGAGGGCCGTGCGTCCAGCGTCAGCGCCTACGTGGCTCGGGCCCTGCAGGAGCAGGCCAAACTGGACGACCTGGCGGCGCTGTTGGAGAAGATGCTTGTCGAAACCGGTGGCCCGCTTACGGCGACCGAACGCAAGGCCGCCGACCGAGCCCTTGGTCGATGAGCGGGGCCGTTCTCGATACTGGTGCACTGGTCGGGTTCGAGAGGAACGACAGGCGTGTTGTGGCGATCGTCGCCAGGGCTCTCGACCACGGAGACACTCTCTTCGTCCCTGCTGGCGTCATAGCCCAGGCCTGGCGGGACGGCGCTCGGCAGACCCGGCTCGCCCGGCTTCTCGGATCGGCCTTGTGCGAGGTGGTTGTGCTCGACGACTATCGGGCACGGTCCGCTGGACAGCTGTGCGGCACGACAGACACCGCTGACGTCGTCGACTCATCGGTCGTCGTAGCTGCACGGGAGCGGGGAGTGCGGATCATCACTTCTGATTCAGACGATCTTCGGCGGTTGGATCGCCATGTCGATCTGGTCGCGATCTGACGACAGCGGCCTATCTCCGATGCTTGGGTCGTGCTCCGCTGGTTTTGCTCGTCCGGGGAGGAGCTTTTGGCGGCGGCTGATGGCACTCGAAAAAGCCGTAGACGGTGCCTTCTCCCCAGCTGGATTCCTGGTCGGTCACCATGACGACGTGTAGGCCGTTGGTTGTGCGCATCCGGCGACGGAAGTCGGCCAGGCTCGGATTGTTGGCGGCCACCTCCATGAGTAGTTGCGCGCCATCTCCTCCGACCAGCACGAAGACCTCCCGGCCCTCGTCGGTCGGTACCGTTGCTACGCCGTAGGGATCGAGCTCGGCCACCATGGCCGCCGTGGCGTCGCCCTTTCCCGGCTTCGGAAGGATCCCCAACAATGGCACCTCCTTTCCGCTCGGACGTGGCGCACTCGCAGGGAACGGGCGGTGGATTCGCGCCGCAGTACGCAGTGCCGCGACCGATGCCCAGGGCAGATGGCCCAGGACCACCGGCGTGCCCTCGGGGACGAGATCGAAGCCCGCCTCGTGCACCCGGAATTGGGGGAGGTCCGGTTCTGCCGCTGGTAGCTCCTGGCCAACGGAAAAGGTGGCGGTGCGCCCGTTCCCAAGTACGACTCTCCCAGTCGTGGCTGCTTCTCCCGATCCGACCGTGAGGGGCCCGCGGGCGTCGTGCGCGGTCACTGCTGCGAGCGCGACGGCCAGCAGCTGAGTCTCCGTCTCGCCGGCATCACCGCCCTCACCTCCCGGTCCCAGCCGGAGCGCGACCGGTGCGAACTCTGCGTCGAGCGGCCACCCGTAGCGGAACGCCTTGCCCCGGAGATCGGGTGGCACGTCCGCCTGTGGATCGAGCATCAAGGCAACGGTTCCCGTCGGGGTTGGCACGGGTCGGTCGGGCTCCCAGTCCTTCAGACCAGCCGGGACGTTGTCGCCTGGATAGAGAACCAGTCCGTGCTGGATCCCGGCGTTGCCCATAACCACCGCCGCGAACCGCGGATGAGCGCCATTGATGCTCATGTCCAGTCCCAGGACGACATCGTCGTGCCATCGGATCCACGGTGCAGCTTGGTAGAACTCCAGCGCCTGGCGATAGAGCAATGCCCAGTCGGCCGGCCCGGCGGGCTCGTCGGGCTGCGGCCGACCGGACATGTGGCCGATGAACGAGTCGAAGATCTCCTCCGCCTCGGCCGGTGGGTCGATCGCCCGGACCGGCGCAGGATCACCACCAGTGACCGACGACAGGATCTCCGTCAGTTTCCTGTGGAAGTCCGGTGCACAAAGCAGCTCATCGGGACGCCCGGGCGGCAGGGTGCCAGCTGGCTTGGTCAAACCCATCGTGAGCGCCTGAGCGACTGCGTCTGCCTCGGTGGCGCCGACCGCTACTCCGCGGACGAGACCGGTGTCCATGTCGAGCACGCAGCCGGCCTGTATCTGCGACTCACCCTCCACCCGCACCGACTGAGAGACGTCTCGTGTCAAAACGAGCCAGGCTCCGCCACCCTTTGGCTTGGTGGTTCTCCCTCGCGTTCCGCTCACCTACCCGATTCTGCCAGACCTCGACTCGAAGAACGGACGCTCTTCCCCCCGCATCCAACGTCGCTCGCCCAGCAGGTTCGACCCGCGAAAGGGCAGCACTCGGGCATAGTTGTTCGGCGTGGCCCGCCACGTCTACGCGAATCGTTCCGCAGGGACTGTTCGTCGCCTCGATGCGGCGTGGCGGGCGGGGAACCAGCGACCACTCGATCGAGACGAGATCGAAGAGCCGAACGAGCGGATCACTACCGGTACAGCGCTCAGGTCCGACCCAGCACCCAGCGGGGACGGGACCACTGCTGCCAGCGCTCCACCACCTGGTAGCCGAGGGAGCAGTAGAAGGGCTCTCCCACCACCGACGACTGCAGCACGGAATGGTCGGCACCGGAAGCGGCGAGCACCGACTCGAGGAGCCGGCGCCCATAACCGTGTCCCTGCTGGCTGGGGAGGGTGGCCGTCGACCAGATGCCCAAGCCATTGCCCACTCGCACCGCCGCGGTCACCGCCCGGAGAGCACCGTCGTCGAGCAGCCAGACCTCCGTGCCCGGGGGCCAGGCCTGGGGCTCGGGCAGGGCCACGGCGGCCAGCTCCGGGGCGGTGTCGAAGGTCTCGGCCAGCACGGCCCGGACGGCGGGCAGGTCGTCCGGGGTCGCCAGTCGCGCCGCCGGGTCGACGGTCACGGTGGGTCGTCCGAGGGCCATGAAGGCGCGCTCGCCGACGCAGACCCAGCCGGCGTCCGCGGCAACCTGGGCCGAGCCCAGTGCCTCCCCGGCCAGGGCCAGCAAGGTAGGGACCCTCCTCGCACCGATCTCCTCGACGCTCTTGGCCACGGTGCCGCCGGCATGGGGCCCGTGGCAGACGACGAGGTTGAACTCGACGCTGGGGGCGTGGCTGAAGGCCAGCCACCGGTCGGCTTCGACCTCGTGGCGCGTGTCGGCCCACAGTGCGGCGCTCGTCCCGAGCTCGTCGCGGAGCTGGCCGACAGGAGGGAGCACAGATGCCTGTGAAGCGGTCACCCGTTGACGCCCAAGCGGCCGGTGGCGTCGCCCAGGAGCCACGCCGGCCAGGCTCTGCGTATCGTGCCCGTGGCCCAGCAGGTGACGACCATCCGGACAGACTACGGCCGACCGGTGGCCGGGACCCGTCGCCCTCTTCCCAGCCCCGCGGAGGGTGAGGGCTCAATGTTCTACCGAGTCAACACGACGAGTAACCGTGTAGGAATCCGAGAGCTCAGGCAACAGGCGAGCGCCGTACTGAAGCGAGTCGTCCACGGCGAGGCGATCGAGGTGACCGACCACGGTCACCCCATTGCCCGGATCGTCCCGCTGCGGCCCGGTGTCATGGACCAACTGGTGCTCGACGGCCGCGCCACCGAAGCAGTCGGGGACCTCGTGGACCTCGCCGACGAGATGGGGATTCCCGGAGATGCCCGTGGTCTCGTCCCCCCCTTCGGTGGCGTTGGCAGAGCTACGTTGATGAGTCCAAAGGGTGGCTACCAACTCGGTCAGCGCTCTTGACTCAGCATGGCCGCGGTGTGTCCAGGATCGGTGAACTCGGCCGCTCCCCTTGTTCGACCAGCCTGAGCAGCATGCTGGCTCGCTGGCGCAACTCTCGGACCCCTACCGATGTCATGTATTACCTGTAGCACGTAGGAACCGACGTGCTAACAGCTCAGAGGATGAAGGGGATCAGCATCTTGGACGAGCGCTTGTACGCCGGATAGGAGTCGGGGAAGTGGTCGGACATATAGCGCTCCTCCATCACGGCGCTGTAGAGAAAGTACGCGGCGAGCGCCGCCACCGCGACCAGCCAGAACAGGCTGACGGCGATGGTCGTGCCGATCATGGCGGTAATGATGCCCGAGTAGATGGGGTGGCGGATGCGGCGGTAAGGACCGGTCGTGACCAGTTCCGAGTCGACCTTCTGGGACATCGGCATGCCCCAGTTCCGGCCGAGGTAGATCCTGGCCCATACGGCCAGACCCAGGCCGAGCACGAAGACGACGAGGCCGACGCCCTCCAACCATGGGTCGTCCGTGACCTGATGCCCTTTGAAGGCTCCGACGCGCACTAGGAGCAACACGACGAGAACGATGCCGACCCGCACGCCTCCGAACCGGGTCCAGCGGGTCTGCCCGGTCTTGGCGCCGACCGACGCGGCCAGCCAGTAGACCCAGAAGGCGACCCATCCTGCGATGATGACGATGTCGACGGCGTGCATGGCGGAGCTCCCGGTTCCATGGTACGACGGTCCATGCCCATGACACCCCTCGTCCTCGTCCACGGTGGCGGTCTCGACAGCCGCTGCTGGGACCGCCTCGTGCCCCACCTCGACGGCCCCGTCGTGGCGGTCGATCTGCCCGGTCGGGGAGCACACCCGGCGCCCCTCGACGCGGTCGGGTTCGACGAGTGCGCCGCATCCGTCCGGGATGACGTCGATGCCGCCGGCTTCGACTCGTTCGTGCTCGTCGGTCACTCGCTGGCCGGGTGCTCGATGCCGGCCATGGTCGGGCTCCTGGGAGAGCGGGTGCGGGGCCTGGTCTTCGTCGCCTGCACGGTTCCCGAAGATGGACTCGAGCGCGTTCGACACCCTCGATCCGGAGATCCAGGCCATGATCCGAGACGCCGGTGAGCCGGTCGAGCCTGGCCCGATGGATGCCGCCCTGGCCAAGGTGGTCCTCGGCAACGACCTCGACGAGGAGCAGTTCGCCTGGTGTGTCGAGCGCCTGGTGGCCGAGGCCCCCCGACTGTCGGCCGATCCCGTGGACCTCTCACCGCTTCGGGCCCCGACACCGTCCACCTGGGTGCGGACCTTGCAGGACCTGATCGTGGCGCCGGCCAAGCAGTCGCGCTTCGCCGGCAACGTCGGCCACTGCCCCCTCATCGACCTCGACGCCGGTCACATGTGCATGGTCAGCCAGCCGGAGGCCCTGGCCGAGATCCTCAACCGCGTCAACAGCTGACTGCCGGCCGAGTCGGTCTCAGCAGCCCCGCTGCAGGGTCAGGGCCTTGGCCGTGGCCCCCCACTCGTAGGCGACGGTGGAGACCCAGTTCCACAGGCCACCGGGGTCGGCGGGGACCATGAGGATGGTCCCGTGGTAACAGCGGTCGAAGCGGATGCGGGCCCGGGTCACCTGCTGGGTGCCCGACACGACGATGATCTGGTTCCAGTGGTGCTGGTCGGCCAGGGCAGCAGCCGAGCGGGCCTCCCCCTGGGTGGTGGCCGGCTGCGGGTTGAAGCAGGTGATCGGCACCGACGGGAGGGACTTGGGGCAGTCGAAGAAGCCGGGGGCGGAGACGTACAGCCTCGGGGCGTAGCCGGCCTTGACCAGCTCGATGCCCTTGTCGATCCGGTTGGAGTTGTTCCCTCCGGCCAGCACCACTACGGCGTCGGACCGGGCTGGCGCGTTGGTCGACGGCTCGATGAAGAACAGCACCGAGACGACGACGATGATGACCACCAGCACGGCCAAAACCTCGAGGAGGACGCGCCCCCGGCGACGACGGCGCCTCAGGGTCGGAACCCAACATTCGGGCCTTGGATCGAAGATCCGCGGGAGGCCATCCGAGGGTTCCGTTTGAAGCCTGGACACTGGGGATGCATCACGCTGACCATCGCGCCCGACGTCGGATGTAGAGCCAACGCCCGGACAACGATCCGAGCACGGCGATGAGGATCGTCCCCGCGGCGGCGGCCAACCACAAGAGGGCGACCGCGGCCGATTGGTGGTTTCCAATCACGATCCGGCGAACCAGATCGGCAGTGACCAAGACCGATGAAGTCGAGAGGGCCAAGGCGACCCCCTGGATGAGGGCACCGCCAGGCCGCCGCCGGTGCCGCCCCGCGATGGCGCCGCCAACGAAGTAGGCGAGGGTGACGACGACGGCCGGTACCAGCCACAGGTTCCCGCCCTGATCGATCATGGGCCGGCCCCGCCAGATCTCCTCCCATACCATTGTCGGTCCGACGATGAGCAGCGTGAACACGATCGCATCGCTCAGCGAGCGCCAGTGGATCGTCCGGCGTCGGCCAGTCGGCAGGGAGGGTGTCGACATGTCTTCGAACGCCGGCAGGTCGCTCTCACCCAACTGAGGAGAGAGCCGAGCAGGACCAGTTCCCATTCCCCATTCTTGCCGAGCATCAGGTGGGGATTCACGTCGCCATGGCCCGCCGCCGCGTACGTCATAGGTCGAAGGGGGAGACCAACCGCTCGAACATGGGGAAATGCTTGGTGTTCAACGTGGCAAGGTCGAGCCCTTCCACCTGAGCGGTAGCGGCGACGAGGTAGTCGCCGAGCCCGATCCCGATGTTCGATCGCCGGTGGGCCCGCATGAGCTCTGCAGCTCGCCAGGCGATCCGCTCGGTCACCGGGAAGTGCCGGAGACTGGCCAAGAGCCGGGCAACCTCTCGGTGCTCCGGTGCCCTCATCCCACCGGCAACCTCGGCAATGGCGATCGTGCTCGCCGCCAGTGGGCCCGTCTCCGTTCGTGCCCGGATGAGCCAGTCCCGGGCGGCATCGACCCCCCGGAGGTGGGCAATCAGGACATCGCTGTCGAGAAGGATCACTGCCGAGCCACTCGCTCCAGGTGGCGAGCCCGATCGTCGACGTCGCGCCTGATCAATGGGCTGTCGGTGTCGAACTCCTCGCCGCCGAGGACACCAAAGGAATCCTCGATTGCGGCCACGTCGACGTCGACATCACTCGTTGGCCCCCCGTTCATACCGCGGTCGATGAGCCGACGAACCAGCTCGGCCCGCGAAATCCCCTCCGAGCGTGAGGCCGCTTCCAGGGCTTGTGATTGCTCGTCCTCGAGGTAGATATTCGTCCTGCGCATACATCACATTATACATCGGTGTGATCCCACATGCCCACGAAGGCCCATGCGTAGGCCCTATCGGCGTACGGGCGGACCATCGCTCGGTGTTGAAGAACGAGCCGTTCGGGGGGCGGCGGGTCGCAACCAGATTGTGTGCCGCTCCATGAACGGTGACTGGGTCTCGTCGACACCGACCCTTCTCGTGCACTCGTGCAACACCATTGCCGGTCAGAAGCACGACCCGGCTCGGTCGGTCCACGTGGACCTGTTGGGATCACGTACTGGGGTTGTGAGGTCCCAGCTCAGCCGGCGGAGCCCGACGGGACCCGCTTGGCCGTTCGGTAGACCCGATCGGCGTATTGGCGGACCATGCGCCCGGTGTTGAAGAACGAGCCGTTCAGGGCGATCGTCGACCGACGGACCTCGGTGAAAGCGGTCGGGCGGCCGTAGTAGAGGGGCAGGACGGCCTCCTCGAGCTTGCGGTAGAGGTCGGCCGCCTCGACCCGATCGTCGCTCTCGGGCGAGGCGTCGCCGACCGCCCACCCGGTCGCGCCCTCGACGTGGCCCTCGATCCACCAGCCGTCGAGCACGCTCAGGCTGGGCACGCCGTTGAGCGCCGCCTTCATGCCGCTGGTGCCCGAGGCCTCGTGGGGCTTGGTCGGCGTGTTCAGCCATACGTCGGCCCCGGCGCACAGGATCCCGGCCAGCTTCATCGAGTAGTCCTCGAGGTAGACCACCTCCACCCGACCAGCGAGGGCGTCGCCGGCCCGGACGATGCGGGCGATCAGCTCCTTGCCCGGGTCGTCCTTGGGGTGGGCCTTGCCGGCGTAGACGATCTGGATGGGGGTGAGCGACGAGATGGCCTCCAGGCGTTCGAGGTCGGAGAGGATCAGGTCGGTCCGCTTGTAGGGCGTCGCCCGCCGCGCCGCACCGATGGTCAGCGCCTTCGGGTCGAGACGGTGGCCGGTGCGGGCTGTCACCTCGTCGAGCAGCACCTGCTTGCACTCGGTGTGGGCCCGGGCCACCTCGTCGAGCGGGATGGCAGTGGCGTCGTGGAGGCCGGTGTTGTCTCGTCGCCACGACGGCATGTGCCGGTCGAACAGCCGCTCGAACGCCGGTGCCGTCCACGTCGGGGCGTGGACGCCGTTGGTGACCGAGTGGATGTCGAATTGGGGGAACATGCCCTTGGACACCAGCTCGTGGCGCAGGGCCACGGCGTTGATGGACCGGGAGAAGGTCATGCCCAGCAGGGTCATGTTCAGCTCGCCGTCCTCGGTCGCCCCCAGCTGCTCGAGCTCGTCGAGGGTGTCGGTCCCGAGGAGCTCGCCCACCAACCCGGGCGGGAACCGGTCGTGACCGGCCGGCACCGGGGTGTGGGTGGTGAACACGCAGCGCGAGCGGACCTCGTCGATGTGGGCCGGCTCGGCCTGACCGGCGGAAGGGGCCAGCCGGCGGAGCAGGGCCAGGGCGAGCAGGGCGGAGTGGCCCTCGTTCATGTGGTAGCTGGCGATCCCGGTGTGGCCGAGGCTTCTCCAGGACGGCGACCCCGCCCATGCCGAGCACGATCTCCTGGCGAAGCCGGTGCTCGAGGTCACCGCCGTACAGGTGGTCGGTGATCAGTTGGTCCTCGGGCTCGTTGACGGCGACCCGGGTGTCGAGGAAGTAGACGGGGACCCGGAACCCGGTGACCCCGGTGATCTCGAGGCGCCAGACCGCGACCACCACCTCGCGGTCACCGATCTGCACCTTGGCCTGGACGGTGAGCGGCTCGAGGAGATCGGACGGCGCCCAGCGCACCGCCGACTCGTACTGGCGCCCCTCGGCGTCGAGGTGCTGGCGGAAGTAGCCGTCGTGGTAGAGGAGGGTGACCCCCACCACCGGGAGCTCGAGGTCGGCGGCCGAGCGGAGGTGGTCGCCGGCCAAAACACCCAGTCCGCCGCTGTAGCTCGGCAGCGAGTCGGCGATGGCGATCTCCATGCTGAAGTACGCCACCGGGCCGATCGAGGGAGTGGTTCCGACGTCCATGGTCATCTGGCCCCTGTCCGCTGGGTCGGCGTCATCTGACACGAGCAGCGTCGCGCGTGGCGGGGCGATGACACCAATGGTGGGTCGCTCAGTCGGGTTGTCGGTCGATCTCGGCGCAGGAGGGATCTGGTCCTTCCAGGGAAGCTCCCCTCATCGGTCAGTCGGTCGACATCCTCAGGCCAATCAGCCCCGCCAGCGCATTCGTCGTCTCTGCCTCCATCGGCGCCAGCGATGGCGAAGACGTCTCACATGACTCGATGCTATTTGCCCGTCGTCGACTTGGCGAGGGGACTTCGTCGCGTTCATAGAGCGTTCACATACCCCGTGGCCCGCAGGACCCCTACGCCGCACGTTCTTCGCCAAGCCTCGCAACTATCCCAGGGCCGCATTCTGCATCCCGCGGTCCTCGAACCACGACCGGTACCCCCTCCGGTGACGCGATGGCGCCGACCCCACCGCGCTCCGAGCGGAATATCCCACAGCCACCACTGGGAGCCCTCGGGGTGTCCGTGAGTCATCCCGTCCCGGACATCGACGCGTGTCAGATCGGCGCTCATCCCCTCACCCCTTGCCTTGAGGAGGGCCTCCTTGCGCACCCAGAGCCCTAGGAACGCCGCCCACCGCTCGGCCTCGGGAAGGGACCAGAGCAGCCGACTGTTCAGACGGGCTCAGACAGCCGGCCGCAAGCTCTTGGGTAAGCCGGGGAGCGGATGATCGATCCGAAGGCGAGCGCCTCGACATCAACCCCGATCGGGCGCGGCGACACCGCACAGGCGACGTAGTCGCCCGAGTGGGCAACGCTGAGCGCAAGTTCGCTACCGGGCAGTCGAGGAGGCTCCCCGAACTCGTGCACCACGGCGATCGGGTCGCAGAGGGCGCCGACGAGGTGGCGCACCAGTTCGTCGAGCACCAGCCGGGAGACGGCCAGGCGTCGCCGGTCGCCGTCGAAACGAAAGTGCTCGGCCTGGCTGCCGATCGGTCGTCTCCGAGTAGTGCCCAGGCCCGCTCCCAGCCAAATGGCCCATCGGGACGCAACCGGACCGCCCAGACCGTCGCCGGGACGTGGTCGACCGTGCCGAGCGACTCGTAGCCGGCTGCCAGCCGGCGAGACGGTCATCCTGACCCAGGAGCTGGAGGGAGTGCAGTCTGGCGTACAGGCCGCCGGCCTCGCGCAGCTCGTGATGGGTGCCCCGCTCTACGATCCGGCCCCGGTCGAGCACGAGGATCACATCGGCTGCATAGACGGTAGACAGTCGGTGGGCGATGACCAGGGACGTTCGGCCCCGGAACATCTCGATCATGGCTGCTTGGACGCGGGACTCGGCCAGGCTGTCGAGATGGGAGGTGGCCTCGTCCAAGACGAGGATGGCCGGATCCTTGAGGATGATGCGGGCGATGGCCAGGCGTTGACGCTCGCCGCCACTGAGCCGGTACCCGCGCTCTCCGACAACGGTGTCGTACCCGTCAGGCAGGGCGGCGATCACCTCGTCGAGGGCGGCATGGACGGCGGCCTCCCGAACCAGCGCATCTGGACGCGTCGGGCCGAGCGTAGAGCAGGTTCTCCCGTACTGACGCGTTCAAGAGGTACGTCTCCTGCAGCACCATCCCCACGGCATCGCTGATAGCCGACAGCTTGAGGTCCCGGAGGTCATGGCCGTCGAGGCGAACGTGGCCCGAGTCCGGATCGTAGAAGCGGACGACCAGGTTGGCCATGGTCGTCTTGCCTGCTCCGCTGGGCCCGACCAGTGCAACCAGTTGGCCCGGCGCTATGTCGACGGACACGTCACACAGGGCCGGTGTGCGCTGCCCTGGGTATGCGAACGAGATGTTCTCGAAGGTGACTCGTCCTTGTGGGTCGGATCAAGGCCAGAGCCGATGGACGCTCGACGATGTCGGGGACGTCGCCGAGCAGGTTCTGGGTCCGGGTCCACAGCGGCATGACCCGAATGGCCGTGGCCACGGCCACGGCCAACGACTGCATGCCGGACCCAAGGCCGGTGGTGGCAATGGCCGCGAAGGCGACCAGCGTGCCCAGCGAGATCTGGTGGTGGGCCAGAAGCACGGCACCGACCAGCAAGAGCACGATCGGGCCGATCATCTGCATGACCGACACCACGACGGTGATCCACTGTCCGGCCATGCCCGATTCGATTTCGAGACGGCGCATGCGTGCGTTGGCCTCGGCAAATCGTCGCCGCTCGTCCTGGTTGCGTCCGAGCGATTTGATCAGCATGATCCCCGAAGGTCCGAGCATCTCGCCGAGGTAGACGGTCAAGCGAGCGAACTGCTCTTGAACCGCCATCCGGCGGCGATAGATAGATCGGGCTCCCAGTCGCAAGGCCAGAGCCACCATGGGAAAGAGGACGAGGGAGAGCAAGGCCAGCTGCCACGACAGGACGAACATCACGATCAGCGAGGCGCCCAGTACGCAGGATGACGTGGCCAGGTTGAGCAGGACCGTCCCGAACACCTCGTCTATCCCGCCGATGTCGTTGAGCACCTGGGACATCAGCTCGCCGGACCGGGCGGCGGTGTGGTAGCCGACCGATTGGTCGAGGAGCCGGCCGAACACGCGGGAGCGCAGGTCGGCCACCACCCCCGTGGCTACCCGCAAGGTGAGCGAAGTCTCTGCCGCGGCCAGCAGACCGGCCGCAATCAACGCGGCCGCGCCGATGCCGACGAGGGCAGCAATGCGGGACACCTGGACGTGATGGCCCTGGAGATCGTCGATCAGGTCGCGGACGACCAGGATGGGTATCACGCCGAGCACCGAGCGGCCGACGGCGCAGGCAAAGGCGGCCAGGCAGAGCTTGCGGTAGGGAGTGAGGGCCATAGCGAGCCCAGGGGCGTGGACGACGCCGGCCAGCCTGGCTCGGATCCTGGCCATCACCGCCCCAACCCGAGCCCACCGCATCGGCGCAGTTTACGTGGGAAGAAAACGGCCCGGCTGCTGGCCGGTATCGGTGGCGTGAGCAGGTTCGCGCGTGGGGTACAAAGGGGATCGTGATGGACAGCCGGCTGTTGAAGATAGCGAAGGAGGCGAGGGTTGCCGCCCAGGCCGAGTTCGTGCAGCGCTGCCTGGCGGTGGACGGCCCACCCGATTTCGAATCGTTGCGTCTTCCCGTCCGTGAGAACCAGATCCGGTTGTGGCGATCGGAGCATTCGGACGTGCACAACCTCCGGCCATTGCTCTCTCCGGAGCTGACCACACGGTTGGACGAATGGCTCACCTATCTGGAATTTGCCAACACGACTGAGGAGTGGGGTGTTCGCCGGGCACTCCAGGCCCACCAGCCTCGCCTGTTGAGCGGCGACGTGCGGGCCCGCGACGTAGCGGATCTTCAGGAGATCTACCACGCCACCGCATTTGGTGACGTTCTGGCGCTGTTTGGCCGGCGGCCGGACCAGACCGAGCCCGGGTTGGTGGTCCGCACCTCGATCGCCATCCTGCAAGCGATGCCGCCCTGGGTCGGCCCGCTTACCTCTCTTGGTCGCCGAAATGGCTGGGGCAGTCGTTCTGGCCCAACTCCTGAGAGAAGGGCAGGCAGTGCTGTCCGACGCACCCGAGCTTTCCCGGGCCGTGACCGACCTGTTGGGTTCAGTCCTGGCCGACGAGATCGGCCACGTCCTGCTGCTGATAAGCCGATGTTCATGGCTGCAGCTGCGCGTGCTCCCATGGGTGGTCGCTGCCGT